>JBAGRR010000001.1:2185000-4585000 GCA_036924835.1 Nitrobacteraceae bacterium AZCC 1564
ATGTCTTGGGCTCCGTCTGTTTGTAGGTGTCCGGTTTCAGGTCTATTTCACTCCCCTCGTCGGGGTGCTTTTCACCTTTCCCTCACGGTACTGGTTCACTATCGGTCGCTGAGGAGTACTTAGGCTTGGAGGGTGGTCCCCCCATGTTCAGACAGGATTGCACGTGTCCCGCCTTACTCGAGCATAAATGTTTGCATTACCCATACGGGGCTATCACCCTCTGAGGCCCTGCTTTCCTGACAGGTTCTGGTTGTCTCACATTTATGACTGGCCTGGTCCGCGTTCGCTCGCCACTACTAGCGGAGTCTCGGTTGATGTCCTTTCCTCCAGGTACTTAGATGTTTCAGTTCCCTGGGTTCGCTTAAAACCTCCTATGTATTCAGAGATTTCATACCTTCACTTGATAACCGGAAATCCAAAACCTCGCGGCTTGGCTTAACACCAAGGCAAGGCCTTGGAGTTCCGGCTATCGAAGGTGGGTTTCCCCATTCGGAAATCCATGGATCAAAGCTCCTTCGCAGCTCCCCATGGCTTATCGCAGCGTAGCACGTCCTTCGTCGCCTCTCAGCGCCAAGGCATCCACCGAACACCCTTAAGGCACTTGATTGCTCTCATTATCAATATCCACACACTCGGCAGAATGTTGCCTGCACGCCGTTTCTTGCGAAACACGCCCTCGACGAACGCATATCGTACAGACGGATATTGATTAGAAAGACCAGATTGCTTCGTAAGATCGAACCGATAGCGATGCGGTCAAGCGTCGCTAAAAGAGCCATTTTACAACTCGATCATCTTGCGATGACCAAGCGCCGAAAATGACCCGGAGATAATGCAAGTCTCGCAATGTATGCCTCACAGCATACGCAGCGATCCAAGCTCGGATCGATCTCCTCTTCACGATGTCAGAAATCACGCAATCAGCGTCTTTGGTGAAAACACTGAATGCGAAACGATGTTCGCGGACAACAAACAGGCGCATCCCGAATGGAGCGCACTGTGAACACAACAACCAAACTCATCACCTCTTCCAAACTTCTGGTGGAGGCAGACGGGATCGAACCGACGACCTCATGCTTGCAAAGCACGCGCTCTCCCAGCTGAGCTATGCCCCCGTTCCAGAAGACGAATGCTCAACGCTTCAGACAGCGCTTTCGCAAGATACGATGTCGTGACGTGAGCGCAGCAACCTCAATCAAGAGGCGCGCAAAACTGGTGGGCCTGGGAAGACTTGAACTTCCGACCTCACGCTTATCAAGCGCGCGCTCTAACCAACTGAGCTACAAGCCCTAACGACGAGGAGCCTGCTAGCATCGCGTTGCACGCAACGCTGATTGCCTAGCGCCGCCCCTGGCGCGTGTTCGTCCGCGAAGAAAGAGAAACGAAGACGGCGGGTCCCGCCAATGAAGCTCAACGATCTGACGATCTGTTGGCCTCTGAATGTTTCTAAAACGATCCGATAGATAGCGTGAGCTAATCTGAAGGATCATCCTTAGAAAGGAGGTGATCCAGCCGCAGGTTCCCCTACGGCTACCTTGTTACGACTTCACCCCAGTCGCTGACCCTACCGTGGCCGGCTGCCCCCTTTCGGTTAGCGCACCGTCTTCAGGTAAAACCAACTCCCATGGTGTGACGGGCGGTGTGTACAAGGCCCGGGAACGTATTCACCGTGGCATGCTGATCCACGATTACTAGCGATTCCAACTTCATGGGCTCGAGTTGCAGAGCCCAATCCGAACTGAGACGGCTTTTTGAGATTTGCTAGGGCTTGCGCCTTTGCATCCCACTGTCACCGCCATTGTAGCACGTGTGTAGCCCAGCCCGTAAGGGCCATGAGGACTTGACGTCATCCCCACCTTCCTCGCGGCTTATCACCGGCAGTCTCCTTAGAGTGCCCAACTGAATGATGGCAACTAAGGACGGGGGTTGCGCTCGTTGCGGGACTTAACCCAACATCTCACGACACGAGCTGACGACAGCCATGCAGCACCTGTCACCGGTCCAGCCGAACTGAAGGAATCCATCTCTGGAAACCGCGACCGGGATGTCAAGGGCTGGTAAGGTTCTGCGCGTTGCGTCGAATTAAACCACATGCTCCACCGCTTGTGCGGGCCCCCGTCAATTCCTTTGAGTTTTAATCTTGCGACCGTACTCCCCAGGCGGAATGCTTAAAGCGTTAACTGCGCCACTGAAAAGTAAACTTCCCAACGGCTGGCATTCATCGTTTACGGCGTGGACTACCAGGGTATCTAATCCTGTTTGCTCCCCACGCTTTCGTGCCTCAGCGTCAGTTTCGGGCCAGTGAGCCGCCTTCGCCACTGGTGTTCTTGCGAATATCTACGAATTTCACCTCTACACTCGCAGTTCCACTCACCTCTCCCGAACTCAAGATCTTCAGTATCAAAGGCAGTTCTGGAGTTGAGCTCCAGGATTTCACCCCTGACTTAAAGACCCGCCTACGCACCCTTTACGCCCAGTGATTCCGAGCAACGCTAGCCCCCTTCGTATTACCGCGGCTGCTGGCACGAAGTTAGCCGGGGCTTATTCTTGCGGTACCGTCATTATCTTCCCGCACAAAAGAGCTTTACAACCCTAGGGCCTTCATCACTCACGCGGCATGGCTGGATCAGGCTTGCGCCCATTGTCCAATATTCCCCACTGCTGCCTCCCGTAGGAGTTTGGGCCGTGTCTCAGTCCCAATGTGGCTGATCATCCTCTCAGACCAGCTACTGATCGTCGCCTTGGTGAGCCATTACCTCACCAACTAGCTAATCAGACGCGGGCCGATCTTTCGGCGATAAATCTTTCCCCGTAAGGGCTTATCCGGTATTAGCCCAAGTTTCCCTGGGTTGTTCCGAACCAAAAGGTACGTTCCCACGCGTTACTCACCCGTCTGCCGCTGACGTATTGCTACGCCCGCTCGACTTGCATGTGTTAAGCCTGCCGCCAGCGTTCGCTCTGAGCCAGGATCAAACTCTCAAGTTGGACTTGAAACTTTTGAACCGGCTGATCACAACGTTTGACGAGGTCCCACCATATTTTGTCAGCCGAAGCCGACGTGCCATCCGCGATTCACATCGTTGATAGCGATGGTGTAACCTTTAAACGTGTACCGCCGAAGTCTTTCGTCCGGTCTCAATCCTTGAAAGCCGAAGCTTTCCGGTGATCGAGACCCGCAAGGACTCCGCCGTCCACGTTTCTCTTTCTTCATCTTTACTTGTCAAACAGCCCGGAACCCGAGGGTTCCAAAAACCATCCATGGCTGGACAGTCATCAAATTTCAACGGTCTCCACTTATATAGAGACCTTAGCAACCTCATCCGACGCCGATTAACAACCGACAACTATCGGCTGTTGTTTCACTCATCAGAGAGAGGAGCTTAACAGGCGCGGAAGCTTGCCTGGGCCAGTTGCCCCGGCGCCGCCGCGCTCAGTGGCCGGTTTATAGGCCAGCCCTTCCGCGCTTGTCAACGCCTCTGTCAACAAATCGTCGCATCGACCCAAACAAATTCGGATCGCGCAAGAAAGTGCTGATTTATCAGGGCTTCAGCCGTACTTGAGCCACATTCCTGCGACGTTCTGATGCCCGGCGATGCCCTCGTCGGGCAAATTTTTTTTGAAAAATTTGTTCGGCCGAGCTCGAAAAAAGATCGTCGGGTGCATGGGGAACAATTGGATGATCCCGGGCGCGAGGCATCAACGAGGCAAACGGCATTGACGTAGACCCGTCTGACCAGCACTTTGGCGCACGGCGGGTCACATCGATGAAGACAACGAGGCATCTGAGGTTCCCATAAGAGCCGCATTCAGGATGCACCATGCTCGTTGACCAATGAGAGACTTGGGGGGAAGGCGGTTTGAGCCACGGGACGTCACGCGGGGGACACTATGGTCGTGCCGGGATCATTGATCTCGGACATGAGCCCCCGCTGTCAGTTGACGGCTCGGAAGCCGCCGTTATCGATCGCCGCCGCGTGTCTGTGCAGTGGTTTAGCGGCACGATTCTCACGGGTCTGTGCGGTGCGGCTCTGATCGGCGGCGCCGTTTTTGCGTCTCTCGACGGCGAGATGACGTTTGCGAAACTTCCCGAACACGTCGAAGGCGCGTTGCGCGGAGCATTTGGCGCGAGCGACAAGGCCAGCGTTGCACGCAAGAGCGACCGGCTGCCCCCGCCAAGTGATTCGGCCGCGGCGCGACAGGTGATTCGGGTCTCGACAGCGACCCGCGCTGGCAACCGCGAGGTGATGCGCGTGCGCCCCTTCGTGCGAATCGCCGGAAATTTGTCCCTGGCGACCAGCGACCTCTCCGCAAAAATTCCGCCTTTCAACGCCCAGCGCCTTCTGACCGATGTGGGCTCCGCGCCGGCGACCGACAGTGGTGATCAGCAAAGCCCCAACGCCGCCGAGCCGGATGCAGAGGTTTCGTTCGTGACCCGCGATCTCACCGCGGTGCTTCCGCGCGCCAAGATCGCGGTCAATGTCGCCATCGACGAAGTCCTGATGCGGGTGCGGGATGCCTCGGCTTGGCGCGGCAACAGCGCCGTTCGTTACGCATCCACCATGCCGACCGACATGAAGATGGCCTACGCCGCGGAAGGCACGCCAGATCCTTACGCCGGTTTTGAAACCCGCGTCGTGCCAGAAAACGTGACGCTGCTGCCGAAGACCAAGGATCAGATCACCGGCGGCAATCCGTCCGGCGAGCGCATTCACATCGTCAAGAAGGGCGATACGGTCCAAAGCATTCTGCGGGACATGGGCGCGACGCCCGGGGAAGCGCAGGCAATCGCCAACAACCTCGGCGCCCGCGGTCGCGATGGCGGCCTGAAGGAAGGCCAGAAACTGCGGATCTTGATGGCTCCGGCCGGCCCGGGACAACAGCGCCAGCAACCCGTGCGCGTGATCGTCGCCAACGACACGACCATCGAAGCCGTCGCAGCGCTGTCCGACCTCGGCAAGTACGTGGCCGTCGACGCGCAAAGCTTCAACAGCGTCACCGAAACCGCCAGCAAGAGCGACGACGATGATGACGACGACGATGACGGCACCGGCGTGCGGCTCTACCAGAGCATTTACGAGACCGCACTCCGCGACAAAGTTCCGACCAGCGTCATCGAGGATATGATTCGCATCTATTCCTACGATGTGGATTTCCAGCGCAGGGTTCAGGCCGGCGATTCGTTCGAAGTGTTCTTCGCTGGCGAAGACGAAACCCCAGCGGTCAGCAGCGAAAAAAAGAACGAGGTGCTCTACGCAGCTCTCACCGTCGGCGGCGAAACCAAAAAATACTATCGTTTTCAGACGCCTGACGACTCGGTCGTCGACTACTACGACGAGACCGGCAAGAGCGCGAAGAAGTTCCTGGTCCGCAAACCGGTCAACAACGCGATCATGCGCTCAGGCTTCGGCGGCCGCCGCCACCCGATTCTCGGTTACACCAAGATGCACACCGGCGTGGACTGGGCTGCTCCCTACGGCACCCCGATTTTCGCCTCCGGCAACGGCGTCATCGAGAAGGCCCAGTGGGAAGGCGGGTACGGCAAGTACATCAAGATCAAACACCCGAACGGATATGAGACCGCTTACGGCCACATGACGGCCTTCGCCAAGGGCATGGAGCCCGGCAAACGCGTCAATCAGGGGCAGGTGATCGGATTCGTCGGCTCAACCGGTCTCTCGACCGGCGCTCACGTCCACTACGAAATCCTCGTCAACGGCCGCTTTGTCGACCCGATGCGCGTCAAACTTCCGCGTGGCCGATCGTTGGATGGCCCGCTGTTGGCCAACTTCGAGGCTGAGCGCGACCGGATCGACAACATGATGGCGAATCGTCCCGGCGGCCGTCCGCCTGCGCAGGCCGGCAAGGGACAGAAGACCGCCCAGGCTGGCGATCGCTAACTCTGAAAATCGTTTTGAGCTGATTCGCCAAAGCAGTTACGGCTGGATTTCTCCAGCCGTAATCGAGCTTCCGCTTAATGCAGCCGGCCCTTTGGCACAGACGCCGCCGGCTCGAGCTCCGCAAGCTGGCCGTTGAAGGTCAGCCCGCTGTCATTCGCCGAGATCGCGACCGTCTCACCGTCATGGATCTGACCTGCGAGAATCATCTCGGCAAGCGGATCCTGAACGGCGCGCTGGATCGTTCGCTTGAGCGGGCGGGCCCCGTAAGCCGGATCCCAGCCTTTCGCGGCAAGCCAGTCACGCGCCTTGTCGTCCAGCGCGAGCGTGATCTTGCGATCTTCCAACAATCGCGAGAGCCGCTGCATCTGGATATCAACGATCCGCCCCATTTCGCTCCTTTGCAGCCGATGGAACAGGATGATTTCATCGACGCGATTGAGGAACTCAGGCCGGAAGCTCGAACGGACGATGGCCATGACCTCATCACGGACGGCACTGGTGTCCTCACCTTCCGCCTGCCCTACCAGATACTCCGAGCCGAGGTTTGACGTCATGATGATCAGCGTATTGCGGAAATCGACCGTGCGGCCCTGACCATCGGTCAGGCGGCCATCGTCGAGCACCTGCAACAGCACGTTGAATACATCAGGATGCGCCTTCTCGATCTCGTCAAACAGCACGACCTGATACGGCCTGCGCCGCACCGCTTCGGTCAACGCTCCGCCCTCGTCGTAGCCGACATAGCCTGGCGGGGCACCGATCAGCCGGGCGACCGAGTGCTTTTCCATGTACTCAGACATGTCCATGCGGGCGAGTGCAGTCTCGTCGTCGAACAGATATTCGGCGAGTGCTTTGGTGAGCTCGGTTTTACCGACGCCGGTCGGGCCGAGGAACATGAACGAGCCGATCGGCCGATTTGGATCCTGCAGGCCCGCACGTGAGCGGCGGACGGCGGTCGAAACAGCCGTAACGGCCTCGGCCTGACCAATGACGCGCTTGGCAAGCTGAAGCTCCATCTTGAGCAGCTTCTCGCGTTCACCTTCGAGCATCTTGTCGACTGGAATTCCAGTCCAACGAGAGACAACTTGGGCGACATGATTGGCGGTGACTGCTTCCTCAAGCACGGCTCCGCCGGCCCGCTCGCTGTCCTCAAGCTCTTTCAAGCGCTTTTCGAGGGCTGGAATGCGCCCATAGGCCAACTCGCCGGCCTTCTGGTACTCGCCGCGCCGCTGCGCATCGGTCAGTTCTTGGCGCGCCTGCTCCAGCTCGCTCTTGATCTTCTGCGCGTCCGACAGTTTGCTGCGTTCCGCCTGCCATTTGGTGGTGAGTGCATCGGCCTTCTCTTCGTGCTCCGCGAGTTCCTTCTCCAGGCGCTGGAGGCGATCCTTCGATGCCGCGTCGGTTTCCTTCTTCAAGGCCTCCTGCTCGATCTTCAACCGCACGATCTCACGGTCGATGTTGTCGAGCTCTTCCGGCTTGGAATCGATCTGCATCTTCAACCGCGCGGCAGCCTCGTCGATCAGGTCGATCGCCTTGTCCGGCAGGAAGCGGTCGGTGATGTAACGGTTGGAGAGCGTCGCGGCAGCTACGATCGCGGAGTCCGTGATGCGGACACCGTGATGCAACTCGTACTTTTCCTTCAACCCACGCAAGATCGAAACCGCATCTTCGACGGTCGGTTCGTTGACGAACACCGGCTGGAAACGGCGAGCGAGCGCGGCATCTTTCTCGACATGCTTGCGATACTCATCGAGCGTGGTCGCGCCAATACAGTGCAATTCACCGCGCGCCAGTGCGGGCTTCAGGAGATTGGACGCATCCATCGCGCCATCTGCCTTGCCGGCCCCAACGAGCGTATGCATCTCATCGATGAAGAGGATGATCTGGCCGTCCGAACCCGTGACTTCAGTCAGAACAGCCTTCAGGCGCTCCTCGAACTCACCACGATACTTGGCGCCCGCGATCAGCGCGCCGAGATCGAGCGACAGCAGCCTCTTGTCCTCCAGGCTCGCAGGCACGTCACCGTTGACGATGCGCAATGCGAGACCTTCCACGATGGCGGTCTTGCCGACGCCGGGTTCGCCGATCAGCACGGGATTGTTCTTGGTGCGGCGTGAAAGCACCTGGATCGTACGGCGGATTTCCTCGTCGCGGCCGATGACCGGATCCAATTTGCCGTCACGGGCCGCCTGCGTCAGGTCGCGCGCATATTTCTTCAGCGCGTCGTAGGCATTTTCCGCCGTGGCGCTGTCGGCCGTGCGTCCCTTGCGCAACGCATTGATAGCGGCGTTGAGATTTTGCGGCGTAACCCCACCCTTGGTGAGCAGGCTGCCTGCCTCGCTGTCCTTGTCGAGCGCCAGCGCAAGCAGCAGCCGTTCCACCGTGACGAAGCTGTCGCCGGCTTTATCGGCTGCCTGTTCAGCAGCATCGAGAGCGCGCGCCGTTGCCGGTGCAAGATAGACCTGCCCTGCTCCGGAGCCCGAAACTTTTGGAAGCTTGTTGAGAGCATCCTCGGTGGCCTTGAGAATGGCCCGAGAATTTCCGCCGGATCGGTCAATCAGGCCGCCGGCAAGGCCCTCGCTGTCATCCAGCAGAACCTTAAGAATGTGGAGAGGCGTGAACTGTTGATGGCCTTCACGCATAGCCAATGACTGTGCCGACTGGATGAATCCCTTCACACGGTCGGTGTATTTTTCGACATTCATTCTGTGTCCCTCAGCCTGCCGTCCTGCCCCGAAAGCACAAGATCGGCATCTTCAATGGGTTTTCCCGTCCGGCGTTGATATTCGTCAACCCGGAGCGGGCGGACCGGCGCCTCGGCCGGCTTGACCCAAATGTGGGAACCCAGAATCGTCTGGGAAAGAGGCAGGCCCAAAAATTCGTCGCAGAAGTGCCTCGGAGCGGGAACTTTTGAGGAAATCAGCGCAGAAGACGCGAACCTTTGGACCTGCCTGCAGTTTGCCGGCGATGCAGTTACCGCCGGCGATACCATCGAACCCGTCAGCTCGACGGCATGACGTAGGCGTAGACTCGCCCACGCGAGTAGGTGGCTTCAGCGACACGACGGCCGTGATTGCCAGAGATGATGATCGGATTGCCCTTCGCATCGACGCCGCTCACGACACCGACGTGGCCGCCACCGCGACGGCTCATCACCGCAATCGCGCCAACCTGCGGGCCGGATACACGGTGTCCATAGCTTGCAAATGAACGCGCCAAATCAGATCCCGTCCCTTGGTGACCCGAACGTTGCAACACGAAATTCATGAAACGTGCGCACCACAGCCGGCTGCGGCCTGTCGGATTGCCGCCGATATAACGGCGGGCTTCCGCGACAATGTCAGACACAACGCCAAAGCCGCCCGTATTTTCCGACGCTTGATTTTCAACCAGCGCAGCATGCCGCGCACGACGATGCCGGACGTGGCGATAACGATGATGTTTGCTGATGTGATGCTTGACGTGGTGAGAGTGAGAATGCCGGCTTGCACCGTGGTGTGGCCTCGCCGAGGCCGGTGTCGCAACAGCGACGATTGCCAGTGAGCACAATGCAACAGCAGTGAGCACGCCTGGCCGGCGAAACGCATTACTTACATACATTCATGAGTCCCCGTTACACCCCCAACTTCCGCCGCCCCCTATTCGAAGCGACATGCGAGAGCGGGCGTAAAACGGGCCCGATATGGCAGAAAAAAGACAATCGCGCTCATAATGGCTGTCAACAGGACAGCTATGCACTACGCGCTTATCGAATGATAACTTAGCGGGGATCGCTAACGAATTCGCGCCATGTTCTGGCCGTTTACGTTAATCGCGACGGCTCAAAAGAAACACGCCCTGCTCACCAAACATGTTCCAAAACCACCATGGCGCATTGAGACGCAGCGGTTGACCGTAAAGATCAAGCGCGACAGCACGCTCCATCTTGACATGGATTTCGTCGCAGAGCTGCACGAAATCCTTGATGGTGCAGAAATGAATGTTCGGCGTGTCGTACCATGTCGCGGGAAGATTTTCGGTGCGCGGCATCTGTCCCTTGATCAGGAGCTGCAACCGCATCTTCCAGTGACCGAAATTCGGAAACGAGACGATCGCACGCTGTCCGATCCGCAAGAGATTTTCCAGCACGACGCGCGGCTGACGAGTTGCCTGCAAAGTCTGCGATAGAATCACATAGTCGAACGAGTCGTCAGGATAATTGACGAGATCGGTATCCGCGTCCCCCTGCACCACCGCGAGTCCCTTGGCGACACAGCGGTTCACGCCCTCACGCGACAGTTCGATACCGCGGCCGTCAACACCACGCGTCTCAAGCAATTGCAGCAGATCGCCCTCGCCGCAGCCGACGTCGAGCACCTTGGCACCGGGCTCTACCATCTGCGCTACCAGCAAATGATCGCTGCGATAACCCTCCTCGCTGACGGGGAGCCGCGCCGTTAATCGAAATGCCTGATCCTGCAATGCCATGTTATCGGCTCGCTGATGTCAGGCCGTGCGCTGATGCGGCCGATTCCAGGAACGCGCGTGAAATGTCGATGAATTCGGGCACATCGAGCAAAAACGCATCGTGACCGCGATCTGTCTCGATCTCGGCAAACGATACACGCGCGTTGCTGGCGTTAAGAGCATGAACGATCGCACGAGACTCTGAGGTCGGAAACAGCCAGTCGCTGGTGAACGAGACCACGCAAAAGCGCGTGCGCGTGCTGCGCCAGGCCTCCGCGAGAACACCCTGGTGATCGGCTGCGATGTCGAAATAGTCCATCG
The DNA here is from genome assembly GCA_036924835.1 of Nitrobacteraceae bacterium AZCC 1564. Lineage (NCBI taxonomy): Bacteria > Pseudomonadati > Pseudomonadota > Alphaproteobacteria > Hyphomicrobiales > Nitrobacteraceae > Nitrobacteraceae bacterium AZCC 1564. Next base: position 2,195,665 of record JBAGRR010000001.1, read on the forward strand.
CGCGAGTCAGATAGAGATAGCTGTTGGCATCGAAGCGCTCGACGAAGGATGAGCCCTGGTGGCGCAGATAGCTCTCCACCTCGAAATCCGCATCGAAGGAAAATGTCGGTGTCTCGCGGTCCTGCAGCCTGCGGCCAAACTTGCGGTGCAGGGCAGCGTCTGAAAGATACGTGATGTGCGCGGCCATGCGCGCGACACCGAGCCCGCGCCGTGGATGCGTGCCCGCTTCGAAATATCGTCCAGCCCGCCAATCCGGGTCAGCCATCACAGCCTGGCGGCCCAACTCATGAAAGGCGATGTTCTGCGCCGAGTGTCGCGTGCTGCACGCCACCGCCAGCGCTGAAAACACGCGCTCTGGATACGCCGTCGTCCATTGCAGCGTCTGCATGCCGCCCATTGAACCGCCAACGACAGCGAACAATTTGTCGATGCCGAGATAATCGATCAGCATCGCCTGCGCGCGCACCATGTCGGGAATCGTGATGACCGGAAAATCCAGTCCCCACAGTTTGCCGGTCTCGGGATTGGTCGATGACGGTCCGGTGCTACCCATGCAGCCGCCGACGACGTTGGAACAGATGATGAAATAGCGATTGGTATCGATGGGCTTGCCGGGACCAACAAGCGTCTGCCACCATCCCGGCTTTCCGGTGACTGGATGGACATTCGCGACGTGCTGATCACCTGTTAGCGCATGGCAGATCAAGATCGCATTCGAGCGGTCGGCATTGAGCTGGCCATAGGTTTGATAAGCGATTTGAAACGGTGCGAGATCAACGCCGCTATCCAGCCGCAATGGCGTGCCCGCACCGAACTGCGCCACCAGCGATGACGGATGATCCGCCTCGTGCGCCCGTTCGCTGGGCTGCACCGTCGGGGGCTTGAGCGGCTGAATATTTACCATACCAACACTGGCCTCTCAGGAAGTCGCTACAACCGACACCAAACTCAGGCCATAAAAAAACCGGCCTGAACTAACGTTCGGCCGGGATCCCTTTCATCCCCGGCCTGTTTAGCGAGTTCTTTAACGTGGCTGCAAGCCGGCCGGCTCAAATGACCACGGGATTGCCTTGAAATTAGTGCTCAAGAGCCCCTCCGTCAAGGTAAGCACCAGGTCAGCTTGACCTAGGGGGCAATGTTTTCTTTGCTTTCGCGGGTCCCGCCTCCTATCAATGCGATCTGCCAACCATTTTGCAGGACCGACTTCCACCGCGGCTTTCGGGCTGCAAACCGAAATCATGATCCAATGTCCAAAGAGCCCACGCCCACCATTTCGCTGCAAGATCTTCGCCGCGAAATCGATCAGATCGACGAGCAGGTGCATAGCCTGCTGATGCAGCGTGGCGACATCATCGATCGCCTGATCTCGGTAAAGAAGACGCAGGAAGTCGGCTCGGCGTTTCGTCCTGCGCGCGAAGCCGACATGATGCGCCGGCTGGCGCAGCGGCATCGCGGCATCCTGCCGCTCGACACCGTCGAGAGCATCTGGCGCGTGATCATCTCGACGTTCACTTACGTTCAGGCGCCATTCTCACTGCACGCCGACTTGTCCGGCGGAGAGTCCGCCATGCGGGACTCCGCCCGATTCCATTTTGGCTTCACTGTGCCGTTTGTTGCGCATTTCAGCGCGGCAGCAGCAGTGGATGCCGTTGCGAAATCGAAGGGCGATCTCGCGCTGGTCTCCGCCACGAGCAGCCGCGAGCCGTGGTGGCTGACGCTTGAAGCAGAGAACGCGCCGAAGATCATCGCACGTCTGCCGTTTATCGAACGTGCGGACCACCCGGCAGCACTGCCGGTGTTCGTCGTCTCTCGTGTCGCAGCCGATGCGATGGTCACCGAGATCGAAATGTGGAGCGTCCGCGTTTCGGGCTGGAGCGCCGACGTCGCCCGTGCATTGTCACCGTTCTCCGAGATCACCGCAGTTCCCGACACTGCCTCCGATGGCGCGGCGCTGCTGGTGTCCGTGCCAGGGCCAGGGGGCTTGGACAAGATTACCTCTGCGCTGATCGCAGCCGGGGCATCCGTGCGCTCCTCCGCTCTCGTCGGGGGCCATGCAACGCGCTATACGGTGCCACCAAACGGCACATCTAGTGTCCCGAATCCGAAGTTCACCTCATAATGCAGCGCACCTCGTAGCGAACTTCTGAACCACCACGCTAGGGCCTAAGACCTTTTCTTTTTTTGGAGTTTGAGTTGATGTCACGTCCCGTGCCGAACCCCGGCATTCTCGATATCGCACCCTACACGCCCGGGAAAAGCGGAGCAGGGTTGACCGGGCGCGTGTTCAAATTGTCCGCAAATGAAACTCCGCTCGGCCCCTCACCCAAGGCGATCGAAGCGTTCAAATCGGCGGCCGATCATCTCGAGGACTATCCTGAAGGCTCGTCACGCGTCCTTCGTGAAGCCATCGGCCGTACCTATGGACTCGATCCCGACCACATCATCTGCGGCGCGGGTTCAGATGAAATCCTGAATCTGCTTGCGCACGCCTATCTTGGCCCGGGCGACGAAGCGATTCACACCACGCACGGCTTCCTGGTGTATCCGATCGCGACCATGGCGAACGGCGCCATCAATGTCATCGCGCCGGAAAAGAATTTCACGGCGGATGTCGATGCCATTTTGAAGGCTGTGACGCCGCGTACCAAGATGGTGTGGCTTGCAAACCCGAACAATCCGACTGGCACCTACGTGCCGTTCGACGAAGTGAAGCGCCTGCGCGCGGGATTGCCGTCGCATGTGCTGCTGGTGATCGATGCGGCGTATTCCGAATACGTCCTGCGCAACGATTATGAGGCAGGCATCGAGATGGTCTCGACCACCGACAATACGGTGATGACGCGCACCTTCTCAAAGATTCACGGTCTTGCCGCGTTGCGTGTCGGCTGGATGTACGGCCCGGCAAACATCGTCGATGCGGTCAATCGCATTCGCGGTCCCTTCAACGTCAGCACGCCGGCCATGCTAGCGGCTGTCGCCTCGCTGGAAGACACCGCCCATCAGGAGCGGTCCCGCGTTCACACGGACAAGTGGCGCGCTTGGCTGACGGACGAAGTCAGCAAGCTGGGCCTCACCGTGACGCCGAGTGCCGCAAACTTCATTCTGATCCACTTCCCGCAAGAAGCAGGCAAAACGGCCGACGATGCGGATGCCTTCCTCACCAAGCGCGGATTGATCCTCCGGGCGTTGAAGAACTACAAGCTGCCGCACGCACTGCGCATGACCGTCGGCACCGAGGAAGCCAATCGTCTGGTGGTCAAAGCGCTCGCCGAATTCATGGGACGGAAATAACGTGAACAACGCGCCGCAATTCGCACGGGTCACAGTCATCGGGCTCGGCCTGATCGGCTCGTCGATTGTCCGTGCGGTCAAGCAGCTTGGCCTCGCCGGTGAGCTAGTGGCGACCGACGCGTCCCCCAAAGTTCGGGATCGGGCGGTTGAGCTTGGACTTGCGGACCGGGTCCCAGCCACCAATGCGGAGGCGGTGACGGATGCCGATCTGGTGATTGTCTGCGTGCCTGTTGGCGTTTGCGGTGACGTCGCTGCCAGCATTGGGCCTCATCTCAAGGCCGGTGCGATCGTTTCCGACGTCGGCTCCGTGAAGGCCACGATTCTGCGCGAAATGGCGCCGCATCTGCCGAAGACGGTTCACTTCATTCCGGCCCATCCGGTCGCGGGCACCGAGCACTCGGGCCCCGATGCCGGCTTCGCCGAGCTGTTCATCAACCGCTGGTGCATCCTGACGCCGCCGCCTGACGCCGATCCATCAGCCGTGGAAAAACTCGCAGAGTTCTGGCGTGCGCTCGGTGCTAACGTCGAGACCATGGCCGCGGATCACCATGACCTTGTGCTCGCGGTCACCAGTCATCTCCCGCATCTGATCGCCTACACGATTGTCGGCACCGCCGACGAGCTCGAAGATGTCACGCGCTCAGAAGTGCTCAAGTTCTCTGCTGGTGGCTTCCGCGATTTCACACGCATCGCCGCCTCCGACCCCACCATGTGGCGCGACGTGTTCCTTGCGAACAAGGAAGCGGTGCTGGAGATGCTCGGCACGTTTCAGGAGGATTTGTCGAAGCTCACCCGCGCGATCCGCCGCGGCGACGGCGAAGTGTTGTTCGACCACTTCAGCCGTACGCGCGCAATCCGTCGCGGCATCGTTAATCTCGGACAGGAGACCGCGAGCGCTGACTTCGGCCGGCCACACGCGAACCTGCCGAAGAAAGCCCCGGAAAAATAATCAGAACAGCGGCGGGGTCTGTGCCACCCGGAGTGGACCGATCAACACTGCGCCGTTGACGAACCGCAGCGGAAAAGCCAGCGCACTGCGGCCCTCGAGCGTCGACGGTTTTCCAAGCATATTGATTCCGGCCATCACACCGGCGTTGGTGTTCTTGCGCGCGGCATCGCCGAGGCCTGGAATAAAGCGATCGAGTGCACCAATGAGTTTGTTGACGTCCTGCACATTGACGCCAGCTCCACCACGATTGCTTGGCTGAGTACCGTTATCGGCAAACAGCTTATCGATACCGAGCATCGGCACGATCTTCTCCATGCCCGCCACCGTCATCGTTAGCTCGCCATCGAGGTAACCATCCGCCGTGATAGCAAGCGAGCCTGCTGCGACAGCAATCACGTCTCCCTGCTGCACCCGGGATTGCGTGAAGTCGAGCCGCCCATTGGCGGCCTGAATTTCGCGAAATCGTTCCGGCCACGGCTTGGGCGAAAAATCTTTTAAGCCACGTAGTTGGGCACGAATGTCAGCATCGAATGGCGCCGCCAGGATGGGATGCAACCCCTGCAAGCTGCCAGCCGTGAGCTGAAACGCGGTTTCCACCACGGGATTGTCGCTCAATGAGCCTTCCAGCAAACGCGTGTGCAGTTCGAGATGGCTGGCGCGAAGCAGCGGTGCCGATACGGCACCATTCATGCGATCGAGCGTCGGATTGTCGAAAGCCATCGAGACGCGTTGCGGCGCAATCGGCAGGCCCGCGACGCTTGCCTGACCGAGCGTCCAATTCGCGCCGAACTGCGGCTCCGGATCACCGGCGGCCACGGTCGCCGGGCCGGTGAATTCCGCGATGATCTTGGTCGGATCATAAATTTGCGCCACGACCAGAATCTGCTTCAGGCGCGCCGTCAACCGCGTGGCCGCAACCTGCTGCGATGTTTGCGATGTCAGCGTCACCAGTGGATTTTCACAGCGAACTTCCATTCTGAACGGGAAGCCGCCCACGGAGCGTTTTTCGCATTCATAGATGCGCCCGGCCTTGGCCTCACGGGTGCGCCAGCCCTCGAACTGCGTATCGATCTGGGATGCGGCATAGAACCAGAATGCGCTCCATCCGGCAGCAAGCAGGAAAAACAGTCCCGGCGCGACAAAAACAGGCCAAAGGCGACGACGCGGAGCGAGTTGAGATGTCTGCATCAAAAACCCCAAAGCACCCGAATTGGGCATTTGAAAGGTGCCATGTGGACTCAAATCGTCTTGAAGTCTAGTGCGGCGGATCTGACGTTCGTATCGGTATTAACCGCTGGTCCATCATACGAACGTCAGATCCAAAACCGCACTAGGTTTATGTTTTTGCTAGTGTCCCTTAGGTTCTGACATTCGTAGACGAGATAACCGCGAGTAAATACGAATGTCAGAACCGGGACACTAGTGAGTTGCACACACTGGGGCGTGCTGGTAGGCCATAACGTATGGCCGCAAAAGTTCTTTCAGATGCTGAATTCCCCGAAGGGGATTTATGGGTGTTCGGTTATGGCTCTTTAATCTGGAATCCCGGATTTGAGTTTCTGGAGAAAAAGCCCGCGCGGTTGATAGGCGAGCATCGTTCGCTTTGTATCTATTCGATGGTTCATCGCGGCACGCCCGAAAAGCCCGGGCTTGTGCTGGGTCTCGACCGTGGCGGGGCCTGCCAAGGAATCGTATTCAAGGTGGCCTCGGATAAGCGGCACGGAACGGTCCGATACCTGCGCGAACGCGAGCAAGTGACCAGTGTCTATCGCGAAGTGATGCGCTCGGTCTGGATCGAGGGCGATGCGCGTCAGCGGGTGAGTGCACTTGTCTACGTCGCTGACCGCAGTCATGACCAATATGCGGGACGACTCTCACTCGAAGAGCAGTTGCGGCTGGTGCGTCAGGGCCACGGCAATTTCGGCCCCAATGATGAATACATCATCGCGACAGTGGCCGCACTGGAGGCGCAAGGCATTCGAGATGTGCCGTTGCACCAACTTGCTGCGAAGCTTCACGGTGAGGCCGCGCTGCATCGGCCCGCGTCACACGAACAATCCAGTGCCTCCTAGTGTCCCGATTCCGAAGTTCGCATCATTCCTCAGCACCTTCGTTTGCGAACTTCGGAATCGAAGGACACTAGCAAATTATTGATCTAGTGTGGCTTTGGTTCAGAAGTCCGCATTCCAAACTCGCCGCACAAATGATGCGGACTTCTGAACCGCCACACTAGGACAAACCGGATTTCACTTCACTCGAGAAAGCCGACGGCGCGGAGAAGCCGACCAGCCGCACCTGTTCCTCCCGGCCTGCCTTTACGAGACGATTGGTCGCATCTTCGATCGCACTGCTCACCCGTTCAGTGAATGCGTCGCGCGATAGTCCCGGCTCAATCGGATCCAAGAATTCAATCACGATCGTGCCGGGATAACGCATGAAGGTCCGCCGCGGCCAGAACAGACCGGAATTGAGAGCAACCGGAATACATGTCACGCCGCAACCGACATAAATCTGGCTGACGCCGGCCTTGTAGCGCGGCGGCGCACCTACGGCAGTGCGCGTGCCTTCCGGAAAGATGATGAGCTGACGTCCCCGTCGGACTTCGTCACGCGCGCGTCGCGCCATTTCGAGCAGCGCGCGTGCTCCCGCGCTGCGGTTCACGCCAATCATGTTCGCCTTGCTCAGGTACCAGCCGAAGAAAGGCAACCACAGCAACTCGCGCTTGAGGATATAGAGAGGCTCGTCGAAGAACTGCAGCAGCGCAAAGGTTTCCCACGCTGACTGGTGCTTGGAGGCGACGATCAACGGACCTGATGGAATCTTCTCCACACCGCGGTATTCGACCTTGGTGTTACAAATGACGCCCATCAGCCAGATGCTGGTACGTCCCCAGGTCTTGGCAATAGTGATGATGCCCCGGCGAGGCATGAAATAGGTTGGAAGCCCAAGGATGACCCAGATCGCCGTGTTCAGATAGAAAACGATATTGTAGACCAGCGAACGCAAAAATATCGAAACCATCGAACAATCCGATCAATTGGCGGACGCAGTGGCCGGCTTTCGAGGTGCCACTGGCGGCTGAATTTCCGTATTCGGTAATCCACCCTGTCCAACACCGCCAAAAGCCACCCGCATCTCGGCAAATAAGTATTTGACGTATTCCGATAGCAGGAGCCGAAGCGCAGCGCCACTCGTCCACCATGGCTCCTCGCGCCATTTCTCCCCAACAACGGCAAAGGGAATCAATTCGATATTCGGCATCGAATGCGATAGTTCCACGATGGCGCGCGGCATGTGATAATTCGATGTCACCACGATCAACGATCGGAAACCGCGTTCGATGGCCCAACGCCGCGTTTCAACGGCGTTGCTCCGCGTGTTGACCGCAGATCGGTCCAGATCGACGCAGCATATCAGCAGTTGCTGGCTGTCCGGCAAAGTTCGCTGAATGTCGCTGAACCCGTTGGTGGGATGCACGCCGGAAATCAAAAGACGTTTGCCATAGCCCTCCGCGAGAAGTTCTACAGCATCTGATATCCGGGACGATCCGCCCGTGAGTACGACAATGCCGTCGGCAGTGCGCGCGGGCTTCTGCTCATTCGGGAGCACAAGCGATAAAAACCAGACGAAACCGGCACAGCCTGCAAACACAGCGACTAGACCCGCGAAAATCGCCGCACGCCATCGCCACCGCGGCGCGTTTCGTACGCGGTTTTCTTCCGATAAAGACGGGCTGTTGTCACTATTCGGCGGCATGATTTGACTGCGCGATCTCCACCTGCAATTTTACCGCGAAATTCGGCACCGCTGTGACTTCAAAAACATGGCTCAATCGATCTCTTCAAGCGTGGCAAAAAGCGTCCGCCGCGACGCCCAGGCTGTAACAATCGCAATCAGCACGGCCTGCGCGCCGAGCAACAGGTATCCTGAAGCCGGCAACGCAAACGTTCCAAGCAGGGCTGCGAACTGATCACCGACCGGCGTCCCCGAGAACCAGCTCGCAATGGACTCCGAAAATCCAAATGTCAGCATCGCGGCTAAACCGCCGATCAAGCCGCCTTCCAGACCAAGCCGCAGGAAATGCCGGAGGAAATGGTTGGCGATGTAGCGGTCCTTCGCGCCAACGAAATGCAACACTTCGACGATGGGCCGGTTGGCTGCCATCGCACCCCGGGTCGCAAACGAGACAGAGATGACCGTCGCAATAATCACGAGAATGAGAATACCAGTCCCCGCTAGCACGATCGCGCCCGTCATCGACCGCATGCGTTCAATCCAGGCGCGGTGGTCGTCGATCGTCGCTCCCGGTGCAGCCTTGGTGATATTGGCCCGCAGAGCGGCGAAATCAGGCACCGCACCTGGCATAACGCGCGCGACCACAAGGCGGGGTACCGGCAAATCGTCCAGCGACAGCCCTGTTCCGAGCCATGGCTCCAGCAGCTTCGCCGATTCATCCTTGCTGAACGGCCGCACTTCGATGATTCCAGGCTGCGCCCGCGCCGCCTCCACAACCGCTCGCGTATCGCGTTCGAGGTCCCTTCCAGGCGACGGCCGGATCTGAATGGTCAATTCACTCGCCACATCGGACTGCCATTCCGCGGCGGATGCCCGCACCAGCAACACCGCGCCAGTCGTCATCGACGCGAGGAATGTCATGATTGCGACCACCGCGATCAGCGCCCGACCGGCGATCGATCCTCTCGGAACGATCGGCGATGTGTTGCGTGCATTGGCGGTTACAGCCGACGTTTCGTCGCCGAGATCCCTCATTGCGCGATACCCATGGCGCTGACCTCACTCATAGATATGCAGCCGCGATTCATGCAGCACCATCCGCCGCGCCTCATATTGGTCCATCAACGCGATATCGTGGGTCGCGATGATCACAGCAGTGCCGGACTTGTTCAACTGGATGAAAAGATTGAGCAGGCGCCGTGCCAGGGAAGGATCCACGTTTCCGGTCGGCTCGTCGGCCAGCAGAAGTTGCGGCCGCGCGATAACGGCGCGTGCGATTGCCGCACGCTGCTTCTCACCCCCCGACAGGATTGGCGGCAGCGCATCCATGCGGTGTCCAAGTCCGACCCACTTGAGCAGATCGATGACTTCCTTGCGATAGCTGGATTCGCTCTTCCCCATGACACGGAACGGCAGCGCGACATTCTCATAAGTGGTCATGTGATCGAGCAACCGGAAGTCCTGCAAAACGATGCCAATTCGCGAGCGCAAGGCGGCACGCGCGTTCTTGTCGAGCAGCGAAACGTCCTGTCCGAAAAGATTCACCAGACCACGCGTCGGCCGCAGCGACAGGAACAGCATGCGCAGCAGCGACGTCTTTCCAGCACCGGAGGGTCCGGTCAAAAACTGGAACGAGCGCGCGGGTATTTGGAACGTCAGGTCGCGCAAAACCTCCGGACCAAGCCCGTAGCGCAAACCAACATTTTCGAACCGGACCAAGTTCAGCTCCGTTCGACAGGACCGATGAAATCAATGCCCGTACCGCCCCGGGACGGAACGCGTTCGCGGGCGGCTACCAAGGAATGACCGTAAAAAGCTTGTGCGGCCGTTATGGTTTTCCGGTTCGTTAACGGACGCCGGGTAGCTTCCGGACGGTAACACCTCGGCGATTCGTCCCATGCACATTGTCTGTCCTAATTGTACGACATCCTACGCGGTCGACGCGGCCAATTTCACCGACGCCGGGCGCCGGGTCCGCTGTGCCCGCTGCGGGGAGGTCTGGCTGGCAAAGCCCCAGGAGGAGATGGCTACCACCGCGCCGATGGCAGCCCAAGACTTGGAAGCGCAAGACCTGGCAATGCAAGACCTGGCAACGCAAGACTTGGCAATGCAAGGCATGGCAGCGCAAGGCACGGCAACGGCCTCCTCCTCCGAGGTCGATTTCGGATCGGATACCAGATCAGCCGGTGATGATTGGCAAAATCATGATGCTCCGCATGTGGAGAGCCCGTCCATTTCCGCGGACTGGCCGGAGCCGCCGGCCGCCGAGCCCGCGAATGGAACCGACAGCGGATGGTCTGCCGAGGCCCCGCAGGATGTCACAGAGGTTCACGACAACCAGACTACGGAGGCGGAGAAGGCTGGCCGCAAGCCCTCTCTCAAGGTGCCCGGCAACTGGACCGCGCTACTTCCGACAGCATCCGCTCTACCGACACTATGTGTCGCCCTCGGTGCAATCACCTTCGCGTTGATCGCCTGGCGCACCGAGGTCGTACGGCTCATGCCGCAAACCGCCGCCTTCTTCCAAATGACGGGACTGGGCGTGAATCTGCGCGGTTTGTCGATTGAGGACGTCAAGATCAGTTCCGAGATGGTGGACAACAAGCCGGTGCTGCTGATCGAGGGTGCAATCGTCGATGTCGCACACAAGAAGGTCGAAATTCCACGGCTCAGATTCATCGTGCGCAACGCCAAGGGCGCCGATATCTATGCGTGGAACACCGTGCTGGAACAGCCCGTGCTGCATCCCGGCGAAAAAGCGTGGTTCAAGACGCGCTTGGCTTCGCCACCAGCCGAGGGCCGCGAAATTGCCGTGAGGTTCTTCCACAAGCAGGACCTCGCCGCCGGGGGTACATGAATGTCTCGAGTTTTGATTGCTGATGACGAAGAATCGATGCGCCTGTTGGTCGCGCGCGCGATTGCCATGGACGGTCATGAAATCATCACGGCTGAAGATGGGGCCGAAGCCTTGGATATCATCACGCGCGAAGACGGCGCGTTTGATTTGTTGCTGACCGACATCAAGATGCCGGTGATGGACGGCATTGCCCTGGCGCTCGCGGTGGCGCGTGATTTTCCGCGCCTGACCATCCTGCTGATGACCGGATTCGCCGATCAGCGCGAGCGGGCTTCAGGACTCGACGCCATCGTGCATGACGTTGTCACCAAGCCCTTTGCCGTGGCGGATATTCGCACGGCTGTCGCTGACGCGCTGGCCTCGCGCAAGTAGCTCTAAATCTGCTCTACAGGTTGCGACGCAACCTCTCGTGGACGCAGCGTCAGTTTTGTCAAGATGAATGCGGCTACCGCACACACTGCGATGGTTGTCACCATCGGCAGGGCTGTTCCGTCAAAAAACATGCTGGCGATGACGATCATCACAGCTCCATTGATCATCTGCAGCGTGCCGCCGAGCGCCGAGGCCATGCCCGCGATGGGGCCATGATCCTCCAACGAGAGAACCATGGTCGATGGAATGACGAGACCGAGCCATGCGAAAGACACGAACAGCATCACGATGAGCACGGCCAGATTATCGACGCCGGCAGCAATGACAGCAAACAACACAACGGCCATTGCCGCGTAGCAGGTGACCGCCGTGGAAATCACGCGCGCGATGCCAAAACGCCCCGCCAGATAGGCGCTGAACTGAGACGCCCCGATAAAACCGATCGCATTGACGGAAAACGTCAGGCTGTACTGCGTCGGGGTCAGCCCGAAGTGGCCGATATAGATAAACGACGAGCTTGCGAGGAACGCGAAGAAGCTCGCCATGCCGAAACCGCCGATGAAAGTCAGCCCCAGGAAGCGCCAGTCGCGCAGCAACTCGCCGAATCCATCGAGCACACTTCGAACGCTGACTTGAACACGCTCTTCGGGCGGGCGCGTTTCAGGGAGGACGAACGCCACAAGCGCGAATGACAGACCAGCAGCAATGGTGACGGCGACGAACACGGCACGCCAGCCGAACGGCACAATCAGTGCGCTGCCGGTAAGTGGGGCCAGGATTGGCGAGACGCTGAAGACGAGCATGACCAACGACATCAAGCGCGTCGCATCGACGCCCGTATGCAGGTCGCGGATCACCGCGCGCGGAATCACCATCACGGCCGCCGCACCGAGCCCCTGTACAAAGCGAAAGAAAATCAGCCAGTCGATGCTGGGCGCCAGACTGCAGCCGATGCTGCCGAGGGCGAAGACCACAATTCCGAAATAGAGCGGTGGCTTGCGCCCGACCATGTCCGATAGCGGGCCGTAGACAATCTGGCACACGCCGAACGCAACGAAGAACACCATCAGGGTCATCTGCGTCGCCGCCGTGGACGCGCCAAGATCCGCCGTGATGGTCGGCAACGCCGGCAAATACATATCAATTGCGAACGGTCCAATGGCGGAGAGAAGGCCGAGGACGATTGCGTTGCGCGCAAAGCTGGACGACATGAGATTCAACCTGAAGGTTTGCGGACGCATATCAGCGAATTGCCGATGTGCATGAGTTTGGCCGCATGAAGGTCGGCATTTTAGGACGGAAACAGGGCGAAATAGGGCTTCGCTTCCTCGACAACGCGGGCAAAAGACGGACGCGCCATCAACTGATCGAAATATCGGATTGCATTTCGATGCGTGTTGCCGAAGGGCATCACCAGATTGGCGTAGAACAGCGCTGGCGCAGCAGCACAATCGGCCATGGTGAAGACATCGCCCGCAGCCCACTTTCTCGATGCCATGTCCTTGTCGATCAAGTCAAGCGCCGTTCGCAACCTCGCGCGTGCTTCATCGACACCAAAAGGATCTTTCTGGTCTGCTGGACGTAGCCTTTCGGCAACGATCCTCTGCATCGGCTCGTGGATATAGAGATCGAAGATGCGATCACGCAGCCGCACCTCCCGTGCCAGATCGGCATCGTCAGGAATAAGCTGCACGCGACCGGGATAGTGGTTCGCAAGGTATTCGATGATGACGCTCGATTCCGGGATCGTCAGCCCCTTCGCCTCATCGCGCACCACGGGGAATTTTCCGAGCGGCCACAGCTTCAAGAACGCGGCGCGCGCGGCTTCGTCGCCCAGATCAACGATATGTGGTTCGAACGGTGTATCGTTTTCATAGAAGGCGATCAGCGCCTTCCAGCAAAATGACGCCAATGGATGGAAGTACAGCTTCAATGACATGGGACGCGCTTCATCGCACGGGTTCGTAGCGCAGGACGACGATGCCCGTTGAATAGGGCTTCGCATCGAGGAGCTTCAGTTTGAGCCGCTCAGGGCTCTCCTTGAAGAGTGGCGTGCCGCGTCCAAGAATCACAGGGCAAACGCCAATACGAAATTCATCGATCAGACCATGCGGGATGAGGCTCGCGGCAAGATCGGCACTGCCGAACAGATAAATGTCCTTCGCAATATCGCGTTTGAGCTCCGGCACCGTGTCTTTGATGTCGGAATTAAAAACGCGCGTGTTGTTCCAGCTCGACTCAGTGATCGTGCGTGAAAACACGAACTTGGGCAGCGCATTCATGAAGTCGGCCACCTCACCCTTCTCTCCCTGCCAGTGCCGCGCCATCAAGTCATAGGTCAGTCGCCCGAACAGCAGCGCCCCGGCGCTGTGTCCTTGCTCGATCGACAGGCGTTCGAGTTCTTCGCCCCACACATCGAAATGCCAGGAGAGGTCGCGGTTCGGCCCTTCAACGAAACCATCCAGCGTCATCAGATTCCACATGATCAGCTTCGCCATTTCGCTCCTAGCAACTGATCTTATTTTGCAACCAGTTGCACGATAAGATTGCTGATGCAACAATGCAAGCGGATTTTGGCGAACGACGATTACAGATGAGTGAGACGCAACGATCAGGCTGTCCAATCAATCTCACGCTTGAGGTGCTTGGCGATAAATGGAGCCTGCTCGTCATTCGCGACGTGATCTTCGGCAACCGCCGGCATTTTCGCGAGCTTTTAACGAAATCCGATGAAGGCATTTCATCGAACATTCTGGCTGACCGGCTCAAGACTTTGGTCGAAGAAGGCATCCTGACCAAAGTGGACGATCCGACCCACAAACAGAAAGCAATCTACAGCCTCACTGAACAAGGGATCGAATTGCTGCCGATCCTCGCTCAAATGTCGGCTTGGGGTCTCAAGTATCTACCGGTCAGCGAAGAGCTTGGCATTCGCGCGCAATTGCTCAGCGAAGGCGGCCCCAAAATGTGGGATGAGTTCATGGCGGAACTGCGCGAGGCGCATCTGGGCATCAAACGCGCAGCCAAACCGCGCATTTCAGTCGGTGAGCGGCTGCAAGCCGCCTATGAAGCAGTCGTCGCCAAGCGCCGCCAGCAATAGGCTGTCAGTGCAATGCCCTGATAAAGGACGCCATCGCGACGATGCACGCGACCGTGCGCACGTGATTCCATAGCGTCCAGACCGACAGATATCTCCGCCAGAAGCCCACACTGTCCATACTCTCAGGGTCCGAAGCCGCCAACGTATCGTTCAGCGGGACGTTGAACATCATGGTTACTGCGATTACCCCGAGAAGATACGACAGACTTCCGATCAGCAAATAACCTGCACCGGCAGTCTGCCAACCGACGATCGCCGCTATGCCTAGGATGAGGCAACACACGGCCGTCCCGAAGAAGACCGTGAAAAACAATGGATTCAGGATCGCGACATTGATCGATCGCATCGCCGTCATGCCGATGGCAGGGGCTACCCGGCCGAACGCAGCCATGATGAAGGTCGAGAATGCAAAGAACAGTCCGCCGATCAGCCCGACGCCAATGGCAGACAGGAAAGTCAAAACGGAAACCAGCCGCTCCATTCTCGAGACTCCTCCCGCTCCCGTAGCACGCGGGTTGCGATGATAGCGATGGACTGGAAATGCGTCATGAGACACGCTAGCACAGGGGCATCGATGACTCTGGCAATGCGCCAAACATGACCTGCGCAGGCGCAAGCCTCGCATAACAAATTCAACACATGGAACGGAAATGACCAATACACACCATAAAGTCGCTTTGGTGACGGGCGCCGCACGTGGAATCGGACTTGCGGCAGCAAAGCGATTTCTGGCGGAGGGCTGGCGCGTGGCGCTGCTCGACATCGAGCGCGAGCTGCTTGATGAGACGGTCAAGACGATTGCAGCTCCGGAGACGACCCTCGCCATCCATTGCGACGTCTCGGATCCCAAAGCGGTTGCGAACGCCGTCGCCAAGATCGGCGATCAGTTCGGTCGGCTTGATGCGCTGGTCAACAACGCCGGCATCGCGATCTTCAAGCCGCTGCTCGAAACGACCCTCGACGATTGGAGTCGCGTGATGGCGGTCAATCTCACAGGTCCGTTCATCTGCACGCAGGCAGCCGCGCCCCTGATGCGTGAGCATGGCGGCGGCGCCATCGTCAATATCACGTCGATTTCAGCGTTGCGCGCTTCAACCCTGCGCACCGCATATGGCACCAGCAAGGCCGGCCTTGCCCACCTCACCAAGCAGTTCGCTGTAGAACTTGCGACACTGGGCATCCGCGTCAACGCGGTCGCACCGGGGCCGGTCGACACCGCAATGGCCAAGGCGGTTCATACACCTGCGATCCGCGCCGACTATCACGACACCATCCCGCTCAATCGCTATGGCCTCGAGGAAGAACTCGCGGAGGCAATCTTCTTCCTGTGCAGCGAGCGTGCGACCTACATCACCGGGCAGATGCTATGCGTCGACGGCGGGTTTGAGGCAACCGGCATTGGGCTACCGACCTTGCGCGGCGAAGGACGAAACGGGTAGTGGCGTCACCGCTACCGTTCCGCCACCGCTTTCATATTGGCGAGGCCTTGCTCGAACTGGCTTCCCACCATGCGATCCATGCTGAAGATCATGTGCATAATCTTCGCCATGAACGGCACCGGACCATGCATGGCCCATGTGACGTTCGTTGTTTCACCTTTCGGCAGCATGGTGAACTCAGCAATGTTATGAGCCTCGAACGGGCTAAAGAAGTCCAACTTGATGCCGATTTTGGACGGCGGGACTGCGTCGATGATTTCCATGCGGCCCCGGCCGACATTCTTGTTGCCGTCCCACTCGTAGATCGCGCCCTTGCCGCTTGGCGCTCCGCTAAATGTCCGCTTCATCGCCGGGTCCACTTTCTCGTAAGGCGACCACGACGCCCAGTGCTCATAATCGCTGATCAATGGATAGATCTTGTCAGCCGGCGCGTTGATATCGATCGAGCGCTGCACGCGAAATGTGTTGGGCCTCATTGAGGCGACGATAAGAAAGCCCGCAATCAGCAGCGCAAGCAGGATGGCAATGACCGCAATTGTCGTCATGATGGATTGTTCCTTACAAATCAAACGGTGCCTCAGGCACGGCGTAATGGAAAGATCAGGCGCAGACGCTCGTCCCTGAGATAGAGTCCGCCCCAGATCATCAAGCCGAGATAGATGCTGAACAATGTGTGGCTGAGCAGCGGGCTTCCTGCGCGCACATGCACGTAGATCGCGCCACCAAGATAGCCTGTCAGAAGTACGGCGCCGAGGACGGAGGTCTGCGGAATGGCGTAGAGCAATGTGCAGGCCAGCGTCAGGACACCCAAGGTAAACGCGAGGTCGGTCGGGATGCCCAATTGCTTCGATGTCTCGATCACGACATCCAATGGGATCAACTTGATGGAACCGTCCAACAGCAGAAAGATGATCGCTAATCCGCTGAGAACACGTCCGCTCCATAGTGCCGTCCGGGAGATGGGAATCAGTTCGTTCATCGCGCGTATTCCTTCGCGTTCGGAGTCGGCCATTCAAACCGGAAAGCCCGCGGACAGACATCCGCCAAGCTCTCCGGGTTGATCTCATTGAACGCGGGGCGATCAGGCTTTTGCCAGATACTCATCGAGTTGATCGAAGGTCCCGCCGAAGCCCTGCTGCATCGACTCGAACATACCTTCGTAAAAGGCCCGCTCTTCGGGGGTCGCATTGATCGGGCCGCCGCGGAGCGTCACTGTCGTCTTTCCATTTTCCTCGGTGAGGGTGAGATTGTTCAGGACCTCGAGCGGCCATGTTGAGCTGAATGGCGCGCGCGTAATTCCTCCGGCCTCATCGGAAAACGAGCTGACGAATACGATGCGCACCGGCTTTTCGATCTCGCGGTAGGTGAAGCGCCCCCACCACATGCCTGGGCCCATCTGCATGCCATAGTGAAAAATGCCGCCCGGCTTGAACTCCAGCTTGCGAACTTCGAGCTTGCAGCCTTTCGGCCCCCACCACTGTGCAAGCCGCTCGGGTTCAGACCAGGCTTTCCACACCAGATCACGTGGGGCGTTGAAAGACCGCGTGACCATGAATTCACGGTCGGCCGAGGCGACGGCGGCGCTGGCTTGACTTGTCATAACTACTCCTCGTCAATGTGTCCCTGGGGTGGAAATGTCGTATCAGCCAGCCTTCGGCGGCAGCGGATGTGCAAAGCTCCAGGCGTGACCGAATGGATCGACGACCTGCCCGTAGCGTGCGCCCCAGAAGGCATCCATCGCCGGCATGATGACCTTTGCTCCAGCATCAACCGCCCGCTTCATCGCTTCGTCGCAGTTCTTCACTTCGAGATGAACAACGAACGATGTTCCACCCAGCGCGCTGGGAGACTTGATCTTTGCATCGACTCCGCCACAGGAGAATTCCGGGAAGTCATCGTGCAGATACACCGCAGCACCGTTAATCGTAATATGCGCGTGCAGCAGGCGCTTGCCATCCTCGGCAGGCACTTGCATCACTTCGACGGCACCCAGCGCCTTCTTGTAGAATTCGATCGCATCGCGCGCGCCATTGACAGCAAGGTGTGGGACCAGCGGGGGCAGTTGCTCAGTCATGAGAGACTCCTTGGTTGAAGTGCGTTGTCGGCTTGGCAGCCGAGAAGGATGTTCGTCGTCCTCGCCTATTTCCGCGGGGAGGTTTGCTTCGTCGTTTTGGCGGCACGCTTGGCCTTTTGCGGCTTCACCGCATCGCCGGCTTCCTTCGCCTGAAGTTCGTTCAGGTAATCCTCAAGACGATCGAGACGCGCATCCCAGAAGCGGCGATATTCTTCGAGCCAGTCGTCAACTTCCTTCAGTGCGGCCGGTTCGATCCGGCACGGCCGCCATTGCGCCTCGCGGCTCCGTGTCACGAGACCCGCATGCTCCAGCACTTTGAGATGCTTTGAGACTGCGGGCAGGCTCATAGCGAAGGGCTCAGCAAGCTCCGTCACCGACGTTTCTCCGAGAACCAGACGCGCGAGAATGGCCCGGCGGGTCGGATCGGCAAGCGCTGCGAATTTCGTGCTCAGGGGGTCCACGCACGCCTCTTATGTAACTAATAAGTTAAATAACCTATTGGTTAAATACAGCGGCTGCGCCAAAGCGTCAAGCGACCCTTCAACGAATTTTCGATGACACCCGCGCGTTTGGCCTAGTCGTCCGATTCTAACGTTCGCATCCCGTCTCAGCACGAACTCTTGCGAACGTTAGAATCGAAAAACCGCTAGTAAGTATAAGATTCTAGTGGAGCTATGGGATTTGACGTTCGCATCACGAATTCGCGGCAAGCGAACGTCAAATCCGCTCCACTAGCGCGGCGATGTGCCGCGCATCAGGCATTGAGCTCAATAGTCCTTGAGCAACCGTTCGAGATAGTCGAGTTCGACCTGCGGCCGTTGTGAATCGCCGAGACGCCGGCGCAACTCTTCTAGGATCCGCCGCGCACGCTGCACATCAATCTCGCCCGGAATTTTCACGGAGAGATCGTCGCTCCATTCGCGGCCGTGCAGAGGTCGCCCGAGCGGATCGGTCGTATTATCGCCGGTCTGCCGGCGGCCCATTTGATTGCCGGGCCCATCATTCTGCCCCTCACCGGGCTGCATGGATTGCGCCAGATTTTGCGCGCCCTTGCGCAGCGCTTCCAGTGCGCGCCCCTGAGCATCGACGGCGCTGTCGGCATTGCCCTGCCCAAGCTGGTTGCCGGCGTCACCCATTGCGGATTCGGCATCGCCCAAGGAATCGCCGTCACCCTGGCCATCGTCGCCCTGCCCGGGTTGACCCTGTTGTCCTTGCTGTCCTTGCTGGCCTTTGTCGCCGCGCTGCCCCGGCATCATGCCGTTCTTCTTCATGTCATCGAGCAGCTTGTTGAGACGATCACGAAGGGCCTGCTGATCTTGGCGCAGACCGTTCATGCCGTTCTGGTCGCCCTGATCGCCGCGGTTGCGATCACGGCGCGACTCCTGACCCTGCTTGAAGGTCTTGTCCCGCAACTGCTGTTGCTTACGGATCATGTCGCCAAGTTCGTTCAGCGCCTGATCTGTATCATTGGAGCCCTGTCCGGGCTGCGCCATCTGCAGGTTTTCGAGCATCTGCTGCATCTGGTCGAGCAATGCTCGCGCCGCATCCTTGTCGCCGGAGCGCGACAGCCGCTCCATGCGATCGATCATGTTCTTGAGGTCCTGCTGACGCAGAACCTTGGTGTTCGGGTCGAGCGGACGGGCCAGCTGTTGCGGATTGTTGCGCATCTGCTCGGCCAACTGCTTCAGGAAATTATCCAGCGCGGCGCGTAGATTTTCCGTCAGCTTCTTGATTTCCTCATCACTGGCGCCGCGTTCCAAGGCTTGCTTCAATGCCTCCTGCGCCGCGCGAAGCGCCTTGTCGACATCGCTGATGTTGCCGTCCTCGATGGTGACTGCGAGCGCCCACATGCTGTCCACGACCTCGCGCATCGCAGTCTTCGAGTTGGCGTGGCCAAGCTGCGCGGCGATGCTCCGCAGGCCGAGATAGTGCCCAAGCTCCGGTGTAAACATTTCCGGCGCGATCATCAGAGCCTCGATCGCGATCAGCACGAGAGGCTTCTGGTTGGCGTCGAGCGCGAGGTCGCGGCGCTGCTCGATCAATGCGCGCGCCAACGGCTTGACGAACAAGCGTTCCGGCAACCGCATCTCGAACGGCTCACTATGCCCTTCATTGCCGGCTTCATCCTTCGCAGTCAGGGTCAGCGTCACGTCGGCACCGGCGTAAGGATTTTCGCTGAGATCCTTGATGGTCTGTCCGACGCCGTTCCGTGTGCGCGCATTCGGCAGGCCAAGCGCGATTTGCGGCGGATCGAACAACGGCTGTGCCTCGTCCCCATCGCTCTCAGTCCGACGCGGCGCGAACTGGGCGTGCGCTTCGGTCACGCCGTAATCGTCTTCGAGTTTGTAGGACAGCAGCAGGCTACCGCGCGCCTGTCGTTCGGGATCCTTCGCAAGAGAAATGGTTGGCGCGCGATCGGCAACAGTCTTGAATGTCCATTGCGGGTGCCCGGACGGCGCGCGGACATGCGCTGTACCATCGCCCGTGACGTTGAAGCGCCGCTCGTTGGTTCCTTCCGGCGCATTTTCCGTGACAGGAACCTCCGTAACCCCACCACCGGCTGCGACATCAAGCCGCCCGCCGCTGGAGCGAACGATCAACGTGCTCCCAGAGGGAACGGTCACCGGCCCGGCATCGGCGCGCTGCGCCTCCTTGGTTGTTGATCCCGACAGGATAATGGGCGGACGATTGGTATAGGCCGGCGGCGTGACCCACGCATCAACACGAACGTTGGCCGCAGTAAAAGCACCGTCCCAGTCGAACGCCGCGACAATACGCGACATGCGATCGCTGCCTGCTGCGATAAAGGTCGCGACCATCACCATCAGCACCAGCGCCCGCAGCGCCCATGGATCGTGCAAAGCCAGACGTGGCGATGGCAAACCGGCGCGGATGCGCTTGATGGACGCCAAAGTCCGCGCGCGCTGTTCCTGCCACAAGGCTTGTGCAATCGGATCTTGCGACTTGAGCGTGTCGGTCAACGCAGTCGCAGGGCGATGACGAATGCCGGTTCCACGATCGAGGCGACGCAACGCATCTTCCCGTGAGGGCCAACGAAAGCGAACCGCGGGCACGAGGGAAGCGAGCGCGAGCAACACAAAGGCCGCAAATGCAATGACGCGAACCGTGAACGGGAATGCAACCCACAGCCCAGCCCAGGATGCCGCGAGAAACAGCCCAATGACAGTCAGCGGCCGCGCAAGATGCGGCCAGCCGCGCTCCCACGCCAGCGCCAGTCGCGCTCGCTGCAAAGCCTGCGCAAGCTGAAGCTGCTGCGCGGCCTCAGGGTCGCGCGCACGCTCTGGCGGATCTGGGATCGGGTTGCTCAACAAGGACTCTCCGGGTTCTTGAAAGGGCAGCCTATCACAGCGGCGGCAATGAGGCATGCCCCTAGTGTGGTGGTTCAGAAGTTCGCTTCATTTTCTCGGCGAGTCCTTCAAGCGAACTTCTGAACCTGAACCACACTAGAATCATAGAGTTGCTACTGTCCTTTCGAATCCGAAGTTCGCTACGGGATGCGCCGCACTATGAGGCGAAATTCGGATTCGGGACACTAGCCCCATACCCACATGCAAGGACCGCGGCCGGAACACGTTCCGAGCTCTCACGAAAGCGTGACAGCAAGACCGCATTTGCGAATATTGGCCGCATGCCGGTGCGGCTTACCTTGCGCGGCAAATGGGAACGGCGCTCATGAATACCAATACCCGAACAGCACTGGCGGGCTTGTCTCGATGGCTTGTCATGCTCGCTGTCATGTTTTTCGGCTCCGCCTGGTCGCTGCGATTCTGGCAGGCTTGGGTCTACATTGCGATCATGGCCGCGGCGTCAGTCGCCATCATCGCGTATCTCGCGCACTACGATCAGGCACTGCTTGAACGGCGGCTCAACACGGGACCTGTCGCAGAGAAGGAGAAGAGCCAGCAGCGCATTCAAGCCGTAACTTCGATGGTCGGCATCGTCCTGTTGCTGCTTCCGGGCTTCGATCACCGATGGCATTGGTCACAGGTGCCGGCAACACTCATCATCCTCGGCAATGTTTGCCTTGCACTTGGATTCGTGCTCGTTTTTCTGGTGTTCCGTGTAAACACCTACAGTTCCGGGATCGTCGAAGTCGCGAAGGACCAGAGAGTCGTCTCCACCGGCCCGTATGCTTTCGTCCGGCATCCGATGTATTCCGGCGCGATCCTGATGTTTCTCGCGACGCCGCTCGCGCTCGGCTCGTGGTGGACTTTGATCCCAGCGATCGCGCTGAGTGCGATGATCGTGGTGCGCCTACTCGACGAAGAAAAATTTCTCGCGATCAATCTGCCGGGATATGTCGCTTATACGTCGCAGGTTCGCTCGCGGCTGATCCCGGGAGCTTGGTAGTGTCGATCAGAGCCAGGGCGCCGGCTTGTCCATGGCGATCAATGCATCCACGTCGACGCGCGGCCGGACCACTGCATATTGATCGTCCTTGACCAGGACTTCAGGCACGAGAGCGCGCGTGTTGTAGCTTCCAGCCTGTACTGCGCCGTAAGCGCCGGCCGTCATGATCGCCAGCAGGTCACCCGGCTTCGGCTCCGGCATTTTGCGATCGAGCGCAAGGTAATCGCCGCTTTCACACACCGGTCCGACGACGTCGGCCACGATGGTCTTCTCGCCAGGCGCAGCCTGCCGCAACGGCAGAATGTCATGATGTGCTTCGTACAGCGTCGGGCGAATGAGATCGTTCATTGCCGCGTCGATGATGACAAACGTCTTTGCCTCACCGTGCTTCACATAAATCACACGTGTGACGAGGATGCCCGCGTTGCCGACGATCATGCGCCCCGGCTCGAACAGCAGGGTCGCGTCGAGCCCCTTGATGACGCGCTTCACCATCTGCGCATAGACCGCAGGCTCTGGCGGATTGGGCAAATCGTGCTCGTAGGGAATGCCCAGACCGCCACCGAAATCGACATGCGAGATCGTGTGTCCATCCGCACGTAGCGTGCCGACGAACTCGACCAGCAGTTTGAATGCATCTTCCATCGGTCCCAGATCCGTGATCTGGCTGCCGATGTGCATATCTACGCCGGTGACCTTGATGCCGGGCAACTTTGCCGCACGTGCGTAAACGTTGCGCGCATGAGTCAGCGGAATGCCGAACTTGTTTTCGGACTTGCCCGTTGAAATCTTCGCGTGCGTGCCCGCATCAACATCTGGATTGACGCGCACGGAGATACGCGCCGTACGGCCGGTTTCACGTGCAAGCGATGACAGCAAGGCAAGTTCTGGCTCGGATTCGACGTTAATGCAGAGGATGTTTTCCGCGAGCGCCTGACGCAGCTCAGCTTCGGTCTTGCCGACGCCCGAGAACACGATCTTCTCCGGCGGGATTCCAGCAGCACGTGCACGCCTCAGCTCACCACCGGACACCACATCGGCACCCGCGCCGAGTTTGGCCAACGTGCGCAGCACCGACTGATTGGAGTTCGCCTTCATGGCGTAACACACCAGCGTGTCCACACCGGCGAAAGCTTCGGCGAAGACCCGATAATGGCGCTCAAGGGTAGCGGTCGAATAACAGTAGAACGGCGTGCCCACGGTTTCGGCAAGCGCCGCCAGACTGACGCCCTCGGCGTGAAGCACGCCGTCACGATACTGGAAATGGTTCATGTCAGATCAATCCAGGATCGGATCGAGAATGATTCGTTTTTTATTACCGCGCGCAGCCGCCGGCGCTGGCTCAGTGCCAGGTGCGGTAAAAACATCACCCGGCAGCTTGGCGCTGTTATGCTCGTCACCGGGTGCAGCCGTCTGGCCCGCCGCTGCAGCCGGCGGCAAATCAAGTCCAGCCTTGCGGCCACAACCTGCCAGAACACAGGTCAAGGCGATCAAGCCTGCCGCTGTCAGCTTCGAAAAAGGGCGATTGGAGCGAGGAGTCACGTGTCAGTCCCTGAATTGCGCGCCACCATACAAAGAAGGTGTGGCTCTGGCGAGGGGGCATGAACAGCAAAAATTGATGGGATCAGCCTGATTTTTGCTCTTTTTCCAGTCGCTTGAGCCATTCTTGAGCTTGCGCGCGCACATTTTGGGGCGCCGTTCCGCCGTAACTCGTGCGGCTCTCTACTGAGGATTGCACGGAGAGGACATTCAGAACATCCTCAGTGATCTTCGGCTCGATGAGCTGCATGTCCGACAACGGCACTTTGTGCAGCGGCAAGTCGCTCTCGGAAGCCTTCGCGACAATGCGGCCGGTGACGTGGTGCGCCTCGCGGAACGGCATCTTCAGCGTCCGCACCAGCCAATCGGCAAGATCGGTGGCGGTGGCATAGCCTTCACCCGCCGCAACCTTCATTCGCGCCTCATCCGGCACAAGATCGAGCACCATCCCGGTCATCGCGCGGACCGCAAGGGAAAGCGCAGCGAACGCTTCCATCGCACCCTGCTTGTCTTCCTGCATGTCCTTTTGATAGGCGAGCGGAAGCCCCTTCATCACGATCAGTAGGCCATTCAGCGCACCGATGACGCGTCCGGTCTTAGCGCGCACCAGTTCCGCCGCATCCGGATTTCTCTTCTGCGGCATGATAGACGAACCAGTGGTGAACTTGTCGGACAGTCGCACCAGTCCGACCAGCGGCGAGGTCCAGATCACGATTTCCTCAGCGAAGCGCGAGAGATGCACAGCCGTAATCGCTGCGGCCGACAATGTCTCCAGCACAAAGTCGCGATCGGAGACCGCGTCGAGCGAATTGGCCATCGGCCGATCGAATCCGAGCGCCGCAGCAGTCGCATGACGATCGATTGGGAATGACGTTCCAGCCAGTGCAGCCGCGCCCAGCGGACTTTCGTTCAAGCGCTTGCGCGCGTCCGCGAAGCGGCCACGGTCGCGCGACGCCATTTCAGTGTAAGCCAGCAGATGGTGACCAAAAGTCACCGGCTGTGCCGTTTGCAGATGGGTAAATCCCGGCATCACGGTGTCGGCATGTTCGATGGCTCTGTCGACCAGCGCACGTTGAAACGCGGCCAGCGCCTTGTCGGTATCGTCGATGACATCGCGCACATAGAGACGGAAATCGGTGGCAACCTGGTCGTTGCGCGAACGCGCGGTGTGCAAACGGCCTGCCGCCGGGCCAATAAGTTCACTGAGCCGGCTCTCGACATTCATGTGAATGTCCTCGAGCGCGCGCTTGAATGTGAAGGAACCCTTGCTGATCTCTGACAAAATCGTGTCTAGACCGCTGGCGATGTTTTTTGCATCGTTTGCCGTGATGATGCCCTGTGTGGCAAGCATAGCTGCGTGGGCCTTGGACGCGGCAATATCCTGAGCGTAAAGGTGCTGATCGACGTCAATCGAGACGTTGATCTCCTCCATGATCGCATCAGGGCTTTCATCGAAACGCCCGCCCCACATCTTGTTGCTCATGATAATCCCGCCTAACGACGTCCCGAAAATTCACTATTTCATCATCGCATCCGACCTGTCCGGAGAATGACAAGCAAAATGCCTGACGCCGACCAGCCACGTCCCGATTCGACCCGGAAAGCTTTCCGCACACCGATGGTGCTTGCCGCCGTCGTTATCGCGGGGGCCATCGGATTTGTGGGGATATACGGGATTGGGGGGCTGACAGGCAATCCATCCGGCGATCCCACGTGCCGTCCAGCGGTCGACCTGGCGAAAAAGCTCGCTCCGCTGGCACATGGCGAGGTGGCGGCGTTAACCATGGCCAGCGCGCCGCTGAAAGTACCGGACCTAACGTTCAACGATGCCGAGGGCAAGCAGCGCCAATTGTCCGAGTGGCGCGGCCGAACGGTGCTGGTGAATTTGTGGGCGACGTGGTGCGTCCCATGCCGCAAGGAAATGCCGGCGCTCGACCAGCTTCAGACCAAGCTCGGCGGCCCCAAATTTGAGGTGGTTGCAATCAATATCGATACGCGCGACCTCGACCGCCCCCGGAATTTCTTAAAGGACGGCAATCTGACGCAGCTCAGCTATTTCCACGATGCAAAGGCCAAGGTCTTCCAGGATCTCAAAGCGGTCGGCCGCGCCTTGGGAATGCCGACCTCCGTTCTTGTCGATGGAGCAGGCTGCGAAATCGCCACCATCGCCGGCCCGGCGGAATGGGCAAGCGACGACGCTGTGAAATTGATCACGGCCGCAACTGGATCCTGACTTCCACAGAACAAGTCCTTCACGGAAACAGTCAGAAACGCGGCGCGCCAGCGCCCGCGTTCACGTGCGCGTTTGCGCCCATAAACCGCAGTTCCAAGTGAGGCCTGCTCTTGACGCCCTGGCGTACGTGCCTATACTTAACCACATGGTTTACTATTCATCAGATCAGTTGAGCCGCACGTTTTCCGCAGTCGCCGACCCGACACGGCGTGCATTGCTTGCGCAGCTGGAGGGGCGCGAGAGCGTCACGATCAGCGAGCTGGCAAAGCCGTTCGCGATGTCGCTGCCCGCGGTGATGAAGCATCTCGATGTGCTCTCTGATGCCGGTCTGATCACCCGCACCAAAACAGGCCGCACGGTGACCTGCCGTCTGACAGCGGCCCCGATGGAGCAGGCGATGGAATGGCTCAGCCGCTACCAGCGATTTTGGTCTGCCCAACTCGATCGCCTCGCCGCTTTTGTGGAGAAGGATCTATGCTCGCCCAACCAAGCCTCACCCTCGCCCGACGACTCAAAGCCCCAGCCGCCAAAGTCTTCGAAGCGTGGACAGACCCGCAAAAAATCGTCCAGTGGTTCGGACCCGCACCAACCTTAGTCGACACGGTCAAGGCCGACATGGACGTCAGGGTCGGCGGCCATTTCCGCATCAATTTCAAGACGGATGACGGCGAATATCACGAGGTCGGCGGCAAATACCTCGAAGTGACGCCGAACCAGCGGCTGGTGTTCAGCTGGGCGTGGCATTCGACACCGGAGCGCGTCTCACAGGTGACTGTGGTGCTGCGCGAAGAAGGCGACGTGACGCTCCTGACACTCACGCACGACAAGTTCTTCAACGAGGCGGCGCGCGACGGCCACAAGCGGGGTTGGACCGGAACGCTCGACAAGCTCGAGAAACTCTTTGCCTGAGTCCAGCGAGGGAGATCGCTATGAAGCTCTTCTATTCCGAGACGCTAAATCCACGAAAGGCTTGCGCCGTCGCAAAGTATCTTGGCGCGCCGATCGAATACATCCGAGTTGATTTAGCGAAAGGCGAAAATAGAACGCCCGCATTTTTGGCCATAAACCCCAATGGCAAGGTTCCGGTCCTTCAGGACGGCGCGACGACGCTTTGGGAAGCCAATGCCATCATGTGTCACCTCGCTCGTGTGACGGACTCCGATCTCTGGCCTACCGGCGAACGACAGGTCGAGGTGATGCGATGGCTTAGTTGGAATGCAGATCATTTCACACGTTTCGCCGGCACGCTCTATTTCCAAAATCTCATCAAGCCACAGCTTGGCTTCGGTTCTCCGGACGCGGATGTCGTGCGCGAGGCGGAAAAATGGGTCCGCCAGCACGGATCAGTCCTCAACGAACATCTGCGCGGTCGCACCTATCTCGTCGGCGATACTCTCTCTATCGCTGATTTCGCTGTGGCCGCGACGCTTCCTTATGCCAAGAGTGCGCGAATCCCGGTCGATGAATTCACCGAGATCCAGCGGTGGCATGCAGCGCTGAATGAACTTCCCGCCTGGCGCGACCCGTTTCCTAGTGGTCCGATTCTGACATTCGCATCCCCATTTCAGCAGGCACTTCCTGCGAATGTCAGAATCAAAGGACCACTAGCGAATATAAATTCCTAGTGGAGTTTTGGATTTGACATTCGCTTGACGAATTCGCAGCCGGGCGGAGAGCGAATGTCAAATCCACTCCACTAGCTACGCCGAAGCCGCCTGACGTCTCCGACAACAGGAGTTAGCCATGCAACCGCACAAGATCGTTTCACAGAATGAATGGCAGTCCGCGCGGAAGGCGCTGCTTGCCAAGGAAAAAGAGCTCACCCGGCTGCGCGACAAGATCAGCGAGGAACGTCGCGCGCTGCCATGGGTGAAAATCGAGAAGCAGTATGTTTTCGATACGCCCGACGGCAGGAAGACGCTGTCCGATCTGTTTGAAGGCCGAAGCCAACTGATCATCAAGCACTTCATGCTGGCACCAGGTCAATTGGAAGGCTGCGTCGGCTGCTCCTTTGAGGTCGATCACGTTGATGGCGCATTGGTGCATCTCGAGCATCATGACGTAACTTATGTTGCAGTAGCTCGAGCCCCTCTCGCCGAGATCGAAGCTTACAAGAAGCGGATGGGTTGGCGTTTCAAATGGGTGTCGTCATTCGGCAGCGACTTCAACTATGACTTCCATGTCTCCTTCACGAAGGACGAAGTCGAAAACGGCCGAGCATTTTACAATTACGACACCACCAACGTTCCGCTGGAAGATTTGTCTGGTAACAGCGTGTTTTACAAAGACAACAACGGCAACATCTTCCACACTTACTCGGTGTATGGGCGTGGCAACGAGGAAGCGCTCGGGACCTACATGTATCTCGACATCACGCCGAAAGGCCGCAACGAGACCGGTCCCAATCACAATCTGACCGACTGGGTGCGACTCCATGATCGCTATGACGCCGGCGGCTACGTGGATATGACCGGACGCTACCACGCGGCGGAAACACCGCACGGGTGCTGTGCGACGGGCGGAGAGACCCCGTCAACGTAATCAACCGATCAAGGACAATCAGCCTAGGGAGTATGAGATGCAGTATGTCGATGGATTCATTGTTGCTGTTCCAAAGAAGAATCTCAAAGCCTATCAAACGCTCGCCCGCAAAGCGGGCAAGGTCTGGAAAGAGTATGGGGCACTTGAATACCGCGAGTGTGTCGCGGAGGACGTCAAGGTCGGCAAGCTCACCTCATTCCCACGCAGTGTGAAACTCAAGCCCGGTGAGACTGTGATCTTCTCCTGGATCACCTACAAGTCACGCAAGCATCGCGACAAAGTCAACGCGAAGGTGATGAAAGACCCGCGGATCACAGGGATGGATCCAAAAACGATGCCGTTCGACGGCAAGCGCATGATCTATGGCGGATTCGATACCATCGTGACGATGTAACTGCCTCGAAATTAGACTGCGAAAGTGAAGTAAGGAGTGAAACGATGAAGGATATCGTACCGTGCCTATGGTTCGACGGCAGAGCCAACGAGGCTGTGAATTTCTACACATCGATCTTCAAGAACGCGAAAATTGGTCATGTCGCGCACTATGGCGACGGCATGCCCATGCCGAAAGGCTCCGTGCTGACCATCGAACTGGAGATCAACGGACAGAAATTCCTCGCATTGAACGGTCCGCCGGTCTTCACATTCACTCCTGCACTCTCGCTGATCGTCAATTGCGAAACCCAGGAAGAAGTTGATCATTTCTGGGAGAAGCTTTCCGAAGGCGGCGAAAAGCAGCAATGCGGGTGGGTCAAGGACAAGTTCGGTCTGTCGTGGCAGGTCGTCCCCGCCGTGCTCAGCGAACTGATGAGACAGGCCACGCCCGACAAGTCACAAAAACTGATGAACGCCGTCATGCAAATGACGAAGCTTGATATCAAAGCACTGCAGCAAGCCTATGCACAGTAGCACGGCACGGCGTTCTTATGATGTGGAAGGGAATGGCGATGCCGCCATTCCCTCACCGTTCATCGGAAACAGCGTTTATGCGCGCGTATTTGCCGCCGCGTGGCGCTACGCCGAACACATCACCAGATCGAAGGAGCCTCCAATGACGCCTCACGGTCATTTTCATTGGAACGAACTGCGGACACGTGACGCCGAGCGCGCCAAGCGGTTCTATTCCGACACCATCGGCTGGACATTTCAGTCCACCACCGCTGGCGACGGATCGACCTACTGGATCGCATATATGGGCGATCAGCCTGTCGCAGGTCTGTTCTCGATCGATCAGCCACGCTTCGAAGGCGTGCCCGAGAGCTGGATTCCATTTCTCGCGGTCGACGACGTCGACGCCCGGGTCAAGAAAGCCGTCGCGGCCGGAGCTGAGCTGATGATCCCGATCTTCGACGTCCCCAATGTCGGCCGCATCGCAATGCTGCGTGAGCCAAGCGGGGCTGGAATCGGCTGGATGACGCCGGCCTGCTGAGCACGCCGACAGGGCGCGTCTAGTGTCCTGAATCCGAAGTTCGCCTCATACTGCGGCGCACCTCGCAGCGAACTTCGGATTCGAAAGGACACTAGCAGCCTATGATTCTAGTGTGGTTTAGGTTCAGAAGTTCGCTTAAAGGACGCGCCGAGAAAATGAAGCGAACTTCTGAACCACCACACTAACTCAGACCGAAATGTCGAGATTGCCGCCGATGCCAGGCGCGTTGTTCGCGGCCGGCGCCGCGGGGGAGAGCAACTGCAAAACGGATGCCTGGGAGTCGAGGTTCGACTTCAAAACACTGGTTGCGACTTCCTGCCGAAAATTCCCGGCCTGCATCGCCATCATGGCGGAGACCATAGCCATTATATCCATCGCAACGCACTCACTCGCACTTCAACTGCCGGGGACTATACCCGGAACTCGTTAAAAAATTTTAAGCGGAAGGTTTGTGCGAACGTCCTAGTGTGGTGGCTCAGAAGTTCCCTCTATCTTTCCCGCGAGGCCTTAGATCAGCGCGTGGGAATCGGCTTTTCGCCGCGATAATCGTAAAAACCCCGCTGCGACTTGCGGCCAAGCCATCCGGCTTCGACATATTTCACGAGCAGTGGGCACGGACGATATTTGGAGTCGGCAAGCCCCTCATGCAGAACCTGCATGATCGACAGACAGGTATCGAGACCGATGAAATCCGCCAGCTCAAGCGGTCCCATCGGGTGGTGCGCACCGAGCTTCATGGCCGCATCGATGGCTTCGACGTTCCCGACGCCTTCATACAGCGTATAGATGGCCTCATTGATCATCGGCAACAGGATGCGATTGACAATAAAGGCTGGAAAATCTTCAGAAACGGCAATCTGCTTGCCCATACGGGTGACGAAATCCCGCGCCGTTTCAAAGGTCGCATCGTCAGTCGCAATACCGCGGATCAATTCCGCCAGCTCCATCACTGGAACCGGGTTCATAAAATGAATGCCAATGAAGCGTTCCGGACGATCGGTCGATGCCGCAAGGCGCGTGATCGAAATCGATGATGTGTTGGACGCGATGATAGCTTCCGGCTTCAGGATCCCACACAGATCATGGAAGATCTTGCGCTTGACGTCTTCCTTTTCGACGGCTGTCTCTATGACAAGATCGCAATTGGCGAGACCATCGAGGCTATCCGTCGAGGTGATGCGCGCCAAAGCCTTTTTATGTGCATCTTCCGTGATGGTTTTTTTGGCGACTTGGCGCGAAAGGTTACCGTTGATGGTAGCCATCGCCGACTTGAGACGATCTGCCGAGACGTCGTTAAGCACAACATCGAAGCCGGCCAATGCGGCGACATGCGCGATGCCGTTGCCCATTTGACCGGAGCCAATCACACCAACCGTCTTTATCGCCGTCATTTGCGTTCCGGTCTCTATCCCGCCCAAGTCTCTACTCGCCAAGTGAAGCGGCGTCAGACTGCCGCACCACCTTTAATATAACGTCAAACCCCGGCGGATGTTGATTCGTCCCGCCGGGGGGGGGGCCCGATCGGCGCGACCAGAGGCCGCGCCGAAATGAGTTATTTCCCAAGCTCCGCCGTCAACTCAGGGACGGCCTGATAGAGATCGGCAACAAGACCGTAATCCGCGACTTGGAAGATCGGCGCGTCTTCATCCTTGTTGATCGCGACGATCACCTTGGAATCCTTCATGCCGGCCAGATGCTGGATGGCGCCGGATATGCCGATAGCGATGTAAAGCTCAGGCGCAACCACCTTTCCGGTCTGCCCCACCTGCCAGTCATTCGGCGCATAGCCTGCGTCCACAGCGGCACGCGACGCGCCCACGCCCGCACCGAGCTTATCGGCCAGCGGCTCGATATACTTGGCGAAGTTTTCGCGGCTCTGCATCGCACGACCGCCGGAGACAATGATCTTTGCCGAAGTCAGTTCCGGACGATCGCTCTTGGCGACCTCCTCACCAACAAAGCTCGACAGACCTGGATCGTTCACTGACGCCGCATTCTCGACCGCCGCGCTGCCGCCATCGCCCGTCGCCGCAAACGTCGAAGTACGAACGGTGATGACCTTCTTGGCGTCTTTGGACTTCACAGTTTGAATCGCATTACCGGCATAGATCGGGCGCTCGAATGTATCTGGCGAAACCACCTTGATGATCTCTGAGATCTGCATCACATCGAGCAGCGCCGCCACGCGTGGCATCACGTTCTTGAACCGCGAAGTCGCAGGCGCAACGATCGCGTCGTACGATCCGCCCAACGAAACGATCAGCGCAGCAAGCGGCTCCGCCAGGTCATGCTCGTAAACCGGATTTTCAGCGAGCAGAACTTTCGTCACGCCCTTAAGCTTGGCGGCAGCTTCCGCCGCGCCCTTGGTGCCCTCACCGCCACCTGCCACGAGAATGTGGACTTCAGCACCAAGCGCGGCAGCCGCCGTCAGGGCTTTGTTGGTGGAATCCTTGAGGTTGGCGTGGTCGTGTTCAGCAATCAACAGCGTCGCCATCAGAGCACTCCCGCTTCAGTCTTGAGCTTAGAAACCAGTTCGGCGACGTCTTTGACCTTAACGCCCGCCTTGCGGCCCGCCGGTTCCGATGTCTTGAGGATTTCGAGACGTGGCGCGAGGTCAACGCCGAACGAGTCAGCGGCCTTCTCGTCGATCGGCTTCTTCTTCGCCTTCATGATGTTTGGAAGGCTTGCGTAGCGTGGCTCGTTGAGGCGCAGGTCGGTGGTGACAATCGCCGGTCCCTTGACCTTCACAGTCTGAAGTCCGCCGTCAACCTCACGCGTCACCTTGAAGTCCGATCCCTCGACCTCGAGCTTGGATGCGAACGTCGCCTGCGACCAGCCGAGCAATGCTGCAAGCATCTGCCCGGTCTGATTGGAGTCATCGTCGATGGCCTGTTTGCCGAGAATGACAAGACCCGGCTTTTCCTCCTCGACGACGGCTTTCAAAATCTTCGCCACCGCGAGCGGCTCGACAACGGCGTCGGTCTTCACGAGGATGCCGCGGTCCGCGCCCATTGCGAGGCCAGTGCGAATGGTTTCCGACGCTTGCGCCGGACCGATCGACACCACCACGATCTCGGTGGCCTTTCCCGCCTCTTTCAGGCGTAGCGCTTCCTCGACCGCGATCTCGTCGAAGGGATTCATCGACATCTTGACGTTGGCGAGTTCGACACCCGAACCATCGCTCTTCACACGAATTTTGACGTTGTAATCAACGACCCGCTTAACCGGCACCAGAACCTTCATCGGTTCCCTTTCGTCTTGACTTTGGTTGATCTCGTGGCGGCGGAACCTAATGGTCCCGCCAATCCGGGTCAACGCGCGAAAATCGAAAAACCAGAAAGGTATGCCTATTCTGCGTGTTACTGGTTCTGCCCGGGCACCCAGAGAACATCACGGGCGCCGTTCTCGTTTACCGCGCGGCTCGCAACGAACAAAAAATCCGATAGCCTGTTGAGATACTGGATCGCAGCATCGCTCACCGGCTCGTCTGGCTGGGATGCCAGTTCCACCACCATACGTTCCGCTCTGCGACACACGGTGCGCGCCAAATGCAGATGAGCGGCAGCTGGTGTTCCGCCAGGCAAAACAAATGAGTTGAGCGGAGCGAGATCGGCATTGAGTGTATCGATGTCCTGCTCAAGGCGAACGACCTGAGACGCCAGTACGCGTAGCCGCTCCGCCTTGCCCTCGCGCTGCGGGACCGCCAAGTCGGCGCCGAGATCGAACAGGTCATTCTGGATGCGGCCGAGCATGGCATCGATCATCTGCGCGCCTGCAAGGTGGAGACGCGCGACGCCGACCGTCGCATTCGTCTCATCAACGGTGCCATAAGTACTGACCCGGAGGTCGTATTTCGGGCGGCGGTCTCCGCTGCCCAACGCCGTGGTGCCATCGTCTCCGGTGCGGGTGTAAATCCGATTGAGAATGACCATGGCTGCGACCCGCTTTCAAAACCCGCTATCGCCCCAAAGCCCAGATCGCCGCCATGGCGATGATGATGGCGACGAACTGAAACAGCACGCGTAGCCGCATCAGCCGCTGCGAGGTGTTGGGCGAGCCACCACGCATCATGTTGAACAGGCCAAGCAGCAGCACGACGGTGACTGCGGCGAGAGCAATGGGAAGGGCGATGCTGCTGAGGAATGATGACATGCCTGTTACATAACACCGCAGATCGGGTTTCGCCATCGCCGCGCAAAAAATGCCGGACAGAACCTTTTTACCTGTCAATCGTACTGACTAGTGTCCCGAATCCAAAGTTCGCCTCAGCGTGCAGCGCGCTCTGTATCGAACTGGATTCGAGAGGACACTAGCAAATTCATGATTCTAGTGTGGTACGGGTTCAAAAGTTCACTGGAAGGACGCGCGGGAAAAATCTAGCGAACTTCTGAACCATCACACGAGTGGAGTGGATTTGACGTTCGCCCCCCTTTGCCGCAGATCGGCGAAGCGAATGTCAAATCCAAAACTCCACTAGCAACCAATATTTGGTAATGGTCCTTTTGATTCTAACGTTCGCAAAAGTGCCCGCCTCAAACAGGATGCGAACGCTAGAATCGGACCATTAAAATGTTCCCGCGCTAAAGCATAGGGGCTGATGGGTCGAGGTGAAACGTGAAGCGACTTCGCTACGCATTCAATGTCGCGCTCGATGCGTTCTATAAATTCCTGGCCGATGATGGCTGGGCCATCGCGAGCCACATCGCTCTGTCGGCACTGATGGCGCTGTTTCCATTTCTTATCGTGATCACATCGCTCGCCGGCTTCTTCGGCTCAAAAGAGCTCGCCGACGCCGCCGTCGAATTGATGCTGGAAACCTGGCCTCCCCAGGTCGCCGATGCGCTTTCCGGGGAAATTCACAACGTCCTGACAACATCGCATGGAGGCGTGCTCACCATCGGTGTGGTGCTCGCGCTGTACTTTGCCTCGAACGGCGTGGAGAGCCTCCGCGTTGCCCTGAACCGCTCCTATGCCGTCACCGAGACCCGCAGCTGGTACTGGCTGCGCCTCGAATCGATCGGCTACACCATCATCGCTGCAGTGTCGGCGCTGGCGATGGCCTTCCTGATCGTCCTCGGCCCGCTCATTCTGGCCACCGCGCGCCGCTATATCCCTCTGCGGATCGAACCGAACGAAAGCCTGTTTACGATCCTGCGTTACGGCCTCGCCATCGCGTCGCTCATCGTCGCACTCATCGTCCTGCACAAATGGCTGCCCGCCGGGACACGGAAAATGCGTGAAATCATGCCCGGCATCGTGGTCACGATGATCGCATCGCTGGTGTCAGGTGTGGTGTTCGGAAAATATCTGGAACGCTTCGCCAGCAACTACGTCACGACCTATGCGGGCCTAGCCTCCGTGATGATCGCGCTGGTGTTCCTCTATTTCACTGCGGCGATTTTTGTCTACGGCGGCGAGCTCAACGCGGCCATCCTCAAGTCGCGGGGGCCCGCCGCGTCGCCTGAAGAAGCGCCATCGCCAGCGCCCGCGGGTTGACCGGCTTGATCAGGAATGCGTCGGCGCCAGCCGTGCGGGCTGCCTGCTCATCCTCGGCACGGCCCGATACGCCGATAATAGCGACACGCCCTTGCGGAACGTCCAGCGCGCGAAGACGCCTGATCGTCTCGATACCGTCAATGCCCGGCAACACCATGTCCATCAACACTGCGTCGAACGCACCTTGCGTCATACGCTCAAGTGCATCTTCTCCGCGTCCGATGAATTCGGCGCGATGGCCCAGTTCCGTCAAAATCGCGTTGAGCACGACGCGGCCAAACGGATTGTCCTCGATGCTCAGAATGCGAAGCCCCTGAATGGGCGGCTGCAACGGCTCACCAACCTCCGCTGGCGTAGCTTTTGACTCCTCTGCGCGCTTCAGCGTTGCAGTCAGAGTAAAGGTCGCCCCGCCGCCAGGCCGCTGGGCCGCGATGACGTCGCCGCCCATGGCGCGGGCCAGCTGTTTGACAGACGACAAACCAAGCCCGGCCCCGCCGAAGCGCGATGCAATCGTGACGTTCGCCTGCGAGAACGGTTTGAACAGCCGCTTGATTTCGGCCAACGACAACCCGATGCCGCTATCTGACACTGCGAATGCAACGCCAAGCGTGTCTCGCGTGACCGACGTGACGCTGACGCTCAGGGCAACTTCACCCTGCGCGGTGAACTTCACTGCATTATCGATCAAGTTTTCGAGCGCGGCCCGGAGCCTGACGGAATCACCAATCACAAAGGCCGGCAGATCTTCGGGAATGTCCACCTGCGGCTGCAAGCCTTTTGCTGCCGCCCGCCCCGTCAACGAATCCCCAACCGCCCGTACCAGCGCTCGCAGGTCGAAGAATTCGTCCCGGATAGTCAGAATGGAATTGCCCCGCCGCGCGGCATCGACAAACAGCGAGGCTAACGCGGCCAAATGCTCCGCCCCGACCTTGATGGTCTCGACCCACCGCCGTTCGCGTTCGCCGAGTTCTGACGTCGCCAGCAATGAGCTAATGGCGAGAATCCCGGTCAGCGGTGTGCGAACCTCATGGGCAAAGGTCGCAAGCGCCGCCTCGACCAGACCGGACTCCGCAGGCAGGACCGCTTGCCGCGCCCGCGACGTTTTTGCCACCGCTTTCGGAGCTGCTTTCTTCAAAGCCCGCTTTTTTTGAACACGCTTTTTCGGCGTTCGCTTTGCACCCGCCCGCCTCACAACTGTGCGCCTGGCAGACGTCTTTTGGCTCCGCTTCACACGCGATCTCGCCGCCATGATCCCTCATCCATCTAGTGTGGCGGTTCAGAAGCTCGCCCGATTTTTCCGGCGAGTCCTTCCAGGGAACTTCTGAAGCTGAACCACACTAGAATCATGGATTTACCAGTGTCCTTTCGAATCCAAAGTCCGCTACGGAGCGCGCTGCACAATGAGGCGGACTTTGGATTCGAGACACGAGCGGCAACATGCCATGCCGGGGGCTCCAGAGTCACGCAGCCGGGAACCGGAAAATGCTCAGAAAACGTCGAGAGAGGTTAATCGCCGGACCTCCCCTGGCGTCACCCCGCGGGCCCGCAATTCCCGGAGCGCGGTTGAATGCGTCGATTTGGACAACTTATGCCCGGTTTCATCCATCAGGAGAGGATGATGCCGATAAAGCGGCGCCGGCAAACCCAGTAACTGCTGCAGCAGGCGATGAACGGCGGTCGCCCAGAACAGGTCCTGTCCCCGGACGACCTGCGTGACGCCCTGCAAGGCATCGTCGACGACCACGGACAGGTGGTAGCTGGTTGGCGTATCCTTGCGAGCCAGGATGACGTCGCCCCACTGCTCGGGCCTTGCCACGACCTCATCGGCCTCGCGGTTCGGCCCCTCACCCAGTTCAGTCCAGGTCAGTGCGCCGGTCCGCGCCAGGGCCGCCGCCATGTCGAGCCGCAGCGCATAGGGCGCACCGGATTGCACCATCGCCTCGCGTTCCGCGCGGGACCACTGCCGCGCGTCGCCCGGATAAATTGGCGCGCCATCAGGATCGCGCGGCCATGTACCTGTCTTTTCCTTTTCGCGGACAAGCTGTGCGATGTCCGCCCGGCTCTCAAAGGCTGGATAGAGCAGGCCCTCTTGCGCAAGGCGCGAAAGCGCCTCGCCATACAACGCGAGATGCTCGGATTGCCGCCGCACCGGCTGCTCCCACGTGATCCCGAGCCAATCGAGGTCTTCGTAAATCGCGGCCTCGTATTCCGGACGGCAACGGGTTGCATCGATATCCTCGATACGCAGCAGAAATCGTCCGCCCGTTTTCCGGGCCATATCAAAATTCAGCAACGCCGACCTGGCGTGCCCCAAGTGCAAAAATCCATTCGGGCTTGGCGCAAACCTGAAAACGGGTGGCGTTACCATCTCAAACCCTGATCGACGACGCGCGGCGGGCATTTGCGCTCGCGTGCGATTCCCTTCATGCTGACAAATTCAATGACAGTCCATCTCAACACGCAAGGCGACCTCGAAGACGCCATACAAGCGCTGGTCAAGCTCGATCCACGGCTCCGGCCGGTGCTGGATATTGCAGGCATGCCGTCGCTGCGGCGACGCGAGCCGGGGTTCGCCGGCCTCGCCGCCATCATTTGCGGCCAGCAACTCTCTACGTTTGCCGCAGCCGCAATCTGGAGCCGCGTCAGCACAGCCTTCAATCCGTTCGATCATGAGAAGCTGAAAAGCGCGCGCGCTGATCGCCTCGGCCGCCTCGGTCTCTCTGCGGCAAAGATCAAGACACTCAAATCCATCGCGCGAGAACTCAGCGACGAGCGTCTCAACCTCGACGTACTGGCAGAAGAGGACGCCGACGCCGCACATGCGACACTGACGAAATTACACGGTATCGGTCCATGGACTGCGGATATCTATCTGTTGTTCTGCCATTGGGCACGGTGACGCATGGCCGGCCGGTGACCTCGCGGTGCAGGAAGCCATGCGGATCGGTCTCGGGCTGAAGTCGCGCCCGACCGTGAAAGAGATGCAGCCGCTGGCTGAACCGTGGCGCCCCCTGCGTGGCGCAGCGGCGCATCTGTGGTGGTCGTATTACCGTGCCGTGAAAAAACGCGAAGGCGTGTTACCGTCGAATGACGAGCCCGCAACAAAAGCGGAGTCTCAACCCGCTTCAAACAAGAAACCCGTTTTAAACAAGGCAGTTGTCGCAAAGAAGTCACCGGCCAAAGGAAAGATCACGCCACCGAAGTGAACGAATCCAAGGCGGGAGCACGGACATGACAACGTCCACGCAGTTTGTCGTTGCACGCAATGATCTGAAGACCTGCAGGTTGATCGAGACGCCACTGCCCGAAGTGACGCAACTGCCCGAGACCGGTTTGCTCGTGAAGGTCGAACGCTTCGCCTTCACGGCGAACAACATAACCTATGCGCTGCTCGGGGACCAACTGAAATACTGGGATCTGTTTCCAGCTCCAGAGGGCTTCGGCAACATCCCGGTCTGGGGTTTCGGCAAGGTCGTCCAATCACGACATCCGGACGTTGCCACAGGCGAGATCCTGTTCGGCTATTTCCCGATGGCAACACATCTTGTGATCGAAGCATCGGACTTGAAGAAGGCGACTCTTCGCGACGGCGCTGCGCATCGCCAAAGCGTATCCCCGGTCTACAATTCCTATTCGCGTATCACCGGCGATCCAGCCTTTAGGGGTCGCGAGGGTGATTATCAGGCGCTGTTGCGGCCGCTGTTCATGTTGTCCTTCCTGGTGGACGATTTTCTCGCGGATGAAGATTTCTTCGGTGCGCAGAACGTCATCCTCTCAAGCGCCTCCAGCAAGACCGCGTTTGGACTGGCGTACCTGCTGCATAGCCATCGCAAGCCGGTGCGTGTCATCGGCCTGACATCCGCGGCAAATGCGAACTTCGTTCGATCGCTTGGCTGCTATGACGAGATTGTGACCTATGACAACATCAGCGACATCCCGGCAACCGCGCCGGTCGCATTTGTCGATATGGCGGGGAACGCAGAACTGCGCGGCAAGCTTCACCGGCACTTCGGCCCACAGATGAAATACAGCGGTCGCGTCGGCCTGACCCATCAGGACGCGGCACCAGACGACGACGCCTTGCCCGGCGCGAAGCCGACCTGGTTCTTCGCTCCTGATCAGCTCCGCAAACGCGCCAAGGAATGGGGGCCCGGTGGCATCGACCAGCGATTCGCGGCCGTCTGGTCTGGCTTCACAACGGCGCTGGGGCCCAAACTTGAAATCGTCGAAAGCCATGGCCCCAATGCAGTCCAGAAGGTCTATCTGGACACGCTCAAAGGCGACGTTCGGCCCTCACAGGCCCACATGCTGTCGCTCATCGAATAAGGCGGGAACAAGGTCCAGAACAAAATCATGCCATCAGAGACGCGTGGAAACGCTCTTCACAATCCCGTCACGCTCCCTGTAGTATGTCCATTGCAAGCTGCTTCGCAGCCAATTTAGGGGGCCAGGAGCGTTACTTGAACGCACATGTCTCGCAAGGTGGTTGGCCGGCACTGGTGCTAAATGCGGATTTCCGGCCGCTGAGTTACTATCCGCTCTCGCTTTGGTCGTGGCAGGACACGATCAAGGCGGTTTTTCTTGACCGCGTGAACATCGTCGCCAATTACGATCACGCAGTTCACAGCCCCTCATTCGAGATGCAGCTGCCGAGCGTGGTCTCGCTCAAGTCCTTCGTTCAGCCGACGATGCATCCGGCCTTCACCCGCTTCAACGTTTTCCTGCGCGACCGCTTCACCTGCCAATACTGTACGTCTCAGGAAGACCTAACCTTCGACCACATCATTCCGCGCTCCCGCGGCGGTCAAACGACCTGGGAGAACGTGGTCGCGGCATGTTCACCCTGTAATCTCCGCAAGGGCAACATGACCATGGAACAGGCAAGGATGTTCCCGCGCCAGACGCCCTACGCACCGACGGTGCATCAGCTTCACAGGAACGGCCGACTGTTTCCACCGAATTACCTGCACGAGAGCTGGCTCGACTATCTCTATTGGGATACCGAGCTCGATCCGTAAGCGTAGTTTTACTGATTTATATGCGAATTGAGCCCTAGGCTCGATAGGGTGCTTCGCGCGTTCAGATCCACGCCGCAGAGATGTCTGATGATGAGACACGTTGTGCCGGCGATGCTTTTCAGCGTCGCTGCCCTCATGAGCCCGCCTCCGTCGCACGCAAAAGATCTCCCCGTGAGGAAAATCCTCCCGAAAATTACCAGGGTTTCGTGGCTTTCGCTCGCGGTCCCGAATTTTGTTGCAGCAACGCCAGGAGTTGACGAAGCCGCTGCTGAAATCACGCGGTCCATCGGCGACGTTCTCGCTCGCAGCGGTCCGTATCCCTTCAAACAATCAGATGACCTCAATGCCGAGCGCGTTGGGCTAGATAACCCGCCGCAATTCTCGTTTTGGAAAGCTCATGGTGTCGGGCTCCTCCTGGTCGGCAGTGTCAGTGAAGCGGCAGACGGACGGTTGGAAGTCGGCTTTCGCCTTTGGGACACAATTGCCAAACGACAAATGGCTGGAAGAAGATATTTTGCCCCTGCTGAATTGAAGGAGCGACTTGCACTAACGCTTGCCGCTGAAGTCTTTGAAGAACTGGACCGAAGTCACGAATTCGCTCTCTCGCGAATCGAAGGGCGTTGACGGTCTCGTATCGTCTCGTGGATCTTTCCAATGACGCTTGGGACCTAACGAATGCGCCGGCCTCTTCATCGAGACCGACGCTTGGTTTTAGACCGTTGCTAATTTGTAGCGAGATGCCGCTTCGGTGCGAGACAGATACGGCCCAAGGTTCTTTCTCGCGGTGTCATACGTCTCCCAGACACTGGCATCGGGCAGCGAGGGGATTGTGATCAGTTCACGCTGATCGAATCCCGCCAGTGCAGCGTCGACCATCTCTTCAGCCGACATCACAATCTCCTGCGGCAGGTGCTCAACAGGCACTCCAGCACGGCTCCAGAATTCGGTGCGCGTCGCGCCCGGAAGCACGGCCTGGACCTGAACGCCCTTGCCGCCGATTTCGTGATTCAGCGACTGTGTTAAGCTCACGACGTAAGCTTTCGTGCCGCCGTAGCTGCCGTTCAAAAGCTCAGGCGCAATCGCAGCGATAGACGAGATGTTGATGATCACGCCATTGCCCCGCGCAACGAACCCGGGCGCAGCGGCGCGCGTCAGCCGCGTCAACGCAGTCACGTTGAGCTGGATCATCGCATCGAGCTGATCAACGTCCGAATCAACCAGCGGCTTGGTAGCACCGACTCCGGCGTTGTTGACGAGTGCCGTAATCGTCGCATCGGTCTTCAATCGGTCCTCGACCTTTAGCAAATCAGCTTTCGCGTTCAGATCGGCGGGAAGAATATCAATCTTGCGGCCGGTCTCTTTCGCGAGCCGCGCCGCCAGCGATTCGAGTCGCGGCTTGTCACGCGCGACCAGAATTAGGTCGTAGCCACGCCGTGCGAAGCGATCCGCGTAGATCGCTCCAATTCCCGATGACGATCCCGTGATGAGGGCCGCGCCCTTGCTGGATGGATTGGACATGTTGAAAGCTCCTATTCCTGGCCCCGGCGAGCCGCCGGCGTTGACGCAGCCAAACTAGGAGACTATCTGCGTGTCTCAAATGTCATTCTTACCTCATTTCAGGACATGATGAAAAAGATCGGCCTTGTGGTTTTTCCGGGTTTTCAGATTTTGGATCTGGTCGCAGCAACGGCATTTGAGCTCGCAAATGCCGCGGCTCAGCGTCCTGTCTATGACGTCCATCTGCTGTCTGAAAACGGCGGCTTGGTCCCTAGTTCATCGGGCGTGCGCGTCGAGACCGAGCGCTTCGCCGATCCTGGGTTCGATACCATCGTGACCATGGGCGCGATGGATGTGGCGCCATCTACGCCAGGGCTTCTTGCTTTTCTCAACGAGGCGAGCGCCGCGTCGCGGCGCACGGCGAGCATCTGCACCGGCGCATTTGTCCTTGCGGAAGCGGGGCTTCTCGATGGTCGCCGTGCAACGACCCACTGGGCTTTTGCGAGAAACATGCAGCAACAGTTTCCGAAGATCAAAGTGCAGGAAGACAAGATTTTTATTGTCGACGGTGACGTCTGGACATCTGCAGGCATGACAGCAGGCATCGATCTTTGCCTCGCTTTGATCGAGGCTGATCTCGGCGTCGAGATATCCCGCACCATCGCCAAGAAGCTTGTCGTCTATCATCGACGCACAGGCGGTCAGTCGCAATTTTCAGCCCTTCTGGAGCTTGAACCAAAATCGGACCGAATCCAGAGCGCGCTCGCTTACGCCCGGGAGAATCTACAAAAGGACCTCTCCGTCGAAGCGCTCGCCGAAGTGGCAAGGCTCAGCCCGCGCCAGTTTAGCCGGGCTTTCCGGTCAGAAACCGGACAATCTCCTGCAAAGGCCGTTGAGAATCTTCGTGTGGAGGCTGCACGGATCATGATCGATGAGGGCAAGCATCCCATCGATATAATTGCCCGAGAGACAGGCTTCTCCGATCCAGAACGCATGAGGCGTGCCTTCCTGCGTTCGTTCGGCCAGCCTCCGCAAGCCATCAAGCGGGCCGCAAGGATGAGGCAGGTCGCATAGCCGATGAATAAAGCAACTCACGCATGGAAATGAATAAGGCCCCGTGAGGGGCCTTATTTTTTACACCGCGTCCTTCGCAGCCTTGACCGGGCGCGCCCGGACGATCTTGCGGGCCGGCTTCGCCTTGAAAACCATCGGCTCACCGGTGAAGGGGTTGGTGCCCTTGCGAGCCTTGGTGGCGGGCTTCTTGATCACGACGAACTTGGCAAAGCCAGGAACGAGGAAGAGACCGTTCTTCTTCAGCTCCTTGTAGCCGATCGTCGCCATGGTCTCGAGAACACCCTTGATGTCCTTCTTCGAAAGCTCCGAGTGCTGCTCGTTGATCTTCTCGATGAGCTGCGACTTGGTCATTTGGGTTGCCATTGTGTCTCCAATTGCGTTGATTCGAATCACCGAACAGTATTGCGAAATCTGCGTTTCGCCTCATAGAGAATGCGATCTACACAGGTT
Organism: Nitrobacteraceae bacterium AZCC 1564; assembly: GCA_036924835.1. Taxonomy (NCBI): domain Bacteria; kingdom Pseudomonadati; phylum Pseudomonadota; class Alphaproteobacteria; order Hyphomicrobiales; family Nitrobacteraceae; species Nitrobacteraceae bacterium AZCC 1564. Next base: position 2,239,130 of record JBAGRR010000001.1, read on the forward strand.
TATAAGGGGTTTTTTGCATAAATTTCGCATTTTCCCGAGGAATCCCGGGAAAATTAGGCCCCGACAACCGCATATACCTTAAAAAAAGGGGAATCAGCGCGCCCGACGGAAGACAGAATCACCCTTGCCGCGACCGTGGCAAACTCTTCAGGGCAACAGGAGGGTGGCCGCGAGAGGCACCAAAAGCGACGTCACCAGCGCGTTCAGGCCCATGGCGATACCCGCGAACACGCCTGCGACCTCGTCAACCTGAAACGCTCGGGCGGTGCCAATACCATGCGATGCAAGGCCAGCAGCGAAGCCACGGGCGCGGAAGTCGGTGATGCCCAGTCTGTTCATCGTCGGGGTCACGACGATGGCTCCCATGATACCGGTAAGCACGGTTGCGACCGCCGTAATCGCCGGATTTGCTCCGAGCGTTTCGCTAATGCCCATGGCCACGCCTGCGGTTACGGATTTCGGCGCCAGCGACAACACGACATCTCTCGGGAGCCCGGCCAGTTCAGCGAACAGCACCACCGAGACGATGGCCGTGAGACAGCCCACCACAAGCGCCATTAGCATTGGCAAAATCGCGGACATGACTGTCTTGCGGTTCTCATAGAGCGGTATGGCGAGGGCGACGGTCGCGGGACCGAGCAGAAAATGCACGAACTGCGCGCCCCCGAAATAGACGGTGTAGCTTGTCCCGGTGGCGTGCAGGAAAACGCCGATGATCCAGATCGAATGCAGCACGGGATTTGCAAGCGGGTGCCGATGGGTTGCCAGGGAAGTCGCGTCGGCGACCGCATAGACCAGCAGCGTGACGGTCAGCCAGAGCAGTGGCGTCTTCGACAGATACACCCACAACGAGAACGGATCGTTGCTCATGGGGCACTCCGGCGGCGCGTGATGATCCGGCTTGTGAGCAGAAAGGTGCCGGCTGTGACCAACAGGGTCACGAGCACGGATCCGACAAGAATGACAAAAATCGCGATGCCGTGCTGGGCCAGCAGATCAAGTTGCTGCACAATGCCGACACCCGCCGGCACGAACAGCAGAGACAGATGCGCCAGCATGCCTTTTGCAGTGCCTTCAACTGCTCCCTTGCGCAGCGGTCCGCGAGCCAGCACCGCGAAGCGATCACGCAAGACCAGCGCGACGAAAAGAAAGACCAGTCCAACGACCGGCCCCGGCAAAGGCAGGTACAGCCCGCGCACGATCACTTCACCCATCAACTGGCAGATCAGAATCAGGCTAAGATTAGCGATCATGCAGCGCTCCCGCAGCTTCACTGACGACACTCTGCTGAGTGCTCGCTACACTGGTGTCCCGAATCCAAAGTTCGCCTCATCGCGCGGCGTGCTCCGTAGCGACCTTTGGATTCGAGAGGACACTAGCAAATTTATGATTCTAGTGGGTTCAGGTTCAGAATTTCGCTGGAAGGACTCGCAGGAAAGATCGAGCGAACTTCTGAACCACCACACCAGCAAGCTCAGATCGTGAGAAGATCAGGAGCGGTGGACAGTCATCCTATTTTGATGCGTTCCGGTAAAGGTCCGCGACACTCTTCCAGATCGCATCCTTGAACTGCACCACCGGGGGACTCGGCAATATCTCCGGAGGCACGGTGGCTTTCTTGCAGTCCTCGACAAGGCGCATCACCCAAACTTCGCCATCGGTGAAATAGCTATCGCCGCCGCCATTTCGCCCGAGCAGTGTCGGACCAAGCCCCATCACCTGATAGCGGGCGCTGACCATCCCTGCCGCCTGCAAAGTGCTTTCAACCAAATCGCGATCGAGATCGATATCGGGAGCGATGTGATGGGTGATGGCGCCCGTATAGTGACTAAGACCAACGCTTCGGTCGAAGGTCGCAGCCCCAAGCCAGACCGGCCTTCCCTCCTCACCATCCTTCAGCACCATCCAGAGCCGGACGTGATGCCGCTGATCTGCGCTTTTTCCGACCGGCTTCTCAAAGGCAAGGTCTTCGCGGCGGCCGGCGTAGAAGAGCGGGCTGACCGGCGCATGCGGATAGGGCTGATCGAGCAAAACGCTGCCCGAAATCTCCAGACTTGATTTCCATGTCACCGGATCGGCCGCATACCACCCGGCCTCGCGCATGGCACACAAAACATCCTTGGATGAGCCGACCAACCCGACATTGATCGCGTCGCCGGGGATACCCTGCGCCGTGGCGGTCACCATGGGCAGGCCATCGAGCTTCTTCTGATGTTCGTAATGGCGCCACAGCGCCGGAAGGATCAAGTAGGCAAGCAGCAAATAGGCGATGAGAACGATCAGCAGGATGCGGAGCAACAGTCTCGTCTTCGGCACGGCAAGGCGCGCATGCAGCGACATCAATGTTGCCAGTCTGTTGGTTGTCCCGCGATGTCTTCCAAAGATAAACCAAAGCCACTGTCAGGCGCTATCAGCCACCTGACAGTGGTCCTAGTGTCCCGGTTCTAACGTTCGCATCATTTTGCGGCACACTCGTTTGCGAACGTTAGAACCAGGAGGGACACTAGCAACTTCATGAGACTAGTGCGCTTTTAGGATTTGACGTTCGTACTGAGGACTCGCCGCAATGCCGATACGAACGTCAAATCCAGCGCACTAGATGACTGGATCAGCCCTTCAGGCGTTTGGTGCATTCGCTGTAATAGCCGCCGCCCTTCTGAATCCACTTCAGGCCGCCATTGGCGTTCGTTGCCTTGTTGGCGTTGTACTGATCGACACAGGTGTGCATACGGGCCTTGCCCGGTGTCTCTGACGAATACTTCGGCGCAATGGCGGTCGGATAAACTGCGGCTCCTGCGGCGGCTGGCGCGGCTGCTGCAGGCGCCGTTGCGGATTTTGCAGCCTCTTCCTTTGGCGCTGCCGCCTTCGGCGCTTCCGTTGCCGCAGCCGCTGGCGCCGCATCAGCACCGCACTGCGACTTCCGGAAATCATTCCATTTCTGGCCGCCGAGCGTGCCGGCACTCTTCGCGGCCTGATACTTCGCGCTGCATTCCTGGGCGGTTAGAGCTTGCGCCGGCATCGCGGCGAAGGTTGCGGCGCCTGCCAGCAATGCGGCGCCAATCAGATGGATTCGGATGGTCATTGAGCTCTCCTAAAAAGGGCAATTCAAACGCAGTACATCCTAGCTCACATGTTGTCCGGTTCAACGCGACAGCGAGCGATAGGATCAAAAAATAATGAACGCCGGAATTCATGACGCGCTGCATCGTTCAGCGGCGGTTCATCCTGACAAGCCAACGCTTCACGCCTCTGCAACACGAGGTCTTCCATGATGACAATCTCTTCGCGCGTTATCGCCACCACTCTTGCCTCACTGATGCTTGCCACATCGGCCTTTGCACAGACTGCCGCCACGCCGGCGCCGGCTGCGCCAGCCACCAGTGCCGCACCAGCCAAGGCAAAGCCTGAGCGCAGCGCGGCTTCGCTCGAATGTTCAAAGCAAGCCGATGAAAAAGGCCTCAAGGGCAAAGAGCGCAAGAAATTCCGCGCGCAATGCAAGCGCGACGCGGCTAAAGCCGGTTCAACGAACGCCGACACCACCAAGGCGAAATAAGATCACGCTTCTGCAGTCGCCGGCCGGCCTAGTGGTCCGATTCTAACATTCGTATCCCGTTTCGGCGCGCACCTCCTGCGAATGTTAGAATCAAAAGGACCACTGGCAAATATAAGTTTCTAGTGTCCCGTCTCCGAATAACCGACCCGTTTGCGGCGCGCTCGCACGGTTTATTCGGAGACGAAAGGACACTAGCAAAATCAAAATGGCGAGTGTCCCGATTCCGAAGTTCGCCGAAGCTTGCGGCCTGCTCCGATGCGAACTTCGAAATCAAAGGGACACTAGCAAGCTTATGATTCTAGTGCCGCTTTTGGATTTGAAGTTCTTCATCGAGCTTGCGGCTTCACTCGGAAGAACTTCAAATCCGCGGCACTAGTGTGGCTTTGTCTCGCAATTGCCGATATGAGACCAGCTGCAAGACAGGTCGGCAATTGCGAGACGCCACACTAGTGGAGTTTTAGATTTGACATTCGCTTGACGAGCTCGCGGCCGGGTAGGTAGCGAATGTCAAATCCACGCCACCAGGCAACAATCGCCGTGGCCGGCTTTTGCTGCGAGCCTTCCGCATGGAAATCGCGCGAGCCATGTGCGGCGATCATTTGTGGGGCGCTGCTTGATTTGTCATAAATGCGGCGTCCTCGCACCCATTCCCTGATGCCGGTGTTTCCCCTGAAATTCCAACAGATCTTTGGCCCCGACCTCAAACGCGACACCTTGAGCGTGATCGAAACGCTTTCGATCGGCGCCGTGGGAAGCCTTATCTTTTATTGGCTTGAACTTCCCGGCGGGTTGATTTCTGGCGCGATGATCGCCGTCGGCATTGCCGCCATCTCAGGCCGCCCGATGGGCCTTCCTCCTATCATGGCGCACGTCATCCTGATGACGCTCGGACTGTCGCTCGGCTCGATGGTTTCACCGCAGATGCTGGCAAACATGGCTTCCTATCCGGTCAGCATCGCGATTCTTGCCGCGTCGACATTTTGCGCCACGTTCGGCAGTAGTCTGTATCTGCAGCGTGTTCACGCCTGGGATCGCACCTCTGCCCTGCTCGCAGGGAGCCCGGGCGCCCTGTCCCAGATCATCATGCTGGCGAACGAAAAGGGAGCTGACGTTGCTGGCATTGCCGTGGTGCAAACCATGCGCGTCATCATCCTGACAGCAGCACTACCGATCATTCTTGCTACGTTCGGCCTCGGATCGCACGGAGGAGTGTTGACGCGCGCCGCGCCAGCAACGCCACTAGCGCTTGCCATTCTTGCAGTTGCCTGTGTCGGGACGGCCTGCCTGCTACGGCTCTTGAAATTTCCGGCAAGCTGGATGTTCGGAGCCATGCTCGGGTCGAGCGTGCTGCACGGATCAGGTTGGATTACCGGCGGCCTGCCGGGATGGGCTTATGCCATCGCACTGATCGGGATCGGGACACTGATCGGGACGCGCTTCGCACGCATTTCAGCCGGCACATTGTTTAGCCACATGGTCGCGGCGCTGGGCTCCTTCGCGGTCGCCATCGCCGTCTCAGCTATCTTCGTTGCGATCGTCATGCTGACGGCGCAGAGCCGATTCGGGGATCTGGTGGTCGCCTTCTCGCCGGGGGCGATGGACGCCATGCTGGCTCTCGCACTGACACTTCACATCGACCCGATCTTCGTCGGCGCGCACCATCTGGCACGATTTATTTTCGTCTCTGTCGCAACGCCGGGCATCGTGCACCTGTTCGGACAGCCGCAAGTGGACGCAGATGATTAGGCTGGCTGTCTCGATTTAATAATGCCCCACGCGGCCATTGCCGCCAAAGCCAGCGAGATCAGCACGTTGTAGCCCGCCAGCGACAGGCCGAGGAAACGCCACTGCACCTCGTCGCAGCGAATCACTTTCACCTTGTTCAAGCTATCCAGCAGGTTGCCGGTATTGCCGAAATCGGTGATCGGGCCGCTACAATCGGTCGGCCCCTGCCAAAATCCCCATTCCACGCCAGCGTGATAGCCGCCGAGCACCGCATTGGCGAGGAGTGCAAGGGCGAGAACCGCAAGCCCACCACCGAGCAGGCTGCGCGACAGTCCGCGCGATGCGCCAAGGGCGATCAGCACCGCCAGCGGTATTGCAACATAATAGGCGTAACGTTGCTCCAGACAGAGCGGACAGGGCCGGATATCGAGCACCAGCTCGAAAAACCAAGCACCGGCGATGGTAGCGGCCGCTATAACGGCTATTCCCGCCGCGGCAACGAACACTGGGTCCCAGGAGCCTCCCCCCTGCCCTTGTTTCAAGGTCGTCTCACTCGCCACGTCGTGGCCTCCTCTGCCAGACCGGGTCCTACCTCGCACGACCTGAACTTGTCGACGTTGATATGATCACAGGCGGTTGACCAGACGCCCGCGCAAGCTATAGTCCCGCCCGCTTCGTGACCCCTACCGCTCGGTGGTGGTCCCGGGAGCCCCTGTGGCGGAACTGGTAGACGCGCTCGACTCAAAATCGAGTTCCGCAAGGAGTGCTGGTTCGATTCCGGCCAGGGGCACCATTTCCTGAACAGCTTTGGCCTCGGGGCCGAACGTAAACCGGATGTTGTCGTTTGACCCGACGTTCCGGATCTTGTCTTCCGAAACAATGACCACGCTAGACAGATAAGCTTTCCGCGCGGCCACGTCACCCAGCGTAAGTTGGTCGCGCATGAGGCGACGGAGCCGGTCGATCACCACCGGAGTGATCTTGATTGGGCTTGCGTTCGACTTCTTTGACCTGACGGATATTTTGGACCGGACAGATAGAGGTTCTGCACGGGGCTTTTAGCGACCATCTCCGCGAGTCCAGCCGTAACGATAACGCAATGCTTGTTACCGCCGCCGCCAACGCAAATGGCTCAGTCAGCCCATCTCCCATTCCCATAACAGCATCGCGAACTGATTCCGAAGCCGAAAAATGCTTCTCGACGCGCGACCCTCGCACCCCAAACAACAACAGATTGAGCGCGAATGCTACCTTTGGCTAAGCCTTCGACATTCGATTTCTTAACCGAAGCACTCCATTCTGTTTTCGATGTGACATGCATCAGACGAGCGCCGAGTCCTCCGAAAGGTGTTTTCGTTTCAACCGCAAGACATTGACGAGCCTTTCCCGTGCGCAAGAATTTTCCTGTTACCGACGCCGAATATCACGTGTCCGACGAGACGCTGATCGTTTCCAGGACCGATCTCAAGGGGAAGCTGACCTACGTCAATGAAGACTTCATCAAAGCGGCGGAATTCACGTCAGAGGAGCTGATAGGGAAGCCGCACAACATCGTGCGCCATCCGGAAATGCCGCCGGAAGCTTTCGAGAATCTATGGGATACGCTGAAGGCTGAGAAGCCCTGGGTCGGAGCGGTCAAAAACCGTCGTAAGAACGGCGGCTTCTATTGGGTGCTGGCAACCGCCTCGCCAATCCGGGAGAATGGGCAAGTCACGGGTTATACCTCGATCCGGACCAAGCTGCCGGCCGATCAGCGCGCATTGTCGGAAGAAGTCTACGCAGACATCCGAGAGAAAAGGTCGCATCAATACCGGATCGATGCCGGAATTATTCGGAAACGATCGTTCTTCGATCATTTTGGGATTTTCACGCGCACGTTTCGGGCGAGACTGATGACCCTGATCACGCTCCAGGCCGCGTTTTTGCTCGCCTGCGGCCTGCTCGGCGCGGGCGTCGTCGGTGGAACTTTAGGCCTTTTTCTGAGCCTTCTTGCCGGAGTCGGGATCGCCATCGGCGGATTCATGGGACGCCAGACCATTCAGGCGTTTCAAGGTCCGATGCATCATTTGAACGAGACGATGCTGAATCTGGTACAGGACAAATTCGACAATCGAATCCAGATCATGCGCGACGACGAGATCGGCGAGGCCCTCCGCAACCTTCAGACCGTACAAACGCTTATTCGTTTCAGTCGGGAGGAGGTCGGTTCCACGCAACGCCGAGCCGAGATCCGGCGCAAGACGGACATGTCCAAGATCGCGGATTCCTTTGAAGCGGCAATCGGCGAGATCGTCCAGGCTGTCGCGACGGCAGCCGCGGAGCTCGAATCATCGGCGACGACCCTTGCGTCGAACGCGGATCATGCTCAGGAATTCGCCGCGCGCGTTGCCAACGGGTCGGCGGAGGCATCGTCCAATGTCAACTCTGTCGCCTCGGCGACGGAAGAGATGACGGCCTCGGTTCGTGAGATCGGCCAACAGGTGCAGGAATCGGCGAAAATGGCAGGGGATGCCGTCGATCAGGTCCATTCTGCGGCAGAGCGCGTCAGCGCGCTTTCGAACGCCGCGGCGCACATCGGAGACATTGTCGAGATCATCAACACTATTGCGGGCCAAACCAACCTCCTGGCCCTCAATGCCACGATCGAGGCCGCAAGAGCCGGAGAAGCAGGTCGCGGGTTTTCGGTCGTTGCCTCGGAAGTGAAAGCGCTGGCGGAACAAACCGCCAAAGCGACCGGTGAGATCGGTCAGCAGATCAGCGGTATCCAAGCCGCCACTCAGGAATCCGTCGCCTCGATCAACCAGATCAGAAATTCGATCGAGCGGCTTTCGGGAATCTCCTCCGCGATTGCAGCGGCGATAGAGCAGCAGGGAGCGACGACCCAGGAGGTTGCCCGAAACGTCCAACATGCAGCTCAAGGGGCGCAGGAAGTATCCTCGAATGTGGGCAATCTGCAGCGCGGGGCTGTGGAAACAGGATCCGCGTCGTCCCAGGTGTTGTCGGCTGCTCAAATGCTTTCGCGCGACAGCACCAGACTCAAGCTGGAAGTGAACAAGTTCTTGGAGTCGGTCCGGGTTGCATAGAACTCAGTACTCGAGGACAAACTGTTGAGGTGCATCCGCAACGCAGCTACCGAAAAAATTCGCGCATTTAGGATCGGCTAAGAAATTCGATCAAATTTTTCTGATGACCGCAAACGAGGCGAAATCATCCTTTGTCGAGTTGTACGCAGACGCGTATACACGCTAAAGAATCGTCACAACGTCTCAACAGGCCGACGTCCGCAATGTTCAAGGGTTTGTATAAGGTCGAATTCGAAACGCCGCGCGGAAAAGCGCTCGGTGTGGTCAACGCCGAAGATGGAAAAATTCGCGGCGGCAGTTCAGCGTTCGCTTACATCGGCTCCTTCACCGAGAATGGCCACGCTTTTTCGGGAAGCGTTCGCAGCATTCGACACACCGCCAACCCTGCACATCCGTCGGTCTTCGGCTTTGACGAAGTCAACGTCAATTTTCAGGGCGCAGCCAAAGGCGACTACGCGGTGTGCGAGGGTGTATCGCCCGATTTCCCCAGCTTGGCGTTCAAAGCCGTACTCACGAGGCTCGCTGATTGAAAACGCTCCTGCGGAAAAGCACTTCATTGCATAAGCCGCAGACACAAAACATCATGTAACGTCAGGCATAGGTGCGGTCAGCGGCGTGGCTCAACCACGAGACACTGAATGGCGCGGCCGAAATAACCTTTGACGTCCCCAAGCCGCGACACGGCGATGCCGGCACCATCCGGCCCCAAGGTCGTTTCCGAATTCAGCAGGATCCAGTCCCCGACGGGTGCGCGTGCAAGCGTGACTGTGAGATCGGCGTTGATAAATGTCCATTTGGCAAAGTCGATGATCGACGCGACACCGTTGGTGAAATCAGCCGACAACGCCGCGCGCATCACCGCGGAATTCTCACTTCCTTCGACCATTGGGCGATTGGTGCGAAACCAGATCGCTGCGGGACCAAGCGTCAGAAAGCGGCCTCGCACCGATCGCAACGTCACGCTATTGATGAAGTTGCTTGATCCATGAGGCGGTTCTTCAATCCCATCCTCAGGGCCCGGAACGTCGATCGGCATCTCCACCACATCCGCCGGGAGTGAAATGGCTTCCGATCTCACCTTGAGAACGGTAGCGCGAACGACTTCTGCGCCATTTGACAGAATGCTCACCTTGCAAAGCTGGATCTTTCGCCCTTCGCGCACCACCTCGGTGTCAAACGTCAGCGGCGCCACTGGCACCGGCCGCATCAGATCGACGGTGATGCGAACCACCTGCATCGGCTGGGCGGACGGAATTCGCTCTGCAGCCCAGACCACCAGTGCCGATGGCGCGCCGCCATGTTGCATGCTCGGATCCCACGGACCTCCAGCGTGCTCACTGGTGAACACACGATTCCCGTCAACGCGAAATACAGCTTCCATCAGATGAGACCGATTGTCGAACATCAATAAGTTTTGAAATCAGATCAAAGCGGACCGTCGACCGCTTCTTGATATTCCTTGGTGAGGCGCGCAACCAGCTCAGAAACAGGCACGACCTTCTCAACGCTGCCGATGCCTTGACCGCTGCCCCAGATTTCCTTCCACGCCTTAGGCTTGTTACGTTCACCGCTGGCATCGGTCGCGAAGCTCATCTTCGATGGATCGGAGACAGGAAGGTTGTCCGGATCCATGCCTGCGGCAACGATAGATGGCTTCAGGTAATTGCCGTGAACGCCGGTAAACAAGTTGGAGTACACGATATCTTCCGCCGCCGATGATGCGATCATGTCCTTATAGGCCTGCGGAGCGTTCGCTTCTTGAGTCGCGATGAACGCCGAACCGACGTAGGCGAAATCAGCGCCAAGGACGCGGGCAGCGCGGACCGCACGTCCTGTGCCCATCGCGCCGGACAATGCGATCGGACCGTTGAACCATTGCCGCGTCTCGGCCACGAACGCGAACGGCGACAATGCTCCGGCGTGACCGCCAGCACCTGCTGCAACCAGCACCAAACCGTCAGCGCCCTTCTCGACCGCCTTGTGCGCGAACTTCTGGTTGATGACATCGTGAAAGGTGATGCCGCCCCAGGCATGAACAGCTTGATTCAATTCCTCACGCGCACCAAGGGACGTGATCACCATCGGCACCTTGTGCTTTTCACAAACGGCAAGATCCTGATCCAACCGGTTGTTCGATTTGTGTACGATCTGGTTCACGGCGAACGGCGCGGAAGGACGATCGGGATGCGCCTTGTCGTGCGCGGCTAACTCTTCCTTGATCCGGTGCAGCCATTCGTCCAGCAAGGCTGCGGGACGCGCGTTCAACGCTGGAAATGAGCCGACAACGCCTGCCTTGCACTGGGCGATGACAAGATCAGGACCCGATACGATAAACAGCGGTGAACCGATCACCGGTATCGAGAGACGATTCTTGAACAAGGCAGGCATCGACATCCGGAATTCCTTTTCCTTCAAATTGACCGCACAGGCAGCCGCGAGAGCAGTATGCCTACGGTCATACGGGGTGTGAGCACGCCTTGGAAGAGCGGGAATTTACTGACAGACAGCGCGGGTGACGAAATTTTCTGTCTTGCACGCGCTGCCCCCCGAAAAATAGGCTTTTGCTGAGCATTTTTGGGCGGCTTCGATGTCGAGGCTGCGGCCTTCCTTGTAGCCCTTCTCCCTGCATAGCTGGTCTGACGCCGACTTGCAGTCGGGTGCGCCATTGGATGCGACGATACACATGGTTCGACCGACAACCACGGACTGCCCGGAGAGCGGCGCGATGCGGGACAAACTATCGGTCGCTTTTTTGGCACTGGAATTCAGGCCGTCAATCGTCTGCAGGGGAGACGGCAGCGAGGGGGTCAAACTCGATGGAGTGCCTTTGAGCAGCTTCCCGATTTCCTCAACAAGGCCGGGGTTGCCGCGGGCGGGCGGTTCAGGGGCAGCCGCCGCCTGATCGGCCGGTGCGGCATCCTGTGCTGGAGGCGCAGCCGGTGCCTGTGTCTGGGATTGCTGAGGCCAAGCCGCCGTTGTCGCGCCGAACAACGCAACGGACATCGCAATCGCCACGAACATCTGGCGACCTCGCACATCCATCATGATCTCGCCGGCGCGAATGGACATGGAGCAAACCTATCCCGGCCCTTCCGGCAGGAAAAGGGCTGTCTCGCTAGTGTGGTGGTTCAGAGGTTCGGATCCGAGGAAACCGCAAGCGCGTGCGAACTTCAGAATCGGGACACCAGAATCATAAATTTACCAGTGTCCTCTCGAATCCAAAGTTCGCTACGGAGCGCGCTGCACGATAAGGCGAACTTTGGATTCGGGACACTAGAATAGCCTGAAGGCAATGATGAAACCGATGATCAGGGCGCCTGCTCCAATGCTCACCCACATACCGAGCCGTTTCTCGATGGCTTCGCGAATCCAGGTGCCATAACGGTTAAGCAGCACCGCCACGAAGAAAAACCGCCCGCCCCGCGCAATGACTGAGAGCACCACAAACAGGAACAGATTGTAGTCGGCGAAACCCGACGTGATCGTGACGATTTTATAGGGAATGGGCGTCAGGCCTTTGAGCAGGATGATCCAGGCCCCGTACTCAGCATAGGCCGCCCGAAATGCCTCGACCTTTTCGCCGTAGCCATAAAGCTGGATCAACCACTGCCCGACGGAGTCGTAGAGCAGCGCCCCAATGGCGTAACCCAGCACGCCACCAGCGACCGATGTGATGGTGCAAACCAGCGCATACAGCCACGCCTTCTGCGGCCGCGCGAGCGACATCGGAATCAACATCACATCCGGCGGGACCGGAAAGAACGAACTTTCGGCGAACGAGACAGCTCCCATCAACCAGAGGGCATAGGGCTTGTCGGCGGCGGCGATACACCAGTCATACATTTTTTTCAGCATGGCGCGATGAACCATCGTCCAGCGGATTTGTCCATGGATGGAATTGTGTCGAAGCTGCGAAAAATCAGCGCCGTTTCTTTAGACGGCCACTTTCGCGCGCGACAATTGGTCGCCGGGCTGCAAGCTCGGGAGCCACTGGGGCTTTTTTAAGTTTCGGAGCGGAATCTGAAGCCGGCGCGACAACGCGGGACTTGATCGCTGTTGCCTTGGTAGGCGACTTGGGAAGCTTCTCGGCAATCCCCTGAGCCCGCTCGCGGCGGTCCATCTCGTCCCACACATCCTGAGGCTTAACCCCGGCTGCGGCCCATAGCACCGAAAGATTGTAAAGTAGGTCCGCGCTTTCCCGGACAACCGCCTGCGGATCGCCGCTGACGGCGTCAATGACGACCTCGATGGCCTCCTCGGCAAGCTTCTTGGCCATCTTGGCCGGGCCGCGTTGAAACAGCCGTGCGGTTCGCGACGTCGCCGGATCGAGATCCTTGGCCGCAATTACCGCTCGATAAAGCCGTTCCAGCGAATCGCTCATTGAAAAACCTTAGGGCAAATCCATCCACAGCGTGTTAACAAGTCGGCTTTCAACCGGATGAATGCCTAAAAAAGCAAAAAATCGCCAGCATTTCCCGGCGATTGGCTCGCGCAGGCAAAGCCTTCCGGGCGTCAGTAATCCCAGTAGCCATCGCCGTCATAGGGCGGGACCCCGTAGCCGTAATAAGCTGGACCCCCGTAATAGTGGCCGCCGTAGTAGGGGCTACCGCCATAAAAATAGTGCTGCCGATAGTAATCGCGGCGGCGCTGTTCAGCCACGATGGTCCCGATCGTGCCGAGCGCCAGGCCCATAAATGCGAGACCCGCGGCGTTGTTATGGCGGTAGTGCCGCCGAGCCACGCGGCGGCGGGCGCTGAAGTCGGTGGCCTCGCCCGCGACAGCGGGCGAGGTGCTCGCATCCTTCGCAACCGGCGCAGCGGGGCGCGCCTGGGCGGCAGGGACGATGGCGCCCAGAGTCAGGGCTGCGACGGTCGTCAGAACCACGCCTCTGCGGAAGGAAGAAATCTTCGGTCCGAACATTTCAGGTCCTCATCATCAAGTGCCGGCCGGCATGGGCCCAGTAAAATCCTTAGCCTACATTGGGTTCCCCAATCCCAAATGCAGGCTGAACGATCAGTGGCAAAATCAAGGCAATCTGTTACCAAAAGTCGGAGCAGTGGCAAGCGGTCGCGGGTACGTCTATGGCTGGAGTCATCAAACAAACATACCAAGCGTACAAAATATCATCGCATCTAGTGTGCTGGTTCAGAAGTTCGCTCCATCTTTCCCCGCGAGTGCTTCCAGCTAACTTCTGAACCTGAACCACACGAAATCATGAATTTACTAGTGTCCTCTCGAATCCAAAGTTCGCTACAGAGCGCGCTGCACGATGAGGCGAACTTTGGATTCAGGACACTAGGACCTTCAGGTCTCAAGCCAAGCATCATGTTGAAGCGTCCGACTACCTCCCTCCCCGCTGCCCTCTTCTCGCTGATTGCCTTGTTATGTGTCCTCTGCTCCGGTTTAAGCGGAGCACACGCCTCAACCGCCATCCGATTTTCACTCGACCGGCCAATCGACGGCGCGGCCGCCCCGTTTGTCTTGGCTTCGGTGACAGATCTGTTCCGCGCAGAAGACCTGACGGTCACGCTCGATTCCGCCAACGGGTCGGATGATGCGATTGCGCGCGTCGCATCAGGCGCGAGCGACGTGGCGCTGGCCGACATCAATGCTTTGATCCGTTACCGCGACAAGGAAAATGCTCAATCGATCAAGGCCGTGTTCGTGCTGTATAACAAGGCCCCTTATGCCGTGATTGCGCGCAAGAGCCGCGGCATCAAATCGATGGCGGACATTGAAGGCAAGACCATCGGTCTGGTCGATAATGATCTCGCCGCGAAGCTCTGGCCCGCCGTTGCCCGTCGTAACCATATCGATCTCGGCAAAGTGAAAGCCGAAAAAATCAATGCCGCCGTGCGAGAACCTATGTTGTCAGCCGGACAACTCGATGCGGTCACCGGTTTAGCATTGCTGTCCGCGATTAACCTGCGCGATCGCGGGGTTCCTGCAAACGACCTGACGGTTCTGCGATTTGCCGACTTCGGATGTCTGGCTTACGGCCATGCACTGATCGTCAATCCCGCCTTCGCGGCGAAGAATCCTGAAGCTGTGAAAGCATTCTTGCGCGCGACGATGTCCGGCGTGCGGATGACCATCAAAAGCCCGGAACATGCGATCGACATTGTCATGACGCGAATGAACAACGGCTCGCGCGACATCGAACTCGAGCGGCTGCAGGCAAGCATTCATGACAACATTATCACCAACGAAGTGAGGCAGAATGGTCTTGGCGGGATCGAGACGCATCGCTTCGAGGCAGCAATGGATCAGATCGCGGAAGGCTACACATTTCGCAAACGCCCGTCATCGGCCGACATTTTCGATGAAAGCTTCCTGCCACCGGCAGACGACCGCAAAATCAATTAAGCACATCTCCAACCATCGCTGTATTCCTCCTAGCCCTCAGGTTAGGCTATCGTTTTGGCAAGTCTGGTCCGTGTGATCATCGAGCAGCCGCCCATGCCCCTTATTCGCTTGTACATTCGCGTTCTCGATTTGCTCGGCAAGGAAGCGCGTCTCGGCTGGCTGCTCGCCGGCGCCAATTTGCTGCTGGCCATAGCGCAATTCGCCGAACCGGTCCTGTTCGGACGCATCGTTGACGTGCTGTCGGCGACACCCGCCGCCGGCGCCGAGCCGCGATCGCCCTGGCCGCTACTGGGCGCGTGGGTTGCCTTTGGATTGTTCACGATCGTCTGCAGCGCAGTGGTTGCCCTGCACGCTGATCGCCTCGCCCATCGTCAACGCCAGACGGTGCTGACTGACTATTTCGAGCACATCATGCAGCTGCCGCTGACATTCCACAGTGGCACGCATTCCGGCCGTCTCATGAAGGTGATGCTGCAAGGGACGGATGCGCTGTGGCGGCTATGGCTCAGTTTCTTCCGTGAGCACTTCGCGGCAATCGTCTCGCTGATGGTGCTGCTGCCGCTGTCGATCTACCTGAATTGGCGGTTGGCCATCCTGCTGTTCGTGCTGTGCGTCATCTTCACGGTGCTGACGACACTTGTGGTGCGCAAGACCTATAGCTTGCAGATGCAGGTCGAAGAACACTACGGCGACCTTGCCGCTCGAGCGTCCGATGCACTCGGCAACGTCGCGCTGGTGCAAAGCTTCGTGCGCGTCGATGCAGAAGTGCAGGGACTGCGTGGCGTCGCCGACAAATTGCTGTCGGCTCAGCTTCCGGTGCTGTCCTGGTGGGCACTGGTCGTGGTCATGACTCGCGCATCCACCACCATCACCATCCTCGCAATCTTCGTCGTCGGCATCATCCTGCACGGACATGGACTCGCGAGCGTCGGCGAGATCGTGATGTTCGTGAGTTTCGCCACGATGCTGATCCAGAAGCTTGAGCAGGTTGTCAGTTTCATCAACAACGTCTTCATGGAAGCCCCTCGCTTGCGCGAATTCTTCGACGTGCTCGACGCTGTTCCCGCCGTGCGTGATCGGCCGGACGCTATCGATCCAGGCCGGCTGCAAGGGCTTGTGGAATTCAACGATGTGACATTTTCCTACGATGGTAAGCGGCCGGCTGTGGAAGACGTGTCCTTCACCGCACTGCCGGGCCAAACCTTTGCACTTGTCGGCGAAACGGGGGCCGGCAAATCCACGGCGATCGCCCTACTTCACCGCGCGTTCGATCCGCAGTCCGGCTTTATAAAGATCGACGGGATGGACGTGCGGGGCATGACGCTCACCTCGCTGCGTCGAAACATTGGTGTGGTGTTTCAGGAAGCGCTGTTGTTCAACCGCTCGATTGCCGAGAACCTGCGCGTCGGCAAGCCCGACGCGACCGACGCTGAATTGCGCGCTGCAGCCGAGGGGGCTCAAGCCTTGGACTTCATAGAGCGCAGCGAGATGAAATTCGAAACGAATGCAGGGGAGCGCGGCCGCATGCTGTCCGGCGGCGAACGCCAGCGGCTGTCAATCGCACGCGCGTTGCTGAAGAATCCGCCAATCCTGATCCTCGATGAAGCGACCAGCGCTCTCGATGCGGTCACCGAGGCAAAAGTGAACGCCGCTCTCGATACTGTGATGAAGGGCCGGACGACGTTTGTGATTGCCCACCGGCTCTCGACGATTCGCAGCGCGACCAGGATCCTCGTGTTCGACAAAGGCCGCATTGTGGAAAGTGGAACGTTCGATGAACTTGTCGAAAATGGCGGCTATTTCGCCAAGCTCGCAAAGGCGCAGTTCATGGTGCAAGAGGAAGCTGGCACTGAGTAGCCCCACCGCCAGCAGTTCTCGATACAAAGTCGTGAGGTCGTGCACAGGGTGTGGGCAACCGTCGAAATTTGGCCCACTTCCTGCTTAAATGAAGCCTTGACCCACTATGCCGGACCACTGCTCCGGTATAAGTATTGATCTCGTTGCCGCGCCGAGATGGCGGCATGGTCGCATCGCACATCCGAACGCTACACGCCGAGGACGCCATGACTTCATTCGCCGCAGGCGTGCTTTCAGAGATCGGAATCGGATAGTGGCGTCGTCTCGCACCCGATTCCAATTGCTGTCGTTGCGAGCGCTGACTTTTGTCGCGGCGCTGATGACCGTCTCGCTAATCGCACCGCAGACCGTGCGGGCCGAAGCGCTGCTTGTGATCGAAGCCGACACCGGCAAGATCCTACAAGCCGAGAATGCGACATATCCTTGGTATCCGGCTTCGGTCACCAAGCTAATGACGGCGTACGTCACATTGAAAGCGGTGAAGGAAGGCCGCATCACCCTCGACACACTGTTCACGGTGTCTCCGAACGCCCTCGCGCAAGCACCCTCGAAGATGGGATTTCCAGTCGGCACTCAGGTTACTGTCGACAACGCCATGAAGATGATGATGGTGAAGTCCGCGAACGACATTGCCGTCGTGCTGGCCGAAGGCGTCGCAGGCTCGGTCGACAATTTCGCCGAGGAGATGAACAAGAATGCGCAGCGTCTCGGTATGACGCAAACGCATTACGTCAATCCGAACGGCCTGCCCGCCGATGGCCACGTGACCTCCGCACGTGATCTCGGTATCCTGGCGCGTGCGCTGCTCCGCGATTTTCCCGAATATGAATACTACCTCCACATACCGGCGATTAAATTCGGCCGCCGCATCACTGCGAATTATAACAAGCTGATCGGCCGCTATCCCGGCGCTGACGGCATGAAGACAGGGTTCATCTGCGCATCGGGGTTCAATCTGGTCGCATCAGCAACCCGCAACAACAAGCGCCTGATCGCTGTGGTGCTCGGAGCATCCTCGGGGTCGATGCGCGCACTTCGCGCCGCACAGCTTCTGGAGCGCGGCTTCAACAACCGTCTGTCATGGCTCAAGCCGTCCCTCGGAACCGTTGATTCACTGGCGCCGATCGATGCCGCACCGCCGAATCTGCGCGATGAAATGTGCGGACCAAAACGTAAGCGCCCTGCCGCCGAGGACGAAGATGATGACGTGGCGATGACCGCTGGCAATAGTGAGGGCGGCGTCTCGATGTACACCTCCGGCTTCCAAGCGCAGCCTATGAAGCTTACAGACATGCTGGCAGCGCCGGCCGCTCCTGTCACGCCGGTCATCGTCTACACGGGGCCGACCCGTACTGGCGAGGCCGTCCTCGCCGCCGACGCAGCTGAGACTGCCAAGCAATCGATTCCAAAGAGGAAGGGATCCAAGAAGGCAAAGCTTGCCGCGAAGCAAGAGATGGGAGCCGAGAAGACCGACGCCAAACATGACGCCAAACCTGCTGCCAAGACGGATGCCAAACCTGTCGCAAGCGCAAAACCTGCGGCATCTCACGCCAAGTCTGCTACCAACAAGCCTGCCGCGAATACAGCTACGCCAGCCAAGCCGGCGACCGCCGCAGCCGTGACTTCTGCAAAGCCGGATCAGAAAGCAGAGACCGCGGTTAAGCCACCCCCGGCGAAGCCCGCGGCGACCCCAGCCAAACCGGCGACCGCTAAGGGCGGTAAGAAGCCAGCCACGACGCAACAGAAGCCCGAGACCACGCCTCGGAGCTAAGATCGCCTAGTGGTCCGATTCTAACATTCGCATCCTATTTCGGCAGGCACCTCCGCGAATGTTAGAATCAAAGGACCCCTAGCAAATATAAGTTTCTAGTGGAGTTTTGGATTTGACATTCGCTTGACGAATTCGCGGCCAGATTGGTAGCGAATGTCAAATCCACTCCACTAGCTCGTTTACTCTGCCCACAAACCTTCGATGCGTCGTTAGCGCGCACAGGCTTGCTATGCCCCTCACTTCGGCCCAATACTCTGGGGAACACGTGGCATTCGGCGCAAGAACCGGAGCCAGCAGGACATCAGCCGAGGGGACATCCGATGGAACGCATCTGGCTCAAGCAATATCCGGCCGGCGTGCCAGCCGATATCGACGCCAATCAATATCCGTCGCTCGTCGAACTGCTTGAGGAGAGCTTCAAGAAGTTCAGCGATCGCAAGGCCTTCATTTGCATGGACAAGGCCATCACCTATCGCGAGCTCGATGAGATGTCGACGGCGATCGGCGCCTTCCTGCAGAGCAGGGGCCTGAAGAAAGGCGCCCGCGTCGCGATCATGATGCCGAATGTACTGCAGAACCCCGTTGCGTCATCCGGCATCCTGCGCGCCGGATACACCGTCGTGAACGTCAATCCGCTCTACACGCCGCGTGAACTTGAACATCAGCTCACGGACTCCGGCGCGGAAGCCATCATCATCTTGGAAAACTTCGCTGCGACGCTTCAAAAGGTGTTGCCGAAGACGAACGTCAAGCACGTCATCATGGGGACCATGGGCGACCTGCTCGGCTTCAAGGGGATGATCGTCAATTTCGTCGTGCGCAAGGTCAAGAAGATGGTGCCGCCATTTTCGATTCCAGGCGCGGTCGCCTTCAACGATGCGCTCGCTGCTGGCCGCAAGCTGAAACTGAACAAGCCGACAATCGGCCCCGACGATGTCGCCTTCCTGCAATATACCGGCGGCACGACCGGCGTCTCTAAGGGCGCGACACTGCTCCACCGCAACATCGTCGCCAACGTCCTGCAAAACGACGCATGGCTGCAACCGGCGCTGCGCAAGCCGCCCATCGTGGACCAGTTGCTGATCGTTTGCGCGCTGCCGCTTTATCATATCTTCGCGCTCACGGCGTGCTTCCTGCTGGCTGTGCGGGCCGGCGGCACCAATCTCCTGATCCCGAACCCGCGCGACATCCCGGGCTTCATCAAGGAATTGCAGAAATATCAGGTCAACAGCTTCCCGGCAGTCAACACGCTCTACAATGCGCTGGTGAACAACCCCGAATTCAAGAAGGTTGATTTCTCCAAGCTCAAAACCTGCTTCGGTGGCGGCATGGCTGTGCAGAAACCGGTGGCCGACCAATGGCTCGCGGTGACCGGTTGCGCGCTATCCGAAGGCTATGGTCTTTCAGAGACCTCGCCGACACTCACTTGCAATCCTGCTGATACAGATAGGTTCACCGGTTCGATCGGCTTGCCGGTGCCCTCGACCTATCTTTCGATCCGTGACGACAACGGCAACGAAGTGCCGCTCGGCCAGCCGGGCGAGATCTGCGCCAAGGGTCCGCAGATCATGGCGGGTTACTGGAATAGACCGGACGAAACTGCGAAGGTCATGACGGCCGATGGTTTCTTCCGCACCGGTGATATCGGCATCATGTCGGCGGACGGCTACACAAAAATCATCGACCGCAAGAAGGACATGATCATTGTCTCCGGCTTCAACGTCTATCCGAACGAGGTCGAAGAAGTGATTGCCAGCCATCCGGGCGTGCTGGAATGCGCGGTCATCGGCGTGGCCGACTCGAAATCAACCGAAGCCGTCAAAGCTTTTATCGTGAAGAAGGATCCGAATTTGACGGCGGAGGATGTCATCAAGTTCGCTCACACGCAGCTTACGAACTACAAGGTGCCGAAGCAGGTCGAGTTCAGGACCGAATTGCCGAAGACCAATGTGGGCAAGATCCTGCGTCGTGAACTGCGTGACGAAAAATCCAAGGCTCCTGCAGCGGCTGCGAGCTGATCAACCAACTCGCAAATAAGACGCGCCTGCATGAGAAGACCGGACACTAGGCCCGAAGATATTCTGGATTTCTGGCGTGCTGCGGGCCCTGAGCGCTGGTGGACCAAGGACGCCGCGTTTGATGCTGAAGTGCGTGACCGCTTCACACAGGTGTGGGACGCGGCACGGAGCGGACAACTGTCAGCATGGCAAGCAAGCGACAATGGCGCGCTCGCGCTCGTTATCGTGCTCGACCAATTTCCGCGAAATATCTTTCGCAGTGACGCGCGCGCATTCTCGACCGATGCTATGGCTCGCGAGGTCGCGGCTCGGGCCATCGCCGAAGGATGCGATCATCGCATCGAAGCCGACTTACGTGCCTTCATGTATTTGCCGTTCATGCACTCGGAAAATCTCGCCGATCAGGAGCGTTGCCTAGCGCTGCTTCATCAATCGGGAGACGAGGAAAACATCAAATTTGCGCAGCAGCACGCCGACATTATTCGGAAGTTTGGCCGCTTTCCTCATCGCAATCCGATCCTCGGCCGCGAGATGAAGCCTGAGGAAGCTGACTTTCTCAAGAGCGGCGGCTTCGCTGGCTAGTGTGGTGGTTCAGAAGTTCGCTTCATTCTCTCCGCGAATCCTTCAAGCGAACTTCTGAACCTGAACCACATGAGTGCCGTGGATTTGAAGTTCTTCCAGGGTAAACCGCAAGCTCGATGAAGAACTTCAAATCCAAAAGCGGCACTCAAATCATAGATTTGCTAGTGTCCTCTTGATTCCGAAGTTCGCATCTGAGCAAGCCGCAAGCCTGTGCGAACTTCGGAATCGGGACACTAGAATCATACGTTACTAGTGTCCTATCGATTCCGAAGTTCGCTACGGGACGCGCTGCACTATGAGGCGGACTTCGGATTCAGGACACTAGTGTCCCGGTTCTGACATTCGTATTAGACTGCGGCTAGCTCGTTTGCGAATGTCAGAACCTAAGGGACACTAGCAAAATATGAAGCTAGTGCGGTTTTGGATCTGACGTTCGTATGATGGACCAGCGGTTAATACTGATACGAACATCAGATCCACCGCACTAGCCCAACTAAATGTTAACGAATCCTTGCTAGTCCGCAGCATGCCGTCACCCGGCGGCGGGCTGGAATCGACATCGTGTCCATCATGCAAGCCGAAAGTGCGCCCGAAGCGAAACCCGCTAGTGGTCCGATTCTAACGTTCGCATCCCGTCTCGGCGGGCACTCTTGCGAACGTTAGAATCGAAGGACCACTAGCAAACATAAGATTCTAGTGGAGCTCAGGGATTTGACGTTCGCATCACGAATTCGCGGCAAGCTGGGTAGCGAACGTCAAATCCGCTCCACTAGTCTGATGGCGCGGCTGCGTGAAGTGCTTGTCGGCACCAGTGAAGCCGCAGTCACCAAGCGCCTTGCGGGCACTGTCTTTCTGATCCGCGTACTGAGTGCTGGCCTCGCCTATTTTTCGCAAGTGCTGCTGGCGCGCTGGATGGGAGGATCGGACTACGGCGTTTACGTTTATGTCTGGACCTGGGTGCTGCTGCTCGGCAGCGTGCTGGACTTCGGCATTGCCGTATCAGCACAGAAGCTCATTCCCGAATACCGCACGGGCGGTCAGCTAGCCTTGCTGCGCGGCTTCCTTTCCGGCAGCCGCTGGATGGTGTTCGCAACCTCCAGCAGTATCGCCCTGTTGCTCGGCAGCCTCGTCACGATCCTGTCCCCATGGATTGACGACAACACGATGGTTCCGCTCTACATCGGCTGCCTGACTCTGCCCGCCTTTGTTGTCGCCAACACACAAGATGGTGTCGCGCGTTCTTACGACTGGATGCGGCTCGGCTTGATTCCGCAATTCATTGTGCGGCAAGGACTGATTATCGGCTTCACGGCTGGCGCCGTCGTACTCGGCCTTCAGCTCGGAGCGACGGCGGCGATGATCGCGAGCGCGGCAGCCGTTTGGATTGCGATGATCGGGCAGATGCTCGTGCTTAACCGCAGCCTTCGCGACACCGTGGCGCCCGGACCTAAGGCCTACGATTTCCGCAGCTGGCTCAAGGTCTCGTTGCCGATCATGATGGTGGAAGGTTTTTATTTGTTGCTCTCCTACACCGACGTCCTGGTGCTGCAGCAATTCCGTTCATCTGAAGAAGTCGGCGTCTACTTCGCGGTCGTAAAAACCCTCGCGCTGGTGTCGTTTATTCACTACGCCATGTCCGCGACCACCGCGCATCGCTTTAGCGAATATCATTCGACCGGCGACAAGGAGCGCCTCTCCGAATATATCGCACACGCGATTAAGTGGACCTTCTGGCCATCCGTCGCGGCAACCGCTGTTCTGCTCGCTCTGGGTGAACCGCTGCTATGGCTGTTCGGCCCGCAGTTCACTGGCGGCTACGGCATGATGTTCGTCGCGGCCATCGGCCTCATCGCGCGCTCCGCCATCGGGCCGGTGGAGCGCCTGCTCAACATGTCTGGCAACCAGAACATGTGCGCTCTGGCTTACGCCCTTGCCTTCCTGATGAACTTGGCGCTGTGCGTCTTACTCGTGCCCGCTTATGGCGGCTATGGCGCCGCCGCCGCAACCTCTGCAGCACTGGCATTCGAGACGGCGCTGCTGTTCTGGATCACTAAGCGCCGCCTCGGTTTTCACGTTTTCGCCTTTGGCAAGAAAGCCTGATCACTCAGCCGTCCAGCCGCCATCGATTGACAGGTTTGCGCCAGTGATCTGCGCCGCATCGTCACCACAAAGGAACAGCGCGAGCGCCGCGACCTGCTCGGAGGTCACAAATTCCTTGGTCGGCTGCGCGTCAAGCAAGACATCGCGGATGACCTGCTCCTTGGTCATGTTGCGCGCCTTCATCGTATCGGGAATCTGCTTTTCCACCAACGGCGTCCAAACATAACCTGGGCTGATGCAGTTGCAGGTGATCTTGAAGGTTGCGAGCTCCAGCGCGACGGTCTTGGTCAGGCCAGCGATGCCGTGCTTTGCCGAGACATAAGCAGACTTGAAGGGCGAGGCGACCAGCGAATGTGCAGAAGCCGTGTTGATGATGCGTCCCCAGCCACGCTTCTTCATGCCGGGTACCGCGGCGCGAATGGCATGAAACGCGGACGACAGGTTAATCGCGATGATCGCATCCCATTTTTCGATCGGGAATTCCTCAACCGGCGAGACGAACTGAATACCGGCATTGTTGACGAGGACATCGACCGAACCGAAGGTCTTCTCGCCAAGCCCGATCATCTCGGCGATCTCGGCAGGCTTGGTCATGTCGGCCGGCGAATAAGCCGCTTTGACTTTGAAATCGCTCTCGATTGCCGCACGCTCCTTTTCAATGTCAGCGGGCGCCCCGAAGCCATTGATCACCACATTTGCGCCAGCACTGGCAAAGGCGCGTGCATAGGCCAGCCCGATGCCGCTGGTCGAGCCCGTCACGACAGCCGTCTTGCCGGAAAGAGTACCCATCATTTGCTCCTGTTTACTTTTGTTCGATTGGTTTGTCGCCGCAGAGGTCGTAAGTCACCATGGTCTCGCCGGACTGCGGCCGCGCCAGCCACTCGGGATGGCTCATGGATTGATAGACGTCGCGTTCGCCAGCTTCCCAGTGCTCGACCATCGCGACGCGCGAGAAATCGTAGTCCTTTGACGAGACTTCATGGATCTTGCTGCGGTAGATCAAGTGGACGACGGTAACGGTGTTTTCCTTCGCCGCCTCATTGAGGACGCCGACCAAGGGGTCGTTCTTGAGGTCGTCCGGCAATTTCGCAATCAGCGCCCGCACCGCCAGTTTGGCATTATGAATCTTTTTGTTCTTGTCCGTGTTCATGCGGGTGCGGCTGGAGAAGCGGATATCCTTCTCGCGCTCCTCGGCTTCGGCAACAGTTCTAGGGAGAGGCCCACGCGCGCTGAACAGGTCGACCTGGAAGATCAGAAGATCGGTCCGCGTTTCCTTTTCCAGCACATAGTCCAGGGGCGTATTCGAGACGATGCCGCCGTCCCAGTAGTACGCGCCATCAATTTCGATCGGCGGAAATCCCGGCGGCAGTGCTGCCGACGCCATGATGTGCTCGGGTCTGATTTCACGTTCGGTATTGTCGAAATATTCGAAATTTCCCGTCGCAACATTCACTGCACCGACGCTGAGGCGGATGCCGTTAGTGTTGATCAGATTGAAGTCGACGAGCCGCTCCAATGTGGCGCGCAATGGTGACGTATCGTAATAGCTCAGGGACTGTGGACTTCCGGCCGGCCACAGTGGCGCAGCAGGAAAGCGCGGTCTAAAGAATCCTGGCACCCCGAAAGTGGCAACCAATGCTGCACTGGTCTCATTGAAAATCGACCGGGCCTTGTCCCCTTGCATAAAAGGACTCCAGAACACCGGCGCCGAGGCCATTTCCCAGAATTCCTTCAGCCGCGCAATCCGCTTCTCGCGCGGATTCCCGGCGATAATCGCCGCGTTAATAGCTCCAATCGAAATGCCGGCGATCCAGGCCGGCTCGAAGTCATGATGACACAAGGCCTGGTAAGCGCCTGCCTGATAGGAGCCAAGCGCGCCTCCCCCCTGAAGCACAAGAACGCGCTTCGCCTCCATCGGCCTTGTGGCCTTTGGCTCATGAATGTCGGACGCAGAATTCATCGTGGTAACTGGAACATCTGGCGAGCATGTTCCCGCACCGTGGCGTCAGTTCGTCACGGCGTCAATGCGTGAAACGTTAAGGAATGTCACACGGATGTTATTGACCGTCAGGTGCAGCCAGAATGAGCGTCCAAAACACTTTGTATTTCGTGTTCGGCGCATAGGTTGCAGCGATGCCCATTTTTGTGACACCGGATGCCAGCATATTCGCCTTATGAGGCGGCGAATCCCGCCATCCAGAGAATGCTTCGGCAAGGGTGTGATACCCGGCAGAGACATTCTCTACGGCCTTGGTTGCATCGAATCCTGACACCTTAATGCGTTTATCGAGCGTCCCAGCAACATTGTGGTCGAGTTTATTGCGGCTCGCCATGGCGTTCGACTGCGCCTCGGCGGCCTTCATCAGCAATGGATCGATTTGCACCGTGCCAAGGCCATTGTTCTGGCGATAGCCGGAAATCATCGATGCCGCCACCGTGCCATCAAGCTTGGCGTTAGGATTTGCCATGCTCACGTAAAAAGCCGGCTGCTCGGTCGATGGCTCACGATCGGCCGTACAACCCGTCATAATTGCCAATGCCAGAAAGGCCCCCACCGCACGCTTCATTCACGCCCCCAACCGGTCAAAGGGCACTTGTTGCACACCAACAGTGGCTGAAAGGTGAACGGCGGATTGTTGGAACAACCCGGACGGAGCCGCCTATCCTTGGGCTGCAAACAGCCGGTAACGTCGCGGCTGCAAACTGATCACATCACCCGGCTTCAAATCGCGGTCACGCGGCGCGTCGACTTCAATGAGTGTTTCGCCGTTGCCAGCTCGCAACAAGATATCGGCTCGCTGACTTGGGCCGAACGCCCGGACGCGCTTGACGTCGCCCTCGATCATTCCGCTTCCAGCCGGACCGATGGCCACGTCGTGACGGCGGATAAACAGACTCGACGGCCCAGGGACCGCATTGCGCGCCTCGAGATTCAAAACCTTGTCCCCGAGCCGAACTTGGCCATCGCTGACCTGAACCGGCAGTACGATGGATTCGCCGATAAAGCCGTGGACGAAGGCGGTGGCCGGGTTGTCGTACACCTCTCCCGGCGTGCCGATCTGTTCGATCTTCCCTTTGTCCATCACCACCACGCGGTTGGCGACCTCAAGTGCTTCTTCCTGATCGTGGGTCACAAAGATGGATGTCACATGAATCTCGTCGTGTAACTGGCGAAGCCAGCGGCGCAACTCCTTGCGCACCTTCGCATCGAGCGCACCAAATGGCTCGTCAAGCAACAGGATGCGTGGTTCGATCGCCAGCGCACGCGCAAGTGCAATGCGCTGGCGCTGACCACCGGACAGTTGGCTGGGGTAACGATCTGCCAGCCAATCGAGCTGGACGAGATCGAGTAGCTCTTTCACACGTTTGCGGATTTCGGTTTCGCTCTTGCGGATCGCGCGAGGTTGAACCCTCAGGCCAAATGCGACGTTTTCAAACACGCTCATATGACGAAAGAGCGCGTAGTGCTGAAACACAAATCCAACATGGCGTTCCCCGGCACCACGTTCCAGCGCATTCTCGCCATCGAAACTGACGGATCCGGAATCGGGCCAGTCGAGGCCGGCGATGATGCGCAGCAACGACGTCTTGCCCGATCCTGATGGGCCAAGCAGCGCGACCAATTCGCCGGTCGAAACCTTGAGGTCAACATCGTCCAGTGCAGTGAAGCTGCCGAACTTTTTCACAATGTTGCGAACTTCAATCGTCACTGGCGGGTTGCCCCTCTTCGAGATGATTTTCAAGAATCGTTTTCACGACCAGCGTCACGAGCGCAAGGAATGCGAGCAGCGACGCAATCGCAAACGAAGCCACGAACTGATATTCATTGTACAGAATTTCAACCAGCAGCGGCATCGTATTCGTCTCGCCGCGGATGTGACCAGATACCACAGAGACGGCGCCGAACTCACCCATAGCGCGTGCATTACAAAGCAGGACGCCATACAGGATGCCCCATTTGATATTGGGGATGGTAATGCGCAGGAATGTGAGCAGTCCCGACGCACCAAGCGAAATGGCCGCTTCCTCTTCCTGCGTGCCCTGCTCCTGCATCAGCGGGATCAACTCCCGCGCGACGAATGGAAAGGTCACGAACGTCGTTGCAAGCGCAATACCTGGTACAGCGAACAGAATCTGAATGCCGTGGGCCTGCAGCCACGCGCCGAAATAGCCCTGCGCTCCGAACAACAAGACGAACACCAAACCGGCAATCACGGGGCTAACTGAGAATGGAAGATCGATCAGTGTGATCAGAATCACCTTGCCGGGGAAATCGAACTTGGCGATCGCCCAGGCCGCGACAATGCCGAATATAAGATTGAGGCTCACTGAGATCGCCGCGACCGCTAACGTCAATTTGATCGCCGACAGCGCTTCCGGATCAGACAATGCCGCGAGGTAGGCGGCGGCACCTTTGGCGAAAGCCTCGGTGAACACGACCACCAGCGGCAAAACCACGAAGATTGTCAGGAACGTGATGGCGATTCCGATCAAGGTCCACCGGACCAACGCCGGCTCGGTGCGCGTTTCATGCGCGGACGAAGTGCGGGGGCGGTTGGTGGTCATGACCGTGCGGCTCAATGCGCGATGGCCGCGCCGCGCGTCTGCGCCCAGCGCTGGAGGCGATTGATGGCGAAGATAATCAGGAAGGCCACGATCAGCATGATGACGGCTATTGCGGTCGCGTCCGCATAACGGAATTCAGACAATCGGATCACAATCAGAAGCGGCGCGATCTCCGAGACATTGGGAAGATTGCCGGCAATGAAAATGACAGACCCATATTCCCCCACGGGCCCTCGCGAACGCGAGCGCGAACCCGGTCAGGATCGCCGGCGTGAGGGTCGGGAGAATGATACGCCGGATAATGTCCCAGCGGCCTGCGCCGAGACTTGCGGCCGCCTCCTCGACCTCGACCTCGAGATCGATCAGAACCGGCTGCACAGTCCGCACCACAAACGGAAAGCCGATGAAAATCATCGCGATGAAAATGCCGATCGGCGTAAAGGCAACCTTGATGCCCATTTGGGCGAGCGGCGCGCCGAGCAAGCCCTTCTGCGCGAACAACGCCGTCAATGCGACACCTGCGACAGCAGTCGGCAATGCGAAGGGAACATCCACAATGGCATCGAACAGGCGGCGGCCGGGAAAACGATATCGCACCAGCACCCAGACGATCACCATCCCCATCACGAGATTGACGATGGCGGCGGCAAAGGCCACGCCGAAGGAAATCCTGAGCGCATTCAGCGTCCGCCGCGCACTGAGAATTTCCCAAAACTGGTCAAGACTGAGCTCTGTGGTTTTCAGAAAGAGACCTGCGAGCGGGATGAGAACGATGATGGAGAGCCACGTCAGGGTCAGCCCCATGGTAAGGCCAAACCCTGGCAAGGTCCGCCGCTGTCCTGTTCCTCCGCTCACAATGCCCCCTTCAAGCCGATCAGATCAATTCTTGTAAATCTGATCGAAAATGCCGCCTTCAGCAAAGTGATCTTTTTGCGCCTTGGTCCAGCCGCCGAATACGTCGTCGATCGTAAATAGCTCGACCTTGGCAAACGAGGCCTCGTATTTCTTGGCAATTTCCGGATCGCGCGGGCGATACGAATTGCGCGCCGCGATCTCTTGGCCTTCCTTGGTGTACCAATATTTCAGATAAGCTTCGGCGGCGGCCCGGGTTCCCTTCTTGGCCACGACAGAATCGACGATCGCAATCGGCGGCTCGGCCAGGATCGAAAGCGGCGGGGCCACGATTTCGAACTTGTCCTTGCCGAATTCCCGTATTGCAAGGAAGGCCTCGTTCTCCCACGCCAGCAACACGTCACCGACACCG
This sequence comes from Nitrobacteraceae bacterium AZCC 1564, assembly GCA_036924835.1. NCBI lineage: Bacteria > Pseudomonadati > Pseudomonadota > Alphaproteobacteria > Hyphomicrobiales > Nitrobacteraceae > Nitrobacteraceae bacterium AZCC 1564. The sequence goes on from JBAGRR010000001.1 coordinate 2,268,015, forward strand.
CGCTCGACGAAGGTCACCGTCGAACCGCGCGCGCCGGTATCCAGCACAGGCACGTTTTTGTAGAGGTCGCCGACGAACTTCTTCGCTTTATCTTCGGAGCCATACTTCTTCAGCGCATATCCCCACGCCGCGAGGTAATTCCAGCGGGCCCCGCCGGAAGTCTTCGGGTTTGGCGTGATCACATCAACACCCTTCTTCACCAGATCATCCCAATCCTTGATGCCCTTCGGGTTGCCCTTGCGGACGAGAAACACGATGGTGGATGTGTAAGGAGATGAATTCTGCGGAAGCTTTGCCTGCCAGTCCTTCGTCAGCAGCCCTTTGTTGGCGATGGCATCGATGTCGTAGGCGAGTGCGAGCGTCACGACATCCGCCTGTAGCCCGTCGATCACAGAGCGGGCCTGCGACCCAGACCCGCCGTGGGATTGCTTGATCTCGATGCTCTTGCCCGTTTCCTTCTGATACGCCGCCGAGAAAGCCTTATTGAAATCGACATACAATTCACGAGTCGGATCGTACGACACGTTGAGCAATGACACGTCCGCGGCAAACGCGGAGCTTGCCCAAAGAACACCCGCGATGACGAGAAGACTACGGCGAACCATCTCAATCTCCATTCAAACCGACGACATCATTGTCGCCGAAAGAGGTCACAACCTCTGAAAGTTGCATGGTTCTGTCAACGAAACCGGATTTCATTCTTCGTAGGCGCGCTGCACGAACGTTCTACGATGCCTTGATTCTATGAAATTCTACGGAGCCTTGGTGACATTCGTGTCAGCAAAATGGATTCCGCACTCGGTTTTTTCTCGTCCGCGCCACCGTCCCGCGCGCGGATCTTCGCCAGGCTGCGTACGGCTCGTGCAAGGCATACACCCGATGGACGAGAATCCGGATGCGACCAAGGGATGCGGCGGCAGCTTCATTGCCGCGTACAGCGCCTTGAGTTCGTCCTGGGAGACATTGGCAAGCGGATTGAATTTTAGTCGCGCGCCATCGGCTTCGACGATCGGGATGGCAGCACGGTCGCCGCCCTGAAACCGCTTGCGTCCATTGATCCAGGCATCAAAAGGCGTAAGGGCCCGCGCCAGCGGCTCAACCTTACGGATGAAGCAGCATCGGTCAGGATCGGAGAACCACAGGTCGCGGTCCTTGTCCTCATGCGCGAGATTTTCTTCCAATGGGTGGATGGTCCGCACATCCTTGAGACCCAGCAGCGACGTCAGCGTGTCGCGATAGGCCAGCGTTTCCTCGAACAGCCATCCAGTATCGAGAAATACCACTGGTATCGCCGGATCCACATCGGCGGCAATCTTCAACAGCGCGGCCGATTCAGTGCCGAAGGACGAGACCACCGCCAATTTGTCCCGGCCAACCCGCTCCATTGCTGCGGCAATAATCGCCGCGGGAGAGGCTGTGCTTAAGGTGCGATCGAACTCCGCCGCCTCGGCGGCAAGATGCGACGATAACGCCCCTGAAGATGGCGACAAGAATGACGCCGTAGCCGCACTCATGAAGCTACGCTTTCCGACAAATGCATCAAGCGACGGTGGAATGCGGTAACGCGGCCATCACCGGTCGGCTGATAGAACACGGAATAACGCTTCGCCACCGTTGCGAAGGCTTCGGCGTCGCTTTGCTTCTTGACTTCGAATGCATCGAACCCGGCACGCAGCATGAACACGAACTGGTCACGCAGCACCTGACCCGTCGCGCGCAGCTCACCACGAAACTTGTAGCGTTCGCGAAGGAGACGCGCCTGCGTATAGGCACGACCATCTCGAAATACAGGAAACACCAACGCAACGGCCGCCAGCCGGTTGAGATAAGGCAGCAGATCCTCGACGTCGCGATTATTCGGCCAGATCACTCCGATCTTTCCCTGACGCGCCAGAACGGCCTCCGGCCCCGCGAGGAAGCGTTCTGCTGAAACCAAAATGGCGCCATCGGCAGGAAGCTCCGCATCGTCCGCAAGATGCGTGAATTCGTCGGTGACGATGACGTTACCTTTAACGAGTGGCATAGACGCGCTCCTTGAACGGTTCGACGCCGAGACGCTTTACGACATCGACAAACAACTCATCAGGCCGCTGACGCAATGCCAGATAAGCCTCCACAATATCCTCGATCACGTCGGCCACCTGTTCGTGAGGGACTGCCGGGCCGACCAACGTTCCGAGCTCCGCGTGCTCGTCGGCGCGGCCACCGATGGTGATCTGATAGAATTCCTCGCCGTTCTTCTCGACGCCAAGAATGCCGATATGACCAACGTGGTGGTGACCGCAGGCATTGATGCAGCCGGAGATATTGATGTGCAGCCGGCCGATCAAATTCGCCGTATCGGGATTGGCGAAACGCCGGGTTAACTCCTGCGCGATCGGGATCGAGCGGGCGTTGGACAGCGAGCAATAGTCGAGCCCAGGGCAGCAAATAATATCCGACACCAGATTCACGTTCGGCGTTGCGACGCCGACTTTATCGAGCGCACGCCACAATGCGGGCAGATCGCGCTTGGCGACATGAGGCAGCGCGAGGTTTTGCTCGTGTCCGACCCGAATCTCGCCGAACGAATACTTCTCCGCAAGATCCGCAATGGCATCCATCTGGTCCGCCGTGGCATCGCCCGGCGTGCCGCCTTCTGGTTTCAGCGACAGCGTCACGATGGCATAGCCCGGCACCTTGTGCGGCGCGACGGAGTTCTTGTACCAAGCCTCGAAGTGACGATCAGCAGCAACTGCCTTCGTCAACTCATCCGGCGTGTCGGACAGGGTTTCATACTTCGGATAGGTAAAGCGCGAGCGAATATCCGCGATCTCGCTCTCTTCCAATGTGAGCGCGCCGTCGCGCATCTGCGCCCACTCTTCTTCCACCTCCTGCTTGAATTTTTCGATGCCAAGCTCGTGGACGAGGATCTTGATGCGTGCCTTATAGATGTTGTCGCGGCGGCCATACTGGTTGTAGACGCGCAGAATCGCCTCGCAATAACTCAGGATATCGCGATGGCTGACGAAGCTGTTGATGGTCTTGGCAAGGAACGGCGTGCGACCGAGCCCACCGCCGACCAGCACCTCAAATCCGACTTCGCCTTCTGCATTCCTGTGAATGCGCAGCCCGATGTCGTGCACCTTGATCGCCGCGCGATCGTGCCTTGACGCCGTGATGGCAAACTTAAACTTGCGCGGCAGAAACGAGAATTCAGGGTGCAAGGTCGCGTATTGCCGCAGGATCTCGGCCCAGATCCGAGGATCGTCAACCTCCTCTGGTGCGACGCCGGCCCATTGATCTGCGGTGATATTGCGGATGCAATTACCGCTGGTCTGCATGGCATGAATGCCGACCTCTGCGAGATCAGCCAGCGCATCGGGAAGCTGCTCCAGCTTGATCCAGTGAAACTGGATGTTCTGCCGCGTCGTGAAATGCCCGTAGCCGCGATCGTAGCGGCGCCCAACATGGGCCAGCCGGCGCAGCTGAGCCGAGGACAGCGTGCCGTATGGGATGGCAATCCGCAGCATGTAGGCATGCAGTTGCAGATAGACGCCATTCATGAGGCGCAACGACTTGAACTCGTCTTCCGTTAACTCGCCGGAAAGGCGGCGGGCAACCTGATCGCGGAATTCGGAGACGCGTTCATTGACGATCGTGCGATCGAGTTCATCGTAAGCGTACATGTCGGTTTGCCTTAAGCAGAAAGCCGCAGCGGAAACGTAACACCGTTCTGGCGAATGCGTTCACGCAAATTGCCCGGAGCAACACTGCCCTGATTTGTGATTTCAACGGGCGCGATGTAAGCCCCGACTGCGCCGATGTCATCGGCCGTCGACTCGGCAAGCAGCTTGCGCGCATCATCGGCGTTTCGCACGATGGCAGCATCAGAGAGATCAGTCGACCATTCTTGCGAGGCAGTGCGATAGATCACGGCACCGTCGCGTGTGCGGTTGGCCGTGACGACTGAAGGCCCGGTGATTTTGATTTTCTGTTGCAGTGGAGATGTCATTCGGCAGCCATCAAAAGTTGCGAGAGGATTTTCTCTGGGTTTGCGTTTCGCCAAGGTGCGGATTGGGCGACGACGTCGCCAATGATCAGGATCGCAGGACCAGTCTCGACCTGCTTGGTAAGCGCAGGCAAATCGTTGAGGACGCCGACAACCGACTTGGCATCGGGGCGCGTGACCCGCGCGAATACGCCAACCGGCGTCTCCGGTGAGCGGCCAGCAGCGAGCAGTCCATCGCGGATTGTCGGAGCCGCAGTGATGCCCATGTAGACAACGACCGTCATCTTCGTATCGGTCAGGGCCGACCAATCGACGCTGCCGGCATCTTCGGCTTTGTGCGCAGTGAGGAAGGTAATGCGCAGCGCTTTCTTGCGGAAGGTGAGCGGCACCTCCGATGCCGCCGCGGCACCAAGACCCGCGGTAATGCCCGGAACGACAGCATAGGCTATGTTTGCTTCGCGCAGCGCTGCGATCTCTTCACCGCCGCGCCCGAAGACAAACGGATCGCCGCCTTTAAGACGCACGGCGCGCTTTCCGGAGCGCGCCGCTTCGATCAGCAGGCGATTGACTGCATCCTGACCGATGCCGGGTTTGCCGATACGCCGGCCGACAGACACACGCGTTGCATCGCGGCGGGCGCGGTCGAGCACTTCGGGCGAAACGAGATCATCGTAGAAAACAACATCGGCGTCCTGCAGGGCGCGGAGCGCCTTGATCGTCAGCAGATCCGGGTCACCCGGACCTGCGCCAACCAAGGTGACGAATCCTTGGCTCCCAGCCTCGGCGAATGCGGAATAGTCCGATAGATTTTTTAGTGCACGCTCAGCACTGTCGACGCGTCCGGCGAGCACATCAGCGCCGATCGCACCGTCAATCACGCGCTCCCAGAATTTGCGGCGCGATGACAAATCCGGCAGCCACTCTTTGATGGCATCGCGCCAGCGGCCAATAAAGCCCGCGAGATCACCGATCCGCGCAGGCAATGCCGCTTCAATGCGCTCGCGTACACGCCGCGCAACCACGGGAGATGTGCCGCCTGTTCCCACCGCAACAACCACATCACCGCGATCGACGATCGCCGGAAAGATGAAGGTGGAGTGCGCCGCCTCATCCATGACGTTGACGGGAATGCCGGCCGCTCGCGCACGGGCAGCCATGACATGACCGATGTCACCTGCACCGGCGCACAGAACAGCAATAACGTTCGAAAGATCAGCCGTGAGCGGATCACCTTCAGCGCGCTGAACGCGTGTTATCGCGCTCGCATCAAATCCCGTCAGATCGTGGTGGCTATCCGTCGCATACCAGCGGACATGTGCACCGGCGGACAGCAGCAGACGCAATTTCGCCTGCGCGGCTTCGCCCTGTCCGATCAAAACGATCGGTCCAGCTTGCAGATCGAGGAATACCGGCAGAAACCGCATACGAAACCTATATCCCCATTTGCGGGGTTGACTGGAATTATTTTCTATATATGTATCGATTGCGTCACGTAAAGAGAAAATTATTTCTTCTCTGCTGCGCCGCAACTTTGGAAATTCGTACCACGAACCCGACGCAAAAGAGATGCTTGTTCTCGCGCCAGATCGGCAGGGCAAGGAGCCCAAGTCGAACTCCCCCAATAATCATCAAGTGAGGCGGGCGGCTGGCGAAAATAATCGTCCTGCCGGAAGCTGCCACGACGATAGCTGGCTGAGGACGGCCGATAGCAAATGGCTCGCGCCCGGGTTTGTTCGAGTGATCCCCGCACGGTTCTCAATTTCTCCAACCCACGGTCTGCAGGCGCAGCACGCGCCAGGCACGGAGTGACCCTATGGCGCCTTCCATCCAGCCTTCAATGGATCATCTCGACGAGCTCGAGGCACAGAGCATCTACATTCTGCGAGAAGGCTTCGCGCGACTGAAGAAGCTCGCTCTGCTCTGGTCGCTCGGCAAGGACTCCAACGTGATGATCTGGCTCGCGCGCAAAGCGTTCTTCGGCAAGGTGCCGTTTCCAGCATTGCACGTTGATACCGGTAAGAAATTTCACGAGATGTATGCCTTTCGCGACCACTACGCGAAGGAATGGGGGCTCGATCTGCGGGTCGATTTCTGCCCACCCATCGAGGACATCGATCCGACCCTGCCGCCAGCCGCACGCTCAGCCGCACGCAAAACTGAGGGTTTGAAACGTGCCCTCGCAAAGTACGGCTTTGACGGATTGATCGCCGGCATACGCCGCGATGAGGAAGCAACCCGCGCCAAGGAGCGCGTGTTCTCACCGCGTGGATTGGAAGGAAACTGGGATGTCCGCGACCAGCCTCCTGAATTCTGGGATCACTTCAACGCGTCGCCGCCACAGGGCGCACATCTGCGGATCCATCCGATCCTGCACTGGACCGAGGCCGACATCTGGGCCTACACGCAGCGCGAAAACATTCCGATCATTCCGCTTTATCTGTCGAAGAACGGTAAACGGTATCGCTCGCTCGGCGATCAGGACATCACGCACCCGGTCGATTCGGTCGCGTCGAATATCGAAGAAATCCTCATTGAGTTGAACGCGACCAAGGTGCCGGAGCGGGCCGGCCGCGCACTGGACCATGAGACGGAAGACGCCTTCGAACGGCTTCGTGTTGCCGGCTATCTCTGACGCAGGATGAGTGCTCCCATGAATATCGCCGTCTCCAAAGTCGCATTGACCATGCCCAACGGCACCACCCGTGCACAGGTGCGCATCGTCATCGTCGGTCACGTCGATCACGGCAAGTCCACGCTGGTCGGACGGCTGCTGCATGAAACCGGCAGCCTGCCTGATGGAAAGCTCGAAATGCTCAAGGCTGTCAGCGCGCGGCGCGGCATGCCATTCGAATGGTCATTCCTGCTGGACGCGCTACAGACCGAGCGTGACCAGGGCATCACCATCGACACCACACAAATCCGCTTCCGCACCAAGTCCCGCGACGTCGTGCTGATCGATGCGCCGGGCCACGCGGAATTCCTGCGCAACATGATCACGGGGGCCTCTCAAGCCGATGGCGCAGTCCTTATCATCGACGCACTCGAAGGCGTGCGCGACCAGACCCGTCGCCACGGCTATCTGTTGCATCTCTTGGGCGTTAAGCAAGTCGCTATCGTCGTCAACAAGATGGACCGCGTCGATTTCAGCGCATCGCGCTTCAAGGAGATTAGCAACGAGATCACATCGCACCTGACTGGCCTTGGCGTCACACCAACGGCGGTCATTCCCATTTCCGCGCGCGACGGCGATGGTGTTGCCGAGCGCACGCCCAACATCAAATGGTACGACGGACCAACCGTCGTGGAAGCACTCGATGCGCTCACGCCGGCGCGCCCGCTCGACGAACTGGCGCTGCGGCTTCCCGTACAGGCGATCTACAAGTTTGATGACCGCCGCATTGTCGCGGGCCGCATCGAATCCGGCAATCTCGCTCCCGGTGACGAAATCGTCATCATGCCGGCAGGCAAAATCGCTAAGGTAAAGTCGATCGAAGGTTGGCCGACGACGCCAGTGACGACACCGCAGGGCGCAGGACGCTCGATCGGCATCACACTCGACCGTGAGTTATTCTTGGAGCGCGGCGACATCATCGGCCACGTCAACGCTGCGCCGCGCGACACACGTCGCCTGCGCGCACGGATTTTCTGGCTGCACGATGCGCCGCTAAAAGCAGGGACATCCATTCTGGTCCGTCTCGGCACGATGGAGTCCCGCGCCACGGTCGTTGCCATCGACAAGGCGGTCGATCCCGGCGAGCTTGAAAGCGTTACAGCTTCGTCCATCGCCCGTAATCATGTCGGCGAAATCGATATCTCGCTCGCCAAGCCGGTGGCGGCAGACGCTTACACCGAAAACCCGCGGACCGGCCGGCTTGTGATCGAAGTCAATGGGCGCATCGCGGGCGGCGGCCTGGTGTTGAGTGTGGACGCCGGACAGCGCGCGATCCCGGTCGATATCGTTCCCGTTGAATCCGCACTGCGGCCGGATGAACGCTCCGCGCGTTACGGCCACGGCGGCGCCGTTGTTTGGCTGACAGGCCTGCCCGGCTCCGGAAAATCCACGATCGCGCGGGCGCTCGAGCGCAGATTGTTCACACGCGGCGGGTCACCCATCCTGCTCGACGGTGATACGTTGCGCGCAGGCCTCAACAGCGATCTCGGCTTCTCGCCTCAGGATCGCACCGAGAACATTCGCCGTCTTGCCGAGACGGCGACACATCTGGCGCGCAACGGCCACATCGCAATCGTTGCCGCCGTTTCGCCATCCACTGACGATCGAGCACAGGCGCGGCGCATCGCCAGCGAGCTGTTCCGGGAAATTTACGTGTCAACACCGGCCGAGGTCTGCGAAAGCCGCGACCCCAAGGGCCACTACGCCAAGGCACGGGCCGGCAACCTGCCGAGCTTTACCGGGATCGCACGGGATTATCAGCCGCCCGCGAATGCGGAACTCACCCTGGATACCTCGAACAAATCTATTGCTGATGCGACGGAGGCTGTCGAAGACCTGCTTGCGGGTACGGGTGTGTTGTTCGGCGAATTGAACGATCTCGCCGCCAACATCTGATCGCAAAACACTGTCTTCCAGTTTTGAAAGCCCCAGGGCAACCTCTCCGTCAGAGGTTGCCCTGCAATGGCATGGACCGTGGTATACAAGCTTGGACCGGGGAAGGGACTTCTCTTTCGCCAGGCTTTGGCGTTAAAACCTTCCTACAAAGCCGCCCCCAGCGGCCCTTAGATCCACCTCATCCAGAAGCCCTGAAACGGCGCTTTTTTTGCCGTTGTCTGTGAGATTTATCATGAAACGTATCGATGCCAGCGGATTGAAGATCGCGCCTGTCCTGTTTGATTTCATCGCCAAGGAGGCTACCGCCGACACCGGCGTTTCACCCGACGCTTTTTGGGCCGGACTTGCTGCGATCATCAACGATCTCGCGCCCCGGAATCGGGAATTGCTGGCGTTCCGCGATACGCTTCAAGCCAAGATCGACGACTGGCACAAGGCTAACAAGGGCAAGTCCTTCGATATGAACGCCTATACAGCGTTCCTGAAGGAGATTGGCTATCTGCTCCCCGAGCCGCCAGCAAAGGAAGTTCAGACCGCAAACGTCGATGAAGAAATCGCGAGCATGTTCGGCCCACAGCTCGTGGTGCCGCTCACCAATGCGCGGTACTCGCTGAATGCGGCGAACGCTCGCTGGGGCAGCCTTTACGATGCGTTCTATGGCACTGACGCGATCCCGCACGATCCGAGCGAGACCAGCAAGGGCTATAACAAGGCGCGCGGCGACAAGGTGATCGCCAAAGCGAAGTCCTTTCTCGATCAGGCCGTGCCACTTGCGACCGGCAATCACAGCGACGTCACCGCCTACAGCATCGACAGCGGACAGCTCGCCGCCAAGCTAAAGAGCGGCAACGCGACCGCGCTGAAGAACAAAGCACAGCTCGTCGGGTATCAAGGCGATGCGGCAGCTCCGAGCGCAATCCTGCTTGTCAACAACGGCCTGCACATCGATGTGCAGATCGACCGCAACCATGTCATCGGCAAGGATGATCCGGCCGGCGTCTCCGACATGATTCTCGAAGCGGCGGTCAGCACCATTCTCGACATGGAAGACAGCGTCGCGGCTGTCGACGCCGACGACAAAGTTCTGGTCTACCGCAATGTGCTCGGCCTGATGAACGGCACGCTGTCAGCAGACTTCGAAAAGGGCGGCAAGACGATGACCCGCGCCCTCAATGCTGACCGCGTCTACAAGGGCGTCGACGGCAAAGAGGTGAAGCTCCATGGCCGCAGCATGATGCTGATCCGCAACGTCGGCCATCACATGTTCACCGACGCGGTGCTTGACTCGGAGGGCGAGGAAATCCCGGAAGGCATCCTCGATGCCGCGGTCACCGGCTTGCTCGCAATTCCCGATCTGAAGGGGAAGTCCAAGCTCAAGAACAGCCGCAAGGGCTCGGTCTATATCGTCAAGCCGAAGATGCACGGCCCGGACGAAGTCGCGCTCACCGTCGAGATTTTCGGCCGCGTCGAGAAGATGCTGTCACTACCTGCCAACACGCTGAAGGTCGGCATCATGGACGAGGAGCGCCGCACCACGGTGAACCTCGCCGCCTGCATTCAGAATGCAGCGCAGCGCATTTGCTTCATCAACACCGGCTTCCTCGACCGCACCGGCGACGAAATTCACACCTCGATTGAAGCTGGCCCGATGATCCGCAAGAACGACATGAAGGCCCAGCCCTGGATCAAGGCTTACGAGGACTGGAACGTCGACATCGGTCTGGCCAACAGCCTGCCCGGTCACGCCCAGATCGGTAAAGGAATGTGGGCTGCGCCGGACAAAATGGCCGACATGATTGCGCAGAAGGGAGCTCACCCGCAGGCCGGCGCAAGCACGGCATGGGTGCCCTCGCCGACCGCCGCAACACTGCACGCCCTGCACTATCATCAGGTCGACGTGCATGCCCGCCAGCAAGAGCTGAAGAGCCGCACCAAGGCGAAGCTCTCCGACATTCTCACCATTCCGGTCTCGCAATCGAACTGGGCCCCGGATGATGTGAGGCAGGAGATCGACAACAACTGTCAGGGCATTCTTGGCTACGTGGTCCGCTGGATCGATCAGGGCGTCGGCTGCTCCAAAGTGCCGGACATTCACGACGTCGGCCTGATGGAAGACCGCGCCACGCTGCGCATCTCAAGTCAGCATCTGGCGAACTGGCTGCTGCAGGGCGTTGTCACTCAGGACCAGGTGATGGAGTCCTTGAAGCGCATGGCTGTCGTCGTTGACAAGCAGAATGCCGGAGATCCGCTGTACCGGCCGATGGCGCCTTCGTTCGATGGTGTTGCCTTCAAGGCGGCGTGCGATCTGATCTTCAAGGGACGGGAGCAACCGAACGGCTACACCGAGTTCATTCTTCACGCGCGCCGCAAAGAAGCGAAACTCGCCGGCTAATCACAAACACATGGCTCACAAGCACACGGCGCGGTGCCGCATCGCTCATCAGGAACGATCATGACATCGCGCCGTTATCGGTTACATTCCATTTAGTTAAGGGAGGTGGCCGATGGACTGGAATCGTGTTGAAGGGAACTGGAAGCAGTTCAAAGGCGCTGCAAAGGAGAAATGGGGCAAGCTGACCGATGACGATCTCGATGTCATCGAAGGCCGCCGCGAACAGCTCGAAGGCAAACTCCAGCAGCGTTACGGTTACGCCAAGGATCAAGTCCACAAGGACGTGGACGATTGGTTCAAGACACTGAAGTAAATATCATTGCGAAACGCCCCGGCAATGCCGGGGCTTTTTGTTTCCTGTCTAAACTTCAGAACACTGCAAGATACTTCAGCATCGAAACGATGCCGATGATCACGACGATGGCTCTGGCGATCTGCTTCGCACGTCCATCGAGGGGAAGCATATTGATGAGATAAAGAACGAGAATAACGACAAGAAACGTAATCAGGATGCTTATCAGTATCGCCATGACGCCCCCTCATGAGATCGACTCGCTGATAACGCGCAGCGCGTGTCATCTCCGAGCCAACGATGGTAATGAGGATTGGTTCCTATTTGAGAACAGCCTTATTGAGCAGCAACCACGGGCAGCCGCCCGAATTTCGCACGCACGGACGCAGGTGCGGGCGTGAAGTTAAGCTCCGCACTCCGACGGCTGCGGCCAACCACCATCAAGCCATCAGTGCCGGCAACGATGTCGCCTTTGCGCAAGGTCGGATCGTCTTCAACCTTCATTGGCACCAAACCGAACGCATCCTTGCCATTGCAGGTGCATCCGGCAACCAGTTCGTTGCGATAGCGAAACGCGTTCGGCATGTCCGAATAGGACTTTCCGCTGTCCGTCGAAGCCTCATCGATCGATGACCCGCGATAGATTCTGGTCTCGCTGGCGGGACAGAAATTGCTGCATATCTCCGCACTATTCTGTCCATCGCGGACGGAAATCGGAAAGTAGCGGCCATCACACGTGCGTACGCAGAAAGCGGTCGCGGCAGTTTCACGATGCGGACGATAAACGTAGACGCGGCGTGGCCCGAACCCGTCGCTTGGTTCGGTTGCGTAGCCCAGCGACTGCTGCATCGGCCGTGGATTACAACCGCCGAAGAACTGCGTCAGCGGATCACAGGCGCCTTGCGCGTAAGAAGGGGTAACGAGATGATTGTGAGACGCAAAGAGTAGAAACACAAAGGTTGAAGCGATCTTTAGGCGAGTTGAAACATGCATCACGAACCTCTTGGCGGGCACTTCACACTTCAACCGACGCGGCACCTTCTAAACGGCGTTTCAAAACAGGCGTTTAATATAATCCCGACATCTTGATGTTTTGTGACAGCTCACGAGCGGGAGGCACGTTCATTGAGAGGCGCCCGCGCCCCGCTAGTTTTTCCTCAAATTGAATTGGCTTGCTTTTCGGAAGCACAACGACCTTCGTGCCGATGCTGACGCGATTAAACAAATCCTGCACATCTTCGTTGGTCAGGCGAATGCAGCCGCTCGATACAAATTTGCCAATGGTCGAGGGGTCATTCGTGCCGTGGATTCGATAGGCGCTGGAGCCGAGATACATCGCAGCGGCTCCAAGCGGATTTCCTGGCCCACCAGCAACAAACCGCGGCAGATACGGCTGCCGCGCAATCATTTCTGCCGGTGGATGCCAGTCAGGCCAGGCAGCCTTGCGCGAGATGCTTTGCACACCAGACCAGGTAAATCCCTCCCGACCAACACCAACGCCGTAACGGATCGCGCGGCCTCCGCCCAACACGTAATACAGCGTCGTATTGCCGGTATCGATCACAATAGTACCGGGCGCTTCCCGCGTATCGAAAGAGACCACCTGCCGACGAAACCGTTCGGGAAGAACCGAACCCGAGTCGTACTGCGGAGTGACCTGAGGCGAAGGCAAAGACCGATCATCAGACCAGAAAGTCCCTTGCGATGGACCCGCATATCCCAGCGTTTGCGACATGGCGGGCTTGACCAGCCCTACCGAAAGTGCGGCAGTCGCCGCCAGTGTAAACAGTCTTATGAAACGACGGGAATTCCCAGACCTTGCACTGAACGGCTTTGAACGCGCCATGACCAGCCTCGCTTCTGCGGTTGCCTTGGGAAGTGACTGGGAAAGCGAACGCGCTATCACGCCGCTTGTTCCATTCCCTCGCGGCCCTTGCTCTTTCGCAGTCAACCTTAAAAAGGCTCACAACCGCGCGACGGAACTTTAGGGCTCCCGGGCGATTAGGCGGTGGTGGGAGCGGAAGACCCAGCCCGGGAGAGACACGGAAGGATACTGTGAAGGATAACTGTCATGTCCCTGGCACCGTTCTTCTCACATCTTGATTTTTGATCCTGCTCGGCGTGTTTCCGCGCTGGAGCTACAGCAACTGCTGGGGGTTACGGTCCATCAGGCATCGTCGGCATCCTCCTCATCATCGTGATCATTCTCCTGCTCCTCGGAAAGCTTTGAGGATGAGTGACCGCAATGAGTGAAGCCCGCGAACTCAATCTTCACACGGCGAGCACACCACTCGACGACAGGCCATTTGACCGTCCTCCCACCCAGCGCACCGAGATCGTGACGTTCTGTCTGATTGGATTGCTCCTCATCAGCGTAACCGCTGTTCTTTACGTAGGGCGTGCATTCTTCATGCCCATCGTCACGGCCATCGTGGTCGGGACAATGCTCTCTCCCGCCGCCAAATTCCTTGAGCGGTATCATATTCCCCGCTCGATCTCGGCTGTCGCGATCGTGACCGCAACATTTGCGGGCTTTGCTTTCATGGTCGGACTCATATCCGCGCCAGCCATGGAATGGACAACACGACTGCCCGAACTCGAGCCTCGACTCAAAGACAAATTCCATATTTTCGATCGGCCGATTGCGATGTGGCACCAATTGCAGGCGATGTTTGGGGCGGCACCGGCACCGGGCGAAACGTCCTTCTCCTTGCCGCTGCCGAAGGTTGAATGGGTGCAGACGACATTTCAATTCCTGTCGCCGACCTTTACTGAGGTCCTGCTGTTCTTTGCCGTTCTCGTCCTCTTCATCGCCAGTTGGCCGAGCCTGCGCCGCGCATTGGTCCTGACATTTGGCGACCACGAGTCGCGCTTAAGAACGCTGCGAATCTTGAACGCAATCGAAACCAATCTCGGCGGCTATCTCCTGACCGTCACGCTGATCAACATGGGGGTCGGCCTCGCCACCGGCATCATCTGTGCCCTTACGAATATGCCAAACCCGGCGGGTCTGGGCGCATTGGCAACCATTATGAATTTCATTCCGATCATTGGCCCGATCGTGATGTTTGTCGTGCTGCTGGCGGTCGGCATCATTACAGCATCCACTCTCGGAGCCGGACTTATTGCCGCAGCTTGTTTCAGCGTCATTGCCTTCGTCGAGGGGCATTTCGTGACACCAACGATCATCGGCCACCGACTAGCGCTTAATGCGCTCGCGGTCTTTATCGCCCTCGCCTTCTGGACATGGCTGTGGGGACCGATGGGAGCTTTTTTGTCGTCGCCCCTTCTGATTGTCGGTCTCGTTCTCAAGGAGCACTTGATGCCCGTGAAGGACGCGCAGCTTCCGGAAGCCTGCTCTTCGTCTATGGAACCTTCCCAATAACGGGGCGTTTTCGCCGCAGGAAATCTGTTTCCGGGAGCTTTCGATGTCGAGCACCGATGGCGAAGACGCGATGAGGACCATGACAGACAAAACGACATATGACCGCCTGCAGAAGGACGTAGATGCCGTGAAAAACGATATTTCAGCTCTGGCAGATCAGATCACAGATGCCCTGGACGCCTTCACAGGCAGCGCACGCAAGCAAGCCAGGCGCTCCTATAGACAGGCCCGCTCTAACGTGGATTCCGTGGTGTCAGACATTAGCCAACGCGGCAGCGAGGCTCTTGATGCCGCGCAAGAGGCTGCCGGCACGCTGGAGGAGTCGCTAGAAGACGCGATCGTGCAACGACCGCTGGCGGCTGTTGGCATTGCGTTGGGACTCGGCTTTCTGATCGGCGTGACCTGGAGGCGCTGAAGCGCGTCTCCATTGCCATCAATTCCTAATCACGCGACGTGCCTCTCGGGCGCTTCAATTTCATTGTCGGCATTTGGATCGGGTTTTCGATGCTCCAGAAATTCATTGATGATGTTCGCGAAAGCACCGGCTCGGCGCTGCGGCAAACGTCTCTCGCCCTTGCCGTCGGAATGTTCCTTTTCGTCACCGTATCATTCTTATGCGCCGCAGCTTTCATCTTCGTTCTTGACCGCTACGGTTTGATTCAAGCTTGCCTCGCCGGTGCGGGCGTATTCTTCATCGCAACTTTGCTAGCGGCAATGTCCTATGCGATCCAGAAACGGCAGGAAGCAAATAAACCAAAGCCACCTCCTCCATCTGCGATGCAAACTGCCTTGAGCGATCCCATGGTTCTGGCTGCAGGCTTGCAGGTCGTGAGAACGCTTGGGATCAAACGTATTATTCCCTTACTCGCCATCGGCGGTGTTGCCCTTGGTCTGATGGCGAGTCGCAATGCTGCGGCGAAAGAAGAACCGGGCGAATAACCAACGAGCGCCGCAAACAGACATATGAAAAGAGGCGCTCAATGGCGCCTCTTTTCATATTCTGACTAATCAAGGACCGCTCAAATTATGTAATGCAGCGTCCTGGGCCGAGCTGCTTGGCCACTGCGGTCAAAGCACTCACCACAGGCTCGCACGCAATGGGCTTGCGATCTGCAGCGGATCCCTTTTCCGTTTTTGCCGGAACCCGCACCTTGCGGCGTGCATCCGCCGCATCTCCTGCTGGCATTCGCACTGCGACCGACGCATCGTCTGCGCCAGGGACTTTGAAGGATATTGTCACGCCCCCTGATGGCTGAACCGTCAAGTCGCGATCACCCTTCGCCGAGCGATTTACATTCTGGGGTGCGGCAGCAATATTGACCGGTGAATAAGCAATACCCACCGTGCCACGGTCCCTTTGCGCCGAACCAACCAGATCGTTACCGGTCGCCACTTCAAGATGCACGGCACCGAGCGCAAGCGTTGCCGCCACCGCACCGAGAATTCCAGAAGTTACGTTTGACATGACACGCCTCTACGCGTTGCTGCATCGCCGAAGGGCAATGCGTGCAAACAACGTGAACGAAAACGCTTCGTTCCGGCGTCGCGCCGAACGAGACCCGAATCGACGTCAAAATAATTGTGAAGCAGCCCGGAACGTTTTCGAACACGCCGCGTCTTTCCGAAAGCCGGTTATTCCCCCTGCCCCTAATCAACCGGCTATCGCGTGGGGTGCGACCGTGGTGATGCCGGCCGCACCCCATGTTATTTCGCAGACGCATGAAGCAGGCAGCAAAAAGCCGGACGTGGGATCCACGTCCGGCTTTTTGCAATCACCCGTACCGTCAGGAAGCCGCAGCCCTGGATGCGCGATTGCGTGAATTGCGCTGGAAGAACAGAGCCTGGCTTGCGACCGCCGAGACCATCGCCGGCTGGAATGGCTTGGAGATCAGGAAGGCAGGCTCCGGCCGCTCGCCGGTGAGGAAGCGTTCTGGATAGGCAGTAATAAATACCACCGGCACCTCGAAGCTTCGCAGTAGCTCATTGACGGCGTCCAATCCGGAGCTGCCGTCGGCCAACTGAATGTCCGCAAGGATCAATCCCGGCTTCTTGTTTTTCGCCAATGCCACCGCATCCGCATGGGTCCGCGCAACGCCAATGACGTTGTGGCCAAGGTTCTTGATCAGGCTTTCCAAGTCCATCGCAATGAAGGTTTCATCCTCGATGATCAGGACATCGGTGGCGATTTCGGCCGCCAATTCGCGGCCGGCGGTATCGGTCAGTTCGCGAATCTTCGACACATCAGTATCGAGAATGTGAGCGACTTCCTGCTCTGAGAAGCCCTCCAATGACAGCAGCAGAAAAGCCTGCCGCGCCAGTGGCGTGATATTTGAAAGTCGTTGCTCCGACGCCGCCTGAGGAGAGGTTGCCGCTTCGGCATTTTCGTTCAGCGACACGGAATTCCAGATCTGCGTGAATAGCCGAAACAGGCCCGCACGCGGTCCAAATTTTTCTTCAAGCAACGAGGGGTCTTGCAGCAAGGCCTCGAGCATGGCCGCCACATAAGCGTCGCCCGACGCCTGGCTCCCGGTCAGGGCGCGTGCGTAGCGACGCAACAGTGGCAAATGTTCAGCAACGAGCTGAGAACGAGACATACCCCCTCCACTGGCTAAGGTTGGTGTGAACCAGGCGCCTTGTTCGCGCACACGCCCGGTTCCCCTCCACGGCAATAATTACGCACGAACTTCATAAAAGTTCCCAACGGCCGGAACTTTATCCGAAACGACGCATTAGGTTTCTCACAGAGGGGCTGAAGTCTTCATTGGCAGGGGGAAACCACTGCAATTCAAAGCACTTAGCTCTCGGGGAAATAACGGATCACCGCCATGAAAGACTTGAAGGCTCCATCAAATAAACCATCTAGTGGATCGGGTGGATCTGGAAGCGGATCAGGCAAGCCAGGTGGGCTCAATGCCGAGATTCAATCCCGGATCGGACATCAGCTTCGTGCCATGTACGACGATGTGGTGCGCCAGGGCGTGCCGGATCGCTTTGCTGAATTGATCCGCCAGCTCGACACCCCGGATGCCGCTGCACAGGCGCTGGCGAAAAAAGACGGGAGGGACTAATGCCTCTCACAGACTCTCTTCGAGATGAAATTCTCGCGACCGTGCCGAGTCTGCGCGCGTTCGCAATTTCACTGAGCGGCAACGGTGACCGGGCAGACGACCTTGTGCAGGAAACGCTGCTGCGCGCATTGGCTCATATCGACTCCTTCCAGCCGGGATCGAACTTGCCGGCATGGTTGTTCACGATTCTGCGCAACCTTTTCCGCTCGGATTATCGCAAGCGTCGGCGGGAGGTCGAGGACGCCGAGGGCAGCTACGCGAAGACCCTCAAATCGCAACCTGCCCAAAACTCTCACCTTGAGTTCGAGGAATTTCGGGCTGCGCTTGAGAAACTACCACAGGATCAGCGCGAAGCGCTCATCCTCGTCGGTGCGTCCGGCTTTTCCTACGAGGATGCTGCGGCCATCTGCGGATGCGCTGTCGGTACGATCAAGAGCCGAGTCAATCGCGCTCGCTCCAAATTGAGCGCACTGCTGACCGTTGAGGGCGCGGAGGACTTTGGCCCCGACGATACGGTTCGCGCCGTGATAGGAAGCGGCGGGGGCTAAGCTCGGCAAAGCAACAAACGAAAGCAGCTGCGTGGAGCGTCTGCTTTCTCGTTTGTCCCGAAAATTGGTTTATCGCCTCAGCGCTTTTTCACCGGCGCACTGAGACGGTTCGTGCGATCCATCTCATTTTCATCAATCACGGTTTCCATAGGAGCCGTCAGCTCGTAGACGTAGCTGATATCGGTGAAATAGCGCTTGGACGTGCCGCCAAGGGCCTCGGGTGCCACGCGATCCAGCAGAATGATGCCGAAATCGCTGTCCGGCCGTCGGGTGGCAGCGCTGGTATTGAATTCTTCCCAGCGGAAATGAAAGACGGTATCGGGCCGGTCCCCTGTAACTGTCCACTCCGCGACCACATGCGGATGTTTGCCAACCAACGAAAGCCCCTCATCAACGTGCGAGGCCAGTTCAAAGAACAGCAGCGACAAGCTTTGCGCTGCCCGCGCGCTGATGGTGATATCAGGCCCATTGAGCGCAATGCGTTCGGCATGAGGAATAGAGCGTGACTCGAACAGACCTTTGAGCTTGACCCCCTGCCACTGGCTCTCGCTGAGGAGCGAGACGACATGCGACATCGCATGAATACGGCCTATCAGCAGTTCGCGGGCGACATCGATATCTGCACCATGCCGCATCGTCCGGGTCACGATGGACTGGATCACCGCAAGGATGTTCTTCACGCGATGATTGAGTTCATCGATAACAGCTGTCAGCCGCCTCTCGAAGCCGATCCGCGTCTCGATTTCGCGGCTGAGCCGTATGTTGTTGTACGACACATATCCGAACAGGCCGCAGAGGATCGTGGTAAGCGCAGCTCCGATCGCGAGCACGATCGCCGCGACTTCTTGTGCGTGAGCTCCCACATTCGATTTTGCGTAATAGATCAACGTCCAATCCCGGCTGCCAAACGACACGACGCGCAGCAGCGGAGGGTTTTCAGCATCAAGCTGTAGAGGAACGGACAGCACGTTCCCATTAGCGTCAGCGCTTAGATTATTGGAGGCGTTGCGGGGATCGCGCAACGCGACCGAAAACAGCGACAACTCGTCGTTTGCCAGCATCAGCGGAGCCAGCCGGTACGAGATCGTCAGAAATCCGGCCACTGTATCCGATCCTTCGCCCTTGACCGCTGCGGCGAGAACGACCCCCATTGGGCCGCCCTTCCGCACAAGCTCAAGTGGGTCGGACGAAATCGGCTTTCCTTCCTCCGCCGCGCGCGTCAACATCGGCCCGATAATAGGCTGGTCATCGAACACGCGGCCCACGAATAATTTCGTTTCCTCGTCCTTCGGTTCAACATCCATCAACACACCCGCCGGATCCCGCAATGTTGCCGACGTCAGCGGAGCGTCGTTGAAATCTCGCACCGTCGGGTTGGGATAGCCGGCGGCTTTCAACTCAGCCTGAGCCTGCGCAAGTTGGGAGACCGGAATGCGCGCGATCCAACCCGCGACGACGAAATCCGTCTTGAAGGCATAGATGGACGAACGCAGTGGCTGCAGCGCGTTGGCCTTGTTGATCGACGGCGTCCGGAAAAGCCCAACCGCGACCCTGGTCAGCAATTCACGCTCACTCAGCCGTTCCTGCACGAGAGCTGCATGGGTATCCACGGCCCGCGCCAGCGCGATCCGATCAATCGACAACTCCTGTTCGTAGACCTTGAAAGCGGCAAGCCCGGAGACAAGCACTCCGATGATCGCCATCAGTCCAATGATGAAGCCGAGACGGAGCACGCACTTACTCGGAAGAGAAGGAGAATGGGAAAACAGATCGCCACCGATAAATAGCGGGGCTGTGCAGAACGGAAAAGGACGCAGTTACTGAACGAATGATCATTTGCGCTCAAGAGCCGACAATCGTTAACCAATTTCCGCGATGGAAATGGCTCGTGAGTGGGCTAATCACATCGTGCTACTTTGGTTCCAGCGATCAGTAAAAGAAATTGATCATTCCCAGTACTGGATCGCCGCTGGACCATCCCCGCACTTCATCCCGGCTCCGAAAAGCGCCCCGCTGATCCATCCTGACAACGGCGGCCGATATCTCGGGGTATCGGGAAGTCGAGTGGGCGATGGCCACCATCAGGCTCAGCACAATGACGACGATCCCGATGAGAATCGCCACAAGGAAAGCATCGCTATAGTCTTTGGCCGCACCACGGTGTCCTCGCTTCATCGACATTAACCCAACCGCTGGACGACAGTTCCGAGCTAGTGTGATGGTTCAGAAATTTGCTAGATTTTTCCCGCGCGTCCTTCCAGCAAACTTCTGAAACTGAACCACCATGGATTTGCTAGCGTCCTCTCGGACCCAAAGTTCGCTACAGACCGCGCTGCACGGTGAGGCGGTTTGATTCGGGACACTGGGGCAAGCCGGAGATCGCTGAGCGACCGGTTAGTTTTTTCCAGCTGGCGCGATGGCCTGAAGGCCGCCCTTCGTCTCGATAAAGCGGATGATCCGCTCGAGGCCTTCGCTCTTCTTGAGATTGGTCATGACGAACGGCCGTTCGCCCCGCATGCGCTTTGCGTCGATATCCATCTTTTCCAGCGACGCACCGACATAAGGCGCGAGATCAATCTTGTTGATGACCAGCAGGTCCGAACGCGTGATCCCGGGGCCGCCCTTGGACGGGATCTTGTCCCCTGCCGCGACGTCGATGACGTAGATGGTCAGGTCAGCAAGTTCAGGTGAAAAGGTTGCAGCGAGATTGTCACCACCAGACTCGATGAGCACAAGATCCAGGTTGGGAAACTTGACGCGCATGTCGGCGACGGCGGCAAGATTCATCGACGCATCTTCACGAATGGCCGTGTGTGGGCACCCTCCGGTTTCCACGCCCGCGATTCGATCCGGTGTCAAAGAGCCAGAGCGCACCAGAAACTCCGCGTCCCATTTGGTGTAGATGTCATTGGTAATCGCTGCGATATCGTAGCGTTCCCGCATGGTCTTGCAGAGCAGATCCATGAGCGCCGTCTTGCCCGAGCCTACCGGGCCACCAATTCCCACGCGCAGCGGGCCATTGAATTTTGTCATTCGAATACTCGTTTTATTAGTGTGGCGGTTCAGAAGTTCACCCGATTTTTCCTGCGAGTCCTTCTGGCGAACTTCTGGACCAGCGTCCTCTCGAATCCAAAGTCCGCTGCGGAGCGCGCTGCACGATGAGGCGGACTTTGGATTCGGGACACTAGGATCAGACTCATGAACGAAACAGCCGTGTGTATTGCGTCTCGTGATGCATGCTGGTGAGGTCGGCGCGGAATGTCGCGCTACCGAGATCATCGAGCGCCGCGTTCAGGGATTTCTCCGCTGTCGCAAGAATAACGTTTTCGAGCGCAGCAAGCACACGCTGACTATCTGTTTGCCCGAGGGGAATCAGCCGCACGCCGGCCGAGATCCAGTTCGATGTCAGGGCATGCAGAAAGCCATGCAGCGTGAGAGGCAAGGACAGCCCGTGACCAGCCGCGAGCACGCCGACAGCGACAGGATACGCGATCTGTCTGTCACATACGGCCAACAAATCGAGGGCATCACAGTTCCACGCGGCTCGTGCGATTTCGACGAACGCCCTGCCTTGCGCCGTCGTCTCGAGATGGCGCTCGCGCGACGGTGCGAATGCCGCAGCCAATTCGACGATATCCTGCAGCGTTGTCCGGTCATTCTCCTGCACAGCACGGTGGGCATGGCACAGGAACACGCTGTCGCAGAAGCCGGGACCGTCGAGGAGCATCGCGGACAGCCACTCCTGCAACGTTGTCGTGTCGGTGATGTCGCCCGCCTCGACCCCCCATTCAATGCCGCTGGAATAAGAAAACGATCCGACCGGAAACGCGGGCGACAGCCACGTCATGAGCCGGAACAGCGAAGCCCGATTCTCTTCCGCGATTCGATCCAGGTTGCTCTCAGTGCTCGTGGTCATGAGCATGGGAATGACCGTGATGGCCGTGTGCGTGGTGGTCGTGATCGTGCGCTGCGTGATCATGGTCATGATCATGACCATGATGGGCGTGCGCAGCGCCGTGTCCATGACCATCGCCGGAATAGGCCCCGCCTTCCGGATCAAACGGCGCTTCGATTTCGATCACGCGCGCGCCGAGCCCCTTCACCATGGCTTCGATCACATGGTCATGACGGATGCGAAGACCCTTTCCGACGATCTGGGTCGGCAAATGCCGGTTGCCGAGGTGCCAAGCCAACCGCACGAGATGCGACGGATCAATTCCTCGGATTTCCAGAAGCTGCTCGGGAGCCGCCACCACCTCAACCAGCCGGCCATCCTCCAGCACCAGGGCATCGCCGCTGCGCAGAGCAACTGCCTGCTCAAGATCGAGCAGAAATTCGAGGCCACGCGTTCCCGTCATCGCCATGCGGCGGCGATGACGGTCGTCAAAACCGAGCACGACGGTATCGGCCGCCGGCTCAGTCCAACGATGATGCGGACGCACTTGCGTTGCGCGAATCATACCCACAACCTCACACAACGACCTTGCTGCTCAACAATACAGATCACCGGACATCCACTTTCGCTGGCGTGATCACCTCGATCTTCGGCGGCGCTGCCATGCAATTCACAGCGATACGCCCGAACGCACGCATATGATCAGCCTTGCGGTGCGGCTCCAGCGCCTCTGCATTTTCCCACTGCTCGACGAACACAAGCTTGGTCGGATCGGTGATGCTTTCGTGCAGATCATAGGCGATATTGCCCGCCTCCTTGCGCGTTTCCGCGATACAGGCTTTCGCACCCGCGATAAGTTCGGCGCGCATTTCAGGCTTCACGGTCAGCGTCGCAACCACATAGATCAAGGCATTTCTCCCGGCTATTTTAATGATGATGCTAGTGTGGTGGTTCAGAAGTTCGCTTTATTTTCTCTGCACGCACTTCAAGCGAACTTCTGAACCTGAACCACACTAGAATCATAGATTTGCTAGTATCCTTTCGAATCCGAAGTTCGCTACAGGGTGCGCTGCATGATGAGGCGAACTTCGAATTCAGGACACTAGGACCCTAGTACATGAAGTACCGCTGCGCCATGGGCAGCACCTCTGCCGGCGCGCAGGTCAGCAATTCTCCATCGGCACGCACTTCGTAGGTCTCCGGATCGACTTCGATCTTTGGTGTGGCCCCGTTATGGATCAAGCTCTTTTTCGAAATCCCGTCGCGCGTGTTTAAAACGGGATAGAGCATCTTCTCGATCCCAAGCTTCTTGCCGAGACCTGAGGTGACGGCGGCCTTTGACGTAAACACCACCGACGATGCCGTCAGCGATTTTCCGAACGCGGCGAACATGGGCTGGTAATGCACGGGCTGCGGCGTCGGGATCGAGGCGTTCGGATCACCCATCGGCGCGGCCACGATCGAGCCGCCCTTGATGATGCAGTCCGGCTTGACGCCGAAAAACGCGGGCGACCATAAGACGAGGTCGGCCATCTTGCCTTTCTCGATCGAGCCGATCAGCTTCGACACACCATGCGCGATCGCCGGATTAATCGTGTATTTGGCGATGTAGCGCTTTACACGAAAATTGTCGTTATCCTTGCCCTTGTCCTCGGGCAGCGATCCGCGTTGCTTCTTCATCTTGTCCGCGGTCTGCCAGGTTCGAATGATCACTTCGCCGAGGCGGCCCATGGCTTGTGAATCTGAGGACATCATCGACAAGGCGCCGAGATCGTGAAGGATATCTTCTGCGGCGATGGTTTCCTTGCGGATGCGGCTTTCCGCGAAAGCCAGGTCTTCGGCGATCGACGGGTCGAGATGATGGCAGACCATCAGCATATCGAGATGCTCGTCGATGGTGTTGCGAGTGAACGGCCGCGTCGGATTCGTCGACGACGGAAGTACATTTTTCAGCCCGGCAACCTTGATGATGTCCGGCGCGTGACCGCCGCCCGCACCTTCCGTGTGAAAAGCATGGATCGTGCGCCCCTTGAAGGCTTTAATGGTATCCTCGACAAAGCCCGACTCATTCAGCGTGTCGGTATGGATCATCACCTGAATGTCGTGATCATCCGCGACAGAGAGGCAATTGTCGATCGCCGCTGGTGTCGTCCCCCAATCCTCATGCAGCTTGAGCGCACACGCGCCCGCCTTGATCATTTCGATCAATGCGGCGGGTCGCGAAGCATTACCCTTCCCGGAAATTCCGAGGTTGACGGGAAAGGCATCGAAGGACTGGATCATCCGCGCGATGTGCCACGGTCCCGGCGTACAGGTCGTTGCGAACGTACCATGCGAGGGCCCGGTGCCGCCTCCCAGCATCGAAGTGACGCCCGACATCAGGGCGTGTTCAATCTGCTGCGGGCAGATGAAATGGATGTGGCTATCAAAACCACCCGCCGTGAGGATCCTGCCCTCGCCCGCGATGACGTCGGTGCCAGGACCGATCACAATCGTCACGCCAGGCTGGATGTCCGGATTGCCGGCCTTGCCGATGGCTGAGATGTAACCATCCTTGATCGCGACATCGGCCTTAACAATACCCCAGTGGTCCACGATCAGCGCGTTGGTGATCACAGTATCGGCGGCGCCTTGTCTGTTGGTGACTTGCGACTGGCCCATGCCGTCGCGGATCACCTTGCCGCCGCCAAACTTCACCTCCTCACCATAGACGGTGAAATCTTTCTCGACCTCGATAATCAGATCGGTGTCGGCCAGCCGCACGCGATCGCCGGTCGTAGGGCCGAACATATCGGCATAGACGGAACGTTTAATCCTGGTGGCCATGAAAAACCGCTTTCAGTATGCCTTGCCGTTTAACTCTTTGCTTGCATTCACAGCTTGCCGCTTACCTCTCCGCGGAAGCCGTAGATGGTGCGCTTGCCCGCAAGCGCGACGAGATTGACCTCGCGCGTCTGCCCCGGTTCAAATCGCACTGCAGTGCCCGCCGCGATGTCCAGCCGCATGCCGCGCGCCTTCTTGCGATCGAACTTCAGCGCCGGATTGGTCTCAAAGAAATGGTAATGCGACCCGACCTGAATGGGACGATCGCCGGCATTCGCAACGGTAAGCGTCACCGTTTTGCGACCCGCGTTGAGCTCGATGTCACCTTCTTTGATGAACTTTTCACCTGGGATCATGGCCACCCTCAACGAATTGGCTGGTGAACGGTGACAAGCTTTGTTCCGTCTGGAAATGTCGCTTCAACCTGGATATCGTGAATCATCTCAGGAATTCCTGCCATCACTTGATCGCGCGTCAGGACTTCCGCTCCGGCCTTCATCAACTCAGCGACGGTTCGCCCATCACGCGCGCCTTCGACGATAAAATCCGAAATGATCGCCACCGCTTCGGGGTGATTGAGCTTGACGCCACGCTCCAGGCGCCGCCGCGCCACTATCGCGGCCATGGAAACCAGAAGCTTGTCCTTTTCCCGGGGAGACAAATTCATGCGCAGTATCCGATTGAAGTTGAACTCAGTTAAGCCACAGACGCGGCAACCCCGAGGGACTGACCTGCCCGAGCACCGTCATCATGTCGGCGCGAAGTTTTGCGGCATCTTGTGCACAGAAGCGTGCGACTGCAAAGCCGTTCCAGGCAGAGACGCCAACCTCACCGCCGAACCGATTTGACAGTTCACGGATGCTGGCCACGATGGCTTCGTCCCCAGGCACGATCAGCGCCGTACCGATCGCCACACCGCCTTTTAGGATAGCGCGGCTTGCGAACTTTCCAGCAATATCGCCGTCAAGACGAACCGTCTCGGCGAACACAAGCTTTCGGCCGAGGCGCATTCGCCAGCGGTCGACGAAGCGCCCCTGGGTCATCTTTTCGCCCATGGCCGTGCGGCCGAAGACAATGATCTCGCACAACAGAAGCGAGGCGTTTTCTGCCAGATCAATGTTGATGCTGCGTGACACGCGCGCCTGATCGAACAGAATCGTTTCCTGTGGCAACCAGGCGAGCCGCGAGCCCGCTTCGGCACGTAAACTGATGTTCACCTGCGACTCGGGACCATGCGAGCGATAAAGCTTTTCCGCCGCGGCGGTCGAGACCGTCAGATGAGCCCCCTCTCGGGTGCAAATATCGATGTCGAAACGGTCACCGCCCGCAATGCCGCCCGCCGTGTTGACGAAGACCGCCGAGAGCCCCTGCTGCTCGGGTGAAGGAAAGCGCACACGGAGCGATCCTTCCTCGTGCAGCTCCCGCTGCCGCGTCGATCCATCCCGAACGTGGACGTCAAACCTCACCGCGCCAATCGCACGATTGGCGGTGAAGGTTTCCATCCATCGATGATGTCCCGTTCTGCATCTGCCCCGGCCCAGCTCAGGATATCTTCAATTCATGTCAGAGCGCCATCTGGCGGCTGATCTCGCCAGGGTCGAGATTGCTGCGGTCGCATGTAAACTTCACCGCGCCGCGATCCATGACGGCGAAATTGTCACCGAGCTCGCAAGCAAAGTCGAGATATTGTTCAACCAGTACGATTGCCATCGTGCCGAGATTGCGAAGGTAGGAGATCGCGCGGCCGATATCCTTGATGATCGACGGCTGAATGCCTTCGGTTGGCTCATCAAGCAGAAGCAACTTTGGCCGCATGACCAGTGCGCGGCCAATCGCCAACTGCTGCTGCTGACCTCCCGACAGATCGCCGCCGCGGCGGCCCAGCATGCTCTGCAAGACCGGGAACAGCGCAAATACATCGTCCGGAATCGAGCGCTCGTTCCGCTTGAGCGGCGCAAAGCCGGTCTTGAGGTTCTCTTCAACGGTCAGAAGGGGAAAGATCTCACGTCCCTGAGGCACAAAGGAAATGCCCTTTCGTGCGCGCTCATACGGCTTCAACCCCGAAATGTCGGCGCCATCGAGCGTGATCGCGCCTCCGGCGATTGGGTACTGACCGACGATGGTACGCAGCAAGCTGGTTTTGCCGACGCCATTGCGTCCCAGCACGCACGTCACCTTGCCAGGCTCGGCGAGCAGTGACACGCCGCGCAGCGCCTGCGCCGCACCATAGTAGAGGCTGATGTTATTGACATTGAGCATCGGTTCACCGCCCCAGATACACTTCAATGACGCGTTCGTTGGCGGAAACCTGGTCGATCGATCCTTCGGCCAGCACCGATCCCTCATGCAGACACGTCACGCGGACTCCAAGCTCGCGCACGAACGTCATGTCGTGCTCGACGACGACCACGGTCTTGTCCTTGTTGATCTCCTTCAAAAGCTCGGCGGTCTGATGCGTTTCCACATCGGTCATGCCTGCCACTGGCTCATCGACCAGCAGCAGCTTGGGATCCTGCGCCAGTAGCATGCCGATCTCGAGCCACTGTTTCTGGCCGTGGGATAATGTACCAGCCAACCGATCGCGCGAACCGGTCAGACGGATCGTTTCAAGGACACGATCGATGCGCTCACGCTCGTCTGCGGTCTCGCGCCAGAACAACGTCTTGCGGACGCCATGATCGGTCTTCAGCGCAAGGCGTAGATTGTCTTCGATGGTCTGGCTCTCGAATACAGTTGGTTTCTGGAATTTGCGCCCAATGCCGAGCTCGGCGATTTGCGTCTCATCAAGACGCGTGAGATCGACCGAACCGTCAAACAGGACATCGCCTTCATCGGGTTTGGTCTTGCCGGTGATGATGTCCATCATCGTCGTTTTACCGGCGCCATTGGGACCGATGATGGCCCGCATCTCACCCGGTGCGATGGTCAACGACAGATTATTGATGGCGTGGAATCCATCGAACGAGACATGCACGCCATCGAGATAGAGCATTGCGGACGTCGCGCGGGTATCCATGACATTCATAGGTTTACTTCGCCATCCGTGTTTCAGCGACACCGTCTTCGAGCGCAGCGCTCGCCGCGTTCTTCTCAAACTGCTCTTCGCGGCGCCGGGCCCACCAGTCTTTCACAGTGCCGACAATGCCCTTGGGCAGCAGCAGGGTCACCAGGATGAACAGCGCGCCCAGCATGAATAGCCAGTACGGCGCCAGCACGCCGGATGTGAATACGGTCTTGGCGTAGTTCACGACAACAGCTCCCAGCGCTGCTCCAATCAGCGTGCCGCGCCCGCCGACTGCGACCCAGATCACCGCCTCGATCGAATTACCCGGCGCGAATTCTCCAGGATTGATGATCCCCACCTGCGGGACATAGAGGGCGCCGGCGACACCCGCCATGCATGCCGATAGCGTGAAGACAAAAAGTTTGTAGGATTCTACGCGGTATCCCAAGAACCGCGTGCGGGATTCTGCATCGCGTATCGCGATCAGCACCTTGCCGAGCTTCGAGGTCACGATCGCGCGGCACATCAAGAACACGAGTGCAAGCGCAATGCAGGACAGAACGAACAGCACCGCACGCGTTCCCTGCGCCTGGACATTGAAACCGAGGATATCCTTAAAGTCGGTCAAGCCATTATTGCCGCCGAAGCCGAAATCGTTACGGAAAAAGGCCAGCAGCAGCGCGTAAGTCATCGCCTGCGTGATGATCGACAAATACACACCGGTCACGCGCGAGCGGAAGGCAAGCCAGCCGAAGCAGAAAGCCAGCAGGCCAGGCACCAAAAGCACCATCAGCGCGGCGAACCAGAACATATCGAAGCCGTGCCAGTACCATGGAAGCTTCTGATAGTTCAGAAACACCATGAAGTCCGGCAACAGCGGATTGCCATACACGCCACGGCTGCCGATCTGCCGCATCAGATACATGCCCATGGCGTAGCCGCCGAGCGCGAAGAATGCACCGTGACCGAGCGAAAGGATCCCGCAATATCCCCAAATGAGGTCGATCGAGAGAGCCAGGATCGCGTAGCAGAGATATTTGCCGAACAGTGCCATCAAATAAGTCGGCACCTGCAGCGGAGACGACTCCGGCAGGAGCAAGTTCGAAAGCGGCACGAGAATGCCGACTGCTGCGACGATCAACAAAAAGACCGTCGCGCTTTTGTCGAGGGATCGGGTGAGGATGTGCGGCGTCATGCTTCCACCGATCGGCCCTTGAGCGCGAACAGGCCGCGCGGCCGCTTCTGAATGAACAGAATGATCAGGACCAGAATGGCGATCTTGCCCAGCACCGCGCCAGCGATCGGCTCTAAGAATTTGTTGGCCATGCCGAGCGTAAGCGCCCCGACCAAAGTGCCCCACAGATTTCCGACCCCGCCGAACACCACCACCATGAAGGAGTCGATGATGTAACTCTGGCCAAGGTTGGGACTGACGTTGTCGATCTGCGATAGAGCCACGCCCGCGATACCGGCGATACCAGAACCGAGACCGAAGGTCAGAGCGTCAACCCGCGAGGTCGCGATGCCCATCGAAGCCGCCATGCGCCGGTTCTGGGTCACGGCGCGCATCTCAAGCCCGAGGCTGGTGAAACGCAGCATTGCCAGCAGAATGAAGAACACCGCGAGCGTAAACACGACGATCCAGAGCCGGTTATACGTGATCGTTATGTAACCGATGTCGAATGCGCCGCTCATCCACGATGGATTGCCGACCTCACGGTTAGTCGGGCCAAAGGCGGTACGCACCGCCTGCTGGATGATCAGGGAGAGCCCCCAAGTGGCGAGAAGGGTCTCGAGCGGGCGTCCGTAAAGGAATCGGATAATTGTCCGCTCGATCAGAACGCCGATGAGACCCGCGACCAGAAATGCCAGAGGCACGGCTATCAACAACGAATAATCGAACAGCGCGGGGTAGCTGCTGCGGATAATCTCCTGCACCACGAAAGTAACATAGGCGCCGATCATCACCATTTCGCCATGAGCCATGTTGATGACGCCCATCACGCCGAAGGTGATGGCAAGACCGATGGCGGCGAGCAGCAGAACAGACCCAAGCGACAGACCGTACCACGCGTTCTGAACTGTCGCCCAGATCGCAAGCGTATTCTGGATCGATCCGATTGTGCTCGCGGCCGCATTGACCACTGACTGCGGCTGCCCCGGCGACAAGCCGGTCAGAATCGCCAACGCTTCCTGATCACCGCGCGCGCGGATGATGGAGATTGCCTCGAGCTTATCGGCTTCGCTCGCGTCGTCCTTGAACAGGATGATTGCGGCCTTTGCCTGCGCGAGTGCTCGCTTGGCTGTGCTGTAGGTTTCCTTCTGCAACGCGCCTTCGACGGTCGGCAGGAGCGCTGCGTCGTGCGATTTAAAGACGGACTGTGCAGCTTGAATGCGCGTCGCAACATCCGGCGACAGCAGGGTGAGTCCACCCATCGCAGCCTCAACGGCACGGCGCAGCCGGTTATTGAGGCGCACGGGGTTCGCAGTCGCCGGCATATCGGCGACAGGAGCGCCTGTCACGGCATCTGTGACTTTGCCGTCAGAAGTCTTGATGAAAACCTTCTTGCTTTCGGGATCGGCCAGCAAACGGCCATCCTGCAAGGCCCCGATGATGGGAGCAGCCTGCGGATTGCCGCTGGTCGCGAGCACCCCGATGGCCTCTTCCGTATCGGAGAATGAGTCGTTGGCGAACTGCGCGACGGCATCTTCAAAGGGGCCCGCCAAAGCGGGTAAACCCATGGAGACAATGAGCGCCATCGCGGCAAACAGCGCGCGGCTTCGATGGATAAAATTAAAAAGCACGTCACAACCCCGGCAGAGGTGGAGTGGGAGACGGCGACGATTGCCGCCTCCCGGTCGTTCAGTCCAAGTCAGAGGATCAGGAACCCTGACCGCCGCACTTGTTGGTCTTGACGTTGAAGTTGCCGCACTTATGCGTGACCCAGTCGCCGATCAGGTCCTTCGAGCCCTCAAGCTCCTTCGACCATGCATCGCCGGCCACGAGGCTCGGAGTCTTCCACACAACGTCGAACTGACCATCGGCTTTGATTTCGCCGATGAACACAGGCTTGGTGATGTGATGGTTCGGCAGCATCTTCGATACGCCGCCGGTCAGGTTCGGCGCTTCGGTGCCGGGCAGTGCATCGATCACCTTGTCAGGATCGACCGACTTCGCCTTCTCGACAGCCTTCACCCACATGTTGAAGCCGATCACATGCGCTTCCATCGGGTCGTTGGTCACACGCTTCGGATTATTGGTGTAAGCCTGCCACTTCTTGATGAACTCGGTATTCGCTGGAGTCTTGATGGATTCGAAGTAGTTCCAGGCCGCGAGGTGACCAACAAGCGGCTTGGTGTCGATGCCGGCGAGCTCTTCTTCACCGACCGAGAACGCCACCACCGGAATATCGGTCGCCTTGATGCCCTGGTTGCCAAGCTCCTTATAGAACGGCACGTTGGCATCGCCATTAATGGTCGAGACCACCGCCGTCTTCTTGCCAGCAGATCCAAACTTCTTGATGTCAGCTACGATCGTCTGCCAATCGGAGTGACCGAACGGCGTGTAGTTGATCATGATGTCTTCCTGCTTGACGCCTTTGGACTTCAAGTAGGCTTCGAGGATCTTGTTGGTGGTGCGCGGATAGACATAGTCGGTGCCGGCCAGCACCCAACGCTTCACCTTCTCTTCCTTCATCAGGTAGTCGACCGCAGGGATAGCCTGCTGGTTCGGCGCAGCGCCGGTGTAGAACACATTGCGCTCGCTTTCCTCGCCCTCGTACTGGACGGGATAGAAGAGGATCGAGTTCAACTCCTTGAATACGGGCAACACGGATTTACGTGACACCGAGGTCCAGCAGCCGAACACGACCGAAACCTTGTCTTTGGTAATCAATTCGCGCGCCTTTTCGGCGAAGAGCGGCCAGTTCGATGCGGGATCAACGACGACAGCTTCGAGCTTCTTCCCGAGAACACCGCCTTTCTTGTTCTGCTCGTCGATGAGGAACAGAATGGTGTCTTTCAGTGTGGTTTCGCTGATGGCCATGGTGCCGGACAGCGAATGCAAGACACCGACCTTGATGGTGTCATCGGCAGCCTTGGCGCCACCGAGCGTCGCGAGACCTAAAAAGAGGCCAGCCGTCGCAGCCAGCCATTTCCGGCGGCTGAACGGCACGGCCATAGTCGTGCTGAAATGCGTAGTCATGCGATTATCTCCCTGACGCAGACGTGAAACGCGATGAGACGGCCCTGGGCCGGCTGCGGTAAGGGAATCGCAAGAAGTATGCCACCTGCTGAAATTTCAACAAGCCATTGCTACAACTAGGGAATTTCATATTTCAAGCGAACAGCGCCACCAGTCCGCCTTATTTTTAGGCGCCCTGCCTGAGTGCGAAGGCAGCACAATGCTCATAAAATAACCAGATCGAGCGCGACGACTAAATTTTCAGCACGAAACCACAGGCCGGCGATCATGAAATCATCAACCCAATCAGCGCGTTTGTCCGAAACAGCGGACATTCACCTTGAAAGCGCCGCCTTCCTGTTCCATATCAACGCCGCGACCTTGAGAATCGTCAGGTCTTTGCGAGCCGCGTGTTCTGATCCCGTTTTGCGGTTTCTGGCTTGCTTTTCAGCTAACCGAAACCGACACCCCAGACACGCGGGTGTCCCCGACACCGCCCGTACCCGACATGATGTCCGGCGCGCGCAATGACTCATAGAAAGACCTGCTTTTGACTTCTTTCCAGGATTTCGGGCTAGCCGATCCAATCTCGCGTGCTCTTAAAGAAGAGAATTATCACACGCCCACCCCTATCCAGGCACAGACCATTCCCATCGCGATGACCGGCCGAGACGTCATCGGAATCGCCCAGACCGGCACCGGAAAAACGGCGTCGTTCGCGCTGCCGATCCTGCATCGCCTACTGGAAAGCCGCATCAGGCCACAACCGAAGTCCTGCCGCGTTCTGGTGCTGAGCCCAACCCGGGAGCTCTCCGGACAGATCCTCGACAGCTTCAACGCTTACGGCCGGCATCTCAGGCTGACGTCCGCACTTGCCATTGGCGGCGTACCGATGGGCCGTCAGGTCCGCTCGGTCATGCAAGGCGTCGAGGTGATGGTTGCCACGCCAGGACGCCTGCTCGACATGGTTCAAGGCAACGCCCTGAAGCTTGGCCAGGTAGAATTTCTAGTGCTCGATGAAGCGGACCGCATGCTCGACATGGGCTTCATCAACGACATCCGCAAAATCGTCGCCAAATTACCGATCAAACGCCAGACTCTGTTCTTCTCGGCGACCATGCCGAAAGACATTGCCGATCTCGCGGAACAGATGCTCCGCGATCCGGCCCGGGTTTCAGTGACGCCGGTGTCATCCACCGCCGAGCGGATCGACCAGCGCATTATCCAGGTCGACCACACAGCCAAGCCGGCCATTCTGGCGCAACTCCTGAAAGACGAGCCGGTTAACAGGGCTTTGGTGTTCACACGCACCAAACACGGCGCCGACAAGGTGGTAAAAGGTCTCGCCAAGGTGGGCATCGCTGCGGAGGCAATTCACGGCAACAAGTCGCAGAACCATCGCGAACGCGTGCTGACAGCCTTCCGCTCCGGCGACATCCGCACGCTGGTGGCGACCGATATCGCCGCGCGCGGTATCGACGTTGACGGCATAACCCATGTGGTCAATTTCGATATTCCGAATGTTCCGGAAACATATGTCCATCGCATTGGACGGACAGCGCGCGCAGGCGCCGATGGCGTGGCCATCTCTCTCTGCGCCGGCGAGGAACACACTTACGTGCGCGACATTGAAAAACTGATCCGCATGAGCCTTCCGAAGGAAGATCGCCGTACGCCCGGCCAGCAACGCCCGGCGGCGGCCATCTCATCGCAGCATCGTTCCGCACGGCCAGCGGCAAACGGCCATGGACCTCGCGCGAACGACGCGGCACCCGGCTCACAGGGTCCAAGGCGGCGGCGCCGGCGTCCGGGGGCGGGTAATGCACCTCACGCCACCCGGCACGAAGCCAGCCGCCAGGAGACTTCCCGTCCATCACAGGGCGGCAACAACAAGGGCGAGGGAATTCAGGGCGTCGCGTTTCTGCACCGCGAAAATCGTCCTGCCCAAGCTCAGCGCAACCAGCGCCCACACCGTTCATAGTCAGATCAACTATCTAGAGGACTTGGAGACCCCTATGGCGAAAGAAGAGTTGATCCAGTTCGAAGGACTGGTCACGGAAATCCTCCCCGACGCACGTTATCGCGTCCAGCTTGATGCCGGACATGAGATCGTGGCTTACACAGCCGGTAAGATGAAGAAGAACCGCATCAAGACGCTGGCCGGAGACCGGGTCACGATCGAGATGTCGCCCTATGACCTGGAAAAAGGCCGCCTCATCTTCCGCCACAAGGACGAGCGTCCGAGCGGCGGACCTCCTCGCGGTGCACCTCCCCGCGGCGGTCAATTCCGGCGCCGTTAATAGACCGGCGCGCCATTCCCCCATCGCGCACGGCTGTTCCTTGCGCGATTCGGCTATTTCAGCCGCACTGGCGGATGATTAATATTTGGCGCACGTCAGGATTGTTTTGAAAGCATATCTCACGTAATATAGGGGCATCGATCTTCGGCCGGACGACACTCGCTATCCACCGGTACAGCCGGGTTAGCGCTCGACCTCTTCCAAATTTCGATCTCACCAGCCCATTTAACCGTGGGCTTCTACTATATCTATCTCGAGAAGGACTACCCCACGTGAGCATGGGAACAGTGAAGTGGTTTAACGCAACCAAAGGCTACGGCTTCATTCAGCCGGATGATGGCGGCAACGACGTGTTCGTTCACATCAGCGCTGTCGAGCGCGCCGGTCTTGGTACGCTGCGCGAAGGCCAGAAGATCAGCTACGAAATCGTTGCGGATCGCCGTTCGGGCAAGTCGTCGGCTGACAATCTCCGCGCCGCCGGCTAAGTGAAATTTCCGCGGCTCCGTTCGCGGAAACCAGAGCAAAAAACAAAAGGCCGTGCACACTGCACGGCCTTTTTCAATTTCGCTGTCGTGCCCGCTCTGAACCAACTATCAGCTGCAAGATGGCGCCGAAGGATCCCAGCGGACGTCGGCCGATTGACGGGGGCCAGAAAAGGTCTTCCTGTCCCAATGGAAGATTTCAGAGTTAAAATTCGACTTCCCATCAAACCCGATCAAGGGTTGATAGTCATAGTGCACCTCACTCATGATTAGATATTTGCCGTCCAGCGCAATCCCGCTGGGCACCGCCACAACGTTACCCTGCGAGTGAGGGGTCTTTCCTGGACTTGCTTTACTCCACACGATGGTCGCTTGATGCGTCGTGGGGTCGATATAAACTTCGGAAATCGTCGCCGTCAGGCTTGCAGCCGAATAGGGCGACATAATCGCGGTACCGACTTTCAAAGCATTCTTAATGTCACAGTCGCCGGCCGTGGTGGCCTGAGCAATCAAATCCGACATGGTGTGTGCGACCTGCGTCAGCTTTCGAGCGGCTGCAAATGCGCTGGTAAACTGCACCGTTCCAAACATCAATGCCAACAGCAGCGGAGCAACAAGCAGAAATTCGACGGCGGCTACGCCGTGCTGGTCTTTAAGAAAGCGCGCGCCGAGACGCGGCTCAGTTTCAGAACTCGTTGTCATCACTATCCCCCTGGCTCAACCCGGAACGCAGCCACTGCTGTGAGAAGGTTAAATCGATCGCTATCGTTGTTGCCTCCAGCAAGATTGGCGAGGCTGAATCCTCCAATACTGAGGAATATCGGCCATTTATAAAACGCGCGAACAATGACCGTGGAGCCTGGGGCCGGATTTGAATAGGAGAGATTTGTCTTCAGGTGCTTGCTCGAATCGATTGGGGCCGCAAGCGCGTCGTTAGGAATGGCGCTAAACTGCGAAAAAACGCCGACATCCACCTCCAAACTATTTTGACAATCGAATAAAAGCGCCACTTTTCCGCAAACCGCTTTTTTAAAATCGTCCGCTTTAAACCCTTGGGCTTGAGCCTGGTTCGTGAAAATCAATCGCGCGGCGTCCTGGGTCGCGGTTTCCAAAACCTGCCCTGCGAAAAACATCAGCGCAAATTCAAAAATCGCGAGCAGCATCAGAAAAAACGGAGCTGCGACCATGGCGAATTCGATCGCAGCAGATCCACTCTGGCTGCGGCGAAAGCGATGAAATATCTTGCTGATACCACCTGAAGAGATTGAGGGCATTTGACGATTCCGGAGTGAAGCAGCGTTGCTACCTCCGAGAATAAGCAACATTGATTGTCGAATGCTTTCGCTCGTTCAAGACAACGCGCAACGCCGCGTTATCGAGTCATTAACCACCAATGGCACGCGCGATCTCTGATTTAACCGCCGTCGCTCACCACTTTTTTCCGGCAGGTCGACTTGCAATCGTATATGGCACGTTCATCACCACGATAGACATTCACAAGATTCTCCGCTCCCTCCTCCTCAGGCTTCGCATTAGACGCGTTGGCGTCGACAAGGCTGCGTAAGGCTAGCGATAGAGTTCCACTCTGACGCGCCCTGGCCAACGCCTCTGATTGGCGTGGCTTGAGCTCCAAAGTCGCGGTCTTTCCGACAACGACCTTTTGTCCGTTCTTCTCTTCAACTGCCTGATCGATGGCGAGAACCCGGATATTGGTCAGAAGGGTCTCGGAAGTTATGGTTTCCTTTCCACCCTCGGCATTTCTCTGCCGACGGGTCAAAATGACGTCCACGCGGTCATTGGGAAGAATAAAGCCGCCAGCCCCCGTTTCCGGCGAGATCTCGGTCGAGACAGCCCGCATACCGCTTGGCAGGATGGCTGCCATGAAACCTGATCCATCGCCCTTAACGAGTTTGGTATCCCGAACCGGCTCTCCAGCAAGCATGGGCGAACGTACAATCGAACCGGTCAATTGGGTGACGGCATCACCCCGACTTTCACGATGAATAAAGCTCGCGCTTGCAGTGGCGGCAGGCCAGGACTGCCACTCCAGGTCTTCAGGCTTAATCGATTGACCCAATCCGATATCGGATTTGGCAACCAGCACATCTGTCGTCTTGATCTGGGGCGGGGGCGCTATCGTCACTTGCGCCGGCTTCGGAGCCGGGCCACTCGCCAAATACAAAGCCGCACCACCAGCAGCTACGGCAATGGCCAACACGACTACCTGCGCGGTCTTCATACGCTTTACTCTCTTACGCTACGCAACAGCCGCACCATGTGCCTGCCAATACGCGGCAAGTAGGGTGCCAGACATAGCAAATCTGACGTTAATTGATGAATGAACTGCAAACAGCGCGTTTCGTGGCCACCGGTACTTATCCAACCGAACTACGAACCTCTGCCTGATAAATGACAGCGGGTACTTCATCACGCCCGATAATTGCGACCAGTATAATTTTATATAAATTATCTGCGCTCATTAATTGCGCATTTACCGTCCGCAAGAAGAGCCAAATACCCCTGTCTTTCAGCAATCGAATTAACTGCGCTGCAATTCCTCCCTCGTACGTTCACGTCATGGTCACGGTGGTTTCCGCCCCGCAACGACCAAAGTTCGACAGCCACGTGTACATAGGGAGTCATAAATGACCAATCTCATTGCTCGCTTCGTTAAGGACGAGTCCGGTGCCACCGCGATTGAATACGGTTTGATTGCCGCCGGAATCGCATTGGCGATCATCACGATCGTGCAGACGATCGGCGGCCAGATTCTTGGTCGGTTTACTTCGCTCAGCACCGAGCTGGCCAAGACACCGACTGCGCAGTAATCGGAGACAACAACTGCGTACGAAAAGGCTTCGGTCCCCCGAAGCCTTTTTTTTTTGGGGAGCGTTCTCTCTATCGAACTGAGTCAATATGCGTATGAGTCAGGCCGCCTCAAAACAGCAGCCAAAGCCCGGGCCAGCAACGCGTGAGCTCCAGCCAACTGTCCTTGTGTGCGCGACGCTCATTCTCGCGTCATTACTGGTTTTGTTTCGGATCGCGAGCATCTTGTGAAAGCTGTTTCGCGATTGTTCATATCCGTACTTTACGATGCAGGACTTGTTGAACAGAAACTGAAGCCCAGTCCATGATACTCGACATTGCACGTCTCTTTCTGTTCCCGGCCTTGATCGCGTTCGCTGCGGCGAGCGACCTCCTGACGATGACCATTTCGAATCGAGTGTCCTTGTTTCTGATTGCGGGCTTTTGCGCGATGGCAGGATTAAGCGGGATGCCGCTCCATGACGTCGGGATGCACGTTGGAGCGGGTTTTGCCGTGCTAGCCCTCGCATTTGCCTGCTTCGCCTTTGGATGGATTGGAGGCGGCGATGCGAAAATCGCGGCCTGCGTGGGGCTTTGGTTCGGCTTCCCGCACCTGCTGAACTATTTCGTCTATGCTTCGCTATTCGGCGGCGCGTTGACACTTTTGCTGCTTGAGTTCCGGAAATGGCCTCTTCCCTATGCGCTCGGCTCACAGGAGTGGCTACTGCGGCTCCACGGCAAGGATAGCGGCATTCCCTACGGCATCGCGCTCGCCATGGGCGCCTTGATGATCTATCCGGAAACGGAATGGATGAAAGCAATTGATCTTGCTTGGCTCCTCGGTCACTAGTGTGGCTGTTCAAAAGTCCGCATCATTCGTGCGGCGAGTCTGGAACGCGGACTTCTGAACCAAAGCCACACTAGATTAATAACTTGCTAGTGTTCTTCGATTCCGAAGTTCGCAAACGAAGGTGCCGCGCAACGATGCGAACCTCGGAATCGAGACACTAGTGGGCCGGAAACATCTCGTTAACTCGGTTTAGATACGCCTCATTAACCATGCTTTGACCTTTAACTGGTCAAATCCCATTACGGCGGCGGGTCCGTCGCGGCGTGATGTGGAAAGTTAATGCGTATGAAAACCGCGGGGAATGTCGTTCCGTCCACTGCTGTCGGTGCCGGCGGCATGAGTGCCTCGGTAACGAACGCACTTGGCTTCGCTAGCGCTATTCAGCCGGACAGACAGTCCTGCACCGGCACCACCATCAATCAGACAATTACTGTGAACGACAACACCGTGCTCGATCGCACCAATGCCACGAGCTGTGGCCCTTTATTCGAGAACGCAAAAGCGATCGAGAGGATCAGCAATATGAAGCGAGAGGGACATCGGGCACCTGTGCGGACCTTCTTGATGCGCACCCTGTCATTTGCGGCTGCGTCCGCGCTGATCCTGAATCATGCGATATCGCCGGTGATTGCAAGCGATTATCGCGCCTCGCCAGCAGCTACCGAGATATCATCAGGCGGCCAGTTGAACGCTAAATTCCTCGCGCTCGGTATTGGTAAATCCGTGGTCGTCGATCTTCCGCGCGACGTCAAGGACGTGCTGGTGGCAGATCCCAAGATCGCCAATGCGGTCGTACGCTCGGCGCAACGCGCCTACATTATCGGCGCGGCGGTAGGACAAACCAATATTATCTTTTTCGACTCTACGGGCCAACAGATCGCGGCCTACGACATTGCGGTCACTCGCGATCTCAATGGCGTGCGGGCCGCACTCAAGCAAACTCTGCCGTATGCTGACGTCAGAATCGAAGGCGTCGGGGACGGCGTAGTGCTAACGGGCTCGGTCTCGAATCCGGCTGAAGCTCAGCAAGCGCAGGAATTAGCGGCACGCCTCGCCGGCGGTGCAGATAAAGTCTACAACAATATCGCCGTGCGTGGACGCGATCAGGTCATGCTGAAAGTGACCGTAGCGGAGATGCAGCGTAGCATCATCAAGCAGCTCGGCGTCGACCTCAGTGCACAAATGAACTACGGCACGGCCGTAGTAGACTTCAACAACGTCGCGCCGTTTACTGCGCTCGGGCGCCCTCTTACGAACGGTTCTGTAACTGGCAATTTCGGCACGACGATAACCCCCAAGGGCGCCGTTCCGTCGGTAACCGCGACAGTGCGTGCGATGGAAAACGCCGGGGTCGTTCGCACGCTCGCCGAACCCAATTTGACTGCGATCTCGGGTGAATCAGCCACCTTCATCGCAGGCGGCGAATTTCCGATTCCGAGTGGCGTGACTTGTCAGAACGGCGGCGCCGGACCTTGCCAGCCATCGATCACGTTCAAGAAGTTCGGTATCTCGCTGAATTTCACCCCTGTTGTACTGACAGAGGGGCGGATCAGTCTCCGCGTCATGACCGAGGTGTCCGAAATCGCAAATGATAATTCAATTTCGATTAGCGGCTTCTCAATTCCATCTATCAAAACCCGCCGCGCCGAAACGACACTCGAAATTCCGTCAGGGGGATCGATGGCCATGGCGGGATTGATTCAGGATCAAACCAAGCAGGCGATGAGCGGTCTTCCCGGCCTCGCCCAGGTCCCGGTCCTCGGCGCCCTGTTCAAAAGCAGGGACTTCATCAACAACCAGACCGAGTTGATGGTGATCGTGACCCCCTATGTCGTTCGTGCGGTCGCACAAAAAGATCTGTCGCGCCCCGACGACGGCTTCGCTGAATCATCCGACCCCCAAGCGGATTTTCTTGGCACCGTCAGCCGCATCTATGGCGTTCCCAATCGAAACCCGCAGGGACGTTCTTACCGCGGCACTTACGGCTTTATCACCGACTGAGATGGGACAAGGACAAGTAGAATGAACGCGCGAGTACCCAATCTCAAACGTAGCCTCGGTATCGGAGGGGCTTTATTGGCAGTTGCTGCCGCGTTAGGAGGTTGCAAACATACTGACGGGGATATCGTCACCGGCAGTGTGCCGAACGACTATCGCCAGCGGCATCCAATCGTGATTCAGGAAGCCAGTCGCACGACCGAAGTCTTCGTCGGCCAGGGGCGCGGCGGCCTTACCGCAGCGCAGCGCGCCGATATCATGGGGCTCGCGCAGACATGGCTACGCGAAGGAACTGGCAGCATCATCATCGACATGCCGGTCGGCGCACCAAACGCGCGCACAGCAACCGACTCACTTCACGAGATCAAAGCTATTTTCAGCGCTGCCGGAATTCCCTCGCGCGGCATTACCGTACGTAACTATCGTCCAACGGACCCTCGCTTGTTTGCAACTATCCGCGTCAGCTATCCCCGGATCATGGCCGACGCGGGACCGTGCGGACTTTGGCCTGAGGACATTGGTCCATCGATAAAGAACAAGGGCTACTTCGAAAACCGTCCGTATCATAATTTTGGCTGCGCAACGCAGCGCAATCTCGCCGCGATGGTCGACAATCCATCAGACTTGGTTCAGCCTCGCGCCGAAACTCCGGCAATGACATCACGTCGAAATGTCGCATTCGAGAAGTATCGCAAGGGTGCACCGACGACGACCGAGTATCCCGAGGCGGAAAGAGCCAAACTCAGTGATGTAGGCAAATGATCAGTTACGCACGTCAAGATCAAGAAGACCAGACAGTCACGCCCGCAGCCGAAGAACACATCGCGCCTGCGCCGCGTGTGTCGGTACAGGCGTTTTGCGAAACGGTCGAAACAGCGGCAGCTGTGCAGGCGGCCGGCGAAGATCGTCGGCTGGATAAGGCGCATCTCAAA
The DNA here is from genome assembly GCA_036924835.1 of Nitrobacteraceae bacterium AZCC 1564. Lineage (NCBI taxonomy): Bacteria > Pseudomonadati > Pseudomonadota > Alphaproteobacteria > Hyphomicrobiales > Nitrobacteraceae > Nitrobacteraceae bacterium AZCC 1564. The sequence goes on from JBAGRR010000001.1 coordinate 2,309,530, forward strand.
ATACAGATGGGCGGCATGACCGCCGCCATCGAGGCCTATCGCACGGCGCCGACGCCAAACGTCATCGTGCTCGAGACTGATGGCCGCGCCGACATCCTCGGCGGCCTCGATCAACTCGCAGCCGTGTGTGACGCCGGCACTCGCGTGATCGTCATCGGGCGCGTCAACGACGTGTTGCTGTACCGAGAACTCGTAAGACGCGGGGTCAGCGACTATGTGATTGCTCCGGTTGCGCCACTCGATGTCGTGCGTTCCATTTGTGGCCTGTTTTCAGTTCCAGAAGCCAAGGCTGTAGGCCGCATCATCGCGATCGTCGGTGCCAAGGGCGGCGTGGGCGCTTCCACTGTGGCACACAATGTCGCCTGGGCAATCGCACGTGATCTTGCATTGGATTCCGTGGTGGCCGACCTCGATCTGGCGTTCGGCACTGCGGGGCTCGACTACAACCAGGACCCCCCTCAAGGGATTGCCGACGCTGTCTTTTCTCCAGATCGCATTGACACGGCTTTTATCGATCGCCTGCTTTCGAAGTGCACCGATCACCTCAGTTTGCTAGCTGCTCCAGCAACGCTCGAGCGGGTCTACGATTTTGGCACCGAAGCCTTCGATGCGATTTTCGACACGCTGCGCACAACGATGCCTTGCATCGTCCTTGACGTTCCGCATCAATGGTCCGGTTGGACCAAGCGTGCCCTCGTCGGAGCCGACGATATCCTCATCGTCGCAACTCCGGATCTCGCCAATCTCCGCAATACAAAAAATATATTCGACATGCTCAAGGCTGCCCGTCCTAACGACCGGCCGCCCCTCTACTGCCTGAATCAGACAGGCGTGCCAAAGCGACCGGAGATCGGTATCGGCGAATTCGCCAAGGCCATCGAGAGCCAACCGATTGTCACCATCCCATTCGAGCCGCAGATTTTTGGCTCAGCGGCCAACAATGGACAGATGATCGCTGAAATCGCGGCTAACCACCGTGTGACCGAGATGTTTTTGCAGATTGCTCAACGTCTAACAGGTCGGGCCGAAACCAAAAAGCAGCGCAATTCGTTCCTTTCACCTTTGCTCGGAAAACTTCGAGGCAAGTAAGCTTACGCGTGGAGTTTTATCGTGTTTGGTAAGCGTAGCGGACCAGAAACCGATTTCGGGGCCAGGGCTCCCAGCCGTGGCCCCGAACCCGCTCACGTGCCCTCCTTAGCTCCCAATGCACAGCGTGCCTCCTCTCCAAGCGTGGCTTCGCCACCGTTGGCTCCGGCAAGGGCGCCTGCACCACCCCCTGTCGTCGAGGCCCGGCGATCAGATACCTATTATCAAGTCAAGGCGACGATCTTCGGCGCGCTGATCGAGGCCATTGATCTTACACAACTCGCGAAGCTCGATGCTGAATCAGCGCGCGAAGAGATTCGCGACATCGTCAACGAAATCATCGCGATTAAAAACATCGTAATGTCGATTGCCGAGCAAGAGGAATTGCTCGACGACATCTGCAACGATGTTCTCGGTTACGGCCCGCTTGAGCCCTTGCTGTCGCGTGACGATATCTCCGACATCATGGTGAATGGTGCTGGCACGGTGTACATTGAAGTCGCCGGCAAAATCCAGAAAACCAACATTCGGTTCCGCGACAACCAGCAGCTTCTCAATATCTGTCAGCGCATTGTGAGCCAAGTCGGCCGGCGCGTCGATGAATCCTCTCCGATCTGCGACGCCCGTCTCGCCGATGGCTCGCGTGTCAACGCCATCGTCCCGCCGCTTGCGATCGATGGTCCAGCACTTACGATTCGCAAATTCAAAAAGGACAAGCTGACGCTGGATCAGCTCGTCAAATTTGGCGCCATTTCACCCGAAGGCGCGCAAATCCTGCAGATTATCGGTCGTTGCCGCGCCAATGTGCTGATCTCCGGAGGTACGGGCTCCGGAAAGACAACACTCTTGAATTGCTTGACGAACTATATCGAAAACGACGAGCGCATCATCACCTGCGAAGACGCTGCCGAACTTCAATTGCAGCAGCCTCACGTCGTCCGGCTCGAAACCCGGCCGCCGAACATCGAGGGTGAGGGTCAAGTTACGATGCGGGATCTGGTTCGCAACTGTCTGCGTATGCGACCTGAGCGTATCATCGTTGGCGAAGTTCGCGGACCCGAAGCGTTTGATCTGCTGCAAGCCATGAATACCGGCCACGACGGATCGATGGGCACGCTGCACGCCAACAACCCGCGCGAGGCATTATCACGTGCGGAGTCCATGATTACCATGGGTGGATTCGCGCTGCCCTCACGCACCATTCGAGAGATGATTTGCGCCTCCATCGATATTGTGGTGCAGGCCGCTCGCCTGCGCGATGGCTCGCGCCGAATTACGCACATCACCGAGGTGATGGGCATGGAAGGTGACACAATCATTACGCAAGATATCTTCGTCTACGACATCACCGGCGAAGATCTCAATGGAAATATTCTTGGCCGGCATCGATCGACCGGTATTGGACGTCCACGTTTTTGGGATCGCGCACGCTACTATAACGAGGAGAAGCGCCTCGCAGCCGCCCTTGACGCGGCTGAAGTGGCCGGCGCGGATATCTAGGACGAGCCCCAATGAACATGCAAGCGATTGCGCTGGCCTTCCTGAGCTCCGTCACGATTGGTGGATTGGCGTGGGTCTTTCTTTATCCGCTGCTCAGCGGCGAGAAGAAGGTCGAACAGCGACGAGCAGCATTTTCTCGCCACGACTCCAGCCCTCGCAGCGAGGAACGCACGTTGCGCTCTCGTCGCGCGCAAGTCGAAGAATCAATGAAAGAGGTCGAGCAGCGGCTGAAGCAGAACCAGAAAGTTTCGCTGTCGATGCGCATTGCACAGGCCGGCCTGGGCATATCGAACCAGCAATTCATTATTTTCTCAGTCATTCTCGGTGGAGTGACGCTACTCCTAACGTATATGAGCGGCATGGCTCCTCTTGCCGCTGCCGGCTTCGCCTTAGCCGCCGGTTTCGGACTGCCGCGCTGGATCCTCAATTACCTCAAGAAGCGAAGAGAGGCCAAATTTCTAGATGCCCTGCCCGATGCGGTCGACGTCATCGTCCGCGGCATCAAGGCCGGGCTGCCCTTGTTCGATTCCATCAAAGTTGTCGCTGCCGACTCCCCGGAACCACTCCGAAGCGAATTCAACGCAATTATCGAAACGCAGACAATCGGAATGCCGCTTGGCGAAGCATGCCAACGACTATACGAGCGAATGCCGCTGCCCGAAGCCAACTTCTTTGGAATCGTTATCGCTATTCAGACGAAAACCGGCGGCAACCTGTCGGAAGCACTCGCCAACCTCTCGAGGGTCCTTCGTGATCGAAAGAAAATGAAGGGAAAGATCCAAGCAATGTCGATGGAAGCGAAAGCCTCCGCAGCTATTATTGGCTCACTTCCACCCCTCGTTATGCTCATGGTCTACATACTGACCCCTGAGTACATCTCGCTGCTCTGGACCCATCCCACAGGGCGGTTCATGCTTGCGGGCTGTGCCCTGTGGATGTCGACGGGCATCTTTGTGATGAAAAAGATGATCAACTTTGATTTCTGATGGGGTCTCATGCTCGATCTTCTGATCGCCAAACTTCACGACGCCAGATTCATGACAATGCTCCTGTCGGCGATCGCCGTCAGCGCAACAGTATGGGCATTGTTATCACCTATGTTTGCCGGTGACGTGTTGCAAAAACGCATGAAAGCTGTTGCAAGCGAGCGTGAACGCATGCGTCAGCGCGAACGTGATCGACTGACCCGCTCCGAAAAGGTGACGCTGCGTCAAACACCCAAGCAACTCGTTCAAAGGGTAGTGGAAGACTTCAACCTCGGCAAATGGCTTGCCCAGGAAGAAGCCCGAGAAAAACTCGTGATGGCAGGATATCGCGGTCAGGCGCCATACACGACGTTTCTTTTCTTTCGTCTCGTTATGCCGCTCGCGTTTCTGCTTTTTGGAATTGTGTATGTCTTTTTGATTTGGGATGTAAAGCAGCCTGCACCTATAAAGATCGCGATGTGCATTGGTGCAGCGTGGCTGGGCATGCAAGCGCCCATGCTGTTCTTGAAGAACGCAATCAGTAAGAGGCAGTTGTCGATCCGTCGGGCATTTCCCGATGCTCTCGACCTGCTGCTGATCTGCGTCGAGTCCGGCATGTCAATCGAGGCAGCATTCCGGAAGGTATCTCAGGAAATCGGAAGCCAATCGATCCCGCTTGCTGAAGAATTCACGCTGACCAATGCCGAATTGTCCTATCTGCAGGACCGTAAGATAGCTTACGAGAACCTGGCCAAGCGAACCGGCTTAGAAGGTGTCAAGTCAGTGTGCTTGGCTCTCCAGCAATCCGAGCGGTATGGTACACCACTTGGTCATTCGCTGCGGGTGATGGCACAGGAAAACCGCGACATGCGCATGAACGAGGCCGAGAAGAAGGCTGCTGCCCTTCCACCAAAGCTGACCGTTCCGATGATCGTGTTCTTTCTGCCGGTCCTGTTTGTGGTCATCCTCGGCCCGACCGGGATCAGGGTCGCCCAATACCTGAAGTGACCTTAGACGCGGTCGCGGGCACCCGGGTTCGTGCAATCTCGCTGAGTTCTTTGAGGAAGTCTTTCAGCTTCGGCTGATTCCGGCGGCCGATGTGGTCTGTTGACCACGAGAACCATCGCGGCTGAGCATTTGCTTGAGATAGGCAACATTGGCCTCCGCCTGGTCAGGCGGCAGATCAGCCTTCGCGATAGACTCAGCTTCGCTGAAGCGTCCCTGCAGTCCCACGACAAGAGCCAGATTCTGGCGGACGCGTGAATCGCTCGTGCCCCGACCATATGCCCTGCGCAGAACCGACTCTGCCCGGGGCAAATCTTTGGACAGGACGTAGGAGAGACCGAGATTTGAAAGAACGGAGGGTTCTTCCGGCGAAATCTTCAAGGCGCTCGCATAGTAGCGGCGTGCTTCGTCATGCTTGCCGAGTTGATCGAGTGCCGTTCCCTGCACGGACAGAATACGCCAATCCGGGTTCGCCGGTGAGTGGGCCCGCGTGAGAACATCAAATCCCAGCTGAAAATTTCCGTTGTCAACCAGAGCCCGGCCATAAGCCGCGAGCAGAGGCTTGTTGCCGGGGTTGGCCATCGTCGCCTGTTCCAGCACAGCAACGGCTTGCGAACGCTGCCCGTTTAGACGTAACGCTTGGCCGTATTGGACCGCGGCATCAGCATTGCGAGTGTTCGCGCGATAACGTTCACCAAGTGCGTCGATCTCGGTGCGCGGAAGGGAGCCTGGCGTGACCTCTGCCCTTGCGTTAATCGAACCAGTCACCTCGGGTGATCGCATGGTCTGGCAGCCGCCAAGCCCGATGGCCAGGATCGCGACGGCCGCAGCCGAGCCGAGGTACTGGGTCAGATGGAGTGAATTACGTATGGACACTTGGACTCGCAGTGGCGATGGGCAGAGCCGGTGTCCCAGCAATAGACCATTAACCCTAATGTCTGGTTAATTGAGCTATGATGCTCTCTAGTGTGGCGGTTTAGAAGTCCGCATCATTCGGGCGGCGAGTCTGGAATGCGGGCTTCTGAACCAAAGCCACACTAGATCAATAACTTGCTAGTGGTCCGATTCTAACATTCGCATCCCGTTTCGGCGGGCATCTCCTGCGAATGTTAGAATCAAAGGACCACTAGCAAATATAAGTTTTGAGTGGAGTTTTGGATTTGACATTCGCCTGACGAACTCGCAGCCGAGTGGGTGGCGAATGTCAAATCCACTCCACTCGTGTCCTTCGATTCCAAAGCTCGCAAACAAACGTGCAGCGCAATGATGCGAACTTCGGAACGGGCACACTAGTGCCGCACTGCTAACCGACCTTCCGCCTGTACCTCTCGGGAATCCTATGTACCCAGCCTTTGAGACTTCGACTGCCGCCACAGCTATTCCAGTCACTTTCGCAACAAAATCGACCTGGAAGGCCATTAGCGCGACACTGCCCGCCACCGCGCGTCAGTTTGCGGAAGCAAATGCCTTCACCGCAAAGCCCGGCCAATATCTGGCGCTTCCCGAGGCGGATGGAACCTTGGCTCATGTGCTCTTCGGTCTCGAAGATGAATCGAAGGAATGGCGTGACCTGTTCCGACCGGGGCAGTTGCCCGGCCTGCTGCCTGCGGGCGTCTACCGCTTTGCGAACGCGCCACATGACACTCGCCTTGCCGCGCTGGCATTCGCACTCGGAACCTACCGTTTCAATCGGTATCGCAATAACGAAACTCCCGGCGCGCGGCTGGTTCCTCCGGATGGCGTAGATGCGCACGACATCTCGCGCATGGCACGGGCTGCCATGCTCGCGCGCGACCTCATCAATACGCCCTCAAACGATATGGGGCCGGCCGAGCTCGCGCAGATCGCGCAGAACCTCGCAGATCAATATGGCGCGACGTATAGCTGTACTATTGGTGAAGACCTTCTGAAGCAAAATTTCCCACTGATTCACGCCGTCGGCATGGCGTCCTCGCGCGCTCCTCGCCTGATCGACATCACGTGGGGTAATGCGTCTGATCCCAAAATCACGCTGGTCGGAAAAGGCGTCTGCTTCGATACTGGCGGACTGGATCTGAAGCCGTCCAGCAGCATGCTGATCATGAAAAAGGACATGGGCGGAGCGGCCAACGTCCTGGCACTGGCGCAGATGGTCATGGATGCCAAATTGAAGGTGCGGCTGCGCGTTCTGATACCCGCCGTCGAGAATTCCGTCGCGGGTAACGCCTTCCGTCCGCTCGATATCTTCCGCTCCCGCAAAGGACTGAACGTCGAAATTGGCAACACCGACGCGGAGGGCCGTCTGGTGCTGGCCGATGCACTGGCACTCGCAGACGAAGAGAAACCTGATCTCTTGATTGATCTCGGCACCCTGACCGGCGCGGCGCGCGTAGCCCTCGGACCCGAAGTGCCGCCGTTCTACACCAATGACGAAACGCTTGCCGCGGACGTTGCACGATATGCACGTGAAGAGAACGACCCGCTGTGGAGGCTGCCGCTGTGGATGCCCTATGACGCGTGGCTCGATTCGAAGATCGCCAACGTCAACAACGCGCCATCAGGAGGTTTCGCGGGCTCCATTACCTGCGCTTTATTCCTCAAGCGCTTTGTCGAAAGCGCAAAGAGCTGGCTTCATGTCGATATCTATGGCTGGACTCCCAGTGCGAAACCGGCACGCCCAGAAGGTGGTGAATGCCAGGCCGCACGTGCGATCTACAAGTTGCTGAGCGAGCGTTATGGCTGATCATCGTCTCACACCCGCTCGGCCAGACCTTGCCGCCAAACACCTTGAAGGCAAGGTGCAGGCTGAGCGCTTCGTCGAAGGAGTGGAATTCGAGATCTTCGATCCCATCGCACCGGTCCGTCGGGCTCCATCACACGATGCCGCGCTCGACACCGAGGCACTCAAGGGAGAACGCGTCACGATCTACGATCGCGACGCTGAAGGCTGGGCATGGGGACAGCTCCAATCAGATGGCTATGTTGGATGGCTGCCCGACAGCGCACTGGTGCAGCCGCGCAGCAAACCCACCCATAAGATCACTGCGCTGCGCACGTTCGCCTTCCCCGGCCCGTCAATTAAATTGCCTCCCGCGGAGGGGCTGCCGCTTGGTGCGCGTGTTGAGGTCGTCAAGACCGACGCCAATTTCGCGATCACCGGTCAACGACATTACCTGCCGTTGCAGCATGTTGGATCGCTCGATGTGAATGAAACTGATTTTGTTGCGGTGGCCGAAAGGTTCGTCGGGACGCCTTATCTTTGGGGCGGCAAGAGTGCGCTCGGCATCGACTGCTCCGGGCTGGTTCAGATTTCGCTCGCCGCCGCCGGCATCTCGGCTCCCCGAGACAGCGACATGCAGGAAGCCGCGCTTGGAAAGGCACTTCCGCGATCAGAGTGGCCGGACACCAAACGTGGTGATCTGATTTTCTGGAAAGGTCACGTCGCCATCGTGCGCGATCGCGACACCATCGTTCACGCCAATGCGCACCATATGGCGACGGCGATCGAGCCCATGCGCGGCGCCATCGACCGCATCGAGGCGACAGGTAGCGAAATTATCAGCATCAAGCGCTTAGGCTAACGATCAAGCGTCCGGCACAATGGTCGGCGCCGCTTCGATATTGAACGCCGCCGCAAACAAGGCCTGCGTGTAATCTGTTTTCGGATTTTCGAAGAGGTCGGAAGCAACACCTTCTTCCACAACCTTGCCATGGCGCATCACGATCAGATGGCTGGCGAGCGAGGCCACCACACGCAGGTCGTGTGAGATGAACATATAAGTCAAATCGCGCTTGCGTTGCAGATCGCGAAGCAATGCCACCATCTGCGCTTGAAACAGCATGTCCAGCGCACTGGTCGGTTCATCAAGCACGACAAAGCTCGGCTCCAGCACGACGGCACGCGCAATACTGATGCGTTGCCGCTGACCACCCGAAAACTCATGCGGATAGCGGAATCGTGTCGCTGGATCGAGCCCGACATCCTGAAGCGCCTTGATTACACGGGCCTCTCGCTCTTCGACCTTCAGCGAAGGCTGATGAACACCTAACCCCTCGGCCACGATATCCCCAACGGACATGCGCGGGCTGAGCGCGCCATAAGGATCCTGAAACACGATCTGCATGTCGCGGCGGATCGGGCGCATCTGCTTGAAGCGCAGCCCTTGGATGTTGTTGCCGAGAAACACAATCGGACCGTCCGACGAGATCAGCCGCAACAACGCCAATCCAAGAGTCGTCTTGCCCGAACCAGACTCCCCGACAACGCCCAAAGTCTCACCTTGACGCACGGAGACAGTGACACCATCGACCGCCTTGATATGCCCTACCGTCTTGCGCAACAGGCCGCGCTTGACCGGGAACCACACCTTCAAATCGTTGGACGACATCACGACCGGAGCTCCCGGACGCGGCGGCGCCGGATCCGGCTTCGGCTCGGCAGCCAGTAGCGCCTTGGTGTAGGGGTGCGTGGCGCGTGTGAAGACCTGCTCGACCGGCCCCTTCTCGACGATCTTGCCGTTGTTCATCACGCAGACCGTATCGGCGATGCGGCGCACGATCCCAAGATCATGCGTAATGAACAGCATGCTCATTCCTAGCCGCGTACGGATCTCCGAGAGTAGCTTCAGGATCTGCGCCTGCACTGTCACATCGAGAGCGGTCGTGGGCTCGTCGGCGATGAGCAAGTCCGGCTCGTTCGCCAGTGCCATCGCAATCATGACGCGCTGGCGCTGGCCCCCAGAGAGCTGATGCGGGTAGCTCCCCAGGCGTGTTTCCGGCTCCGGAATGCCGACCTGCGTCAGCAGTTCAAGGGTCCGCGCCCGGGCCATTGATCCGCGGACACCGCTGTGAAGGTAAATCGCCTCGCCAATCTGCGCCTCGACGGTATGCAGCGGGTTGAGCGACGTCATCGGCTCCTGAAAAATGATCGAAATATCGTTGCCGCGAATGGCACGGATTTCATTCTCGTTCATCCCGAGCAGTTCGTGCCCTTTGAAACGGATGCTGCCGGATGGATGCGTTGCAGTCGGATACGGCAACAGTTTCAGCACGGATAATGCGCTGACCGATTTTCCCGAACCGGATTCACCAACCAGCGCGACACACTCACCGCGATTGATCGAAAATGAAATTCGATCGACGGCCACGCTTTCCGTCCCGCCTTGGCGAAACGCCACCGACAAATCACGGACATCTAGCAGAGGTTGATTGATCGCATCCATGCCGTTCACCTGAACGTCTTGCGCGGGTCGAAGGCATCGCGAACGCCTTCGCCGATGAAGATCAATAGCGACAACATGATCGCCACGGCAAAGAATCCAGTAAATCCGAGCCACGGCGCCTGCACATTGGCCTTGCCCTGCGAGAGCAGCTCACCAAGCGACGGCGACCCCGGCGGCAAGCCAAACCCGAGGAAATCCAGGGCTGTGAGCGTCATCACCGACGACGAGACAATGAACGGCAGGAACGTCATGGTCGCCACCATCGCGTTCGGCAGCAGATGACGGAACATGATGGTCTTGTTCGTCACACCAAGCGCCCGGGCCGCCTGGATGTATTCGAAATTCCGGCCGCGCAGAAATTCCGCGCGGACGAGACCCACCAGCGAAACCCAGGAAAACAGCAGCAGAATGCCGAGCAGCACAAAGAAACCAGGCACCAAGACCGACGACAGGATCAGAAGGAGATAAAGCGAAGGAATCGCCGTCCACACTTCAATGAGACGCTGAAACGCCAAGTCGATCCACCCGCCGAAATATCCCTGCACACCACCTGCAGCAACGCCAATGATGGATGAAATGATCGTCAGCGCCAGACCGAACAGCACCGAAATGCGGAAGCCATAGATCAGGCGTGCGACAACATCGCGCCCTTGATCATCCGTTCCGAGCCAGTTGTATTCGAGATCGCGGCAGCTCTTGAGCCCCTTTCTCTCGACCACCGATTTGCACTGCGCTTCCGTCAGCATCCAGGTCGGAGGCGATGGCGCCGGCGTCGGCAAATCGAGATTATGCGTATCGTAGGAATAGCGGATCAGCGGCCAGACGATCGTGCCGCCTTTGTCTGCGATCAGTTTCTGCAGATAAGGATCGCGATAGTCTGCGGATGTTTCAAAGTCTCCGCCGAACGTCGTTTCGGAGTAATTCACGAACGCCGGGAAATACAGGTGACCGTCGAACTTGATCAGGAATGGCCGATCGTTCGCGATCAATTCCGCGAACAGCGAAATGAAGAAAAGGATCGAAAATATCCAAAAAGACCAGTAGCCACGCCGATTGGATTTGAAGTTCTGCCACCGGCGGCGATTCAGCGGCGACGGCCCGAAAGGATGCCGCGTCGGCGGCACGGCCTCACCGAGGGGAGACTGCGAGGTCGTCTCAGTTGGTGGGGACACGACGGTCGTCATACCTCTCGCGCCTCGAAATCAATTCGCGGATCGACCCACATATACGCCAGATCGGAGATCAGGTTCACGATCAGGCCGACGAGCGAGAAAATGAACAAGGTGCCGAAAACCACCGGATAGTCACGGTTCAGCACGCTTTCGAAGCCAAGCAGACCGAGTCCATCGAGCGAAAAGATCGTTTCAATCAGCAATGATCCGGAAAAGAAGGCATGGATGAAGGCGCTCGGAAAGCCTGCGATCACGATCAACATGGCATTACGGAAGATGTGACCGTACAACACCTGGCGCTCAGCGCACCCTTTGGCCCGAGCGGTCATAACGTATTGCTTGCGAATTTCGTCGAGGAACGAATTCTTTGTCAACAGCGTCATGGTGGCGAAGGCGCCAAGGGCCATCGAGATCAGCGGCAGCGTGATGTGCCAGAAATAGTCGATGATCTTCCAGTACCAAGGAAACTGCGACCATCCATCCGACGTCAATCCACGCAGCGGGAAGATGTCGAAGAACGATCCGCCCGCGAACAGAATGATGAGCAGGATGGCGAACAGAAAACCCGGAATAGCAAAGCCGATGATGATAATGCCCGAGGTCCAGATATCGAACCTCGACCCATCCTGGATCGCCTTGCGGATACCTAATGGAATCGAGATGAGATAGGTCAGCAGCGTCATCCAGATGCCAAGCGACATCGAAACCGGAAGTTTCTCCTTGATGAGCTGGATGACGCTGACATCGCGGAAATAGCTTTTGCCGAAATCGAAGCGCGCAAAATTCCACACCATCAAGAGGAAGCGTTCAGGCGCAGGTTTGTCGAAGCCAAACTGCTTTTCGAGACTCTTGATGAATTCGGGATCGAGCCCCTGAGCGCCACGATACTTTGAGGTAACAGCGTCAGCGGACGCTCCGGCCTGCGGACGCGAGGCAAAGTCGCCCCCGGACGAGCCGGAAACGCGCGAACTGGCGCCGGTGTCCGAACCGGACAATTGCGCGATCACCCGTTCCACGGGGCCGCCAGGTGCGAACTGCACAACGACGAACGACACGAACAGGATTCCCAGCAGGGTGGGAATCATCAGAAGAATTCGGCGGGCGATATATGCGGTCATGAATTACTTTGCCTGCTCGGGCTTTTTGGCCTTCGCCTCATCAAACCACCATAAATCCGGCACGCCGACACCGCCGGCATAACGTGGAATCTTTGGAGGATGGGCGAAGACATCCCAATAGGCAATGCGATGGCTGGCCGAATACCACTGCGGGACCCAGTACCGGCCAGCGCGGAAGACGCGATCGAAGGCGCGGCAAGCTGTGCGCAAATCATCTCGGGTATCGGCGGCAATGATCCGCTCAATCAATGCGTCGAGCGCCGGATTGGCGATGCCGGAGAGATTTTGCGAGCCTTTGATATTAGCCGCCTGCGAGGAGAAAAACGTGCGGAGCGCGTCCCCTGGCGTCGACGCCATGCTGAACCGCTGAATCGCAACATCGAAATCGAAATCATCGACGCGAGCCCGGAATTGCACCGGATCGACAAGACGAACATTAGCGTCAATGCCCAGCACGCCCAGGTTCTTGATGTAAGGCGCGTGATGGGCCTGGAACGCTGGTTCGTCGAGGAGAAACTCCACGCGGAATTGCGTCCCATTCGGCAGCCGCCGCTTGCCGTCCTTGATCAGGCAACCGGCGTCCTGCAACAACTGCGAGGCTTTGCGCAACAGGGCTCTGTCCTGCCCCGATCCATCGGAGACCGGCGGCACATACGGGTCACCAAACACCTCGTCGGGCACCTGACCACGAAATGGCTCAAGCAGTTTGAGTTCGTCTGGCGACGGCTTTCCTGTCGCTATCAGGTCCGAATTTTGGAATGGCGAGTGCGTGCGCGCATAAGCGCCGTACATGATGGTCTTGTTGGTCCACTCGAAATCGAAGGCTTGTGTCAGCGCTTCGCGGACGCGTGGATCCTTGAATTGCTCGCGCCGTGTGTTGAGGAACCAACCTTGTGCACCTGAAGGCGTCTCATCCGGCAGCGTTTCCTGTTTGACGCGGCCGTCCTTGATCGCAGGAAAGTCGTACCGCGTGTTCCAAATGCGCGCGGTAAACTCCTCACGATACAGATAATTGCGCCCGGTAAATCCCTCGAACGCCACATCGCGGTCACGATAGAATTCGAAACGTACTGCATCGAAGTTGAATACGCCGCGCGAGACCGGAAGATCTTTGGCCCACCAATCCTTGACGCGCGTGTATTCGATGTAACGGCCAACCTCGAAACGTCCAACCTTGTAAGGACCCGAGCCTAGCGGAGTGTCGAGGGTCGATTCATCGAACGGCTTTTTGTCGTAATAAGCTTTGGAAAAGATCGGCAGGCCCGCCGCATAAAGCGGCACGTCGCGCCCGCGCTTTTCCGCGAAAACCATCACAAGCGACGCATCGTTGATGGCTTCCGCTTTCACCATATCCCGCAGTTGCTGCCGGATGATCGGGTGTCCCTTTTCCTTGAGCACGTTCAGCGAAAATGCCGCGTCCTGCGCGGTCAACTTCGTGCCATCATGGAAGCGCGCTTCCGGCCGCAACGTAAAACGATAGGTCAGCTTATCCCTCGAAATCTGCACCGACCGCGCGACCAGTCCATACATGGCGTCCGGTTCATCGCCTGCTCGCACCATCAGCGAGGCAAAGGTCTGGTCCATCCCCACTGCACCATCGCCCTTCAGAATGAAGCTGTTGAGCGAGTTGAAGGTCTGGAAAGACTGATTGTAAGCGCGGCTGGATGGAACGGTCGAGAATGTACCGCCCTTGGGCGCATCCACATTCACGTAATCGAAATGGTGAAAATCAGGAGCGTACTTCAAGTCCCCGAAGGCCGACATCCCGTGGGACTCGGGACCGTTGTCGGCCATCGAGACCGACGGTCGAAGGAATGTGGCAACGGCCGCGCTGCCACCCAGAACGAGAACAGACCGCCGTGAAATTTTGCTCAAGAACGCCTGCCAATCTTGTTCGCTTTTTCCGTGTCGAACCACCAGACCATCGGGAATGCGGACGCTCCATATTTCGGCAATTCAGCAGGGCGGCCAAACCGATCCCAACGCGCCGTACGCACGCGCGGATAGTTCCATTGCGGCACGACATAGTGATTCCAAAGCAACGCACGATCGAGCGCTTTGGTTGCAGCAACGAGGTCAGCGCGATCCTTCGTGAAAATCACGCGCTCGATCAGCGCGTCAATCGCGGGATTCTTGATCCCGATGAGGTTGCGAGAACCCGCCATATCGGCGGCACGCGAGCCCCAATATTCGCGCTGCTCGTTTCCGGGCGAAAGCGACTCCGGCCACGAAGACACCACGACGTCGAAGTCCCAGCTTCGGAGACGGTTTTCATATTGCGTGGGGTCGATGGTGCGCACGCTGACCGTTATGCCGAGCCGCTCCAGCGACGGCTTGTAGAACAGCAACACCCGCTCAAAAGCCGGGTCGCTCGTCAGCAGTTCCATTTCGAATGGGGCCCCCGACTTAACGTCAACCAGCTTGCGATCGCGCACCTCGTAACCGGCCTCTTTCAAGAGCCGAAGGCCTTCGCGTAAATTAGCTCGGACGTTCTCAGGGCTGCCTCCGACCGGATTCTTGTATTCAGTCGTGAACACTTCCGGAGGCAGCTTGTCCCGAACGGTCTGGAGGATCTCAAGCTCCCTGCCCTCAGGCAGCCCGCTTGATGCGAGCTCCGTTCCGGCGAAATAACTTCCGATACGTTCGTACTGTCCGTAGAAAAGCTGCTTGTTCATTTCCTCGAAATCGAACGCGAAATTCAATGCACGGCGCACGCGCGGGTCCTTGAACTTATCGCGCCGGATATTGAGGGCGAACGCCTGCATGATGCCGGAGCTGCGGTTCGGAAATTCTTCCGTCACAACGCGCTTCTCGTTTACAGCAGGGAAGTCGTAAGCAGTGGCCCAGTTCTTCGCACTGTTCTCGGTGCGCCAATCGAGCTGATCGCCCTTGAATCCTTCAAGCGCAACCGTGCTGTCCCGAAAGTATTCATACCGAATTTCGTCAAAGTTGTTCTGGCCAACATTGACGTTGAGATCGCGTCCCCAGTAGTCCTTCACGCGCTCGAGAATCACTGTACGTCCCGGCACGAATTCCTTGATCCGATAGGGACCACTGCCAAGCGGCGGCTCAAGCGTGGTCGCAGAGATATCGCGATTGGCGCCGGCCGCATTCTTCCCTTCCCACCAATGCTTCGGCAGCACGTTGAGTTGGCCGACAATTTGCGGCAACTCGCGATTGCCCGGTGCATCGAAGGTAAACTTGATATCGCGTTCGCCGACTTTCTCCGCTTTCACCACATGGCGATAGTAGGCGGAGTAGCGCGGATGATGCTTCTTGAAAGAATCGAGCGAGAAAATCACATCCTCTGGCGTGACCGGTTTGCCGTCATGCCACTTCGCTTCAGCACGCAGCCGGTAAGTCACCCAAGAGAAATCCGGCGGATAGCTCATGGACTCGGCAAGCAATCCATATTGCGTCGAGACTTCATCAAGCGCGGACGTCGTCAACGCCTCGAAGAGATCTCCGATCGGCGCAAGCGATCCCTTCACGCCTTCCGGCACCGGATTGAAATTGTCGAAAGTCCCGATCGCACCCAGGCGCACTTGGCCGCCTTTAGGCGCATCGGGATTAACGTAATCGAAACGTTTAAACCCCGCGGGATATTTGACGTCGCCAAACAGGGAGAGACCGTGCACCCATGTCTGAGCATCCTGCGCGCTTGCCGCGTCGACAACAGGCAATCCTGCAACGGTCTTGAACATGGGGGCAGCAGCGATGAAAGCTCCGCTCTGAAGAAGGCTCCGACGAGAAATGCTCAAGATCAAAGTTCCTGTTGTTGTGTCGGAATGACAATCCGGAAACTGGGATAGTCGACGCAACGTTTGGACGGATTATGTCGGTTTTTGGATATGATACTAGTGTGGTGGTTCAGAAGTTCGCTCGATTTCTCCTGCGAGTCCTTCAGCGAATTTCTGAACCTAAACCACACTAGAATCATGGATTTACTAGTGTCCTCTCGAATCCAAAGTTCGCTACGAAGCGCGCTGCACGATGAGGCGAACTTCGGACTCGGGACACGAGCCCGCCATAGCGCCTTCTGCGGCCAATCGTCCCGACAGACATGAGCGCTACAAAGCAAAACGGCCAGGCGAACCTGGCCGTCAACTGCATTAAATTACCGTAACAGCGGCCCGCTGAAGCTGGGCGTTATTGGGGCAGCGGCTCCGGATGATCCGACAGCGTGCGCAGATATGCGATTACGTCGGCGCGCTCGCTGTCCTTCTGGATGCCGGCGAAGCCCATCGCCGTGCCCGGGATAAAGCCCTTCGGGTTGGCGATGAACTTGTTGAGGTCATCGTAGGTCCACTTACCTGGCTTGCCTTTCATAGCAGCCGAGAAGTTGAAGCCGCGACCTTCGCCACGCGGCTCACCAACGATGCCATAGAGATTGGGGCCGACCTTGTTCGGACCACCCTTCTCGAAGGAGTGGCAAGCCGCACACTTCTTGGCAGCGGCAGCACCCTTCTCAGCGGAGGCGGTCTGGAGCAATTTCTCAATCGGCTCGGCAGGAGCGGCGGCGGCTGGAGCAGCGCCAGGCGCACCCTCGGTTTCCTTCACCGCGATTTCAAAACCCGGCTTTTCCGGCTTCGCGGGCGCGAAAATCGCATTGGCAGCAAAATTGGTCACAAGCAGAACGAGGCAGGTGCCGAGCACCGCGCCCATGATCTTGTTAAGTTCAAAGGAGTCCATTTTCGATCAGGCTCCGGGCCGGAATTTCGAGATGCGTAGCCGCGGGAACGGCCATGGAAATGCCACCTGCGGCACGCAAAGCGCCATGCAGGTAACGGCGTTGAGATAACGGTTTGCCTGCCTTCTGGCAACCCGTATAAACGGGCGACTCCTTGAGAACACCCGTCATTTCCTCATCAATTCGGCCGCCTGAGCGCCCCTCGACCCCCATGACCGAAAGCCGCACTTTGGTGCTGATTCCCGCCCGCATGGCCGCGACGCGCCTGCCCGGAAAGCCGCTGCTGGACATCGGTGGCCTGCCGATGATCGTCCACGTGCTCCGGCGCGCGCAGGCCGCCCGAATCGGCCGCGTAGCCATCGCAACCGACTCCCCCGACATCGCCCAGGCGGTCACCGCCCATGGCGGTGAGGCGGTCATGACCCGCGCCGATCACCCGTCCGGATCGGACCGGATTTTCGAGGCGCTGGAGACGCTTGATCAGGCGAGCCAGATCGAAACCATCGTCAATGTCCAGGGCGACCTGCCCACGATTGAGCCTGTGGCCATTCAGGCTGCCGTTGGGCCGCTCAAGGATCCCGGCGTGGATATCGCCACCTTGGCGGCAGTCATCCGCAAGGACGAGGAACACACCAATCCGAACGTCGTCAAAGTCGTCGGCTCACCTCTCGGGGGGACGCGGCTGCGGGCGCTCTATTTCACCCGTGCGACTGCGCCTTACGGCGACGGCCCGCGCTATCATCACATCGGGCTCTATGCCTATCGGCGCAGCGCACTGGCCCGATTCGTCGCGCTGCCGCCCTCGCCTCTCGAGATTCGCGAGAAGCTGGAACAGCTTCGCGCTCTTGAGGCTGGGATGCGGATCGACGTGACTGTTGTTGACACAGTGCCGCTGGGCGTCGATACGCCTCACGATCTTGAGACCGCGCGCCAGATGCTGGCGGGAAGACCATCATGACGAAACCTTTGAAGATCGCCTTCCAGGGCGAGCCCGGAGCCAATTCCCACATCGCGATCGTGGAGGCCTATCCTGACGCCACGCCCATGCCGTGCGGCACCTTTGAAGATGCTCTTGCGGCCATCTCGTCGGGCGAAGCTGATCTCGGCATGATTCCAATCGAGAACTCGGTCGCGGGCCGTGTCGCCGACATTCATCATCTGTTGCCGCAGTCTGGCCTCTTCATCGTCGGTGAATGGTTTCTGCCGGTCCGCCACCAGCTCATGGCGCCGCGCGGCGCGACACTCGACGACATCAAGACCATCGAGAGCCACGTGCACGCGCTGGGCCAGTGCCGCCGCATCATCCGCAAGCTTGGCGTCAAGCCAATCGTGGCGGCTGACACGGCGGGCTCGGCCCGTACCGTTGCACAGCGCGCTGACAAGAGCTGCGCCGCCATCGCCTCACGTCTCGCTGCAGATATTTACGACCTCGATATTCTAGCCGAGGACATCGAGGATGAAGCCCACAATACGACGCGGTTCGTGATTCTGGCGCGTGATGAAAAATGGGCCGCTCAGAACTCCGGTCCGCTGGTGACCACGTTCGTATTTCGCGTCCGAAACCTTCCTGCAGCTCTCTACAAGGCGCTTGGCGGCTTCGCCACCAACGGCGTCAACATGACCAAGCTCGAAAGCTACATGATCGAGGGCAACTTCTTCGCCACGCAATTCTATGCCGACGTGGATGGCCACCCCCACGACCGCAATCTCGCTTTCGCGATGGAAGAATTGAAGTTCTTCTCAAAAGAACTTCGCATCGTCGGCGTTTATCCGGCTCACCCATTCCGCATCGCATTCAGCGAAAAGGCGGCGGAGTAAAAATTAAGCCGCCGCCCGTTTTCCGAGCTTAAATGCGTCCGCCAGCAGGCTGTACGAGCGTTTGCGTGCGTCATGGTCAAAGACCGCCGTGATCACCATGACCTCATCGGCTTCGCTTGCTGCGATCAACGGTGAGATTTTCTGCATCACCGTCTGTGGACTGCCCACAAACAGGCGTGCGCGGTTGCGCGCGATGTGCGCCCGCTCTGCGTCGCTGTAGGGATAAGCCAGTGCCTCTTCGATACTCGGCAGCGGGCGATACTGACCGCGATCACGCAACAGCCGGTTGAGATCTGCCGATACAGCCAGCTGTTCGGCTTCTTCGTCGGTCGGCGCCATGATGACTGCAATGGCAAGAATGCTGTGCGGCTTGTCGCGCCAGCGCGACGGCTTGAAGTGCGCGCGATACCACGTCATTGCATCAGCGGCATCGTGAGATGCAAAATGATGCGCGAACGCGAATCCCATGCCGATCTGCGCCGACAATTGCGCGCTGTAATCGCTTGATCCGAGCAACCAGATAGGCGGCAGCGGCGCATCGTTCGGCATCGCGACCACGCTGTTATAGGGATGGCCCTCCGGAAACTCCCGGGTCTCCCACAGCGTCAGCTCGATGAGTCGCTCGAGAAAGTCATCTCCATCGCGCCCGTCGAACCTGCGGCGCAGCGCATGAATAGTGGCATGGTCCGTGCCCGGAGCGCGGCCGAGCCCAAGGTCGATACGCCCTGGAAACAACGCTTCCAGCATCTTGAAACGCTCTGCCACTATGAGCGGTGCGTGATTGGGCAACATCACTCCCCCGGATCCGACACGGATGCGCTGGGTCGCGGCTGCAATCCGCCCAATCATGATGTCGGGCGCCGGACTCGCGACCGACGCCAGATTGTGATGTTCCGCCAGCCAGTAGCGTGTGTAGCCAAGCTGATCGGCATGTTGCGCCAGATCGATGCTGTTGCGCAGCGCGGCAGACGGCTTGGTAGCCGTGGTGACCACTGAAAGGTCGAGGATGGACAATGGAATCATGAGACCAGGCTAATGGCCGGCACGTTGTGAACAAGAGGGCCACCAATCGCAGTGCCCATGCCTTCCCTGGCGCCCCTCTAGGGTGGGCAGAACTCCATAATCAGGCAAATCTTCCAAAAATCCCAACAAAATCGTCCGTTTGCGCTGATGAAACGCGAGTCTTTCGTGAGAATTTGGCGATTCTCGAGGCATTTCCGCCTCTTTCATTCTGCCCATTAGCCTCGTATATCGGAAGTATTATTGGCCCATATCGGGCAAAGTGGGCAATTTCCCATAGTCAATAAGGCTCTGGTGGGCTGTTTAACACCCTCTCTTTCATCTATTTTAGCGCTCTACCCAAGGACTGCGGCACCAACCGAAGTGCCAGACTTTAGATGTGGAGTCTTCTAGCGTGACCAGCGAAACCCCTAGCGCACAGACGCAAAAGCTCCCGACTATCTCCTTTGAATTCTTCCCGCCGAAGACGGAGGAAATGGAACGCAATCTGTGGGAGGTCATCAGCCGGCTTGCGCCACTGACGCCGAACTTTGTCTCCGTCACCTATGGCGCAGGCGGATCGACCCGCGAACGGACCCACGCCACCATTGCACGCATTCTCTCTGAGACGAACCTGACGCCAGCAGCTCACCTGACCTGCGTCGATGCGACCTGCGCGGACGTGGATGATGTCGTTGCACGCTATTACGAGGTCGGCGTCCGTCACATCGTCGCCCTGCGTGGCGATCCGCCGAACGGAATCGGCACTGCCTATAAGGCTCACCCGCAAGGTTACCAGACGTCGGCCGATCTCGTCGCCGCGATCAAGCGCAACCACAGCGACGTGGAGATCAGCGTTTCAGCCTACCCGGAGAAGCATCCGGAGAGCACCAATCTCGATGCTGACATCGACGTCCTGAAAGCCAAGGTTGGCGCTGGCGCAACACGCGCGATTACACAGTTCTTCTTCGATAATGACCTCTATTTCCGCTATCTCGATCGCGTCCGGGCGGCGGGCATCACGATTCCCATCGTGCCGGGCATTTTGCCTGTGCAGAATTTCAAGCTGGCGAGCAACTTCGCCAAGCGCGCGGGCGCATCCCTTCCGGATTGGCTCGCCAAGAAATTCGAAGGCCTCGATGACGACGCAGATACCCGCCGCCTCGTGGCAGCGACGGTTGCCGCCGAGCAAGTGCAAAACCTCTCGGCACGCGGCGTCGAGAATTTCCATTTCTACACGATGAACCGCGCGGATCTCGTATTCGCCATCAGCCACCTGCTCGGCATTCGCCCAAACGGCGCCCAGAAAGCAGCTTGATCTATGACCCAGAAGACATCCTCGCAGGCAGACCTTTTCCGTGCGCGCGCGCGCGAGCGTATCCTTGTGCTCGACGGCGCGATGGGCACCATGATCCAGGGCTTGCAGTTTGATGAAGCGGCCTTTCGTGGTGAGCGCTTCAAGGATTTCCATCGCGACGTCCGTGGCAACAACGATCTGCTCATCCTCACCCAGCCCAAAGCCATCGAGGATATCCATTACGCTTACCTGCGGGCAGGTGCCGACATCGTCGCCACCAACACATTCTCTTCCACATCGATTGCGCAGGCCGACTACGAGATGGCCGATATCGCCTACGAGATGAATCTCGAAGGCGCCAAGCTTGCCCGCAACGCCGCCAACCGTGCCACAGCGGAGGACGGCAAACCGCGTTTCGTCGCTGGCGCGCTGGGACCGACCAACCGCACGGCATCGATTTCGCCGGATGTTGCCAATCCCGGTTATCGCGCAGTCACATTTGATGATTTGCGCATCGCCTATAGCGAACAGATCAACGGCTTGCTGGATGGCGGGGCGGACCTGCTGCTGGTCGAAACCATTTTCGACACGCTTAACGCAAAGGCTGCTTTGTACGCGATCGCGGAAATTTCCGAGGCGCGCGGCATTTATGTGCCGGTCATGATCTCAGGCACGATCACTGACAAATCAGGTCGCCTGCTATCCGGCCAGTTGCCCGAAGCGTTCTGGTATTCGGTACAGCATGCTTCACCCATCACGATTGGCTTCAACTGCGCGCTCGGCGCAGAAGATTTGCGTGCCCATATCGCCGATATTGGTCGTGTCGCGAATACCCTCGTCTGCGCATACCCGAACGCAGGCCTGCCGAACGAGTTCGGCCAGTATGACGAAACCCCCGAATATATGGCGCGGCTTGTCGGCGAGTTTGCCCAAGCGGGGCTCGTCAACGTCGTCGGCGGCTGCTGCGGCACCACGCCGGATCACATCGCGGCAATCGCTGCTGCCGTCGCGCCTCATAAGCCGCGCGTTGTGCCGGAGATCGAGCCACTCCTGCGCCTCTCTGGTCTCGAGCCGTTCTCGCTCACATCGGATATTCCGTTTGTCAACGTCGGCGAACGCACCAATGTGACAGGCTCGGCCCGCTTCCGCAAACTCATCAAGAATGCCGATTATACCGCCGCACTTCAGGTCGCCCGCGATCAGGTCGAGAACGGTGCTCAGGTCATCGACGTCAACATGGACGAAGGCCTGCTCGACTCCAAGCAGGCGATGATCGACTTCCTCAATCTCGTCGCCGCCGAGCCCGACATTGCCCGTGTGCCGGTGATGATCGATTCGTCGAAATTCGACGTCATCGAAGCTGGCCTCAAGTGCGTTCAGGGTAAGCCGATCGTAAACTCGATCTCGCTCAAGGAAGGCGAGGAAAAATTCATCCACGAGGCAACCGTCGCGCGACGTCACGGCGCGGCTGTCGTCGTCATGGCGTTCGACGAAACCGGCCAGGCCGACACGTATGAACGCAAAATCACGATCTGCAAACGCGCCTACGAGCTCCTGGTCGAAAAACTCGATTTTCCACCGCAGGACATCATCTTCGATCCCAATATATTCGCGATCGCAACGGGCCTCGAAGAGCATAACAATTACGGCGTCGACTTCATTGAGGCTACGCGGTGGATTCGTCAAAACCTGCCGCATGCGCATATTTCCGGCGGCGTGTCGAACTTGTCGTTCTCATTCCGCGGCAACGAACCGGTGCGCGAAGCCATGCACTCGGTGTTCCTGTATCATGCCATCAAGGCTGGCATGGACATGGGCATCGTCAATGCCGGGCAGATGGTCATCTACGACGACATCGATCCCGAACTGCGGCAGGTTTGCGAAGACGTTATTCTCAATCGGGATCCCGGTGCATCGGAGCGATTGCTGGCGTTGGCGGAAAAATTCCGCGGCCAGGAAAAGCAGACCAAAGAAGCCGACCTTGCCTGGCGCGAATGGCCGGTCGAGCAGCGGCTCTCTCACGCTCTGGTCAATGGCATCACGGAATTTATCGAGGTCGACACCGAAGCTGCGCGCCTTACAGCCGATCGGCCACTTTCGGTGATTGAAGGCCCGCTGATGGCCGGCATGAACATTGTCGGCGACTTGTTCGGCGATGGCAAAATGTTCCTGCCGCAGGTAGTGAAGTCCGCCCGCGTCATGAAGCAGGCAGTCGCCTATCTGATGCCGTTTATGGAAGAAGAGAAAGCCCGAAACCAGGCAAATGGCGCTTCCGGTGACGGTCGCAACTCGGCTGGCAAGATCGTGCTCGCCACCGTCAAGGGCGACGTTCACGATATCGGCAAGAACATCGTCGGCATCGTGCTCCAGTGCAACAACTTCGAGGTGGTCGATCTCGGCGTGATGGTGCCTGCCGCCAAGATCATTGATACAGCAAAGGCCGAGCAGGCCGACATCATAGGCCTGTCGGGACTGATCACGCCGTCGCTTGACGAAATGGTGTTCCTCGCATCCGAACTCGAACGCCAGGGGCTCGATATTCCGCTGCTGATCGGCGGCGCCACTACCAGCCGGGTCCACACCGCGGTGAAAATTGATCCGGCTTACAAGCGCGGACCTGTCGTGCACGTCAACGACGCCAGCCGCGCGGTGGGTGTCGCTTCATCGCTGTTGTCCCTCGATAGGCGCATCGAATACGCACGCGAGATTCGCGCCGACTATGCCAAGATTTCTTCGGCGCACCTGCGCGCACAGCAGGACAAGAAGCGACTGAAGCTGCAGGACGCACGCAACAACGCCTTCAAGATCGACTGGTCGCAGACCAAGCCGACCAAGCCCGCTTTCTTCGGCATCAAGAGCTTCACCGATTATTCATTGGCAGAACTCGTCGAATACATCGACTGGACGCCGTTCTTTCAGACCTGGGAATTGGCCGGACGTTTCCCTGCCATTCTTGACGATCCAAAGGTCGGCGAAGCCGCTCGCGCGCTCTATGACGACGCCCGCAAGATGCTCGACCGAATCGTCAAGGAGAACTGGTTCAAGGCAAGCGCTGCGATCGGCTTTTGGCCCGCCAATGCCGAGGGCGACGATATCGTTCTCTATGCCGACGAGTCTCGCAAGACCCCGATCGCGACGCTGCACACGTTGCGTCAGCAGCTCGAGAAGCGCGAGGGCCGCTTTAACGCAGCGCTCTCGGACTTCATCGCGCCTCAGGCCAGCGGCGTTCCTGATTATATCGGCATGTTTGTCGTAACGGCCGGCATTGGCGAAGACATCATCGCGGACCGCTTCAAGAACGCCAATGACGACTACTCGTCGATCCTCGTGAAGGCACTGGCGGATCGTCTCGCCGAGGCTTTTGCCGAGCGCATGCACGAACGCGTGCGCAAGGAGTTCTGGGGTTACGCACCGGATGAGGCGCTTTCGAGTGATCAGTTGATCCTCGAGCAATACCAAGGCATCCGGCCAGCGCCGGGCTATCCCGCGCAACCTGATCATACGGAGAAGGCAACGCTATTCCGTCTGCTGGATGCAGAACGAACGGCAGGCGTGAAGCTCACCGAGAGCTATGCGATGTGGCCCGGCTCATCAGTCTCAGGTCTCTATTTCAGCCATCCGCAGAGCTATTACTTCGGTGTGGGCAAGATCGAGCGCGATCAGGTGGAGGATTATGCCGCGCGCAAGGAGCTTTCCGCCGAAGAGATCGAACGCTGGCTCGCGCCGATTCTGAATTACATTCCGACTGCAAACTCCAACACGCCACCGAAGGCAGAAGATGTAACCGCTGACACAGCATCGCATCCCCCCGGCTGTAACTGCGCGTTCCATCTGCAATATCGGAAGAAAGCGGCCCAAGCCGGCTAGTGCGCTGGGTTTGACGTTCGGTACCAGTATTGCGGCTAGTGTCCCGTCTCCGAATCACCGACCGGTTTGCAGCGCGCTCACACGGTTATTTGGAGACGAAAGGACACTAGCAAAATCAAAATGCTAGCGTGGCTTCTGTCTCGCAATCGCCGATAAGAGAGCAGCCGCAAGACAGGGTCGGCAATTGCGAGACGCCACGCTGGTCCTCAGTACGAACGTCAAATCCAAAAAGCGCACTAGCTTTCATCGAGTTGCTCGTGTCCCTTCTGGTTCTAACGTTCGCAAACGTGAGTGCTGTAAAGTGATGCGAACGTTAGAAACGGGACATTAGACTAGTTGCGACAGCCGCACTGTCTCAAGACGAGAACCCGAATGTTTGCTGCGCGTTAGCAGCAGGCGACAGCAAGTCATGCCGAGTCGCAGAAAGCGGAACTCGATGCTTCACGCGTGTTTGAAGACACATCGGACGGAACAAGGAACGGTGGTCGGCGCGCTGTGTTGAAGGGGACGCGTCTATTTCGTCCCTCAAAATATGGAGTTCAACAATGAAAAAGGTGACATTGCTCGCCGCAGCAGCAGCTGTGAGTGCATTGGTCGCGACCCCGGTCATGGCACGGGACAATGTGAGGTCTCAATCAGGGGCCCACATGAAGAGCGCGAAACATCAAGCACGGATGCAGAACCGCGCGATGTATCGTGACCGCACGGCCTATCGTCAAAACAATTGGGATCGGCGTGACGCCGGCTTCGGGCCGGGAGCGGTTGCCGGCGGAATTGTTGGCGGCGCAATCGGCACAGCCGGCGCAGTTACGGCTGGCGCTTTGAACACTGCAGGAGCGATTGCCACCGCTCCGTTCGGCGGCCCGTACTATAACAACATCTATTACAATCGAGGTCCCTATTATGGTGACGCGGGCTGGCGCGGATCTTATGCATCCGCAGACACTATGGGTTGGGATGACTCGGGTTACGGCTATGCCGGGTACGATAACCCGGGCTACGGCTCTGCCGCATACGATTACAACGGCGTCGCAATTCCTGGCGCGTCCAGCTTTGACGCACGGAACGGTTTTACATGCCGCCCGGGTAGTGTGACCAAGATGGGCAACCAACGCGTGATCTGTCAGTAATGAACTGATCGAAGTTCATTCTGAGCCAATAGAAAATACGAATGGCGGCTGCACTTACCAGCCGCCATTTTGTTTTCGCTGCTTGGATTGAGCCGTAGGGCTATGGCCACCCGCAGGAACGAGGAAACGCGTCAGACCTTCGATATCAGCCGAGAAAGTTGACCCCGCCCGTGGCAAGATCATGCATCGCCCCTGCGATGCGTAATTGACCGGCTGTAACGAGACTTTTCAACGTCGAGCTTTTTGCAGTGAGTGCAGCAATGGCCATCGCCACATTGGCCTCTGCGACGGCTTGAACGAAAGTGGCATTCTTCGAGGTCCGATCCCCTGTCGTTTTACTGGCCGCGACTGCGGGTCTGATGTTCGCAAGTGTGGCCGTTAGATTGCCCAGCTTGACATTATCGACAGCGCCCTTGATCGCTCCACAATCGCTATGGCCGAGCACCACAATGGCTCGCGCACCAGCAACTTTGGCGGCGTATTCCAAGCTTCCAATGATATCAGTGTTGACAAAATTTCCCGCTACCCGCGCGCAGAAAACATCTCCAATGCGCTGATCGAAAATCAGCTCCGGCGGCACTCGGGAATCCATGCAGCCGACGATGGCCGCAAACGGAGCTTGCGATTTCGACGTCTCCTTGACTTGCTGCATGTGATTGCAATTGATCGTCTTGCCGCTCACGAAGCGGCCGTTTCCAGTCTTGAGGCGCTCAATTGCCTCATCGGGAGCGATGGCGCGTTGCCGATCAGCCGTCATGACGGCGCATTCCGCAGGCTCAGCGCGCGCGCCAGTCGTGACGAGACTCGAAAATAACGCGAGCGATGTACAACTGCAGAACGAGCGGCGGCTCAGCATCTCGAAATTCCCTTCATCGACTGAAATGGATACCGCGGAAAAAGCTAAGCCGAACAAACGGCAGCATAACTCATCGCAACGCTTGAGGTCGATCTATCAGACGACTGTAAAGAATAGCCAAACAGAACCGCGAGAATTTCGCGCGGCTCTAGTGTGGTGGTTCAGAAGTTCGCTCGATCTTTCCAGCGAGTCCTTCCAGCGAACTTCTGAACTTAAACCACACTAGAATCATAAAGTTACTAGTGTCCCCTCGAATTCAAAGTTCGCTACAGAGCGCGCTGCACGATGAGGCGAACTTTGGATTCGGGATACTAGCATTATTCGGTCGCACCTAGATCACTTGCAAGCACGCCCTTCACCGCCTGAGCCCAGCCCTTGAGCTTCCGTGTACGCGTGGCTTCGCTCATGTTCGGCTTGAAACGATGCTCGAGCCGCCAGCTATCAGCAAAGCGCGCAGGTTCGGGATAGACGCCCGCACCGAGCCCTGCGAGATAACCTGCGCCAAGCGCCGTGGTTTCCTGGATCATGGGCCGATCGACCGGCGCATCGAGCAGATCGGCAAGACGCTGCATCGTCCAATCCGAGGCCGTCATGCCACCGTCGACACGTAAGACTGTATTCGCGTCCGATGCCTCAGGCCAGTCGGCGCGCATCGCGGCCCAAAGGTCGTAGGTCTGATAGCACACGCTCTCCAGCGTCGCGTGCGCCAGTTCGGCTGGGCCGGTGTTCCGCGTCAGCCCGAACAGCGCTCCTCGCACCCGCGGATTCCAGTACGGTGCGCCGAGCCCAACGAAGGCGGGGACTAGATAGACGGATTGCATCGGGTCGGATTGATCTGCCAAAGGCCCGGTTTCGCTGGCCTGCGCGATGATGCCGAGACCGTCGCGCAGCCATTGCACCGCGGAGCCTGCAACAAAGATAGAACCTTCCAGCGCATAGGTCCTCTGGCCATTCAACTGATAGGCAATCGTCGTCAGCAGCGTGTTCTTGGAGGCCACCGCCGTAGTGCCGGTATTCAACAGCGCAAAACATCCAGTGCCGTAGGTGGACTTCATCATCCCCGGCGTGAAACACGCCTGACCGATGACTGCCGCCTGCTGGTCGCCCGCGATGCCGCGGATGGCGATCGCCCCACCAAACAGCTCTGGAATGCTTCCGCCGAAATTGGCCGATGAATCCCGCACATCAGGCAGCATCGAACGCGGCACGCGCAGCAGCTCGAGCAGATCATCATCCCACTGGCCGGTGTGGATGTTGAACAACAATGTGCGCGATGCATTGGTCGCGTCCGTTGCATGAACCTTGCCGCCGGTCAGCCGCCACAGCAGATAGCTGTCGACCGTGCCGAACATCAGTTCGCCACGCTCGGCGCGTTCACGTGCACCGGGCACATGATCGAGAATCCAGGCGACTTTGGTTCCGGAAAAATAGGGGTCGATAATCAGGCCGGTCTTGGCGCTGATGAGAGGCTCGTGTCCCTCGGCTTTTAGCTTGGCGCAAAACTCGGCCGTGCGGCGATCCTGCCAAACGATAGCCCGGTGTACGGCGCGGCCCGTCGCACGATCCCACACCACCGTGGTCTCGCGCTGGTTGGTAATGCCGATGGCGGCAATATCGGCCGCAGTCAGATTCGCCTTCTGCATCGCCTCACGGCAGGTCGCAATGGTTGAGGTCCAGATGTCTTCCGGCTCGTGCTCGACCCAGCCCGACGCGGGGAAATGCTGCTGAAACTCCTGCTGGGCCTGCGCTGCGATCGAGATGTCGGCGCGAAATACGATGGCGCGGGATGAAGTGGTGCCCTGATCAATGGCAAGAATGTGGGTCGCCATGTCGTTTCCTCAAAGCGTTTTCATTTCAGTTATTGAACGCAAACAAACCGATTGCGGCCGCATCCGTCAACCCGCCAACCAACACTCAAGGCGGGCCATATAGAAAAAGGGCTCCTGAAAGGAGCCCTTTTTCAGCATTCGCCGTGTGTAACGATCAAACGGCCGCCGTGGTAACACCGCCATCAATGACGATCGTTTGCCCGGTCATAAAAGTCGAAGCATCGGACGCCAGATAGACCACTGCACCGGCGATCTCGTGCGGTTCGCCGATGCGGCGCAATGGTGTCGTCGCGGTGCGGCGTTTCAGATTGGCTTCATCTTCCCACAGTGCGCGGGCGAAATCGGTCTTCACCAGGCCCGGCGCGATGCAGTTCACCCGCACATTCATCGGGCCCCATTCGCCGGCGAGGCTGCGACACAATGCAAAGTCCGCTGCTTTCGAAATGCCATAAGCACCGATGACTGTTGAACCACGAAGGCCGCCGATGCTGGAGATAATGATGACCGAACCGCCGCCACGCTCGGCCATCTTCGGGATCGCGAGGCTCGACAACCAGATATTGCTCTTGACGTTCGATCCCATGATCTTGTCGAACGCCTCGTCGGTGATGTCGAGCAACGGCCCGTAGTACGGATTCACCGCCGCATTGCAGACAAGGATGTCGAGTTGACCGTAGTGCTTGATGGTGCCGTTGATCAGCGCCTCAACCTCGTCGCGGCGGCTGATATTGCAGGCGATGACATGGGCGTCACCGCCCTCCTTGCGAATGCCCTCCGCAACCTCTTGGCACGCGTCAGCCTTGCGACTGGAGACGACCACTTTCGCGCCCATGCGGGCGAGAAGTTCTGCGGACGAACGGCCGATACCCCGGCTTGAGCCGGTGACGACAGCCACCTTTCCCGCCAGATCAAATGGCGACTTTGTCATGGCTGCGTCTCCGATTTACCTAGATCAAACCACCCTGCTCGCTGACGCGACGCAGGTGATAGTCGGTATCACCGAAGGTGTTCTCAATCATGGTCAGCCGCTTGAAGTAGTGACCGATCTTGAACTCCATCGTCATGCCCACGCCGCCGTGAAGCTGGATCGACTGCTGGCCGACAAACTTCAGCGATTTGCCGACCTGCACTTTTGCAGCAGCCACAGCGTTTGCACGCTCCTTCGGATCAGTGAACGCGCTTGCCATGGTCGCGAACATCGACATGCTACGTGCCTGCTCGAGCGCCACGAACATGTCTGCGGCACGGTGCTGAAGAGTCTGGAATGTGCCAATTGGAACGCCGAACTGCGTGCGCGTCTTGAGATATTCGACGGTGGACTTCAATGACTCGTCCATCGCGCCGACTGCCTCAGCACACATGGCAATGCGCGCATCATCGACGACCTGCTCGATCAGTGGCAATGCATTCTCCGGATCCCCGATGGCGGCATCCGCGCCGACCTCAACACCCGTAAGCGTAATGTCTGCTGCGTGCAGGCTGTCCTGGGTCGGATATCCCTTGATGGTGATGCCCTTTGCATCGGCTGGCACCAGGAACAGGCCGATGCCGTTGCGATCGCGTTGACCACCCTTGGTACGCGCGGTCACGATCAGCGTATCCGCCGAGTCACCGTTGAGGACGACAAACTTTTCGCCGTCGATGACCCAGCCGCCGCCCTTCTTCTTGGCTGTCGTCGAAACATCGCCGAGATCGTAGCGCGAGTTCTTTTCCAGTTGCGCAAAGGTCAGCGTCTTGCTGCCATCGATGATCGATGGAATGTAAGCAGCCTTCTGCTCGGCTGAACCGCCGCGACGCAGGAAACCACCGCCAAGCACGACAGTCGCCAGATAAGGCTCTACCACCAGTGCCTTGCCGAGCGCCTCCATGACGATCATGGTTTCGACCGCACCGGCACCGAACCCGCCGTCCTCTTCGGAAAACGGCAGACCGAGCAGACCCTGCTCTGCAAGCTTACCCCAGACAGCTTTGCTCCAGCCCCCCTTCTCGGCAGCATACTTCTTACGCTGTTCGAAGTCGTAGGTATTCGCGAGCAAACCGTCGACGCTATCCTTCAGGAGCCGCTGCTCCTCGGACAAATCAAAATCCATTTTAATTCCTCAACTCACAAACCGAGAACGGCTTTGGTGATGATGTTGCGCTGAATTTCGTTTGAGCCTCCGTAGATGGAGACTTTGCGGTTGTTGAAGTAGCTCGGCGCGATCTGCGCAGTCCAATCCATCGCTTCGTTCGAACCATGCTCGTGATCGTCATAAGGCGCCGCGAACGGCCCAATGACTTCGAGCATCAGCTCGGTCGTTGCCTGCTGGATTTCCGAGCCCTTGATCTTGAGGATCGACGACGCCGGATCGGGCTTGCCCTTGCCGTGCTTGCCTTCATTGGCAACGACGCGGAGCTGCGTCAGTTCGAGCGCCTTCAGCTCGATTTCGACAGTGGCGAGCTTCTCGCGGAATTTGTCGTCCTCGATCATCGGTCGTCCACCGGACTCAACCTTGGCGGCCAATTCCTTGATACGGCGAATGCGCTCCTTGGATACACCGACGCGAGCAATGCCGGTACGCTCGTTGCCGAGCAGAAACTTGGCGTAATCCCATCCCTTGT
Organism: Nitrobacteraceae bacterium AZCC 1564; assembly: GCA_036924835.1. NCBI lineage: Bacteria > Pseudomonadati > Pseudomonadota > Alphaproteobacteria > Hyphomicrobiales > Nitrobacteraceae > Nitrobacteraceae bacterium AZCC 1564. The sequence goes on from JBAGRR010000001.1 coordinate 2,340,664, forward strand.
TTTCCTCACCGACCAGATTGGTGACCGGCACTTCAACGTTATCGAAGAAGACTTCGTTGACCTCATGGCTACCATCGATGGTCTGGATCGGGCGCACGGTGATGCCGCGCGACTTCATGTCGACGAGGATAAACGAGATACCCTGCTGCTTCTTCGCGGTCGGGTCCGTGCGGCAGAGACAGAAGATCCAGTCGGCGTATTGCGCCAGCGTGGTCCAAGTCTTCTGACCGTTGATCACATAAACATCGCCCTTCCGCTCCGCTTTGGTCTTGAGCGAGGCGAGGTCCGACCCCGAACCTGGCTCGGAGAAGCCCTGGCACCACCAGTCATCGATGTTCGCGATGCGCGGCAGGAAGTACTTCTTCTGAGCTTCGTTAGCGAACGTATAGATCACCGGGCCAACCATGCTGACACCGAATGGCAGCGGCGACGGGGCCGGCGCCATCTGCATTTCTTCATTGAAGATATAGTGCTGCACCGGCGTCCAGCCGGTGCCGCCGTATTCTTTCGGCCAGTGCGTCACCGCCCAGCCCTTCTTGTTCAGGATGCGCTGCCAGTTGACGAGATCCTCTTTGCCGAGGTGCCGTCCTTCTTGCATTTTCAGGCGTGTCGATGCCGGGACGTTTTCCCTGAAGAAGGTCCGCACCTCATCGCGAAATGCTATTTCTTCCTTGGTGAAGCTGAGATCCATCGGACCCTCCTTAAGAGCTGAAATCCGTTATTGGAGAATTTCGAACAGCCCGGCCGCGCCCATGCCGCCACCAACGCACATGGTGACGACACCGTACTTCACCTTGCGGCGGCGGCCTTCGATCAGCACGTGACCAGTCAGACGCGAGCCGGTCATGCCATACGGATGGCCCACGGCAATCGAACCGCCGTTGACGTTGAGCTTTTCCGGATCGATGCCGAGCTTGTCGCGGCAATAAATGACCTGCACAGCGAACGCTTCGTTCAGCTCCCAGATGCCAATGTCGTCCATCTTGAGGCCGTGCCGCTGCAGCAGGCGTGGAATCGCAAAAACCGGGCCGATGCCCATCTCGTCCGGCTCGCAGCCCGCAGAGACGAAGCCGCGGAAAATACCGAGTGGCTTGAGGCCTTTCTTTGCGGCCATCTTGTCGCTCATCACGACGGCCGCGCTGGCGCCGTCTGATAGCTGGCTCGCGTTGCCCGCCGTGATATGGCCGTTTTCACGCACCGGCTTCAGGCCGGCGAGGCCTTCCGCAGTGGTGTCCGGACGCGGGCCTTCGTCCTGCGACAGGATAACGTCCTTGAATGACACCTCTTTGGTCTCTTTATTGACCACGGCCATCTTGGTCGAGATTGGCGCGATTTCTTCCTTGAAGCGGCCGCCCTGCTGTGCAGCCGCCGTGCGGCGCTGGCTTTCGAGTGAATACTCGTCCTGCTTCTCGCGCGAGATGCCGTAACGCTTCGACACCACCTCGGCGGTGTCGAGCATCGGCATGTAAACGTCACCCTTCATCGCCACGAGTTCGGGATCGACCGCGTGGAACTTGTTCATGTGCTCGTTCTGCACAAGGCTGATGGATTCGCCACCACCTGCAACGGCGATATCGAGGCCGTCGTAGATGATCGAGCGGGCGGCCAACGCGACGGCTTGCAGACCGGAAGCACACTGACGATCGATCGTCGTACCGGCGACGCTCACAGGAAGACCCGCACGGAGCAAAGCCTTGCGCGCGATGTTGCCACCGGTTGCACCCTGCTGCAGAGCTGAACCCATCACCACGTCCTCGACCTCAGCGCCTTCGATGCCGGCGCGGGAGACAGCGTGCGTAATGGCGTGACCGAACAAGGTCGCGCCTTCGGTGTTGTTGAGGGCGCCACGATAGGCCTTGCCGATCGGTGTACGAGCAGTGGAAACGATAACGGCCTCGGTCATGGGTGACCTCCTGTTACAAGTTGTTGCGATTGTTTGCGTTGTTGGGAGCGTAACTCGTGGCGGGACAATTTGCCGACACTCGTACGCGGCAGTTCCTTCACGAATTCAACGGCCACAGGCAGTTCGTGCTTGCCAAGCTTGCCGGTGAGGAATTCGCGCAGTTCTTCGATGGTGAATGGCGTGGCGTTCGCGCGCAGCGTCACGAACGCCTTGGCGGCTTCTCCGCGATAGTCGTCCGGAATACCGATGACGATGACTTCCTGGACCTGAGGATGCTGATAGATCGCCTGTTCGATCATCTGCGGGTAAACGTTGAATCCGCCGGAAATGATCATGTCCTTCTTGCGATCGACCAAATAGAAGTAGCCATCACTATCCATATAGCCGATGTCGCCAGTCAGAAAACGGTCGCCGACAAAAGCCTCAGCGGTTTCCTTTTCACGGTTCCAGTAACCACACGTGACGTTCGGACCGCGGATACGGATTTCTCCGGTCTCTCCGACAGGCAGGACCTGCTTCGGATCGTCCAGAGACACAACGTCCATTTCGATGCCCGGCAGCATGAGCCCGATGGAGCCTGGCTTGCTCGGCCCTTCCGGAGGATGACCCGTGCCTGGCGAGCAGGTCTCGGTCATGCCCCAGCCGCTCTTGAGCGTTAAACCGGTCTTCTTCTCAAAAATCTTCGCAATCTCGACAGGCAGCGGCGCGCCGCCTGACCCTGCACTCACCAGCGACGACAGGTCTCGTTTGTCGAGATCCGGCAGATTGGCAATGGCAATCCACATGGTCGGCACGCCGGGAAAATACGTGGCGCGCTTTTCCTCAATGTCCCGCATCACAGCGTGAACGTCGAACCGCTGATGCATCGAGATCAGATAGCCGTTGCGGATGTTTCGCAGCAACACCACCGTCAGCGCATAGATGTGAAACAGCGGCAAGACCAGGATGACGCGCTCGATGGTGTTGCGCTCGGCCTTCGCCTTCGCGCCCCAGACGTCATAGATCGACACTGCCGACGTCAGGTTGCCATGTGTGAGCATTGCTCCTTTCGGCAGGCCCGTAGTTCCGCCGGTATATTGCAGCAACGCGATATCGTCAGAACTGACGGAAGGCCACGACGCCGGTGATTGTGCACCTTCGACGAACTGTTTGAAGGTCACAATCCTCGAATCGTTCGGGATCGCCGCGACTGTGTTACCGACATCACCCCACCGGGCATCCTCGCAAACGATCAGGCGATCGATCAGCCCCTTGTCGAGGAACTTCAATGCCATCGGCAATAATGCTGCGAGGTTGCAGGTCACGAGAATGCGCGCGCCGCTGTCCGTCAGCTTGTGCGACAGCGCGATTTCACCATCGAGCGGGCTCAGATGCACGATGCGCGCACCGGCCGTCAGCCCACCGAAGAAATTGGTGGGATGGTCTGGCGTATTGCCGAGAAACAGCGCAATCGACGTGCCCTTACCGTATCCGGCACGCAGAAAGGCTGACGCGGCGACGTCAGCCATGCCCTTCAATTCGGTGAAGGTGATCGGGCGGTCCCGAAATTCAATCGCAGTGCGCGATCCGAAATCCGAGGCCGCCTTCGACAGCAGATCCGGCAAGGTGCCGCGGGCGATAGGCGCATCCCAGCGAACGCCTTCCGGGTAGTACTGCTCCCCAGGGTGGGTCATCGATTAGCCCTTGGCGAGCGACGCGAATGTCTTGCCTTCGTCTGCAAGGCGCTTCAATAGCGGCGCCGGTTCGAGTGACGGATCGTTAGTCTGCTTGGCGTAGAACGACAGCCGGTCCGCGATGTGCTTCAGACCAACCTGATCGGCATAGTACATCGGACCGCCGCGATAGATCGGCCAGCCGTAACCATAGAGCCAGATGACGTCGATATCGCTGGGGCGCGATGCGACCTTTTCTTCAAGGATGCGCGCACCCTCGTTGACCATCGGATAGATCATGCGCTCGAGGATTTCATCATCGCTGATGGTGCGGCGCTTGAGGCCAAGACGCGCGCAGGTTTCCTCGATCAGCTTTTCGACTTCCGGATCCGGCAATGGTGCACGCGAACCGGCTTCGTATTTGTAGTAGCCCTTGCCGGTCTTCTGGCCAAAACGGCCAGCCTCGCAAAGTGCGTCGGCGATTTCGGACTTGATGCCGCGATCCTTACGGGAGCGCCAACCGATGTCGAGACCCGCGAGATCGCCCATGGCGAACGGTCCCATCGGCATGCCGAACTTGGTGACCACTGCGTCGACCTGCTGCGGCAAAGCGCCCTCAAACAGGAATTTTTCAGACTGCTTCGAACGAGCCGCCAGCATGCGATTGCCAACGAAGCCGTCACACACGCCCACCACGGCCGGCACCTTGGCGATGCGGCGCGCAATGGCAACAGCGGTGACAAGGACATCCGGCGCGGTCTTTTCAGCGCGAACGATTTCGCACAGCTTCATCACGTTGGCGGGGCTGAAGAAGTGCATGCCCAGCACATCCTGCGGACGCTTGGTAACTGCGGCGATCTCATTGATATTGAGATAGGAGGTGTTGCTGGCAAGCACGGCGCCCGGCTTGGCGTATTGATCAAGCTTGGTGAAAACCTCTTTCTTGATCGCCATCGTCTCGAACACGGCTTCGATGATGAGGTCCGCATTCTTCACATTCTCGAGGCCGACAACGCCATTGATAAGCGCCATGCGCTTGGCCGGCGCGTCTGCCGGAATGCCGCCACGCGCCGCGGTGGCCTCGTAGTTCTTCTGCATGATGCCGAGGCCGCGCTTGAGCTGCTCGTCGCCGGTCTCGATCAGCGTCACCGGAATGCCCGCATTGGCGAACGACATCGCGATGCCACCGCCCATGGTGCCAGCGCCGATAATGGCAACGCTCTCGACCTTGCGTGGCTTGGTGCCCTCGGGAACGCCGGACACCTTCGCAGCCTCGCGCTCCGCGAAGAATGCATAGCGCTGCGCCTTCGACTGATCACCATTCATCAGCTTGAGGAAGGATTCGCGCTCCTTCTTCAGCGCTTCATCAAACGGCGTATCGAGGGAGAAGCTCACCGCCTCGGCTGCGGCCAGCGGCGCATCCAGACCGCGGTTGCGCTTATTTGCCGCAGCTGCCGCGTTGGTGAAGATCGAGCGATCCGCCTTCGCAGCCGCGAGCTTGGCGTCGTCGTCCCGCAGCCTGCGCAGCGGGCGCTTTTCCGCCAACACCTTACGTGCAAAGGCTTCACCACCTACAGCGGGCTCACCATCAATAATTTCTTCGATCAAGCCGGCCTTCAACGCATCCTGCGCGCCGATCGGATCACCAGTGACGATCATCTTCACTGCGAGTTCCGGACCCACCGCACGCGGCAAACGCTGCGTACCGCCAGCACCCGGCAACAGACCGAGCTTCACTTCGGGAAGACCGAGCTTGGCATCCTTGACCGCGACGCGGAAATGACAGCCGAGCGCCAGTTCCAATCCACCGCCGAGCGCCGTGCCATGAATGGCCGCGACCACCGGCTTGGGAGAATTTTCAATTTCAACAATCACCTCGTGAAGGCTTGGCGACTGTGGCGGCTTGCCGAATTCGGTGATGTCGGCGCCCGCAATAAAGGTGCGGCCCGCGCAAGCGATGACAATCGCCTGAACTTGTTGGTCAACGGCGGCGTTCTTGACCCCTTCAAGGATGCCCTTTCGCACCGCAGCACTCAGTGCATTCACCGGAGGGCTGTCGACCGTGACGATTGCAACCGCGTCATGACGTTCCACCTTGACCACTTCGCTCACGCAACTCTCCCTAAAATCGAGGCCTTTTCGCTTATTTCGCAGAGCGGAACTAAATTCCACACCTTGACACGGAGGGATATTTTGAAGCACGTGCCTTGTCAACGAAGACCATCCATGCAGCGGAACATGAAACGGGCACCCAAGAAATCTGCGACCGATCGCAGTTTCGTCGTGGCACTCTCGCGAGGCCTCGAAGTTCTGCGCGCGTTTCGACCAAGCGACGGACTTCTCGGCAATCAGGAAATCGCGGCGCGCACAAATTTGCCGAAGCCAACCATTTCGCGGTTGACTTACACGCTCACAAAACTCGGCTATCTCACGCAGGTGCCACGGTTCGAGAAGTATCAACTCGCGCCTGCAGCCATGGCACTCGGCTACGCGGCGCTCGCAAACATGGGCGTTCGCCATGTGTCCGATCCATATCGAGATCAATTGATGCGGGAGACCGGTGGCGCGGTTGCGGTTGGCGCGCGCGATCGTCTCAGCATGATTTATTTCGGACAGAGTCGCAGCGAGCTCACTGTGGGTGTGCTGCTCGATGTCGGATCACGCGTTCCGATCGCAACATCCGCCATGGGGCGCGCGTATCTTTGGGCGCTCCCGGAAGAAGAACGCGCTGAATTGCTGCACGACATTAAAGAACATGTCGGAAATCGCTGGCCAAAAATCCGCGATGGCATCGAGCGCGCAGGCGAAACCGTCGCCAAGCATGGATTCGCCATGTCCGCAGGCGAATGGCACAACGATATTCATGCTGTTGGTGTCGCACTAAAGTTGAATGATGGCACCGGACCTTATGCATTCAACTGTGGTGCGCCGGCGTTTAAGTTCAGCGAAGAGCTTTTGCTGAACGACATTGGACCGCGTCTTGTCGCGATGGTAAGAAACATCGAAGCCGCAATGACGGGCAACGTCATGCGCAGATCACAAAACAAAGAAATTGCCGACACAAAGAAACTGAGATCGCCAGGAGGGAAAGTTGCGCGCGTTACTGAGGGGATTGGATAACCGCCACTGCAGCGGTTTGCAGGCTGTGAGTCTCAGCGTATGACGCAGGCTCAGGTTGCGCAGGGACAAGACCCCCTGCTTGCGGTTCGCGACGTCAGCGTCGTGTTCGGCGGCATCGTTGCGTTGAATGGCGTCTCCTTCGACATGAAGAAGGGCCGCATTCTCGGTCTGATCGGTCCGAACGGCGCCGGCAAGACAACACTCTTCAATTGTCTCAGCAGACTCTATCAGCCCACCACGGGAGACATCCTGATGGAAGGGCAAAGCATCCTGAATCGCCAGCCCTCGCAGATCGCAGCTATTGGCATCGGCCGCACGTTTCAGAACGTTGCACTGTTTCCGCGCCTGTCGGTACGCGACAACATCCGCATTGGCGGGCATTCCCGCACAAAGAGCGATATCATCAGCGATGCGCTGAAGCTGCCGTGGGTTCGCAGCGAAGAACGCGCGCTCAACGTCAAGGTCGACGAAATCCTCACCTATCTCGATCTGCACGATGTTGCCGATCGCGAAGTCGCCGGACTTCCGTTTGGAACGCAAAAGCGCGTCGAACTCGGCCGCGCACTCGCGACCGAACCAAAGATCCTGTTGCTCGACGAGCCAGCCGGTGGCCTCAATCACGAGGAAGTTTATGTCCTTGGCGATTTGATCCGTCGTGTCCGTCACGAACGCGACATCACTGTTCTTCTGGTCGAACATCACATGGGACTGGTGATGTCGATCGCCGATCACGTCGTCGCACTCAATTTTGGCAAGAAACTCGCTGAAGGCACGCCTGCCGCCGTGCAGTCCGACCCCGACGTTATCAAAGCTTATCTCGGGAGCAAGGACGCATGACCACGTTGCTGACGATCAAGGATCTGCGCGCCTACTACGGACAGGTGCAGGCTCTGCACGGACTGGAGCTCTCACTCAATGAGGGCACAGTGACCACGCTGCTTGGCGCCAACGGCGCCGGCAAGACGACGACCCTGCGCGCGATCTGCAACATGATCCGTTCAACAGGCGCGATCGAATTCGAAGGCAAGTCGCTCGCCGGCATGTCGACGGAAGGTATCGTACGCCTCGGCATTGCGCATGTCCCGCAGGGACGTGGCACCTTCACCAACATGACCGTCGAGGAAAATCTCCAGCTTGGCGCGATCTCGCGAAACGACAAGAAGGCGATCGAGAGCGACATCGAGCGCATGTATGCGCACTTCCCCGTCCTCGAGCAGCGGCACACCCAGCAAGCCGGCACCCTATCCGGCGGCGAACAGCAAATGCTGGCGGTTGCCCGCGCGCTAATGTTGCGTCCGCGGCTGATGCTGCTGGATGAGCCGTCCTTCGGCCTTGCGCCCCTCATCGTGCGCGACCTGTTCGGCATCCTCGGCAAGATCAATCGCGAGGATAAGGTTTCGATTCTGGTGGTGGAACAGAACGCTCAGCTCGCTCTTGAGATCGCGCAGAAGGCCTACGTGATTGAAACGGGCCGCATCGTGATGTCGGGCAACGCCAACGAGATCGCGAACGACGAAAATATCCGTAAGTCCTATCTCGGATACTGAGGGATCAGCCATGGAACTGTTCACTAACCAAGTCCTGGCTGGCATTGCCACCGGCGCAATCTACGCCTGCATGGCGCTCGCCATCGTCATGATCTATCAGGCCATCGATCACCTGAATTTCGCCCAGGGCGAAATGGCGATGTTTTCCACTTTCATTGCCTGGCAGCTGATGCAATGGGGATTGAGCTTCTGGCCGGCATTTCTCATCACCCTGGTCATCTCATTCGTCGGCGGAATCCTCATCGAGCGAACACTGTTCAAACCGCTGGCCAATGCGCCCGTTCTCGTCCATGTCGCGGGGTTCATCGCACTGTTCGCGATCCTCAATAGCGTCGCGGGTCTGACCTGGGATTTCACCATCAAGCAGTTTCCCTCGCCGTTCGGATCGTCCGCCTTCTTGGGTAGCCCGCTCATCACCACCCATCAGGCAGGAATGATCGGCGTCACTCTTGTGCTGTTGCTTTTGCTTTACGGTTTCTTTCGCTTCACGCGTATCGGTCTCGCCATGCGCGCGGCGGCATCGCTGCCCGAATCCGCGCGCCTTGTCGGCATCAACACCAGCTGGATGATCGCGCTCGGTTGGGGCATGGCCAGCGCCATCGGCGCGATTGCCGGAATGATGATCGCTCCGGTCGTGTTTCTTGAGCCTAATATGATGGGCGGCATCCTACTTTATGGATTTGCGGCTGCCGTCCTCGGCGGTCTTACCAGTCCACTTGGTGCCGTGGTCGGGGGTTTCCTCGTCGGCGTCTTCGAAAACCTGGTGGGCACTTACATTCCCGGCATCGGCAACGAATTGAAACTACCGATCGCGCTGGCCCTTATCATTGTCGTGCTTGTCATCAAGCCATCCGGCTTATTTGGCCGCAAAATCGTTCAGCGGGTGTAACATGAGCACAGTTGAAGACTCTCTCGCCAAGCCCGCAGCCGTCGGAGCCGCCGTTTCCAAAAAGACGATGACGGTCGGCACGACCGCATCGCTGATTATGCTCGCGCTGCTGCTCATTGTTCCTCTGTTTATGAAGAACTTCATCATCTTCCAGATGACGATGGTGCTGATTTACGCCATCGCGATTCTTGCGCTCAATATCCTGACCGGCGGAAGTGGCCAGTTCTCACTGGGGCAGAGCGCGTTCTACGCGGTTGGTGCCTACACCGCTGCGATCATGATGGAGCACTTCAACATAAACTATGCCGTGACCATTCCAGCAGCGGGCATCATCTGTTTCGTGTTCGGTTTCCTGTTCGGCTTCCCTGCGCTTCGGCTGAGCGGCGTGTATCTCGCACTGGCGACCTTTGCCCTGGCCATTGCGATGCCGCAGCTCCTCAAGCTCGGCGTGTTCGAGCATTGGACTGGCGGCGTTCAGGGTCTGGTCGTGACCAAGCCGGATGCGCCCTTCGGCCTGCCGATGTCGCAAGATATGTGGCTTTATTATTTCACGCTGTTCATCGCGGTCGTGATCTATGTGCTGTCCGTGAACCTGCTGCGCAGCCGGTCAGGTCGCGCCATGATGGCCATTCGCGACAACCAGATTGCAGCATCCGCCATGGGCGTGGACCTGCCGCTCTATAAGACGCTGGCATTCGGCATCAGCGCCGCGTTCACCGGTATTGCAGGCGCGCTCGGCGCCATCGTGGTTCAGTTCGTTGCACCCGACAGCTTCACCTTCCAACTCGCCATCGCAATCTTTCTCGGCATGGTCGTCGGCGGCGTCGGCTGGCTGCCTGGATCGCTTGCTGGATCGGTGTTCATCGTGTTCGTCCCCAACGTAGCGGAGGGGATTTCTAAAGGCCTCTCAGGCGCTGTGTTCGGCGCGCTGTTGATCGCCGTCATCTTCCTCGTGCCGCATGGCGCGAGGCAGGTCGCCTATACCATCGAAGCTCTGTTCCGAAAAATGAAGAAGTCCTAAGGAGTGAAAATGCTTTCTACCAGACTCAGCGTCGCAGCATTGTCGGCAGCCGTTGCCCTGGCCATGACGAGCGGCAGCGCCCTCGCACAAAAGAAATACGATACAGGTGCAAGCGACACCGAAATCAAAATCGGCAACATCATGCCTTACAGCGGCCCGGCTTCGGCCTACGGTGTCATCGGCAAGATGGAAGAAGCCTACTTCAAGATGATCAACGAGCAGGGCGGCATTAACGGCCGCAAGATCAAGTTCATCACTTACGATGACGGCTACAGCCCGCCGAAGGCCGTGGAGCAGGCGCGCAAGCTGATCGAAAGCGATGAAGTGCTCTTCATCTTCGGGCCGCTCGGCACCCCATCGAATTCGGCGATCCAGAAGTACATGAACGCCAAGAAGGTGCCGCAGCTCTTCGTCGCCACCGGTGCGACCAAGTTCGGCGACAACAAAGACTTCCCGTGGACCATGGGCTGGCAGCCTGCATACCAAAGCGAAGGCCGGATTTACGGCAAGCACCTGGTGTCCACCAAGCCCGACGCCAAGATCGCCGTCATGTATCAGAACGACGACTTCGGCAAAGACCTGCTGAAGGGCTTCAAGGACGGTCTCGGCGCAAAGGCCTCGCAGATCATCGCAGAAGAAAGCTATGAAGTCTCCGAGCCGACCATCGACTCACACATCCTCAAGCTGAAGGCATCCGGCGCTGATGTTTTCCTCAGCATCACCACGCCAAAGTTCGCCGCTCAGGCGATCAAGAAGGTGGCTGAAACCGGCTGGAAGCCAACTTACTATCAGAGCAACGTCGGCGCATCCGTCGGCAGCGTGCTGAAGCCCGCTGGTTTCGAGAATGCACAAGGGCTGATGTCCGCTGCGTACGCCAAAGATGGCGCAGACCCGCAGTGGGACAATGATGAAGGCATGAAGAAATTCTACGCCTTCCTTGCCAAGTATGCTCCAGACATGAACAAGACCGACGGTTCCGTCGTCTATGGCTACGGCCAGGCGCAGACTGTTGTGCAAGTGCTGAAGCAGGCCGGTGACAACCTGACCCGTGAAAACATCATGAAGCAGGCGGCGAACCTGAAGACCTTTGCGCCGGACACTCTGTTGCCGGGCGTGACCATCACCACCAGCCCGACGGACTTCTATCCGATCGAGCAACTTCAGATGATGAAGTTCGCCGGCGACAAGTACGAACTGTTCGGACCGGTCATCAGCGGCGAACTCGGTCATTAATCCCTTCCGCCCTGCGAAACGAAACTCGTTCATACGACTAACTAAATGAGCCCTCTGCGACGTTGTCGCAGGGGGCTTTTTATTGAACGGCTTTGGCAAAAGGTATTGAATATTCACGAAGCCACTGAAGAGCTTTCAACCAAGAAACGAACAAAGAAGAGAAGAGGAACCGAACAAGATCAGGAGTAAGCGACATGAGGACCACGTCTGGACTTGCAGTACTTTCGGCTGCGCTCACAATGCTCGCAGCCACAAGCGGCGGCGCACTTGCTCAGAAAAAATACGATCCGGGCGCAACGGACACGGAAATCAAGATCGGCAATATCATGCCTTACAGCGGCCCCGCTTCCGCTTACGGCATCATCGGCAAGACTGAAGCCGCTTACTTCAACAAAATTAATGCCGAGGGCGGCATCAACGGTCGCAAGATCAATTTTATCTCTTACGACGACGGCTACAGCCCGCCCAAAGCAGTCGAGCAGGCGCGCAAGCTCGTCGAGAGCGATGAAGTTCTCTTCATATTCAATTCGCTCGGCACGCCATCCAACTCGGCCATCCAGAAGTACATGAACGCCAAGAAAGTGCCGCAGCTGTTTGTTGCAACTGGCGCGACCAAGTGGAACGATCCGAAAGATTTCCCTTGGACCATGGGCTGGCAGCCCAACTATCAGAGCGAAGGGCGCATCTACGCCAAGTATCTGATGAAGGAAAAGCCAAACGCCAAAATCGGAATTCTTTATCAAAACGATGACTTCGGCAAAGACATGCTGAAAGGCCTCAAAGACGGCCTGGGCGCGAAAGCGGCCAGCATGATCATCGCCGAGGAGCCATATGAAGTCACTTCGCCAACGGTGGATACTCAGATCGTCACGCTGAAATCGAAGGGCGCTGACGTCTTCATGAGCTTCACCACACCGAAGTTCGGTGCGCAGTCGATCAAGAAGGTGGCGGAGCTTGGCTGGAAGCCGTTGTTCATTCTCAATAACGTCGCGGCATCTGTCGGCAGCGTCATCAAGCCGGCTGGCTACAACAACGCCCAGGACGTTATCTCCGCGGCCTACGCCAAGGACGCGACAGACCCACAATGGAAAGACGATCCGGGAATGAAGAACTTCGATGCGTTCCTGGCGAAGAACTTTCCGGAAGGAAACCGCGAAGACGGGTCGGTCATGTATGGCTTTAATGCTGCACAGACGCTGGTCCACGTCCTCAAGATGTGCGGCGATAATCTCACCCGTGCGAATGTGATGAAGCAGGCCGCCAGCCTGAAGAACCTTCAACTCGACGGCACCCTGCCAGGCATCACCCTCAACACCAGTCCGACAGACTTCGCGCCCATCGAGCAATTGCAGTTGATGCGCTTCCAGGGCGAGCGTTGGCATCTCTTTGGCGATATCATCAGCGGTGAAGTCGGCGGCTAATTCAGCAGAATTCTGCTGCAATGCACCAAGGCCCTTCGCAATAACTTGCGAAGGGCCCTTTTATTGACCGCATCGCCGTGCGATGTGTGAGGCCCTCGCCACGTGACCAAGATGCCGCAATGACCGATAGACGTCCCCTGCTGCACGCGATCTTCGATGCCGCGGTCGCCGCAGCCCATCCCGACCGCATTCTCGCAGCTCATCTTCCCTCGCCGCCAAAGGGCCGAGTTATATGTCTCGCAGCCGGCAAGGGCGCGGGCGCATTGGCGGCTGCTGCCGAGCGGCATTATCTGGACACGGTTCAACTCGATCCCTCGCGGCTTTCGGGTCTTGCCACCACGCGGCATGGCCATGGCGTCCCCACGCGGCGCATCGAAGTCGTCGAGGCAGGCCATCCGGTGCCTGATGAGGCCGGCATGAAAGCCGCGGGCCGCACACTGGAGCTCGCCGAGACCGCTGGCGCCGACGATCTGGTTCTCGTGCTGATGTCGGGCGGCGGATCGGCCAATTGGATCGCACCTGCAGAAGGCGTCTCATTCGCCCAGAAACAGCAGATGAATAAAAGCCTCCTTCGATCTGGCGCGCCCATTTCCGAAATCAACACCGTGCGTAAGCACCTCTCGCGCATCAAGGGCGGACGCCTCGCCCGCGCAGCAGCGCCTGCTCCGATCCTGACGTTAGCGATTTCCGACGTCCCCCACGACGATCCCGCCACGATTGCATCCGGCCCCACGGTGCCTGATCAAACGACACTCGCAGATGCACGCGCAATCGTCGCGCGCTATGGCATCAAGGCTGAGGATGCGGTTCGTCATGCTCTTGACGATCCTCGCAACGAGAGCTGCAAGCCGGGAGATGCTGCATTCGAGCGCGCGGAATTCAAGATCATCGCGCGACCGCGCGAATCGCTCGATGCCGCCGTCGCGGTGGCCAAGCAAGCAGGCTACCAAGTCATCGACCTGGGAGCCGATCTCGAGGGAGAGGCTCGCACCGTTGCCGCCGCACATGCGCAATTGGCACTGAAGGCTCGTGCCGAAGGAAGAAAGCTCGCGATCCTGTCGGGCGGAGAGCTCACCGTGACTGTCCGCGGCAACGGCCGCGGTGGCCCGAACCAGGAATATGTGCTGGCGCTTGCAGATCTGCTTGCTGATACGGCCGGCATTTCAGTGCTGGCTGGCGATACCGACGGTGCTGACGGCGGCGCGGGGAGCGCGACCGATCCCGCCGGCGCGATTTGTGATCAGCGGACCTTCGCGAAAATGCGCGAACTCAAACTCGATCCCAAAGCGTATCTCGATAACAACGACGCAACCGCGTTCTTCACCGCCACCGGCGATCTCCTGAATACCGGGCCCACGCTGACAAACGTTAACGATATCCGCGTCGTTCTGGTTGATCCCGCATGATGTAAGCCCCGCCATGGCGTAACGGGCGTTCTTGAGCTTGCCGGCCATAGCCGTTAAGAACACCGTCAAAATCGACGGTGCGGAACTCAACCGCCGTTTTGTTTGGTCAACGGATCACTTCCGCAGCACGCCCGGCGCGTGAGGGGGCATCTTGGACAGCACGATTCTTCTGTTCCTGCTGCAGGACGGAATTACCAGCGGCGCGATCTACGCATTACTCGGCCTTGCGCTCGTGCTGGTCTTCGCCGTAACCCGCGTGATCCTGATCCCGCAAGGCGAGTTCGTCACCTTCGGCGCGCTGACCTACGCAATGCTGTCAGCCGGCAAAATGCCAGGCACCACCTCGCTTGCCATTGGCCTGGGGGGAATCGCGTTTTGCTTCGACATGATCAGCCGCCGCAACGCCATGAGTGGCCAGTTGTTCCTGCGTTCGTTTGCGCTGAACATCGCACTGCCACTCGCGATCTACGGCATCGTGACAATGTTTATCGGCCAGCCAAATAACGTGTGGCTCAACTTCCTTTTGTCCATCGTAATCGTCTCGCCCATCGGCCTTTATCTTTATCGCATCGCCTATCAGCCGATCGCACACGCATCAGTTCTGGTGCTGCTGATCGCATCGGTCGGTATTCACTTTGCGCTGCAAGGACTTGGCCTTGCCTTCTTCGGTCCAGAAGGGCTTCGCGGACCGGCGATTTCCACCGCTGCATTCACAATCGGACCACTGCGCTTCACCGGCCAGAGCATCGCCATCTACGTGATCACGATCCTGTTGATCGTCGGCCTTTGGCTACTTTTCGGCCACACGCTTTACGGCAAGGCCTTGCGCGCTACTGCCGTCAACCGGCTCGGCGCACGCATCGTCGGAATCCGCACCTCTCTCTCCGGGCAGATTGCATTCCTGCTCGCTGCTGTGATCGGTGCCATTTCGGGTATTCTAATCGTGCCGATCACCACCGTGTATTATGACACGGGATTTCTGATCGGCCTGAAGGGCTTCGTCGCGGCCATCATTGGCGGATTGGTGAGCTATCCCCTCACCGCTATCGCCGCACTCGTGGTTGGCATCGTCGAAGCCTTCTCGTCGTTCTACGCCAGCAACTATAAGGAAGTGATCGTCTTCACGCTGTTGCTGCCCGTCCTGATCGCGCGTTCGCTCGCTTCGCCGGAAGTCGAAGAGGAGAACGACTGATGGCCACCTCGCAACGCTGGATGGTGATTGGCTTTGCGCTGCTCATGGCGCTCGTTCCCTTCATTCCGGGAATTCCGCCGTTCTGGATCGTGCTGCTCGACAATATTGGCCTGGCCGCATTGGTTGCGATGGGTCTCGTGCTGCTGACCGGGGTTGGCGGACTGACATCATTCGGCCAAGCTGCCTTCTGCGGATTTGGCGGGTACGCCACAGCGCTGCTGACGACATCCTATGGTCTATCGCCGTGGCTGACGTTACCGATCGCGCTCGTCGTCAGTGGTGCGGCGGCCGTAATACTCGGCCTGATGACGGTGCGCCTCTCAGGTCACTATCTGCCGCTGGGCACCATCGCCTGGGGATTGAGCCTCTTC
Organism: Nitrobacteraceae bacterium AZCC 1564; assembly: GCA_036924835.1. Lineage (NCBI taxonomy): Bacteria > Pseudomonadati > Pseudomonadota > Alphaproteobacteria > Hyphomicrobiales > Nitrobacteraceae > Nitrobacteraceae bacterium AZCC 1564. Next base: position 2,356,419 of record JBAGRR010000001.1, read on the forward strand.
TACCTGTTCGGTAAGCTGGAATTCCTCGGGCGCAACGACGGCATCTCCGGCATCCCGCCTCTGTCACTCGGATCCCTACAACTGGCGGATCCCGCCCGAATCTACTTTGCGGTCTGGTTGGCTGTGATCATCTGTGCACTGTTGACCACGAACCTCTTAGACTCTCGCATGGGGCGCGCGATCAGGGCCCTGCGCCGCGGGCATGTCGCAGCAGAAGCTTTCGGCGTGGAAACCGCCCGCGCCAAGCTGTTGGTGTTCATCTATGCCGCCGTGCTCGCCGGGCTGTCCGGATGGCTGTACGCGCATTTCCAGCGTGCGGTGAACCCAACGCCGTTCGGGCTTAATGCAAGTATCGAGTACCTGTTCATCGCAGTGGTTGGTGGCGCCGGTTATGTGTGGGGCGCCGTGCTCGGCGCGGGCATTGTCGTGGTGCTCAAAGAGTTTCTGCAAAGCACCCTGCCCGTCGTGTTTCATGGCTCGGCCCAGCTTGAGACGGTGATCTTTGGCATTTTGCTTGTTACCTTGCTCCAGATCGCACCGGGTGGAATGTGGCCACGGCTTGCAGCGCTCTTTCCGTTGACCTCAACGCCGCGCCGGCCTGAAGCCGGTGAAGCTCTTCCTGCGGCGCATCGCCCTCAAGAAAGTGGCAAGTCTCTTCTGAACATCGTAAAGGCGCGCAAGCAATTCGGCGGCGTCGTCGCGGTAAACGATGTCAGCTTCGGTGTCGGGAGCCGCGAGATCGTCGCCCTGATCGGCCCAAACGGCGCAGGAAAAAGCACCACTTTCAACTTGATCACGGGTGTGCTGCCCGCATCGGGCGGCAATATTTCCGTCCTCGGCAACAACGTCAGCAATGCGTCGCCGCAAGACGTCGTGAAACTTGGGGTTGCCCGCACATTCCAGCACGTCAAGCTCGTGCCAGACATGACCGTTCTCGAAAATGTCGCTCTCGGCGCGCATCTGCGCGGACACGCCGGGCCTGTTGCCAGCATGCTGCGTCTGGATCGCGCGGACGAAGCCAAGCTGCTCTCCGAGGCGGCCCGTCAGATCGAACGCGTCGGCCTTGGCGACCAGATGCATCAACTTGCTGGAAATCTTTCACTCGGCCAGCAACGCATCGTGGAGATCGCGCGCGCGTTGTGCGTCAACCCATTGCTGTTGCTGCTTGACGAGCCAGCCGCCGGGCTGCGCCACATGGAAAAGCAAAAACTGTCGGCGCTGCTGCGCCAGCTTCGCAGCGAAGGCATGTCGGTGCTCTTGGTTGAGCACGACATGGGTTTCGTCATGGATATTGCCGACAGAATCGTCGTTCTTGAATTCGGCACCAAGATTGCTGAAGGCGTTCCGAGCGCCATCCGCACCAATCCGGATGTGATTAAGGCCTACCTCGGAGGTGCTGCATGAGCCCTCCCATGCTGACCGTCTCGGATGTGTCGATCTCCTACGGTAAAGTCGAGGCCGTTCGCAAAGTCACACTCGACGTGAATGCCGGGGAGATCGTCACCATTATCGGTGCCAATGGCGCCGGCAAAACCACACTGCTGAATGCCGTCATGGGCATCCTGCCGCTCACCGGCAGCGTGACATTCATGGGCAGGCAGATCGGCAAGCTCGACATCGAGGATCGCGTCGCCACAGGGCTCTGTCTTGTGCCCGAACATCGCGAATTGTTCGGCACCATGACCGTTGAAGAGAATCTTCAACTTGGCGGCTTCCGTGTCTCACGCGCGAAGGCGGCGGCCGAACAAGAGCGCATCTATGCGCTGTTCCCGCGGCTCAAGGAGCGGCGCACGCAACTTGCCGGAACGCTCTCGGGCGGCGAGCAGCAGATGCTAGCGATGGGCCGCGCGCTGATGAGTGAGCCAAAGCTGCTGATGTTGGACGAGCCCAGCCTCGGCCTCGCCCCGCTGATCGTGGCTGACATTTTCCGCATCGTCGGTGAGCTGCGGCAAATAGGCGTCTCGGTGCTGCTCGTCGAGCAGAACGCGCGTGCCGCGCTGGAAATCGCCGATCGGGCTTACGTCATGGAGCTCGGAGAGTTCGTCATGAGCGGATCAGCCAAGGACATCGGTGCCGACCAACGTGTGGTGGCGAGTTATCTCGGTTTTCAGCACGGCGAAGACAGCGCACTCTGATTTTCGTAATCACCTGACAGGCTCTTGATCGCAAGCTTCTATCGCCATCCCAGCCTGGACCTTCTTCGCGAAGCAGTTTGCCCAACGAAAATGGCCGGGCGAACCCGGCCATTGATTAGATCGTCAAGGCTGGAGATTCATCCAGTTACTTGATCATCGTGTACTTTCCATTCTTTACGGTCAAAAGAATGCGCGAGCGGTCATCCGTTCCGAAACGATCTTTCTCGGTGAAGTTGTACACACCCTGGGTCGCCGGAATTTCCCGCTCTGTCAGCAGTGCCTTGCGAAGGGCTTCGCGGAATTCGGGAGTGCCCGGCTTCGCCGTTTTCAAAGCCACCGGCACGACGCGCTTGAGCATCTCGAAGGCATCGTACATGTGCCCGGCGAACTGGCTGCGGGTATTCGCACCGTACTTCGCTTCATAAGCCGTATTCAAAGCAAGACCTGGCTTCTTCGTCAGCGCGCTGCCATCCTGCTCTTCGGGAGCCATGACCGGTCCGGACGCCATGATGACGCCTTCCGCCGACGCCCCGGCAATCCGGATGAAGTCGATCGCCGCAGCACCGTGGGTCTGGTAAATCAAACCCTTGTAGCCTCGTTCGCGGAGCGCGCTCTGGGGCAATGCCGCGCCAGCGCCGGACGCACCAATCAGAATGGCGTCGGGGTTGGCTGCCACGAGCTTCAGCACCTGACCCGTGACCGAGGTGTCGGGACGCGCGTAGCGCTCGTCGGCAACGATGGTGATGCCCCCCATCGCACCCGTCTGAGTCTTGAGATCGTTCAGCCACAGATCGCCATAGGAATCCGAGAAACCGATGTAGCCGACGGTTTTCACACCGTTCTTCTTCATGTGCTCATACAGCACCTTGCCCATGATTGGCACGGGCTGCGGCAGCACGGCGGTCCACTTTTCACGCGCCGGGGTGATTGGAATCGGCGCGAGGCTGAAATGAGGAACGCCGGCCTCGTTGGCAACGGTCGCAACCGCGATCGCCGGCGGCGTAGCCGACGAACCGACGATGACGTCGGCATTTGATTCGGTCACGAAACGACGCGCATTTGTGGTGGCATTGGTCGGATCGCCAGCGTCATCGAGCACGATGGTCTTGATCTTCACGCCGCCAATTTCAGCCGGCACGAAATCCAGCGCATTCTTCTCGGGCACGCCAAGCGCGGCGACCGGTCCCGTGGTGCTGATGCTGATGCCCACCGTCAGGTCCTGTGCCACAGCCGGTCCCACCAAGCCCGGCAACGTAGCCGAGGCCACGAACGCCACGGCAGCCAAAATCGATCGCTTCATTCAGTCCTCCTCTCGGTTTCTTCAACCGCGAAACACCACGACAATCCCGCCATTGCGGCGCACCATCGCGCTTAAAATGCCTGCCATACAGATACAAGTTAGCGGCCATTTGCAATGGCTTCGAAGACGCCTCAGCCGCTTGACCTGGGCGCTCTGAAGTGGAATCGGCTACATTCAGCAGCTCTCCGGACGGCAGACAGACGCCAGCCTTTCCGGCCAGATAGGCTTGGTATATTCAGGTCATTCCGCGCAATTTTGGGCTGCGGAAACACCGTACATATCCGGAGCGGACGACGTTGCGAACACAGGTTGCGATCATTGGGGCTGGGCCGGCAGGGCTGCTGCTCGGACAGCTGCTGCACACCTATGGCATCGACAACATCATCCTCGAACGCAAGGACCGCGAATATATCCTGACGCGCATCCGGGCAGGCGTCCTCGAACAAGGCACCGTCGGCCTGTTGGAAGAGGTCGGCGTGGCCACACGGCTGCATCGCGAAGGGCTTATTCACGACGGCATCGAATTGACCTTCGGCGGCGTCCGACACCGCATCGACCTGAATCACGCCACCGGCGGCAAGACCGTCACCATTTATGGACAGACCGAAGTCACCCGGGATCTGATGGATGCCCGCGAAAAGGCTGGGCTCAAAACGGTCTACGATGCCGGCAATGTCAGCCTGCATGATTTCGACGGACAAAACCCGCGTGTTCGATATGAGAAAGACGGCGTCACACACGAGATCGCGTGCGATTTTATCGCCGGTTGTGACGGATTTCACGGAGTCAGTCGGCAGAGCGTGAAGCCTGATGCAATCAAAACATTCGAACGTGTTTATCCATTCGGCTGGCTCGGCATCCTCTCGGACACCCCTCCCGTTTCGCCCGAGCTGATCTACGTCAATCACGAACGCGGCTTTGCGCTGTGTTCAATGCGCTCGCATACGCGCAGCCGTTATTACATCCAGTGTCCGATCGATGACCATATCGACGAATGGTCCGATCATAAATTCTGGGATGAATTGAGAAGGCGCCTCGACCCGGAAGCGGCCGGCTGTCTTGTTACCGGTCCTTCGATTGAGAAGAGCATTGCGCCGCTGCGAAGTTTTGTCGCTGAGCCGATGCGGTTCGGACGCCTATTCCTGGCCGGTGATGCCGCACACATTGTACCGCCGACTGGCGCGAAAGGCCTCAACCTTGCCGCCAGCGACGTACATTACCTATCGCAGGCGCTGCGCGAATCCTATTCCGACAAATCATCCGCCGGCATTGATGATTATTCCCGGCGCGCGCTCGCCCGCGTGTGGAAAGCCGAGCGCTTTTCGTGGTGGATGACGTCGATGCTTCATCGCTTTCCCGATATGGATGCGTTCAGCGGACGCATTCAGATTGCGGAACTCAGCTATCTCGTTGAATCGCAGGCGGCGACCGCATCCTTATCGGAGAACTATGTCGGCTTGCCCTACTGAGATCGCAAGCCGGCATTCATATAGCCGTCACTCTCCTCGCGCGTTTGAAACAACAGAGACGTGATCGTTTCAAACTTGATTTCGAATGAGCCTGTCACGCGCTCGGCCTATTAATTCGGGCAGCGAGATCACGCGCGCTTTAAGGAGAGAGAGCATGACCGTCGCCGACATTCCCTCCGGTTTTGAACGTCATTCGCGGCGAAGCCCTGTCACCGAGCCATGGGAGCCGATCTACGCGAAGAGAACGTCCGACGCTGTGATTCTTGGCCTCCGACTCGCACAGGCACACACCAACTCGCGCGGCATCGCTCACGGCGGCCTGATCACAACACTCGCGGACAACGCCATGGGACTGAGCTGTGTCAATAAGATGCCCGAACACCCGCACGGACTTGTGACCGTATCTCTCGGAGTGGATTTTCTCGGCTCAGCCAATGTGGGGCAATGGCTGGCGGTTGAAACCGATTTCATTAAGCTCGGCGGATCGATCTGCTTTGCGCAATGCTTCGTGACCGCCGACGGCGAGCCATGCGCGCGAGCAAATGCAACGTTCAAGGTGTTACGGAAGAAATTCTAATCGTATGCCTTCGCGAAACGCCAGTTTGCCTGCTCGACGACAAGGTCGATAAAGGCTCTCACCTTCGCCGAGAGCAGCCGCGACGTTGGATAGACGAGATTGATCGGCATCGGCGGCGGCTCATAATCGGCTAATACGATCTTTAGACGTCCTGCCTCAATGGCCTCAGCTGCCTGATAGGCAAACACCATGGCGAGACCGCCACCCTGTTCAGCATGCAAGACCGCCGCATCGGCACTGTTGGTCGCGTAACGCGAAACATGCGACACGCGAACGTCGCGCCCGTTCTCTTTGAAGGTCCAATCGTGAAGCGAGCTGCGTCCGGTGAATCGAATGATTGCATGTTGGGCCAGATCGGATGGCTTCAACGGCGTTCCGCGTTCTTCGAGATACCTTGGCGATGCCACCACCAGCAGCCGCATGTCGCCGACGTTGCGCGCCACCAGACTTGAATCCGCAAGATGCCCGATGCGAACCGCAACATCGACGCCTTCGTCGACGAGGTTGACCATGCGGTCCGACAACCTGAGCTCAGCGCTGACGGCGGGGTATTGTTTTAGGTAAATCGACATCATGCGGCCAACATGCAGGCGCCCGAACACCAGCGGCGCCGATACAATGAGCCGTCCTGATGGCTCGGTGCGTTCGGCCTGCGCCGATGCCTCTGCCTCCTCGACATCGCCAAGAATGCGCCGCGCCCGCTCCAGATAGCGCTCGCCGACATCGGTCAGCGTCACCGATCGCGTGGTCCGCTGCAGCAGCCGCGCCCCGAGCCGTTCCTCAAGACCGGCGACCAACCGCGTGATCGCCGACGCGGACAGCCCGAGCTTGCGAGCGGCAGGGGCGAAACCCTGTAAATCTGCCACCGCGACAAAGGCCTGCATGGCATCGATACGGTCCATGGCATTATTTCATATTATGCAACGATGAACTGTCAATGGCATCAATTGCTCCTGCAAACGAAGGAGCTTAACTACCCGACACAGGTTTTGACCCGTTGAGGAGGTCTCTGATGACCGACGTCCATGTTTCGAGCGATGTCGCCTTCACGCCGGCGGTCAAAGCCATTCAGACCCGCAAGGGCTCGCGCGAGGCTTATGCACGCGTTGAAGAGCGCGGCGGGTGGAGGACCGAAATCGATGAAAATCTCGCAGCCTTCATCAGCGAGCAGACGAGCTTTTTCCTGGCGACATCCACGGCCGACGGGCAGCCCTACATCCAGCATCGCGGCGGACCGTCCGGCTTCATTCACGTCCTCGACAAAAACACGCTGGCGTTCGCCGATTTCCGTGGCAACCAGCAATACATCACGCAGGGAAATCTGTCCGAGAACCCGAAGGCGTACATTTTCCTGATCGACTACGTTCACCGCCGCCGCATCAAGATCTGGGGAGAGGCGCGTGTGATCGAGGACGACCCCGCGTTGGTCGGCTCGCTCATGCCGCGTGGCTACAAGGCACAGTCCGATCAGGCGATCCTGTTCAAGGTCACCGCCTGGGACATGAACTGCCCGCAGCACATCCCGCAGAAACTCGACGTCGCCGATGTCGCAGCGGTCATAGGCCAACGTGACGAGCGCATCGCGGCGCTCGAAGCGGAAGTGGCGGAACTAAAGCGGTTGCTTTCGACCACGTAACAACCGCTTCGCACCGGTCAGGCAGCCGCTTTCAGCGGCTGCCATACGTGCTCCGGATAATATTGCGCCATCATCCGATCAACGTAGGCAACGAGATTGGCGAATTCAGACGCGCGGTCGCGCAACGGCGACTCAAAGAACGGGGTCAGCAAACCCGCCAAAACACCAAAAGCCGTTGCATCGGCTCCACAGGGATGGTCGCCCATTAGATATGGCCTCCAGCCCAGCAGCATCGACAACGCTGACAACGACCTCGTCCCGAGTTCCACGATCTCCGGCAAAGCGTGGCGTCCGGGTCCAGCCATAAAGACAACGTCTTTGACGCGTGCTTGAGCCTCGCGCCGAACCTGATCGCGAACCGCGTCCGGCGCGGCGTCGAAGAAATGGGACGGTCCCCTGTCAAAATTCGCCGGCATCACCCAACGCATATGAACCAGCATCCAATAGAGCTGATTTTCAACCATCCGTTCAACGGCCCAGGCTTCCGCACGCTGGCGCTCGTCGAGTGCCGCATCGAGGTCGACGCCATAGGTTTCCTCGATGTGCTTGCGGATAAAGGTCGAATCGGCGATGCGCATGTCGCCGTCATCAAGGTAAGGCAACTGTCCCTTCGGCGATTGGTCGCGAGCGCCAATCTCCTTGGCGTATGCAAGACCCGACATTTTGAGCTGGACCTCGGTCTTGGTTACAAAGGGGCTGGCCTCTGGAAGTCCAAAATAGGGGCCAAAACCATAAAGCGTGATCATGATGGACATCCTTCGGCGTTGATCAGATTCCCGTTTGTAGCTACCCCCTGCTGCCAACGTGGTGTCAGCAGCAACCAGAGTATTCACTCAGGCGGGATTGACTAAATGAGGCGCGCCGACCGGCTGTTTCAAATCATTCAAGTCCTTCGACGCGCCCGCAAGCCGCTGACCGCGGAGGCGATCGCCAGCGAACTCGAAACCTCCAAGCGCACGATTTACCGCGACATCGCCACCCTGATCGGCCAGCGCGTGCCCATTCGAGGTGAGGCTGGCACCGGCTACGTGCTGGAAAAAGGCTTCGACATGCCGCCGCTGATGTTGACGCCGGATGAGATCGAAGCGGCCGTACTGGGTGCGCAATGGGTGGCCGGACGTGCGGATCCAGTGCTGGCGAAAGCCGCACACGATCTGATTGCGAAGATCGTTGAGACCATTCCCGAGCGGCTCCAGCCGCTCGCGCTCGAACCGGCCAGCCGCGCGTCGCCAAAGTTAGATAACGAGGACGACACCATCGATATGACGCGCTTGCGTGCGCATATTCATGCCGAGAAAAAGATTAAACTCGATTATCGCGATGAGCATGGCCGAGGTACGCAACGCACTATCTGGCCGATTGCGGTCGGTTACCTCGAAACCGTCCGGCATCTGGCGGGCTGGTGCGAGTTGCGCAGGGACTTTCGCAGCTTCCGTATCGACCGGATTGTGCACGCAAACTTTCTCGACGAACGCTACCCAGAACGAAGGACTGCCTTGCGAGTCAAATGGATGAAGAGCATGCATATGTCACGCATGCGTGAGCGGTGAATGAAATGGATAATCCCTGCCAAAGCTGCGGCGCGTGCTGTTCTTACTCGCGGAACTGGCCGCGCTTCACCATTGAGGACGATGCTGCGCTCGACCTGATCCCTGCGGAACTCGTCAATGAACGGCTGTCTGGCATGCGGTGCGATGGCGAACGATGCTGTGCGCTGACCGGGAAAATCGGTGAAGCAACGTCATGCGGAATTTATGCCGTCAGACCAGAGGTTTGCCGCACATGCATGCCCGGTGACCCGGAATGCGCCACGGCACGGCGTAAGTTCGGCCTGCCGGAACTCGCGATCGATTCTGTCGGATAACCGCGGAACGAAGCGGCCGCTGCGACGTCGACTCTCCCGTACAGGGAGCAAAGGTCATGCTGCAAACCGAAATTCACACCTACGCGCGGCAACTGATGGAGACGTTCGGTCCAAATGCCATCGCCAAGGCGGCCGAGCGTGCCATTGAATGCGAAGCGCAGGGAAAGACGGACCAGGCTAAGACCTGGCGAAGCGTTGAAGACGCATTGAAGATTATGCGTGGTCCGCACCAGAGCTAGTTCGGAGCTTGCAGCAACTCCTTTTAAGCTGATGTCGACTCGGCGGCCGCTCGGACAGCGTCGTCTGAAGCAGTATGCGCATTGCTAACACTATCTTCCTCGTCGTCAAAGTCATCGTCGTTCACATCGACGAAGGTGCTAAGGGGCGCGGTTGATAATGTTATGGAGCGGCGGCTGCTCGCGGCCGACGGAACATTGGTCGTCGGCACTTCACGCGACATCGCGAAGAGCGTCGCACCAACGGTCCCACCCTGCTCAGTGAGGTCTCGTTCGCTGCAGGTTGCCGCGATCGCAAGGCTCAGCGAGTGCAGATGGGCGCGCCGGTAGCAGAACAGGGCAAGCATCGCACGAACGTCGGAAGAGACGGTTTCCACCAGTTCGGCCAACCCGTGAGGACTAGCGCGATAAAGGCTCCCGAGTAACTCATCGCCGACGGGGCAGGCATCGTTTTCAAAAACTACGCGGCTTGACCACATTGGACATCTCCCTCACCGGAAGAATGCAACGCAAAATCCTAACGGAAGGTTAACCAACGCGCCGGGTTTGGCCGCGCGTTCACTTCTTGTAGAAGGATTGCCGTTCCCGAATGCTGAACTGATTCGAATCAGTCAGCCGGTCACTTCAAAATCAATCGTCCACAAAAGTGACGGCTTCGGGAATGGTAGCCCGGCGTGTCCGATAGCTGTTGGCCGGGTGATCGTTATCGGGATATCCGAATGAAATCCCACACACCACGCGCCTGTCCGCGCCGATGCCGAGATGCTCGCGAATCACATCCGAATGACCGGCAAGGGCGGCCTGGGCTATCGTAGCAAGACCCGCGGCTTGTGCGGCGAGCATGAAGTTACTGACGTAACCGCCGCAATCGACTGCCCCATAAACTCCGAGCGCTTCGTCGCTGGTGATAATCGCCACATGAGGCGCGCCAAACAGGCGGAAGTTCTCAAGTGACTGTTTGCGGTAAGCGTCCTTGTCACCGCGGGCAATGCCGAGGGCGCCATAGAGCTGAAATCCGGTTTCGCGCCGCCGGTCGAGATAAATGCCCCGGTATTCGCGCGGGAACGGAAAATCGCCGACGTGCGGGGCACCGTTGCTGGCGGCTTTGTACATGACGTCCGCGAAGGTCCTGGCGGCGCCGCCACTGAGAACGTGGACCTGCCAACACTGACTATTCGACCACGACGCCGTCCGTTGCGCCGCTGTCAGAATGCGTTCGATGGTGGCGCGCGGTACTGTATCCGGCTTGAATGCGCGGCAGGAAAACCGCGCAGCCAAAAGTTTCTCCAGGACCGTCATGTCGTTATCGTCAACCTGAGCAGCCATGATGCTCAGCGTCCCTTGGTCGGAATCGCGTTGAAGGGAATGTCCTTGTCGACGCGAATGTCACCCGGCAATCCCAGCACGCGTTCCGCGATAATGTTACGCAGGATCTCATCCGTCCCACCGGCGATACGATCGGACGGAGACCGCAACAGGATCGACTGGAACTGTCCGGCTGCAGCAACACTGTCAGCATCGCTCAGCACACCCGCCGCCCCCTGCAGGTCCAATGCGAAGGTTGCAATGTCCTGCAGCATGGTGCCAGCAACCAGTTTGCCGATGGAATTCTCCGGCCCCGGACGCTCTCCACGCGACAGCGCCGAAATCGCGCGATAGCTGGTATATTTCAAACCACTCGCCTTCACGGCCCAGTTTGCCAGCTTCGAACGCACATTCTTGTCGTCGATAGCGAGCCCGTCTTCTAGCATCAGATTGCTGCAAAAGGCGAACAACTCTGGAAAGCCCGTCGACTGCCGCGCTCCGATCGACATGCGTTCATTCATCAGCGTCGTCAGCGAGACATTCCAGCCGTCGTTGACTGCCCCCAGCCGCTGCGAATCGGGAATCTTCACATCGGTGAAATAGACCTCGTTGAATTCCGATTGACCATTGGCCTGCTTGATCGGCTTCACCTCGACGCCCCGTGTCTTCATGTCGAGAAAAAACATCGTTAGCCCTTTGTGCTTGGGCTGGGTCGGATCGGTGCGCGTGATCACAATGCCATAGTCGGAAAAATGCGCGCCCGTGGTCCAGACTTTCTGGCCGTTGATGATCCAGTCATCGCCCTTCTTCTCCGCACGAGTGCGAAGACCTGCAACGTCCGATCCGGCAGAAGGCTCGGAGAATAATTGACACCAGATGTGCTCGCCGGATGCCAGTTTCGGCAGATACTTCGCTTTATCGGCTTCGTTGCCGAACGCCATAACCGTCGGACCGCACATTCCCTGGCCGATGAGGAAGACACCTTCCAATTTGCCGTAGATGCCCTCTTCCTGCTGCCAGATCACGCGCTCGATGGGCGACGCACCGCGGCCGCCATATTCCTTCGGCCAGTGCAGGCACGCCCATCCGGCTTCAGCCTTTTTCTTCTGCCATTTCTTCGATTCGACGAGGATGTCCTTGTTCTTCAGCGCAATGCGGCCGACGGTCGGCTGCGACAGTTCAGCTTCCAGCTCTTTGGGCGCGTTGGCGCTAATCCAGGCGCGCGCTTCGGCACGGAACGCTGCTTCCTGCGGGGTATCATCTGCCGAGCGACAGCGCGAGTGCATTGGCGCGCCGATAATACAGGTGACAATCAAACTCCCAGGTGAAGCCCATGCCGCCATGCACCTGGATGTTGTTCTTTGCGCAGTGCTGGAACGCCTGCGTTGCGCTGATCCGCGCCGTCGCGGCGGCTTCCGGCAACTCCGCGGCGTTGGTCGATAACGCCCAGGCGCCGTAATAGCAGTTCGAACGAGCCAGCGTCGCGGACACATACATATCCGCGAGCAGATGCTTCACCGCTTGGAACGAGCCGATCTGCCGGCCGAACGCGATACGATCGAGCGCGTAGTCCCGGCCCATCTCCAGTGCGCGATCCGAACCACCAAGCTGCTCGAATGCCGTGAGCACCGCGGCACGATCGAGCACGCGCGTGAGGATGCTCCAACCTTCGCTTGCAGCACCGAGCGGCTCGGCCTTGCATCGGTCGAAGATGATTTCTGCTTGGTTGTGGGACTGATCGATGTTGGTCAATGTCCTGCGCTGAACACCATCGCCGCTGAGATCAACTAGAAATAATCCAATATCGCTCTCGCGGCCGGTTGAAGCTGTTCGCGCAGCAACGATCGCGAAATCGGCAATTGCTCCATCCGCGACAGGGGCTTTGGTGCCGGAGATCGCGCCTTGCGAACCGGATACCTTGATCGTTTTGTGCGCCGGATTGCCCGCACCTTCGAACAACGCCAGAGTTCCGATGGCTGCGCCGGAGGCAATCGCCGGGAGCCACTTCGCCTTCTGCGCATCGCTCCCCGCTAGCATGATGGCTTCTGCGGCAAGATAGATCGTCGATGCAAACGGCACCGGCGCCAGCGCCCGGCCCATCTCCTCGGCGATCACGCACAGCTCGAGATATCCTGCACCTGCCCCGCCAAAGCGTTCAGGGATAGCGACGCCGAGAAAGCCCATTTCCGCAAGCCCTTTCCACAGCGCACGGTCATAGGGTTGCTGGCCTTCCAGCACGGCACGTATCGCTTTGGGCGGACAGTGTTCCGCCAAAAATCGCCGCGCCTCGTCGCGAAGCTGTTTTTGATCGTCGGAGAAATCGAAGTTCATGCGTTCCACCCGGGTCTTTGAATTGAGTTCATCGGCGAGGGCCTTTGTTTGTTTTTGTTGCCCTCGCCGGTCGGTAGCAACCCGTTAGCGCGGCGCCATGCGGATCGCGCCGTCGAGACGGATCACCTCACCGTTGAGCATGGGGTTCTCGACAATATGCACGGCGAGATTGGCATACTCGCTTGGATCTCCGAGCCGCGCGGGATGTGGCACCTGCGCGCCAAGGCTCTTCCGCGCTTCTTCGGACAATCCCATCAGCAATGGTGTCAGGAACAGACCCGGCGCAATGGTCATCACGCGGATGTTGAGCGACGCGAGGTCGCGTGCAACCGGCAACGTGAGACCAACAATGCCGCCCTTCGATGCCGAATATGCGGCCTGACCGATCTGGCCGTCATAGGCCGCAACGCTCGCGGTGTTGATGCACACGCCACGCTCCTCGCCGATCGGAGCCGCCGTCTGCATGCGCTCAGCGACCAGGCGGATACAGTTGAAAGAGCCGATCAGGTTGACCTTGATGATGCGCGAGAAATGATCAAGCGGATACGCCCCGTTCTTGCCAACGGTCTTCACCGCACCACCAATTCCCGCGCAATTGACGAGCACGCGAATAGTACCGTGTGCGGCTTCGGCCTTCTCGATCGCCTCTTTGACCGGCGCTTCTTCCGAAACATCGCCAACGAGCGCCAATCCCTTGATCTCGGCGGCGACTTTCTCCGCGCCCTCCTTGTTCATGTCGATGACCGCGACCTTGGCGCCTTTGGCCGCCATGGCCCGCGCCGTCGCCGCACCAAGACCGGAGCCGCCGCCTGTAACGAGAACTGAGATATCCTTGAGCTGCATAAGATGTTTCCTGCTTTGTTTTGAAAATTGACTACGAAACGTGGTTTGCTGTGACTTCGGACCACTGCATAAGAATGTCCGCAGCATCGACAGGCGGCGTTGACGCCGATCCCTGGATGGCAGATGGCGTGCGCGAGAACCGGGGTGCCGGCGCCGGCTGAACGCCGCCATGCACGTCGACGAAGGTCTGGCGCGCAGCGAGATGCGGATGCAACGGCGCCTCGAACATCCCAACGACAGGCGCAGCACAGGCGTCCGATCCTTCAAGGATCTTGGTCCATTCATCGCGCGTTTTGGTCTTGAACAGCGCCTTCATCTTCTCTTGCAGATCGGGCCATTGCTCGCGATCCATTTGATTGTCGAAGCAATCGTCATCGAGACCAGCGAGCTTCCTCAGCTCAGCATAGAATTGCGGCTCGATCGCTCCAATCGCCATATAGCGCCCGTCCTTGCACTCATAGGTGCGATAGAAGTGGGCGCCACCGTCGAGCAGATTTGTCCGTGGTTTCTCATGCCAGAGGCCCAGTGCTCGCATGCTGTGAAACAAGGTCAGCATGTTGGTCACGCCATCGCACATCGCGGCATCGACTACCTGCCCCTTGCCGGAGGTCCGCGCTTCAATCACCGCAGCCAATACGCCGACGGCGAGGTAAAGCGCGCCACCGCCATAGTCACCGACCAGATTGAGCGGTGAAACCGTATCGCCATCGCACGACCGAAAGGAATCCAGCGCACCGGTGATAGCGATGTAGTTGATATCGTGACCAGCAGCGAGAGCGAGAGGGCCGGTCTGCCCCCAGCCTGTCATGCGGCCATACACAAGGCGCGGATTGCGCTTCATCGCAACATCGGGCCCAAGGCCCAGGCGCTCCATGACTTGAGGGCGGAATCCTTCGATCAAGATGTCCGCAGCCGCGATAAGATCGAGCGCCTGCTGGACATGATCCGACTTTTTCAGATCGAGTTCGACGACCCGCCGCCCACGGTGGACGAAATCGCGCGCGTCACGATTGCCCTGTCCAGGCCGCGTGATGCAGACCACATCCGCGCCCATGTCGGATAGCATCATCGATGCAAACGGGCCCGGACCGAGACCGGCAAACTCGATCACCCGTATGCCACGCAGCGGGCCGGTCGCTGCCGATTGCTCCTTCATCCAACTCTCCCAAATTTCCTTTTCTTATTTCCAAAGGATCTTCCCACTATCACGCGCGAGCGAGCCGACCGTCACTGATATTATCAGGCATGTCAGCCTTGTCTGTGAGCATGCCGCCGAGAATGAGGTTGGTCATGTGCGCGATATACTGCCGGCGAACGGCATCCGTGATGCCATTCGCCCCAAAACGCGAGCTCATCTGGCGTCCATAGAAGAGATGGTCGCAGGCGCCAACGAGGCTCGTGTAGAACAGTGCCGGGTCAACCTTGCGGAATTCTCCCGCAGCAATGCCTTCCGCCAAAAGCCTGCGCTGAAACTCGAACAGCGGCGTAACAAAGAAGCGATTAACTTCTCTTGCCGTCTCCTCACTGCCCTGATGCAACAACAGGTGGATCAGCCGGTTCAGATATGGAAAGCGGTAATAGGCATTGATGATGCCGGCGATGTGCCGCCTCAATTTCTCGGTTGGCGAAATCGGTTGATCGAGCACAAACGCGAGGTTGGCCATTTCGGCACCGGCATCGCGCGCCAACAGGGCAAGCAGCAGGCCGTCTTTGTTGCCGAAGTGATATTTCACCAGCGCAGAATTGACGCCCGATTTTTCCGCGATGTCGCTCAACGAGATGTCTGTTGAATTGCGCTCGATCATCAAGTCGCCCGCAGCCACCAGCAATTTGGCGGCCGTCGCATTCATCGGTACAGCGTCCTTTTCCGGCATTCGCTTTGCCGGCAACTGTCGTCGCGACGCTTTCGGAGTTGGGCTGGGCGACATTCGCAATCCTGTGCGCTAGTGCGGTGGATCTGACGTTCGTATCAGTATTCACTGCTGGTCCGTCATACGAACGTCAGATCCAAAACCGCACTAGATTTATATTTTTCCAGTGTCCCTTGGGTTCTGACATTCGTAAACGAGTTGGCCGCGAACTAATACGAATGTCAGAACCGGGACACTGGCGTCCCGAATCCGAAGTTCGCCTGATAATGCAGCGCACCTCAGAGCGAACTTCGGATTCAAAAGGACACTAGTGGAGTGGATTTGACATTCGCTACCCACCCGGCTGCGAGTTTGTCGAGCGAATGTCAAATCCAAAACTCCACTAGAAACTTGTATTTGCTAGTGGTCCTTTGATTCTAACATTCGCAGGAGGTGCCTACCAAAATGGGATGCGAATGTTAGAATCGGACCACTAGCAACCTAAGACTCTAGTGTGGTTCAGTTCAGAAATTCGCTTAAAGGACTCGCCGAGAGAATGAAGCGAACTTCTGAACCACCACACTAGGCCACAGCTAAGCCGATGATCGGACGCCACTCAAGAGTTAATTGACCAATTGACTAAATCCTGAACGGCCACTTTAATTCCCATCAATCAACAAGAACGACAATCAGGGAGAATGACATGGCCGAAGCCTATATCGTTGCCGCCGCCCGAACCGCCGGAGGCCGCAAGGGAGGCCGCCTCGCGGGATGGCATCCCGTCGATCTTGCCGCATCCGTGCTGGATTCATTGGTGGATCGCACAGGCGTCGATCCCGACCAGGTTGA
This sequence comes from Nitrobacteraceae bacterium AZCC 1564, assembly GCA_036924835.1. Classification (NCBI taxonomy): domain Bacteria; kingdom Pseudomonadati; phylum Pseudomonadota; class Alphaproteobacteria; order Hyphomicrobiales; family Nitrobacteraceae; species Nitrobacteraceae bacterium AZCC 1564. Next base: position 2,372,814 of record JBAGRR010000001.1, read on the forward strand.
AGATGTCATCATGGGCTGCGTCATGCAGGCCGGCGAGCAGTCAAACAATGTGGCGCGCAACGCAGTCATGGCTTCGAAGCTGCCGGAGAGCGTGCCCGGCACATCGGTGGACCGTCAGTGCGGCTCCTCTCAGCAGGCGCTGCATTTTGCCGCACAGGCGGTGATGTCAGGTTCAATGGACATTGTGATCGCCGCCGGCGTCGAAGGCATGACCCGCGTGCCGATGGGCCTGCCCGCTTCGCTTCCGTTCAAGAACGGCTTCGGCACGTATATGAGCCCGAACATTCAGGAGCGCTATCCGAACATTCAATTCAGTCAATTCACCGGCGCGGAAATGATGGCGCAGAAATATGGCATCGAGAAAGACGAACTCGACGCGTATTCCTACTACAGCCACCAGAAGGCAATCGCCGCGACACAGGCGGGCGCTTTCAAGGACGAAATCGTGCCGCTGCCGATTACGCGCGCCGATGGATCGACCGATACCCACACCATCGATGAAGGCATTCGCTTCGACGCCAGCCTCGACGGCATTCGCAGCGTCAAACTGCTGGCGGAAGGCGGGCGCATCACCGCCGCAAGCGCCAGTCAGATCTGCGACGGCGCCTCCGGCGTCATGGTGGTGAATGAAAAGGGCCTGAAAGCGCTCGGCGTCACGCCGATGGCGCGTATCCATCACATGACCATGATCGGCCACGATCCGGTGATCATGTTGGAAGCGCCGCTGCCGGCAACACACAAGGCGCTGAAGAAAGCCGGCATGAAGATCGACGACATTGACCTCTTCGAAGTCAATGAGGCCTTCGCATCAGTACCCACGGCATGGCTGAAGGACACCGGCGCCGATCCTGCACGGCTCAATGTCAACGGTGGCGCGATTGCGCTTGGACATCCGCTTGGCGGCTCGGGCACCAAACTGATGACCACGCTGGTTCATGCCTTGAGGCAACGCAACAAGCGCTACGGCCTGCAGACCATGTGCGAAGGCGGCGGCATGGCGAATGTGACAATCGTCGAACGGCTTTGATGACAATAAAAAGGCGGGCTCATCACCCGCCTTTTTTATTTCGCGCCAGCTTCCACATCAGTCGCAGCAGGTCGCTTCAGCATGACTCACCCGTCCCTTCACGCGCAGACGACGCCCGACAAAATCGCCTACCAAATTGGCGAAGAGCGGCGAGGCGATCACGTATCGCGAGCTTGATCAGCGCTCGAACCAGGGAGCGCATCTGTTTCGCAAGCTTGGGCTGCACAATGGCGACCATATCGCCATTCTGATGGAGAACTCGCTCGCATTCATGGAAATCTGCTGGGCGGCTCAGCGCAGCGGCCTCTACTACACGGCAATCAGCCGTTACCTCACGGCGGACGAGATTGCTTACATCGTCAAGGATTGCGGAGCCAAGATTGTCATCACGACTCCGAAGTGCGGCGAGACAATCGCGGGATTAGTCACATCGAGTCCGGACGCGACCATTTTCTTCATGACGGGTGATGCCCATCCCGGATTTCGGTCATGGGATACCGAGCGCGCCGCACAGCCTGCAACACCCATCGCCGACGAAGCTGCAGGCTTCGATATGCTCTATTCATCAGGCACCACCGGCCGGCCAAAGGGCGTCCGGCGTGTCGCGAGCGAAACGTCGATTCTCACCCCGAATGCATTCCTGAGATATCTTTGCGTGGACATGTATGGCATGTCCTCCGACAGCATCTATCTCTCACCGGCGCCGCTTTATCACGCGGCTCCCCTGCGCTTTAACATGATGGCCGGCGTGCTTGGCGGCACTTCGATCATCATGGAGCACTTTGACGCCGAGGAATTTCTCAAGCTCGTTGAAAAACATCGCGTCAATATTTCACAGCTCGTGCCGACGATGTTCGTGCGCATGCTCAAGCTGCCGGACGACATCCGCGCCCGCTACGATATCTCTTCACTGAAGTCGGCGATCCACGCCGCCGCGCCGTGCCCTGTCGAAGTCAAGGCGAAGATGATCGACTGGTGGGGACCCATCATCGTCGAATACTATGCCGGCTCGGAAGGGAATGGCGTCACCGTTTCAAATTCACAAGAGTGGTTGAGCCATCGCGGCACCGTCGGGCGCGCCATCGTCGGCTGTGTCAAGATTGTCGATGACAATGATGAGGAAGTCCCTGTCGGCGAGATCGGCACGGTGTATTTCGCCGACGCGCCGCAGTTCGCCTATCACAACGATCCCGAAAAAACCAAACGCGCTTACAATTCCAAAGGATGGTCTACGCTTGGCGACGTCGGTTACGTCGATGCGGACGGCTTTCTCTATCTCACCGACCGCAAGGCCTACATGATCATCTCGGGCGGCGTGAACATCTATCCGCAGGAAACCGAAGATATCCTGATCACCCATCCGGCGGTTGCGGATGTTGCGGTCTTTGGCGTGCCAAACGAGGAAATGGGTGAGGAAGTCAAGGCCGTGGTCCAGCCGCACGATATGTCGTTTTCAGGCAAGGATCTCGAAGCCGAACTGATTGCTTTCTGCCGGCAGCACCTGTCGCCAATCAAGTGCCCCAAGAGCGTGGATTTCAAAGCCGAACTGCCCCGGACGCCAACCGGGAAACTGGTGAAACGACATTTGCGGGATTGCTATTGGGCGGCCACGAAGAAGACGCCGGCGCAGGCCTAAGTAGCCCGTTAATCTTCCCGCAGCCATTTCTCGACCAGCATCACTTCCGGCGGCTGCAGGTATTTCGTGGTCCACATGTCGACGGACCACTCGATCCCGCTTTCTTTTTCCACGATGACTGCCGTGTTATGCGGCAACTGAAGCGTGAGAAGGTTGCCCCGGTATCGGGGATTGCCGACGGTGTGGTGCTTCAACAGCCCCCACTCCTGCAACACCAACAAAAAGCTCGACGTATTCCGAGTGGAATCCCAACAGTCGAAATTACCGGCATCGGCCCCAGTTCGGATATCCGCCCGCGCTACCCGCTTGTTGGTGCCGATCATCGGGCCGACGCGGTGATCGAACCAGATCACAGCCTTCTGAATGGCCGCGCGTTCAGCGGTGGCTGACGCCTTCCCGGCCGCCAGTATTTGCGTCAATTGCTTCCTGTCAGAGGTTGTAAAATCAAGTAACGCGCGGCGACGGCAGACAAAACCGTAACAGACCGTCATCTCGCTGGCGTTCGGCGGATTAATCGAGACCGACGTGTACAAATCGGCCTGCTGCGGGCTGAGTTGAACGGCATGGGCCGCCAGCCCACTTAACACGAGGCCAAGCACCACAGCGACGGCGATACGGGAAGAAAATCCAGACAACGGGACTGCCCTGTTGAAGTTCGTGAGAAAGAAGTATGGCGGATTTGATGTGCGATCAACAGACAGATCGCGCATGCCATGCATATTCGGATGGAATTATGGCAGTCTCCGAGATTAGGATTGCTCCTCAAGAGGATGTCATGTCCGCAGCTCGATCCAAGATGCCGGAGTTTTCTGCGCCTTACGCGGCAGACGACAATCAGATTGCGGCGCGGCTGCTCGCCCTGCCGCCGCTTACCCAAGATCAAAATGCCCGGATCGACCAGACCACAACACGGCTGATCCAGGCGATCCGCACCAAGGATATTGGGTTTGGCGGTGTAGAGGACATGCTGCGGGAATTCGCGCTGTCGACCAAAGAGGGCCTGGCCTTGATGGTGATGGCCGAAGCCCTGCTTCGCGTTCCGGACGCCGCAACTGCGGATCGCTTCATTGAAGACAAGCTGGGCCAGGGCGATTTCGCCCATCATCAAACCCGGTCAAATGCGTTGCTGGTCAATGCGTCAGCCTGGGCTCTCGGCATGTCCGCACGCGTGATCCAGCCTGGGGAAACCCCGAGCGATACGATCGGGCTCCTCGCCAAGCGCCTTGGTCTTCCAGCGGTGCGCACGGCCACTCGACAGGCGATGCGCCTCATGGGCAATCACTTCGTGCTGGGCGAAACCATTGAGGCGGCTCTCGCGCGAGCCGGCAATGACCGAATTCACGGCCATCGTTACTCATTCGATATGCTTGGCGAAGGTGCACGCACCGCAGCTGATGCAAAGCGTTATTTCGCATCCTATGCATCCGCCATCGACGCGATCGGACATGCGGCAGGCAGCAAGCCTTTGCCAGACCGCCCCGGCATTTCGGTCAAACTGTCCGCGTTGCATCCGCGTTATGAGCCCTTAAGCCAAGCCCGAGTCATGGCCGAGCTGGTACCGCTCGTGACGGAGCTGGCGCGGCGCGCAAAAGCGTTTGACCTGAATTTCACCATCGATGCCGAAGAGGCCGATCGGCTTGAGCTGTCGCTCGATGTGATTGATCACGTGTTTTCCGATGCCTCACTCGCCGGCTGGGATGGCTTCGGCCTTGCCGTTCAGGCGTATCAGAAGCGCGCCGAAGCGGTGATCGATCACATCCACGAGCTCGCATCCCGCTTTGACCGGCGCATGATGGTCCGTCTCGTGAAGGGGGCTTATTGGGACACCGAGATCAAGCGCGCCCAGGAGCGGGGCCTTGACGACTATCCGGTGTTTACGCGCAAGGCGATGACTGACCTGAATTTTGTCGCTTGCGCGCGGAAGCTGCTGACGCTTCGTCCACGCCTATTTCCGCAATTCGCCACTCACAACGCGCTCTCTGTTGCGACAATCACCGAACTCGCAGGCAATAGCCGGCATTTCGAATTTCAACGCCTGCATGGCATGGGCGATGCCCTGTATGCGCAGCTCAACCAGGACAAACCAACCCTGGCCTGCCGGACGTATGCACCGGTCGGGAGTCATCGCGACCTGCTGGCCTATCTCGTGCGTCGCCTTCTGGAGAATGGCGCAAACTCATCTTTTGTGGCGCAGGCCTCGGACGATGCCATCCCGATCACGGCGCTTCTCAAGCGACCGGAAACTCTGGTGGGATCCGCCGCCAATGCCCGCCTATCCCATTTGCCGCGACCGCGTGACCTTTATCTCCCACGCATCAATTCGCGCGGGGTCGAGTTCGGCGATCGAACCGCGCTTGATGCCCTGCTGCAATCTGTTGCCCACGAGGCGGCAACGCTTCCCACGAGTATCTCGGGAGAAAGTTCCGATCCAGTGAAAGCAATGGCCGCAGCCCAATCCGGATTCGCGGCATGGAGCAGAACGCCCGCTGAAACCCGCGCCGCAGCTCTTGAGCGCGCAGCCAATTTGATCGAACAGCGCATGCCGCGGTTCATCGCCTTTCTACAAACCGAAGGCGGAAAGACCATCGAAGACGCGGTATCGGAAGTTCGCGAGGCCATCGACTTCTGCCGCTACTATGCGATGCAGGGCCGCCGGCTGTTCGGCAACGACGTTCAGATGCCCGGCCCCACCGGCGAGAGCAACGCCTTGCGGCTGCGTGGCCGCGGAATCATCGTCGCCATCTCACCTTGGAATTTCCCGCTTGCGATTTTTCTCGGGCAGGTCACGGCAGGCCTGATGGCTGGCAACACCGTCGTTGCCAAACCCGCGGAACAAACGCCGCTGATCGCCGCCGAGGCCATCAAACTGCTGCATGAGGCTGGAGTACCGCCGTCCGCGCTGCACTTGGTCCAAGGCGATGGCAAGGTCGGTGCAACGCTGGTCGATCATCCCAATGTTGCGGGCGTCGTCTTTACGGGATCGACCGAAGTGGCCCGCGCCATCAATCGCGCCCTCGCCGCCAAGGACGGTCCCATCGTGCCCCTCATCGCCGAGACAGGTGGCATCAACGCCATGATTGTTGACGCGACAGCCCTGCCCGAGCAGGTCGCCGACGACGTGGCAACATCGGCGTTCCGCTCCGCGGGGCAGCGGTGTTCCGCCCTGCGGCTGCTGTTCGTCCAGGACGACGTGGCCGATCTCATGATCGCGATGATTGCTGGTGCCGCGGACGAGTTGAAAGTTGGCGATCCTCGCGATGCGGCTACTCAAATCGGTCCTATGATCGACGCGGAGGCAAAACAAAAGCTTGACGCGTACGTCGCTCGGATGAAAACGCAATCACGCGTGCATTTTGCCGGCGTCACACCTGTGGTTGGCAATTTTGTCGCGCCACATATTTTTGAGCTGTCGAACGCCGCTGAGCTCACCGAGGAAGTGTTCGGACCCATTCTTCATGTCGTGCGGTATAAAGCCGACAAGCTGGCCGCCGTCCTCCAATCAATCGCTGCCAGCGGCTACGGGCTGACGCTCGGCATTCACTCGCGGATTGATGAAACCATCGAGGAGATCGTCGAACGGCTTTCGGTCGGAAACATTTACGTCAACCGCAACATGATTGGCGCGGTGGTCGGCGTGCAGCCGTTCGGTGGACATGGTCTGTCAGGAACGGGACCAAAGGCGGGCGGCCCACATTACCTTGCACGCTTTGCGACCGAGCAAACTGTCACGATCAACACCGCAGCAGCCGGCGGCAATGTCGCGTTGATGTCCGATCAATAGCGAACCGGCACAGGAGCCGAACTAGACCACGACCGGCTTGTCAGGCAACTCGTTCGGATGCGGTCCCGACGCCGGGAAATGCTTCACCAGCAGCTTCGTGACGGCCGCAATGCCTGCCAGCACGCCACCCTCGAAGTTTCTGCTTCGCAACTCCGCTTCCATGGTGCGGCAAATGGCGTCCCACTCGGCCTGTTCGACCTTCGCATCGATGCCGCGATCAGCGACGATTTCGACATCGCGATCCGCGAGCAGGAGATAGATCAAGATGCCACTATTGTTTTCCGTGTCCCAGACCCGGAGCTGTGAGAACACGTCGATGGCGCGCGCCCGCGCCGGCTGATCCCTGAACAGGGGACGACCATCGAGCGCGCCTTCCACCGCGAAACGAATTTGTCCGGTATGCGCTTTTTCACTTACCTTGATGGCTTTCTCGATATTCGCCAGCGCATCGCGCGGAAACGCTCGCCGCACGCTCCAGCGATAGGGAAGAAGGTGTTTGCCGATGCGTTGAATGCCCATCGCTACCATCTGCCCGAGGCGCCGCCGCCACCGAAGCTGCCTCCGCCTCCGCTAAATCCGCCACCCGAACCGCCGGAGCTTCCCGAGCCCCAACCACCGCCACCGGTACTGTAGCGCCCGCCTCCGCCGGTGCCCACAGCGTCGCCGATCAATGTGACGAAAAAGGCGATCAGCCCTGCAATCAAGGCCACTGGCAGAACGCCAAGCATAGCCCAAGCGATGAAGGCAACGCCGCCACCCATCACCAGCGATCCTAGCAATCTACCCAGGATCGCTCTGAGAATTCCGCCAACAACCAAAGCGCCGATGATCAGAACGGGGAGAAGTTCGCCGAGATTGTCGAAACTTGCACTTGAGTTCGATCTCGGCGTGGGAGCGGGCAGCGGTTCGCCATCGACCACACGCACGATGCGATCGGTTCCGTCGGTGATTCCCCCGGCGAAGTCATCGGTGCGAAACTTTGGAGTGATGATCTCGTCAATGATCCGTCTTGAGGTTGCGTCGTTCAGCACGCCTTCAAGGCCATAGCCGACTTCAATCCGCAGCCGGCGATCATTTTTGGCCACGATCAAAAGCGCCCCATCATCGACTTTCTTTCGCCCGAGCTTCCACTGCTCGACCACGCGCAGAGAATATTGCTCGATGGTTTCCGGCGCGGTCGTCGGCACGATCAGCACAGCGATCTGAGTGCCTTTGCGGTCCTCGAAATCCTTGAGCTTCCTGTCGAGGGCGGCAATCTGGTCGCTGCTCAGCGTTCCGGTCTGATCGACCACGCGCCCGGTCAGCGGCGGCACCGCGACCTCGGCCGCGGCGGTCCAAGCCCAGCACAGCATGAACGCAAGAATGATTGCTCTTGCCACCCTCATCGTCGATGCTCGTTGCGCGCTTACTTTGCGGGCGCGGGTGTTGGTGCAGGCGATGCCGGAGCCGGCGAGTTGAAATCAACCTTCGGTGCCGTCGATATCGACTTCTCGTCGTCGACCGTGAAGTTCGCCTTTTCCTTATAGCCAAACGCCATCGCCGTCAGGTTGTTTGGAAACGTCCGGATGCCAACATTAAAATCCTGCACCGCCTTGATGTAGCGATTGCGCGCCACGGCGATCCGATTTTCAGTGCCCTCAAGTTGCGCCACCAAATCACGGAACAGCTGATCGGATTTGAGCTGCGGATAGTTTTCCGTCACGACGAGCAAGCGCGACAGCGCCCCGGTCAATTCGCCTTGCGCTGCCTGGAATTTCTGCATCGCCGCCGGGTCGTTCACGACATCCGGAGTCATCTGCACGCTGCCGACCTTCGCCCGCGCATTCGTGACGCCAAGCAGGACATCTTTCTCCTGCTGCGCAAAGCCTTTCACCGAGTTGACGAGATTCGGCACCAAATCAGCGCGGCGCTGATACTGATTCACCACTTCCGACCAGCCCGATTTGACTGCCTCGTCATTCTGCTGGATGGCATTGTATCCGCAATTGGTGAGGCTGAGTGAGGCGAGCGCCGCGAAGACCGTCAAAAGCTTGCGCATGGCTATCTCCAAAATAAACAAAGTCGAATGCGACCATACAATGGTCCTGTGTCACTGATCATACACGCTCATGCAGGCTAGTGGAGCGGATTTGACGTTCGCTACCATGCATGCCGCGAATTTGTGATGCGAACGTCAAAATCCAAAGCTCCACTAGGATTATTTGCTAGTGGTCCTTTGATTCTAACGTTCGCAAGGGTCGCCGCTGAAACGGGATGCGAACGTTAATCGGACCACTAGGTCATCTCGCCCATCTGCATCAAAATTTGTCAGCTTGTTTTAGCAAAATCGATGAAGGCCCGGAGCTTCTTCCGGACCGACTTCCTTGACGACCAATCCCTCTCGCGGACGCGGCAGGAGATTTCGGACTACGCTGACACCGTCGGAAAGACGCGCAGCATGACAGCCGACGTCAAGCATGCCCAGCGCGGCGCCCCTTCGAAGCTCGCGTCGGCGATGATGAAGCTGAGCGACGCCAAGACACCCCCGACCCGCCTGCCGTTGGGCAGCGATACGGTCGCGCATCGAGGCAAGCATGCGCATGTCGAGAAGGAACTTGCTGCATGGCGTGACGTCGCTGCTTCGACCGACTGGGTGGAAGAGAAGGCCGCGTGACACATTAGGTCTTCACAAGGTCTGCGCTCGTTTCACTATTGGATCGCTCTGCGAAACAGCAGCACCTGCTGACGCTAACCGCCTAGCTCGAACTGGGCACACCTCGCGCAACATGACAGGGTTGCGCGAGGTTTCACTGGAATCATAGTCCTGATGGCTTCAAAGTTCCGACTAGTGTGGTGGTTCAGAAGTTCGCTCCATTTTTCCGCGGTCCTTCCAGCGAACTTCTGAACCTGAACCACACTAGAAACACAAATTTGCTAGTGTCCTTTCGAATCCAAAGTTCGCTACGGAGCGCGCTACACGATGAGGCGAACTTTGGATTCGGGACACTAGATCACGCTCGTATTAGGACGGCACATGAGCAACACAGCAAACAGCATCGACATCGATACCGGAACTGACGAACTGCTTTGTTCGCTGCGTGATCGCGTTGCCATCATCACGTTGAATCGTCCGCAGGCGCGCAACTCTCTTTCGGATAATCTGACTCCCGCCCTGCGAACCATGATCAAGGAGCGCGGTGAAGACCCGAATGTCGGCGCGATTATCATTACTGGCGCCGGCTCAGCCTTCTGCGCTGGCGGTGACGTCAAAGGCATGGGTTCAAACAGCAACAAGCAGACATGGTCCTTCGATCAAAAGGTCGAGGATCTGCAGGACCGCCAGCGCCGGCTCACCGGCGCGCTGATGTCAGTTCGCAAACCGACCATCGCGGCCCTCCCTGGCCCGGCTGTAGGCGCCGGTCTTTCGCTCGCGCTCGCTTGCGACATCCGTATTGCAGCGGAATCAGCGTTCGTGAGCACGGGATATATGCGCGTTGGCCTTAGCGGTGACTACGGCATTGCGTGGCTGCTGACACGGCTGGTCGGTACTGCCCGCGCTCGTGAGCTGATGTTCCTGTCAGAAAAGATCGACGCTAAACGCTGCGAAGCGATCGGCCTCGTCAATCGCGTGGTGCCTGACGACAGACTGCAAGACGAAACCTTCGCGATGGCCAAAGCGATGGCCGAGGGCCCGTCCATCGCCTTGCGTTACATGAAGAACAACCTGGACGAAGCGCTGGCCTTCGACTTCAACACCGCGCTCGATCATGAAGCCGAGCGGCTTGTGCGCGCGGCGAGCACCGCCGATCATAAAGAAGCAGTGCAGGCTTTCATAGAAAAGCGTAAGCCGAATTTCAGGGGCGCCTGATCTTTCCTACGCGGCTTGCAGCAACGCCACCGTGCCTTGGCCACCATCGGCGCAGATGCTGACGATGGCGCGCTGCCCGGACGGCATCGCCGCCAGTTCCTTCACGGCCTGGCTCAGGATGCGCGCACCTGTTGCCCCGAAGGGATGGCCGATGGCCGTGCTGCCGCCTGTCGGATTCATTCGCTCCCGCGGAAACTTGCCGAAGTCGGCAGTGACGCCAGCTTTGTCGCGGATGAATTCCGGACTCTCCAACGCCTTGATGTGGGCCAGCACTTGCGCGGCGAAGGCCTCGTGGATCTCCCAAAGATGAATATCGGCATAGGTGAGGCCGTGACGCGCCAGCAGACGTGGAATGGCGTAAGGCGGCGCCATCAAGAGGCCTTCCGTGCGGAAATCCACCGAGGCGATTTCCCAGTCGATCAATTTGACGCGCGGCGTGTCCGTGGGAAGTTTCTTCAATCCTGCGGATGAGGCAACCCAGATGCTGGACGCGCCGTCGGTCAGCGGCGAGGAATTGCCTGCAGTGAGAGTGCCCTTGCCGCTGGTGCGATCGAACGCGGGCGACAACCGCGCCAGTTTTTCGAGTGATGTGTCCTTGCGGGGAATCGTATCCCTGCGCACATCGCCGAACGGGATCACCAGATCGTTGAAGAAACCGCGCTCCCAGGCCGCAACAGCGCGCTGGTGGCTTTCCAGCGCGATCTGATCCTGCGCCTCGCGCGAGATACTCCAGACCTTCGCGGTAATTTCCGTGTGCTCGCCCATGCTCATGCCCGTGGTGCGATTGCTGACCGCCGGAATGTAGAGCCGCACGTCGCGTAGCTTGAGATCGATGGCGTGGCTGAGCTTCTGCCCAAGCGAGCGCGCTGATTGAAACTGGCGTACCCAGTTCGACAGCGACGTCCCCAACCCCAGTTGAACCTGGCTCAGACTGTCGACGCCGCCGACCAGCGCGAGGTTGCGCGCCTCTCCATCGAGCATCCCGGCAGCTTCGAACACGCCCATCATGCTGGTCGAGCACGCCATGACGGTAGAGTAAGCCGGGACCGTTGCGTCGACGCCGGCATCCATCAGGATTTCCCGTGCGATATTGCTCCAGGTGAGATTCGGGACCACGTTACCCCAGACCGCGAAGTCAGGCTTACCGCCGTTCAGTTGTCCGACCATGTGTTTCGCGACCGGGACTGACAGCGCGATCGCATCGGCGCCGCTCAACGGTCCATCGACCTTGGCGAAGGGCGTGCGGACACCTGAGGCCAGCCAGATTTCGGTTTTTGCGGCTTGCGCCATCGGACCACTCCCGGATCAAAACGCCGTCAGCGGCGCGTTTGAATCCTAGTCGATCCGACCGATCACACACAAGCAGGCAGGGCTCTCGAGCCGAGCGCACCCTGTCAAAAAATCACGAAGGCCATCATCAGGCAACGGATAATGCGGTGAGCGTCAATTGATCGATGATCGCCGCGTGCTTCGAGCTCTCACACCGAAGGTCCGCATGCCCGCGCTGCAGAACCTTTTCGAGCCGGACCTGCCGCCAATCATACGGAGCCGGCATAAAATCGTATCCCGATTTACGCGCAAGCCCGATCATTTGTTCATTGTTGCGGAAGGTCTCGCCAACCGCACGAACAGCACCGAGCGCAGCCGATCGGCATTCAAGATTGGCCAGCATTGTTGATCCGATTCCTCGCCCTTGCCAGGCATCGCCGATCGATAGTCCAAATTCACCGCCGCGCGAAGTCGCATCGTAGCTATAGCGCGCCTCACCGACGACGGTGCTCATACCATCAACTTTCATTTCGGCAATCACCGCGAAGCGGCTGTTCTCACCCACGCGAAGGGTCTTATCGAGCTCCAACGGGGACAACTCGCTCGCTGCTCCCATCAGACGATTGTAACGCGACCGCGGCGACAACGACCGGAAATAAGACTGGAGAGCATCACCATCTCCCAAGGTAACAAATCGGATGATCAATGTTTCTCCGGTTCGCAGCCGGACGACATCGGTAAACCTGCCAAGCGCACTTAAACTGACTTGGTTTGTGCTGAAGGCCACCATTTGATCGCTCTTTCCCGGATAGGGGCCAGCTTTTCGGTGTGCAGGTCATGCCCGCCAGAACGGCTTATTCGCTTCGTATTCGTAGTCCGACCAGCTCGCGCCGATGTCGTGGAAGTCACGATCGCTCATGCGGGCCAATTCGACCCGATACTGATAGCGGTAGCGCCATTTCCGCAGGATATCGGCGATGGAAGACACCGGATGCGCAGTATTCGGATGATGATTTGTCATCGCTTCGCTGCTGCAAACAGACATTTTCGCCTCCTGAGTTAACTCGACGGTGCCCAATATCTGCGGCATAAAGCAGCTTGACAAACGACAGCTTGTCTTCTGTTATATGAGATATTCTCATGTATTGAGTCCCGGGCCGATGATCGCAAGGCTGCCATCGCTGAATGGGCTGCGCGCTTTTGAGGCGGCCGCACGGCATTTGAGCTTCACACTTGCGGCCCAGGAGCTGAACGTCACCCAGACGGCGATCAGCCATCAAATCAGGCGGCTGGAGGAAGAGCTCGGCATTCGCCTGTTCATTCGTCAGAACCGGTCACTGGCGCTGACGCCGCGAGCCATCGAATATCTCCCCGGAATCCGCGCCGCCTTTCAAGATCTGCGCTCGGCCACCGATCGTCTGCTGCGCAATGACAACGATCGCGTTTTGACGGTCAGCACGCTGACCTCGTTTGCAGTGAAGTGGCTGATGCCAAGGCTGCGAGACTTCCAGGAAAAACATCCGGACATCGATGTCCGGATCACGACCTCCATCGAGCTCGTCGATTTTCGCAAGGACAATGTCGACGCTGCAATCAGGTTCGGCCGCGGTCACTGGCCGGACCTTCGGGCCGACTGGCTGATGGCCGAGCATCTGTTTCCCGTGTGCAGCCCGGCGTTGCTCAAGGGAAAGCAGGCTCTCCGGCGGCCGGAGGATTTGTCGCGCGTCACCCTGCTGCACACCAGTGCGCATGATGACTGGCGATTATGGCTCACCGCGGCCGGCCTGCTGCCTGGACTTTCACAACATCGGAGCCTGACATTTGACCTCGCCTTTATGACAATCCAGGCCGCGATCGACGGCATCGGCGTAGCCATGGGCCAAACAGCCTATGTTGCGGACGACATTGCCAAAGGACGCCTTGTCATTCCCTTCGACATCACCATGCCTGCCGACGCGGGCTTCTACATCGTTGCACCGCAGGGCAAGGCGACGACGCCGAAAATCAATGCGTTCCGCGACTGGCTGATCACCACCGTGGGAAATGAACGAAGCGCTCAGTCGACCCAAAATCATTCAAGAAAACGGGCATCGCTCGCCTGAGCAACGAGCGCATGGGCTCTTTCTCGCGCAGCTTTGTTGCGGGGCTTCGTCGTGTGTGTTTCGAAGTGCGTCTGAGCTACGCCGTAACCGATTTCGCCCGCTTCTTTCCGCTTGCGCGCCATTCCTCGAACCACTGCACAACGACGAAGAACGCCGGTACAAATAAGACGGCGAGGCATGTCGAGGCCAACATACCACTGAACACAGTGATGCCGATTGATTTGCGAGCGCTGGCACCGGCTCCAGTCGCGAGGACCAGCGGTACGACGCCGAGGATGAATGCAAAGGATGTCATCAAGATGGGACGAAACCGCGCCCGCGCGGCTTCGACGGCCGATTCCAACAACGGCTTGCCATCGCGGACGCGCAATTCGCGCGCCACTTCTACAATCAGAATGGCGTTCTTTGCAGAAAGTGCGATCAGAAGAATCAAGCCAATCTGCACATAGAGGTTGTTGTCGATCCGCAGAGCCGTCAGCACGAACGTTGGTCCAAGCAATGAGAGCGGCACCGCAAGAATAACGGAGATCGGCGCGTACCAGCTTTCATATTGCCCGGCAAGAACGAGATAGACCAGCAACAAGGCCAGGCCGAACGTAAAGTAGATCTGGTTGCTGACGATTTTTTCCTGATACGACATCGCCGTCCACTCGTAGCTCGTCCCCGGCGGAAGCGTTTTGGCTGCGATCTGCTCCATGAGCGACATGGATTGACCAGAGCTGAAGCCTTGCGCGGGCAATCCGATCACGGTCGAAGACGGATAGAGATTGTAGAGGCTGATCAGCGAAGGACCGACTGTGGGCGTAATCTTTGCGATGGTCCCGAGCGGGATCATGTCTCCGTGCTGATTGCGTACCGTCATGTTCTCGATGTCCCTCAGGCGCAACCGGTAAGGTGCATCCGCCTGCGCGTAAATCTGGAATGTCCGCCCGAATTTGTTGAACTGGCTGACGAACGTCGATCCCAGATAAGCAGCGAGGGCCGAGAACACCTGATCCGTCGAGACTTGCATCGTCTGGATCTTGATACGATCAACTTCGACATTGAATTGCGGCACCATCGCACGGAACGGCGAACTCACCCGTTGCAATGAGCTTTGCGTCTGGGCGTTGGCGACGACCGCATTGGTGATGGTCTGCAGTTTGGCATAATCGGAACTGCCGTCGCGCAGCTCGATCTGCATGGCAAATCCGGCCGCGTTTCCGATGCCCTGGATCGGTGGCGGCGGCAGGACGATCACCCGCGCTTCGGGGATCTCAGCCAGTGACTGGTTCAGGCCAACCACCAGCGAGCGCAGATCCTGACCGGGGCCACGCTCGCTCCAATCTTTCAGCACCAGGTAGGCGACGCCGGCATTCGCAAGGCTTGCGCTGTTGTCGAGGGCGGAGATTCCGGCGATGCCGAGCACGTGCCCAACGCCCGGCGTTTTGCCGGATATCTCGCTGACGCGATCCATGACGCTTTGGGTACGATCAAGGGACGCGCCATCGGGCAACTGCACGGCCGCAAGAAGATAGCCTTGATCTTCGATCGGCAAAAATCCGGTCGGCACGCGGGACAGGCCGTAACCGCCGACACCAATCAGAGCTAAGGCAACAATCACAGATATGCCGCTATGGGCGACAAGACGCTGGATGAAATTGGCGTAGCCGCGCTCGATCCGCGCGTAGATCGCATTGAATCCGCGATAAAACCAATTGCGCTGTTCCGGCGGCACGGCAGGCCGCAGCCAAAGAGCACATTGCGTAGGTTTCAAGGTCGCTGCATTGATCGCGCTAATCAATGCTGTTGCGGCGATCACCAACGCAAACTGCGCATAGATGCGCCCCGTCAGACCTGGCAGGAACGCCGCTGGCAAGAACACCGACACAAGCACGAGGGTGATGCCGATGATCGGGCCAAAGAGCTGATCCATCGCGCTGATGGCGGCCTGCGGGCCGGACATTCCCCGCTCGATATTGTGCGCAGCCCCTTCGACCACGACGATGGCATCGTCCACCACGATGCCAATAGCGAGAATGATCGCAAACAGGGTCGAAAGATTGATGGTGAAGCCGAGCGCAGCCATGGCCGCGAACGCGCCGATAATGGTGACCGGTACAGTAGTCGCCGGCACCAGCATGGCCCGCCAGTCCTGCAGGAACACCAGGATCACGATCAACACCAACAACGCCGCCTCGATCAGCGTTTTGTAGACTTCGTTGATCGATGCTTTGACGAACTTGGTGGTATCGAACGGAATGTCGTAAGCGACTCCTTGCGGAAAACTCTTCGCAAGTTCGGCCATCTTGCCCCTGACTTCGCCCGCGACGTCGATGGCGTTGGCACCAGGCGACTGGAATACGCCGATGCCGGTTGCCGGGCGTTTGTCGAGTGAGAAGACCTGGCTGTAAGTCTGCGCACCCAGTTCAACTCGACCAACATCGCGCAGACGCGTGACATCGCCCGCATTGCCGGTTTTGACGATAATATCGGAGAACTGATCGACGTCGTCGAATCGGCCTTTCACATTCAATGTGTATTGAAACGCTTGTCCACCCGGCGTGGGCGGCATGCCGACCTGCCCGGCAGTGACCTGCTGGCTCTGCTGCTGCACAGACTGAATCACATCCTGCGGCATCAAGCCCCTTGCCTGAAGCTTGTCCGGATCGAGCCACAGGCGCATGGAATACTGGCCTGCACCGAACACCGCGACATTGCCCACGCCCGGCAAGCGCGCGAGTTCGTCCTTGAGATTGATCGTGGCGTAGTTGCTCAAGTAAAGGCTGTCGCGCTGGGAATCGGATGACGTCAGGGTTACAAACAACAGGATTGCGGTGGACCGCTTCTGAACCGTCACTCCCTGGGTCTGCACTGCCTGCGGCAGAGAAGACAACGCGCTCGATACCCTGTTCTGAACCAGCACCTGCGCGAAATTAAGATCGGTGCCGATCTTGAACGTGACAGTGAGCGTGTAGCTGCCGTCTGCGGCGCTATAGGACTGCATGTAAAGCATGTCCTCGACGCCGTTTACCTGCTGCTCGATGGGAAGCGCGACCGTATCAATAACGACCTGCGCGCTCGCGCCGGGATACCGCGTTGTAACTTGAACTGTTGGCGGCACCACATCGGGGTATTGAGCAACGGGCAGGCGAAACAGCGCCACCGCGCCGATGAGAACCATCAGAATCGCAATGACATTGGCGAGGACCGGCCGCTCAATAAAAAACTTCGAAATCATGCGCGATTCCTAGTTGGCTGACGCGCGTGGCTGCTCAATCGTTTGTATCTTCGGATTGACTTTCTGACCCGGGATCGCTCGCATGACGCCCGCAATCACAACCCGGTCCTCCGGACCAACCCCCTTCTCGATCACGCGGAGAGAGCCCTCTACCGGACCGATCTCCACCTTGCGTTGCTCGACAACATTGTCGCTGTTGACGACCAGTACATATTGTCCGCCCTGATCGCTACCCAACGCGACATCGGGCACCAGCAGTGCTTTCACCGATTCTTCGACGGGTACGCGCACCCGCACGAAATAGCCGGGAAGCAAGGCGCGGTTGGCGTTGGGGAGAACGCCGCGAACCGCAAGCGTTCCCGTTGACTGATTGACCGTCGGTGCGGCGTAGTCGAGCTTACCTTGGTGAGGATAACCTGTCTCCGTCTGCAGACCTACTTCCACCGGGATATTCAGAAGATCGGCGGCCGTGAGTCCCTTTCGCATGGCTTCGGCGCGGATGCGCAAGACATCCTGCTCACTCACATTGAAATTCACATAGATCGGATCAAGCTGAACGATTGTTGCTAGCTGTGTCGGCGACGCGACGCCGACCAATTCACCAACTGAAACCATATGCGCAGTCACGATGCCATCAAAAGGCGCAACCACATTCGTATAGCCGTAATTGACTGCAGCAATCCTGGTGTTTGCCTGAGCCTGCTGCAGATTGGCCTGAGCATTGTCACGCGCGGACGTTGCCTGTTCGAAGTAAGATTGGGTTGCATATTGTTTGGAGACCAGCTCCTGCTGGCGCTTGAATTCCCCCTCAGACTGCTTCAGCGAAGCTTCTGCTCCTGCCTCGGCAGCCTGTGCCTGATCCAGTTTCAGCTTGTATGTTTCTGGCTCGATGGTGAAGAGCGTGGTGCCTTCCTTGGCGAAGGCCCCATCCTTGTAATTGATCGACTGCAACACACCTTGCACGCGCGCAACGAGATCAACGCTTTTGATCGGCGCCGTATTTCCCGATGCATAAAGATAGCGTGTGATCGCCTTCTGGAGCGGAGGAGCAACATCTACGACAGGCGGAGGCGGCTGAACAAAAGTGTTTTGCTCACACGCCGTGAGTAGAAAGACCGCTGCTAAAGAAAATAAAGCACGTTGCCCGCGGATCCCTGCAACTCGTGCACGGCCCCAATACAATTTGTCGAGCTGCGAATGACTCAAGTTCATTCCCATTCCTCCCTGTCGACGTGTCTCGGCAAGCAGGCTCGCACTAGTGGTCCGATTCTAACGTTCGCATCCCGTCTCGGCGGGCACTCTTGCGAGCGTTAGAATCGAAGGACCACTAGCAAATATCAGATTCTAGTGGAGCTTTTGGATTTGACGCTCGCATTGCGAATTCGCGGCAAACAAGGGGGGCGAGCGTCAAATCCGCTCCACTAGGACGATAGCATATTCTGCTTGCCGGAAAATCCAAAAGCGTGCAGTCTTTTTCCGTTTAATGGTCTCTGCTCGTCGCCGCTTGATTTCATTCGCTGCTGACACGCCCTGAACAAGCAAAGCACTGGAGATCGAAATGCCCCTCAACTTTGAATGCCGCCTGGCGGCGCTGATTGCTTTAATTGCGACAGCCCTAAGTGTTCTGATTGATCCCGCTGCGGCGCAGCAGCCAACGACGGCGCAACGCGATGCAGTTCGCTCAGCGTGCCGCTCCGACTATGAAGCGCATTGCGCAAGCGTTCCGACCGGCGGCAAGCCGGCCCTTATATGCCTACAGAAGAACATGGCCAGCCTTTCGCCAGACTGCCAGAAAGCCGTGAATGCTGTCGGGAAGTCGTCAGCGGCACCGGCGGCGCCCCCCAAATCTTCAGCCGCAGCTCCTTCAGCGGCGGCACCGCCAACAGGAGCAGCTACCGGTGCGGCACCTGCCCCAGCAGCTCCGCCGTCGGGCGGCGCAACGGTTGGAGCCGCACCCATGGCTCCGCCGCCCGCGCTTACTCCCCGCCAAGAACTCAGGCTTGTCCGATTTGCTTGCAACACGGACTACCGCACTTACTGCGGCAACGTTCCGTTAGGTGGAGGTCGGGTCGCCCAATGCTTGCGTGCGAATGCAGCGTCTCTTTCACCCAACTGCCAAAGCGCACTGATGGGATTACGTCAGTCCCGCTGAATTTTTATCGGTTGAACATGCTTGAACTGCAGGCGATCGCGAGGGAGCGGGAGCTTGGGAGAAAAGTATGAAGCGATTCGTGCTTGGATTATCAATCGTCATTTGCTCGATCTGTACCGGAGTGAGTGGGTCCAGCGCCGCACCCGCGCGAGGCAATGCAATCATGGATGCGGCAACAGGGTCGCTAATCGAACCGGCTTATGTCTATCGTCGCAGCGTCTATGGCGGCACGCGTTACGCTGGCTGCCGACGGGTTCGCACGTGCAGCCCGAACGGCTGTGTCTACGTTCGCAGATGCTGGTAGACGCTGACGACATCAACTGATGTAAACCGCTTCGTGCCACTCACCCCCGAAGCGGAGAGGGCGATGTGTCGTTCACTATTCGCCGCGAAAGGCAAGGATAAGCTCCACAAGGCGCATGGAGAGCGCAACGTAGATCAGCGTCATAATGATCTGTAGAACGGTGTGCCACTCAGATTTAGAGAGCCGATACAGACCATCAAGAAAGTTCAACACAAGCAGAATAACGCCGAACAGTTCGACGCCGCGGCCAATAAGGCCATGCCGCAAATATCCGAACAACATGATGGCTGGCTCGTTCGTGGAGATGTGCGTGCCGGCCGACACCACCAACGTCCCTATAATAATTCGCTCAACGTAGCCAAAGACGGCATGCACGGACTCTTCGACGTGTCCGCTGTAAAACGAATGCCACTTGCTCTTGTACGTATTCATTTCAAGCTCCGTCAGGTTCGAAACAAAGTCATGAGCAGGGTTGGAAAAGATAGGCAATCATATTGGGCCACAGTTACCCAAGGATAGGAAGCGTGCACGGTGGCAACCTCTCCCATTTCAATCACTCGTTTCGGCGGCGGTTTCGCGCCCGTGCTCAACAAGAGCTGACAACCTGACGGGACAGAGCCGATGACATTTTTCTCGGCGTTGGCGACGACGGCAGACGTTAGTCGTCATACGTACCTCCAAAGAGTATCGTCCCGTCGCCTAGTGGCCGCGATGGTCGAGTGATACTGTGATAACGCCTATGAATTGCCCGAACCAGATGAGTGTCGAGTAGGCCGTGCGTGGCACACCAGATCACAACGTACACTGCGATTGCCAAGACGGCGGGAATCCACCTGCGTTTGACCGTTGATTGAAGACATAACGATCATGACTGGCTCCATTGGAGCTTCGTTATCACAGGTCTCGTCGCCAATAGCGAAATTGCAAAAAGACAATAGGCAGTGTCTGTCGCTTCGAATGGCTCCGCGTCTTCGATCCTAATTCTTTTTACAGAGCAAAGGAGAGAACAATGGCAATGGCTCATGCACTCTTCGTACTGTCCTCCCTTACTACCACCCTCGTTGCCAGCAGTGTTCAAGCACAGAGTATTCCGCCGGAAGGTCCTGTCTCCGTCACATTCTCGGCCACGCAAACTTCACCCATCAAGCCGATGCCAATCGGGAACGGGAAGGAGTTCGTCGTGATTAACCAGGCGATGACAGCATCAAACGATGCGGGAAATCCAATTCTTCACGACATGGGCGGACGATGCCTGTTTAGCCGCCTTACAGATTCGTCAGCCAAGACCGCAGAACTTCACGGATTCTGCAGTTACGTCGACAAGGATGGCGATCAGATCTTCGAGCAATGCGATTTTCTTCCGGGCGCACCCAACCACTGCAACGTGACCGGAGGCACGGGCAAGTTCGAAAACCTTCAAGCCTCGCTCGTCATCACCGTAAAATTCCTCAAATCCAACTACGACGGCATCAGCCAGGCCGTGGGCAACAAGAAGGGAACGTACAAGATCGTCAAAACGAACTGACACTTCCCAAACCCAATCCCCGCGCTTCATGCGCCGTTGGGCCTCACTGCGGGGATTGCGGTTACAACCACCGGGCGCCGCCGGATCGTAAACACAAGCGATCGGCGACAACGCTATCAGAGGGGCTGATCACCGTTAATCAGAGTAGAGTGAAGACCGGCGGGAATTTGTTGAGCCCTGAAAGCTGCTTTGCATGCCTTCCTGACATGCTATGATCCCACAGAACCGTGGGCGCCACCATGACAGGTATTGCGGAGTGGCTAGCATCGATCGGGTTGGGAGAGTACGCCCAGCGCTTCGGCGAGAATGCGATTGACCTTTCGGTCGTCCGCGATCTTACAGAACAGGACCTCAAGGATCTCGGTGTCCTGCTTGGGCATCGCCGCAAGATGTTGCGTGCGATCTCGGAGCTCAAGGCCGGCATCCTGGTAACACCTCAGACGAGAACCAGACTATTGCCGCGCGATGCGGCAGAGCGGCGTCAGCTTACGCTGATGTTTTGCGATCTAGTGGGCTCGTCGGCGCTGTCGGTCCGCCTTGACCCCGAGGACCTGCGAGCCGTTATCGGCGCCTATCATGACTGCATCGCGAAGATCATCGGCAAGAACGACGGCGTCATCGTTAAATATCTCGGCGACGGCGTTCTTGCCTCTTTCGGCTATCCCGTCGCGCACGAAGACGATGCCGAACAAGCAACACGCACGGGGCTGGCGATCGTTGAGGCTGTCGCCAGCCTCCCGACGGATATCGGCGAGAGGTTACAGGTACGTGTCGGTATTGCCACCGGCACCGTGGTTGTCGGCGATCTGATCGGTGAGGGCGCGGCCAAGGAGCAAGCCGTGATCGGGGAAACGCCGAATCTGGCGGCGCGCCTGCAAATGCTCGCAGAGCCCGGCACAGTGGTCATCTCCGAAAGCACGCACCGCCTCACCGATGGACACTTTGAGTACCGGCATCTCGGCCCGGTCACATTGAAGGGTTGGACGGAGCCGATTTCTGCATGGCAAGTCCTGCGAACCACCGGCGTGGTGAGCCGGTTTGAAGCACAGCACAAAAGCAGGCTCAATCCTCTCATCGGACGCAATGAAGAACTCGAATTGCTGACGCGCCGCTGGTGCGCCGCCACCCACGGCCAAGGCTGCGTTGCCGTGCTGACCGGAGAACCAGGCATCGGCAAATCGCACATTGCTCTCGCGCTTCAGGAGCGCGTCCAGGCTGAGCCACACTATACGCTGCGCTTTTTCTGTTCGGCACACCACACCAACAGTGCGCTGTATCCGTTCATCGGCCAACTCGAACGCGCGGCCAGATTTGAGCGAAGTGATACGCCGCCTGAAAAACTCGCCAAGCTCGAGGCTTTGCTCGCACTATCTGGCCCCCAACCAAGCCATACAATGCCGCTTGTCGCCAACCTCCTCTCGATCCCCTCGAACGATCCTTACCATGTCGCGGAGATGCCTCCGCAGAAGCGGAGAGAGATGACGTTGACGGCACTTTTGGGCTTGCTCGACGGACTGTCGGCGCGGCGGCCGGTATTCCTCATCTTCGAAGATGTACATTGGGCAGACCCGACCTCGCGGGAGCTGCTGACCGCGATCTTGGATCGTGTGCCGCGCCTCCGCGTATTGCTTCTCATCACCGCAAGGCCGGAGTTCACACCACCCTGGCCGGGCCACGCGCATGTGACAACCGTCTCCCTCACACGCCTGAGCCGGCGCGACGGAGCGACGTTGATTGACCGTGTCACGGCCGGCAAGCCGCTTCCCGAAGAGGTGATGAACGAAATTCTCGCCCGCACTGACGGCGTACCTCTCTTCGTTGAGGAACTGACTAAGACGGTGCTCGAAACGGGGCTGCTGGACGAACATGATGGGCGTTACACCCTCAAGCGCCCGTTACCAGCGTTGGCGATCCCAACGACCCTGCATGCGTCACTCATCGCCCGGCTCGATCGCCTGGCTCCCGTACGGGAAGTGGCGCAAATCGGTGCCGTCGTGGGCCGCCAGTTCTCATACGAGCTGCTGAGTACCGTTGCCGGGCTGCCCCGAGAGAAACTCGACGATGCGCTTGCCCAGTTGGTTCGATCCGAATTGATATTCTGCCGGGGCGAGAACCCCGATGCAGTTTACATTTTCAAACACGCACTGGTTCGCGATGCAGCCTATTCAGGTCTGCTGAAAAGCCGCCGTGCAGCGCTTCACGCCACGATTGCGGATGCATTCGAGCAACGCTTCCCGGAGATCGTGGAGGCTCAACCCGAAACTCTCGCACATCATCTCACTGAGGCAGGTCTGATTGAAAAGGCGGAGGGCTATTGGCTGGAGGCCAGCAAGAAAGCGGCCATGCGCTCTGCCAATCTTGAGGCGATCGCGCACGCGCAGCGGGGCATAGAAACGTTGGCTTATTTGCCTGACGGCAAGGAAAAGGACCGGCGAGAGCTCGATTTTCAGTTTTCCTTGGGACCCTGCCTCATCGCGACCCAAGGGCCGGCCTCGAACAATGCGATTGCCACGTTTGCCCGCGCCCGTGAACTATGCGAGCGCCTCGGAGATCCACCTGAGCATCTCCAGGTGATGTTCTGGCTGACCACTGCCAGCGTCATTCGTGGCGAGCTTCCGATTGCCCAGGAAACGATTGCGGTATTGCTCAGTCTTGCGCAGGCACGCGGCAATCGGCCGGCGCTGCTCAACGCCATGCGTGGACAGGCCATGATCCGGCTTTTCATGGGACAAATGACCGGCGCACGCGAAGTGCTTGAACGAGCCATCGCAGCATTTAACATCAGCAGCGAAGAAGAACGATTAGCCGCCCGCGCAGCAGGCCAGGATGCGGGAGTGGCGGACATGGCCCTCATGTCATGGACTCTCTGGCTGCTGGGCGATGCCGACGCGGCAATCGCCCAAGCCGCCGCGGCCATTCAGCGTGCTGATGATATCGATCATCCCCATTCGCAAGCCTATGCCTGCTATTACGCATCCGTTCTTCATGCCCTGCGAGGAGAGTTCACGCACGCACAGAATTATGCGGAGCGTTGTCTTGCGCTTTCTGACGAGCACGGATTCCGGCAGTGGCGCGGGCTGGCCCACGCGGTGCGAGGCATATGCAGTGATCTGCTATCACCCTCCTCCGCCGCACTCGAGGAAGTTCATATGGCGCTCGAGGAGTATCGCAGCGCCGGATATCAGCTCGGCATCACAGCGCTGTATGTCCTGCTGTGCCCGGCCCTCTTATCCAACAGCAAAAGGGAAGATGCGCTGGACCTGATCGAACAGGGGCTGACAATGGCCAACCACAATTCCGAACGGATATTTGAAGCCGAACTGTATCGGCTAAAGGCACAGGCGCTGCTTATCTGCGGGGCACCAGGCACCGCCCCCGAAGTGCAGTCGCTGCTCGAACAAGGATTGGCCCTGGCCAAAAGCCAGCAAGCGAGGGCGCTAGAGCTTCGCGCCGCGAAGAGTCTTGCGGCATTATGGGCCAACCAAGGCAAGCGTCGGGAAGCGATCGATTTGCTTGCGCCGATCTACGCCTCATTTACGGAAGGTTTCGAGACTCGAGACCTGGCCGAGGCGAAGGATTTGCTCGATCAGCTCCAGTAAGCCGAACTCTTAGAGCGTTTTCGAGCGAAGTGGCTACCTAGTCGTTCGGTTCTGATTCATTCAGAACCGAAGCTCTAGTCAGATGATCAGGCAGGCACAGGCTTATGTGCCTTGCTTTGCAGCTTGGGCATTTTATCCTTGGGTGCACGCTCATTGATAAAGCGGACCTTTCCGGTCCCGTTCTCTCCCGCCGCCTTATAGGCCGCGATCGCGTCTTCCGCGGCAGCTTTTCCCAATCTCTGCCCCTTATCGAGATTGCTGTGATTCCACTTAAAATCGATGGTACTTGGCACATGTATCTCGACCACGGTCCCCTTCCACGGCTTCTGACCTGCCTCGGGATATTGAACGTGATACTTGAAAAGCTTGACGTCATCTTCGCCCACAGTGGCTGCAAATAGCTGGCACAGATTTGCGAGCGCATCGTGAAGATTCTCAGGTTTGCGGATTTGCTTGGCATCAACGATCCGGCTTATCCATATTTCATCGAGATCGGGATGCTCCTCAAGCAAGCTTCTAAAATTGACCGTGTCGACCAGCGCGCCTTCACAGTACGTCTCCCCGTCAATCTTGACGGTCTCCTCGACAAACGGAAGTGCCGAACACGCGCACAACGTTGGGGCGTTGATATCGCCTTTGTAACCCTTGTCCTTCATTGGATAGTTGGAGAAGAACGCAAGCTCCTGCTCATCCAGATTCCAGGCATTGTGGAATATCCACGGCTTTCCCTCGTTAAAGAGCCTGTCGAATTTAATGCGCTTCATAAATTCACTATCCGGATAATTGATCCTGGACAGGCCGGTGATGTGGGACAGATACATCAAGGACGTCAGATAGCGAACCGCCGGATTTGGCGCCAATACCTGATTGAGAATCCACCCGTTGATGTCGCCCCTCTCCCACGTCTTGTATTTTCTGCGCAAGGGAGAGTGGTCATACAACAGTGACATTGTCTCATTGAAGGCGTCCATCATCTTATGCGGCTGCCAAAGGTCCTTGTAGCTGTTGGGATCGAGCGCGAAATCCATCACCGCGCGCGAGTTGCCGAACCAGTCCGCGCCAAACACAGAGTTGATGGGAAAGCGTTCATAGCTCTCGTCGTCGCGAAACACACCATCCCGGAAGAACTGATAGGTCTGCTCTACTTCTCTGCCCTTGTCGCACTGGTTGTAAACAATTCCGACCCATGCGCCGATACAGGAGAGCGACCACACATCAAACGTGATATCAGCGGCGCGAAGAGCTCTTAAAACTCCGATATGCAGCCCTGCCGCCGGACCGCCGCCGCCAAGGGTAATTGCTCTTTTGAGAGTTCGAGGCTTCACAGAGTCTTTCATTTGAACCCCCTTATTATGCTTTTGCTATTAAACTATCGGCAACACCTCGGATTTAATGACGAGGCAAGCTTAATTCCTTTATTTAATATTGGAAAGCACATGCCCGCCTGTGCGGATATGGCAGCAACGCTGACGGAGTCGCGCTTGATTGCGCATCGATACAGGTTGGTGAAAATAGAACCTCGAAGCGGCTTACTACTGCAACTGGAATAAGTTGAAGCCCACCAATCATCTTCGATTGGCAGGCTTCATTGATGACGGCTGATTGAAGTCACCCACGCGCTTTGCATGGAATCATCGTTAGGCCTCGTGCGGCGCCGGAACGCTCCTCTCCGCCATCCATTGTTGCGCAAGCAAGAGATCCGTCTGCGAAAGTTCATGCCCCACGGGGACAACCCGACGATCAACGTCCGCTCCAGCGTTGTGCAGCATCGCAGCCAACGTTTCGCCGTTCTCTGAAGAAATGATCGGATCTCGCAATCCCGATAGAATCAGCACGGGTCTTCCGGCGAGATCAGCTTCGGGCGGTCGCGACAACGGCACCATCGCGCGAACCAGCAAACCTCCGGCAAGGACGCTTGGCCGAAGCAGAAGCATCGCGGCCGCGATATTCGCACCGTTGGAATAACCCAGCGCAATCGGCGCGGCGATACCGTACTGCTTGCGTGCATCCTCAACGAAATCGGCTAGCTCGTGGGCACGCCGTACGACATCGTCTTCATCGAAGACACCTTCTGCGAGGCGGCGGAAGAAGCGCGGCATGCCGTGTTCGAGCACTTGGCCACGAACCGACAGCAAAGCCGAACCCGGCGAGACCGCGCGTCCCAGTGGCAACAAATCATTCTCGTCACCGCCAGTGCCGTGAAGCAAGAGGAGTGGTGGAGCTTCGAGCCGGGTACCCGGCTCGAAGCGATGGATGAAGGACCGGTTCTGTGTCATCACGTGGCTCCTTCCAAGGCTGGCAACACGCTCTCAATGTCTTTGCGATGCGGCTCAAGAAAAGCCGGCAGCTTCAATTCCGTACCAAGCGACGCGACTGGCTCATCGACTGCAAAGCCCGGAATGTCCGTCGCAATCTCGAACAGAACGCCGCCGGGTTCACGGAAGTAGATCGAACGGAAGTAGTTGCGATCCTTCTGTTCGGTCGGATGCATGCGGTGACCGGTGACGAGTTTTTGCGCCATCGCCGCTTGCTCGGCGTCATCTGCCGCTCGGAAAGCGATGTGATGCACCGAACCACGGCCCTGCCGTCCCGGCAGAAAGCCTTTGGCCTCATAGATATCGACGATGTGCGCGAGCTCCGCGCCTTCCGCGACGTAACGGACGACTGATCCTTCCCGGCCACTTTCCTTGAAACCGAAGACGTCGGTCAGAATTGCTCCAGTCTTCGTCGCGTCGTCGAGCAGCAGGGTAACCCCATGAAAGCCACGGATCGCATGTTCAGAAGGCACCTCGCCGTTGCTCCAACCGGGCTCGTTCTCTGCACCGGGGACGCCGACGAGCGCCAGACTCATCCCATCCGAATCGGTGAACGGAAGCACAGCCTCGCCAAACCGCTTTTCCAAGGCCTGATGTTCAATGCCCTTCTCGATGAAGCGATGCGTCCAGTACCCCAATGAGCGCGCCGGTACGCGGAAGGATGTCTGTTGAGCTTGGCCGACGCCGCCACGGCCGGCTGCGGCATGCTCCCACGGGAAGAACGTGAGAATAGAGCCCGGCTGTCCGGTCTCGTCGCCATAGTAAAAGTGATAGGTGCCGGGATCGTCGAAATTGACTGTCTTCTTGACGAAGCGCAGACCCAGGGCGTGGGTATAAAAATCGAAATTCCGCAATGCGTTGCCGGCGATCGCGGTGACGTGGTGGATGCCTGACATGGTCTTTTCTCCTCAGTTCTCGGGCTCTTCGCCCCGTGCTGAGGGGAAATATTGGCGATCCTCATTCTATGGACAATTAGGCAAATCAGAGCATTACTGTCTATGTTTTGGAAACAATAGGTCAGCCCACATGGACAAGCTTGCCAGCCTTCGCGCGTTCACCAAGGTCGTCGAACTCGGCAGCTTTTCGGAGGCGGGGCGGGCGCTGCGCCTCTCCCGCTCCGCGATCAGCAAGTACATCAACGATCTGGAAAACGAACTCGGCGTCCAACTCCTCAATCGGACGACGCGCCGGGTCAGCCCGACGGAGAACGGCCAAGTCTATTTCGAACGAGCCATTGGTGTGTTGACCGAACTCGACGCAGCGGATCAAGCCGTTACCCATCTGCAGTCAACCCCGCGCGGGCTCCTGCGCGTCAACGCGCCGATGTCGTTCGGTACATTGCAGCTTGGACCGGCCATTGCCGACTTCATGGAGCGCTACCCCGAACTTCGCATTCAGCTCGTGCTGAGCGATGCGCAAGTCGATCCGGTACAGGAGGGCCTGGACGTCACGCTGCGCATTGCCGATCTCGAATCCTCGAGCTTGATTGCCCGTAAGATCATGCCGGTCGATCGGGTTATCTGCGCTTCTCCAGATTATTTCGCGCGTCACGGAACACCGAAACATCCGAGTGATCTGCGCGAGCATAACTGTCTCGCCTACGGCTTCCTCTCCACCGGCAACCAATGGAAACTGATCGGACGAGACGGCGACCATTGGATCCAGCCGCCATGGACCTTGTGCGTCAACAATGCCGAGGTTCTGCGCGATGCCGCCATCAATGGCCGTGGCATCGCCGTCCTACCGATCTTTATCGCATCGGACGCCCTCCGCGATGGACGACTGCAAACGTGTCTCGCCGACTATCACCCACCTCGACTCGCGCTCTATGCACTTTATCCGCCCACCCAGCACCTTGCTGTGAAGGTCCGGCTATTCATCGATTTCCTGGTCGAGAGGTTTGGCTGATCACCGTCTAACCAAACCGGCTACGCCTCCAACCCGGTCGGAAATCCAAAAACTCTGCTACACCAGCGGTACGCCGCGAGACGGAAACGACATAGAACGTTAAGGGCCTCCTCAACAAAATGGTGGGAATTGCTGCATGGACCATGGCTGACATCCAAGGGACGAAACCGTGACCTCTGAGCGATCGCTCGAACGCTCTGGCAAATTCTCTCGATTTCTTACGCCGCATTGCGCGGACGCGGCGTCTTGCTTCGACATATCGTCCACAATGAAACGTAGTGGTAGACCACCGTGAAAGATCAAAGCAGTAGGTCGTACACGTCTTAGCAGCTGTATAAACCGAAACCGCATCACACGACCCTATCGAGACGTTTCTCTCTGAAATGGTCCACCGATGTCGGCGGTGGAGCCCGGAGCAGGCCGGACTCCAATCGTTGCTTGATAAGTGTCTACTTAATTGCAAGCGGATTGATCGGCGAGCCCGTACCACCAGTGATGACGAGCGGAGGGCCGGCAAACATAAATTCGTAGACTTTGTCAGCCGCGCAATCTTCAGCAAGTTCTTTCACATAAAAGATCTCGCCCATCGTGAGGCCCATGGCGGGAATGACAACCCAGTGCCAGGGCTGCGCGACTTCCGGTCCTTCGTTCGGCCGTACTTCGACGCCCCAGGTGTCGGAGCAGATCGCCGCGATTTTCTTATCAAAGCACCAATAGCAATTTTCGAACTTAACGCCGGGCGCATCTCCGCCTGCATAACCACCCCACGCCTTGTTCTTGATGCAGCGCTCCATGTGACCCGTGCGGATGATGACGAAGTCTCCTTCCTGGATCGTCACGCCCTGCTTCTTCGCAACAGCGTCGAGCTCATCGTTGGAGATGGCATAGCCGTCGTCCAATGAATCCACGCCCTTGAAGCGCGCAACGTCAAGCAGAATGCCACGTCCAACCATGCGATCGCGGGTATGTTCGATTCCAAGCCGATGCACGCCACGGCTATCGACATTCCTTGCATCATGGCCGTTATACATCTTGTCGACATAGAAAACGTGCCCAAGGGAATCCCAGTGCGTGGCTGCTTGCACCGGCATATTGATGGCATCATCGGCGTAGCGCATCCGGTTGATTTCATCCTGCCGACCCGCGATCGCGTCCGTGCCGGTTGCAAGCATCGTGTGAATGGGATTCCAGCGACCGCCAAACAGGCCACTCTGCGGGCCATTCGCATCGAGCGGAATCCCCATCCCAAAGACCTTGCCCTTCTTCACGAGCTTGGCAGCGCGCGTAACATGCTCCGGCGTGACGAAGTTCAGAGTACCGATCTGGTCCTCTTTACCCCATCGTCCCCAGTTCGAAAGTTTCTCGCTCGCCTCGGCGATTGCGGCCTTGCCAACCTTGATGTCCATTCTCGACTCCCGTTCTTCTTGATTGAGCTGGATGTAGATCTCAGTCGCCTCCGAGATAGAGGCGGCGAACCACGTCGCTGCTTCTCAGATCCGCGACACTGTCGGCGGCAAGTGCAACCTGCCCGTGAACAAGCACGTAGCCGCGGTTCGCTATTCTTGTCGCTTGTTCGAAATTCTGCTCTGCCATCAAAACGGTCAGACCTAGCGCGGATGAAAGCTCCGCGATCTTGTCGATCATGCGCGCAACCAGAATGGGAGCGAGGCCGACCGATGGCTCATCGACAAGAAGAATGCGCGGACCGGCCATCAACGCTCGTCCTAGCGCAAGCATCTGTTGCTCTCCGCCGCTCATCGATCCAGCCATCTGGCCGCGGCGCTCTTTCAACCGCGGAAATGCCTCGAAGCAGAATTCGATGTTCTTCGCGATCTGAGCCCGAGCTGTTCTCCGATAGGCCCCGAGCGTGAGATTTTCTTCGACCGTCAGCTTTGGAAACAGCCGTCGGCCCTCCGGCACCAGTGAAATCCCAATATCGACGATTTCCTCGGTCGACATGCCAATGAGGCTATGCCGCTGCCCGTCAATCTCCGCGATAATCTTCCCGCGGCTCGGAACGATCTGTCCGGTGATACAGCGCATCAGCGTGGTCTTGCCGTTGCCATTCGTCCCCAGCAACGCGACGGTTTCTCCATCGCCCGCCCGAAGACTGACATTCGACAGCACGGTGACAGCACCGTAGCCGGCATCAACACCTTCAATGGTCAGACTATTGCCCAAGGTAGGCCCTCACCACTTCTGGATGGTCCATGACTTCGCGTGGATCACCATCGGCAATCTTCGCGCCAGCAACAAAGACGACGACACGCTGGGAGAAGCGAATAACCGCGCGCATGATGTGCTCGATCAGAACGATAGCGATGCCGCTGTCGTTGAGCCGCATGAGCAGATCGAGAATCTCATCGACCTCAGAATCCGACAGTCCGGCCATCGCTTCATCTGCGATGAGAACGCGGGGCTGCGCCGCCAGGGCCCGCCCCAATTCCAGTTTTCGCAAATCGACCTGGCTAAGGCTCTTCGGACTGGCATCCGCTCTTGCCAGCAGCCCCACCTGTCCAAGGACGTAGTCTGCTTTCGCGTTCAACTCATCCCGGTCGGAGATACCCGAGATAAACGACAGTGGAACGCCGATGTTTTGCCGAACCGTCAGTCCGCGAAACGGGCGGGGAATTTGAAAGCTTCGCGCAAGGCCAGAACGCGCTCGCTTCCATGCAGGCATACCGGTGATATCAGCACCCGCAAATACCACGCTGCCTTCATGCGGCAGGGCACCCGTCAGGCAATTGACGAACGTGCTCTTCCCAGAGCCGTTCGGACCGATCAAACCAACGCGCTCGCGCTCTCCCAGATCGAAATCAATTCCGTTCAAGGCGGTAAAGCCACCAAAGCGCTTTATGACCCCTCGGGAAGAAAGGATGGCAGATCCGCTCATTTGCGTTTCTCCCGCATGTCCCTGATGAAGCCGATAATCCCGTTGGGCGCGACCGTGATGAAGAACACAAGCAACACACCGACAATCAGCAAATTAAGGGCCGACGAAATCGTCACGGTGGCGATCTGCTGGAGCGTTCCGAGCAGCAGAGCACCTATGACCGGACCGAGCCATGTAGCCGTGCCTCCAATGAGCGGCATGGCGATGGCATTGACGGCAATGGTCAGACTGAACGCAGAATTCGGATCGACATATGTGATGAAATACGGGAACGGCGCACCGATCGCTCCAAGCAATGCGCCGCTGACCGTCGTTGCGAATAGCTTCATTCGCAGCGATGGCACCCCCGCGCATTCCGCCGCCATCTCATCATCCTTGAGCGCGGCCAAGCCATTCCCAATCCACGAATTCTCGATGAAGCGCGCAATCAGGATTGATCCCATGGCAAGAGTAAGCATCACCACAAATAGATAACGCGCATAGGTTCCGAAGAACGGCATCGTTTCGGGATGAAGAATGTAAACGCCGCGGGACCCGCCGACGAACGACCAGTTCACGACGAGCGTGTTGAGGACAACGGACATCGCGAGCGTGGCGATGGAAAAGAAGACACCCCTCAGGCGAAGGGTCAGGTATCCCATGCCCAATCCCAGCAAGCCCGCGACAGCTGCCGCAAGCGGAATGGTAAAGAGCAGCGGCCATTGCAGGGTTTTGTAGATGACAACGCTGGTGTAGACGCCGACTGCGAAGAAGCCTGCGACACCGAAATTCACATAGCCTGCGTAACCGCCAAGAATATTCCACGCCGTCGCCAGCGCTACGAACTGTAGAACCGTGTAAGCCGCCAGGAAGGCGTAGTCCGTCTTCGCAAGGTCAAGGAGCAGGAGCGATGCGATACCAACGCTCGCGCAGATCACGATGGGGAAAACCCAGCGCAGCGACTTCGCAGACGCGCGACTCTCCGGTGATTGAGTTATGACCTCTTTCATCGCCCGAAGATCCCCGCGGGTTTGACGGCAAGAGCGACGAGCAGCAATCCGAAGGCAACCGCCGGCGACCATGACGGACCAAAGAACGTCGTCGTGAGACTTTCCGAGATTCCAAGGATCATCGACGCCACGATGGTGCCCGGCAGGCTCGTCATGCCTCCGAGCACCGCGATCGCAAAAACGCGGCCGATGAAATCCCGCCCCAACGACGGCTCAATCGGTTGAATGATGATCAGCAAGGCACCCGCAATGATCGCCGTCGCGATCGATAGTCCGAAGGCGATCTCCTTGACCCTCACAGGATTGCCGCCGACAAGGCGAAGCGCCAGAGGATCCTGTGACACGGCCAGAATCGCCTTACCGATAAAGGTCTTTGACAAGAAGACCATGATCCCGCCGATGACGGCCAACCCGACAATGAGCGGAACGAGCAGCCTCCATGGGATTGCAAGAAATCCAACCGATATGGTCGGACCGATATAGGCGGCCTCGACGAAACGGTAGTCGACCCCGAAGGTCAGGATCAGTGCGACTTCGATAATGAAGAGAATGCCGAAGAAGAAGGCCAACCCTTGCAGCGACTCCTCTCCCCGTTTCTCAAAAGCGAGATAATAGAAACGGTAAAGAAGCCGTCCGATCGCATAAGCCGGGACAGCCGCGATGACACAGGCCAGCACCGGATCGATACCCAGATACGTATTGCAGTAGTAGGCGATAAAGCCCCCGGCCATGATAAATGCCGGATGGGCGATGTTAACAATGTCCAGCATTCCGAAGGCGATCGTGATTCCGACTGCGACCGCACAATAGAAGCCGCCTAAAAGGACGCCGGAGACGATGGCATTGGAGAAGAGGTCAAAACTGAAAATCATGATCGTCTCCGGTCGCGCTCACCTCCGTCAGCGTTTGATGGGTTCAAACGGGGTCACGAGATCGCCCGACTTGAACGCAACCGGATCCAAAATGACCTGCTTGCCGGCCTGCTTGAACTGTTCGACGTCATTGCCGACGATGCCGCGATACTGGATCAGCAGAACGCGAGGCTCAGCCCATTCCCCGCGATCCCCGAACTTGATGTCGCCAACGATCGTGGAGAATTTCGTCGCGCGCATATGCTCGGCGAGCTTCTTATCATCGAGGGATTTGACCGCATTGACCGAAGACTCGAGAATTTGCATCTCCGCATATGCAAATGGTGGGATGTAAATGCCGAGCGGATCGACGCCAGCCTGAACCGCACGCTCGCGGTATTTGGCGAGGAAAGGAGCCACACCTGGGAAATTCATTGTCGGCTCTGGCGCGTAAAGATCGTAGGCGACAATATTGTTCAGCATCGGGCCGAGTTGCTGCTTCAAAGCCGCGAACTGAAGCCCAATCATTCCTCCGCCAACCATTCGAGCATTCAAGCCAACCTCGTGGATTGCGCGGATCATGCCGGCCGAATCTGGCGGGTAAGAACCGATAAACAGCAAATCCGGGTTGGTTGCTTTGATGGCGCGAACAATCGAACCGAAGTCTTGCGTGTTTGGGGGGTAGCTTCTGTCGTAAACGATCTTGATCCCGGCCTTTTTCGCGTTTGCGCGAGCGCCCTCAACCGCAAGTACGCCGAACTCGGCGTCAGCGCCAACCAGGGCGACTGTCTGCGGCTTAGGCGAAAGTTTTGAAGCCAATTCGAAATAGGCCCGCGAAAATTCGAACTTCGCTTGCGGTCCGTTTGGCTGCATCTGGAAATAGCGATCGTAACGAAACTCGTCATTCGCGGCCAAAGCAAACAGCGAAAGAAACACTTTTCCTTTCTGCATCACGACAGGCATTGCAGCAGCGGTCGGCACCGTCGCGTAACCGGAAATCACAATGTCGACTTTGTCGATGTCGATCAGCTTTGAGTAGATGCCCGGCACGGTCGCAGGATTGGATTGGTCGTCATAGTGGACCAGCTCGACCTTGCGGCCCAATATTCCACCCCGCGCATTAACTTCTTCGGCCCAGATTTGATAGGACAGCAGCGCGGCTTTACCTCCTCCGGCTAGCCCGCCTGTCAACGCCATGCCGAAGCCGATCTTGATCGGTCCTGCCTGGCCGTATGCCGAGGACGCCATCGCCGCCAGAGCACCACCGGCAAGCGAAAACGTATCGCGACGCGTAAGGTTCGTCATAGTCTCTCTCCCTGAGATCGGGCTTGTGCCCTTATTGCCGGGCTTTTCGCCCTGTGCATTTTTTAGCTAGACGACAATCGACGCACGCGCAGTCGCACGGCGGGATGCGAGCTTTCGGCTGCCATCCCGCTTGCTGCAGCTGCTTAGAAATTCACTTGATCAGCCCCCTTCAGCGAAAGAATTTCACGTGCCTCATCGGCGGTGGCAATCTCGAGCCCCATTCCTTCGATAATCGAGCGGACCAGCCGAACCTGCTCGGCATTCGACGTTGCAAGCTTGCCTGGACCCGCCCAGAGCGAATCCTCCAATCCGACACGCACATTGCCGCCCATTGATGCTGCCATTGCGGCAATACGCATCTGGGACGCACCTGCACCGAGCACTGACCAGCGGTATTGATCGCCGAACAGCCTGTCAGCCGTGCGCTTCATGTGCATCACGTCTTCCTGATGAGTGCCGATGCCGCCCAGGATTCCGAAAACCGACTGCACAAAGAGAGGCGGCTTGACGAGGCCGCGATCAAGAAAGTGCTTCAGATTGTAAAGGTGAGCGATGTCGTAGCACTCGAACTCAAATCGCGTATTGTTATTGTAACAAGTCTCCAGAATGTACTCGATGTCCTTGAAGGAATTCCTGAAGACCAGATCACGCGTTGATTCCAGAAACTGCGGCTCCCAATCGTGTTTGAACTCCTTGTATCGATCCAACAGATGGAACAAGCCGAAGTTAATTGATCCCATATTTAGCGAGGCAACTTCAGGCTTAAAATGTTCAGCGGGCTTGACGCGCTCTTCGACGCGCATGAACGGACTGCCGCCTGTCGTAATGTTGATCGCAGCCTTCGTCTGCTGCTTGATACGGGAGAGAAAGCGACCGAAACCCTCAGGAGTTTGATCGGGCCTCCCGTTCTCTTGGTCACGCGCATGAAGATGAAGAATGGCAGCCCCGGCCTCAGCAGCACCTAGGGCGTCCGCAATAATCTGATCTGCAGTTATAGGGAGATGAGGCGACATGGAGGGGGTGTGAATCGCCCCCGTAACTGCGCAAGTTATCACTACCTTGCGTTTCAACGCAGCCATATTTGCCTCCCTCTGCTGTTTCTTTGGGGCTAACTGAACCCTTGTTAGTAATCATTTGCTCATTAAGATGGAGAGTTGTCAAGCGACCGTTGGATGACTTTATTCAGCTGTGGCTTGGCGCCGCGGCTCTCCATATTTAAAAGGTGCGCTCGCAACTGCGGTAAAGCCCAGATGAAACCTAGAGAATCCAGATGACCACGAAGCAAAACGCCCGCTCTCCTAAAGCCAAAATGAGCGAGGACGTGAGTGCCGAGACGCAACGTCGCATGCGTCTTTCCCCTCAAACGAGGGAGCGCATGATTCTGGACGCAGCTATCGATTTTTTTGCTGAAGAAGGCTTTCGAGCGCAGACCCGCGCGCTCGCAGATCGCATCGGCGTTTCTCAATCACTGATCTATCGCTATTTCGGCTCGAAAGAGAACTTGATCGAACGTGTTTACGAAAAGACGTTCCTGTCGCGATGGAATCCTGCATGGGAAGAGACGCTCGCCGATCGCAGTCGCCCGCTCCGTGAGCGGCTGCAGGAATTTTTCAGGTCATATCTGGTCGCCGTGGATGATCGGAATTGGATTCGCGTCGCCATGCATTCGAGCCTGGAAGGCAGCGATCTTACAAAAAGATATATCCAGGGACATGTCACACGCTTACTAGGCAAGATTGCCCTCGAACTGCGCAGCGAGACAGAGGCAAGGAAAAAACACGAACTTTCGCCAATGGAGCTGGAATTAGCCTGGCATCTGCATTCGACGGTTATCTATTACCTGATCCGGAAGCACATTCACGGCACCGCAGTCAGCCTTCAGACTGATGATATCGCGGATATGATCGTCAACAATTTCCTTGACGGAGTGAAATCGCTTGCCATGCCGAAATCGAAACTGACGTCGTCCGGAGCCCCCGGCGCGCATCCACAAAAAACGGAGCATCGATCAAAGAATCGCATCTAACTGAGGTGCGAGCCTACTGAGGTGCAAGTCGAGCGATCTTCGCTGTAGATCCGCTGCGCTCACATTGCATTGTACCGATGCGACATAGCTATACCTCCAGCTGACTTCTCCAATCCGGAAAGCCGATACCCAACCTGCAACTCCATGATGAGATGGACCGGATGTGAGGGAGCGGGAGTCTCGGGCAGTACAATGGGGTGAAGCTCATGCGTCTCGCAGGATTGAATGGAGACGCCGAGCCAAGTCCGCCAAACGGAAGGGCTTGTCAATAATTGAAAACTCTCCCACGGCATTGTGTCGTTCCAACACATCTTCTGCGTAACCCGAAGTAAGCAGGATCTTGATATCTTCCCTCAATCGCCTGGCTTCGCGAGCAAGCTCAACGCCGCTCATCCCATTGGGCATGACGATATCGCTCAACAAGAGCTCGAACTCCTGATCACTGCGAAGTATCTGAAGGGCCTCTGCGCCGTTTCGGGCAGATGAGACTCGATAGCCCAGGCCAGTTAGCATCGTCGACGTTACGTCCAGGAGATCCTCATTGTCGTCAACCAACAGAATGCGCTCCGATCCCGCCGGCACCGCGGTGGGTTGGATGTGATTCGCTTCGGCATCAGGCATTTGCGTTGCCTTGGGTAGATACAAATCAATGGTCGTTCCGACGTCGAGGACGCTGGTGATATCAATATGCCCACCGGACTGTCGAACAAAGCCATAGACCATGCTGAGGCCGAGCCCCGTGCCTTTCCCGACCTCCTTGGTCGTGAAGAATGGTTCAAATACCCGATCCCGCACCTCTGGAGTCATCCCGCAGCCGTTGTCCACGACGGAGATCAGGACGTACGATCCAGGCAAACATCCAGCGACCACCGAACTCTCATTTACGATGACGTTCCGCGTTTCGATTTTGAGCGCGCCGCCGTCCGGCATAGCGTCGCGTGCATTCAGAGCCAGGTTGAGGAGAGCTGTCTCTAGCAATGCCGGATCGACGCGGCACAGCCACAACTGGTCATCGGTCTGCAACGCGACCTCGCATCCTGCTCCGACAGCCTGACGGATAAGTCCCAGAAACGCAGAAATGAGTTGGTTTGCATTGACCACTTTTGGGTTCAGGACTTGCTGCCGTGAAAACGCGAGGAGTTGCGACGTCAGCTTTGTCCCTCGGTCCGTGGCCCGCCGCGCGGTGCTCGCATATTGCTGGATCTTGCAAATATCCGCGGCCTCCTCGATGAGTTCGAGATTTGCGGAAACCACCATAAGCAAGTTGTTGAAGTCGTGCGCCACGCCACCGGTGAGTTGACCGACGGTCTCCATCCTCTGACTGTGGTGGAACTGGGCCTCGATGACGCGGCGTGCCTCGACCGCATTCTTATGCTCGGTTATGTCTCGTAGGAAAACTGCGATTCCTTCGCTGGAAGGGAATGTGTTGATCGCATACCAAGCATTTCGGGTCGTGCAGAACATTTCGACAGAAACGGGGCGCCGATCCGAGATAGCCTCTCGAAGCTGACTCATAACTTCGGTGTCGGCGCCCTCTGGGAGAACGTCCAACAACGTCATGCCAATGAGATTACGATTTTCGATTAGCTTCCAGGCCGGCCCATTGAGATAGCTGATACGCCCGCTCGGATCGACAATGACCACACTGTCGGTGGTACTTTCGAAGATCATCGTAATACGGGCTGCGGCTTCCTCTGCTCTCTCCTTCGCCTCGGACAACTCTTGCTCACGATGCTCCAACGCGTCGGCCATCGTGTTGAAAGCCTCCGCGACTCCAACGAGTTCGCCCCTTCCCCGAATCTCCACGCGGCGGGAAAATTCGCCGATCCGCCATCGGTTCGCAGCTTCGATCAATTGCCCAAGCGAACGATGAATGAATCGCCTCGCGCCGAGCGATATCAGCACCAGCGTTAGCGCCGTGCTCAGGCCAATTAAGAAGATGCCACGTTGAGTACGGCGTTGAATCTCAGCAAACGCTTGCGCTTTGTCGAGTCCAAAACTGATAAGAAGCCCTCCGGAGGCATCTCCTAAAGCTGAATAGCCGACAATTCGCCGCACGCCATCAACATCGACAATATCGGCAGCGCGCCGATGGCCAACTGACAAATCCTTCTCGGCGGCCTTTCGTCCGACAAACTGGGCGTTATCAGGATAGCGGGCGAGGAAAGTGCCGTTGCGATCCATGATGGCAAGCGCGCCCCCCGGTGGTGCGCCTTTTTTTGCGATGTAATCGGCGAGCCAGTCGAGACTCAGGGTCCCGATGATGACACCGCCTATTTGCCCGTCGTCGCCGTAGAATGGCAGCGCAAACTGTATCGCCTTCCGGCCGGATTGTAGACCAAACGAGAATTCTCCCACCGTAAAATCTCCACTCTTAAGAGCACTGGCAAAATACGCCCGCGCGGAGACATTGACCGGCTTTTGACTATTGTAGGGATCACAGAAGGTCTGGCCCTTCAAATCCGTGACGACGAGTGTGAGGAACACTGGAAAGCGTTGCTTCACCGCCCCCAGGTAAGCATTGCATGCTTGCCAATCCCTTTTCTTTATCGATGGAAGTTGCGACAGCACAATCAAGACTTGGCGGATTCCCTGGACGATCTGCCGCTGTTCTGCCGCTGCCAGATCGGCCAGATTAATTGCATGGTTTTGCACCTCGATCTGGCGCGAACGGCGTAGGTCGAATTCATTGTACGCTTGGATCCCGATCGCCGGCAGTAGCGCGACAAACACCAGCACGAGTAGCCGCGATAAAAGAGTCAATCTCAGTTCCCAGTCCTATCACTTCGGCCGTCGGAATGAGGACTGCGGTAACTCGTGACGGCTTTAAGAGCGCGAGTAGGCTTACTCACGGATTCCGTCTGTCCACCGTTAGGCTGTGTTGAGGATGAAAGCGCCGTGTTACGGCCAGATTTCATTAGCCAAAGATTTGATTACGAACGTAACCCGTCCGAATCGCTGTCAACGAGGCGGCCGTAGACGGATCGGAGAGATGATGGGGTCCAGCACGATGAGCCGCCCCCATGTTTATCGCTAACTCCTTGTTTGTCAGAACGACCCGAACGCCGAGCCCAAGACAATCACCGCGGCCAGTGCGATAAGCGCACTGACAATTCCAACCATGACGATATCCAGATAGCTTTCGCGATGTGTGCAACCGCAAACGGCAAGCAGCGTCACCACCGCGCCGTTGTGCGGCAGACTGTCGAGCGTACCTGAACCGATTGTAGCCACCCGGTGCATGAGCGAGGGATCAATACCTTGCTCCGCCGCAATACGCATATAGGTGCTGCCGAGCGCATCCAGCGCGATCGTCATGCCACCTGAGGCAGAACCGGTCAGAGCGGCGAGCACGTTAGTGGCGACGGCAAGCGAAACCAGCGGGCCGCCTCCGATCGACAGCACCCAGTCGCGTACGATCGCGAACGCCGGCAGCTCTGCAACAACCGCGCCAAAGCCTACGAGACTGGCGACACTAAATGCTGGCAGAACGGAGGCATTGGCGCCCGCATCCATGGTCTGGCGCAACTCGGGCAGCCGTTGACGATTGACGAGGACAAGCGTCAGTATCGCGGCCGCGAGCGCCACCACCACGGACCAAACGCCCGCAACCGCAGACAGCGAGGTGCTTCCCCAACGTTCTTCCGCCAGAAAGGAAAAATCGAGCCGTGGCAAAACGAGCAGCGACATCAAAAGATTGACACCGACGACAACGACGAGTGGCAGGACGGCTGCGCCGATTGGCATCACCGCATCACTGTGATGACCATGGCGAAGCTCCGCTGGGTCAAACTCTCGGGCAGTCGTTGCTCGCTCGCGAATGATTTCATCATCGGCAACAGCATCGGCAATGATATCAGCTCCGGTGCCATAGCCCTCACCGGCATGCCGCGCGGCACCTTCGGAATGGGTCAGCCACCACAAGCCGAAGGCCAGCATGATCGCTGAAGCGATAATCCCGAGGCCCGGCGCAGCGAACGGCGTGGTGCCGAAAAACGGCATCGGAATCGCATTCTGAATTGCCGGCGTGCCCGGAAATGCTGTCATCGTGAACGTCGAGGTACCGAGCGCGATGGCCGCCGGCATCAGCCGCCGCGGGATATTCGCCGCCCGGAACAGCGCCTGCGCCATGGGTGCCAGAACAAAGAAGGCAACAAACAAGCTGACGCCGCCATACGTCACCAATGCACCAGCCAGCACGACCGCGAGTATGGCGCGGCGCGATCCCAATCGTTTCGTCATGAAGCTCGCGATGGCCTGGACTGACCCGCTGTCGTCCATGAGTTTTCCAAACAGCGCGCCCAACAAGAACAGTGGGAAGAACTGCGCGAGGAACTGTGCCGCGCTGTTCATGAATGTCTGCGTCCAGTGAGCGAGCAGCGGCTCTCGCGAGATGGCGGCTGCAACCAGTGCAGCCGCGGGCGCGAGCAGAAGAACGCTCCAGCCGCGATACGCCAGAAAGATCAATACCCCGAGTGCAAGCAGAATTCCCAGAAGGCCCATGATTCAGACCTGTTCCAGAAGAACGTCTAAATTGAGCGTAGAAGTCTTTCCGACGAGTTCTCCATTGCTCTTCAGGAAGGATTCGGCACTGCTGCGGCCTTCACGATGCAGCATGGTCAGAAAATCCCATTCTGCATTGAATTTTGAAGATGCTCCGAGCTTGGCAAGGGCTGTACTCGCAATGAGGTGCATCCGCATCCCCGCCCAAAGCGCACCTTCGCCAGTGCCTGCGTCAGCCACCTGCCGGAGCAGTGCAATCATGCGCAGTTCCTTCAGCAACGTGGCGTTGAACGACACCTCGTTCAATCGATCGAGAATCTCGCGTGCAGACCGCGGCGTGCCCTGTCGCTCGACAGGGTTGACTGCGACGAGCAGCGTATCTCTGGATTCACATTCTCGCACCAACG
The DNA here is from genome assembly GCA_036924835.1 of Nitrobacteraceae bacterium AZCC 1564. Lineage (NCBI taxonomy): Bacteria > Pseudomonadati > Pseudomonadota > Alphaproteobacteria > Hyphomicrobiales > Nitrobacteraceae > Nitrobacteraceae bacterium AZCC 1564. Next base: position 2,414,473 of record JBAGRR010000001.1, read on the forward strand.
GAGTGATGGTTGGATTACCGGAGTAACCGCCATCCCAATAGGCTTCGCCGTCGATTTCTATCGCCTGAAATAGCGTCGGCAGACAGGCGGATGCCAGCAACACGTCGGGCGCGAGCTCAGCATTACGGAACACGCGCCCGCGACCAGTGCGAACGTTGGTCGCGGTGACGAACAAGCGGATGGACGACTCCGCCACTCGTTTGAAGTCAACGCACTCCGACAGAATTTCCCTCAGCGGATTAATGCCTCGCGGGTTCAGGTCATAAGGCGAGAACAAACGCGCCGCCAGATCGAAGGCAATGAAGAACGGCGACGTATCCATTGTCCAGCGCCCCAAAAGCATATCCAGCGGACTTCGCCGAATAGGACTGAACCGCGCGGCATCCGACACGCGCTGCCAGAACACCTTGAGCGCCGTCCGCGCGCCTTCTGGTCCGCCCGCTGCGTATCCATCTGCAAAGACAACCGCATTCATTGCACCCGCTGAAGTGCCGGAAATGCCATCAATCCGCAGCCACGGCTCCTCAAGCAATCGATCAAGCACCCCCCAAGTGAAGGCGCCATGAGATCCGCCGCCCTGCAGCGCCAGATCAACCAGAAGCGTATCGTGAACGTAGGCAGCATCGGAAGGAGCAGACATCATGCACTCCCCGGTAGCGACAAGTTATCGAAATGTACGTCGGCAACGACTTCAGCGCTATGATGTTCTGGCTCTGCTGGCTCTCCCGGTCTGCATCCCGGGCGAAAAGGGCCGTTCCGGCGCAGGTGCCGCGACAACGGCGCTTTGATGCGTCCGATAGCCGCCAAAAGCTGCTGCGCTCCCACGCTGACGCTATCGCAAAGTCCGTTATCTTGGCTTGGGGTTTGATGATTGTTCAGGGACATAAATCAGGCGCCCATCCGAAAGGCGATAGGTCACGCCGGCGCGAGTGCCCTTCCCTTCGCCGATCTGTCCGCTTGTCTCGTATCGCATCAATTCCTGGCCGTCCTTGACCGTGATCCGCATGTCCGCCTCGCCCGAATTCTCGACGACGATCACATTCTTGTTGCTGAACGGATTGAGCGGATTCTTGACGATGATGATCATCAGAATCGCGACGACGACGAGAAAGACGTCGATCAGGTTGACGACGGACAGGATCGGATCGTCCGCATCACTGTCTTCGAGGAAGCGCATCAGTTCGCCTTCCCCTGACGTTCGATCGCGCGCAACTCCTGGAGCAACCAGCGGCGACGCACGGTGAGCAGAACGAAGGTGATCGACGCACTCACAAGCGCGAGGATGACGGCTGAGAAGGCAACGACGAGGTTCTCGCCGACCGTCTTGGCGTCGTTGTTGGCCAGCGACAGAAGCGCGGGGCCCATCGGGATCATGGTGGCGACAAGGCCTAGCATCGGCGCGGTGCGCGACACGATCCGCAGCCATTCCAGACGCTTCATGATCCACAACTCGAGATCGTCGCTGCCGACGCCATGGGCTGTGTGATAAGCGACGAGCGACGAGCGATAGGTTCCGCGGAAGCGTTCCCATATCTCGACAGCGAAGGCGCCGAGCATGATGAAGGCATAGGCGAGCGCCAATACGATCAGTACAAGCACCGGTATGAGAAAGAGCTTGGAGAGCTCGAACAAACCCGACTCCAGAGCGTTCACGTCACTCGTTCTCCCTGTCGAAGCCGCCCATTGAATCGGACTTGGGCAAAGGCGCCCGCACAGATGCATGCCATGAGTGCGGCCAGGGCGAGCCATGTCTGCCAAGGCGACGCACCCGTGCGGTCGGCCGCAGCCGCAGGCCGCAGAACCGGCCCGCGGACCTGCTCGCCACGATCCGCAGCCGTATCGACGCTCGGGGCGGCCGTTGCCCCTGTGGCTGACTGCAAGCCGAAACCTGCTGCCATGTCGGCGATGAAGGCTCGCGTGGCGGGCTCTCCGACATTAACGCCATGCTGTTCCGTGAGCTCTCGCCAGCGTTCGATCAGTTCGCGGCGGGTCTGCTCAGTTGCATCCCAATAGCCCTTGCGGATCGCCTCGATCATTCGTTCGACGATCTGCGCCTGAGCGGTAGGGTTGTGTTGCTCGAACCACGCCGTGAGGCCGAGCTGCCGGAGGTCGCGGATGAAGGTATCGTGGATAGCCTGCCATTGGTCGGCGCGCACGGTGCCCGGATCAGTCACCTGCCAGCCGAACAGATTGTTGACGGCGTTCAGAAGCTCCAGCGTCCCGGCATAGCCCTCCTGCTGCATGCCACTGATCCAATGCGGATTCAGCGTTCGCGTACGCATCTCGTCGGCAAGGAAGCGTGCGGCCGAGGTGATTCGTGACGTCTGCTCCCGCAGGTCGGCAATGTAGAGCGAGGGGCGTTTGTCATCGAGGTGGCGAATGGCGAGCGAGAGGCCGCCGAGATATTCAAACGGGTGATCAGTCGATAGGACACCGTGCAGCTTCGACGAGCGCGAAAGCACGGCAGCTTGCGTGCCTTTCAATTGCTCGGCGAGGAGATTGCCGCCGTCGACGCGCGTGCCCCAGTCCTTCGCACCATAGGCATATTGCAGGCGATCAAGAAACGCTTCCGCCAGCGGCCCCTCCTTGTCCCATGTCGTCGATTGCTGGACCGAGCCTGGGAGGCTCGTTCCATAGTCGCCTGGCGCGTTACTGAAGATGCGCAACGCCGCAAGCTCTGCCGCGCGCGGTGCGGCAATGCCGTGCGCGACAAGTGTCCGCGCGACATCCTTTGTATTGCGCGCAACCGCGTTGTCTGGTTCGTCGAGCGCGGCGAGCCGCACGATGGCGTCGGCCAGGAGACGCATGAAGCCATCGAACTGATCGCGGTAGACACTCGTGACATGCAACACGATGTCGATACGCGGACGCCCCAGTTCGCTCGCCGGAACGATGTCTATCGCTGTCACGCGACCGCCGTCATCCCAGACGGGGCGCAAGCCGAGGGCGTGCAGAATCTGACCTTCCACGACACCGAGGTGGCGCATTGTCTCGCCGGACCATAGGCTGAAAGCGAACTTGCGTGGCGTCTCGTCGTTGTGGTCGGCGCGATAGGCATCGACCAGTTGCTGCAGCGCCTTGCCGCCCGCCTCATAGGCCGCCCGCGTCGGGATCTTGTCCGGTTCGAACGGAAACAGATTGCGTCCACTCGGCACGTCGGGATTGCGGATCGGATCGCCGCCCGGGCCGGGCGCGACGAAGCCGCCGGCAAGACCCGCAAGGAGTGCCTCGATCTCGCTGGTCTGCGCCAGATGTCGATCAAGCGCGGCCGCGCGCTCGACCATCGATCGAATCTCACAGTCGGTCATCTCCGACAGGGGAAGGCCTTCGCGCAGATGCCGGTGCAGCAGACGGTAGGGCGAACTGTCCCTGAGCGCCTTGAAGTCCGCAGCGAAGAACTCGTCCGGCTCAGTCCCAAGACAGTGATAGAATGGCTCGCCGAGCTGCTGTATCACGGTGACGAGGCGATGCTCGGGCGATGCAGGCTCGCCGAATGTGTGCAAGCCGAGCGGCATGGCATGCCGAGCCAGCTCATGCACATGATCGTGCAGTGCCGACAGGAAGGTCGGAAACTCCGCTTCCATCTTCGCTTCGTCCCGCGCCATGTCGCGGTGCATGTTGGCGCGTACGACCATGGCGCGGATCTGTGCCGCCGTGCGGTCGCGAACTGCGCCGTCATCAAGCTGGATGTATTCGTGGATTTTGGCGTGCAAGTCGCGCACTTCATCGTAGAGACCGGCAGGCGCGAAGGGCGGCGTCTGATGGCTGATGGTGACAGCGCGGCCGCGCCGCTTGGCCTGGACCGCCTCGGCGATGTTGTCCTGAATGTAAGGGTAGAAGACCGGAAGATCACCAACCGCGAGATAGGGATAGTCGTCTACGGATAGTCCGCGATCCTTGCCAGGTGTCCATTCCTGCGTGCCGTGGGTGCCAAAATGAATGAGCGCGTCCACGCCCGCAATCTCGCGCAGATAAAGATAGGCAGCGAGATAAGCGTGTCCTGGCGGCTGCTTGGTGTCATGATAGTCAACACCTGGGCGGCCGCTGCGTGGCGGCTGCGGCATGATTAGCAGCTTGCCCAGCGCAAGGCGCGGAATGATGAATCGTTTCTCCCCGTCAATCTCAGCAAGACTGGGCTGCTCTTCCGGCGCCCCCCAGCGGCTAAGGAGTTCGTCCCGCCTTTCAGCCGGCAAGGTGTCGAGCCACGCGCGATAGCGCGCAACCGGCATCGTATCCGCGAGCCCATCAGCAAGCAGCGCATTGAGCCGTTCGGGATGATTCAGCGCGCCGCGCATCGCCTGCGCGGCTTCGATCAGATGTGTTTCGGCGGTCGGTGGCACGTCGTAGCCAGCGCTGACGAGTACGGCCGTGAGTTTTTCGAGACTGCGCGGAACGTTAAGGTTCGATGCCGAGACGTTGTTCTCGCCGGGAGGATAATTCCAGAACATCAGCGCCAAGCGCTTGTCGACCGCCGGCCTGTGCCGAAGCGCCGCAAGGCGCGCGGCTTTCGCCAGCAGGGCATCAACCTGGCCCATGATCGGAACTGGCTCGCCGTCGGGTACCGCGTCGACCACCAATGGATCGCTGACTCCCCAACCCTCCGGCACTGCCAAAAACGGTGCAACGAGACGAGGTGACATTCCGCTCTCCGCCTTCGCCCAAGCCTCGGCATCACCATCCCGATAGCTGACGGTCTGGAGGACGGGGACGTCGAGCTTGGGAAACTCGGCCTTGCGCGCGGGACCGTTCTGAAGATGGGTCGCGATAACCAGAACATCGGCTTTGGTCGGCACGAGCAGTTCTTGAAGCGCATCCGCGTTGGCGGCGTTGAACCAGAAGACGAGCGGCATCATGCCGCGTAGCTCACTTTGCGCGACTAACGCATCGATCACCTGCGTCTCCATCCCGGCGATCAGACCGGAGTGGATGGCGAAGGCGATCCGCGGCGCATCGCTCTTCCAGCGGTTACGGCCCCAGGCCAGATAGCTGTCCAGACTGTCGAACACCGCAGGTGCCGCAGGATGATAGAAGCCGGTCGACGGCAGCGCTGCCGGCGGCACCACAGCATTCGTGTCGGTATTGTCACGCCAGGCCCGGATATAGTCGAACATCGCGCGCAGGTTCTGTCCGCCGCCCGCGGCGTAATAGGCCATCACACGCCGTGCGTGCTGAGGCACGATGTTGCCAAAGGCCGGTGGGCCGCCACCGATCCGGATCCATGGCGTGTGAGTCTCCGTAAGTGCCGGGCCGAGCCGCTCCTGAACCTTTGCAAGATCCATCGGCCGAGGCGTATCGAGGATGACGAGACCGGCGTTGTCGAGCCAGTCTTTTGGCTCGCCCGACGCCGTCTCAACATAAAGGTGGTCGAACTCGATGTGAGCATGACCGGCCAGACGGCCGATCTTCTCCAGCTTGCCGGAGAGCACGAAATCGACGGTGATGACGCGGACGCGCTGGGGGCTGGCCGGCGCTGAGGGCGCCTGAGCTAGCGTTGCGGAGGCCGCGACCAATCCGGCGATGCAGGCGATAAGACTCAGGATCGAACGTCGAAGCGAGACTGATAGGGCGCTCTTTAGATCGATGATGCAGCGTCGTGTGGCTTCCGCGGGTGAGGCCTTGGCGCGACCAGCGGGAGTGAGCCGATCGCGCCGAGGCATGATGCGAGTGCACAGCCTTATTTGGTCAGTCGCAGCCATATCAGAATCGTATCGACATGCCCGCATAGACGGCACGTCCTTCGCCGGCTTCACGAGCGGCGACCAATCCGGCGATGCAGGCGATAAGACTCAGGATCGAACGTCGAAGCGAGACTGATAGGGCGCTCTTTCGCGACCAATCCGGCGATGCAGGCGATAAGACTCAGGATCGAACGTCGAAGCGAGACTGATAGGGCGCTCTTTAGATCGATGATGCAGCGTCGTGTGGCTTCCGCGGGTGAGGCCTTGGCGCGACCAGCGGGAGTGAGCCGATCGCGCCGAGGCATGATGCGAGTGCACAGCCTTATTTGGTCAGTCGCAGCCATATCAGAATCGTATCGACATGCCCGCATAGACGGCACGTCCTTCGCCGGGCTTCACGAGCGGCGAACGCGCTGGGGTGAAGCTGAAGGGCGGCGGTCCCGGGTTCTGAGTAACGGGCACGGTTGGGCTCGGTGCAGCGTCGACATCGGTGAGATTCCTGCTCGATCCAGGCGGGTGAGGCCTCGCACGATGAAGGGCGCGACCGAGCTGGGAGTGAGCCCGGCCGGTAGACTCTCCGTCAGCTGATGCCGAGGCAGCTGTGATGCGAGTCAATATGCACAGCCGTCGTATTTGGTCAGTCGCAGCCAGCTTGGATCAGGCGCCTGAAGTCCTGGTCGGTGTTATCGACGATGTGCCCGGCATTTCGCACCGAGACGTTACTCAGCACGCCCTTCCTTCGCCGGGCTTCACGAGCGGGCGAGCGGCGACGCGCTGGGGTGAAGCTGAAGGGCGGCGGTCCCGGGTTCTGAGTAACGGGCACGGTTGGGCTCGGTGCGAAATCCGCCGCATAGGCGACATCGGTGAGATTCCTGCCCTCGATGAACACCGACCAGGACTTGTCAGGCGCCTGCCAACCAAGCTTCACGCCGAGCAGCGCGTAACTCGGCACGATGAAGGCATCGCCGCCCGAGGCGCCTGACAAGTCCTGGTCGGTGGTTCATCGAGGGCAGGAATCTCACCGATGTCGCCAGCGTCGTGTGGCTTCCGCGGGTGAGGCCTTGGCGCGACCAGCGGGAGTGAGCCGATCGCGCCGAGGCATGATGCGAGTGCACAGCCTTATTTGGTCAGTCGCAGCCATATCAGAATCGTATCGACATGCCCGCATAGACGGCACGTCCTTCGCCGGGCTTCACGAGCGGCGAACGCGCTGGGGTGAAGCTGAAGGGCGGCGGTCCCGGGTTCTGAGTAACGGGCACGGTTGGGCTCGGTGCGAAATCCGCCGCATAGGCGACATCGGTGAGATTCCTGCCCTCGATGAACACCGACCAGGACTTGTCAGGCGCCTGCCAACCAAGCTTCACGCCGAGCAGCGCGTAACTCGGCACGATGAAGGCATCGCCGCCCGAACCATCAAACGTCGTACGACGCTCGCTGAGGTATCGCATATTGACCGAGCCGAAGAAGCCGGACGGATGACGGTAGCCCAACTCTCCGTACAGCTGATGCGCGGGGATCACCGGCATCCGGTTGTTACCGAAGATCGGATCGTTGTCGAAGCGGAAGTCGGTGTAGTTCCACACCGCGTTGGCGAAGATCGAATCTCCGTCCTGGAGCACGTTGACGAAGGGCAGCGTCTGCAGGCCAAGTTCGATGCCGTTGTGGATCGTGCGATCGGCATTGAAGGCCACAGTATTGGATGACGTGCAGCCGGCGCCGATCTCGGTCGCGCAGCGCGTGAGAATCTCGTTGCGTAACTGCATGTGATAGAAAGTCACGTCGTATTTGAAGCGGTCCCAGCCGCCGCGGACTCCGGCTTCCCAGGTCCACGCGGATTGCGCTTCAAGCTGTGGGATTCGTCCTCGCCCGCCGTCGACAGCGAAGATATTTGATAAGTCCGCCCCACCCGGGACTTCGTAGCTGCGGGTGACATTTGCAAATACGAAGTGGTTAGTAGTGTATTCCCAGTTCACGCCGAACTTCGGATTTAGCGCCTGAAAGTCGCGATTGTACTGGAGCAGCGCGTTCACACGACCAGGTTCCGGCACCATGCGTGGAATGGGCGGCACAGTCGGAACCGTTCCTCCCCGATAGTTGTCGCCGAGGACGCGCGTGGTGAAAACGCCCTGGAAACCGGCGAAGAGGCGCACACGCGGCAGAATCTCGATCGCGCTCTCGCCATAGCTCTCGACGAGCCATGATGAGAAAGCCCAATCATAAATCTGGCGTCCCTTCGTCGTCCCCTGATTGAGATGTTGGAAGCGATCGAAGTCGCCATCCGTATAACCGACGCGCAGGCCCGCAACGAGTTCGGTCGGCAATCCTGCGAGCGAGGTTTTGTGCTCGACCCGACCTGACAGGCCCATGTCGCGCCAACCATAGTCGATGATGCCGGCCATCGGCACTGGCAGGTGCTCGAGCGCAGTGTTTAGAAAATAGCTCCCGAGTTCGTAAGTGGTGTTGTCGTCACGGATCGTGGTTCTGTTGGCAATACGCTGATAATCAAAGTTGAGGCGCGCGTTGTATTGCGTGGCCAAACCGGCCGTGCCGCGACGCTGGATTTCCAATTGATCGAGAGGCACGGGATCGCCCATGTCGAGATTAGTCTTGCCGACGGCGAAGAACGTACGGCTTTCGACGTCGGGCGTAACCTGCCAGCCGACATTGCCGCTGAAGCGGTAATTCTCCTCGCCGGTGTGGATCTGATAGCCGTCCTTCCTGAAGGCATTGCCTTGCAGGTACCAGTCGAACGGCCCCTTGACGCCGCCGTTCTCGATCTGCGTCTGCAAGGTGCCGAAGCTGCCGCCGAACACGCTGAGGCCGGTGCCGGGCGCGGTCCGTCCGGTCTTTGACACGAAGTTGAGGGCCCCGCCCGTCGCGATCGCGCCATAGCGCAGGCTGTTACCGCCGCGATAGACTTCGACATAGTCGGCTGCGAGCGGGTCGATCAGCGCATTGGTGAAGCCGCTCTCGGTGCGACCGAGTGGAAAGCCATCAAGGTTGGCGCGGATGCCCCGGCCATTGCGCGAACCGTCATTGGCGATGTCGCTGCCACGCATGGAGATGAACGAGCCGCCTTCCGCGATGAACACGCCGGGTGTTTGCTTGAAGACGTCGCCCAGATCGGTCAGCTTGCCGGGATCACGCTCGGTGACCGACACTACCGTCTCTGCGCCGGGACGCCGCTCGAAGCGCTGCTGCTGCGACTGGAACGACGGCGGGTTGGCGCTGGCCTCCACGAACGCGGGCTCGGCGGGTGTGCCTGGGCTTGCCGGTGCAGGGTTCGGACGGCGCGTGCGCGAACTCGTCACCGTGATGGTCTCCAGCAACACGGTGTCGTCACTGGGCTCGGGCGGTGCGGCCTGCCCGTGGGCGCCGCCGGCGATTAGGACCATCGCCGCGCTCGACAGCAGCCCCGACCGTAAGAAACGCCGGCGCCTCGCGCACGACCGTTCCCCCGACCCGCCAATCTTCAACGTCACGGCATGCATCGGCCGTGCTTCGGCACCAACTCTCGTACCCATCGCGACGGTAGTCCCCCATGTCGACCTCCGAAATGCCCCAGAAGCCATCAACGTTATGTTATGTTATAACGTATCATTTATGGCTAGGCTCGACACGGTGATCTGTCAACCGTGCGCAGGCGCTTTGCGGCGTGTTATCCCTATTGCCGCGACCTTCGCCTGATAGAGCGCCTTGTTTGCGCGCTCACACAGTGCCGCAATGTCGGCTGGCCGGTCGTCCGCATCCGCGAGCCCGATGGCGATCAGGGACCGTCCACGACGCGCGCTCGGCAGCCGAATCGTCGCCTGTTTGTCAGGCTCGCTGACGATCGCGACGAGATCTTCTCCCCCAAGACGGCCCGCGAGACTGTCCCGCGGCAACCGGGACAAGTTCGTCCACGGCGCCCTCGACCCGATTGCGGCCAAGCGCCTTCGCCCGGTAGAGCGCCTTGTCGGCACGCTCACACAGCGCCGCGATGTCGGCTGGCCGGCCGTCCGCATGCGCAAGCCCGATGCTGACCGTGGCGGCGATCGGGATGCCGTCCACGACGCGCGCCGCCGCCGCGAAGCTCTCGCGCACGCGCTCGGCAGCCGCAATCATCGCCTGTTGGTCAGGCACGCTGAGGACCGCGGCGAACTCTTCTCCCCCAAGCCGGCCTGCGAGACTGTCCCGCGGCAAATTGGCAGAAAGCGTGTGCGCGAACAGCTGCAGCACGCGGTCGCCCATTGAATGCCCATGGCTGTCGTTGATCGCCTTGAACCAGTCGAGATCGAACAAGAGGAACGCGACCGTCCCGCTCGCACGCGCGTTCAGACGTTGCCCGGCGCATTCCATGAAGGCGCGACGATTAGCAAGGCCAGTCAGCGCGTCAGTCATCGAGGCGCGCTTGTGCGCGAGCTCGCTCCGCTCCTTGGTGAGCGCGAGAAAAAGATAGTTGATCGCGATGATGTAGAGCAGGGTGAACGTGCTCACGATCGCGAACCAGAACGACCGCAGCGCATCGACGCTGGCGATCGGTGCCTCTGCGAGCGGGTACACCACGGCGAGCGGAATGCGCACGAGAAACAGGCCGCCACCAAGTGCGGTCAGCACGATCAGCGGCCAGCGCGACAGCAGCGGCTCGGCGCGGCCCCTCCACAGCACGCAGGCGCAGCCGAGCGAATAGAGACCCACGGCGGCTGACACGATGATCATTCGCGCTGTGGCGGAGTTGTACAGCGCGGGGATCTGGCAGGCCGCGATCCACACCAGCACACCGGCGAGCAGGACGACGGGGCTCGGGCGCTCGCCTTCGAAGCAGCGCGCGCCCTCGAGCATCAGCGCGCAGCCGGTGAACAGCACCACATAAGCGAGATCGACCGAATAGACGTCCGGAATCACGCCGCGGAAGCAGAGCAGGCCAATCGCGGCCGCCATCACAAGTACTGCGCCGCTCCACCAGGCAAGCGCACGGATCGCGCGATTTTGCAGCCAGGCGAAGAAGGTTAGCGCGCCGAGCAGCACCATGACTGACAGCATCAGCACGTAGATTGTCGGAATGTAGAGCAGCGGCATGGTTTGTATCCGGTCGCAGGCTCTATACCAAAATCCGTGCTACAATTTGTTTGCGATAATTGGTAAACGCCGTCGTAACGGTCTCCGAGTTCTGAATGCGGCTTTCTGCAAGTGAGCTGTCGATCGGCTGTCGCAATCACCTAGTCGGCCCGGGTGGCTCACGAAGTGCGTACTGGCAAGCGCAAACAGAGAACCGCCCAGGCACGACTAAGCGGACATCATCAATCGAATGCGCTCGTCGTGGCTCGGAGGACACGTCCCTGACCGGATGATCAAGTTTCTTCGAAAATGGCGCGCTCGAAGAGATTCGAACTCCTGACCCCCAGATTCGTAGTCTGGTGCTCTATCCAGCTGAGCTACGAGCGCGCGTTTCACGGACGATTGTGGCTGGAGAAGACCCGCCGCGAAAGAGCGCCATAGCTAACGGCTCCGGCAAGGCTTGGCAAGAGTCGATTCACAGGCGGACTGGGGCAAGTTCGGCCGAAAACACGAAATTGGTGAAGTTTTTCAGGCGCGAGCCCGTGCTTCGCGCAGGCTGTGCAATTCGACCGCCCGATCGGGTATCGTGATCCGGAACGTGGCGCCGATGGTCCCTTCCACCAGCTTGAGCTCTCCGCCATGGGCTCGGACCAGTTCGGCAGCGATGGCGAGGCCGAGTCCCGTTCCGCCGTCGCGGGACGAGCCCTGAAATGCCTCGAACAGGTGTTCGCGGGCTTTGGCCGGAATGCCTGGCCCGGTGTCGGAAATCTCCAGAATCGTCACGGCGCCTTCCCGGCGGCCTGTCACCCGAATCTGATGCGCCGGAGCCACCTTGGATTTCTGGCTTTCCAGCGCCTGAGCCGCGTTGCGCACCAGATTAAGCAGAACCCGGAACAGTTGATCGGGATCGGCGTCCACCATCAGGCCACGCTCGATGGCATTGACCCATTCGATGGAGGCGTTCGACGCGAGCCCCGCGGACTCGCGCACCTCATTGACGATCGGCTCTACCAAGATCAGGCGACGGTCAGGCGGCGCTTCCTGCGCCTTGCCATATGACAGGGTGGATTGGCAGAACGCAATGGCGCGCTCGAGAGAGCGCATCAACTTCGGCGCAAACCGTTGCACTCGCGGATCCGGGACGCTCGCGAGCTGATCGGACAGCAACTGCGAGGACGCTAGCAGATTGCGCAGATCGTGATTGATCTTCGAGACCGCAAGACCCAGCGCCGCAAGCCGACTCTTTTGATGCAGCATCGACACGAGATCCCGCTGCATGTCGGACAGCTCGCGCTCCGCAACCCCGATTTCATCGCCGCGTCCCGACGGCTCGATGATCCGCGCACTGCTTTCAGGATTTTCGTGGAACGCGACCAAGCTCACCGTCATACGCCGCATCGGGCGCACGAACAGATGGTGCAGAGCATAGTAGATAAGGCCCGACGTGATGATCGCCATGACCAGCGACAACAGCAACACGTTGCGAGAGAAACGAAACATCGCATCGCGCAGCGGCTTCTCGTTGACAACAACTTCGATGAACTGGCCACCACCCGGCGGCGGGCCGATGATGCGAATAACTTCATCACCGCTGTCGAGCATCACTTGAAACGCGTCGAAGATTGCCGACCAGACAGACATATCGCGCATGTCTACGTCGTGATCGATTTTCGTCGGCATGTCCGCGACGGCCAGCAACCGACGCTGCTGACCAGTCTTGATCGCGACTGCCCGAGCCCCGATGCTTGCGAGAATTTGCCGCGCCAAAGCGTCCGGGACCATTCCCATCGGGGCAGCGTCCAGGACCAATGCGGCGGTATTCGCGGCCGCCAGCCGGTCATTGAGGCGGTTCATCCGGAAATTGGCGATGGACGGCACATAAATGAGGATTTCGGCGATCAGGACGAGTGGAATCGTCAGCAACAGCAGCTTTCCGGACAGCCCAAGCCCCGCCCCGGGGCGGGGCTGGAGAGCCGTGTGGTCTGGCTGCTCGCCGAATTCTGACATGAGTTCGATTGCTGCCTCTGCTTCGCCGCCCGAACATGCGCCTCGATAAGGCCGCGGTCAAACCTTTCAAAGTGTTAAGGTTTGTTCCACCTCGTGCGGTGGTTCAGAAGTTCGCCTGATTTTTCTGCGAGTCCTTCCAGCGAACTTCTGAACCTGAACCACAGGAGAATCTTGGATTTACTAGTGTCCTCCGAATCCAGAGTCCGCTACGGAACGCGCTGCACGCTGAGGCGGGCCTTGGATTCGGGACGCTAGAACTTGCCCGGTTGTCCGACGGGGGATGACAGACTTAATAGACCCCAAGATTGACGAAAACAGGCCGCTCCCGTATAAGCCGCGCAACTGTCCGCGATGGCCCGGCTCGACCGGGCCGGTTCATTTTGGGGCCGGAAGGCCTCATCTTGGAACCGAAAACTGGCCCAATCGGGCTTGGCATCGCCGGATTTCATCTCAATTTATCGGCGAATTGCCCGGCCAGCGGAGAACGACCCGTGAAGCGGACTTATCAACCCAGCAAACTGGTGCGCAAGCGCCGTCACGGTTTCCGTGCTCGTATCGCGACCACGGGAGGCCGCAAGGTTCTCGCTGCGCGCCGCGCGCGTGGTCGCAAGCGTTTGAGCGCCTGAGCGGACCACACCCGAGACCTTTCATGCTCCGGTTGAGATCGTTGAGATCATGAACCGGTTGAAACAACGTGCGGATTTCATCGCAGCATCTCGTGGACCGCGAATGGCGAGCCCTGCCTTCGTGGTCCAATGTCGTATGCGCAACGATGATGGTCCGATCCGGGTCGGTTTTACCGTCACCAAGAAAGTTGGAACTGCGACGGAACGCAACCGCGTTCGCCGCAGGCTTCGCGAATTGGTGAAGCGGCTGGATGTCACATCCATGCGACCGCACCATGATTATGTGATAGTTGGCCGTAGAGCCGCGCTGGACCGCGGCTTCGAGACCATGTTCAACGATTTGCGCTCGGCGCTTGGTCGCCTCGAGCAGCAAACCCTAAAACGGCCAAGCAACCTGCCCCATCCAGTACCCACGCCCGAGCGGAATGACGAGACCTGAACGATGACCGATAACCGCAACACCATCATTGCCGTCATCCTGTCCGGCCTCGTGCTGATCGCGTGGCAGTATTGGTACAACATTCCGCAGATGGAGAAGCAGCGCGCTGCGCAGCAGGCGCAAAGCCAGATGGCAAATCCTGCGGGTACACCTGGCACAAATCAGCCGGCAGGCACAACGCCGGCACCGGCGCCAGGTCAGCAGGCGGGTGCTCCCGCAACCCAGCCTGCCACGCAGACTGCCCCCGTACAGCCGCGCGACACTGTCATCGCAGCTTCTCCCCGCGTGAAGATCGACACGCCGAGCATCAGCGGCAGCATCGCGCTGACCGGTGCGCGGATCGATGACGTTGCGCTCGTGAAGTATCGCGAGACAGTGGACCCCAAATCGCCGGCAATCGAATTGCTGTCGCCGTCCGGGACGAAAGAGCCTTTCTACGCTGAGTTCGGCTTCGTCCCCGCCGCCGGCTCAAACGTCAAGATGCCAGATAAGGACACGGTCTGGAAGCAGGAAGGCTCGAACGCGCTGACACCCTCAAGCCCGGTCGTACTGGCGTGGGACAACGGACAGGGCCTCACTTTCAAGCGCACGATTTCCATCGACGACAAGTACCTCTTCACGATCAAGGATGAGGTCTCGAACGCCGGCAATGCACCGGTCACGATGTATCCGTTCGGCCTGATCTCGCGACACGGCACCCCGCCTGTCTCCGGCTACTACATCCTGCATGAAGGCTTGATCGGCGTTCTCGGTGATCAGGGCTTGCAGGAATACAACTACAAGAAAATCGACGAGGCCAAGGCGGTTGAATTTAAGGTCACCAATGCGTGGCTTGGCATCACCGACAAGTACTGGGCCGCAACACTGCTTCCGAGCCCGAAGGCTGCGGTCCAGGCGCGCTTTTCGTCGAACCTGGCCGGTACGCTGCGGACCTATCAAACTGACTATCTGCTCGATCCGATCACCGTCGCGACTGGCGGCACGGGTACGACGACCACCAACCTCTTTGCCGGCGCCAAGGAATCGAAGACCGTCGACGCCTATGACCAGCAGCTCGGACTCAACAAGTTCGATCGCCTGATCGACTGGGGCTGGTTCTACTTCATCACGCGTCCGATGTTCTGGATGATCGACTTCCTCTACCACATCGTCGGCAACTTCGGCGTCGCCATCCTGCTGGTGACGGTGCTGGTGAAGGCGATCTTCTTCCCGCTCGCCAACAAGTCTTATGCGTCCATGGCCAAGATGAAGGCCATTCAGCCGCAGATCGCTGCGCTGAAGGAGAAATATCCTGACGACAAGATGAAGCAGCAGCAGGAGATGATGGAGATCTACAAGAAGGAGAAGATCAATCCGATTGCGGGCTGTCTTCCCATCCTGATCCAGATTCCTGTGTTCTTCTCGCTCTACAAGGTGCTGTTCGTGACCATCGAAATGCGGCATGCGCCGTTCTTCGGATGGATCAAGGATCTGTCGGCGCACGACCCGACCAACCTGTTCAATCTGTTCGGCCTGTTGGCCTACGACCCGACACAGATTCCGGTGATTGGGCACTACCTCGCGCTCGGCTTGTGGCCGATCATCATGGGCATCACGATGTGGTTCCAGATGAAGCTGAATCCGACGCCGCCGGATCCGACGCAGAAGATGATCTTCGACTGGATGCCGCTGATCTTCACCTTCATGCTTGCATCGTTCCCCGCCGGCCTCGTCATTTACTGGGCCTGGAACAACACGCTGTCGGTGCTTCAGCAGAGCTACATCATGCGGAAGAACGGCGCGAAGGTCGAACTGTTCGATAACCTCAAGTCGACGTTCGCCGGCGGTAAGAAAACGACCTGAACTTCTTGAATTTACACGCCCGGCAGCCTAGTGCGGTGGATCTGACGTTCGTGTCAGTATTGACCGCTGGCTCATCATACGAACGTCAGATCCTAAACCGCACTAGCTTCATATTTTTGCTAGTATCCCTTAGGTTCTGACATTCGTAAATGAGCTAGCCGCAAACTAAAACGAATGTCAGAACCGGGATACTAGCCGGGCGTTTCACATCCGAGAGCCTTCGCATGACCGCCGATAACGATGCGGAGCTGATTGAAGCCGGGCGAAAGATCTTCGCCGGTGAATGGCAATTTTTCTGGGCGTCACCATCCATCGAGAGCCTGCCGCCGATGAAAGGCGTCGAGGTCGCATTCGCCGGCCGTTCCAACGTCGGCAAATCCAGCCTCATCAACGCACTGACCAATCGCAACGGGCTAGCGCGCACCTCACATACACCCGGCCGCACCCAGGAACTGATTTTCTTTGAGGGCCCCTCACCGTCTGATGGCAAGGATGCCGGTTTGCGTCTTGTCGATATGCCCGGCTATGGCTACGCATCTGCCCCCAAGATCAAAGTCGCGTCGTGGACTGCGCTGATCCACAAATTCCTGCAAGGACGTGCCAACCTCGCGCGGGTCTACGTCCTGATCGACTCCCGTCACGGTTTCAAGGAAGTCGACGCCGACGTGCTCAAAACGCTGGATCGAGCTGCGATGAGCTATCAGGTGGTGTTGACCAAGGCCGACCAGGTCAAGAAATCGGAGCTTGAGGCCACCATGGCCGCGACCATGGAAACGCTTCGCAAGCATCCGGCAGCCTTTCCGGAAATTCTTGTCACGTCGTCGCGCACCGGCGCAGGTATGCCGGAACTTCGTGCCGCGATGATTAAGCTCTTACGTGAACGCGGAAGCTAGTAAGCCGTCGATCGTCGTTACGTGGTGCTGCAGCCGCAGCACGCTCCATTGCGCGTAGTTGAATCGGCAAACAGCCAGAAATCGCATAAGGCATGCCCCGCCCGGCCTCTTTCCGGAAACCGCAACAAATCACTTCAGGGCAATAACAAATGCGCACCGATGCTCCCCTAGCCGCTGCTGACACCGCAATCCGCGTCTCTGCGATATTGGCAGGGCTCATGGGCGCCCTTGGTGTCATCTTTGCCGCGGCGGCAGCCCACCAGCCCGACGCAACGCGGCTTGGGTCGGCATCCTCCATGCTGCTGTTTCACGCCAGCGCCGTTATCGGAGCAGCCCTTCTGGTTAGCCACGGCCTTATCCAGCGGTATCTCGGCATGGCTGCGACCTACGGCTTCATATTGGGCGCGGCGCTGTTCGCTGGCGACCTTGCTATGCGCCAGTATGGGGGGCACAGCCTGTTCACAATGGCTGCACCGACCGGTGGCACCTTGCTGATCCTGAGCTGGTTGGCGCTGGCTCTCTCCGCCGGGTGGCCACGACGCCGGGGCTGATCCGCGCGACAGGTGCTTTCCGCCTCCCTGCCAATCGGCTAAACCACGCTCGCCCGCCAGTGAACGAGATTCCCCATGATCGATCTGCCCGATATCAGCCCGCAAGATCAGGCCCGCATCCTCTCCGAGGCCTTGCCGCACATGCAGCAGTATGACGAGGAAACCATCGTCATCAAATACGGCGGCCACGCCATGGGCGAAGAAGCGCTCGCTAGGCAATTCGCCCGCGATATCGTTTTGCTGGAGCAGACCGCAATCAACCCCGTGGTCGTTCATGGCGGTGGCCCACAGATCGCCTCGATGCTGACCCGACTTGGGATCAAGTCGGAATTCGCCGCTGGCCTGCGCATTACGGACGCTGCAACCATCGAGATCGTCGAGATGGTGCTGGCCGGATCGATCAATAAGCAGATCGTCAGCCACATCAATGAGGCCGGCGGTAAGGCTGTGGGCCTGTCCGGCAAGGACGGCAATATGGTGACGGCGGTCAAGGCCACCCGCACCATGGTCGACCCGGGCTCGAACATCGAGAAAATCGTCGATCTCGGCTTCGTCGGCGAGCCGGACAAGGTCGACCTGACGCTGCTCAATCAGCTGATTGGCTATGAGCTGATCCCGGTGCTGGCGCCTGTTGCAGCATCGGCAACCGGCGAGACGTTCAACGTCAACGCCGACACGTTTGCCGGTGCCGTCGCCGGTGCACTGAAGGCGAAGCGCCTGCTGCTGCTAACCGACGTGCCGGGTGTGCTCGACAAATCCAAGAAGCTGATTCCCGAGTTGTCGATCAAAGACGCCCGCAAGCTGATCGCCGATGGCACCATTTCCGGCGGCATGATCCCGAAAGTGGAAACCTGCATCTATTCGCTGGAAGCGGGCGTCGAGGGCGTGGTCATCCTAGATGGTAAGACTCCCCACGCTGTGCTGCTGGAGCTGTTCACCAACCAGGGCACCGGCACCTTGATGCACAAGTGATCTTCGGAAAGTTCACTGTGATTTGGATCGATGCAGTCTGTGCGAAAGTAAGGCGGCATCGTTCGCTGAATATCGCAGCACTGTTTGTTCTAGCTTTAGCTCAGTCCTTCGCTGCATCTCCCGCTTGGGCCGATCTGAAGATCTGCAACCGCATGAGCTATGTGGTTGAAGCCGCCATCGGGATTGATAACAAGACCACCACTGCCACACGCGGTTGGTTTCGCATCGATCCCGCGCAATGCCGGGTCGTCGCGCAAGGCACCCTCACGGCGGACCGCATCCTGCTTCATGCCCGCTCGCTTCCGGTCTACGGGGCTTCGCCCGTGCCGCAGAATGGCACGGATACGCTCTGTATCGCTCCAACGGACTTCGTCATCGCGGCCGCGCGCCAGTGCCGCGGCGGCCAAAGCGCCGTGCCGTTTACTGAGATCAAGCCAAGTACCGACGCGGACGGCAATCAGGTAGCTTATCTCGCCGAAGATTCCGAATATGATGACGAGCAGGCCCGGCTCGCCGCTATCCAGCGACTGCTGGTCATTGCCGGTTATGACGCGGCGCCGATCGACGGCGTGGACGGCCCCAAGACTCAAAATGCGCTGTCCGCATTTCTGAAAGCGCGAGGCCTCGGCGCGGATGCCCCCCAGGCAGCAAACTTCTTCGACACCATGATCGCCGCCGTTGAATCGCCCTCCCCCACAGGACTGACCTGGTGCAACGACACCTCTTATCGGGTGATGGCCTCTATCGGCACTGATGACGGCAAGGTGGTCACCAACCGCGGCTGGTATCGCATCGAGCCTGGCAAGTGCGTGCATCCCGATATCACGGGGCAGCCGCGGAGGGTGTATAGTTTCGCAGAGGCTGTCGACACCGACGGGCGAACCATCAAGATCAACGGCCGTCTACTGAACTGGGGCGGGGCGACGGCGCTCTGCACGCGCGAGACGCAGTTCGAATTCACCGCGCAAAGCGATTGCCGCGCGCGCGGCCTAAACACCAGCGGTTACGGCCAGGTGGATATCAGCGCAACCGCAGGGACAACGTTACGATTTGGGATGCCATGATTCAGAAAGCCAAGCGATCCTTCGCCCATGTGGAGACTTGGGTGTTTGATCTCGACAACACGCTGTACCCGCACCACGTCAATCTCTGGCAACAGGTCGATGTCCGGATCCGCGACTTCGTCGCGAACTATCTGCATGTCTCGAAGGACGAGGCGTTCAAGATTCAGAAAGACTATTACCGCCGCTATGGCACCACGATGCGCGGCATGATGACCGAGCACGGCCTGCGCGCGGATGACTTTCTCGCATACGTCCATGAGATCGATCATTCACCGCTCGAGCCCAATCCGGCCATGGGAGCAGCCATCGAAAAGCTTCCGGGCCGTAAGCTGATCCTCACCAATGGTTCACGCGCCCATGCCGGAAAGGTGCTTGAACGGCTCGGCATCGATAAGCACTTTGAAGACGTGTTCGATATCGTTGCCGCAGAACTGGAGCCCAAGCCTGCACGGCAAACCTATCTGCGCTTCCTCAAGTTGCACGGCGTCGCCCCGGAGAAGGCGGCGATGTTCGAAGATCTCGCCCGCAACCTGGTGACGCCGCATGATCTCGGCATGACCACCGTTCTGGTGGTGCCCGATGGCACCAAGAATGTGGTGCGCGAAGACTGGGAGCTGGAAGGCCGTGACGCTGCCTACGTCGATCACATCACGGATAATTTGACGGGTTTCCTGGCAACGCTTGAAGCGAAGGGCTGACGCGCGGGATACGTATCAGAGCAGGTAGACGCTCCTTTTATTCTCCGGCTTGTAGCTTGCGTGTTGCGCGGGACTGAAACAGGTCGCCCGCAGGTGCGATGGCCTGTGGCGCATCACCCTGATCGGCGGCCTTGTCGAAATCGAGCTCCTCGATCTTGGCTGCGCGCTTGCCTATCTTGTTGACCGAGATCAGCACCTGCCGGACATCTTCGTTGACCTGATCGAAGTGACTGCCGAGCTTGCTGACACGATCACGCAAGCGCTCGACATCGCCCATCATGTTGACCACTTCGGTCCGGATCTGGTCGGCGGCGTCGCGCATGCGGGCATCTTTCAAAATCTGCTGCATCACCTGAATGGCAAGCATCAGCAGTGATGGAGACACCAGCACCACGCGGGCGCGATAGGCCTTCTGGATGATGTCGTCGAAGCCGTCATGGATTTCCGCATAAACCGACTCCGAGGGCACAAACATCAAGGCCGTGTCCTGCGTCTCGCCGGGAATGAGATATTTGTCCGCAATGTCGCTGACGTGCTTCATCACGTCTTGGCGCAGCCGTTGCGTGGCGTATTTCCGCTCTTCGTCGCTGCGTGCATCGCGAAGCGCCGTCACGGCCTCCAGCGGGAACTTCGCATCGATACACAGTGGCCGCTGATCCGGCAGATACACCACACAGTCCGGCCGCTTTCCAGTCGACAGCGTATGCTGGAATTCGTAGCTGCCCTTCGGCATGCCGTCCTGCACGATGGCTTCCATCCGCGCCTGACCGAACGCCCCGCGCGCCTGCTTGTTGGCAAGCACGTCGCGCAGCGTCGTCACCTGAGTTGTCAGGTCGGTGAGATTCTTGTGTGCATTGTCGATGATGCCGAGACGCTCGTGCAGCACGCGCAACGAATCCATGGTGTTTCGAGTGGTCTGCTCCATGGACTGACCAACCTTGTGAGTCACCGAGTCGAGCCGCTCGCTGACCGCGCGCGCCATCTCGGCCTGCCGACCGGCGAGCGCTTGCCCCATGGCATCGACGCGGCCCGCGGCCTCGCTCTGCAGCCGCACCATCTGGCTGAGGCGCTCTTCCAGCTCGTTGGCACGAATGGCCTGCGCCATCGCCATCTCCGCGCCTTTCCGGCCGGAACGCGCAATGACAACCGCAATAACCACAAGCAGCAGGAGCGCCAGCAAACCGAAGACGATGAGGGCGGTCCCGGCGCGAACCGGCAGGTCGCCGAGCATGAAAAGAATGTCATTCATGCCGACTTTGTAACGCGATTCGCCCGCTTTCGCGAACGAATAGGGAACATTTATGGTTAACAAAGCCCTTATTTTTATGGTTAATCGCGGGTTAACGTCGCCCTGCCACTCCGCAAAAGCCTTGCGTAACAAGAGATTTGACCCCGGCAGGCGCTCCCATTACATCGCGCAGCATGGCTATTCGTGAAATCATCAGCTTGCCGGACAAGCGTCTGCGGCTCATCTCCGAGCCTGTCGAAGCGATCACGCCGGAAATCCGCGCCCTCGCCGACGACATGTTCGAAACCATGTATGACGCGCCGGGCATTGGCCTGGCCGCGATCCAGGTGGCTGTTCCGCTGCGGCTCATCACCATGGACCTCTCCAAAAAGGAGGGGGAAAAGGAACCGCGCGTCTTCATCAATCCCGAAATCCTGTCCTCATCGGAAGAATTGTCCGTTTACGAGGAAGGCTGCCTCTCAATCCCTGAATATTACGAGGAGGTGGAGCGGCCGGCCAAGGTGCGGGTGCGCTTTATGGATCTGGATGGCAAGATTCACGAAGAAGATGCCGAGGGCCTCTACGCCACCTGCATCCAGCATGAGATCGACCATCTCAATGGCGTTCTGTTCGTGGACTATCTGTCCAAGCTCAAGCGCGACCGCGTGCTGAAAAAATTCACCAAGGCCGCCAAGTTCGCGGCAAAATAAGCGTGGTCCGGAAAATCGGCGTTTCGGTTTTCCGACGAGATCATGCCTGAAATATATTGGCCGATCGCATGCCGCTTCGACTAATCTTCATGGGCACACCGGACTTCGCGGTGCCGACATTGCTGGCGCTGGCGGACCACGGTCACGAAATCGTCGCCGTATATACCCGCGCGCCGAAGCCCGCCGGCCGGGGAATGAAATTGCAGGCGACACCGGTGGAGGTTGAGGCACGGCGTCTCGGCATCCCCGTGCTGACGCCGAAAACTTTGAGAGCGCCCGAAGCGGAGGCGGAATTTCGCGCCCATAATGCCGACGCCGCCGTGGTGGTCGCCTACGGCATGATCCTGCCGCAGAGCATTCTCGATGCCGTGCCGCTTGGCTGCTTCAACCTACATGCGTCCTTGCTGCCGCGCTGGCGCGGCGCCGCCCCGATCAACCGGGCCATCATGGCCGGTGATGCGGAAAGCGGTGTGATGGTCATGAAGGTGGATGTCGGCCTCGACACTGGCGACGTCGCCATGGCCGAACGGCTCCCTATCACCGACAACATGACCGCGCAGGACCTACATGACGCGCTCGCGCCGCTGGGTGCCGACCTGATGGTCCGCGCGATCGGCGCGCTAGCCCGCGGTGGTTTGCAATTCACGAAACAAAGCGAACAAGGCGTCACCTACGCCGCCAAGATCGACAAGCTCGAAGCACGGATCGACTGGACCAAACCGGCGAACGAAGTGCTGCGCCATATCCATGGCCTCTCTCCATTTCCAGGAGCGTGGTTCGAGCTGCCGCTCGAAGGTGAAGCTGTGCGCGTCAAGGTGCTCCGTTGTCAGCTCGCCAAAGGTTCAGGCGCACCGGGCGAATTGCTCGACGATCAGCTCACCATCGCCTGCGGCGAGAACGCCATTCGCCTGCTCGATGTACAGCGCGCCGGCAAGCAGCCGATGAAAGCACCAGAATTTCTGCGCGGCACGCCGCTGAAACCACCGCTGCGTGTGAGCTGATGCCGCGCTACAAACTCACCATCGAATATGATGGCGCGCCGTTCTGCGGCTGGCAGTATCAGGACAATGCCCCATCCGTGCAGGGCGCGCTGGAGGCCGCCGTCACGGCAATGACGGGTGAGCTAGTACGCGTCAGCGGCGCGGGGCGAACCGATGCGGGCGTGCATGCGCTGGGTCAGGTCGCTCATATCGATCTGACGCGGGAGTATCGCGCAGACCGCGTGCGTGATGCGCTGAACGCGCACCTGCGGCCTAATCCCATTGCGGTGCTTTCGGCCGAGATTGTCCCGGAGATTTTTGACGCGCGGTTTTCCGCTATCAAGCGGCATTACGTCTATCGCATCGCTAATCGGCGGGCGAACCTTGCGCTCGGCGCGGGCCATGTCTGGCGTGTCCCGAAGACGCTTGATGTAGATGCCATGCAGGAAGCCGCGCAGGTTCTGGTCGGCAAGCACGACTTCACCACGTTCCGCGACACCGAGTGTCAGGCAAAGTCTCCGGACAAGACGCTGGACGCACTCGATGTCACGCGTGACGGCGAGAACGTCACCGTCACCACCTCCGCACGCTCATTCCTCCACAGCCAGGTGCGCTCCATGGTCGGCTCGTTGGTGTGGGTCGGACACGGCCGCTGGGATGCCGATGATATGCGCGCCGCACTGGACGCACGCGACCGCGCGGCGTGTGGTCCTGTCGCTCCGCCGGATGGGCTCTATCTGGTGCGCGTGGACTACTAGGCGGTCGATCTCCAGCACAGGCCTCTTAGGGTCGATCGATGATCTGCCGCTTCAGGATATCCCAGAACAGCTCTTCACCGTCGGCAATGTTCTCGGTCCAGTGATCGGCCGCATTGTCATCCGCTTCGTCGGTGATGAACTTGAAAGCCCGCCATGGCACTCCGTTACGATGACAAACATGCGCGATAGCAAACAACTCCATATCGACGATGTCGATCTTGTTCTCTGTCAGCCAAGGGTCAGCGACGGTCACGAAGCTGTCCCCTGTGCCGCAGACCACGTTGCCATAGCCTGACGACAGACGATCAAGGTCCGGCGAGAACGGCGTACGGCCGCGCGGCGCCAGCGGCATCGCCATCATGTCGCGCTGGACCACAGCCGACACCTCGACCAGACCACGCAGCGACTTGGTGATCTTTCCCGCCGTGCCGTAATTGATGACCAGCGTTGGCCGCAGGGCCTGCAGCGCCAGCGCGGTCGCACTTGCCGTATTGATCTTGCCGACGCCGGTATAGATGACTTCGACGCCAGCCGGCGCACGCGCCTTGTCGAGTTCATCGCTGATTGCGGTCAGAACGAGGATCTTGTCGCTCATGGGCGAAGGCTCATGCGAAGTAACGTTCCAGGATACCGCGATAGATGGCCGTGAGCTTTTCGAGATCCGCGACCGGCGTGCGCTCGTCGACCTGATGCATGGTCTGGCCGACCAGACCGAACTCCAGCACCGGGCAATAGTTGGTAATGAAGCGCGCGTCGGATGTGCCGCCGCCAGTGTTAAGATCCGGCTTACGGCCCGTCACCTCTTCAATGGATGCGACGACGAGATCAGTGAATTTTCCCGGCTGCGTCAGGAAGGCATCGGAATTCGATGGCTCCCAAACGACATGTGCCTTGATACGATTGCCGGAGGCTTTTGCCACACGCTGCTCGATCAATGCCTGCAATGATCCCCGCGTATGACAATCATTGTAGCGGATGTTGAAGCGCGCCCGCGCCTGCGCCGGGATCACATTCCACGCCGGATTGCCAACGTCGACGGACGTGAACTCCAGATTCGATGGCTGGAAATGATCCGTGCCTTGATCGAGCGGATCGCTGCTTAGCGCCGCAATCAGCGTGGCGATATCGGGAATGGGGTTGGCCGCACGGTGCGGATAGGCAACATGCCCCTGCGTGCCGTCCACAATCAGCGTGCCGGACTGCGATCCGCGCCGCCCAACCTTGATGGAGTCACCGATCTCATTAACGTTGCTCGGCTCGCCAAGGAGGCAGTGGTCGAACTTCTCACCGCGGTCCGCCGCCCACCTCAACAGCTTGATGGTGCCGTTGACGGCGACATCTTCCTCGTCCCCCGTAATCAGGAACGAGATCGAGCCCTTGGGCTTGCCGCCGTTGGCGGCGAGATAATCGAGCACCGCAGCGACACAACAGGCAATCCCGCCCTTCATGTCCACGGCCCCACGGCCGTAGAGATAGCCGTCCTTCACGTCGCCGGAAAACGCGCCGTGCGTCCACGCCGCTTCATCGCCCGCCGGCACGACGTCGGTGTGGCCCGCAAAGGTGATATGCGGCGCTTCGGTGCCGATGCGCGCGTAGAGATTGTCGATATCAGCCGTGCCCGCTTCGCTGAAGGTCACGCGGTGAACGTCAAAACCGGCGCCCTTCAGCAAGGTCTCAAGAACACCAAGCGCGCCCGCGTCCGCCGGCGTCACCGAAGGGCAGCGCAGCAGGTCGCGGGCGATGGTGAGAGCGTTGGACATCAGTCGCGCAGCAGCTCGTTGATGCTGGTCTTGGCGCGGGTCCGCTCGTCAACGCGCTTGACGATCACGGCGCAGCTCAGCGACGGACCCGGCGAGCCATCCTTGAGCGGCTTGCCCGGCATCGAACCCGGGACCACAACCGAGTATGCCGGCACCTCGCCAATGAAGGTCTCTCCGGTCTCACGATCGACGATCTTGGTCGACGCACCGAGAAACACACCCATGGACAGCACCGCACCCTTGCGCACGATCACGCCTTCGGCGACCTCCGAACGTGCGCCGATGAAGCAATCATCTTCGATGATCACGGGGCCAGCCTGCAGCGGCTCCAGCACGCCGCCGATGCCGACGCCACCGGAGATGTGCACGTTCTTGCCGATCTGTGCGCAGGACCCCACCGTCGACCAGGTGTCCACCATGGTCGATTCATCCACATAGGCGCCGAGATTCACGAAGGACGGCATCAGCACGACGTTCTTGGCAATGAAGGCCGAGCGGCGCACGATCGCGCCGGGAACGGCACGGAAACCTGCCGTACGAAAACGATCTTCACCCCAGCCCTCGAACTTCGACGGCACCTTGTCCCACCAGGTGGCGCTGCCGGGGCCGCCGGAAATGGTCGTCATGTCGTTTAACCGGAACGACAGCAAAACAGCCTTCTTCAGCCACTGATGTACCTTCCATTGGCCATCACCCTGCCGTTCTGCGACGCGAGCCTTGCCCTCATCCAGCAGTTGCAGAGCGTGGTCCACGGCCTCACGGACTTCGCCTTTGGTCCCGGAATTGACGGTGTCACGGGCATCGAAAGCGGTGTTCAGCGTGGTTTCGAGAGCGGAGAGAGACATTGCTTTTCCCTGGCTATTCCTTGGGCGGATCCTAAGCGGAGCCCCAAAATTGTCAGGAAAGCTTGTCGGAATTTGACGGGGCAGTGTCAAGCAGCGGCCGCCCCCGTTTCATCATCGTCGCGGGAGAAACAGGTCCGAATCTGCTAACACGGCATCATGACAACTCCTGAAATAGCGAAGACAGCCTCACCCCCTTCCCGCGCCGCCTGGCGCGCGGCTTTGGAGGTGTATCTGCAGCCGCGGGTGCTGATCGTCCTGTTTCTCGGCTTTTCGTCGGGTCTGCCGCTCGCGCTCTCTGGCTCCACACTGCTGGTATGGATGCGGGAATCCGGTGTCGATCTCGGCACCATCGGCCTGTTTGCCCTGGTTGGCACCCCCTACACTTTGAAGTTTCTCTGGGCGCCGCTCGTTGACGCGCTGCATGTGCCGATTCTGACGCAATGGCTGGGACGCCGTCGCGGCTGGCTGGTGTTCGCGCAACTCCTGCTCATCGCAGCAATCCTGGTGCTCGCCATGACGGATCCAGCGCGATCACCTTTCTATGTCGCATTCGGTGCGCTGCTGGTCGCGACAGCTTCGGCAACACAGGACATTGTCGTCGACGCGTTTCGTGTCGAAAGTCTGCCGGAAAGCGAACAGGCCGCGGGTATGGCCTCTTACGTCGCCGCTTATCGCGTTGGCATGCTGATCTCGACAGCTGGTGCACTGTTTCTGGTCAGCGGATTTGAAGCCACCGGCTTGACGAAATCAGCGGCATGGATGTGGGGCTATGTCGCGATGGCCGCGATGGTGCTGATCGGCATGATCGCGTCATTGGTCGCAACCGAACCCGAGCAGTCTCGCCGCGCTGATGAAGCGACATCCGGCGAAAGTGCAATCAAGCGCGTCACCACGGCTGCTGTCGGTGCGTTCACCGAATTTCTCAGCCGCAAGGATGTCTGGGCGATTCTCGCGTTCGTCGTCCTGTACAAGTTCACGGATTCATTCTCAGGCGCGATGACGGCGCCGTTCGTGATCGATCTCGGATTCAGCCGCAACGATTATGCAGCCATCGTCAAAGGGGTTGGCCTCGCGGCAACGTTGCTTGGCGGATTCGCTGGCGGCTTTCTGGCCCGTGCGTGGTCGCTTGAGGCGTGCCTATGGATCGGCGGCGTGCTGCAGGCGATTTCGAACCTCTCGTTTGCCTGGCTGTCGCTGGTTGGCCTCAACCAGTGGGCCCTCGCGCTCGCGATTACTGCCGAGAACTTCACTAGCGCGATCGGCACCGTGATATTCGTCGCGTATCTGTCCTCGCTGTGCCAAAGCCCGCTGCACACCGCGACCCAGTACGCACTCCTGACGGCATTCGCCGCCATCGGCCGCACTTACCTGTCGTCAGGCGCGGGTTACGTCGCACAAGCGACCGGCTGGCCGATATTCTTTGTGCTTAGCGTCGTTGTGGCTGTCCCGAGCTTTATCCTGCTAGCGTGGCTGCAGCAACGCGGACATTTCGCCGCGTTAGCAAAAGACCGGAAATCCTGACGACGCTCGCAGCGAAAAACAAACTGCCGGGTCGAACCGGCAGCAACATTGACGTCTGATCGATTGAAAAGGCGAGAAGCTCAGTGCTTCACCACGCTCCACTTCGACACAATGGCATCGCTGAATTGCCCAGCCTCGGCTGCACAGGACATTTCCTCAGCCTTCAGCGAGACACTTTTGCCGATATAGGGCTTGAGCGCCGCGACTTCGGCATCGCTCTTGGTCACGATCTGGAATGTCTCAGGGCCTGTCTCAAGATTGCAAAGACCTAACGGCGCCGGCAATCGGCGCGGCTCACTGGTGAGCTGATACGTGATCATTCGCTTCTTCCGTGGACCGCTGCGCATCGCGGTCAATTCTCCCGACAGCACCTCACCGGCATGAAGCGGCTTCGGCGCGGGAGGCTTGCTCGCTTGTGCAAACGCTCCTGTTGCCCCGAGCGAGATCGCACAGCACACGGAGAAAAATCCGATTGCGAATTTTGCAAGCAGAGGTGACTTCATGCGACTTCTATTCCCAGTGATTTTCAAAACAGAGTTCGCTGCCGCATCGCAGCCGAGAGCGTGCCTTCGTCGAGATAGTCGAGCTCACCACCAACCGGCACACCGTGCGCGAGCCGCGTGATTCGGACATTAGCATCCTGCAGCAAGTCTGTGATGTAATGCGCCGTGGTCTGCCCATCGACAGTTGCATTAAGTGCCAGAATGATTTCCGTGACCTGCGGATCGTGCGCACGCGCCACCAGCGCGTCGATGGTCAGATCCTGCGGACCGACACCGTCGAGCGGCGACAATGTCGCACCCAGCACGTGGTAGCGGCCGTTTGTGGCATTGGCGCGTTCCAACGCCCACAAATCCGAAACGTCTGCCACCACGACAATGATGGATGGATCGCGTCGCGGATCGGTACAGACGGTGCATGGGTTATTCGTATCGATGTTGCCGCAGGTCTTGCAGACCTGAATCTTGTCAATCGCAACCTGCAACGCAGCCGAGAGCGGCGTCATCAAGGCTTCGCGTTTCTTGATCAGATGCAGTGCCGCGCGCCGCGCCGAGCGCGGACCCAACCCCGGCAACCGTGCAAGTAATTGTATCAGCCGTTCGATCTCAGGACCGGCAACCGAAGTAGCCATATTAGCCGAGACCCAGCCCCGGCGGTAGACCGAGTCCGCCAGTCAGCGACTGCATCTTTTCTTGCATCGCCGTCTCTGCCTTGCGACGGGCATCACCATGCGCCGTCACCAGCAGATCCTCGAGGATCTCGCGCTCCTCAGCCTTCATCAGCGAAGGGTCAATCTTGATCCCCTTCACTTCCATCTTCGCCGTCATACGAACACTGACAAGGCCGCCGCCGGACACGCCTTCGACCTCGACGTGATCGAGCTCTTCCTGCATCGCCTTCATCTTCGATTGAAGCTGAGCGGCCTGCTTCATCATGCCGAGAAAATCAGCCATGAGTTAGTCCTCTTTGAAATCTAGTTAAAGTTCGTCGTCTTCAATCGGCTCGACAGGATCTTCGCCAGTCGGCTCACTCGCGGGCTCCGGTGCCAGCCTGCGTACATCAACTAATTGTGCGCCGGGGAATTTTGCAAACACTGCCTGCACGCGGGGATCAGCATGCACCCCGGCGGTGAGCTGTTCCTTGGCCGCCAACGCCTGCGAGCGCAGCGTCGGCTGTCCCTGTTCGTTGGACACGATGATGGTCCAGCGACGGCCAGTCCAGAATTCGAGCTTGCGCGACAAGTCGTTGATCACGGAGCGCGCGGCACTGCGCTCCAGCGCAACTTCAAGCTGGCCATCCTCCATGCGCACCAGGCGCATATCTGCTTCAAGGGCGGATTTGATCTGCAGATCTCGCTTCTCGCCCGCAAGCGCGACCAGTTCAGCGAACGTCGCTATCCGCCGCTGCGGCTGCGCAGGCGCTGATTCGGCGGGCGCCGGCGCGCTCATCTGCGGACGGTTCAATGCCTCACCACCAGGGCGCGCGCCTGAGGCTACCGCTCGCACGGGCGAGCCATGGTCCACAACCATCGACACCGTGCCGCGCGGCACGCCATTGCCGCTCCCATTTCCACCGACTACAGGCGATGAACCGCCGCCGGCATCGATCATCTTGATCGCCTCGTCCGGCGTCGGAAGATCGGCGACGTAAGCGATGCGCACCAGCACCATTTCCGCCGCGGCCTGCGGACGTGTCGCGGCCTGAACTTCCGCAATCCCCTTCAGCAGCATCTGCCACATCCGGGACAGCACCCGCATGGAAAGCTTGGCAGCAAAATCGCGCCCGCGGGTTCGCTCGGTTTCACCAAGTGCCAGATTGTCGGCTGTGGCCGGCACGACTTTTACGCGGGTGACGAAATTCACGAACTCGGCAAGATCGCTCAGCACCACGACCGGATCCGCGCCGGTGTCGTACTGCTCGCGAAATTCCTTGAACGCAGCAGCGATGTCGCCGCTCGCCAATGACTGAAACAGATCGATCACGCGCGTGCGATCGGCAAGGCCCAGCATCTGCCGGACGTCTTCGGCGCGAACAACACCAGCCGCATGTGCGATCGCCTGATCGAGCAGCGATAGCGAGTCACGCACCGAACCTTCCGCTGCCCGCGCGATAAGACCCAACGCTTCCGGCTCCGCCTTCACCCCTTCTTTGTCGGAGATGTTGGCGAGGTGCGCCATCAGCACGCCTGAATCAACCCGCCGCAAGTCGAAACGTTGGCAGCGCGACAACACCGTAACCGGCACCTTGCGGATCTCGGTCGTGGCGAAAACGAACTTGGCGTGCTCCGGCGGCTCCTCCAGCGTCTTCAGGAAGGCGTTGAACGCCTTCTCCGAGAGCATGTGGACCTCGTCGATGATGTAGACTTTGTAGCGGGCACTCGACGGCGCATACCGCACGCCGTCGGTGATCTGACGTACGTCATCGATACCGGTGTGCGACGCCGCGTCCATTTCAAGGATGTCGATATGCCGGCTTTCCATGATGGCCTGACAGTGGGTCCCCATCGTCGGCATATGGATGGTTGGCCCCTTCACTGAACCGTCCGGCAGCTCATAGTTCAGCGCACGGGCCAGGATGCGCGCGGTCGTGGTTTTTCCGACGCCGCGAACGCCGGTGAGAATCCAGGCCTGCGGAATGCGTCCGGCCTCGAACGAATTCGAGACGGTGCGGACCATGGCCTCCTGGCCGATGAGATCGTCGAATGTCGAGGGGCGATATTTGCGTGCCAGAACCCGATAGCCTGTCCCGGCATTTGCGGAACCGGATGCGCCGCCGAGCGCGAAACCCGCCTGATCGGCTTGGGTCACGGCGGAAATGTCAGCATCGGTCATTGATCGATCCGCGATTGTCTCATCAAAGGGCGTCTTGCGGAAAGTCCGGCGCCCGGCATCCTGGCGCGCTTCGCGCACACATTGCAGCGATCCGAGCCCGCCGGATAGAAGAGGTAGGAGACTGACGAGCGACCCGATCCGGACCTCGTTAGGGCTGCTTCCTTCCGGACCTGACCCGGTTGGCGAGTGGCTCGTCCACCGCCAATCTCCCGGTCCCTATTTGGGGCCAACGGCGGCGGAAAGCAAGCCTAGTGTCCCGTCTCCGAATAACCGACCGATTTGGGGCGCACTCGCACGGTTATTCGGAGGACACGAGCAGAATCAAAATGCTAGTGTGGCTTTTGTCTCGCAATTGCCGATAAGAGACCAGCAGCAAGAGACGTCGGCAATTGCGAGACGCCACACTAGGATTGCGCGACTAAAACGCCCCCGATCAACAATTTGCGCGAATTTTGACCGTGAAAGCGGTAACAACAGACGCCGAATACGCGCTAGTGTCCTGAATCCAAAGTTTCGCCTGATCGTGCAGCGCCTCCGTAGAGAACTTTGGATTCGAGAGGACACTAGCAATTTATGATTTTAGTGCGGTTTAAGTTCAGAAGTTCGCTGGAAGGACTCGCCGGAAAAGCGAACTTCTGAACCACCACGCTAAGTTGAATTTATTGAAACGATACGGAATTCTGATGGCTGCCGACGTCCCCGCCTGGTCACTCAACCCCCAGCTTGAGAAAGACACGATCAATATCGGTGACCTGCCGCTGTGCCGCGTACTCGTGATCAAGGATGCAAATTATCCGTGGCTGCTGCTGGTTCCACGCCGGGCAAACACCATCGAAATTATCGACCTCAGCGAAGTCGAACAGGCGCAGTTGATGACCGAAATCAACCGCGTCGCCCGTGCGCTCAAGGACATTACCAAGCCCGATAAGCTGAACATTGCCGCGTTAGGAAATGTCGTCCCACAATTGCACGTTCATATCATCGCCCGCCGCTCCAGCGACGCCGCCTGGCCTCGGCCGGTTTGGGGTGTCGTCCCGCCGCTTGCCCACGACCCACAGGAAGTAGAAGCCTTCGTCAGCGCCCTGCGCCGCAAGATCTGGTTGACCTGACCCTAATGTCCCGATTCCGAAGTTCGCCCAGGCGCGCGGCTTATTCGGACGCGAACTTCGGAATCAAAGGGACATTAGCAAGCCTTATGATTCGAGTGTGGTTTAGGTTCAGAAGTTCGCCTGAAGCACGCGCCGGCAAAATGATGCGAACTTCTGAACCACCACACTAGAGCTCAAAAAAAACATGACAACAAACGTCTCCTTTCCGCTCGGGCAGCCGGGCTTCGTGTCCCATCCGATCGATCGCGCCGCTCATCTGCGCGGCGATGATGAAAAGCTCTACGCGCTGGAGACTCATCGCGATGCGCGAGCTTATGTGATCCATCGCGATTCGCTGCTGATGACGCAGGGCGCTGACGGACCGCGCGCGCTGCTGACTCTCGATGAAGCCCGCAAATTCGGCGCCAATCCCGGCACGATCTTTCTCGGCCTGAAAGACGGCGCGGCGATCTTCGGCATGGGCATCAGTGCGGCCGCTGCCGAGGCATTGTTGGGGCGCGACGACGTCGGCGTGGAGAATCTTCGCGCGGTTGCGGCAAGCGGCGCAGTGGCAGCACACGAATTGTCCACGATCGCGATGGCAAAGTCCCTTGTCGGCTGGCACCAGCGCCACGGCTTCTGCGCCAATTGCGGCACCCGCACGTCAATGACCCAGGGCGGATGGAAACGTGATTGTCCGAGCTGCAAGGCTGAGCACTTTCCGCGCACGGACCCTGTTGTCATCATGCTGGTGACATCGGGTGACAACTGCCTGCTGGGGCGTCAATCGCAATTCCCGCCATCCATGTGGTCTTGCCTCGCAGGTTTCGTCGAAGCCGCGGAAACCATCGAGGACGCGGTTCGCCGCGAAATCCTGGAGGAATCCAACATCCAGTGCACAGATGTTCGCTACTACATGACGCAGCCGTGGCCCTATCCGTCATCACTGATGATCGGATGCACCGCGCGCGCCACAACGACCGACATTATTGTTGACAAAACCGAGCTGGAGGACTGCCGCTGGTTCAGCCGCAATGAGGCTGTTGCGATGCTCAAAAGAGAGCATCCGCAGGGACTGACCGGGCCGCACCCGGTCGCAATCGCGCATCATCTGCTGGCTAACTGGATTGCACAGACGACTTGATCTTCCGCGGCTCCTCAGTGGGAGGAACCACGTCCTGCTTCGTTGATTGTTCCGGCGTTATACAAACATCGCGCCGGAAATTGCTGCACAGCCGTTTGGCGAGCGCACAAGGCGCAAGGATATCGCTTATGGAATCGCAGCGCGCACAGAATAAGCCATTGCGAGTTCTGTGCATCGGCATGCCGGTGCGCGATCTGATTTTCCGTGTCGACGATCTGCCGGCACGCGGCATGAAAAAGCGCGCGACACATTTCAGCGAATTGACCGGCGGCAACGCCCTCAATGCAGCCGTTGCGATCTCGCGGCTTGGAGGCCGCGTGCGGATGTCGGGCCCGATGGGCCATGCCGGAGAAAAAGCCACCGCGCACGTGTTCGACGACATGAAGCGCGAAGGCATCGAAAATGCGCTGGTCCATATGCCAGGCCTCGTCACGCCGATCTCCAGCATCATGATCGACCCAAGCGGCGAGCGCACCATCGTGACGTATCGCGATCCCGAACTGTGGAAGGTGACGCTGCCGGACGCCGACCTGCTGCTGAAGAACTGCGACGCCGTCCTGACCGAGAATCGTTGTGCGCAATTCGTTACCGATCTCTGCGTCGAGGCCCGCAGCCGCGGCATTCCGGTGATCCTGGACGCCGACCGTGTTATGTCGCTGCGGGAAGGTCTACTGGTCGCGTCCAGCCACATCATCTTCTCGGCGGAAGCGTTGCACGCAACGGCCGGAATCACTGACGATACCGAAGCATTGCGCAAGATTGCAGACCTGACGCCTGGCTTTCTGGCGGTGACCAGCGGCGCGCAAGGCCTCCTGTGGCTCGACGACGAGCGGCAACCGCATCGCATGCCGTCGTTTCCAGTTCACACCGTCGACACGCTGGGCGCGGGCGACGTGTTCCACGGCGCCTTCGCGCTTGCCATTGCCGAAGGGCAGCCGGTCCAGGATGCCATGCGGTTCGCATCGGCTGCCGCCGCCCTGAAGTGCACCCGTCACGGCGGCGCCTTCGCCTCCCCGCAACGCGCTGAAGTTGAAAGACTTTTGGTCGAATCCCCGGTGCTGAAACAGGCCGGAGAATAGCTCTAAGAACGCGGCAGAGCGCTTGCGTGAGAAGATTTTTCTATATATTACGGCTTAAAGCTGCAATTATGGAAGAAAGTTCTTTTCATGACCGACCTCGCCGCCCCGACCGCTGCCGAGACCAGCCGGCGCCTCGACGCCATTGACCGCAAGATACTCACCGTACTGCAGGACGATGCGTCCCTGTCGGTCGCAGAAATCGGTGACCGCGTCGGCCTGTCGTCCACCCCCTGCTGGAAGCGCATCCAGCGCATGGAAGCGGAAGGCATCATCCTTCGCCGCGTCGCCTTGGTCGATCAGAACAAGATCGGCCTTGGGATCACAGTGTTCGTGTCAGTGGAGAGCGGCGATCACTCCGACGCCTGGCTGAAGAAATTTGCCGATGCGGTCAGCGCGATGCCGGAGGTGATGGAATTCTATCGCATGGCCGGCGATGTCGACTACATGCTGCGGGTCGTCGTGGCGGACATGCCGAGCTACGACGTGTTCTACAAAAAGCTGATCAGCGCCGTCTCACTCAAGAACGTGACCTCGCGCTTCGCGATGGAAAAGATCAAGTCCGTCACCGCGCTGCCCGTGCCAGCCGCAAGCGCCGCCTGAGCTCCCCTCGGGTCCTGCAAACAGCCTCGCCTTCGCGATATGGAGAGGCGAGGCTAGTGGTCCGATTCTAACGTTCGCATCCTGTTTGAGGCACGCACTTCTGCGAACGTTAGAATCAAAGGACCACTAGCACATATTGGTTGCTAGTGGATTTTTGGATTTGACATTCGCTTTGCGGGGTGCGGCCAGCGGGGTAGCGAATGTCAAATCCACTCCATTAGAACATCAGATCTTCTGATTGTACTCGCCGACTTCGGGATGGGTACGCAGCACCGAATCCATCGCCTCGAACATGTCACGCATCCGCTGTTCGGACACCGGGCTCTCGACTACCACAACAAGCTCAGGCTTGTTTGACGACGCGCGAACGAGTCCCCAACTACCGTCTTCGCACGTGACACGCACACCGTTGACCGTGACGAGATCGCGGATCGGCTGACCGGCGACCTTGCCGCCCTTGGCCTTCACGTCCTCGAAATGCTTCACCACCTGATCGACGACGCTGTATTTCACTTCGTCGGCGCAGTGAGGCGACATGGTCGGCGACGACCAGGTCTTGGGCAGCGCGTTCTTGAGATCCGACATCTTCTTGCCGGCCGCGCGGTCAAGCATCTCGCAAATGGCAATGGCAGAGACGAGACCATCGTCATAGCCACGTCCGACCGGCGCGTTGAAGAAGAAGTGCCCTGATTTCTCGAAGCCCGCGAGCGCCTTCAATTCGTTGGTCCGGCGCTTCATGTAGGAATGCCCGGTCTTCCAGTAGCTCGTGTGTGCGCCCTGCTTCTGAAGAACCGGATCCGTCAGAAAGAGTCCCGTCGATTTCACATCGACCACGAATTGCGCGTTCTTGTGGATCGCCGACATATCGCGCGCCAGCATCACGCCGACCTTGTCCGCGAAGATTTCCTCACCAGTGTCATCGACGACGCCGCAACGATCACCATCGCCATCGAAACCGAGACCGACATCCGCCTTGTGTTCAAGAACTGCATCGCGGATCGCGTGCAGCATTTCCAGGTCTTCGGGATTGGGATTGTATTTCGGGAAGGTGTAATCGAGCTCGGTGTCGAGCGGGATCACTTCGCAGCCGATCGCTTCCATGACCCTGGGTGCGAAAGCGCCCGCCGTGCCGTTGCCACACGCGACAACCACCTTCAGCTTGCGTTTCAGTTTCGGCCGGTCAGTGAGATCGGCGATATAACGTGCCGGGAAATTTTCCACGAACTGATACGAGCCCGCGGGCTTCAACTTGAACTCCGCATTCAGCACGATTTCCTTCAGCCGCGTCATTTCGTCCGGACCGAACGTCAATGGGCGATTTGCGCCCATCTTCACACCGGTCCAGCCGTTGTCGTTATGGGAAGCCGTCACCATCGCGACACATGGCACGTCCAGTTCGAACTGCGC
Organism: Nitrobacteraceae bacterium AZCC 1564; assembly: GCA_036924835.1. Taxonomy (NCBI): domain Bacteria; kingdom Pseudomonadati; phylum Pseudomonadota; class Alphaproteobacteria; order Hyphomicrobiales; family Nitrobacteraceae; species Nitrobacteraceae bacterium AZCC 1564. Next base: position 2,450,732 of record JBAGRR010000001.1, read on the forward strand.
GAAATAAGCCATGGGCGTCACTGCGAGGCCGATATCGTGCACCTTGCAGCCCGAAGCCAGCAGGCCCGAGATCAGCGCGTATTTGATAGACGCCGAATAGCCGCGGAAGTCATGTCCAGTCACGATTTCCTGCTTCGCGCCAAGCTCACCAATCAGGGTGCCGAGCCCCATGCCCAGCGCCTGAATGCCCATCAGGTTGATTTCCTTACCAAACAGCCAGCGCGCGTCGTACTCGCGGAAACCTGTCGCCTTTACCATCGGCTCGGATTCGTAGGCGTAGGTATTTGGAAGGAGTTCGGGCTTCGGCTTCGGAAACATTCAAAGGCCTCGTGAAAAGGAAAATGTTCAATCCAAGCAGCCATAGCGAATGCGATGAACTGTGGAAAGGCGGGAGCCGACACTTTGGCGACGAATTGCGGCATATTGGCAGCGTCGCCCCAAGATCGCTCAAGCGAGGAACCATGACCGACCACCGTCTTCAGGCACCTGCCACGTTGCGCAACCGTGAGCCCATTCTGGACGTGCTGCGCGGGGTCTTGCCCGCATCTGGCCTTGTGCTCGAAATCGCCAGCGGCTCAGGGCAGCACGTGGTGTACTTCGCGCAGCACTTCCCGCACCTGACCTTTCAGCCGTCCGATCCGGATGCCGCCGCACTCCAAAGCATCCCGGCATGGACCCATGACGCCGGTGTGACGAATGTGTTGCCGCCTGTCATGCTGGATGCAACGTCCAATAACTGGCCAGTCGCAACCGCCGATGCAATGATCTGCATCAACATGATCCATATCGCGCCATGGCGCGCGTGCGAGGGACTTCTGCGAGGGGCTGGACGGCTTCTGCGCCCAGGGTCACCGCTCTATCTGTACGGCCCCTATCGACGTGCGGACGTTGCGACCGCGCCCAGCAACGACGCATTCGACGCTGCGTTAAAGTCGCGTGATCCCAAATGGGGGCTTCGAGACTTGGAGACGGTCGCAAAATTAGCGGCGTCGGAGGGGTTCTCAGCCCCAGCAATTACGGAGATGCCAGCGAATAATCTGAGCGTCGTCTTTCGGCGCAGCTAGACTTACTGTTCCATCACGAGCTTGCCGTCGGCGAACTCGAAGCGCTTGAGTTTCGACAAAAACGAAAGACCGAGCAGGTTCTCGGAGAGCGCTTCGTCAGGGAGCACCATGGCATCCACATCTCGGACAATGAGCCCGCCAACTTCAACCATCGCAAGTCGCGTACGTGCGGCCTTGATCTTGCCGTTGGCGGTGGACACCACCGTTGTGTATGCGTTGCGGGATGGGCGTACCCCGATCTGTGCTGCAGAGCGCTCATTGAGCGCGATCACGGATGCTCCAGTATCGACCATAAAGCTGATGCGCTGCCCGTCGATGCGGCCATCGGTCTGGAAGTGACCGCGCCTGTCGCGGGGAATCACAAGACTACGCCCGCCGGCATTGCCAACTGTCTGCGGCTGCACTGAAGCAAATGAATTGATGGACTTCGCGTTTTCAAACGCCTTTGCCTGCGCGGCGTCGGACGACAGTTTGTCCGCCATCTGGCCCATGAAGGTACCAAGCACGATGAGGACGACCGCAAAGATCATAATACCACGCATCACGCCACGCCTGCTTTATCGAGCCCGACTTACCAGACCATACCGGGCCGGAAGTTGAGCCTAACCGCACCAGCAAAGGTCGCTTTTTCGGAGAAAAGGGTGAGCGAAGCGTTAACAAGTCAGGTTCCACGCGGCTTGACGCGGCGCGTGGGCATCGCAGTGGCCGGATCCTCAGGCCAGGGATGACGCGGATACCTCCCGCGCAAATCCGAACGTACCGCGACGTAGCTGCCGCGCCAGAAGCCCGGCAAATCCCGCGTGACCTGCACAGGCCGATGGGCCGGCGACAGCAATTCCAGCACCAACGGGATTTTACCCTTGGCGATCGACGGATGCACATTGAGGCCGAACAGCTCCTGAAGACGGACTGCAATGGTCGGCCCTTGCTCAGCTTCATAGTCGATCGGCAGGGACGTGCCGGTCGGCGCTTCAAAATGCGTCGGGGCTTCGCGGTCGAGCCGCGAGCGCAATTCCCATGGCAGCAAGCCCATCAAAGCATCGGACAGATCACCTGCGGAAACGTCCGCCAGCGACGTCTTGCCGAACAGCGCGGGCACGAGCCAGTCCTCGCGTGTCTCTGCGAGCGCTTTGTCCGACAGATCCGGCCACTCGTCCGGAGATGCCGCGCGCAGGAACATGACGCGGTCACGCCATTGTTTCAGTGACTTCGACCAGGGCAGCCGATCCAGCCCCACGGCAACGAGACCGTCCGCGAACACCTTGGCCGCTTCAGACGATGGCGTGATCGCAAGAGGTTGCTCAGACAGGGTGATCGCATGGAGTTTCCTGCGGCGCCGGGCACGCAGGGCCAATGCGGATCTGTCGAACGTGATTTCATCCGCGACCTCAATGTGCGCGTAGAATTCGGCTTCTATTTCCTGCTGCGTGATGGGCGCGGCGAGCAAAATGCGGCCGTTCGCGGCCGTGCCGGTCAATTCCGCCACGGCGATATACGGGGCGCGCGCCAGTGCCGAAGTCTGGTCAATGCTGGCGCCACGCCCATTGGCAAGCAGAAAAGAGCCATTGCCGCGATTGCGCGCGACACGATCCGGAAACGCCAGCGCGAGCATGACGCCGGTGGAGAGCGTTTCGTCCTCAGGTCCCTTCGGCGAGATGTCGGCGACCTGCTCCGCCCAGCGCTCTGCCAACTGACGCGCACTGGACGCGCGCTGCGAGCGGTCACGCCGGAAACTGTCAAGACGCGCGTCGAGGTCGACACTGTCGCCACCAAGGCCGCGCTCGGTCAAAACGGCCGCGATCAGCGCCGCTTCTTCACCAGAACTCAAACGATTGGAATCGACGATCATGCGCGCCAGGCGCGGCGGCAGAGCCAACGCCCGCAGACTCCTGCCTTCGCTGGTGATGCGACCATCATCATCCAACGCATCCAATTCACGCAGCAAGGCGCGAGCCTCTGTCAGTGCGGGAACCGGCGGAGGATCGAGAAACGTAAGGGATCCCGGATCGCTAGTTCCCCAATGCGCCAGATCGAGCACCAGCGATGACAGATCGGCTGATAAAATCTCGGGCCGCGTATAGGCCTCGAGTGAGGCCGTTTGCGGCTCGTCCCACAGGCGATAGCATACGCCGGGCTCGGTGCGACCGGCGCGGCCGCGGCGCTGATCCACCGCAGCTCGCGATGCGCGCACCGTTTCCAATCGTGTCAGACCAATATCAGGTTCATAGCGTGGCACCCGTGCCAAACCGGAATCCACCACAATCCGCACGCCTTCGATCGTGAGCGACGTCTCAGCGATGGATGTCGCAAGCACGACCTTACGCTGTCCTTTTGGGGCCGGAGCAATGGCGCGGTCCTGCACGCCTGCGTCCAGCGCACCAAACAACGGCACGATTTCTGTACTCGGATCGTTCAGACGCTCGCTGAGCGTATTTTGCGTACGGCGGATTTCCGCGGCACCCGGCAGAAAGGCCAGCACTGATCCAGCATCGGCGCGCAACGCCGTAGCAATGACGTCTGCCACCTGCCGCTCGACTGATACATCCGGCTTGCGGCCGACATAGCGGGTCTCGACCGGAAAAGCGCGACCTTCGCTTTCGACAATCGGAGCGTCGCCGAGCAACTTCGCTATCCGCGCACCATCGAGTGTTGCCGACATCACCAGAATGCGCAGGTCCTCGCGCAACCCCTGCTGCGCGTCGCGCGCCAGCGCCAGACCAAGATCGGCATCAAGTGACCGCTCATGGAATTCGTCGAACAGCACGGCAGCAACGCCGGCCAATTCAGGATCATCAAGAATCTGTCGAGAAAAAATTCCTTCGGTCACGACCTCGATACGCGTTTTGCGCGACACCTTGGAGCCGAAGCGGACGCGATAACCAACCGTATCACCAACCTTCTCGCCCAGCGTTTGCGCCATTCGCTCCGCGGCAGCGCGCGCAGCGATCCTGCGCGGCTCCAGCACGATGATCTTTTTGCCGTTCGACCATTCGGCTTCGAGCAACGCCAGAGGCACGCGCGTCGTCTTGCCCGCGCCGGGCGGTGCGACAAGCACGGCCGTGCTGCTGCAGGCAAGTGTGCTCGTCAGATCAGCGAGAACGGTATCGATCGGAAGCGGCGAGTCAAACTTCATGACCCGCTACATAGCCGCTCTGCCGAGGTGCGGGAAGAAATTAAGCTCCGCGTCCGACGCTTTCGTAGACGAAGCCCAGTTCTTCCATCTCGTCACGCCGATAGATGTTGCGCAGATCGACAACGACGGGGCTTGCCATCTCGCGCTTCAAGCGGGCCAGATCAAGTGCACGGAATTGCACCCACTCCGTGACAATGACCAACGCATCGGCGCCCTTCGCGCACTCATAGGGATCTTCACAATAGAAGATGTCAGGCAGTTCGTGCTTCGCCTGGTCCATTCCGACCGGATCGTAGGCGCGCACCTGCGCCCCGTGATCGAGCAGACCAGTCACCAATGGAATCGACGGTGCCTCACGCATGTCATCGGTTTCAGGCTTGAAGGTCAAACCCAACACACCAATGGTCTTGCCGCGCAGATTGCCGCCGACCGCGGCAGCAACCTTGCGGGACATCGCGCGCTTGCGGTTGTCGTTGACCGCCAAGACGGCTTCCACGATGCGCAGCGGCACATCATGATCGAGCGCAGTTTTCACCAATGCGCGGGTGTCCTTCGGGAAGCACGAACCGCCGAAACCAGGACCGGCATTAAGGAATTTCGTACCGATACGATTATCGAGACCAATCCCGCGCGCAACCTCCTGCACGTCCGCTCCAACCTTCTCGGAAAGATCGGCGATCTCGTTGATGAAGGTGATCTTAGTGGCAAGAAATGCGTTTGCCGCGTATTTGATCAGCTCCGCCGTTCGGCGCGCGGTGTACATGATCGGCGCCTGATTGAGATACAGCGGGCGATAGACCTCGCCGAGCACCTTGCGGGCCCGTTCGTCGTCCGTGCCAACCACAATACGGTCCGGATGCTTGAAGTCGCGGATGGCCGCACCCTCACGCAGAAATTCAGGATTGGATGCGACGGCAACATCCGCGGCCGGATTGGTTTCACGGATGAGACGCTCCACTTCATCCCCGGTGCCGACCGGCACGGTGGATTTCGTGACGACGACGGTGAAGCCTTGCAGCGCCTTGGCGATGTCGCGCGCTGCCGCATGCACATAACTCAGGTCGGCATGTCCATCACCCCGGCGAGACGGCGTGCCGACCGCGATGAACACCGCATCGGCCTTGCCGACGGGACCTGCGAGATCCGTGGTGAAATCAAGACGCCCCGCTTTTACCGACGTTGCAACCAGCCGATCCAAATCCGGCTCGAATATCGGAATTTCGCCGCGATTCAGCGCAGCGATCTTGCCAGCATCGGTATCAACACATGTCACGCGATGACCGAAGTCCGCGAAACAAGCCCCCGAAACCAACCCCACGTAACCCGTGCCGATCATGGCAATTCGCATGAAGACCCCTACTCAGAGACAGTTAACCAAACAGCGTTTTCACGCGCCTTTTAGCCCGATTCCGGGGAAAAGGGGCACATCATTTGAATGAATAAAGGAGAATGAAACGCATGCGCCCGATGATAGGGCGAATTTGGACCGAAACGAGACACCCATGATCAATAACGGCACATCTGCTACCCGTTTGTCGCCTGTCTCAGAGCGAGTTGACTGGGTCGACTATGCCAAAGGCATATGCATCGTCATGGTTGTGATGATGCATTCGACACTGGGTGTCGAGGCCGCGGCGGGCAAGCATGGTTTCATGCACCTTGTGGTCGAGTTCGCAAGACCGTTCCGGATGCCGGATTTCTTCCTGATTTCAGGTCTGTTTCTCTCGCGTGTCATTAACCGCGACTGGCGCACCTACCTCGACCGGAAAGTGGTCCACTTCGCTTACTTCTACGTGCTGTGGCTGACAATCCAATTCGCCATCAAGGCTCCGGGTATGGCTGCCGAGCAAGGATGGGCGCATGTCGGTGTCATGTATTTGCAATCTTTCATCGAGCCATTCGGCACTCTCTGGTTCATCTGGATGTTGCCTGTGTTCTTCGTCCTGACAAAGGCCACCCAGCGGGTGCCTGCCGCTGTGATCTGGATCGCGGCTGCGGCGCTTGAAATGGCCCACATCTCGACCGGATGGACCGCGATCGACGAATTCGCAGCGCGCTTCGTCTACTTCTATTCAGGCTATCTGTTCGCGACTTATGTGTTCGCGCTGGCGGATCGCGCTCGCGCTAATCCGGCACTGGCACTCACCGGCCTCGCCGCATGGGCCACGATCAACTCTCTGCTCGTGTTCAGTGGCGCCTCAGAGCTGCCAGGCATTTCGCTAGTGCTCGGCTTCTCCGGCGCCTGCGCCATTATCACCATCGGCGTGCTGCTCGCCCGCGCCAACTGGCTGGGCGCGCTACGCTATTGCGGTGAACATTCTATCGTGATCTATCTGGCCTTCTTCCTGCCGATGGCCATCACCCGCGCACTGTTGCTCAAGACCAATATTATTCCAGACCTTGGTCTGGTTTCGATCATTGTCACGACCGTTGGCGTCCTCGGTGCGCTCGTGATGTGGTGGGGAGCCAAGCGGTTTGGGCTCAATTTCCTGTTCGAACGGCCTGATACGTTCTGGATCGCTCCCAAGCGGCGCGCTGTGCAGTTGCAGGCGGCAGAATAAACAATACGGGGCTCCCAGATCGGAGCCTCCAGACCCTCTCGGCAAAGGGTTCCTCGGCAGGCTTTTCGCAAGCTCCCATCATACGCGCCCTGCTTGCGGGCCGAAGCATCGAACATTTCGGTGCGCATTTGCCATGCGGAGGGCTGTCAATTGCGGCCAAAAACCTTAAGTTGCCGCGATGTCGAAAAAGCCCGCCACCGCCGCCAAACCCGCCGCCGTCAAAGCCCCCGCCCAAGGCGACCATATCTTTTTGGTCGACGGCTCATCGTATATTTTCCGCGCCTATCACGCGCTGCCCCCGCTGAACCGAAAATCCGACGGATTGCAGATCAACGCGGTGCTTGGTTTCTGCAACATGCTGTGGAAGCTGTTGCGCGACATGCCGCCGGACAATCGGCCCACCCATCTGGCGATCGTCTTCGACAAATCTGAACGCACGTTCCGCAACGATTTTTATCCAGAGTACAAGGCCCACCGGCCGCCGGCTCCCGACGACCTGATCCCGCAATTCGCCCTGATCCGCGAGGCTGTTTACGCCTTCGATCTGCCCTGCCTGGAACAGCTCGGATTCGAAGCGGACGACCTGATTGCGACTTATGTCCGCGAGGCGTGTGAACGCGGTGCTAACGCAACCATCGTCTCCTCCGATAAGGATCTGATGCAGCTCGTGAACGACTGCGTCACCATGTACGACACCATGAAGGATCGCCGTATCGGCGTCGCCGAGGTTATGGAGAAGTTCGGCGTACCGCCCGAGAAAGTTGTCGAGGTGCAGGCGCTGGCGGGCGACTCCGTTGACAACGTACCGGGCGTACCCGGCATCGGCGTCAAAACGGCCGCACAATTGATCACGGAATTTGGCGACCTTGAGTCGCTGCTGACCCGCGCGGGAGAGATCAAGCAGCCAAAGCGGCGCGAGGCCCTGATCGAGAACGCCGAGAAGGCTCGCATTTCGCGCAGGCTGGTGCTGCTCGATGACAAGGTGAAACTCGACGTACCACTCGATGATCTCGCGGTTCACGAGCCGGATCCGCGCAAGCTGATCGCGTTCTTGAAGGCGATGGAATTTTCCACGCTCACCCGGCGCGTCGCTGAATATTCGCAGGTCGATCCATCGGACATTCAGCCGGACGAGAAACTGAAGAGCTCCTTCGCACCTTCCGCCGTCGATGCGGATTCCCCCAGCACGTTGCCGCTCGGCGGCGAGCCGGACGTGCAAGCCAAGGGCACAGCGACACGGCAGCCGAAGCCGGCGGAAGCCAGAGGAGGGGCGGCGGCCGAGCTTACTCCGAAATTGCTCGCGACCGCTCGCGCAGCGGAGGCGCTCAAGACGCCGGTCGATCGCACCAAATACGTCACCGTCCGCACACTCGATCAGCTCAATACCTGGATTGCCCGCGCCCGGGATATTGGCCATGTCGCCATCGATACCGAGACGACAAGCCTCGATCCGATGCAGGCGGAGCTCTGCGGCTTCTCACTGGCGCTGAGGCCGAACGAAGCCTGTTATGTCCCGCTCATCCACAAGCAGGGCGGAGACGGCTCCGGCCTCTTTGCCGGCGGTTTGGCGCCGGATCAGATCAAGACGGAAGATGCCTGCGCGGCGCTGAAGCCGCTGCTCGAAGACGAGAGCGTCCTCAAGATCGGACAGAACCTCAAATTCGATGCGCTGGTGTTTGCACAATGCGGCATCCAGATGCGCTCGATCGACGACACTATGTTGATCTCTTACGTGCTGGATGCTGGACGCAGCCCGCACGGCATGGATCCACTCTCCGAACGATGGCTCGGCCACACGCCGATCAGCTACGGTGAAGTTGCCGGCACCGGCAAAAATCAGGTGAGCTTCGATCAGGTTTCGATCGAGAGGGCCACCGAGTATGCCGCGGAAGATGCTGACGTCACATTGCGCTTGTGGCTGGCATTGAAGCCACGCCTTGCCGCCGAACGGATGAGCGCGGTGTACGAAACTCTTGAACGACCAATGGTCAATGTCCTGTCGCGCATGGAGCAGCGTGGCATCACGATCGATCGTCAGGTTCTTTCGCGCCTCTCGGGCGAGTTCGCGCAAACGGCGGCGCGACTTGAGGCCGAAATCCGCGATCTGGCCGGCGAGCCAGTCAATCCGGGAAGTCCCAAGCAGCTTGGCGACATCATGTTCGGCAAGATGGGCCTGCCCGGCGGCAGCAAGACTAAGACCGGCGCATGGTCAACGTCTGCGTCGGTCCTCGAAGATCTGGCGGAAGAAGGCCACGAATTCCCGCGCAAGATTCTCGACTGGCGCCAGGTGTCGAAACTCAAGTCGACCTACACTGACGCGCTGCCGACCTATGTTCATCCGCAGACACATCGGGTGCACACGTCCTACGCCCTTGCAGCAACCACCACCGGACGGCTGTCGTCGTCGGAACCGAACCTGCAGAACATTCCGGTGCGCAACGAAGAGGGCCGAAAGATTCGCCGCGCCTTCATTGCGACACCGGGCCACAAGCTGGTGTCTGCCGACTATTCGCAGATCGAACTTCGGCTTCTTGCAGAGATCGCCGATATTCCCGTGCTCAAGCAGGCGTTCCAGGATGGCCTCGACATTCACGCCATGACCGCGTCGGAGATGTTCGGTGTGCCGATCAAGGATATGCCTAGCGAGGTGCGGCGCCGTGCCAAGGCAATCAACTTCGGAATCATCTACGGCATCTCGGCGTTCGGTCTGGCAAACCAGCTCGGCATTCCGCGCGAGGAAGCCGGCGCCTACATCAAGAAGTACTTCGAACGCTTTCCCGGCATCCGCGCCTACATGGACCAGACACGCGATTTCTGCCGCGAGAATGGCTATGTCGAGACGCTGTTCGGCCGGAAGTGTCACTATCCGGATATCAAGGCGAGCAACCCGTCCATTCGCGCGTTCAACGAACGTGCTGCGATCAATGCCCGCCTGCAGGGCACGGCCGCCGATATCATCCGCCGCGCCATGATCCGCATGGACGATGCGCTTGCTGCGAAAAAACTCTCCGCGAAGATGCTGCTGCAGGTGCACGACGAACTCGTCTTCGAGGTGCCGGACGACGAGGTTGAGAAGACACTGCCAGTGGTGCAGCACGTGATGCAGGACGCGCCATTCCCGGCAGTTATCCTGTCGGTGCCGTTGCAGGTTGAAGCTCGCGCCGCGCACAATTGGGATGAAGCACACTGAATTTTGTCTCCCTTCGCCAATGAGAGAAGGGAGACGCCAGAATTCAGCGGCCACAGCTAGTCCAGCTTAATCTCGAATCCACGTTTCACGCCCGGCCGCGCCATCAGCGTGTTGTACCAGCGTTGAACGTTTGGATAGTCGCTGAGCGGAACCTTGTGGCGCTCGTGCCGCCAGGCCCATCCAAGGATCGCGAAATCGGCAACGGACAGCTTGTCCGCCACATATTCGCGCTCAGCGAGACGCCGATTGAGCACGCCGTAGAGCCGCTGCGTTTCCTTCGAATAACGCTCCAGGCCGTAGCGGCGGTCCTGCTCGTTTTCGACCATCAGGAAATGATGCACCTGTCCGGGCATTGGCCCGAAACCGCCCATCTGCCACATCAGCCATTCCCACACCGGGATTCGCTCACCCAGATCCTTCGGCAGGAACCTTCCGGTCTTTTCGCCGAGATAAAGCAGAATCGCACCGGACTCGAAGATGCTGACCGGCTCGCCATGGGGCCCTTCGCGATCAACGATGGCGGGGATGCGGTTATTGGGGCTGATCTTCAGAAATTCCGGCGCATGCTGTTCACCCTTGGTGATATTGATCGGATGCACCCTATAGGGGAGCTCCATTTCCTCGAGCGCAACGCTGATTTTCCGGCCGTTGGGCGTATTCCAGGTATAGAGGTCGATGGTCATGCGATTACCTTGCAGTATGGACTTCCATTGTTGACGGTGCGCGATCCACTCTGGAATGTCCACGCAGCGGGCGCTAAATTCGATAAAATCGCCTAGTATCCCGATTCCGAAGTTCGCATCATTCCGCTGCACCTTCGTTTGCGAACTTCGGAATCGAAGGACACTAACAAATTATTGAGCTAGTGTGGCTTTGGTTCAGAAGTCCGCATTCCAGCCTCGCCGCACGAATAGTGCGGACTACTGAACCGCCACACTATCGTGAGATCACCATTGTCCACCCCTTCTCCGCGCGCACGCCTTGCCGACATCATCCGCACCCGCTCCTTCGGGCGCGGCGAAATCACGCTCGCCTCCGGCCGCAAGAGCGATTTTTATTTCAACCTCAAGCCGACCATGCTTGACCCGGAAGGCGCTGCGCTGCTTGCGGAGTTGTCGCTCGACGCACTGAAGGACGACAACGCCGACTATATCGGCGGGCTGGAGATGGGCGCGGTCCCGATCGCAGGCGCCATCGCCCAATTGTCCTGGCTGAAGGGAAATCCGATCTCAGCCTTCTTCGTGCGCAAGAAACCCAAGGAACACGGCGCGCGGCTCGCTGTCGAAGGGCTGATGAAAGGCGAGAGCCTGCAGGGCAAGCGCATTATCATCGTCGAGGATGTCACCACCACCGGTGGCTCAGCCATCAAGGCGGTCGATGCCGTGAAGGATGCTGGCGGCGAAGTCATTCTGGTCTTCACCATGGTCGATCGCGACGAAGGCGCAACGGAGGCTTTCCGTGAAGCCGGCATTCCGTTCCGCTCGCTTTACAAGGCGGGAGAGTTTCTCAGGGGCTGAAGCCCTACCCCTTTCAGCTTCCAAAGAGAAATAGTGGGGACTGCGGTGGATCGCATTTTCGCATCTGGCAACGAACTGTTTTCCATTGAGCACAAGAAGAAGTTTGTGAGTTGCGGTTTTATTATTGCTGCGACCATCTTTTCATTCTTCCCTGATCCTGCTTACGCCGCCGAGGGTCTGGATGGTGCGCGCCTGTCACTTCTTTGGGCGTTGCCATTCATCGGAATTCTGTTGTGCATTGCTACCGGACCTATTTTCTATCCACATGTCTGGGAGCATCACTTTGGAAAGTTTAGCGCCCTCTGGTCGGCACTGATTGTCATTCCACTGCTGATGACGGCCGATACAAACACCGTCACTACCACGCTCGCGCACACCGCTTTGCTGGAATATTTGCCTTTCATCCTCCTGCTGCTGGCATTGTTTACCGTTGCCGGCGGCATCTATCTGGAAGGCAACCTGCACGATAGCGTTTTCACCAACACCATATTGCTCGCAGTTGGAGCTGTGATGGCAAGCATCGTCGGCACAACCGGCGCTGCGATGATCCTGATTCGCCCACTGATCCGTGCTAACGACGACCGCAAATACAATGCCCATGTGGTCGTGTTCTTTATTTTCCTCGTCGCCAATATCGGCGGCGCGCTGTCACCGCTCGGTGATCCGCCGCTGTTCATCGGCTTTCTCAAGGGCGTCGACTTTTTCTGGACCACCCAACATCTTTGGCTGGAGACATTGACGGTCGCCGGCATTGTGCTCGCCGTCTTCATGATCATCGATATTTACATGCATCATCGCGAAGGCCGGTTCGCACGCATAAAGGACCCGACACCGGATAGCCCACTCAAGCTGCATGGCAAGATCAACCTCGCTCTGATTGTGGTCATTATTGCGGCCATCCTGATGAGCGCACAATGGAAGCCCGGCATCGCCTTGTCGATCGGCGGCGTCGAACTTCAGCTTCAGGATCTGCTCCGCGATATTATTTTCGTTGCGGTGACGCTCACCTCACTCCTGCTCACAAAGAAGGAGCATCGCGAGGCAAACGGCTTTGCCTGGGGACCGATCAACGAAGTCGCGATCCTGTTCGGAGGAATCTTCATCTGCATCGTGCCGGTGATGGCCATGCTGCAGGCCGGAAGCCAAGGGCCCTTCGCTCCGCTGCTCGCGCTCGTCACGCATCCCGATGGCAGCAACAATAACGCGGCATATTTCTGGTTGGCCGGCGGCCTGTCATCGTTCCTTGACAACGCCCCAACCTATCTCGTGTTTTTCCAGCTCGCGGGCGGCGATCCGCAGGCACTAATGACGGCGAAAGCAACAACGCTGGCCGCGATTTCCTTAGGTGCGGTTTTCATGGGCGCGAATACTTATATCGGCAATGCGCCTAATTTCATGGTCTATGCGATCGCACGCCAGGCCGGGATAAAGATGCCGAGCTTCTTCGGCTACATGATCTGGTCGGGACTGGTCCTACTCCCGACATTCGTTCTCGCGACGTTTTTATTTTTCCGAACGTAGCGCGATACGATCTCCTAACTCCGCGTTTACCATCACGCATTATTGTTCCCGCCAGTCGAGGCGCCGTCGCCCCGGCTGGATCGGTGACGTGGGTGAGGCAAACGTGTTGCGTCAAGAGTTGCGTGTTTCGTGCGTGCGGCGTTGCGTCATGTTCGTTTTTGCCGCCTTACTCGTCATGCCCGCGGTGTTCGTCCCGCGCGCAGCGTCCGCCGGTTTCTTCGATTTCCTGTTTGGCGATGACAAGCCGGCTCGCGGATCACAGGCCAGCTCGTTCGCCGATCCGTTTGGCACGGAAGGTCAGCCTACACAGCCGCGCACGCCTGTCGCCAGCGGCCGCACCACAGCCTTCTGCGTTCGAACTTGCGACGGCCGATATTTCCCATTGACCATGCGCGGTGGCGCGACCCCGGCACAGATCTGCCAGTCTTTCTGCCCCGCCAGCGCGACGAAGGTGTTTTCCGGTAGCACGATCGACAACGCTATCACGGCCAACGGCGAACGTTATGTGGATTCACCGAATGCGTTCGCTTATCGCAAGGCATTGAAAGCGGATTGTACCTGCAATGGCCGCGATTCCGCAGGCCTAGCGCCAGTCGATCTGTCGCTCGATACCACGCTACGCCCCGGCGACATCGTCGCAACGTCAACCGGACTGGTCGCATATTCCGGAACCAGAACCGCTACCGGCCAGACCGCCGAATTCACGCCGGTCGCCAACTATCCCGGCCTGACTGCCGATCTCCGGGCACGACTGGGTGAGATGAAAGTTGCTCCCGTCAGCGCGGAAGTTACGGAAGAGGACTACATGCCGCCGGACGATGTTCGCACGCTGGCGCAGCCTGATTTGGCACAGCCTGCACCTGGCACACGAGGGCCAGCGTTGCGGAAGGACAAGCGCGCCGACTTGAATTGAGAGCTGTCACGCGAGCTACATCCACCCGCTTCCGCGGAGATGCAGCTCTCTCAATTGAGAGATCACGTTCCTCGCTTGGCCACCGTCTTGAGCAACTCATCGACCTGCTGCTTGTAGAACTTCGCCATGCCTGTGGTGAGATGACCGCGCGTGTCCTCACTCGCGGGAATGAGGAACAGCTTGCCGTTCTTCACACGCTTGAGTTCGCGATCCATGATGCCGGTCTCTGGCGGGTTGCGCTCATCGTCCGCGGAATTGATCGCAAGCAATGTCGCCGAAATCTTTCCCAATCCAGGAGACGCATTGTAGCCGCGCGACGATCCCCACTGATAAAGGAAATCATTGGCATCGGCATTGAACGGTGCTGCCAGTCGATCATCGACCATCTTATCGGCCTTGTCGCCGGTCGGCGCAAGCTTCTGATACGCCAGCGTCCCTCCACCGGTCGCAATGCCGAAGAACACGCTGGCGATTTTCAGAAAGCGCGGCTGCGTGGTGTAGTTACCGTTGTTGTATTCTGGATCATTGCGGATCGTCTCGAGCATCATCCGCCGCAGCATCCAGTTGCGGCTCGCCATCTCGCTCGGCTGCGACGCCATCGGCACCAGGATGTCCGCGAATTCGGGATGTTTCTCGCCAAGCAGCCAAGTGTTCATGCCGCCCATCGAATTGCCGATGATCATCCGCACGTGCTTGACGCCAAGCCCTTCACTCAGAAGCCGATACTGCGCATCGACCATGTCGTCATAGTTATATTTCGGGAATTTTGTGCGCAGGCCATCCGAAGGCTTCGACGATTTGCCATGACCGAGAGCGTCCGGAAGAATGATGTAATACTTCGTGGCATCGAGCGGCTGGCCGGGACCGAACATCTCACCGGCGAAAGCCGGAGTCAGCATACTGGCGGCAGAACCGCCCGAGCCATGCAGCACCACCACTGGCTCGCCCGAAGGCTCCCCCACGGTCGTGTAGCTCAACCGCACCTCCGGCATCACTTCGCCTGTGTGAAACTTGAAATCCTTGGCAGTCCACGCGCCCTGTTTTGGCGCTGGATAGTCCGCGGCGCCCGCCGCGCATGATGTGACTACGAATGCGAAAGCCGCCGCCATGCGGAAGAGTTTCATGCCTGTCTCCTGCCATTTCATCTCGGCCAGACTCCCGGCGCGTCGCGCTCTCGTTCCGGCTTGGTCAGAAAGCTACAGGAGGAGGCATCGTGCAGGAAAGCCGCGCGAGCGTTAGCGCCGCAACTAAATGATGCTGCCCTGAGGGAATAATCGCGGAGTCCTACGAATAAAGGACCTCTGCGCTATCGGCCGACGATCACGCCAATCACGTTCGGTGCGGCAAGATATTTCTCTTCCATCTTCATACGCGCCCGAGCCTTGATCTCCGGCGTCAGCAGACCGCGATGTTCGGCGAGAATCATCCAGCAATAGCCCCACCAGTCGGTGAGAATGCCATTGTCGTCGACGAGGTCATAACCATGCTCGGCTGCGAACACGCGCGCCTTCGCCTCGTCCAGGGTGTCGAGGAATTCGTGGTCCTTGAGCGAGAACAGATCGTCGTCGAAATCGTCGGTCGTGTAGCCCCAGATCGACATGCAAACCGCGTTAAACTCACGATCGATTTGATCGTCATCCACTAGCCGGGTGCGTGCGGCGATATGCAGGCGCGAGAGCGTCCGGGCAAAATCGGCGATGCGCGTCAGCGCCATGTTGTCGAAAGCAATGTTGGACATGTCGTCCCCAAGATCAGCGCAGAAAGACCAGTGACAGACCCAAAATGTAGTGGCGGCGCACCACACCGAATCGCGATGATATATCAATGGCTGCAAAAATGTTCTTAATTTGTTCTAAACAGTAAACGATTTACTAACCAGTCCTTCGAGAGAGCGGCCCCCAATGCCCCTCTCTCGTTTGACGTCCGGCTCTCAGGCCATCGCGATCCGCTTCGGTGAGCAGCTCAAGCTCAGTTGATAGCGCTCAGTGACCGCACCACCCGGAAGCCGATCTTGCCAGCAGGGGTGTCATCGCGTGCCCAATAGCGAGCACCAGAGCGAAGTCGTTGTGCCTGATCGTCCCAGGCTCCGCCGCGGATCATGCGCTGGCTGCAATCACCTTCCGACCAGGGTGAACCGTCCGTCGGCGTGTCTTCGTTGTAGCGCTTGTTGAAGCAATCCTGTGTCCACTCCTGCACATTGCCGTGAACCTGATAAAGGTCGAACGGATTGGGCGCATAGGAATCCACCGGTTTCGGCCCTTTGCTGTCCTCACCGCGCGGTCCGTGGTCGTAGGGAATTGATGCATAGTAGTTGGCGTTCTGCGTCCCAATGGTCTTGCCGAACCAAAACGGCGTGGTCGTACCGGCTCGCGTGAAATATTCGCGCTCGGATTCACTCGGCAAACGATAGGTTCGGCCGGTCTTCTTCGACAGCCAGGCGAGATAGCTCTGCACCTCATTAAAGCGAATGCCGTGTGCAGGGAGGCGACCGCGCCCGAAGCCGTTGTCGTTGCCGCGCACACCACCGCAGCCGCCATCAGCGAGGCAAGCATCCCAATCATCGAAGGAAATCGCGAAACGTCCGACGGCAAAGGGCTTTACAATCGTCACCCGATGAACCGGATCCTCGCCCTTCGAGCGATCAACCTCGTTCGCCGGCGTGCCCATCATGAAGCTACCCGCAGGTACCACGACCATCTCGGGACACTCGGGGCATTCCTTGAAGCTGTCCTTCGGCTTTAACGTCGCTTCGACTTCCGCCGACAATGGCATCGCGCCCCACGGCTGGATTTGCTTCGGCAGCGATGCAGATTCTTTTGACGTCGACGACTGTCTGCTGACGTTCTTCCTGTCAGTTTGTTCCTGGTTATCCGGCTTCGGCTTCCGATGATGTTTCTTTGCTGCGAATGCCGGACTCCATGCTGCGGACGCCGCGACAAGCACAACAATACCAAGCCTGACGAATTTTCCCATGACAGCCTCCAGGCGACACACCTTCCCGTGCGTCGTCGCGGAGCTCTGCCGGGTTCAAACCGTCCAGCTGTTATTTAGTCTCGGACCGCGGTGAAGAATGATGATGCGCGATCATCCATTTCCCATCACGCTTCACCACCAGCATAGTGAAGCGCGAGGGCCGCGGCGTATCATTCTCCACTGCCCGGCTGAATGTATAAAAACCTGTGCCCACCACCGCATCGTCACCAAGCACAATCGTACGACGCTCAATGATCGCGTTCTTGCGGCCACTGTTTGGCAGCATCTCAAAATACTTTTGAATTGCCTCGGTCCCCTGAGACATGATCGGACTCGTCGTGCCGAGGAGAATTGCATCCGGCGCATAAAGGCTGACGAGCAGATCACGATCGTTCGCACTGTAAGCCGCCGACCAGCGATCAATGATCGCATTTGCATCCTCCGCCGGCCCAGCCAAGGCTGCGGTCTGAATCATCGACGCCATCAAAAGAATTCCTGCAAATCTCATCATGACGCTCTCCATCACTGGAAATGCCGCGTCATCCTAACACGGTAATAAGAGCGCAGCCCAAATGAAGCTGCAAAAAAGGGCGGCTCGATGAGCCGCCCTTTCATTTCATATATTTTGCAAGTTATTCAGCCGCGAGCTTCGCTTCCGGCGCGGCAGCGAGAACCTCCGCGTCAACATGCTTCTCGAACTTGGCGAAGTTCTTCTGGAACATGCCGACCAGCGCGCGCGCGGTCTTGTCGAACTCCGCCTTGTCCTTCCAGGTGTTGACCGGATCGAGAATCTCGGTCGGCACACCATCGAGTTTGGTCGGCACGGCAAAGCCAAAATACTTGTCGGTGCGGAATTCGGCGTTGCGCAGCGACCCGTTCAGCGCGGCCGTCAGCAGTGCACGTGTGACCTTGATCGGCATGCGGCTGCCGACTCCATACTTGCCGCCGGTCCAGCCGGTATTCACCACCCAACAGTCGACATTGTACTTGGCGATCAAGTCGCGCAGCAGCTTGCCATACTCCGTTGGATCGCGCGGCAGGAACGGCGAACCGAAGCATGCGGAGAACTCCGGAACCGGCTCGTTGCCCAGGCCACGCTCCGTGCCGGCGACCTTCGCGGTGTAGCCGGACAAGAAGTGATACATCGCCTGCGCTGGCGTCAGCTTCGCGATCGGCGGCATCACGCCGAACGCGTCGGCGGCGAGCATCACTAGATTCTTCGGATGCGAAGCACGGCCGGTACGAGATGCATTCGGAATGAAATCGAGTGGATAAGCCGAACGGGTGTTTTCGGTCTTCGAGCCGTCGTCGAAATCCGGCACGCGTGTCCGCGGATCCAGCACGACGTTCTCAAGCACCGCACCGAAGCGGATGCTGGCGTCGAAAATCGCGGGCTCTGCTTCGCGCGACAATTTGATCGTCTTCGCGTAGCAGCCGCCTTCGAAATTGAAGATGCCTTCCGGTCCCCAGCCCGTTTCGTCATCGCCAATCAGCGTGCGATTGGGATCAGCCGAAAGCGTCGTCTTGCCGGTACCGGAGAGGCCGAAGAAAATTGCAGAATCGCCATCGGGGCCGACATTCGCCGAGCAGTGCATCGGCATCACGCCCTGCGCAGGCAAGAAATAGTTCAGCGTCGTGAACACCGACTTCTTCATTTCACCGGCGTATTGGCTGCCCGCGATGACCACGATCTTGCGCGTAAAATCGATCGCAACGATGTTTTCCGATCTACAGCCGTGACGCTTCGGATCAGCACGGAAGCTCGGCAGATCGACAATTGTCAGTTCAGGCGTGAAGCTTGCGAGCTCAGCGAACTCTGGACGAATGAGCAGCGTGCGGATGAACAGCGAGTGCCAGGCAAGCTCGGTGTAAACGCGAGTCTTGATGCGATAGGTCGGATCAGCACCACCGTAGAGATCCTGGGCAAACAGCGTCTTGCCCTTACAGTGTGCGATGACATCATCGTGCAGTGTCTGGAACTGCTCGGAGGTGATGGACTGATTGCCATCCCACCACATCGTCTTGTCGGTATTGGCATCGCGGACAGTGAACTTGTCCTTTGGACTCCGGCCGGTGAACACACCGGTCTCGGCGCAGAGTGCACCTTCCGCAGTCAGCGCAGCTTCTCCGGAGCGGATGGCATGCTCGTACAGCGGCGCCGTTCCAAAATTCCAGTTCACCCCACCCAGATCTTTGAAACCAAATTTATCGGCGCCGAAAGCACCGTTGCGCACACCCAACTCTTGCACTTTAGATTCTCCTTTAAAACCGCGTCTCGTTCACGCTCGTCCCAAGCGGCGAAGTTCGCGGATCCCGATGAACTATAGCCCCCGGGCCTCGATCGCGCGACTTATTAGTGACCAACGTCGGTGTTGCCAAGTCGGTCTCGAAAGTTTGGTTTATTGCATAGCGGCATTGCGGCAAAACAAGCTGGATTCCACGGACTGGTGTCCCGAATCCGCAGTTCGCCTCATGATGCAGCGCACTCTGTTGCGAACTTCGATTCGAAAGAGACACTGCAGACCTATGATTCTAGTGTTCCGATTGCGAAGTTCGCACAGCTTTGCGGCTTGCTCGGATGCGAACTTTGAAATCAAAGGGACACTATCAAGATTATGATTCTAGTGCCGCTTTTGGGTTTGAAGTTCTTCACCGCGCTAGTGGCTTCACTCGGAAGAGTTTCAAATCCGCGGCACTCGTGTGGTTCAGCTTCAGATGTTCGCTTGAAGAACGCGTTGAGAAGATAAAGCGAACTTCTGAACCACCACATGAGGCCGAATTGACTGGATCAATCCGGTTGCGCCCGGGCCTGATCCGCAAGCGCTTTCAAAATTTGCCGCACCGCGGCAAGCGTCGTGACGCGACGCGGAAACTCAAGCCGTAACGTGCGCGTGCCGTCCTGCATATCGAGTCCACTGGGATCGCATCCTGTGCATCGCCATGTGCCCGGTTGTGCGCCTAGAAGTCTTATCGCGTAGAGATTCATCGTATCGACGTGATCTGCATTCATGTGCGAAACGATGTCGGGCTCGGCTTCGATCAATGCATCGGCATCCGTGAGATCGGTCAGGAAATCGCGCGGAGAAAGATCAATGATGCGTCCGAAGCCCGCAACCAGATGAAGCGCTTTCGGCACGACTCGAAAGAATGAGAAATCCTTGAAGTCGGCGAACATCTCCGCCGACGGATGAGCCGCAAGATAACGGCGACGAAGCTGATCAACATTATCGCGACCTGCTTCTTCGGCGTTGCCTGCAAGCATGATGCGCGCACCCTCGAGCGGATCGCCGGCCGCGCGTTCGTCCAGCATCACCGAGACTCGCGGGTCAGCCAGAATATTCCTGGTGTGGATCGCGAGCCGCGAGATCAACAGGATAGGCGCCCCATCGGGGGCGGATGCTACATTGATGAGCGAACAGTAGGGATCGCCGGTGCCGGCCATGAGAGTGGCCAGAGCCCCCTGACGGCTGCGGCTCAGAAGCGAGCGGGCCAGCCCGGCCGGTTTAAAGTCTGCGGTAGGCTCCATTGGCGGTCCGGTACGGTTGGGTTAACGGCTTTTTCTTGGCAAAAAGGGGTTATTTCGGCAAATTATGGCCCTATATAGCCAATACAACTTCGAATTCTCTTTGGTGTGTGAATTCGGTCACATTTCAGCCTAGCTTGCGTTGCTCGTTGCATCGCAAGCGTAACGCCTTATTTCAGGACACCGGTTCAAGCCGGCACTCAGAAAAGTCGCCACGCCACAACTATCGATTTGGAAAGCAGGTTCATGCCCACAATCGCCTTGGTCGATGACGACCGCAACATTCTCACGTCGGTCTCGATTGCACTGGAAGCTGAAGGCTACCGCATCATGACCTATACGGATGGCGCGTCCGCCCTCGATGGCTTCAAGACGAGTCCGCCCGATCTTGCCATCCTCGACATCAAGATGCCGCGGATGGACGGCATGGAGACCCTGCGAAGGCTCCGCCAGAAATCCGACCTGCCCGTCATCTTCCTCACCTCGAAGGACGAGGAGATCGACGAGTTATTCGGCCTCAAAATGGGCGCCGACGACTTCATCCGGAAACCGTTCTCGCAGCGTCTGCTGGTCGAGCGCGTCAAGGCGGTGCTGCGTCGCGCGGTGCCGAAAGATCCAGCAGTGGTGCAGAAAGAGATGGACGCCAAGGCGCTGGAGCGCGGCTTGCTGCGCATGGATCCAGAGCGTCACACGTGCACCTGGAAGAATGAACCGGTGACGTTGACCGTCACTGAGTTCCTGATCCTTCAAGCATTGGCCACCCGCCCAGGTGTTGTGAAAAGCCGCAATGCATTGATGGATGCCGCCTATGACGATCAGGTCTATGTCGATGATCGCACCATAGACAGCCACATCAAGCGACTGCGCAAGAAGTTCAAAGCCGCCGACGATGATTTCGAGATGATCGAAACGCTTTATGGCGTCGGGTACCGGTTCAAGGAAACCTGATCGATCCGCGTTCGCGGTCGGCCCTTGCCTCCTGACGAACGCGGATATTTGCGATAGGGTCGGCCCCTCAACCGAAACAACCAAGCGGTTCAGCATTTGCTCGATCGAACGCAGCTTGACCAGAATGAAGCCGCCAGGGACGAGTCATCGTCTCCGGCGCAGGAATTTGATTCCTACACCGCAACGCCCGAAGAAAAGCCGGGCCGCGGTTGGCGCAGCCCAAGTGAGTTGCTCAAAAGCGCCGGCCGCTATTTCGTTACGCTTACATTCTCGAGTCTGACCCGCCGCATCGTCTCGCTCAATCTGATCGGCCTGATCGCGATGCTCGGGGGTATCCTTTACCTGTCGCAATTCCGTGCCGGCCTGATCGATGCCCGCGCGCAGAGCTTGCTGGTGCAGGCGGAAATCATTTCAGGCGCGATCGCAGCATCAGCCACCGTTGAAACCAATGCCATTACGGTCGACCCTGATCGTCTGCTGGACCTGAAGCCTGGCGAAAGCTATGGCCCTAATGAAGAGGCCCTCTCAGGTATCGACTTCCCGATTAATCCTGAGCGCGTTGCGCCAGTCCTGCGGCGACTGATTTCACCGACCAAAACCCGCGCCCGCATCTACGACCGCGACGGCGTCCTGGTGCTCGACAGCCGTAATCTTTACGGCCGCGGCGACGTGTTGCGCTTTGAACTCGCGCCACCAACGGCCGAGAAGCCGGGCATCGCCGAACGGACGATGATCGCGATCCGCACCTGGCTCAACCGCGGCGATCTCCCGCGTTACCGCGAACTCGGCCCCGAGAACGGGAACGGCTATCAAGAAGTTCAGCAAGCACTGGATGGCAAGAAAGCCAGCATGGTGCGGATCAACGACCGCGGTGAGGTTATTGTGTCGGTGTCAGTTCCAGTGCAGCGCTTCCGCGCCGTGCACGGCGCCTTGATGCTCTCGACGCAAGGCGACGACATCGATCAGTTGGTGACCGCCGAGCGGCTCGCAATCCTGAAAGTGTTCGGCATCGCCGTCGGCGTGATGATCATCCTGTCGCTGCTGCTCGCCAGCACCATCGCCGGCCCGGTACGCAGGCTGGCGGATACCGCGGATCGTGTCCGCCGCAGGATCAAGACGCGCGTGGAAATTCCCGACTTCTCCGGCCGTGGCGATGAGATCGGCCACCTGTCACGCGCACTGCGCGAGATGACCGATTCGCTTTACAATCGCATCGAGGGCATCGAGCGGTTCGCAGCCGACGTTGCCCACGAATTGAAAAATCCTTTGACATCGATGCGCTCGGCGGTCGAAACCCTGCCACTTGCACGATCCGATGAAAGCCGATCGCGCTTGCTCGCTGTCATCGAGCATGATGTGCGCCGCCTGGATCGCCTGATCTCGGATATCTCGGACGCCAGCCGCCTTGATGCGGAGTTGCAGCGGCAGGATGCCGAGCCCGTCGATGTTCGGCGACTGCTGAACACATTGACCACGGTTGCGAATGAAACCCGCCAGGGCAGCGATGTAAAAGTGGAGATCCGCTTTGAGGGGCCCCCGTCCGACACATTTTCTGTGCCTGGACATGATTCCCGTCTGGGACAGGTCATCTCAAACCTTTTGACGAATGCGCAGTCGTTTTCAAATCCCGGCGGCAAAGTCCGGATCGTTTGCCGGCGTCGCAAGGGAGAAAAGGGCGAGAAGGGCTGGGTCGAAATCGTCATCGACGACGATGGCCCGGGCATCCGGCCCGGCGCGCTCGAAAAAATCTTTGAGCGTTTTTACACCGACCGGCCGCATCAGGGATTCGGCCAGAACTCCGGGCTTGGCCTGTCGATCTCCAAGCAGATTATCGACGCGCACGGCGGACGGATCTGGGCTGAAAATCGGGCCGGCCCGCTTGATGCGGACGGCGACGCACGTATCGCCGGTGCACGGTTCACCGTGCGGCTGCCGGCGATATGACCTCTCAAACATCGACAAGCATCCACGCTTCTGCAGTGCTGGTTGGAGACCGGGCTGTCCTGATTCGCGGTCCGTCTGGCTCGGGGAAATCGAGCCTTGCCTTTGATCTGATTCTCGCCGGGCGCGCTGGACAATCGGCCAAAGCCACCTTGATCGGCGACGATCGTGTTCGCCTGGCGCCACGCGACGGCAGGTTAATTGTGCAAAACGTCCCTGAGCTTGCAGGCCTGATCGAGATTCGCGGACTGGGAATCAGAAAGATCGATGCAACTTCGGAAGCCGTGATCGGCGTCGTGGTTGACCTTTCCGCTTCCGACGCTGAACGCCTGCCGCCACCCGAAGCTTTGAAAACAGTCATTTCCGGCGTGGAATTGCCCCGAATTCCCGTCGCCGCCGGCCAGAACCCGCTCTCCCTGGTCCTGGCATTTCTTACGACAACTTAAGGTTTTGCGGCGCTGCCCACGACCTTCGGATGATTGCCCGAAACGGATTGGTAGCCATATAAGCCCTACACTCGCCACCAAGCCGGCCAGCCCGACCTCTTCATTTTTCAGGGGGTACGCGGCAACAACCCCTCTTGCGTCGGGGCTCTGGATGGTCAACATGTGGCCCTTTCGTGCGGTGCACCAAGCGCCCGCGAGGAGTCTTGGATGATTGGTCTAGTACTGGTGACCCACGGGCGTCTTGCCGACGAGTTCAAGGCGGCGCTTGAACACGTCATGGGTCCACAAAAGCAAATCGAAGCCATCACGATCGGCGCCGAAGACGATGCCGATCTGTGTCGCAGCGATATTATCGAGGCCGTCAAGCGCGTCGACAGCGGCGACGGCGTTGCGATTCTCACCGACATGTTCGGCGGCACCCCGTCTAACCTCGCGATCTCCTGCATGAGCCGCCCAAAGGTGGAGGTTCTCGCCGGCATCAATCTGCCGATGCTGGTGAAGCTTGCGAAGGTTCGCGACGACAAGCCGCTGCCGGACGCTATTGCCGCTGCGCAGGAAGCCGGGCGCAAGTATGTCACCATCGCGAGCCGAGTGCTCGCCGGGAAATGAGTGACATGCCGGGCGAACAGACATCGACGGCCGCCGCACTCGTCCGAGAACTTCCTATTCTCAACAAACGCGGCCTGCACGCCCGAGCTTCAGCGAAATTTGTCCAGACAGCCGAACGGTTCGATGCCGAGCTGACGGTTACGCGCAACGGAGAAACCGTTGGCGGAACCTCGATCATGGGGCTCATGATGCTGTCCGCCGGGATCGGCACGTCGATTACGGTTTCCGCTACCGGCCGGGAGGCCCAGGCGGCTCTCGACGCCATTACCGAGCTTGTTGCGAACAAGTTCGGTGAAGAAGACGCGGGGTAGATTCTAATTTTGACGCGTTTTCTTCACGCGAACCGGTAGCCACTTCGCTTGAAAACGCTTTGGGCCTACCCCTCTTCCTTCCGCTCCGGGCCAACGATCCATATTTTCCAGCGCACCGCGGGGCCGGCCTTGCCGTGGAAATAACGCCGCGACGTCATCGTCAGCTTTTCGGCATTCGGCACGGTGTCATTCATCCACTTCTCGCACGTCGGCAGACGAGAATCGGTTGTGTCACACACGCCGATGAATCCGAGCTTCAGCGCCTCTCCGAGACTTGTCAGCCCTGATGCCCAGACCTCGCCCGGCGTCAGAGGCGCGGGATGGTCCGGACTATAGAACGTCATCGGTTCGCCAACTTCAGTCGTGCCGGCCACCACTGCCCAGCGGGAATTGAAGCGCGCACGCCAGGCTTCGGTGAGCTGCAGCGCGAATTCCGAGCGCGGCGCGAAACGTGCACCCGCCTCGCCGTCGCGCCGCACCGTCTGCGCCGCAAAGATCGGGGAGATCAGCAACATCAAAAGCGTGAACGCCAGCCACATCAGCATGAGGCGGATCAGCGCCATTTGCGTAACGCGCAACGACGGGATCGCAATCACCGCCAAAGGCACGAGGAAAAACAGCGAGATGCCCCAGTCGGTCTTCATGTAAATACCGAAGACAACAGCCGCAATCGGCGGCACCAGGCCGACGATGATTTGCGTCACCCAGATATTTCGGGCCTGTGACAGATAGACGCCGGGATTGGGACCGCGAACCCATGGCCGCTTCGCGGATTCTATAAACTCACGAAAAATCCCCTTCGTGCGGATCGACTTCCACCACTGCAGCTTCCACGCCAGCGCGACGGCGGCCAACGCGATCGGAAGCAGCAACAAGGCGATGTTGTGAGCTAGATAGATCGACGCAAGTCGAACCGTCTGAGCGAGTGTCTGCCCGCCATAGACATCTTCGGCATAGATCAAGGGCAGAAAGTCCGACTGCTTCAGCCACCAGAGGTGCGGCAACATCGCGACAACACAAGTCACGATAGCCACCCATGGCGCAGGCGAGCGCAGAAACTTCATCCGTTCCGGATGGATCAGCGCCGCAAGCCCCACGGCGCCAATCATGGTCAGCACCCAGTATTTGGTCATCAGCGCAGCAGCGCTGGCGAGCCCAAGCCAGAGGCCCGATTTCCATGTCCGCTTTTCGAACGCGTCGAGATAGGCCAGCACCACCAGCGGCAAGGTCACGAGCTGCAGCAGGTCGGGATTGTACTTGAAGCCTTTGAAATTGAAGATCGGATAGATCGCGAGCATCGCCACCGCGAACATCGCGCGGCGATGATCGACGACGCGAACGGCGATCAGCCAACAAAGGACAAGCCCGCAGCCGAGGACCGTCATCGCCAGGGCATAGGTCGCCCAATCCGTAACGGGAAATACCTTGAACCAGATGCCGGCGATCCAGCCCGACAGCGGCGGATGCTTGCCATAGCCAAGCTCAAACTTCTGCCCCCAGGCGAAGGCCTCGGCGACATCCATGTGGACGTCCTGCGCGCCCTTCAGCGCGGTCAGGATAATGGTCCACAGCAAGGCATGGGCAATCGCAAAGCCGATGACAAAATTGAGGCTGGTACTGGGATCATGCGCGACTGCCGCCACCCAGGCCGCGACGCGCCTCGTGACTGGCACATGGCGCTGACGCGCCCGCTCGCGGGATTTCAGTCCTGTTCGCGGACCGGGACTTTTTCGGGAGCGGCGTCCCATCACGGTGGATGACGTATCGGACATTGCGGAAACTTGTCCTCGACTAGTGTGGTGGTTCAGAAGTTCGCTCCATTTTTCCGCGGGTCCTTCCAGCGAACTTCTGAACCTGAACCACACTAGAGCCATGGATTTATTAGTGTCCTCTCGAATCCAAAGTTCGCTATGGAACGCGTCGCACGATGAGGCGAACTTTGGATCCGTCAGCCGTTGCTACCAGTGCAAAGCCCTGACCGGCAACAGCAAATCATTGCGATTTCTGCGGAAGTCGGTGCTGGAACAACCCCAATTTTGTTGCCGCTTTGCGGCGCGAATGCTATCCCGCGCGCATGACAACAAGCCCTATTTCCAACATCCGCAACTTTTCCATCGTCGCCCACATCGACCATGGCAAGTCCACGCTCGCCGACCGGCTGATCCAGACCACCGGCGGACTGCAGGACCGCGAGATGAAGGAGCAGGTGCTCGATTCAATGGACATCGAGCGCGAGCGCGGCATCACCATCAAGGCGCAGACCGTGCGCCTGAACTACAAGGCCAAGGACGGCAAAGACTATATTTTCAATCTGATGGACACGCCCGGCCACGTTGACTTCGCCTACGAGGTGTCACGTTCGCTGGCGGCCTGCGAAGGCTCGCTGCTCGTTGTGGACGCAAGCCAGGGCGTGGAAGCCCAAACCCTCGCCAACGTCTACCAGGCGCTCGACAACAACCATGAGATCGTACCGGTCCTCAATAAGGTCGATCTACCTGCCGCCGAGCCCGAACAGGTGAAGCAGCAGATCGAGGACGTTATCGGCATCGATGCGTCAGATGCAGTGATGATCTCGGCCAAGACCGGTCTCGGCATCCCAGACGTTTTGGAAGCCATCGTGACGCGTCTGCCGCCGCCGAAGGGCGACCGCGATGCCACGCTGAAAGCGCTGCTGGTGGATAGCTGGTACGACGTTTACCTCGGCGTCGTGGTTCTGATCCGCGTGGTCGATGGCGTGATGAAAAAGGGCCAGCGCATCCGCATGATGGGCACCAATGCAGCCTATGACGTCGAACGCGTCGGCTACTTTACGCCGAAGATGGTCAATGTCGACGAGCTTGGTCCCGGCGAGATCGGCTTCATTACCGCCGCGATCAAAGAAGTGGCGGACACCCGCGTCGGCGACACCATCACCGACGACCGCAAGCCGGTCACCGAGATGCTCCCGGGCTTCAAGCCAGCCATCCCCGTCGTGTTCTGCGGTCTCTTCCCCGTCGACGCGGACGACTTTGAAACCTTGCGTGCAGCGATGGGCAAACTCCGCCTGAACGACGCCAGCTTCTCTTTCGAGATGGAGACGTCAGCCGCGCTCGGCTTCGGCTTCCGCTGCGGCTTCCTCGGTCTTTTGCACCTTGAGATCATTCAGGAGCGGCTGTCGCGCGAGTTTAATCTCAACCTGATCGCGACCGCGCCGTCCGTTATTTACAAGATGCATCTCACCGACGGGCAGGAGATCGAGATTCACAATCCGATCGACATGCCGGATGTCGTCAAGATCGCCGAGATTGATGAACCATGGATCGAGGCAACGATCCTCACGCCGGACGAATATCTCGGCAGCGTGCTGAAGCTATGCCAGGAACGCCGCGGCATTCAGAAAGAGCTGACCTATGTCGGCACGCGTGCCATGGCGAAATACGAACTGCCGCTCAACGAAGTGGTGTTTGATTTCTACGATCGGCTCAAGTCGGTGTCGAAGGGCTACGCCTCCTTCGATTATCACCTGACAGACTACAAGCCTGCAGATCTTGTGAAGATGCAGATCCTCGTCAACAACGAGCCTGTCGATGCGCTTTCGATGCTCGTGCACCGCACCCGAGCGGAAGGCCGCGGCCGCGCCATGGTCGAGAAGATGAAGGAGCTGATCCCGCCACACATGTTCCAGATTCCGATCCAAGCGGCGATCGGCGGCAAGGTGATCGCGCGCGAAACCGTGCGTGCGCTGCGCAAGGACGTCACCGCGAAGTGCTATGGCGGCGACATCACGCGCAAGCGCAAGCTTCTGGAGAAGCAGAAGGAAGGCAAGAAGAAGATGCGGCAATTCGGCAAGGTCGACATTCCGCAGGAAGCCTTCATTGCCGCGCTCAAGGTCGATAGCTGAGGCAATTCCCATCTCTCGAGCGATAAGCGTGTTCTTCATCGCGCTTGGCAATGCCATGGTGTCTTCGCGCGGACGGGCCCAAACGACGAAGCCGCGCGGCCCGTTCGGCAGCGGCGAAGGATTCGCGTGACTGTTTTTTGAACGGCCGCTTCGTAAATCGCAGCCTCAGCTATCATCGGGCACATGCCGTATCTTGACACTGGTTCCATCAACCCCAACGGCGCGGTTGCTGCGAATCAGCTTTGGAGAACGTGATGGCCTACAGGTTTGAAATTTACAAAGACAAGTCCGGCGAATTCCGTTTTCGCTTTCGTGCACCGAACGGCGAGAAGATGTTCGCCTCGGAAGGATATGCCAATAAGGCGTCCGCCAAGAGCACCATCAAGTCGTGAAGCACGTCGCCTCAGCCGACATCGAGGATGTCTCAAAGGAAAAGAAAGCGTCCAAGGACGCCTCTAAGACGAAGAAAAAGAAAACGAAAAAGTCGAAGAAGTAGAGCGCCCCTCGCGCTGCTTGATCGGCTCGCCAAGCCACTCGCAAACAAATTCGCCCCGGCGCCCGCGTCGGGGTTTTGTTTTTTGGCTCCCCGGAACAGGTACACGCGACGCGCGTTTTTCTTCATCACCATCGGTAGTGGAGGCATGCGATGCCACGTGGAGACAAATCCAGTTACACCGATAAGCAGAAACGTAAGGCGCGACACATCGAAGAAGGCTACGAACGCCGGGGCATCAGCGAGGACGAAGCTGAGCGGAGAGCCTGGGCAACCGTCAACAGGGAGACGGGCGGCGGCAACAAGAGCGGCTCAGGGCGGGGCGTCAAAGACACCACCGTTGCGGCCAAGAAGGGCGGGCGCATTGGTGGTCCACGCGGGGGCAAAGCGGCAGCCAGACGGCCGGCTGCGGCACGCTCACAGTCCGCCAAGAAGGCGGCAGCAACCCGCAAACGTCATGCGGCTGCGCGCTCTAAATCCGCGAAGAAGACGTCGGCCCGCAAGACCGGACGGAAGACGGCGAAGCGCAGATCTACCCGTTAAGTAGCTCAGGCAGCGGCTTCGCCCGAGTTACGCTGCGCAAGCAGGAGACGCATGATTTCCTCGTTCGGCCGGGCACGGCTGAAAAGGAACCCTTGGCCCTCGTGGCACCCCTCCGCGCGCAAACAGCTCAATTCGGCTTCGGTCTCAACGCCCTCTGCCGTGATCGTCACGCCGAGCCCCTTCCCAAGACTGATGATCGAACGTACGATCGCCTGCGCGTCCTGATTAGAGCCGAGATCGCGAACAAACGACTGATCGATCTTGATCTTGTCGAATGGGAAACTGCGCAGATAGCTTAGCGACGAGTAGCCGGTGCCGAAATCATCCATCGAAATCCGCACGCCGAGTGCACGCAGCGCATGCAGCGTGGCGAGCACCTGATCGCTCTTATCGAGCAGAACCGTTTCGGTGATTTCCAGCTCAAGCCGCTTTGGTGACAACTCCGCTGCCTTCAGCGCGTCCATCACGACTGAGAGCAGATTGCCGACCTTGAACTGCAGCGGCGACAGGTTCACCGCAACACGAACCTCGTCCGGCCATTGGGCAGCGTCCATGCAAGCGCGGCGTAACATCAGCCCACCAATGGCGCTGATCAGCCCCGTTTCCTCAGCTACCGGAATGAATTCGGCAGGAGAAATCATGCCGCGTTCACGATGAGGCCAGCGCACCAGCGCCTCAAATCCCGTGATGCGGCCGCTCTTCAGATCGACCAAGGGTTGATAATAAGGCTGTAGCACGTTGCTTTCGATCGCCGCGCGCAGATCGATCTCGACGCGGCGGCGCGACTGTGCGCGCGCATCCATCTCCGCTTCGAAGAAGCTGAACGTGCCATGGCCTTCACTCTTGGCACGGGACAATGCCATGTCCGCGTTCTTGAGCAACTTTTCTGCATCGTCACCATCGCCCGGCGCGATAGCAATGCCGATGCTGGCGCCGCTCACAATGGTATTTCCATCGAACAGATAAGGTTCGCTGATCGCATCGATCAAACGCTTGGCGAGAAATGCGACATCTTCGGGACGCTCCACGCCGGACTGCACAATGGCGAATTCGTCCGATCCAAGCCGCGCCACCGCGTCTTCTTCGCGCAACGAGGAACGCAGTCGCTTGGTAACGCCCTTCAAGAGCTTATCGCCAACCGCGTGGCCCAGCGTATCGTTGATGCCTTTGAAGTTATCAAGGTCAAGGAACAGAACCGCGACGTTGTCTCCGCTGCGGCGCGTGTGCGCCAGCATTTCATCGAGGCGCTGACGCAGAAGGATGCGGTTCGGCAACCCGGTCAAGCCATCGTGCTGCGCCATGAAAGCGAGCCGCGCTTCGGCGCGTTTACGCTCGGTGATATCCATCAGGGCAAGCAGCACCGCAGGCTGATTGTCGAACATCAGATGACGCGAATAGATCGCGACATCGATCAACGATCCGTTGGCCTTGATATGCTTCCACGTACGTGCAGCACGTTCCTCAGTGGTTTGTTCACCGGTCCATGGCATTGACTGGTCGAAGGCCTGAACGTCGGAAATCTTCAGCTTCTCGAAGTCCGCACGAGGATAGCCATAGTGTTCGATCGCCGCATCGTTGACGCCGATGATGTGCCCATCGCTCTGGGCGCAGACGAGCATTGGAACGGGATTGCCGTCGAACAACAGCCGGAATGACGCTTCGCGTTGCTTGAGCTCGGTAATATCAACGCGCAGACCGATGATGCCGCCATCGCTGGTCAGGCGCTCTTCGATCAGAACGCAGCGCCCATCTGAGAGAATTTGCTCGTGTCGCTGACCGGGACGATAGAGTTTCTCAAGACGCTCGGATATCCATTCCTCTTCGCGTCCCGTGGCTTCGGGATAGTCGCCACGCTCGACACCAATGCGCAACGTATCCTTGAGATTGGCACCGGGCCGGAACAGGTCCGCGCTCTTGTGGTAGATTTCAGAGTATTTCTTGTTCCAGAGGATGTAACGCCCCTCGGCATCGAGAAACACGATGCCCTGCGGCAGAATGTCGATCGCTTCGCGCAGGCGCGCATCTGACTTCTGCGCCTCCGCAATCGCCGCTTCGACTTCCGCGCGCTTACGAACGACCTCACTAATCGCGGCAGCAATCTTGCGGCTTTTCTGCGCGAGTTTAGGCGCGGCCTTCGCAAGGCGCGCCGTCGAACTCCGCTTGGGTGACACGACTTTTCCGTTTTTGCTTTTTGGTTTTGGCCGGTAATTCGGCATCGCCTCGCCCGCTTTTTGCATTCTGCAACGGGGCATTGTCGCTCAAGTGTCTGAAAAAAAGGTATCTTTCCCCGAGGCTTACCACTTCAGGCGTAGCGGGCGCCACAATCAACCGTTCGCGTGACGGCACGGCCGCAAATCTCGCCATTTTCAGATGCGCATCTGTGCCGAGATCCCCAGGCGGACTGCGCACCACAATTATTCCGAGCCAGCGTCGTCATTATTCTCAGCATGACTAATGAAACCTTAACGATCGCTAGTGTCCCGAATCCAAAGTCCGCCTCACTGTGCAGCGCGGTTCAGGTTCAGAAACTCGCTGGAAGGACTCGCAGGAAAAATGGAGCGAACTTCTGAACCACCACACTCGCCCACCGCAGTCTGCGTCTTGGCGCGAGCCGAGGGCGACGTGTCCAACACGTCACCGGACCAGCCGTTCAATTCGCCGTCATGTTACCTCGTACGTGGACCGCTCTTGAGCTATAAGCGCGCCATGATGCGGCCTCGCCTGATTCTCGCAATCGCCCTGTTTCCCGCCATGCTGGCGGCGACGACTGTTCAGGCGCAAGATAAAGGTTCAGTTAGCCCAAATCCGCTTCCGCCGCTGGCCGATCCGAATGATCCCCACGTAGCTGCGAAAGAACTGTTTGGCCGTAAACCAAAGCCGGCCTCGCTCCCGGTCCACTCCATTGGTTTCTATGCCAAGGGCTGCATCGCAGGCGCTGAAGCTTTGCCGATCAATGGACGGACGTGGCAAGTCATGCGGTTGTCACGCAACCGCAATTGGGGCCACCCTGACCTCATTGCACTGCTTGAGCGGCTTTCCGAAAAGGCCCACAAGGTCGCCGGGTGGCCGGGACTTTTGGTCGGTGACATGTCACAGCCGCGCGGCGGGCCAATGCTGACGGGCCACGCCAGCCATCAGATCGGACTTGATGCCGACGTCTGGCTGACACCAATGCCAAACCGGATGCTTTCGCGCGAAGAGCGCGAAGAGATGTCGGCTGTGATGATGGTCCGTCCCGATCGGCTCGACATCGATCCGAAAGCATGGACGCCAAGGCATCTATCGGTGATCCGTGCAGCAGCACAGGAGCCGCAGGTGGAGCGCATCTTCGTCAATGCTGCAATCAAGAAAGCACTATGCCGTGAAGCGAAAGGAGATCGCACCTGGCTGTCTAAAGTGCGGCCCATGTACGGGCATGACTATCACTTCCATGTCCGGATAAAATGTCCCGTCGGAAATGCAAGCTGCACCCCGCAGGAACCCCCGAATGGGGGCGAGGGCTGCAGCGCTGGTGACCTTGCCTACTGGTTCAGCGACGCCGTGCTCCATCCCAAGCCACCCGCCATACCGCCTAAGCCGAAGCCGCCGATGACTTTGGCTGATCTTCCGTCTGAATGCCGGCAGGTTTTGCTCGCTCCGTAATTGAAGCCTTTCATGCGTTGAACTTGCAACCGACCTTGGTCGTTGATGTCGGCCGCGCCGTAACCGCGCCAAAAACAGGGATCAATTTCCGGGCTTCATCTTGCATCATTGCTCGATGGCGTATCGCATGGATGAACGCCCTGGTGCCAAAGAAAGGACCGTCATGAGAATAAGCGCACGCAATCAGATCAAGGGGAAGATCGTCGAGGTCAAGAAAGGCGCGACGACTGCGCATGTGCGTGTCGATATCGGTAACGGGCAGATCATCACCTCGGCAATCACCAATGAAGCGGTTGATGAACTCGCCTTGAAGACCGGCGGCGCGGTGATTGTGGTCGTTAAAGCTTCGGACGTCATGATTGCGGTGGACTAAAACATCAGTGGCGTGCACAGGAGGCGTGAACCGGCACTCGGCCGCGGTACGGCCAATCGCACCGGCAGGCTTGGCATTTGACCTGTCTGCGATTTGCCGCGCCTGCGATCGCGTTATCGACCAAAAAGGCTTTACGCAGGTGCTGTGCCTGATATGTTCGCACCACGATGCCCCGGCCAGCCGTAAGCCTGCCGGGGGCACGGAACGGCGCTTCCGATTGTCGTACAAACTCAACTTTGCCAACGCTTGCACGCGCCCCGCTGCGAGCGGTTTTGGAGCGCCATCATGAATTTATCCTTCCGCCTTTTCCTCGCCTTTACGATCCTCCTTTTGCCGACATTGCCGCAGGCCTTCGCGCAGGACGGCAACGCAATAACCGCCCCTCCCGCTGCACAGGACAAGGTGTTGACGGTGTTCGCCGCAGCTTCGATGAAGAACGCACTCGACGAAGTCGACGCCGCCTATACTGCCAAGTCTGGAGTGAAAGTGACGGCCAGCTACGCTGCCAGTTCGGCGCTCGCCAAGCAGCTCGAACAAGGCGCTCCGGCGGACATCTTCATTTCCGCCGACACCGACTGGATGGACTACTCCATCGGCAAGAAGACCATCAACGAGCCGACCCGCGTCAACCTGCTTGGCAACAAGATCGTCTTGATCGCGCCGAAAGATTCAAAAATCGGCAACGTCACCATCGGACATGGCTTCGATCTCGCGAAGCTTGCGGGTGACGGACGCATCGCCACCGGCGATGTGAAAGCTGTGCCGGTCGGAAAATATGCCAAGGCTGCGCTCGAAAAGCTGGGCTCCTGGCAAGCGGCTGAATCGAAGTTCGCGATGGCCGAAAGCGTTCGCGCGGCATTGGCCCTCGTGGCACGCAGTGAAGCCGCGCTTGGTATCGTCTATGAGACTGATGCGAAGGTCGAGCCAGGCGTCAAGATCGTTGGCGCATTTCCTGCAGATTCGCATCCGGCGATCATTTATCCTGTCGCCTCGACCGCAACTGCCAAGGCTGATGCAGCAAGCTATCTGGCATT
This sequence comes from Nitrobacteraceae bacterium AZCC 1564, assembly GCA_036924835.1. Taxonomy (NCBI): domain Bacteria; kingdom Pseudomonadati; phylum Pseudomonadota; class Alphaproteobacteria; order Hyphomicrobiales; family Nitrobacteraceae; species Nitrobacteraceae bacterium AZCC 1564. The sequence goes on from JBAGRR010000001.1 coordinate 2,485,347, forward strand.
TTTGCGTTCAGGCACCGCCAAGACCATTTTCGAGAAGTACGGCTTCACGTTCTTGATCAAGCCGACTTCGTAATCGCGAACGACCGTGTTCCAAATCTCCGCTGAAGAATGGACCGCGATCCTGCTCTCTCTCAGGGTCGCTGCAGTCGCAACCTTGATCGCGACACCGCTCGGTGTCGCGGTGGCATGGTTGCTGGCACGTCGAGACTTCTGGGGCAAGGCTGCGCTTGATGCCGTGATCTATCTCCCGCTGGTATTGCCGCCGGTCGTCACAGGATACCTATTGCTGCTGACGTTCGGACGGAAAGGCCTCGTCGGCGGCTGGCTCGCCGATCATCTCGGCATCGTCTTCGCATTCCGCTGGACGGGCGCGGCATTGGCCTGTGGCGTGATGTCATTTCCGCTGCTGGTGCGGCCGATCCGTTTGTCCATCGAAGCGGTCGACCGGAAACTTGAACAGGCGGCCAGCACCCTTGGGGCACCTCCGTGGCGCGTCTTTCTCACGGTGACGCTGCCCCTGGCTCTCCCCGGCATTGTCGCCGGCATGGTCCTCGGCTTTGCCAAGGCTATCGGTGAATTCGGCGCAACGATCACATTCGTGTCCAATATTCCGGGCGAAACTCAGACAATTTCCGCGGCTATCTATTCGCTCACTCAGGTTCCGGATGGTGATGCCGCAGCATTGCGCCTCGTCATCGTGTCGATCGCCATCGCGATGATTGCCCTGATCGCTTCTGAAATCCTGGCGCGGCGCGCCACACGACGGCTCCACGGATACTGACGATGCTCTCTGTCGATATCGTCAAGCAGCTCGGCAATTTTACCATCAAGGCTGCGTTCAAGAGCAACGGCTTGGTAACAGGCTTGTTCGGCAACTCCGGTGCAGGCAAGACGTCGATCGTCAATATGATCGCAGGACTGACCAGACCGGATCGCGGCCTGATCTCGCTCGACGGAGAAGCCCTCGACGATACCGAATCGGGCATTCACGTTCCGCCTCATCGCCGCCGCATCGGCTATGTCTTCCAGGATGCACGGCTGTTTCCGCATCTCAATGTCAGACAGAATCTCGATTATGGGCGTCGCATGAATCGGCTTGATTATGACGCGGTTGGTGAAAGTCGCGCGGTCGAACTCCTCGACATCGGACACCTGCTTGATCGCCGACCAGCACAACTTTCCGGGGGCGAGCGTCAGCGTGTGGCCCTGGGGCGTGCGCTGCTTGCAAAGCCTCGCCTGCTGCTGCTGGACGAACCGCTGGGCTCGCTGGACGAGCAGCGCAAGGCGGACATCATGCCTTACTTTATCCGGCTACGGGACGAAGCCAGCATTCCGATGGTGTTCGTTAGCCACGACGCTGCTGAAATGCGCCGGCTGGCAACCAACGTCGTGATGCTGAAGCGCGGTGGCGTCGCTGCATTTGGCGGCATTGAGGTCTTGCCGAATGGCCTCACCGCAGTGTCTTGATCGCCTTGGCGAGATAATCCAGCCCCTGGATCAACGCTGGTCCCCCGCACAGTGTGTAGCGCGATGGCAGATCGATCCGCCGATTGATGCCATAACGCGTCAGCAGCGCAGGATGCGTGATGAACAGCGCGCCCTGATCTCCAGCCTCATGCGGGGGATCCTGCAGCACCAGAACATCGGGACCATCGACCAGCAATTGTTCCAGCGAGACATACCCGCCGAAGCCGCCGAGGCCGGAGGGAGAATTCGCCGGCGGCCGCAAACCGGCCAACATCAACATGCCGGCCACGAGACTCGCAGGCCCCTCGCTGTAGCCACCGCGCTGAACGACAAGAGCCGTCAATGGCGGCTTTAACGCAACAGCGGCGAGTTGCCTTTCAGCTTCTTCAAGCCGGCGCGCCATTGCTTCGCCGCGCTCGGGATGGCCGATCAGCCGGCCGATCTCGCGGGCCTGGTGGATAGCGTCCGCGATGTTGCTGATAAAACCGACTTCAACGACGCGAATCCCCATCGCGCTCAGCATTGCATGGGTCGGACGATTGCTCGGACCGACCAGCACGAGGTCTGGCGCCAGATTGACCACCGATTCCGCATCCCAATCCAGCCGTGGAAAACGCGCAGCCTGATCCGTCATGACCGAAAGTGCAGCATCGGTCGCATACGGAGATAGACCAGCAATCTGCGACGGATCTGCCAGCGCAAGGAGCAACTGATCTGCACAGAGATTGAACGAGACGATCCGTTTCGCCGGCGCTTCCGCCCGCGCAAAGTCCCGTGCGCTGCAAGCGCCTGCAAGGGCAAGAAACACGGTTAACGCAATGATGGTTTTCTTGATCATGACGCTCCGTTATGCCACGCCAGATACGTGGCGTCAGCGCTCCTTCTGACGCGCGGGCTGAACTTGGATTAAGATGACTGTCGACCGTCGAGGAAACTGGCTAACTGTGATTCTCGCTGTACTGGTGGCGGGATTGTTTGCGCTGTCGCTGATGACCGGGCCCGCCCATTTTCCGCCGCAAGCTGTCGCCAGCGCCCTCGTGTCGGATCATGGCGTGACATCCATCATCGTGCGTGACATACGGTTGCCGCGAACGCTGCTGGCAATGGTGATCGGCGCGACGTTTGGATTGGCCGGTGCTTCGCTGCAGGGATTGTTACGCAATCCGCTCGCCGAGCCCTCGCTGTTCGGTGCACCGCAGGCGGCCGCAGCGACGGCTGCGGCGATCATGGCATTCGGCTTTGCCAACGCATTGTCCCTCGCTGTTCCCCTCGGCGGCATTGCAGGCGCATTGCTGTCGGTCGGAGCGCTGGTCGCCATTGCGGGGCGGCGCGCATCGCTGACAGTCACGCTGCTCGCCGGCCTCGCCCTTGCGAGCCTTGCCGGCGCCACCATTGCCCTGATCCTCAACCTCGCACCCAACCCATACATCGCACTGGAAATCGCATTCTGGCTCCTTGGCTCGCTGCGTGATCGCAGCATGGAGCATGTCTGGCTGGCGGCACCATTCATGATCGCAAGCTGGATTGTGCTCGCATTCAATGCCGGTGCGTTCCGCGCATTGACGCTCGGCGAGGACGCCGCCGCATCGCTCGGCGTCAATGTCGAACGCGTACGTGTGCTGGTGGTGATCGGTGTCGCGCTCGGGGTCGGCGCGGCCGTCTCCGTTGCGGGCGCAATCTCGTTCGTCGGCCTCGTTGCGCCGCATCTGGTCCGAAGATTTTACGGATCCGATCCTGCACGCGTTCTGCTGCCGGCTTCGCTGGCGGGTGCGGCGCTGTTGACCGCGGCCGATATCGCCGTCCGGCTGGTGCCCGGCGCCGTCGAGATCAAGATCGGCGTCGTCACTGCACTGATCGGCGTGCCATTTTTCCTGGCGATGATTTTCCGTGAGCGGCACGCGCTGGAGGACAGCACGTCATGAAGCCGAACGCTGCTCCCCGCCTTATCGCCAGCCACATCACGGTGGTCCGCAGCCGCCGCAAGACCGTGGACGACGTCAATCTCACGCTCAGCGCGGGCGAATTGACAATACTCGTTGGTCCGAACGGTGCTGGGAAGACCACACTTGTGCGCGCAATTATTGGTCTCATCGCCGCCAAGGGGTCTATCACCTTTGATGGCACCAATCTTCATGCCATGACGCCGCGGGCGAGAGCCCGGGCAATTTCTTATCTGCCGCAGGGTCACGAATTCCACTGGCCCATGAGCGTGGACAGCATCGTGGCGCTCGGCCGCGAACCACACGCTGATCCTTTCTCACAGACGTCCGCGGCCGATCGCATTGCGATCGAGCGCGCCATGCACGCAACAGAAGTGACGGGATTCTCATCACGTCTGATCTCCACACTGTCAGGCGGCGAGCGTGCACGCGTCGCCATTGCCCGTGCTTTGGCGACAGAAGCATCGGTCCTGATCGCAGACGAGCCGACAGCATCCCTTGACGAGCGTCATCAACTCATCGTCATGGATCTGCTGCAACGCATCGCCCATGGCGGCACGGCCGTGCTTGCCATTATTCACGATCTCGCGCTTGCGATGCGGTTCGCCGATCGCGTCATTGTCATGCACGAAGGGCAAATCGCAGCTAATGACACGCCTGCTCTGGCCCTGACACCAGATCGAATTGCGGAGGTGTTCGGCATTTCGGTCAACCGCGTGGAAACGCCGGATGGTCCGTTGCTGATTCCTTCGCGCGCCCTTTAGAGCGTTTTCGAGCGAAGTGGCATCTAGTGCCGCGGATTTGAAGTTCTTCCGAATGAAGCCGCAAGCTCGATGAAGAACTTCAAATCCAAAAGCCGCAAGTCTGTGCGAACTTCGGAATCGGGACGCTAGTTCGCGTGAAGAAAACGCGTCAAAACAAGAATCTAGAGCTACGGTTCTGATTCAATCAGAACCGTAGCTCTAATCCTCAAGGGCTGATCAGCGACGCCCAGACCTTTGAGAGTTTGCGTTTGACAGCCGCCCGCCGTGTCGGCGTAGGCGGCGGCTCATCCTCCGGCAAGCGAAGGCCGACAATATTGACCCGATTGCCGCCGATACTGCGCGCGACCAGCACGATGGTATCGAGCGGCAAAGTCGCGTTGACCCGCGGCGCGTGATCGAGATGGATATCGAAATAGTCCGCCAGGGTCAGGTGCTCGCTGCCCGGCTCGATATTGATGCTGTAGATCTCGGCAACATCTTTCAGCAGAACGTCGCCGGGCATCATGAAGTCGCCGAGCAGATGCGGATCGGGTGCCGGCACCACAGGCATATCGACGAAAAAGCGGTCCAGCGCCTCGGCCTTTTCGGGCGGTGCCAACAGATAGAGATAATCGCCCTTCACGACCGGAGCCGCTTCGGCCGGTGACAGGATTTTTTCATCACGGATCACCAGCGTCGGCTTTGACCATGAGGGGATCAATCCGCGTTTGAGGTACAGGCTATTGGCGCGAACCGGATAGCCGACCAGCTGTTGCTCAAGCTGACCCGGCAAATCAAGTTCGACACGGCGCGGACCACGCTCTGCCCTCGGCAGCGCGACGTGGAGCCGCCGCGCAGCTATTCCGAGCGTCCAACCTTGCAACAACAGCGAGATCAGCACGACGACGAAGGCCACGTCGAAATAAACTTGCGCGTTCGGCAGCCCCACCAGAAGAGGAATGGAGGCGAGGAAGATCGCCACCGCCCCCCGCAGGCCAACCCAAGCGATAAAGGTCTTTTCCCGCCAGTTGAACCGAAATGGCGCAAGACAGAGAAACACCGCAACAGGCCGCGCCACCAGCATCAGCATCAGCGCCACCGCGGTTGCAGGCAGCGCACTGACGAGCGTCCGTTCCGGCGACTCGAGCAGCCCCAGCAACACGAACATCACGATCTGGGCAAGCCATGTGGCGGCATCCAAAAACGCCACCACCGAGTTGTGCGCACGGGTTGGACGGTTGCCGACCAGCATGCCAGCAAGATAGACCGCCAGGAACCCCGACGAATGGCAGATCTGCGCGATGCCGAAGATCACCAGCGCACCGGTCGCGACGAATGGCGCGTGTAATCCCTGCGGCAAGGCGACGCGATTGAGCGCGAATACCACCAGCCATCCGCCAGCGACGCCCACCAAGGTGCCTACGATGGCTTCGCGGCCGAACTGCAGGGCAATATGGGCTCCGGACGTCTGGCCAAGCGACAACAGTTCCACGATCACCAGCGTGAGGAAGATCGCGAACGGATCGTTGGTGCCCGATTCGACCTCCAGGGTCGCACCAACACGGGGGCGCAGGCGCAGACCCTGCGCATGCACCAGAAGAAAGACCGCCGCAGCGTCCGTGGACGCGATCACAGCGCCAACCAGCAACGCCTCCGCCCAGCCAATGCCCAGCGCATACTTCGCCACCGGCGCCGTGATCAGCGCGGTGAGCAGCACGCCTAGCGTCGCCAGCACGATCGATGGTCCCAGCACGGTGCGGATGGTCTGAAACCGCGTTTTCAGGCCGCCATCGAACAGGATCAGCGCCAAGGCCAGCGAACCGACAAGGTACGTCGTCTGCACGTCGTCGAAGCGGAGGCCGCCGGGTCCGTTTTCACCCGCCAGGATACCGATCAGCAGGAAGACCAGCAGCAAGGGAGCGCCGAAGCGCAGTGCCAGCAGGCTTGACAGGATGCCAGCCATGACGAGCACAGCGCCGAGCAGAATGGCAATGCTAACCGTATCGAGGGACGCCATTACCGCTGTTTGACCACCTATCCCGTGCCGTCTCAGATCGTTGCACTTGCATGATTATCGTCGCACCGGCCGCGCGCCAACCGATTTATTCAATACGCGCCAACAAGCTCGATTTGCTGGTGTTAAATTGCCGTCCATGCGAGTTGAGAGCAGCCTTAGTGGTCCGATTCTAACGTTCGCATCCCGTCTCGGCAGGCACTTTTGCGAACGTTAGAATCGAAAGACCACTAGCAAATATAAGATTTGAGTGGAGCTTTGGGATTTGACGTTCGCATCACGAATTCGCGGCAAGCAGGGGTGCGAACGTCAAATCCGCTCCACTAGGCTTCGAATCTGAAAATTTGCGACAATTCCGAATCAGCGATGCGGCAGACGCTCGCTCATAAGAGAGCTGACTATGCCCTGGGCAGACATCCATGACTTGCTAAGCGGGATCATTCGCGCCGTCCGCGCAGAAATCTCATCGCCGTGGTTTTACGCCCAGATTGGCATCATTCTCGCCGGTTCAGGGCTCGCACTTGGCTTCGCGGCCGCTCTTCGGGGAGGCATGGCTTCAAGAGGGCTGGCGAGGACCATGGGATGGCCCGCATCGCTCCGCCTCGTCGTGCGTGCATTGCTGCGGCACTCGGGGATCGCGATTTTCGCTGCCCTAATGGGCCTTAGCCACGTGATCATGGCCCACGGTGCCGTGCCAAGCTATCTGGTCGTTGCGGCCGGCAGCCTCGCTACGGCATGGCTTGTCGTTCGCCTCACCACCAGCTTGATCCACAATGACTTCCTTGTCAGCATCACTTCCGTTTTAGCGTGGCTGCTGGCGGCACTTGGGGCCCTTGGACTGTTGCAGCCTGCACTGGCCGCGCTGGACTCGGTTTCGATCATGCTCGGAACCTTGCGTCTCACGCCATTGGTCGTGATCAAAGTCATTGTCTTTCTGGGTCTGGCCCTGTGGCTGGCCGACGTCCTCAGCAACTTTCTCGAAACGCGGATCAACCACTCGCGAGACCTGACACCCTCCATTCAGGTGCTCCTGACCAAGATTGTCCGGCTGGCCCTGATCGTGCTCGCAGTCGCCATCGTCATGAGCGCCGCAGGCATCGATCTTTCGGTGTTCGCTCTGTTCTCGGGAGCCGTCGGCGTCGGGCTGGGCTTCGGCCTGCAGAAGATCGTTGCCAACTTCATCAGTGGCATGATCCTGCTGGCCGACAAGTCAGTGAAACCAGGCGACCTCATCACGGTGGGTGACAGCTTCGGCCGTGTCAGCGCGATGAACACCCGCTATATCTCGGTTGCAGCCGGAGATGGCCGCGAATTCCTGATTCCGAACGAGGACCTGATCACCCAGAAGGTGGTGAACTGGACCTACACAAACACAAACACGCTGTTGAAAGTGAATTTCACGACCAATTACGAGGCCGATCCGAAGCTCGTATGCAGACTCGCGGTCGAGATCGCTTCCGCCACCCCGCGCGTCATTGCTATCAAACCGCCAAACTGTTCACTGACGGACCTCGCTGAGACCGGCATGAAATTCTCACTCACCTTCTGGATCGCCGATCCTGACGCGGGCATGGACAACGTGCGCAGCGAAATCATGTTGGCGTTGTGGGAGGCGTTTAAGCGCGAGAATATTCACGCGCCTTATCCGGTCCGCGAGATCCGGATTCAAGATGGCGCGTTGCCGATCGAGCCTGTGAATGAGGCTCGCGACTGACATGCGCTTCCTCAGCGAGCTCGTTCCTGCGACCCTGATCCGCCGCTACAAGCGCTTTCTTGCCGATGTCCAGCTTGCGGACGGCACAGTCATTACCGCGCACGTTGCCAATCCCGGCGCCATGACGGGCCTGCATACAGAGGGCGCGCGGGTGTGGCTCTCGAAGTCCCCAAGGCTTGCGCGCAAGCTGCCGTACTCGTGGGAATTGGTGGAAGTCGATTTCGGTCGCGCGCAGGAGCTGGTCGGCGTCAACACCATGCATCCGAACCCGATCGTCGCGGAAGCTCTTGCGACCGGCGTGATTCCTGAACTGGCGGGTTATGCGACCATTCGCCGCGAGGTGAAGTATGGCCGGGTCATCAATGGCAAGGGATCGCGGATCGATTTTCTGCTGGAAGACCCGGCAAAGCCGCCCTGCTACGTCGAGGTCAAGAACGTCCATCTGATGCGCCGACTCGGAGTTGCCGAGTTCCCGGACTCGGTCACCGCCCGCGGCGCGAAACATCTCGATGAACTTGCCGAAATGGTCGCCGCTGGAGCTCGCGCGGTGATGCTTTTCGTGATTCAGATCGGCTCGGCCTCGTCCTTCGCACTCGCACGCGACATCGATCCCGCCTACGGACGGGCCTTCGACAAAGCCCGAGCCGCGGGCGTGGAGGCGCTGGCATGGACCTGCAAACTCACGGAACATGACATCGTTCTCGGCCAATCCGTCCCCATCGAGCCCTGAAAAGCCCACAAAATGGCACTTTCCTGTGGCTTCGCTTGCACTCGAGGCCACATCCATTAGATTAAAAGCCCAATTTAAAAGCTTTTCGGCCAGAGCCGGCTGGCTCCCTCTCAAAATAGAACCACTAAAGAAACACCCGAATGAACTACGTCGAAGCCACCGAAACCTCTCTGCGCAAAACTGGACAGATCAAGCTCCACGGGCCCGGCGCGTTTGCCGGCATGCGCAAGGCAGGGGCGCTGGTGGCGAAATGTCTCGACGAACTGGTGGAGATCGTCCGGCCCGGAATCTTCACGTCGCAGATCGACGAATTCGTTCGCAAGTTCGCGTTCGACAATAAGTCCTATCCCGCGACCTTGATGTATCGCGGCTATCGCTATTCCACCTGCACTTCGATCAATCATGTCGTTTGTCACGGCATGCCCGGCGATCGCCAGTTGAAGGAAGGCGACATCGTCAATATTGACGTCACCTTCATCGTGGATGGCTGGTACGGCGACTCCAGCCGCATGTATGCCGTTGGCGAGATTTCCCGGCGCGCTGAGCGATTGATCGATGTGACCTATGAGGCGCTGATGCGCGGCATTGCCGCGGTGAAGCCCGGCGCCACCACTGGCGATATCGGTCACGCGATCCAAAGCTTTGTCGAACCGCAGCAGATGAGCGTCGTGCGCGATTTTTGCGGTCATGGCCTGGGGCGCATGTTTCACGACGAGCCAAACATCATCCATGTCGGCCGACCTGGCGAAGGCGTCGAACTGAGGCCCGGCATGTTCTTCACCATCGAGCCGATGATCAATCTCGGCAAGCCACACGTGAAGATCCTCTCCGACGGCTGGACCGCCGTGACGCGGGACCGTTCCCTGTCAGCCCAGTTCGAGCATTCAGTGGGCGTGACGCAGGATGGCGTCGAGATCTTTACCCTGTCACCTGGCAAGCTCGACAAGCCGCCCTACAAGACTGCCTAGCGCTTCTGCTGCAGACCCTGCGGGGGGCTGCAAATGCCGGTTGCAAAACCCGCAAGGTACGGCATGGTTGGTGCGTATTTCGAGTACGCATCACACAATGTCCTCTGAGTCAGACCAGCAATCCACCAAACCGGAAGCGGCCGAAACGCCCCATTATCACGGCCATCGGGAGCGGCTGCGCGACCGATTTCGCCAGACCGGTGCCGATGCGCTGAGCGATTACGAGCTGCTTGAGATGGTGCTGTTTCGCGCCCTGCCACGGCGGGATGTGAAGCCTCTCGCCAAGATGCTGATCGGAAAATTCGGCTCCTTTGCCGAAGTCGTCCACGCACCTGAATTGCGGCTGAAGGAAATCAGCGGACTTGGGGACTCCGCTGTGACCGAGATCAAGCTAATCGCCGCCGCGGCGAGCCGCATTGCCAAGGGACAACTGAAGCAGAAAGCCGTGCTTTCCTCGTGGACGGCGGTGATCGACTATTGCCGCACGGCGATGGCCTTTGCCGACAAAGAACAATTCCGCATTCTATTCCTCGATAAGCGCAACCAACTGATCGCTGACGAAGTTCAGCAGATTGGCACAGTCGATCACACGCCCGTCTATCCGCGCGAGGTTGTGAAGCGTGCACTGGAATTATCCGCGACTGCAATCATCCTCGTGCACAATCATCCGTCCGGCGACCCGACGCCGTCGAACGCCGACATTCAGATGACGCAATCCATCATGTCCATTTCAAGTCCGCTGGGCATTTCCGTGCACGACCACATCATCGTCGGCAAGAACGGCCACACCAGCATGAAAGCGTTGCGGCTGATTTAGTGTGATGGTTCAGAAGTTCGCTCGATCTTTCCCGCGAGTCCTTCCAGCGAACTTCTGAACCTAAACCACGCTAGTGCCGCGGATTACTGCCGCATCAAGATCAGGGGATCGGCGCTGTCCGGCACGCGCCGCCATTGCGCGTTGTCATCCGCCTCGAATCTCCAGATTTCGCCGGTGGCCGATTGCAGCAGCAACTCGCCGCGCTCGATACGCCACATGGTTGGCGCGAAAGTAGCCACGGCCGGATCACAGCGAGGCTTCAAATAAACGGCGAAATTGTCGGCCGAGGCTTCGGTGTTCGTCAGGGTCAATCCGCACACCGTCTTGCCGCTGCCACGCACCATCGTCCAGTCGCCGATCAGTTGGTCGGTCGACTTCGACAGCGCTCGTGCGGCCGCGAGATTTTGCAACAAATAGACGCCTTCGCCCTGCCGCACGCCTTCAAAGATGCCGCTTTCGACTTCCGTCACATCGATGACGGACTGCCCCTTGGCATCCTGCAGCCGAACAATATCGAGACCCTTCACGCTCCAGCCCGCGATGCTTTTGGTGAAAGGCAGCGCGTCGCCACAGCCCTTGTCGAGTTCGAGCTTGAGACCCTGCGGCGTGGTATCACCCTTGAGCGTAACCACGCACGTCTTGTCGCGACCGGCAGTGGACAACTCCCACTGCCCGATCATGTCGTTCGTCAACGAGCGCGCGTCCTGCGCGCGCGCGGAAGTGCCGCAAACAATCACAGCCGCCAGGGCGAGCAGAGCTACGCACTGGCTTGTCAAATGTTTGCTGACCCGCGCGACGCTCATGGCTCTCAGCGACCCTTGACCGGCGTTTCGGGAATCGGTGTCAGCGGCGGCTTGCCGGCGAACCATTCTTTGATGTTGTCGACCACAAGCTGATCCATCGCGTTGCGCGTCGACACCGACGCAGAACCGATGTGCGGAAGCAGGACGACGTTCTGCAAGCTGCGCAACTCCTCCGGCACATTGGGTTCTTGCGCGAACACATCAAGGCCGGCCGCCATGATCGTGCCGTCGTTGAGCGCCGCGATCAGAGCGGGCTCGTCAACAACAGAACCGCGGGCGACGTTGACGACGATACCGCGCGGGCCGAGCGCCTTGAGCACCTCCGCGTTGATCATCTTGGCCGTCGACGGGCCGCCGGGCATGATCAGGACCAACGTATCGACGTCCTTCGCCATCTCGACAAGATTCGGATAGTGCTTGTGGCTGACGCCCTTCGCTGGATTGCGCGAGTGATAGACCACAGGCACGAGCGATGCATCGAGCCGGCGTGCAATAGCCTGGCCAATGCGTCCCATGCCGACGATGCCGACCTTGCGATCGCGGAGCGATCCCTGGCTGAGCGGGAAGCCCTGCGTGCTCCACTGGCCCGAACGCACGAAGCGGTCGGCCTTGATGAATTCACGGGCGGTCGCGATCAACAGACCGAGAGCCACGTCGGCCACTTCCTCGGTCAGGACGTCCGGCGTATTGCAGACAATGATATTGTGCGCGCTGGCGTATTTCGCATCGATGTGATCGTAGCCGACACCGAAGCTCGACACGATTTCCAGCTTTGGAAACCGTCCCATCATGGATCCATCTGCCTGCACAAGCCCGCTGACCGCAACGCCGCGAATGCGGGCCGCGACCTCGGGTGTCAGCCGATCGAGGTCATGCTTGTTTTCGCATTTGTGCAGCGTGTAGTGCGCCGGAAAGCCGCCGTCGATAACGGGCTTCGAGGGGCCATAGATCAAGACGTCGGGGTTATTCTGGGAATGACTTGCAGACATCAATTATCCTTTCCAAGCGCACTTTCGTGCCAGCGTCGTAGCACAAGATACGAGACCAGCGAGAGGGCCCCATAAATGACAATCCCGGCAATCGAGAGCAACAGCAATGCCGCAAACATCCGCGGAATGTTCAGCCGATAGCCGGATTCAGCAATTCTATAAGCAAGCCCGGAACCCGCCCCCGCGGATCCGGCAGCAATCTCCGCAACCACCGCGCCGATCAGCGACAGGCCGCCCGCGATCCGCAGCCCGCCCATAATATGCGGCAGCGCCGAAGGCAGCTTCAGGTAACACAGGGTCTGCGTCCGCGACGCGCCATAGAGCGCAAACAACCCGGCCAGATTGCGGTCCACGGATTTCAGACCAAGCGCGGTGTTGGACAGCACCGGAAAGAAAGCCACAATCCATGCACAGGCGACTACGGCCAGATGCTGCGGCAAATAAATCAGCAGCAAGGGCGCGATCGCGATCACCGGCGTGACCTGGAGGATGACCGCATAGGGGAACAGTGCGTATTCGAACCATTTCGAACGGCTGAACAACACCGCCATCGCGATGCCGCCCACAGATGCAGCGACAAAACCTTGAACCGTGGTCAGCAGCGTCGTGAGAAGCGAGCCGAACAGAAGCGACCAGTCCTGGATGAGCGTGGTGAACACAACACTGGGCGCCGGAAGCACATAGTCCGGAATTTCATTGACCCGAACTATCGCCTCCCAGATCGCGACACTGAGAGCGAGCGTCAGAAACGGCAGGAAGACCTGCAAAAGACGCGCAGGGAATCGCCCTTGCCTCATCGCGCGCCTCCCACAGCACTTGCCTTGGCAAGTGCCGCTGACACCTTGCGGCAATGCGCGACGTAGTCTGCTGATGTCCGGAAATCCGCATCCCGTGTCTCATGACTATCGATGCGAAACTCTTCGTCGATGCGGCCCGGCCGGGATGTCATGACAAGCACGCGCTGTGATAGATAAACCGACTCGAAGACCGAATGGGTGACGAAAACGATGGTCTTGCGGAGCGTGCGCCAGATGTTGAGCAGATCGTCATTCAGCTTGAAACGTGTGATCTCATCAAGCGCCGCGAATGGCTCGTCCATGAGGAGAATATCTGGATCGGTCACCAGCGCCCGCGCAAGCGAAACGCGCATCTTCATGCCGCCAGACAACTCACGCGGATAGGCATCGGCGAACTCTGCCAGACCGACATCCTGAAGGGCGCCGCTGACGCGAACTTCCGACTGATCGCTTGCAACATGCGACAGCTTGAGCGGCAATTGCACGTTGTCGGACACCGTTGCCCACGGCATCAGTGTCGGCTCCTGAAACACGAAGCCGATATTGTGCTTTGAGTGATCCCGCTTGCTGCGCGCAACATTGACGACGCCATGCGTCGGCGTGCTCAATCCCGCAATGATCCGCAGCAAAGTGGATTTGCCGCACCCCGACGGCCCGACCAGCGAGATAAATTCTCCAGCCTCAACATTCAGATCAAGCGGCCCCAGCGCGAATACGCCGTTGTCATAGACCTTGGTCACATCACGGAGCTGGATCACCCTACCCGCCGGCATGCCGTCGTTGCTGCAAGCCGCTGCATCTGTCGGCAAGTTACTCAAAGGCCCACGCTCTCATTTGTTCGGGCGCAGGTTGGTGCCGACACCTTTGTTGACGAACCGCAGGGTATAGGCCTTGCGATAGTCAATGTCGCGCGGCGTTACATCGGCCCGAACCATCTTGTTAAAGAAGTCCGCCATGCGATCATCACTCATCGCACCGATGCCGTTCTTCAGCGTATCGCCAGAATCTACGATGCCGTACTGCTTCATCTTCTCCACGGAATAAGCGAGCAACTCGTCTGTCATCTCTGGATTGTTCTTCTTGATGAGCTCATTGCCGGGTTTGTTGTCGCCATAGAGATAATTGTACCAACCGATAATCGAAGCATCCACAAAACGCTGCACGAGATCGGCCTTCTTCTCGGCGAAGTCGGTTCGCGTTTCGATCAATGTCGAGTAGCTGCTGAATCCGTAGTCGGCGAGGAGAATGACAGTCGGCTTGAACTTGGCACGCTTCTCGATCGCGAAGGGCTCAGACGTCACATAGCCCTGCATGGCGCTCTTCTTGTCCGCGAGAAAGGGCTGGGGATTCGAGGTGTAAGGCTTCACCTGATCCTCGTTGAATCCGTACTCGGATTTCAACCACTGGAAATAGGTCGGCATGCCCTCTTTGGAAACGAACAGCGTGAGCGGCTTCAGGCCCTCGAGGCTGGTCACCTTGGATTCCGGATGTGCCAGGAACACCTGGGGGTCTTTCTGGAAGATGGCCGCGACCGCGACGACCGGCACCTTGTTGGCCACGGCATCGAATGACTGAAGCGTGTTGGCGCTCATGAAAAAGTCGATCTTGCCGGCGACAAGCTGAATGCGATTGTTGACGTTGGGGCCGCCGGGCACGATGGTGACGTCAAGTCCGTAACTCTTGTAAGTCCCGTCCGCGACCGCCTGATAAAACCCGCCGTGCTCGGCCTCCGCCACCCAGTTAGTGCCGAACGACACCTTATCGAGGTCCGTCGCCTGAGCTCCCGAGCCAGCTATCCAAAGCGCGAGACCCACAATTAACGCTCGCGAAATGAGGCTCGGCATCATCATTGGACTCCATCGATCATTTTGCCGCATGATAGGAAACGACAATAGCGCTCTTAGTGGGAAACAACCATGCAGGCGAATTTATCCTGCAAATCGGGTTAAAAAAACGCCTGTTTGATCGTGCTAGTGTGGCTTTGATTCTAACATTCGCGGGAAAGGTGCCTGCTGAAATGGGATGCGAACGTTAGAATCGGACTACTAGATCAATCATTTGCTAGTGTCCTTCGATTCCGAAGTTCGCAAACGAAGGGTGTAGCGGGATGATGCGAACTTCAGAATCGGGACACTAGCATGATGATGAAACCTCCGCTCGACTGGAGCGACACCCTTAAACTGAATGTGGACAAGGACACCGCATCCCGCTGGATCGCGGTCCTTCCACTCGCCGCAACAGAGCAGCACGGACCGCACCTGCCGTTCGAAACCGATGTTCTCATCGGCGAGGCTTATCTGGGCCGCGTGCGGGAGACATTACCCGACGATATTCCCGCTACATTTCTTCCGATCGAGCGGGTCGGCATTTCAACAGAACACATCGCCTATCCCGGCACGCAGACGCTGACGACGGATGCCGCACTGAAGAAATGGATGGCACTTGGCGATGACATCGCGCAGATGGGCGTGAGAAAGCTCGTCATTGTCACCAGCCACGGCGGCAACAGCGCCGCGATGGCGCTGATCGCGCAGGATCTGCGCGCCAAGCATGAGATGCTCGCGGTCACCACGAGCTGGAGCCGCCTCGGCGTTCCAAATGGCTCGTTCTCAACCGACGAAGTTCGCTATGGCATTCACGGCGGCGCCATCGAGACCTCGATCATGCTGGCGGCTTATCCGCAGCAAGTGAAGCAGGATCAAATCGCAAATTTTGAATCCGCAGAGATTCAAATGACGAAAGAATTTCGCTGGCTCTCCGCCGGCCGTCCCGCACCCTTCGCGTGGGCCACGCAGGATCTCAATCCCCAAGGCGCGATCGGCGATGCGACACTCGCAACCGCCGAGAAAGGCAAAGCGCTGATTGATCACGGCGCGCACGCATTCATCGAACTGCTGACTGATGTCGACAGGTTCGACCTGAGAAGACTTGCAAACCAGCCGATCTTCCGCCGCTAGCGCTTTTAGTACTCTGACAAAGCTGAACTTTTTCTAACCGTCAGATTCTTTTGCCGGACCTCGAACCTGTTTCCGGCGGCTCCACACCAATTGGCATGCGGGCCCGATGGCCCGCCCCAAACAAGGATGGAGTCGATCATGTCAGTGAAGACCAGAATTGCCGCTTTCGCAGTCGCTGCACTCGCTTTGACCGGCGGCATCGCCGCGACAACGCAGCAGGCTGAAGCCGGTTACAAGGGCGTCGGAATTGGTGTCGGCGTCGCCGCAGGCGCGCTCTTTGGCGCAGCTCTCGCAAGCAACGCTTACGGCGGACCAGTCTACGTTCATGACGGATACGGTTATCGCCGCTGCGGCTGGGTTCGCCAGTTCGACGCTTACGGCAACTACATCGGCCGCGTCCGTACCTGCACTTACTGATCCCATCGTGCGTTGAGTTCGGCGCGACGCCTCATCCACGACGTGCCGACCTTCGACCCGCCCGGTTGTCCCCCCGGGCGGGTCATCCTTTTGCAGATTAGAATCCAAATCCAAAGCGCACCCGAACCTGATGACGTTCGAAATTCGTCAGGTCGAGACGACGATTTTCATCATACGCGCGGCCGGCAACCTGCAGATTCCAGGCAAGCGTCATGTTGGCGCGTGGTGAGAACATCACGTAGAGCGTTGGCCCTGCAAACACCGCATCCCCTGCGAACCCGGACAGGCCCGCCGTTTCGTAAGCGCGCAGATAGCGGACTTCACCCCCGAGGAAGACACCATTCGCGATGCGGTTGGTGAGCGCAGCGCTGACCTCTGTGATAGCGGCTCGTTCCCACACTCCCGTCGCGTGGTCGCGAGCCCATGACGGGGCGTAGACAAAGTTGATCGCACCAAACAGGCGATTCGCGATGAGTTCACGGTCCAATGCCAGGGAGAAATCGAGCGCGTAGTCTCGTGCTCGCTGGCCGGTGCCGGTATCGATCCGCGCCATCGACATGTCGAGGCCGAATGTCAGGCCGAAGGGCGCATCCGCGCGGTTGAGAAAGCGGTACTTGAATTCCACGCCACCTGATGCGACCCCGAAGTTATTGATATCGGCGATGCCCGGCACCGCTGAAATGGCGTGATGGCCGAACTCCACATGCGGCGCGATGCGAAAATTGTCCGTTGCGGTGTATTTCAGTTGCAGCGAATTCATCGCCGCATAGTAGCGGCCCGCACGTTTGCCTAGACCTGAATCCTGCTCGCCTTCGATCTCAATCTCACCGGCGCCACCGATGTCCGAACCGATGGTGAAGCCGAACATATGCTCGCTGTCGACGCTGGAGAACGCGCCAGATCCGGAACGGTCGTCCGCGCGAGCCTCTCCAAACGCAGCCAGTCCCACGCTTGTAAGCAACGCGAGGACAACGCGGGCCGGCGTTATGCGGCTGTCACAAAGCGATGCCATGGCTGCGAGTTCGATCCCAAACTAGTTGCAATCCATTCGCAATAAAGTACTTGCGAATGGATCGCAACTAATATTTGATAATCACTCGCAAATAGCCACAACACGCTGGAATAGTTGAAATTTCTTGATGCACCGCCAATCCCTTGTCTTCCATCCCCCGAAAATTCTTTCCCGTCTCGGGGATCGTCTGGCGTGTCGTCCTCGGGGCGTGTCAAATCCCGACCGCATTGATTTTCCGCGGATTCGAGACGTCATGACCGGGCGGCGTATACCGGACCTCGTGAACAGCCTATTCGCCGGCGCCACCGCCACGGCGTTGTCGATCGGTGTTGCGCATGGTGCCGACATGCCGCTCAAGGCTCCGCGTTTCGAGCGATACTGGGATTGGGGCGGCCTATATGTCGGCGGGCACTCCGGATACGGCTGGGGCGGATTCGGACCCGCCACCAATCCGCTTCCGCAGCAGGGCGTCTTCTTTCCGCACAGCGTTACGGGCCTGATCGGCGGCTATCAGGCGGGCTACAATCTGGAGTTCAACAGATGGGTGCTCGGCCTCGAGGCCGACGTATCATTCACAAGCCCGGTCGATCTTCCGAAGCTCACGCCGGCCCCATTCAACAGCACGCTGGATTATGTCGGCACCGCACGCGGACGCATTGGATACGCGTTCGGCACGTGGCTGCCGTATGTGACCGGAGGCGCGGCGTTTGGCAGAACGCACATCGATCTCAATAATGCGGACGGTGACATTGTCGGCACCAAGGCGCGCATGCATCTTGGCTGGGTCGCCGGTGCGGGTCTTGAGTTTGCCCTGGGTGGCAACTGGAGCGGCAAGGTCGAATACAACTACGTCGATCTCGGCGCTCGCACATATGGGCTAAGCGATGTTCCGCTTCCCGATGTGACGGTCGATCCCAAGATTCATTCGATCAAGCTCGGCGTGAACTACAAATTGTGGGAGACGCCGGGAGTCGGTGTTTCCTCTCTCAAGCAACCTACCCTTCCCGAGTCGACCGACTGGAATGTGCACGGCCAGACCACGCTGCTCACGCAGGGCTATCCGAGCTTTCGCTCGCCCTATCAAGGGGTGAACAGTCTGCCTGGCGGGGGGCGTACGCGTGAAACGTGGACAGTCGACGCCTTCCTTGGATGGCGCTTGTGGGACGGCGGGGAGTTCTACTTCAACCCGGAGTTGGCCCAGGGCTTTGGCATTGGCAACACGCTCGGGCTCGCCGGATTTCCGAACGGTGAAGCTCAGAAGGGCGGCGCGGAATATCCGAAATTCCGCGCGCAGCGCTATTTCTTCCGCCAGACGTTTGGCCTTGGTGGCGAGCAGGAAGAGGTTGCGGACGCCGCCAATCAGTTGCCGGGCAAGCGCGATATTGACCGCGTCACCGTCACCATCGGACGGTTTGCGGTTGGGGACTACTTCGATGGCAATTCTTACGCGAAAGACCCGCGTGCGGACTTCATGAACTGGGCCATCTGGTCGTCAGGCGCCTACGACTTCCCTGCGGACCTGCCGGGCTTCACCCGCGGCGCTGTCGTTGAACTCAATCGCAAGGACTGGGCGCTGCGGGCCGGATTCTTCCAAGTACCTTCGCAACCCAACAGCGATGTGCTCACGTTCAACACCGGCGGTGCCGTGGTCGAGCTCGAGGAGCGCTACGCAATCTTCAAGCAACCGGGCAAACTGCGGCTTGGCGTGTTCGCCAATCGCGGCAACACGGGCAACTATCGCGAAGCCCTGGCGCTCGGCGCGGCTAATCCTGGTGTCGACATCAACGACATCATGGCAGCCGACCGGAAAGAGCGGTCGAAGTACGGCTTCTATATCAACGCCGAACAGCAGATTGCGACTGACCTTGGCGTGTTCGCGCGCGCAAGCTGGAACGACGGACAAAACGAAATCCTGTCGTTTACGGATATCGATCGCAGCATCTCCGGCGGCGTTTCGGTCAAAGGGAGCTATTGGGGACGCCCGAATGATACGGTTGGTTTTGGCGGGGCTATCAATGGGCTCTCAGCGGCTCATCGCGACTTCCTCGCCGCCGGCGGCAAAGGCCTGCTTGTCGGCGATGGCCGGCTGAACTACGACAACGAGCGCATTCTGGAGACCTATTATGCGCTGGCGCTCGACAAGGCGCTCACATTCACCGCCGACTATCAGTTGATCGTCAATCCCGCTTACAACGCGGACCGTGGACCGGTCTCCATCTTCTCTGGACGTTTGCACGCCGAATTCTGATCAGGCACGAACGACCGTCAGCTCAGTCACATTCTCCAATGGAGAGAAAGATTCGGCCTGCGCCAGTCTCCAGGAATCGCGGAATCGTGGGCTGTCGGTGTGGCCCTCAAGCAGTTCTCCCGGACGCAATTCGGGATAAAGCCGCGCGAATGAGAAAACCTCGGTTCCTGAAATGCGATGCGAGAAATGAATCGGCCTGATCTCTTCCGGGTGGCTTAAACCCGACGCCGCGAGCAATTCAGCAAGCGCATGCATCGTCGCGCGATGATAATTGTAAACGCGGGTGGTTTTGTCAGGGACCACAAGCGCCCGGTAGCGGGTCGGGTCCTGTGAAGTCACGCCTGTCGGACAACGGTCCGTGTGGCAGCTCAGCGATTGGATGCATCCCAGCGCGAACATGAACCCACGTGCGGAGTTGCACCAATCCGCGCCAAGCCCGATCGCCCGCGCAATATCAAAGGCCGTCGCGATCTTGCCTGACGCGCCGATTCGGATGCGCTGGCGCGCATTGATGCCGATCAGTGCGTTGTGAACGAAGTTGACGCCTTCGCGCATCGGCATGCCCAGATGGTCCATGAACTCTGCGGGTGCGGCCCCGGTACCTCCCTCGTTACCATCGACCACGATGAAGTCGGGATAGATTCCGGTCTTCACCATCGCCTTGCAAATCGCGAGAAACTCCCAGCGATGGCCGATGCACAATTTGAAGCCGGCGGGCTTGCCGCCTGACAGCCGTCGCATCTCGCCGATGAATTGCATCATCTCGATCGGCGTCGAGAAAGCCCGGTGATAGGCGGGAGAAACGCAGTCCTCTCCCATGGGAACGCCTCGGACCTGCGAAATCTCCGCCGAGACCTTTGCGGCGGGAAGCACGCCGCCGTGACCGGGCTTTGCACCCTGACTTATTTTCAGCTCGACCATTTTGACTTGGTCATCGCTCGCCACCTTGGCGAACAACTCCGGATTGAACGTGCCATCGGGATTGCGGCATCCAAAATAGCCCGACCCGATTTCCCAGATCATATCACCGCCATTTTCGCGGTGATATGAACTAACGCCGCCCTCACCGGTATCGTGAGCAAAGTTACCCTTCTTTGCGCCGGCATTCAGTGCGCGCACGGCGTTGGGACTCAATGCGCCAAAACTCATCGCAGAGATGTTGAACACGGACGCCGAATAGGGCTTCGCGCAATCCGGCCCGCCAATCTTGACGCGAAATTCTGGCTTGGGGAGCGGCTTGGGAGCAACGGAATGGTGCATCCATTCGTAGCCGGCTGCGTAAATATCTTCCTGGGTCCCGAAAGGCCGCTTGTCGAGCACCATCTTCGCGCGCTGATAGACCACCGCGCGCATGTCGCGGCTGAACGGCTTACCGTCCTTTTCGCTCTCAAAGAAATACTGCCGCATCTCTGGGCGGATTTCCTCGAGCAGAAAGCGGATATGCGCGGAGATCGGATAGTTGCGCAGCACCGCATGGCTTTTCTGTAGGACGTCGTG
Source organism: Nitrobacteraceae bacterium AZCC 1564 (assembly GCA_036924835.1). Classification (NCBI taxonomy): domain Bacteria; kingdom Pseudomonadati; phylum Pseudomonadota; class Alphaproteobacteria; order Hyphomicrobiales; family Nitrobacteraceae; species Nitrobacteraceae bacterium AZCC 1564. The sequence goes on from JBAGRR010000001.1 coordinate 2,506,460, forward strand.
AATCCCTAAGACGGAGAGCGCTCCGAAAACGGTCCCTGGAATCGCAAACAGCCAGATATGACGAGGATCGTGAATCGCTCCTGCCGTGAGCAAGACGGTCACAGCGATGCAGAGCGTCAGGACAATGAATCGCGGCGAGAAAGCGAGCATAAGCGTCTGCATGGAAACCTCGATGACCGGCGGACCAATTGGTCAGGTATTACGAAATCGATCCATACAGCGATCGAAGGATTGATCGCCGCAATGAAAGTAAGTCCAAACTATATACGGATTTTCCGACAACAACACGAAGCGCATCGCGCGCTTTTGACTTAATCCTGTCATACAAAATTTTTTGACGCGCACGCTTGTTGCAAAGCAATAAGCGTTGACCAATCAATGCCGGTGCGGCCGGATCTCGCCCGGGATTCCGCCTTTTTCCAGGCCGCCGTTGGCGATCCATTTTTCGGTACTTTTGTGGGCCCGCGCAATGTGATCGTCGGTGCGCGAAAAATCATAGGGCGAGCCAACCAGCGGACACAGCGGCGGCACAACATAATACTCGATCGCAGAATCGAGATACTCGAGCTCGGTCGTTAGCTGCCGGGCAATCAGCAGCGTCAGCGCGTGGAGCGCGGTCGCGACCGCCCCCGATGGCGGCTCATGTCCCGCGCACGCAAAACCCGTGGGCATGATGATCAGTCGCCGAGCGCCCTTTTGAATAGCAATGTTGATCGGCGTATTGCTGGAAATCGCGCCATCCGCGAGAAACATATCCCGGTATTTGACTGGTGCGAACGCACCGGGGATTGCCGTGCTCGCGACGATTGCCTCGGCTGCCGAGCCTTCAGACAACACCACCGTCTCTCCGGAGACAATGTTAGTGGCAACGATGTGAATAGGAAGCTTCGCCTGTTCGAGGTTCTTGTAAGGCAAGTGATCCTCGACCAGTTTGCGCACGCCGTCATGTGAAATCAAAAAGTCGCGGCGCCACAAAAAGCCGGCGAGTGAGCGAAGCGATATCGGAAATACGTCATGGCGCGTCAGGCCTCGCCAGATGGTCGCCAGTTGCTTCACGCCATCGAGCGTCGGCATCCCGGCATAATACGCGCCGTTCATCGCGCCGACGCTTGATCCGACCACAAAATCGGCCGTCACCCCATGCGCCGCCAGCGCCTGCATCATACCGACCTGGATGGCGCCAAAGCTGCCCCCACCTGCGAAGACAAAAGCAGTTTTCAGCCTGACGGGCGTTGAAGGTTGGTGCATCGACGTGACGTTCAGCTATTGCGGGCGAGCTTACCACGGCTCGCCGCCTGATGGCGGTTATATCAGCGGCGATTCTAGCGAATCAAATGAAGTTCGCGGGTTCGGCGCTTCGCTGGTGGCAAGCCCGTCAGTTCACAAATGATCGTGACGGCTTCTCGTGCAACGCGAAAGTATCCAGTTTGTCGCCGACTTGCGGATAGATTTCGCGAACCATCGGATCATGGCCCGGAATCACCCGGTCCGGATGCCCAGCCAGTCGCTCCACCTCCACCCATCCTTCGGCCATATCGCCGATATTGTAGACGATCGGAAACGGATTGCGGCGGTGCATATTGCCGTAATAGTGCGACGCGTCCGACGCCAGCACAACGGGCCCGCGCGTGGTTTCGACACGCACAACCTGCAGGCCATCGGAATGACCGCCAATGTGGTGCAGCGTGACGCCGGGCGCGATCTCGCCATCACCATCATGGAAAACCACGCGCTCGCTATAAACATGGCGAACCATCAGCGTGACGTCTTCAGCGGAAAATGGATGACGCAGCGCGCCGTGACACATGCACCGCCCGGTCGCATAGCTCATTTCCCGGTCCTGCAGATGGAAACGCGCATTCGGAAAACGATCGAGATTGCCCGCATGATCGTAATGCAGATGCGTGATCACGACGTCGCGGATCGTTTCAGGCTGCACGCCAAAACGCACGAGGGCGTCGGCAGGATTAATGGTCAGCGTCCGCGACCTTTCCTTCGCTGCAGCTTCATTAAAGCCGGTATCGACCAGAATATCGCCATTCGGTCCACGGATCAGCCAGATAAAATAATCCAGATCCGTGCCTTCATTGTGCACGTCATGGACCAAATAGTTTTGGTGAGGTTGCCGCCCGGTCATCGTCGCATAACGGAGGGCGTAAATCTGATAGTGCGGCGTCAAAAGGGCGTCCTCTCTTTTTGTTTTGGACCGGCACTCTGCACAAAGGCGCATCGGTCGACAAGCACTACCCAGACCATCGAAAGACCGGAGTGGACGAATTGCGACGCTCTGTGTGATGATCGCCTAAGCTAACCCTCGCAGCAGCGCGAGGTTCGCGACACCGGACAGGAACGATCATGGCCGTTTACGACAACCAGAACATCTTTGCCAAAGTTCTTCGCGGCGAGATTCCATCCTACAAGGTCTACGAAAACGACCACACCTTTGCGTTTCTGGACATCATGCCCCGGTCGCCCGGGCACACATTGGTGATCCCGAAGGCTCCCGTCCGCGGCCTCCTGGATATTTCAGCCGACGATTTTGCAGAGGTGGCGCGCACAACAAAGAAAATCGCCGTCGCGGCCGTGAAGGCCTTCCGGGCGGATGGCGTGATCATTCAACAGTTCAGCGAGCCGGCCAGCGGCCAGGTGGTCCTTCATCTGCACATGCATGTGATGCCGATCGCGGAAGGAGTCGACCTGCTGCCAGCGCAGACCGTGAAGGAAGACCCCAGCGTTCTGGAACAGCATGCCGCCAGGTTAATTGCCGCATTGGCTGAATGAGGTGTGGCGGGGACTAGTGGAGCGGACTTGACGTTCGCTACCCTGCTTGCCGCGAATTCGTGATGCGAACGTTAAATCGGACCACTAGCTCCCCGCCACAGGCAAGCCGACCGTTAGACACCGAGATAGCGCTGCAAAATTTCGGGTTGCGCCTTGATCTCCTGCGCCGGCCCCTCATGAGCAATGTGACCGTTGTTGATGATGTAGACACGCTGCGCCAGCGCCAGCGTCGCCGCCAGGTTCTGCTCCACCAGCACGATGGTCTGCCCGGCCGCTGCCAGGTTACGGCACGCTGTCATCAAGTCGCGAACGATCACCGGCGCCAGGCCTTCAAACGGCTCATCCAAGAGGACAATCTTCGGATCGCGCACCAGCGCCCGCGCAATCGCCAGCATCTGCTGCTCACCGCCCGACAAATCCGTGCCACGGCTTCCACGACGCTCCTTGAGGCGCGGAAACATTTCGTAAATGCGGTCGAGCGGCCAACGGTTTGACGCAGTCAGCCCGGCGAGGATGATATTCTCCTCGACATTCAGGCTGCCGAAGATGCGGCGGTCTTCGTGCACCAACTGCATACCGGCCTGCGCGATCGCGTGGCTCTTCTTTCCGGCAATATCAGCGCCGTCCAGCATCACCGTGCCCGAGCGCGGCGTGACCACACCCATTAGGCTTTTCAGCGTCGTGCTCTTGCCGGCACCGTTGCGACCAAGCAGCGCCACCACCTCATTGCGCTCTACACGCAACGATACGTCGAAGAGGATATGGGAATCCCCGTAATATGAATTCAGGCCGTTGACCTCGAGCAAACTCATGATTCGAGCACTCCACCGAGATAGGCTTCCTGCACCTTGGGATTGCTCTTGATGTCCTCCGGAGTGCCTTCCACCAGCACGCGGCCTTCCTGCAAGACGGTAATGCGACCCGCCAGTTCGAACAGCGCATCCATGTCATGATCAATGATGATCATGGTGCGGCCCTGACTGATGGACTTCAGCAGCTTGACGGTCTCGATACGCTCGCGTGGGCTCATGCCCGCCAGAGGTTCATCGAGCAGCAGGAGGCTGGGTGAGTTCGCGAGCGCCAGACCGATTTCAAGCCGCCGCTTCTCGCCATAGGCCAGCGATGACACCAAGGCGTCCGCGCGCGCGGTCAGATTGACCATCGCAAGCGTGTGATCGACCTGATCAGCCACGCCCGGGAAGCTCTCGGCACTGCGCAGCATGTCGAGTCGGAATTTCCCGCGTAATTCAGCAAGCACTGCAATTGTGACGTTCTCACGCACCGTGAGGCGGGAGAACAGTTGATTGACCTGATAACTCTTGGTGAGACCGAGTTGGCAGACGTCGGTGACGTTCTTTCCGGTGATGTCGTGCCCTTCGAAGATGATCTTGCCAGAGGTCGGCGGGATTTCGCAGGTCAGCATCTTGAAGAAAGTCGACTTGCCCGCGCCGTTGGGGCCAATGACGCCGCGCAGTTCGCCGTGCTGGACCGTGAAGTTGATGTCGCTGTTGGCCATCAAGCCACCATAGCGCTTGCTGAGGCCCGTGGCCTGCAGGATCGGACCGCTATAGCCGTCGAGCGCACGATGACGCGGCGGCATCGGCGCGACGGCCGGCTCCCTGGCCACTTCAGCTTCGGCAACTTTCTGTCCCTGGTCGGCTGTCATCTGGGAGATGGCCTCATCCGGCTTACCCACTGCCTGCTTCTGGCCGAACGAGAGTTCGATGAGATCCTTGATGCCACCAATGATGCCCCGGCGCAGGAAACACACCAGCAGCACGAAAATGACGCCGAGCGCCAGTTTCCACGACGCACCAAGACCGACGGTATCCTGCAAGAAGTCACGAAGGTAAAGCCAGACCGCGGCACCAACCAGGGGCCCATACAACGTTCCGAGGCCACCAATGACGGTTTGCATCACGAGCTGACCGGATGTGTCGAACGTGAAGGCATCCGGCGGCATATAGCCCTGCATCACACCGAGCAAGCCACCGGCCAGCCCGGCGTAAGTCGCAGCGATGATGAATACGAGCAACTTATAGCCGTGGACGTTGTGTCCGACGGCGGCGGCACGCAGCGGATTGTCACGGATCGCCACGAGAATACGTCCGACCGGTGAATGCACAATGCGCCGGGCAATGACGATGCCGATCAGATAGCATGCGGCGAGAAAGCCATACATGGTCCAGCCGCTGCCGATCGCGATGGTTGTAAAACCAAAATTGAATACCGGTGCAGGCACACCCGGAAGACCGTTCTCGCCGCCGGTAAACGCGGCCAGCGGCGAATTCTCGACGAAGAAAAACACTTCGGCGATCGCCACCGTAATCATCGCAAAGTAGATACCGGTGCGACGCAGAGCGATCAGGCCGACAACATAGCCCACCACCGCCGCAATCAGCATGCCGATGATCAGGCTGAGCACAGCGCTAGGAAAACCCATGCGGGTCAGCAAGTAGGCCGCTATGAAGCCGCCGGTACCGAAGAATGCTGATTGACCGAACGATAGCAACCCAGTGTAGCCGAACAACAGATCGAAGCCGATGCCGAACAGGCCGAGCACAAGGATGCGGCTCATGGTGTCCGGCACAAAGCCGAAGTGCGGCAGAATGAACGGTGCCACGACCAGCCCGATCAGGGTGATGACGTCGGGGAGCCATCGATGGCGCACCCAGAGCGACGGCCCGGACGTCTCGGGCTTTAAGGACGGCTTTGACATGATTAGTTCCGCCCTTGTGTTCCAAGCAAACCATGCGGCCGCGCGACCAGCACGATCGTCATCACAACAAACAGCATCGCGTAGGAATATCCGGGATTGATCATCGAGGTGATGCTGAGAATCTCACCCGCGATCAATCCGCCGAGCACGGCTCCGGGAAAGGACCCGACGCCGCCGATGACGATCACGACGAAGGCTTGCACCAGGATGGCGTCACCGATGTCAGGCGTAATGGGGGCCACCGGCAGATTGACGATTCCCGCAAAGCCCGCGGCCATGGCACCGATGCCGAAGACGACCATGAAGATACGGTAGACGTTGATGCCGAGCGAATCGACCATCACCGAATCTTCAATGCCGGCGCGAACGATCATGCCGAGACGCGTGCGGTAGAGAACGAGGTACAGAACGAGGAGCGCCACCGCGACGATGCCGACAACCGCCAATCGATATGTCGGATAGAACATGAAACCGAGCGATGTGATCCCGGATGCCCACGGCGGCGAAGGCATGGAGCGTGACAGGCTTCCGAAGAAAAAGCGGATGATTTCCACGAAGCAGATGCCGAGACCGAAGGTGACCAGAATCTGATCCTCATCCGGGCGATTGTAGAAATGGCGGATGATGCCCCGCTCCATGATCACACCGACCAGCAATACGAACAGCGAACCACAGAACACTGCCGCGATGAAGGATCCGGTGTAACCATAGGCGACGAAGCCGGCGTAGCCGCCGACCATAAACATCGCTCCGTGCGCAAGGTTGAGCACGCCCAGCGTGCCATAGATGATGGTCAGGCCGGAGCTGATGAGCGCGAGAAGCGCTCCCAGCACCAGGCCGTTGAACATCTGTGAAACAAGATTAGCCCAGTTGACCACCAGTCGCCTCGCGCACGAAGTACAAACAGTAACGCGAAATCAAGTGGAACTGCCGAGCTTGCATCCGAACGCATCGGGCGCCTGCATCAACGGTCCACCTTCCACGATGTCGATCACATCGTAGAAGTCTTCCGGGTTCTTCATGTCACCCGGCTTCTTGCCACGCGTAATGACGACCGGACGGATCAGCTGGTGATCTGCCGCACGGAACTGAACTTCTCCGACCATCGACTGGACCTTCGCGCCGGACTCATAGGCCTTGATCACATCCGGCGGATAGAACGACTTGGCACGTTCAACGGCATCAGCCCACATCGCAAGCTGCAAGTAACCGCAGCAGGCACCCCACTCCGGATTGCTCTTGTATTTGGCGCGGAACGCCTCGTTGAAGAGCTTGGCGAGTGGATACTTGTCTTCCATCGTCCACCAATAATCGGTGGCTGCGATCACGCCCTGCATGTTTTCCGCGCCGACTTCCTTGGCGAGGAACGGCGTATTGTACGGCAAGGTCAGCGTCATCTTGCTGAGAATGCCGAACTGCTGGGCCTGCTTCGTCGAGAGCACCGCGTCGCGGCCGAAGTTGATATTGACGACAACATCGGCGCCGCTATTCGCGACGTTCAGAAGGTAGGAAGAGAAGTCCGTGGTGCCGAGCGGCGAAATCTGGTTGGTGACTGTGGTCCAGCCGCCTTCTTTCATGTGGTTCTCGACCGATTCACGCACAGTATGGCCGTAGGTGTAGTCCGGCGTCAGGAACGCAACCTTCTTGTCCTTGCCGAGAGTCTTGATCAGCACCGGCACGATCGCCCGCGCAGCCGTCTCCGCATAGAAACACTCACGGAAGGAGTAGCGCACGCAATCCTTGCCTGTGGTGTCGTTGGAGCCCGAAATGCCGGGCAGATAAATGACCTTTTCACGATCCGCGGTCTTGTTCATGGCGACGGCTTCGGCACTCGACACCGAACCGGTGATCACTACGGCCTTGTCCTGGCTGATGAACTTGGAGAAGTTCTGCACTGCCGTGTTCGGCTTGGCTTCGCTGTCAGCGATACCATGCTTAACCTGTTTGCCGAGCACACCCTTTTTGATGTTCGGCGAAATCTTGGCCATCAGTTCATGACCGGCGTTGAGATGCTCGATCGCAAGCTCATAGCCCTTGATCAGATCCTCACCCTGCGCGGCGTAAGTGCCGGTGCGTGGCACGGAAATGCCCACGAAGACCGACGATCCCGACGATCCTGCCGGATACGTACCAAGCGCCGGATGGTCCTCAGCAAGGGCAGAGACCACCATGCCTGCGGGCAAGAGTGCACCACCGGCCAATCCTGCTGCAGTTTGCAACAGTGCACGGCGTGACACCGTGAAATTTTGAGTGTTTTTCCTCATCACGTTTATCCTCCCGAGATATTTTGTTGTGTGATGCGCGACGTTGTTGGTCGCTGAAAGCGGACTGAGAACCCGCCGTCGCAGAACCGTCATCGTTCTGCGGTGTGTACTCCTTTAATTCTGTCGAGCATCACCGCTCCGCGTAACTGCGGATCAGCTTCGCCAAGATGCGGCTGGCATATCGCCTTACGATACACATGGCGTCAATGTCACTTTCGTCGCATGAACTATCGCACTAGGATATGGTCGCCTTACGATATGTCGGATGTCATGTTGCGCCGCAATGAACCTTCTTTACATCGCTGCATTCTGCGTGGATCGGCGCAGAGATCGCTGTTGTTCGACAGAAGCCGTAAGTGCGGTACGACGTCGGTGGAGGGGCGCGCATGAGCACCAAGCTTAAAGGTGCCGTCGTCCGTCACAACGTTTCGCCGCCGGAGAGGATATCATCCGCTGCCTCGACATCGGAAAAGAGACCGAGACTGGTCAGCATTGCCGGCACCACGACGGGCGCGTCGCCGGCACCTCCCTTAAGCAGCCGCGCCCTAAACGTGCTGAAGCTGCTCGCGCCGGAGCTGACGGGTGAAACTCCGCCAAAGGGAAAATGGACCCCGACAACCGCCTTGCTTCAAAAACTAACGATGAAGCGGCTTTCCACGGCGCGAAACTGTGGCCCGCAGACTGCTGACGAAATCATCAAGTGGGCCGCATCCCGCGGGGTGGTCATTCAGCCCGTCCATCACGCCGGCAAGTCGCTTTCGGCCATGTGGAGAGACCTCGAACTGAAGTTTGCAGCAGGCGTACTCACAAAAGTAGAGGTGACGGAGGCTTTGGAACGTTCGATACGCCGCAGAAGCACAAAGATCCCTCTGGCGTTCCAGATCATTCTTCTGACTCTGATAAGTTCTGCCTGCGAATAGCGATCACCCGCCGGGTTACCGGAGACGGCTTTATACCTGAATATCCGCGAGGCGCGGCAATCCGTCACGGATACTGGATTCAAGAGTCATTTAGTGTCGAGAACGTAACGGTGGTGCAGCGCCACCGCTCCAATGACTCACCCAGGATCAGGAATGTCCCGCTCAAAGCGAAAGCCTCAACGTGCAGCGTTGCTTTCCTCAAGCCGCGCCGGCCAAACCATCCGGAGCAAGGCTGAGGCGGTCGATTACGAAACCCTGGCCAACTTCCGGTTTGAACTCCGGAAATTTCTCGCATTCAGCGAAACTGCCGCCACCAAAGCCGGACTGACGCCACAGCAGCATCAGGCCCTCCTGACCATCAAGGGCTTTTCCAGCCAGAATCCTGTTTCGATCGGTGAACTGGCAAAGCTGCTGTTCATCAAGCACCACACGGCTGTTGAGCTCGTGGACAGGATGACCAAACTTGGACTACTTAGCAGGGGCGTCGATGACACCGACGGCAGACGAGCTCTCGTCAAGCTGACAAGAGAAGGCGAGCAGCGATTGCGGAAACTGTCGAGGATTCACTCCGAGGAGCTCAGCGCCGTCGGCCCCACGCTCACGAGGATATTGAAGCCGTTTCGGCGGCGCTGAAAGAATCCGGGCGAACTTGCGACGACGCAAAGCGCCGTCGCAAGCGAGGCTGTACCATCTTTCCCTCGTTATCTCGGGGTATTCGACAACGAAACTACGCGGGCTCCCTTTCCGGAACAGGCATTCCCGGCCGGCGCGCGAAATAAGCAACGCGCTGCGCTTCTGCCGATTTGGCGGTCGCCCGAATGCGCAACAGGTCTTTGCGGGACACAAGTCCTACCAGACCCGAGGTTTTGCGGTCGAGAATCGGCACGCGCCCGACATCAGCCGCGACCATGCGATCCGCCAAGTGAGAGACCGGCTCATCCGGATAACCGACGATCAGCGATCTATCCGAGGCACGGTCGAACAACGTCTCCTCACCGGGAGGGCGTTCGGAGCGCCACTGCAGCACATCGGCGCGTCCGACGAGACCGACAACTCCTCGATTGCTATCAAGGATCGGATAGGATTTATGCCGCCGCTCCTCGCCTGAGAAGAAAGCCACAGCCTCGTCGATGCGCATGCTGGCGGGCAATGTATCGACGCTCTTCACCATCACCTCGGAGACACGCAGCAATTCGAACGGGTCGATGCTGTACTCGCGCACGATGTGCTGTCCGCGGCGCGCGATCTTTTCCGTCAGGATCGAGCGCTTAAGCAGCAGAACAGTGACGGCGTAAGAGGATGCGGTTGCGATCAGCAGCGGACCGAGCAGGGCGAAATTTCCCGTCAGCTCCACGGCAAACAGAATACCGGTCAGCGGCGAGCGCATCGTACCGCCCATCATCGCAGCCATGCCGATGAGGGCCCACGCACCGGCGTCCCCCGGCAAGATCTGGCCTTCGAGCCATCCCGCGCAGCCGCCAAAGATCAGCAACGGCGCAAGGACGCCACCCGATGTGCCAGACCCAAGCGCAATGATCCAGATGGCCGACTTGACGAGCAGTATCACGACGACCTCGTTCGTCGTGATGTGGCTGCCGAGCAGATCGCTAATGATGTCATAGCCAACGCCCAAAGCCCGTGGCTCGATCAATCCGCCCAGCCCGACAAACAGCCCTCCGATCGCCGGCCACCACATCCAGTGAAACGGAATCTCTCCGAATAGATCTTCGGCCTTGTAGAGAAGACCGGTGAGCAAACCCGATTGCAGCCCTGCGACGATGCCGGCACCGATGCAGACAAACAGTCCCCACCACGGCAGATCCAGATGACCCGCAAACGGAAACAAAGCACCAGAGCCGATCATAAATGGGCGCCAGACAGATGAAACGGCGCAGGCGGTGATCACCGGAATAAGACTGCGCGGCTTCAACTCAAAAAGCAGCAATTCGACAGCGAGCAAGACAGCCGCAATCGGCGTGCCGAAAATCGCCGTCATGCCAGCGGTCGCTCCCGCAACAAGCAAAGTCTTTCGTTCTGCGGCGCTCATGCTGAAGCATTGCGCGAAGAGCGAACCGATCGCGCCGCCGGTCATGATGATCGGCCCTTCCGCGCCGAACGGACCGCCAGAGCCGATCGAGATTGCCGACGACACGGGCTTCAGGATCGCGACCTTCGGCTGCATGCGGCTGCCGCCGATCAGGATCGCCTCGATCGCCTCGGGTATGCCGTGGCCTCGAATTTTTTCCGAGCCAAAACGCGCCATCAGGCCGATCACCAGTCCGCCCAAGACCGGAGCCGCCACCATCCACGCGCTCGGCTTGAGGCCGGAGAGCGGAATGTGCTCAGCGGTGAGCCTTTGAAACCATACCAGATTAGTGGTCAGGGCGATGAGGTGCAGAAGCACCCAGGCAGCCGCAGCACCGCCGGTGCCAACAAGAGCAGCCATCAGAACCAATATGAGAACGCGCGGGTCGGTCGTGAAATCACCCAGGCGCGGCGAAGCATTCATGGAAAGGGAGCGATGCATGATGAACTTTCGAGAGGATGCCGCGACCGGGGCGACTTGGGGACGCGACGGGTCTTAAGGGGACGATCATTGCGGTGCAATGAATATATCGGGGAACGATATAAAAAGGCTGAATGTGACGAGCTGATCTGTCCAAAACTCATATCTGGATATCACGGAACTAGCATTGTCGCGGGTTTTAGGGCCAATAACGGCCTTCGAGGCGCCGCCCCGGATCCTCCAAGATCAAGCCCTGAGAGATCGGGCAAAATCACCCATCGCGGGCGCCAGGGAGCGACCAAACGTCCCGGGTGCCAACCCTTGTGTGGCTGATCCGCTTGCCGGATCATGCCCGATATTTCGCACCACAATACCGCTACGCGTCCGGATCATTGCCCGGAGCCATGCCGCAGAATCCTAGAGCCGCAGCGTATAAGCGGCCTCGTTCTACCCAGGAGGAAACGCCGTGTATTTGAAATCAATCCAGCTCGCCCTGCTCACCTTGCTGGCAAGCATCTCCACCACACCCGGTCACGCGCAAGCCCCGTCATGGCCGCAGAAGCCAATCACCTTCATCGTGCCTTTCGCGGCCGGTGGTGGTACCGACGCCTTTGCGCGGCCGCTTGCGGCGCAACTCGACGCACAACTCGGGACTCGTGTCCTGATCGAAAATCGTGCGGGGGCTGGCGGCACCGTCGGCGCGTCACAGGCTTCTAAGGCCGCACCGGATGGATACACGTTCTTCATGGGTGCAGCCCACCACGCCATCGCGCCATCGCTTTATCCCAATCTCGATTACGATTTTGAAAAAGACTTCATCGCGGTGGCCCTGGTTGCACGGCCGCCGCAGGTCGTCGTCGTCAATCCCAACAAAGTCGAAGCAAAGACGCTTGCCGAATTTATCGCCCACGTCCGGGCCAATCCGGACAAATTGAACTACGGCTCTGCCGGTGTCGGCACCACGCATCACCTCGCGGGCGAGTTGTTCAAGCTCCTGACTCAGACGCGAATTCTCCACGTGCCTTACCGCGGAGCTGGCCCTGCCATGCAGGATCTCGTCGCCGGTCACGTGCCGATTGTGTTTGATGGGCTTGGCTCATCGGCGCCACAGATCAGAAGCGGGCAATTGCGCGCACTCGCCATTGCCGCACCGACTCGGGTGCCAGCATTCCCTGACGTTCCCACTGCCGCGGAAGCAGGACTGCAAGGCTATGAAGTGTCAACCTGGTACGGGCTGTTCGCGCCGAAAAACACACCACCGGAAATCGTTCAACGTATGACCAAAGAAGTACAGGCAGCCTTACAGACAGCCACGGTGAAGGAAGCCTGGGAGCGCAACGGCTCCGACGTTCCGAACGTCACAGGGGCCGCATTCGCCAATATGGTCTCCGCAGAAACCACGCGCTGGCGAAAAGTCGTCTCCCAGGCGGGCGTGAAGCTCGACTGAAGCGCAAATCCCAATCGGACGAAATTTCAGGTGCCCAGAGCACCTGAGATTTCAGTCAGCGTCGCCTTCTCTGCATCGCTCACCTGAACGCCACCAATGCCGAACAGGCTGCCGCCTTCCGTTGCTGCCTCCGCCGTGTGCTGGCTGATTTGGTGAAGCCATTGCTTAAAGGCAGCCGCATCCGCTGGAGCTTTTGCGGCCAACAATGCGGACACCTGCCTTAGTAACTCGACGGACTTGACTTTAATCTCCGACGGCTCGCTGCCTGAGAGTTTTGACTGAAGCCCCTCTCGCGCGGCGCTTCGCCCCTCACTTGTTGTGAAGTCGGTCGCCACGGCTTTGACGAGCGCGTTGGCTCCGGGATCGTGTGTGGCTTGCGTCAGCGCACCGCCGGCAGCCAAAGACTCTTTCATCAAACCCCATAGTCCACTCGGATCGGCAGCAGTGATGGCCATACCCGCGATGACTGGACTTTGCAGAAGCAAGGCCCATTCGTCCTTTGTGAAGCTCGCCTTGTCAGCCATTGGTCTTCCTCCTCATGATCACGCGACAGTGGCGGTTCAGAAGTTCGACCGATTTTTCGAGTCCTTCCAGCGACTTTCTGAACCTGAACCACACTCCTTTCGAATCCAAAATCCGCTACGGAGCGCGCCGCGCGGTCAGGCGAACTTTGGACACTAGAGGCGATATGGCTCAAACGCGGGAAAGCGCGTCGAGCCTGCTGCGGAGTTCATCAATCGCGGGCTTCGCAATTCCTGCAACACCCGGAACAGCCAGCACCTTGTCGCACATTTGATTGATCGTCGGTGTCGCTGCGGCGATCAACTTAGCCAGCTCGGTTCTTCCTTCAGGAGTAAGGTTCGAAGCGCGCGTGCTGACGTCGTTCAATTGAGCCGTTGCCTCACGAATTTTGGGAAGAGCCGATTCGGCTGAAGCTGTGTCCGTGATCCCCGGAAGCGCTGATCTCAGAGTGCCCATTGACGAATTGACCTGATTGGCCAGATTCACTCCGCCGACTGTCAAATTGGGAGGTGCCACGCCCACGGTAGTTTCAGGTTGCACCGTCGTGGGCCGCGGCGCTTCCGCCACCTTCTGTTCCGGGCGCCCCATCAAATACCAGGCAAGGCCACCTGCCACGACCAGCGCAGCGAGCCAATAGGGCCACTGCGAACCGCTGCTGGCCGGGCGCACCGTCCGTTCAGGCGTCCGGTCCCGGACACTCACCGTTTCATTCCCAGCGAAAGCGCGGTCAATAAGGCCCGCCCTGCTCAATTGATCGGCCAGGCCACTTGGGATAGCGGAAACGATCTGGTCTTTTTGGGAAGAAAGAAGTGACGCCACTCCGCTTGCATCGAGACCTGCGTTGCGCTGCTGTTGCCCTAGAGCGCCGAGCACGACCGGAGCGAGCACGCCAAGTATCGACTTGCCTGCACCTTCGCTGATTCCCGCGAACCTGCCGATCGACTGCGCCATGGTTTCCAAGGCTCCGCCGCCGAACAGCCCCGACAACATGCTCGATCCACTATCAACGAGCGTCTTCTGACCCGAGCCGCCAATTGCGCTTTTCAGACTTTCAAGTGAGCCTGACTGCTGCTGTAACAAATTGAACAACTGGCGCGTTCCGCCAGGGGTCGTGGCGGCATCTGCCACGCTCGCTAGAAGCGCAGGGACGGCACCTCCAACCGCCTTTTGAGCCGCGGTGCGATCAAGGCCCAGCGCAGAAGCAATTTTTGTAATCATGTCAGGAGTTAGAAATTGCATCACAACAGAAACGAGATTGGCCATGGGACGCTCCTACTAAACGTTGTGAGATCCACGCGCGAACCGCTCAAGTTTCGGTTGGTTCCGTTTTCCTCCATCACATTTGATTACTTTCAAGGCATAGGAGAAACCTATGTCGCTGACTGTCAATTGCCCACGAAAGCAGCACGCCAAGATCAGTTGACTTGAATCATCCGGCGAACGCCATCGGTCGACATCACGACCGTCGAGATCGTCGATATCCCGCAAATAGCTTTGTTCAAATGAAGTGCGCCGTTTCAGCGAAATCGACTGCAATTCGATCAATGCATACCGGCCAATCACCAACACGCCGCATCATGGTGAGAATGGATGATGAAGCAGCCGTGTGGTCGGTGAGATGAGTGTCTCGATCGTCTGCGACATCGGTCTTACGCAAAGCGGAACGTCATGGTCGTCTTGGCGTCGTTGTAATCCATGGCGAGCGCAAAATTATCCGGCGAGTCGAGTGTCTAACGACAATACCGCTTGGGAAGCGTCGACGCGACACGTCATGTCTTGGCCTGTTCTTTCTTGAGGAAGCTTGCGAGCACCACGGCATGGTTGATCGCCGGATCGTGAGCCCCGTAAAGCAGTGTGCTGTTTCGCGACCCGATGCTTTGCAGGAGTTCGGGGACAGCAGGATTATTCTTAAGTTCGCGGAGGTATCGTGTTTTGAATTCGGCAAAACGGTCCTCTCGATGATCGAACCATCTTCGGAGCTCGGGCGTGGGCGCGACCTCCTTACACCACAGATCGAGCGCAGCTTTTTCTTTTCGTAGGCCTCGTGGCCACAGCCGGTCGACCAGAATGCGGACACCATCAGAAGGAGCGGCCGGCTCGTAAATTCGTTTGATTTTGATCGAACTCATCAGGGCCCCGCGCTCCAATGTTTTAAGGCACAACGAGCCTGCCGCTCGCAGGTCACCGATGCAAGTCAAAGATCACGAAATCAGGGTCATTTACAGCGCATCGCAGTGACATGCATCGGTTGCCGTATGCAGAGCCGGCGCATATGCCGTGCTCGTCAATATAGCTTACGACCGTGCATCCTTATGGGAGGGACCATTCTACGACGATCAGGCTATGGTCTCCTACTCTCTTTGTCCACACTCACCCTTGCCGACTCGGCCATCGACAAGGCTTCCGCCGAGACCTGAGTAGTCATTATTCCTGGCCTTACAAACCGGTCGACGTGCATCACAGGGTAAGCGGCCTTCAGGCCAGTGATAGGCGATCGGCCTGCCATTCCTTCCACCACCGTGGCGTCGTCGACACTATGAAAACGGACTTCGTAAACCTTGCTTATCGGCGTCTTACCCCATTCGAGTGAGTAGGCTCACTTTGTTGCGACGGAGGACCACCACCTCAGTCACACCGCGTCCGCTTGCCGGATCGCTTTCTTCGCATAAAGAGCCTCAAGGACTCTTCTTGGCGTCATGGGACAATGAAGCAATTCGACGCCAAACGACCTGAGCGCATCGTTGACAGCGTTGCCGATGGCGGCAGGAGGCGCAATCGCTCCTCCCTCGCCTATACCCTTCACTCCAAATTCGGTATAGGGCGCCAATGTCTCCATATGCCCTAACCTGGCCGCTGGCACCTCGGTCGGCCCCGGCAACAGATAGTCCGCAAAGGTCGAAGCCAATGGCTGGCCCGACGCATCGAAGTTCATCTCTTCGTAGAGAGCCGTCCCGATTCCTTGAGCCAAGCCGCCATAAATCTGGCCATCAACAACCATCGGGTTAATGAGCTTGCCGCCATCCTCGACAATCACGTAATCGAGAATCTCGATATCCCCGAGTTCGGGATCGACCGCGACAACCGCGATGTGTGCTGCATAGCTGAACGTCCCGGCATCGCACTTAGGCTTATGCCCAATTGTAGCTTCAAGGCCGCGGGGATCAACCGGCGATGGCAAATCCTGCGGACGGCGATACCAGGTATAAGCGATATCTTTCAGCGAAATGCTTCCGGTCTGGCTACAGACCGCGCCGTCAATCAGCTGCACCTGATCGGGATCCGCTTGCAGGAGATGCGCACCGATCCCCTTCGCCAACAGCGCAACCTCGCGGCACGCGCTGGCAACTGCGCCTCCAACCATGACCGCGCAACGAGAGCCCCAAGTCCCCGTTGAAAACGGAGTATACTCCGTGTCACCGTGCACCAGTTTGATCTTGGAAACGTCAATTCCTAAGATTTCGTGGGCCACCTGCGGAAGCGTCGTCTCCATACCTTGCCCGTGGGAATGAACGCCGACGCGAATTTCCAACCCGCCGTCTGGCGTCATGCGCGCAGTGGCCTGCTCATGTCCAGGCACCATGGGAATGCCCCAGCCCGCGTAGACAGACGTACCGTGTGCGCCCTGCTCGCAATAAATCCCGATACCAATTCCAATGCACCGCCCGTCCGGCTCTCGCTTTTTCTGACGCTCTCGGACGGATTGAAAATTGATCTTATCCAAGGCTTGGCGCAGCGCTTCCGGATAGTCCCCACTGTCGAAATGCTTTTTTGTGATGTTGTCGAAGGGCATCTGTTCCGGCCGAACCAGATTCTTCAATCGAACCTCGAAAGGCTCCAGTTCAACCTCGCGGGCGATTGCATCAATCATGAGCTCCATCGCGTAACACACGCCGGTCCGGGCAACGCCGCGATACGGCAGGATCGGACACTTGTTGGTAGCGACCGACCACGTGCGGCAACGATACGATGGAAAATCGTAAGGCCCGGGCAGAATACTGGCCACCTGAGCCGCTTCCAGGCACGCCGTAAACGGATATGAGGAGTAAGCTCCCGAATCGACCATGGCTTCGCAGTCGATTCCGCGAAGTTTGCCGTCACGATCGGCGTACGCCGTAATACGATAGTGATGCTCTCGACAATTGGCGCTCGCAGTCAGATGCTCTCGGCGATCCTCAATCCAACGCACAGGGTGGCCACAACGCCTCGCCAACCAACTGAGGCAAACGTCCTCGGGCGGCATCAGCGCTTTATATCCGAACCCGCCGCCAACATCGGGAGACACCACGCGAATGTTGAGTTGCTCCATTCCCAGACATTCCGCGAGGCCCTGCCTGATAATATGCGGCTGCTGGGTGCCCGTGTACAAAACGAGCTGTTCTGTCCGGTGATCCCACGTGGCGACGCTCGCGCGACCTTCCATCGGAGCCATACACTGTCGCGAAGTTGAGATTTCCCGGGTAATTTTGATGGGAGCATCGAGCGCTGCTTCCATGTTGACGTCGACGAACGTCTCGAGAAAGAGATTGTCTCCCCATTCATCGTGGATCAACGGCGCATCCGCATTGCGCGCCGCCAGCATGTCATGAACGGCTGGGAGTTCCTGCAGATCGAGCTCGACCAATGCCGCGATGTCTTCCGCTTCCGCCCGCGTATCAGCGACACACATGGCAACCAGCTCACCGACCTGGCGAACTTTCTTCGACGCCAGCACAGGCTGCTCTGACCGCTTGAATCCGGGCAAACCGGATACAGCAACGATCGGCTTTACGTCTGCGAGATCCGCGGCTGTGAAAACGCAGCCGCGGTAAGCCTCGGGAATGCGGATCTCACGGATAAGAGCGTGAGCAAGTGGGGAGCGAACAAAGGCGACGTTCTTCAGGCCCGGGAGGCGGATGTCAGCGACGTATTGTCCCCGCCCCCTCAAAAACCGGTCATCTTCCCGGCGCAACAACGATGCGCCGATGCCCTGCTCTTGGCCTTGCTTCGTCATCCACCAATCCCGCCTAAAATCCGATAATGACTATTTATATTACAATAGGTCTATTCTGCCAATGAGCAGTGAACGCCAATAATATAGGCATTTGTTACGCTGCTTGCAGCTTCCGCGGCGACGATATATCATCCTATAGTTAGTACTATCGGCAATAACAGGCGATTGAATCGGATGGTCGCAATAACATATGTGGAGCCCTCTGGCTCGAAAGTTGAGATCAACGTCAAGGAAGGCTGGAATTTGATGCAAGCCGCCGTGGCGAATGGCGTCGAAGGCATCGTGGCAGAATGTGGAGGCTCCTGCGTCTGCGCCACGTGTCACGTTTACATCGATCCCGAAAGGCTCGCGGAACTGCCGCCGCCGAGCGAAGACGAACTGGAGTTGCTTGAGGATGTGAAGGCCGAGCGCAAGCCCAACAGTCGTCTCTCGTGCCAAGTCAAAGCCAATGAAAGTCTTTTGGGATTGATCGTGACAATTCCAGAGTGTCAGACTTGACCGGGTCGGACCAGCACATCCTCGTCATCGGCGCCGGCCAAGCCGGCTTGCAAGCCGCAGAAACTTTGCGGAGCAATGGTTTTGAGGGCCGGATTTCACTTTATGGTGACGAGCCCTACGCCCCTTACCATCGCCCTCCCTTATCGAAGGCCTGGCTGACTGAGAAGATCGATGAGCGTCAACTCACGATACGAGACATATCTGCGCTGGAGCGGAAGGGGATTTTGCTTCGAACTGGATCGGTCATCGAGGCGATCGATCCTCACGCCAGGTCAGCAAGAGTAAGCGACGGTAGCCTTGTCCATTGGAGTGGCTTGGTGCTGGCCACCGGCGCGACACCCAGGAGACTCCCCGGGAGCGAGTCATCAAAAGCCGTGCACGTCCTGCGCTCCAGACGGGATGCGACGGAAATAGCCGAAAGATTGCAGCATTGCGCGCGAGAAGGTCGACCAATCATTATCATAGGCGGCGGCTTCATCGGCCTCGAAGTGGCCGCAAGCGCCAGGAAGCTCGGTCTGGACGTCACGATCGTCGAAGCGGCGTCAAGACTGCTGGAACGTGTTCTTTCGAGCGATCTGTCGCAATGGTACGCGGACCTTCACAGATCTCGCGGGACGAAATTGCTCATCGGAGCTCAGGTTTCGAACATTGAACCTGTCGGCCCGGATCAAGCGATCGTGCATTTTGCGGATGGCCGCTCAGTTCAAGCTGGCCTTGTCCTCACTGGCATTGGCGTCATTCCTAACGACGGTCTCGCCCGGAAGGCCGGCATTGAATGCGACAACGGCATTGTTGTCGACGACTGCTGCCGAACATCTGTGCCGAACATCGTCGCGGCGGGCGATTGTACGGTCCGGCGTCTGCCCGATGGCGCAAAAATCAGACTGGAGTCAGTGCAAAACGCCGTTGAACAAGGGCGCTCGGCAGCCCTTGCTCTATTAGGCAAGGAGAAGCCGTTCACTGAAACGCCATGGTTCTGGTCCGACCAATACGGCATCAAGCTTCAAATTGCCGGCCTCTCGCACGGCGCCGACACTTGGGTTCGCCGAGGCGAATCAAGCGAATCCGGTTTTTCGATTTTTCACTTCAAGCAAGATCGACTGATCGCGGTCGACTCCGTCAATGCGGTGAAAGACCATATGCTCGCGCGTCGGGTGATTGGCACAAGCGCCGCTCCCACCATCGAGCAGGTTCAGGATGCCCGGTTCGATCTCTTCACGCTGAGGTCGAAATCGGCATAGCTTCCAAGAGAAGCCACCTCTTCCATGCTCGAATCGATGGAATCAAAAAGGGCGACGATCTCTCGCCGCCCCTGTGTGAACTCGCAGTCCGCTATTTGCTGACCAGAGTAACCTTGCCGTCTTCGATCTTGACGAGATGAGTGCTTGCCGGGCTCTGACCGCTCTCTTTACCGGTCGGTCCGACTTTCTCGAACTTGATATTGCCTGTGAGGCCGGCATAGCTGACCTCCCACAGGGCCGCCCTAATCTTCTCCGAGTCGGCCGCGCCTGCCTTTTCAATTGCTTTCGCCAAGACGCGAACGGCGTCATAGCCCCGCGCCCCTTCTGGCATACCACCGGGAGGCAGTCCTGCCTTCCCCCAAGCCGCGATATACGCCTTTGCCGCTGCGGGGTCAGCTGAAGTTTCCGGGAACCAAGGCGCAAACATCGCATCGTGATACGAGTCGTTGGCAGCGCTTCCTGCCTGTTCAATCAGCTGGTCTGGCAGCGTGCCGCCAGTCGTGACAATCCTTCGCTTGATTCCCAGAGCTTGCGCCTGCTTCATCAGCAAAGTCATCTGCTCAACACCTGTCGTGATGAACAGCGTGTCACTGTCAGTCGACTTCACGTTCGCAAGTTGCGCCGAAAGATCTTGCGCAGCAGCATCCATGTTGAGCGACTTGTTCACGACAAGGCCCTTCTCCTTCAGCATCTTGCTGAATTCTGCGGCCGCTCCGAGCCCCCAGTCATTGTTGACGACAAGAAAGTCAGCCTTCTTGATTTTCAACGGCTCGACAAAGCGAGCGAAGCTTTTGGCCTCCGTGCCGTTGGTCGGGCTAATCCGAAAAACGTAAGGGTTTCCCGACGTCGTAATCTTATCCGCGCTTGAGGTTTCGACGATCATCGGAACCTTGTACTCGAGGAGCTTCGGCATCACCGCCAAGGTATACGTCGAGCTCCACGCACCAACCATTGCCGGCACCTTGTCGCGGGTGATCAATTTTTCGGCGACGCCGGCAGCCTCAGTCGGATTGCTTTTATTATCTTCAATAATCAGTTCGAGCTTCTTTCCAAGCAAACCGCCCTTGGCATTGATTTCTTCTGCGGCAATCTTGGCTCCGGCCGTCACCATATTCCCCGCGGCCGCTACCACACCAGTCAAAGGCTGATTGACGCCGATTTTGATAGTGGCGTCTTGCGCAAGTGTGGGCGCGCTCATGCCAACGGTAATGACAGCGCACGCGATCCACGATCGAGACGATTTCATCTTCACCTCCTCCTCTGCTGCGAAAAATCGAAGGGCGTCCGCGACGCGGCGCCGCCATACAATTTGCTCTAATAGCATAACTATAGGATGTTTACGGTCAACGCCTCAGAGAGCCGATTTTTCCGGCAGGCGCTGCCTGTGCTTTGCGCATTCTCCACGTTGCGTATTATACCTATTGTGCTAATTATAGAACTATTCGGCTCCCGATCACGTCGGCCGGAGCGCATCCTGTTTGGAGATCGAATGGCGAAATCCGAGATCCGTCTTCGTCGCCTTGTGCGTCTTGAGGATGCGCGGCTGGATCTGCCTTCGCGGACCCTCTTTCACGCCGGCCCCGGCTACCGCGGCGAAAAACCCAGAGCCGTCATGAATGCTGCAACACAGGCGGCCATCATTGCAGGTTGGGCAGAAAACATCGAAACAGCACGCCGCTTGCTCGAAAGTGGCGACATATCACTCGCGCCCGCACAAGATCACGGCATTGCCGTGCCGTTGGCCATGGTGCTTGCACCGACAATGTGGTGCTTCGAAGTGGGGGACGAGCTCGGCGTGTTCCATTCTCCGATGAGCGAAGGCACGCCGCCAGCCTTACGGTTTGGAGCCGACGCACCTGAATGTGTGGACCGCGCCCGGGCCTGGTGCTCACAGGCGGCGGAGCTTCTGAATCCTGTTCTCGAACGTCTTCCACCCATCGAGCAGTTGACCGCAGCTGCCTTGGAACGCGGCGACGAGTGTCACGCGATCACCGCTGCCGGCAACAAACTCTTCGTGGAATCGCTCGGAGACATCCCCGAAAGCTTAAGGTCGGACTTGCTGGGCAATGCCGGGTTCGTGCTTGGCATCTGGATGGCTTGGGCCGGATGGAAACTCAAACGGAGCGGGAGCATCATTGAAGCGGTCGGCGGCAATGGCGTCGATTTTGGATGGCGCCCACGCGGGTCGCGGACCTGGCGAACTGTTCCTGCTCCTGCCCCGTCCGGCTCGATTTTCAAGAAAGACAGAGCTGAGTTTGGCCTTGGCGCCATCGGCGACAGCGCAGTGATCGATATCTGCGGCTTGGGCGGACAATCCCTTAGGTTCGCTCCTGGGCTCATCGACGAGTGGCAACATGTGCTGCCAGACGACGTGAGAACGCGCCACGAACGCATCACAGACGCGCAAAGCGGGATAGTCGATGTTGCTCGCGTGACAGAATCCGAAACTGGACCAATCGTGAATCTAGCAATCGTCGATCGAGACGGTGGAGGCTTTCCGATCGGCCGCGGCGCGTACGTCGTCCCACCCGAACTTTTTGCAACAGGAGATTGAAGTATGGACTTGGCTGGCAAGGTGGCCGTGGTCACTGGCGGCGCAATGGGAATCGGGTTCTCGGCATGCGAGGCTCTCGCTGCGCAAGGTGCCGCGATTCTCGTTGCGGACATGCAGGACGCTGCTGCGGCTGCTGATCGATTGCGCAAGAAGGGCCATAAAGCGGCGCACGCTGATACCGACGTCTCCAGCGAAAGCGATACACAGCGCATGGTTGATATCGCCATGCAGGAATTCGGCCGCGTCGATATTCTGCTCAACAACGCGGCGATCTACTCAACTCTCACGTTGAAGCCTTTCGAAGAGCTGACGGTTTCCGACTGGCGGAAAATATTGGACGTCAATGTGATCGGCCAATTTCTGTGCTGCAGAGCAGCTCTTCCGCAATTCAAAAAACAGCAAGCCGGACGCATCATCAACATCTCCTCCGGCGTCGCTTTTAAGGGCAATCCCGGAATGTTGCACTACGTAGCGACGAAGGGAGCAATCGTTTCGATGACCCGGACGCTCGCCACCGAACTTGGCGACCATGGAATAACGGTCAACAGCGTGGCTCCGGGCTTTACGCTCAGCGACGGTGTACACAAGAACCCGGAGCTGGCCGGCACAGTCGCAGAATTCTCCGTTCGCAATCGCGCTCTGAAGCGCGACATGGTGCCGAACGACGTCGTCGGCGCTGTCTGCTTTTTCGCCGGCCCGCACGCCGCTTTCATCACAGGCCAAACACTCGTTGTGGATGGCGGCGCTTATTACCACTGACAAGCCCGCATAGATCCAACGGATTCAACTAAGACCACGGAGGCAGATATGAAGTACGTCAAGGAGGCATGGTATCCCGTCGTTTGGGCAGACCGCGTTGGCAGGGAATTGACTCGCCATGTTGTGCTCGAGGAGCCGATCGTTATTTATCGGCTCCAGGATGGAAAGATCGCCGCGCTGCAGGATGCCTGCCCGCATCGCCTCGCTCCCTTATCTCTCGGAAAGCTAAAAGGCGACAATATCGAGTGCGGTTATCATGGGATGACCTTCGATTGCGCCGGCAAGTGCGTTCTCATTCCAGGGCAGGACATCATCCCGGGCAGCGCATTGGTCCGCGCCTATCCTCTCGAAGTCAAATACGGACTTGTCTGGCTTTATATGGGCGATCCGAAGAATGCAGATCCAAAGAAGATCTTCCACATCGAACAGTATGAAGACAGCTCATGGCACGCAGTTCAGGGCGATACACTTCGCATTGAATGCAACTATCTAAGCCTCTGCGACAATCTTCTTGATCCCGCTCACGTGACATTCGTCCACACCACCACGTTGGGAACGCCCGCCGGAGCGACTGTTCCGGTCAACAACGAATATCGCAATAACGAGATCTGCGTATGGCGCTGGATCCGTAATGGGCCACCAATTCCGCTCTTCGCGAAGTTTGGAAAGCTGAGCGGGATGGTCGATCGCTGGCACTACTATAACTATAACACCCCATGCTATTTTAAGATCGATATGGGCTCATGCCCGACGGGAAGCATTCCCGATATGGACAAGCGTTCGGAAGGAACGCAAATGTTTGCGTGCCACATGCTCACTCCGGTCGACGAGCGCACGGTTCTTCAACACTGGTTCCATGTCCGGAATTTCCGAACTGACGAGACGGATATGGACGCCGAATTGAATGCAAGTCTGGACATGGCCTTCAAGGAAGACAAAGTTATCCTTGAACGCATCCAGCTTGAGGAAGAACGCGATCCAGATTTCAAGCGCATCATCTTGGGCATTGATGCGGCGCCGATGAAAATGCGACGCATGGTGGACAAACTCATCGAAACAGAGTCGGCAACCCGTCATTAAAGGGCGCGCCCAACAATTCACCGAGACGACTGACCGGATACCATCGTCGCCGGCATCAGAAGCGTCTTCGGTCAACTTGGCCACGAGGTCTACTTCGTGGCCATTTTTGCGTCTGCCATTCTGAAGATGGTTCGGTCGTTGCCCAACTGGCGTCGGCATGAACCGACCGTTGTTGATTCAAAGCGAGCTCTACTTGAACGAATGATTGAACCTCAAGCAACGCGTGCGAACATTTTAACCTTCTTGGATCTCAAGGTGATCCTTGCCGAAAGGACTATTTCTATTACTATAAGCCCTAGTGAAGAGCCGGTCAGTCACTCAACCCCATGAGGTTGGTTATGAGACTCAGTGATTCTCGGATCGTCGTTCTCGACGTTGTCGCCTCTGTCGCATCCGGGATGCCGGTTTATTATCCAATACCTGACACAATGGTGACTGAAACAGAACTCCCGGAGATGGAGCCGAGAGCGACAGCTAGCTCAATCAAGTGCACTCAAACTGATACAGCCACGTCAGACTTGATGAGCCCGTTTAAACGTCTCCTGGCTTTCGTCCAAACGCATCTCACTATTACGCGAACTGCCGTCGTACCTCCGCATGAGCGGCGGCGGAGAGCGTTTTAGGAAATACACCATCGCAGTTAGTTTGCGCTTGATACCTTTCGCACTACCTTCCTGGGCTTGGGTACCAAGTCACGACGAAGCGCAAAGCAATTGCGCTGATAGTGAAATTCGGCGACGTATATCGCGACATTCGCACTGTTCACGAGCACCAGACGGCAATCGGCGGTCGGCTCACCCAGCCCAACTCGGAGTAATTCCGAGGTTTCCGGGTCCGCCACGCCGATCGTGACCGTCTGCAGTGCATGAGTGATGTCGATGTCACTCATTTCCATGATGCGAGGAAGAGCCGGCTTTCGGTTGAAGCTTTTGCGGTCGCGAATATAAATCTCTCGAGACAAACGCAGGTTTACGACCGCAAAAGGTTCGCCCCGACTGAACTGCACACTTCGCAGCTGAGTGTACTCAGGAGCCAGCACGCCCTCGCCACCTTGGAGGATGGGCGGTGATGCGTCTTCGTCGATGTGAACAATCTTTATAACGTTGTCTCGAACCGATTCGATGACCGATTCCAGGTCGTTGGCTAAATTAAACCAATGCTTCTCCTTAGGGCGCCCAGAGACAAACGTCCCTTTCCCTCGGATGGATTCAACGAGACCGTCTTCTCGCAGGAGATCGAGAGCTTGACGTACCGTAATTCGCGCAACGTTAAATTCGGCCTCGAGCTCCTCGATGGTAGAGATTTTATCCCCTTCCTTCCAATGGCCTGATTCGATTCGCTGCCGCATGACGGACGCGACCTGCAGGTAGAGGGGCACTCGACTCCGATCTTGGTTTCGCATCAGCATGGCTTCACAAGAATGACGATTTGGATGAACGACTGCGCGCTGACGTATTGCCTAGTTCCTGGGCCTTGGCAACTCGCCGCGCCGTGAGAACTCAAAATATAGAAGTTTTGACGATAAAAATCATCCTAATATCAGTATTTTAGTTCTAAGTTGGACTACCGTCCCACTCCGCAACAGCGCCTATATCTCGGCTAAGGGCCCCACCCGCAGATCATAGCCGTTGAGAGAAGAGAGATCGGACGCGTACATGACGTACCTGGGCGCTTAGCCCTGATGTCCTCTAAAACATACAAATCAGAACTTCCATTCAACTCGTCCCCTTTTGAGGTGTCGGCGGCCGTCATCGTGTGGCAAACGTCTCGCGGCCAAGCCGAACGAAGTCGTCGCGCCACGGCCCGATGATCAACTGATGATCGTGAAGCGCGGACCAGACAAGGCAGATGACGTGTGGCGAATATCCTGCACCTCGCAAGGCCCTCGCGCCACAAAACACCCAGGACGATTTTCTCGCACGAAGTTCGGTTTAGATGGATTATGAGCTTCTGGCCGAATCACCGGCGAGTTATTTGGGGGCGCGTATATGTTGACATTGCGAGAGGAAACCTATCTCGACTCTCTCAATGCCAATCAAAGACGGGCAGTTGAGCACGGGATCGGTCCTAGGAGCACCATTGGTTCCCCGCTGTTGGTCATCGCCGGTGCTGGTTCCGGCAAGACCAACACCCTCGCCCACCGCGTCGCTCACCTCATCATCAAAGGTGCGGACCCACGGCGCATTCTGTTGATGACATTTTCCCGCCGCGCAGCAAGCGAAATGGCAAGGCGCGTTGAGCGCATTGCTCGCAAAGTGCTGGGCGAAAGCGCTGCCGTCATGACCGACGGCCTGACCTGGGCCGGAACATTTCACGGGATCGGCGCGCGCCTGCTGCGTGAGTATTCCGAGCAGATCGGCCTCGATCCGGCCTTTACCATTCATGATCGCGAAGATTCGGCCGACCTGATGAATCTCGTTCGCCATGAGCTCGGCTTTTCCAAAACCGAGAGCCGGTTTCCAACCAAAGGAACCTGCCTCTCGATCTATTCCCGATGCGTCAATGCAGAGTTTTCAATCGAGAAAGTGCTGGGGCAATTCTACCCGTGGTGCTCGGGTTGGGCTGGCGAGCTTAAGCAGCTCTTCGCCTCTTATGTCGAAGCCAAGCAGAGGCAGAACGTTCTCGATTACGATGACCTTCTCCTCTGCTGGGCGCAGATGGTTGCAGATAACGCATTGGCGAGCGAAATCTCTGGCCGCTTCGATCACGTCATGGTCGACGAATATCAGGACACGAACCGATTGCAGTCGTCCATTCTCTTGGCGCTGAAGCCCGGCGGACAAGGCCTCACTGTTGTCGGCGACGATGCGCAATCGATCTATTCATTCCGCGCGGCAACGGTTCGCAACATTCTCGACTTCCCGGATCAGTTCAGCCCAAAGGCCGAGATCGTCACCCTTGATCGCAACTACCGCTCCACCCAGCCTGTTCTTGACGCCGCCAACAGTGTTATCGGATTGGCTAAAGAGCGGTTCACCAAAAACCTCTGGACCGACCGGATATCCAGCCGCAAGCCACAGCTCGTGACCGTACGCGATGAAGCTGACCAAGCCCGCTATATCGTCGAGCAGGTTCTTGCCAATCGCGAGGAAGGATCTCTTCTCAAGCATCAGGCCATCTTGTTTCGGACGTCCTCGCACAGCGGGCCGCTCGAGATTGAACTGACGCGTCGGAACATTCCATTTGTAAAGTTTGGTGGACTGAAGTTTCTCGATGCCGCGCACGTTAAAGACATGCTTGCCTTGTTGCGCTTCGTCGAGAATCCGCGTGACAGGGTGGCTGGATTTAGAGTGCTTCATTTGCTTCCGGGCGTCGGACCGACATCCGCTCAGCGTATTCTCGATCAGATGGGCGAATCCGCCGATCCAATCTCGACGCTCTGCGGCTTAAAGGCTCCAGCCCGCGCAGGTGATGATTGGGGAGCCTTCATCGAGACCGCCGGCAACCTCAGATATTCCGAATGGCCCACGGACCTGGAGCGGGCTCGCTTGTGGTACGATCCGCACCTTGACCGTATTCATGAAGATGCAGAGGTGCGCCGAGCAGACCTGATCCAGCTCGAGCAAATCGCTAGCGGATATGGATCTAGAGAGCGCTTCCTCACTGAACTGACGCTTGATCCACCCGATGCAACGAGCGATCAGGCGGGTGTCCCCCTACTCGATGAAGACTATCTGGTCCTGTCTACGATACATTCAGCTAAGGGACAGGAATGGAAATCGGTGTACGTACTCAACGTCGTGGACGGCTGCATGCCATCCGACCTCGGAGCCGGAACATCGGCTGAACTCGAAGAAGAGCGCCGGCTGCTTTACGTTGCAATGACGCGTGCGAAGGATGACCTCCATCTAACTGTTCCGCAGCGGTTCTTCACTCACGGGCAAAACGCGCAAGGCGATCGCCATGTCTACGCATCACGCACACGCTTTATTCCGGAAGCGCTGCTCTCCAAGTTCGAACGATCGACTTGGCCGATGGCGACTTCATCTGAAAGTCGTGCAGCATCCCAAGGCCCACGCATCGATATCGGGGCCAAGATGCGGTGCATGTGGCGCTAGTTCACACGCCGCGTTGAAACCAAGCAGGCCAACGTTGCAAACGCACGATACGTCGGTTCATGCGGCGACCCGCATGTCTTCCGATAGCGCCGCGAAAAGCTCTGCAACGACGGCCTCATTCACATTCAACGTCAGCGCGATCCGCAGACGCGCGGTGCCTTCCGGCACGGTCGGCGGGCGGATCGCACGGATATCGAAGCCTCGGCGCTGCAAGGAGGCGGCAAGCGCCACCGCCGCCTGATCGGCGCCGATCACGACGGGCAGAATATGCGAGCCTGACGGCGCGAGATCGCAGCGTCGGCGCAGCTCCCGCCCTGCAAAGTCAACAAGGCTGGCCAATCGCTCACGCCGTGCGGAATCGGTGCGGGAGAGTTGCAGCGACGCGCGGGTCACGGCGGCAATGAGCGGCGAAGGCGCCGTCGCAAAAATAAAGGGACGGGCGCGATTGACGAGAAAGTCGCGAATGACCTTCGGACCGACGATGAACCCCCCGACCGTTCCCAAGGCCTTGCCGCAGGTGTGCAAGGTGAGAACATTCTCACGCCCTTCAAACGCCGCCGCGAGCCCTCGCCCCTCCGACCCCAACACGCCGGTCGCGTGGGCTTCGTCAATCACGACCATCGCTTCATGGCGATCCGCCACCGCCAGCAACTCGTTCAGGTTCGGGCTGTCGCCATCCATGCTGTAGAGGCTCTCGACCGCAATCCATGGCCGGCCCTTGCCGCCGGCCGCTCGCCAGCGGCGAATCGCGTCCTCGACCGCGGCGACATCATTGTGGGGCACACTGACATGGTCCGCGCGGCCCCGCCGCACCCCCTCGTGCACACTCGCATGGACAAGCTCGTCGTGAACGACGAGGTCGCCGCGTTGCGGCAGCGTCGAGAAGATCGCGAAATTCGCGACATAGCCGCCGCCGAAATAGAGCGCGGTTTCGGCGCCGAAATGCGCCGCCGCTTCGCTCTCCAA
The DNA here is from genome assembly GCA_036924835.1 of Nitrobacteraceae bacterium AZCC 1564. NCBI lineage: Bacteria > Pseudomonadati > Pseudomonadota > Alphaproteobacteria > Hyphomicrobiales > Nitrobacteraceae > Nitrobacteraceae bacterium AZCC 1564. The sequence goes on from JBAGRR010000001.1 coordinate 2,535,765, forward strand.
CGCTTCGTGCTCGGAGTGATTGCCGCGCAGCAGCCGCGAGCCGCCCGAGCCGATCGGCACCCCGCGCGCGATCGCATCCGCGGCGGCCTGTCTGAGCTCATTGGATTCGGCGAGCCCGAGAAAATCGTTTGACGTGAAATCGATCCCGGCACGCGCGCGCAGCGCGCGCAGCCGCCCTCGCTCGGCAAGGCCGCGCAAGTCTGTTTCAAAGTCATCATGCATCGTGGTGTCTCGACAGGCCAAAGGCTCGCTTGCGATTAGACGGACTCAATCTGAAACAAGGGCTGGCCAAACTCGACCAACTCGGCGTTCCCCGGGAAAACCGCAGTGACTCTCCCCGCACGATCGGCTTCGACCGTTGTGAAAAGCTTCATGACTTCGATGATGCAGAGCGGATCTCCAGCCCGGACAACACTTCCTATCTCGACAAAGGGTGGATCCTTTGGAGATGGCGACCTGTAGAATGTCCCCACCATCGGCGACCGCACGATAGGCTTATCGCCTGCGACATCAGTGTGAGTGCTGCCTTTTGTCGGCTGCGCCACTGCAGGACTCGAAGGCGAGGGCGTGGCGGTCGACAAGTGCTGAACGCCAGATGCCGGCGGAGAGACGGGCAGATCGCCGCTCCGGTTGCCGCGTCGAACCACGATCTTGGAGCCGGCAAGCTCGACTACGAGTTCATCGCAACTGCTTGCGTCGACAATCTTGATGATGTCTGCGACATCTTTATAGGTAAGGCTCATGACAAACTCTCTTGCGGGGCTAGACCAAGGATCTCACGAGCTTCAGCAGAGGTCGCGGGCCTGCGGTCATAATTCGCGGCGGCATCGACGACCAACGAAACAAGCTCGGCATTGCTTGCCGCAAGCCGGTCCTTGCCAACACGCAGATTGTCTTCCATTCCGGTGCGCGTATGCCCGCCAAGCTCCAAGCACCACTTGTTGACCTCGAGCTGATGCCGGGCCATGCCGAGCGCTGACCAAGTTGCCGTCGGACTGATCTCTTTTAATTCTTTCAGTAAGAACTCCAGCAATGACCGCCGCGCGGGCATTGCGTTCGGAATCCCCATAACAAACTGCACATGAAGCGGGGAATCGATCAGTCCGCGATTCACCAGGTTGACCGCGTTATAGAGCATCGCGGCATCAAAGACCTCGATCTCGGGCTTGACTTTGTACTTCTGCATTTCAGTGCAGAGGCTATCGATGAAGTCCGGAGGATTTTCATAGATCTGCTTTGGAAAATTCACAGATCCCGTGGTCAGGGACGCCATGTCGGGCTTTAGATAAAGAGCGGCTCCGCGTTCTGAAGGGACGCGTCCCCGCCCACCCGTCGAAAACTGAATAATCATGCCAGGGCAATGTTTCCTGACACCTTCCTGCACCTTGGCAAACAAATCCGGAGATGAAGACGGATTCTCATGTTCGTCGCGAACATGGATATGCACAAGTGCAGATCCAGCTTCATAGGCTGCGTGAGTGGATTCGATCTGTTCCTGCGGAGTGACAGGGACGGCCGGGTTGTCTTTCTTTCTTGGGATCGCTCCCGTGATAGCCGTAGTGATGATGATCGGTTTCATGGAAACGCTCCTGACAAAGCGAGGCTTTAGTTCAGCTGCAGATGAAACGTTTTGATCGACGGACGATTTCCGATCTCCTTCACAAGTGTAAGGAGTGGCGTGTCCATGATGGGGTATTCGATGTTGATGAGACCGGCGTCCTTGAGCGCCTGGTACTGCGAGTCATCATAAAACGCAGCCAACAGGAGATCGTCGTCCGACTTGAATGGCCCTCGAGTCGCCCGGAGGCGCTCCAGCGCCGGCGGCACCAGGGCTCCCGGGCGCTCCGTGATCGGCGCCGCTCCACGCGTGATCTTGTCGTAAAGATTTGGGTCGATGGGGCCGGCAATTTCGCCGTAGCCCCCGCGGACGTAGCGTCGCACTTCATCGGGCACTGTATGATATCGCTCATGGCCCTGATCGCGCCCTACGACGTTGAGTACGGACTGCGTGACGATGTACTGCGCAAACGGGCTGACGACGATCGGATACCCGAGATCTTCCCGAACGTGCCAAGCCTCTTCGAGAATTTCTTTCAACCGGCCTTTGAGACCCATAGTCTCTAGCTGGTAGGCCAAGTTCGACACCATGCCCCCCGGACATTGATGCTGGAAATGGAATTCATCGTATTCCTTGGGCGCTCCAACAGGTTTGCCTTCCTTCTCCGCAATGTAAGCGAGGCGTTCCGCGACTTCATGTACCGGCGTGAGGTCCAGTGCGACCTCGTAGCCGCGCCGACGCAGATTCTCGGTAACGCGCTCCGTCGGGGAATGCGACACACCATTCGCCAGCGTGGAAGTGGCCGTGTGCACGACGTCGACACCATGCTCCACTGCTTGTAAAACAACATAGGGCGCAAGGCCTGAGTTGCAGTGCGTATGAATCTGCAGCGGACGATTTCCGATCACAGCCTTCACCGCAGGAACAAGTGTCGCGACGCGCTCGGGAGTCAGCAGACCACTGGCATCCTTCAAGAAGATCGCATCAACTCCCAGCGCAATCAGGTCCTTTGCTTTACCGACGTAATATTGGTCCGTATGTACTGGGCTAAACGTATAGACCAGCCCTCCCACAACGTAGAGGCCGCAACGCTTTGCCGCTCGAATTGGAATCTCCAGATTGCGCATATCGTTCAGCGCGTCGTAGGGCGTGTGATAGCGCATACCATTGGCGACAAAGCGCTCAGCGGCCAGCTCCACGACATCGTCTGCGAAGAATTCAAAAGTGAATAGACTCTGCCCGCGCGTATGAATGATCAGCGGCGTTTCTTTGACCCAAGATGCGAGAAGCCGCATTCGTTCCCATGGATCTTCCCGCAAGTAGCGCACGGCGACGTCGAACACCGCACCGCCAACAAGATCGATTGCCTCAAATCCTGCGCGATCGAGCCGCGGTGCAATGTCCCGCATCATCGCAGTTGTCATGCGCGTCGCCCAAAGACATTGATGGGCATCTCGCAAGGTCACGTCGACGAGCTTAATTGGCTTGTTTCTGGCCATGGATAAACTCTGTTTCTACCCAACGGGTATGAACGGAAGATTCGATAAAATCTGAATTCGTCAGCAGTTTCCGGTGAAACGGAATCGTTGTCGCGAGGCCTTCGACTTCGAAGCAATCCAGCGCCCGTATGGAGCGAGCGATGGCATCCGGACGATCGGATCCATGCACGATGAGCTTACCCAGTAACGAATCGTAATGCCGCGGCACCGAATAGCCGCGGTAGACATGACTATCGAAGCGGACACCGGGAAATTTGGGTGGATTCCATTTTGTCAAAGTGCCGGGAGACGGAACGAAGCCATGTTCGGGATCTTCGGCATTTATGCGGAATTCGATCGCATGGCCTGAGGCCTTAACGTCGTCTTGAACGAAGGAAAGCCGCTCACCGCTCGCGACGCGCAATTGTTCTGCGACTAAGTCGATCCCGGTGAGCATTTCAGTGACAGGATGCTCGACCTGAATGCGCGTATTCATCTCGATGAAGTAGAATTCTTTCGTCGCAGAGTCATAGATAAACTCGACCGTCCCCGCGCCGACATAGCCAATCCCCGCCGCGAGCTTTGTCGCTGCAGCGCAGATGTCGCGTCGCTTTCGAGCGTCAAGGACCGGAGAAGGCCCCTCCTCGATCAGCTTCTGGTGTCGGCGCTGCACACTGCAATCACGCTCCCACAAGTGGGTGACGTTCCCATACTTGTCGCCAAAGACCTGAACCTCGATATGACGGACTGCGGGAATGAAACGCTCGAGATAGACATTGCCGTTTCCAAACGCAGCCAACGCCTCGCGTGAAGCCTGCGTAAACAAGGACGGAAACGACGAAGCATCCGGCGCGACGCGCATCCCGCGTCCTCCACCGCCTGCCAGCGCCTTCAACAGAATTGGATACCCGACCTCTGAAGCGGCATCGATGGCGAGGCCTGCATCGTCGAACGCATCTCCCGATCCCGGCACGACAGGAACACCGAGCCTTTTTGCCGTTCGGCGAGCCTCGGACTTATCGCCCATCATTGTGATGGCCTCGGAGGACGGACCGACAAAATTGATCTTTTGAGCAGTGCAGGCCTCCGCGAAATCCGCACGCTCGGAAAGAAATCCATACCCCGGATGCAACGCATCACAGTTCAAGGACTGGGCCACCTGCAGAATGGTGTTTGGGTCGAGATAACTTTGCGAGGCCGCCGCTAATCCGATCTTCACCGCCTGATCGGCCGCCCAGACGTGAGGGGAGTTCGCGTCGGCCTCTGAATAGATCGCCACAGTTTCAAGACCGAGCTTTCGGCACGCACGGATGATCCGTAGCGCGATCTCCCCCCTATTGGCGATTAGGAGACGTTTCATGAATGACGCCCAATTCATCCGTTTTTCGGATATAAACTTATTGAATGTCAAAAAAATTCATCTTGCAAGTATTTTATTTTCGTATTTTGATAGCGAATGATCTCAATTCACGACGACCGAACATCTCAAGACGGCGAGTTCAGGGACGACCCAGCATCCGAGCCCGCGCAACTTGCTAAAGCCGGGGAAAGCTTCAGCGGCCTTCCCTCAATGAAGGCATTCGCTTTTCTCGAAGCGATCGCACAAGCGCAGCGGCCGCTAAGCGTTTCCGAGTTCAGTGCGCTATTGAATGTTCCGCAGCCCACCGCCCATCGCATCGTCCATATGCTGGAGGTGGAAAATCTTCTTGCGCGAGAGCCTGACAGCAGGCGCTACGGACCTGGAGATCGGCTCGCCAAACTGAGCCTCGATCTTCTGTCTGTGTCCGTGCGGCTGGCACCGCGCCGTGCGGTCCTGGAAGAGCTTTCAAAGGCTGTTGGCGAGACTTGTAATTTCGGAATTCTCGTCGGCAATCACCTCATGTATCTCGACCGTGTCGAGGCTGGCTGGCCATTTGGCCTGAGGTTCGAGCCGGGATCCCGCGTACCGCTCCACTGCACGTCGATGGGAAAGCTATTTCTGAGTTTCCTCACTCCTGAGCAGCGACGGCGAGTTCTCTCCACCACACCGCTCCACTCCTATACCGAAAACACCATCACCGATCCGGTGCGGCTGGAAGAGGAATTTAGCCGCATCCGGGAGTCGAATATCTCGACGGATAATCAGGAATTCCTGGCCGGCGTTGTTTGCGTCGCCGTTCCCGTTCGCTCTTCGAATGGAAGTGTGGTTGCAGCCTTAGCGATCTCGGCTCCGGTCGCGCGCATGACGCTCAACCGTGGACTCCAACATGTTCCGCTCTTGCGGAATGCAGCCACGAAAATTGAAGCGATACTGGCCGATCAGAAGCTGGAAAAAAATTCGCTCGATAAAAAGGGACAAGGAAAAAAACCAGTAGGTGGAGGAATACATGAATCCCCGAAGGACCCAAGGTGAACTTTCCCCGACGACAGTAACAATAGCAAGCACAATTGGCGCAACGATCGAGTGGTATGACTTCTTCCTTTATGGGGTGGTCACACCAATCGTTCTAAACAAACTCTTCTTTCCCTCCTACGATCCGGCCGTCGGCGTCGCACTTGCTTATGCGACTTTCGCCATAGGCTTTATCGCAAGACCCGTCGGAGGTCTGATTTTCGGTCACTACGGCGACAAGATCGGACGCAAGCGAATGCTTATCGTCACGATCCTGATCATGGGTCTCTCGACATTCGCGATCGGTTTCGTGCCCACCTACGATTCTATTGGACTATGGGCACCCGCGATCTTGATAGGGCTTCGCATTCTCCAAGGCATCGGGCTTGGCGGAGAATGGGGTGGCGCGGTCTTGATGGTGGTTGAGCATGCGCCACCAGGACGACGCGGATACTTTGGGGCGTGGCCGCAAGCCGGCGCACCGGCAGGCTTGATCTTGAGCGCAGGGGTCGTCGCTCTGTTATCGCTCCTGCCGGAAGCAAGCTTCATGAGCTGGGGCTGGCGGATTGCATTCTGGCTCAGCGCCGTACTGATCGTGGTGGGAATATACATCCGATTGAAGATCTTCGAGACGCCCGACTTTGTGAAGATTCGAGAAAGTCATCAGACGGTAAAGCTGCCCGCCGTCGAGCTTCTCAAGCGCGAACCAAAACATGTCCTGTTGGGCATGGGTGCCAGATATATCGAGGGCGCGTGGTTCAATCTCTTCGGTGTGTTCATCATCTCATATCTGACCAACAATCTTCACCAGCCCCGCGGCTCCGCCCTTAATGCGGTGATTGTCGCATCGTTTCTCATGATCATTTTCATGCCGATCTTCGGCCATCTGTCAGATAAAATTGGTCGGCGCGCGGTCTATGGCTGGGGAAGCATTATTCTGGGCACCGTGATCTTTCCGGCATTCTGGCTCATGAGTCTCGGACCCGTAGCAGCCATGATAACCGTGGCCGTCTGTCTCGGCATCTTGTACTCGGCGGTTCTCGGAACAGAAGCCGCGCTCTTTTCGGAGCAATTCAGCACAGAGATCCGGTATTCGGGGATTTCGCTCGTCTACCAGTTCTCAGGTATCTTCGCGAGCGGGCTGACTCCGCTGATCGCATCTGCGCTCATCATCTACAATGGTGGCCAGCCTTGGCTGCTATGCGCTTATATCGTTCTCGTCTCACTTATCAGTGCGATATCGGCATACTTCATGCGCGAAGGAAGCGTACAGAGCGCGGCGCCGATATCCGCCGAACAGCTGCAGTATCGCTGAGAGTCCGCTTTCCGCATCCCCACCTGGAGAATTCAACATGCAGGCGAGTCCTGATCCGCTGTTTTCTGTCAACGGGCAGTCGATCTTGGTGGCGGGCGGAACCGGTGGCCTTGGCACGGCCATCGCCAGAGAGCTCTGCCGCCGCGGAGCTCGAGTCGTGGTGGCTGACATCGACAAAGTCCGCGCTGAGAGCCTTGCTAAGGAGTTGATTGGTGACGGTGGTCAGGCCAACGGCATAGGACTCGACGTGGTTGCTGATGAATCATGTCGAGCCGCGGTGGCACACACGATTGATACATTCGGCCAAATTGACGGGCTCGTGAATGCCAGCGGAATTTATAGAGTTGCCCCTGCCCTTGAATTGAACGACTTGGACTGGGACAACACGATCAACATCAATCTGACAGGCGCCTTTCGGCTTGCACGCGCCGCCGGCGCGGCAATGACGAAGCAAAACAGTGGAAGTATCATCACCGTTACCTCCGTTTCCAGCGCCGTCGCCAACCCCTACTATGCCGCTTACGCGGCAAGCAAGGCGGGTGCGGCGCATTTGACGCGCGTTCTCGCCCTTGAATGGGCCCCATTAGGAGTTCGCGTGAACGCTATAGGACCAGCAACCACTGCGACACCGCTGACGAAAGATATTTTCAATAACCCCGCGACCGCAGGAAATGCGCTCTCGAAAATTCCGATGAATCGCTTTGGTACGCCGGACGACCTGCTCGCTGGTGTGATTTATCTGCTCGCGCCGGGGAGCACCTTCATGACAGGACAAGTCCTCTACATCGACGGGGGGCGCACCATCTTTTAGGCCCTGCGCTCTCCCATGCAGATTAGCCGATCACGACTGTGATCACGCCAAAGATCAGCATCAACGTAAGCGCGATGAGCCTGGCGCCAAAGTCATTCAACTTGTGAAACAGTTTCATGCCGACAAAAATCGACCCGAGATAGATTACGCATAGAAGACAGACCCAGCTCGCGGGCGGCGCGGAGCGTTCCGCGTTGTGGAGCGTAGCAACCACGCCGACCAGAGATGTGATGCTGATAAAGACAGTCAGGATCGCCCGTGTCGTCTTCGCCGGATCAGGGCCGGATAGAAGAAAAAGAATCACCGGAGGCGCCCCAATGCTTGTCGCCCCAAGCAAAACTCCGCTCAGCGCACCAACGGCTGCGGTCAATGATGGGGTTGGATGTCTGGAGTAGCGAATACCGCTCATCAGCGCCAAGCTGAAAACAACCACCGCCCCGCCGATGAGGCGCCGCGAGGAGGACGGGTCAAGAGACGTAAGCAAAGCACTCCCAATCGGCACAGTCAGGCATGCCGGCGCCGTCAGTAGTATGAGCCGGCCCAGTCGAACGTCTCCATAAATGGCGGGGACCATGATAAGGGCCGCTGCGGTCTCGATGGCTAAGACGATGATGATGGCCGGAACTCCTCCGAGCACAACACTCAGCAGGGGCGTCATCAGCATTGCGCCGCCGAATCCCGTGATGCCGCGTAAAACCCCCGCGAGCATAACGGTAAAAATGACGAGCCCTATAGTCATCGCGCGCCCACCCCCGCGTATCGAAATCGCGAGCCCGCACCGGAATACGAGGGCTGCGGATTTTTCACCTGCCGGCTGATCAACGGACTTCAGAACGATCGCTCACAGAACCTCAATGCGTATCGTCTTCATCCTCTGACGCACTCAGCACCAACTCCCTGATCTGAGAGCGCATTGCAATGACCTCAGGATCGGCTTCGTCCCGCGGCCGCGCGGCCTTAATCTCGATGACCGCACGCACAGAACCGGGTCGGCCAGCCATCACGATAACCTTGTCCGCGAGATAAACTGCTTCCTCAATGCTATGAGTGACAAATAGCACTGTCTTGCGCTGCTGCTCCCATATGCGCAGAAGCTCGCGCTGCAAATTGTTGCGCGTATACGCATCGAGCGCGCCGAACGGCTCATCCATCAGCAAGGCTTCAGGATGCACGGCGAGCGCGCGCGCGATCGCAACGCGTTGCTTCATCCCGCCGGAAAGCTCAGATGGATAACTCTTCGCAAACTTCGACAGCCGAACGAGCCGAAGGTAATTCGCGACAATTTCATCCCGCTCCTTTCTTGACGTACCCAGAACGTCCAGGCCAAAGCCGATGTTGTCTTCAACCGAGAGCCAGGGAAACAGGGCAAATTCTTGGAACACCATGACGCGGCTCGCTCTTGGCCGCGTCACCTGGTTGCCGCCGACAAGGACCTCACCCGTGGTCGGCTGGAGAAATCCGGCGACAATATTGAGCAAAGTCGACTTTCCGCCTCCACTTGGACCGACGATGCATGCGAATTCCTTCTCCGCAATGCCAAGCGTCGTACTGGAGAGAGCTTCGACTGGAGCGCCCCTTCGCGGAAAGAAGGTTTTGCTGACATCCCTGATGTCTACAAAAGGCTTCGAGGGTGCTGGAGTTGGTGCCATTCGCGCAAACGAGACAATAGAGTTCGATGAATACGACATGAGTTAAGCTGCCATCCAACCAGCGTCGACATTAAGCGCATGCCCGGTCACCAGATCTGCTGCAGGAGAAGCAAGATAAATTGCAGCGCCGACCAGATCATCGGGAGAACCAAATCGCCCGCTCGGAATGCGCTGACGCATGCCACGTTCGTAGTTTTTATCTGTCATCCGTGATGCTGTGAGATCAGTCAGTATCATTCCGGGGCAAATTGCATTCACCGTAATGGAATGCTTCGACCACTCAACCGCGAGAGCTCTTGTGAGGCCGAGCATCCCGGCTTTGGCTGCGCTGTATGCGACTGCAGAATGGATATTCGGAGCAACATGCCCCATGACGGAAGCGATGTTGATGATTCGCCCGGAGTGACCAGCTTTTATCAATTCAGATCCGACGTGCCGCGCACACAAAAACGCGCCGGTCAGATTGATGTCGATAATTCTCTGCCAGGTCGCGGTGGGATAGGATTCCGCCGGCCCAAGCACATTGATGCCGGCATTGTTGACGAGGATATCGATCCTACCAATATCCTCTGCGACGCGGTCGAGCGCCTCATCGACGGAGGCCTCATCTGTCACGTCGCATTGATAGGCCGAGATGCCGACTTCCTTGGCATTCACGTTTTCCACAGCCACATCGAGCACGGCAACTTTCGCTCCGGCCGCATGGAAAGCCGACGCGATCGCCCATCCGATTCCTCGTCCGCCGCCTGTCACGACCGCGACTTTGCCTTGAAGGGAAAAGAGACTCGCGGGATTCTTCATCTTCATTTCGCCTTCCGCAGTTCTAGCCATGATACCAAACCAGCAATCTGCTCTGGATGAGACGCAAGACACCCTCCATCACGATCCCCATAAAGCCGATGGCAATCATTCCGACGAAAATCACATCCGTGCGGAGGAAGTTGCGGGCATCTTCGATCATAAATCCAAGGCCTGATGTCGCCGCAACAAGTTCAGCCGCCACCAGAACCATCCACGCAACACCAAGGCCAATACGGGCGCCGGTAAATATGTTTGGCAGTGCCGCTGGCAAGACTACGCGCCGCAATATCATCAGCTCACTCGCGCAAAAATTTCGGGCAGCGCGAATGAGAACGGGATCGATGCCACGAACGCCATGAATTGTGTTTAATAGCACCGGAAAAAAACATCCGATCATGATGATGAAGATGTTTTGCTGAAGTCCAATCCCGAACCACAGAATGCTGATCGGAATCCAGGCCAGCGGCGGAATCGGCCTAAGCAGCTCGATAATCGGGTTGAAGTACCTGTTAAATCGACCCCACCATCCCATCGCAATGCCAAGAGGGATCGCAATGACGCACACCGCTCCCCACGCAATGAGAACACGCTGAGTGCTCGCCACAATATGCTCGAAAAGAACACCCGATCGTATCAACTCCCACCCGGTCAAAATGACGAGCGACGGCGGGGGCATCAGGATCGCGGCTCGCGGGTTGAGCCAGGGAAGGATCAACCGGCTCAGAATCTCCCATGCCAGCAGGAGCCCCCCGATGGAAATTGCGCCAGCGAGATATCGCTCAATCTCGATAAACCAATTGGTCCGTTTCTTGACCGCGGATCGCGCCTTCGATGAAGTGACTACTCGCCTTGAATCTTGACCTGCAAAGTCCGTCATACCCGCCTCTGTCTGGTTTAAGATGCACGGATGAATGATGCACGTAAGACAGAGAGGCTCAGGCACGATAAAGCTTATTGCCGAACATCCAATCCCGCACCAAGTCGCCTTGCGCTGGGAATTGTTGAGCCACTGAAAGCGTGTCCTCGTTATCGTACTTCGGATAAGGAGGCTTGCTGACCGTTCCCGACCAGTCTTTTGGAATGAAGCAGGGCCGCGATGGTATTGTCCATCCGAGTCTGTTCAACGTCTCGATGGCAAATTGAGGTGCGAAGTTGTCGCTATATTGCTTCGGAGTTACCAATTGCGGCAGCCGACCCGATTCATGAAGCCAGGCAGCCACTCTTCCATTTTCGGCAGCCCAGAAATCGGGATTTGGGAAGAACCAATCCGGCTTGTAGAGATTGTTCAGCCTTTCATTGATGAGATTGATCATTTCCAGTGGATAGCCACGATACATCACATCCGCTTGGAAAGTCTTATTCGCTGCCGTCAAATCGTTACGAGTGTACAGGATCCCCTCGGCATAGCCATCAACAAGGGCCTGCACGACGTCGGGTACATTTTCGATCAGCTCACTCCGTACCCAGAAATTTCCCATGTAGAAGTTGTAGTCAAAGATGGAATCAATTTGCCGCGCATTTTTTCGCAGTAAGAGGTGATCCCAAACATAAGGAGCCCATTGCACAAATCCCGTAAGACCAGCCGGCATGATGAGCATGTCGGTCGGCTTCATGTTTTTCAGAATAACGTCTTTGTTCGCGTCTAGGCCGTGACTGCGAAGCGCTTCCGCAAAATAAAACTCAGCGGAGGATCCCACGACGATGCCAAATGCCGGCTTTTCCGACATGGTCTTGATATCGGCAAGCGATTTGAGCGGAGAGTCTGGAGGGACGAGCGTCGCATGTTTAATGTTTGGATTGACGATAGCGACGCAACGAACCGGAAAACCGCGCGACAATAGCGTTGTGTAGGGAAAGTTTCCTTCGAGACCGACTTGGACTCTGCCTGCCGCGGCCGCTTCGTTGATTGCCGGTCCACTTAGGAAGGCGTTGACAACGGCTTCAAGCCCGCGCGCGGCGAAGAGGCCCTTTCCCACCGCAATCGGAAGCCCGGTGAAGGCTGGTTGATTGCCGATGGCAAGCGGCCACCATCCTTTGTCTTTCAGCCATTTTATTGAATTGTCGGAGATGCGCTTGTAAGGCTGTTGCCAACCCCACTCATTAAAAGAGGCCGCCTGCGCTGCTGCACCATTGAACGCGCCGAGACTCGCTACAGCCGACGCGCCGAGTGCAAGGAACTCTCTCCGATCCATAGTTGCTCCTCCCGTTTGGCAGTTTGGCCGTCTTCCGCGGCATTTTCTGCGGTGATTTTCTGCTACACGTTCATTCCCTTTTGGCCGCTATAGGCGCGCATCACATCAATTCTGCTCGTTAGCAGACATTTGACGCTCGAATTGTGCTCCGAGCTTTTCGGCCGTCTCCATCATGATTGGAAGTTGTTGGAGCGCCTTGCCAATCGATAAACGGGCTGCTGGCGCAGAAATCGCCAGCGCGGCGCAAAGTGTCCCATCCGCAGTCCTGACCGGAACGGCGAGACAAACGACACCAGCCAGAAACTCCTGATCGTCGATCGAATAACCGCGCTTCTTGATTTCCTGAACTTCACGGTCCAGCGCATCGACGTCGCAGATGGTATTCTCAGTGTATCGATGTAACGCGGAAGCCTGGATGAGGTCGCGACGCTTGGCCGGGGCAATCTCGCTTAAGAACAATTTGCCCATCGACGTGCAATGCAATGGGACTTTTGAGCCTGGTTCGAATTTAAGACCAAAGGGCCATTTCGATTCAACACGCTCGATATAGACGATCGCGTTCCCTTCCATCACTCCGAGATTGCATGTCTCGCCAACATTGCTGGATAGAGCTTGCAGCAGTGCTTGTCTCGGCGCCGCCTCGGCCCAGTAACGCAATACATCAAGTGCGAAATTGACAAGGCGCGGACCCGGGCCGCGCAGCCTGCCACTGACGCCGCGCTGTAGAAGGCCATCCTTCTCAAGCTGCCGGACGAGACGATGCATCGTTGGTTTCGGCACATCGACCAGCGCAGATAATTCCGAAACGCTAAGGTCTCGGCGCATGTGAGCTGCTGCTTCAAGGACGTTGAACGCCCTTAGCCCAGCCCCTCCAATTCCTGCGTCAACGCCTTGAGAAGCGTCCTGCAACAAGAGGCTTTGTAGATCGACCTGACGAGCTGCAGCTGCGGCCTTCGACGTTGACTTGTGCTTTGAATCTTCCATTCGAGTATCAAAAACCAAACCAAAATTTATCGCAACTGAATTCTGCCAGGGGTCAAAAAATTTGCCGGACGCGAGAGGCGCGCCGCATAGGAACATCATAACATATTGATTTATATTGATATAACAGATCGGATCGCAGCACTCAGCGCGTCATTCAAAAGTTTTCCATACAGGTTGCGACGTCTTCTGACATCGCCTAGCGTTCTTAAGTCTCATTATCGAGACGAAATAAAGTCAAAAATGATAGGGAAACGCCATGAAAGCCAACCTCACGGACCCCGGCAAAGTCGTCATTACGGTAGCCCCCACAGGCGGTCTCCATGGCCGCGAAGCCAATCCGGCCTTGCCAGAACAACCGAAGGACATCGTCCAATCTTTCAGGGATTGCTTCAATGCCGGCGCCACAGTGGCCCATATGCACGTGCGGGATCCGCGAGGCGTCACCACCGCAAACTTGGACATTTATGGCGAAGTGATCGATGGCGTGATGTCACGCTGCCCGGGAATGATCACTCAGGTCGGGAATGGAATTGGGCTGAGATATGAGGATCCCAAAAAGGAGGGAGAGCCGTTCTCGCTCGACGAGCGAATGAACCTTCTCAATATTAAGCCCGTTCCGGATCAACTTACGCTCAACATGGGCACATTTCACTTCGAACATAAGAACAGTGAATTCCTGTTCCCGAACTCGAAGCGGTGGAATACCGAGTTCGTAAAGGGATGCACTGAACGCGGGATCGGAAATGAACTCGAAGTCTATGATCTGAGCCATATCCAGAACGCGATCGATCTCATCGAACGAGGCGTTCTCAAGCCGCCGCTGCATTTCAGCTTTGTCCTCGGCATTAAAGGCGGCGTCCCGGCAACGCCACAGGTCTTGATGGCCATGCTTGACGCGATACCGGACGGATCGAGCTGGCAAGTGGTGAGCATCGGCAAACACCAGCTTCCCTTGAGCACAACGGTTCTGGCGATGGGCGGCAATATCCGCGTCGGGATGGAAGACAACGTCTATTTCTCACATGGCGTTCTCGCCGTGAGCAACGCTCAACTGGTCGAGCGGGCGGTTCGAATTGCGCGCGAACTTGGTCGAGAAATTGCAACGCCAGAGGAAGCGCGTGAAATGCTCCACATGCCGAAAGCGCCGCAGCGCGAACCGGCCTGACATCGGCGCCCGCACGATGGATGTACCAACACAAGCAGCGTTAACCGTCTCGGGACGTGCCGAGACGGTTTGAAGCCACACACCTGACACTGGCGGATACTGCCGGACTTGCTGGTCTCTCCGCTCTTACACAAGGACCTTCCCTATGGTCACGCATGATCGAACCAAGCCCCGCCATAACTGGAGCCGATCGGAGGTCGAAGCACTGTTTGAGTTGCCGTTTCCGGAGCTGATGTTCGAAGCGGCCATCGTGCACCGCGCTTGGTTCGATCCTTCCGAAATTCAGCTTTCGCAACTCCTATCGGTAAAGACCGGAGGCTGCGCGGAAAACTGCGGCTATTGCAACCAATCGGCACACTTCGATACGGGGCTGAAAGCCTCGCGCCTCATGGAGGCAGAGGCAGTCATTGCCAACGCAGCGCAAGCCAAAGCTGCTGGAGCACAACGCTTCTGCATGGGAGCAGCATGGCGCGACCTGAAGGATCGCGATATGCCGGCACTCGCAGCCATGATTTCCGGCGTTAAGGCCATGGGGTTGGAAACCTGCGCTACACTTGGAATGTTGACGCCGGCACAAGCGAAGGCGTTAAAGACCGCAGGTCTCGACTATTATAATCATAATCTCGATACCGCGCCGGAAGATTACCAGCGCATCGTCACAACTCGCACCTATCAGGAACGGCTGGATACTTTGGAGCACGTGCGCGCGGCGGGAATGAACGTCTGCTGCGGCGGGATCGTCGGTATGGGGGAGACGCGAAGCCATCGAGCCGGCCTGCTGCACGCGCTGGCTACCCTGCCCGCACACCCGGAATCCTTGCCGATCAATGCACTTGTTCCTATCGCGGGGACTCCACTCGGCAATTCCACACCCATCGATGGACTGGAGTTCGTACGCACGGTTGCTGTCGCACGCCTCGTCTGCCCGAAATCGATTGTCAGGCTCTCTGCCGGACGTGAAGGCATGAGCCGAGAGCTGCAAACTCTCTGCTTTCTCGCTGGAGCCAATTCGATCTTCATCGGCGGAAAATTACTGACCACTCCCCTCCCGGACCATGACAAGGATGCTCAGTTGCTTGAGGATCTAGGTATGCAACCGATGTCCCATTGAGAGTCAGGAAGGACCTAGAGACGATCATTGGGGAATGGTCCGACGGCCTGATCGTTTGGTCCGCACCTTGCGTAACACAGCGGTCCTCACGAGCCGGCTACGTTAAAGGGAAGTGAGTGCTGTTATACGACGCGCCGATACGCGAAAAGTGCTGGCGATCCCGGGAAGAATCGAACTTCCGACCTACGGTTTAGGAAACCGCTTTCTCGGCAGCAATTTCAATACCTTACTGGCCGCGTGTTGCATCTATGTTGCATTCAGACCTCCACGGCCACGTAGTGGTTCACGGCTGAGGGCCACGGCAATCGTGCGCCGATGTATCCGCCGAGGACGATAGACAGCATCGCTAACGGCGATCCTAAAGAATGGGTCGAAATGCCTGTCAAGCCGTGCCCAACCTCGCCAAGACACTTCCGACCCCCATGAGCATGCTGCCCACGATCTGGCGAAAGAAGTCATTTTGATCAGGGAAGCCTTCGATGGAGAAGCGCCTCCGCAAATACGGTCATCAGGGAACCAAGCACAACGCCGCCAGGAAGTGTGATGCCAAAATTCGCACGAGCGCCAGTGGCGCCGTCAAATAGACGGACTTACCGAGATAGACCACATCCAGTACAAGCAGGAGCTGGTTTGACAGGATTGCAATCGCAGCGGCGACAGCCCATGCATGAATACTATTGCCGTTTCCTTCGCGCACGGATCGCGCCGAAGCTACGCAAGGCAATCGCCTGCTCAACGGATCCAAACAAGGTGCCGATAACGAGCCCATGGTTATCGATCACGTAGTCGATGTTCATGCCGGCAGTCTTGGCCGCTTCAAGGTAGCTTTCGACATCGGCAGCCGGGTCGGCCACGACACCTGTTGCTTTTCCTCCGCAACCAAAAAGATATGAGATACAAACGGGATCCGTGTGCAGTAATTGTCAAAGGGTCATCGGCTCACGATCGCACGATCGGATAAAGCTCAACAACTGCTCCAGACGCAGGCCCGAGCTTTCGGTGTTAACAAGCGGATGAAAATTCAACTACTCCGCATCCAGTAGCGACGCGTTGATTACGGCAATCACACAGAGAAATCGAAGGCCGGTCAGCTCAGCGGCCGGGGACTATTAACCGCGGCTTCGTTTGCAATTGATCTCCTATGCATCTTCTCGGCTAAGATGCTGGCATCTGGTGACTTCTGCGTCGCCATCTTCAAATCGCACACGGTGACTTTCTACGCACCATCCGCCCCGTCTGCATCAACGCCTCCCGTTGGTTTCGATAAATCGCCTTAGCATTGATGAGAGGCGTAGCTATGCCGCTTCGTCCCTTAACATCTTCCAAATCTGCGTACGAAAGTGAACGAAGCTCGGTCGATCCATCACATCCTCAATCCGCGCCGCGCTCGACCATTTTTCCGCTCGACGCGTCGCTCCCACATCGATGATGTCACGAATACGGCCCGGTCTGCGGTCCATCACCACAACGCGATCGGCCAGGTAGACAGCCTCCTCAACGGCGTGAGTAATAAAGAGAACCGTAAGTGGATTTTGCTGGCAGGTGGCCGCCAAATCCTCCTGCATCACCGTTCTTGTCTGCGCATCGAGAGCACCAAACGGCTCATCCATTAGAAGCACTTTAGGCTCGAGTGCATAAGCACGGGCAATTGCAACACGTTGCTGCATGCCTCCAGAGAGCTGACTAGGATAGCTCTGCTCGTGACCATCTAGATGCATCATACGAACGTAACGAGCGACGCGCCGCTGAATCTCGTCTCGCGGCATACCTTTGGCGCGGAGACCGAACCCGATATTTTCCGCCACTGTCTTCCATGGGAAAAGAGCGAACTGCTGAAAGACAACTGCTCGTTCGGGCCCCGGGCCGGTAACTTCTTTATCGTCGACGTACACGTGGCCGCTACTTGGCACCTCCAAGCCTGCAACCATTCGCATCAACGTTGTCTTTCCGCACCCTGATGGCCCTACGATCGCGACGAACTCCTTGTCAGCAACCGTAACACTCACATCCTTCAAGGCCACCATACCTCGACCGAACGTGCGACCTACGTGCTCGAAGCGGATTGTACTCATGTTTTCTTCTCCCCTCCTCAAGCCGTTTCGCGCGTGATGAGCTCAAAACCGACGTTGACGATGGACTGCTCGATGGGCTTCTTGCGCAGTCGCGCTAAGAGCAGTTCTCCCGTGACCGTTCCGATCCGCCGCTGCGGAATGCGAACAGTCGTAAGTTGCGGATTCATGGCGGCCGCCAACGCAGTATCGTCAAAGCCGGCAACAGCCACATCGCCGGGCACATTGATGCCGAGTCGCTGGCACTCAAAGATGAAGCCAGCGGCAATGATATCACTGGCCGCGAACCACGCTTCTGGGCGCGCATTCTTTGGCGTGGCCGCGAACCGCCTCGCTAATTCGCTTCCGCTCGAATAGGCGATGGTATCGCTCGATATCCAAGCTTCTTGCGCCGGAAGCCCTGCCGACGCCAACGCTTGGCGAAAGCCCTCTTCACGCGCTTGAGTTCGGTCGTTATCGGTCTGCGTACCGCCGATGTAGCCCAACCGACGCGCCCCCTTATCGATGAGGTAACGGGTCATTTCCAGCGCGCCTTGATAATTCGAGAACCCAACCGCCATGTCGATCGGCTCTGGCCCGATATTCCAAAACTCGACAACGGGTATTCCCATCGTTCGGAGAAGAGTTCTGGTAGCCGTCGTGTGGGTAAAGCCCGTCAGTATTATCGCATCCGGCTTATAGCTGAGTAGACCTCGGACCTGTTGCTCCTCTGTTTCCCTATCGTATCCACTGTATGCAATACAGAGCGAATACCCAGCTGGTGCAAGGACGCTCGACAATCCCTCGATTGTTTCGGCAAATACGGAATTCGATACGTTGGGAACGACCAAGCCAATTTGCTTGCTTCCGCGCGCAGATAGAGCGCTTGCGGCGAGGTTCGTGACGTAACCCAATTCCTTGACTGCGCGACGTATCGCCTCCCGGGTTTCAGCGTGAACGCTGCTGCCGTCGCGCAATGCCCGACTGACAGTCATCGGCGCGACCCCGGCAAGGCGCGCAACGTCGCGCATAGTTGGAGGTTTTCGTGTGTTCATTTCAGTTTTCGAACATGGACTTGATTAAACCAAGACCGTCACGTGCCAATTTATCGGAATCTGCAAACGGATCGCGCCAAATCGCAAGAGCATCGGCATGATCAGGTGCCATCGGCGCACGCGCAAAGGCCTCTATCCCCAACATGCCATGATAGCCGCTCTGTGCCAATCGCGTCGCAAGTCGCGCGAGATCGAGGCTACCATCCGTAAGTGCTCCGCGGTGGCTTTGATCAAGCTCAAAGTACCCCAGCTTTGGGAGAGCGACATCTATCGCCGCCTGCATGTTAGCTTCTTCAATCGCCATATGAAACGTGTCGAGATGTAACATGAGGTTCGGATGCTCTCCCGCGAGTTTGAGATACTCCATCCCCTGCGCCACCGTGTTGAGCAGATTGGTCTCGTAACGATTGACCAATTCGATTGCCAGACGCACTCCGGCAGCCTGCGCTTCGCCCGCCAATGCACCGAGGACTTCGGCACTTCGTTGCATTTGCCCTGGCACCGGGGGACCTGATGCTTTCATCAACGGCGCATAGAACACACCGTTGATTTGACTTGAACCCATATCTCGGGCCATTGCGATGGCGCGGCGCAGTCGATCACGGCCGCGCTGTTGCATGGTCTGATCGATACTTCCGATGTCACAATCAGGGGCAACGCCCGCCGTATTGATCGGGCTTAATCCCCTGCTCTCGAAAGCTTGCGCCATTGCGGCAGGATCTATGATCTCGAAGCTTCGCAATGGTACGACAACGTGGCTAAATCCGATTGCTGCGGCTCTATCCAAGGCCGGCTTAATGCCATTGGCGGAAAAGTCTCCCGTCCATATCGCAGGATGAATAGCGACCTGCAGATTCATTTTGCGATCCCAAACATCGCCTCGACCTCTCCCATCTCCGGCCGAGGACCGATCGATTCACCGGGATCGCCTCGCATTGTGTATCCGCCGTCAACCGGGATGATGGTGCCCGTAATAAACGCTGACCCGGGAAGTGCGAGAAATGCAATGAGACGGCCAACCTCTTCCGGTAATCCCCAACGTCCCGCCGGCGCGCGCTCTGCATAGTTCATGTAATCGAGCATGCCGGCCTTCAGACGATCGCGCAAAGTTTCGGTCAGAATGTATCCTGGCGCGACAGCATTCACGGTGATATTGCGCCGCGCCGTTTCGACCGCTAAAGCCTTCGTAAACCCGTTGATACCCGTTTTCGCACTTGCATAGGCAATCCGGAAGGGCACGCCCGTAACGCCGAGCACCGAGCTGATATTGATGATCCGTCCAAACCCTCGGCGCTCCATTTGCGGAATCGATGCTTGACTGCACAGGAACGCCCCTCTCAGGTGTATCCGGCACATGACATCAAAATCATCGACGCTTATCGTTTCTGCGAGTCCGAGACGCGGCGTCATAATACCCGCTGCATTGACGAGAACGCCGACGTGCCCGAACTGTTTCTCCGCTGCGGCAAAAGCGGCGGTAATCGAATTCTCATCGCCAACGTCAAGCGGCACTGCCAATGTTGGAATTTTGAATTCCGTTGCAAGTGCCGCCGCGCTGCTCCGAGCACGCTCCAAATTCAAATCAGCGAGGCAGACGTGCCCGCCTTTCGCTGCGAGCGCGCGCGCGGTGGCAAAGCCGATACCTTGCGCGCCCCCCGTTACAAAGCAGGGGATGCCATCTAGTCTTTCGGGATTCTGTATCTTGAGTTCATGGTGTTGACGCGAATTAGCTTCGTTCATGAATGCACCGTTCCGCCATCAACATTGATGACTTGACCATTGACGTAGCTTGAGTCCGGGCCGACCAGAAAGCTGATCACCGAAGCGACTTCGCTCGGCTGCGCAAAACGGCGAATGGGTATTTCCTGCATGAGGGCGTCATGACGCGCCTCTATCAACTTCTCAGTCATGGTCGTGAGAATAATGCCGGGAGCAACCCCATTCACATGCACAGTAGGAGCCAGCTTCCGGGCGCTGGCGCGGATCATTCCGGTGATCGCGCCCTTAGCCGCGGAGTATCCAATCCGATCTAGACCACCGCGCCTATAAGCCAACGAAGACGTGAGGACGATTCGAGCCGGCTTCTGACTTGTGCCGTCATGGCGTGACGCAAACGACCGCACCATCAGGTATGCCGTTCGCGTATTGGAGTTCATGACCGCGTCGAAAATGCTGGCATCCTCGGGCTCTGCCGGATCCGGGAGCGAAAGACCGGCGAGATGGACCAACGCGTGGACAGGCCGTCCAACAGCGTCAGAAACCGCGGCGCATTTTGCATGATCCGACAAGTCACTTGTCACTGTTAAAACATCGCCGGAGCCGAGGCCTCGCTTTGCCTGTTCAAGGCGATCCTCGGAAACATCCGCTAATACGACAAAGTACCCCTCGGCGAGAAAACGCTTGGCAGTTTCCCGACCTATTCCACCAGCACCGCCCGTTATAACGACAACGGGCTTAGACGAAGTCACCATGAGAGAGTTCCTGAATTCGACATACACCTCTCGAGGGATGACTTGAACTCATCCCTCGATTTATTCGCCTGCGCTCACTCGCCTTTTGCGAAGGCTTTCAGTTCGGCATGACTGGCGATGTACTGAAGAACCGATGGGTCGACGTAGTCGTTCACGTTCGGCACTTTCGAGAGACTGCCGCTCGCCGCCATAAACTCTCCGATATCGCTCATCCCCTTGTCGACGGTGCTTTGCCCCTTTGAGCGATCGAACATCGCCATCTGCTCATCGAAATCGAAATAGTCGCGCAGCGAGTATTCGGCTTCCATCTCCTCAGGCGACATCTTTACACCGCCTTTGTCGTAAAACGTCTTCATAGCCTTAAGCGTTGCGGCTTTATCGGTCTTCATGACGTGGGTCGCCCGCAAGTACATGGCCGTGAAACGCGCGACTGCATCCATATGGTCTTTCAGATACTCAGGGCGCACCACCATGGTGGAATAGGCCGTCTTTCCGCCGTCCTTGACAGTACAGATGGTTTTTCCGCCGGCTTCTTTCTCAAGTCGCAGCCAATGTGGCGCCCAGATTCCGGCCGCCGCAACGTCGCCCTGACTGCGGAATGCATCTACGATCGCGCCGGGCGCGACGTTGATTGCGGTCATGTCGCCAGACTTAAGACCCAACTTCGTTTGACAGACCTTCGCGGCGAAGTCCCCGAAGCTGTTCACCGGCGTAACGTAAGACTTGCCCTTCAGCGCCGCGACAGGGTCTCTGCTAACCGCCTCTGCGAGGCCCCCCTGTATCGTGAAAGCCAGCGCGCGCTTGTCGTCAATCAGCACAAGCCCGCTATGAAGCTTGAATCTCGATGCGCCAAGCAAGGCAGGTGCGCCACCTAACAAGCCAATATCCCAACTCCCGGATGCTGAAGCTGCCACCTGCTGCGCACCAGCGACAAACGACGTCATATTTCCGGGTTTGATGTTCATTTTCTGCCACCAGCCGTTGTCCTCGGCGATTTGCAGCTGAACACCGTGAATGGTGACCTGGTACGAAAGATTGATTGGCTCTGGGTCAGCAGCGAGAGCAGCGCCACTTAAAATCATTGCGACAAGGCCCGAAGCCGCCTTAACGGTGAATCGACTCATAACGTCTTCCTTCCTAGTAAAGCGAGGCACCGTTGGCCGATGTCCTCATTTGGTTTCAGCGCGAAAATCGTTTGTCGATGCGTGCCTCAACACGGCGCAGCACCCATTCAATCGCAAGGCCGATCAGGCCGATCACAAGCATTCCCGTGGTGACGGTTGTCACATCGCGGTTCATTTGACCGCGAACCATGATGTAGGCGAGCCCGCTGCTGGCGACGATCAACTCCGCGCCGACCATGCTTTGCCAAGCATTCCCTGCCGCCACACGCAGCGCCGCAACAATTGATGGTAGAGCGCTTGGCAGCAGGACTTCCGCAATCATGCGGACGTTCCCTACGCCTAAAGTGCGCGCGGCTTCGATAAGATGAGGAGGCGTTAGCTTGGCTCCACCAAACGCGCCAACGACGCAAGCCGAAAATGCGCCACTGAAAATGATGAGGATCGGACCACCGATGCCGGTGCCAAACCACAGCACTGCGAACGGCACCCAAGCTATTGGCGCGACATATCGCAGGATCGAGAACAGCGGCATCATCAATCCATTCAGGATTGGCGACCAGCCCATCGTAAGACCCAGGGGGATCCCGATCAAAGCCGCCAAGCCGAAGCCAGCGCCAAAGCGTCCCAGGCTGGTTATGACGTGCCCCCAGATCGTGGAGCCCGCAAACGGTTCCTTCATCATGGTGAACAGCCGCACGGCCACCTGCATAGGGCTGTTCAGCAGGTGCGGGTCAACGTGCTGGCTCGCAATCTGCCAGGCCAGAAAGAAGCTGACGAGCCCAGCAATATTGATTGCAATTGTCGTTGACGGGGAAAGCTTGCGCCTTATCGGGTCCATGGCATCAACCTCCATTCAACGAGGCGAAGCAACTGGCTACTCAGAAAGCCAAGCACGGTCACGGTTACCATTCCGACGAGAACCATACCGCTGTTGACGTCCTCCTGAGCCGTACTGAGAACTTTGCCGACGCCCCAAAAGGCTCCCAGTAGTTCTGCGGCAACGATCACCGTCCAACAGGTCTGCAGGGCGAGGCGCGTACCGATCAGGATATGGCCAAGCGCTCCCGGAAAAATGACGTTTCTCACCCAAAACCAGCCGCGCGCTCCATGGACTCGCCCCGCAGCCAACAACACCGGATCGATTTGATTGACGCCTGTCATCGTGTTGATGACAATCGGAATGACCGCAGCGAAGCACATGACAAAAAGCTTCGAGCCGCTTCCCAATCCGAACCAGAGAAGCGCCAGTGGTATCCACGCAAGCGGCGGAACGGGGCGCACGAGATTGAAGATCGGAAGAAAAAAGGCCTTCCAGATTTCGCTCAGACTCATCGTTAGACCGAGCGTCAAACCGACAACGACAGATATCAGGAAGCCCTTGAGAACAAGCAGACTGCTCGTCCCGACATGCTTGAGAAGCGTACCTCCCGCATAGCCGACCGTACTGACCTGTACTGCAGCCTCTCCGAACGTAGCAGGATCTGGAAAACGGTATGTGGGAACAAGCTCATAGAGATCTGTCGCGATCCACCACACGGCGAGGAGAGTGGCCAATGCAAGGATTGCAAGAGCGGATTGCGCACGCCATCCACGCCAATCGACACGTCGCTCGCGCTCAACACGCTTTCCTGTTGCCGCATCTTGCTTAATAGCGGCATCGGTTTGACTCGTCAGGCTGCGCGTCGTGCTATTCATGCTGCCGCAACGAGTTTTGGCCAAGCCGCGATCATCGGGGCAAGGTTGGATTCGATAAGCGAAGACAAGACTTGATCATCGATCTCGCCCGCAAGCCAAGCTCTCGCTGGCTCAAGGAGCAAGGTACGGCCAACAGCAAACCCGCGTACGAATGGATGCAAGGACGCTGTGCGGAAACTTTGTTCAAGCTCCGCTTGGCTGCGGCCAGCACCCAGAAGAAGAATCCCACAACAAAACTCATTGTTTTGTTTGATGACGGCCTCGAGGCGAGGATAGGCATCTGTTCCACTGAACGCGGGCAGCTTCCACCAATCCGGCTTCACTCCAAGAGCTTGAATCTGCTCGATCCGCGCTATGCAGCTATTGAGTACCGCTCTCGTTGTCATCTTCCACCAACTCCAACAGGAGTTCGATCCCATAAAGATTGCAAGCATGATCAAGTTCGCGAAGACGCTCTGCCTGGATGGACCAATCTTCAGATTTGCACCGTGGCACCAGGCATTTGACAATATGGCTACGCGGCCAGCTCTGAAGCAAAAGCGCGGCTGGCAAGTCGTCCGTGAACGCAATTGGACTATGGCCGGTTTGCTCGATTTTACGACCGATCCAAGGCAAGCTCGTTCCCACATCAACGAGTGAAGTCCGACCCGAGACATCATCCATGAGCAAGCCGATTCCTGGATTGCTATGCGATAACTTCAGCACCGACCGCGCCACCGCGCGTTTTAGTCCCTGAACGGTTCGCCCCGGGACGGCAGGCAAGTTCTCAAACGGCAAACTGTGGTCCGCCGCAACGATAAAGAGACGGTCAGGTCTTCGCAGTCGTGTCGTCGCGCGATGGATATGCGCCAATTCCCGGCTGCGATGCAGGTCTTTTCGTACCGCGGACTGCGCTAAGAACCAGTCGAGCTCAGCGCGGGTTGGCGAAGCGGGAGAACAGCCATGCCGAGACACCACCAGTGCACCGCAAGCATTTCCCGCCCGGCAGCAATCGCTCCAATTCATTTCTCGGAGCCAGCCATACAGAAACCCCGAAGCGAAACCGTCGCCTGCGCCAACAACGTTAAAGACGTCAACGGGAAAACCAGGTCCTCGGATTTCCTGATCAAGAGCCCCAGGAAACACACTGCAGCCGTTCGCGCCGCGCTTCAACACGAGCGCTGCGGAACTCAGTGCGCGTACAGCGGAAAGCGCTTGCGACGTATCAGGGCTTCCACCCGCAATATGGAATTCTTCTTCCGTTCCGATAATGAGATCGCAATGAGGCAGGACTTCTTGCGAGGCGATTGTTGCCGTTTCACTAGTAACGTAGCGGCTTTCTCCTGCTGCTTGCGCTACCAAGCCCCAGAAAAGCGGGCGGTAGTCGATATCGAAAACGACTTTCGTACCTGCATTCTTTGCAAGCTGAACGGCATGCGCGATGTTGTCCCGCCCCGTCTGCGTGACGAGGTGTGACCCTGAGACAAGGAGCGATCGAGCGCTGGTGATGTATTCGGCAGTGTAGTCATCGGGACAGACCGCCATGTCCGCACAATCACGTCGATAGTGCAACAAGGGGAACGTCTCATCGTCGCGGATTCCTAGAAACGCCACACCTGTCAGGCGGGTTGGATCGAACACAACGCAGCTTGTATCCACCCCCTCGCGCTGAAGCGTTGAGACGATAAACCTGCCATTTTGCTCATCACCAACTCGCGCAATGAGCCCGGTTCGCAATCCTAACCGGCGAGCGCCGATAGCAATGTTTGTCGGGCAACCGCCCACATACCGTGAGAAGCTCGAGACTTCCTCGAGGCCGCAACCAACCTGGTCGCCATAGATGTCGACGATGGCACGGCCCATCGTAATGAGGTCGAGAGTGCGAGCAGTCATCTAGTCGAACTTTCCAAGCTTTGTTACTTGGAAATGGTATCGGTACCATTTTCTCGCGTCAAGACTCACGTGTTCGCGAGAAGAAATCAGGGGAAGAGGGATCAGTAGAAATCAATCACCTGTAATATCTCATCTTTTTTTAGAAATTGCCGAAAGTGCTTAGATACCCAAGACAAAGTCTTGTTATCGATACCATTCCACGACCGTCGAGCACCGGCCGCCCGGCACAGCTTCGAGGATGCTCGGCTTGGTCACCCTCCCGAGTTAGTTCGCGACCGTCGGCTTCCAGCCGGCCGCTACCATGTCCATCCCGGTCGCGCGCGCGAGCCGATCGCAGCAACGTCGTCACGGCGACGTTCGCATTTTTTCCGCCAGCGCATTACGCAGCGCGAGCGTACGATAGGCGATCAGCTCAATGACGAGACGTTCGGGCAGCGGCTTGATGCTGTCCTCTTCCTCGTCCTCCGGCTCGGCCGGCTTGCTGTCAATCGTGATCACGGCGCGCTGGACGGTCGGCACATCGGTCCCATCGCCCTCGGGCGCTTCGCTATCGGGTTCAACCGGAATCTCGTCCTCGGTGCGAACGTAACCACCGTCGATCGACAGCGAGCCGTCAGCGTCGAGGCTGACAAAGACGCCGGCGATGCGGATGTCGGCCGGATCGTAGGTGACCCGGCGGCGCTCGAAGGCTTCGAGGGCCTGCTTGATCTCGCCGAGACGCTGATCGATCTCATCGGGCAGCTCGTCGGCTTCGGAATACTCGGCCTCTATCCGATCGTATTCATCACGCAGCGCCTCGCGGGTGGTGCACTCCTCGTCGGTCAGGTCGACGGTCGTGCCGGCGAGCCATGATCGTGACCGTGGGGAACGACGCCGACAAAGACGGCTCACTTGTCCGAGGCGCGCACGGCGGTCTCGGTCAGCGCCGGATCTGATGCGGCTCCTCCGACAAGCTATGGGTGATCGCTTCCCAGACCTGTTCCTGGTGCGCGTGATCGTCCGAGACCGTGAACGCCATGAGCTGTTCGAGCGTCATGCCATCCTCGGCATAGACGTCGAGCAAATGCAAGCGAGACAGTGACGAGGTGCAGGCGCTGCTTGACCACGTGGAGCGTGACGAACAGCGCGGCGGCGATCTGCTCGTCGGCCATGCCTTTCTCGCGCATGGCTTGGAATGCACGGAACTGGTCGAGGAGATGTAGCGGCGCGCGATCGATATTCTCGATCAGCGAAACCTCGTCGATGCTAACGTCGCTGTTCGGGTCGCCGACGACGCAGGGACCGGGGCGGCCTTGGTGAGGCGCTTCTGCTTCAGCAGCAGCTGGAGGGCTCGGTAGCGGCGACCGCCGGCGGGCACCTCGAACTTGCCTATCTAGGCACCCTTGGCGTCCAGCACCGGGCGGACATGCAGGCTCTGGATCAGGCCGCGGCGCGCGATCGACTCGGCCGACTCCTCGATGGAGACGCCGGCCTTGACGCGGCGGACGTTGGACTGGGAGAGCACCAGCTTGTTGAAGGGAATGTCGCGCGAGGACGACAGGGTGATTTTCTGAACGGCGGTAGCCATGGGGATTTACTCCGCGACGGGCGGCCGAAAGCCACTCTGTCGGCCTCCAACCCGTCACGAAACTTCCTTCCGCCGTCTCACTCTCATGTCGGGGCGCTCGTTTCGGGGCGCTGGAACAGGGCCCCGACGGACGACTTTCTGCCCGCAACCTGTAGCAAATGTCTATCGCGTGACTCGGCCTCCTTCGCCTGACGTTTGCGACAGATGTCACCTCGAACATTCAGCCCTCTACCGCAGATCTAGTGCGCTTGGCGGCTTGCCGGCACGCCGTCCTCACCGGGGGAATGGCGCCGACTGGCGCACAATGGCGAGCAATCGGGCGTGGTCCGAGACCTATAAGTGTCAGATTGATCCTTTTGGGCACCTTATTGAGCTGATCCAGTCTCGAAGCTTTGAATCGCCGATCGTAGGTTTTGGTGTGGCGCGATCGAAGCGCCCGCAAAAAGGGGGGTGATCGTGTTTCGTATTCCGGCTGCCGTCGCTGTGTTGGTCCTCGTCAGTGCCTGCTCCCCGGAGACGCCGCCACCTCCACCATCGCCTACGGTCTCCGTCGCCAGTCCTCTTTTGAAGAACGTCGTCGATTGGGACGAATACATCGGCCATTTCGAGGCGCCGCAGTCGGTCGAGCTTCGCGCGCGAGTGACCGGGCAGGTCACGCAGGTCCTGTTCCGCGACGGCCAAGATGTCCGGGAGGGCCAGCCGCTCTTCATCATCGATCCGCGCCCTTACAAGGCCGCGCTCGATCAGTCGCGGGCAGCGGTGGAGAGCGCCGAGGCGACGCGCCAGAACGCAATCTCGATCGAGGCGCGATCGGCGGTCCTCGAAGCGAAGCTTACGGTCAGCAAGGAGAAGCTGGAGACCGATCAGACGCGGCTCCGTACGGCGACCGCCGCGCTCCATGCCGCGCAGGCGGCACTGGAAACTGCCGAGCTGAACTACGATTGGACCACCGTCCGGGCCCCTGTCTCCGGGCGCGTTTCGAGGCGTCGCGTCTCGATCGGAGACCATGTCCAGGCGGGGACCACCCTGCTCACGACCGTCGTGTCACTCGACCCGATCTGGTTCGTTTTCGACGGCGCTGAGAGCTTCTATCTGAAATATCTCCGGCAGGCGCGGCAGGGCCAACGCCAGTCCTCGAGAGACTTCGAAAATCCGATCGATATCAGGCTGTCCGACGAAACCAGATTCTCACATCGCGGAAAGATGGTGTTCGTCGATAACGCCATCGATATTGATTCGGGAACGATCCAGGCTCACGCCGTCGTCGACAATCACGATCATTTTCTGACCCCCGGAATGTTCGGAAGGGCGCGCCTTCTCGGGTCCGGCAGCTATCGCGCCATGCTCGTACCCGACGAAGCGATCATCACCGAACAGTCGCTGAGGAAGGTTCTCGTCCTCGCGCGTGACGGCACCGTTACGAAGCGGACGGTCGAGCTGGGACCGGAGGTTCTTGGGCTGCGGGCAGTAAAGGATGGCCTTGCTTCCACCGATCTCGTTATCCTCGACCATATCATCCAGCTCAAACCGGGGATGAAAATCGTCCCGCGCCACACGGCGATCGAGCCGCGCAATGCGGACGCGAGCCCGGCGGCGCCGGTCGCCGCGCCGGAGCCATCCACCGCGACCGCCTCCGACGAACGCTGAGGAGCGACCGATGCGCTTTCCGCACTTCTTCATCGAGCGGCCGATCTTTGCCGCCGTGCTCGCGATCCTGATCACCGTTGCCGGTCTTGTCGCCTACCCGTCCCTGCCGGTCGGTCAATATCCGGAGGTCGCGCCGCCGACGGTCGTCGTCACCGCGCGGTTTCCCGGTGC
Organism: Nitrobacteraceae bacterium AZCC 1564; assembly: GCA_036924835.1. NCBI lineage: Bacteria > Pseudomonadati > Pseudomonadota > Alphaproteobacteria > Hyphomicrobiales > Nitrobacteraceae > Nitrobacteraceae bacterium AZCC 1564. The sequence continues at coordinate 2,564,850 of JBAGRR010000001.1, forward strand.
GACCGCAGAGACGATGGCGTCGACCGTATCCGTTCCTCTCGAACAGCAAATCAACGGCGTCGAGCACATGCTCTACATGTCGAGCTCCTCGGTCGGGGAAGGCTCGGTGGCGATCACCATCACGTTCGCACTCGGCACGGATATCAATGAAGCACAGGTTCTCGTCCAGAACCGGGTCGACGAGGCGCTTCCACGATTGCCCGAGGAGACCAGGCAGATCGGCGTGACTGTCCGTAAGGTCTCCGCAGAAGACCTCGTGGGCTTCGCCTTCTACTCTCCCGACAACTCGCTCGATACCGACTTCATCTCGAACTATGTGACCCTGCAGATCAACGATCGCATCAAGCGAATTCCCGGCGTGGGCGACACGGTGCGCTTCGGCGGGCGCGAGTACGCGATGCGGGTCTGGATCGACCCAGATCAGGCGGCAGCGCGGAATTTGACGGTCGATGAGATCATCGCCGCCATTCGCGCCCAGAATGCCCAGGTCGCAGCCGGCATTATCGGCCAGCCGCCGTTTGGCACAAAGGCCAATGCCTATCAGCTTGGCGTGGATACCGAAGGGCGCCTCGCCACCCCGGAACAATTCGGCAATATCGTTGTCAAGCGGCGCGCCGGCGGCGGACTAACCCGGTTGCGCGACGTCGCGAGAGTCGAGCTGGGCGCTCAGGACTATTCGACCAATGCCTTCCTGAACGACCGCAATGCAATCGGCCTGGTCCTTAAACAACAACCCGGAACCAACGCGCTTGCGACCGAGGAACGAGCCAAGGCCCTCGTTGCCGAGCTGTCGAAGGACTTCCCGCCGGGCATGGCTTATTCCGTCGCCCACCATCCGCTCGACTTCGTGTCAGACTCCATCCGGGACGTGAAGGAAACACTTTTCGTCGCGCTGCTGCTCGTCTCGTCGATCGTCCTCCTCTTCCTGCAAAGCTGGAGAGCGGCAGTCGTGCCGTTGATCGCGATCCCGATCTCCCTGACCGGAAGTTTCGCCACGATGGCCGCGTTCGGCTTCTCGCTGAACAGCCTCTCGCTTTTCGGAATGGTGTTGGCGATCGGCATCGTCGTGGATGACGCGATCGTCGTGGTCGAGAACATCGAGCGGTTGATCGTCGAGGAAAATCTCTCGCCGAAGGAGGCGGCCCACAAGACGATGAGCGAAGTGTCAGGCGCGCTCCTAGCCATCGCCCTCGTGCTCTGCGGCGTGTTCCTGCCGACAGCCTTCATCCCGGGCTTCTCGGGCGAGTTCTACAAGCAGTTCGCGTTGACGATCGTTTCGGCGACGGCGGTGTCGGCGTTCATCTCGCTGACGCTGTCACCGGCACTGGCGGCGTTGCTGCTCAAACCTGCCGACCAGCGATCGGAGGCCAAACCCGGCATTCTCGGCTTTCCAGGCCGATTTGCCCGCTGGTTCAATCACCTGTTTGACCGAATGTCGGTTCACTACGGGCGCCTCACGGGCAAGCTTGTCCGGCGCCTCATGATCCTCACGGTCATCTATGTCGCGCTCATATTCATGACGGGGTGGCGCTTCTACGTCACGCCGCAAGGCTTCATTCCTTCGCAGGACCAGGACCTGCTGCTCAACGTGCTCCAACTGCCTCCTGGCTCGTCGCTCCAACGGACGACGCAAATCGCAAAACAGGTCCAAGCTGCGGCGGCAACAGTTCCCGAGGTCGATCACTCATTGACCTTTGCGGGGTTTGATGGTGCGACCTACTCCAACGCGTCGAACACGGCCCTCATTCCCGTTCACCTGAAACCGCAGTCTAAACGCAAGGCGACGATCGACGAGGTCGCGGACAAGCTTCGCAAGGCCTTTTCGAATATTACTGGCGCCAACGTGCTGGTGATCGCGCCACCACCGGTCCGAAGCATCGGCACCGCCAGCGGATTCAAGATGGAAGTGGAGGATCGCACCGGCCTGGGCTATGCAGCCCTTGAGCAAGCCGCGCAGAATGTGATCGCCGAAGCGAACAAGAATCCCGCGCTGCGGCGAGTTTTTACGACCTACAACACCGGGACGCCGCGTCTCCACGTCTCGATCGATCGCGAGAAGGCGGAGCAGCTCGGCGTGCCCGTGGATCGCGTATTCTCGACCCTCGGCACCTATCTGGGCTCGACGTACATCAACGATTTCAATTACCTCGGCCGCACCTGGCAGGTGATCGCCCAGGCGGACACATCGTACCGGCAATCGGCCGCCGACATCCTTCAACTCCGCACGCGCTCGGAAAGTGGAAAGATGGTCCCGCTGGGCGCTATCGCGGATGTTCAAAAGCAATCCGGCCCGTATCGCGTCGTGCGCTACAACATGTTCCCGTCCGCGGAGATAAGGGGCGAGGCCGCCCCAGGCTATTCGTCCGGCCAGGCGCTGCAAGCGATGGAGGAGATAGCCGCGCGCGTTCTGCCGAAGGGCATGGGCATCGAGTGGACCGAGCTCTCCTACCAGCAGAAGCAAGCGGGCAATACCGGCATCTACGTCTTTGGGCTGGCCGTGCTGTTCGTCTTCCTGCTTCTGGCTGCTCAGTATGAGAGCGTTGTACTGCCGCTGGCAGTGATCCTCATCGTTCCAATGTGCCTCCTCGCCGCCATCCTCGGGATCAACTTGCTCGGAATGGACAACAACATCCTCACGCAAATCGGCCTCGTGGTGTTGATCGGTCTCGCAGCCAAGAACGCGATTCTGATCGTCGAGTTCGCGAGACAAGGCGAAGCCGAAGGCTTGACCCATCGGGAAGCTGCGATCCGAGCGGCGCACCAGCGTCTTCGTCCGATCCTGATGACGTCGATCGCGTTCATCCTGGGCGTGCTTCCACTCATTATCGCGGACGGCGCCGGATCGGAGATGCGCAAGGCGCTCGGCGTCGCCGTATTCTTCGGGATGATCGGCGTGACCTTCTTCGGGCTGATTTTCACGCCGAGCTTCTACGTTATCAATCGCCTCATGGCGGACTGGATTACCGCGCGGGTGAAGCGATTGCGCGCACGGCTTGGCGGATATCCCTCCGCTGACTCACCAGAGACAAAGCCGACCGCTCAAACCGCATCGACAGTAGACGTAGCATGATGGCTATACGGACGTTCGCTACACCGCTGCTTCTGGCTCGCGGATTGGCGCTCGGGGCTTGTGCGGTCGGCCCAGGCTATCGCCCTCCCGAAATCTCAGCGATCGCGAAAGAGCCTTTCAAGAAAGCGGCGGCGACCGGCGTCGACTCCGCCTCGCCGAAGATCGGCGACATCGGCAAGTCATCGTCTTTCGGCTATTCGCTCGGGGCCGCTGATCTCGTGGACGTTCCCCAACTTCGCCGTGGCTCGGGCCAAGACTCGGCAGGCGCGGGCCGGCTCCGACGCGTCGCTGGCTGAGTTCCAGGGCACGATCCTGACGGCGCTGCGCGAGATCGAACAGGCGCACCCGCGCTATGCCGCCGCATTTGAAAAAAATGCCGCGCTCGCCCGGGCGGCGGCGTCCGCCCAGAATGCCGCCGATCAGACTAAACAAGGCTTCGATTCGTGGTGCGACAACTTCCTAGCAGGCTGTTGAAGAAGTCTTTGAACGGCGCGCGATGAATGGGATGTTGTCACCGTTGAGGAGACAGATCTCCCCTTCGAGTGAGCCGTCATCCTTTAGTTCGGCCCAACCGTCCCCCCTCGGCTGGCTCCATTTCGTCGTTTTCCTTGCCAGCCAAACTCGACGGTATCGCCGTGGCAGGCTCCATGAATGGAGCCCGTGAGGCAATCGAAGGCGAATTCGCCGCCGGCCTCATCGAACAGGATGTAGGCGCCCGCCAAGGCCATGTCGTAGCCCGGTGTCTCGACGACCTGCCATCTGCCCCGAATGCTCATGCCGGTGCCGCCAGAAGCTTGGGAAGCCGGATCAGATTGTAGGCTGCAAGCGCCAGGACGAAGACGGCATCCACGCGGTCGCGGCCTCGCAGCTTGACCTTGGCCAAGCCAGCAGAACTCTTGATCCAGCCGAAGACTTCTTCGATGCGTTTGCGGCAGCGTTGACTGACGTCGTAGCCGCTGTGACGCGTGGTGCGCGCGTCGATCGCCGTCTTTCGCCGCTTGCCGGTCTTACTCAGATGTCCATCAATCGCGATATGCGGGGTAACCGATCTATCTCTCAGGTCGTGCACGAATTGCGTGACATCATAGGCCTTATCCGCCCCCAGAGTGATCCGCTTCGCGCACTCCCGCTTGTCGATCATGGCAAGCGCAATCTCCCGTTCGGCGGTGCCCGTCGCTTGGCTCACCCCACCCAAAACCGCTAAACCATTGCGGTTCTCCATCAGCGCATGGCCTATATAGCTCAGCTTGGCTGGCTGGCTGGCCCCCTTCTTGTAGAGCCGCGCTTCGGGATCGGTCGTGCTCGCATGGGTCTCGTTGGAGCGCTTCTCCTTGTGGAAGCTGCGTTCGGCGTTGCGGCCCGGACCGTCCTCGTCTTTGTCGCTGCCATCCTTCTTCCGGAAGCTCTTGATCGAAGCCCAGGCTTCAATCAGCGTACCATCCACCGAGAAATGATCGCTCGAGAGCAGACGCTTGACCTTTGGCTGCGCCAAAAGCGCGTTCAGGAACTTGGCCGCAATCTCGCCTTCGAGCAGCCGGTCGCGGTTCTTCGAGAAAGTCGAGTGATCCCAAACCGCATCGTCTATCCCAAGCCCAACGAACCAGCGGAACAGAAGATCGAACTCCATCCGTTCCATCAGATGTCATTCCGAGCGAACCCCATAAAACGCCTGGAGGAGCATCGCCCGAAGCAACTTCTCCGGTGCGATCGAGGGACGACCGAAGTCCGTATAGAGCTTGCCAACCTCCTTAGAAAGGTCGCCCAGCGCCGCATTTGCCAAGTCTCGAATCACCCGTAGCGGATGGTCGACGCGAACTCGAGCCTCCAGGTCCACATAACTGAAAAGCGAGCCGGACCGTTCGTCACTCCCCCGCATCGCGCTCCCCCAGTTAAATCCTGGTCCTAGAGAATCACGATACGGAACGCTTCGCTACCGACTTCTTCAACAGCCTGCTAAAGCTGTACGAAATTACCGTCTGTGACGGGTACCTTGCGCCCGTTGTCGCCTCTTCCGAAGGCTCTGCGGAGGAGACACGCGCCAGATGCAGTGCATCGTGCGCCTGGTGTTAAATCAGCATGACTGGATTTCCGTTCTCAGACGGGCGCGCTGGTAGCGGGTACATTGCTGCCGGGCGGGTGTGTTCAGCGCGTTTTTCACCGCCTGACCAAGCGCCAGAAAGTCGACCTTGCGTGGAGAGGTCCGACGCCACGCCAGCCCGATACTGCGGCCGGGTTGCGGTTCGACGAAACGCAGGAGCTTCACGCGGTCGTCGCGCAACTCGACATCAGCTGCGACTTCTGGAACTAGCGTGGCGCCATATCCACTCGCCACCATCTGCATCACCGTTGCAAGGCTCGTTGCACTGAGGCTCGATGCCACATTCCAACGCTCCTTGGCACAATAGTCGAGCGCGTGATCACGGAGACAATGACCTTCTTCCAGTAGAATGAGCTTACGCTTCTTCACCTCGCAAGACGTCACGCGCTCGGTTTCCAGTAGAGGGTCGTCGGCGGGTACAGCAAAGAGGAAGCGGTCTGTCACAAGATGGAAAACCTCAACCGCAGCCGTCTTGAGCGGCAACGCCAACAATAAGACTTCGAGAGCGCCACGCTCGAGATCTGCGAGCAGCACCCTTGTCTGTGCTTCCACCAAATCAAGGCGCAGATCGGGATACCCGTGCTCCAGTTGCGGCAGCAACCGCGGCAAGATATACGGCGCCAGCGTGGGGATAATGCCAAGGCGCAGCGTTCCGCTTAACACCTTGGTTCCATGTTGAGCCAGGTCCGTCAGGTCGCGCACTGCACCGAGGATCGCTCCGGCGCGTTGCGCGATCTTGGTCCCAAGTTCGGTGAACATCGGCGCGCCTGGGCGCCGCTCGATCAGCTCTACGCCGAGAAGCCCTTCCAGCTCGTGGATCTGCATTGAGAGTGCGGGCTGGCTGACACAACACTCCTCCGCGGCTCGTCCGAAATGCTGATGACGGGCAAGCGCGTCAAGATAACATAGCTGCCGGATCGTGATCACCCCGATAAGATATTCTTAATGCCGCGGCAAAGCAATTTGATTGGCTTTTGGCCGATAGCTCAAAAACATTGAACGGTCTGAAATCGCGTGGGTTGACATCACCAGCGGGAGTGCGCCGCACGCTGGGATGAAAGGGCGTCGTGCGGGAGCAAAGGGAGGGCCGCATCATCGGACCAAGACGCTCGCGGCGCCCGCGAGGTCACCTCATCAAATTGGGATGTATCCATGGTAGCCAAGCAGTTCGCATTTTCCGGCAGGGCGCGTGAAAGCATGCTGCGCGGTGTCGACATTCTCGCCAGCGCGGTGCGGGTGACGCTTGGGCCCAAGGGGCGCAACGTCGTGCTGGAGAAGTCGTTTGGCGCACCCCGCATTACCAAGGACGGTGTGACAGTCGCCGGAGAAATCGAGCTCGAGGACAAATTCGAGAACATGGGGGCGCGGCTCGTGCGTGAGGTCGCGAGCAAGACATCTTATGTCGCCGGTGACGGCACAACCACTGCAATCGTGCTGGCAGCCTCCCTCGCTCGCGAAGGTGCCAAGGCAGTCGCCGCCGGCATGAATCCGATGGACCTGAAGCGCGGTATCGACCTTGCAGCCGAGGCCGTCGTCGCGGATCTCAAGCGGAATTCGAAGAAGATCACGTCCAACGACGAGATCGCGCAGGTCGGCACCATCTCCGCCAATGGCGACGCCGAAATCGGCAGGTTGCTGGCTGAGGCCATGAAGAAGGTCGGCAATGACGGCGTGATTACGGTCGAAGAGGCGAAATCTCTTGAGACCGAGCTCGACGTGGTCGAGGGCATGCGGTTCGATCGCGGCTATATTTCGCCCTACTTCGTCACCAATGCCGACAAGATGCGGGTGGAGATGGAGAATCCCTACGTCCTTGCGTATGAGAAGAAGCTCTCGGACTTACGGGAACTGCTGCCACTGCTGGAAGCCCTGGCGCAGACGGGCAAGCCGCTGCTCATTATCGCCGAAGAAGTCGAAGGCGAAGCGCTCGCTACCCTCGTGGTCAACAAGCTGCGCGGCGGCCTCAAGGTCGCGGCGGTGAAAGCGCCCGGCTTTGGCGATCGCCGCAAGGCGATGCTGCAGGACGTTGCCATCCTCACGGGTGGTACCCCCATCTTGGAGGACCTCGGCACGAAGCTTGAAAACGCCACGCTCGACATGCTTGGCCGAGCCACAACGGTAATGATCGACAAGGAGAGCACCACGATTGTGGGCGGCGCCGGCAAGAAGGCGGACATCGAGGCTCGCATCAACCAGATCAAGCAGCACATCGCGGAGACCACCTCCGACTATGACCGCGAGAAACTAGAGGAGCGGCTCGCCAAGCTCGCCGGCGGCGTGGCGGTAATCCATGTCGGGGGGGCCACCGAGATCGACGCAAGGGAACGCAAGGATCGCATTGACGACGCGATGCATGCGACGCGCGCCGCAGTCGAAGAAGGCATTTTGCCGGGCGGCGGCGTGGCGCTGCTGCGCGCCGCCAAGGTGCTCGACCGGGTGAAGCCTGCCAACCGGGACCAGAAGCACGGCGTTGACATCGTCAAGAGGGCAATCAGCTCGCCAGCGCGCCAGATAGCGTTAAACTCCGGCGACGACGGCTCGGTGGTGATCGGCAAGATCCTGGAGAAGGAGCAGTACAACTGGGGTTATGATGCCCAGACCGGCGCGTATGGCGACCTGGTCGCCAAGGGCATCACCGATCCAACCAAGGTGGTGCGCACCGCGCTGCAGGACGCGGTCTCGGTCGCCGGCCTGATCATCACCACTGAGACCATGGTGGCCGAGCTGCCGACGCCGCCGCCACCACCTTTGCCGGGCCATGACCACGACCACCATCGCGGCGACATGGAGTTCTGAGCCGATCGCGATCGCGCATACGGTCTCCCATGCAGCGGGTGTCCTAGTGTGTCGAGTTGCACCAACGGTCGCAGGGCCCCGCGAGGGGGAGCCGTCTTGTGAGAGCACCCATGGTAAGACCTCGACGCACAGAAATATCGAGCGCACGCTTCGAGAGTTCCGCCTGCCGATAGGGAGGATCTCGCGTTGGAGACGACAAGGCCGCTAAGCTTTACGCGACGAACTGTTTTGGTCGCCGCCGTTGCGGGAACCACCGGAATTGCGAGCGCCGCGCTCGCTGCACCACCGCCCACGAACGGCGACGCGGTGGATCTTATTAAGCAACTGACCGGAAAAACCCCCACCGCGTCGGATCGTCTGCATCTGGTGATGCCGCAGGTTTTTCCGAATGGCTACACCGTGCCACTCACGCTCGTGATCGATAGTCCCATGACCGAATCCGATCACGTTAGGTACGTCTCTGTGCTGGCTCCGCGAAATCCGCTTGTTGAGGTTGCGACGTTTCGTTTCGTTCCACAACGCAGCGAGCCTCGCGTGTCGACACGCATCCGTCTCGCCGAACCGCAATATGTCGTGGCGGTGGCAGAGATGAACGACGGCACGTTGCTGATGACCGAAACCTGGGTCAAGGTCGCCACCAACGGATGCAAGTGACGGAAGGAGGTGGGGAATGCTCACCCCGGCACCCCGTGTGCAAGTACCAAGCGCCGTCGCGAACGGTGAAGTGTTTGCGGTCAAGACCCTGATCAGCCATCAGATGGAGACCGGCCTGCGGCACGATGACCAAGGGAATGCCATCCCGCGCAAGATCGTCAACAGGTTTATCTGCCGCCACAATGACGTCGTGGTGTTCAGCGTTGATCTCCACGAAGCCATGGCGGCGAATCCTTTTATCGAATTCTACTTGCGCGCGACAGAGAGCGGCCGGCTTGAGTTCATTTGGGAAGAGGATGGCGGCGGCATCTATGTGCTGGAGCACCACCTCACTGTCGCTAAATGATGTCTTAGTGATGTTGCCATGCTCCAGGGATCGACGATCGCAAATACCGGGAGCGAGCCGGTCTCAGCATGCAATTGCTTCAGGTTCGTTCATTATTCTCGCCGTTTGCAGCCAGGCAGCGGACCGCGACGGTGGAGCCCAACTCGCCGCGATGTCCGCGTCCTGCCATCGTCTGGATGGCGGCGATGTTGGTATTCCGACGGTCCTCGGCATGAGTCCGCCGATACTCACTCGGGCAATGCTTGGATACCGATCACGCGAGCGCCCGAGCCATCATGCGGGCCGTCGCCCTGTCGTACAATGATGAAGAAACCGCAACCGTGGCGCCATCTCGCAGCGCTGAACAAGTAGGTTAGGCCATGAAATCCCGGACGCGTCGAGAGTTCGGCTGCTTGACGGGAGCGATGGCTCTCGTGGCGCTCAACCCTCGATTGGCGGCAAGCGAAGCCAAGGCGAGGGTTGTCGTCGTCGGTGGCGGTATCGGCGGTGCCACGGCCGCCAAGTACTTGGCCACTAGCGCGCGAACGATCGAGGTCACGCTGGTTGAGCCAAAGCCGAACTATACGACCTGCTTTTTCAGCAACCTTTATCTCGCCGGGCTATGCTCGTTCGAGTCGCTGACGCATGGCTACGAGACGCTCGCGCTACGATACGGGATCAATGTCATTCATGATTCCGTGACAGCGGTTGATCCGGTCGCAAAAACCGTTGGGCTCAAGAGTGGTGCAAAATTGCCTTACGACCGCGTTGTTGTCGCCCCTGGCATCGCTTTCAATTACGGCGCCCTCGCGGGGTATGACGAGGCGGCGACGCAGATCATCCCGCACGCCTGGAACGCGGGCCCACAGACGCAGCTGCTGCGACGGCAACTCGAAAGCATGGAGGATGGCGGTGTCTTCGTGCTCGTCGCGCCCCCGAACCCGTTCCGCTGTCCGCCCGCCCCATACGAACGTGCCTCTCTGGTTGCTTATTATTTCAAACAACATAAACCGCGCTCGAGGATCCTGATCCTCGATGCGAAGGATAGCTTCAACTCCCAGGATCTATTTCTGGATGCTTGGGAGCGCCACTATCGGGGTATGATTGAATGGCTACCTGCCCAATTCACTGGTGGGATAAAGGCGATCGACGTGAAGGAGCGATCCGTCAAGACCGCGAGCGACACATTCAAGGCCGCGGTCGTCAATGTCATACCACCGCAAATGGCCGGCCAGTTCGCGCAACAAATCGGGCTCGTGGATCAATCCGGCTGGTGTCCAGTCGATCCCATAACATTCGAGTCGGAGCTACAGCCGGGAATCCATGTCGTTGGCGATGCTGCCGGTGCGGGCGAAATGCCGAAATCGGCATTTGTTGCGAATAGCCAGGCCAAAGCCTGTGCGTTTGCTATCGTCGAGGCACTTGCGGGATCCGTGCGCGGTTCGCCTCATTTGTTCAACACTTGCTACACTTTTCTTAGTCCCGACGATGCGGTGAGCAATGCTGTCAGCTTCAAGCCCGTGGCCGGAACGATTAAGATCATCGACAACTTCGTCAGCCAGGTGCAGGAAAGCGCGGAAACCCGCCGCCGGGCTGCACGCGAGGCGCAAAGCTGGTACGCTGTCTTTACGCACGACACGTTCGGCTAGTGCCGCCGTTCGACTTGAAGTTCCCAAGATCAAGCTTGCCGCAACGGTGGCAGAAACTTCAATTCGAGGCACCGGACAGGCGGGTCAACCCGCTTGGAAGGCTTTGCTATTGTCCGGAACGGCCGTGCTGCGAGGTACAGGAGCGCTCTCCGCCGCAGCGGATGGAATTGGTTCGGGCAGCCGCTCCAACCGCAGCGAATTCAGGACGACGACGATGCTCGATCCTGCCATCACTGCCGCCGCCAGCACCGGCTGGAGGACTCCGGCCATCGCCAACCCAACGGCAATGAGATTATAGCCGAACGCCCACGCTAGGTTGGTGAGAATGGTCGTGCGAACCGCGCGGGCGACGTCGACCGCCCACGGCAGCATCCAAAGCCCTCCGGCGGGCAGCACGAGTGCCGCGGTCTCGCGGGCAAGGTCCGTGGCCGAACCAACGGCAATTCCGACGTCCGCTCGGGCCAGAGCTGGTCCGTCGTTCAGGCCGTCGCCGACCATCGCCACAATGCCGTGCGCTTGCTGCCGATCCAGGGTCACCGACTTGGCCTCCGGCGCAAGAGCCGCCTGGATGTCTTCGGTCTCGATCCCAACCGCGGCTGCGATTCGCTGTGCCACAGCAGGAAGATCGCCGGTCAACAGCATCACGCGCATCCCGCGGTCGCGTATTGCTTCGACAGTCGCGCGCGCCTCCTGCAGCGGCGTATCGTCGAGCGTCAGCACGGCATGCACCCGCCCACTCCAGCCGACATAAACCACGGAGTGACCGCTCTCCTCGTGTGATCGCGCTTGCTCGGCCATGACAGGTGGCAGCAACCAGCCTAGATCGCGCATGAAGGCGCCGCTCCCGGCCGCCACCGGTTGGCCTTCGGCGTTGCCGCAAATGCCACGGCCGGGCACGGTGCGCACGTCGCGCGTGGGGAGCGGTTTGACTCCATGCGTGGCAGCCGCCACGGCGACGGCATGCGCGAGCCCATGCTCGGAATGACGTTCCAAGCCGGCGGCGCGTGCAAGCACTTCATTGGCGTGTCGACACCCTCGCTATAGATGCCGACGATACGCGCCTTGTTTGCGGTGAGCGTGCCGGTCTTATCGAAGGCGAGCACTCGCGTTCGCGCGAGCGCCTCCAATGCAGCCGGATCGCGGATCAGGCAGCCGCGCCGGGCCAGTCGTCCGATACCAAGCGACGTGGCCATCGGTGCCGCAAGCCCCACCGCGCACGGACAGGCGACCACCAGGACCGCGAGGCCGATCAACAGCGCGCGGTCAAGCGGTAGGTGCTTTGCCCAGTACACCGACGCGCCAACCCCCAGCATGAGAATGATCGGCACAAATACGCCAACAATGCTGTCGGCAAGTCGTTGGCTTGGGCTGCGGCAGATGAGCGCATCGCGCACCGATCGACAGATCTGCGCCCAGCGGGTCGCATTTGCCGCGCCGCTGCTTTGGATGAGGAGCGGGCCGTCGAGGTTGAGACTTCCAGCGATCACATGCGATCCGACGTCCTTGGTGATCTGCCGGCTCTCACCGGTGATCACAGCCTCGTCGGTGTGCGATTCCCCCTCTTTGACCACGCCGTCGACCGGTATTCGCTCCCCCGGCCGCACCCGCACCAACGTACCGGCGCCCACCTCGCGCACCGGCCGGCGGGACTCTCCGTTGCCATCAACGACGGTCGCCCATTCGCTTTCCGCCGCCAATAGGGGGTGCAGGTCACGCGCCGCCCGTGCACGCGCGACGGCATCGAGATAATAGCCCATGGTGAACAGCATCAGCACCATGCTTGCAGTGTCGAAATAAACATTGGGGCCGCGCTCGATGACGGCGAAGGCGGAATAGAGATAGGCGGCGCCGACGCCAAGGACGATCAGCGCCGAGGAGGTCAGGCGCCCTTCCTTGCCGTTGAGCCACGTCTCGCGCAGAAACGGTCCGCCGAGAATGATCACCGCGGGCGTGGCGAACAGCCAGAGCAGGAGATGAATCCAGGGAAGCATCTTGGCATCCGCGCCGCTGAAGGCGTCGGCATAGAGGAGCAGGCTGAAAAGCATGATATTCATGGAGAGAAAGCCGCCGACACCGAGCCGGATCAATAGCCAAGCGGCCTCCCACTCCTCGTTTTTGCCGTTCTTGACTTGGTAGGCGATACAGCAGCCGTAGCAGCAGAATGCACAAACCTCACCGTTCACCGTGCGCTGCATCGCCCGTCGCCCGATAGGTAACAGGCAATGGCTGCACAACGTACGGTCCTGTGCCGTCATACGGGATATCCTCCTGGCCAGCCATGCGCGAGGTGCGCGGCGAAAGGGAGGACGCCGCGGCCGAGGGTGACGAGGCCGAGCAGCAAAATGCAGCAGCCAGCCAGCCAGACGCCACGCTGCCGCCACGCAGGCGCCAGCGTATAGCCGACGCCGCCCATCAGCAGCATGGCGGGAAAGGTCCCGAGGCCGAATGACGCCATGGTGAGAAAACCAGGAAGAGCTCCGGCGGTGCTCGCGGCCTGAGCTGCGAAGGCATAGACCAACGGACACGGCAGGAAGCCGTTGAACACACCGAAAGCGAGGGGGGCCCCATGTCCTTGCGCCGTCAACAAGCTGCGCAAGGGCATAACGAGAGCGCTAGTCGCGAAGCCGTTTGAGACGCGATGCCAGCCCGGCAGCAGGCCAAAGAACTGCAGGGCCATCGCAACCATGAGCAGTCCGGCGATGATCGCGAGAACGCGTTGGCCGGTGTCGAGCGTGCTGCTCAGCAAAGGTACCGTAATCCCCTGCGATGTACATATTAGTTGGCCAAGTGCGCCAGCAAGCACGCCTATAAAGCAGTAGGTCGACAATCGACCAAGATTGTAAAGCAGGTGGCGTTGAAGTGTTGCACGCGGTCCGTGTGGATCGCGGCCCAGCGCGCAGGCGAACCCGCCGCACATACCGATGCAGTGGAAGCTGCCTGCGAACCCCGCTGCGAAAATGACAATATAGGCGGTCATCGCAGACGCCCTATTTACTGGTGACTGTGCGAACTCAGCCGTGCCGCCCCTACTCTCGAACGAGATAAATCAGCCAGGCGCAGAAGCCGATGGTGCAGATCGCATAAATCACGAAAGCGATGAATTGCGATGGGCCCGCATCAGAGAACAAGAAAGTCGTGTGTTCCAGCATGGTTCCCTCCGGTTAGCGCAGGGAAATCAGCACCACGTTCATTGCAAGCTCGGCTGCCAGGAACAGCAGGTTCAAACCCGCGACCACGAGAATTACTTTGGCTGCCAACATCTCTGCTCTCCTCGCTTGCCAAGTTCGAGCTCAACGAGTTCAATCAAGACGTCCCGGTCCAACTCCGCCCCAATACGCGTACATGTAGTACAGCCCCCACGCGAAAAGGACTGCGTAGGTCACCAGCAGCCACACCGGGATATATCCGACCCGCGCCTGGATCAGGCCGCCGGCATAATTTTCTAGTTCCGGAGGCGAACTCTCACGCACCTCAAGCTTCGGGTGCGTCGGGCTTTCCGGGTCGCTCTTTTGCAGATCCGTCATCACCAACCTCCCTCTGAAAGAAACGCAACGCTGCGTCGTCAGCTCCGTAGAAGGCGCCAGAAAATATGCCCCACACCAAAATGCAGAGCGCGCCGAGGCTCATCATCAAAGCGGCCAGATAGGGACCGACGATCTCGAAATTGGTGATCATTGTTGGTTCTCCTGCGCCGCTGTTTGTGACTGCGTGGCTGTGGGCCCGTGCAATTTTGCACGCGCAGCGTTTGAGCCGCCGCCGCTTCTCTGCACGCGTCCGTTCGGAATATAGGCTTTGTCCGGCGTGTCCGCTTGCATTTTAGGATCGTTGAGCGCGCTGCGATCGGCGGATGCGATCGGGAGCGGCTCGCCTGTGATGGGATCCGTGAAGGCGGAGAGCGAGAGCACGTAATAGGCGAGCGCCCAACGGTCTTCTTCGGGCAGCGAGTCGCGGTAATTGGGCATCGGCGTGCCGCTCAAGCCGGTCGTCATGGTGCGGAAGATGTCTTCGACCGCTGGACCCGACTTGAACTGGCCGGTGGTCAGATTGGCGGGCGGGATCGGAAAGCCGAGATCGTCTTTCAAGCCGGCAGCCTTTTCGCCATCGCCCTTTCCCGTATTGCCATGGCACTCCCAGCACTTGGCGATTTGCCAGACTTGTTTGCCGCGGGCGAGGATCTGCTGCGACGGGGCCGGTGGCCGCTGAATATATAAGGGAGCGCCCGGCGGTTCCTCGATGAAGAACGAATACGGCTTCGCCGGATCGGAGCGGTCGACCGCCAACTCATATTTGATGTACTGGATGACCGCGAGCCGATCCGTCAGCGGCAGCTCATACCAGGGCGGCATGGCGGTGCCGCGCACGCCTCGCGTGATCGTGCGCAGGAGATCGCCATCGGTCGGGACAGGTTCCTTGGTCAGCCTGAACTTAAAGACCGCCGCTGCGAAACTTCGCGGCCGCTGCCGATACAGGAACGTTGCAGCGGGGCCGTTGCCATCGCCCTTGGCGCCATGACAGCCAAGGCACCGCCGCTCGTAGACAACCCGGCCATAGGCAATCCACTCGGAAGAGCGCGGCAGCGTGGCCTGTGTCACCTCAAGCTGCTGCGGTTCGAACACGTCGCGCCATTTGCCACGGTTCATGCCGAGCTTTTGTAGATAAGCAATCAGCCCTTCGAGCTCTTTCGTCTCGGCCGCGATCATGACCGTGTTGCCGATGTATTCGTTGTTCGGGATCACGATCGCAGGGGCTTTATCGCGTGCTTCCAACGGCACGAACAGCAGCCCGCGGGTGTTCGGCGTGAGTTTGACCTGCACCTTGCTTGCAAAGTCGAAGAGCTTTTGCGTGATCGCATTATTTTCCAGCGTGCGATTTCCAGCCTCGTCATCGACAATCTTGACCGGATCCCGGGGCGTATCGAACAGTCCCCGATATGGCGCCATGATCGAGTCAGGCAATAGCTCGCGGGGATTCCAGAAATGGGCGAAATGCCACTCGTTGCTGTATTTCAGCCCGACCCGAGTCAGGTCCGGGCCGATACGTCGCGTGCCGAACAGATGCGGCACATCGAAGGCGTACTCGCCCACTTCGGAGACCGGGCCCCAACGGCGCGTCTCGCCGGTCACGGGTCGCACATATTGCGAATGGCAATACCAGCAGCCCTCGCGCAAATAGACTTGGCGGCCGAGCCGCTGCGTCGGCGTGTAATCGGTGGCGTCGCTGACCATCCATTTGAGCTGGCCGTAATCGGTACGGACGACTGCCGTCACCTCGCTGGTCCGAGCCGAGGGCTCGATGAAGGGCAGAATGCCCTGGGTTAAGACGGCGAGGAAGAAGAAGATGATGCCGGCGACCAGCGCGACGAAGCGCGCACTGATGGCTTCAGGCTTCCAGCGCCACCAGGCACGCCACCAAGCGGCGCGGCTTTCGCCGCCTCCACCAAGCGGCCGCGTGCCGTCGTCATGTGCGCTCATTCAGCCGGCCTCCCAACCGGGATCGCTCCGGGTTCAATCCCCGGCGCAGGGGCCACGACCGCACTGGTCAGCGCCGTCATTGCCAAATTGATGACCAAAAGAGACATGCCGATGTCCATGCTGATGCCGGACATCGTGCGCACCAGCCAGTAGGGCTGCATCCACACTACGGTATCGAGCCATTCGGTGCCGCTCATCCACTGAAAGCCCTGCTGGAGACCAGCGGCGGTCAGCACTAAGCCCATGGTGGAGATGCCGACGGTAATCAGCCAAAATGACCAATTGCCCAGCCTGAAGGACCATATTTCGCGCTTGAATGCCCGCGGCCAGACATAGACCAGACCGCCCATCGCCCAGACCACGAAGGTACCGAACACGGTGAGATGGGAATGAGAAATAACGAAGTCCGAAAAGTGAGTCGGCTGCTGGATCGAGCGCAGGGCTTCCGTCGAGCCCTGGAAGCACCCGACGAGATACATCAGCGAGCCCATGATCAGGAATTTTGCAGGCAGATTCCTTCCAAATTCGTGCCACTTGCCTGTCATGGTGCCGAAGAAATTCACGAGCACGGTCCACACCGGAATGATGAGAAGCATCGAGGTGATGATCGCCAGCGTTTCGGCCCAATCAGCAATTGGACTGTAGAGATAGTGATGGATGCCGACGAATGGATAGAACAGGGCAAGGGACCAGAAGCCGACCAAAGAGAGCTTGTGCGCGAACAGCGGATTGCGCGCGCTTACAGGAAGGAAATAGTAGATCAGCACATAGCCCGCCGGCGTCAGCCACAGCCCGACGATGTAGTGGATGTAGAGACCGTGGAACGCCGCGCTGTTGATGCCGGAAATCGTGTAGGGCAGGATAAAACTGCCGAGGACAAGATTCATCGTCGTCCAGATGAAGGTCGCGATCAGGTACCAGAGCGCGACATAAAGCGGCGGCTCCAGTCGCTGCCCGATGGTGATGAGGAATTGCGCGGTCACTGTCGCGACGACGATGAAGATCGGGATTTCAGCGAATAGTGGGAGCTCGCCAGCTTCGAGACCGTGATTTTCGCCGAATGGCAGCGACACGAGACCGGCGAGAACGGCCGTACTCCATAGCCAAGCCAGCGGAATGCCCAGTTGCGACCACACCACGCGGACGCCACATAGGCGCGGCACAAGGTAATAACATTCGCCGATGAACAGCGTCGAAAAGGCGCCGAAGATGACGCCATTGACGTGCACAGGCCGCAGCCTGCCGAAGGTAAGCCCTATTTCGTTGCCGAGATAATCGGGGTGATTGAAGAGGCTCGAGAGGGCAACGCCGATCGATGGCGTGACAAGGAGCCAGAACATCCCGAAATAAAGCCATGTTCGCACGACCGGCCAGTCGACCAGATCATCCAAATTGATCCCACTGAACCTGCCGCGCAGTCCTTCTGCAGGAAACACTTCCGCCATGGAGCATTCCCTCTTGCCTGTCTGCTAGTGCATTCTCTCCTGTTCTCAAGCGGATGCAGCTTCGACCGCAATGCCCGCGCTAAAAGCCTCCGCTTCGCAGCATCGAAATCAGAACTTGCCCGGATTCAACACCGACCCGCTCTGCGACCAGTAGATGTACGTTTCCAAGGCCTTCATCGCATCCGAGTCATCGGCGATCTTTTCGCCCTGGTTGGGTTTCTCGATGCACCAATTGATCATGTCGCGCAGCGTCGCGAACTTGGCCATCTGCGCTTGGTACTTCGGGAACGTTGCGGGGTGGGTATCGGCCGTCATCGGATGGCACATAGCGCATGCCATTCCCGTATTGGACAACACGACCCCCATCGCCTTCTCGGTCGCTGCGTCACCGTGGAACAGCAGGTCGCCCTTGCGGACCTGCTCCATGAACACTTGCTGGTACGCGTTCAGCAGCTGCGGCGTCACCGGATCCTTGTGCGCACCCGCAGGGCCGACCAGGACGGCAAGCGCTACGGCCGGAGCAGCGCGGAACAAAATGAAACGGCATGTTATCGACACGGTCATGCCCGTTCCTCCTAATATGGCCATATACTGTCAGCGACCCGGGGGTCGCAAAACCTCGGGAATGCTCTTCGCATAGTCATCTGGAGACTGCGCGTACACCTGCTTGCGCCACATGACGTATTCGGCGTCGACTTTATCCTGGGCGCTGACGTCGATCTTAGCCCAACCAACCCCGTCAAAGTGATCACCAGGATCGACCCGGATCATCGGCTTTGTAAGCTTCGGCACCCCTTCCGGCGCGTAAGGCCAAGGCCATGAGGTCGCCAGCATGCCGATCGAGCGCATGGTGCCGATCTCGTTGTAGAGCACCTGATGCGTGTGACCGTGAATGTTGGTGACTTTGGTGTAGGGCTTGAGCACCTCGTTCACCTCGCGCCAGTCGCGCACCCAAAAGTTCCACGGCGGATAGTACTCGTACAGCGGATTGTGGCTGAAGATGACGACCGGCCGGTTCCGATCCCAATTGGCAAGCGTCTTCTGCAGCCAGTCGAGCTGATCGCGGCCGACGCCCGCCCACGGGCCTGCGACGGTGCCGTCGAGCGTGGCCATGTGACCCATGCGCTCCTCGGGACTCATCTTCTTCGCCGACCAATAGTCCGGACCGCGACTGACGGTGTCGAGCCCGACAAAGCGCACGCCCTTGTGGTCGAATGTCCAGTTGGGTTGGCCGAACAGTTCGCCCCACTTCGTACCCATGTCGAGGTACCAATCGTGCTCGCCCGGAATGTAGACCTTGCGGATATTGATTTCTTTCAAGATCTCCACACCGAGCTCAAGTTCTTCGACCTTGCCAAGCTGAGCCAGGTCGCCGCCGAAAATCAGAAAGTCGGCCGGCGGATTCATCGCCTGCACCTCCTTGACGGCACGCACAGTCTTCTCGACGAAGCGCGTATTGAGGGACTTCGGATAGAGATGGGTGTCGGAAATCCAGGCAAACTTGAAAGGCGCCTCAGCCGCATAAGCGACGTCGAGGGTGTTGAGCAGCGGCCACCAGGCGAAGGTTTCGGCTACGGTCGCCGCCCCGACCAGACATGATCTGTGCACGAAGGTGCGTCGGGTAATCCGCAGCGAGGGGTCAGGATGCACCCCGGGCTGTTGGAGCACCTCAGCTATTTCACGCCGGTCGCGCTCAAGCTCGGACATGGGTTTCCTCCCTGAGGATGAGTCGGTACAGGACGTTGCTCCTCTCCACGAGGCGATTCCGGCTTCGCCAGATTTTCTTGTTTCTTCGGCTCGATTGTCGCGGGACGAGCCGCGAAAACCCGTTACTTGCCGGAGCCGCCTTGCATCGAAGAGGCGCCCTTCTTCAGTTCGATATTCAGGTCGCTCGGCTTCCCCGCCGCAACGGTCACCGTTTGCTCGTTGGGGCCGGTGAAGGGTTGGTACACCACCAGCTTGTAGGTTCCGGCCGGAACATCGGAGATGGTGAATTTGCCGTCGGCCCCAGTGATGGCGTAGTAGGGATTGTCGACGACGTAGATCCACGCTTCCATCCAGCCATGTGCGTCACAATCGATCCGCACCTCGCCCGGCCGCGGCAACTCGACGGGAATTCGCTGACCCTGATTGGGCAGAGCGAGGTTGAACACGGTGCGCTTGCCGTAATAGCCGTGCGTGTTGTGGAGCATCGGATCGCTGTTGACGACGTCGAGGCCGCCCACGCGTGTTACCTGAATGTTAGGTTCGAATTTGCATTTGTTGTTGTTGATTTCCGGCTTCTTGGCTTCCGCCGGCCAGGCTTTTCCTTTCGCGATATCGGTCAAATACACGACGGCGTTCTGTACGCTCTTGTCCGGCCCGACCTGAATGAGCGTCTCCTCGTAGGGACCGCCGCACACCTCGATGTCCTTGGTCGGAATGACCTTACGGGTGCCGGGGACTCCGTTGAACACGACCGTGCCGGTGATCGATCCGCCGCCCGCGACCGCACCCGCTTCGTAGGCCGGCGCCGGGAGCGGCGTTGCGACCGCCGCGACCATCGACGACACCCCGATCAGCCACTTCATGGCAAAGTCAGTCATCGCAGCGCTCTCTCGATCTTGGATGTCCTCAGAAAAACTCGTTGAGAGCTAACCGCCATTTGCAGGGATGAGGAAAATCAGAACTCCTTTGCGAGACCTTAAGCAAAGCTTATGAAGCTTGAGGGCGAAAATCGTCTAAGAAATACTTGCTGGCTTGAGCTAAGCACCAACTAAACACTGCCGCGGAGAGGCATTTGATGCGTCGCCGCTCCATAGTTTCGGCCCTCGGGCGGGCAATGCCTTTTGGGATTGCTGTCGCCACCGCGTTGCTGTTGAACCAACCACTCGCGCGTGCAGCCAACTCGCCGGTGACGATTGGCGGCGCGTTCACACTCACCTCACCTGACGGCACGACCGTCACCGAGCAGACCTACCGCGGCAAATGGCTTCTGGTTTATTTCGGCTTCACCTCGTGCCCCGATAGCTGCCCAACGGCGCTCCTTGAGATTTCCGTCGCGCTCGAGAAGCTCGGCCCCGACGCCGACAAGCTCCAACCGTTGTTCATCACCGTCGATCCGCAGCGCGATACGCCGACGGTCATGGGGAACTACACCCAATCATTTGATTCGAGGATCGTCGGACTCACGGGCACGCCGCAGCAGATCGCTGCCGTTGCCCAGGAGTACGGCGCCTATTTCGAACCTCGTAAGAGCGGGCCGCGCGCAGAGGACTACGTCATGGACCACAGCACCTACCTCTACCTGATGGACGCTGAAGGTAAATTCGTGCGCGGTCTTGACGCGGACACGCCGGGCGAGCGCATTGCCGAGGTGGTGCGCGGCGCCATGGGGAAGGCTCGCGAGAATGCAAGGCATTAAGGACGATCAACGCAATGTGGGCGCGTCCTGACCAGGGGCGCCGCGCGGACATCTGAGACCGTCGCAACCGGAGGCTGTCATGAATTACGACGGCTATTTCGAACACGCCCTTGCGCGTTTACGGGACGAACGGCGCTACCGCGTCTTTGCAGATCTTGAGCGCATCGCCGGGCACTATCCCCGTGCCATCTGGCACTCGCCTGCGGGCCCGCGCAGCGTCGTGATTTGGTGCTCCAACGACTACCTCGCGATGGGGCAGCACCCGAAGGTCGTCGGCGCAATGGTCGAAACCGCGATCCGCATGGGCACCGGCGCGGGCGGCACGCGTAACATCGCGGGTACTAGTCATCCGCTGGTCGAGCTTGAGCGCGAGTTGGCCGACCTGCACGGCAAGGAGGCGGCGCTAGTGTTCACTTCCGGCTACGTCTCGAACCAGACCGGCATCGCAACGATTGCCCGGCTGATGTCCGGCTGCGTGATTTTATCCGACGCGCTCAACCACAACTCGATGATCGAAGGCGTGCGCCAGTCCGGGACGGAGAAGCATATCTGGCGCCATAACGATCTCGGTCACCTTGAAGAGCTGCTCAAACGGGCCGACTGCCAGCGGCCGAAGCTGATCGCGTTCGAGAGTGTCTATTCGATGGATGGTGACGTCGCCCCCATCAAGGGCATCTGCGATCTTGCCCGGCGTTACAACGCGATGACCTACTGCGATGAGGTGCATGCGGTCGGCATGTACGGCCCGCGCGGCGGCGGCATCACGGAGTGCGAGGGCGCGGCGCACCGCGTCGACGTGATCGAGGGCACCCTTGCCAAGGCGTTCGGCTGTCTCGGCGGATATATTGCAGGTGATGCCGTGTTGATCGATGCAGTGCGCTCATACGCGCCTGGCTTCATTTTCACCACAGCCCTTCCGCCGGCGATTTGTGCCGCTGCAACCGCGGCAATCCGCCACCTCAAGAGCTCCAACTGGGAGCGCGAGCAGCATCAGCACCGCGCGGCGCGCACGAAGGCAGTGCTTGCGGCTGCCAGACTCCCGGTCATGCCTAGCGAGACGCACATTATACCGGTCCACGTCGGCAATCCGGAGAACTGCAAAGCGGCAAGCGACCTCCTGCTCACCGAACATGGGATCTACATCCAGCCGATTAACTACCCGACCGTGCCGCGCGGCATGGAACGGCTGCGCATCACGCCTTCGCCATATCACGACGACGGCATGATCGACGCGCTCGCTAAGGCGCTGATCGATGTCTGGGAGCGGCTCGACCTGACGCGCGAGGAGCGGAGAACGTCCGCAATTGGCGCTAAGCGGACCGCGCGTCTAGCCCTGACCGCAAGCAAGTCTTAAAACTTCCCGCTCAATATCATGCCTTTGATTCAGGTGATTTGCTCCCTCCTACGGAAAGGCGAGCCGGGTGCGCTGACTAGCTGCGATGCCTTGACGTGAATCAAAGAAGGTGGCCCCGTGAAGCGCCGAGCCAAGCCTGAGGATGGAGCAGTGTAGGCCGGCTTCGTGGGAAATACGTGAATGGCTCTCTTTAGCCTGCACATCCAAGCTTCGACATAATTCGCTTCGTTCGAGGTAGTCTGAACTTGAATCGATGAACACGTCTATGACCGTCGCTTCTCTGCAAAAGCCGATACGACGCCTCTACGAGGGGGCAACTCCGAGCGGCATCTTCTTCCGCTATGCGCTGCTCGCATTCGATATCGTTACGGTGCTGTTCATCATCGCAACATCGTTCCTGCCCTCCAGCCAGATTATTTAAACGCTCGACGTTTTGTTCGGAGTCGTGATCCTTGCAGATTTCTCGGCCCGCCTGCTTGTTATCCGGCATCGGCTGCGCGACTTCACGTGTTTCTCAACGTGGACCGATATGGCCGCGATTGTTTCATTTTTGGCCCCCTCGCAGGGGAGCCGGCGGCTTTCTCCGTATTCTGCGCACGTTGCGGCTCTTGCGCGACTATCAGATGCTGGTGCGGCTGCGGATCGATATCCCGTTCTTTCGGCGCAACGAAGAGGTCATCTTTGCCGTCACCAACCTCGCAGTGTTCATCTTCGTGATGACTGCGATCGTTTACGAAACCCAGAAGTTTCGCAATGACCAGATCACCAATTCTGCCGACGCGCTGTATTTCACCGTCACCGCGCTGACGACGACGGGCTTTGGCGACATTACCCTGCCTGGCACGGTCGGCCGCCTAATCTCGGTCGTCATTATGATTTTTGGCGTGACCCTATTCTTCAATCTGGCCCGCGCGCTCTTGACGCCAAGCAAGGTGCGGTTCCCTTGCCCGACCTGCGGCCTGCAGCGCCACGATAGCGATGCTGTGCATTGTAAGGCGTGTGGCACAGCGTTGAACATCCCCGATGAAGGCTTGACCTAGCCGGCCCCCGTTCGGCTGGCAGAACCCATTTGCTCAAGTGTGACGAGGAAACGCTGCGCATGCTGCGGAGCACACCGGTGCTGTGGACGAGGCATCCCACGCTGTGCATGGGAATGGCGCCACCAAAGCCATTAGGCAGGCTGAGCCGACGTCGCATGCGGCCATTAAATCGCAGCAGCGAGCTCCTTCGCGTGATGATGCGGCCGTCATCCCGCTCAATCCGGGTAGTCACTTTGCGACAGCCACCGTGCGCCAACCACTAGATGAGTACCGAGCCCAGCGGACGCCGGACTGTCATCGTTCATACGTTGCAGAGTGAACACCACGACCGGATTCGCGGCACCTCTCAGAGACCGTTCACGCCAGCGCTGCATCTCTACGTCAGTGTGGTGCGCAAATACTGTTGAGTGTCGTGCTCGCGGGTCTGCGTCGCAAGGCCGCAATGACAATCAAAGTGCGAACGATTTCTGCGCTCGCGCATTGAAACGGTGGGCGAGACACAAGGGTGCGACGATCATGCTTCCGCCCGGCGTCCATTTTGCAGCATTTCTTCTTGGCGTCTCTGCGATCGCGGTGAGCGTGGGCTCGTCTGCCCAGGACTTGAGAAGGGCCGCGCCGCCCGCTGCTGCCGCCCGACCAGCCGCGCCCCCCGCCATGTCTCGTGCTCCCGCCATGTCTCCTCCTCCCGCAATGACTCGTCCGGCAGCGCCTCCCGCAATCTCTCGTCCGCCTGCCATGGCTCGTCCTGCGCCCATGACGCGGCCCGCCGCACCGGCGTTTCGTCCGGCTCCGCCGCCACAGCGACCGGCCATGGCACCGCGTCCACCGCCGCAAATCGCCGCGCCGCCGCGGCCGTCAGCGCCGCGCGTGACAGCACCGCGACCTGACTTTCAACGTGGTCCGGCTCCACCGCAGCGTCCGGCCATGGTGCCCCGTCCGGCGCCGCGCATCTCCACACCAAGCCCGGGCGCACCGCCCGCCGTGAGCGCGCGTCCGTCGCGACAGGAGCAGATCGAACAGCGCACGCAACAGCGTGAGCAGCGCATTCAGCAGCTCCAGCAAACCACGCAAGAGCGGCCGCGGGGTGCTCTTTCGCCGCGGGGCGTGCAGCGTCAGGAGCGCATTGATCGGTTGCAGCAACGCGTGCAGCAGCTTCAGGCGCAGCAGCCGCAAGGCCAAGGCCTGCGGGCGCAACGCGCGCAGCAACGATTGCTGCAGAGGGAAAAGCGTCTGCTCCAGCAAGAGCAGCGCGTGCAGCAACGTGATCTGGCGCGTGAGGACCGACAGCGCGATATTCTTTCGCGCCAGAGCGTGCAGCGTCAGGATCGCATCGATCGGTTGCAGCAGCGCGTGCAACAGCTACAGGCGCAGCAGCCGCAAGGCCAAGACCTGCGGACGCAACGCGCGCAGCAACGGTTGCTGCAGGCACAAGAACGCCAACTCCAGCGTGAGCAGCGCGTGCAACAACGGGATCTGGCGCGCGCGGAGCGACTAGGAATGCAGCCTTTGGCCGGGCGAGCCGCCGCCGCTGCAGCAGTGCAGGCTGCCGCACGCGGGCGATTTGCCGAGCGCTTCCGCAACAATGCCGACCCGCAGATTGAGGCGGCTCGCGAGGGGCGACGGCATGGCTGGGCTCCACGCCACGCCTGGCGGCGCGGCGTGCGCGCAGCGTTCGTGCCGTGGCTTGGTCCTGTGTTCTGGCCTTATGCCTATTCCGACATTTTCAATTACACGTTCTGGCCCTACGCCTACGACCGCGGCTATTGGGCTTACGCTTACGATGATTTTGTCGACACGGTGTTCTGGGGTGGCGACGATCGGTATTCCGCCTACGCCAGGCTCGGCCCGAGCGACTATGTGGGATCTGGCGGTGTGGTCACCGGTCCTCGATCGCCGCAGCGGTCAGGTGTAAGTCCGTCAATGACCAGCCCACAGAGCCTCCGGCAGTTGTGCGGAGATCCGGATAAGGGCATCACCGCTTGGCCGCTTGATTCGATCGCAAAGGCGGTAGAACCGACACCCGAGCAGCGCGCATTGCTTGAGGAGTTGAACAGCGCTGCCGCAAAGGCTGCCGACGCATTCAAGGAGTCCTGCAGCGATTCATATGCGATGACTCCGCCTGGCCGCTTGCGGGCGATGGCGAACCGCATCAGCGCTACGCTCGAAGCTGTGCGGATCGTGCGGCCGGCACTGGAGAAGTTCTATAACTCGCTCAGTGACGAGCAGCAGGCGCGCTTCAACGCACTCGGCCCCAACATCGGTGAAGGTTCGCAACAGCAGCTGCAGCAGGACGCGAGCGCGCAATCCGACACCTGTGGCGAGCCGAAGTCCAGCCTGACCAACCTGCCGATCGAACGGATCGAGACCGTCATTCGCCCGGCGGGCGCGCAAAAGGAAGCGCTCGACCGCTTGAGGGAGGCGACGGAGAGAGCCGTTCAAGGACTGCAAGCTGCCTGCCCGGACGACGTGCCCCTCACGCCGGTCGGACGACTGGAGGCGATGGAGAAGCGGCTTGAGGCCATGCTGCAGGCGGCTCAGCTGGTGCAGCCGACATTGGATGAGTTCTATGCCACGCTGAGCAGCGAGCAGAAGGCGCGCTTCAATACACTGGGCCAGTTCGCGGGCCGCTAAAAGTGGCTTGACGACGCCGAATGATCGTGCGTGCGGTCTGGAGATAATATCACAAACTTTTTGCGGCCCAGGGAGCGACTTTCACTCAATCTGGATGCCAGCAACTCCACTTTACAAAGCTCAACCCTGATCAATCTTGAAATGACGGTTGAGGGTGGTGCCGTCTAGTCCCCGTCAATTCAGGGCTGCTCTTGGCAACAAATGCAAAGTGCAAGTTCCTCGACCACAAGCAGTAAGAAGCTCAGACATGAATTGGCGAATTTGAGTCATGGTAACAGACGGCCGCACCGTCACCGTGTTCGGCGGAACCGGCTTTCTCGGCCGCCGCATCGTTCGGCATCTGCGCGATCGCGACTTTCTAGTTCGGATCGCGTCAAGACATCCAGATCGGGGGAACAGACTGTTTGGTCTCGATGATCCGCAACTTCAATCGATCCAGGCCAACATTCACGACGAGCGGTCAGTCGCGGATGCGATTGCCGGCGCTTCCGGCGTTGTAAATGCGGTCAGCCTTTACAGCGAGCGCGGACAGGAGACGTTTCATTCCGTTCACGTCGAGTCTGCCCAACGGATAGCAGCTCAGGCGCATCGCGCCGGCGTCGAACGGCTTATGCACGTTTCAGGAATCGGCGCTGATGCCGCCTCACAATCTCGGTACATCCGAAAGCGCGGCGAAGGCGAACTGGCGGTCCGGGCCGTATTCGTCGATGCCCTTTTCATCCGCCCGGCGGTGATGTTCGGACCGGACGACGCGTTTCTCACCACCATCCTCAAGCTTCTCCGCCAGCTTCCCATCTACCCGATGTTCGGCCGCGGCCTGACGAGATTGCAGCCGGCCTATGTGGAGGATGTTGCGGAGGCGATTGGCCGGCTCATGCAGCGAGCCGAGACGGCTTCAATGATCTTCGAGTTCGGCGGCCCTCGCGTCTACTCTTACGAGGAATTAGTTAGAGCCGTTGCGCACCAAGCTGGCCGTGCGCCCTTACTGATTCCGATCCCGTTTGCCGTTTGGCACGCACTCGCATGGGCCTCCGAAATGTTCCCGAGCCCGCGCCTCACTCGCGATCAAGTGGAACTGATGCAGATCGACACCTTGTCGGCGCCGGAGATGCCTGGATTCACTGAAGTAGGAATTTCGCCGCGCTCGATCGAGGCAATACTCCAGAAGATGTTATCGAATTGCGGATGAATGAGGCTCCTCGGTTGATCAGCTTTCAACGGATGACCGGCTAGGGCAACTAGCTAGCAAGAACGATGAGTTTCAGACCCGGAAGTGCTTCGACAGTTTCAGGCCTTGGCCTTGATAATTCGACGCGATGCGCTGACCGTAGAGCGCGTCCGGCCGCGACAGCATCTTTTCATAGACGAGGCGGCCGACGATCTGCCCGTGCTCGAGGATGAACGGTACTTCGCGTGAACGGACTTCCAGCACCGCGCGCGAGCCCTGCCCGCCCGCACCGGCGTAGCCGAAGCCGGGATCGAAGAAGCCGGCATAGTGCACGCGGAATTCGCCGACCAGGGGATCGAACGGCACCATCTCGGCAGCGAAATCCGGCGGCACCTGCACCGCTTCCTTAGAAGCGAGGATGTAGAATTCGCCGGGATCAAGGATCAGGCTGCGATCCGGCCGCGCCCGGATCGGCTCCCAGAATTCACCGACCGCGTAGCCGCTTCGGCGGTCGATATCCACGACACCAGTGTGGCGCTTAGCGCGATAGCCGACAAATCCATCGGAACCTTCACCGGACAGGTCGACGCTGACCGCGACGCCATTTGCGAGGTCGGCATTGTCGATATCAACAAGCCGTTCCTTTGTGTGCAGAGCTTGCAGTTCATCGCTATCAAGCGTCGGATGCCCGGCGCGGAAGCGGATCTGCGACAGCCGTGATCCCTCGCGCAGCAACACAGGGAAGGTTTTCGGGCTGATCTCCGCATAGAGTGGACCGTGATATCCGGCGCCGATCATGTCGAAGCGACGGGTGCCATCAGCAATGACACGGGTGAAAACATCGAGCCGGCCAGTCGAGCTTTTCGGGTTGGCCGCAGCGAGAATGCTTGGCGGCAGCGCGAGGCTCTCCAGCAGCGGCACAATGTAGACGCAATTAGTTTCCAGCACCGCGCCGTCGCTCAGATCGATCTCGTGCAGCTTCAATTCATCGATGCGTTCGGCAACCGTCGAATTTGGTCCCGGCAGGAAGGAGGCGCGCACACGGTACGCGACGCTGCCCAAACGCAGGTCGAGGCTCGCCGGCTGGATCTGGCTCTCGACAAAAGGATATTCTGGCAGGATCAGGCCATCGTCGGCCATTGCCGCAATCATGCGGTCCGGGAGAATGCCTGTCGCATCGGGGGCGAGCGTAAACGACACTTTTCAGTCCTTGGTTGCCAAGCTCCCAGGGGAGTGGATTTGACATTCGCTACCCAGCCGGTCGCAAATTCATCAAGCGAACGTCAAATCCAAAACTCCACTAGAAACTTATATTTGCTAGTGGTCCTCGGATTCTAACATTCGCGGGAAGCGCGTGCTGAAACGGGATGCGAATGTTAGAATCGGACCACTAGGCCGGCAAAATACACACTTTATCGACTAGCCGATGGGGTGCTTGACGGAAAGAGCAGGCAGGACTAAGCGTAGGACTTATCCCGTGGTCATTTGAGCCGGCCGGCTTGCAGCCACGTTAAATAACTCGCTAAACAGGCCGGGGACAGTGTGATCCCGGCCCATGGATATTATCCAGGCCGGTTTTTTTGTGTCCATCTTCAGGGTGGCCACTATGGAGGTCACATGTCTGAAGTGAAGGTCCCTACGTCCAAGCAATCCCAGGCCTATCGGCCCGAAACGCGGCTGGTCCACGGCGGCGCACTCCGGTCACAGTACGGTGAAACGTCTGAAGCGTTGTTCCTGACCCAAGGCTTCATCTACGAAAGCGCCGAGCAGTGTGAAGCCCGCTTCACGGGACATGATCCGGGCTTTCTCTATTCGCGGTTCTCCAATCCGACTGTCGCGATGTTCGAGCAGCGCATGGCCGAGCTCGAGGGAGCCGAAGCCGCGCGTGCAACCGCCACTGGCATGGCCGCGGTCACCACAGCAATCCTCGCGCCGCTCCGGGCAGGTGATCATGTTGTGGCTGCGAAAGCTCTGTTCGGCTCGTGCCGTTATGTCGTTGAAGACCTGCTGCCCCGCTACGGCATCCAATCCACGCTGGTCGATGGCCATGACCTCGACCAGTGGCAGAAGGCGATGCAGCCAAATACAAAAACCTGCTTCCTTGAAAGCCCGACCAACCCGACCCTCGATGTGGTCGACATCAGCGCGGTTGCAGAGATCGCCCATCGCGGTGGCGCACGGCTGATCGTCGACAATGTCTTCGCGACACCGATCTGGCAGAGCCCGCTCGCGCTCGGCGCAGACGCTGTCGTCTACTCCGCCACCAAGCACATCGACGGACAGGGCCGCTGTCTCGGCGGCGTCATCCTGTCGTCGAATGCCTTCATTCAGGAGCACATTCATACATTCCTGCGCCAGACTGGCCCTGCAATGTCACCTTTCAACGCCTGGGTGCTGCTTAAGGGACTCGAGACGCTCAGCATTCGCGTCAGGGCGCAAACCGAGACAGCGGCAGCACTTGCCGATGTGCTGGCAAAGCACCCAAAAATCTCGCGGCTGATCTATCCCGGCCGCAGCGATCATCCGCAGGCTGAAATCGTCAAAAAGCAGATGCGTGGTGGATCAACACTGATCGGCTTCGAGGTGAAAGGCGGCAAGGCCGCTGCATTCCGGACGCTGAACGCGCTTAAGCTGGCCAAGATTTCGAACAACCTCGGCGATGCAAAAAGCATCGTGACACATCCGGCGACCACAACACATCAGCGCCTGACGCCGGAAGCGCGTGCAGAGCTTGGCATCAGCGAAGGGTTTATTCGCTTCTCGGCTGGGCTCGAACACCGTGACGATCTGATCGAGGATTTTACGGCCGCGCTGGAAAAGGCATAAGCGCCGTCAGATACAGTCGTGAGGGGCGCGGGAGGCGAAACATTCGGCTTGCGCCCCCCTCGCCTTCCGAGTGACAGCTCCCGCAAGCAGCGGAGAAATTCACATCGGGCGAAATGTCATGACATTAGTCGGTATATTGGCGCCGGCCTTCACTTGTCCGACCGACTTGATGATGGTGTCGCCGAGAAGTTGCGCGAAGCAGGCATAGCCCCAGTCATTCATGTGCAGACCGTCGCCAATCACAAACTTGTCGAACGGAATTTTTTCGTCCTGATGCCATTGGCGCATGACATCAAAGCGCGGAAAGACGGTAACGTGCTTGAGCTTGCCGACCTCAGCGAGCAGCTTCACCATCGCGCTGGCGTTCTCAGCTTTTGCAGTCACCGCCGGCACATACTGAGGATCAATCAACACCACATCGATGTTCCGCGCCTGAAGCCGCGCAATGCCGTCCTCAAGCAGAGCGGCGGTTGCAGCAATATCCGCCGCGCCCCCGCGGATAACGGTGTTGGTGCCAAGTTGCCAGATCACGAGATCCGGATTCTCCGCGAGAACCGCCTCATCGAAACGCTTCATCATTTCGGGCGCGTCCTGACCGCCCATGCCACGATTGACGATTGTGATGTCGGCGGTCGGAAATTTTCGCCGCAGTTGATCCAAAAGCCGGCTCGGATAGGTATAGGCTGGCGAAGATGTGCCGACCCCCACTGTCGTGGAGGAGCCGAACGCAACGATCTTCACGGGATCACCGGCCGCGATCCGGCGGGCAACCCTTGGCAAAGAGCCCGGCACTTCGATCAATCCCTTGGCAGGCAGGCATGGGACACGCTTCAGGATATCGCCGGCCTCGCGCGCAGCACTTTTCGCAGCCTCAATGGCTTTTGTTGCAAGACCTTTCTGCGCGGGCGGCTTTGCCGCATCCGGTTTTGCCGCCTCAGTTTGCGCGGACAGTTGAGCGGGATGGAGTGACGACAAGAACGCAGCAATCACTGAAACAGAAATAACCGATCGAAAATCAAAGCGCATCAACGCTGCATCCCAAGCTCCGCCGGGTTGATGCGCGATGCCTCGATGATCATCGTCGCAAGCGACCGGCCGATGCAATCGTGAACCCGTCTTGCCATTCCAAAACCATGAGCCGGGCCAAACAAATCGAAATCACCGACGTCATTCCAATGACGCATGATCGAAAATCGATCAAATAGCGGGATATCGTGCTCCTGCGCGACAACACGCATTGTGTCGTTATATGGAGAGACCGAGAGCATCGTCTCCATACGTGGGTTGTATTGCAAATTCATCAAGAGCACATCCGCGCCTGCCTTTTGCAGCGCGGCAACCCCATGACCAAGCGCGGCTCGGAAATCATCGGGATCGATGGAGCGCATCGCGTCGATGGTCCCTGTCTGCCAGATCACCAGGGCCGGCTTCTGATCCTCAGGCATCTTTTCAAATGACTCGAAGCTGTCGGCGACATCCGCTGCGGTCTTCTTTGCCCTGATATCCGTCCTGACATTGATAGCGGATTTTGGCAGCTTTTCGCGCAAAGCGGCTTCCAGCCGCGCAGGATAGGCAGCATTGGCGCCGTCAGGACCAGCCAGGCCGGACGAGCCAGTGCCCATCACGAGGATATTGAGCGGCTTTCCAGCTTTGACCGCAGCAGCCACCTTCGTGAGCGAGCTTTCCGTGGCAAGGAGATATGACGGTACGGTGCAGGTCGGCGCGTCCTCGGCCCGCACGGGAACGAGAACCAGAAGGGCCGTCAGGACACCCGCTATCAGTATCGCCTTCATGATCCGCCTCCGGCGAGGTCGGCATCGCCTTCTGCGGCTTTCGCCCGCTTTCCGCTCTTGCCTACTTCAGCCTTGTACCACGAAAAAAGCCAGGCAGCGGCGGACATAATCACGATTCCCGAGACGCTGATGAGGAAGTGCATCCAGGCGCCCCCGGAAAACTCAGCCAGAATGAAATGCCCGGCAAATGCCAAGAATACTCCGAGGCAGAAGATCTCAAGCGAATGCTGGCCGCATAGAATGACCGGACGAAGCCAAGGTGACTTCAGGCCAGGCCAATCCTTCGGCAGAAAACGCACGACGATGGCAGCCAATGCAAGGAAATGTGCGAAGCGAAGAACATCGAGGTCCGTCTTGTTGATCGGATACATCCAGCTCTCCAGCCAGCGCGGCATGAAGACGTTGAGCTGTGGCACGTGCCAGGTCAACGTCACGCAGAATGCAAACAGAAGATAGGCGATGCAAAGCCAAAGCGTGATCCGCGACGAAAGAATGCGCGCCATTCGTTTCGCCCCGCCGAGGGCGCACCACGCTCCGAAGACGAACAACAGCTGCCAGGCGAACGGATTGAACGCCCAGAATCCATTGGGGTAGGCTGGAAGATAAAGATCAAACTCCCAGGTGATCGCGTAGAGAATAACCGCCAGCGCCAGAGTGACGTCCGCCTTGCGCTGCATCAGCCACAGGATCAGCGGCAAAAACATCATCAGCACGATGTAGAGCGGCAGCACGTCCATATTCACGGGACGGAATTTCAGAAGCAGCGCCTGCACAATCGTGACGTCCGGCTGCTTGAGAAAGTCGAGGATGCCCATTTCCTCGGCGTAGAGCGGATTTTCGAACCGGGTGGCAATGTAGGAAATCTCTGCGAGATAGATCGTAAAAAGAAAGACGTGCGCGACGTAGATTTGCCAGACGCGCTTGAAGATCCGCGCGCTTGCCACCACGAAGCCTCGGTCGAGCATGGCGCGGCTGTAGACGAACGCTGCGGTGTACCCGGAAATGAAAATGAAGATCTCGGTGGCGTCACTGAATCCGTAGTTGCGGATCGTGAACCAGGTCAGAATGTTGGGTGGCAGGTGGTCGATGAAGATCAGCCACAGGGCAATACCGCGAAAGAGGTCGAGACGCAGTTCGCGCTCACCTGCGGACACCGGTGCTGTCACCTTAATGGGCGGCACCTCCACGACGGCCCGATCGGTCATCTGGGGAGTTACGAGCGTCATTCGATTTCGGCACCGTCTGGGAAACCAAGCTTCCGTTCCGCAGTCTTACGGAAGATCAATACGGCCCGCAATTTGCAAGCATTCAAATGGACACTTCTCCCGAAGCATGCTGGATAAAAACCGCGTGAAACAATGATCGTTCCGGCGCGTATCTTGCCGTCGAGACCGGAGCTAGTATTGAAAGCAATCGAGGATGCTTGGGCAGACCTCTCTGCATCGCTATGATAGACCGGATTTGGATAAATTCATGTACCGCGCCGTCACACGTCATATCGAAGTGCTCGTCGAGCCGACTTTCCTGCCGGAACGGTCCTCTGCCGAGGATGGCCGGTTCTTCTGGGCTTACACCATCGTGATCGTGAATTCGGGGCGCGAAACCGTACAGCTCAAAACCCGGCATTGGATCATTACCGACGGAACGGGACGGAACCAGGAAGTGCACGGTGAAGGCGTGGTTGGGGAGCAGCCCATTCTCGAGCCGGGAGAAAGGTTCGAGTACACCAGCGGCGTACCGCTCTCTACGGCATCAGGCTTCATGACCGGAAGCTATCAAATGGTCACGGAGGACGGCGAGCCGTTTGAAATCGATATTCCGGCGTTCTCACTCGATAGCCCTGGCCAAAAGCGAACCCTGAATTAGAGCGTTTTCGAGCGCGAGGTAGCGAGGAGCTACCGGCTCGCGTGAAGAAAAACGCGTCAGAACAGGAATTGAGAGCTTCGGCTCTGATTCAATCAGAACCGAAGCGCGAGTCTTTGGCCGCCCCATTCCCGGACCCCGGCACGACGCCCGCTTCGTCCGGCGTGAACTCATAAACCGAGCTGCAGAACTCGCAAGTGACGACAACCTTATTGTCTTCCACCATGCTGGCGCGATCTTCCGGCGTGAAGCTGGACAGCATGCCCGCCACGGCCTCGCGTGAACAGGAACATCGCGCGCGAACGTCCTGAGTTCGGAACACCCGGACGCCCCGCTCGTGGAACAGCCTGAACAACAGGCGCTCACCCGAGAGCTCGGGATCGATCAGTTCAAGGTCCTCAATGGTCCCGAATAGCGACTGCCCTTCGGCCCAGGCATCGTCCTCCGGCACCTCATGCGCCACGGCGCCTTCCGGCGCATCGCCGGGATGAAGATCCGGCTGCCGCGCCCGTTCGGGCGCCTTGGGCAGAAACTGCATCAACATGCCACCCCCGCGCCAACGGTGCTTAGGACCATCACCACCGCGGAATTCTTCACCGACGGCGAGGCGCACGCGCGTCGGGATCTGCTCCGAGCGGAGAAAGTACTCATGTGCAGCGTCTTCTAGATTGCCGCCTTCCAGCGCTACCAAGCCCTGGTAGCGGCTCATCTCGGGCCCCTGATCGATGGTCATGGCAAGATGGCCATGACCGAGTAGGGCTGCGGAGTCTTGGCCCACCTCGAGCTTGCTCGCATCAAAACGGGCATAAGCACGCAGCCGGTCCGGCGCATGAAAATCGACCACGATCAGCGACACGGGGCCATCAGTCTGGGTTTGGAGAATGAAGCGCCCGTTAAACTTCAACGTCGAGCCGAGCAGTGTGGTCAGTACGATCGCTTCGCCGAGCAGCTTACCGACCGGCGCCGGATAGTCGTGCTTGGTCAGAATTTCATCGAGGGCCGGCCCCATCTTCGTCAGCCGGCCGCGCACATCAAGCGCGCTTACCTCGAACGGGAGGACAGCGTCATCGACAGGCGTGGCTGATGGAGCGCGGACAGAAGTCTCAAGCGTCATGAGCATTCTCTGATGAGGTGGATTTGGCTTGCAGCAGATGAATGCTCAAACCCGCGGACAAAACTCTGGCAGCGAAGGAGACCTGCCGGAGCACACTTCACCTATATAGGTCACTCCACCGCGCAGAAAAGAGACTCCTAAAGTCCCAAATCACGCGACACGTCACGCAACGGCGTTGAGGCACCAGGCCAGAATGCCCTTTTGAGCGTGAAGGCGGTTCTCAGCCTCGTCAAACACCACAGACTGCGGACCGTCGATCACCTCGTCGGTCACTTCGTCACCCCGATGGGCCGGCAGACAGTGCATGAAAATCGCATCCGGCTTGGCGAGCGACATCAACTTGGCATTGACCTGATAGGGCTTGAGCAAGTTGTGACGATGTTCGCCGTCCTTGTCGCCCATCGATACCCATGTATCGGTGACAACACAGTCAGCACCGCGCACCATGTCTTCCGGGTTCGTGCCCATCACGATCGGCGCATTCGTCGACTTGATCCAGTCCTTCAGCAGCTTGTTCGGCGCAAGCTCCGGCGGCGTAGCGATGCGAAGATTGAAGCTGAAACGCTCCGCTGCATGCGCCCATGAGGCCAGCACGTTGTTGTCATCGCCGGTCCACGCGACCGTGCGCCCCTTGATCGGACCGCGATGTTCCTCGAACGTCATGACATCAGCCATCACCTGGCATGGATGCGAACGGCGCGTCAGGCCATTGATCACGGGCACGGTCGCATATGTTGCGAGTTCCATCAGCGCATCATGGCTGAGGATTCGGATCATGATGGCATCGACAAAGCGCGACAGCACGCGGGCGGTATCGGCGATCGTTTCGCCGCGACCGAGCTGCATCTCAGCGCCGGTAAGCATAATCGCCTCGCCGCCGAGCTGGCGCATGCCGACGTCGAACGAAACACGCGTTCGCGTCGACGGCTTGTCGAAAATCATCGCAAGCGTTTTGCCTTCGAGCGGCTTGTCCGGCTTCGCGCTGCTCTTGAGCTGCTTCTTGATCGCGACACTGGCATCGAGAATCGACCGCAAATCCGCAGTCGGAACATCGAACAGATCGAGGAAATGACGAGGCGCTGCACTCATTGAGCAGCCCCCCTCATGGACGAGGCTCGCGAAAACTTCGCGCAGGCACGCTCGACACGCGCGACAGCGTCCTCAATCTCTGCTTCAGTGACGATCAACGGCGGCAACAGGCGCACGACGTTTTCACCGGCACCGACGGTAAGAAGCTTTTCATCGCGCAGCGCAACGCCGAGATCGGCAGCCGGCACAACGGCTTTCAGACCGATGAGCAGACCATCACCACGCACCCCGCTCACGACGTCGGGATAGCGATCGACAATTGCTGCAAGCTTCTGCTTCAGGAACAACGACATCCGTTGCACATGATCGAAGAATCCTGGCGCGAGCATCACATCCAGCGTCGCGTTGCCGGCGGCCACCGCCAGCAGGTTGCCGCCGAATGTCGAACCATGCGTTCCGGGCGTCATGCCGACTGCCGCCTCCGATGTTGCGAGGCAAGCGCCCATCGGAAAGCCCCCGCCAAGCGCCTTCGCCAGCGCCATGATATCGGGCGTCACGCCGATGCGTTGATGCGCAAACAGCGAGCCGATGCGGCCCATGCCGGTCTGCACTTCGTCGAATACCAGGACGAGCTTACGCTCATCGCACAGCTGGCGCAGAGCTCTGAAAAATGAGGGATCCGCAGCGCGCACGCCGCCCTCACCCTGCCACGGCTCGATAATGATGCCTGCAGTGTGCGGACCGATCGCTTTCTTGGTGGCTTCGAGATCACCGAGCGGCACCTGATCGAAGCCTTCGACAACGGGTCCGAAACCTTCGAGATATTTCTGCTGGCCACCTGCCGCGAGTGTCGCGAGCGTGCGACCATGGAAAGCGCCTTCAAAAGTGATCAGGCGATAGCGCTCCGGCTTGCCGCTCGCAGCCTGATACTTGCGCGCCATTTTGATGCAGGCTTCCATCGCCTCTGCACCGGAATTGCAGAAGAAAACAACGTCGGCAAAGCTCGCCTCGCACAACCGCGCGGCAAGACGCTCGCCCTCCGGAATTCTGAAAAGGTTGGAGACGTGCCAGAGCTTGCTGGCCTGTTCCTGCAGCGCAGCGACAAGGTGTGGATGCGCATGGCCAAGCGCATTCACTGCAACGCCACTGGTGAAATCGAGATAGCGCTCACCGTTGGTCGAGATCAGCCAGGGACCTTCGCCGCGCTCGAACGCGACATCGACCCGGGCAAAAACCGGCAACATGTGGGACTCGACTTGCGGCTTGGCGCTCTGGCTCATGACGACCTGGTTGCAGTGTTAGGCTGGCCACAATTGCGAGAGCGGTGATGCCGTTATGCTCGCTTGCCTGCCCTGGAAACAAAACGTGCCGCCCGGAAAGGCGGCACGCAGTCATTATTCTATTGGGGAGCCTCCCGGTGTCAACACGGACCAAAGGCGTTTCCGGCGTCATCTAGCCTTCAAAATAGGCCCGCAGCGCTCTGCGGTGCACGCGCACAAACCACTCGCGAGCGGCGTAAACGTCATTTGCAACATGACAGAACGACGAATTTAGTTGCTTTTTATTCGGAACATGTGGACGCGCAACGCCCGACTCTTGCGCGTGAGTCGCGCCATATTGTAGCTTTCGCACTGTCGGATACGACATCTCGTGCGGCAGTTCTGATCCTCGATGGTCTCGGTAGTAGGCGTAAACGTCCGGTCGTTTTCATACGGTCGGCGAGGGCTAAGGGATTCTGACCGCAGGGATTTTCGGAAATTTGCAATCGCGACGCCGCCAGGAACGTGCGGTGCGATATCAAAAGGAAGTGTGCGATGACGGTAATGAGCTGGACCGACGATCGCGTTGAACAACTGAAAAAGCTCTGGGAAGCCGGTCTCTCGGCAAGCCAGATCGCAGCCGAGCTTGGAAATATCACCCGAAATGCGGTGATCGGCAAAGTTCACCGGCTGGGGCTCTCGGGACGCGCCAAGAGCCCGTCTTCAGCCGCTCCACGTCAGCGCAAGGTGCGCCCCGCTCAACACATGATGCGGATCAGCCGCCCCGTCTCGCGCGGAAATACTGCACTGGCCCAAGCATTCGAGATTGAGGCCGAACCGGATCCGATCGCTTATGACAACGTCGTTCCCATGAGCCAGCGGCTCTCGCTGCTGGAACTGAATGAAGCCACCTGCCACTGGCCGGTCGGTGACCCGGGCAGCCCAGACTTCTTCTTCTGCGGCGGCAAGGCCCTAACTGGCCTGCCCTACTGCGCACATCACTCACGCATCGCCTACCAGCCGGCCGGCGACCGCCGCCGTCAGGCACGCGTTCCAGGCAAGTAAAGCAAAAGCTTTCTCGGCTAAGTGCGAAAGCCTCATCGGTCCGACCGATGAGGCTTTTTCATTTTCTGGAACATCGCAAGGCAATTGGAGTAAACGCCTGAGCCGCGCGAGACGGGCAGCTCGACAGGCTCCGTAGACGTGCCGTTTTATTCCTTCGCCACACCTTTCAGGGCCGGGAAGCAGGCCGTGAACGTGGCGCCATGGCCGAATACGCTCTCAATCAGCAATCGTCCGCGATGCCGCTGCACGATATGCTTCACCAGCGATAAGCCGAGACCGGTGCCGCCCTGCGCACGGCTGTCACCGACGTCGACGCGATAGAACCGCTCTGTCAGCCGCGGCAAATGCTCGGGTGCGATGCCCGGCCCGAAGTCCCGAACTGCGAAACGGATTTCAGCGCCATCCTTGATCGGGGGTTCCGTCAATGAAACAACCACCCGCCCCCCGGACGCGCCATATTTGAGACCGTTTTCAATCAGGTTTTCGAACAGACGCAGCAATTCCTCAGTATCGCCGGCGATGGTCACGGGCGTCTTAGGCAGTTCAGACTCGATGGTGACCTGCCGCTCACTTGCCAGCGGCTCCAGTCCATCGATCACCTGATGCACCAGCGGAACGATATCAACCAACGTGTCCGGCCGTACATGCGCGCTGAGTTCGACGCGCGACAGCGACAGCAAATCGTCGATCAGTCGCGCCATGCGCGTCGCCTGCGCATGCATGATGCCGAGAAACCGCTCACGCGCCCTGGCGTCATCACGTGCCGGCCCCTGCAGCGTGTCGATGAATCCCGATAGCGCTGCTAGTGGCGTACGCAATTCGTGGCTGGCATTAGCGACGAAATCCGCGCGCATTTCCTCGACCCGACGGAGTGGCGTCTGATCGTGGAATGTCATGAGAATGCAATATTCAGTGCCACCGAATGCCGTCGGCAGCAACAGTGGCGTCACGATCACTTCCATCCAGCGATCGATAGGAACGTGGTCGACATAGGTGGCGCGCTGCGGTTCGCGCGTCGCGATCGCTTGGCGTAGAGCGGTAATGATCTCCGGCGTGCGCAGCGCAAAGAGCGCAAGCTCGTTCTTGCGTAAAGCCGGGGCGAGCTGACCGGCAGCCACATTAAAATGCAGCACGCGGCCGGCACGATCGAGCAGGACCGCGGCTTCCGGCATTCCGCCGACCAGCGCCTGAACAACCGGCGCCTCGGCGGGCCTCATACCCGCCTGATCGTCGGCAACAGGAACGGCATGATGCAGGCTCCATGGCACAAGTGCGGCACCAAGCACGCAAATGAAGATCAATCCCGCGTGCGGAAGCGAGAGGTCACCGAACATCACCGATGCGGACAGGCCGAGCATCACAGCTATCAGGACGATGGCCGAGCGCCTCAGCCGGTCAGGCCACGTTGCAAAGCTTGAGATCGATGAATTCGTCGTCGTCATGCCACCGGGAAACTTGCCTGTACGAATGAACACGGTCTGGAACTATGAAGCGGGAGACCGCGAACCTTGGGCTGATTGCGGCTTCGCAGCTTCATCCAGCCGACGCAGAGCTGCCGCGACCCGCTTCGCCCGAAGCGCAACGATAAGCTCCCGAAGCGAGAGCAAGATGACGGAAAGAACAAATGGCACAAGATAATAGAGCACGCGAAACAGCAGCATGCCTGCCAACAGCTCTTCCTTGTCATACTGGAACAGCCCAACCAGCATGGCGGCATCAAAAACGCCAAGACCGCCCGGCGAGTGACTGGCGAACCCCAGCAGCGTGGCTGAGACAAAGATAACCGCCACGACGATGAAGCCGACATGCGGCTCATCCGGAACCAGGAAATACATCGCAAGGGCGCAAAAGCCGAGATCGACGATGCCGATCGCTATCTGCAGCAAAGTCAGCCGCCCTCCGGGAAGAGTGACCGTCCAATTGCCGCGACCGACCTCGCGCGGACGGACCGAAACCCAGATGACGTAGAGCGCCAGAGTCATCAGGATACAGATTGCGGCAAACCGATTCAGCCAAACCGGGAGCTTGTCGATCGAGGCGGCCGCCTCCGGATGGTACGCGACGCCCAGGCCGAGCACGGCCGCGTTGCCGAGCCAGAACGTCAGTCCTGCCAGAAAGCAGATCTTGGCAACGTCAATGGCGGAGAGGCCGTGCGCGGAGTAGATGCGATATCGCACGACTCCGCCCGTGAAAACGCTGGCGCCGACATTGTGACCGATGGAGTAGCTGGTGAAACCGGCAAAGGCCGCAATCCGATATGGCACTTCGCTGCGACCAATGGTCCGCAGCGCGAAGAGGTCATAGAACGTCAGGGTGAAATAGCCTGCGGCCACGCAGAGGCCGGCCATGATGACCGTGCGGGCTTCGGTTTCCCGCAGCGCTCCGTAAAGATCGTCGAGATCGAGATCCTGGAGCATGTGGTAAAGGATGTAGCAGGCAGCCGCGATAATCGCGATGCTGAGCGCAACGCCGAGCTTATGAAGAAGCTGCTTCTCGCGCATATACGCGATCGCCCCGCGCAGTGTATCCAGCATCAAGACCTCAAACCCGACATGATCAGCAATGGCGCATGCATGACCCACGTTATTATCATGCATTGGCTTAACAAAGGTCCTAGCAGACCCACCCGGCGACCGCGAGACCCGCAAGATTAATTCGAATGGTTTGGTGCCGCGGCAATTGGAGCATACGCCCGCAGGCCCGGCGGCATTGGCCCTTGAAAAACAACCAATTTCAGACCTCAAAGGAAGCCTTAATAAGCAGGGTGATGGCTGTACGAAATAAGGCGTCAGGAGCGGGCTCTCAAGGCGCCGGTATATCGCGGGAAACCACAAGGTTGCGGAGCCAGGATCCGACCGCGCAACCCGCGATATAGACGCCGAACATGATGAGCCCGAGGTCGAGCCAGTAGCCAGCCCGGCCGGGGGCAAGGTGCAGGGCAGAAGCAATAATCAGCGCCACAACGAATACGCCGATTTTCTGCATCATCGTGTTGGACAATCCCTGCCCACGGTGAACCACTGCGATCCACCCCATCGCGAGGCCAATCAGGGCCGACGCCGCCAGCCATGGCCAGTTGAAGATAGCCAGATACAACATGGCTCTACCTCACCACGAACTCGATGCGCCGGTTTTTGGCCTTGCCTTCGTCGGTATCGTTATCGGCAACCGGCCTGGAACTGCCGTATCCTTCCGCTTTTAACCTGTCCGGCGGCAAACCGGCCTTGATTAGATACTCCGCCACGGCCTGCGCGCGCTTTTCAGAAAGCGCCTGATTAGCTGCATCATCGCCATCGCCGTCGGTATGGCCCGCGACCTCGATATTAGCGGAGGGGCATCGCAGGGCGGTTTCAATCAGCCGATCGAGAAGGCCGATGGAATCGGGATCAATTGTCGCACGGCCGGAATCGAACCTGATCTTGGCCTTGCCTAGCAGTTCGACAAACAGTTGCTGACAGACCGTCGCATCGACAGGACTTGCGACCGGCTTGACCGAGACTTCCGCATTGGCCTTCCAACCCTGAGGCAGATCACTGTTCAGGCTGCCGCGGATCTGATTGGCCGCAACGGCGTAGAGCGCATCGCCCGACAGTTTGACATCGCGATCGGAGACCACCAACGATCCGGTCGAAACCCGGGACAGTGCGCCGAGTGCCGAAATGACGGCGTTTGAAAATCCGGATGGAGCGCCGGTGCTCGCCTTGAGATTATCGACGATTTTCTCGCTGAAGAACTTGCGGCCAACTGCAGCAACAATGGCCGCATGGGTGTTGTTATCCGGAACGTAACCGGCGAGCGTGATGGTATTCGCAACAGGGTCTTTATTAGCCTGGAAGATGTAGGGCGGCGCCTTGATGGCGTTTTCGGCGACCGAATACCCCTCGGGCAGGTTCTTGAGCGCGGCGGCAATCGCCTCGCGGCTACCGATTTCACGGGCCATGCCGGAAAGGCTGACGCTGGTATCACTAAGGGTAATCTTGCCTTCCTTAAGCCGGCCGACCTGATCAATCAGCAACAGAACCGCATTGTCAAAGCGCGGCGGCGCTCCGCGCGCCAATCTCATGTGATCCGCAATTTCAGTCCCCTTGAGGGATGTTCGCGCCGCCTCGAGCAATTTCGCCTTCGTGGCCGGCAATGGTGCGCTGCCGCCAAGGGTCACCCTCACCACATCACGTTCCGCGGTCCAGACAAAGGGCTTTGCTTCGGCGATCAGACGCGTGTCATCGTTCACAAGCCGCGCACCGTTGACAGCCTCGACCTGCGAAAGGGCACTGCGCCGCCCCTCCTCCGAGAACGCCTCCGCGGATAGCTGAATGTCACGGCCGGAGACGGCAACACGGGTTTTGTCGAGTACGGTATCCTTGAGCGCATCAACCGCCCGCGCTCCGAGATCTTTCTCGATGGGCGCGCTGCTGGTCCAGATCGCTGCGATCCAGATCAGGGCAAGGGGGATCAACCCCGGCCACCATTTACGTCCCCAGCGGGAAAATCGGCTCATTCCAAACCTTTACCTGATGGAAAGCAGACAAAACAAACCCTTGGCTGAGTGTCAAACTAGAAATGAATCCAGCCGTGTCGCCTGCCTTTTCCCCGCTTGCCTAACCCTTTGTTCAGCCGTTCCGGTCAAATATCCCGGCTTCGACATCCGATCAGGCTCGCCAACCGGCAATGAAGCAGTTTCGCAACAACATCATCCGCGCTGGCTTCGATGCGCTGTACTTCACCGGCGCCCATCGCGTCCTGCGGCCCATTCTGGCAGGCGTGGGCACCATTTTCATGCTGCATCATGTCCGCCCCGCCCGCGACTCTTTGTTCCAGCCCAATAGACACCTCGAAATCACACCAGACTTCCTGCGCGAGGTTTTGGCCCACGTCCGCGCGCTGAATATCGATATCGTTTCGATGGACGAAGCCTACCGGCGGATGACCGAACGGGACTTCTCCCGCCGTTTCGCCTGTTTCACATTCGATGACGGCTACCGCGACAACCGCGACCACGCCTTGCCTGTCATGCAGGACTACAGCGCACCGTTTACAGTCTATGTCGCAAGCGATTTCGCCGACGGCCGGGGCCGGCTGTGGTGGGTTGCCCTCGAACGGCTGATTGCTGCAGTCGACACGCTCGATGTAGAGCTGGACGGCATTGCAACGCACATCGACGCGAGCAGTGCAAGCGCCAAGCAGAACG
Organism: Nitrobacteraceae bacterium AZCC 1564; assembly: GCA_036924835.1. Lineage (NCBI taxonomy): Bacteria > Pseudomonadati > Pseudomonadota > Alphaproteobacteria > Hyphomicrobiales > Nitrobacteraceae > Nitrobacteraceae bacterium AZCC 1564. The sequence continues at coordinate 2,608,091 of JBAGRR010000001.1, forward strand.
CGTTCAACCAGTTGCACGGCTGGCTTCAGGGTTTGCCGAGCGACATGCACGTTCAACACGCGGTGAGCAGCCTCTGCGCGCGTCATGGCGTCGATGATTCCGGAATCGCACGCGAATTGTGCATGTCGTGGGACGAACTCAAACCATTCGCAAACGACGCGCTGGTGACAATCGGCGCGCACACGGTTCGTCATTGCAATTTGGCGAATGAATCGGAAGACGAAGCCTCCCGTGAAATGCGCGTCAGCCGCGAACGAATCGAGACGGAGCTGCAAAGGCCTGCGCTGCATTTCGCTTACCCTTACGGCTACAAGGCCGCCGCGGCAGCCCGCGAGTTCGCCATCGCACGCTTGCTGGGATTTAAGACCGCCGTCACCACCCGTCCTGGAATGATCTTTCCGGAAAGTGCCGCTCATCTTACGGCGCTGCCGCGCATTTCGCTGAACGGCAACTACCAGAGCACACGATTTCTTTCGGTGCTCACATCAGGCGCAGCAACCGCGGTGTGGAACGGCTTTCGCCGGGTGGATGCGGCCTGAGATCGCCACGAATTACGAGAATCCGGCTTCGATCCAGCGATCCGTTTCAAACACTCTTCTCGCGTTGGCTTTCCTTGACTCTCCTGTTGCGACGGGCGCTATATCCACACCAATGCAATAGGAGGAAGTATGTTTGAGAATCTGTTTTCGCTGAAAGGTCGCGTCGCCGTTGTCACAGGCGGATCGCGCGGCATCGGCAAGATGATCGCCAGCGGATTTCTCGCCTATGGCGTCTCGCGCGTGTACATCACGGCGCGCAAAGCGGGGCCTTGTGAGGCCACAGCCAAGGAATTGACGGAAAAATATGACGGCGAGTGCATCGCCTTGCCGATCGACATCTCAACTGTTGCAGGCTGCCAGATGCTCGCTGACGAGATCATCAAGCGCGAGCCGAAGCTCGACATTCTGGTCAACAATGCCGGCGCCGCATGGGGCGCAGCATTCGACGAATTTCCGGAAAACGGCTGGGACAAGGTGATGAACCTCAACGTCAAGTCCTTGTTCTTCCTGACCAAGGCGCTGGCAAAACCGCTGCGCGCTGCGGGTTCACATGAACGCCCGGCCAAGGTGATCAACATCGCCTCCATCGACGGCATTTTCGTCAACCCGCTGGAGACCTATTCCTATCAAGCCAGCAAGGCCGCGGTGATTCACCTCACACGACGCATGGCGGCGAAGCTGATCAAGGACAATGTCGTGGTGACCGCGATCGCGCCGGGCGCGTTCCAGTCCGATATGAATACGGCTGCGCGCGATCACGCTGACATCCTGGCCAAGCGCATTCCCGCGCAGCGCATTGGCTCCGACGAAGACATGGCAGGTGTCTCGATCTATCTCGCCTCGCGCGCAGGTGATTACGTCGTCGGCAACACTATCGCCGTGGACGGCGGCGTGGTCTACGCCAATCCCGGCCTCGAGATCGCAGGCTGATCATTCAATAACGAAATTGCCGGGGCATGCCCCGGCAATTTTTCACCTGCACCAACCTTCAGAACTTACACCTCGGCCCACTGCCGCAGCAGATTGTGATAGAGCCCCGTCAGGTTGACCAGTGACGGGTGATTGGGCGCATCCTGCGTCAGCCGAATGATCGACATATCCAGATCGAACAGCATGGTGCGATGACTGACGTCGCGGATCATGCTCTGTGTCCAGAAAAACGAGGCGATGCGCGAGCCGCGCGTGATCGGCGTCACGTGATGCAGGCTGGTTGCGGGATAGATCACGAGATCGCCCGCCGGCAGCTTGACGCTGTGGCTGCCATACGTGTCTTCGACCACGAGCTCGCCGCCATCGTAATCCTCTGGCGATGAGATGAACAACGTCGATGACACGTCGGTGCGAATGCGAACAGGCTGGTGCGGATGGGTGCGAATCGCATTATCGACATGCGATCCAAAGGTCATGCCGGCATCGTAACGATTGAACAGCGGCGGAAACACCTGCATCGGCAGCACCGCCGACATGAACATCGGATTACGCGCCAGAGCACCACGCACCATGTCCCCGAGCTCACGCGCCTCGGCGGACTCTTCCGGCAGCTGTAAATTGAATTTGACCTTGCTGGACTGATGACCGGCGGTGACGTTGCCGTCCACCCATGCCGCCTTCATCATGACATCCTTGCAGCGCGCAACCTGCTCCGGAGTGAGCACGTTGGGGATATGCAGCATCATGGCATCATCTCCATCATTGGCACGACAGCGATAGCGCTGAATCTTAATCCGTCAAAGTCTGGCAAGAACGGTTACTTCAAACAAATACGGCCGCTCCGGGGTGGAGCGGCCGCACCAGGCAGTCTCTGCCGTTACTTGACGACCTTGTCCGGCGTCACCGCAGGCGGCGGCTCGAACCGGTATCGATAGGTGAGCGAAGCCCAGCGTCCCGATGCCGGCACCACGTTGCCGCCCGAGTACTGCGCGTAATATAGCTTGTCGGTCAGATTGTAGACGTTGAGCTGCAGTGTCGAATTCGGCGTAACCTTGTAGGCGACCATCGCGTCGAACTTCCAATAGTCAGGCACGTAGGTGACATCGTTCTGGGTCGCCCAAGCCATCGACTGATAGGTCGCGCCACCACCGATTGTCAAATCCGGTGTGATTGCGTAGGTCGACCAGACCGTCAAGTTGTTATGTGGTGTGTTTGGTAGTTCTCGACCTTCGAGGCTCTTGTCCGGCGTATCAATAATTCTGGATTGGAGGTAACTGTAACCGGCAAATATGCTCCACTGATCGGTCAGCTTGCCAACGACACCAAACTCAACGCCATCCACTCGAGCGACGCCATCCAAAACCGACGTCATATTGTCGACCTGAATGCGCAGATTAGTCTTTTCGATCCGGAAGATCGCACCCGACAGGCTGAGTTGATTGTTAAGCACGTCAGCTTTCGCGCCAACCTCAAGGGTCTTGGTCTGCTCCGGCGCCAGCGATGCAACACTCGCATTCGTTAGGGTGCCAAGTTCTGCCGACGGATTGTACGAATTTCCGTAAGCGATATAGACGCTTGAATTGGAGGTCGGATGTCCAATCGCACCGACGCGGTAGCTTGTCAGATTATCCACGCGCGCGAGGTGTATAGGCGCCACAGAACCGCTCTGAGTGCCCCAGTCGTCGTAGACCGTGCTGAAACGGTCGTAACGGATTGCGCCTAGCAGTTCGAAGTATTTATTGAACTTCACCTGATCGGAAACGAACACTGCCTGATTGTTCGCCCCAGTATTGACTGGATTGTAGACCGTCTGCGTCCCGCCCGTCGGCGAACCGATCGGGTAGGGATCCATCACGTTGTTGCGGCAAGCTGGATTTGCAGGATCGCAGCGATCGATGCGAATCTGGGAGCGCGTTTCGTTGGTAAATTCCAGGCCAGCCGCAAGCGTGTGCCTCAGCCCCCATGTCTCGAACTTTGCATTGAGATCGGTCTGGTTGACCGCGTAGGTATTGTCCGTCCAACGCTGACGACGTTCACGACCGATGGTCATCGTATTGGGATCAGCATTGAACGGGAAATTTGGCGGGCCCCAATTCCCAGATCCCACCATATTCGTCGGTCCCACACCAAAATTTCTCAGTGCGGTCGGAAGTGAATAGCGATCGTTGACAATATAGCGCGTCGTATTCGCCAGCTTGACGTCGTCAGTAATCTCTCGCTCGACCCTGAACGTCCCCATATGGGTTTCCGTGGTCGTCAGATCGCGTAGATCTCCATCCCTGACACCGAACCATGTACTACGCGGCGTCGGCATCGGCGGCGTTGGCGCTCCGTTTCCATAGTAGCCGGGATTTTTGAGCGTTCCATCTTTATTGAAACTTGGCGCTGGCAAGAAAGTGAAGCCGTAATCAGGCCTGCTCTCCTCTCCTTGATAGAGGTAGCTGAGCGTCACCTTGGTCTTGTCGTCGACGTTCGCCGAGACCGACGGCGCAACGCCCCAGCGTCTGACGTAGACGTCATCGCGCGTCGGCGTATCCACGTCCTGATACAGCGCAGCGATGCGCCCCGAAACTTCGCCCTTTGTTCCGGCAGCATCGAGCTCTGCGCGAATGCCCGGCCCTGTCGAACCCGTCACGGTGCCCTCGATATACGGCACGGGATTGAACGTCGGCAGCTTGCTGGTGACGTTGATGGCGCCACCGGTCGCGCCGCGGCCGAACGCGAACGCGGAAGGTCCCTTGTAAACCTCAACGGAGTTCGCCGAGAACAAGTCGCGCGTGTACCAACCCGGATCACGCAGACCATCACGGAACAAGTCGCCACGCGCGGCGAAACCACGAATGATAGGACTGTCGCCCTGCTGACCGCCTTCACCCGCAGCGAAGGTGATGCCCGGAACCGAGCGCAGCGCATCTTCCATCGTGGTCTGGCGCTGTTCCTGAATGACCTGCTTCGGCACGACGTTAATCGTCTGCGGCGTGTCGATTAGAGGCGTCGGGATGCGCGAGATCTGCGTGCTCGTTGCCTGATAGCCACCATTGCCGCCGTTGTTGTTCGTTTCCTGAACATCAATGGTCGGAAGCGCTTCCTGGGCCATTGCGCCGGTTGCCAGCATCATCGACGCCAGACTCAGCACTGCAGGCGCTGGCTTTTTGGCCGCGCGAACAAATGATGACGGTGCCTCAGCCCCATGCATGTTATTGTTATCGCGCTCGTTGTTCTCAACAGCGCCGATCGGACCCCGATACATTCGTGCTCGCCCCGCCAACTTAAATTTTGGAAACCTCTCGCACGTTCACCTGAGCGTGCGATTTCGCCGGAGGTTCTGGAAAATCGGAGGCTGCAACACAAGAGAGGTAAATTAGAACTTCTGCAAACTGGGTCCGTTCGCGGCATTTGGAATTGCGACCATGCGAGCACTGCGACTAGAAGAAGCGGCACAAGACGCGATCACAGCGCCTTTTTAGAATTGATCTAGATCGCTCACTTTAGAACGAATCCAAATGTCAGAACGAACATCACCTCGCCGTCGTGGATGGCCGCAGCGGCTTTGGCGCAATATTCATTTGTGGCTTGGCATCGGCCTGTTCGTTCTACTCGTGCCGATCGCTCTGTCAGGCGCGATCCTCGTGTATCACGACGACATCGACGAAATGATGCGGACACCTCGTGAGGCGACAGTTTCGCAAGGTCCCGTCGATTTGCCGCTGGCCATCGCCAACGCAAAGCAGGCGGCTGGCGAAAAATTCCAGCCCACAGCCATCCGTTTCCCGGAAAATCCGCGCGCCCCAATGACAATCTCGCTGCGCGGACAGGCGCCCAAGGGGCAAAGGCCGCCATTTCTGACGGCTTACATGGATCGTAACGATTCGCGCGTTTTGAACCTGGTCGATTTCCGGGCGTCGTTCTTCGGCTTCATGCACGTTTTCCATGAAAATCTCACGATCCCGTTCTATTATGGCCGCGACATCGTAGGTTGGGTCGGCGTCGCGATGCTCGTATTGTCATTAACGGGTCTGTATCTGTGGTGGCCGCGGCATCATCAGTGGGCACGCGCGTTCGCGTGGAGACGCAGCCCGGCGACATCGTCGAATCTGCATTACATGGCGGGCTTCTGGGTCTGCCTTCCGCTCGCCTTCCTGTCGCTTACCGGCATTTATCTCGCATGGCCGCAGCAGGGCCGCTCTGTACTCTCGACATTTGCTCCGATCACCGAGCAGCAACGTGGCGGCCCCCAAGCAGCAATGGCCAATCCTCAGCGTTCGCTCGCGGAGATTTACACCACTGCAGTGGCTCGCCCGAACGCAGCGGTGGCTGCAATTTTCTTTCCTTCTCCGCAAACCGGCGCGTGGCGCGTTCAGCTTCGTGAGGATAGAAAGTCTGAACCGACCACGATCTTGATCAATGATCGCAGTGGCACCGTCACCACTGTTGAGCCGCTCGCGGGTGATCGGATTGCGTTCTGGATTCGCTGGTTGCATGAAGGCAGCCACGCCGGAGAGGTCTGGCGTGTGATTGTCTTCATCACCGGATTGATGCCTGCCGTGCTCGGCGTCACCGGAATTCTCGTCTGGCTTCGCCAGCGCCGTCAGCGAGCCCTGATGAAAGAAAATCACGGACAACTTGCCTCAGCGAACGCGCCCGGCGGCGCGATCGGCAACACAACTCCCGCGGAATAATCGGATCGGTCCAACATGAAAAACAACATCTCATTCGACACGCACACGGCCCGGCGCATTGCCTGCTTGCTGACCGCATCCGTGGCATGGCTTGCGATGCCTGTATTGGCCTTTGCGCAGGACGCGGCCACTGCGGCAGCCACAGTACCGGATGCAGCCACACCAAATCCTTTGCTGCCGCACAACCTATCCCCGTGGGGCATGTTCATGAATGCCGACGTGGTCGTCAAAGCAGTGATGATCGGCCTCGCTTTCGCTTCGCTCGTCACATGGACAGTTTGCTTCGCCAAAATGGTCGAGCTCCGCGCCGACACCCGAAAAGCCAAGAAGCGCATCAAGGTTCTCTCGCACGATGCATCGATGGCTGAGGCCGACCGGGATACGCGCGAGAAGAATGATGCTGTCGCGCAGCTCGTGCAGTCGGCCGTCAAGGAAGCAAGCCTGTCTGAAGTTTTTGATGAAGGCTTCAAGGAACGTGTCGAGCTTCGTCTCAGCCGGGTTGAGGCAGCCATGGCCCGGAAGATTTCGCGTGGCACCGGTGTTCTCGCCACCATTGGCGCGACCGCACCGTTCGTTGGTCTGTTCGGCACGGTGTGGGGCATCATGAACTCGTTCATCGGCATCTCGGAATCGCATACGACGAATCTTGCCGTCGTCGCGCCCGGCATTGCCGAAGCTCTGCTTGCGACGGCCATGGGACTGATCGCGGCTATTCCGGCGGTCGTGATCTACAACCATCTTGCCCGCCAAATTTCAGCTTACCGGGCCTTGCTGGGCGATGCGTCGGCGCAAGTGATGCTGTTGATCAGCCGCGATCAGGGCCGCCGTTCCCTGCGCGTGGCCCGCGCTGCGGAGTAAATTGAGTCATGGGCGCAAAACTCGGCGGAAATTCCGGCCTCGGCGACGACGATCTCGCCGAAACGCATGAGATCAACGTTACGCCGTTCATTGACGTGATGCTGGTGCTTCTCATTATCTTCATGGTGGCCGCGCCGCTCGCGACCGTTGATGTGGGCGTCAATCTGCCCGCGAGCACCGCAACGCCTCCACCACGGCCGGACAAGCCGATCTTCGTGACCGTCAAGCCTGATCTGTCGCTCGCTGTCGGCGAGGATATCGTCCCGCGTGACACTTTTATCGGTGCGCTCGACACTGCAACCGGTGGCAAGAAAGCTGATCCGGTGTTCCTGCGTGCGGACAAGACCGTCAACTACGGCGACCTGATGGAGGTGATGAACCTGCTGCGCAATGCAGGCTACCTCAAAATCGCTCTCGTCGGCCTCGACGCAAGACAGAACTGACAACCAAGAAAGACTCAAAAAGAAACTCATTGTCATGAATGCTCTTGCTCTCTACAGCCCATCGCGGTCCGGCCTCTGGCGTTGGGGCCTGTCGGCTTTGCTTGTTGTGAGCATTCATGGCGCGCTGATCGCTGCGGGCGTATGGTTGGCGCCTCCACCGCCGGATGCCGTCGGCACGGCGTCAGAGCCCATCATGCTGGATCTTGAATCGGCGCCACCGACTCCCGAGCCGCCAGTGGCGGATATTGCTCCGGGGCCGACGATGCAGGAAGCCGAACCACCGGCGCCTGAACCGGAAAAGCAGGAAGAGGCGCAGAAAGAGGAAATTCCGCCGACACCGGTGCAGGAAGCTCCCGAAGTCGTCGCCCCACCGGAAAAGCCAAAGCCGGAACCAACGCCAGAGCCCGAAAAGCCAAAGCCGAAGCCTGTCGTCCAGAAAAAGCCGAAGAAGCCGACCGATACGCCTGCGCCGCGTACCACTGCGCCGCCGCGGGCCTCTCAGGCCGCGCGCGCCAACTACAGTGGCATCCTGGCGGCGCACATCCAGCGCTACAAGCAGTATCCTGCTAGCGCGAAATCGGCCGGCGAACAGGGCGTGGTAACGGTCGCGTTCTCAGTCACGCGTGGGGGACAGGCTGTGGGCGTTCGGCTCGTTCGCTCGTCAGGCCATTCGGCGCTTGACTCTGCGGCGCTCGGTGCGATCCGCAGCGCTCAGCCCCTGCCGATCCCTCCATCAGATATGCCGGCGTCGGCGCTGTCGTTCTCGGTGCCATTCAGATACAGCATTCGCTGAATCGCCGGCTTTGCGTGTCTAGTGTCCCGAATCCGAAGTTCGCACAGACTTGCGGCTTGCTCGGATGCGAACTTCGGAATCAAAGGGACACTAGCAAGCCTATGATTTGAGTGCCGCTCTTGGATTTGAAGTTCTTCATCGCGCTTGCGGCTTCACCCGGAAGAACTTCAAATCCGCGGCACTCGTGTGGTTCAGGTTCAGAAGTTCGCTGGAACGACTCGCAGAAAAAATCGGACGAACTTTTGAACCACCACACTAGTATCGCCTCGCCGCACCGTGGTCCGCATGAGGCTGAACCATGGGCAAATTGCCCTAACCGTTTGCGGCTGGGCCAAGTCTCTGAACACATTGCCGGAAATGGCCCGTACCGAGAGACCGCAAACTCTTCAGGCAATATGAGCACAGCGGATAGCGTGATATAACCGTTCCGATCGGCCACATGGGGGGTGCGATGTTCGACGGTTTCGACGCTATCACGCTGGCCCGCTTGCAATTCTCTTTCACGATGAGCTTTCACATCGTGTTTCCGGCCTTCTCCATCGGCCTTGCAAGCTATCTGGCGGTCCTTGAGGCGCTGTGGCTATGGACGGGCCGCGAGGTTTTCATCAACCTCTTTAATTATTGGCTGAAGATCTTTGCAGTCGCATTCGGCATGGGTGTCGTTTCCGGCATCGTAATGTCCTATCAGTTCGGCACCAACTGGGCGGTGTACTCGGACAAAGCGGGGCCGATCGTCGGGCCTTTAATGGCCTATGAAGTGTTGACGGCATTCTTCCTTGAAGCCGGATTCCTTGGCGTCATGCTGTTCGGGCTGGAGCGCGTCGGCCACCGGCTGCATTTTTTTGCAACGCTCATGGTCGCGATCGGCACGCTGATTTCGGCATTCTGGATTTTGTCAGCGAACTCATGGATGCAGACGCCCGCCGGTCACACGGTTAATGCTGCCGGACAATTCGTCCCTGACGACTGGTGGAAGGTGATCTTCAATCCATCGTTTCCCTATCGCCTCGTGCACATGGTGCTGGCAGCCTATCTCACCACAGCATTCGTGGTCGGCGCGGTTGGCGCGTATCACCTCTTGAAGAATTCCGCGCTCGAAGGCCCGCGCGTGATGTTCTCGATGGCAATGTGGATGGCCGCGCTGGTGGCACCGATCCAGATTTTCGCGGGCGATCAACACGGCCTGAACACGCTGGAACATCAGCCAGTGAAGATCATGGCAATGGAAGGCCATTTCACCAGCCATCCTGACGGCGCACCATTAATCTTGTTCGGGCTGCCCGATCAGGAGGAGGGCGTACTGAAATATCCGATTGAGATTCCACATGCCGGGTCACTGATCCTCAAACACTCGCTCGATGCGCCATTGAAAGGCCTTGACACCGTGCCGCGTGAAAATTGGCCGCGGGTCGATATCGTGTTCTGGTCATTCCGCGTGATGGTGGGCATCGGCTTCCTGATGCTCGGCATCGGCCTGCTCAGCCTCTGGGCGCGGTGGCGCGGCATATTGCACGAGTGGAAACTTCTCCATCGCTTTGCCGTTGCGATGGGCCCGGCCGGCTTCATCGCCGTGCTTGCAGGCTGGGTGACGACCGAAGTGGGACGGCAGCCCTACACAGTATACGGATTACTCCGCACAGCAGACTCCGCCTCCCCTCTTGCCGCGCCGGCTGTCGCCTCGTCTTTGGTGGCATTTATCATCGTCTATTTCATCGTGTTCGGCATGGGCGTATTCTACATCCTCCGTCTGATGAAGGCGCCGCCACATCACGGCGAAGAAGGTCCGAGCGCCGACATACCGACTCATGCTGGCGGCCTGACGCCGGCACAAGGTGTCACAGCCAGCGCGCCGGCACGGGGGTGAGCATCATGACTGGCGTTCCAATCGATATCGCAACCGTCTGGGCTTTTATCATTGCTTTCGCCGTCTTCATGTACATCGTCATGGACGGCTTCGATCTCGGCCTTGGCATGCTGTTTCCGATGTTTCCGAAGAAGGCGGACCGCGACGTAATGATGAACACGGTTGCGCCGGTGTGGGACGGTAATGAGACCTGGCTGGTGCTTGGCGGCGGCGGATTGTTCGCCGCGTTCCCACTGGCTTATGGCGTGCTGATGCCCGCGATCTATACGCCGATCATCGCCATGCTGATTGGGTTGATCTTTCGCGGTGTCGCGTTCGAATTTCGCTGGCGCACGCATGGCGAGCGCAATCGCTGGGACGTTGCATTCGCCGGCGGTTCACTGCTGGCGGCCTTGTCGCAAGGCATCGCGCTTGGCGCGATCCTCCAAGGCATTCAGGTTGATGGCCGCAGCTACGCAGGCGGCTGGTGGGATTGGCTGACCCCGTTCAGTATTTTGACGGGACTTTCAGTCGTTGCTGGCTACGGATTGCTTGGCGCCACGTGGCTCGTGATGAAGACAACAGGCGAATTGCGCGATCACGCCTATCGGCTCACATGGTGGCTGCTGATTGCAACTCTGGTCGCGATCGTCGCTGTCAGCCTCGCGACGCCATTCCTCCAGGCAGAATACTGGCGGCGGTGGTTTCAATGGCCGAGTATTATTTTCACGGCACCAATTCCGATTGCTGTGACGGTCGTCACGCTGATGCTGCTCAAGAGCGTCGCGAACAAGCAGGATCACCGGCCGTTCTTTTTGTCGCTGATATTATTCGCCCTCACCTATGCGGGCCTTGGCGTCAGCATGTATCCCTATATCGTGCCGCAGAGCATCACCATTTGGCAGGCCGCAGCTCCCGACATCAGTCTCAATTTCATGATTGTTGGCGTAGCGATCTTAGTCCCGATCATCCTGATCTACACTGCCTGGGCCTACTGGGTGTTTCGCGGCAAGGTCCACGCCGACAGCGGCGGTTATCACTCATGATGACACACCAGCCTCCACGTTCCCTGGTGCAGAAGCTTATGTGGTTTGGCGCGCTTTGGCTGCTCGGGATCGGCGCGGTCGGCCTGATCGCCTTCATCTTGCGGCTATGGATTGCTCCGCACTGACCATCTACCTCCGCACATTCATTAGTATTTTAAGAGTTTACGACCATCGTGCTGCCCAGGGGGCAAGCCTGTTACTTGCCAGCCGCGCGTGGCTAGGGTTTTATGCCTGCTCAAGGGCTAACGCAGGATTCTCAGATGACGAAGATCAGGCTTCTGCACAGCGCTGTTGCTGCAGCGTGTCTTGTGCTGATTTCTCTTCTCGCCGTGCCGCAGGCATTCGCGCAGGGCCGCGAGATGAACATCGGCGATCAGCCGGGCTACATCCCGAACGAGGCTGAAGAAGAACTTCCACCGGAATACAAGCGAACGGCCGTGTTCTACCGGACCACCGAGGCACCGGGCACGATCATCATCAGCACCTCTGAGCGTTTTCTCTATCTCATCCAGGGCAATGGACGAGCGCTACGCTACGGCATTGGCGTCGGCCGCGAGGGCTTCCAGTGGCAGGGGCTGCAGAAGATCAGCCGCAAGCAGGAATGGCCGGACTGGACTCCGCCCCCGGAGATGATCCAGCGCCAACCGTATCTACCTCGCTTCATGGCGGGTGGCCCCGGCAATCCAATGGGCGCGCGTGCGCTTTACCTCGGTGCCACCGTCTATCGTATCCACGGCACCAATCAGCCGCAGACCATCGGCAGCGCCGTATCGTCCGGCTGCTTCCGTCTGGTCAACGCCGATGTGACGGACCTCTATAACCGCGTTCCGGTCGGCACCAAGGTCATCATTCGCCAACGACCAGAACTCTGATCGCGTCGATCGTTTTCCAGCATCACGTCTTTCATTCGCCAGCTCACCAGCGAGATATCCTATGAAGTGGAATTTCCGGGCAGGACTTCTGATCGGCCTCGCCATCGCTTTCGGCGTCGCTGCGGCTGCAGTCGCCTATGAACGCTATGATACGCGGACCTTGAAGCGAACCTTGCGCCGCGACGCAGTGCTGTGCGGCGTGAACACCGGATTGCCGGGCTTTTCGATGCCGGACGACAAGGGCAACTGGTCGGGCTTTGACGTCGATATCTGCCGCGCCGTTGCGGCTGCAATCTTCAACGACCCGAACAAGGTCAAGTTTATCCCACTCGACGCCAATGAGCGCTTCAAGGAATTGCGGGACCGCAAGGTCGATATCCTGTCGCGCAATTCGACATGGAGTATGTCGCGCGAAACCGAATACGGCCTGAACTTCGCCGCCGTCGCCTACTATGACGGTGAAGGCTTCATGGTGCGCCAGTCGCGCAACATCGATTCCGGCCTGGAGCTAGACGGCAGCAAGGTATGCGTGCAAGCCAACACGACCACGCAACTCAACCTCGCCGACTATTTCCGCGCCAATAATATCAAGTATCAAGAATTTAACTTCCCAAAGCTCGACGATGTGATCGCGGCCTATGACTCCGGTAAGTGCGATGTTCTGACAACGGACGTCTCACAGCTTTACGCGCTTCGTCTGCGGCTGTCGAAACCGAATGAGCACGTCATCCTGCCGGATGTGATTTCGAAAGAACCGCTGGCACCTGTGGTGCGGCAGCGCGACGACGAATGGCTGCTGATCGTGAAGTGGGCAATCTATGCCATGATCAATGCAGAAGAGCTTGGCATCACCTCGAAGAACATCGACGAAGCGATGAAATCGAAGAAGCCCGACGTCATGCGACTGGTCGGCACCGAAGGCTCATACGGCGAAGAGATGGACCTGACGAAAGATTGGGCCGCGCGCATCATTCGCCACGTCGGCAACTACGGCGAGGTCTATGAGCGCAACGTCGGCACGGGATCAAAACTCGGCATTCCGCGCGGACTGAACCAGCTCTGGAATGCCGGCGGCATCCAGTACGCCCCACCGATTAGATAACGATGCGAATGCATGTCTCTCCGCGCAAGCGGAGAGACATATTTGACTGCGCTGCGATTGGACGACTGCGCCTTCGCCGCCATGAATTTAGGCGCCGGCCTCAATAGCCTTTCAATCTCGCCAGCTGCTCGGCATGGAACGCGGTATCGCCGAACAATTCCTGGCACACCCGCGCGCGCTTCATGAAGAAGCCGATATCGAATTCGTCGGTCATGCCGACGCCGCCGTGCATCTGCACGGCCTCCTGAACCGCCAGCGTGGCAGTTGAGCCGGCCCGAGCCTTGGCAACCGCAACCGCTGCCTCTGTATTGTCGAAGTCGGTGTCGAGCATCTGCAGGGCCTTCATGACCGCGGCCTTGGTGATCTCGATATCGGTATAGAGATGCGCCGCCCGATGCTGCAGCGCCTGGAATTCACCGATCAATTTTCCGAACTGCTTGCGCTCCTTGAGGTATGCGACGGTTCGGCCGAATGCTTCTTCGCTGATGCCGACCATTTCGGAAGCGACCGCCGCGCGTCCCACATTGAGAATGCCGCCCAGCAGCGCTCCGCCGCGATCGACCTCGCCGAGCACGCTGTCTGCCGTGACTTCAACATCATTGAAGACGATGCGCGCCGCATTATGCGCATCCACCATGATGGTGCGTTCGATCTCCACGCCCTTCGTCTTCGGATCGACCAAGAAGAGTGTCAGACCGTCGTGTTCGCCTGGCTTACCTGCAGTGCGTGCCGCCACGATCACGAGATCGGAGACATGACCATCGACGACAAACGCCTTCGCGCCGTTCAACCTGAAGCCGTTACCCGAACGTACCGCCTGCATCGCCGTCTTGATCGGACGGTGCTTGGCGCCCTCATCGACTGCAAGGGACGCGATCAATTCGCCTTTGGCCAGCTTAGCGAGATATTCCGATTTCTGTGCCTCGCTGCCGCCGCGCGTCAGCGCCGTCGCGGCCAGTACAGACGTTGACAGAAACGGCGACGGCATCAGCGTGCGCCCAATTTCCTCCATGACCACGCCGGCTTCGACACAGCCCAAACCGCTGCCACCGAACTCTTCCGGAACCAGCAATCCGGCAAAGCCCATTTCGGCGAATGTTGCCCACAATTCGCGTGAGAAGCCGATCGCATCGTTGGTGTCGCGGAGCTTGCGCAGATGCGCGACCGGAGCTTTGTCGCTGATGAGACCGCGCGCGCTGTCGCGCAGCATTGACTGTTCTTCGTTAAGGACGAGGGCCATCTTAAAAATCCGAATAAAACGATGTGAAAAGAAGCGAAGCGAGGTTACGCGCCAGGCAAATCAAGAATGCGCTTGGCAACGATGCCGAGCATCACTTCACTCGTGCCGCCCTCGATCGAGTTCGCCTTGGTACGCAACCACGACCGGGCCGTTAATCCTTCGTTCGAGCGCGGGCTTTCCCACTCCAGTACGTCGATGCCGCCCGCCGACATCAGGATTTCGTGGCGGCGTTTGTTGAGTTCAGTGCCATAGTATTTCAGCGCCGACGAATAAGCCGGATGCCCCTGTCCGGCTTTCGCTAGGTCCACTGCGCGCTCGGCTGCGCAGGCCATCGCAGCTTCGTCGACATCAAAAGCCGCGATTTGGCCGCGGAGCATCGGATCATCGAGCCGCCCTTGCTCGTCGGTACCGATAGAGTTCGCAGCGATCTGCCCTAACGGACGCGTCCCGCGGCGCTCACCGACCTCGCTGATCATGGAGCGTTCGTGCTGCAGCAGATACTTGGCAACATCCCATCCGCGATTAACAGTACCGACCACATGGGAGCGCGGCACGCGGACATTGTCGAAGAAGGTTTCGCAGAACGGCGACTTGCCGGAGATCAGGAGGATCGGCTTAGTCGAGACACCCTTCGATGCCATGTCGAACAGGATGAAGCTGATACCATCATGCTTCTTGGCGCTGAAGTCGGTTCGCACCAGACAGAAAATCCAGTCGGCGAAATTCGCCATCGAAGTCCAGATCTTCTGACCGTTGATGATATAGTCATCGCCGTCGATGTCCGCGCGGGTCTGCAACGAGGCCAGATCAGAGCCGGCGTTGGGCTCTGAATAGCCCTGACACCATCGGATCAATCCGGCGGCGATCTTCGGGAGGTGTTCGCGCTTCTGCTCATCGGTGCCGTATTTGAGGAGCGCCGGTCCCAGCATCCAGATACCGAAACTCGACAGCGGCAACCGCGCCGATATCGCCGCCATTTCCTGGCGCAAAATCTTTGTCTCTTCGGGATCGAGACCGCCGCCGCCGTATTCCTTGGGCCAGTCCGGCACGGTCCAACCCTTGTCGCGCATGCGCTCAAACCAGAGACGTTGTGGCTCCGACGAATAGACTGTGTTGCGGCCACCCCAGAACACGTCACTGTCGTTCGCCACCGGTTTGCGCATCTCGGGCGGACAGTTGGTCTCCAGCCAGGCGCGCGTCTCTGCGCGGAATTGCTCAAGGTTTGCCATAGTGCTGTTTCCTCTTCTTTCGCCGTCGGCATCGTACGCGCGGCAATAGGTGCTTGGTTGGCCGGACTGTACTGCCCGCCTGTCGGATTTCAATATCTCACTGCGGAAAGCGAACCGTTGTGAGATATGCTCGTCATGCACGATCCACGCGATCCAATCATTGAAAAGGCAGAGGAAACCGACATGCGCTTGCCGACACTTTCGCCTAGCGAAATGACCGACGATCAAACAACAATTTACACCGAGTCAGAGGTAAGCAAGCGCGGCGTTGTGACACCACCGCTGCGCGCCTGGATCCATGCCCCCGAGGTGGCGCGCCATGCGAACCGCCTTGGCGCATATCTGCGCTACGACACGACATTGGGCGCGCGTTATTCGGAGCTCGCAATCCTCGTCACGGCCCGATACTGGAGCGCACAGTACGAATGGTATGCACATAAAAAGCTAGCTCTTCAGGCTGGGCTTGATACGCAGATTATCGACGCCATTAATCATCGACGTGTGCCGGACTTCGACGATCCCAAGGCACAACTGATCTACGAATTCAGTGAATCGCTCCACGAGAACCACAACGTGCCGAAGCTACTCTATGAAAGGGCAATTGAGCTGCTGGGGAATAAGGGTGTCGTCGAACTGGTCGGCCTGCTCGGCTACTACACACTGGTGTCCATGACGCTGAACACATTCGAGGTCGAGCTCCCGGAAGGTGAAACATCCGATCTTGTGCCGTAACGAAGACGTCTTAGATGTGCGTGACACCACAATGTGGAGATGACGGTGTCGCTGCCTGGGACGAATACGGAAACATCTTTCAGACCTATCGCAGCCGGCACGCGCATTGGCCACGTGCACCTGAAAGTTGCTGACCTCGACCGGGCCCTTGGCTTCTATCAGGACGTTCTCGGTTTTGAGTTGATGCAGCGCTATGGCGATCAAGCCGCCTTCATTTCGGCCGGCGGTTATCATCACCACATCGGGCTCAACACTTGGCACAGCAAGGGAGGCAGCCCACCGCCTCCCGGCACCACCGGGCTGTTTCACACCGCGATTCTTTACCCCACCCGCGCGGCCCTGGCGGATGCACTCTATCGCGTACTTCAGGCGGGAATTACGCTCGACGGCGCGAGCGACCACGGCGTCAGCGAGGCGCTTTACCTGCGCGATCCAGACGAGAACGGCGTCGAACTTTATCGCGACCGGCCCGAGGCGGAGTGGCCGCGCAATCCCGATGGATCGCTGGCGATGTTTACCCGCCGCCTCGATGTCGAGGCGCTACTGCGGGAACGCGAGACGACCTAGATTTTCAGCGATGCCTTCCTGCGGATCAGCACAACGGCCGCCGCGATCAGTTCAAACGATACACAGACGTAAAACGGCATCGTATAGCTGCCAAAAAAATCTCGAAGCAGGCCGATGAGGCCTGGCCCAAATGCGTAAGTGAACTGACAGATGGCAGTGACCAAGCTGACCAGCACACCAAACGATGCCGCGCTGAATTCCCGCTGAACGATGAGAGATGGCAATGTAATTGCGTTGCCGACAGAGAAACCAAACACCGCACTGGCGGCAAATAGCGCATATTCGTTATGGGTGTTGATCATGACCAGAAGCGCCATAGCCTGACTGGCGAATGACATTGCAGAAACGTTGCGTTGATCCAGCCGGTCGATAACGGTACCAAGCCCGACCCGCCCGATCACTGCCATGATGGTCATCAGAGAAACGGCGAGGCTGGCTCGTTCCCGGCCCATGATGGGATCGAAGAACGAGATCTGGTGCACAATGAATCCGACCTGCGCCGTCAACACCAGCGCGAATGGAACGGCAATGGTCCAGAACGGCAGGCTGCGAAACGCAGCGTTACGTATCTGCGTGGCTGAAAGCGTGGTTGGGGTAGACGAGGCAACACTCCCAGCAGACGCCGGTTTCGGAGGATGCCCGACCCACAGCAAGATGGCGGGGACTGCTGTTACGACAATCACCGCTGCCGCAATAAGCATCGTTGACGGGAAGCCGTATCTGCTGATTGCCGCGACGAGCAGCGGCACCCCCACGACGCCACCGCAACTCGCGCCATTCAGGGCCAGGCTGATGGCCATGCCCCGACGTTTGTCGAACCACATGCCGAGCGTGTTGTTGATGGCCGCAATGCTGGTACCCGCCCAGCCGAAGGCAAACACCGTGTTGATAGCATAAAGCTGCCACGGAGACGTCACCTGCCCAACCATTGCAGAGGCAGCTGCCATGCAGGCGATGCCTGATATCAGTAACAGCCGCGGGCCGAGAACGCGGGTAGCCTCGCTGACGAAGACGACCAGGATTGAACTGAACAGATAGTAGAAGGTCGTCGCCGTTGAAATCTGCGATGCCGGCCAACCGTGAAGACGATGCAACTCCGCCAGGTAGATTCCTTGACCGTAGAAACCCGCGCCCCAGGCGAACGTCGCCACAAGGAAACAGACCCCGACAACTCGCCAGCCGCTGTACTTGAGAGACGTTTCATCGACGGCGAGTTCAACGCGCGGCGTGGTCATTATCGTTAAGGTCCCCGGCGCTTGCAATGCAACGCGCATCGACAAGGCCGCGGACCTTAACGTGTAATGTGCATCGATGAGAACCCGTTTTCCGGATAGAATAAGCTCAGTTCCGGAAACAAGCCTCCTCAATCCCAGCTCAACGCGCCACCGCTCTGATATTCGATCACGCGCGTCTCGAAGAAGTTCTTTTCCTTCTTCAAATCCATGGCTTCCGACATCCACGGGAACGGATTCTCCGCCTCCGGGAACACCGGAGCCAGCCCGATCTGCGCGCAACGGCGATTGGCGATGAAGTGCATGTACTGCTCGCACAGCGCAGCGTTGAGGCCGAGGAAGCCGCGCGGCATGGTATCGCGCCCGTAGCGGGCTTCGAGTTGCGCTGCATCGTGCAGCATCTGACGAACCTCTTCCTTGAAGGCGGCGGTCCACAGATGCGGATTCTCGATCTTGATCTGGTTGATCACGTCGATTCCGAAGTTCAAGTGAATCGATTCATCGCGCAGAATGTACTGATACTGCTCGGCGATACCGACCATCTTGTTGCGCCGGCCGAGCGACAGGATCTGCGCGAAGCCTGTATAGAACCACATGCCCTCAAACACGACATAGAAGGCGATCAGATCGCGCAAGAACGTCTGATCGCTTTCCGTTGTTCCTGTGGCAAACATCGGATTGTCCAGCGCCTGCGTATGCTTTAGCGCCCAGGCCGCCTTGTCGGTGATGCTGGGCACCTCGCGATACATGTTGAACAGCTCGCCTTCGTCGAGGCCAAGGCTCTCAACCACATATTGGAAGGTGTGGGTGTGCACCGCCTCCTCGAAGGCCTGGCGCAACAGATATTGCCGGCATTCGGGATTGCTCAGATGACGATAGATCGCCAGCACGATGTTGTTGGCAACCAATGATTCTGACGCCGCGAAGAAGCCAAGGTTGCGCTTGATCATGCGCCGCTCATCCTCGGTCAGGCCATCGCGCGATTTCCACAGTGCGATATCGGCCTGCATCGACACTTCGGTCGGCATCCAGTGGTTGTTGCAGGCGGCGAGATATTTCTCCCACGCCCATTTGTATTTCAGCGGCAGCAGCTGATTGACGTCAGCGCGTGAATTGATCATCGCCTTGTCGTCGACGCGCACGCGCCCACCTGCACAATCGATCGGTTCAGCCCTCGGCGCAGCTCCGGCGGGAGGCTTCGGAATACCAGCCGTCGCAGCCGGCGACGGAGATGTTTCAGACCAGTCCAGCATCATTCACTCCAGAGAATTCCGGTTTTGCCATGCCCGATCTGAAACCGGGCATGACGCGGTGGCGGCGCTTATTGGCACGCCTCGCAATCGGGATCGTTGATGTTGCAGGCAAGTTCCGGAACCAGAATGAGCTCCGGCGCAGCCTCAACCGCATGGGCCGACACGGCATTGAGCTTGCCATCTGTGCCCTTGAGCGTGGACTTCTCCACGTGGGTCGCGCTGCGGGACCGCAAATAATACGTGGTCTTTAGACCACGCTGCCATGCCAGGCGGTAGAGCGCATCGAGCTTCCGGCCCGATGGATCAGCCATATAGAGGTTGAGCGACTGCGACTGATCGATCCACTTCTGACGCCGCGCACCCGCCTCGATCAGCCAGGACGGATCGATCTCGAATGCGGTGGCATAGATCGCCTTGAGATCATCCGGCACGCGATCAATCTGACCGACGCTGCCGTCGAAGTATTTCAGGTCCGAGATCATCACGTCGTCCCACAAACCGCGAGCTTTGAGATCGCGAACCAGCGAAGCGTTCACCACGGTGAAATCGCCCGACATGTTCGATTTCACGTAAAGGTTTTCGTAGGACGGTTCGATCGACTGCGCGACGCCGCAGATGTTGGAAATGGTCGCAGTCGGCGCAATCGCCATGACGTTGGAGTTACGCATGCCGACTGCCTTGACGCGGGCGCGGAGCGGCTCCCAGTCCAGCTTCGCGGAGCGATCGAAGACATGAATGCCATCGCGCGCTTCGTCCACCAAAGCGACGGAGTCCGCCGGCAGGATGCCCCGGCTCCACAGCGATCCTTCAAACGAAGGATAGCGCCCGCGTTCGGCAGCAAGATCAACCGATGCTGAAATCGCATGATAGCTGATGACTTCCATGCTTTCGTCAGCGAACGTGACGGCCGCATCTGACGCGTAGGACAAGCGCAGGGTCTGCAGCGCATCCTGAAAGCCCATCAGCCCAAGGCCAATGGGCCGATGCCTGAGGTTGGAGTTGCGCGCTTCCGGGATGGTGTAGAAATTAATGTCGATCACGTTGTCGAGCATCCGCACGGCCGTCTTCACGGTGCGTGCGAGTTTGGCCTGATCGATCCCCATCGGCGTGACATGCGCCGCAAGATTGACCGAGCCGAGGTTGCAGACGGCAACCTCTCGATCCGACGTGTTCAAGGTAATTTCGGTGCAGAGGTTGGACGAATGCACCACACCGATGTGCCCCTGCGGTGAACGGATATTGCAAGGATCCTTAAATGTGATCCAGGGGTGACCAGTCTCGAACAGCATGGTCAGCATGCGGCGCCACAGGTCGACCGCGCGCACCTGCTTGAACACACGCATCTCGCCACGCTCAGCCTTAGCTTCATAAGCTTCATAGGCTTTCGTGAACGGCTTGCCGTAGAGATCGTGCAAATCCGGCGTCTCGTCCGGCGAGAACAATGTCCACATGCCGTCGGCCTCGACGCGCTGCATGAAGAGGTCTGGCACCCAGTTTGCAGTATTCATATCGTGGGTGCGACGGCGGTCGTCGCCGGTGTTCTTGCGCAGGTCGAGGAATTCCTCGACATCGATGTGCCAGGTCTCGAGATAGGCACAGACCGCACCCTTGCGCTTGCCGCCCTGGTTGACGGCAATTGCCGTGTCGTTCGCCACCTTCAGGAACGGCACCACGCCCTGCGACTCACCATTGGTGCCCTTGATATGCGCCCCAAGGCCGCGCACGCGGGTCCAGTCATTGCCGAGACCGCCGGAATATTTGGCGAGCAGCGCGTTGTCCTTGATCGATTTGAAGATGCCGTCGAGATCGTCCGGCACCGTGGTGAGGAAGCAGGACGACAGTTGCGGGCGCAACGTGCCGGCGTTGAACAACGTCGGCGTCGAGGCCATGAAATCGAACGACGACAGAAGATCGTAGAATTCAATGGCGCGTGCCTCGCGATCGATCTCGCGCAATGCAAGACCCATCGCCACGCGCATGAAGAAGGCCTGCGGCAACTCGATGCGCGTGCCACGCACATGCAGGAAGTAGCGATCGTAAAGGGTCTGCAGGCCGAGAAACTGGAATTGCAGGTCGCGCTCGGGCTTCAGCGCCGCCGCGAGCCGCGCCAGATCGAAACGGCGCAGTTCAGGATCAAGCAGCTCATTTGCGACGCCGACACCGACATAGGTCTGGAAATAGTCGGCATATTGCGAGGTCATCTCCGACTGGCTGGGAAGCTGCTCGCGCTTATCGACGAATGACACCGCCTCACGGCGGAGCGAATCGAGCAACAGGCGTGCGCTGACGTAGGAATAATTCGGCTCCTGCTCCACCAGCGTGCGTGCCGCCATGACTTGCGCTTGCGACAACTCATCAAGCGTCATGCCGTCATAAAGATTGCGACGGGTTTCCGCCAGAACCGGTTCAACCGATACGCCATCAAGCCCTTCACACGCTTCTGCAATCACGCGCTGCAGCCGCGCTTCGTCGAGCGGACGCAGAACACCGTCAGCGCCGCGTACGTTCAACGTCGGAGCAGCAGGGACAGCGACTTCTGGCCCCGCAGATTCGCGGCGCGCCTTGGCACGCTCCTCGCGATAGAGCACGTAAGCGCGCGCCACCTTATGATGGCCGCTGCGCATCAGTGCCAATTCAACCTGGTCCTGGATATCTTCGATATGCAGCGCGCGCTGCGCATCGACGCGGCGCGTCAACGCCACTACCACCTGTGCGGTGATCTCTTCGACGGTTTCGTGCACACGCCGCGAAGCGGCAGCAGCCTGCCCTTCAACGGCCAGGAACGCACGCGTCACCGCGATCTGGATCTTGCTGGCATCGAACCCGCTCACGCTGCCATTGCGGCGGATGACGTGAAAGGCCGGCGCAGAAAACGGCAACTCCGGCGCACGCGCTGCCATTGTTGGCGCCTGACGACCGTTACTGGAAATCTCAACTGACAAAGACATTCGGCAAACCCCTTCTTGGCTCAGGGGGCTTGGGGCCGAGGGGACGCTGCATGAAAGCGGCCGACAGAATGTCAGCCGTCAGCGGCGACCACCGGGACACCCCGCCCGAGGACGTTTTTCTGGTGTCACGGCAGGTCTCCTGGCTTCGGGTCGTCGCGTCGCTCTACCTTCCCGGATACACCCCGATGGGTCGTCCAGTGGTCAACAAGAGCCGATGCTCGCCGTTACAGTTGCGGGGGCAGCTCCGGCATTGCTGCAGATCGTCAAGATCCGACAGCGCACCGGCTTCCCTCTTAGCTTCTGGGTGTTGGTACCCAGAAGAACCGTGACGACTACATCTGGTATGAGATCGCGATTCGCGTCAATGGGTCGTCGCAGATTTTCTCGATGGAGACCGGTGGACAGTGGGGACGGCCGCCCAAAGTGTTAACGAAGCGTCACCGGCACTCGCTTCAGCGGCCGGCACTTTAGGCCCGCCGGCCTGATCGGCAAAATCAACGGCGCCGGAGACTTCCCACAATGCTTACGATGCCAGCGCCTTCATCTCCGCATAGAGATCGGATTTACCTTCGAACCCGATGCCAGGAAGATCCGGCATGATGATGTGGCCGTTCTCGACCTTCACACCGTCGGGGAAGCCGCCGTAAGGCTGGAACAGATCCGGATAGCTTTCATTGCCGCCAAGGCCGAGGCCGGCCGCGATGTTCAGCGACATCTGGTGACCGCCGTGCGGAATGCAGCGGCTGGGCGACCAGCCGTGGGTCTTCAGCACATCAAGCGTGCGCAGATATTCACACAGACCATACGACAGTGCGCAATCAAACTGCAGCCAGTCGCGATCCGGCCGCATGCCACCGTAGCGAATGAGGTTACGCGCATCCTGATGGCTGAACAGGTTCTCACCCGTGGCCATCGGGCCGGGATAGAACTCCGCAAGTGAAGCCTGCAGGTGATAGTCGAGCGGATCGCCGGCTTCCTCATACCAGAACAGCGGATACTCGCGCAGCATCTTGGCGTAGGCGATCGCCGTTTCGAGATCGAAGCGGCCGTTGGCGTCGACTGCAAGCTGCGCCTGGTTGCCGATCTCCTTCAGCACGGCTTCGATACGCTCGCGATCTTCGGCGATCGGCGCACCGCCGATTTTCATCTTCACGACGTTATAGCCGCGATCGAGATAGCCGCGCATCTCACCGCGGAGCATCGAAAGGTCCTTGCCGGGATAATAGTAGCCACCCGCCGCATAGACGAACACGCGTGGATTGGCCTCGCGCTTGTGGCGCTCCGCCAGCAGGCGGAACAGCGGCTTGCCTGCGATCTTCGCAACCGCATCCCAGATCGCCATGTCGATGGTGCCGACGGCGACCGAGCGCTCTCCGTGGCCACCGGGCTTCTCATTCGACATCAACGTAGCCCACGCCTTGTCGGGGTCGATATTGTCGCCGGTGACATCAAGGAGCGTCTTCGGATCGGCTTCCAGAAGCCGGCGCGCAAATCTTTCGCGAATCAGTCCGCCCTGTCCGTAACGGCCGTTGGAGTTGAAGCCGTAACCGACCACTCGCTTGCCGTCGCGCACCACGTCGGTGACCACGGCGACCAGGCTCGTCGTCATCTTCGTGAAGTCGATGTACGCGTTGCGGATGGGAGACGAGATCGGCTTGGTGATTTCGCGAACATCGACGATACGAACGGACATTGACAACTGTCTCCTAAAGTTCCGGCGGCTGAATTTCTGTCGGGGGATGTCTACGACACGCCCCGGAAAGTTCAAGAGAAACAGCGATTTTTTGCGACGTTCGGCCTCTTTTCCGGCCCTTGGCGCCTGTGGTAAACAGCTTTTTTCAGAGAGTTTATTTTGGAGAACTGATGTTGCTGTCAGCGCTGCGATCTTTCCTGGTGGTTTGCGCGCTGCTGGCCGTGGCGCAATTGTCCGCGACGTCCGCCCACGCGGACAAACGCGTCGCACTGGTGCTTGGCATTTCCTCGTACGAACACGTCGCGAAGCTTCCGAACCCATCGAACGATGCCGGCGCAATGGCGAACCTGCTCAAAAAAGCAGGCTTCGATGTCGTCGAGACCTATCGGGATGTCGGCATTGCCGCCTTGCGCCGTGCCGTGGGCGACTTCTCGGACAAGGCGCAGGACGCCGATGTCGCCGTAGTATTCTATGCGGGTCACGGCATCGAGGTGGATGGGACGAATTATCTTGTTCCCGCCGATGCCAAGCTGGCGCGCGACTTTGACATCGAAGATGAAGCCCTGTCGCTTGACCGCCTGCTGAAGGCGATCGAGCCTGCAAAGCGCTTGCGGCTCGTCATGCTCGATGCCTGCCGCGACAATCCGTTTTCCAAGACCATGAAGCGCACCGTCGCCTCCCGCTCGGTTGGACGCGGTCTCGCGAAAGTCGAACCCACTGTCTCAGATACACTGATCGCCTTCGCCGCGAAGGCAGGTTCGGTCGCGCTAGATGGTGACAGCGCCAACAGCCCATTCACCACGGCACTGCTGGAAAATATTGCTGTCCCAGGCGTCGATCTGCGCATCGCGTTCGGCCGCGTCCGCGACTCGGTCATGGCGTCGACCGCCCGCAAACAGGAGCCGTATGTTTACGGCTCGCTCGGCGGCAATACGGTCGCCATTGTGGATGCCGCCGCATCGCCCGCTCTGGCCCAGAACAAGCCGGCCGCTGCCGCCACCCAGGTCGCTGCTGCGCCGACAGATCAATCCGTTACGCCGCGCGCGTCTGCCTCACCTGCTCCTTCATCAGCAGACATAGCGGAAGCTTGGCGTGCGGTCTCCGCAACCAACAATCCTACCGTGCTCGAGGCCTTCGTGCGCCGGTTCGGTGACAGTATCTATGGCGACCTTGCCCGTGCGCGCATGCAGGAATTGAAGGCGCAGGAGTTAAAGGTTGCCGCCGCGACGCCTGAACAACGTTCGCTGCAGACCGCGCAGAAGGCTGCCGCGCCTGCATCCTCATCGCCGGCGGCATCCGCTCCGGCAGCGACAGCGGCCTCAACTGCCACGGGTTATCTCGGTTGCTTCCAGGACCAGAGCAAACGCGATCTTGACGGGCATAATTTCTACGACCGCAATATGACCACGCAGCTGTGCATCTCGACCTGTCGCGAGAAAGGCTTCAGCCACGCTGGCACGCAATACGGATCATATTGCTTCTGCGGCAATAAGTTCGGCGCTTCTGGAACAGCCAATCATTGCAACGCCAAGTGCACCGGCAACCGCGATGAGACCTGCGGTGGCGCGTGGGCGAATTCGATCTACAAGGTGAACTGATCATTTTGCGGCGAGCGCGCTGTCGCGAACTCAAGCCGAAAACTTACTCGCAATAAAGCGGGCTATCGTCGACGCCAAAGCAGAATGGCGGAGACGCCGTCGGTGGTGTGATCTGCCGGCCAATGCTGTTCCGCTGCCAGAGCGCGCGCCGTTGCGCCTTGGTCAAATGCACGGCCCGGCGAGCACACTTGTCATTGGCGTCCTTGTCAGTCGCCACATTCCAGACCGCCTTGCTGCTGTCGGCTGCACACGTCAGCATCAGATTCTTGTTCACGCAGACATGCGCGCCATCGCTGTAAGTCTTGCTGTTGTAGACACAGGTGAGAGCGACCGGCGCTGCCGGAGCCGCAGCAGGCTTCTGCTCAGGCAAGGATTGCGCCATCGCGGGGGCACACAGCGCGACAAAAAGACAGGAGGCGAGAATATGCTTCATTCGATTTTATTAGCGCGCCGCTGCTTCATGAAAAAGACAATCGACGCGGGATGCTTAAGAACAATGATTAAAATTCAGGCGGATTGAAACGTTTGATCGATTGGACATTCTGGCCCGGCAACGATGTGCCGGGCCGGAACGCCTTAACTTACTTGGTCAGCGGGCAACCGCTGTCCTTGGCGGAGGGGAAAGCCTTGTCGCCGGGAACAGTCGAGATCAGCTTGTAATAGTCCCATGGTTTCTTGGATTCCGAGGGCTTCTTGACCTCGAACAGATAAAGATCGTGCACCATGCGGCCATTGGCGAGGACTTTGCCGCCCTGGGCGAAGTCATCGTTGACCGGAAGCTCCTTCAGCTTCTTGGCCACTGCATCGCTGTCCTTGGTGCCAGCGGCCTTCACCGCCTTCAGGTATTGCAGGGTGGCTGAATACGTACCGGCCTGAATCATGTTCGGCATGCGTCCCGTGCGCTTGAAGAAGCGCTGGGCCAGATCGCGGGTCTTGTCGTTCAGATCCCAATAATAGCCCTCGGTCAGCACAAGGCCCTGCGCGGCCTGCAGGCCAAGACCATGCACCTCAGCGAGCGTCAGCAGCAGGCCCGCAAGCTTTTGGCCGCCGGCCACGATGCCGAATTCCGCCGCCTGCTTCACCGAATTGGTGGTGTCGAGACCCGCATTCGCAAGACCGATGACCTTCGCCTTGGAATTCTGCGCCTGCAGCAGGAAGGAGGCGAAGTCAGATGAATTTAACGGGTGGCGAACGGCGCCGAGCACCTTGCCGCCCCGTGACTTGACGATGTTGCCGGTATCTTCTTCGAGCGAATATCCGAATGCATAGTCCGCGGTCAGAAAGAACCACGTATCGCCGCCAGCCTCCACCAGCGCACCGCCGGTACCGACGCCGAGCGCATGAGTGTCGAATGCCCAGTGGAAACCATAAGGCGTGCACGCATCGCCAGTGATACGCGACGTCGCGGCACCAACCACGATGTCGATCTTCTTCATCTGCTTGGATAGGTCTTGCACGGCGAGCGCGACCGATGACGTGGTCAGCTCGGTGATCATGTCGACGCCTTCGACCTCGTACCATTTGCGCGCAATGCTCACGGCGAGGTCAGGCTTGTTCTGGTGATCGGCCGAAACGATCTCGATCTTTTGGCCGAGCACTTCGCCACCGAAGTCCTCGACAGCCATCTTGGCGATCTCGACGGACCCCTTGCCGCCGTAGTCCGCATACACGCCGGACTGATCATTCAGAATGCCGATTTTGACCTGCGCTGCGGCCGGCAATGCCGTTGACACACAAAATGCTGCCACCGCGGCAGCAAGTATTTTCGATTTCATATATCGCTCCCAGTAAGCTTTCTTGTTTGAGGCTGTCCCTTTTATACGAGCGAAGCCCTTACGGTCATTCGACTTTAGCAGCGATTGTTAAGGCCGCTACGACATGATCTGGATTTTGCAGCGCACCCTCGGGTGCAACATTTGGCAATCCGGATTCTTTTGCGCCCGAGCAGAACTAGGCCAGACAACACGCAGGCTTTCTGAGCAATAAGGAAATTAATGCTTCGGCCTGAATCGGCCCGCCGATAGCTTGCGGAAGCGAACGCCTTTGCCATCGCTGAGCCGTGTCGCCTCATAGCCTCCATCGCGGATGGCATCGCGCTGTGGCCGGGCGTTTTCGGGGCTGCGTTCTTTTTCCCACCATGTCGCCCGCTGCGCAGCGCGCGGCAGCGCAAAGCCGAGAATGTCCTCGATCTGCTCGAATGTCAGAACCAGTTCGGTCGCGGCCTGCTGTGACAAATATTCGCGAAGCGGATCGTAGTCGCTCACCTAGTGTCCTGAATCCGAAGTTCGCCTCATAATGCAGCGCGTCCCGTTGCGAACTTCGGAATCAAAGGGACACTAGCAAGTCTATGATACTAGTGCCGCTTTTGGATTTGAAGTTCTTCATCGAGCTTGCGGCTTTACTTCAAATCCGCGGCACTCGTGTGGTTTAGGCTCAGAAGTTCGCTTGAAGCACTCGCCTAGAAAATGAAGCGAACTTCTGTACCACCACACTAGCGCTCCAGGTTTGAAATATGATCTGCCGATAGGTACGTTGCACCGGCAGTTTTGAACAGGGCTTTTTCGTGAAACTCTTTGTCTTCGGTCTCGGGTATAGCGGCAGATACATCGCCGAAAGGCATATGGCGAACGGACATCATGCAATTGGAACTGTGCGCTCGCGTCACAAGGCGGACGCGCTTTCAAGTTCAGGTTTGACCGCGCGGGTCTTTAGCCCGGATGAAAACGATAGCGATATCGAGTCCGATCTGGAGACGGCTGAGGCATTGCTAGTATCTGCGCCTCCCGCAGCCAACGGAGACCCTGTCCTTACTGCCTACGCACAACATATTGCCGCAGCCCCGCATCTGCGCTGGATCGGCTATCTCTCGACCGTTGGTGTCTATGGCAATCATGATGGCGGATGGGTCGACGAAGAAACGCCCGTCAACCCAGGCAATGCGCGCTCACACTACCGCGCTAAAGCTGAGAAGGCGTGGCTCGCATTCGGCGCAGAGAATGACCTCGCGGCGCACATCTTCCGGCTCGCCGGAATTTACGGCCCCGGCCAGAACCAGCTCGTGCAGTTGGCTAAGGGGACGGCACGCCGTGTGATCAAGCCTGGACAAATGTTCAACCGCATTCACGTCGAGGACATTGCGCGCGCGGTGGACGCATCGATGGACCGGCCGCGCGCAGGAAGAATCTACAATGTGACCGATAATGAACCGGCGCCGCCTCAAGACGTCGTGACTTTTGCCGCAAATCTCTGCGGTTGCGAGCCGCCGCACGAGGTCGATATCGAGAAGGCCGGCCTTACCGAGATGGGCCGCTCGTTCTATGCCGAGAATAAACGTGTCCGGAATCAGCGCCTGCGCGACGAGCTTGGCGTGACACTGGCCTACCCAACTTACCGCGAAGGCCTGACGGCGCTCCGGGCTGCGGGAGATGGACCAAACTGAGCAACTTGATGAAACTGCCTGAAAGCTCAAGCCGCTTCAGCCCTTCCAAGAGCGATACCGCTCAACTTCTCAGACACGCTCCATAGTCGCTCCCAAACCGCACGATCCCATGCGCCCCGCACGATCTTGGCTTTGCGCGGTGAACCCTTCATCTCATAAAAGCCATCCGGCCCATACATCACGCCACCCTCGGCATCAGGTGATGTTGCTGCGTAGAGCGTCGGCAATGCACCTGCTGCTGCCGTTTGCGACAAGTACGGCTCTATCAACTTGCTGAAGCGTTCAAAGAAGCCGGGTGCATCGCGCCCCATGCGCGGCCCCGTGCTTTGCAACCCGGTCCGAGCATAACCTGGATGCGCGGCGACGCTTATGAGCGGCCAGTTATCTGCACGCGCCCGACGTTCGAGCTCGAGACTGAATAGCAACGTTGCCAATTTCGACTGACAATAGGCTGACCACGGCGTGTATCGTTTCTCGAGCTGCAGATCATCAAAATGGATCCGGCCGCTCCCGTGCGCGAGACTGCTCAACGTAACAACGCGCGGCCTCGACGCCGCGAAGATCCGCGGCAACAGGCGCAGCGTCAGCGCAAAGTGGCCTAGGTAATTCGCACCAAGCTGCATTTCAAAACCGTCGACGGTGACGTGACGCGTGGGTATCGCCATCACGCCGGCATTGCTGATCAGAAGGTCTATACGGGACGTCATCCGGGAAATTCGGTCAGCAAACGCCTCGGACGGACTTGAGACTTGCGAGGTCAAGCGGCTCGAAACTGACATCCGCCGCTGGATGCTGCGCGCGAATGTACGCAAGCATCTCCGAGCCCTTCGCTTCATTGCGCGACGCCAGCACGACGCTCGCTCCCGCACCAGCCAGGGCCAGCGCGGTTTCATAGCCGATACCGCTGGTCGCACCAGTGACAATCGCAATACGGCCGGCCTGCGAAGGGATCTCCGCCACACCCCAGTTCTCCACGATGCTCTCCTTTAATCCATGATGCGGCGTGGCCCCGTCGCAATGCCGCGAAAACAATATATTTGCATTTAGTGCAAAATTGCAATAAGTAAAGAAAGATCGCCGATGACTTCACGCCGTCGGCGATCTCAGGCGCGTCAGTTGCAGTACCGGCCGCCTTCTCCTCTCAAAGCCTCAACGGCCGGAGCCGATCATGACAGCCGCTTCAGAGTGTTCAGACTTCTTCCAATTCTTCCGCTCTTGGATCTCGGATCCGCTGCGCGTCGCCGCCATTGCTCCCTCGGGAGAATCGTTGGCCCGTGTCATGACACAGGAAATCTTGCCTTCGGACGGTCCAGTTCTTGAACTCGGCGCCGGGACTGGCGTCTTTACCAAAGCACTGCTCGCCCGAGGTATCCGCGAGAGCGATCTCACCCTCGTTGAGTACGGATCGGATTTCATGCGCGCGCTGCAGTTCCGCTTTCCAAACGCCCGCGTGCTTTGGATGGATGCATCGCAACTCGGCCAGCATGATCTTTTCCCCGACGCACCCGCCGGCGCTGTTGTTAGCGGCCTGCCGCTGCTCTCGATGTCACCACGCAAGGTAATTTCAATTCTTACAGGCGCATTCAGTCACATCCGCCCGGGAGGTGCATTTTATCAATTCACCTACGGACCACGCTGTCCTGTCTCGCGCCCCATTCTCGATAGGCTGGGTCTCAAGGCGACACGGATTGGCGGAACTGTGCTCAACCTGCCGCCAGCCTCGGTGTATCGGATTACACGGCGACAGCCCATTGAGGTGACGCGGCGCGCCTTGTCTCCATCCACCGATTGAGATCACGCATCGAAATCCTTGCCTCTGACATGCCCCGGTGTGGTATCTGCACCAGATGCACCTAGTGTGGCGGTTCAGAAGAACGCATCATTCGTGCTGCGAGTCTGCAATGCGGACTTCTGAACCAAAGCCACACCAGATCAATAACTTGCTAGTGTCCTTCGATTCCGAAGTTCGCAAACGAAGGTGCAGCGGAATGCTGCGAGCTTCGGAATCGGGACACTAGGCAGCCGGTAAGGCGATGCGCGAATCGAAGAAGACAACGATTACAACGACGGAAGGACTGCGCGAGCGCAAGCGTCGGCAAACGCGGGAGCGCATCTCAAACGCGGCCTTGACGCTGTTTCTCGAACGCGGCTTCGAAGCTACCACTGTGGACGATATTGCTGCGGCGGCAGAAGTGTCCAAGCGCGGCTTCTTCGATTACTTTCCGACCAAGGAAGATGTTGTTGCCGCCTGGCAGGACGAGTTTTCCAATGCGCTTCTGGCAGCCGTGGCCGCCCGTCCCGCCAAGGAGCTCCTGACCAAGGTGGTCGAGGAAGCGTTGATTTCCACGATCCTCGATGCGATCAATCCACAGTCGCTCGCGATCGGCAAACTAATCAAAGGCACACCGGCCTTACGCGCACGTGATCATCTCAAATACGCCAAACTCGAACAGAAGCTTTACGACGCACTGGCCGCGCGCACGAAAGGCAAGCAGGATCAGCTCCGGTTGCGGCTCCTCGCCATGGTGACAATCGGCACCCTGCGGGTCGCTGGCGAGGTCTGGAGTACAGATCAGCTCGGTAAGATGTCAGCGCCCGAAATCCGAAGAATCTCGAAGCTGCTCTGGGAGCAGCTTCGCGAATTCGGATCGGAACGAGCTGAAAGCTAGGAGCGACCAGCGCTTTTAAGCGGCGCGGATCGCTTCCCAGATCTTCATCGGCGTCAGCGGCGTCTGCAGTGTTTTGACACCATGCTCGCTCAACGCGTCGATAACGGCGTTGGTGACGCAAGGCGGTCCGCCGATCGCGCCAGATTCGCCGCAGCCCTTTGCACCCAGCGGATTGGTCTTGCACGGAGCGGCTTCGTCGAGCGTGACTTCGATCGCCGGAATATCGCTGGCGCGCGGAATGCAGTAATCCTGATAGGTCGCAGTCATCAACTGACCGTCAGCATCGTAGGCAACACCTTCATACAACGCCTGACCAATGCCCTGGGCGACGCCGCCATGGATCTGTCCCTCAACCAGCATGGGGTTGATAGCAATCCCGACGTCGTCGACCGTGGTGTAGCGCACAACCTTGGTGACGCCGGTTTGTGGATCGATCTCCACTTCGCAAATATGCGTCCCGTTCGGCCAGCTCGGTGCATCCACTTCGCCTTGGCTGTCGACGCTGAGCCGGCCACCCTGCTCGTGTTTTGCCAGATCGAACAGGCTGACGCGACGATCCGTGCCGACCACCGTCAGCCAGCCATCGCTATACTCGATGTCGCCCAATGAGGCTTCGAGGAGATTCGACGCCTTCTCTCGGGCCTTCTCGATGAGATCGACCGTAGAGACTGCAACCGCAGTCCCGCCGACGAACAGCGAGCGCGAACCGACGCTGCCACCACCTGTTGCAAGATCCGTGTTGCCTTGAATGACGTCAATGCGGTCGATGGGAATGCCAAGCGCGGTGGCCGCAATCTGCGAGTATGCCGTCTGCAAACCTTGTCCCATCGCCTGCGTGCCGGAATGCACGACGACGCGGCCCTCAGTGGTGGCTGAGAGAGTTACCTTCTCGACATGGACACGTCCACCGGTCCATTCGATATAGCTCGTGAGGCCACGGCCGTAGAGCAGGCCTTTCTTCTTCGCCGCTTTCTTGCGCGCGGCGAATCCGTTCCAGTCCGAGAGCTCCGACGCTCGTTCGAGCATGTGAGCGAAGGCGCCGCTGTCGTAAACCTGACCAATGGCGTTCTTGTAGGGAAGCTGCGCCGGCTTGATGAAATTCACCTTGCGGATCTGGCGCGGATCCATCTTGAGCTGACGAGCTGCAGCATCCATCAATCGCTCGACGATGAAAACCGCTTCCGGCCGTCCGGCACCGCGATACGGTCCGGTTGGTGCGGTGTTGGTCAGCACGGCCTTGATATCGAAGTGGATCAGCGGAAGGTCGTAAACGCCGGTGGACACGAATGGACCGAGCATCAGCGGGATGATCAGGCCGGCGCCTGTCAGGTAAGCCCCCGTTCCGCCATAGGATCGAACACGGAACGCCTGCACCCGCCCCTTTTCATCGAGCGCGAACTCGCCGACAGAGGTCAGGTCGCGGCCGTGCGAACCACCGACGAATTCATCGATACGATCACCGCGCCAACGTACCTTGCCGCCAAGCTTTACTGCGGCGTAGGCGACGATGCCGTCCTCCGGATAGAGATTGGTCTTTTGACCGAAGCCGCCACCGATATCACCCACCAGAACCTGAACGCTGTCCTTGGGCCGTTTCAGAACCACATCGGCGAGGATGTCGCGCGTCGCAGTCGGGGTCTGCGACTGGACGTGGAGCGTCAGCCGTCCGGTCTTCTTGTCGACTTCCGCAATCGTGCTGCGTGGCTCCATCGCCGCCGGTACAAGACGTTGGCTCACGATGTCGAGCGACACGACATGCTTGGCTTTGGCAAACGCCGCTTCCGTAGCTTCAGCGTCGCCGTAGCTGATCGCAGCCGCAATGTTATCCGGCGCATCCTTCCACACCACAGGCGCTCCAGGCGCGACTGCCGCAAGCGGATCGACGACGGCAGGCAGCACATCGTAATCGACGACGATTGCTTCTGCCGCCGTCTGAGCCGCACTGCGCGATGTGGCAACCACGGCAGCCACCGGTTCGCCGGCGAACCGTACAGTCTCATGAGCGAGCAGCCGGCGCGGCGGAGCTGCCAGGGGCGAGCCATCGGGCCGCTTGAAAATCGGCAACGTCGGCAGCGAACCAATGTTGTCCGCAATCAGATCAGCGCCGGTGAACACCGCCTTGACGCCTGGAAGCTCGGCCGCCGATTTGGTGTCGATTGACTGAATGTTTGCGTGGGCGTGCGGCGAGCGCAGGACGTATAGCCAAAGTGCACCGTCTTCCGCCTTGTCGTCGATGAAATGCCCCTTGCCGGTGAGAAGTCTTTGGTCTTCGAGACGCTTGACGGACTGGCCCGCGCCAAAGCGCATGTTGCCGGGCAGAATATTCATCGACAATTCCTCAAACTGACTTCGCAGGGGCGTTGATGCTAAACTGAGCTCCCTACGTCCTTTTTCGGGACAGAGATAGTACCCATCGTGGGGACAGCATAGTCCCCTGCGGGTCAGGCTTCGCATAGCACATCTGCATCCCCTGCGTTGAGTCGAATGGACTGATTTTTCGCTGCTGAGATCGCATCAAAATCCTCCTTCTCTCAGTGCTTTGCATGTGCCCGAACATCTGATTAAGTTTGTGCTATGAACGAGATGTTCCGTCCCAAGGCCACCCGTAGCGCCGTGGCAAAGCCTGTTCGCACCGCGGCCACGGCCTGTCCGCACGATTGTCCCTCCACCTGCGCACTCGAAGTCGACATCCTCGACGAGCGCACGATCGGCCGTGTCCGTGGCGCGGCGGACAATGGCTACACGGCAGGCGTGATCTGCGCAAAGGTCGCACGCTATGCCGAGCGGATTCACCATCCGGATCGCCTGCTGCAGCCACTGCGGCGAACCGGTGCGAAGGGCTCCGGCACCTTTGAGCCGATTGCTTGGGATGATGCACTCGATATCGTCGCCGAGGCGTTCATCAAGGCTGAACAGCGCCATGGGTCGGAAGCGGTTTGGCCCTATCAGTACGCAGGAACGATGGGGCTGGTGATGCGGGACGGCATCCACCGCCTGCGTCACGTGAAGAAATATTCCGGCTTCCATTCCACCATCTGCGTCAACCCTGCATGGACGGGTTTCATCGCCGGCACCGGGCGCCTTGCTGGTCCCGATCCGCGCGAGATGGCGAAGTCGGACTGCGTGGTGATCTGGGGCACCAATGCCGTCAGCACCCAGGTCAATGTGATGACGCACGCGGTGCGCGCACGCAAAGAGCGCGGCGCGAAGATTGTCGCGATCGATGTCTACATGAACGGCACCATGGAGCAGGCCGACCTACCGATCCTCGTTCGGCCCGGCACCGACGGAGCGCTCGCCTGCGCGGTGATGCATTGCCTGTTCCGCGACGGCAAGGCGGACCGCGGTTTCCTCGAAGAACACACCGATGCGCCGCTTGAGCTCGAAGAGCATCTGCGCACACGTGGACCAGAATGGGCATCGCAAATCACGGGCTGCCCGGAGGAGACCATCGAGGAATTCGCCCGGCTCGTTGGAGATACCAAGCGAACTTACTTCCGGCTCGGCTACGGGTTCTCGCGCTCACGCAACGGCGCGCCCAACATGCACGCGGCAAGCTGCATTGCAGCCGTCACCGGCGCCTGGCGTTACGAAGGCGGCGGCGCGTTTCACAACAATGGCGCGATCTATCACTGGAATAGGACCTTGATTGAAGGGCTCGACGCCGTCGATCCCTCCATCCGTGCGCTCGACCAGTCACGTATCGGAGCCGTTTTGTGTGGCGACGCAGAGGCTCTGTGGAATGGGCCACCGGTCACCGCCATGCTGATCCAGAACACCAATCCGATATCGGTCGCGCCAAATCAGACTCTCGTCAAACAAGGATTCGCGCGCGAGGATCTGTTCGTCTGTGTCCACGAACAATTCATGACTGAGACTGCGAAGGTTGCCGACCTCGTGCTGCCGGCGACCATGTTCATGGAACATGACGACGTCTATCAGGGCGCCGGGCATCAATACATCCTCGCGGGGCCTAAGCTGATCGAAGCGCCCGGAGAATGCCGTTCCAATCACGATGTCATTGTTGGGCTTGCGAAACGGCTCGGCGCAGAGCATCGCGGATTCGACATGAGCCCGGACGAAATCATCGACTGGACTCTGCAGCATTCGGGCTGGGGCGATTGGGAAAGCCTGAAGCGTAACCGCTGGATCGACTGCCAGCCGGATTTTGATACCGCGCACTACACCAAGGGCTTCGCATGGCCCGACGGCAAATTCCGCTTCAAACCGGAATGGCCCATGGTGCCCTTCCGCAGTCCTTGGCATTCCGGCCCAGTTGATGACATGCCCGTGTTGCCGGATCACTGGCGGGTGATCGAAGAAGCAGATGAGGTGCACAGCTTCCGACTGGCGACTTCACCGGCACGCAGCTTCCTCAATTCGACATTCACCGAGACGCCAACTGCGCTCGGCCGCGAGCAGAAGCCAACGGTGATGATCCATCCCGACGACGCAGCGGCATTGTCGATTGCCGACGGCGACAAAGTGATCCTTGGCAATCGCCGCGGCGAGGTGCGCCTGCACGCCAAGCTGTTCGATGGCGTACGCCGAGGTGTGTTGATTGCCGAATCGATCTGGCCGAATGCCGCCTACGAAGACGGACGCGGCATCAATACCCTGACCGGGGCCGATCCGATCGCGCCCTATGGCGGCGCGGCAGTTCACGACAACCGGGTCTGGATCAAACCGTCAGAGCTTATCCGGCTTTGATAGAATCAAAGCCGGGCTCTAATCTTTATTTTATCGCGTTTTCTTCACGCGAACCGGTATCCACTTCGCTCGAAAACGCTCTAGTAAATTGACGGTTCGTCCACCGGGCCGCCGAAGCAGCTTTCAAGGAAATCGAAATCGCAGCCCTCATTGGCCTGCCGGATGTGGCGCGTGAACATCCAGCCATAGCCGCGCTCGTAGTGCGGCTCCGGCGCTTTCCATTCCGCGCGGCGCTTCGCCAGCTCTTCTTCCGACACATCCAGGTTGATCGTGCGCGCAGCGACGTCGAGCGTGATCTGATCGCCGTTGCGCACCAATGCCAGCGGCCCGCCGATGTAGGATTCGGGGGCGACATGCAGGATGCACGCGCCATAACTGGTGCCGCTCATACGCGCATCCGACAGGCGCACCATGTCCCGCACGCCCTGTTTCACAAGCTTGGTCGGGATTGGCAGCATGCCCCATTCCGGCATGCCGGGGCCGCCCTGCGGACCGGCATTGCGCAGGATGAGAACATGATCCGCTGTGACATCGAGATCCTCCCGATCGATCGCGGCTTTCATCGACGGATAATCGTCGAACACCAGCGCCGGACCGGAATGCTTCAGGAAGCGAGGCTCGCAAGCACTCGGTTTGATCACGCAGCCATCCGGCGCCAAGTTGCCCCGCAGCACCGCCAGCGCGCCTTCGGCATAGATCGGATTGTCGACCGTGCGAATAACCTCGTCATTATAGACTTCCGCACCTGCGATGTTTTCGCCAAGGGTTTTGCCGGTCACGGTCAGCGCATCGAGATGCAGATGATCGCGAATGCGCATCATCAGTGCAGGCAATCCGCCAGCGTAGAAGAAGTCTTCCATGAGGTAAGTATCGCCGCTGGGACGGACATTGGCGATCACGGGCACCTTGCGACTCGCCCGCTCGAAATCATCGAGACCGATGTCTTGCCCGGCGCGTCTCGCCTGCGCGATGACGTGAATAATGGCGTTGGTCGAACAGCCCATTGCCATCGCCACTGTGATTGCGTTCTCGAACGCCTTGCGCGTTTGGATCTTCTGTGGCGTCAGGTCTTCCCACACCATGTTCACGATGCGGCGGCCGCATTCAGAACTCATACGGATATGGCCAGCATCCGCGGCCGGAATCGACGAAGCGCCCGGCAGCGACATCCCGATGGCTTCGGCGATCGCCGTCATCGTGCTGGCTGTTCCCATGGTCATGCACGTGCCGTAGCTCCGCGCGATACCGGCCTCGACATTCACCCATTCCTCGGCCGTGATCTTCCCGGCGCGCCGCTCATCCCAGTACTTCCAAGCATCGGAGCCGGAGCCAAGCGTCTTGCCTTTCCAGTTGCCACGCAGCATCGGTCCGGCCGGAAGATAAATCGTCGGCAGCCCCATACTGGTCGCGCCCAGCAGCAGCGCGGGCGTGGTCTTATCGCAGCCCCCCATCAACACCACCCCGTCGACCGGGTGACCGCGCAGCAGTTCTTCGGCATCCATCGCCAGAAGATTGCGGTAGAGCATCGTCGTCGGCTTGAGCAGGGATTCCGACAGCGACAGCGCGGGCAACTCAATCGGGAAGCCGCCGGCCTGCAGCACGCCGCGCTTAACGTCGTCGACGCGGGTTTTGAAATGCATGTGGCAGGGCTGCGCATCCGACCACGTGTTCAGGATCGCAATCACTGGGCGGCCGACCCACTCCTCCGGGGCGTAACCCATCTGCATGGCACGGGATCGATGCCCGAATGATCTCAGATCATCCGGTGCAAACCAGCGGGCGCTTCGGAGTGATTTGGGATCTTTTCTTGTTGTGGTCGACATTGTTGCACCTAGTGCGGTGGATCTGACGTTCGTATCAGTATTAGCCGCGCGTCTATCATACGAACGTCAGATCCAAAACCGCACTAGATTCATATTTTTGCTAGTGTCCCTTAGGCTCTGACATTCGTAAACGAGCTAGCCCCAAAACTGAACGAATGTCAGAACCGGGACACTAGCGGAAGCATGACGTTCAACCGCCTCATAGCATAGGCCGACGAGTGCGGTCACGCGGCGCACAGGCACAAACAACGAAGTACGGCCACGGATTTCAGCCAGTGACAGGCAGCATGCGACGGGACCACAAAGTAAACGAGCGCGTCGGGACGCGACGCGCTCGTCCATGGCTTCGGATTAATGCGGCTTTACTGAAGACTTCGCGCCAGCTTCGCTGCCTCGACCATGTTGGACAGTGCAGCCCTCACCTCCGGCCATTTGCGCGTCTTCAGGCCGCAATCCGGATTGATCCAGATTTGATCGGCGGCCAGATTGCGCCGCGCCTTGTCGATCAAGGCCGTCATTTCAGACACTTCCGGAACGCGCGGCGAATGGATGTCGTAAACCCCCGGGCCGATTTCATTCGGGTATTTGTAATTTACGAACGCATCCAGCAGTTCCATCTTCGAGCGCGACGTCTCGATGGATATGACATCGGCGTCCATCGCTCCGATCGCGTCGATGATGTCATTGAATTCGGCGTAACACATATGAGTGTGAATCTGGGTCTGATCCGTCACACCGCCCGCCGTGATCCTGAAACATTCAACCGCCCAATCGAGATAGGCCGTCCAATCTGCCTTGCGCAGCGGTAGCCCCTCGCGGAGCGCCGGCTCGTCAATCTGGATGACACCGATACCCGACTTTTCAAGATCAACCACCTCGTCGCGCAACGCAAAGGCGATCTGACGGCAGACCTGATCCCGCGACAGATCATCGCGAACAAACGACCATTGCAACATAGTCACAGGTCCCGTCAGCATGCCCTTCATCGGCCGCTTGGTGAGGGACTGCGCGTAGGACGACCATTCGACCGTCATCGGCTTCGGACGCGACACGTCGCCAAATATGATCGGCGGGCGGACGTAGCGCGAACCATAGCTCTGCACCCAACCATGTTTGGTGAACGCATAGCCCGACAATTGTTCGCCGAAATACTGCACCATATCGTTCCGCTCGAACTCACCATGAACGAGCACGTCGATGCCGATGTCTTCTTGCCAGCGCACCGCCGCTTCGGTCTCACGGCGCAGGAATGCGTTGTAGCTAGCGTCATCGAGGGTGCCCTTGGCATACGCAGCGCGTGCTTTGCGAACCTCGTCTGTCTGCGGGAAAGATCCGATGGTTGTTGTCGGGAATGATGGCAGGCCGAGCACCTGGTCCTGCAATTTTCGACGCTGCGCGAATGGACTCTTGCGGCGCGCAAGCTCGGGCGGAACATCTTTGATACGTTGTTTCACCGCCGGGTTGTGAATCTTCGGTGAAGATGCTCGCTTTTCGGCGATGGCATCCGACACTCGCAATACTTCCTGGACCGACCCACGGCCGAGCGACAACGCATGGCTGAGAGTCGTCAGTTCCACCATCTTCTGGACGGAGAATGCGAGCCAGCTCTTCAGATCCGGATCCAGATCGCTTTCCTGATTGAGATCGATCGGCACATGAATCATCGAGCAGGAAGGCGCCAATTGCAGGCGATCCGCTCCCCGCTTGCTGATGAGCGGCTCAAGTTCATCGAGCAGCTTCGACAGATCTGTTCGCCAGATGTTGCGGCCATCGATAACGCCCAGCGACAACACAGTATCGACAGACATGGTTCGAAGAGCTGTCGACATCTGCTCCTTGCCGCGAACCAGATCCAGATGCACACCGGCCACGGGCAACCGGGAAACCAGACTGGCATTGTCGCCGAGTCCTCCAAAGTAAGTCGCGAGCATGATCTTGATGTCGGGGACCTTCAGCGCGAATTCACTGTACGCCGTCTTCAATGCGGCAGCCGTGGCCGCATCGCAATCAAGCGCCAGACAGGGCTCGTCCAGCTGCACCCACTCCGCACCTTCCACCGCCAGTCGTTTCAGGGCTTCAATGTAGACCGGCAACAGCTTGGGCAACAGCGACAGGCTATCGAAGCTTTCATTCGCTTCCTTGCCCAGTAAGAGAAATGTCACTGGCCCGACGAGAACGGGCCGGGTCTGATAACCCAATGCTTTTGCTTCGCGGTACTCGTCGACGACTTTGGTCGACGCGAGCGAGAATTCCTGGTCCTTGGAAAATTCAGGCACCATGTAATGGTAATTGGTGTCGAACCATTTCGTCATTTCTTGCGCGCGGACACCGTGGCCATGGTGATGATCGCCATGTCCACAGGCTCCGGGTTCTCCGACATCAGTCTGACTGCCACGCGCCATCGCAAAGTACGTCTCGAGGGACACAGGGCCGCCGGACCAGCCATAGATCTCCGGAATGGCACCAACCATGACGCTGGTATCGAGCACATGGTCGTAAAGCGAGAAATCATTCGATGGAATGATGGTGACGCCGAGCTCATGCTGGCGTTTCCAGCTTATTGCGCGAAGCTGAGCTGCAATATCGAGCAAGGCCACCTGGTCGATTTGACCGGACCAGAATTGCTCAAGCGCGGTTTTGAGTTCACGCCGCAGACCAATGCGCGGGACGCCAAGCGTGCTGACAGGAATTACGAACTTGGTCGCAGAAGATAAGATCGACATCGGAAACCCCGTGATGTTGCAAGCGGGGGGAATCGGACGTGCGCAAACAGCGAAGACGGAAGCCCGTCTTCTGCAAGCGACACACCGGAGCACCCCGCCCGTGGACGTATGACATCGCGGCAGGTCTCCTGGCTTACGGGTCACCGCTCACACCCGGCCTTCCCGAAGCTTGCGCCTCAGTGGCACCGATGAGGTGAAGCTCGCCGCTTACAGTTGCGGGGGCAGCTCCGGCTTTGCCAAACCATCTCGAGGTTCAGCTCACCGAATTCCCTCTTAGCTTCGGACCGACGATCCGAAGAACCACGATGTGAGAGTTATGGGCAGCGGGACGTGCGAGGTCAATCCGCACAATGTCCCAACTCTTGCGCCGGACGATGCCGAAGCCATGCTGCCCACTGCGAGTCCGTCGCGCAGTGGGCGAGTTTTATCAGCTTCAGGTCGCAATGTGACCCGAGGGCGACGGCGGACCATAAGGCTCCGGCTTCCCAACCGCGGGAGCATCTGCCGACCGGTCACCCGACAACCAGCGCTGCACGACGACGAAGAACACCGGCACCATCAGCAGCGCCAGAACAACCACCGCAATCATGCCGCCCATCACGCTGGTGCCGATCGCCTGCTGGCTCTTGCCGCCGGCGCCATGCGCAATGACCATCGGCAGCACACCGGAGACGAAGGCAAGGCCCGTCATCAGAATCGGCCGGAAGCGCAAACGACAGGCCTCGATCGTTGCCTCCAGCAACGGCTTGCCCTGCATCCGCAGATCTTTCGCGAACTCGATGATCAGGATGGCATCCTTGGCCGCAAGCCCGATGATCGTAATGAGACCCACCGTGAAGTAGACGTCGTTGGGAAGCCCGCGCATCGAAGCCGCAGTGACCGCGCCAGCGATACCGAGCGGCACGGTCAAGAGAACCGCGAGCGGAATGGTCCAGCTCTCGTAAAGCGCGGCGAGACAGAGGAAGACAACCAAGGCCGACAGTCCGAGAATAAAGGGAGCCTGTGAGCCGGAGAGCTTTTCCTGCAGCGACTGGCCCGTCCACTCGTAGCCGAAGCCGCGCGGCAACTGACCCGCCAGTCTTTCCATCTCAGCAATGGCATCACCGCTGGTGTAGCCCGGCTTGGCCTCGCCACTGATGCGGACAGACGGATAGTAGTTGAAGCCGACGATCTGGGTCGGGCCGCGGGACCACTGGACGGTTGCGAATGAGGAGAATGGAACGAGCTGGCCGCGGCTATTCTTCACGTTGTACGTCAAAATGTCATCCGCGTTCATACGGCTCGCCGTGTCGCTCTGCACGATGACGCGCTGCATGCGCCCGCGGTTCGGGAAATCGTTGATGTAAGCCGAGCCGAGGTTTGTGGAGATCGTGTTGTTGATGTCCTCGAAGGTGACGCCGAAAGCACCCGCCTTCTCGCGGTCAACCATGAGGTTGACTTGCGGCGCTGGCGGCAAGCCTTCAACATAGACGTTCTGCAGGATCGGACTGTGCTTCGCGCCGGCAAGCAACGCGTCGGTCGCGTCCATCAGAGCCTTGTAACCCTTCTGACCACGATCCTGCAGACGGAAGCTGAACCCGCTCGAATTGCCTAAGTTGTCGATCGGCGGTGGCTGCAGTGCTGAAATTCGCGCGTCCCTGACCGATGATAAAGTCTTGTTGGTGTCCGCGACGATCTCAGCCGCGGTGTCACCCGGCCCTCGCTCCGACCAGTCCTTCAAGGTGATGAAGGCCTGCGCGCTGTTCATGCCTTGGCCGAGGAAGCTGAAGCCGGTCAGGAACGTGACGTCTTCAACGCCAGAACGCTCCAGCAGATATTTCTCGACCTTCTGAACCACCGTTTCCGTGCGGTTGAACGACGAGTCAGATGGTGTCTGAACGTCGGTGGTGAAGAAGCCCTGGTCATCGATAGGCAGGAAGCCGCCCGGCATGCGCACGAAGGCCCATGAAAGACCGACCAATAGGATGGCATAGATCGCCATCAACCGGCCCGTTCGCTTCAGCTCCCAGCCGACAAACGTCGCATAACGCTCCTTGATGGCATCGAGCTTGCGGTTGATCCAGCCGAACGCGCCGGTCTTGCCGTGCTCATGACCTGCCTTAACAGGCGTCAGCAGCGTGGCACATAGGGCCGGCGTCAGCGACAGCGCCATCAGCGCGGAGAAGCTGATCGCCGCTACCATTGTCACCGAGAACTGACGATAGATGATACCCACCGACCCCGGGAAGAAGGCCATCGGTACGAACACAGCTACGAGCACGAGTGTGATGCCGACGATGGCGCTCGTGATCTGGGACATTGCCTTGCGTGTGGCATCCTTCGGCGAAAGCCCTTCCTCCGCCATGATGCGTTCGACGTTCTCCACGACAACGATGGCGTCGTCCACGAGGATGCCGATGGCGAGCACCATGCCGAACAACGTCAGCATGTTGATCGAGTAACCGAGCAGCAGCAATGTCGCGCAAGTGCCGAGCAGTGCCACCGGCACCACAATCGTCGGAATGATCGTGTAACGGATGTTCTGTAGGAACAGGAACATCACAATGAATACCAGCACGACGGCTTCGACCAGGGTCGTCAGCACCTTCTTGATCGATGCTTCCACCACGGGCGTGATGTTGTACGGGATGTCGTAAGCAATGTTAGCCGGGAAGAACTTCGAGAGTTCCTTCATCTTTGCTTCAACCGCACTCGCAGTCGCCAGCGCGTTACCCGTGGGCGACAGCAACACCGAGAGACCGGCGCTCGGCTTGCCATTGAGACGAGTGGTAAACTGATAGCCTAGACCACCGACCTCGACCCGCGCAACGTCGCGTAGCCTCACCGTCGAACCATCAGTGTTGGCACGCAGCACGATCGCGCCGAATTCGTCGGGCGAACTGAGCTGACCTTTCACCAGCACCAGCGCCGAAATCTTTTGGTCGCTTGCGCTCGGCTCCGCGCCGATGCTGCCGGAAGCAACCTGGGCATTTTGTGCGGTGATCGCCTTGGTAACGTCGTCGGCGGTGAGATTAAATCCGACGAGCTTCGCCGGATCGACCCAAATGCGCAGCGCGCGCTCGGTCGAATAAAGCGTGGCACGACCGACACCGGGGATGCGACGAATTTCGCCGAGCACGTTCCGGATCATGAAGTCGCCGAGGCCCACCTCATCGAGGCTGCCGTCGGTCGAGCGCAGGGTAAT
Source organism: Nitrobacteraceae bacterium AZCC 1564 (assembly GCA_036924835.1). Classification (NCBI taxonomy): domain Bacteria; kingdom Pseudomonadati; phylum Pseudomonadota; class Alphaproteobacteria; order Hyphomicrobiales; family Nitrobacteraceae; species Nitrobacteraceae bacterium AZCC 1564. The sequence goes on from JBAGRR010000001.1 coordinate 2,652,236, forward strand.
GATCTGCAGCACCGCGCTGGATGCTTCCTCGATCAAGATGCCCTGCTGGATCACCGCACGCGGCAGACGCGCCTCGACGCGCTTGATGCGGTTCTGCACCTCGACCGAGGCAAGGCTCGGATCCGTGCCAGGCACGAAGTTTGCGATGATTTCAACCTGGCCAAGCGAATCGCTGGTGGATTCAAAGTTCAGGATGCCTGAGGCGCCATTGAGCTCTTCTTCAATGAGCCGCGTCACGCTGTTGTAGAGATTCTCCGGCGATGCGCCGGGGTAGCTCGTGCTCACCGAGATCGATGGCGGCGCGATGATCGGATATTGGGCGACTGCAAGAAACGGGATCGAGATTGCGCCGATCAAGCAAATGAACAGCGCAATCACCCATGCGAAGATGGGGCGGTCGATAAAAAAACTTGGCATGGCGCTTTACTGGCGAAGCTCTGTGGTCGCAGTCGGATCACTCGCTCCCTCAGGAGCGCTCGCGCGCACTTCGGTCCAGGCTTTTGGCATGACCTTGTCGCCCGCCGTAAACTTCTGGAAGCCTTCGACCACAACGCGATCGCCGGGCTTCAAGCCTTCATCCACCAGCCACTGCCCGTTCTGCTGATTGCCGGTACGAACAGGCTGGATGGCAACGTGGTTGTCGTCCTTCACGATGAAGACTTCGCTTTCGCCGTTACCATTCCGCTGAATGGCCTGCTGCGGAACTGCAAGCGCGTCCTTGTCGACGCCCTGCTCGATGAGAACGCGGACATACATGCCCGGCAAAAGTTCCCGCTTGGTGTTCTTGAACTCGCCACGCAACGTGACCTGCCCGGTGTAGGAATCGACCTTGGCATCGGAGAACAGCAACTTGCCCTTCAGCGGATAAAGCGTGCCGTCATCAAGAACGAGTCTGACCGCCGCCATGTCGGGCGCGATTTGTTCCAGATCACCAGCCTCGAGTGCACGCCGCAATTTATTCAGATCGCTGACCGGCTGGGTAAAGTCTGCATAAACAGAGTCGAGCTGCTGGATCGTCGCAAGGCTCTGGGTGTCGTTCTGCACGACAAGCGCACCTTCGCTCACCAGCGCAGCGCCAATCACACCGCTAATCGGTGCACGGATTGTCGCGTATTCGAGATTGAGCTTTGCACGGGCCACGTCAGCCTCGGCAGCCGCGACATCTGCCTTCGCCTGCAACATGCGCGCGTTTGCGTTCTCATGCTCGGCTTGTGAAACAACGCGTTGATGAACAAGAGTCGAAACACGATTGGCCTGCAAAGACGCCTGTTCGAACGCCGCATTTGCTTTGGCCAGCGAAGCTTCAGCCGCCTGCAATTCGACCTCAAAAGGGCGAGGATCAATTCGATACAAAATATCGCCCGCCTTCACTTCGCTACCCTGTTCGAAGCGCCGCTCGACAATGATGCCCGAAACGCGCGGGCGAACATCGGCTACGCGCGTCGGAGCAATTCGCCCGGGCAATTCCCGCAGCAGAGCGCGAGGCTTGGGTTCGACAGTGGTGACGCTGACCTCGGGAATAACAGGTGTGGCAGCAACCGCTGAGTTTGGTTCGTCGCAGCCGGCGAGCAGAGGCGATGAAGCCGCCAGCAAGACCATTCCAACGAACGCATTCCGAGTTTGCATCGTCACACCTTTTTTCTTGTTGCTCCACAAGACATGCAAAGGCGCGCGCGTCCCGGCCGTATGAATCGGTCAAACGAAACGTGTGTCTTCGATCTTGCGTATGAAGAGAAAAGTAGATGTTCGAATGCAACGCAACATTTCAGGTGGCGGCGCAATGTCACATGTCTTTAGCTATTGAAATCTCTTCGCTTTCAGGGATTCACGCGATTGTGACGCCGCCCATTTTCTGAGCATCCGCAGGGCTCCCCTGGCCCTCCACAGTGTTGCCAAAATCGTAAATGGGGAACTCTGCGATGATGCCGAGGTTTCGAACCGATGATCAGTTCAGTTCATTCGGAGGCTTATCGCCTGTTGTAGCCCGGCGCGACCATGTTCTTGAGTTGCACGAGCAACGTGATGATCCAGGCCGCGGCGAACAGACCGGCAAGACCTAGCGCAGTCCTGCGGTCCATCAGCGAGAGACCAGTCCAATACCACACCCGATAGATCCACAATCCGGTCGTGGCGGCGCCCATGATGCATACGAGAAGTTTCAGCGCGTAGCTGTTCGCAACACCCAGCGCACCAAACAGGATGGTTGCAGGTATCATGAACATCTGACAGGCGGAGATCAGCGTTTCGTTCATCGGCCCCTCTTTGACGAATCGCGCGGAGTATATCCGTCCATCGGTAAATTGATGAGCGAATCCGGCGGCAGCGCACGCGGACGCGACATCCCGCAGAGTGGCGTACAGAGAAACACCAGTCGCGCGGCCATCCAGGGATGCAAGAGCCCGTTGATGAGCGCGCATTGACGCAACGCTCATCTTGATAAGTGAAGTGCGCCCGCAGGCGGCGCTGGCTACGTAGCTCTCGTTATTTCCCAGCAGCAAGATCTGCGAGAGACCCTGGGCCGCTGCCCGGCGTGATAAGGGTCGGCCACTGATTTGAACCAAACGGCACAACCGGCGGCAGAAATGGGGTCATGCCGCGCTTGGCGCTTTCGTCGATGATGGCTTGACGCGCATCACCTCCCATCAGTTCGTAATCCATCAGGTAATAGTTGCCGAAGAAGGCTGCGCCGACCGAGCGGTCCGCGACAATGCGCGTCAAGGATTCGAGCATGTCGTCGGGCGTTGTCGTGAAGGAGATCGTCTCGATCATCAAAAGCCGCTTGTTGATCGCGTCGGAACCGAAGAACTGGGCTAGCACGCTGAACAAAACGTTGTTCTGCCGCGCGACATAGATCGTGTTGCTCGCGGCATAAGTCATGTCCCACGAATCTCCGAGCTGCTTCTTCCAGTCGGTGAGCACATTCATCCAGTGCGCGACCTGAGTCTGCGCAGCCCAGGCGATATTCAGCTTCAGAAGAGGAGCCTGCCGCTTGGCAAAGTCCTGCATCGCGGCGACCGTAATGACGCCCTTATCGGCGCAATCGTCCATGAACGCGATGTTATTTCGCAGGATCGCGCGATTGGTATCCTTCCAATCTGCCGGCATGTCCGCCGTGTCGATCCCATTCACGGCTGATTGCATCTGGCTTCGATAGGCAAGAAGCGACGAGCGCCAGGATGTGTCGGCAGTATTGTCGAGATAAGGCATCACAATCTCGGCCAACGCCATGGTGCTGTGAGCGACCGATTTCACGAGTTGATAGGAGACGGGGACCGAGGGCGCTTCAAGCCGCGCCATACCAGGACGATACAAGATGAAGCGGCCGCCAGAGCCCGAGAACAACGCGAGAATGATGGGGTGTTTCGCCATGAGATTTCGCCGAAACACCGCACTGGCCTGGGCATAGTGCTGAAACATGCTGGTGTTCAACGCCAGCACGTCCTTGTTGGACGTCGTGGCGGCGCTGGATGTGGTGCGACCGGCGATTGGCGCCATGTAGGAAGGCAGGTCCTCCGACCGCGCGCCTGCGGCAGAACCGGCGAGAACAAGCAATGTCAGGGTGGTGGCAAGATAACGCTTGGAGAAAGAGTATTTTCGCATGTTGGCCCTCAGCCGCAGCAATAAGTCTTCGTTAAGCAGCAAAAAACGCTACGCATTCATCGTCCGCGAATCGGTGTAGCAGCGATTCTTTTACGAATTACCCTGCATTGATGGTTGCATGGGCTGCAACCGCAGATCCGTGTGACCAGGATGGGCAATGCATGTGGACGTCGCGACGCGAGTTCATCAAATTGGCCGCAACAAGCGGCATCATGTGTACCGTATCGCGGCTGGCATTCGCCACAGAGCCTACGTTCAACGACCGGGAGACCTTGCCAGGGCGGCAGCAATGGAATCCGGCAGCGACCGGCGGCCGCGTCGATGGCGCTTCCAAGGTGACGGGCGCCAAGCTCTACGCATCTGATTTTCGCGCGGCTGATCTTCCAGGCTGGCCAACAAAGACATCTCACGCCCTGCTCATCCGCGCGCCGGACGCCGCTCACGTCTATAAGGGGATTGATCTCGCGCGCTTGAGCGGCTCTCTGAAGCCTTCCGTCGTGGTGACCGCAACCGATCTCGGCCATGCCGGTATCCGCGTGCCGGAGTTCTACACCGGTGATCTGTTTTGTCCTGTCGGTAGAACACCGGTCTACCTTGGACAGCCGGTGGCCTTGTTGATCTTCGAAAACTTTGACGCGTTCGACGGGGCGCGGCAACTCATCTCGCGCGACGATTCCTTCATCAAATTCGGCGAGGAAACCGGCCCGGTCATGATGCCTGGCTACGGTGCTTTTCGCTTCACCCGCGTCGCTGGTCCAACGGCGGACGCGCCGGATGTTTATTCGCCGCTCCAGGCCGGCTGGGTCAGCCCGGGACGTGTTCAGAACACTGATCTGCCGGTATGGACACCCGCCGCTACATCACCAGGAAATGCGTACGCCGAAGCTGCACTGCACGGGGAGAAAATCCGAGCGGACCTGGCGGCGAATGATCCGGCACTTCTGGTGCTCGACCGGGAATTCGAAACACAATCTGTCGATCCGGTGTTTCTGGAGCCCGAGTGCGGTCTCGCCTGGTACGACGGAAGCAGGAAGAATCTCGAGCTCGTACTCGGCGTGCAATCGCCATACGAAGCCACAGAATCCGTCGCGTTCTTGCTTGGCAAGGCGGCGGCCCCTTTCAAGCCTTCGCACATCAATACGCATTTTACCTATGTCGGCGGCGGTTTCGGCGGACGCGATCACACGCCATTTCCGCTTTACGTTGCGCTCGCGGCTATGTTCTTTCCCGGCCGCCCGGTGCGGTTGGCACACGACCGCTATCAGCAATTCCAGGCTGGAATTAAACGCCACCCATTCAAGATACGGACCAAAATCGGAGTCGATCGCGCGACCGGCATGATCCGCGCTTTTGCCGCCGATCACGTCTTGGATGGCGGCGGCCTTGCCAACTATTCGCAGAGCGTCGCCGTGGTCGCAGCAACCGGCGCGCTTGGAATCTATGATATCCCGAAAGCCGACGTGACAACGGTCGCGCTTCATTCGCGCGGCGTCACGGCAGGATCGATGCGCGGCTATGGCACGCTTCAGACCATGACAGCATTGGAAGTGATGATCGATGAGGTGGCGGCATCATTGCCGCTCGATCCTATCGAATTCCGGCGGCGCAATGCCCTCAAGACCGGCGGACGTACGATCACGGGCAATCCTTACTTCGTGCCGGTTCGCACGCCGGAGATTCTCGACAAGCTGGAAAAACATCCGATTTGGGCTCGTCGCGCTGAAGAAAAATCGCGCGCAGCAACGGGAGTTGCGGTCGGGACAGGCCTCGCGTGCGTGACGAAGGATTATGGGTCTGGTGCCGACTGCTCGCTCGGGCGCGTCGAGATTGATCCGAACGGACGGGTTGCGATTTATTGCGATCACGTCGAGATGGGCAACGGCATCGGCACAGCCTTGGCGAACCGGGTCGCCGCGCATCTTGGGGGTGTCGCCGATGAAGTTGCGGTAGCGCGGATCGATACCTTTGATTCGCTCGGCCTCGTGACTTCCGAAGATCCCTATACAATGAAGCAGGCCGCTCAGGACGCTGCACAACGCAATCCGCGTTGGGTACCGGCGATCAGCTCACCCACGAGTGCGTCGATCGGCGCGCATGTCGGAACGCATGCAGCAGCCGAAGCGGCCCGCGTGATATTCCGCTTCGGGCTGTGGCCGGCTGCGTTGAAGCTGTGGCGTATCGCGCTAACGGATTCAAGAGCGGGACGGTGGTCAGAAGCGAGCTGGAAAGATGGACAGCTCACCATGGCGGGGTTACCGCCGCTGTCACTCCCAGAGATCGCGGCGAAGGCACATGCGCTCAACGCGATAACCGGTGCAATGACGCATGCCTTTTCGCGATGGTCGTGGGCGAAGGCAAGCTTCAAGGTCGCCAGCGAACCTTGGACGGCGGACATCGATGCCCTTGCCGTTCGCAGAGGTGCCGGTCAATTCGCCCGGCTCGATCGCACAAGCGTTCAATATCCTCCCACGGATTACAACCGGATCGGCACCAGCTTCGCGTCGCTCTGCGGCACATTGGTTCGCGTTGAAATCGAACGTTCGAGCGGCGTGCTACGGATCGCGAAGGCCTACAGTGTTTTCGAATGCGGCAAGGCCCTCGTTCCCGAGGTTGTCATCGGACAAGCACAGGGCGGCTTTGCGATGGGCGTAGGCTATGCGCTGTTCGAATCCCTGCCGTCGTACGAGGGCGGCCCCGGTAACGGCCAGTGGAATCTGGGACAATATCGCATCGCCCGCGGCTCCGACTTGCCGTTGCATGATTTCGAGATCGAAATTCTTCCGCCGCTGTCTCCCGACGAAGCCCCGAAGGGCATGGCTGAAGTTGTCATGATCCCTGTCGTGCCGGCACTGCTGAATGCGATTTTTGATGCGACCGGGCGTCGTTTCCAGTCCTTGCCCGTGACGGAACAGATGCTCAAGGAGGTGCTGACGTGACCACATTCAGCATCACGATCAATGGTCAAATCCACGGCCCGATGGAGATTCGCGACGATCTGACCCTGAATGATTTTTTGCGCGAGTATCTCGGGATGACGGGCACAAAGTTCGGCTGTGGCGCCGGGCAATGCCTGAGCTGCGCTGTGATTGTCGATAATCCTGACGGGACGAGCTCCACCAGCCCGACCTGCATCGTCACGGCCGCTGACTTTAACGGGAAAACCATTCGCACGGTCGAAGGCCACGCCAAGAACGGGCAATTGTCCCAACTGCAAAAGGCCTTCATCGAACATTTCGCATTTCAGTGCGGCTATTGCACAGCAGGCTTCCTCAACGAAGGACAGGTCTTGCTCGAGCGTCTTTCGAAGCAACGGATCGCACGCGCTGAACTCGAGAAAACAATTAGCGAAGCGTTGGATGGCCACCTGTGCCGCTGCACCGGCTATGTCAAATATCATGAGGCGGTACGCGATGTGATCCTCGCTGATCCTCAACGCTATCTTGCTTGACTGCATCAAGAAGCGATCTGCTGAGACAACAGATGAAATCCGATATTAGCATTCGACTTCTCATCGCGGCCGCGGCGCTGCTGACGAGCATGCTTTCAACGTATGCGGTCTCGACCCTCCCGCAGGGCGCTCTCGCGTCACCCGACAGTTTCGCATCAATACAGGATACCGAAGCACGTTCGGCCGCCTTGTTCGGCGAGCTGAACAAGGTGTTCACACATCCGCGTTGCGCCAATTGCCATCCGGCGGGAGACCGTCCGCGCCAGGGCGACACGAGGCGGCTGCATCAGCCGCCGGTGGAGCGCGGCAAAGACGGCCACGGCCTTGCGTCCATGCGATGCAATACTTGCCACAAGGACGCGAACTTCGATCCCGGCAGAGTGCCGGGCGACCCTGCATGGCATCTCGCGCCACTTGAGATGGGCTGGGAAGGAAAGACTGCCGGCGAAATCTGCGAACAGATCAAGGATCCCGCACGCAACGGCGGACGATCGTTGGATGAAATCGTCACCCACATTGGCACCGATCATCTGGTGGCCTGGGCGTGGGCTCCAGGCGCCGGCCGTCAACCGGCCCCGGGCTCACAACAGATTGCGGAAGCACTGGCCGCAGCCTGGGTGAAAACCGGCGCAGCCTGCCCGAAGAAGTAAAAGCTGTGTTGCGGAGGAGTGCCAAAACCTTTGCTGTGCCCGATTCCGGTGTCGTCGATTTCATCGGGCAAAAGACTGCTCAGTGATGAGGCCCAACTGCCGGGGCGATAGCGCTCGGCCTGCCTCAGTATCCCAAGGTACAGGTCAACTCATCCATTCAACCAGCGCGACCGGAGCCTCCGCACGATATCTTCGCGCGGTGTTGATCGCCATTGTTGCGAGCAACGACAACTCTGTGACTTCAGCAAGCACGAGTCCATGAGCAAGCTCATCTTCCGCGACCCTCAGAAGACCTGCCGGCGCGTCAGACCGCCTTCGCTGCAGCCTTCAAGCGGTTGACCGGCGAGACCCCGATTGGCGACGGCGAGCACGTTAGCAGCAATTGCTCTTTAATCACGCCAATCGCTCTGGGGCGGTTCTGCGTCCGCTTTGCTAATTGATCGCTGTGCCCCCGCCTAGCCTCATAATACACCTGCTCGCATTACGCCGCTGAACCAGACCATGAATGATCAGCCCATGGACGCCGAGGAGAGGCGCAGGATCGACGAGCTTGAGCAGCAACTGCGTCTTGCTGCGGCTGAGAATGCAAATCTGCAAGCCGAGCTTGCGATTGCGCTGGAGCGGCAAGCTGTCACCGCGCAAATTCTCAACGTCATCTCCATGTCGCGAACCGACGTTCAGCCGGTCTTCGACGTCATCTCTGAGAGCTCGCGGCGGCTGCTGGGCGGTCAAACAGCGCTTGTGACACGCGTCGTCGAGGACATGCTTCATTTGGCGGCTTGCACGGCGGGAAGCCCTGAGAGCCACGCGGAGATCCGGGCGTCATTTCCTGCTCCGCTGACCTCCTCCGGGATTCACAGCCGGGCCGCACTGACCTCGACCATGGCGTTCCGCTCCGATATCGAAACCGAACCCGGCGTCCCTCAGGCCGTCAAGGACATGGCGCGCGTCAGGGGCTATCGAAGCATCATCGTGGTGCCCATGCTTCGCGAAGGCATTGCGATCGGAACGATCGGTGTTTCGCGTGCCGAGCCGGGAACGTTCAGCGACAGCCAGATCAAGCTTCTCAACACGTTCGCCGACCAGGCCGTGATCGCGATCGAGAACGCACGGCTGTTCGAAGAAGTCCAGGCGCGCACCACGCAGCTCGCCAAGTCTCTCGACGATCTGCGCGCTGCGCAGGACCGTCTGGTGCAGACCGAAAAGCTCACTTCGCTCGGCCAACTCACCGCTGGCATCGCGCACGAGATCAAGAACCCGCTCAACTTCGTCAACAATTTCGCAGCGCTCTCGACTGAACTGACCGACGAGCTGAACGATGCGCTCGCTCCGGTCGCACTCCCGGACGACGTCCGCGACGAACTCGACGAACTGCGGGGGATGCTGAAGGACAATCTGCAAAAGATCGTGCAACACGGCAAGCGCGCCGATTCCATCGTCAAGAACATGCTGTTGCATTCGCGTGGGCGTGGCGGCGAGCACCGACCGACGGATGTGAATGCGCTGGTCGAGGAGAGCCTCAACCTTGCCTATCACGGCGCGCGCGCCGGGACGCCGCATTTCAACGCGACCCTATCGCGCGACTACGATCCCGATGTCGGCATCGCCGAAGTGTTTCCGCAGGAGATCACGCGCGTGCTGCTGAACCTGATGTGCAATGGCTTCTATGCCGTGACCAAGCGCAGCAGTGAGGATGGCCCCGGATTTGAACCCGCGCTCAGCGCCAGCACGCGCAACCTTGGCGACACCATTGAAATCCGCATCCGCGACAACGGCACCGGCATTCCACCCGAGGTCAAGGAGAAGATATTCAATCCATTCTTCACGACCAAGCCGCCTGGCGAAGGCACAGGCCTCGGATTGTCCATGAGCCACGACATCATCGTGAAGCAACACGGCGGCAGGATCGATGTCGAGACCGAGCCCGGCTCGTTCACCGAGTTCACCATCCTGCTGCCGCGCGTGAGCAATTTTTCCGACAATAATAACGGGAGAGGCGAGCCATGACGGTGTTGGTTCTGGTGGTGGATGACGAAGCGGACGTTGAGATGTTGTTTCGCCAGCAATTCCGCCGCGATCTTCGCGCCCGGCGTTTTGTGATGGATTTTGCCGCCTCAGCAGCGCAGGCACTGACCCGCATTGCCGACACCGGCGAGCAAACGCTGATCTTGATTCTTTCCGACATCAACATGCCCGGGATGAACGGTCTCGATATGCTGCCGGAGGTGCGCGCGCGGCGGCCCGATGTTCCCGTCATCATGATCACCGCCTATGGCGATGCCGAGACACGCAAGACTGCGCTCGACCGAGGCGCGGAGGGCTTGCTGACCAAGCCGATCGACTTCGGCCAGCTCCGCCAGGTCATCGAGGCGAGACTGGGACACGCCGCATGACCGCGACTATTCTCGTGGTTGATGATGAGCCCGACCTGGAGACGCTTGTTCTGCGGAAATTCCGCCGGCAGGTTCGCGACGGGCTCATCAGCTTCGTCTTCGCGCATGACGGCGTTGAAGCGCTGCAAGCGATCGAGCAGCATCCCCATGTCGATCTTGTGGTGATGGACATCAACATGCCGCGCATGGATGGCCTCTCACTGCTGGCGAAACTGCAGGAGCGAGAGGATAAGAAGTCGGCCATCATCGTCTCGGCCTACGGTGATATGAGCAATATACGAACCGCGATGAATCGCGGCGCGTTCGACTTCCTGACCAAACCGATCGATTTCGCCGACCTGGAAGCCACGATCCTGAAGACCATCCGTCACATTGAAGTCTTGCGAGAGGCACGCCGTCGCCAGGCAGAAGCTGAGCGCGCCCACGCGTCGCTGTCGCGTTACTTTTCGCCCGAGCTTGCCAAGCGCCTTGCCGCCGGTGGAGACGATGACATGCAGGTTCGCTGGCGCGACATCGCCGTGATCTTCACCGACATCACCGGCTTTACATCGCTCGTCGAGACAGCCGCCCCAGAAGTGCTGGCCCAACTTCTCAACGAATATGTCGGCGGCCTGACAGATGTTGTCTTCGCGCATGACGGAACGGTGGCCAAGGTGATCGGCGATGCCATTCAGGTGCTGTTCAATGCGCCTAGCGATCAGGCCGACTACGCGACCCGCGCGATTGCCTGCGCACAGGCGCTCGATCAATGGGCAGAGGCGTTTCGCGCGCGCTGGAGCGAGAGGGGCGTTGATTTTGGCACCACACGGATCGGCGTTCACGCCGGTCCTGCGCTGGTTGGCAATTTCGGCGGTGATCGCTTCTTCGATTTCACCGCCTACGGCGACACCGTCAACACGGCCGCGAGGTTAGAGGCCGCCAACAAGACGCTGGGCACGCGCATCTGCGTGAGCGACATTGTCGCGAGCGGAGCGCAGGAATTCAGGGGACGGCCGATCGGCGATCTTCTGCTGCGCGGACGCAGCGAGCCGTTGCGCGCCCACGAGCCCTTGTCAGCGGCGGAATTCGATGCGCCGGCCACGGCGCAGTATACGAGCGCCTTCATCAAGCTCGAGCAGGATCACGCCGCCGCCATGCCGGCGTTCGCCGCTCTGCTTGGCACGCATGCCGATGATCCGCTCGCTAGCTATCATTTGCGGCGGCTGCTCAACGGCGCCAAGGGCATCCGCATCCAAGTGGGATGATCGAGCGTGCGTTAGACTGATGACCCATGTCATGCGATCGAAACGCAATGCACGGAGCCGCGGGATCATACGACGCCGCAGGTGATCGTAACTCAGGCGATTATGGGAAGTCCTGGCGGAGGGAGTGAGATTCGAACTCACGGTACGGTTTCCCGCACACACGCTTTCCAAGCGTGCGCCTTAAGCCACTCGGCCATCCCTCCGGATGCGCTGTCATGACGGGGCACGCGTGATTTTGCAAGAGAGTGGGGCAATCAACGGCAAATATTCCACAAGCCGTTGATCTAAAGACACAATTTCTGCGCCCGGCTCGCCAGAATTTGGCAAACGGGGGCACGTTCGCCCCGCCTTTAGCGCAGGAATGCCCTATTCGCCGACCGCAGCGGCCGGACAACTGCAGTCTCGGGGGTCAAAGGTTCATCCGGCGACAGGTGGGTCGCCTCCAGGGCGGCGATAAATCCGGCAAACCACTGGTGGATCGTCCCGGCCCGCAGCTTGGCCATCATCGCTTCCCACCGCGACCGGCGTTCGGTAGCGGGCATCGACAGCGCCATCGCGATGGCTCGGGCCATTCCATCAATGTCACTGGGATTGACCAGTAAGGCCGTGTCGAGTTCGTTCGCCGCGCCTGCGAATTTCGACAAGACCAGAACACCCGGATCGACGGGATTCTGCGCAGCGACATATTCTTTCGCGACGAGATTCATGCCGTCGTGCAATGGCGTTACGACGCCAACCTGCGCTGCGCGATAGAAGCCTGCAAGTACGGTCTGACTGAACCCCTTGTTGAGATAGCGGATCGGCGTCCAGTCCACCTCGCCATGGCGCCCATTAACATCGGTCACTTGCTTCGCGAGCTCATCCTGCAAAGCGCTATAAGCCTCAATACCACCGCGCGAGGGCGTAGCAATCTGCAAGAGTGAAACCGTGCGCTTCAATGCCGGTTGCAATTCAAACAAGCGATCAAAGGCGCTAATACGATTGACCAGCCCTTTGGAATAGTCGACGCGATCGACGCCAATCGCAAGGCGCTCGCCACGCATGCTTCGCCGCAGCCGCGACACCTCGGGATGCGATGATGCTCGCTGGGCCTGGGCGGCAAATCCATCAACATCGATTCCAATTGGGAACGTTGCGAGACGTGAAGCCCCGAATCGCGAGGTCGCGATTCCATTTTCGACGTGCAAACCAAGATCGGACCGCAGGCAAGTCACAAAATTATCGCGGTCGTTATCTGTCTGGAAGCCGATCAAATCGTAAGCCAGCATCGCCTCGATGAGCTCGCGATGATGCGGCACACATTCCATCACCGTGCGTGATGGCCATGGCGTATGAAGAAAAAATCCAATCGGACTACGGACGCCGAGATCTCTCATCTCGGCGCCGAGCGCAAGGAAATGATAATCCTGGATCCAAAAGGCAGCGTTCGGCTTGCGGAAGCGCATCAGCGCGCGGGCCATGAACGCATTAACTTCGCGATACGATTGGTAATCGTCGTGCGAAACACGAATGAGATCGGAGCGCGAATGCAGTGCAGGCCATAATGCAGAGTTAGCGAAACCCTCGTAATAGCCGCCGTAATGGGCGGCTGGCAGATCAAGCAGCGCTAACGCTCCTGCACCGAGCGATTCAATTTCGGCGAAGGAATCCTTATGAGCACCATCACGAACGTGGCCACTTGAGCCGACCCAAATCGCTCCGGATTTTTCGACTACCGGCAACAGCGCTGCTGCCAAACCGCCCGTCATGGGCTCATTTGCTTTGGCCCGCGCTACACGATTCGAAACGACAACAAGATCCACAGGGGCCCCTCCCTAGTTTCGCTTATGGCAAAACTAACACCTGTTCATCAATATGGTTCCTAATCACCATTCAGACGAAATGAAGTCAAAGTTGGGCATGCGGAGATATGGAACCAAGTTCCGCGTGTTCAAGCACAGTAATTTTGGGTTGACTTCTTAGTTGAGAACAGGATCGACTTGATTCCTAAAATAACAGTGTGCTGTTTTTTATATTTCTCTTATTTTTTTACTCTGCAGCCAGTGCTTCGTCATCGAGAAGATGCGTCAGCCAGGCGCGAACATCTTTCGGCGCCTTGAAATGTCCGCTCACTCCGTGCGCGCGACGACCAACTGAGAACGAGATGCCGCGAAACGAAGGCATGATCGCAAAGACAGATTCATCCGTCACATCATCGCCTATAAAAATCGGCCTTCGGCCAGCGAATGGTGGATGATTCATCAATTCGCGAACCCCTGTCGCCTTCGTGAATCCGCTATGCTTGATTTCGACAACAGATTTGCCGGGAAGAACATCGATCGGAGCTTCAGGAAGATCGGCTCTGATTGCTGATACAGCTTCATAGATGGCACGCTCGAACTGCGGCGCCAATCGGTAGTGCAGTGCGATTGAATAGCCTTTGTCTTCAAGCAGAATGCCGGGACTAAGCTGCGATATAGCGATGAAACGACGCTTGAGATCGTTATCCATCGGCGGCGCATGGGTATCGACAGCCTCGTTGTCGGTCGAAAGCCGCATTTCTGCGCCATGGCCGCCGACTGCAGGGAACTGCAGTGGGGCAAAAATAACGTCGATATCGGTCAATGAACGCCCGCTGACGAGTGCGAGCGCACCGTCGAGACGCTCGTGCAACGACAGCAACGTGGGGCCGAGCTTCGGCGGGACGATAATGTCGCGCGGCGTGGGCGCGAGCTCGATCAACGTACCGTCAATGTCGAGCAACAATGCCGTTTCATCGAGATCCGGCACGATCCCGGCCGGAGCGGGCAAGATGTCCCGGTCAAGTTTCGGAGCAGCTTTAGTCATATTCTCACTCATCGATTACTCCTGCGCAGCCAACGGCCGCGCCACATCTTCAAGGGATTTCCGCTCGGCATTTATCCCGTAACGCCAAGCGATGACTGCTGCGGCAAGCATGAGGGCCGATCCGAGCAAATAGCCGGCAAACACACTGCCGCGCGAACCAGTATCGATCAACACGCCAAACAAGGCGGGCCCGATAACGCCACCGACACCAGTTCCGATAGCGTAGAAGAGTGCGATTGCCAACGCGCGGACCTCGAGCGGAAACGTTTCGCTTACTGTGAGATACGCCGCGCTCGCCGCTGGAGAGGCAAAGAAGAAAATGATCATCCATGCGATCGTTTGAGTCTGCGCACTGAGAACTCCGATCGAGAACAGATAGCCGGAGATCGCAAGAAGAAGCCCAGAGACACTGTAGGTCAGCGCGATCATTTTGCGCCGTCCCAGCGTGTCGAACAACGGGCCGAGAATAACGGGACCGAGGAAGTTTCCGGCGGCGAATGGCAAAATATACCAACCGACATGTTCGGATGGAATTCCGAAAAAGTCCGTCAATACCAGCGCGTAAGTAAAGAAGATGGCATTGTAGAAGAAGGCCTGCGCGGTCATCAGCGCCAAGCCAACCAGCGCCCGGCTTCGGTAGGCGCCGAATAAGGTATTGGCGACTTCTCGCAATGGCGTGTGCATCCGCATCTTCAATTTTATCTTTGGTAGCGGAGCTTCATCTCGAGGAAGGCCATCTGGTACAACAGAACGTTCGATATCCGAAACGATCTCAATGGCACGTTCCGGCTGGCTATGGATCATCAGCCATCGTGGGCTTTCCGGGATCCAGAACCTCATGACGAACACGATCAGACCCAACGTGGCACCAATAAAGAATGCCAACCGCCAACCATGCTCAGGATCAATGACCCTCGGATCAAGCAACACGATGGCGCTGACTGCGCCGATTGCAGCACCAATCCAGAAGCTGCCGTTAACAATTAAATCCGTGCGGCCACGATAGCGTGCCGGTACGAGCTCCTGAATTGTCGAATTGATAGCTGTATATTCGCCACCGATGCCCGCGCCTGTCAGAAAGCGAAAGGCTGCGAAGCTCGCGAGATCCCATGAAAATGCAGTGGCAGCCGTTGCCGTGAGATAGACGGCGAGCGTCGTGAAGAACAACTTCTTTCGGCCGATACGGTCGGTCAACCATCCGAAGCCGATCGCGCCCAACACGGCGCCCGCGAGATAAGCGCTCGTGGCGATGCCGACGTCGGTGTTGCTGAATTGGAGGACGGGACTTTCCTTCAACGCGCCGGACAATGCACCCGCCAGCGTCACTTCCAAGCCATCGAGAATCCAGGTGATGCCTAGCGCAGCGATCACGCGGGTATGGAAACCGCTCCACCGGAGCGAATCCAACCTCGCCGGAATATCAGTCTCGACAACGCCGGCTTTCGCCACAGCCGAAACGTCTGTAGGACGTGACTGCTGTTGGGACGCCTGGATGTTCGTCACAACCGACATCCCCTTGTCTCTCTTTCCAGCCTCACTCTTGCCCCTTCTTGTTTCGATGAACGTCGAAGCGATTGCTGGCCGAGCATGCAAATCACAGAGCTTTCAGCCGCAAGGCGTCGAGCGCTTCCGAACGGACTATGTCAAATGGAAAAAGCCCGGATCGTTCATCCAGGTTCATTCCGCTGAAGGAGTGCGTTTGCCTCCAAATTGTCAATTCAAAACGGGGAAAAAAGTTCCACCAACCTGCAAAGGAACCTTTCGCAAGCTTGTCAATCAGACATCAAAACAGTGATGAGAACGTGACATTAAAGCCCGAAGCCTAGTATTCCGAATCCGGAGTTCGCGTCATTCGTGAAGCGCGCTCCGTAGCGAACTTTGGATTCGAAAGGACTCTAGTGAATTATGATTTGCGTGCCGCTTTTGGATTTGAAGTTCTTTATCGAGCTTGCGGCTTTACCCGGAAGAACTTCAAATCCGCGGCACTCGTGTGGTTCAGTTCAGAAATCCGCTGCAAGGACTCGCAGGAAAAATCGAGCGAACTTCTGAACCACCACACCAGCACGGCTTCGGGCTTTAAATTCAATCTACGACGTTAGGCTGCCTCGGCCGGCGGTGTAAGATCCTTATAGTCGTTCGCAAGCCTGAGCATCGGCTCGGTCATGGTCTGAAGCTTTTCCAGCGTCATTCCTGGAATCATCTCCACCACCGACAGCCCCGACGGTGTGACGTCGATGACCGCATAGTTGGTATAGATGCGCTTGACGACACCTGCTGCGGTCAAAGGGTAGGAGCAATTGAACTTGATGCGCGGCTTACCCTTCTTGTCGACATGCTCCATGATTACCCGGATCGCCCTGGCACCGACAGCAAGATCCATCGCGCCGCCAACACCCGGCGGAAACTCGTCATCGTCCGTCGTCCAGTTCGCGAGGTCACCTTTTTCCGACACCTCGAACGCACCGAGCAGGCTGACATCAAGATGACCGCCGCGGATCATCAGGAACGCGTCAGCGTGGTGCACATAACAGCCGCCCGTCACCAGTGTGGTGAGGTTCTTGCCGGCATCGATCAGGTTCGGATCTTCCTGCCCGGGCTTCGGCGCACCGCCGAGACCGAGCACGCCGTTTTCACTGTGAAAGATCACTTCGCGCGTTTTCGGCACGAAGTTGGCTGCGAGTGTGGGAATGCCGATGCCGAGATTGACGAAGTTGCCCTCGTGGAGGTCCTGCGCTGCGCGCCATGCCATTTGGCGCCGGCTCAAAGGTCTCATCACTTATCTCCCGTCTGTTTTCCCGGAACCATCACCACGCGATCCACGAAGATGCCTGGCGTCACAACCGCTTCCGGATCCAGCTCGCCCAGCTCCACGAACTCATCCACCTCCACGGCGGTCAACTCGGCAGCCATGGCGCAAACCGGATTAAAGTTTCGCGCGGACTTGTTATAGATCAGATTGCCCCAGCGATCCGCCTTTGCAGCCTTCACCACAGCTAGATCGCCCTTCAACGGCTTTTCAAAAACATGCAGCTTGCCGTCGATCATGCGCTGCTCTTTGCCTTCAGCAAGCTTGGTGCCAGCGGACACCGGCGAGAAAAAGCCACCAAGGCCGGCCGCCGCACATCGCATCCTTTCGCTGATTGTCCCTTGGGGGACCAGCTCAAGCTCCAGGGTCTTGGCGCGGTAGGCTTTGAGGAACGCGCTGTAATCGTCCGACCGCGGGTAAGAACAGATCACCTTGCGAACCCGGCCTGAATTGATCAGCCGCGCCAGCCCCCAATCGCCGTTACCGGAGTTGTTTGCAACGATCGTGAGATCCTTCGCTCCCTGTTCGTGCAGCGCTTCGAGCAGATTATTCGCGACACCGACGGTGCCAAATCCGGCAACGAGGACAGTTGATCCATCTTTCACCCCGGCCACGGCATCCGCCACGGTCTTTACCCGCTTGTCGATCACGTCTTTGCTCACTCCTTTGGCAGCATCATGCCTTCTTAATTGGCGGCAAACCTGGTGCCGCGGATTTGAGGTTCTTCCGCGTGAGCTGCAAGCTCGATGAAGCACTTCAAATCCAAAAGCGGCACTAGAATCATAAGTTTGCTAGTGTCCCCTTGATTCCGAAGTTCGTATCCGAGCAAGCCGCAAACCTGCGCGAACTTCGGGATCGGGACACTAGTCAAGAAGCTGCATGCGATCAAACGCTTCCCTTGCATTATGGGAATGCAGAAAGACGATTTCTTTCGCATCTGCGAGATCGACGGCATCCGGCCGGTCGCGGGCGAATCTCCAGCCGCTCGTGCCTGCGTGCATGACTGCGACACGACAGCCGCAACGAAAATCGAAGTTGCAAAGTTTTGCGGGCGGGTTGTTAATTAGAACAATTAAAAAAAATCTTCGGGTCGAAGTCCTTAGGGAGGTCCATGTGTCGACAATCAAACTAACCGTCAACGGCAAGGCGGTATCCGCCGATCTTGAAGACAGAACGCTCCTTGTCCATCTGCTGCGTGACCATCTCGGTCTTACCGGGACTCATGTCGGCTGCGACACCAGCCAATGTGGCGCGTGTGTGGTTCATATCGATGGCCGCGCCGTAAAATCCTGCACGACGCTGGTCGGACAAGCCAACGGTACCAACGTCACGACCATCGAGGGCATCTCCCGGGGCGATGAATTGCACCCGATGCAGGCGGCATTTCGCGACAATCACGGCCTGCAGTGCGGTTATTGCACGCCCGGCATGATCATGACCGCGATCGATATCGTTCATCGTCACGGCGATGAGCTTGATGAGGCGACGGTTCGCCAGGAGCTGGAAGGCAATATCTGCCGCTGCACTGGCTACCACAACATCGTCAAATCCGTGCTCGACGCGGCCGGCCGCATGAAGATGGCTGCAGCCGCGGAATAACGGCTCGGCCCACTGATAACGACATTCAAAGCCGCCACGTTTCGGTGGAACCAAACGCTCCGGCAGGGAGATCAGACATGGGAATTGAAGGTATCGGCGCACGCGTTACGCGCAAGGAAGATAAACGCTTTATCACGGGCAAAGGGCGATACACCGACGACGTTCGCCTCCACGGCATGACCTACGCAAGTTTCGTTCGCAGCCCGCATGCCCACGCCAAAATCAAGAAAATCGACGTTACTGCCGCGAACAATATGCCCGGCGTCGTTGATGTCCTGACCGGCCAGCAACTCGTCGATGACAAGATCGGCAACCTGATTTGCGGCTGGATGATCCATTCCAAGGACGGCTCGCCGATGAAAATGGGCGCGTGGCCGGCGATGGCGCCGGAAGTCGTGCGCTTTGTCGGGCAAGCTGTCGCGGTCGTCATCGCAGAAACGCGCAATCAGGCGCGCGACGCAGCCGAAGCTGTCGACGTGACCTACGAGGAATTGCCGGCAGCCGCCGACATCAGCGCCGCAATCGCGCCCGGTGCGCCGCAGCTTCATCCTGAAGCACCCGGCAACGTAATCTTCGACTGGACAATCGGTGACGAAGCCGCCACCAACGATGCCTTCGCGAAAGCCGCGAATATTGTGGCGATGGACATCACCAACAACCGCTTGGCGCCCAACGCCATGGAACCGCGAGCGGCCGTAGCGGAATACGATACGGCGGAAGAGCACTTTACTCTTTATACGACATCGCAGAATCCGCATGTCGCGCGATTGGTGCTATCGGCGTTCTACAATATTGCGCCGGAGCACAAGCTGCGTGTGATTGCGCCCGATGTCGGTGGCGGCTTCGGCTCGAAGATCTTCATCTATCCAGAGGAAATGGTGGCGCTGTGGGCCTCCAAGCGCGTCGAACGGCCGGTGAAATGGACGTCCGACCGCACCGAGGCTTTCCTGACCGATGCACATGGCCGCGATCATCTCACGAAGGCCGAGATGGCCTTCGACAAGGACAACAAGATCATTGGCCTGCGGGTGAAGACCTACGCCAATCTCGGCGCATACATGTCGCTGTTTTCGTCATCAGTGCCGACTTATCTCTACGCGACGCTGCTGTCGGGCCAATACAATATCCCAAACATCTATGCGGAGGTCATCAGCGTCTACACCAACACCACGCCAGTGGATGCTTATCGCGGTGCAGGCCGCCCGGAAGCGAGCTTCGTCATGGAGCGGCTGATGGAAACCGCTGCGCGGCAACTGAAGGTCGACCCGGCCGAACTGCGCCGGAAAAATTTCATCACCAGCTTCCCGCACCAAACTCCAGTGATCATGGCTTACGACACGGGCGACTTTAACGCATCACTCGATGCCGCACTAAAAGCGATCGACTATGCTGGCTTCCCCGCGCGGAAAGAAAACGCGAAAAAGGAAGGCAAGCTGCGCGGCATTGGCTTCTCGTGTTACATCGAAGCCTGTGGCATCGCTCCGTCGAAAGCCGTCGGCAGCCTCGGCGCGGGCGTCGGCCTGTGGGAATCCGCCGAAGTTCGTGTCAATCCGGTTGGTACTGTCGAAATCCTGACCGGCTCGCACAGCCACGGCCAGGGACACGAGACAACGTTTGCTCAAGTCGCCGCGGATCGTCTCGGCATTCCGCTTAACCAGGTCTCGATCGTTCACGGCGACACCGACAAAGTGCAGTTCGGCATGGGCACCTACGGATCGCGTTCCGGCGCGGTGGGCATGTCGGCGATCGTCAAAGCGATGGAGAAGATCGAGGCCAAGGCCAAGAAGATCGTCGCGCATCAGCTCGAAGCCTCGGAAAACGACATCGTCATCGAGAACGGCGAGTTCAAGGTCACCGGCACCGACAAGTCCATTGCGTTTCCAATGGTCGCGCTCGCCGCCTACACCGCGCACAACATTCCCGAGGGCATGGAGCCGGGCCTGAAGGAAACTGCATTCTACGATCCGACCAACTTCACCTTCCCCGCAGGCGCATACATCTGCGAAGTTGAAGTCGATCCGGGCACCGGCAAGACGGAGTTCGTGAACTTCGTCGCGGCCGATGATTTCGGCCGCCTCATCAACCCGATGATCGTTGAAGGCCAGGTGCATGGCGGTCTTGCGCAGGGCATCGGACAAGCGCTGCTTGAGCACGCCGTCTACGATAAGAGCGGCCAGCTCATGACGGCGTCGTTCATGGACTACGCCATGCCGCGCGCAGAAGATCTACCCTCGTTCAAAGTGTCGCACACCACGACGCTTTGCCCGGGCAACCCGCTCGGCATCAAAGGCTGCGGCGAAGCCGGCGCCATCGGGTCATCCGCGGCGGTGATCAATGCCATCACCAACGCGATCGGCAACAACAGGCTTGAGATGCCTGCCAGCCCGGACCGGGTGTGGCACGCCATTCATCAACAACAGGCCGCGGAATAAGGGGCGGGAGGAAGATCATGTACGAGACAACATATCATCGTCCGTCGAGCATCGAGGATGCCGTGGCCCTGTTCGAGAAGGGCTCAGACTCAAAATATCTCGCCGGTGGCCACACGCTGCTTCCGGTAATGAAGCAGCGGCTGGCACGGCCCTCCGACGTCATCGACCTTGCCAAGATCCCGGCACTGGTTGGCATCTCGGCAACTGGCGATACGCTTACCATCAAGGCAGCGACGAGCTACTACGATATTCTGACCAGTGCCGATGTGAAAAAGGCAATCCCTGCTCTTGTGCACCTGACGTCAATGCTCGGAGATCCTGCTGTGCGCTATCGCGGCACGATCGGCGGCTCGATCGCCAACAACGATCCTGCCGCGGACTATCCCGCAGCCGTGGTCGCGCTTGATGCGACGGTGAAAACCAACAAGCGCAGCATCAAGGCCGATGATTTCTTCCAGGGCCTGTTCAGCACGGCCCTCGAAGACGGTGAGATCATCACCGAGATCGCATTCCCGATCCCAGCGAAAGCGGCCTATGCGAAGATGCGGCACCCCGCCTCGCGCTTTGCGCTCACCGGCGTGTTCGTCGCAACAACAAAGGCCGGCGATGTGCGCGTCGCGGCGACCGGTGCATCACAGGATGGCGTGATGCGGGTACCTGCCATTGAAGCAGCGTTGAAGGCCAACTGGACGGCTGACGCGATTGATTCGGTAACTATCTCGGCGGATGGCTTGATCGCGGATATTCACGGAAGCGCCGATTATCGAGCCAACCTTATTAAGGTCATGGCGCAACGCGCCGTCACGGCCGCCGGCTAGACATCCTGATACAGGTAAACGCAAACGGCGCACAGCAATGTGCGCCGTTTTTGCTTGGCGGATGTCATCCAGACACGGTGGCCGATACCCGTAAGCTGCCGGCTACCCTCAGGCTGACTTTTTCGCATGACGCACGCGCCCGAGCGCGATCGTTCGTAAGCGACGGAAGGTGGGACATGCTGCATGACTGGGCGCGGTACAATTAGCCGCGCGCCGGAGGCCATCGCGAAGCGCCGTCAATCTTCTGATCGTGCTATCGATCTCGTCGGCCTTCGCAGCGAGCAGGCTCCGATCGAGTCGGGTCTCGCCCCCCGCTGCCAGCATCCCGCCGATATCCGAAAGCGAAAAGCCTGCGGAACGACCGAGAGCGATCAGCGACAATCGGCCGAGAACATCGACGTCGAACGTGCGTCGCAGGCCCCGTCGGCCCAGTGACTCTATCAGTCCGATCTCCTCATAATAGCGCAAGGTGGAGGCAGGTAGGCCGGTGCGGCGAGCAACTTCAGCGATATCGATCAGCATTATGGTTGACCTCATGTGCACTTGAAGTGACACGATGCGCCGAATCATCGACAGCGACAAGGAAGGGCCGATGGAACAGCAACAGAATGACGACCTCGCTTGGAACGCGCGTCGAGGGAATGCCTGGGCCGATCTTCAGCCGATGCTGGATCGATTGTTCTTACCCTTCGAGCAGATCCTGGCAGATGCCATCCCGACAAACAGGGGATGCCACGTCCTGGATATTGGCTGCGGCACCGGTGCCACGACGCTGGCGATAGCCAAGCGGCTGGCGACGCGCGGGGGGTGCACCGGGCTTGATGTTTCTGGCGTTCTGCTGGAGATCGCCCGACGTCGGGCGATAGCGGAAGGCACAACCAACGCGCACTTCATTCTGGGTGACGCCCAGCGCTATCGCTTCGCCCCGAACACGTTTGATGCGGTAGCATCGCGCTTTGGCGTGATGTTCTTCGATCATCCTGAAGCCGCTTTCGCCAATATCCGGAGTGCGGTTCGTCCTGGAGGCACGCTAGCATGCGTGGTCTGGCGCAGCAGAGATGACAATGCGTTCATGGCGGCAGCGGAACGTGCTGCGGAACCGCTGCTGGGACGGAGCGATCGTCCCGATCCGAATGCTCCTGGCCAGTTCGCGTTCGCCGATGCCAATCGAGTGCGGGGGATTCTCTCGACGGCCGGCTGGGATGCAATCAAAATCAGCCCCCTCGACGTGCCATGCACCTTGTCCAAACCTGACCTCGCCATCTACGCGCGTCGCATGGGCCGCATCGGCATGATCCTACCCGATCTTGACGAAGCCCTTCGCGCCAAAGTGACGGCGGCGCTTGATGATGCGTTTGCGTCGTTCCTTCTGGACGATATTGCGCGGTTCGACGTTGCTTGCTGGATGGTGCAGGCGCACGCTGGATAACTGGTGCGATAGACGCACTGGCACCGTAGCCACGACAACGGGCGGCTTCGCGAGGAATGCCTGCTACAAGTAGACCGGTCGTCTATCCACTCCTCCAAGCCGTTCGTGTCAGCGACCAGCATGAATAAAACCGCTGGCAGGAACGCCCAATGTCAGGCGCTCATACCACCACTCTCGCTCTTCGAAAGAGGCCGTTCGTTCGAGATCAGACATCCGGCGTGAACGGCGCTTCCCAACTGGCCACTAGCAACCCATCCTCTATAGTTAGCCAAGTCTGCTTGCTTGAGGTCCAGATATGTCCCGTGGGTTGAAATAAGTCGGATTATCTAGGCCGGCGCACGGTGCGCGTTACCTCTTTAAGGCCGCAATTTGGCTGAGGGGCGCCCCATTTGGCTCAAAGCTGCAGTATTCATTGGCTCTTTTGGCAAAAGTAGCCTAAAGCACGCGCAATCCACCTAACCCGTGAACCTGCCGAGGCGCTCGTGTGGCGGTTCAGGAGTTCGCTTCATTTTCTCCTCGTTCTTCAAGCGAAACTTCTGAACCCGAACCACGAGAATCATAGGTTTACGAGTGTCCTTTCGAATCCGAAGTTCGCGACAGAGTGCGCTGCATGATGAGGCGAACTTCGGATTCGGGACACTCGTGTCCGCGCGCGCTCGATCCGTTCCCATTGCTTCTTGGCAATATCGCCATTCAAGGTCCGCCGTCCGTGAACTCTATCTCCGCAAGCCCGCCGCTCGCCCGTGCCCTCACCGAGCGCAACTATAATGATCCAACGCCGGTGCAGAAGGCAGTCCTTGCCGAGGAAGCAGCCGACCGCGACCTGCTGGTATCCGCACAAACCGGCTCAGGCAAAACGGTAGCCTACGGGCTTGCGATCGCGCGCGATCTGCTGGGAGACGCCGAACGGCTGCCAAAAGCTACCGCGCCATTGGCGTTGATCGTCGCGCCGACCCGTGAACTGGCCTTGCAGGTGCACCGTGAGCTCACATGGCTTTATCAGCACGCCGGCGCACGCGTCGTCTCCTGTGTCGGCGGCATGGATCCCCGGCAGGAAATGCGCGAGCTCGCGGACGGCGTGCACATCGTCGTCGGCACTCCGGGGCGGCTGTGCGATCACATTCGCCGCAAGCGGCTCGATATCTCCGAATTGAAGGCCATCGTGCTCGACGAAGCCGACGAAATGCTCGATCTCGGCTTCCGCGAAGACATGGAATTCATCCTCGAGGCGACACCCGAAACGCGGCGCACCTTGCTGTTTTCCGCGACCTTGCCGCGCGGCATCGCCGCACTTGCCGAGCAGTATCAACAGGACGCATTCCGCATCGAGGTCGCAGGCACCGAAGGCGGCCACGCTGACATTGAATATCGCGCTATCCGTGTGGCGCCGAGCGATGTCGAACACGCTGTGGTCAACACGTTGCGGTTCTACGAATCTCCGACCGCGATCGTGTTCTGCAACACGCGCGGCGCCGTGAACCATTTGCAGGCGGCCCTTCTGGAGCGCGGGTTCTCTGTCGTCGCACTTTCGGGCGAAATGACACAGAACGAGCGAACCAAGGCACTGCAGTCCCTGCGCGACAGTCGTTCGCGAATATGCGTTGCGACCGATGTGGCGGCACGCGGCATCGATCTGCCAAACCTGGGACTCGTCATTCACGCCGATCTGCCGAACGATCCGGAAGTGCTGCAACACCGTTCCGGCCGCACCGGCCGTGCGGGGAAGAAGGGCGTCAGTGTTTTGCTCGTGCCACCCGCGCGTCGCCGCCGCGCCGATCTGTTGCTGAACATGGCCGATATCGACGTCATATGGGGCGTGGCACCGACCGCAGAAGAGATCCGAGCACTTGATCAGCAGCGCATGCTGCAAGGCGCGCTATTCAGCGATCAAGCAAACGATGAAGATATTGTCTTTGCACGTGCATTGCTCGCCGAGCGATCGACTGAAGAGATCGCTACCGCACTGGCCAGACTCTATCGCTCGCAGCTCCCCGCGCCGGAAGATATTCTCGATCCGGGCGAAAATCGCCGTTCAAGTGATGATCGAAGATCGAAAGACAAGCGGGATACGAGCGGAAGCGGTCAAGCCCGCAAAGGAAAGTCTCGCGGACTGCCTGAAGGTGGCGTCTGGTTTCGCGCCGCGATCGGACGGCGGAAGAATGCCGAGGCTCGATGGCTTCTGCCGATGATTTGCCGGCGCGGGAATATCAGCAAGCAAGACATTGGTACGATCCGAATTTTCGACACCACGACGGAGTTCGAGGTTTCGGTCCACGCCGCTGACGAATTCGCGCTTCAGATAAAACGGCCGGACAAAGAAGATAACATCCGGATTGAGGCTTTACCCGATGGGCCGCAGCGTGAGAGCATCTCGACGGAACGGAGCTTGCGCAAGCCCATGCACGGCGGCAACAGTAACGAGCCACATCACAAGGACAGGCGGCACTCGGAAGAGAAGCCGCGAGGCAAAGAGCCTCACCAGTTCAAGAGTCCACCGCCACGTGGCAAAAAGCCGAAACGCAGTAAAGCTGCCGACAATCCAGCATGGCCAACGGTCGAAAAGCCAGCGTTCGGGAAAAAGAAAAAGAAACGCCGTCACTGAATCAATGGTCGAATGCCTGAACGATCGCTCCCTACAGCGATCGTTCATTGCGCCCTGTGATCCGCTAGAAAAACAACACGTCGTCGGCGCTATCCTGTGCCGGTTCGCTCATGGCAAACTTCTGAGATAGGCCAACGCGCTGCGCAAATTGTTGGTGAACATCCCGCTCACTCACCATGGTGTATTGCTCATAGAGATCGTCGAAGACATTTTCGATTGCGAATGCTTCATCAGCCGACAATTTGACCGGGCTTCCGTTAACCGCCTCTAATTGCCGAGCAACCTCCGGAAGCGTCGCAGCTTTTCCACTCAGAACTGACAAAGATGTCTGCGCATCAGCCATCAGCTCCTCGAATTGCGAACCTTCCTGCACAAGACGCGCCATTAACTGATTGAGTTGGCCGTTCCCTGCCTCGATCTCCTGAATTGCGTGCAGGATCGACGGCTCGAGATCGGACATCTTCGAAGAATCGCCCTCGATGCGAAGACGCTTAAGATTTCCAGCGGCTCCTTCGATATTATCAAGGATCGGCTTCAACTGGTCGGCGCCCGCGGAGATGTTATCCGCCGTCGCCTTGAGTTCGTTCGCGATCACGACAAATGCGCGACCCTTTACCCCAAGCTGCGCAGCCTTAAGCCCGGCATTCATGCCGATCAGGATGATATCGACGATGGTTTCAGCCAGAGCGGTAATGGCCGACCGGAATTTCCCCAACGTCTCTTCGACAACCGACAATGCATCTTCAACCGATTGCCTGGAGTTTTCGCACGTGCTTATCAACGCCGACGCTTGAGCCAGTGCTTGCTTCATCGTGGACAGGAACGACGTCATATCGCCGTCGCCGCCGTATAATGAACGACCGTGACCGACGATTTCCGTCGCATCAGCGACCAACGCCCTCAGAGAGCGGTCAATATCGCGGATATCCCCGTCGAAGCTCGTCGCGGAGCTTTTAAGCTGAGAGACTTGAAGCTGGCAGATCAAGCGCGCCGTCTGCTCATCGATCTGCGCATCGTCGACTGCCGGAGCCAGGCTTGGCTCCGAGCCGGCCGCGATGCGCAACCCGCGGCACACGTGCTCGAGGCGCTGCCGGGTGCTGTCTCCTGCCTGCAGAGAAACAATCGCGACGCCGACCGCTTCAGCTATTCTCTTCGTGCTCGCGCTTGTTGATTCAGCAAGGCGTACGCTGTCCGTCTGACGGCCCTGCATTCCCGAATGCGCGCAGGTCAATTCATCACTGACCGATAAAAGCTGAGCACGATAACGTCCTTCGAAGTCCCGCTGACGGCTCAGGGCAACGCTGATAGCGTCCACAAGTCGCTGCTGATCATCCGTACAGGCATCGACCGACGACTGCACAGCTTTTGCAAGCTCAAATGCCTCCTGAGTAAAATCGAGAAAGCTTTCCTGACTTGTATCGAGCGCCGCCGCCTCGATACGCGCACTGCGCGCGATAATCATGACCATCTGGATCTGCTTGACCAGCGGCTTCAAAACGTTGGAGGCTTCGCTAGCACTGGCGCCAATAGCGCCAAGGAGCGCACTTTCCTGCGGCAGCACCTCCGCAAGCCCCGTCAGCTTCGCGGCAATATCATGTAGCGCTGTCGTTGCGCCTTCAATCTTGGCTCCGGAGAGCTCGTCGGACAAAAGCGCAAGTCCGCCGTTGAGGTCCTGGAATATCGCATGACCGCGTCCAAGGTGATTTCCGACCTGCGCGAACGTCGTCTCGATCTGAGAGACCACGTCCTCGACCGAAGTGACGGCGCTCATGACATCGGCTGGAGAGCAATTCGACATGGTCATCAAGCCGCCTGACCGGCATCGTGCCAGAGCATGATCTCTCTGGAGATTTTTGACAGCGATACGATCTTTTCAACCGCTCCACATGCGATGGCTTCTTTCGGCATGCCGAAAACCACACAGCTCTCTTCGTCCTGCGCACGCGTTGCTGCACCAAGCTTACGCATTTCCAGCAGGCCTTTTGCGCCGTCATCGCCCATGCCGGTCATAATGATTCCGAGTGCATTTTTTCCGGCATACTGTGCCGCCGAACGGAAGAGGACGTCGGCCGACGGGCGGTGGCGCGAGACAGGAGGGCCATCCTTGATTGCGATATGATAGCGAACGCCGGTCCGTTGCAGCAGCATGTGCCTGCTTCCCGGCGCGATATACGCCGTTCCGGGCAGCACGGGCTCGCCGTCCTCCGCTTCCTTGACGTCGATCTCGCAGATCCCATTGAGCCGCCGTGCAAAGGCGGCGGTAAAGCCCTGCGGCATGTGCTGAACAATCAGAATACCGGGACAGGCGCGGGGCAGAACTTCCAGAACGTCTCGAAGAGACTCCGTTCCGCCGGTCGAGACACCAATGCAGACAATACGTGCGGTTTCGGGGCGAGGCCGGCCTGCCACGGGTGGCGGCATGATTGCATCGGCCGTCAATTTCGCTTCCACGGGACGCCGCGCAGCGCGCGGACGAACTCGAGCACGAGCAGCGGATTTTACGGCCTCACGCAAACGTCCTGACGATTCCATGAGAGCCTGGCGCGTATCTACCCGTGGTTTTGGAACGATGTCGACAGCGCCGGCCTCGAATGCCTCGAACATCAGGTTCGAACCTTGCTCGGTCAGCGTCGAGCAAATGATCACGGGGATTGGCCGCTGCGCCATGATCTTGCGCAAGAATGTCATTCCATCCATACGCGGCATCTCGATGTCGAGAATGATCACATCCGGCAATTCATCCTGCAGCCGTTTCGCTGCGGCAAACGGATCGGATACAGCGGCCATCACTTCGATGTCGGGATCTTCGTTCAGAATGGTGGAGAGGATTTGGCGAACCGATGCGGAGTCATCGACAATCAGAACCCGAACTTTCTTCTTCAACATCGATCAGCTCCTGCTCTCGATTTTGAAAATCGTCGGTTGAACCTGTTTCAGGCCAACAGAACCTTGGTGAACCATGGATTCCGAATGACCCACCAAAAGATATCCTCCGGGCCGGAGATGGCTGCAGAGCCGATCAACCACTTTCCGCTGGGTTGCCTTTTCGAAGTAGATCAAGACATTCCGGCAGAAGATGATGTCGACATCCCGATCGACGGGATAGGCCTGATCCATCAAGTTCATTCGCACGAAGTTCACCGTCCGGCGCAACTCAGGAACAACGCGGACCTCAGAACTCGTCTTATCGCGAGATCTCAGGAAGTAGCGCTTTGCCAAATCGTCCGGCACCGGCGCAATCATCTCCTTCGAGTAAATCCCGAGCTTTGCCAGACGCAGCACGCTGGTTGAAATATCGGTTCCAAGAATCCGAAACTGGAAACGCGACCCGTTTCTCAGCATGTTGTCGAGAACAATCGCTGTTGTGTAGGCTTCCATTCCTGTCGAGCAGGCGGCACTCCAGATTTTAAGAGCTTGCGACCCACGGCCACGCCGGCCCAGAAGATCATGGACCGCGACGTCGCGGAGAAAATCGAAATGCGACGGCTCCCGAAAGAAGTCTGTTTTGTTCGTCGTCACGCAGTCGATGAGGTGGACAAGCTCCGTTTCCAGATATTCACCATCGAGCAGACGCTCCGCGTATTCGTTGACGCTTGCATGATGGAGTGCGCGAACGCGCTTCTGAAGCCTGCCTTCAAGCATAAGGCGCTTAGCGGGCGGCAATTTGATTCCAACGTGCCCTTCCACCAATTCGGCGATCGAACGAAACTGACGGTCAGTTAAACGTGCTACGGATCCAGACATTGCAGCTCGCTTCGATCAGGCTGCGATGGTTTCACTAGGCTCCGATTCCGGAGAAGCGGGCATGTCCTGCGCCGCCATGAGGCGCGCGAGGTCGAAGATCATGACGAACTTGTCGCCCTTGCGTCCGATGCCGGCGAGATAATCCGATTTCCAGCGACCGCCGACGGATGGCGGGGGCTCGATCCGGCTTTCATCAATGTCGGTCACTTCGAACACACAGTCCGCGACGAAGCCGACCCCGACCAGGCGATCCTCCAGCGGCACGTCGAGAATGATGATGCGGGTGGCCTCGGTCGCCGGCACCGCCGGCAGATCGAGCTTGGTGCGCAGATCGACGATGGGGTAGCCACTGCCGCGCACATCGATCATGCCCAGCAGAAACTCCGGCGCGTGCGGCAGCTTGGAGATCGGCCGCATGTCGAGGATTTCCCGGACATTCCGGATCGGGATGCCGAAGGTCTCGCCGGCGAGACCGAGCGTCAGGTATTGCGCCGTTTCGGCCATGTCGCGCTCCACTCAGGACAGGAAGAGAGCCGGCCTCACCTCGACGGCGAGGCCGGCAAAGTGCTTAGCGTTGGAAGTCGGCGTCGCGGTCGTCTTCACCGTCTCCCATGGCGAAGGCGAAACCGCCTCCGCCACCGCTCGCCACCTTGGCCGCGCGGGCCGGCTTGGCGACCGGCTTCTTCGCACTGCGCTCAACCGCTGCCATGCTGGCTGCCTTGCTGCGCAGCTGGCTGACGGCCTTGTCGATCGCGGCTGCCGGCATCGCACCTTTTTGGGCGCCATGATCAATCTTGAAGTAGGCGATGGTCGCCTGCAGCTGTTCGGCCTGCGAGGCGAGCTCTTCCGAGGTCGACGATACCTGCTCGGAGGCGCTGGCGTTCTGCTGGCCGACCTTGTCGAGCTGTTGGATCGCCTGGTTGATCTGCGCCGAGCCAACGTCCTGCTCGCGGCACGCCGAGGTGATCTCTTCGACCAGTTCGGCAGTTTTCTTGATGTCCGGCACTAGCTTGGCCAGCATATCGCCGGCTTCCTGCGCGACCTTGACCGTCTCGGTTGAGAGAGCGCCAATTTCCGCAGCCGCAGCCTGGCTGCGCTCGGCGAGCTTGCGAACTTCGGAGGCCACCACCGCGAAGCCCTTGCCATGTTCACCGGCACGAGCGGCCTCCACCGCGGCGTTCAGCGCCAACAGATCGGTCTGACGTGCGATCTCCTGCACGATGGTGATCTTTTCCGCGATCGTTTGCATCGCCTCAACCGCGCGTCCGACGGCTTCGCCGCTGGCTTCGGCATCCTTGGCAGATTGCGCCGCGATGCGTTCGGTTTGATTGGCGTTGTCGGCGTTCTGCTTCACATTGGCAGCCATCTCTTCCATCGAGGACGAGGCTTCCTCAGCGGACGAGGCCTGCTCGGTGGCGCCCTGCGACAACTGCTCGGCACTCGCCGACAGTTCCTGGCTGCCTGCCGACACGTTCTGGGCCGCGGTGATCGCTTCGGCAACGACAGAGCGTAGACGCTCGACCGTGCCGTTCAACGACGTCAGAAGGTCGCCGACTTCATCATTGGTTTTGACCGCAATCGTCTCGGTCAGATCGCCCCTGGCAACGGAATCGGCGAGGTTGACCGCACGGCTCAGGTTGCGGCTGATGCTGATCGAGATCCAGAGCGCCGCGACGATGCCGATCAGCGTCGATACAATCACGATACTGATCAATAGGAGCTTGGCAAATGCAGCTTCTGCAGCAGCCTGCGCCGTGATCTCCTGCGTTCGCTTCGTCACAAAGGTGGTGTATTCGTTGAGGATGGCCAGCGTTTCATTCAACGTTTGCCGTCCCTCACCCATGGTCAGGGCGCCACCTTTCAAATTGCCCGCCTCACCGACGATATCGAGCACGCGCGAGGTCACGGACTTGAGGCGGTCCTTCGCCACGTCAAGATCTTTCACCGGAATGCCGAGAGCCGTAAACGCGCTCGACGCCTTTGTCAGCGCCCCATTCGCGAGATCCAATTGGGCCATGGCGGATTTCCGATCCGCCTCAAGCTCGGTCAGCGAGCTCGATGAGAATGTTTCCGCGAGATAGCGAAGAGCCGTTGCCAACTCGACGCGTACCGCAGCAACCGTTGCAGCGGCATCACGCGCCCCTTCCGCTGACCTGTTCTTTTCGATTTCAGCGGAAGCAGCAGCAAGCGCGGCATTGAACTCCTTAACAGCGGCCAATCCCTCGGAGCGCCACAATTGCGAGGCACGGAAGTTCGAATTCTGCGTTCCGAACTTTACAACCTGATCCTGCAATTCATAGACGCGGGCAAGCTTGACCGTGAGACGATCCATGATCTTCTTGCCGGCCTCGCTGGCAAGACCATAGACCTCTTCCCGCAACTTATTGGCTTCCGCTCGGCGATCATGAATAGCTTTGGAAAAGATCTCGATCTCTTTGGCGTCGCTGGAAAGCACGATATTTTTTTCGGCGCGAACTTGCCCTTGAATGCGATCCTGGAAGGCACCCAATTTTTCAGCGATGAGAGCCTGGTGAGCCAGCATCTCTTGGGAAGTTGTGAGCGCAGTGAGCTTGTCGTAGGCAATGCCGCCGGCGACCATCGACAACACGATCACTGCGCCAAAGGTGGTGGCGAGCTTTGCTTTAATGGTAAAGCGCATTTTGAAACCCTGCTCTCCAGATCAATTAAGGATACGTTCGAGGTTCGGGACGATGACGAACTCCTGACGCCACTTGGTGATGAACGAAATAAACTCAGGCTTCCACTGCATGCCGACACGAGGCGTCTGCTGGACATCTGCCTTGGAGATTTCCGTCACCTCGTAGACCCTGTCGGCGATAATGCCGACCAGCACCGGATCTCCGCTAATCATGATCTCGATCACGACAATTCGCGTCTCGGCGGAGTTATCCTTAAGAGGCATGCCGAAGCGGATGCGCAGGTCCGCCAGAGGAATGACGTTACCGCGCACATTGATCACGCTTGGCAGGAATGGGCGAGCCCCGGCCACTTTCGTGGCCGGCACCGGGTCGATGATTTCCCGCACCAGTTCAGCGTCGAGCGCAAACATCTCGTCGCCGAGACCGACCATAACCACCTGCATCAGCGAGTTATCATGAACCGCAACCGCTGTGTTTCGCTCGAATTGCTGCAGATTCATTACGCGGCCTCGTTGACTTGGTTCGACTGTGCATGCGCCACCAGCTGCGCGACATCGAGAATGAGTGCCGCCGAACCATCGCCGAGAATGGTTGCGCCGGAGAACATCGTCACTTCGGAATGCAGTTTCGAAAGTGACTTGATGACGGTCTGGTGATTTCCGATGATCTGGTCCGCGACCAGGCCAACTCTCGTTTCACCGGTAGAAATGATGATCGTCTTCTGGTGGCGGTCCGGCGCGCCAGGCATACCGAACATGTCACGCAGCCGCAGGAAAGGAACAAGATCGCCGCGCACATTAAGGAAGTTCCGTCCGCGCGAGCGTTCATCCGCTGCAGTCAGCTCGACACATTCCTCCACGGCTGATAGCGGGACGATGTAACGGCCCTCACCAACACGGATCAGCAGACCTTCGATAATCGCAAGCGTGAGCGGCAATCGCAGCGTCACTGTGGTGCCCTGACCCGGCACCGTGGAGAGATCGATGGTGCCGCGCATATTCTCAATGGTGCGCTTGACCACGTCCATGCCAACTCCGCGGCCCGACAGCGCGGAAATGGTCTGCGCCGTGGAAAAGCCGGGATGGAACAGGAATTGATGGATGTCGTGGTCGGCCATTGCGGCACCGGGCGCGATTAGCCCCTGTTCTTCGGCTTTGGCTCGAATACGCGCCGTATTGAGACCGCCACCGTTGTCTTTCACCGTCACCAGCACCTGGGCACCGGAGTGAACAGCGGTCAATTCGATCCGGCCTTGCTCGGTCTTGCCAGCAGCTTGGCGGCTCGCGGTGTCCTCAATGCCATGATCGATGGCGTTGCGGATCAGATGCACCAGCGGATCGGCCAAGCACTCGATCATAGTCTTGTCGAGTTCGGTATCTTCGCCGGCGGTGACAAACTCGACCGGCTTGTCGAGATCGCGCGATAGATCGTGAACCAGGCGACGGAAACGTCCGAACAACGAGCCGATCGGCACCATGCGCGCGCCCATCGTGGTGTCACGCAAGCTCGCAGCCAACCGCTCGATTTCCTCGGCAATCATCTTGATGGAAAGATCTTCGCCGGTGGCAGCCAGCTGGCTCAGTCGCGCCTGTGCGATCACCAGTTCGCCAACCCGGTCCATCAATTCGTCGAGACGCTCGGCCTGGACGCGAACCGTTGCAATGCTCCGATCCTCGCGCTTTGGCTCTTCGCGCTTGGCATCATCCCGCTTCTTGTCGGCGGAGGCATCCGCGCTGACGGAAGCCTTGACTGAACCGGAGGAAACAGCGGATGGCTCGGCAACATCAGCCTTCACGGCTTCACTGACCGTCGGCTCGAGCAACGACGGCACAAGCGTTGATGTCTCAGCGCCGAAAATCGGGGTGACGGTCAGCTTCATTTCGTCCATCACGAACATGAAGATGTCATCGATCTCCGCCCGGTCGCAGGGGCTATGCAGCGTCACATCCCACTTCAGGAAGCAGTATTCGGGTTCAAGCTCCTCAAGGGTCGGCACGTCGTCCGTCAGTGCAACCACGAAGCAGGAGCCAAGCTTGCGCAGATCGTCGAGGAAATCGAGCGGATTGGAGCCGTTGCAAAGGATGTGGCTGTCGAACTCCAGTCGCAACTGCCAGCCGGTTTGTGAACCTTCGGATACATGCGCTGCTGACGTCTGCGGCCCAACATCAATAGTGTCGCCGCTCTGCTCTGCATGAGCAACAGACGACGCACCACCCGAATCTTTCATCCCAACAAGGTCGCCGAGATCGGCAAGAATTGCGTCACCAATAATGGTATCAGTCGTCTCCGGCGCCTCGATCAGAGCGCGGATGTAATCTTTTGCCGCCAGCGCAACCGAAATCAGATCCTCGGTCGGCTTAATTTCCCCTTTACGTACACGGTCGAATGCGGTTTCGAATTCGTGCGTGAACGCTGCGACCTTGTCGAAGCCAAACATGGCTCCCGACCCTTTAATGGTGTGCAACGCTCTGAAAGCCGAATCGACCAATTCGCGGTCATCGGGACGCACGGAGAGATCGAGCAGCGCGCCTTCCAGTGCTTCAAACAGCTCACTGGCTTCCTGGCGGAAGATATCGACAGGATCCAGGGAGCTCATGTGCGCACCAACTTGCTGACCACAGCGAGCAACTGCTCTGGTTTAAACGGTTTGGTGATCCAACCTGTCGCGCCTGCGGCCTTGGCTTCCTGCTTTAGCGTGTCGCTGGATTCGGTGGTTAGAAACACGATCGGCAAGCCCAGCAAGGAGGGCGTTGCCCGCAACGCCTTGATGAACTCCAGTCCATTCATCACCGGCATGTTCAGATCGGTGATGACAAGATCCATCTTGGTGGCTTTTGCCTTTTCCAACCCCTGCGCACCGTCGCCCGCTTCATGGACGGTGTGACCAGCGGGCGTCAGAACGACCTTGATCATCTGACG
The DNA here is from genome assembly GCA_036924835.1 of Nitrobacteraceae bacterium AZCC 1564. Lineage (NCBI taxonomy): Bacteria > Pseudomonadati > Pseudomonadota > Alphaproteobacteria > Hyphomicrobiales > Nitrobacteraceae > Nitrobacteraceae bacterium AZCC 1564. The sequence goes on from JBAGRR010000001.1 coordinate 2,687,406, forward strand.
AATACTGGGCGAGTCGTCGACTGTCAGGATGTTGCCCATCACGTACCATCGCTATTGTTGAGGATTGTTCTGCTGAGAGCTGCCTTGCACTGACATGGTCTCATCGGGCAGTCCGGCACGCTCGAACGTGGTCCGAAGCGAGGGAGAGAGTGCGGTGAGCACCAGTGGACGGCCCTCAAGGGTGGCGGTCTTCGCGGTGGACAGCAGGAGCTGGACGGATGTTACATCCGCCTTGTCGACACTGGAGCAGTCGATTTCTACCGCGCTTTCGCGCCGGAAAGCATCCCGCACCATCTCATAGACGCCACGGATTGCGCCAATGCTGCAATCCGCCGGCAGCTGCACCGGCCGCTTCAAATCTTCAGCATTATCCATCAACAACTGCGCCCCAGCCCAAGCAGATCGCGTATTGCCCAATACGCGAATCACTGATTCCAACACCCGGACGGGAGTATTGATGGGTATGATCAGCAAAATACTAACGCTGATCCTCACAGAAATACGGGCCCTGAACGAAAACCGTTCTTTCGCCTGATCACGTTACTGCAGGCTGGCGCGTGCCTTTTCGGAAAAGCGCAAAAATCGTTCACATCGTCGCTGCATCCGAACCGGGCAGCGCTGGCGCCAGTGATTGCGCCTTAAAGATTGCGATTTTCTACAGGCAGTTCGGGAAAGCTTGAATAGACCACTGACAACCTCGCATCAGGCCGCATCTCCGATCCGTTACTTCAATGCTATCAATGTGCTTCGCGCATTTAGTTCCATATTAAGTCGTGCCAACTAGGCTCCCAGGGAGAAATCACGTTCCGGCTAGAAAGGCCGTCTCATGTTTACCCATGCGCTACTGGTCGACGACAGCCGCTCAGTGCTCGACCTGCTAAAGCGCCTCGTTGAAGCCGAAGGCTCCGTCCAGGCAACGACCTTTCTGGATCCACTCGAAGCGCTTGCCGCCGCACAGACCACAAACTTCGATATCGTGCTGGTCGATTACGAGATGCCGAAGATGGATGGGATCGCGTTGATCCGTGAGCTTCGGTCGCTTCCAAAATTCTCCGATATTCCCATCGCGATGATTACATCGATCGAGGCGGATGATGTCCGCCTGCGCGCACTGGAAGCAGGCGCGACCGACTTTTTGCCAAAGCGCCCTCAAGCGATCGAATTTGGCGTCCGGCTTCGTAATCTCATCAAGCTGGGATCGGCTGTCAGAAAGTTGAATAATCAAGCGGCTGATCTTGCCAATGAAGTCGAAGCTGCGACGCGGAAGCTTCAGGAACGTGAGGAAGAAATCATTCTGCGGCTCGCGCTCGCGGTCGAATATCGAGATAACGACACCGGCGATCATACGCTCCGTGTCGCCAAGTACAGCCGGATCATAGCCGAGCAGCTCGGCCTGTCTGAGCGAGTGTGCCGCGACATTTACCTTGCATCTCCACTCCACGATGTCGGCAAGGTTGCCATTCCTGACAGCATCCTTCTGAAACCGGGACGGCTGGATGCCGAGGAGATCGCAATCATCAGAACGCACGCCGCAATCGGTGGGCACATCCTCGCGGACAGCCATTGCGAACTGATCCAACTCGCTGCGATCATTGCTGAAGCTCATCACGAGAGATGGGACGGCAGCGGATATCCCAATGGTTTAAAGGGAGACGACATCCCAGTCGCGGCACGAATCGTGATGGTCGCCGACGTGTTCGACGCGCTCACCACCAAACGGCCTTACAAGGATCCCATGCCTATTCAACAGGCTCGTGAGTACCTCGAGAAGCAAAAGGGCAAGGAATTTGATCCCGCATGCGTGGGTGCGTTCCTTGCCCGATGGAACGATGTCATTGAAATCTGCTCGTCGCATGCCACCACATTGGTGCCTGCGCAGGAACCGCCCGCAGAGCAGCGGAGCGCCTTTCGCGAAGCGGTCGCCTAACTGCGTAGTGCGACAGAGACCGTTCCGTCCCGATTTCCGAAGATGACCCCGCCCTCCTCCAAAGCGGCTTTGATCGCTTCAAGCGTAGGCCTGCGAATGGAAGACGTATCGCAGCTCTCGACACGGCGGATGCTGGATACTGACGCCTTGCTCTTGTTTGCAAGATCTTCGATCGACCAATTCAGCAGTGCTCGGGCGGCCCTGATATGCGGCGCCTTTACTTGGTGCACATCCGGCGGAGCGTGCATCACATCCGCGGGCCTTGCGATCAATCCCGCCCACTCGACGATTGCGCCCTCAGAGTTCCGAACCGGAGCTGCGTAAATCATCAGCGTCATGGGCTTTTCTGAAGGCCGAAGCATAAACTTAACGCGCGATACGAAATGCTTTCCGTCAGCGACCGCCTGTTGCCAGGTCGCTTGGGCCTGCTCGCGCTCATTTTCAGGCACGCGCTCAAGCCAAGCCCAACCCAGCAACTTCGCAGGCGAGGAAACTCCAAATAACCGCCATTGCGGAAACGCCGTCAGCGCGCCAGTCCGATCGGCCGACCACATGCTGAAATTGAACCCCTCGGCCAAGGCATCCAACCGTTTTTCCTTGCGGCGGAACAACTCCAATAGTGTCTGCTGGTCTGTCACATCGACAATGAGGCCGGAGCTTTGCAGATAAGAACCATCCTTGGCATACAGAACTTCCGCTCGACATGAGAGCCAGCGCAACTGACCGTTTGGATGGATGACGCGAAATTTCAGCTCGGGGAATACGCCCTGTTTCGAGAGTTCGTACGCCTTGTGCAGCTTCTCCTGATCCTCAGGATGCACATTTCGCATGAGCGCATCGAAGGAAGGCTCGTCGAGCGAGGGATCGGTGCCCAGTAGTTTATGCATCCCAGGCGACCACGATATGTCCTGGGACATTTCGTTGTACGACCACAGTCCAAGCCGCCCCATGTCTTCCGCGATCATAAGCAATGATCGAGACGAAAAGGACGTTCGGCGGCCGTGCATTTCTAATTGCGCTCTGCGTGTGATCGGGAGGCTGACGCTAGTGTCCCAATTCCGAAGTTCGCATCATTCCGCTGCACCTTCGTTTGCGAACTTCGGAATCGAAGGACACTAGCAACTTATTGATCTAGTGTGGCTTTGGTTCAGAAGTCCGCATTTCAGACTCGCCGCACAAATGATGCGGACTTCTGAACCGCCACACTAGCAACAATAAGCGACCCTGATTCGGAATTTTCAGAACACCGAAGCGAGAATCAATACTCAGAATGTCGCATAAGGTCTGCGTATTTGTGGATGATGCGATTCCGATCTCATCGATATTCCGCGGATACAATCACCTTTGATGATGACGCCAGGTTGTCCCTCCCGGGAAACGCGGGAGAAGCTCGTTCGCCGGGAGGCAGGGTTTCGGAATTTATGCAGGAAACTGGTCGTATATGGTGTCCCCAGACGTTGGAACGTCTTGGAGTTGAAGCTGGATTGACGGCGAATCGGCCGCATCAACGCTCCCGTCTTGATCGCCCTGCGTCGCCATGAGGCGCGCAAGGTCGAAGATCATGACGAACTTGTCGCCCTTGCGCCCGATGCCGGCAAGATAATCCGACTTCCAGCGGCCGCCGACCGATGGCGGGGGCTCGATCCGGCTTTCATCAATGTCGGTCACTTCGAACACACAGTCCGCCACGAAGCCGACCCCGACCAGGCGATCCTCCAGCGGCACGTCGAGAATGATGATGCGGGTGGCCTCCGTCGCCGGCACTGCCGGTAAATCAAGTTTGGTGCGCAGATCGACAATCGGATAGCCACTGCCGCGCACATCGATCATGCCCAGCAGAAACTCCGGCGCGTGGGGCAGCTTGGAGATCGGCCGCATGTCGAGGATTTCCCGGACATTCCGGATCGGGATGCCGAAGGTCTCGCCGGCGAGACCGAGCGTCAGATATTGCGCCGTTTCGGCCATGTCGCGCTCCACTCAGGACAGGAAGAGAGCCGGCCTCGCCTCGACGGCGAGGCCGGCAAAGTGCTTAGCGTTGGAAGTCGGCGTCGCGGTCGTCTTCACCGTCTCCCATGGCGAAGGCGAAGCCGCCTCCGCCACCGCTCGCCACCTTGGCCGCGCGGGCTGGCTTGGCGGACGGCTTCTTCACAACCGCGGCCATGCTCGCTGCTTTACCGCGCAACTGACTGACGGCCTTGTTGATTGAAGCCTCTGCGGAGCCTGCTTCCCTTTGGCCGTGATGATCAATCTTGAAGTAGGCGATGGTCGCCTGCAGCTGTTCGGCCTGCGAGGCGAGCTCTTCCGAGGTCGACGATACTTGCTCGGACGCGCTGGCGTTCTGCTGGCCGACCTTGTCGAGCTGTTGGATCGCCTGGTTGATCTGCGACGATCCAACGTCCTGCTCACGGCAGGCCGAAGTAATCTCTTCGACCAATTCGGCAGTTTTCTTGATGTCCGGCACTAGCTTGGCCAGCATGCTGCCGGCTTCCTGCGCCACCTTGACCGTGTCGGCGGACAAGGTGCCAATCTCGGCCGCAGCCGCTTGGCTGCGCTCCGCAAGCTTGCGGACTTCGGAGGCCACCACCGCGAAGCCTTTGCCGTGTTCGCCGGCGCGGGCAGCTTCCACCGCCGCATTGAGAGCGAGCAAGTCGGTCTGACGCGCGATTTCCTGCACGATGGTGATCTTCTCTGCGATGGTTTGCATCGCCTCAACCGCGCGGTTGACGGCTTCGCCGCTGGCTTCGGCGTCTTTGGCGGACTGCGCCGCGATGCGCTCGGTTTGGCTGGCGTTGTCGGCGTTCTGCTTCACATTGGCGGCCATCTCTTCCATCGAGGATGAGGCTTCCTCAGCGGACGAGGCCTGCTCGGTGGCGCCCTGCGACAACTGCTCGGCGCTCGCCGACAATTCCTGGCTGCCTGCCGACACGTTCTGGGCAGCGGTGATCGCTTCGGCAACGATCGCCCGGAGCTTTTCGACCATGCGTTCGAGAGCGATACCGAGCGTATCCTTGTCCGACAACCGCTTGACGTCGATCGTCAAATTGCCGCTCGCAATCGTATCCGCGATCTGGGCCGTCGCATTGAGATTTTCCGTCATCGTATTCAGCGACTTGATGAGGTCACCGACCTCGTCATTGCTGGAGACATCGATCTTTTGGCTGAGATCACCGATTGCAACTGCATCGGCCAGACCGACGGCACGGCCGAGACCCCGGCTGATGTTGAGAGCGATCCATGCTGCGGAGCCGATACCGATCAGCAGGGATACGGCGATAATCGCCATCAGCAGCATCTGGGCTTGCGCGCCATCCTGCTCCGCCTGAGCCGCTGCTTCGGCCATCCGCTTCTTAGTGAAAGCAACATATTCGGCGGCGCCGGCAATCGCATCGTCCGACGCTTTGCGACCTTCGTTGCCGGAGAGCGTCGCCGCCTTGATGTTACCGCCGTCCTTCACGATGTCAGTCGTGCGCACGATGGCTTTTTCCAATTGATCCACCCGAGCGATCAGATTGTTCGCCGAAAGCCCGAGCGGAGTGATCTGTGCCGACAACGACTGCGCAGCAGCTTTCAAAGCAGCGGTCGAGGGGGCAATGTGTTTGACGGCTTCACTCAATGCCTCCAGGCTCGTTGCCGAGAAAGATAGAATTAGGAACCTCTGGGTTCTCGACGATTCCAGCCGGGCCGTTAGCAGCGATGAAGTTGCTCGGGCACTTTCAATCGACGCCGGAAGCCGATTTATATCGTTAAGCAGAGCATCTGCCGCGTCGGAAAAATTCTTAACTGCGGCGGCTCCTTCTGTAGCCCAGGTCTGGGCTGCTCGGTTGTTGGAATTGAGCGTCGCAAGCCGGATGGTTTCATCCTGGACGTTGTTCATTTTTTCAAAGAGTGATGTAAACGTTTCGAGGTACTTCTTCCCAGCCGGGGTCGCTAAGCCCTTGATTTCCTCACTGAGGTGAGTGACGTTCTTGCGATAGTGCTTGATCGACTCCGCGAGTTTGGCAATTTCAGCATCGTTTGACTCGAGGATGAGGCTCTTCTCCGCACGGACCTGATACAGGATCTGGTTTTGCATTTCGCCGGCTTTGTCGATGCGGTTTGCGCGCTGCACGAGTTGCCCCGACGTTTCAACCAGCTGATTCAATTTCAAGTACGAAATCCCGCCTGAAATCATCGACAGGACGATAACCGCGCCAAATGCACTGGCCAGTTTCGCTTTAACCGTGAACCTCATTTTCTCAGCCCTTTGGATTAGATCTTGCTCAGCCCAAGGCAGGTCTCATGCCTGGAACGACGGACGCACGACGCAACTGTTTGAAGAATGAGGCGCACCGCCTCGACCGAATGCCGTTCCGGATGTTTCGTTCGGAACAAAGCTCAAGAGAGAATGAGGAGCCGTACACGTCGAAAGACGTGCTAATCGCTTCGAGCCCCCAGCATCCTTCGTCAATATCGCGCCCTGCCCACGTGGTCCGCGCGTTCCCCAACCCGCGAATCACCGAAATCCCAGCCTTAACGGAAGTATCGGCACACCGGTGTGCAAAAACTTAATGGCGGACTCATAGAACGACGAGTGGTGAGCGAAAAACGTTCTTCGGACTCGCGGGAAAATGGAGCGAACTTCTGAATCACCACACTAGAGTTGCAAGGAAAAAGGCACGATCTTCATCGTGCCTTTGTCCATCTCTCACTTGGAAAGAGCAGTATCAGCTCTTGCCCATGCACTCTTCGATGTAGAACCAGCGATCATCGCCGGCCAATCCCTTGGCTTTGACGTCCTTCCGGCAGGCCTTGAGTTTACTTTTGTTTTGACTCCAGTTAGCGCGCATTTCCTTCAGGCGCTCCTTGGTAAGTTTGACTTTTGCGGTCGTTGGTGTGGGCGCGGGGGCAGCAGTTTGTGCCGAAGCCGTGACAAGCGAGCCTGTCATGACGAGTGCAGCCGCCAGGCAGATGCCAGTACGAAACATAAGTATCTCCTAAAAAATGTTCGGATGAAATTATCGAGGATGCGGTGCGGGGTATGACAGTTCGTCATATCCCGCCCACGTGTTTGATCGTGGATCGTAGAGCGTTTTTCGAGCGAAGTGGCTACCGGTTCGCGTGAAGAAAACGCGTCAAAACAAGAATCTGGAGCTTCGGTTCTGATTCAATCAGAACCGAATATGCTCTAGTGGAAGATCTTGATCGCGCTTTGCACGGTCAGCCACACACCCCACGCCAGAGGGATGCCGACAAAGGCCCAGAACAGCGCAGCCTTACCGTCCAGACCACCCTTGCCAATCCCGTAGGAACCACCGCCGGTCGCAGCTACAGCTCCCTTGGCCTGAAGGGCAGCAACTTCTTCGGGCTTCATGAACCAGTGCGGTGCCAACGGCTTCACCAGCATGTTGCAGATCAGGCCCAACACCAGCATGCCCACCAGAATGTACATGGTGAAGTCGTAGACCTGAGCGCGGGGAACGCCGGCCGCGATCTGGAATTCACGAATGTAGTTCACCACCACCGGTCCGATGATCCCTGCGGTCGACCAAGCCGTCAGCAAGCGGCCATGGATAGCGCCCACGAACTGCGTGCCAAAAATGTCAGCGAGATAAGCAGGCACTGTCGAGAAGCCACCGCCATACATCGACAGGATGATGGCGAAGGCAAGCACGAACAGCATCTTGTTGCCCATAGCCGCCAAGGTTGGCGCCAGCGCGTACAGAATGATGCCAAGGATGAAGAACGTATAGTAGGTGTTCTTGCGCCCGAGTTTGTCCGACAGCGAGGCCCAGAAAAATCGGCCGCCAATGTTGAACAGCGACAACAGACCCGCAAAACCAGCGGCAATACCCGCGATCGCCGTACGTTGCTCGGCGGTCAATTGACTGAAGGACACATCCGGCAGGCCGATCAGCTTGCCCGCGAAAATCTCCTGCAGCATCGGCGAGGCCATACCGATCACACCGATGCCGGCCGACACGTTGAGACAAAGCACAGCCCAGATCAGCCAGAACTGTTTGGTCTTGTGCGCATTATCGAGATGCACGTGACCAGTCGTGATCATCGTGTTGGCCTTTTCGACCGGCGTCCAACCTTCGGGGCGCCAGTTGGGCGGCGTGATGCGATAGGAAAATGCGCCGATCATCATGAACGCGGCGTAGATCACACCCATCGTCAGGAACGTCTGCCAGACGCCAACATCGGTCGGCGATTTGAAATAGTCGATCAGCATGTTGGCGAGCGGAGCGCCGATCATTGCACCACCGCCGAACCCCATGATGGCCATGCCGGTCGCCATGCCGCGACGGTCGGGGAACCACTTCACCAGCGTAGACACCGGCGAGATGTAACCCAAGCCAAGACCAATTCCGCCGATGACACCCGATCCGAGCCACATCAGCCAGAGCTGGTGCGTGTAAATGCCGATCGCGCCCAGCACGAGGCCACCCGACCAGCACAACGCTGCTGCAAAACCTGCTTTCCGCGGGCCGACACGCTCCAGCCAATTACCCCAGATCGCCGCACTAATGCCGAGCACCACGAAGAAGAGCGTGTACATCCAGCCCAAACTGGACACGCGCCAATCACAGGTGGTCGTAAACAACTCCTGCATGACCGTCATGTCCGGGCATGCCTTCGGCGCGGTCAGACCTATCGCACGTGACAGCGGCAGCCAGAACACGCTGAAGCCGTAAGCCATGCCGATGCAAAGATGGATACAAAGTGCTGCCGGCGGGACCAGCCAGCGGTTGAAGCCGGCCTTTGCGACAATGCGTTCGCGATCAAAAATACCAGGAGCAGCGCCTGACGAGGCGCCTGCCTGTTCGATAGTTGTCATTTAAGTTCTCCCCAAGGTGAAAAATCAGCTGCCCATTTTTTATTGCGGGCATTCTGTCGTCTTACGATCCTGTTTTTTTCAAGGCCTCCACCGCATCACGGACATCCGGATTCAGCCCTGCTCCTCCCGCTTCGAGATGCGCCAGAATCGCGGAGCGCATTCGAGGATCCCAAAATTTTCTGATATGCTCAGCGGTGCTGGCCGCAGCTTTGCCTTCACCCTCGCTTTTGAAAAAAGTACCAATCTGATTGGCCATATAGACGAGCCGGTCAGGCGACATGCGCAGTAACTCCATCAGCGATCCGATGCGGATGCGTAAACACTTCAAATCCGTCCGAGCGCGCAATCGCCGCCAGTGTAATGCCCGCTTCGTCTGCCATGCGTACGGCCAACGCGGTTGGCGCAGACACCGAGACCATCACTGCTGCGCCGGTCACTGCAGTCTTCTGGACCATCTCGACCGAAACGCGACTGGTCAGGAGCACGAGACCTTCGCGCGCTTCAACCGAATTCCGAGCCAAGGCCCCCGTCAGCTTATCGAGCGCATTGTGCCTGCCGACGTCCTCGCGCAGTGCAACAACTCCCTGCTCCGGATTCCAGAACGCAGCCGCGTGCACTGCACGCGTCTCGATGTTGAGCTTCTGAAGCGGAGAGATGCATTGCATAGCCTGCATAATTTGATCCGCCGAAAATTGGCGGCCAACCCCGACCATAGTCGCAGGACGCGCAGCTTCTACGATAGAATCGATCCCGCACAACCCGCACCCGGTCGGGCCCGCGATATTCCGGCGACGCTCGCGCAGCCGCTCTGCGCGGGCTTGATCAAGCCACATCCGCAACTCGACGCCCTCATCCAGCATCACCACTTCAAGCGACTGGATATCTGCCGAGGAGCTGACGACCCCCTCAGTCAAACTGAAGCCCACCGCAAAATCCTCAAGATCTTGCGGCGTCCCCATCATCACGGCGTAGGTTCCGGCATTGTAGGTGAGGGCAATCGGCGTCTCTTCGGGAATTGAACGATTGCCCTCGCTAAAGCCGCCCTCGCGCCAGATCCGGCGATGAGCCGAGACAGCGGGCGACTTCATGGATTACTCCGCAGCTTCCACGACAGGGGCGATCCGTCGTGAATTTCGTGCCTGTTCCTCATAAGACTTCTGCCATTCGCTCGGCCCATTTGACGGTGAGATCTGAACTGCCGTCACCTTATACTCTGGACAGTTCGTCGCCCAGTCCGAGAAATCCGTCGTGATCACGTTGGCCTGAGTGTCCGGATGATGGAACGTCGTATAGACGACCCCGGGGGCAACCCGATCCGTGATCAAGGCACGCAATGTGGTCTCACCGGCGCGGCTTGCAAGCTTAACCCAGTCTCCGTCGCGCACGCCGCGCTGCTCGGCGTCGTGCGGGTGCATTTCGAGGCGGTCTTCCGGGTGCCAAACGACGTTGTCAGTGCGCCGGGTCTGCGCGCCGACATTGTATTGGCTAAGAATGCGCCCCGTGGTCAATAGCAGCGGGAAGCGCGGGCCGGTACGCTCGTCAGTGGCAACATATTCGGTGATGACAAACTTGCCCTTGCCTCGGACAAAGTGGTCGATGTGCATAACCGGCGTTCCCTCCGGCGCCTTCTCGTTGCACGGCCACTGGACTGAACCCATTTCGTCGAGCTTCGCATAGGAAACGCCGGCAAAGGTCGGTGTCAGTGCTGCGATCTCATCCATGATCTGCGATGGATGATCGTACTTCATTTCGAAGCCCATTGCCTTGGCGAGGCCGATGGTCACCTCCCAGTCGGCGAACCCGTTGCGAGGGCTCATCACCTTGCGGACGCGCTGAATGCGACGTTCCGCATTGGTGAAGGTGCCGTCCTTCTCAAGGAACGTGGAGCCGGGCAGGAAGACGTGCGCATAGTTGGCGGTCTCGTTCAGGAACAAGTCGTGGACGATGACGCATTCCATCGCCGATAGCGCCGCAACGACGTGCGTAGTGTTTGGATCGGACTGAAGAATGTCCTCACCTTGAACATAAAGCCCCATGAACGAGCCATCGAGCGCTGCATCGAACATATTCGGAATGCGCAGGCCAGGCTCCTTGTTGAGCTGAACGCCCCACATCGCTTCGAACGTCTCGCGAACTGCATCGGTTTCGATGTGCCGATAGCCCGGCAATTCGTGCGGGAACGAGCCCATGTCGCACGAACCCTGCACGTTGTTCTGGCCGCGCAGCGGATTCACACCAACACCCGGACGACCAACATTACCGGTGGCCATCGCCAGGTTGGCAATCGCCATCACCGTCGTCGATCCCTGGCTATGTTCTGTGACGCCCAGGCCATAATAAATCGCACCATTTCCGCCGGTTGCAAATAACCGGGCCGTCGCGCGCAATTCCTTCGGGTCAACGCCCGTGACAACCGCTGTCGCCTCAGGGCTGTTCTTCGACAGCGAGACGAAGCTCGCCCAGCCTTCGAACTCGCTCCAGTCGCAGCGTTCGCGAACGAAGGCCTCATTAACGAGGCCCTCTGTCACGATCACGTGCGCCAATGCCGTAAGAACAGCAACATTGGTGCCGGGCATCAGGGCCAGATGGTGCTGAGCTTCGATATGCGCCGAACGCACCATGTCGGTACGACGCGGATCGATCACGATGAGCTTCGCGCCCTGCCTCAACCGCTTTTTCAGCCGCGACGCGAACACCGGATGGCCGTCGGTCGGGTTGGCGCCGATGATGATGACGACATCAGTTTCTTCGACCGAATCGAAATCCTGCGTTCCTGCGGACGTTCCAAACGTCTGCGACAGGCCATAGCCGGTTGGGGAGTGGCAGACGCGGGCGCAGGTATCGACGTTATTGTTGCCGAACCCGGCGCGGATCAGCTTTTGTACAAGGAAGGTTTCTTCATTCGTGCAGCGTGAAGACGTGATGCCTCCGACCGCATCCCGGCCGTACTTTTCCTGGATGCGCTTGAATTCAGATGCTGCATAATTAAACGCCTCATCCCATGACACTTCACGCCAGGGATCGGTGATCTTGCTGCGGATCATGGGCTTGAGGATGCGCTCCTTGTGGGTCGTGTATCCCCAGGCAAACCGGCCTTTCACGCAGGAGTGGCCGCGATTGGCCTTGCCGTCCTTGTACGGCACCATGCGAACGACTTCCTCACCGCGCATTTCAGCCTTGAATGCGCAGCCAACGCCGCAATAGGCGCACGTCGTGACCACCGAATGCTCGGGCTGGCCGATCTCGATGACGGATTTTTCCGTGAGCGTTGCAGTCGGGCAGGCCTGAACGCACGCACCGCACGACACGCATTCCGAACCGAGGAAGCTCTCGCTCATGCCCGGAGATACACGACTGTCGAAGCCACGACCGGAAATCGTCAGCGCAAAGGTGCCTTGAACCTCTTCACAGGTGCGCACGCAACGCGAGCAGACGATGCATTTTGATGGATCGTAAGTGAAGTAAGGATTGGACTCGTCCTTTGGCATCCAGTTCTCATTGGCGACGCCGCCGGACTTGGCGAATACATGGTTCTCGCCCTCATAACCATAGCGCACATCGCGCAGGCCAACCGCGCCCGCCATATCCTGCAATTCACAGTCGCCGTTTGCGGCACAGGTGAGACAATCGAGCGGATGGTCGGAGATATAGAGCTCTATCACGCCTTTGCGCAGTCGCTTCAGCCGATCGGTCTGCGTGTGCACGACGAGGCCATCCATCACCGGCGTTGTGCAGGACGCTGGCGTTCCGGCCCGGCCCTCGATTTCGACGAGGCACATCCGGCACGAACCGAAGGCGTCGACCATGTCGGTCGCGCAGAGCTTAGGGATCTCAGTTCCCATCTCCATCGCGGCGCGCATGATCGAAGTACCCTCCGGCACCGTTACGGCTTGCCCATCGATCGTCAGCGTGACTGTCCTCCCGCTCTTCGAGCGCGGCGTCCCGTAATCGACTTCATGAATGAGAGACATTCGCGGTGTCCTTTATTCAGCGGCCTGCAGACGCGTCGGCGTCGCACCGAAATCCTCGGGGAAATGTTTCAGCGCGCTCATCACCGGATATGGCGTGAAACCTCCGAGCGCGCAGAGTGATCCGAACTTCATCGTGTTACAGAGATCTTCGAGCACCGTGATGTTCTTCGCGGTCTCGATCCCGGCGCGAATTTTGTCGACCGTTTCAACGCCACGCGTTGAACCGATGCGGCAGGGCGTGCACTTGCCGCAGGATTCGATGGCGCAGAACTCCATCGCGAACCGCGCTTGCTTCGACATGTCGACGCTGTCGTCAAACACGACAATGCCGCCATGACCGATCAGGCCGTCACGTGCAGCGAACGCTTCGTAGTCGAACGGCGTGTCAAACAGCGCCCGCGGAAAGTAAGCTCCGAGCGGTCCACCTACCTGCACCGCGCGAACGGGACGACCACTGGCAGTCCCACCACCAACGTCATCGATCAGTTCACCGAGCGTGGTGCCGAAGGCAACTTCGAACAATCCGCCATGCTTGATGTTGCCCGCAAGCTGGATCGGCATCGTGCCGCGCGAGCGGCCCATGCCGAAATCGGCGTAAGCCTTGGCGCCTTCTGACAAGATGAAGGGAATCGCTGCGAACGAGAGCACGTTGTTGATGACCGTCGGTTTACCAAACAGGCCCTTGTGTGCGGGCAGCGGGGGCTTGGCACGCACAATGCCGCGCTTGCCCTCTAAGCTCTCCAGCAGCGACGTTTCCTCGCCGCAGACGTAAGCGCCCGCTCCCATCCGCACTTCGAGATCGAAGGCGTGATTTGATCCCGCCACGCGCGCGCCGAGTAGGCCAGCCTTTTTGGCAACCTCGATCGCCGTCTTCATGGCTGCAATAGCATGAGGATATTCCGAGCGGATATAGATGTATCCCTTGGTCGCGCCGACGGCGATGCCGGCGATCGTCATGCCCTCGATCAGCACGAAGGGATCGCCTTCCATGATCATCCGGTCAGCAAAGGTGCCGCTGTCGCCCTCATCCGCGTTGCACACGATGTATTTCTGTGGGCCAGCCGCCTGAGCAACGGTCTTCCACTTGATACCTGTCGGAAAACCGGCGCCGCCGCGCCCACGCAAACCCGACTTCAACACTTCATCGATAATCGCATCGCGGCCGAGCGTCAGTGCCCGCTCAAGCCCCTTGATGCCGCCATGGACGCGATAGTCGTCCACCGATTCCGGATCGACCACGCCGCAACGCGCGAACGTCAGCCGCGTCTGCCGCTTTAGCCATGGCATGTCGTCCGTAAAACCGTGCCGCAACGGATGCGTACCACCATCGTTCACTGCGGCATCAAGCAGAGAGGCCACATCGCCAACCGTGACGGGTCCATACGCGACTCGGCCCGCAGATGTGGCGACCTCAACCATCGGCTCCAGCCAAAGCAGTCCACGTGATCCGGTGCGTACAAGCTCGACATCAAGACCCCGGCGACCGGCTTCAGCAAGCATCGCGCAGGCGACATCATCCGCGCCGACCGCAACGGCAGCGGCGTCTTTCGGGATATAAAGACGAAGGGTCATTTGCGTGCCTCCGCGAGCAGTCCCTGGAGGCGGCGTTCGTCAACGCGGCCGACGACGCGACCATCGAGCATCGCCGCCGGGGCGACGGCACACAGGCCCAGGCAATACACATGCTCAAGCGTGACTTGCCCATCCAAGGAGGTGCTGCCGACCTTGATTCCAAGGCCTTTTTCAGCGCACGCGGCAATGTGGTCGCCGCCCATCGACTGGCAGGCCTCGGCGCCACACAGTTTAAGCACATGCTTGCCCGCCGGTTCGCGGCGGAAATCATGGTAAAACGTGGCAACCCCGTGCACCTCGGCGCGCGACAAATTCAGGGCATGGGCGATCATGGGAAGCACCGATTCAGGCACGCATCCGAATTCTTCCTGCAATTCATGGAGAATGGGTAACAGGGGCCCTTCGATCTCCTTGATCTCCTCGATGATCTCAAGGGCCCGGTCGGCGTTCCACGGTTTATTCGGTGCCATCTGGCTAACCACTTCCATCTAAATTCTAATTTTGAAACGTTCTACAATGTGGTCTGTTTAATCAAGCTGGCGCCGCCCATGCTGCGATAGCAAAAGCTGATCAAACACCCCGACAAAGCCATCAAGGCAACGTGCCCGTAGGCTTATTCTGTTCAGTCCGATCCGAATGCTGCATGCTAAGAACAGCTGACCTGAGCCCCTGAATGATCGACAAGCTGGAATTCCTAATCGCCCTGGCCCACGAAAAACACTTCGGGCGCGCGGCCGAGAGCTGCAACGTCAAACAGCCGACGCTCTCAGCCGGCATCAAGCAACTTGAGGATTCGCTGGGATTGCTCCTCGTTAACCGAGGCTCGCGCTTTCAGGGATTAACATCTGACGGTGAACGGGTGCTCGAATGGGCCCGCCGCATTGTCGGCGAGGCCCGCGCCATGGAAAAGGATATCAAGGCGCTCAAGCACGGATTGGTGGGGCATCTGCGAATCGCCGCCATTCCAACCGCACTGGCGATGACGGCCAGCCTGACAACGCCGTTTCGGGCTCGTCATCCGGACGTGCGCTTCACGATCGTCTCCAGAACGTCCATCGAAATCCTTCGGCTGCTCGAAAACCTCGAGGTCGACGCTGGTCTCACCTATCTCGACAATGAGCCTCTCGGCAACGTCAACACCGTGCCGCTCTACCGCGAGAACTATCGGCTGCTCACATCGGCAGATGGCGCTTTAGGCGATCGCGAAAGCGTGACATGGGCCGAGGTGGCGGACATTCCGCTGTGCCTGCTGACGCCCGATATGCAGAACCGGCGCATCATCGACCGCATGCTTCAGCAAGCCGGCGCCACAGCATCGCCGATGCTGGAATCGAATTCGATGATCGTGCTCTACGCGCATGTGAGGACGGGACGCTGGGCGAGCATTATGCCGGCACTGCTGGCGGAAACCCTGGGCCTGACCGACCGTGTCCGCTCAATCCCCATCGTCGAACCCAACCACGGCTATTCGGTCGGCTTGGTTGTGCCCTATCGCGAGCCGATGACGCCCCTGACAGCCGCACTCACTGAGGAAGCAAAAATTCTTGCCAAAGAGATCGCCCGATCGGGCATCCATCCGCAAACAGTACGCTAAGGCCAAATCAACCCGCAGAAGGTAGTCGCGCGGACACCTGGAAACGCGCCTCGGCACATTCACCTGATGGTTCACAATTCACGCATTCCGCAAGAAATTTTGACTGCCGCACTGAGCTTGCGACTTGCTGGCCCTGCCCGCTCTTGTTGAGTTCGCGATGATTGAACTCGTTTGGCTCACTTCATCCGAATTTTTGCCAATTTGCGCGCCAGTGTCCGCCGGTGCATGCCCAAACGACGTGCCGTCTCGGAGATGTTAAATTCAGTATCGACCAAGGCCTCATGGATATGCTCCCACTCCAGATTCTTGATCGAGGTTGGCCGGCTGGATAGTTCGACCGAGGCATCCCCCTCAGCCCTGCGGAACGCCGCTTCGATATCATCCGTGTTGGAAGGCTTCGCCAGATAATGACAAGCGCCGAGCTTGATGGCTTCCACAGCGGTCGCGATGCTCGCAAATCCCGTGAGGACAACGATCTTCATATCAGGATCGCGCGCATGAAGCATCTTCACGCATTCCAGCCCGGACCCGTTGGCAAGCTTGAGATCGATGACAGCATATTGGGGCGAGAAGCCGGTGAGAAGGGATTCCAGATCGTCGATGCGTTGGCACTGCCGGACATCATAGCCCCGGCGTTCGAACGACTTACCCAATGCTCTTGCGAACGATGCGTCGTCTTCGACGATCAGAAGGCGGCGATCAATGTCCATATCCACCTCGGGGCGACAACGAATCCAGCGGTAACGTCAGGGTCACAACCGCACCTCCATTTGGAGCGTTCTCCGCTGTGACCACTCCGCCGAGTTTACGAATAACATTCACGACCAGAAACAGTCCGAGGCCGCTTCCAGGCCGTCCCTTGCTCGACTGGTAAGGCTTTCCAAATGCCGCCAGCATTTCTTTGCTGAAGCCCGATCCTTGGTCACTCACCGCCAGAACAATATTGTCGTCGATCCGGGCAACCCTCGCCCTGACCAACTTTGGAGATGCCTCTAACGCGTTGTCAAACAAATTGAAAATGACTTGCTTGAGGGTGGCGTCAGAGACGATCACCGCATCATCACCGAACGCATTCGTATACTCGAATCGCAATGGTGAACGGATCATCTGCCATTCTTCCGCCAGCGTATCGAAGAATGTATTAACCGAGGTCCGCAGTGTCCCCTCGCCCCGCGCTTCGCCTGAAGACATCAGAATGCCGGATACGATGGTTTTGCATCGCTCCACCTGCAGCTGCATTTCTGCGATTTCCTGCGAAGTTTCGGGGGCCTCATTAAGAGATGGCATGTGCTGCCAATCATTCAAGATCACCGACAACGTCGCCAGCGGTGTTCCGAGCTCATGCGCCGCGCCGGACGCAAGCAGGCCCATGCGGACGATATGATCTTCTTCAGCGGATTGCTGACGCAAGCCCGCGAGATGGGCATCGCGCGCGCGAAGGTTCCGGTTAATGCGGCTAATGAAGAAGACAAGGAGCGTCGCGGACAGCAGGAAGCAAATAAAGGTGCCCTGCATGTGCAGCTTGGCGAAGCCGATGCCCTGCTCGGGGAAGATATCCCTGTAGGCGACGCTCAACCAAACGAAACAGCCGCTGGTAATGACGACCAGCGTCCAGGTTGACCAGGCATCAAGCAGCACCGCCCCAAGCGTGACCTGAAGAAGATAAAGCGAAACGAAGGGGTTCGCCGCACCGCCAGTGAGATAAAGCTGAACCGTGAGAGCGGCGACATCGAGCAACAGAGCGAGAAATAATTCCGTGTTGCTCACCATGTCGTGGCGATAATGCCGGCTCAAGCTAAAGATATTGAGGCCGACCAGGAAGGCGATCACGATCGCGAGTTCGGTCAATGGCAGTGCAATTCCAAACCAGAAATGCACAACGAGGATCGTCACGATCTGGCCGATGACCGCCAGCCATCGAAGCTGGACAAGAAGAAGCAGGTTCTTCTTGTCGGTGACATGATCAATGGAATTCATCCAGCCTTACTACTGAAAATTGCGCGGCAGCGCTCAGGTGATTGTTCGCCCGGAATGCGGTTTGCGCAAGGTCCATTCCTGCCGCGCCGCATAAGCCATCCATCCCAGGAGCATGAGCGCAAGGCCGAACCAGGTTATTGCGTAAATCAAATGGTTGTTCGGAAAAGAGATCACGGTCAATCCCCCGACTGGCAATGTCCGGGGGTCCGCAGAGGCATCCGCATCGATAAAATAAGGTGCGACATCCTTTGTTATCCCGCGCGATCGCGCGATAGCGTCCACATCGCGAGAATACCAGCGATCAGCTGCTGGATCGTTCTTCCTGAGGAATCCACCGCCCGGCTCACTGATGCGCAGCAAGCCGGTGACGGTCGTTACACCATCGGGCGCCTTCAGAGCCTCATGGAGATCTTGCTCGGAAGGAACAAACCCCCGATTGATCAACACCGAGAAGCCGTCGCTGGTTCGGAACGGCGCTATCACCCAGTAACCCGGGCCTCGTTCAGTGACCGCCTTGGCCAAAGTCGCTCGGCTGTCGAGAAACCGCCCTTTCACATCAACATGGCGATACTCATCATCGGTGGCGTTGACGTGGGCCCAAGCTGACGGACCGGGAGCAGGTACCGGAGCCGCATGAACGCGCTGGTCTACCCTTTCAATCAGATCGAGCTTCCAGACGCGCCGCTCAAGCTGCCAAACGCCCAGCGCGCTGAGAATCGCAACACCAACAACGGCTGCGACACCGAGCGCGATTAGCTTTCGCGCGGACGACCGCGAACTGTTCGAGGTCTCTTCTTCGAGACGCGGAGCCGCGCGGGAAGATATCTGTCCTCCAACCATTGCCTCGCGGGTCTCGAAGATGATCATCATGGCATTTGGCTCATGTCATGACCGGCCATCATGTTGGCGTTGAGGTGATACATCACCCACAGTGAACCGGAGAGCGTGATGACCACGATCACGATGGTGAAGAGCAGCGCCATCAACGTCCAGCCGCTTTCGGACTTCGCGTTCATATGCAGAAAGCAAATCATGTGAACGACAATCTGTGCAGCAGCAAGGGCCATGATGATGACCGACGTGAGCGGCTTGTTCTCGATCACGCCGTTCATCACGAGGTAAAATGGGATCGCGGTCAGTATCACCGACAGCCAGAACCCGACCATGTAACTCCGCAGCGAGCCGTGCGCGTGATCGTCGGCATGGGAATGGTTGTGGGGGACGTTCCCGGCGTGGGTATCAGCACTCATCGAAGCATTCCCATCAGATAGACAAAAGTGAACACACCAATCCAGATCACGTCGAGAAAGTGCCAGAACATACTGAGGCAGGTCAGCCGACGCATGTTCGCCGGAATGAGCCCATGACGCGCCGCCTGCGCCATCAGCGTGAACAACCAGACAAGGCCGAAGGTCACGTGCAGGCCGTGAGTACCGACCAAGGCGAAAAACGATGACAGGAAGGCACTGCGTTGCGGCGTCGCGCCTTCGTGGATCATGTGCGCAAACTCGGTCAACTCGATGCCGATAAAGGCGAAACCAAACAGAGCGGTCGCAACAAGCCAACCCTGCATGGCGCCGACACGCCCCTTTGCCATCGCCAGCATGGCAAAGCCATAGGTGATCGAGGAGAGAAGCAGCATCGACGTGTTGACGGCCACCAGCCGCAGATCGAACAGATCCTTCGGGGAGGGTCCGGCGGCATAGTTGGCACCTAGGACACCGTAGGTGGCGAACAACACCGCGAAGATGAGACAATCGCTCATCAGGTAGATCCAGAAGCCGAGCATCGTGCTGCCGCCTTCGGCATGATGTTCGTCCGCCAGATAGAAGACCGGTGCCCGTACGCTCCTGTTATCTTCAACCGTTAGATACATGAGCTCAGGCCTCCAGTGCGAGGCGACGCGTCCGCTCGCTCTCGGCTTTCACGACCTGATCCTCGGGGAAGTCAAAGTCGCGCTTGTAGTTGAAGGTGTGGACAATTGCCGCGGCGAGAAGTGCGGCGAAACTTAAGACAGCCAGCCACCACATGTACCAGATCATGGCAAAGCCAAAGACAGTGCTGAGGGCAGCAAGAATCACACCCGCGCCGGTGTTGCTCGGCATGTGGATGGATTTGAAGCCTTCGAGCGGGCGTACGTAGCCACCCCGCTTCATGTCCCACCAGGCATCAAGATCATGCACCACCGGCGTGAATGCGAAGTTGTAAGCCGGCGGCGGCGAAGACGTTGACCATTCGAGCGTCCGTCCGTTCCAGGGATCGCCGGTCACATCCTGCAGCGCGCTGCGATTGCGGATGCTGACGTAGATCTGAACCAGGAAGGACACGATGCCGAGTAAGATCAGGAATGCGCCGAATGCCGCGATCACTGTCCATATCTGCATCGATGGATCGTCGAAGTGCCGCAGCCGCCGCGTCGCGCCCATGAATCCCAGGACGTAGAGTGGCATGAAGGCGAAATAGAATCCGACAAGCCAGAACCAGAACGACATCTTCCCCCAGAAGTGGTCGAGCTTGAATCCGAACGCCTTGGGGAACCAGTAGTTGATGCCGGCGAATGCACCGAACACGACGCCCGCGATGATCACGTTATGGAAGTGAGCGATCAGGAAGAGGCTGTTGTGAAGAACGAAGTCGGCCGGCGGGACTGCGAGCATCACGCCGGTCATGCCGCCGATGACAAACGTCAGCATGAATCCAACCGTCCACATCATCGGAAGCTCGAACCGGATGCGACCGCGGTACATTGTGAACAGCCAATTGAAGATCTTCGCTCCTGTCGGGATCGAGATGATCATCGTCGTGATGCCGAAGAACGAATTCACGCTCGCGCCGGAGCCCATCGTGAAGAAATGGTGCAACCACACCAGGTAAGACAGGATCGTGATGCACACCGTAGCGTACACCATCGACGTGTAGCCAAAGAGACGTTTTCCACAGAAGACCGACGTCACTTCGGAATAGATTCCGAATGCAGGCAGCACAAGAATGTAGACTTCCGGATGACCCCAGATCCAGATCAGGTTCACGTACATCATCGGATTGCCGCCGAAGTCGTTCGTGAAGAAGTTGGTGCCCACGTATCGATCAAGGGTCAGAAGCGCCAACACCGCCGTCAGGATGGGGAATGACGCTACAATCAGAATGTTCGTGCAGAGTGAGGTCCAGGTGAAGACCGGCATCCTCATCATGGTCATACCCGGCGCGCGCATCTTCACGATTGTCGCGATGAGGTTGATACCGGATAGCGTGGTGCCCACACCGGCCACCTGAAGTCCCCAGATATAATAATCGACGCCGACATCGGGACTGTAGGCGAGCCCTGAAAGCGGTGGATAGGCCAGCCATCCTGTGCGGGCGTACTCGCCAACGAACAGCGACAGCATCGTCAGCACGGCACCGCCGACCGTCATCCAGAAGCTGAAATTATTCAGGAAGGGGAAGGAAACGTCGCGCGCTCCGATCTGGAGTGGAACCACATAGTTCATCAGCCCCGTCACCAAAGGCATGGCGACAAAGAAAATCATGATCACGCCATGGGCAGTGAAAATCTGGTCATAGTGATGCGCGGGCAGATAACCTTGCGACGCCCCGAACGCGATTGCCTGTTGGAGACGCATCATGATCGCGTCGGCGAAGCCCCGCAGCAGCATGACGATGCCGAGTACCATGTACATGATGCCGATGCGCTTATGATCGACGCTGGTAAACCACTCTTTCCAAAGATAGCCCCACAGGCGGTAGTAAGTAATCGCTCCGACAATGGCGATACCGCCCAGAGCGACGGCCGCGAAGGTCACGACGAGAATTGGCTCATGGTACGGAATGGCGTCCCATGTCAGCCTGCCGAAAACGAACTTGAGGAAGGAAGGATCGGTCAACATCTCAAAGCTCATTCTGCATCAGGTATTGGATGGGCGACGGGTCGCATTTAGCGACAGCGATGGCGGGGATCGCAGCGGCGTGAACGAGGGCGGCGGGAGGCCTGCACCTTTGAGGCGCGACAGATCAACCGCTGGTAAAGCCTGCGCTTCGGTTGAGCGGCCCTCCGCTTCTTGCACCGTACAGAGGCTGGCGACGTATGCCGGATCGACGCCGAATACCGCACCGCGTCGCGCATATTTGTCGTAGGTCAATGGAAGCGTATTTCTCGCACCCTCCAACCCAAGACCGCCTTTCGAGTCGATGGCCGACATCTCACTCATGCACATCTTGCTGGGCTCAACGCACATATTGATGATGGCATTAAACAGCGTTGAATCGACGCTAGCGTAGCGGCGAACCGGCTCATTCTCGCTCGGCTTCTCCAACTGCAGGTAAGCCGCACGATCGAGCTTGGTCGATTCCGCCCGCGCCTTGCCAATCCAGCTATCGAAATCCGCATCATTTACGCCGAGAAATGCGAAGCGCATTCCGGAGAAACCCGCACCGCTATAGTTGGCGGAGAAGCCCTCGTACACGCCGGGCTTGTTAATCACGGCCTTCAACTGGGTCTGCATGGCAGGCATCGCATAAACCTGTCCTGCAAGTGCCGGAACGAAGAAGGAATTCATCACCGATGACGCCGTGATATGGAAATCAATCGGGCGATCGACCGGCGCAGCCATCTCATTGACGGTCGCGATGTTGTACTCGGGATAGATAAACAGCCACTTCCAATCGAGTGCAACGACATCCACTCTCAGCGCCTTGGTGTTGGCTGCGATTGGGCGTTCCTCTGCAATGCGACCGAGCTGTCGATACGGATCCAGCAGATGCGTGCTCGCCCAGGTGATCGCCCCGATGCAGATGATGATCAGCAGCGGAACTGACCAAATGACAAGTTCAAGGTGCGTGGAATGATCCCATTCCGGCTCGTACGTCGCGGTCGTGTTTGATTCACGATAGCGCCACGCCACAATCGCGATCAGCGCCATGACCGGTACAACGATCAGCAGCATCAGCGACGTCGACTGGATCAGAATATCCCGCTGCTGCTCGGCGACGTCACCGGATGGAGAAAGAACCACTGCCTTGCAGGCACCCAGCATCGCCACGAGTGGCAACAAGGCAAATTGACGAAAGCGGCGCACGATCAGTCCTGCCAATGAGAGTTTCGCATCTGATGTTTCGCGTAGCTTCACGGCAGCGAAAGAGACATTGGACAATTTGCCCAATCCCTCGAAACAACCTCCAATGACAAAAAGCCACAATCGGACGGCGGGTTACCGGCGTTCTGCTTCAATTTGTAGGTTCCGAGAAGGACGCGAAATCGATCATGAGCATGGACATCACGGCTTCAGCGTCACCGCGCCGTCACCCACAGGGCGAAAACGCTCACGACAGCGTCAACACTGGCGAAATCGCGATCGGCGTCATTATCGGACGCACATCGGAATTCTTTGATTTCTTTGTCTACGCTATCGCGTCGGTCGTCGTATTTCCAAAGCTGGTCTTTCCTTACGTCGACCCGCTCACCGGCACGCTCTATTCGTTCGCGATCTTTGCACTCGCCTTTATCGTGCGACCGATCGGCACCACAATCTTCATGGCCATCGACCGCGTTTACGGCCGCGGCGTTAAGATGACCATCGCGTTGTTCATGCTCGGAACCTCAACTGTCGCGGTTGCGTTCTTGCCCGGACACGACCAGATCGGCCATGTGTCTGCCTGGCTGCTTGCGTTGTTTCGCATCGGACAGGGATTGGCGCTTGGCGGAACGTGGGATGGCCTCGCCCCGCTTCTTGCACTGAATGTGCCGGAACGGCAACGCGGATGGTACGCAATGATTCCGCAGCTCGGCGCTCCACTCGGCCTGATTGTCGCGAGCGCTCTGTTCGCTTTCTTTATTACGAAGCTTTCGGCGGCAGACTTTCTCGAGTGGGGCTGGCGCTATCCGTTCTTTGTTGCGTTCGCGATCAATGTCGTTGCGCTGTTCGCGCGGCTCCGCATCGTGGTGACACCGCAGTACTCTCAACTGTTTGAAAGCCGCGATCTGGAGCCGGAGCCCGTCGCAAGAACACTGCGTGCGGAAGGACGCAACGTCATCGTCGGCACCTTTGCCCCGCTCGCCAGCTTCGCGCTGTTTCACATGGTCACTGTATTTCCCCTCTCGTGGGTCTTCCTGTTCACTCAGGAAGGGCCGGGCAGATTTCTGATTATCCAAACCATCGCGGCTGCGTTCGGTGTCGCGGCCATCATCGCCTCCGGACCGATCGCGGATCGTCTTGGTCGCCGGACATTGCTTGGCGTCTCAGCGGCAGCTATTGCCGCTTTCAGTGGCTTTGCTCCCCAGCTTCTCAATGGCGGTGATGTCGGCGAAGCCGTGTTCATGATCGTCGGCTTTATTCTTCTCGGCATCTCGTTTGGACAATCGTCAGGATCGGTCGCATCGAATTTTACAAGGGCGAATCGCTACACAGCCTCCGCATTGACGTCGGATTTCGCGTGGCTGTTCGGCGCCGGCTTCGCGCCTCTTGTGGCACTCCTTTTGTCGAGCCACTTTGGATTGCTGTCTGCTGGCGCGTATCTGCTGTCCGGCGCAGCATGCACACTGCTGGCTCTGACCCTCAGCCAGCGGCTCGATAGCCGGGAAGCTTAAAGACACGAAATCGGAGCGTCGGCGCGCCGCGCTGAAGCGCTCTGCTGGAGCACCGTGACGCTCATGGCGATATCTAGATCGGCTGTATGATCACCTTCAGCCGCTCCGAACCGGACGAACGGGTTTTCCAAACGAGCTCTTGCGCTGGGACTCGAATCCCGTAGGACAGTGAAACGCTGCTTTCCTCAATACTGAGCTGCCACGCCGGTCCCTCCCAGGAGAGAGCGAAGCGTCTATCGCGTACGGTAATGATGTATCGATCATCTTCCCGACCGACACGAGCATCGGAGGATAGGTGAATAGGCACCCTCAGAGCGTGAGCTCCCTTTGCATCGATCAAATCTTCGATCGAGAGCGCCCCACTTGAATGATCAAGCGTGATGTTGCGCCGTATGCCGACTGGATCAGCTAACCGGCGATAACCGGAATGCTCTCCGGAGAAACAGCTGCGTGCACTGTCAGTGACGAAATCAAGCAGACGGGCCTGCGCATCATCATGCAAATTCCAAAGGTTATCGGGAGCGTAAAGACGATTGATCTGCTCACCGTCCACTTGCACCGTGTTGTGCATACTCGTCGATCTGAAGTGATTACGCGCAGCAAAATCGGCTGTGTAGACGTAGGAGCCAGGGTCGATCACGACGGGGACGCCCCGGAGCCAGGCTTCAAAGGACAATGCGTCGTTGTGACCATGGCCTCCAAGCCCCGCCAATCCGACAGGGCCGCAATCTACAAAAACCTGATTGTTAGCGTCGGCCAATATAAAAACGCCACCGGCATCGAAGCGTGCCGACACCATGGGCACATCCTTGACCTGCCCGCTATCAGGCACCGAATGCCAGAAGAGCTCGTCACCGTATGTGCCGGCCCAGTTTGCGCGACCAATGGTGTTCGCAATCAAGCCAGGCAGATAACGGTGATCATCTAGAGCCTGCGTTCCTAAAGGCAAGCTGCGGCCATCGTCTGCATCTCCCCAATGAGGACTGGTCCCGTCGGGCCGGCTGTAGCTTTCGGCGAAACGTGCCATAGCTGCAAGACGATCCGCATAAGCCGAATCGACCGCGAGCCCTGCAGCCACACGATACCTGGCAGCCATGGTGAAGAGTTCAGCGACTAAGCGGTGATAGGGGACTGACGCCTCGAAATCCACGCCGTCGGGATGTATCTGCTTCGCGATCTCTTCATTGAGAGTGCGCCACCCCTCGCGCTCCCATCTGTCCGCAGCGCCTATCTCGCGGAAGAAAAGTCCCGCAAACACAAGCCCCACAGCGTCTGCCGTCAGGTGATTTCCATTGATGGTCGAGCGCTCGATGTGAACTTCCGTGAAAGTACCATGCAAATAAAGCGACGTGAGAAATTTGTCGCGAAACTTGCGATCGCTCCAAGCTGCGGAGCGCGCGAACACATGAAACAACCACGTCCATGACTGAAGCCGAAGAGCAGCCTCCATCGTGCAAGACCAATTGACCGAATAGGCGTACGGGTTGCTTTCAATCCAGCTTTCCAGCGCGCTGCGCGCGCCTTGGGCGTAACGTTCGTCTCCCTCGCTCAATAGATAAGCTTGGCCGACCGGAAGCAGCCATTGCAGACGTGAAATTTCCCAGGGAATCTTGACGTCGCTCGGCCGTCCTTTGTTGACGTAGTCGATGGCCTTACAGAATTGAACAGGCCAACGATCTCCCGTCTTGTAATCCTGAAGCCAATCAATATGCGGCCCCATCTGGATAGGACCGGTGCCGAGCAGATCAAGCTCGTGTTTCAGCGCGCGTTCGGCTGCAGCAAAGATAGTCTCCGCGCTGCCGGGGAAAGCCCGATCGTAGTCAAGACGATCGACCAGCTCGGACCGTGCAGGATAAGGCATGGAAGCGAGCTTTTCCCAGAGATCATCAATGGAAGAAGCACCCGCCCAACGCGCCAGCCGATGGCCGGAAATCAATCGAGCAAAGGCCGGCGCAACAAAACGCTCCGACTGCATCCGCGCTTCCTGGGTAAGCCGGCGCACGACGTAACTCGGCGGCTTACTCGCAAGTCGCTTGAAACGATTCACGATATGCGCGGTCATGGCATCAAGCCCTGACGGCAACCTTGTTGCCGATCCAGTAATCGTACCAAGCCGTCAGATTATAGAGGGTCCAGATCTGCAGGCTTGTGTCGGCCCTCTTCGATCGATGGTCGGCGAACAGACGCTTGATGAAATCCAAATTGAAATAGCCACGCGTGAGAAGCTCCGAACTCATGACGGAACGTTCAACGTGAGCACCGAACGAACCTCGCAGCCAATCAGCCATTGGCGCTCCAAACCCCATCTTCTTGCGATAGATCAGCTCGTCCGGAATGAGCCCCTCAACGGCCTTCTTCAGAATATATTTGGCCTCACCATTTTTGGTCTTCCAGTGCTCTGGGATGTCGAACGAGAAATCGACCAGCTCCTTGTCGAGGAAAGGCACTCTCGCCTCCAGTGAGACGGACATCGAGATCTTGTCGACGCGCATCAAGAGCAATTCCGGCAACCTCAGCCGGAACTCGGAATGGATCATGCGTGTCAGCGGATCTTGATCCGGATGCGCCTTATCGAACGGCGCATAGAAGGAATTCACAACGTTGAAGCTATCCGGGACAAGATACTGAGGATCGAGAATCCCGGCTTCAATCATCGTTTTGTGATGATCCCCGGATCCAAGTGCATCGTATTGGACAAGCCGATCCTTAGCCGTGTTCCAAAACACCATGGCCCCAGCCCAGAAATGCTCGCGATCTCTCGAGGCGCGATCAATGATGTCGGCGTAGACTGTCCATTCGGGCCGCATCGCAGAAGCACCAACGGCCGCACCGGCAGCCAGTCGTTGGACTGGTTTGGGCAGTTTTCGAAAGGGCTGCCAATATTTCCGATAGAGACGCTGATACCCCATATAGCTGGCGTAGCCGGAAAATTGTTCGTCAGAACCTTCACCGACCTGCACCACTGTGACACCGCTGTCGCGCGCGAGCTTTGAAATGAAGTACAGCGGAATGCAAACCCAGTCCGCCAGCGGTTCATCCTGATGGTGAATCAGGTTTTCGAGATACCCTATCATATCCGCTTCATTGATCAGCACTTCGTGGTGCTTGGTGTTAAAGCGTCGTGACGCAATCTTGGCGTAGTCCAGCTCGTTGAGGTGCTGATAGTCTTTGAAGCCGACCGTGAAAGTATTGAGCGGCTGATCCGTAAACTTGCTCATCAGGGCGACGTTTGTCGAAGAGTCGATGCCTCCTGACAGGAACACACCAAACGGCACGTCGGACATCATTCGCCGTTCGACAGAGTCGTGCAGGCGTTTGCGAATCCCTTGAATGTAAAAATCTTCCAGCGCGGCTTCGCTGAGGCCGGACACCTCCGACGGAGCGATCCCCTTTCCAGGAACCGCGTCATAGTAGCGGTGCAACTTGATCCGCCCGTCGGAAGCAACCGTGATGTAACAGCCTGGCGGGATCTTATAGATGCCCTTGAACATGGTCATGGGCGCCGGTGTCGTCAGAAAGCTCAGGTAGTGCACCATCGCAAACGGATCGATGTCGCGCGGCGCCTCCGGATGGGCAAGCAGAGCTTTGATTTCCGACGCAAAGGCGAACTGGCCGTTGAAGACCGCAAAATAAAGCGGCTTCACACCGATATTGTCGCGAACGACCACAAGAGAGTCGTCGCGAGAGTCATAAAGACCAAACGCGAAGTCACCGGAAATTCGCGACAACAAGCCGTCGATTCCCCACTCCTCATAGCCGTGCACGAGGATCTCTGTGTCGGAGTGGTCCGTACGGAAGACATGCCCCGCCTGCTCTAACGGCTTGCGGAAACTCGCATGATTGTAAATTTCGCCGTTGAACGTGATCCAGATCCGGCCGTCTTCGTTGGGCATGGGCTGATTGGCTGAATTGCTCAGGTCGACGATGGACAAGCGCCGATGACCAAGACCGATATGCCCTCTCTCGGAGATCCACAGATCGCCGCCATCCGGACCGCGATGGACCATGCAGTCGCGCATCGCCGTGATGACTTCAGGCGAAACGCGTCGCTGCTGTCCAAAGGCGAATACCCCTACAATTCCGCACATCGAATCGCGTCTTCCAGGTCCTGCATAAGAGTCAGCTAGTTCGGATTAAGAGGATAGTTGCCGCTGAACTTCAAAGCTCACACGGGTTGCAGCGAGTTGCTCCTCCATCGAGATTGGCCATTGTCTTCCAGCTTTGAACGCGTCAGCCAAAGCCCGCAATTCCTCAAGTTGACCTTTCTCTATGACACTTGCCTTCCAACCACCTGAACCACCTACGACGGTGAGAGACTTGTAATCATCCAAAGTCAACACCTTGCCGTCAGCAAAGATTTCTGCCCGTTCTTTCGGATAATCTCGCGCCCCCATTGCGGTATAAGTGAGAGTACAAACCGACCCATCCTTGTACCGGACGGTAGCCACGAAATTATCGTCTCTGCGCCAATAGTCCGAGTTCGGCGAAATGGATGTCGCACTTACCTCTGTCGGCAAGCTGCCGGTCAAGGCGTTGAACAGATCATAGATGTGGCACGCCTCTCCGATGTTGCGTCCACCGCCCTGGGGTCCATGAACCCAGTGATCTTTGGGTATGTAGCCGGCATTCATCCGGTAGTTGACGATCATGGGCGAAGCGCGATTTGCAAGAACCTTCTTGGCTGCAGTGATGGCTGGCGCAAAGCGCCTGTTGAAGCCGGTCATCAACAGAGGCGCTTTATCGGTCTCGGCAAAAAACGCCTCGATCTCTGCAAGCTCTTCTTCATTGAGCGAGAGAGGCTTCTCGACGAAAACGTGCTTTCCGGCGCGGAGTGCCTGCATCACCATGCCAGCGTGAAGATCATGTCGGGTGGCGATCAGCACCAGATCGATTTCCGGGTCTGCAAGCACAGACGCATAGTCGGTTGTGGCGGTAGCCGCACCAAACCGTTCTGCTGCCGTCCGCGCCGACAAGCCTGTGCGGCTGACCACCGTGCGGAGTTCATACAGGTCGCTGAGCTTCTTCAGATTTGGCAAGTGCATGCCTTGGGCAAAACCGCCTGCACCAACCAGAGCGATGCGAATACGTCCGCCAATTGACTTAGGCGGATGAAGCTTCAGCGTCGCCCCTCGCGCTTCTGAATGCTCGGGATATTTCAGCAAAACCAGCAGAGGCTTCTCTCCTGGCGCCTTCAATGCTTCGTATGCCGTCTCCGCGACATCGATGTCGAACGGCTCGCGTATCATATTCTTCAGAGATACACCGCCAGCCGCGATTTGGCGCAAGTACTCCGCCATGTTGCGATTTTCGGTCCAGCGGACGTAAGCCAACGGATAGTCGTTTCCCTCCTCTTCGTACACCGGGTCATACCGCCCGGGTCCGTAAGAGGTTGAGATAAAGAAATCGATCTCCTTGGCGTAGATGTCATTGCGAGCGATGTTGAGACCTACATCGCCAACGACGACAACGCGACCTTTGCGGCGACATGCCTGAAATGCCTGCGCAAGAAGCTCACTTGATTGCGAAGCGGCGGTGATGATGATCGCATCCGCTCCGAAACCGTCCGTCAGCTTGAGCACGCGCTGGACGAAATCGCCGTCCTTCGTACCGATGCCGACATCAAGCCCATTCTGACGCGCGATCTCAATCCTGCCGTCATCAATATCGCTGCCAATGACACGGCAGCCGTGAGCCTTCAGCAACTGGGCACTGATTTGGCCGAGGATGCCGAGCCCGACAACGACAACCGTTTCACCCAAAGTCGGCTGTGCACGACGCACCCCCTGCATGGCGATCGCGCCGAGCGTGACCGTTGCGGCCTCATCCATGCCGAGGCCTTCAGGAACCGGCACGGTGAGGTTTACCGGTACATCAATGACCTCAGCATGGTTGGCAATCCCTGCTCCAGCACATGCAACGCGATCGCCGACCGAAATACCGACTACCTCGGAGCCAACCTCTATAACCACTCCAGCAGCGGAGTAACCCGTGGGAAGCCCCGCATCGAGACGTCCGCGAATCTGCTTGTAGACACGCATCACGCCCTGATCGCGCATCAACTGCAGCGCTTTCTTCACGTGATGAGGTTGCTTGAGGGCGCGCCGATAAAGCGGCAACGCCGACATCTTAACGCCTGCAATCTCAGTCCCGACCGAGATACACGAGCGTTCTACGCGCACCAAAACGTTCTTCGGGCCAACGGTCGGGGCCGGGACGTTCTGAACGAAAACCTTTCCGGAACGAACAAGCAATTGTTTCACGACCAAACGCCCCGCGTGTCGATTACCACTTTGCCGTCCAATAACGCTTCTGGCATCTCGTAATACTGACGATGATTGACCAGCATCAAGACGATATCTGCTTCAGTGACCGCGGCAATTTGATCTCCTACGAGCGTTACGTTAGATCGGCCTGCAAGCCCGCTGGGCAATGCATTGATATACGGCTCGGAAATGAGCAATTGCGAATTGTCCAACTCTGCCAACATAACGGCAACGTGAAGCGCCGGACTCTCGCGCAAGTCGTCAACATCGGGCTTAAAGCTCAAACCCAGCACCGCGATCCGCGGCCGACCGCCGCGATGGCCTCCGATAGCCAATTTAATCTTGTCGAGAACCCAGTTCGGCTTGTTGTCGTTGATCTCGCGCGCGGTGCGAATGAGCCGCGCCTGCTCCGGCGCGGCCTCGACGATGAACCAAGGGTCCACAGCGATGCAGTGGCCACCGACACCTGGTCCCGGTTGCAGAATCTTCACGCGCGGATGATGGTTCGCGAGCCTGATGAGCTCCCATACGTTGATTCCGAGCTTGTCGCAAACGAGAGAAAGCTCGTTGGCAAAGGCGATGTTGACATCGCGGAACGAGTTCTCCGTCAGCTTGCACATTTCGGCTGTACGGGAATCGGTGACGAGCAGCTCGCCCTTGCAGAAGATGCGGTAAAGGGCAGCGGCGCGTTCAGAGCATTCGCTGGTTATCCCACCAATGATGCGATCATTTTCGACCAGTTCGGTCAGGACGCGCCCCGGCAAAACGCGCTCGGGGCAATACGCGACAGAGATGTCGCTCTCTGCCGCCCCGCGTCCGGGGAAGCGCAGATCCGGTCGGCGCGCGGCCATCCTCTCGATCAGCATCTCCGTCGTGCCTGGCGGAGACGTCGATTCGAGAATGACGAGATTGCCCGGGCGTAGCTTCGGCGCAATCGATTCTGCGGCAGCGAATACGAAAGAAAGATCCGCTGTGTTGTTATGAAACGGCGTTGGGACCGCGATGATAAATGCGTCCGCTTCCGGCGGTTCGGTCGCCGCATGTAGAGCCCCGCGCTGCACCACGCGGGCCGTTACGGCGTCTAGGTCCGGCTCTATGATGTGGATCTCGCCGCGATTGATTTTGTCCACCACAGACTGCTGGACGTCGACTCCAATCACTTTGACGCCGTTCGCCGCGATGACTGACGCGGTCGGTAGACCGATATATCCCAGCCCGAGAACGCAGATGGATTGAAACGCGCGATGCACTTAACTCTCCAGGACGGATCGAATGCGCGAGGCAGCGAGACCATCCCCGTACGGATTGATTGCCTGCGCCATCGCTTGATAGTGAGCGGAGTTCGTCAACAACTTCGACGCTTCGTGGAAAATTCGATTTGCATCGGTCCCGACCAAAATGACCGTGCCCGCATTGACGGCCTCCGGCCGCTCGGTTTTCTCCCGCATCACAAGAACCGGCTTGCCGAGCGACGGCGCCTCCTCCTGCACGCCACCAGAATCGGTAATAATCAGATAAGACTGCTGCATCAGGAACACGAAAGGCTCGTAATCCTGCGGGTCGATAAGCGTGATCTGATTGTTCTTGCCAAGCAAGCGCTCGACGGGCTCTCGCACATTCGGATTTGGGTGCACCGAATAGACGATTCTCACATCGTGCTCCCCAACGATGCGAAGCAACGCAGCACAGATATTTTCGAAGCCGCTGCCAAAGTTTTCTCGCCTGTGTCCTGTTACAAGGATCATGCGGCGCCCGTCCTGCCCAACAAACGGAAACCGCGTCGCCAGGGCTGCGCGTCGGTCCAGAGAAGCATCAATCCGTCCTCGCATATCCAGCAGGGCATCGATCACGGTGTTGCCGGTGACATGGATAGACGCCTCATCGATTCCCTCAGCCATGAGGTTCATCCGGGCCTGGGGCGTCGGGGCGAAATGATATCTCGTCGCAAGACTTGTCACGCGGCGGTTCATTTCTTCCGGCCAAGGGGCATAGAGCGACCCCGATCGCAAACCCGCCTCCACATGACCAACTGGGATTTGGCGATAAAACGCAGCTAGTGACGTGGCGAGCGTTGTGGTGGTGTCGCCGTGAACCAGAACGACGTCCGGTTTCGCGGCGTCCAGGACCCCACCCACCCCTGTCAGTATTCGTGCGGTGAGCTGATCCAGCGTTTGATTCGGCTGCATGATGTTGAGATCAAAATCAGAAGTGATTCCAAATAGTTCCAGTACCTGATCTAAAATCTCTCGATGCTGAGCGGTGACGCATACCTTTACGTCCAGACGAGCGCTCTGACGCAGCTCTGAAACGACGGGAGCCATCTTGATGGCCTCTGGCCTCGTGCCGAATACAATCAATACCTTTTTCAAGGGAATACCACTCACTGACCTGCCCATCGGAGGCAGCAGTTAGCCCGCACCTGTGTGCGCAGCAAGAAAAAATATGGAATTCATGCACTTATAAGTAGCAGAGAGGAATATTAGACCATCGACATCGATAAATCTCAACGGGTCTTGCCATCCTCGGCCGAGGTTCCGTCAAGCTCAACCAACGGCCGAGATTTTTCGTGCCTCGCGGCTGTCTTAATCAGAAGCAACTGGATCCTCTAAAGCAGCCCAATCCCGACACCAAATGGCCCATTTTCCGCTTTGCTTGAGCGAGATTCGCTCGGCGTGATAGAGGGTGGCGCTGCAACAGCCGAAACGGGCAATGAAGCATCTTGGCCAAAGATATTGTTGTTACCGCAGCAACGCGGATCGTGCTCGTTTTGGCCGGCCTTTTGTCTAGCGTGATCGTAGTTCGACTGCTGGGAGCAGAGGGACGCGGTGTATTCTTCTATTGGACAACGTTAGCAGGCTTCGCAGTCCAATTTGGTAATTTTGGTCTAGCATCAAGCAACACATACTATTTGGCACGGGAGAGAACGCTTCTGGGCCCGCTTGCGGCCAATGCGTTTTGGTGCTCAATCGCCGTCGGCGTTGTCTCTCTATCGGTTTTGCAAACCTGCTTCTCGCCGCACGATGTTCCATCACGATGGACGTTGGCAGGGTGTGCCAGTGTGCTGGTCGTCGGCAGCCTGTACTATTTGCTCGGGGTCAACCTGCTGGTCGCCGTTAAGCGTTATAACGAGTTCAACATTTTTGAACTCATCAATCGCTCTGTCGCACTGGCAGGTGTTGCAGGAGCGACTGTGCTATGGCGCTCGCCTGAAGCCGCGCTTGCTGGAGCGGCAACAGCTTCGCTCCTGATTTGCGGGCCGCTGTTCCTTCGCCTTCAGTCGCTCAGTAGGGGGCTTATGCGCCCGGACCCGGCGCTGTTCCGGCGTGGCCTCAACATTGCGGCTCGCGCCTATATTACAACCCTATTGGGCTTTGCCGTGCTGCGCTTCAACGCTATTTATCTTCAGTGGACATCAGGACCAGCTGTGTTGGGAGAATGGTCGATTGCCGCGCAAATCCTCGACACAATGGGCATCATTCCAACGGCCGTTGCCCTTGTGCTGTTTCCGGCAATTCTCACATCCGATCGCCCCTACGAGCACATGAGCAAGAATCTAACACGAGTAGCCTTGGTCATGCTGGTAATTTGCGCGGGCGCCATCTTAGCAGGACATCCGCTGATCTCCATTGTGTTTGGCGCCGAGCATGAAGCAGCCTACAAAATCATGCTGTACGGATTGCCCAGCAGTTTTGCTGTTGGGTTACTGGCCGTCGTTTCACAATTTCTTGCCTCCATCGGCTTCCCTTGGACGCTGATTGCAATTTGGAGCGCAGGGCTTTTGCTCGAGATCATCATCTCACTCGTCCTCGTGCCGAAGCTTACTGGAGTTGGCGCAATGATCGCCCTATCTGCTGCTCACACCACAATTTTTTTCTCAGCTTGGCTCTTAGCCCACCGACTTCGCGGCACAGCGATCAATGACAATTCCAGCCAAGTTGGCGCAAGACATGCCATCTAATATCCTGTTGCTTTCGGCATACCCACTATCGCAACGCTTTCAGAACGCACTGGGTACACTCATTGGCGGCCAGTACGATCGAGCGACATTGGGCGACTTACGCACGCTGAAACTGCCTTCCCTGCTCGCCGCACTTTGGAAAATTTCGCCAGATCGCCTCGTTATTCCGCTCGAAGATGAAGGCAGTCTCGCGTTGCTTCCGATTGTCAAACTCGTGGCCGGATTTACCCGGGCAAAGAAAATCGAAATCGTAAATCCCGACCTGTCGGTCGTAACGATCTCCCGGCTATCAACCATTGTCGACTTTATTCGCTTCGTTGGCGCAAGCCTGAACTTGGCTTTGCGGGCAGCCAAATCTGCCATTGACCTAAAGGCGCTGTCGCAAGCACCTCGTCTCGACCTAACCGCATCGAATCAAAATCGCCGAGTTCTCTACCTGAAAACCAATCTTTGGATGGGAGTAAAGGCAGGAGGATCCGTCGGCCATATCGCCGGCGTCGTAAATGGCCTTCAGCACGCTGGCTATCGTGTTACATTCGCGTCGGCTGAGCCGCCTGTCATGGTCGACCAGGAGGTAAAGCTACTGCACGTCACTCCGCCTCGCGTCTTCGGTGCGCCCTATGAGCTGAACAACTACCGATTCCAGGCCAGTTTTGCGAAAGTTGCGGGCAAGGTCCTTTTTGATCAGCCCTACGGTGTCATTTATCAAAGACTCTCAGTGGCGAACTATCTTGGGGTGGTATTGTCACGCAAATACGCTCTGCCGCTCATCGTAGAATATAACGGCTCAGAAACGTGGGTCGCTCGAAATTGGGGGCGCGGAAATGGCTTCTCTAGACTTGCGGAGATGGCCGAAGAGGTCATGTTACGCCACGCTCATCTCGTCGTGACCGTTTCGGAGGTCTTACGGGACGAGCTTATTTCTCGCGGCGTGGAGCCCGAAAGGATTGTGACCTATCCCAATTGCATCGATCCAAAAGTCTTTGACCCCGGCCGCTTCAGTTTGGAAGAGCGCACCAACCTCCGCGCACGTTACGGGATAGCGCCTCATCAACGGCTTATCGCGTTCATCGGGACTTTCGGACAATGGCATGGCGTGGATGTGCTGGCCAAAGCCATCGCGCGATTGTGCACCGATGACTTTGAATGGCTGAAGCGCAACAATTGCCGTTTCATGCTTGTCGGCGACGGGCTGAAGATGAATGAAGTCCGTCGCGTGATCAATGATGCGGGCGCAGCAGATATTTGCGTCATCACCGGACTGGTGCCGCAAAATGAAGCGCCCTTGCATCTGGCCGCCGCTGATTTGTTTCTTTCGCCTCACGTCTCTAATACTGATGGCAGCAAGTTTTTTGGTTCGCCAACCAAACTGTTTGAATACATGGCAATGGACAGGGGCATCTATGGGTCGCGCCTTGATCAGATCGGCGTTGTTCTATCACCCAGTCTTGACGTTAAGAATCTCCCCGGACCAGACATCTCGCCTCAGGAAACAAGTCAGGAGGTTGCAGTGCTCGGGGAGCCGGGAAATGTCGACGACTTAATCGCCGGCATCCGATTTCTCGTAGAGCGGCCGGAATGGGCAGAACGCCTGGCTGAGAATGCACGAAAAAAAGCCTTGTCCGAATACACTTGGCAGCGCCACGTCCTAGCAATCCTTGATGGCTATAAAGCCATATCGAAAGAGCCAAGGTGAAATCTTGAGCAGTTCGATAGCAAGACAGATTAAGAAGGTTGGCATCTACTGGCACACGATCCGCTATCTCAAGCCGTCGCAGATTACCGCTCGCATTCGCTTTCGCTTGGCGAGACCTCGCCCGCGAGATGTAGCTTCCGTTATGTGCCATCCATCGGAGGAGTGGGTAAATCGTGCTGATCGTCCGATCAGTATGGTTGATCTGAGCCGCTTCACCTTTCTCAACAGAACATACGATCTTGATGAAATTGGTTGGGACAATCCGGCCGTCGACAAGCTTTGGCGCTACAATCTCCACTACTTTGACGATCTGACAGCAAAAGATGCGGCGACGCGTTCAGCGGCGCATCGCGCTCTCATTGAACGTTGGATCACAGAAAATCCGCCCGCCAGTGGATCTGGCTGGGAACCCTATCCAGTTTCCCTGCGGATAGTGAATTGGATCAAGTGGCTTTTGGCTGGCAACATTCCTTCGCCGGCCATGTTGAACAGCCTGGCAACTCAGGCGGACTGGCTAACCCAGCGCCTCGAATATCACCTGATGGGAAACCACCTTTTCGTCAACGCGAAGGCATTGGTTTTTGCCGGCTTGTTCTTCGAAGGAGCAGACGCTGATCGCTGGTTATCGCTTGGATTGAATCTGCTACGTCAGGAAATTGACGCGCAAATATTGGCGGATGGAGGGCACTTTGAGCTCTCTCCAATGTATCACGCACTCATACTCGAGGACGTTCTGGATCTATACAATGTTTGCCGCGCCTACAGCCATCGCCTTCAAGGCCGGAATCCTCTCCCGCAGAACTTGGCGCTTCGCATGTTGCGCTGGCTGTCGGTCATGACACACCCGGATGGTCAGATTGCTTTTTTTAACGACGCTGCTTTCGGAATTGCTCCAACACTCTCGGAGTTGACCGCCTATGCAGAAAGATTGGGT
The DNA here is from genome assembly GCA_036924835.1 of Nitrobacteraceae bacterium AZCC 1564. Taxonomy (NCBI): domain Bacteria; kingdom Pseudomonadati; phylum Pseudomonadota; class Alphaproteobacteria; order Hyphomicrobiales; family Nitrobacteraceae; species Nitrobacteraceae bacterium AZCC 1564. The sequence goes on from JBAGRR010000001.1 coordinate 2,724,695, forward strand.
CTGCAGAAGCCTTCCAAACTCGCCGATGGAATTATTCACTTAGCCGAAAGCGGCTATATCAGGATTCAACAAGATCGGATCGTCGCCCTCCTGGACGTTGGACAAATTGGACCGCGCCATCAGCCAGGTCATGCGCACGCTGATACCTTGAGTTTCGAACTCTCCATCGACAATGTCCGGGTTCTCGTTAATTCCGGCACTTCGGAGTATGGCGTTGGGCCGGAACGATCACGGCAACGTGGAACGGCTGCGCATAATACCGTTATGGTTGATGGGTGTGACTCTTCCGAGGTGTGGGGAGGCTTCCGGGTCGCGCGGCGCGCTGAGCCCCAAGGGCTCTCCATTAAACAATCAAATGACGAAGTCAGTATTGCCTGCTCGCACAGCGGGTATCGCCGCTTGTCTGGTCGCGTTATTCACACACGCCGCTGGCATTTCGTGCCTGGATGCCTGACAATCGTCGACGAATTTAACGGACGGGTTTGCAAGGCAGTATCGTGGGTGCATGTTAGCCCCGACATACGTTTTCGGCGCGTTCAAGATAACGAATTTATAGCGACGGTCGGTGAGCGACCAGTGCGCATCGCATATTTGGCGCCAAGTGCTCCCGACCTGGAAAACACGACATGGCACCCGGAATTCGGTCGTACCTTGCCAAACCAAAGTCTGAGCGCAGCATCAAGAGGCGAGCCTATCACAACATCTGTCCGATGGTGACCGGCTCGTGAAGATTCTGCTTTTGAGCTTTTATTATCCTCCCGATCTCTCAGCGGGCTCCTTTCGTGCCTCCGCGCTCGCCAAAGCATTGCTTCAATGTCGCGACGACATTGAGCTGGAAATCATCACAACCCAACCGAACCGATACGCCAGCTTTGCCAGCGAAGCGCCGGCAACGGAGCGCGCCGGTCGGCTGACCGTCCACCGCATTCCATTACCGCCACGGCGAGGCGGAATTGTCGAGCAGCTCCGCGCTTTCGCTTCGTACGCACTTGGTGTCCGTAAGGTTGTCCAACAACAGCCCTACGACATTGTGGCTGCAACATCATCGCGGCTGATGACTGCGGCACTGGGAGCCCTCGTTGCCAATTCTAAGGGAGCACCGCTCTATCTCGACATCCGCGATATCTTTGTCGACACCATTGCTGATGTATTTCCCGCGTGGCTTGCCGCACTGACAGTGCGTCCATTCGCTATCGTCGAACGAATGACGATCAGAAAAGCCGCTATCGTCAACCTCGTCTCAGGTGGCTTTCTCGACTATTTTAAATCTCGCTACCCGAACAAGCGCTTTACCTATCATACGAACGGCATTGACGAAGAGTTTCTACATGCGCTTCCGCAGGCGAGAAAGAAGGATCCAGATCGGCGAACAGTTCTCTACGCTGGCAACATAGGGGACGGCCAGGGCCTGCACCATATCTTGCCTAAGCTCGCCCAAGAATTGGAGAGCAAGGTCACGTTCCGGCTCTTTGGTGACGGAGGCCGGCTTAAATTATTGCAAGACAGGCTTCAGGAAGCTCATGTTAAGAATGTTGAGCTGTACCAGCCTGTCCCGCGCGAGCAGCTGTTGGAAGAATACGCTAACGCTGACGTTCTTTTTCTACACTTGAACGACGTCGAAGCTTTCAAGAAAGTCCTTCCATCCAAGCTGTTTGAGTATGGCGCAACTGGAAAACCTATATGGGCAGGCCTGCGTGGTCATGCAGCCGAGTTCGCGATCGCAGAGCTCGATAACACAGCGATCTTTGAGCCCTGTAATGCCAAAGAAGCTTTGGCGGCGTTAGATAAGCTGGCTTTTCGAGTAGCGCCACGCGTTGATTTTCTCGAAAAGTACGATCGACGGCTAATCATGAAGGCGATGGCTCATGATGTGCTATCGATTCATAAGCAGACGAGTGAGAAAACCTAAGCGCGAGTTTGCTGATAGCGCGCCTATCACCATTCGCTTTCGAAAACAGCCGTACTTTCGATGAGCGAGCTCTCCTCACGTATGTTCCAATGGATTGGATTGAGAGCATTCCCGGCTGGCCAACGCTAGGATTCAAGCATCGTACGCTCATTCATCCGCGCGCCGAATAGGTGCGAGCTTCATACAGACTCGCACAGCGCCGCGATTTTCGTTTCGCGGAATCAGATGATCGACCGACGCATCCTAAATGGTTGCGCCAACGAACTTGGCCATATTTCCGGCATGCTCATGGCTAAAGACCGTCACGGGTCCATTCAAGTTCACGGCGATTCGGATAAATCGTGCGCAAGGACTTAGAGCAGCAAGCCTTACCTTTTCGGCAGACTTTCGAGTAGGCCTTCCAAATACAACCATAGTACGATCTTTGCCTCAGCAAAGCCTATGAAGGAAACCCGATGAATGTGCTTTGCGGATTGATCGCGGTGGCCGCCTCAACCGCTGCTTGCGTAAAGTATCTTCCTGGCAAAGCTCTGTTGCCAACGCTCACTTTTGTTCTCGCTTACGGGGCGACCACTGTTGTCGGGGCATCTTTCCTGCTTGACCCCTTCGGACAAGCACAGTTCCAGTATTTTATGGGTACCGATACGGTACAGTACATGGCGACGCTTGGAGGCCTTTCCTATTGGTCTCTGCTTTTGATGCCATTGGCACTCGCCCCCATTGGTGCAATTGTCGGCTATAAATTGTCGCAGCCAACGATATCTGGCATTGCCAACTCATTCGTCACACTTCGCCTCTGGCTGCCATCAGCGGCATTGCTACTTATCTTATTAACTGCCTATTGCGCTTATAAGCTCTGGCTTTCCGATGCTTTAGTGCCCTTGGCAGCCGTAGACCCGAAGATATGCATTGAGGAAAAGATTCAACGGCGCATGGATCTCATTAATTCGCTCGGGAATCATGTATACAAGGTCCTCTACACCGCCGTTCCTATTCTGGTCGCACTTACGCTTGCCGACGCGATCCAGCGTAAGAAACGGAGTCCTCTCATTTTATCCGGACTTTCGATCTTATTAGGTACTTGGCTCTGCGTCGCTCTTTATATGAAGGCACCAATCTTAATCATTCTCATTGGAGCGGCAGTTGCCGGCATGGCGTCGGGCATATCCGGCGTGATCGTGCTTCCGACCGCGATCGCTGTGGGTGCTGTCATCTTCACCGCACTTAGTGTGACGCAAGTCTGTAAGGCACCAAACCCTACCTCAACGGTATATCATTTACCGATGGGCAAGAGCCCGGCTGAGGCGGTGAAATTAAAGCTCGAACCACCCGGCAAAGAAGCGAGTGCCGACCAAAAAATATTGTACTACGCAGTGCAAGTCGCGCGCGCTCCAATCTTTAGAATGGCCGCGGGCTTTCCCTACTACGTCGACATATTCAGCAATCCTATTGAACGATGCGGCGTCTGGGCGCCCCATATTTTTCCCAGCAGTTGCTTCCCACCGATCAAGGCTTATGAGGTAGCGTACCCCTTCAAGCCACATGGAACGACTGGATATCTCCCCGCCCCAGTCAATACTTCGGCGTTAGCAGAAGCTGGCTATCTCTATTCTGTCGCCGCGACTCTACTTGTTGGATTCATCATCGGGTTGATCTCGATGTTCTGCGGGTACAGAACCCCATTTAGCGTGGCCGCAACCGTAGCAGCCTGCATATTCGCCTATTACGCTTCTCAGGTTTCGCTTACCGCCTCACTCATCGACAGCTATGGCTTAGTATGGCTTGCGCTCACAATTGTGGTGACTTGGATTGTCAGCTTCTTGGCTCGATCCAAAAAGTCAGAGCCTTCGTGAATGAACCTTGTCGCTCTTCTTTGGACTATCGCTGCGCGCGGCTCAGCAATAACCTTCCAATTCGCTAATGGAGTGATAATTGCCCGCTACCTAGGTCCAACGGACCTGGGAAGGTACTACTATGTGTTCACTGCTGCGATGGTGGGCATGCAACTCACCCAACTTGGATTGCATGTAAGCAACACCTATTTTTACTCAAAGCGACCGGAGCTTTTGTCAAACCTCCTGGGCAATTTGCTTTACCTTACCGCAACAATCGGTGTCGCGACAGGCCTTGGTGTCTACGCGATTGAATACTCGCTAGCGCGCGAAGATGCGATACAGGCTCCGATCATTTTGGCGATCGCACTTTGTCCGCTTCTTCTGTTGGTTGTCAGTCTCAACACCCTGTCGGTGGCGATCAGCCAACGAATCTTCAACATGCTGACAATCCTCCAGGGCGCAGCGACACTATGTGCGACGCTGGCCGTGTCATTATTCGCTCCAACCGCCGCCGGATTTCTCGTTGGCTACGCAGCAGGCCTGGGTCTGACCGCAATCATTGCAATTTTTGCTGTCAAGAAGGGGCAGAAAATATCGCTTCGATTCCACTGGCCGTTGTTTTTAGAAACGATCTCGTATGGTGTCCGCGCTCACATACTTGCCTTTGCGGGATTTGTCGGAATACGTGTCAGTATTTTCGTCATCCGAATTTACGGAGGGATCACGGACATCGGCTACTGGTCCATCGCCTCGCAGATGGCAGACGCGATGCAAGTGATCCCGAGCATCGTCGGAACAGTGCTCTTTCCATTCCTCATTCGGACAAGCGCAGAACACCGCTGGCATCAGACGATCAAGACCGCAGTTGGACTGACAAGCCTTATGCTTTTCGGGTGCATATGTCTTGCTATCGTGGCCAATCCTCTCATAACAACTGTTTTCGGCGCGAAGTATGAGCAGTCCACCCCCATCCTCCTTGCGCTCCTTCCTGGCGTTATATTTCTGGCCGCGATGACGTCGGCCTCTCAGCTTCTGTCAGCATCTGGCGTTCCATTGGGGCAAATGATCGCTTGGGTCACCATGATCAGCGCTCAATCAGCCGCCGCTTTCGTGGTGTACCCTCGCTGGGGCACGGAAGGACTAGCTATCTTGCAGAGTGTAACATTCGGCGTGATCTGCATTTGGCTATGGGTGCTTGCGATAAAGGGGCACCGCCGAAACGCAGTCAGCTCTTTCTCATCTTCGTGACTGCCGTTGTCCGTTTAACGAACCGTCGTCCTAAAAGCGCGCTGGAATACAAGTGTCGCTACAACCGCGGCGGCGGAAGCGAACCGGGAACGTTCGATAGTCTCGCAGAGACGCTGAGTAGATCTCGACATCGGGATCAACCAGCTTGAGATGCTGTGGGGTGCAAACCCGAGGCGAACTTCCAGATCCGGAAGATCCACAACCTCTCGGCCGGTGATGATGGTCGCGTTTACCCCCTGCAAATGCAGATACAGGGCCCGAATGATCGAGCCCCGCACCTGCATTGCGTGTCAAAGAAAAGAGAGTGGACGCAACGCTGGCCGTTACGTCCGTTCTACTAAGCGACGAGAACCCCTCAGCGATAAAGCGAAAGCTCCGGCCGAGCGTCCGGGATGAAGCCGTCGCGATTCGGCATCACCACCTTCGGCAAAGTCTTCGCGTCCATCACCTCTGTCGGCTTGATGATCTTCCCTTCCGACAGAATGTAGGCAACGAGGGCGTAGACTTCGTCATCCTTCAGCGATCCCGGCGCACTGAACGGCATGGCACGCTTGATGTAGTCGAACAGCGTCGTCGCATAGGGCCAGTAGCTTTCCACCGTCTTGACCGGCGTTTTGGTCGCCAGCGAGCCGCGCCCGCCGATGAGGCGATCGCCACCGATTCCCGGTGCCGGATTGCCCTCCAGCTTTTCGCCATGACAGGCAACACAATTTTCGGCGAAGATCTTCGCGCCAGCCGCAGCAGTGCCACTGCCTGGCGGCAATCCACGGCCGTCCGGCGGAATCGAAAAATATCCAGCCAGATCTTGCGGCGTCACGGCAGTGCCGAAGCCGAAATGCGCCGGCGCCCCCTGCGCAAAGGCAGCCGACGACATCAGAACCGAAACCAGAAGGGTGGCGGACTTCAACAGGTTCTTAGACGTGAACATTGGCGACATCCCCGGCTTCGTTGACGGCCCAGCTTTGAATGGCGTTGAGGTGGTAGATCGATCCGAATGGACCATTGGATCCGCGAATGGCGATCAACTGTTTCAACGTCGGTTGCACATAGCCGGTCTCATCAGTGCAGCGGCTTTGCAGCACCGCCGGCTTGCCATCCCAGATCCATGGGAAAGAGAAGCGCACGGTGCAGATCGGCTCAGGCACTGAGTCGAGCCGCGCCGGATACCAAGTCTTGCCGCCATCGACGGACACATCAACCGACTGCACGCGGCCGCGGCCGCTCCATGCAAATCCCTGGATATTGTAGAAGCCCGGTCCCGGCAGTTTCATATCACCAGATGGAAAGGTGATGACGGACTTGGCGTCCATGTCCAGGCTGAACTGACGGGCTTTGCCGTCCGCAAGAAGATCGGTGTATTTCGACGTCTCCTCGCGCGTCATGAACGGCTTGTCGCTGATCTCGAGGCGCCGAAGCCATTTGATGTGCGTGTTGCCCTCATAGCCCGGCAGGAGAAGCCGCAGCGGATAGCCCTGTTCGGGCCGCAGCGCTTCGCCGTTCTGCCCATAGGCGATCAGCGCGTCCTTCAGCATCTTTTCCATCGGCACGCTGCGCGTCATCACTGCAGCATCGGCGCCCTCGGCCAGCACCCAGGCGGAGCCTTCCTTCAGGCCAATCTCGCGCGCGAGAGTGGAGAACTGAACACCGGTCCATTCCGACGTGCTGAGCAGACCGTGCGTGCCCTGCACGGTTTTCATCGTCGGCTTATTCCACTCGGTCAGTCCATTACCTGAGCATTCGATGAAATGCTTGCGCGTGACGGATGGAAAACGCTTCAGGTCATTGATCGAGAATTTCTTCGGCGTATCGACCATCCCGTGAATGATCAGACTGTGCTTCGCAGGATCAATCGTCGGAATGCCACCGTGATGCCGTTCGAAATGCAGGCCCGATGGCGTGAGGTTACCGAGCATCTTGTCGAGCGGCGTCATGCTCCAGGACGTCAGGTCGTTCGGCGTTGGATAACGCCAGCGCACCTCCGTCTCGAATTGCGAGCGTGAACCGTAACCGCCGTCGGCGGCAACGGCACGCCCCTGCTCCTTGGTCGGATCTGCGGGTGCGTCGAAATGAAATGCGCCGGGCGGCGCCTTTTGATCAGCGGCCTGAGCTAGGGCGGACGAGCCCGCAACGCCGGCGAGTGACGCCGCAGCAAATAGAAATTTGCGCCGATCTGTTAGGCCAGCTTGAGGAAACATGCCCTCTTTACAGTCGCAATCTTCTTCCTCCGCTTTTCGCTGCGCGATGTGCCGTGCTTCCGCCAAGACCATCTCATTGGCTAATCGCTGTTCTTTTTCGTCGTAGATGACCGGGTATTGCTGCCGCATTCTTCGCTTCCCCTAAGGAATTGAATGATTTCATGACCGCGCGCACGTGCTGACACACCTGTCAGGACGAAGCCGCGATCTCTCGCATTGGCGTAGTCACGGTGATTTTCGTGCAATGATCGCCTTGGTTGTAGAAACCTCCAATTAAACTTTTCTTATTTTTGCAGGAAACAATTCTACAATTTTGCATAGCGAAAGGACAATCCAGTCGCACATCGACTGTAAGCAGTAAAAATCTACTATTCAAGTGACGCTTTTCTAAAGCGCGCCAACTTTCTCCGCCAATGAGGCAGAGCCGGTCGCTGTCTTGGTGGTCGGATTGCGAGCGTTATTCGAACGCGACTGGCCGTTACGGCCAGTCGCTATTCGCTTTTCTTAAGCGGCTCGCACTGTCGCTAGGAAGTTCTGCACTTCGAGCTTCAGCCGGTTGCTTTCAATGGAAAGCGACTGAGCGGAAGACAGCACTTGCGAGGATGCCGATCCCGTCTCGCTGGAGCCTCGCTGCACATCGCCGATGCTCGATGCCACCTGCGTGGTGCCCTCCGCGGCCAATTGCACATTGCGAGAAATTTCCTGTGTCGCCGCGCCCTGCTGTTCAATCGCTGATGCGATCGTGGTTGAAATATCTGACATGCGTCCGATGGTCACGCCGATCTCCTTGATGGAGAGCACCGATTCATCGGTCGCGCTCTGGATGCCGCTGATTTGCTGACTGATCTCGCCGGTTGCTTTCGCAGTCTGTTCGGCAAGCGCCTTGACCTCAGAAGCCACCACGGCGAAGCCACGCCCCGCATCACCTGCACGCGCTGCCTCAATCGTTGCATTGAGGGCCAGAAGATTGGTCTGCCCGGCGATGGTATTGATCAATTCAACGACGTCTCCGATCCGGCTCGCCGCCTTCGACAATTGGGCAACACGATCGTTGGTCTTCTGCGCCTGCTCCACCGCTTCATTTGCGATCAGAGCGGACTCCTGAACCTGACGGCTGATTTCGTTGACTGACGATGCCATCTCCTCGGTTGCCGATGCGACCGACTGGACATTGGTTGAGGCTTCTTCCGACGCCGACGCCACGAGATTCGAAAGAGATTCTGTTCGGTCAGCAGTTGATGTCAGCGTATTCGCTGAAGTTTCCAGTTCGGATGCCGCAGACGAGACGGTGTGGATGATCTTGCCGACCGCGCTTTCGAATTCATCGGCAAGTCGTTGCATGTCCGCCTTCCGAAGTGCCGCAGCTCGCTGCTCCGATGTCTGCTGCTCGCGCTGTAGCGATTGCATCTGCAGCCCATTGGCGCGGAAGGTCTCAAGCGCATTGGCCATGCGTCCGATCTCGTCCGAGCTCGCTGGCGGTCCTGCCGTCTCCAAATCGCCGTCCGCCATCCGCTGCATGCTGCGTTCAAGTGCAACCAGCCGCCGTCCAATATTCCGCTCGACATAGAGCCAGCCGATCAAGCCAGCCAATAGCAGTGCGGCGAGAGCCGTGCCCTGCAATACATGACGGCTCTGGACAATGGTCCCACTTGCCGAGGCAGAGGCCTCAGCAACCTGCGCTTTGGCAACCTTCACGTTCGCTGCGACAGCGTCATTCAAGCCGGCCGAGGCTGTTCGGCTTTCGCCCATGACCGTCAACCGGTCGGCGTCGGCAGCCAGTTCGGTTCGCCGAAGTCCAGTCCAATTTCCCTTGGCCAGCTTGTCGTACGCTTCGACAAAGGGCTCCAGCGCATTGCGGCTTTCACCGTCCAGATCGTCGAGCGCGATCGCCATGGCATCGATCTCACGCGCGATCGTCTGTTGGATCGGTTTGAGCGCTGCGTCGTTCGGCGCCACGGTCGTTTGCACGAAAGCGGTCTGGAGACGGGCGCTCGACTGACCGATATTGGACAGCGCCAGCGAAACGTAACCCAGCGCCTTCAGCGCGCGAGCAGCCTTTGCTCGTGCCTCCGGTGTCGTCGAAGGCGATGCCATCTCGCCGATTAGCCCGACAGTTCTGTTGCCACGCTCGATAACCAGCGGCCTCAAGGCCGCGGTCAGTTTGGTATTGTACTCCGCAGCCTTCTTCGGCAACTCGGCAAGCTTCGACCGCGCCGTCAGCGTTTCGCCCACGACTGTATCGGCGCGGGTGAGGGCTTTATTAAGATCAGCCAACCGCGACTCGATTGTCGAGGCGGCTTCCTTATCCAGCGCGCCGCCACGCAATGTTTGTAACTCAGCGGTCGCACCGGACAACGATTTGGCAACTGCGGCAGCCCGGGTCTGGCGCTCTGCGTCCGATGGCGAATCCAAGAGCTGATAGCCGTAGCTCACAAGAGAATCGACGCGCCTGGCGAGCGACAAAGAGCCTTCGATCTGAGGCAGCTTGGCACGCGCGATATCATTGATCGCACCGTCCATCTGGTCGAATGCAATCCAGGCCACGCCTGCCGAAACAAGGGGCAGCAGTCCAATGGTTGCGAACGCAGCGCAAAGCCGTTCACGAACGCCGAATTTAACCTTCATGGGATTAGGCCTTGGCTGGAGCGAAAGAACGGTCGATCATGCTGGCGACGACCTTATCGATATCGATGGATGCGGGAATGATCCCGCTCTGCTTGAGCACTTCACCGGCCGCGGTGATGATGCGCTGTTGCGCGGTGCCAATGATCGAGTTGCGCAGGTCGGTGCGCTCCAATTGCCGCGAGGCCACGGCGTCGTCGATCTTCGCCGCCGCGGCCAACGCCGCACGCAGTTCGTCAGGATTCTCGTCCGCATAAACCCGCGCCTGATCGTAGATCTTCAGCACGCGCTTCACCAAGTCGGGATGGGATGCAGCAAAGGCTTCGCGGACATTGAGAATGCCGTAGGTGTTCAGCACCGGATCACGGAACAGCAGCCGGGATTTCGCAACCAGCTCGCTCTGCGCCATGATCGGGTCGAGGCCTGCCCAGGCATCGACTTCACCTTTTTCCAAAGCCGCTCGGCCTTCCGCGTGCGGCAACGGCTTCAGCACGATGTCCTTGTCGGTCATGCCGACGCTTTCCAGCGCGCGCAGCAAGAAGATGTGGGGATCCGTACCTGGAGTGGCGGCGACCTTCTTACCCTTGATATCCGTAAGGCTCGTCAGCGACGACGACGCGCTCACTACCAACGCGGTCCATTCCGGACGCGAGAACACGAAGACCGATTTGAGGGGATTGCCATTAGCCCGCCCGATGAGAGCCGCGGCGCCTGCAGCCGATCCAAAATCCGCTTTGTCATTCTTCAACAAGTCGAGGGCGACGTTGCTGCCCGCGCTCGGAAGCCACTCCACGCTGATGCCATCACTGGCCAGTTCTTTTTCCAGGAAACCGTTGTTCTTCAGAATGAGGCTGACCGGATTGTAAGTTGCAAAGTCCATCCGGAGAGTCTTGACGGGCTCCGCGCGAAGCTTGCCTGTCAGAACAGTGAAGGCTGAGACCGCGGTGGCCCCGGCGAGAAACGAGCGTTTCGTGATGGACATTCGCTTTGCTTTCTTACGGAAAGTTCAGGAGTGCTTTATCTCGCGCCGACAAGTGATTCCGACGTCGCAACACATTGCGGCGCAGACTTACCGACGGTCAGAGGGATTGGTTGGACGCAGAACGCTGAGGAGGGTGAACGAAATTTGCTGCGGAGATCGCCCTTTTTTGGTTGCGTAGCTGGCCTGATTTCAACCTATGTGACGTGGATTGAGATTTGGTTACTGGAACCCCACGCAGTTTAGGTGCGCGCTAGGGCCGTACCCCTGCAAGACACTTCGGTTTCAACACGCGCTGCGTTGATTTTCGGTCGGCCAGGCTTCGACGATCTCGCACTGCTACCGCAAGCGCCGTGAGAGAGCCGAAACCAGCCATCGACGATGACCGCGAACGATAAGATTTAGGCGCGCAGCCCATAGCACCGAATTGTCGCCACCTTGCGATATCCGATCCGTTCGTAAACCGGAGCACCTGCCATGGTCGCGTGGAGAACAGTGCGCGTGAGGCCCGTCGCTTTCGCTCCCTCAAACAAAGCTTTGCGAACGGTCGCTTCCCCATAACCCTTCCGTTGTGCTTCAGGAGCGGTTGCGACCAGCGCGAGGAAAAGGCTCCCGTTGGTCTCCACCGTTGCGGCAGCGGAGACCGGAACGCCATTTTCCAGACCGAGATAGGTGTACATGCCCGATTTCCATAGCGCTGAACCGCGAAGCCCATCACGACCAGCCCCTATCGGCATGCCGTAAGCACGTGAATTCAGATCCGCATAAGCCAACAGCTCGTCGTCCGTCATGACACGGACGAACTGCAGGTTCGGATGGTGCGGCTCAGGGATCGGCAGGATATCACCCGCCATTCCGAATAGCGGCAGCGAATAGCTAAGCCCCGCCCGTTCTGCGGCAGCCGGCAATCCCGCACGACAGGACGGATCAAGCAGCTCTTCGAACAGCCAAATGAACCCAGGCTGGCTCCTTTGACGCATGTAAGTCACCGTCTGCGCCAGCCGTTCGTCCAACAGTTTGCCGTCAGCGACTTGATCGGTGAATGTGATGCAATTCCAGAATGGAAATTTGCTGTCGGCCCACCGGATTGCGATGCCGGGAAAATCGCGTACCTCGCCCGTGCCGCGGTCAGTTACGATCGCCTTCCAAGTATCAGCAAGTTGTTGAACGGATTCGAGGGCGGCTGGTGAAATGCCGGTCAAGATGTCCTCCATTGCGAGCCGCGCGAACTTGGACAGGGGCTATTTCAGTTCGCCTACAGCATCGAACAAAAGAGCTACATTCGTAACATGCCGCGCAACGCCATGACTCGCTTGTGAGGCGCAGCGGACGCCAATGTCATGTCTGAGATCGATGGCTTGGCAGCGCGTCTAACGCATTCACCGTGCTGATCCGCGCTCGGCATGGCACGGCGGTAAGTGGCGCGAATTCGAACCACCTCCATGATAATCCGCCTTGTGGAAAAACTTGGCCTCGCCCGCGACATCGTCAGCCGCAATTCGCATATCGTCGCGAAAGGGAACGCGTTCGGCAATTTGTACAAGCCGCCGCCGCTCACGCGACGGCGGCCTTTGTTATCAGTCCTGCGAAGGCACGTTTGCGGTCTTCACCACCGCGGCCCACTTCTTCATTTCAGCATCAACGAACTTGCCGAAGTCTGCACCGACCAGTTTGCCGGGCTCGACCCCCTGGGTCGCGAATTTTTGGCGCGCTTCCGGCGCAGCCAGAATCTCCTTCATCGCGGCCACAAGCTGGGTGTAGGCGAGATTGCCGTTGGCAGCCGGCATATAAAGTCCAAACCAGGCTGTCGCCTCAAACCCCTTCACACCCGCCTCATTGAGGGTCGGAGTATCAGGCAGCGAAGCTGCACGCGTCGAACTCGTGACCGCAAGAACGCGGATGTTGCCCGCAGCCGCTGCCGGCAGCACGGTCGGCAGCGTATCGAACATCATCGGGATATGACCGCCGATCAGATCGTTCATCGCGGGCGCAGCACCCTTATAGGGGATGTGCACGATGTCGATGCCCGCCATCTGCTTGAACAGTTCACCCGAGAGATGATTGGCGCCACCGACGCCCGCCGAACCGAACGAAAGTTTGCCGGGGTCTTTCTTGGCGATCGCGATCAATTCAGCGACAGACTTGGCCGGGAAATCCCGCGTCACCACAAGCGCATTCGGTGCACTCGCCACCACCGCGATGGGGGAAAAGTCCTTCTCCGTGTTGTAAGGCAGCCTGCGATACAGGCTCGGATTGATGACGTGATGCGTCGCGGTGAGCAAGAGCACGCTGCCATCGGCGGGTGACTTCGCCACCACCTCAGAACCGATGGCCCCGGATGCGCCCGGACGATTCTCGACGATGACCGTGGTCTTCAGCTTCTCGCCGAGATACTGGGCGACGAAGCGCGCCAGAATATCGGTCGTGCCACCTGCGGGAAACGGCACGACGATCTTCACGGTCTCGACCGGGAACTTCTCGGCGGCAGGTGCATCCGCCGCCGTGGCGGTCAGCATCAATATCGAACAAAGCGCGGCAAAGATGGCCTTCATGATTCTCCAACTCCGAACGTTTCAATGGCGCTTGCGCCGGGGGATCATATCAATGATTGTTAGTTCGACTGGCGCAGCAACTTGGCACGCTCCACCAGCGAGCGTTCGGACACGTAGAACTCACGCGCCCATTGCTGATAATCGGCCGGCGCCTTCTGCCACTCGGTCTGCTTCAGCGTTTCGAGCAACTGCTTGTATTCGTCGCTGTCGGCGGCTGCCTTGAATGCCTGATAGAGCTTGTCCACCACAGCCGGCGACATACCCTTAGGGCCAACCAATCCGTACGGCGCCGGATAGACGAGCTCGTAGCCAAGGCTCTTAGCCGTCGGCACGCCGGGCAGCCACGAGGACGGCTGCGCGTCGAACGACAGCAAAACACGCATCTTGCCGGCTTCCGAATACGGCAGGATCGTTCCAACCGCATCCACCGTGGCCATGGCGTGTCCACCAAGGACAGCAGTGCCGGCCTCGGCGCTGCCACGATATCCGACGTGAGTGATCTCGACCCCCGCCATGCCGGCGAGTGCCTCTGCGAGGAGGTGCATCGTGGTGCCTGCCCCCGCCGTCGCAATCGTGACATGACCCGGGTTCTTCTTCGCATAAGCGATTAGATCGTCCATGGTCTTGAAGGGCGAATCCGAATTGACCGCGAGGCCGAACGAATAACCACCAAGTCCGGTGATCCAGGTGAAATCCTTGATTGGATCCCAATCGACCTTCTGCATGTAGGGATAGCGCAAGAGGCCTGCCGTGGCTGCAGCGATGGTATAGCCATCCGGCGCATCGTTCTTGGCCATCGTCGATGGAGCCAGCGTCGCACCTGCTCCCGCCTTGTTCTCGATGATGATGGGTTGGCCAAGTTGTTTCGAGGCAAGCTCGCCGAGCTTACGGAAAGTCGTGTCGGTCGCGCCGCCCGCAGAGAATCCGACCAGCAGCTTGATGGGCCGATCTGGATAGTTCGGCCCTGCAAGAGCGGCATGCCATGCGAAACTCGCGATTCCGAGTACGACGCCCGTGCAGGCGATTATTTTTCTCGACCAGTACATTTTTTGTCTCCTCCCAGTCGCCGAATTGGTTCCGGCTGTTCTGTTGTTGAATTAGGAAGCGGCTGACACGCTCCACGATTTGCGATTGTTCAAGGCATCGACATCGAAGCCGGCGAGCTGCTTGTAGCGGCGCTCGACATCCTTGAGTTCGGTCGCGGCATCGTTATGCGCACCACGTCGTGCCAGCGCGCTGACGCGCGCCATCACGTCACCGGCTTGCCGGCGATTGGCGAGTTGAACTTCGCTGGTGATTGGCCTGCGATCGGCTTCATAGGCGCTGAGCGCGACGTCGATATCGGATGCTGTTGCGAGCTGATAGGCGAGCACACGGGCATCGAGGATGGCCTGCGAGGCACCGTTCGATCCGAACGGATACATGGCATGCGCGGCATCCCCGAGCAGTGCGCAGCGTCCAAACACCCATTGCGGCAGCGGATCAATATCCGCCATGGGATATTCATAAGCTTCCGACGCGGATGCGACGAGCTGATGAACATCGAGCCAGTCGAAACGATAGCCTTCGGCAAACCGCGCGATCGCGGAAGGCTCCATGCGCGCGTTCCAGTTGCCAAGCTCTGATTGCTGGCTTTCACTGTCCTTCGGACGCACCAACAGCCAGTTCAGCACTCCCTCAGCGATCGGGTACACCACGATGCGCTGGGTCTCGTCACCGATGATCACCATCGAATGGCCGGTTAAGAACGGCGTTGATTTCGCCGTGCCGCGGTACATTACCCAGCCGTTCGACGCGAGCGGTATAGTCTTGCCATAGAGGCTGTTGCGCACCACCGAGCGGATACCATCCGCTGCGATGACGACATCCGCTTCGTGCAAGACAGTGCGATCGTTCGCTTGATCGATAGCCGTGACCTTGACCGTCGCCTTGCCATCACTGGCCGTATCGACGCCGGTGACGCGCTGTCCGGTGATCACGGACGATGCACCAAGACGAGCGCGAACGGCCTCGACCAATAACTGTTGCAGGCGACCTCGATGGATCGAGTACTGCGGCCAGCGATACCCCGCATCGACGCCGCGCGGTTCGGCCCAGATCAGCCGCCCCGCCGGATCGTAATAGGCAAGTTCCTTGGTCAGGATGCCCGTCCGCGCGAGTAGATCGCCGAGGCCAAGCTCAGTCAGCTCGCGAACCGCGTGTGGAGGAAGATTGATTCCGACACCAACATCACGGATCTCGCGTGTGGCTTCGATGACGACGACATCACGACAGCCGGCGGCATGCAGACTGAGTGCTGCCGTCAACCCGCCGATTCCCGCTCCGACGATGGCAACCCGCATGTGCTGCACTCAGCGTATCAAGCAGCCTTGGCCGCGGCGGGGAATTCCACCATCGCCTCGCCGATGGCGACCTTTTCATCGTTCTGGTTGCGAACCATCACGTCGATGAGGACCCACCGGGACCTTGCTGTCACCTGCTTCGCCTTGATGATGCCGGTCGGCTGGATCGTATCGCCAGGCTTCACTGGCTTGAGCCAGCGCGTCTCCAGGCGGCGATGGATGGCACCGGCGGGATAGGCCCAATCCGTCAGCATCCGGGTGATGAGCCCGAAGTTGTTCATGCCGTGCATGATGATGCCGCCGAAGTTGGTCTTGCCGAAGTTGCCCTTCATGTAGTCGTCATCGAGGTGCAACGGATTGTAGTCGAGCGAGCCGTCGCAGAAGAGACGGATGGATTCACGCGAAACCGCGAACTTCGGGCCATCGATGGTGTCGCCGATCGTGATGCTGTCGAACGTTGTGGTCATGTCCTGAACTCCTATCGCGTCACATCGGGCGGATGGTTTGGCCACGGCCGGAGCAGATCACTTCGCCGTGCTGATTGAAGAAGACGTTGTCGTGCACGACGAACAGGCGTTCGCGCTTGATGAACTTGTCGAGCGCACGGGCCTGCAGCGTGATGGTATCGCCGGGGCGCGCCGGAATGTTGTAGCTCCACGACTGGCCAGCATTGACCGTGCCGGGCGAGCGCATCCAATCGTCCGTCGGGGTGCAGGCGAACATCAGCAGGATATGGATCGACGGCGGAGCGATCAGACCACCATAAAGCGTCGTCTTTGCGTAGGCCTCGTCGAAGTAAAGCGGGTGATCCTCACCGACCGACCGGCAGTAAAGCTGAATCGCTTCCTTGGTCAGCACGTAGGGAATCGTTTTGCGCGGCTCACCGGGGATGATCTCGTCCCACACCTTCCGCAAGTTCGCGTCTTTCCAGAAATCGGTCTCAAAGGCTTGCGCTTGCGCCATGCCATCCTCTCAGCTAATGTTCGTCAGACGAACTTTATTGTCGTCTTACGAACACTATGGGCCGGCTTGGGCGTTCTGACAAGCCGCCAATGAAAGGTTTGAAAAATGTCGAAGGACAGCGATGGCTTCGTGCGCGCGATTGCGCGCGGATTTTCTGTGGTGGAAGCCCTCGGCCGCCCGCCCGGACGCCACACGCTGTCCGAAGTTGCCGCTCTGGCTGGCCTGACGCGCGCCACCGCACGGCGTATGCTGGCGACGCTGGTCGCGCTGAAGTACTGCGAGGCGGACGGGCGCTACTTCAGCCTGCGTCCCCGCGCGCTTGGCCTTGGACTATCGTATCTCAATGCACTGCCTTACTGGGGTTATGCGCAGCGCGCGCTCGAGGATCTACGCAACGAGATCAACGAGTCCTGCGCACTCGCGGTGCTGGATGAGACCGACATCGTCTATGCGCTTCGCTTGCCGGCACGGCGCATCCTGTCGGCCAACCTCGGCATCGGCAGCCGCCTCCCCGCTCATATCGTCTCGCTTGGTCGCGTCTTGCTTGCAGCGCAGCCGAACGAACTTCGCGAGCACTATCTCGCGACGACGGAATTCAAGCGCACAACACCACGTACGATCACAAATCCCGACGTCCTTCGCAGAGAACTGGAACGCGTAGCAGCGGAAGGCTATGCGTGGGTCGACGGCGAACTCGATCCGGCGATCTGTGGGATTGCGGTGCCGGTGCGCGATCAGGCCGGCCAGGCTGTCGCTGCGATCAGCATCAACACCATTTCCGGCACGATCAGCGAAACTGAAGCGCGTAGCAAATTTCTGGTAGCTCTCAAACGAACTGCGCAAGACATCCGGACGCAGACCACAGCGAGCGGGTGAGCTAAGCTCAAGATTCTCGGGTCAAGATAAAATGGACGGTTGCGGCGAGTAGATCGCTGAGAAGCTAAGTGTGAACACATCGGTCGTATCTTGTGGCGACGCGTCGCCAATCCATGAGCTTTGCGAACAGGTTCTTGATTTTGTGATGCAAGGATCAGCGCGACAAGTTGATCATTGGCCAAGGGGAACTTTCGGTTCTGCTGCGCGTCGTAAGTAACGCCACGAAGGCTTGGCATGGGAGATGCCATGTCGAAGTTCGGTGTTACAGTTGTCGCTGTCGTGCTAGTGACCGTGCTGTCGGGTGTTGCCACTGCGGAAGCGCGCGAGCGTTTTGGACTTGGTCTGCTTGGCGGCGTCACCCGGGTATTTGCGCGAGGATTGTTTCCTGGCCATCGTGTGCATCACCGCCGTGTGCACGTTCGTCCGACTGCAAACGTTCGCACCGCTTCAAAACCCGCCCCTTCAAAATCCGTCGCTGCAAAGCCGGTCACTTCAAAAAGTACCCTCTCCGCGGCGAATGAGCGCTCTGGCGAGAACGGGCCGTCAGTTGACAGTCTTTTCGCTGCCCCTGAGGCACGCCGGCAGATCGCCGCAACCGCCGCGCTTGCTCTCTGGCATGCTGATCGCAACGCTACCGTCGGGTGGTGGTCACATGGCCATGGCGGATATGGCTGGGTCGGACCGGTATTCTGGCCATTCGCCTACAACGATATTTATGGTTACGTCATCTTTGGTGATGGCATGGGATTCTGGGACTACGGCTACCCGGACGTCTACGCCGGAATTTTTGCGCCCTACAACAATGACGAACTCGCTGCGTATATGACGCCAAGCTCATCCGGCCGAACAGAACGAAAGATCCCCTCGCTGCAGCAGTTCTGCGGTGGTGTCGAGCACGAAATTGCCGGCCTCGCAATTGATCAGATTCAGCGTGCCATTCAGCCGACGAAGGAGCAACGGGCTGCGTTCGATCATCTTGCCGACGCGTCCAACTCGGCTGCTCAGATCATTCGGGCATCTTGTCCGACACAGCCCGCATTAACAGCTCCGGCTCGGTTGGCCCTGATGCAGCAGCGCACTGCAGCCATCCTCCAGGCAGTGACATCCCTTGAGCCGCCGCTACAGGAGCTTTATCGCCTGCTGAATGACGAGCAGAAAACGCGGCTCAACGCACTCGTCAACGACCAGCTCAAGGTGGCGTCCGCGAACGCGACCACCAGGGCACCAGCCCAAAGCTGCGCACCTCCGCCAGCCGCGTTAGAATGGCCGGCTCACGCGATCGAGGCTAGGCTACGCCTGAACGATGCTCAACGCGATGCGCTTGAACGGCTGCAGCGAGCAAGCGCCGAAAGTGCCGAAATCCTGAATTATGAATGTCAGTCGACAGATGCGATCACGCCATCAGATCGTCTCGCCGCGGTGGATCGTCGGCTTGATACCTTGCAAAAAGCCATCAATCTGGTGAGCCTCTCGCTAGAAGACTTCTACGCTACGTTGAGTGATGAGCAGAAATCTCAATTCGAGCTGATCGGACCAGAACGAGCAGGATGATTGCTAGTGGTCCGATTCTAACATTCGCATCCCGTTTCAGCAGCCATCTCCTGCGAATGTTAGAATCAAAGGACCACAAATATAAGTTTCTAGTGGAGTTTAAGATTTGACATTCGCTTGACGAACTCGCGGCCGGGTGGCTAGCGAATGTCAAATCCACTCCACTAGATCACCGCGCTTGATGAAGGTGCGCGGGCTAAGAGCCGCAGGAGTTCGCTCATGGTTGGTCCCTGTGGCTCAGGGCCTGAACGCCGTCGCTTTCAGCATTCGCAGCCGTTCGGGTCCACCCGATTTCTCACTCACCAAAACGCCATCCTCAATCTCAATGATGCGATCCCCGAACGGGATGACGCGGGGATCGTGGGTGACGACAAGCACCGCTCGATTGCGCTCATGTGCAGCTTCCGCGAGGATGCGCATGATCGTGCGGCCATTATCGCTGTCGAGCGCCGAGGTCGGCTCATCGGCGAGAATGATCGACGGATTGGCAACAAACGCGCGTGCAATCGCAACCCTCTGCTGCTCGCCCCCGCTCAAACCACCCGGCAGCGTATTTGACTTCTGCTCAAGTTCGACCAGACCAAGCGCCTCGTGCGCTTTTTTCGGCGCGTCGCGGCCGTGGTCACCGCGGATGTCGAGCGCAAGCTGGACATTTTGCATCGCCGTCAAGGTTGGAAACAGATGATAGGACTGGAACACAAAGCCGATATGGTCACGGCGAATCTTGGCCAAAGCTTCCTTGTCAGCGCCGCTGGTCGAGGTGCCGCAGATACTGACGGTGCCCGAGTTCGGCGTCAGCATGCAGCCGAGGATGAGCAGAAGCGTGGTTTTGCCACTGCCGGATGGGCCCATGAGCAGCGTGAGCTCTCCCCTGCGCAGCGCAAGGTCGACGCCGCGCAGCGCCTGCACCTGCCCTGCTCCTCTGCCGAGCGTCTTTTTGAGCTCCCTGGCTTCGATGATATTTTCGTTCATCGCATGAACACCGTGGCAGGATCGATCCGAACCACGCGGACTATCGCCCCTATGCCTGAGGTCACGCACATTGCGACCGTGAGCACCAGCAGGACGACGATCAGCCATGGCGTGATCACGATTGGAAGTGCAGTCTTTGCAGACATCTCCACCACAACAAGACCGATGGCAGTGGCGAGGATGAAGCCGATCACCGCGTTCAGCAGCGCCTGACAAATGATAACCTTGTAGATGTAACTGTTCGACGAGCCCATGGCGCGGAGGGTGGCGAACTCGCTGAGATGATCTTTAGCCGATGAATAAAGCGTCTGCGCAACAATCACGGTGCCGACGATCACTCCGAGCAAGGCACCCGCAAAGAGTGCCGCGCCGGCGCCGGTCCCGAACAGCCAAAACGACCGGCTGCGGCTGCGGAATTCGTCCGAAGTGAGCACCTCAGCATCGCCGACATCAGCGCGGATTGCCTCGATTGCTTTGGCGCGATCTGCATCCGGCTTCAGGCGGACGATCAGATTGCTGGCGCGATTGGGAAACGTACCGGTGTAGAGTCGAGCGTTCTTTAGATCGACGAAAACATAGGGCGTGGTGGTGAACGAACGGATTCCATCCGTTAACGCAACCACTTTGACACGCCGACCACGGATTTCAGCGGTGGCATCGAGACCCTTAATCCCCAGCCGACCGAAATAGGATCGATCTACAATCACACCGCCCGATTGCGAGAGCGCACGAACATCGCCTTCGACGACGTTCCAGGGCGGCAAGACGTCAGACTTCACATCGGCACCGACGATAAAGACGGGGGTCACCTCGCCCGAGTCGAGCCGCCAGTTTGAAAACCCAATCACCAGCGGCACCACGGAAGCAACCCCGTCCACGGCATCGACCTTGTCGCGCAGCTTGATATCGAGCAGTGAAGGGTCTTCGAAGCATTTCGCTGCCTTGGGCAGCACCCAGAGGTCGGCGTTGGCGTGGTCGATCATGGTCGTGACCATGCGGCCGAAGCCGAGGAACAGCCCCATCTGGATCATCACAAGCACGACCGAGAACACGATGCCGACGAGGGTCGCAATGAAGCGCAGCCGATCGTGAAAGAGATTGCGCGAGGCCAGCGTGGTGACCAGAGACATGAGAGCCTCATCGTGTGTGATCGACGATTGCCCCTTTGTGCGAGATCGCCGCTGGGCCCCGCAGCAGCGCCTTGACCAACCTGCCGCCGGCACTTGTGGCCCAACTCAGCGTCAGCGCAACCGAGAAGACTAAGATCACCTTAGCGAACGCGCTCATCGTCGCGCCGACCAACGCGTATTGTAGCCACAGGACGAAGACATAGTGCACGATATAGATGCCATAGGCATTGGCCGAGAGGCTATCGAGCACATGGTCGCGTGCGCACAAGAGCCGCAACGTTATTCCTAGATAGGCTATGACGCCGGTTGCGCAGGCAGGTGGAAAGGCCAGCGCCGCGGCCAGCCTGTACGAAAGCGGGCTCGCGTTCCAGTCTGGCAGGGTCAGCGATGTCAGGCCACCCCATGCGCCGAAACAGATCACGGCCCCTGCGAGCCAGGCAAGCCAATGCCGTGCAATAGGCCCGTCGACGCGTAGCACGCTCCGATCGCAACCGTAACTGCCGATGGCGAAAGCCACGAGGAAATAGACGAGGTAATGCAAAGGCCGGCTCAGCTGGAAGGAGAACGGCCCAAGGTAAGTCCAATCCCAAGGCCCGAACGTCATCGCTAACGGAAGGTAGGCCAGACTCGACAACCCCGTTAGCCCGACAAAGAAGGTGAGCGGCCGGTCGCTCAGTCGCCCGACCAAGCGGCTCAAGGCACAACTCCATTGAGGGGCTAAGCTGTGAAGTGCTGCTACGAACGAGCTGAGCACGAACAGTTGCCACAGAAACCATTGCGGGCCCGCTGGCCACATGGGGAGCGCTCGCAAATGCTCCCAGAAAGCGGCGGGCGAGGGGTCAATCGCGGTCAATCGATACGAGGCATAGTAAGCAAGCGGGCTAAGAACTGCGACGGCCAGCACGAAGGGGAGTCCGATGCGCCGCCACCGATCGTAAAGGTAGGCAAGAAGGCCCTTGCGCCCGAGGCTCGCTGGTACAAACAGGCCGGCGAGAAAAAACATCAGCGTCATCAAGCTGACGTCCTGCCAGGCGCAAAACAGGTCGAAGCCGAACCAGCGTTCACGATCGATAATCGGGAACGCAATCCAACGATAAGGCGGTGCATCAAAGGCAAAAGGCTGCGCTTGCTGTGATGCAAGATAAGGCAACACCGAATGGAAGGCGACCACGATGAGGATGACGACCGCTCGCAAGTTAGACAAGGGCAAGTCAACCTTCGAGGTCATGTTGTGCCACCGCGAAAATTGGAGATTCTGAAAAATCAACTCTGAGATGTGCTCGTTGTTCCCAGTGCGGCAGAGGTCCGACGGAAAAGCGCCGCAGGCGATTAATTCAGAGAGGCGTGTGTGCAGTTCTGTTTTCCCGTGGGAGAAAACCGGGAGAGCACACGCACCTGTAGAGATGATGGCAGAATGCTGCTACGGCCTCGATTTCCGATATGGATGTCGGTTGTGCGCACGGATAGCTCGGAAAACGGCCGGTCGACAATCGTTGCAGTCCGCTATGTCTGACCCGCCTTCAAGGATCAGCCAGTTGCCGCGATCGGCGATGCACTGGCCTTGTAGGTCGTACAGCCGATCTTAAACGAGAAACGCGAAACGGCTCTACGCTCCCGAGGACGATCTCAAGCGCCTTCTCGATTGGCCGCGGCGTCATGAAGTAACGCACGGGACACAGTCCGGCACGCTGGCGTGGACATCCTGATCATCTACCCGATACCCGAGCGGCGCATCGAGCATCGCTCATCACGCTGCCCCTTCCATTGATGAAAAAGCCCGGTTTATTGGGATTTGAGAAGCTTTGGCGGAGAGGGAGGGATTGGCCCGCTCGCGACTCAACTTCAATAAAATCAATAACTTATTGCAATCCCGATGACGCTTTGTGTACCACTTTTGTGTGCCGAAGTCGACTTCTTTTGACCGCTGCCTTGAGATGATCGGCCGCTTATTGATCCCGTCTCGGTTATTTCGAGCCGCAAAGGTGGAGGACCAAGAACCATTAAAAGGACCGCCGTCCAATTTGAGACGCGGAGGAGACAGGGGTTTCTTTGAAGCTCGATCAAGAGAGCCGCCACAACCGATACCGGTATATTTACTTGTGCCTTCATGCAGAGCTGAGCAGACCTCATCGGGCCAATTTCCCCAGCTCGCTATCGTTAAATTGAAGAGTGCAAGGCCGCCCTCGCACGAATTCTCTAGCCCAACGCGAGTGGTCAAACCTGCTTGAGTTTGCGCTTCACTGCGTCGCATTGATCGTGCGAGCTGCGAAGAACCCCGCCACTGCTGACGGGGTTTTCAAATCGTTCCAGTACATCCGTGAAACGACTTTAAGCCAGCTTGAAGCTCGCCATTCCGGTACATCCGCGGACTGGTGTCCGAACTGCCTGTTAGATTAGGGAGAGATTTTCCGCGCTCGACTTACCGCGCATCCTGTCGGTCTTGATCTCGTAGGAAACCTTTTGACCTTCCGCGAGGCCGGTCAGGCCTGCACGCTCCACTGCGCTGATGTGAACGAACACATCGGTCCCGCCGTCATTCGGCTGGATGAAACCAAAGCCTTTTTGGCCGTTGAACCACTTCACTGTACCTGTTGTCATTTGCTTTCCTCTAGGCGCACGGATGCGCGTTGCCGCGCAACATTGCGCGAACCTATCCAATTTTCAGCGATGTCTTTGGAAAGGGGCCAGAGGCGCGTTAACAAAAATCAGTGCCAGCAATCGAATGACGACAACTTAGCAGGTTAAGCCCGAGAAAGCCAGAACTCTATTGTGCTGTATTTGAGACGCGTCGAGCGAAGCAGTCCGAACGAACAAGTGCACCTGAACTCGGACTGCTATAAGAAGCCACCGTGACTTACCGATATTACCCCTCATCTGCGAGATATCCGCGTCTCTCACGGACTGCGGAAGGGGCGGCCGGTCGGAGGCGATCACTTTCGTAACCGCACTGACCGGCCGTCCTAAAAACTGTCCCCAAATTAGGGGATCGTGGCGACGCTTCACAAAAGCCCTGCAGGAAGCCTTGCTTCCGATGCTGGGCGTGTAGCACCCCGACGCATGCGACTATGAGAGCACGGCGGCCGTGAGAGCCGAGACAAGGCTTTGATCTCCGGGCCGGTTTGCCTGACGGTCTTGCGCACTCCAGCATTGTTCCGTGGACTCGCCTAAATAAATGATTCGCTATTTGCAGCTATCGGGGCGAGAGTGAGCTATTGCTGTGCGTTACTTAACGTTCGGTGACAGAGAGACCGGTCGTGCTCCCCGCCTGCAAAGGGAGGCCAGCCGTGAAAATAATTCACCCGCTTCATTTCCACCGAAAATCCGAACGCAATTGGGCGAACCGCGTGGCACGTGATAGCCCGGTGCGAAGGTCGCGACCAGAAGGTACGGACACGTGCGCTTGTGGGGAGACGGTAACGGCGCCCTTCAGTTCGAGCTACGCCCCGGATGCAGTAGTGAACAAATGGCGATGCAGCGCTTGTGGTAGGCGATGGAAAACTACTGCCGGCATTTAGCTGGTAGGAACCTAGGGTCACCTCCAAAAGATGCATTGCCACCATCAAAGTATTTTACTCAATCCATCTAAAGAGGAGGCAAGCCACGTGATCTCTTACAAAACAAACGCTCGCAAAGCTCTTCTTCCTAAAGTGCTGATAGATCAACCGCGCAGTCTAACTGCGGAGCTGGCAGAACTGGCGCTGTTACGGGAAAAGATTCGATTGGCTGAGGCGCGAATCCACCAAAGAGGGTCCTCGATATTATTCCCCGCGCCAAGACGTTCTCCGCGCTCATGAGGCCTCTCCTCTCCTTCGCGATCATGATGGGTCTTTTAACTGTCACCGCAGACGCTCAGGAACTGAACTGCGCGGATTTCCAGCGGATTCCAAATGGCTCGTGGATCCCAATCAAACAGCTTCTAATTATCAAGCCTGCCGGCCATGTCCCCATCGGACCCGGCAATGCCTTCGATCCGGGCATTCCTTTTAAAGGAATCGATTTCGCCACCCTGCTGAATGCCAAGTGCGGATAACTCGGATAGCCCTTATCCCCCGGTGGAAAACATCTCGCGGCACACATGATCCTTTCATCAGGCATAGCGCTAGTCGCTTTGCTGCGTAAGACGGGAAAAGTCCGCAAGCACCGCCGCGATAAGATCGCGGTGACGCGAATCTTGCGGCCCTAAGGAAGTGGCGTAAAGATTCAGCACGTAGCGCGCCTTGGCAGCGGCCTCGGGCCACGTTGTTGCAGGCGTGTCTATCAATTGTGTTTCGATTTGCGCCTCACGTTCACGAACCAGCGCTGAATGCCTTTCAGCCTCCGCCAATACCCGCCGAAGATCAGTAGCCTTCTGCGCAGCCATTCCACGATGGGTGTCAAGATCAACCGGGTCGTCCGTCATATGGCATACTCGCATCGGTCAGGCGGAAACCACGATGATGCGCCTTAATCAATCGGGATGCACGTAGAAAAGCGCTCGGCGCATCATCATCTTAATAGAAGGCAGGGCTGCGGGTACACCTGAGGTTTAACGTGCGCCGTCCATCGCCATCCCTGCTCCAAGTGAACGGCGTTAGCGAGTTTTATGTCGCCTTGCTGAAGGGCGGGTTCGCCAAACAAAAAAGGCCCGCAGCCGTTGCCGGCGCGGGCCAGTTCGCCAGTCCGCGCAGATTGAATAGCGCTGCGGTTGACGCTTCTCTATTGATTTTGAGAGGCTGACGCAACCCACGCCAACGCTAGAGTACTTCATACAATGCCAGTGTCAGAGATTCTCAATATGCGGGATGACGCAAGTGCTCGATCATTGGCACGACGAAGAGATCGAGGAAGTTGAGATGTCCGGGCCGCCGACACGGAGGAACCAATGGTGTCACGCGAACGAAAGATAACGGATCGCTATGCCAAAAAGATGCACGCTCACATCAAATGGATTACAGTTTGTCACCCCTGGAATCTATCGTCGTTCGGAAACGCGATATCCTGCGGCATTGCCTTCTCCTCAGACGATTGATCAGAGACGGCTACCGCTCGACCGATCTCCCTGCGGATGATTTCCTCATGCGCGCACAACGGGGTTTGGTCCAGCTTCGCAGGGAGCGCGCGCTTGCAAGGAAAGCCATGCACTAAATCAGAACGGCGGCGGTTGAACTCGCAGGCGAGCTTGCGCTTGCGCATGTTCATGTCGGCAGGAACTCGGCGGATGTCGAAGTGAGAGTCAACATTCCAAATCGCGGAGGTTGACCCAGATCACAGTCCACACCTCACTATCGCTATGGCGGGATTATCCGGATTGAACCGCGACGATGCTAAAATTACGCCCTTGATTGTTTTGCATTTCCTAATTTCTCAGCCGGCCGCCTTAACCCATGAGTAAGGACACCGCACCTAGAACGTTGATAGGCCTTCTTCCGCCTAGGATCGGACAACGTTCGGTTGCATTGTCCGCCCGCAGTGGGAAGTTGGAATGCAAGGCTACAAGATCAAACGCGCCGGTCGCGAGTTTGTCGTTTACGTCGGTGACAGTGAGATCCTCAAATGCGCGACGAAACGAGAAGCGCAGAAAGCAATTAGCTATGCGTGGCACGGCCCCACTGGTCATTCTATGACCAAGAAACAATCCGTTAGCTTCGGTTGGATTCTCGGCGGAGTTTTGGTTCTGGCCCTCGCGCTGCTCTATACGTACCATTTGAGCAACGTGCATGGCGCGCTTTAGCCCAATCCATTCTACCATTCACAAGATTGGGCTGAGCTGATCTTCTGTCACAATCCGCTCAACGTTGTCGCTCTTACTCCTGATGCGGTAGCGTATGCGCATATCAGCCTCGATCGGCATCCTTGAGATCACGGTGTAGATATTGGATTGAACGTTGTCCGAGCGCCCCTGCGGCCCCTGGTGTTGATGATAGACATCTTCATCTTTCAGAAAGACCTGCGCCATTTATCTCACTCCCGCTGTCCGAGTTGGTGCCAAAACTCCATACAAGGCAAAAAACCCCGTCACTGCTGACGGGGTTTCATCAAATCGTTCCAATACATCCGTGAAACGACTTTAGGCCAGCTTGAAGGGCGCCATTCCGGTACATCCGCGGAATAGCGTCCAAACTGTCCGCTAGATTAGGGCGAGATTTTCCGCGCTGACTTTGCCACGCATCTGGTCGACCTTAGTTTCATAGGAGACCTTTTGACCTTCAGCGAGGCCGGTCAGGCCTGCCCGCTCCACTGCGCTGATATGAACGAACACATCGGCGCCGCTGCCGTTCGGCTGAATGAAACCAAAGCCTTTTTGGCCGTTGAACCACTTTACTGTACCTGTTGTCATTTGCTTTTCCTCTAGGCGCACAGATGCGCGTTGTCGCGCAAGATTGCGCGAACCTATCCAATTTTCAGCGATGTCTTTGGAAAGGGGCCAGAGGCGCGTTAACAAAAATCAGTGCCAGCAATCGAATGACGACACCTTAGCAGGTTAGGCCGAGAAAGCCAGAACTCAATTGTGTTCATGGAAAGGCCCTCGTCTTGGCTTTCCTCGTAATGTGGGCCGGATACCCCATATAAAAGGCTACGACGGAAAGCGGGTGAGATGACAAAGCAACCAACTGCCTCCCACATCGCGCGTACCGAACGCATGCGCATCGCGGCTCAATCCGGCGCTGAAGCGCGCGCGCACTTCCAGGCTCAAGATATTGCTATCCGTAAGAATATGGAGCGGCTTCGTGCAATCCGCCTGGCCAAGGAGGCCGAAGATGCTGCTATCGCTCCGAAGCTGGCTGCGAAGCCCCGCCTATCGAGGAAACGAAACTCTAAACTTACATAGCTCGACAAAGCTGCGCCGTTTCCGCATTCTCATCTGAGAGAAGAAGCTCTTCCGTAACAGCGGCTCGGATCGCATTCTTAAAAACTTTACGCATGAGCTTCCATTCCGCTCGGCTTCGGCACGCTTGCCAATAAGTTCCAGACGGCCAAGAATTCTTTCGACTAGCTTCGCTCGTCTTTGAAGCGCATAGTGGTTTATCGCCGCAAGGATCCTGGCATCCGGTGACTGAGAGACCGCTCGCGCTCCCGCCTGCAAAGGGAGTGCAGCTATGACGGCCATTGTTTATCCGATCCATTTTCAGCGAAGATTCGAACGACGTTGGGCAAACCAAGTGGCGCGCCATGCGGTCGTTCGAAAGTCACGGCCGGAGGGCACCGATACATGTGCTTGTGGACACGATGTGACGGCACCTTACAGTTCTAATTATACATCAAAAGCGGTAATCAATCGTTGGCACTGCTTGGCTTGCGGTGCGGATTGGAGGACGAGCGCTGATGTTCGTCGTCGTGTTTCGGACTTAGGCGAATGAGAAGCCGTGCCTGGACCGCCGCAGAAACTGAACAATTACGAAAACTGGTTCAAGATGGTATCAGTCCCGCCAGGGCCTCGGTTTACTTCGATCGACCGACAGCGTCAGTGCAGCACTATGCTGCCCGATCTGGATTTCCGTTCACTCACATCCGTGAATTGAAGCGGGACAGACAAAAGAAAGAGGACGCAATCAGGGCCAAGCTGGGACTGCCTCGGCCATACCGATGAAGCCGAATCTGATCTGCGAGACTCCAACCGACCGAGGAGAAACTCATGCCTTTCGTCGAAATATCGCGGGACGAGTTCGCCAAAATTGCCGATCAAGTTGAGGATCGGGCCTACACGCTGCCTGCTGGTCCTGAACGGACAGACGTGCTCCTGCAGGCTTACAGCATGCAGACGTTGGTAAACCGAGCCCAATGGGACGACAAAATTGTATTCAGAGCCGAAATGTTCGCGAAGCCTGAAAAGTTAAAGCCCTCATGAACCCGCGTGTTCGACGGTCAAGTCTCTAATGCAAAGTCCGATTCGAAAAGCCGACCTCGCGAAAGGCGTTTTGCTGGGACTCGTCGCAGGCTTGTTATTAGTCGCTGGGATCACAGGCGTGGCGGTTTATTTCTTCCCCGAGCTAATTGTTGGCTCACCACCACCTCGCTAGGGCACCGGCCCTCCGCCGCCCGCTCTCTCAGCCTTCATTCGCTGCCGTTACGTGGGTTTTGGCTGGAACTAAGTTCCGCCCTGGGAATTGAATCTGCCGAAAATTGCATCGCTAAGATTGCGGCAATGAAAACGTCAGAAATCTACCGAGAGAACGCTGAGAACTGCCTGCAGCTTTCAGAGCGTGCAACGTCCGAGCCGGCTGCGAAACGCTATCGACGAATGGCTAAGGCTTGGATAGCCCTTGCCGACGAACAAGATTGGCTTGATGGCGAAATTAGTTTCGCCGCATCCGCGGCCCTGTCTCGCGAGACGAGGCCGCAATGAAACATCCAACGAGCAGAAGCTGGACGCCCGAGGATATCGAGAAGCTGCGTCACTTCGTTGAGACTGGCGTTTCGCCTGCGCGAACGGCGGCACACTTCAAGCGATCGATGGTTTCGGTTCAAGCGAGAGCGCGGCAGGAAGGCTTTCCGGATCGGCGGTATCTGCAAAGAGAAGGCGAGCCTTATCGCTGTGTCTCAGTGAGGTTCGCCCCCCTCAGCCTCAAATTTTCTTTTCGGTTTCGAAGGCACGTCCCCGGCGCGGTAGGCGCGACCCACCGCCCGAGCTTTTTTTACCCTCCCCGACGGCCTGTTGAGTTACTCTCAGATCCGGCCGTGGAGGATAGACGATGACAGGCGACGGAAACAATCGAGGACAGCCGGATCGCAGTAAGGTCAATGTCAATGAGCCATATGAGGTCAGATACTGGATGGACCGTCTGCGGTGCACAGAAGAAGAGCTGAAAAACGCTGTTCGTGCAGTTGGGGTAAATGTGTCTGCGGTTGAAGACTTCATCGAGAAGAAGAAGCGCAGGTGATCGACCCTATCTGGTCGCATGCAGCGCTCACACACAGGGCTACCCGCAAGCTGCTCTCGCCCCAGACCAACAGGGCCGCGCCATATGGGCAGGTCGTACCACGTGCGATATTCGTCGTTCTGACAACTCCTAGCATCACGCTCGGTGTGCCCTGACGTGTTTATTCCCGATCGCTCTGCGGCGGTCGTTGCTGAAGCGCGGGAGGAACAAACCCCATTTATTGCTGTTCGTTCGGAGCCTGCAGAGTTAGTCGGCTCGACCGGAGCAGATCGATGGCTAAGATCCGCCTTAGCAAGTGTGCTCTTGAGCGCCTCGCCCTTGCCGAAATCAGGTCTCAAGTAGGACGCGAGCAGATCGTCGCGGTCGAAATCGAATACGCTCCGTGCCGCAGTGATGGGAATTGGCGCATTTCAAACCAATTTTGTTGATCATGTTTATGGAGCTATTCCAATCGGAAAGGCGCACAGTAGGCACGCATTTAGATGCGTCACGTAGAGCGGAGCGGGTCAATGACCACTAGAACGCGACGGGAAATTGTCACCTTCAAGCATCCAGCACGCATCAAGGGAGTTGATCGAATCATCCCGGCAGGAAGCTATGAAATTGTTACGGACGAAGAAATGATCGAGGGGATTTCCTACCCTGTTTATCGGCGCGTTGCCACGTTGATCCTGTTACCAAGCGAGCGTGGGTCATCTATGGAAATGATCTCTATCGGATCTATTGATTTATCGGACGCGCAATTGGCGGACGTGAGTATGCCATGAACGATTATCCGGCTGATCTTGATGCGCATCGGGGAACGACTGCACAGAGGGCAGCATTCTCCGCCGCTTGCTCGCGGAAGCGGAGCGGCATTCAACGTTCGTGCGCAAACGGCAAGTCGAGATCGAGGCGCAGCTTATAAGCACGTCTACAACAACATGGGCAGAGGGCTAAGGCGGGCTACCTGCTAAAGGCTTGGCTTCGAGATAACTGTCGATGAGCTAGTCTTCACGACGGAAGCAGTCGAAGATTCGTGTTAGCGCGACGTAATCTGGCATCATGGTAGCGACCTAGCGGCTCAGGGTGTCTCGATACTCAGCCGCGCTCAACCAAAAAAAGACAGCCGATACGAGATAGCTGTTGTGAGCTTTTATTCCGCCCGCGTTGTCATGGGCATCCTGCTGATCGCGATTGTCGATCCCCTCCTCCCGCGCTACGCGGCGGCTATGGGTGATCTAAGGTTCTGTGCCGCTGTGCTGAAACGCGGGTTGTCGGCGTTGACGCCGTGAAAAGCCCCCCGGAGCGATTCAGGGTCGAGGACATCCAGTCGTTGGCATAATAGTCTCTCGTACTCCCCATTGGTTCCTTGGAAGCCACCAAATAAATGACTCGCTATTTGCAAACATTGGGCCAACAATTGAGGCATCGCTGTGCGCAATTTTGTTCGGTGACTGAGAGACCGGTTGTGCTCCCACCTGCAAAGGGAGACCAGCCGTGAACGAGATAATATACCCGATTCATTTTCACCGAAAATTCGAACGCAACTGGGCGAGTCGCGTGGCTCGTGAAGCCCCGGTGCGAAGATCGCGACCGGAAGGCACGGATACCTGCCATTGTGGCGAGAGCATAACTGCGCCCTATAGTTCGAATTACTCCCCCGATGCCGTAGTGAACAAATGGCACTGTTCCGCTTGTGGTAGGCGGTGGACGACTACTGCCGGCATTTAGCGCGTGCTCCTCCTATGTCTCCGAATCTAGTTTCAGCACCTCAAAGGCCAGTTTGGAACTATCTTCTATTTCGATTTCATTGCTTTTGCCCTCGGAGGCTTAAGGTCGTTACCAATCGAGCCTTCTCCAGATCGAACCTGCGTCCGTCCCGTTCAATGAAGAGGCATGTCAGATGATTTCCTACAAAACAAATGCTCGCAAAGCTCTTCTTCCTAAGGAGCCGATCGAAAACCCGCGCAGCCTAACTGCAGAGCTCGCAGAACTGTCGCTGTTACGGGAAAAAATTCGATTGGCTGAGGCGCGAATCCAACAAAGAAGGTGCTCGATGTTATTCGCCCCACCAAGACGCGCTCCGCGGTCGTGAGGCATCTCCTCTCCTTCGCGATGATGACGGTTCTGGTAGCTATCGGCGCAGATGCTCAGGAATTAAATTGCGCGGACTTCCAGCGGATACCGAATGGCTTGTGGATCCCAATCAGGCAGCTATTAATTACCGCGCCCGCTGGCAACGTCCTCATTGGCCCGGGCAACGCCTTCGATCCGGGCATTCCTTTTAAAGGAATCGATTTCGCAACGCTGCTGAATGCCAAGTGCGAATAGCGCAAACATATCGGCTTCATGTCCGGCACAGTTGGCCGACCACCGGTATCCGAGCTCTTTGCGGGGCTGGGCGCGCGCGAGGTATCCCGGTGCGATCGAGTGTCGCTGACAGAGTAGGCTCGACCGGCTGCAAAGCGCTTGCTCGCGGATTAGCTCGCGGAACAGCGTCTGGCAAAAAAGATCACAAAACGAGCTGACGTTAGAGAATTGTCCTGCCTTCTCTAACTGCCGCTCCGGCGGAATCAGCCCTTCTTAGGCGTATGGCGGTACTTCTACCAAGGTACCGATCAGACGTAAGAGGGCTTGCTGTTCAGGACTGTTAACATGACTCCTCAAGAATTCGCCCAACTCGATATGCGATAGTCGCCCACCGGAGGGCGCATTCGGCTGATGGATCACAAAGGCGTTTCCAGTTGTGGGTTCGCGCCCCAGGAACCACGCGTCTCCATTCGGACTGCGATAAAGTTCACGACGCTCTGACATGGCGATTCCTTGTTTGAAGTTACCCGAGCGAAGGAAATCATAGAACTCAAAGACGTGCTCGCACAGCAAGATACAAAGCTGAAGCACGGCAAGAACCGCTTGCGGCGATAGCCGCAATGGCCGAACTGCTCGAATCAACGGGCCGCCGCTGACCCGCCAACGCGATTTCGCGGGCGGTCTCGGCTATGCGGTTACCGATTCCCGTCTCCACTCAGAACCGCTGAAGATGGAGAACTGATGGGAAAGATCCTAACATTCCCGAGGCAATCGATTGCGCCAATCACAGTGCGAAAAGGGCCGAAACATCCCATCAGCGTGGAGGTCCTGGATGAAGTTCGACCACGGCGCACGCGGTGGGCGGTGCAATTCGAGATCCAGGAAGCGTCGGGTTATGCGGCACTCGGTGGATTTACCGATGGCGCAGTCGCGGCTGGTCTCAGGCACCGCTTCTATGTAGGCAACACTCAGGCTGTTCGGCGGTTTGTCGCCGCAACTTCGGACCTCGTGGCAACTGGCCGGATCGCCCTATGGATCGACGGCGTGCGTGTGCAGCACCATATCAAGAAGCTAGCATAAAGAAAGGCCGGAGCGGATCACCCGCTCCGGCCCTCGGTCCGTCGCAAGGATCTCTCGAGAACATGATCGAGTGTTGCAAGAAGGGAGCCGAAGCGATCGGCTCACGACACCACAGCGACTGTTACGAACTGTTTCCGCGATGATGATGAAGCCAAAATCCATACTCGTCCGAGCATGGCTTCCGTTATGCGTGGCGACCCACAAAATCTGTTGGGGCAGGCGTCGGGGCAGGGATCAGGAGTCGCTTAATATGTCAATGATTTCAATCGTTTAGCTTGGCGTCTGGCGGAGAGGGAGGGATTCGAACCCCCGATAGGCTTGCACCTATGCCGCATTTCGAGTGCGGTGCATTCAACCACTCTGCCACCTCTCCGGGTGCCAAATCGGCAGATCGCCTGCCGGGTCGGGGCGTGTTCTATGCGAGGTTGACCGGATAGACAAGGCGCGGAAGCGATTAACCCACCCCGTTTAGCAGGGGAATCGTCTCAAATTTCCAATTCGCCGGATCACACCCCACATTAGGTAACGTGTTGCAACCGGAGGCGTTTTTTTAATGTGGGGCTTGGTTTCTGCGGGACGCCGTATGCGGCTCACTCGCGGCCTCACCGCCAATAAGCGGAGCAGCACTGAGAAACCCGCCGGCGATGGACGGATTACCCCGTTTCACCCTTTCTTTTTCTCGCGCGGATTGCGCATGGTGAATCGCGCGTTGCCGAGGCCGGTGCCGATGGTCAGGATTCCCCAGCGCTTGTAGTCCTGCATGAAGGGAATCTCGCTTAAGCCCTGCACCACGCCGTCATTGTGCATGAGCACCGCGGTGTCGTAGGCCCCGATGGCCGGGATCGCTTCGGTCAGGCTATTCGGTAGGTTGAACCTGCTGCTTTCCCAGTTGCCCGGGAGATTTTGGGCGCCCTTCTCTATCGAGCCGTCTTCCTTAATGGCGCCTGGGCACGAGATGCCAATAAACGGCGCTAGCTTCAGTCCCTCAGCCTGGGCCTGCTTGATGAGGTCCTTCAGCATGTTCGCGAGCTTCTTCACAGCCCCCTCGCGGGTCGGCTCATCGTCCGCGTGACGCCACACCTCGGACTTCCAGACCTGCGCCTTCGACAGATCCGCAGCCTTTTTCTGGCGTGTTTCCACAACGCCGCAGCGGATATTCGTGCCGCCAATATCGACAGCCAGAATCGAGTCATGCGCCTCGAAAATCCATGAGGGTGCGAGGTGCACACAGCCGATCAACCCGGCCTCATCAGGATGAAAACGGATCGGAATCATGCGCACCTTGTGCCCGTCCGCCTTCAGGATGATGTCGGCGCGCGCGATCGCCAGTTCGCCGATCCGGCTCTGCCGGAAGCCGCCGCCGACAATGATCGCTTCTGTTTTGTCCCAGGCCTTGGTTTTCAAAAAGCGCCTCGTGACATAGGCCAGTTCCTGCGCGAAGTCCTCAATCGCACTATGAACAAGCGCGGAGGCCTCGACGTCATCGCCGACGAGAATTTCGTCGAGCTTCTTCTTGCTGAGTTCTTCGGATGATTTCGCGCCGAATGGATCGTCGCCGATTTTCTTCAGAGATTTGCGCCAGCCATCGAGAATCGCCTGGAAAGCGCCTTTGCTGGCGCGATCCCCCAGAAAGCCCTCTTCGTCCTTGATCTCAACATTGTAACTGTCAACGTCTACGGATGGCAGGCGAGACACCCCATGGTTGCCGATTCCGGCGGTCGTCAGCGTGTCTTCAGCCATAATCCCTCTTCCCTCGCCCTTGGAGCAAGTGACAACGGCTGGGAAACTGGATTGTTTCATGGGCGAAAGCCGCAACGGCAGGCCGAAACGGCTCCAAATCGCGCTAAATCACGGCTGTTTAAGCCGTTTTTCGGCTGGCCTGCCTTGACTCACGGCTTCGAGCCGATATAAGTCCTGCCATCCGGCGTGGGACTTCTCGCGCCGTTTGTTTTTGCGTGGCTGCCCGATTGCAAGCCAAGCAAGAATTTCGCGATCCAAGTGATCGCGGTGAACCCATAACGACTGAATAAGAAGCCGGCCCGGACGTCCTCCGAGCGCCGGGATCGAACACGAAGGAAGAGAACGATGTTCGCAGTCATCAAAACCGGCGGCCGGCAATTCCGTGTCGTTCCGAATGATGTACTTGAGATTGGCAAGATCGCCGGCGAAGTCGGCACGATTGTGCAGCTGGGCGAAGTGATGGTTGTCGGCGGCGATACGCCGACGCTGGGAGCTCCCTTTATTGCTGGCGCGTCGGTCGCCGCCGAAGTGCTTGACCACAAGCGCGGCCCGAAGGTCATCGCCTTCAAGAAGCGCCGCCGCAAGAATTCGAAGCGCAAGCGCGGCTATCGTGACGAAATCACGGTCATTCGCGTCACCGAGATCCTGACCGACGGCAAGGCTCCGACCATCGGACCGCGTCCGAAGAAGGAAAAGAAGGTCGAGGCTGCGCCGGCTGAGGGCGAGGCACCTGCGAAGAAGGCAGCAGCCCCCAAGACCGCAGCAAAAAAAGCTGCGCCGAAGGCCTAGTGTGGCTGTTCAGAAGTCCGCATCATTTGTGCTGCGAGCCTGGAATGCGGACTTCTGAACCAAAGCCACACTAGAACAATAACTTGCTAGTGTCCTTCGATTCCGAAGTTCGCAAAAAACGTGCAGCGAAATGATGCGAACTTCGGAATCGAGACACTAGAGCGACAAAAAGTGAAATGATTCCGTCGAGGAATCGGTCTATAGCTTAAAGACGAATTTTGGAGACGAGCCATGGCTCACAAAAAAGCAGGCGGTTCATCGCGCAACGGACGCGACTCGGCAGGTAAGCGCCTTGGCATCAAGGCGTTTGGCGGTCAGCACGTGATTCCGGGCAATATCATTGCACGTCAGCGCGGCACCACCTGGCATCCCGGCCAGAACGTCGGCATGGGCACTGATCACACCCTATTCGCGAAGGTCGAAGGCCGCGTCGAATTCCGCGCCAAAGCCAACGGCCGCACGTTCATCTCGGTTATTCCGATGGTGGCCGCGGCTGAATAAACGGTAGACACATCGCGTCTGCCGGGTCCTGTTGAACCGGCAGAGCAACTGGAAGGCTCGAAGGGGAGACGGGAAACCGGCCTCCCCTTTCGTTTTGCGCGCTCGTTCATGGGGGGCGAGCGCAAACCAAGGAGCCCACCCATGTTGCAGGAAATTCCAACGCCGACGTTGCGGGAATCAAGAACTGTCGTCCTCGAGACCGAGCGGCTGGTGTTGCGCCGGCCGACACTCGCGGACGTAAAAGCCATCGCCGCTGTCGTTGCCGACAAACGCGTGTCCATTAACCTGCGTCGTGTGCCGCATCCTTATACGCTGGACGACGCCAAAGAGTTCGTGGCCACGGTTGCGAACACGATCGACACCGTCTTCCTGATCGAGCGCGAGCGCGCTGTAATTGGCCTCGTTGGCATCAGCTGGGAAAATGAAGACGCGCCGGAGCTTGGCTATTGCCTCGGCGTCGATCACTGGGGCAAAGGCTACGCGACGGAAGCGGCGCGGGCGGTGATCGACTACGCCTTCGAGGAATTCGCCATCGAGCGTCTGATCTCGGGCGCGCGCGTCCTGAACCCGGCATCTCGCCATGTGCTGGAGAAGTGCGGCTTCCAGTGGACCGGCGTTGAGTTGCATCGGTTCCTCGCGCTCGGCTCATCCACGCCAGTCGACTGCTTCAAGCTCGATCGCGCCGTCTGGGCGTCGATCAAAAGCTGGCGCAACTCGATGCGGCGCGGCGCCTAGAGCCCATTCGGTTCTGACTCATCAGAACCGAAGCTCCGGAATCTTATTTTGACGCGTTTTCTTCACGCGAACCGGTACCCGCTTCGCTCGAAAACGCTTTAGGAGGCGACGCGCTACACCACCGTTGGCGGATTGGGCTCCGGCTCGCGGTGCATGACCACGCGTTCGCGCAGGAAAATATAGATGCCGGCGCACGCGACAATAAAGGCTCCGATCACGGTGTTCGGCGATGGAATGTCGCCGAACACCAGAAAGCCAAGCACGATTGCCCAGATGATCATCGTGTACTGAAACGGCGCAACAACACTCGCCGGCGCCAGCGTCAATGATCGGTTGATGCACAAGATGCCCGCAACATTGATGATGCCGCTGAGCATCAACAAGCCCACGATTGCCCAGGTCGGCGGTACAAACACGAACGCGGACAGAAAGCCACCGAACAGGAATGAACCAACGACCTGTGTGGTGCCCAGGAACACGTTGGATGTTCCGCGCACGAAGCGCGTGGTGACCATGAACATCGACTGACACAGGCATCCCGCAAGCGCGATCAGCGCCGGCCAGGAAAAGGTTGCGCCGGTCGGACGCAAAGCAATCAGCACGCCGATGAATCCGATAACCACCGCACTCCATCGCCGCCAGCCGACATGCTCCCGCAGAAAAATCGCTGAAAACGCAGTCACGAAAATCGGCGCCGCGAGATAGCAGGTGGTGGCGTCCGCAAGCGGAATGAACTTGATCGCGGTGAAGAACAGCATGCCGTCCGCGACGGAGAAGGCCATTCTCAGCGCCTGCAGTCCGGGCCTGGGCAGGCCTCTCGCCGCGGCGAAGTTATTGCGGGCGAGAAACGGCAGCAGGACAGCCAGCGCACCGAAACCGCGGATGAAGAACACCTGCGCCGGAGGATACGTCGCGACCATCATTTTGCTGAACGCGTTAACGAGCGAGAAAATCGATATGCTCGCTACCATGAAGAGAATGCCCTTCACCGTGGACGATTTTGCTTTCGTCCCAACCGAAGGTTTAAAAGAAAAAGGCATCTGCAATGGCTATAATTTGAAATATAGGCGGGCGCGGAGCGACGGAATTATCGCGCGCCAGAATGCTTAGAAAGCATTCGGACGCAGAACAACCAGCAGAAATGCACGCCTTCCGCGGTTGCTATGCCACCAGCATGTTAGCCTGGCGGCGACACCACCACCGGCTCCTGCCGCGCGAGATTGCGCTCGCGGAAGAAGATGTAGAGCCCCGCGCCGATGATGATCGCAGCCCCAGCAAGTGTGTGCGGCGTTGGAATGTCTCCAAACGCGACATAGCCGAAGATCACCGCCCAGATGATCATGGAATATTGATACGGCACCACAACGCTGGCCGGCGCCAGCATCAGCGAGCGGTTCAGGCTAAGCAGCGCGCCAACGGAGAAACAGGCAGCGAGGAGGAACAGGCCAAGATGCGGGAATGACGGCATCACCCAGCCCAGAGGCGCGATCAAACCACCGAACACGATCGTGCCCACAAACTGGCTCGAGGCGAGCACGATATCCGGCGTGTCCCGCAACGAACGCGTCACCAGCATCAGAGCCGCGAACGACGTGCTGCCGCCAAGAGCAATTAGCGCCGGCCAACTAATAGTCTGTGGTGAGGGCTGCAGCGCGATCAGGACACCACTGAATCCCACCGCGATCGCGATCCACCGCCGCCAGCCGACATGCTCGCCAAGGAAGAACGCGGCTCCCGCCGTCACAAAGATCGGTGCCGCGAGATAGTAGGTGATGATATCGGCAAGCGGCAGATAGATCGCTGCGGCAAAAAACGCTGCGACTTCCGCCGTGGACAGAACCACCCGGAGAACCTGCAGACCGGGCCGCCGCACCCTGGTGAATTGCGCCCGGTACCGCCAGATCAACGGCGACATCAGGAGCAGCGACCCGAGGCCGCGCAAGAACAGCAATTGTCCGACCGAATAGGTCCCAACGATGAATTTCCCGAGCGCGTCCCCGAACGAGAACAAAAAGATGCCGAGCAGCATCAGGCCAATGCCGGCGAGGCGGGCCGAGCGGTTGTTGGCGTCGGCTGAGATTTTCGCAAACATGGCTGTGCCGGGGATGAATCGGACCAAAATGCGGCTGGAAAGTCGTTTACGGGGCCGAGGCATTTACTGCAACCGCCACAAATGCAGCCATTAACCTACGGACATGCATCAATCGGTTGCTGCTGCGGCGCCCATGGCGCATATATGATCCACACGGAAACGAGCGGCGCGGCCGGTTTCCGCATTTTCGGCGCCCGAAGGGCATGTTTTGCTGATCGCGCTCCGTTACGGATGAGCCATGAAATTCCTCGATGAAGCCAAGGTCTATATTCGCTCCGGCGACGGAGGGAACGGCTGCGTGGCATTTCGCCGCGAGAAATTCATCGAATTTGGCGGTCCCAACGGTGGCAATGGCGGCCGCGGCGGCGACGTGATTGTCGAAGTTGCCGAAGGCCTCAACACCCTGATCGACTATCGCTACCAGCAGCACTTCAAGGCTCAGAAGGGCGTGCACGGCATGGGATCGGACCGCCATGGCGCGGGCGGCAAGGACATCGTGCTCAAGGTGCCCCTCGGCACGCAGATCTTCGATGAAGATCGCGAGACCCTCATTCACGATTTTACGAAAGTCGGCGAGAAGTTCGTGCTGGCGAAAGGCGGCAATGGCGGGTTCGGCAACGCCCACTTCAAAAGCTCCACCAACCGCGCGCCGCGTAACGCCAATCCCGGGCAGCCGGGCGAGGAACGTTGGATCTGGCTGCGGCTGAAACTGATCGCCGATGCCGGTCTGGTCGGATTGCCCAACGCGGGCAAATCCACCTTCCTGTCTGTGGTCAGCGCCGCAAAGCCGAAGATCGCGGATTATCCGTTTACGACGTTGCATCCGCAGCTTGGTGTTGTTGCCGTCGATGGCCGGGAGTTCGTGCTCGCGGACATTCCGGGATTGATCGAAGGTGCGCATGAAGGCGCCGGCCTTGGCGACAGGTTTCTCGGCCACATCGAGCGCTGCCGTGTGCTGCTGCATCTGGTCGATGCAACGAGCGAACATGCGGGCAAGGCCTACAAGACCGTGCGCGCCGAACTCGAAGCGTATGACGAGCATCTTGGCGAAAAGATCGAAATCGTCGCGCTCAACAAGATCGACGCCGTCTCGCCCGAACACCTCAAGGATCAGAAGGCGCGCTTGAAGCGTGCTGCGAAGAAAGCACCCCTTCTCGTTTCGGGCATATCGCGCGAAGGCATCTCCGAGGCGTTGCGCGCATTGGCGGCCGTGATCGACGAAGCACCCGTCTCCACGAATGCCAAGAAGGCAACCGAGTCGACTTCTGCTACCGAAGACGAACCGGAAAGCAAGGAGTGGTCGCCACTCGGCACCTGACCCTTTCTTTCCGCAGCTCATTCATTCCCGCCAAACACCGCGCTCTCATGTCGAAGCCTTCCCTCAAGAAATTTCGCCGTATCGTCGTCAAGGTCGGCTCATCGCTATTGATCGATGCGAAGGCGGGCGAAGTACGCTCAGCCTGGCTCGCAGCGCTTGCGGCCGACATCGCGAAGCTGCATCACGACGGCAAGGATGTCCTCGTTGTTTCGTCCGGCTCGATCGCTCTTGGCCGCAGCCGTCTCAAGCTGCCGAGCGGCACGTTGAAGCTCGAAGAAAGTCAGGCCGCAGCGGCTGTCGGCCAAATTGCGCTGGCGCGCACCTGGTCCGAAGTGCTCGGCGCTCATGGCATTGGCGCGGGGCAGATTCTTGTCACGCTGCAGGATACCGAGGAACGGCGGCGCTATCTCAACGCCCGCTCGACCATCTCGAAACTGCTCGAATGGCGCGCGGTGCCCGTGATCAACGAGAATGACACCGTCGCGACCAACGAAATCCGCTATGGTGACAACGACCGTCTCGCCGCTCGCGTCGCCACCATGACCAGCGCAGATCTCCTCGTGCTGCTCTCGGATATCGATGGGCTTTACACCGCGCCGCCAGCGGCCAATCCGAATGCGAAGCTCATTCCTGTCGTTGAATCCGTGACCGCCGACATCGAAGCGATGGCGGGAGCTGCGGAGTCCGAGCTGTCGCGTGGCGGCATGCGCACCAAAATCGAAGCCGCGAAGATCGCGACCAGCGCCGGCACGCACATGCTGATCGCATCCGGCAAGATCGACCACCCGCTGCAGGCCATCGCCGATGGCGGGCCTTGCACGTGGTTCCTCACGCCGGCCAACCCCGTGACCGCGCGCAAGCGCTGGATTGCGGGATCGCTCGAGCCCAAGGGTACGCTGACCATCGACGCCGGTGCAGTAGCGGCATTGCGCGCAGGCAAAAGCCTGCTTCCGGCGGGGGTCATCCGGGTGGATGGACAATTCGCCCGCGGAGATGCCGTGGTGGTCCGCGGGCCGGACACCCACGAAATCGGGCGCGGCCTCGTGGCCTATGACGCTGAGAACGCCGAGAAGATCAAAGGACGCTCGTCTTCGGACGCCGCGCAGATCCTGGGCGTCAGCGGCCGGGCTGAGATGATCCACCGGGACGACCTGGTCGTAGGCGGACCTCGCGGCGCGGACAGCGTCAAATAGGTTTTCCGGGCGGTCTCGGCCATTGGCCGACCCTTCCGCGGGCAGCCATGCCCGCTGTATCTCGCAGCCGCGGATTTTCTGTGCTACGGCATGGCTTTACGTGAATTCCACACCAGATAGACCCAAATGACCGCCCCGCTCAAAACCCTCGACGGCACAACCGATCTCAACGCGCTCATGATGGAGCTTGCTGCCGGCGCTTGCCGCGCCGCGCGCGTGCTGGCGATCGCGCCAACTGAGCAAAAGAATGCGGCTCTGGCTGCGATGGCGGATGCCATCCGTGCCAATGCATCTGCGATCCTCGCCGCCAATGCCGAGGATGTCGAAGAAGCGAAAGCCGCCGGTTCAAGCGCCGCCTTTGTCGATCGTCTCGCGCTCAACGAGGCGCGCATCAAGGCGATGGCTGACGGTATCAATGTCGTGCGCGACGTCGCCGACCCCGTTGGCAAAGTCACGGAGAGCTGGACGCGCCCTAACGGTATGACCATCGAACGCGTGCGCGTGCCGCTCGGCGTCATCGGCGTGATCTTCGAAAGCCGTCCCAATGTTGCCGCCGATGCTGGCGCGCTCTGTCTCAAATCCGGCAACGCCGTGATCCTCCGCGGCGGCTCCGACAGCTTCCGTTCCTGCGGCGCGATCCATCAGTGCCTCGTGGATGGCCTCCGCAAAGCGGGACTTCCTGAAGAAGCAATCGTGCTGGTGCCGACCCGCGACCGCGCGGCAGTCGGATTGATGCTCAGCGGACTTCAGGGCGCGATCGATGTGATTGTCCCCCGCGGCGGCAAGAACCTTGTCGCCCGCGTGCAGGATGAAGCACGTGTGCCGGTGTTCGCGCATCTCGAAGGCGTCAATCACGTCTTCATCGACAAAGCCGCATCGCTCGATATGGCCAAGACCATTGTTCTCAACGCCAAGATGCGCCGGCCGGGCGTCTGCGGAGCAGCCGAAACATTGCTCGTCGACAAGGCGGTCGCGCCGACCCAGCTCAAGCCGCTTGTGACGATGCTGCTCGATGCGGGCTGTGAAGTACGCGGCGGCGGCGATGTGCGGGAAGTCGATGCCCGCGTGAAGCCGGTGTCGGAAGAAGATTGGGCGACCGAATACGAGGACGCGATCATCTCGGCGAAGGTCGTCGGCGGTCTCGATGAGGCGATCGCGCATATCGAACGCTACGGTTCGCACCATACCGACGCCATCGTCACCGAAGATGCGAACGCTGCGAAAACATTTCTCAATGAAGTGGACTCCGCCATCGTTCTGCATAACGCCTCGACGCAATTCGCCGATGGCGGGGAATTCGGTTTCGGTGCGGAAATCGGAATTGCGACCGGCAAATTCCACGCGAGGGGGCCGGTCGGCGTTGAGCAACTGACCAGCTTCAAATATCGCGTCCACGGCACGGGCCAAACTCGCCCGTGAACGATCTGACATTGTCCAACGAGATTCATCAGCCTCACGACATTCCGTTCCATACGGACGGCATGCGCATCGGCCTGCTTGGGGGATCGTTCAATCCACCGCACGACGCTCATCGTGCGATCAGCCTGTTTGCATTGAAGCGTCTAAAGCTCGACCGCATTTGGTGGCTGGTGTCGCCGGGAAATCCGCTGAAGCGTGGACAAGCGCTTCACACGCTCGATGACCGTATCGCCGCCGCGGAGAAAATTGCGAACGATCCGCGTATCGACGTCAGTTGTCTCGAAGCTGTCATCGGCACACGGTATACAATGGACACGATTTCATACCTGCGTCGCCGTTGCTCCGGCGTGCGTTTCGTTTGGATCATGGGCGCCGATAATCTTGCGCAATTCAATCGCTGGGAAAGCTGGCGACGCATCGCGGATCTGGTGCCGATCGCCGTAATCGATCGCCCGCCCGACAGCTTTCGCGCTCTTTCCTCCGTCGCAGCACAAACACTCGCGCCATACCGTATCGATGAGCGAGATGCGGGAACCTTGGCCACTCGCCGCGCGCCGGTATGGACATTTCTGACTGGCCTCAAGTCGGATCTTTCGTCCACGAGCCTCCGGAACCCCGACGGAAGCTGGAAGAGCACATGATGTTTTTCAGCAAGGAACTTTGCGAAGTACTCAGGTTCCGCCCTGGAAGATTGAAAACGTTAACCCCAAGTGTCTATGATGAAGGCGGGCATCAGGATTCGATGCTCGCGATACAGTGAAAGGAATGGTCCCTGACCACATCTGTATTGTCTAAGGCTCGTAGTGAAGAAACGATGCCTGTAGCGGCCTTGAAGGCGCGCCCTGACGCCGACGAGACGCTGAACCTGATCCTCTCCCGTCTTGACGATATGAAGGCGGAAGAGACGGTCACTATCGACCTCCGCGGCAAATCCTCCATCACCGACTATATGATCGTCACCTCCGGGCGGGCAAACCGCCACGTGGGTGCGATCGCGGAGAATGTCGCGAAGGGTCTCAAGGAGAGCGGAATCGAAGCTCCTCACATCGAAGGCCTGTCCGCCTGCGACTGGGTGCTGATCGATTCCGGCGATGTGATCGTTCACGTGTTCAGACCGGAAGTCCGTGAGTTCTACAATCTTGAAAAGATGTGGACCTCAGACAAGCCGACGGCAAAACGCGCGCGCTAAGAAGCTCTGGACTGATCGCGGTCGTAACCGCAAAAGATGTGCGTGCCGTAGTTTTGCGGCACGGCAGTGGGTTGCGCCCAATCTACCGAGCCTGCCGCTTCGCGCGATAGGGGAAGGGCTGTCCGCGCCCCTCCCTAACAGGTTACAGGAGCGCGGATCCGCTCGGGCAAAGCTAAAGCTATTGAGAAGCCGTAATCAATAAATTCCCGCCGTTGTTGAACCAGCCCCAATGGAACCACCACTAATCGCGTGGTAATAAGATGCCTATCGGCCGGGGGGCGGGAGATGGTGAACGACGACTTCGTAACGATGCACATGACAAGTGCGGAGTTCTCAGGCCCCGATCGCATGGAGGCGTTTCGTGAAACCTACGGACGCCAGGTCATGCGGCTCGAAATCGATCCGCATCCCGATCATCCTTTCGAACTCGATTTCATCGTCCGCGGGCTTCCCAGTTTCGGCCTTGCATCAGGCAC
The DNA here is from genome assembly GCA_036924835.1 of Nitrobacteraceae bacterium AZCC 1564. Lineage (NCBI taxonomy): Bacteria > Pseudomonadati > Pseudomonadota > Alphaproteobacteria > Hyphomicrobiales > Nitrobacteraceae > Nitrobacteraceae bacterium AZCC 1564. The sequence continues at coordinate 2,769,551 of JBAGRR010000001.1, forward strand.
CCTTTCGCCGACGCGCAATACCCATACGGCGGACATGATCGATAACGACGATGTCGTTCTTGTCTTCCCCTCACAGGGCTGCGGCACCCTGCAGCAGATTGGACGCGAAGTTACCATCAGGGATGGCGAGGCGACCTTGATTTCAAACGGTTCGCCGGGGGTCTTCTATGGCCATGTCCCATCCAACTTGCTGAACTTCCGGTTCGACCGATCATTGCTGTCGTCACTCACGCCGAACGTCGATGCCGCCTTCGTTCGTCCCATTTCCTGCGACAATCCCGCATTGAAGATGCTGGTCAGGTATGCCGGGATCATGGAAGACACCGATGCGTTGGCCACACCCGAGCTGCGCCGCGCCGTCGTGCTGCACATGCACGATCTTGCCGGCCTTGCAATCGGCGCAACGCCTGACGGCGCGCAGATCGCAAGGCAACGCGGCGTGCGGATGGCGCGACTGCGTGCCATCAAGGACGACATCGCAGCCAATCTCTTCCAGCAAAACCTGTCCACCGAGGTGCTAGCAAATCGCCATGGCATCTCGCCGCGTTACGTCAACATGCTATTCGAAGCGGAAGGTTTGTCTGTGTCCGAATTCATCCTGACACAGCGCCTGATTCAGGCTCATCGGATGCTATCCGATCCGCGTCTGGTGAAGCGCGCCATTGGCGCTATTGCGTATGATGTCGGCTTTCGTGACCTGTCCTACTTCAACCGCACATTCCGCCGCCGCTACGGTGCAAAGCCTTCCGATATCCGCGCAAATGCATTCATCTCGCCATCATTCGAGGCGGGTTTATCGTAAACAACAAACACATGTCCGGCTGCCGTGACGCATGCTAGTGGATTTGACATTCGCTACCCACCCGGCCGCGAGTTGGTCAAGCGAATGTCAAATCCAAAACTCCACTAGAAACTTATATTGGCTAGTGGTCCTTTGATTCTCACATTCGCAGGAAGTACCCCCGAACCGGGGTGCGAATGTTAGAATCGGACCACTAGGAAATCTCATGCACGTCCTCGTCATTGGCATCGGCCGTCTCAAGCAAGGTCCCGAACGGGAGCTCGCCGAACGCTATCGCGAACGTTTTGACGACATCAGCCGCAAGCTGGGATTCCGCGGACTTCAGATTCACGAGATTCCGGAAAGCCGCGCGCGCGATGCGGCGGCACGGATCGCCGAAGAAGCCATGGCAATCACAGCGCTCATTCCTGAAAAATCGTCCATCATTGCCCTCGACGAACGCGGTGAGAGTATCGACAGTGCCACTTTCGCGCGGCATCTTGGCCGCTGGCGCGACGAATCAGTTCCGAATGCTGTTTTTTTGATCGGCGGCGCGGACGGACTTTCGCCCGAATTGAGGCGCAAAGCCAAGCTCAGCGTCGCATTCGGCAAAGCGACCTGGCCGCATCAGATGGTGCGTGTCATGTTACTGGAACAAATTTATCGGGCCGCCACCATTTTGTCCGGCCATCCTTATCACCGCGCATAAGTCGGCAGACATATCGAACCGCACGTGACCCACGCGAGAAGCACCGCAAACCCGCTGCCGATGCGCAGGTTAATGCAAGGAGCAGCATTGCCCCTGGCTCTGTCATGCGTGCAGGCGGCGGCTCATTTCAACATGGTGACTCCGCTGATTTCGACAGCAGCCGCCCAGACCGCAAAGACCCAAACCAACAAGACACAGATCGCTGCTCCGGACCCCGAAGCGATCAAGCGACGAACGCAAGAGCTCGAAGCTGCGCGCGAACAGCAGAGACAGGCAGCCGAGCAACAAGAAAAACTCAAGGCTGAGATCGCCGCCATCGGCCAGGACCGCGCCAAGCTCAACCAGCAATTGATCGATATCGCAGCCCGCGTGCGCGATATCGAAAGCCAAATGGCTGATACCGAAGGCCGGCTGCGGCCTTTGGATGCCCGCGAACTTCAGATTCGCGCCTCGCTCGAATCCCGTCGGGACGAAATTGCGGAGGTGCTTGCGGCGCTTCAGCGTGCCGGCCGCCGGGCGCCGCCTGCGCTCATCGTCAGACCGGAAGATGCCCTCCAGTCGCTAAGAACCGCCATGCTGCTCGGCGCAGTCATCCCGGAGATGCGCGTCCGCGCCGCAAAGCTCGCAAGCGACCTGGGTGAACTCGTCACACTGCGCAAAAACATTTCCGAGGAGCGAGACAGGCTGGCGGCCGATCGCGACAGGCTCAATTCCGACCGTACCCGACTGGCGGCTCTGATCCAGGAACGCCAGAAGAATCAGGCCGACGTTGAGAAGGATATGGAGGCCGAGCGGCAACGCGCGGTCAACCTCTCGCGGCAGGCCGATACCCTTCAGGACCTGATCGCGAAGATGGAGCAGGACGTGAAGGCCGCAGCCAAGGCTGCAGCAGCGGCGGAATTGAAAGGAACCCCCACAGCCTTGAACGGAAAGCCGGATCTCGGCGCCCTCAAGGATCCCGGCCGGCTTAGTCCGGCCATCGCCTTCGCATCGGCCAAAGGCCTATTGGCAATGCCGGTTAATGGAACGAAAATTCGGAATTTTGGCGGTTCCGACGGCGTGGGTGGCCAGGAAAAGGGCATCTCCATTGCCGCCCGGCCAGGCGCCCAGGTCACAACCCCGTGTGATGGCTGGGTTGTGTATGCGGGGCCCTTCCGAAGCTATGGACAACTCTTGATCCTCAATGCGGGCGGCGGGTATCATGTATTAATCGCCGGGATGGAACGTATTTCGGTCAACATCGGCCAGTTTGTTCTGACGGGAGAGCCGGTTGCGACCATGGGAAGCACGTCTCAGGTCGCTTCAATTCTAGCGGCGGCACCCAGCCAGCCAGTCCTCTATGTCGAATTTCGGAAAGACGGCACTCCAATCGATTCGGGCCCATGGTGGGCCGCTAAACAAGGCGAAAAGGTTCGCGGATGATGCGTAAGACTTCCCTTATCCTCCTCAGCGCCGCGGCAGGCGCAGCAGCAACGCTCTTTCTGACACAGCCGCGCGCTGCTTTGGTCGGATCGACAGCGCGCGCCGCATCGTCCGATACTTATCGCCAGCTCAATCTGTTCGGCGATGTGTTCGAGCGCGTCCGCAGCGATTACGTCGAGAAGCCGGATGACAGCAAGCTGGTCGAAACCGCAATCAGCGGCATGCTGAGTGGTCTTGATCCGCACTCGAGCTACATGGATGCCAAGAGCTTCCGCGACATGCAGGTGCAGACGCGCGGTGAGTTCGGCGGTCTCGGCATCGAAGTCACGATGGAAGACGGCCTGATCAAGGTCGTCTCGCCGATCGACGATACCCCTGCGTCGAAGGCCGGCATCATGGCCAACGACATCATCACCAATCTCGACGACGAAGCAGTTCAGGGTCTGACTCTGAACCAGGCCGTCGAGAAGATGCGCGGTCCGGTCAACACCAAGATTAGGCTGAAGATCATCCGCAAGGGACAGGATAAGCCGATCGAGGTGACGCTGACCCGCGATAACATCCGTGTCCGCTCTGTGCGTGCCCGCGTCGAGGCCGACGACATTGCCTATATCCGCATCACGACCTTCAACGAGCAGACCACCGAAGGCCTGAAGCGCGAGATGGCCAACCTCACCCAGCAGATCGGTCCGGACAAGATCAAGGGCTACATCCTCGACCTTCGCAACAACCCGGGCGGACTGCTTGAGGAAGCCGTATCGGTCTCCGACGCATTCCTTGATCGCGGTGAGATCGTCTCCACCCGCGGCCGCAATCCCGAGGAAACCCAACGCCGCGCCGCAAAGCCCGGCGACCTCGCCAAGGGCAAGCCGGTGATCGTGCTGATCAACGGCGGTTCGGCATCGGCTTCGGAAATCGTCGCGGGCGCGTTGCAGGATCACAAGCGCGCAACGCTGCTGGGCACCCGCTCATTCGGCAAGGGATCGGTGCAGACCATTATCCCACTCGGCTCGGGCAATGGTGCGCTCCGGCTGACGACTGCGCGCTACTTCACGCCGTCAGGCAAGTCGATTCAGGCCAAGGGCATCATCCCGGATATCGAAGTCCTGCAGGACGTGCCTGATGAGTTGAAGTCGAAGACCGACACCAAGGGCGAGGCCTCGTTGCGCGGCCACCTCAAGGCGGAAGGTCAGGAAGAGACCGGTTCGCAGTCGTACGTGCCGCCGGATGCCAAGGACGACAAGGCCCTGAAGATGGCTGATGACCTGCTGCATGGCATCAAACAGACCACCTCGGCGCCAACGCCCACCGACAAAGCGAGCAACAACAAGGCTGCCAACTAACAGACGCTCAAAACGTCGATCGGATTCGGGCGGCCCTCGGGCCGCCCTTTTCGTTGGCGTCACACGCAAACTATCCCGATGACACGCGCCTGTACGTGCGGCCCGCTCGTCGCGGTCGTGCTAGGATTCCGCCGATTGATTCGCGAGGTTGATTGGCAGTGACCACCGACGATCTGAGCGCCCCACTCGGGCAGGATCGGCCGCGCAGACGGCGATTCCAGCTTCCCTTCACAGCGCCGCAGGCACTGACCGCTCTATTCGGTCTTTTTCTTGCGATCTTTGTCGGGTTCGCCATTTTCAACAATGATCCGCTGGGTGGTGAGCCGATCGCCAGGGTCGCCTACAACTCGCCCTCGTCATCAACCGACAAATCTGCGCCACCGCCCGCCACCGCCCCTCAGGCCCAAGCGCCGGCAGGCGAAGCGCCAAAGGTGGTGCCAGGACAGCAAACCGTCACGATTATCGACGGCTCCAGCGGCAACCGTCAGGACGTTGTGATCGGAGGCGGGTCCAACAACTCGGCTAAGAGCGACGATTCGTCAGCGCCGGTAGCCGACGTCAATCCAAAGCTGCTCGAAGCGTCGCGCTATGGCATGATTCCAACGGTCGCTGGCAGCCTGAAGCCGTTTCGTGCCTATGCCGCCGGAAGTGACGTCGAGCGGGCCAACGCCGCAAAGACGCCAAGCATCGCCATTGTCATTACAGGGCTCGGCGTCGGCGCAGCCAAGACGACTGAAGCAATTCTCAAACTTCCCGGCGCGGTCACCCTGGCTTTCACACCGTATGGCTCCGATCCTGCCAAGCTCGTGACGCGGGCTCGCGCACAAAAGCACGAGGTGCTGTTGCAGGTGCCGATGGAGCCGTTCGATTATCCTGACAACGACCCCGGTCCGCAGACTCTTTTGACATCGCTTGGTCCGGAACAAAACCTCGACCGTCTTGCGTGGCATATGAGCCGGTTCCAGGGATATGTCGGCATTGCGAATTTCATGGGATCGCGCCTGCTAGCCAGCGATGCGGTGTTGAAGCCTATCATTCAGGATGCAGCCAAGCGCGGACTGGCCTATCTGGACGACGGCTCTGTCTCGCGAAGCGTCGCCGGTGTTCTCGCCGATAGCATCAGCATGCCCTACGCCAAGGCTGACGTGAGCATCGATACTTTGCCCACCGCCCTCGATATCGACCGCGCCCTGACGAAACTCGAGACATTGGCGCGAGAGCGCGGCTCCGCCATCGGGGTGGCTTCGGCATTGCCGGTGTCGATCGAACGGATAGGGAACTGGGCAAAGGAGCTTGAGCGACGCGGTATCACACTTGTGCCGTTGACAACGGTAATGCTGAAACCAAAATCAAGCTGAACCTAGTGTCCCGAATCCAAAGTTCGCCTCGTGTTGCGGCACGCTCCGTAGCGAACTTTGGATTCGAGAGGACACTAGCAAATTTATGATGCTAGTGTGGTTTAGGTTCAGAAGTTCGCTGGAAGGACTCGCGGGAAAGACAGAGCGAACTTCTGAACCACCACACTAAGGGCCGGTCTCCGGTTCGATCACACATCATGGTGCACACGGGCGCGGGAGCGCTCGCCTAAAAACGGCTCACGACCAGGGATTTTGCAGGATGGCGCGTTACGACGATCTGCCCTATCGGACCTGTGTCGGGATGATGCTGATCAACGCGGAAGGGCTGGTGTTTATCGGGCGCCGCGCAGGTGGACCGGAACACGTTGACCAAACCCATGTCTGGCAGATGCCGCAGGGCGGCGTCGATGCTGGCGAAGACACCTGGGCCGCTGCCAAGCGCGAGCTTTACGAAGAAACCAATGCCCGGTCGGTCGAGAAGCTCGGCGAGGTCGCCGAATGGCTGACCTATGACATCCCGCGCACCGTCGCCGGGCGCGCTTGGAAAGGGCGTTTTCGCGGTCAGAAGCAAAAGTGGTACGCCATTCGCTTCACCGGCAAGGACAACGAGATCAACATCGTCTCCCCTGCCGGACACAAGCCGGAATTCGTCGCCTGGCGCTGGGAGCCGATGAAGAACCTTCCTGAGCTCATCGTGCCCTTCAAGCGGCCGGTCTACGAGCGCGTGGTCAAGGAATTTTCAAAGTTCGCCGGCAAATAAGCCCGCAATAAAAAAGCCCCGCAAATGCGGGGCTTTTTTATCGAATTGATGTGCGAATTAATGCATCGCCGTCGAAGTGATGTAGGTCTGGATCGCCTTGAAGTGATCGAGCCGGGTGATCGCGCGGTCAAGCTCGTTGCCCGGTTCTTCTTCTTTCAGGTTCTCTTCCATCTCCGCAATCTGATTGGCGAACGCGACCCTGTCGAGTTCAGCCAGGGACGTTGCGGTATCAGCGAGCACCGTAAGGCCCTTCTCGGAGATTTCCGCGAGGCCGCCGAGCACGATGATCTTCTCGTGCTTGCCGCCGACAGTGACTGTCATAATGCCCGGGCGGACGCTCGCCACCAGCGGCGAATGACCGGCCATCACGCCGAAATCCCCGTCGACGCCGGGAATATCGACCTGCTCGACTTCACCCGAAAAGGCGATCTTTTCTGGCGAAACAAGATCGAAGTGAAATGTGGCCATCGTGATTACGCCGCTTCTGCTGCGAGCTTCTTGCCCTTCTCGACAGCCTCTTCAATGGTGCCGACCATGTAGAAAGCGGCTTCCGGCAGGTGATCGTACTTGCCTTCGCAAAGACCCTTGAAGCCCTTGATGGTGTCGGCGAGGTCGACGAACTTGCCCGGCGAACCGGTGAAGATTTCGGCGACATGGAACGGCTGCGACAGGAAGCGCTCGATCTTGCGGGCGCGAGCCACGGTCAGCTTGTCTTCTTCTGACAGTTCGTCCATGCCGAGAATGGCGATGATGTCCTGCAGCGACTTGTAACGCTGCAGCACCTGTTGAACCATACGCGCAGTCTGGTAGTGCTCTTCACCGACGATCATCGGCGACAGCATACGCGAGGTCGAGTCGAGCGGGTCCACCGCCGGATAGATGCCTTTTTCGGAGATCGCGCGGTTAAGCACGGTCGTCGCGTCCAAGTGGGCGAACGACGTCGCCGGCGCCGGGTCGGTCAAGTCGTCGGCCGGCACGTAAATCGCTTGCACCGAAGTGATCGAGCCCTTGGTTGTGGTGGTGATGCGTTCCTGGAGAGCGCCCATGTCGGTCGCCAGCGTCGGCTGATAACCCACCGCCGAAGGAATACGGCCGAGCAGAGCCGACACTTCCGAGCCCGCCTGCGTGAAGCGGAAGATATTGTCGACGAAGAACAGCACGTCCTGGCCCTGATCGCGGAAGTGCTCAGCGACCGTCAAACCGGTCAAACCAACGCGAGCGCGAGCGCCCGGCGGCTCGTTCATCTGGCCATATACGAGGGCGCACTTGGAGCCTTCGCCGCCGCCCTTCTTGTTGACGCCCGATTCGATGAACTCGTGATAGAGGTCGTTACCTTCGCGGGTGCGCTCACCCACGCCGGCGAACACCGAATAACCACCGTGTGCCTTCGCAACGTTGTTGATCAGCTCCTGAATGAGCACGGTTTTGCCGACGCCTGCACCGCCGAACAGGCCGATCTTGCCGCCCTTGGCGTAAGGCGCGAGCAGGTCGACGACCTTGATGCCGGTAACGAGAATTTCCGCTTCGGTCGACTGGTCGGTGTAGACCGGCGCGTCCTGGTGAATGGCGCGGGTCGCATCAGCCTTGACTGGCCCCTGTTCGTCCACCGGCTCACCGACGACGTTCATGATGCGGCCGAGGGTGCCGTCACCTACTGGCACCTTGATCGGCGCGCCGGTGTCGGTGACTTCCTGGCCGCGCACCAGACCTTCAGTGGTGTCCATCGCAATCGTGCGCACGGTCGATTCGCCGAGATGCTGCGCGACTTCGAGCACAAGGCGGTTGCCCTGGTTCTTGGTTTCGATGGCGTTGAGAATTGCAGGAAGGTAGCCATCGAACTTCACGTCGACGACGGCGCCGATGACCTGGGTGATGCGTCCAATCTGGTTGGCGGGGGAAGCCATGGATAGTCTCTCCTGAAGTCTGAAACTTTAAACGGCGGTCAATTTGACGGGCACGTTGCCCTTGGTCGCCTTCGAATACGGGCAAATGGTGTGGGCATCTTCGATCAGCGCCTGCAGCTTGTCCTTGTCTGCTCCCGGCAGCGCGACCTTCAATTCCGCTGCCAGCGAGAACGCGCCGTCGTTGACGTTGAGCGTCACTTCGCAGGTCACCTTGGCGGCCTGACCGTCCAACCCATGCTTCTTGGCAAGAACCAGGATGGCCTGACCAAAGCACGCCGACCAGCCCAGCGCGAATAACTGCTCCGGGTTGTGACCATCGCCGGTGCCGCCGAGATCCTTCGGCAAGGCCATGGCGAGTGCGAGACCGCCATTCTCGATAACCGCACGTCCGTTGCGTCCGCCTGACGTCGTAGCCTTCGTGACATAAGCCATCGTGCCCCTCCTCAGATTGCCTCTGCACCGGAGATGATTTCGATGAGTTCTTTCGTAATCATCGCCTGGCGAGTGCGGTTGTAGACCAGCGTCTGCTTGCGGATCATGTCACCCGCGTTGCGGGTCGCATTGTCCATGGCGGTCATCTGCGCACCATAGAACGACGCGTTGTTCTCCAGCAGAGCGCGGAAAATCTGCACTGCGAGGTTGCGCGGCAGCAGGTCTGCGAGGATTTCCTCCTCGGCCGGCTCATAGTCGTACACCGCGTTCGAGGCGTTCTTGCCCTCTTCCTTCGCCTCGAGCACCAGCGGGATGATCTGCTGGGCGGTCGGGACCTGGGCGATTACCGACTTAAAGCGTGAATAGAACAGCGTGCAGACATCGAAGTCGCCCGCATCGAACATCGCGGTAACTTTCTTCGCGATCTCCTCAGCGTTCTTAAACCCGAGCACCTTCACAGAGCGCAGCTCCATGTGCCCGACGATCTGCTTTTCAAACTGGCGGCGCAGCTGCTCATAGCCCTTGCGGCCAACACAGAAGAACCTGACCTCTTTGCCCTGGTTCATCAGGGCCAGTGCACGCTCACGTGCCAGACGCACGATGGAGGAGTTGAACGCGCCGGACAGGCCGCGCTCACCCGTGCAAACCAACAGCAGATGCACCTTGTCGCTGCCGGTCCCAGCAAGCAGCGCCGGCGCGGTGCCGGAACCGTTGGCGGCGCCAGCAATATTGGAAATCACAGCATCCATACGCTCAGCGTAAGGACGCGCAGCTTCGGCAGCGGTCTGGGCGCGGCGCAATTTCGACGCGGCCACCATCTGCATGGCCTTGGTGATCTTCTGCGTCGCCTTGGTGGAGGCGATGCGGACGCGCATGTCCTTGAGAGACGCCATTCTTTATCTCACCCTGACGATCCAACGCTTAGCCGGATCGCAAATCCCTCTGTCGTCATGCCCGGCCGTACGCCGGGCATCCCGTCTCAAATGTGTACGCACAAGGCGTGAATGGCCGAAGCGAACTTCGGCCATTGGAAAAAATTAGGCAAACGTCTTGGCGTAGCCTTCGACTGCGCTCTTGAGCTTGCCGGCAACGTCGTCCGACAGGTCACGCGAGTCGCGGATCGCATTGAGGATATCGACATGCTTGCCGCGCATCACCGACAACAAGCCATCCTCGAAGGCGCGAACCTTGCTGACGGAAATGCCGTCGAGATAGCCGTTCGTGCCGGCCCAGATCACAACAACCTGCTCTTCCATCTTCAGCGGCGAGAACTGCGGCTGCTTCAGAAGTTCGGTGAGGCGCGAGCCGCGCGCCAGAAGGCGCTGGGTCGACGCGTCGAGGTCGGAGCCGAACTGCGCGAACGCGGCCATTTCGCGGTACTGTGCGAGCTCGCCCTTGATCTTACCGGCAACCTTCTTCATCGCCTTCGTCTGCGCCGACGATCCGACGCGCGACACTGACAGACCGACGTTCACCGCGGGGCGGATGCCCTGGAAGAACAGATCGGTTTCCAGGAAGATCTGACCGTCGGTGATCGAAATCACGTTGGTCGGAATGTAGGCCGACACGTCGTTCGCCTGGGTTTCGATGACCGGCAACGCGGTCAGCGAGCCGTTGCCGTGCTCGTCATTGAGCTTCGCGGCGCGCTCCAGAAGACGGGAGTGCAGGTAGAACACGTCGCCAGGATAAGCTTCGCGGCCCGGCGGGCGGCGCAGCAGCAGCGACATCTGGCGGTAGGCGACGGCCTGCTTCGACAAGTCGTCGTAAATGATCACGGCGTGCATGCCGTTGTCGCGGAAGTACTCGCCCATGGTGCAGCCAGTAAACGGCGCGAGGTACTGCATCGGCGCCGGATCCGACGCGGTCGCGGCGATAACGATCGAGTATTCCAGCGCACCCTGCTCTTCGAGCACCTTCACGAACTGGGCAACGGTCGAACGCTTCTGGCCGATCGCGACGTAAACGCAGTAGAGCTTCTGGGCTTCCGGTGCACCGGCAACGTTCAGCGGCTTCTGATTCAGAATCGTATCAAGCGCGATTGCAGTCTTGCCGGTCTGACGGTCGCCGATGATCAGCTCGCGCTGGCCGCGGCCAACAGGGATCAGGGCGTCGATGGCCTTGAGGCCGCTCGCCATCGGCTCATGCACGGACTTGCGTGGGATGATGCCCGGCGCCTTGACGTCCACGCGCTTGCGTTCGGTTGCCTGGATCGGGCCCTTGCCGTCAATCGGATTACCGAGCGCGTCAACGACGCGGCCCAGCAGACCCTTGCCAACCGGCGTATCGACGATGGCGCGGGTGCGCTTGACGGTCTGGCCTTCCTTGATCTCACGGTCGGCACCGAAAATAACGACGCCGACGTTGTCGCTTTCAAGGTTCAGCGCCATGCCGCGCGTACCGTTTTCGAACTCGACCATTTCGCCCGCCTGGACGTTGTCGAGACCGTAGACGCGGGCAATGCCGTCGCCGACCGAGAGAACCTGACCGACTTCGGAGACTTCAGCTTCCTGGCCGAAATTCTTGATCTGGTCCTTGAGGATTGCGGAAATTTCCGCGGCGCGGATGTCCATCAGCCTGCCTCTTTCATCGCGTGCTTGATCGCATTGAGTTTGGTGCGGAGCGAGCTGTCCACCATGCGGCTGCCGAGCTTTACGACAAGCCCGCCGATGATCGACGGATCGATCTTCACGTTGAGATCGACGTCCTTGCCCGACACTGATTTCAGCGCGGCCTTGAGGGCGTCGAGATTCTTGTCACTGAGTGGCTCAGCGACAGTAACTTCAGCGGTGGCTTCGCCTTTAAACTTGGCGACCAGCGCACGGAATGCCCTGATGACATCGGCAACGGCAAAGAGCCGGCGATTGGCGGTCAGGACCTTTAGGAAATTCGCGGCAATGCCGCTGATGCCGGCCTTCTCGAGCACGACGGAAAGTGCCTTGATCTGCGCATCGGCTGTAAAAACCGGGCTACGAACAAGCCTCACGAGATCCGGGCTGTCCGCCAGCATGGAGTCAAACTTGTCGAGGTCCGCCTTGACGGCATCGACGGATTTCGCATCGCGGGCCAGTTCAAACAGGGCCGTCGCATAGCGACCGGACACGCCTGATACGGATGGATCTTCAGCTGCCACAAAAAAGCTCTCTAGCTGATGAATGCCCAAGGAAACGACCATCGCCACCGTACGGTGCCGTGACGGCACCAAGCGATTCAAGTCCTTGGAATTCAAGCGGGACTTCGATTTTTGGCCGGAGCGACCTACCCAGCAGCCCAAAATCGCGGTTTTGCTAACATAGGGCGCGCGCAGGTGCAACAAGACGGCGTTTGCAGAGATGTTTTTCACGACGCCGGTTTGTCGCAGCCGATGATACGTCGCGCCACCCACTCGCCGTCCGGCTCACAAGCCCACCGATCCCCATCAGACGTTACCTCGTCTGGGCGACCGAATCATCGCCGCCCAGTTCCAGCCCCCAGCGGCAACGCCAATCCTGCCGCAAAAAATTTCATCCACCACGCGTTGCAGAAGGTCAACGGAACGTCCCTCTCACGGCATTCGTCCATTCCGGCCGCGCATACCTGAGGCCATTACGGTTTCTTTACGTTTACTTGAGGTTGTCAACAATTTGGCGCGTTATACAGTATAGGTAAGTAATACTGATGTAATACCTGTTGATAAATACAGATTATGGAAAACATAGAAGTTAACGCTGCATTTTAAACATAATTGTACCATTCGATTGGAACGATTTGATTGCCGTGCTTATGCCTCATTATTGAATGATCCACCGCGCGTCGTAACAACTGGCTCGATATAGCCAGGCGATGGATTGCAATACCAATTAGGGGATTAGCTGTATGATTAACGCTCTCAAGGGCGTGCCATTTCGAGGCGCGACAATTCGGAATGCCTCGATGGTTGTGCTGGCTGCCAGCACCGTGGCTCTTACTTCCTCAGCAAGTGAGGCCCGCTCTCGTAGAGATTGGCGCGATGCCAATGCCTCAATCAGTTCCGGCCACTCGTTCTCGGGAATGGCTTCCTATTATGGCAATGAATCCGGCAGCAAGACTGCCTCGGGCCAGCGGTTTAATCAGAACGCCATGACCGCAGCACATCGGACCTTGCCGTTTGGCACCCGTTTGCGGGTGACTCACAACGGACACAGCGTCGTTGTCACGGTCAACGATCGTGGGCCGTTCATTCGCGGCCGCGTTCTCGATCTTTCGAAGGGCGCCGCCCGCGCGATTGGCCTGACTGGCCGTGGCGTCGGCCGCGTCGTCGCCGAAGTTCAATAAGCAACACAACATCATGCCAGAAGCTGTCCCAGGCAGCGTCTGGAAAACGCGATGTTCGCGCTTATCTGAAGCGTCAGTAGCGTAAAGCGTACGTAGCGTGTGAGTTGAGTTGCGTTGAAGAGGCCGGCATCGGTTGTGCCGGCCTTTTTCGTTGCCTCTAGTGGTCCGATTCTAACATTCGCATCCCATTTCGGCAGGCACCTCCTGCGAATGTTAGAATCAAAGGGCCGCTAGCAAATGTAAGTTCTAGTCGAGTTTTGGATTTGACATTCGCTTGACGAACTCGCAGCCAGGCGGGTCGCGAATGTCAAATCCACTCCACTAGAGGAAGCTTTGCGGATCGATATCGATCTCAAGCTTGAGGTTGCCCGTGAGCTTAGGCGCACCTGCGATCCAATGGCGTATGTAGTCGGAGAGATCCACGTTGCGCGCTGACTTCACCAGCAGGCGAAATCGATATCGCCCCTTGATCACCGCGAGCGGTGCCTCCGCTGGACCAAGCACCTGTACCCGCTCATCAAGTGGCGCCAGGGCCGCGAGCTTTCGGGCAAAACCTTCTGCGGTGGGACGATCGCCAGCCGAGATGATGAAACTTGCAAGCCGTCCAAACGGCGGATAGAGCGCACGCTCGCGCGATTCAATTTCGCTCGCGTAGAACGCCTCGCGGTCCGAGGCGATCAAGGCCTTCATCACCGGGTGCTCCGGCTGATGCGTCTGCAGATAACCAACGCCGCGCCCCTGCTCACGGCCGGCACGCCCGATCACCTGATTGAGTAACTGAAACGTACGTTCCGCGGCGCGTGGATCGCCATTGCCGAGCCCGAGATCGGCATCAACGACACCGACAAGATTAAGCCGCGGGAAGTTATGCCCCTTGGCCACGAGTTGTGTGCCGATGATGATATCAACCCGGCCCTCCGCGATCTCATTCAGTTCCGCACGCATGGTCTCGATAGACGTGATCAGGTCGCTCGACAGCACCATGGTGCGCGCTTCGGGAAATAACGCCGCTGCTTCTTCCTGCAGTCGCTCCACGCCCGGGCCGATCGCCGCGAGCGATTCCTCCGCGTTGCATTGCGGGCATTGATGCGGGCGTGGCATCGAGAATCCGCAGTGATGGCAAACAAGCCGCTGACGAAAACGATGATCCACCAGCCACGCGTCGCAGATCGTGCAGGCGAAGCGATGCCCGCAGGCGCGACACAAGGTGAGCGGTGCATAGCCGCGACGATTGAGGAACAGCAACGCCTGCTCCTTGCGCTCGACAGCGATCTTGATTTCTTCCGCCAATCGCGGCGAAATGAACTTGCCGCGCGGAGGGCCTTCACGCTTGAGATCAATCGCTTCGATGTGAGGCATATGCTGGCCACCGAAGCGAGACGGCAGCGCTACGCGACGATAGCGGCCCTTGCGTGCATTCACTTCACTTTCGACTGACGGTGTCGCGGAACACAGTACCACGGAGATTTTCGCAATGTGTCCGCGAACCACCGCCATATCGCGCGCGTGGTAATGCGCGCCCTCGTCCTGCTTGTAAGCTTGATCGTGCTCTTCATCGACCACGATGAGTCCGAGATCGGCATAGGGCAGAAACAGTGCCGAGCGCGCACCGACAACGACCTGCGCGTCTCCCGACGCGATAGCTGCCCAGTTGCGCGCGCGTGTCCGCGGCGTCAGTTCCGAATGCCACTCGATTGGCCGGACGCCAAAGCGCGACGCAAAGCGATCGAGAAACTGGCCGGTCAGTGCGATCTCCGGCATCAGGATCATCGCCTGCTTGCCGCGGCGGATGATTTCGGCCACCCCCTCGAAATAGACTTCGGTCTTACCCGATCCCGTGACGCCGTCTAGCAGCGCGACATTGAATTCGTCCTTCGAAGCAAAGTCCCGCAGAACATCCGCCGCAGCGCTTTGTTCAGGCGAGAGATCCGGCTCTGCGAAGGATGGATCAGGCGCCGGTGCGGCAAGTTCGCGCGGCATCGGCTCGATTGTCAGCGTGCCTTCATCGACAAGACCATCGACCACACCAGCGCTGACACCTGCCTCCTTTGCCGCCTCGGTCTTCGCATGCAGCAGTCCGTCGGAGAGAAGGTCGATCAACCGGCGCCGCGCAGGCGTTAGACGCTGCGGCGGCGCGCCCACGAGCCGCACGCCCATCCGTACCCGTTCGGGCCCCAGATGCTCGCCCATTCGCAGCGCCATACGCAGCACCATTCCCCGAGCCGACAGCGTGTAATTGGCAACCCAGTCCACGAAGCTTCGTAGTTCCGGCTTGAGCGGCGGAACATCCAGCTTATCGCCGGTGTCCTTCAGTCGATTGTGCAGGCGGGGATCAGGATTGCCGTTCTCGGCCCAGACCACGGCCGTCACATCGCGTGGCCCCAGCGGCACGCTGACAACGTCGCCCGGATTGAGATCGACGCCATCCGGAACGCGGTAGGAATAGGCCTGGTTGAGGGCGACCGGCACGAGAACGTCCACAACTCGTCTTGCCATACCAGCGAACGGTCCGAATGAGGTGAGATGTTAAGGAAAGGGAGCGATAAACCAGCTTCTGTCAAGCATTGGACATAAGACATGGCCAAAGCCGCCGACGCAACCGGCCCGGATGCGACCACAGCGCAACTGACCTGCGCGACGCCCGATCTTCTCGCCGAGATGACAAACTGGCTGTCACATTTGCGGGCGGAGCGACGACTGTCGCCGAAAACCCTTGAAGCCTATGCGCGCGACCTGCGTCAGTGCCTGATCTTTCTCAGCGAGCATTGGGGCGGCCCCGTGACGCTGAAACAATTTGCCGCCATCGAGGCAACGGACGTACGGGCATTCATGTCGTCCCGGCGCGCGGATGACATCGGCGGCCGCTCGCTCATGCGGGCGCTTGCGGGATTGCGATCATTCGGAAAGTTTCTCGAACGTGAAGGCAAGGGCAAGGTCGGCGCCCTGTCCGCGATCCGCGCCCCCAAAATCGGCAAGAGCCTGCCAAAGCCCATCCAGATGGATTCCGCGCGGCAGATGGCCGATGCAGATATTCGCGCCGGCGAAAACCGCGAACCATGGATCTGGGCGCGGGATGCTGCCGTCATGGCGCTGCTTTATGGCTCAGGCCTTCGCATCTCTGAAGCTCTCGGCCTCAAGCGTCGTGATGTGCCGCTTCCCGGCAAGGGCGATGTCATCGTCGTCACCGGCAAGGGGAACAAGACGCGCATGGTGCCGGTTCTGCAGAACGTCCTGCAACTTGTGCAGGATTATGTGGCGATGTGTCCGCACACAATCGCACCAAACGAGCCGATATTTGTCGGCGCGCGTTGCGGACCGCTCAGCCCGCGCATCATTCAGTTGACGATGGAGCGGCTACGCGGCGCTCTCGGATTACCCGACAGCGCGACCCCTCATGCGCTGCGTCATTCGTTCGCGACACATCTGCTGTCACGCGGCGGCGATCTGCGCGCGATCCAGGAATTGCTCGGGCACTCGTCCCTCTCGACCACGCAGATCTACACCGGCGTGGATGCGGAGCGCTTGCTTGATGTCTACAAGACGGCCCATCCGCGCGCGTGACAGAATTTTGTCGTGCAATGTCACATAGCTGCCCCTTGCGCAGTGCGTGCAGTTCGGTCAATCGTGACCCCTAGTGTGGCGTCTCGCAATTGCCGATCACTCTTGCGGCTAGTGTCCCGAATCCAAAGTTCGCCTCGTCGTGCAGTCCGCTCCGTAGCGAACTTTGGATTCGAGAGGATACTAGTAAACTTATGATTCTAGTGTGGTTTAGGTTCAGAAGTTCGCTGGAAGGACGCGCGGAAAAGATCCAGCGAACTTCTGAACCACCACACTAGTCTCTTATCAGCAATTGCGAGACAGAAGCCACACTAGCATTTTGATTTTGCTAGTGTCCTTTCGTCTCCGAATAACCGTGCGAGCGCGCCGCAAATTGGCCGGTTATTCGGAGACGGGACACTAGTTTGTTGGGGAGAACTGTTTGCCATGAGCGCACACGAGAGTATGGAGCATGCGGAGCACGCCGAACACGCATCCGGCTCCAACAAGAAGATCGCGCTGCTGATCGCCGTCATCGCTCTGTTCCTCGCGTTTTCGGAAACGCTCGGCAAAGGCGCGCAGACCGAATCCATCAGCAAGAATGTCGAGGCCTCCAATCTCTGGGCCTTCTTCCAAGCCAAGAGCATTCGCCGCACAGTCGTCCAGTCGATCTCCGAACACGCCAAACTTAGCCTGGGCCTCGCCGGTGATGAGGCACAGAAGGCGGCGCTGACCAAGCAGATCGAGGACTGGCAGAAGACCGCAGCGCGTTATCGCTCCGAACCCGAAACCGGTGAGGGGTCTGAACAACTGGCCGCACGCGCCAAGCATGCCGAGCACGACCGCGATCTCGCCATGGCGCGGTATCATCACTACGAACTGGCTTCAGCGGCATTCCAGATCGGCATCGTGCTGGCATCAGCGACCATCATCACCGGGATGATCGCGCTGGCTTGGGTTTCGTGCTTGCTGACTGTCGCCGGATTGGCATTTACGGCAATCGGCCTGTTCGCCCCGCACGCCGTTCATATCATGTAGTCGAACTCGTGTCCTGAATCCGAAGTTCGCCTCATACTGCAGCGCGCCTTGTAGCGAACTTCGGATTCGAAAGGACACTAGCAACCTATGATTCTAGTGTGGTTTAGGTTCAGAAGTTCGCTGAAAGGACTCGCCGAGGGAATGAAGCGAACTTCTGAACCACCACACTAGGATGACGATCGCGACGCCTGCATGCGACGGCGCAGGCGCTGAACAAATCCAAGCGACGCTCGCCCCCGCAGGCGAGTCGCCCACCGCCGGATGGCATCCTTGAAGGGCGCGACCAAAGCGGTCGCGCGGGCGCGCAGGTCTAAAACGATTTCATAGAGCTTGCAAAACCAGTCCATCCGCAACAGCTTGTCGCGCGTCAAGTCGAAGACAAACGCGATGAGACCGACGCCCAAAACCTTATGCAGGATAATCAGGATCGTGGCGCCGACAAAATACTTGTGCGCCAGCAGCCACGGCTCGACCAAGCTCAAAGGAAACAGCAGGACGAGCGGCACAGCAAATACGATCAACGTCGCACCAGGCGAGAGATGATCGATCTGTGCCGCCAGCCACCTCTTAAAGGCAGGAAGCGGAATCAGCGCAACGACGCGTGCGATGATCGGCTCGACGCGGTCCCACAGCCAAGCCTCGAGCAGAAAGATCAGCGCAAGCAGAACCCACAGCGGACGAAGCAGCCGACGCATTCCGCACTCTCATCCTCGTGACCGCCTAGTGTCCCGGTTCTAACGTTCGCATCACTTTGCAGCACTCTCGTTCGCGAACGTTAGAACCAGGAAGGACACTAGCAACTCTATGAAGCTAGTGCGCTTTTTGGATTTGACGTTCGTACTGAGGACTCGCCGCAATGCTGGCACGAACGTCAAATCCAGCGCACTAGCGCCGGACCACGTTACATATGGATGGCGCGTTTTCCGACCGCAAGCGCGGCTTCCTTGACAGCCTCAGACCGCGTCGGGTGGGCATGGCAGGTACGTGCAAGGTCTTCTGCCGAACCGCCGAACTCCATGAGAACCGCAGCTTCGTGGATCATTTCGCCGGCTTCCGCGCCCACAATGTGCGCACCGAGCACGCGATCCGTCTTTGCATCCGCAAGAATCTTCACAAAGCCATCCGTGGTCTGGTTGACCTTGGTGCGCGCGTTCGCCGTGAACGGAAACTTGCCAACCGTGTAGGCCACGCCAGCCTGCTTCAATTCTTCCTCAGTCTTTCCGACCGAGGCCACTTCCGGCGATGTGTACACCACGCTTGGGATCACATCGTAATTGGTGTGACCAGCCTGGCCGGCGAGGATTTCGGCGATCGCAATGCCTTCGTCTTCCGCCTTGTGCGCCAGCATCGGTCCCGCAATCACGTCACCGATGGCATAGATGCCCTTCACATTGGTTGCGAAGTGCCCGTCGGTCTGCACGCGGCCGCGCTGATCAAGCACAACGCCTGCCTCCTTCAGACCAAGGCCGTCAGTGTACGGCACGCGTCCGATCGCAACGAGCACGACATCCGCCTCAATGGTTTCCGCCTTGCCCCCGCTAGCGGCTTCGACCTGCGCCTTCAGCCGCTTGCCTGAGCTGTCGACGCTGGTCACCTTGGTGCCGAGCTTGAAGGTCATGTCCTGCTTCTCGAGGATGCGCTGGAAGGACTTCGCCACTTCGCCGTCCATGCCGGGCAAGATCCGATCGAGGAATTCGACGACCACCACTTCTGTTCCCAGACGCCGCCATACCGAGCCAAGCTCAAGGCCAATGACGCCTGCGCCAATGACCAGCATCTTCTCGGGCACCTTGTCGAGCACCAGCGCGCCGGTCGACGACACGATACGCTTCTCGTCGATGTCGACGCCCTTGAGCTTGGCGACGTCGGAGCCCGTGGCGATGACGATGTTCTTGGTTTCGAGAATCTCAGTTTTGCCGTCAGCGCCCTTCACCTCGACCTTGCCTGCAGACACGATGCGGCCCGTGCCCTGATAAGGCTCGACCTTGTTCTTCTTGAACAGGAATCCGACGCCCTTGACGTTGCCGTCAACACCATCGGTCTTGAACTTCATCATGGTCGAAAGGTCGAGCTTCGGCTTACCGACTTCGATGCCCATCTTCGGCAGCATATGAGAGACTTCCTCATAGCGCTCCGACGCCTGCAGCAACGCCTTCGAGGGAATACATCCGACATTCAGACACGTGCCTCCGAAGGTCGGCCACTTTTCGACAACCGCGACCTTCATGCCGAGCTGTGCTGCGCGGATCGCGCAGACATAACCACCGGGGCCGGTGCCGATAATGACGAGATCATAAGAGGCCATTGTAACTACCCTGCATTCATAGAGACGTGACGGTACTACCGTCCGCCGGACACATCGAAAATTGTACCAGTGACATACGACGCTTCGTCGGACATTAGCCAGACGATCGCATTGGCGACTTCATCGGCCGTGCCGACGCGTTTCATCGGCACCGTGTGGGCAAGCTTCTGCGCGCGGCCTGGCTCACCGCCACTTGCATGGATATCGGTGTCGATCAATCCGGGACGAATCCCGTTAACACGGATACCCTCCCCGCTCACCTCGCGCGCGAGACCGACAGTGAACGTATCGATCGCGCCCTTTGACGCTGCGTAATCGACATAGAGGTTCGGTGAACCAAGCGTCGCAGCCACCGACGATAGGTTGACGATCACGCCGCCTGAGCCACCGTGCTTCGTCGACATGCGCTTCACTGCTTCACGCGCGCACAGAATGCTGCCAACAACGTTGATATTCATCATCCGCGCGAGGCGCTCGGCGGACATCTCATCGACACGCGCGGTCTTGTCGATGACGCCTGCGTTGTTAACGAGTGCGCCAAGCTTGCCGAATTCGTCTGCCGCTTTGAACAAATTGACGATGTCAGCCTCGATGCCGACATCGCATTTCACGGCGATCGCCTTGCCGTTGCTGGCTTCGATCAGAGAGACAACTTCACGCGCTGCAGACTCATTGCTGGCATAGCCAACAACCACCTTGTAGCCGAGCTTGGCAGCGCCAATGGCAGCAGCGCGACCAATGCCGCGGCTGCCTCCTGTTACGACGGCAACGCTATCCATTCAAATCTCCGCTGAGGTCAGTTGTTCGCGTTGGGGAAAACGAAAACGATGGCGGCGCAAAGCAGCGCCGCCACCTGATCAGAGATCCAGCACTAGGCGCGCCGGATCTTCCAGGCTCTCCTTGACGCGGACGAGGAAGGTGACCGCTTCCTTGCCGTCAATGACGCGGTGGTCGTAGGACAGCGCGAGATACATCATCGGACGGATTTCGATCTTTCCGCCGACTGCAACCGGCCGTTCCTGGATCTTGTGCATGCCGAGGATACCGGCCTGCGGTGCGTTCAGGATCGGAGTCGACATCAACGAGCCGTAAACACCACCGTTCGAGATGGTGAAGGTGCCGCCCTGCATGTCCTCGATCTTGAGCTGACCGTCACGCGCCTTCTTGCCGAAGTCCGCGATGCTCTTCTCAATATCAGCGAGCGACTTGTGATCGCATTCGCGCACCACCGGCACAACAAGACCTTTGTCGGTGCCGACCGCAACGCCGATGTGATAGTAGTTCTTGTAGACCAGATCACCGCCGTCGATTTCAGCGTTGACTGCCGGCACTTCCTTGAGCGCCTGAACGCAAGCCTTCACGAAGAAGCCCATGAAGCCGAGCTTGGTGGCGTGCTTCTTCTCGAACAGATCCTTGTAGTGCGCGCGCAGGGCCATCAGGTTGGTCATGTCGACCTCATTGAAGGTCGTGAGCATGGCCGCGGTGTTCTGCACGTCCTTGAGACGGCGCGCGATGGTCTGGCGGAGCCGCGTCATCTTCACGCGTTCTTCGCGCGCAGCATCGTCGGCAGGCGACGGCGCACGGACCTGAACTGGCGCCGGCTGGCTGACCGGCATCGGTGATGACGCAGCCTTCTCGATGGCGGCGAGCATGTCGCCCTTGGTTACGCGGCCATCCTTGCCGGAGCCTGGCACGGTCGAGGCATCAATGCCGCTTTCAGCGGAGAGCTTGCGCACCGACGGCGCCTGCGGCGCATCCGCTGGAGGAGATTTCTGCGCTGGAGCGGGAGCAGCCGCGGCGGGAGCAGCCTTTGCCGGCTCAGCAGCCTTGGCGGCGGCAGGAGCAGCCGGCTTCGCACCGCCCGCACCTTCCGTGATCTGACCGAGCAGCGCGCCAACCGCAACCGTCTCGCCATCCTTGGCAACGATCTCGCCAAGCGTGCCGGCGAACGGAGCCGGGACTTCGATGGTCACCTTGTCGGTTTCGAGCTCAACCAACGGTTCATCAACGGCCACCGCATCGCCGGGCTTCTTGAACCAGCGGCCAATGGTAGCCTCGGTGACGGACTCGCCGAGTGTCGGAACGCGAATTTCAGCCATTTTTTCTTCCTCTTGCGTCGTGAGCGGCGTGGCCCGCCGTCAGCGCTTCAAACAAATCAAAAGACAGGAACGTGGGATGCCGAAGAGCTAGTGCGGTGGATCTGACGTTCGTATCATTAGCAACCGCTGGTCCATCATACGAACGTCAGATCCAAAACCGCACTAGGTTCATATTTTTGCTAGTGTCCCTTAGGTTCTGACATTCGTAAACGAGCTAGCCGCAAGCTGATACGAATGTCAGAACCGGGACACTAGATGCCCGCGAAAGACGCGGGCATCCATTCCTCAGCCGAGCGCTTCGTCGAGTAGCGCCTTCAATTGCGCGAGGTGCTTCGACATCAAGCCCGTCGCGGTCGCTGCTGAAGCAGCGCGGCCGGCGTAGCGCGGACGCTTGTGGGTCGCGCCGATCTGGTTGAGCACCCACTCCAGGTACGGCTCGATGAAGTACCAGCCTCCCATGTTGCGCGGCTCTTCCTGGCACCACACCACTTCAGCCTTCTTGAAACGCTCCAGCTCCTGCACCAGCGTCTTCAGCGGCACAGGATAAAGCTGCTCGACGCGCAGGATGTACATGTCGTTGATCCCGCGCTTCTCGCGCTCCTCGAACAGATCGTAATAGACCTTGCCAGAGCAGATGATCACGCGGCGGATCTTGTCGTCGGGAGCGAGTTTGATCTCGCCACCCTTCTCCGCATCGTCGCGCAGCACGCGATGGAACGACGTGTCAGACCCAAGTTCGTCGAGCTTCGACACCGCGCGCTTGTGGCGCAGCAGCGATTTCGGCGTCATCAGGATCAGCGGCTTGCGGATCTCCCGCTTCAGCTGACGGCGCAGGATGTGGAAATAGTTTGCAGGCGTCGTCAGGTTGGCGACCTGCATGTTGTCTTCCGCGCACATCTGCAGGAACCGCTCGAGACGAGCTGAGGAATGCTCCGGTCCCTGGCCTTCATAGCCGTGCGGCAGCAGGCAGACGAGACCGGACATGCGCAGCCATTTGCGCTCGCCCGAGGAAACAAACTGGTCGAACACAACCTGTGCACCGTTGGCGAAATCGCCGAACTGCGCTTCCCACATCGACAAAGCATTCGGCTCGGCCAGCGAATAGCCGTACTCGAAACCGAGCACCGCTTCTTCCGACAGCAACGAGTTGATGACCTCGTAGCGCCCTTGATTTTCGCCAAGATGATTGAACGGCGTGTAACGGCTTTCGTCTTCCTGATCGAAGAGCACCGTATGCCGCTGCGAGAAGGTGCCGCGCTCAGAATCCTGCCCGGACAAGCGAACGTTATGGCCTTCCTGCATCAGCGAGCAGAACGAGAGAGCTTCAGCAGTCGCCCAGTCGATGCCTTCGCCGTTCTCGATCGCCTTCAGGCGGTTTTCCAGGAAGCGCTGCACCGTGCGGTGAACACGGAAGCCGTCCGGCACCTTGGTGATCTTGCGGCCGATTTCCTTGAGATCGTTGATCGCCACACCGGTGTTGCCACGGCGCGGATCTTCTCCAAGGTCTGCCGATTTCAGGCCAGCCCACTTACCGTCCAGCCAGTCGGCCTTGTTCGGCTTGTAGCCGGAGCCGGCTTCGAGTTCGGCATCGAGGCGCGCACGCCAGTCGGCCTTCGCCTTTTCGACTTCGCCTTCGGTAACGACGCCGTCCGCGATCAGGCGCTTGGCGTAGATGTCGAGCGTCGACGGATGGGTCGCGATCTTCTTGTACATCACCGGCTGGGTGAAGCCGGGCTCGTCGCCTTCGTTGTGGCCGTGACGGCGGTAGCAGAACATGTCGATGACGACCGGCTTGTGGAATTTCTGCCGGTACTCGATCGCCACCTTCGCCGCGAACACCACCGCTTCCGGATCATCACCATTCACGTGGAAGATCGGCGCGTCGATCATCTTCGCCACATCCGACGGATACGGCGACGAACGCGAGTAGCGCGGATAAGTCGTGAAGCCGATCTGGTTGTTGACGATGAAGTGCAGCGAACCGCCGGTGCGATATCCCTTCAGGTCCGACAGCGCGAAGCATTCCGCCACAACGCCCTGACCTGCAAACGCGGCGTCACCGTGCATCAGCAGCGGCAGCACCGAGATCCGCTGATCCGGCGGGTCGCCGTTCTGGTCCTGCTTCGCACGAACCTTGCCGAGCACCACCGGGTCAACGATTTCAAGATGCGATGGATTGGCGGTCAGTGAGAGATGGATCTTGTTGCCGTCGAACTCACGGTCCGACGATGCACCCAGATGGTACTTCACGTCGCCCGACCCCTCGACCTCGTCGGGGTTGGCCGAACCGCCCTTGAATTCATGGAACAGAGCGCGGTGCGGCTTGCCCATGACCTGGGTCAGAACGTTCAGGCGCCCGCGATGCGGCATGCCGAGGACAATGTCCTTCACACCGAGATTGCCGCCCCGCTTGATGATCTGTTCGAGTGCCGGGATCAGCGCTTCACCGCCGTCGAGGCCGAAGCGCTTGGTGCCGGTGAATTTGAGGTCGCAGAATTTCTCAAAGCCTTCCGCCTCTACCAGCTTCATCAGGATGGCGCGGCGACCTTCCCGGGTGAAGCTGATTTCCTTATCCGGCCCCTCGATGCGCTCCTGAATCCAGGCCTTCTGCGCCGGATTGGAGATATGCATGAATTCGACGCCGAGGGTCTGGCAGTAAGTACGCTGGCAGATCGCCACG
Organism: Nitrobacteraceae bacterium AZCC 1564; assembly: GCA_036924835.1. NCBI lineage: Bacteria > Pseudomonadati > Pseudomonadota > Alphaproteobacteria > Hyphomicrobiales > Nitrobacteraceae > Nitrobacteraceae bacterium AZCC 1564. Next base: position 2,794,209 of record JBAGRR010000001.1, read on the forward strand.
ATCTCGCGGAGCGTCCCGGTTTCCAGACCGAGCACGTGGTCGAGGAAAATCTTGCGGTCGAAGTCTGCGTCGGTGAAGCCGTAAGAGCGCGGATCGAGCTCCTCGTGGTCCTTCTGGCCTTCAATACCAAGCGGATCGAGATTGGCGTGGAAGTGGCCACGCATGCGGTAAGCGCGGATCAACATCAGGGCGCGGACCGAGTCGCGCGTCGCCTGCTGGACATCGGCGGCGGCGAACCCGCTGCCCGGGACTTGCGCTTTGGCCGCGATCTTGCCGCCAACGACCTTCTCGACCTGGGCCCAATTGCCATCGAGCGCTGAGGTCAGGTCGTCACTTGGGGTTGCCGGCCAGTTCGCTTTTTCCCAGGACGGGCCGGAGGCGTTCTTCTGAACATCCGCCGGCTGATCTTTCAAGCTTTTAAAGAAATCCGCCCACTCGGAGTCGACCGATGAAGGGTCTTTTTCGTAGCGGGCGTAGAGATCGTCAATGTAAGTGGCGTTAGCGCCGTCGAGGAAGGAAGTAATAGCGAAATTTGCATTCGCGTCCTGGCGAGACATGATCGCGTCCTGATTCTTGGCATCGCGCGGAAAAACCGGGAGAAATTGCCCGGTTTGAGCGGCGGCATCTTAGTTGGGCCGCACCTTTTACCCTATTTAGGGCAAAACTTCGCGCCGAAAAGAACGAAGGACTGAACTAACCTTTCAATTTTTCGACAAGCGTCGTTCCAAGGCGAGCAGGCGACGGCGAGACCGTAATTCCAGCGGCTTCCATCGCAGCGATCTTGGACTCCGCATCGCCCTTGCCACCCGAAACGATCGCGCCGGCATGGCCCATGCGACGGCCCGGAGGTGCCGTACGCCCGGCAATGAACCCGACCATCGGCTTCTTGCGGCCGCGCTTGGCTTCATCCTTCAGGAACTGCGCCGCATCTTCTTCAGCCGAGCCACCGATTTCACCGATCATGATGATCGACTCGGTCTTGTCGTCGGCGAGGAACATCTCCAGCACGTCGATGAACTCGGTTCCCTTGACCGGGTCGCCGCCGATGCCGACTGCCGAGGTCTGGCCGAGGCCGGCCTGCGTGGTCTGGAACACGGCTTCATAGGTCAGCGTGCCGGAGCGCGAGACGATGCCGACGTTGCCCGGCTTGAAGATGTTCGCCGGCATAATGCCGATCTTGGACTCACCTGCGGTGACGACGCCGGGGCAGTTCGGCCCGATCAGGCGCGACTTCGAGCCCGACAGCGAGCGCTTCACCCGCACCATATCGAGCACCGGAATGCCTTCGGTGATGCAGACGATCAGCGGGATTTCAGCATCAATGGCTTCGCAAATCGCGTCAGCAGCGCCCGGCGGCGGAACGTAGATCACGCTGGCGTCAGCGCCGGTCTTCTCGCGCGCTTCGGAAACGGTGTCGAAAACGGGCAAGTTAAGATGCGTGGTGCCGCCTTTGCCCGGCGACGTACCGCCGACCATCTTGGTGCCGTACGCAATTGCAGCTTCCGAATGGAAGGTGCCGTTCTTGCCGGTGAAGCCCTGGCAGATGACTTTGGTGTTCTTGTCGATCAGGACGGACATCGGCTTTACTTTCCCTTCACGGCGTTGACGATCTTCTGCGCGGCGTCGTCGAGGTCGTCGGCGGGCAGAACGTTGAGGCCGGATTCACGGATGATCTTCTTGCCTTCCTCGACGTTGGTGCCTTCGAGGCGAACGACCAGAGGCACCTTGAGGCCAACCGCCTTCACCGCAGCAATGACGCCGCGTGCGATGACGTCGCACTTCATGATGCCGCCGAAGATGTTGACGAGAATGCCCTTCACGTTCGGATCGGCGGTGATGATCTTGAAGGCCGCTGTCACCTTTTCTTCCGTCGCGCCACCGCCGACGTCGAGGAAGTTGGCCGGGCTTTCGCCGTACAGCTTGATGATATCGAGGGTCGCCATCGCAAGGCCCGCGCCGTTCACCATGCAGCCGATGGTGCCTTCGAGCGCGATGTAAGCGAGGTCATACTTGGACGCTTCGATTTCCTTCGCGTCTTCCTCCGTGGTGTCGCGCAATTCGACAATGTCGGGATGGCGATAGAGCGAGTTCGAATCGAACGAGATCTTGGCGTCAAGGCAGCGCAGGTTGCCGTCTTTGGTGATGATGAGCGGATTGATCTCGAGCATCGCCATGTCTTTGGCGACGAACGCGGCATAGAGCTGCGCGATCAACTTCTCTGCCTGCTTGGCGAGATCGCCCTTGAGCCCCAGCGCCTGTGCGGCCTTGCGGCCGTGATGCGGCATCACACCGGTGGCAGGGTCAACCGAGAACGTAACAATCTTTTCCGGAGTGTCGTGAGCGACCTTCTCGATGTCCATGCCGCCCTCAGTCGAGACGACGAAAGCAACTTCAGACGTCTCGCGATCAACCAGCGCCGAGAGGTAGAATTCCTTCTCGATGTCGGAACCTTCTTCGATGTAAAGGCGATTGACCTGCTTGCCGGCCGGGCCGGTCTGAACGGTCACCAGCGTCGCGCCGAGCATCTGCTGCGCGAACTGCTTCACTTCATCGATAGACTTGGCGAGGCGGACACCGCCCTTGTCGCCGGCCGACGCTTCCTTGAACTTGCCCTTGCCGCGGCCGCCAGCGTGGATCTGGCTCTTTACCACCCACAACGGACCGCCGAGTTGTTTCGCTGCAGCTTCAGCTTCGGACGCCTTGAGGATTGGCACGCCGCGCGACACGGGCACGCCGAATTCCTTCAGCACCGCTTTGGCCTGATATTCATGGATATTCATGGATCGCCTCTGAGGATTTTGGGGCGCGATCCGGAGAGACTTCCTACCGGATCGCAATCAATCAGACAAACAGTGCTGCTCTGGCAGCGAAGCTATTACTTGCCGAGAAGATCGGGGGCGATCTTCTTGCAGGCGTCGACGAGGCCCTGCACGGCGCCGACAGACTTGTCGAAGCCTTCACGGTCCTTACCAGCCAGCTCGATCTCGACAACGCGTTCAACGCCCTTCGCTCCGATGACGACCGGAACGCCGACATACATGTCCTTCACGCCGTATTCACCGTTGAGATAGGCGGCGCAGGGCAGCACGCGCTTCTTGTCGCGCAGATAGCTTTCGGCCATCGCGATCGCGGACGCGGCCGGCGCGTAGAAGGCCGAACCGGTCTTCAGCAGGTTGACAATCTCGGCGCCGCCGTTGCGGGTGCGGTCGACGATTTCGTCGATGCGGGCCTGAGAGGTCCAGCCCATCTTGACGAGGTCAGGCAGCGGAATGCCGGCAACGGTCGAATACTTCACCAGCGGCACCATGGTGTCGCCGTGGCCACCGAGCACGAAGGCGGTGACGTCTTCGACCGACACATTGAATTCATCAGCGAGGAAATAGCGGAAGCGGGCCGAGTCGAGCACGCCGGCCATGCCGACGACCTTCTTCTGTGGCAGGCCGCAGGCCTTCTGCAGCGCCCAGACCATGGCGTCGAGGGGGTTGGTGATGCAGATCACGAAAGCGTCGGGGGCGTATTTCTTGATGCCGGCGCCGACCTGCTCCATGACCTTCAGGTTGATGCTGAGAAGATCATCGCGGCTCATGCCCGGCTTGCGCGGTACGCCGGCGGTGACGATCACAACCTTGGCGCCGTCGATGGCTTCGTAAGAATTGGCGCCCGAGAAATTGGCGTCAAAGCCATCCACCGGGGACGACTGCGCGATGTCGAGCGACTTACCCTGCGGAATGCCTTCCGCGATGTCGAACATGACCACGTCGCCCAACTCTTTTAGGCCAACGAGATGTGCGAGCGTGCCACCAATCTGACCTGAGCCAATCAACGCAATCTTGTCACGTGCCATGGGAAATCTGTCCTTTGAAGTCGACGTTGGGAAGGAGGGAAAGTCTGGACGGCTGGTTAGACCTTTCGCGAGACGCGTTCAAGTCGCCTGGTGGAGCGGATTTGACATTCGCTACCGGTCAGGTAGCGGGCTCGTTCGAGCGGACTAACGCTCAATAAAGCGGCTCGAAGGCCTGATGCGCGATATCCGCTCATGGCCCTAAATCCAACATCAGGTTTCGACCAGGCCGGTGGTGGCACCGCTGGCGGTCGAATCGCTGCGGCCATGGGGCAGCGCAAGATACGATTCGGAGCCCATTTCGATCAGCCGTGATGCCGTGCGCTTGAATTCATTTGCCTCAATCCCCTCCGTTGCGATGTAGAGCGACAGCGGATCGGCGTCGGCGGACGCCATGAGCTTCACAGCATTGTCGTAAAGCGTATCGATCAACGTGATGAAGCGCTTGGCGATATTGCGATGCTCGTAGGCCATCACCGGAATCCGGTCGATAATCAACGTATGGTAGTCATGGGCGAGCCGCAGATAATCCGACGCGCCATGCGGCTTCTCGCACAGGTCCGCAAACGTGAAGCGCGCAACACCGTGCGCCGAATGCGGGACGTGCAGGACCCGGCCCTTGATGGTGATATCGCGCGGCCGGGCTACGGCGCCGCCGGTGAGTTTGACCCAGGCCTGATCGAGCGTGGCCTTCGCTGCGTCATCCGCGGGCACCAGCCACATTTTGATGCCGGCGAGCTTTTCCAGGCGGAAATCGGTTCGCGCATCGAGCCGCAGGACATCCATCCGCGACTTGAACTGCTCGATAAAGGGGAGGAACAAGGCCCGGTTGAGACCGCCCTTGTAGAGATCATCCGGCGCAACGTTCGACGTCGCGACAACCACCGTGCCGAGCTCAAACAACCGCGAAAACAGGCGGCCGAGGATCATGGCGTCCGCGATATCAGTGACGTGAAACTCGTCGAAACACAAAAGCCACGCCTCGTCGAAGATCGAATTGGCCGCGAGTCGCACAGGATCGCTGTCCGAGATTTCTTCGCGCTCGATCTTCTGGCGAAAACCATGAATGCGTTCATGCACGTCGGCCATGAATTCATGAAAATGCGCGCGGCGCTTGTGCGCGACAGAGCTGTCGTTGAAGAACAGATCCATCAGCATGGTCTTGCCGCGGCCGACCTCGCCATGAACGTAGAGACCTCGGATGGGAGCAGCATCCTTGTCAGCGAACAACCGCTGCAGCAGTCCGCCACGACCCGGCTTGTAACCCGCGAGCCGCGCCTCAAGCGACGAGAAAGCCTCCACGGCCTGGGCCTGGGCCGGATCGGCCTCGATTGTGCCGGCGGCGACGAGAGCTTGATAATGCCTGCGGAAGGAGGCGGGCGTCGGAGCATTCATGACCTGCTAACGGCCTCAACGCCGCGAAAAATGCAAGCCTACAAAGGTGCGAGACCGCGAAATCGCGGTCTCGTCAGATGAGACGCTGTCACCAATGCCCGATTTTGTTGGATCAAAGTACTCTATGCACTCAGCGCATAGGGGGCCTCGACAACGTAGGGACCACCGCCCACCGACGTCCGTGAGGAGAACAGGACAAAGCGCGACGCCATGAAGGTGCGCTTCGGGAAATAGCCGCGCAGCGAAAGATAATCCGCAACGTCCCGGTCGGATGCATCACGCAATCGCGCCAACGTCACATGAGGAATGAATTTTCGCCCCTCAGGATCGAGCCCGAAGCGCTGCATCAGACGTTCAAGCTCGGCCTGCAGTTCCATCAGCGGCCGGCTTGGCACAACGCATGCCACCACGGCGCGCGGCTTCTTGCCCCCAAAACTTTGCAACCCTTGGACCTCAACCTCAAACGGCTTGCGATTGACTCGAAGCAGGGTGGACGCGATTTCGTTTGCAGCCAGACCGTCGATATCGCCGATAAAGCGCAACGTCACGTGATAGTTTTCAGGATCGATCCAGCGCGCGCCCGGCAATCCGCCGCGCAGACTCGAAAGCTTTTCTCCAATGTCGGGGGGAATTTCCAGTCCGGTGAACAAACGTGGCATCACAGGTCTCCTCGATGCTGAAGAGGATCACGAATCACCCGTCATCATTTTTACCGCAGCGCCATGACAGTGCGAAGTGACCATCACGGGAACGGCAAGAATCCTTCATGGAAGCCTCAACCCGCCACCCCATTATCTTTCAGAAACGCCTCAACGGTGGGCAGAATCCGCTGAACGACCATGTCCACTCCGGCGGCAGTCGGATGCAAGCCATCAGGCTGAGTCAGCTTCGCATCACCCGCAACGCCATCCAGAAAAAACGGATACAGCGGAACACCGTAGATTTTTGCGAGCTCGGGATAGATACCGTTGAACTTCGCGCCATACTCGGTGCCGAGGTTCGGCGGCGCGTACATGCCGCACAACAGGACAGCGATGTTCCGCGCCTTCAGTCTTTTCAGGATGTCTTCGAGGGCCGCGCGCGTCGTCGCGGGATCAACGCCGCGCAACGCGTCATTGGCGCCGAGCTCGACGATCACAGCTTCCGTCCCCTCAGGAATCGACCAGTCGAGCCGATCGCGCCCGCCAGTCGCGGTATCGCCCGATACGCCGGCGTTAAGGATATCGATCGCGATCCCTTTGTCCTGCAGGGCCTTCTGCAAGCGAACAGGAAAGGCCGCCGATGCAGGCAACCCGTAACCGGCCGTCAATGAATCGCCGAGAACCGCGAGCTTGATCGGCTTCACATTTTTGACATCAGGCGTTTGCGCCCGTGCCGGCCCCGACATCGCCATCATTATCCCCGCCGCTGCCACCATGAGCACACGCGCAAGCCCCTCGACCCCGCGGCCCAAAGCCCCATATGACATATCCATGGACAATTTCATTGAATCCTCGACATCCGACACCATTTCCGTTTCAGGCGTTAACCTTTCACTTGGAAGCGGCGCCGCGCGCGTTCACATCCTGAAGGATATCAGCCTGAGCGTTGCTTCCGGCGAAACCGTCGGCCTGATCGGGCCCTCGGGATCAGGTAAATCCACTCTCCTCATGGTCATGGCGGGATTAGAGCGTCCTGACAGCGGAAAAGTGGTGGTCAATGGAATTCCTTTCAATGACCTTGATGAGGATGGCCTTGCCCGCTTTCGCGGACGGCATGTCGGCATCGTCTTTCAATCATTTCATCTCATTCCAACCATGACGGCGCTGGAGAATGTCGCCGTCCCGCTCGAGCTTGCCGGCCGAGCAGATGCGTCGACGCGGGCCGCCAAAGAACTCACGGATGTCGGCCTCGGCGAACGCTTGCATCACTATCCCTCGCAGCTGTCCGGCGGCGAACAGCAGCGCGTCGCGCTGGCGCGCGCGCTTGCACCTGATCCGGCCATCCTTGTGGCCGACGAACCCACCGGCAATCTCGATGAGGCCACGGGCAAACAGATCGTCGATTTGTTGTTCGCAAAACATCTCGAGCGGGGCATGACGCTGGTGCTGGTCACCCACGATATCAATCTGGCGCAACGTTGCGATCGCGTCATTCGGCTGCGGTCGGGCCGCATCGACGGACCAGCAATCGACAGGCACTGGGCGGAGAAAGCATCCCTGTGACAGCGGCGAATATGCCAGTGGCAGCGAACCGCATGTTGAGTCTCGCAATCCGTTACGCGGTGCGTGAACTGCGCAGCGGTCTGCGCGGCTTCTACGTTTTCATTGCCTGTATCGCGCTTGGCGTGATGGCCATCGCCGGCGTGGGTTCGGTTTCTGGAAGCCTCAGCGAAGGACTTGAACATCAGGGGCGCACATTGCTCGGCGGCGACCTCTCCTTCGCATTGATTCAACGTGAAGCAACGCGACAAGAGCGCGACTTTCTCGATGCTCATGGTCAGGTCTCGTCCGCAGCATTCCTGCGTGCAATGGCCCGGTCGAGCCGCGGCGAATTTGCCCTGATTGATTTGAAAGCCGTCGACAGCAGCTATCCGATGCTCGGCGAACTTTCGCTGGCACCACAGATGCCGGTCCATGATCTCCTCGCAGAACGCGATGGCACGTTCGGTGCTGGCGCCGATCCGATCTTGCTTGCTCGTCTTGGCCTGAAGATTGGCGATCGTGTCACCGTCGGAAACGCCGCTTTCCAGATTCGTAGCGCCATTGACGCGGAGCCGGACAAGCTTGCGGCGGGAGTCGGCCTCGGGCCGCGCTTCCTCATCAGCGAGGACGCTTTGCGCGCAACCGGCCTGTTGCAGCCCGGCTCCCTGGTTCGCTGGGTCTATCGCGTCCGCCTGCCGGAGACCGCAAATTCCGAGCTTGCATCTCAGAGACTTGCAGAAGAAGCGCGAACGGCATTACCCGAAGCAGGATGGGAGATCCGCACCCGCAGCAACGCCTCACCGCAACTCGAGCGCAACATCACGCGGTTCACACAATTCCTGACGCTGGTCGGCCTAGCCGCACTTCTGGTGGGCGGGGTTGGCGTCGCCAACGCGGTCAAGAGCCACCTCGACCGCAGACGCGATGTCGTCGCCACATTCAAGGCGCTTGGCGCAACCGGACGCGAGGTGTTCACGATCTACCTCACACAGGTGATGATCCTTGCCGCGGTCGGATCAGTCTTCGGACTTGTGATCGGCGCCGCACTGCCATTCGTCATCGTCGCCGTGTTCGGAAATATCCTGCCGCTGCCGGTCGATCCCACGTTCCATCCTGGTGAACTTGCGCTGTCGTTTGTTTACGGCCTTCTGACAGCACTCGCCTTCGGACTGTGGCCGCTTGCTCAAGTTCACGATGTGCCGGTGGCTACATTGTTTCGCGAAAGTGTTGCGTCCGAATTTCATTGGCCACGGCGGCGTTATCTCGCTTTTATGGGCGGAGTGATTGCCCTTCTGGTCACGATTGCAATTGGCCTTGCTTACGACAAACGCGTCGCGACGGTCTTTGTTGTCTCATCAATCGGCGTTTTTATCATCCTGCGGGGCACTGCGTCCGCACTGATGGCTCTGGCAAAGCGCTTGCCGCGCCCGCGTCTAACCATGCTGCGGCTTGCGATCGCGAACATTCACCGTCCGGGCGCGCTAACTCCGTCCGTGGTGATATCGCTGGGACTGGGGCTCGCGGTGTTGGTGACCGTAACCCAGATCGATGGCAATCTTCGCCGGCAGTTTGCCGCGTCATTGCCGGAGCACGCACCGTCCTTCTATTTCATCGACATCCCTTCCGCCCAGGCGACGAATTTCACGACCTTCCTGAAAGAGAAAGCACCCAACGCCAACATCGAATCCGTGCCGATGTTGCGCGGACGCATCGTAGCCGCCAATGGCGTGAGGGCTGAAGAGCTCAAACCCGGTATCGATGTCGCCTGGGTCCTGCAGAGCGACCGTGGCCTAACTTACGCCACCGACGTGCCACGTGGCTCGAAGGTCGTGGAAGGAGAGTGGTGGAGCGCCGATTACGCCGGGCCGCCGCTGGTCTCGCTTGAAAAGAAGATCGCCGAGGGACTTCACCTTAAGGTTGGAGATAATATTACCGTGAACGTGCTCGGCCGCGACCTCACCGCCAAGATCAGCAACTTGCGGAACGTGGATTGGCAAAGTCTCGGCATCAATTTCGTCCTGGTCTATTCGCCAAAGACGTTCACCGGCGCACCGCATACCGACCTTGCAACTTTGACAGAGCTCAATTCCAGCACTGCGAACGACGCCAAACTCGTCAAAGCGGTGGCGGCGGCCTTCCCGAATGTCACCAGCGTCCGGGTCCGCGAGGCCCTCGAATCGGTCGGGAAGGTTGTCACAAATCTCATTCTGGCTATTCGCGGCGCCAGCTTGGTGACGTTGATTTCGGCGCTTTTGGTGCTCGGCGGGGCGCTAGCGGCCGGTCATCGACATCGCGTCTATGATGCCGTGATCCTGAAAACCCTCGGTGCAACGCGCGCACGGTTGATGGGCGCGTATGCACTCGAATACCTCATCATCGGCCTCGCCACGGCCATCTTCGGCGTCGCCGTGGGCTCAATTGCCGCTTGGCAGATCGTGACGCGGCTGATGACTCTGAGCTTCGCCTGGCAGGCGGGAAGCGCAGCGATCGTCGTGCTGGCGGCGCTTGCAGTCACAGTTGGCCTTGGACTCGCGGGAACATTACTGGCGCTTAACCAAAAACCCGCAACTGTGCTACGTAACTTATGACAATATGTAGCAGGCGTGCGCTGGTTTTGCGACATTCAGCCGCGCGCCCAAGCTTGCGTCGTGTGTGTTAATTTCCCACATACCGAGCGGGTTCGGAATTCGGCTTGATGCCATCACGGAATGGTCTATCAATTCGGTCTCCGGGAAGGACTCTTAGCTGACGGCGCAGACCCTTCGCTTTCGTCAGTCAACAACGAGGTTTCGACAATGTCGGACTTGGACCGTAATTATGCTTCTCCGTTCGGCCGGGCCGCCGGGCGCGCCGATGCCGCGACCGTCGATGCGGGCCTGCGCTCGTACATGCTCAAGATCTACAACTACATGGCGATCGGCCTGGCCATTACCGGCTTTGCTGCGCTCGGCGTCTATATGGGCGCGGTAACCCCTGATTCTGCTGGCGCCGCCGCCAGGATCGGCAACACCTACCTGACGTCGTTTGGCGTTGCCATGTTCATCAGTCCGCTGAAGTGGGTGTTCATCCTTGCACCGCTGGTCATGGTGTTCGCCATTTCGTTCGGCATCAACCGACTGCGCCCCGCGACAGCTCAAATGCTGTTCTGGGTGTTCTCGGCGCTGATGGGCATTTCGCTGTCGTCGATCTTCCTTGTCTACACCCACTCCTCGATCGTGCGGGTGTTCTTCATCACGGCGGCTGCGTTCGGTGCGCTGAGCCTCTACGGCTACACCACCAAGCGTGACATGACCGGAATGGGTTCATTCCTCATGATGGGCCTGTTCGGCATCATCATTGCGAGCCTGGTCAACCTGTTCCTGGCAAGCTCGATGCTGCAGTTCGTGGTGTCGGTGATCGGCGTGCTGGTGTTCGCTGGCTTGACCGCCTGGGATACGCAGCGCCTGAAGAACGACTATATTTACGGCTATGCTGGTCAGGGCGGCGACATCGCAGAGCGTGCGGCGATTACCGGCGCACTCTCCCTCTACCTGAACTTCATCAACCTGTTCACGCTGCTGCTGCAGTTGCTCGGACAGCGCGATTAATCAGAGACGATCGGTTCTCGAAAGCCCCGGCCAAAAAGCCGGGGCTTTTGTTTTACGGGGCGCAAAGCTGATTCTTGCTTTGGCGCGCTTTCTTCACGCGAACTGGTGCCCCAATTCCAAAGTTCGCAGGGATTTGCGGCTTGCTCGGATGCGAACTTCGGAATCGGGGCACCAGCCAACCTATGACTCCAATGCCGCTTTTAGATTTGAAGTTCTTCACCGAGCTTGCGGCTTCATTCTGAAGAACCTCAAATCCGGTACCCACTTCGCTCGAAAACGCTCTAAGCTGCCCCAATGTCACATCCTGCGATCCGATCCGCCGTTCTGACGGATATTCCTGCTGTCACCCGCATCTACGATCACGAGGTCCGCACCGGCACCGCGACCTTCGAGCTGACTCCTCCCGACGCCGCCGAGATGACGCGCCGATTCGATGCCCTTCAGGAGGGCGGCTTTCCCTATCTCGTGGCAACGATTGGAGGAGATGTGGTGGGCTACGCCTATGCGGGACCTTATCGCCCCCGCCCAGCCTATCGGTTCACAGTGGAAAATTCCGTCTATCTGGCGCCTTCCAGCCATCGCCGCGGCATTGGAACGGCGCTGATGACTGAGCTGATCGCGCAGTCGGAAGCGCGCGGTTACCGTCAGATGATCGCGGTGATTGGTGACTCCGCGAATGCGGCCTCCGTCGCCTTGCACGCCCGGATCGGTTTCCAGATGATCGGAACACACCCGAATGTCGGATTCAAATTCGGACGATGGCTCGATACGGTGATGATGCAACGCACGCTCGGAGCGGGAGCAACCACCGTTCCAGCATAACCTCACACCAATGCGAGCTTACGGTCGATGACCAGCAGCACACGTTCCAGTTCGTGACCGCGACGCAGAATTTGTCCGCTGGCGGCGACCACACTGTAAGCGCCCTGTTTGCGAGCAAGCCGCGGGTCCTTTTCAATGCGATAGATCGGCACTTCCGAAGAGCGCCGGAAGATCGAAAACACCGCCCGGTCCTTGAGGAAGTCGATGGCGTAATCACGCCACTCGCCATCGGCGACCATGCGCCCGTACAGGTTGAGGATACGATTCAATTCGAGACGGTTGAAGGTTACGGTCTGGGGCGGGAGCGGTGTGGTGCTGCGCTCCGGCCCCCGGATCTCGCTTGGATCTGCATCGCCTGATATCGGGTTCATCGGCGCCTCCTGTCACTTAACCGACATAGTCCTCCTGTCTGGCGTAGCCTGCAAGCTTGAAATGGCCGTTGGAACAGCTAGTGGAGTGGATCTGACATTCGCTCCCCGCCCGGCTGCGAGCTCGTCAAGCGAATGCCAAATCTAAAACTCCACTCGTGTGGCGTCTCGCAATTGCGGACCTGTCCTGCGGCTGGTGTCATATGGGCAATTGCGAGACCTAAGCCACACTAGCATTTTGATTTTGCTAGTGTCCTTTCGTCTCCGAATAACCGTGCGAGCGCGCCGCAAACCGGTCGGTCATTCGGAGACGGGACACTAGAGACTTACATTTGCGAGTAGTCCTCCGGATTTCTAACATCGTAGGAGGTGCCTGCTGAAACCGGATGCGAATGTTAGAATCGGGCCACTAGGCTGCTCAATGAACAATCACATGCAAGTTAGTCGAAATCATAATGCTGCCTGAATTCGGCCAATAGGCCGCCGCGCTGGGCTGCGAATAAAGAATCACTGCGTTGACCCGGTCCTTTTGGCACCGGATTCCTCAGCCCCCAGCCCCCCGGGGTCGATAGGATCGGGTCTAATTTCTTCGCAGTCAGGTAGATCCCCAATCCTTCCGGCCAGCGAAAGCTGGCCTTTTTTGTTGGCCGGCCACCACTGTGCTTCGCCGATAGGCGACGCGCACCAGTCCGCAGCAGTGGACGCGGCAGAGAGGTCTGATTAATTAAGGGAGGTAAAAGCTGCGCCGAGCATTGGCCCAGGCTTGTCGCGATTGCCGTCTTGAACGTACACGGCCGCTGCATCAACGCCGTCACGCGCGATATTCTCGATCGGCACGCTCCAGTTGTTTGCGCTACCATTCCAGTCGCCGACTTTAAGCATATTTCGAACCACGTTGTGGTACGTGATTTGATGTCCGCGATTTTCACCCCGCGCGATCGTAATTGGAACCGCCTTCGACACCGCGCAGATCCAAACTTCGCCGCTTCGGCCTGCGGTATCCGAGGCCGCGACCGAGACATTGATCTGCCGGCCGGACCTCGTCATCGTAACCGGCACCGACATGACGCCGTCGACGCCCTTTGTCCGGCTGACTGCGTTCTCAATACCCGCTTTGTCACTGCCGAGAACATTTGCAGAGCCGTTGACGATTGCCTGCGGTGTATAGACGCCGCGATCACCTCGCGCATGCGAGTAAGCTTTTTGGCGCGCGCTGAAACGAGAATCCGCCAGCGTATCCTTCCAACCGAGATAGTCCCAGTAATCGATTGGTAAGCTCAGTGCGATGACAGACGGATCCTTACTGAGATCACCGAGAACCTTGTCTGCTGGCGGACACGACGAGCACCCCTGCGATGTAAAGAGCTCAACCACCGCACGTGGATCTGCTCCAGCAGGGGTGGCCGCGGCAAAGGCCATGCAGACACCCAACAAACGCGACAGCCGCTGAGCAAGTTTGCTCGCCGCTTTCGCATCTGCGTTGGAGCCTCGATAAGCCACGTAGTGTCCCCGTTCTGACTCGGTTGCCTCACGAAGAAGGCGGCCTTGTGATAGGCCGCCTTCCCTTAAGCTTCTACTCACGTCGCGGTGAGCCCCGTTCACGGTTGCGTTGGCAAGCCCATCAAGCTGCCAATTTGCGCAGCACGTAATGCAGAATGCCGCCGTTGCGGTAATATTCAAGCTCGTCGAGCGTATCGATGCGGCAGAGCAGCGAAACACTCTTCAGCGAGCCGCTGGCATCGACGATTTCCGCCGTCAGCTTCTGGCGCGGCTTGAGATCGCCCTGAAGGCCGCGAATGGTGACCTTTTCATCGCCCTTCAAGCCAATCGACTGCCACGACGCTCCGTCTTCGAAGGTCAGCGGCAACACGCCCATGCCCACAAGGTTCGAACGATGGATGCGTTCGAAGCTTTGAGCGATCACCGCACGCACGCCAAGCAGACGAGTGCCCTTAGCAGCCCAGTCGCGTGACGATCCGTTGCCGTATTCCGCACCTGCGAACACCACGAGCGGCACCTGCTCCTCTTGGTACTTCATCGCGGCATCGTAGATCGGCATCTGTTCGCCGTCGGGCCAATGTTTGGTCAAGCCGCCCTCCGGAATGTTTCCGTCGGCGCCCTGCAGCATGTGGTTCTTGATGCGGATATTCGCAAACGTACCGCGCATCATCACTTCGTGGTTGCCGCGCCGGGTGCCGTACTGGTTGAAGTCGGCCGGCCGCACCTGATGCTCGGAGAGATACTTGCCCGCTGGCGAGGTCAGCTTGATCGAACCCGCCGGCGAGATGTGGTCGGTGGTGATCTTGTCGCCGAACATGGCAAGGATACGCGCCTCGACGATATCGGTCGTCGGCTCCGGCTCCATCTTCATGCCCTCGAAGTAAGGCGGATTCTGCACATACGTCGAGCTCATGTTCCACTTGTAGGTGTCGCTCGCCGTGGTCTTGATCTTGCGCCAGTTGGTGTCGCCCTTGAACACGTCGGCATACTTCTTCTTGAAGATCGTCGAGGTGACGTACCTCTTGATCAGAGCATTGATTTCCTGCGAAGTCGGCCAGATGTCCTTGAGATAGACTGGCTTGCCATCCTTGCCGGTACCGAGCGGCTCGACAGACAGGTCCTTCGTCACCGTGCCGGCGAGAGCATAGGCAACGACGAGCGGCGGCGAGGCGAGATAGTTTGCCTGAACGTCCGGCGACACGCGGCCTTCGAAGTTGCGGTTACCCGACAACACAGCCGCTGCGACGATGCCGTTGTCGTTGACCGTCTTCGAAATTTCTTCCGGCAGCGGACCGGAATTGCCGATGCAGGTGGTGCAGCCGAAGCCGACAAGGTTGAAGCCGACCGCATCCAGATCCTTCTGCAGACCGGAATTTGCGAGATATTCAGCGACCACTTGGCTGCCCGGGGCCAACGAGGTCTTCACCCAAGGCTTGGCCTTCAGGCCCTTGGCCGCAGCCTTGCGGGCCAGCAGACCGGCACCGATCAGAACGCTCGGGTTCGAGGTGTTGGTGCAGGACGTGATCGCTGCAATCACAACATCGCCATGGCCGAGATCATGATTGCGGCCTTCAACGGCGAAGCGTTGGCTATGTTCGACAGCCTTCTTGTATTCGTTGGTGAGTGCAGTGTCGAAACCACTTGCGACAGACTCCAGCGCCACGCGGCCTTCCGGACGCTTCGGACCGGCGAGCGAAGGCTGCACGTCCTTCAGATCGAGTACGAGAGTCTCAGTGAAAACAGGATCCTTGGTGGCCGAGGTGCGGAACAGACCTTGGGCCTTGGCATATTTTTCAACCAGGGCGACACGTGCTGCCGCACGGCCCGACGTCTTGAGATAATCGAGCGCCGCCTTGTCCACCGGGAAGAAACCGCAGGTCGCGCCGTATTCCGGAGCCATGTTGCCGATCGTCGCCTTGTCGGCAACTGAGAGAGAATCGAGGCCGGGGCCGTAGAATTCGACGAACTTGCCGACCACACCGAGCTTGCGCAGCATCTGGGTGACGGTGAGCACGAGGTCGGTGGAGGTTACGCCTTCACGGAGCTTGCCCTTGAGCTTGAAGCCAACCACGTCGGGCAGCAGCATCGAGAGCGGCTGGCCGAGCATCGCAGCTTCAGCCTCGATGCCACCGACGCCCCAACCGAGCACGGCGAGACCATTGACCATGGTGGTGTGCGAGTCGGTGCCAACCAGCGAATCGGGATAGGCCACTTCGAAAGTGCCGGTCTTCTTGCCGACGGTGAGCTTCTCCTTCTTGGTCCAGACGGTCTGGGCCAGATATTCGAGATTGACCTGATGGCAGATGCCGGTGCCGGGCGGCACCACCGAGAAATTCGAAAACGCCTTCTGACCCCACTTCAGGAACTCGTAACGCTCTTGGTTCTGCTTGTATTCTTCGGCGACGTTCTTGCTGAAGGCTTTGTTGTCGCCGAAGAAGTTCACGATGACCGAGTGGTCGATGACCAGATCGACCGGCACCAGCGGATTGATCTTTTCGGCATCGCCACCGAGCGCCTTCATCGCGTTGCGCATAGCGGCCAGATCGACCACTGCCGGCACGCCGGTGAAGTCCTGCATCAGCACGCGGGCGGGGCGGAATGCGATTTCGTGCTCAAGAGTCTTCTTCCGGGCCCACTGCGAGAAGGCGACGATATCGGCCTTGGTGACCGTGCGGTCATCCTCATTGCGCAGCATGTTTTCGAGCAGCACCTTCATCGAATAGGGCAGCTTCGAAATACCCTTGAGGCCGTTCTTTTCGGCGGTGGGCAGGCTGTAATAAACGTACGTTTTCGCGCCAACCTTGAGGGTTTTCTGGCATTTGAAGCTGTCGAGCGAGGGCATGTGAGCGATCCCGATTCAGAAGTTGGAGACACCCGATGAAAGGTATCGAAACACCGTCCGAGGCAGGGTAAGTGGGGCTGGACCGGGCGGTCTGCAGGGGTTGGTTGTGTGCTGCATCAAGTTCCGGTTTTATAGAATCTTTCCAGTCTGTCCACCACACACGCTATGGATTCTCCGCTCATATCGTCTGCGTACGACCAGACGTCAGCGCTTTTCACCTGAGGTCATTGGTTCCGCATTATGAAGCTATCGGGGCGCGGTTTGAGATGTGTGCGGGGCGGACGCGATATATTCGCGAACCTCGATTTTACGGTGGCGGCCGGCGAGACGCTTGCTGTCGTTGGCCCGAATGGCGCGGGCAAATCTTCGCTGCTGCGGATGATCGCAGGGCTTCTGCAGATCGCCGATGGCACCATCAGTTTTGAAGGCGGGGAGCAGGAACTCACCGTTGCGGAACAGGTCCACTATCTCGGTCACCGGGACGCTCTGAAGCCGTCCCTCACTGTGCTGGAAAATCTTGATTTCTGGCGCGATTTTCTCGGCGGTGGAACGGCGGGATCCCTTTCAAGCCTTGAGGCAGTCGGACTTGCCCATGCCGCCCACCTTCCCGCGGCCTATTTGTCCGCCGGCCAGCGCAAGCGGTTGTCGATCGCGCGGCTTATCGCCGTGAAACGCCCGATCTGGCTACTCGATGAACCCACCACCGCGCTCGACACCAGCGGTCAGGCGATGATCGCCGGTGTCATGGCGAATCACCAGCACAGCGGCGGCCTGATCCTGGCGGCCACGCACGTTGAACTGAATGCCACGCGGCAACTGCGGATCGGACGCGCCATATGACCGCGCTCGCCGCCCTGATTCGCCGCGACATCCGGATCGCGCTCCGCGCCGGCGGCGGCGCCCTGATCGGCGTTTTGTTTTTTGTGACCGTCGTGGTGGTCATGCCCTTCGCTCTCGGGCCAGATCTGGCGCTATTGAAGCGGATAGGTCCGGCGATCCTTTGGCTCGGCGCCATGCTGGCGAGCTTACTGACCCTCGACCGCCTGTTTACCGCCGATCAGGACGATGGCTCGCTCGATGTGATCGCCATGAGCCGCACGCCGATGGAGCTGACCTGCGCCGCGAAGGCGATTGCGCACTGGCTCGCCGCCGGCATTCCGTTGATCGTTGCGACACCCTTGGCCGGAATTCTCTTGAATCTCGATGCGCAAGCGACCTTCGCGGTCATGTTGACGCTGCTGGTTGGAACACCGGCTTTGACCTTTATCGGCATGATCGGGGCCGGGCTTGCAGTTACGCTGCGGCGGGGCGGGCTGCTGCTCGCGGTGGTCGTGTTGCCGCTGTCGATACCCGTCCTCATTTTCGGGGTTGCAGCCTCGAACGCAGCGATCAGCGGTCCGACGCCGTTCGGCACGCCGTTCTCGATCCTGTGCGCCTTATCGCTTGTCAGTTTTGTGATCGGGCCATTCGCCGCGGCCGCCAGCCTGCGGCAAGGGCTGGATTGATGTCGCATGACGTCGCTATCAACTCTTGCGGAACGGGCGGTGGCATCGCTGAGACGCATTGCACGCCACACTCGTCGCGATTATCAGGAACACTATGAAGCTAATCGACCTCGCTAATCCGACACGGTTCCTTGCCCTTACGGAACGTGTGCTACCATGGCTGTCCGCGCTGACCGCGATCCTGCTGGCCATCGGTCTCTATCAGTCGGCACTCGCGCCCGACGATTACCAGCAAGGGGCGACGGTGAAGATCATGTTCATCCACGTTCCGAATGCGTGGCTATCGATGTTCGTCTGGGGCGTGATGAGCGTCGCCGCTCTCGGCACGCTGGTCTGGCGACATCCGCTCGCCGACGTGGCGGCAAAGGCGGCCGCCCCGATCGGAGCGTCGTTCACATTCCTTGCGCTGGTGACCGGCTCGCTATGGGGCCGGCCGATGTGGGGGACCTATTGGGAATGGGATGCCCGGCTGACTTCGGTGCTGATTCTGTTTCTTATGTATCTCGGCATCATGGCGCTCTGGCGCGCGGTGGAAGATCCCTCCCGTGCTGCGCGGGCCGCCGCCGTACTCACACTGGTCGGCGCGATCAACATTCCAATCATTAAATTCTCGGTCGATTGGTGGAATACGCTGCATCAGGGCGCATCGGTGATCCGCATGGGTGGATCGACCATGGATCGTGCGTTTCTCATCCCGCTGCTCATCATGGCTGTCGCGTTTTCATTGTTGTTTCTGACGTTGCATCTCGCAGCGATGCGCAACGAGGTCCTGAGGCGTCGGGTGCGCACGCTACAGATGATGCAAGCCAGCAACCAAGGCGCCTGATCTCATGTCGCTTGGTCCCTACGCTTCCTTTATCGTAACCTCCTACGGGCTCGTGGCGTTCGTTGTGTTAGCGCTGATTGCCTGGATTGCGCTCGACTTCCGCCAGCAGAAGCAGGCCTTGCGCGATCTCGAAGCCAGTGGTGTGACGCGACGCTCGGCGCAACGATCCGGCGAATCATCATGAGCACCGATTCCCATTCTACACGTCAACCGCGGCGGTCCTGGCTGATGGCTCTACCGCTGATCGTCTTCGCGTTACTGGCCGGCTTGTTCTGGTTCAGACTCGGCTCGGGCGATCCTTCGCGCATTCCGTCCGCGCTGATCGGCCGTCCTGCGCCGCAGACCACCCTACCCGCACTACAGGGACTGACGGCCGATGGCGTGCAGGTGCAGGGGCTCGATCCTGCCTCGTTCAAGGGACAGGTCAGCGTCGTCAACGTCTGGGCCTCGTGGTGCGTGCCCTGTCACGACGAAGCGCCGCTTCTGCTGCAGCTGGCACAAGACAAGCGCATCAGGGTTGTCGGCATCAATTACAAGGACGCCGATGACAACGCCCGCCGCTTCCTCGGCCGCTACGGCAACCCCTTCAGCGCCGTCGGCGTGGATGCCAATGGACGCGCCGCGATCGAATGGGGCGTCTATGGTGTCCCTGAGACATTCGTGATCGGACGAGACGGCACCATCGTCTACAAGCTCATCGGCCCAATCACGCCGGACAATCTCAAAGGCGTGCTGAAGATCGAAATCGACAAGGCGCTGAACGCGCGTTCCTAGAGCGTTTTCAAGCGAAGTGGCTACCGGTTCGCGTGAAGAAAACGCGTAAAAACACTGATTCAATCAGAACCGAATATGCTCTAAGTAAACAGGGCTGAAATTCAGCCCTTGCTGATATCGCCACGCTCGATATCGCTCGCCTCGTCGGTCGCTGGCTCGAGATGATAGCGCTTGATCAGCGGCGTCTGGAGCATTGCGAAAACAACGGTAATCGGAATAACGCCGAATGCCTTGAACGCGACCCAGAAGTCGGTGGTCTGCGTCCGCCAGATGATCTCATTGAGCGCCGCCATGCCCGCAAAAAAGACCATCCAGCGAACGGTCAAAAGCCGCCAGCCAGTTGGTGTCAGATTGAACATCTGATCGAACATGATGGCGATAAAGGAGCGTCCAAGCAGCAACCCGATGCCGAGCGTCGCAGCAAACAATCCATAAATGATGGTCGGCTTGAGTTTGATGAAGGTCTCGTCGTGCAGCACCAGCGTCAGCCCGCCGAACACCAGCACGATCACCGCCGTCACAATCGCCATCAACGGCACATGACGCGTAACCACGTAAGACGCGATGATTGCAGCAACCACCGCGACCATGAATGCACCCGTGGCAACGAACAATCCAAACTTCGCATTGGCCCCAAAGAAAATCAGCAACGGACCAAGTTCGGTGGCGAGCTTGAACAGCGGATGCGGCGCGGATTTTTCCAAGGTGGATTTTTCCAAGTCGGCTATCCTCTAGTTGTCCTGCCCGGCGATGGCGCGGGCAAAATCGCGGGCGGTGAATGGCGCGAGATCATCAACTCCTTCACCAACACCGATGAAATGCACCGGGAGTTTGTATTTGGCTGAGAGCGCAACAAGGATGCCTCCGCGCGCAGTGCCGTCGAGCTTGGTCATCACGAGCCCAGTGACGCCTGCGGTCTTGTGAAACGCATCTACCTGAGACAACGCGTTCTGACCAACAGTGGCATCAAGCACCAGCAGCACGGCATGCGGTGCTGATGAATCCACTTTCTTGATGACGCGCACGACCTTTTCAAGCTCGGTCATTAGCTCGGCTTTGTTTTGCAGCCGTCCGGCGGTGTCGATCAGCAGAACATCGCAGCCATCGCGCTTGGCAGCTTCATAAGCCTCAAAAGCGAGACTTGCAGAATCTGATCCTTGCGCACGTGCAATCACCGGCGACTTCGTGCGCTCACCCCAGATTTTCAACTGCTCGATAGCCGCAGCGCGGAACGTATCGCCCGCCGCCAACATGACCTTGCGGCCTTCAGCAGAGAATTTTGCTGCTAGTTTGCCAATCGTCGTTGTCTTTCCGGAACCGTTGACCCCGACAACGAGAATGACGAACGGCTTTTGGCTTGCATCGATCTCCAGCGGCTTCGCAACCGGAGCAAGGACTTTTTCGACCTCTGTGGCGACAATCCCAGCCACATCATCGGCCGATACTGACTTGTCATAACGTCCCTTCCCGACCGCTTCCGCGATCCGCGCGGCAACGTCGGTTCCAAGATCGGCGCGCAGCAAGACATCCTCGATGTCCTCGATCATTGCGCCATCCAGCTTTCGCTTGGTGACGAGATCCGCTACAGCGCTGCCGATCGAACTCGATGTGCGCTTCAACCCGGCGGAGAGGCGCCGCCACCAGCTTTGCTTCGGTTGGTCTTGTGTACTGTCACTCATGAGAAGGGTGTGTTACCCGGTTCGGACATCAAACGAAAGCCACCTGCAAAATGGATACGCCACAGCCGACACCAGACGAAATCCAGTCCCGCGTGCTTCATCGCGACGGACTGATGCTGGTGATCGACAAACCAGCGGGTATTCCGGTGCATCGCGGCCCCAAAGGTGGCGCGAATCTGGAAGCATCCTTCGACGCTCTGCGCTTCGGGCTCCCCCGCCCGCCGGTTCTCGTGCACCGTCTTGATCGTGACACCTCGGGTTGTCTCGTCTTGGGACGCCACCGCAAGGCGACTGCGTCGCTTAATCTCCTGTTCAAGCACGGACGAGTTTCAAAGACATATTGGGCTGTCGTGGAAGGAGGACCTTCCGCGGATGAGGGCGAAATCGACATTGCGCTCGGCCGGCTCAATGAAGAACGAGGATGGTGGCAAAAACCTGATCCAAACGGGTTTCCTTCGCTGACCAAGTGGAAAGTTCTCGGACGCGGCAGCGGCATGACGTGGTTGGCCATGGAGCCAATCACCGGACGAACGCATCAACTGCGCGTTCATTGCGCAGCCAGCGGCTGGCCGATCGTTGGTGACAATATTTACGGCAACGGCCCGCGCTTCGGTGAACCCAGCTTGCATTTGCACGCACGCGAAATCGTGATTCCGCTCTCGAAGAACAAACCGCCCGTGCGCGTGATCGCTCCCGCCCCCGCTCATCTCCATGAACGACTGCGAGCCTGCGGATGGGCAGGGAACGAAATCCTCACCCCAGAAGCGGTCAATTCAGCCGAATAACCGCGCGCCGTCGTGGCCGGTTATTTTCAAGGCTTGGACCGATCCTGGCAGGAACCCTTTGACGGCGACTGGCACGAAGTGCTCGGTGCGGCCTTGAGTTCCGCTTTCGATCAACACCTGCCGCATCGCACCGACCTCTGAATCTAGCCTGCGGCGCAACGCCGCTTCCCCCGTCGCCCGTAAGCGCCTCGCCCGATCCTTGATTGCGCGACCGTCGACCTGCGGCATGCGTGCCGCCGGCGTACCCGGACGCCGCGAATAGGGAAACACATGCAGGAACGTCAGATCGCACTCCTCGACGAGAGTCTGCGAACGCGTGAACATCTCTTCGGTCTCGGTCGGGAAACCCGCGATAATATCGGCGCCAAAGGCAATGTCGGGCCGTAGCCGGCGTACCTGCGCGCAAAATTCAACCGCGTCCGCACGCGAATGACGCCGCTTCATGCGCTTCAGGACAAGGTCATCTCCGGCCTGAAGAGAGAGATGCAGATGCGGCATTAATCGCTCATCGCTGGCGATCACGTCCAGTAGGTCGCGATCGACCTCGATAGAATCGATTGAGGAGATGCGCAGTCTCTTCAAGTCGGGAACATGCTTGAGAATTTGTTTCGTCAGCGTTCCAAGCTTGGGCGCGCCCGGCAAGTCAGCGCCGTAACTTGTCAGATCGACACCGGTCAGGACGATCTCAGCATGCCCCGCATCGACAAGCGTGCGGATCTGATCGACCACAACGCCCATGGCCAGAGAACGCGAGTTACCGCGGCCATAGGGGATGATGCAGAACGTGCATCGATGATCGCAGCCGTTCTGGATCTGCACAAATACGCGCGGAAGACCAGTGTGAAATCCTTCAACCAGATGCGGCGCCATCTCGGTGACCGCCATGATGTCGGCCACCGCGATCTTCCGTTCCGCTGACACATCATCAAGCGTCGGCGTCTCTAACACTGCACGCGTGGCACGCCACGCTTCGCCGCGCATCTTGTCGTCATTGCCGATCACGCGATCAACTTCGCTCATCTCGGCAAACATCTGCGCCTGGGTCTGCGCGGCACACCCGGTCACAACAATCCTCACATCCGGTTGTTCACGGCGGAGCTTGCGGATGGTCTGGCGTGCCTGCGCCACCGCTTCATTGGTCACGGCACACGTATTGACGACGATGGCGTCGCCGATCCCCGCCCCCTCGGCCTCACGCTTGATCACCTCCGATTCGAAGGCGTTCAAACGACACCCGAATGTGACGACATCGACCGACATGGTTAGGCGACGTTGGCGAACAGTGTGGGGTCGAAACGGCCCTCGAACTCGAATGCCGCCGGGCCGGTCATCAGCACGTGGTCATCGCTTTCACGCCATTCGATCGTGAGTTCGCCGCCTGGTAATGTCATGTGCACCGTCCGACCGGTGCGGCGCAGGCGCGCTGCGGCCACCGCCGTAGCGCAAGCCGCCGAACCACATGCCTTGGTGAGGCCGGCACCACGCTCCCAGGTGCGCATGATGATGTGTTCGCGATCGACGATCTGCGCCAGCGTGATGTTGGCACGATCGGGGAAGATCGGATGGTTCTCAAGCAACGGCCCGAAGCGCTCAAGGTCGTGGGCGTTGACGTCGTCCACCCAGAAGATCGCGTGCGGATTGCCCATGCTGACCACGGATGGCGTGTGCAGCACCGGCGCATCGATGGGCCCGATCTGCAATTCGATAGAGCGCGTGTCGCGGAACTCTTCCGCCAGCGGAATATCCTTCCAGCCGAACTTCGGCGCCCCCATATCCACGGTGAAAAGGCCGGGCGACGGACCTAGCCAGCAGTTCAGCACGCCGGCCCGCGTCTCAAACGTCAGCGCGTCCTTGCCGGTTTCTTCGAACACCTGCCGCGCCACGCAGCGCATGCCATTGCCGCAGGCGGCAGCTTCGGAGCCATCGTTATTATAGATTCGGATGAAGGCGCTGGTGCCTTGCGTCCGTGGGGCGTGCAACACCATCAATTGATCGTAAGGCACGCCCGCGGGCGACGCGATCGCGCGGGCCTCATCGGGCGTAATTTTGACAGCCGAATCACGCAGATCGACAACGACGATCTCATTACCGATACCGTTCATCTTAGCGAAGCTGTGATTGGCGAGGGCGCTCATGGTGATGTCCTATGCCCGGGATATTAGGTCGCAAGTCGCTCAAGACCGTGCAAAACATCGCAAACGTTGGATTGAGCACCGGTGTATATGGCGAATACGGATGGAATTGGCCAGAGGCGTGAGGTCAGACTATAGCCCCACTTTGCCCGCAAGCCTGTCGGAAGACGGAGCGAAGTGGTTCGTGGTAACATCCATGCGCCTGATTTCGACGATTGATTATATTTTTGCGCCGATGGAGACCACCACATGAACAATGCCCGCGTTTTGATCCTGGTGGTCATGGCGGCCGTCGTGGCGGCAGCGGTGTGGTCGGATTTCCCGGGAAGCCTCGCGCAAATGCCAGCCCCACCAGCCACTCCGCCGGCGACGAGCCCATCGACAACCACCCCCGAGCAAACGACGCCTTCTCCAGCCACACCTGCTCCGGCTCAAACACCGCCGCCACCGCCAGCGGCGACGCCCGCAGTCCCGGCCACGCCGCCCGCACCCACAGCTGAAACCCCTGCTCCGGTCGCACCGCCTGCGACGGCGCAGACGCCTGCAACCCCACCCGCCGCTCCACCTCCTGCCGCCGAAGCGCCCCCGGCGACCGCCGCGCCAAAAGCACAGCCTGCAGACTCATTCGGCGAAGAACAAACCCTGACTGCAAAGAAGGTGCTGATGCTGAAGGGCTCAGCCACCTGGGATTCGGCGTTTGAGACAATCGTCGATTCGCTGAAAACGCTTTCTGCCTTTCTGGACAAGCAGAACATCAAGCCCGTCGGGTCTGTCGTGATTGTCTACACGTCAACCGACGATAACGGCTTCACTTATCAGGCTGAAATTCCGGTCGATCAGGATCCGAAAAACCTCGCTAAGGGGATGAGCATCGGCACGTCGCCCGAAGGCCAAACGCTGAAATTCGTCCATCGCGGGTCCTACGACAACATGGACAATACCTACGAAGCGATTACCAACTATCTCGACGAGAAAAAGCTCGAGGCAAAAGATACGTTCATCGAAGAGTATGTCACCGACCCGTTGACCACGACGGAGGACAAACTCGTCATCAACGTGTTCGTGCCGCTTAAGTGAACATCTGGAGTCCCATAATGCGCGCCCGTTCCGCCATTGTTGCAATCGCTCTTGCCTGCACCGCCTCGTCGGCATTCGGACAAACGCCACCGCCGACGATTACGGTCAATGGCGAAGCGACGATTTCGGTGCCGCCGGATATCGCGCAGATCGACAGTGGCGTGACGACCGAAGCCAAGACCGCCCGCGAAGCAAGCGATGCCAACAACAAAGCCATGGGCGGCGTATTACAGGCGTTGAAGAACGCAGGCCTCGCGGAAAAGGACATTCAAACATCACGCCTGTCGCTGTCACCACAGAGCGCTGCGAGCCGTAACGCCAATGCACCGTTTCAGATCGTCGGCTACCGTGCCAGCAACCGCGTGACAGTGACGATCCGCGACATCACTAAGGTGGCTGAGACCATCGACGTGCTGGTGGGGGCGGGCGCGAACGAAATCAGCGGCATCAGCTTCATGGTCTCGAAGGCGTCGAAACTGCTCGACGAAGCACGCATCGAGGCCATCAGCGATGCCCGGCGCAAAGCCGAGATCTATGCGCGCGCCGCCGACGTCTCGGTCGGCGCTCCTTTGAGCATCTCGGAAGAAACCACGCCCGGCCCGATCCCCTATCGCAAATTGGCAGCTGGGGTTTCGGCCGCGGCTCCCGTGGCGCAGGGCGAAGAGACGCTGCGCGTGACGATCAGCGTATCGTACGAGTTGAAGCCAAAAGGGCGTTGAGGCCGATCTAGTGTGGTGGTTCAGAAGTTCGCCCGGTTTTTCCCGCGAGTCCTTCCAGCGAACTTCTGAACCTGAACCACACGAGTGCCGCGGATTTGAAGTTCTTCCGATTGAGCCGCAAGCTCGATGAAGAACTTCAAATCCAAAGCGGCACTCGAATCATAGGCTTGCTAGTGTCCCTTTGATTCCGAAGTTCGCATCCGAGCAAGCCGCAAGCCTGTGCGAACTTCGGAATCCGGACACTAGAATTATAAATTTACTAGCTAGTGTCCTCTCGAATCCAAGGTCCGAACGGAGCACGCTGCACGATGAGGCGGACTTTGGATTCGGGACACTAGATCTCGAAAACCTGTCCCGGCTTCAGCGCGACGAATTTGTCGCGCGGTACCTCGGCAGCCTCAAGCGCGATCGCAAGATCGTTCACCGGCGCGTCGATCGCCTCGTCGGTGAGTTGAAATGTGCCGTGGTGATGCGCCAGTGCCACCGCTGCTCCGCAGTCGCCCAGCGCCTTCACGGCATCTTCCGGATTCATGTGCTGATCACGCATGAACCAGCGCGGTTCATAAGCACCAATCGGTAAGATTGCAGCACGCAGTGGGCCATGCGCCTCGCGTACCCGGCGAAAATGTCTGCCGTCGCCATATCCGGAATCGCAGACGATGTAGATCTTCCCCGCTGGCGTCTCCAGCACAAAGCTCGCCCACAGCGCCTTGTTGCGATCGAACAAACCGCGCGCGGTCCAGTGCCGTGTCGCCACCAGCGTGACCGAGACGCCATTGCCGAGCTCAGTCCGATCATTCCAATCGAAACCCTCGACTCGGATTGCGCTGTCGTACGTTTTCATCGTGACGTCGTTGCCAAGCGGTGTGATGACGCGAGGAGAAAATTTCGCGGCGAGCTTCGAAAGCGTGGCGATGTCGAGATGATCGTAGTGCCCGTGCGAGACCAGCACGGCATCAATGGCCGGCAGCTTGTCGAACGAAATGCCCGGCGCGTTGACGCGCTTCGGTCCGGCAAAGGTGAACGGCGAACAGCGCTCCGACCACACCGGATCGATCAGCAGGTTGAGCCCCGCCGTCTGGATCAGCCAACTCGCGTGGCCGACATAGGAAAAACGCACCTTGTCGCCCGTGACCCGCGGAGGGGGCACATCCGAGTGCCCACTCGGAGCCTTTTCGGGCCATTTGGCCGACTTTTTGGTGAGCTGCCAGCGCAGCACCTCCCAGAGATGCTTGGGAGGCGACCCATCAGGGTCAAAAAAGTGAGTTCCGTCAAAGTGATCGGAGGCAGTGCCTGCATAAGTTTTCATGCGGGAAATCCAGACAGTGGGCAGCCCCATGGCGACGGCAGCGCCAGCAAGCAAGCCCAAAACTCGACGACGGGTAATTTTCATGGGTCCGAGGGGGCCGGGTGGCGGGTGTCGTCACAGGTAAGGTTCCGTAGCCGGTCCCGCAACTCGGCGCAAAAACCTGCTTTTTCGGACTTTTCTTGACTTTTGGGCTTCTGGACGCTTTAACCGCCGCAATTCTCGGAAAGAATTTCTTTTCGACCCGCCGACCGGTGCTGGACGCCGGAGGCCAACGCCCGACAGCGCTGTGCGCCCTCGGGCGTAAAAGTGTTTGGAAATTCTGCTCCATTTTGGGGCTGAAGAACAGGATATGGCGCAGCGATGTTCGACAATCTGTCGGAAAAGCTTGGCGGAATTCTTGATCGGCTGACCCGGCGCGGTGCGCTGACGGAGGCCGATGTCGATGCCGCCATGCGCGAGGTCCGCCGCGCACTGCTCGAGGCGGACGTAGCGCTGGAAGTCGTGCGCTCGTTTACCGACAAGGTCCGTGAACAGGCCGTCGGTGCGACCGTCGTTAAATCGGTGACCCCTGGCCAGATGGTCGTGAAAATCGTCCACGACCAGCTCGTGGACACGCTCGGCTCCGACGGCCAGCAGATCGACCTTAATGCACCGGCGCCGATCCCGATCATGATGGTCGGCTTGCAAGGTTCCGGTAAAACTACCACCACCGCGAAGCTTGCCCGCCGACTCACCCAACGCGACAAGAAAAAAGTTCTGATGGCGTCGCTCGACGTCTATCGTCCGGCCGCGCAGGAACAGCTCGCCGTGCTTGGCCGCGATCTCTCGGTCGATACGCTGCCCGTTGTCACCGGACAGATGCCGACGCAGATCGCACAACGCGCGCTGCAGGCCGGCAAACTGGGCGGGTTACGACGTTGTGCTGCTGGATACTGCAGGCCGCACCACGCTCGACGAAGAAATGATGACGGAAGCGGCTCAGGTCAAAGCGGCCGCGAACCCACACGAAGTACTTCTGGTCGCGGACTCGTTGACCGGTCAGGACGCGGTGAATCTCGCACGCGCCTTCGATACGCGCGTCGGCCTCACCGGCATTGTGCTGACACGCGTTGATGGTGACGGACGTGGCGGCGCCGCATTGTCGATGCGCGCCGTAACCGGCAAACCGATCAAGCTGATTGGTACCGGTGAGAAGACCGATGCTCTGGAAGATTTCCATCCCTCGCGCATCGCCGGACGCATTCTCGGCATGGGCGACGTGGTCTCTCTCGTCGAAAAGGCGGCGGCGCATATCGACGCCGAGAAAGCTGCGCGCGTCGCGGAGAAAATGCGCAAGGGCAAGTTCGACCTTGCCGATCTCCGCGAACAACTGACGCAGATGCAGAATATGGGCGGCATTGGCGGCCTGATGGGCATGATGCCCGGCATCGCCAAGATGAAAAACCAGCTTGCGGCAGCCAATCTCGACGAGAAGATCGTGAAGCGTCAGATCGCTGTGATCGATTCGATGACGCGCGAGGAACGCCGCAATCCCGACATCCTCAAGGCCAGCCGCAAAAAGCGTATCGCTGCCGGCGCCGGCCTCAAGGTCGAGGAAGTCAACAAGCTGCTTAAGATGCACCGGAACATGGCCGACATGATGAAGGCCATGGGACAGGGCAAGCGCGGCCCGCTGGCCGGCATGGCGCAGATGATGGGCTTTGGCGGCAGTGGCATGCCGTCGGCCGAAGCGATGAAGCAACTCGCAGAGAAGATGCCCGGCGGCATTCCGCAGGGTGCACCTACGCTGCCGAAAGATTTTCCCGGCCTTCCAGGCTTAGGAAAACCCACATTGCCTGGCCTCGGTGGATTCCCGGGCCTCGGCAAGAAGAAATAACCCGCAGTTTTCAAAACAGACACACCAACGGAGAAGAGAATGTCAGTTGTGATCCGCCTCGCTCGCGCAGGCACCAAGAAGCGTCCTGTGTACCATGTTGTCGTCGCCGACTCGCGCTTTCCGCGCGACGGCCGCTTCATCGAGCGTCTCGGCCACTTCAATCCGCTGCTGCCGAAGGACAGCGAGCTGCGCCTGAAGCTCGACATGGACAAGGTCAAGGCCTGGATGGCCAAGGGTGCACAGCCATCCGACCGCGTCATGCGCTTCCTCGATGCCGCTGGCGTTGCCAAGCGCACGGCACGCAACAACCCGGAAAAGGCCGTGCCGCGCAAGGAGCGCAAGGCGAACGCCGAAGCTGCAGCCAAGGGCTAATCGCGTACGCGCGTGACAAAAGCCGCGCTAATCTGCGTTGCAAAAATCGGCGCCGCGCACGGAGTGCGCGGCGAGGTGAAGCTATGGCCATTCACCGAAGATCCGATGGCGGTTGTCGATTACGGCCCGCTTTCGACCAAGGACGGCGCGCGTCAATTTGAAGTGGTGCGCGCCCGCGTCGCTAAGGATCATCTTGTAGCAACGCTCAAGGACGTGACGACGCGCAACGATGCCGAGCGCATCAATGGCATCGAACTCTACATCCCCCGTGACCGTCTGCCGGAGACGGAGGAAGGCGAGTACTATCACGCCGACCTGATCGGGCTGCGGGCCATCGATGCTAAGGGCGACCAAATCGGCAAGGTACTTGCCATCCATAATTTCGGCGCCGGCGACATCATCGAGATTGCCCCCTCACAAGGGCCGACCATCCTGCTGCCTTTCAATAGCACCGTCGTGCCGACGGTCGATCTTGCCAATGGCCACGTCGTGGTCGAGCTTCCGCATGAAATCGACGGCGACAGCCCGCAGGACGCGGACAGCTAAGCCAAAGAGACGCCGGAGCTAGGAGCATCTGACTATGTGGCACGCCACGGTCCTTACGCTGTTTCCGGAGATGTTTCCCGGGCCGCTCGGCATCAGTCTGGCCGGCCGCGCCTTGGCATCCGGTCTCTGGGTGCTGGACACAAAGGACATCCGGGCCGCAGCTACGGACCGCCATCGCAGCGTCGATGATACTCCCGCGGGCGGCGGCCCCGGCATGGTGCTGCGGGCAGATGTGCTGGCAGCGGCCATCGACGCCGCCAACATCTCACCGGTGCGGCCCAAGCTGCTGATGAGCCCACGCGGTCGGCCATTGACCCAGTCACGGGTCAGCGAGCTGGCGGCGGGGCCCGGCCCCATGATCGTGTGCGGCCGGTTCGAGGGGATTGATCAACGGGTGATCGACGCCCGGGAACTCGAGGAAGTCTCGGTGGGGGATTATGTCCTGTCCGGCGGCGAAATCGCCGCAATGGCGCTGATTGACGCCTGCGTACGGCTTCTACCCGGCGTCATGGGCAAGCTAGCCTCCGGAACTGACGAGAGTTTTTCCGACGGACTGCTCGAATACCCCCAATATACCCGTCCGCAGGTCTTCGAAGGCCGGGCGATTCCCGAGGTCTTGGTCTCCGGCGACCATGCCAAAATCGACACTTGGCGGAAGGCCGAAGCGGAAGCCCTGACCCGGGCCCGGCGCCCAGACCTCTGGGCGACCTACCAGGGGCGAATCAGCCTCTCGGGGTCACGAAAAAACACGACGAAAGGGTGACAACCCCTTCTCTTTCGCGTATATGAGCCGCCAATCCGTGCACGTGCTGGATACGAATTTCCCGCGCAGCCCCCTCGGGCGCGCCGCCGATGGAGTTTTGCGATGGACCTGATTCAACAGCTCAACAAAGAGCAGCTTGAGAAGCTTTCCGCCGGAAAGACAATTCCGGAGTTCGGACCGGGCGACACGATCATCGTGAACGTCAAGGTCAAGGAAGGCGAGCGTACGCGCGTGCAGGCCTATGAAGGCGTGTGCATCGGTCGCAGCGGCGGTGGTATCAACGAGAGCTTCACCGTGCGCAAGATTTCTTACGGCGAAGGCGTAGAGCGTGTGTTTCCGATCTACTCGCCGAACATCGACTCGATCAAGCTCGTGCGTCGCGGCAAGGTGCGGCGCGCCAAGCTGTATTACCTGCGTGGCCTGCGCGGCAAGTCGGCGCGCATCGTCGAGAAGCAGGACAATCGTCAGGCCACAGCGGCAGCCGAGTAATCGCTGACAAATTCGGGAATGCGAAAAGCGCGGCTCTGCCGCGCTTTTTTGTTGGACGCTAGCGTTCCGGTTCTGACATTCGTATCAATTCGCAGCAGGCACTTTACGAATGTCAGAACCAAAGGAACACTAGCAAAAATATGAATCTAGTGCGGTTTTGGATCTAACGTTCGTATCACGGACTCGCGGTTAATACTGATACGAACGTCAGATCCACCGCACTAGGCGTCGCGCTATTTTTGCGACAAAGGTCCGTTCATGATCCAGCGATGACCGAACGGATCGCGCAGGATTGCCGTGCGCGTCCCCCAGAACGAATGAGTCGGTGCCAGTTCGCCTTTCGCGCCAAGCTTGGTCGCTCGCGCGAATGTTGCATCCACCTCGTCGGCTGTCGCGAATTCAAGGCTGACCGACATGGTCACTGGCTCTCCCGGAATGGGTGTCCGGGAAGTTCCGAATTCCGGAAAAGCATCGGCGACGAAGATCGAGGCGCCGTTGATTTCCAGCTCACAGTGCATGATCCGCATGCCATCAAGCGCCGGCATCAGCGCCTTCTGTCTCGCGTCAAAGGCAGCGGTGTAGAAGGTAATGGCCCCCGCAGCGGGCGAAACCGTCAGGTAAGGAGCAACCGGCGGGCGTGCGGACATTGTGCGGCCTTGGATCAGCTATTATCACATTAGAATACTTTTACCTTCGGGTTTAAGCGAGTAAAAAGCCACACCAAATTGGCGCCTCAGGCGCATCACGCACACCACCGGACGACCCAGAAAATGGCAAAACCGACCACCCTGTACGACAAGATCTGGAACGATCATTTGGTTGACGAGCAGCCCGACGGCACCTGCCTCCTCTACATCGATCGGCATCTTGTCCATGAGGTGACGTCACCCCAGGCGTTCGAGGGATTGCGTGCCTCTGGCCGCAAGGTGCGTGCGCCAAACAAGACGCTCGCAGTGGTCGATCACAACGTCCCGACCACTGACCGCTCGAAGCCAAATCCCGATCCGGAGAGCGCTGAACAGATCGCTGCGCTTGCCGAGAACGCTCGCGAGTTCGGCGTTGAGTATTTCAACGAATACGACAAGCGTCAGGGCATCGTACACGTCATCGGCCCGGAGCAGGGCTTCACGTTGCCCGGCACGACGATTGTCTGCGGCGACAGCCACACCTCGACGCACGGCGCATTCGGAGCGCTGGCGCACGGTATCGGCACGTCGGAAGTCGAACACGTGCTCGCCACACAGACGCTGATCCAGAAGAAAGCGAAGAACATGCGCGCAACCGTCGACGGCAAGCTGCCGGACGGCGTGACCGCGAAGGACATCATCCTGGCCATCATCGGCGAGATAGGCACCGCTGGCGGCACGGGTTACGTGCTGGAATACGCCGGTGACGCGATCCGAGCGCTGACGATGGAAGGCCGGATGACCGTCTGCAACATGTCGATCGAAGGCGGCGCACGCGCAGGCCTGATTGCGCCGGACGAGAAGGCGTATGAATTCCTGAAAGGCCGCCCGATGTCTCCGACAGGCGCTGCATGGGATGCGGCGATCCGTTACTGGGATACGCTGCGCACGGACGAAGGCGCACACTTCGACGCGGAAATCCGCCTCGATGCGGCCAAGCTGCCTCCGATCGTGACCTGGGGCACGTCGCCAGAGGACGTGGCATCGATCACCGGCTTCGTACCGGATCCTGCGAAAATCGAAGACGAAGCCAAGCGTCTCTCGAAGGAGCGCGCCCTTGGCTATATGGGCCTGAAGGCCGGAACGAAGATCACCGACATCAAGCTCGATCGCGTCTTCATCGGCTCATGCACAAATGGCCGCATCGAGGATCTGCGCGCGGCGGCAAAGATCGTCGCCGGCCATACAGTCAATGGCAACGTGAATGCGATGATCGTCCCAGGGTCAGGTCTGGTGAAGGAGCAAGCGGAGGCGGAAGGTCTCGACAAGATCTTCATCAAGGCTGGCTTCGAATGGCGCGAACCGGGCTGCTCGATGTGCCTGGCGATGAACCCCGACAAGCTGGCGCCGGAGGAGCGTTGCGCGTCGACATCGAACCGCAACTTCGAAGGCCGTCAGGGTCACAAGGGCCGCACCCATCTGGTGTCGCCTGCCATGGCTGCCGCCGCTGCGATCGCGGGCCACTTCGTGGATATTCGTGAGTGGCCTTCGGCTTAAAGATCTCGTTCAAAACTGAACGCAAAAAAACAGGCGCTCGTTGGAGCGCCTGTTTTGTTTAGGGCGTTTTCGAGCGAAGTGGCACCTCGTGCCGCGGATTTGAAGTTCTTCCGGGTAAAGCCACAAGCTCGATGAAGAACGTCAAATCCAAAAGCGGCACTAGCATTAGGTTTGCTAGTGTCCCTTCGATTCCGAAGTTCGCATCCGAGAAAGCCGCAAGCCTGTACGAACTTCGGAATCGGGACACTAGTTCGCGTGAAGAAAACGCGTCAAAACAAGAAACTAGAGCAACGGTTCTAATTCAATCAGAAACCGAAGCTCTAGTAGATCAGAAGCGGAAGCCGAATCCAAAGCCAGGTCCGTAGAAGCGCGGGCCATATCCGTAGCCGTAATAAGGATAAGGCCGGTAATAATACGGTCGATAGCCGTAGTAGGGCCGATAGTATCCATACGGGCGGTAGTACGGGCGGTAATAGGGCCGATAATACGGACGGTAGTAGCGCCGATAGTAAGGACGATGGTAGCGGCGGTAACGGCGCGCGCTGATATCGGACGATCTCGTCTCGGCCAGCCTTGCATCATAGCCTGGCGACACTGTCGCAACTGGCGGTGCAGCGCTGGCGGGCACGAGTGACGCCCAGCCGACAAATGAAAGAGCGGCAGCAACAACTGCGGCTCCCACAAACTTCCTCATTTCATTTCTCCTCTGGTCTGTCTCAGAAAGTAACGCGCATCGCCGACTTCCGTTCGTCATACCTGCCACGCCGACCGGGCCTGCGTGGCAGACCCTCAAACTACTGAGATTTGATTAAGCCTCGGTGCGACAGGCGCACGCACCCCATCAACGCCAGTGATGGCGATGGTGGTGATGATGCCGATGCCATCCATGGTGACGGTGGTGCCAACCGTGATGGCGGTGCCAACGATGATGCCAGCGGCGATGGTGATGATGGCGACGCCAGTGAACAGCCGTCGTGAGATCACCTGCGTGCTGTGTCGTCGCAGCTGATGCAGGGTTGGCAAGTGAGAGCGCTTGAGCGTGGCGAGACGGCATCGCGAACGCCATCAAGCCAGCGACCACCGCAAGACCAAAAAGCTTCCTGAGGTTCATTCTGATCGTTTCTCCCTACAAGCAGAACAGTTACTGCAGGCTAGGGAACGAGATCTGAATGTGAAGTGAATGTTGTCGCCGTAATGATGAACGTATCGACAGAGAGTGTCGTCAAGCTTTCACACACGTGAATCCGTTGAGATGGATTTGAAGCGTGTATCGCCCGCGAAAGGGCCGAACAAAATTTTTGACATCGAGGATGGAGGCCGCACACCCTCACGCGAAAATTGGTCCGCGCTGGTGGGCGTCAACCACTCCAGTAACAGCGCATGCGCGGCACGATGACAGTGCCGCTTGGCCGATATTCCTGCTCGTACCAAGCGTTGCAGATACGCACGGAATTGGGTCCCGGAGTGCTGTATCCGCCATAAACAGGGACGCGGCGAGCACGCCGGAGCACCTTGCGGCTCTGTGCTGAAAATTCTTCCGCGGTCGTTTTTGTCACCGTGGAGGAGGCCTCTTCACCGGCAGATGCTGCACGGGCACCTGCGGGCACAGCCAAAATCAGCCCGACCAGAGCCGCTCCGAGTAGGATCGATGTCCGTGACCGCGTCATCATGTCTCTTCCCGTCCCATCTGCACTCTGGGTGGAGCCGGAAAGTCTCCGATTGCGACGTTCGCGTCAACTCCAAGGCAACCATCCAGGAACATTTCCGCCCCTTGGACTTCCCTCGCAGGCCTTCTAAACAAGAGCGTATGTGGCCCGCAGCAAAGTCACCGACCCTCGCCGAGATGGAAGCCATGGCGCACGATGCATTCGCGCGGCTGCCAAAACATTTTCGCGATCTGTGCGAGGGGCTGATTATTCAGGTCGACGACTTTCCATCCGACGATGTACTGCGTGAAATGAAGGCCGAAAGCGAATTTGACCTGCTCGGCCTGTTTCAGGGCGTGGGATTGCCGTTCCGCAGCGACAGCGACGTCGCCCCAATGCCCAACATGATATGGCTCTACCGCCGCCCCATCCTGGATTACTGGGCGGAGCATGACGAAACACTTGGCCAAATCGTGACCCATGTGCTGGTTCACGAGATCGGTCATCATTTCGGACTGTCCGACGACGATATGGAAGCCATTGAAGCGGCCGCGGGCTAGCTTGCGTCGCAGGCAGTGCGGTCAGCGCGGCGCGCTTTTGCGGAGCGGAGACGGGACGGATCACAGAATTTCGCCGCGCTGTTTCCCAGCTTCTGACGCTCGCAGATGCCACCCATGATGACCGCGGCGGACAAACAATCGCGCGCATCTTTGAACACGCAAATCGGATTATCCCGGTCGAAGTCCCGGCGGCACCAAATTTCAGCGTTAGTCCCCGAAACCGAGAACAATACGACGGTTCCAGCAGCCAAAAGGGGGCAAATCCGTCGAAAAAGCTTTCGTCCCACGACCATAGCGCGGTCCTTATTCGGCTTTGATGGCTTGACGGCCATGATGATATATCTATGAAAACAGGCGAAACTGCAGCTGGTTCACGGGACAGATATGGACAAATTCACCACCCTCGAAGGTGTTGCCGCACCCCTGAAGATCATCAATGTCGACACCGACATGATCATTCCGAAGCAATACCTCAAGACCATCAAGCGCACCGGTCTCGGCAAGGGCTTGTTTTCCGAGCAGCGCTACAAGGACGATGGCAGCGAGAACCCGGATTTCGTCCTCAACAAGTCCGCCTATCGCAAATCGAAAATTCTGGTGGCCGGCGACAATTTCGGTTGCGGTTCGAGCCGCGAGCACGCACCGTGGGCGCTTGGCGACTTCGGCATCCGCTGCATCATCTCGACGTCGTTCGGCGATATTTTCTACAACAACTGCTTCAAGAACGGCATTCTGCCGATCCGCGTCTCGCAGGAAGAGCTCGATAAGCTGTTCGACGACGCCGATCGCGGCGCCAACGCAACACTGACGGTCGATCTCGAGAAGCAGGAAATCCGCGGTCCCGATGGCGGCATGATCAAGTTCGAGATCGATCCGTTCCGCAAGCACTGCCTGCTGAACGGCCTCGACGACATCGGCCTGACGATGGAAAAGAGCAAATCGATCGACACGTTCGAGACGAAGGAACGGGCCGAGCGGCCTTGGCTGTAAGCCAAAGCAGACCAATAAACGCATTATGGCCGGGTTTGCCCGGCCATTTTCGTTTGGACTAGTGTCCCGTCTTCGAATAACCGCCCCATTTGCTGCGTGCTCACACGGTTATTCGGAGACGAAAGGACACTAGCAAAATCAAGATGCTAGTGGTCCGATTCTAACATTCGCATCCCGTTTCAGCAGGTACCTACTGCGAATGTTAGAATCAAAGGACCACTAGCAAATATAAGTTTCTAGTGGGGTTTTGGATTTGACATTCGCTTGACGAACTCGCGGCCGGGTGCGTAGCGAATGTCAAATCCACTCCACTAGTGTGGCGTCTGTCTCGCAATTGCCGATAAAAGACGAGCCGCAAGGGTGATCGGCGATTGCGAGACGCCACACCAGTGAGAAGCGTCTCGTGTTTCGCTTCAGTGCGCTTTCAAAGCTGCGATCGCATCGGCGATAGCGACGGTGCGCTTGGCCATTTCGACGTGCAATCGTTCGACCATTTGCCCATCAAGCTGAACGACACCCTTGTTGACGTTTTCAGGCAGCTCAAACACGCCCATGATCTTGCGTGCACGGGCAACTTCCTCTGCCGGCGGCGTGTAGGTTGCGTTGGCTGCATCGATCTGACCGGGATGAATGAGCGTCTTGCCATCGAATCCCATGTCGCGGCCCTGCGCGCATTCCTTGGCGAAGCCTGCGATATCGTTGATGTCGTTGTAAGGGCCATCCAGCATTTCTACGCCGTAGGCGCGAGCCGCCATGATGCAGTGAGAAAACAGCGGGATCATTGCTGCTCGGCCGGGCAACATCCGCATGCGCGTCTCACGCGCGATATCATTTGGCCCCATCACAAAGGCCTCAAGGCGCTTGTCGCCCTCGCGAGCCTGCGCCGCGATCTGCTGAACTGAGAGAACCGCCAGAGGCGTCTCGATCATCGCCCAGATGCGAATGGCAGGATCGGCGTTGAGTTTACGGAGCTCGTTTTCAACCTTCTTGACGTCGTCAGGGGCGGAAATCTTCGGCACGAGAATCGCGTCCGGCTGGGCCTTAGCGGCCATGGCCAGATCGTCCTGCCACCACTCCGACTCCAGATTGTTGATGCGGATGACGATTTCGCGCTTCCCAAACCCGTTCGCGGCAACCGCAGCCGCGATCTGGTCGCGCGCAGCTCCCTTGGCATCCGGTGCAACCGAATCCTCAAGATCCAGAATGATACTGTCAGCAGGAAGATTGCGCGCTTTTTCCAGCGCCCGCGCATTGGAGCCCGGCATAAACAAAACACTGCGACGCGGACGGAACATGGCTGCTTCCTGCAAGATGAGATCGGAAGGCGATACCACTTCGGCGCGCGTTCCGGAAGGCTTGTTCAAGAGCATGGCATATGGTTAGCCACGTTGCAGCAATTCGTGGGGTGCCCAATGTCGTCATTTCCTGAACGTCTGATCTCCGGCTACCAGGCTTTCGCCACCCAGCGTCTGCCGATGGAGCAATCTCGCTACCGCGAGTTGTCTCGGGATGGGCAATCACCCGAAACGATGGTGATCGGCTGCTGTGATTCCCGGGTGTCGCCTGAGGTGATTTTTGACGCCGGGCCAGGCGAACTGTTCGTCGTACGCAACGTCGCCAACCTGGTGCCACCTTATGCGCCGGACGACGCTGCACACGGCGTTTCGGCGGCGCTGGAATTTGCGGTGCAGGTGCTCCACGTCAAACACATCGTCGTTCTCGGTCATGCGCAGTGCGGCGGCGTGAAAGCGCTCGTTCAGGATTCCGCGCCGCTATCTCCGGGCGACTTCATCGGCAAGTGGATGTCAATTTTGGAGCCTACGCTGGAGGAAGCTGCACGCAGGCACAACGAAGATCTGCAGGATTTCATCACGCGCCTTGAAAAGAAAGCCGTGTCGACCAGTCTCAAGAACCTGATGACGTTCCCTTGCATTCAAATCTTGGTTGACCGCGGCAAGCTGCATTTACACGGCGCCTATTTTGGCGTGGCGAAGGGATCGCTGTCCGTTCTCGATCAGTCGAGCGGCGAGTTCCATGCGGTGAAGGCTGTCGCGTAGCAACTGTCGAACAACAAGGCCTCAAGCGTGAGTTCTACACGCTTGAGGCCGGAGTTGGATTGATCTTCCGATACTGAAGGCCGGTGATCCGATGGCGTGTCTGTCATCTGACCAGCCCTGCCCCGCTTAAGCCGCTTTTTTCTTCGGCTGCAGCAGCTTGCGGTTCACGAGGCACTCCGCAATCTGGATCGCGTTGAGCGCCGCGCCCTTGCGCAGGTTGTCGGAAACGCACCACAGCACGAGCCCGTTTTCGACTGTTGCGTCTTCGCGGATGCGACTGATGTAGGTGGCATCCTCGCCCGCGCTTTCGTACGGCGTGACGTAACCGCCCGGCTCACGCTTGTCGATCACGAGGCAACCCGGCGCCTTGCGCAGAATGTCGCGGGCTTCGTCAACGGAGATCGGATTCTCGAACTCGATGTTGACCGCTTCCGAGTGGCCGATAAACACTGGCACGCGCACGCAGGTGGCGGAGAGCTTGATCTTGGGGTCGAGAATCTTCTTGGTCTCGGCCAGCATCTTCCACTCTTCCTTCGTGTAGCCATCCTCCATGAACACGTCGATCTGGGGAATGACATTGAAGGCAATACGCTTCGGGAATTTCTTATTGACCAGTTCGTCGTTGGTGTAGACGGCCTTGGTCTGCGAGAACAGTTCGTCCATCGCATCCTTGCCCGCGCCCGAAACGGACTGGTAGGTCGAAACCACGACGCGCTTGATCGTTGCCGCGTCATGGAGCGGCTTCAGTGCAACGACGAGCTGCGCCGTCGAGCAATTCGGGTTGGCGATGATGCCGCGCTTGGTGAAACCGGCGACCGCATCGGCATTCACCTCAGGCACGATCAGCGGCACATCCGAGTCGTAGCGCCATGCGGACGAGTTATCGATCACCACGGCGCCAGCGGCCGCGATCTTCGGCGACCATTCCTTCGAAACTTCTCCGCCTGCCGACATCAGGCAGATATCGACATCGCTGAAATCGTAGTTTTCGAGAGCTTTGACTTTGAGAGTCCGGTCGCCATACGAGACTTCGACGCCGGTGCTGCGGCGTGATGCCAGCGCCACGACCTCATCGGCCGGGAAGCTGCGTTCGTCCAGAATGTTGAGCATTTCCCGGCCTACATTGCCGGTCGCTCCCACACAGGCCACCTTGTAACCCATCATTGACTCTCCGAAGAAAAAAGCTTCGCCCCGCCGTCTGCGGAAAGGGAAGAGGCAGCGCTTCTATGCGAAAAACGGCGCAAATACAACGCAGAAGCGATGTCGAATCACTCTAGCCCAGCCATGAGGCGGATGAAATCCGCATCGAGACTGGAACAGCGACGCCGTTTCATGAAGCAGAACGCGCCGCATGAGTCCGATCGCCGTCGATCAAGTCCCGGATACCTCCGCCATTCATCCTGTCCTTCGTAGCTTTGCTCTCCGGCGACGCGAGATCATCGTGCGGTTGATAGCCTACTGCTCGGGGCTCGCCGTGCTGGCTGCTATTCTCGCGGACCTCTTTTCCGTGGCGCCGCCTGCCGGAACCGATATGGTTCGGCCCTCATTGCTGGGCTGGACACCGGCGAGCCGACCTCATCCTGCGTTCGCCGTCAGCCATCTGGAATTAGCTAAGAAAACAGAGAGTTACGACATCCTTCGGCATCCCCACGGGGGGCGTAAGGACATTTTGCGGTGGTCTGCCGCGGATGAGCCGCCCGTCGCTGAAGTCGAGATTTACCGGCCCGGCAACGAACTCGGCGCGTTCGCCGCGGCCGATGCTGATCTTGGTCCGCGCATGGGACCCGCCGGTCAGGGTGAAATGGAAGCCGCTGGCGTCATCGATACCAAGTTCGGGCCGGTTACCCTCCTCCGGTTCAGCGGTGCGCGTGCTGCAACCCAGGCATGTCTTGGCTTTGTGAAGACGTTCGAAGTCCCCAAACTCAGGCTCAGCGGCTGGTCTTGTCACGCCAGTTCTGCAAGCGCACAGCGCACCTTTCTGGGGTGCGCACTCAACCGCCTGACCTTGCTTTCAGCCGGCAACGATCCAAAAATGGCCGAACTATTCGCACGCGCCGAATTGCGGCGCTCGGATTGTGTCGCGGCCGCCTCCTCCACCGACTGGGCGACCGGGCCACAGGAGCCTGTTCTTCGGGGAAGCATCTAACGCCCTGTCATTCATGAAACATTTTCGACGCCCGGCGCTTTATTGTCGGGAAGTGTGGCCCATTTCACCTTGTGGGGCTGTGACTGGAACGGCTAAATAAGACTGAAATTCGGAATCCCGTGAGGACATGATGGCTTTGAAAATTTTTGGCGCAAAAACTCTGGCGGTCCTGCTCGCCACCGCGGCTGTGGCCGCGATCAGCCTTGGCGCGCCCGAAGCCAACGCCCAACCCCGGAAGCGCAACGTAAATGTCGAGGGCAGCCAGACCTATGACGGCCCTCCCCGCAAGCCGCAGAACTACTCCTACAGGTCCGGCCGTACCCGCGTGTACATTACGCGCCGTTCGTGGCTCGATGCCGGCACCGAGGTGCTCCCCGGTGAACGCAAGTTCACCGACTACGCCTATCCCCCGGGCTACAACTACGGCATGTTGATTGATCCGCGGTACACGACCCGCCGCCCGCTCGGCGACCAGTGGTACACCGGCAGTCCGACGGGTTTCCCCTTGTACTGATTCATTTCTCAGTCTCCTGACGCAAAATGCCCGGCTTGCGCCGGGCATTTTCGTCTCTACCGGGGCGAGCCGCCGATTATGCGGTGAGGGCGTCAAGCTCGCCGATGATGGCTTCGCCCATCTGCGAGGTGCTGACCACCTTCGAGCCCTCGGACTTGATGTCGCCGGTGCGCAGGCCCTTTGCGAGCGTCGAGGCAATCGCCTGGTCAATGAGATCAGCTTCCTTTTGCATGTCGAACGAATAGCGCAGCGCCATACCGAATGACGTCAGCATCGCGACGGGATTCGCCAAGCCCTTGCCGGCGATGTCCGGCGCGGAACCATGCACCGGTTCATACAGCGCCTTCCGCTTCTTGGTCTTCGGAT
Organism: Nitrobacteraceae bacterium AZCC 1564; assembly: GCA_036924835.1. Classification (NCBI taxonomy): domain Bacteria; kingdom Pseudomonadati; phylum Pseudomonadota; class Alphaproteobacteria; order Hyphomicrobiales; family Nitrobacteraceae; species Nitrobacteraceae bacterium AZCC 1564. The sequence goes on from JBAGRR010000001.1 coordinate 2,836,061, forward strand.
CGACTTCACCAAGCGACGCCGATGGCAGCATGCCCAACGAGCCGGTGAGCATCGCCGCGATATCCGAAAGAATGTCGCCAAAGAGATTGTCGGTCACGATGACATCGAACTGCTTCGGCTGACGCACCAGCTGCATGGCGCCGGAGTCCGCGAGCTGATGCTCGAGCGTCACGTCCTTGTACTCGCGCTGATGGACCTGCGTCACAACCTCATTCCACAACACGCCACTCTTCATGACGTTGCGTTTCTCCATCGAGGTCACCTTGTTTTGGCGCTTGCGCGCCAATTCAAACGCGACGCGCGAAATGCGCTCGATTTCATATGTGTCATAGACCTGCGTATCGACCGCGCGCTTCTGGCCGTTGCCGAGGTCGGTAATCGTCTTCGGCTCGCCAAAGTACACGCCACCGGTGAGCTCGCGCACGATCATGATATCAAGACCTTCGACCACATCGCGCTTCAGGCTCGAGGAATCGGCGAGCGCCGGATAGCAGATGGCAGGACGCAAGTTCGCGAACAGCGACATATCCTTGCGCAACCGCAGGAGACCCGCTTCAGGTCGCACATCGTAAGGCACCGCATCCCATTTCGGGCCGCCGACCGCACCGAAGATCACCGCGTCCGCTGCCTGTGCCAGCGCCATGGTCGTGTCAGTGATGGAAACCTTGTCGGCATCGTAGCTCGCACCGCCCACCAAGCCGGTTTCGGTTTCAAAACGCGCGATGCCGCGCTTATTAAGCCAGTCGATCAGGCGCTTCACCTCGGCCATTACTTCGGTGCCGATACCGTCGCCGGGAAGAAGCAGCAGCTTGTGCGTCGCCATATTTTGATTGCCTTACAGGTTTCATGGAATGCTCGCGCGAAGTGCTAAAACGCCGCTGCACGCTTGGCAAGACACCTTTGCCCCCTACGGCACAGCCGGATAGGTCGGTGTCTTCCGCACGAACGGGGAGACACCGGCGTCCCATAGCGAATCAACACCGCGCAGCTTAATTCCAGGCAGCACCAACCATCTGCCGAACAGACACATTGAGCCTGTTCCAGACGTTGATCAGCGCAATCGAGACAATCAAGGTTGCCAGCGCTTGCTTGTCGTAGTGCTTCGCTGCCTCATCCCAGATCGCATCCGGCACCGGATCGGCTTGATCGGCGATCCGAGTGACCGCTTCCGTTAACGCCAAAGCAGCGCGTTCGGCATCGGTGAAATAAGGCGTGTCTCGCCACGCCGCGACCGCGAAGATCCGTTCATCTTTCTCGCCAGCTTTCTTGAGCTCTCGCGCGTGCATATCGACACACACACTGCAGCCGTTGATCTGGCTCGCGCGGAGCTGGATGAGCTTGTGCGTCGCGTAAGGCACACCATCCTTTTCAATGGATTCGTTCAGGGCTTGCAGCGCCTGCAAAGCGTCGGGAAGAACGAGGGCTGGATTGGTTATTCGGGCTTGCATGATGATCTCCTATTCGGTCTTGGTGATACAGGACGTCGAGGCGTCCGGTTCCCGTTCCGCGAATGGCTCAGAGACCTGTCACATCGGCCAAGGCTCATTCGTCAGTACTATGACGAACGCCAACTAGAGAATGTGACCGATGGACGAGACAAAAATTCTGGCAGAGCAATTCGAGACCAATCGCAATCACTTGCGCGCGGTGGCCTACCGCATGCTGGGTTCCCCGAGCGAAGCGGACGATGCGGTCCAGGAAGCGTGGTTGAGGTTGAACCGGACTGACACCAGCGACGTCACCAATCTCGGCGGCTGGCTGACCACGGTCGTGGCGCGGATTTGTCTCGACATGCTGCGATCGCGCAAATCGCGGCGGGAGGAGCCGATGGGCCCGCACGTGCCTGAACCGATCCACGACGACGAGGCCCTTGAGCACGAAGCACATTTGGCGGATTCGGTCGGGACTGCATTGCTCGTGGTGCTTGATGCCCTCGCGCCCGCCGAGCGCCTCGCGTTTGTGCTGCATGATATGTTCGCGGTACCCTTCGAGGAGATCGCTCCGATCGTAGGGCGGTCCCCGGCAGCTACGCGGCAACTTGCAAGCCGTGCACGACGGCGTGTGCAGGGCGGCACCACAGCAGCCAATCCCGATCTCAGCCAGAAACGAAAGATCGTCGAGGCGTTCCTCGCGGCATCACGGGATGGAGACTTTGAAGGACTTCTGGCAGTTCTTGCCCCTGACGTCGTGGTACAAGCTGATCCGGCAGCAATGCAAATGGGATCGCCGGCGGAAATTCGCGGCGCAGCAGCTGTCGCGCAAATGTTCAAGGGACGCGCGCAAGCGGCGAAGCCTGCCCTGGTGGACGGCGGCATCGGAGCTGCCGTCAGCTTTGGCGGTCGCCTGCGGATCGTACTCAACCTTACGATCACGAATGACAGAATTTCCGGGATCGAGGCGATTGCTGATCCTGGACGAATCGACGCGTTCGACATCGAGATCTTGAGCGGCGATGGAATATCGCCGTGATCGTCGAGACACTTGACGTGATGCCCGGCACGAAGCCGGGCATCACGTCATCCAAACAATTAGCTGCCACTGAATGAATTGTAGCCCTGATCTTCCCAATAGCCACCTTTGTAGTCATTGGTGACTTCCATCGAGATCACGTATTTCGGATTCTTGAATCCGAGCTTTGTGGGCACACGGATCTTCATCGGATAACCGTAGGCCGTCGGCAATATCTCGTTGTCGAATTTAAACGTCATCTGGGTCTGCGGATGCAGCGCCGTCGCCATGTCGAGCGGGCTGTTGTAGCCGTCCTGATCGCCACACTGGAACCAGCAGTATTTGGCGCGAGTGTCCGCACCGATCAATTTCAGGAAGTGGCGCAGCGGCGTGCCAGTCCAGCTTCCGATCGCGCTCCAGCCTTCTACGCAGATGTGGCGCGTGATCTGTTTCTCCTGCGGCAGCTGATAGAGCTCCTCAAGCGTCCAGGACTTTTTGTTGTCGACCAATCCACGGACTTCGAGCTTCCAGGTCTTGCCGTCGATCTCGGGCGCCTCATCCACCGAATAATAGCCGTTGAAGGGGAACGGTCGCGTGATTGCACTCTCCGGATATGTGGGCGCCAGCGTGTTCGGATTGAACAGCGCGTGCTGCACACCGTCGTTGAACTTGGAAATCTGCACCAAGAGCGATTCCGCAGAGAAGCTATCGGTGACGTCACAGCCCGTCAGCATCGTCAACGCGCCGAGGCTAGCACCGCCTGCGATGAAACGGCGGCGCGTCAAATCCGGCATCAACTTTGTGGCATCCCTGACAAGGAGTTTCTTGTCGACACCGGGGATAATGAGTTTGCGTTTAAGACCCATGATCGATGTCCTTTAGATTCAGCGGCCAATGATCATGGCGCGCAGGCTCTTCGGAACCAGGATCGCCAGTGCGACGTGGATCGCCAGAAATCCGACGATTGCAGCCATGCAGGCAAAGTGGACGTAGCGTGCGAAGTCGTAGCCACCGAACAGTGCCGTCAGCCATTGCAGCTGCACGGGCTTCCAGATCGATAGACCTGACAGCACGATCAAAATGCCGGCAACGATCACACCGGCATAAAGCAGCTTCTGCACCTGATTGTAGGTTGAGAGATCACTGTGCGAGAGCTTGCCGGTCAACGCCGCCTTAGCATCGCCTAACACGCCACTCGCAGAGATCGGCGTGAGCTTCTTCCGGAACCGTCCGGTGATCAATCCCAGTGCCAGATAGACCAAACCATTGACCATCAGCAGCCACATCGCCGCGAAATGCCACAGCAGCGCGCCAGCGAGCCAACCGCCCAGCGTAATCGAAGAGGGGAAGGTAAAATTGAACAGTGGAGATGCATTGTAGATCTGCCAGCCGGACATGATCATCAAGACCATGGCGACGGCATTGACCCAGTGGACAATCCTCACCCAGGCGGGCTGGATGATCTTCCCTGCTGCGGCGGCGTGTTCCGCCTCCGAATGATGGGTTGCAATGCTGGACATAAGCGCTTCCGTTCCGATGAAGTCACTAACACCAACAATACGATGATATTCTAGTTTTGTTACGCTGTAGCGTCAGAAAAAAGCAGCCCGACACACAGCGGTGAAACGCCGCAAAGGCTCATTCACGAACGCGCGAGCAAATTCGTTTCTGACAATACCGTCTCGAATGAGGAGTTTCCTCTCCCGGCAACGGGAGAGGAAACGAACCATGTATGAGGATTTCAAGACTTCGGCATCAGCACCGTATCGATGACATGAATCACGCCATTGGACTGGTTGACGTCGGCAATGGTCACCATTGAGGTATCGCCCTTGGCGTCGGTCAACGCGACCTTGTCGCCGGCATTCTTGACGGTGAGTTCTTCACCCTCGACGGTCTTGAGCTTCTTGCCATCAGCCAGATCCGACGCATTCATTTTTCCCGGGACCACGTGATAGGTTAGGATTTTGGTCAAAGTCGCCTTGTTCTCGGGCTTCACCAGCGTTTCGACCGTTCCTGCAGGTAGTTTGGAGAATGCTGCGTTGGTCGGTGCAAACACGGTGAACGGCCCTTTTCCCGATAGCGTATCGACCAGCCCTGCAGCCTTCACCGCCGCCACCAGCGTCGTATGGTCTTTCGAATTCACGGCGTTTTCGATGATATTCTTCGTGCGATACATCGGCGCGCCGCCGACCATCACGGTCTTCTCGCCGGACAATTCACTTTTCTTCATCATCTTGTCTTGCGCCTGAACGGGCACAACGACGCTGACACTCAGGGCGAGTGCGGCAAACGTCGCTGCTGACAGATATGCAATGCGCGTTGAGTTGAGCTCGGACATGTGTCGTCTCCCGGTGATTGGACATCCCGGCGAGAATTCGCCGGACGTTGCCGGCAGCGTTGCTTTGAAGAACACTGCGCCGCCGATGTCCGAGCTACGCGGACTTCGGCGGCGCGTTTCAAAGAATAAATTTTGCGGAATCTGAAACTTTAAGCTCAGCGATACGTGTGGCTCTCCCCCGATGGAGGAGAGATCAAACACTCACAGTGTCGCAGTGAGGAAGCTTCTATTCCATGTCGGACTGATCAGGATCTCATTCATGCAAACATGCGGCGGCATGTTCGCGACGAATGCGATGGTCTTTCCGAGATCTTCGGGCTGGAGCATTCGTGCCATCTCCTCGGCGCTCGGCGGCACGGGACGCGTCTTCATGATCGGCGTCGCAACTTCGCCCGGGGATAGACAGCATGCCCGCAGCCCATTCCTGAATTCATCCATGTTGAACGAGTGCGTCAGCGCCAGCACCGCATGCTTGGTTGCCGTATAAGCAGGGCCAGTCAACTTCGAAACGTGACGCCCCGCCCACGACGCGACATTGATGATGCAGCCATCTTTCTGCGCGCGCATCGTCGGCAACACGGCGCGCATGCAATACATCAGGCCATTGAGGTTGATGTCGACGACCTTGTCCCATCCGTCCGTCGTCACGTCTTCCCAGCTCCGTTTCGGCACATTCAAGCCGGCGCTGTTCACCAGAAGATCGATGCGGCCATGCTTGGTCACGATCGCCTGAGCAACCGCGTTGACCTCATCGGCGTTGCCGACATCGAGGGCCATCGCTTCGACCTTGCCTCCGGCCTTCACAATATCGGCCACTGCGGCGTCGAGTGCGTCCTTGCGTCGCCCGGAGATCACAACGGTCCATCCTTCAGCCGCCAGCGCCTGAGCACCCGCGAGACCGATGCCGCTTCCTCCGCCCGTAATCCAGGCCACGCGTTTCTTGTTATCGCTCATACTGGTCGTCTCCGTTGCCTTTCAAAGGATGGTTTTGCTAATGACGTTTCCAATCCGATCACGCCTTGTTCCGAGATGATGCATGAACACCAGCGCCAACGCCAACCTGTTTTCCCGCCTGTTTGATGGCCTGACCGATCCCGGTAAGCTCGCCATCGAAACCGACGGGCGCCGCATCAGCTACGGCGACCTGATCGCGCAATCCGGGCAGATCGCGAACTTCATCGTGTCGCGCGGCGTCAAGCCGGGCGATCGTGTTGCAGCGCAAACCGAGAAATCGGTACCCGCATTGGTTTTATATCTGGCCTGCGTCCGTGCGGGCGCGGTCTATCTGCCGCTCAACACTGCTTATACGCTTAACGAACTGGAATATTTTATCGGCGATGCCGAACCGTCGCTGGTGGTGTGCGATCCGTCAAAGGCCGACGGCATCGGCAAGATCGCGGCGAAGATCAACGCCAAGGTCGACACTCTCGATGCGAACGGCGACGGCTCGCTGATGGACGGCGCGGCGAAGGCCTACACTGAGTTTGCCACCGTTGTACGCTCTGGCGACGATCTCGCTGCAATCCTCTACACGTCAGGCACCACGGGCCGCTCCAAGGGCGCGATGCTGACCCATGACAATCTTGCATCGAATTCCCTGACGCTGATCGACGTCTGGCGGTTCACCGATCAGGACGTTCTGATTCACGCTTTGCCGATCTATCACACGCACGGCTTGTTCGTGGCGAGCAACGTGACGCTGTTCTCACGCGCGTCGATGATCTTTCTGAACAAATTTGACGCCGACCAGATCATCAAGCTGATGGCGCGCGCGACTGTGCTGATGGGCGTGCCGACGTTCTATACACGCCTGCTGCAGAATCCGGCGCTCACCCGCGAAGCGACCAGCCATATGCGCCTGTTTATTTCAGGATCCGCGCCATTGCTCGCGGACACGCACCGTGAGTGGTCGGCCCGCACCGGTCATGCCGTGCTTGAGCGTTACGGTATGACCGAAACCAACATGAACACGTCAAACCCTTACGACGGCGACCGCGTGCCGGGTGCCGTGGGCTTCCCTCTGCCGGGCGTATCGGCGCGAGTTACCGATCCGGAGACCGGCAGGGAGCTGCCGCGCGACACAATCGGGATGATCGAGGTCAAAGGGCCCAACGTGTTCAAGGGCTATTGGCGCATGCCGGAGAAAACCAAGACGGAATTCCGCGAAGACGGCTTCTTCATCACTGGCGATCTCGGCAAGATCGACGAGCGCGGCTACGTCCACATTCTTGGCCGGGGGAAGGACCTCGTGATCTCGGGCGGCTTCAACGTGTATCCAAAGGAAGTCGAATCCGAAATCGATGCGATGCCGGGCGTGATCGAAAGCGCCGTGATCGGCGTTCCCCATGCCGATTTCGGGGAAGGCGTCACAGCCGTCGTCGTGAAAGACAAGAACGCAGCGCTGGATGAGGCCGCCGTCCTTCATGCGCTTGAAGGACGGCTTGCCAAATTCAAGATGCCGAAGCGCGTACTGTTCGTTGACGATCTGCCGCGCAATACCATGGGCAAGGTGCAGAAGAACATTCTGCGCGACACTTACGCGGGGCTCTACAAGTCGTAACCCTTCGCGCGAATTCACCGCGCCGTTCTCGCAAAGCGACGCGGCACGCGCGATGCGACGATCGCTCAGTACCCTGTCGTTAGACTGATGACGAAGCGTGAACTGACGGTCACCAGATAAAGCCCGAACGCGATTTCGAGCTGCCGTTTTGACAACAAATGCGCGACCTTCACGCCCAGCGGCGCCACCAGCAGGCTTGTCGGCATAACAAGAACGGCGCCGATGAGCGAGATGTAACCGACCGCAAATGGCAACTGCAGCGCGACAACTTCGGGGAATCGCGCTGCGGCCGGCCAGCCTGCGTAGATGTAGCCGAGCGCTCCGGGAATTGAGATCAGCACGGCCAACCCCGCCGACGTGCCGATCGCCTGATGAATCGGACGGCCGTAGAGAGTCATCACCAGATTTGCGAACAGGCCACCGCCGATTCCCATCAGCGTCGAGAGCAGGCCGATGATCGCGCCATACACCCGCATGAAAAAGCCGGTTGGAAGATCCTTCCCGAGCCGCCAGCCTTCCCGGCCAAACAGCAGTCGTGCTGCCGCCGACCAAGCCACGGCGACGAAGACGAATTTGAACAGCCGCTCGGGCGCGTACCTGGCAATCACGCTACCCGCGATCACGCCGACCAGAACCGGGATCGCCCAACGCTTCAGGATCTCCATGTCGACCGAACCGCGCGCCTGATGGGCGCGCCATGACCGGATCGACGTGGGAATGATGATGGCGAGGGAGGTGCCAACACAGAGCGGCATGCGCGCGTCCAGCGGCACACCAGCTATGCGAAAACATTCATAGAGAACGGGGACCAGGACCGCGCCGCCGCCGATGCCGAAGATGCCGGCTAGAAATCCGGCCAGCGCCCCGGTCCCGAGCAATAGCACGGCTAATTCGAGAAGTTCGGATAAGCTAACGCCGGCAATCATGTATTGCAGCCTGATGTTTCAACAGAGAACTGACCGTCATTCGCCGCCTCCGAATGCGAGGCCTGTTAGCGGGGTGAGGAGGGCCGAAGCCAGGATGGAAAGCCACCTGGCGAGAGTGAAAGCCGGACCATCTAACGGCGCCTGCGAAATGAGGCAACCAAGCAATCCTGCAAGAGAAAACGTGAGGACAGTGAGAAGCGATTCCGCGTCCTGAACTTGGATGCGTTGATTGCAGCGCCTTCTCATTCGGACCGTATGTTTCATGCTCGCGCCTCTTTCCATCACTTGCATCCAGCAGCCTATACCCTTCCGCGAAACAGGATTATCCTCCCTTAATGGCAATATCTCTTGCGATAAGCGGAAGGCTGCTCGGTGGACCGGCTTGCTGTTATGGCGACGTTTGTGAAGATCGTGGAGACAGGCAGTCTGTCGGCGGCCGCCCGCGCGATCCCTACCTCTCTTACGTCCGTCAGCCGACAGGTCGCGATGTTGGAGGACAGATTAGGGACGCAACTGTTGCGACGGACGACCCGAAGCCTTGCGCTTACGGAGGACGGGCGACTGTTTTACGATCACGCCAAGACGATTCTCGGCGAGTGGGAGGACATGGAATTCGCTCTGTCCTCTGGCAGGGCTGAGCCGACGGGGCGTCTTCACATCAGCGCGCCGGTGCTGATGGGAAAAATGATGCTAGCTCCGATGTTGCCGCCGTTTCTGGCGCGCCACCCATCCGTTGCAATTGATCTGCTTCTGATAGATCGCACCATCAATCTTGTTGAAGACAACATCCACATCGCGATCAGAGTCGGCCGCCTACCCGATTCACAGTTCGTCGCGCGTAAACTGGGAGACGTGCATATGGTCCTATGCGCTGCGCCAGATTATCTTTCGCGGCGCGGCACTCCACAAACGCCGGACGAGCTCAGTCATCACGATTGTCTGGTTTTTTCTGAAGCACCCGGCGCCGCGGAATGGAGCTTTCAATTCGCGAGCAACCGAAAAACCGTCCCGGTTTCGGGACGCTTCTCTGCCAATAACCTCGAGACTCTTGTCTCAGCAGCCATCAGCGGCGTTGGCATCGCGCGAGTGCCGTCATGGCAGATCACTGGCGATATCGCCGCCGGCCGCCTACAGCGCATCCTCACGACCTACGAGCGCCCGCCGGCACCTGTACATATGATCTTTCAGCATACGAAACTGTCGTCGCCGAAAATTCGCGCCTTCCTCGACTACCTAACCACCCATTGGGCTCGGTCCGACGATCGTGTCGCCAGCGATCCAAAACGGCCAATTTCCAAAGCAACCGAATAGTTCGATCGAACTGAATTTTCCTTCATTTCATTATCATCGGCCCAAGCGATTTGGTATACCAAGATCCATTATACCAGTCATATTGATGGATGAATCAAGAAGTGATCGGCAATTCGCTACATGGTCACTTCTGCGTTGCGCTCAATCTTGTCACTTCGTAAATAGAAATCCTCTAACCCGATCCCGCACAAAAAGTCGGCACCACTTTTTTGCCGCAAACCGTCAAAGTTGCTCAATGGCTCCCAGGATCGACCGCCCTCTTTCACCCTTTATGACCTACCGCTGGACGCTGACGATGGCGATGTCCATCGTTCACCGCATCACCGGTATCGCCCTTTACGCTGGCACCCTGCTGCTGGCCTGGTGGTTGATCGCAACCGCTTCCGGCCCCGGCGCCTATGCCAATCTTCAGGCTTTTACCAGCAGCTGGATCGGGCGCATCATCGTGTTCGGCTACACATGGGCCCTTATCCATCACATGCTCGGTGGTATCCGCCACCTGATCTGGGACCTCGGCTACGGCTTCGGCCCCAATGAGCGCGAATGGCTGACCCGCGCGGCGTTGATCGGCTCAATCACTCTGACGATCGTGCTGTGGATCGTTGCCTATGCCGTTGGAGGCGGACGATGAGCGCACAAGACACCAACGGTTCCTTCAAGAAGTCCTCCATGCGCACACCGCTCGGCCGTGTCCGCAATCTGGGCTCCGCCCACGGCGGCACCTCGGACTTCTTCCGCCAGCGCGTGACCGCAGTGGCAATGATTCTGCTCATTGTGCCGGTCATTATCGTGATTATGTCGATGCTTGGCAGAAACCAGGCCGGCGCAGCAGCGATCCTTGGTTCACCGCTGGTAGCCGTCATCCTGATCCTCTTTGTCATTGCCAGTGTCTGGCACATGAAGATCGGCATGCAGGTCGTGCTGGAGGACTACATTCATGATGAGAAGCTCAAGCTGGCGCTGATCATCGCCAACACGTTCTTTTCCGCGGCCGTCGGCCTCGCGTCGATCTACGCCATTCTCAAACTTTCATCTGGAGTTTAACGCATGGGCACTCAAGCCAACGGCGCTCCGGCCGCCAACGGCCAAGCCTACGCGATCGAAGATCACACTTTTGATGTTGTCGTTGTTGGCGCCGGCGGCGCCGGTCTGCGCGCCGTCGTCGGCTGCAGCGAGGCCGGCCTGCGCACGGCCTGCATCACCAAGGTGTTCCCGACTCGCTCGCACACGGTTGCTGCTCAGGGCGGCATTTCGGCTTCCCTCGGCAACATGCACAAGGACGACTGGCGCTGGCACATGTACGACACCGTGAAAGGGTCGGACTGGCTCGGCGATCAGGACTCGATCGAATACATGGTGCGTAACGCCCCCGAAGCCGTCTACGAGCTGGAGCACTGGGGTGTTCCGTTCTCGCGCACTGAAGACGGCAAGATCTATCAGCGTCCGTTCGGTGGTATGACCATCGATTACGGCAAGGGCCAGGCTCAACGAACCTGCGCCGCGGCCGACCGCACCGGTCACGCCATGCTGCACACGATGTATGGCCAGGCCTTGCGTCACTCGGCGGAATTCTTCATCGAATTTTTTGCCATCGATCTGATCATGGACGATCAGGGCGTATGCCGTGGCGTGATCGCCCTCAAGCTCGATGACGGCACGCTGCATCGCTTCCGGGCACAGACCACGATTCTCGCCACCGGCGGCTATGGCCGCGCTTACTTCTCTTGCACCTCAGCCCATACCTGCACCGGCGACGGCGGCGGCATGGTACTGCGCGCAGGCCTTCCGCTGCAGGACATGGAATTCGTTCAATTCCACCCGACCGGCATCTATGGTTCGGGCTGTCTGATCACCGAAGGCGCACGTGGCGAAGGCGGTTACCTCGTCAACTCCGAAGGCGAGCGCTTCATGGAGCGCTACGCACCGTCCGCGAAGGATCTTGCCTCCCGTGACGTGGTGTCCCGCGCGATGACCATCGAAATCCGTGAGGGCCGCGGCGTCGGCAAGAACAAGGATCACATCTACCTGCACCTGGATCACCTTGATCCGAACGTGCTGCACGAGCGCCTGCCGGGCATCTCGGAATCGGCGAAGATTTTCGCCAACGTCGATGTCACCCGTCAGCCGATTCCGATCGTCCCGACGGTGCACTACAATATGGGCGGAATCCCCACGAACTTCCACGCCGAGGTCGTCACCAAGAAGAACGGCGACGATAACGCAGTCGTGCCGGGCCTGATGGCCGTCGGCGAAGCGGCTTGCGTGTCGGTGCATGGCGCAAATCGTCTGGGCTCGAACTCGCTGATCGACCTCGTGGTGTTCGGCCGTGCGGCGGCATTGCGCTGCGCCGAGAAGCTGATCCCGAATGCGAAGCAGCCGGATCTGCCGGCGAATTCCGCCGACCTCGCGCTCAGCCGTCTCGACCATTATCGCCACGCAGCAGGCGGCACGCCGACCGCGAAGCTGCGCGACAACATGCAGCGGGTGATGCAGAACAACTGCGCGGTGTTCCGCACCGGCGAAGTTCTCAACGAAGGCAAGGACCTCATTCACAAGGTGCACAGCGGCATCAACGACATCGCGGTGTCCGACCGGTCGCTGGTCTGGAACTCCGACCTCATCGAGACCCTCGAATTCGACAACCTGATCGTTCAGGCCGTCGTGACGATGGACTCGGCTGCGAACCGCACCGAAAGCCGTGGCGCGCACGCCCGCGAGGACTACTCCGAGCGCGACGACAAGAACTGGATGAAGCACACGCTGTCGTGGATGGACGACAAGGGAACGTCGACCATCGATTACCGGCCCCGTGCACGATTACACGATGACCAACGATGTTCAGTACATCCCGCCGAAAGCGCGCGTGTACTGATCGCCTGATTTAACGAACGCCCAAGCGAAAGTCCGAGAGATGGTTCAATTCTCACTTCCGAAGAACTCGAAGATCACCGGCGGCAAGGAATGGCCCAAGCCAGCCGGCGCCGTTAATACGCGCGAGTTCAAGGTGTATCGCTGGAATCCGGATGACGGCAAAAATCCGAGTGTCGACACTTATCACGTCAACACCGACGATTGCGGCCCGATGGTTCTCGACGGTCTGATCTGGATCAAGAACAACATTGATCCGACATTGACCTTCCGCCGCTCCTGCCGTGAAGGCGTGTGCGGTTCGTGCGCCATGAACATCGATGGCCAGAACACCCTGGCCTGCACCAAATCGATGCACGATGTTGACGACGGCGCATTGAAAATCAATCCGCTGCCACACCAGCCGGTGGTGAAGGATCTTGTGCCGGATCTGACCAATTTCTACGCGCAGTATGCTTCCATTGAGCCCTGGCTTCACACCACCACGGCCACGCCGCAGAAGGAGTGGAGGCAATCTCCGGAGGATCGCAAGAAGCTCGACGGTCTCTATGAGTGCATTCTCTGTGCATGCTGCTCGACGTCCTGCCCCAGCTACTGGTGGAACAGCGAACGCTTCCTTGGTCCCGCCGCGCTGCTGCAGGCCGACCGCTGGGTCAACGATAGCCGCGATGAAGCCACCGGCGAACGTCTCGATAATCTGGAAGATCCGTTCCGACTCTATCGCTGCCACACCATCATGAACTGCGCCAAGGCATGTCCGAAGGGTCTCAACCCTTCTGAAGCGATTGCCGACCTCAAACTCAAAATGGTCGAACGGCAGGTTTGATTTGGGATAGGGCCTACCCGTCTCGTCAAGGCGTTGGCCGCGGTGCAAACGACAATGTGTTTTTGAGGCGGTGGAATCAGTTTCACCGCCTCAAATTACTTCAGACCCTGTTTCTCGATTCGATGATCTTCGCGAGCCGCGACGCTGATCGAGATTCTGCCTTCGGACAGCATCTTGGCAGGATCCCGCCTCATTTGTTTCGTTCGGCGAATTTTCGTACAAACAGGCATGAGCAACGGCCCATACGCGTCCTGCGATGTTGCTGCCGCAAAAGCTGCGGTTTGTGCGCGCGAAGCTAGTCATCCGCGGCTCATCATTGCCAGCACGATCCTGGCCTCGACTTTGGCTTTCATTGACGGATCGGTCGTGAATGTTGGCCTTCCAGCGATCGGCGCGAGCTTTCAGGCCAATGTCAGCGACCTGCAATGGATCGTGAACGCCTATCTGCTTCCATTGAGTGCCCTGCTTTTATTGGGCGGGGCCGCCGGTGACCGCTACGGCCGCAGACGTCTCCTGATTGCAGGCGTCGCACTATTCGCGCTCGCATCGCTGGCTTGCGCGCTTGCACCCAATCTTTCTTCGCTGTTCATTGCACGCTTCATCCAAGGCGTCAGCGCAGCAATGCTGATGCCGAACAGCCTTGCAATTCTGGGGGAAAGTTTCTCTGGAGAAGCCAAAGGCCGTGCGATCGGGATTTGGGCCGCTGTCGGCGCTGCAGCCGGCGCCGTCGGACCGGTGCTTGGCGGATGGCTGATCGATGCCGGCAGTTGGCGACTGATATTTCTGATCAATCTACCGCTGGCGGCGACAGCGATTGCGCTGACGTACTTCTTCGTCGATGCGGATCAAGATAACGATTCTACCCCGTTGGATTCGATAGGCGGACTTCTTGCGACTGCTGGGCTTGGAGTGACCACCTGGGCGCTGACGCAGGGTTCAGCATACGGCTGGTCTCTGATTGCATCTGCCACGTTGTTCGCAGGCATTGTTCTTCTGGTTGGGTTTATCCTGTTCGAGCAGCATCGCGGCGACAAGGCGATGATGCCGCTTGCGTTGTTCGGATCGCCGAGTTTTGTTGGACTAACCTTGCTGACTTTCCTGCTCTACGGTGCGCTCGGCGGTCTGTTTGTGGTGGTGCCCTACGTGCTCATTACGGCTGGCGGATACTCGGCAACGGCCGCGGGCGCCGCCCTCTTGCCACTTCCCCTCGTCATTGCCCTTGCCTCACCGATCGCCGGCGCGTTCTCCGCGAAGACCGGACCGCGCATGCCCCTTACGCTTGGGTCGGTCATTGTCGCGCTTGGCTTTCTGCTGATGCTCTGGATAGGACGAGGTGAAAACTATTGGCGAGACGTGTTCCCGGCGATGGTCGTGATGGCGATGGGAATGGCCACCGCCGTCGCACCGCTGACGACCGCCGTGTTGATGTCCGTCGACCCAAGTCATGTTGGCGCTGCATCGGGATTGAACAGCGCAGTCGCGCGCAACGGCGGGCTGGTCGCGACAGCACTTATCGGATCGGTGCTGGTCATGACGGGACCAGCGCTTCTGTCTGCGGTCGAAGGCGCTGCAGTTGCAGGCGCCTTGGCGTGTGTGGCCGCATCGCTGAGTGCGTTCCTGCTCATCACACGTTAGAAGCAATCTAATCCAAAGCTGCAGCACATCAGGAAGACGTGAACGGGTTCGAATGCTTTATCGTTCATACTTACTACAAGAGGTAAGCTTCGGCATGTTGGCTCACTTTCCTTCAATATAATCCGCTACCAATCCCTATGAAGAACGACACGACGCGCACGACTATCGACACAATTCCCGATATCTACGACAAGGTTACGATCCGACTACACTGGGCGACAGCGGCTCTGGTCTCGATCCTTTGGCTCATGGGAAGGACGATCGGCTTCATGCCGCGAGGCCCATCGCGGATCGACATGTGGTCGTTGCATATCCTGCTCGGCGCGATACTGGCTTGCGTATTGGTTGCGCGGATTATTTGGCGTGCGACGAACGGGCGAAAGCTTCCTTCTGCTGATCGCAGCGCACTCGAACGGCTCGCCCGTGCCGTTCACTGGCTGCTCTATCTGCTTCTCGCGATCGTTGTCGTGCTCGGTGTGATCAACGTGTTCACGCACGCCTTTCCGCTATTCAACATCTGGCGGTTTCCGAAAATCGGCGGAGGCGATTTGAGGATGAAGATCAACAACTGGCATGATCTCGCTGCGAATATCATCATGGTCCTGGCTCTGCTGCACGCAACCGCAGCACTGCTTCATCACTTAGTCATCAAGGACACCGTCCTGCGTCGCATGTGGCCATCCAGGCAGCAGGCTCGACAAGGACGCTAAACTTGAAGGTCGCCACCCAGGCCCCTTTTCTCTTGAATCGCGCGGCTTCCCGCGCGATGAAACGCAAATGAGCAATAAATCCTCCAGCGACAAAAAGCCATTCGGCGCCTACGCCCCTAACGCCATGCAGCGCCTGGTGATCGCGGCCGCGCACGGCTCAGGCCTGAAGCGCGGCGCCTTCCGCCCCTGGCTATCGCGGCTCGTCCATCTGTTCGGAGCAGGTCCTATTGATGCGACCTATCAGGGCGCATCATTCCGCCTGCATCATCTGGCGAGCGGCACGGAACGCGGCGCGCTGTTCAATCCTGACTACAATCTCCCAGAGCTCGATTTCCTTCGCGAGCACGCTCCGCAGGGAGCAACCTTTATTGATGTCGGCGCCAATGTTGGCACCTATGCCGTCGCCCTTGCAAAGCATGTCGGAGCCACGGGCCGGGTGATTGCGATCGAACCCCATCCGGTGAGCAATGCGAGGCTCGCCTTTAATGCAGCGGCATCGGAATTGAAAAATCTAACCCTCGTCCGGGCCGCCGCTGGCGACATCGACGGCGAACTGATGATCGAAACTGACGGCGAGAACCTCGGCGCCAGTCACATCTCCACCACCGGTGGTTTCAAAGTACCGGCACGTCGTCTGCTGACGATCCTCCAGGAGGCCGGGATCACGCAGGTGCATGCGCTCAAGATCGACGTGGAAGGGTATGAAGACCGAGTGCTGACCGGATTCTTCCGCGACGCGCCGCAATCGCTTTGGCCGACGGCAGTCGCCATCGAGCATCTTGAACGAAAGGCATGGCTCAACGATTGCATCGCGGACATGGTCTCGCGCGGCTACGGTATCGCCGGCAAGACCCGCAGCAATACGTTACTGGTGCGACGCTGATCAAAGCCCCTGGTTTTTTTTCACGAGAGGCCCGCATGATCGACCACATCGGCTTCCCTGTTTCCGACTATGAGCGCGCCAAGACTTTCTACACCAGGGCGCTGGCACCACTTGGTTACAGCCTCATCATGGAGGTGGCCCAAGATGAGAACGATGCTCCCGCAGCGGGTTTCGGGATCGACGGCAAGCCGGATTTCTGGATTGGCGGCGAAGGCGGACTCAATAAGCCCGTTCATGTCGCCATCACGACCAATGATCGCGCCACCGTCGATGCTTTCTACAAAGCTGCGCTCGCGGCAGGTGGACGAGATAACGGCGCGCCCGGTCTACGCCCGCACTATCACGCGAACTATTACGGTGCATTCGTGCTCGACCATGACGGCCACAACATCGAAGCCGTCTGCCATGCCCCTGAATGATTTACTTGAAGATTGGCGATACGAAGATTGCGATGTTGACGGCGAACGCCGCCGCGAACACGAGTGACCGCAACGTCGGCTGATCGCCGACATACAAGCATCCGTGCACGATGCGCAGCAGCACATACGCTCCCGCAAGTGCATTCACGATGCCAACCGACGCCCCTTGCGTGATGGCGACGACCACGGCGGCAGCAAAGAACGGGAAGCTCTCAAACGCGTTCTGATGCGCGGCATAGGCACGGCGTTTCTGCGGCGGCAAGCTGTCGATGATATCGCGCGGGTGACGGTTATCGCCGACGAACCCGGCCTTCGCATATTTGGCCCAGGCAATCGGCAGCAACGCTGCGATCAAGATGCACCAATAGGCAAACGGCATTGCGGTCCCCGGCTCGTTGTTCCCGCAAGCACTGTCACGACGTTTCGATGTGGCTGTCAACGCTGGTTCCTCAGGAACATCGCGTTCACCCGATCGTTAACTTTCAAGCTCAAGGAGACAACGATGAGCGATCTCGGGAACGTGGGTGAGAAAAGCTTGGTGGCCGTCAGCAGATGATCCGAATATCTGCGTGCTCAAAACCGAACCAACGCACGCAGAGCATTGCGACACACCAGGCAAGGTCATCAGCGCAGCGAAGATGGCAGCTCGCCGATGTGACGGCTCGAGTTTGGATATCAGCGACAAGCGCAAGGTTACGATGTGATGGTGAAGATTTCGATAGCTGGCGATCCGGAAGAGATTCCACCGGCCACGCCGGGAGATCCGGCCGAGCCCCCACCGGAAAATCCGCCCGGCAATCCGCGCCCTGAGGTGCCGCCACCGATGAATGATCCGGCGGAGCCTTCACACCCGAACGAACTTCCCGGTCATTTGCCTGACGAGCTTCCGGGTCGTGGGCCGAAAGGTCCACGCACGCCTAATCCGGCGAATCACGCGAACATCACAAGAGCAAGCACCAAGAACATCAACCTCATCGAACACGTATCGTTGTGAGCGATGTCGTTTTCAGTCGCGAAACTTAACATCCATTCATTCTCGATGCATTGACACCGCGTTCCATGCAAAATAGTCGAATCGAAAAGCGGCTTTGCCACATTACCGCCGCCTAATCACTATCGGCTGATCGCCGAACACAAACATGCGTTGCTTCGAGCGGCATCAACCCGCACTGATTTTCTTCTCACATACAGGACAACATGAAAAACATTCGAGTGATCCTGCTGACGACGACTGCAATCGCAGCCGCACAGATTCCACATCTTTCGGCTCACGCCGAAGCCGTATCGTCTTTCATCGTTGCGCAAGCGGCAGCGCCAGCACCTGAAGATCAGAAGGCCGCGCCAAAAGCCTCACCCAAGGCAGCGCCACCCGCACAGCCGAAAGCCGCTCCACCTCCGCACGCCGCTCCTCCCGCCGCTGCACCAAAGGCGCCTCCGGCGCCACCTGCGCGTCCGTCCGCACCGCCTCCTCCTGCTGCACCGAAGGCCGCGCCTCCGGCACCACCGACGCCGCCGCATGCTGCGCCACCGCCGGCTGCTCCCAAAGCTGCTCCAACACCTCCGCCAGCCCCACCCAAAGCTGCGCCTGCGCCTCAAGCTCCTAAGGCGGCCCCACCGCCGCCGGCTCAAGCACCGAAGCCAGCGCCATCGACAAGCACACCGCCGGCCGCAGCACCTCATGCAGCACCGGCCCCGGCGGAGAAGGCAGCACCACAGCCTCAACGGCAGCAGGCTCCTAACGCACCGCCGGTCGCCCCCGGCGTGCGCGATGTCACGCCACAACGTGCTCCTGAACCCGCACCAAATGGCCGCCCACCAACAAATGGCCGGCCCACCACGCCTCCGGCCGCCGCGCCAACTCCAGGTACGACACCCACGCCCGCTCCGGGCCAACCGACAGCACAGCCTGGAGCACGTCCGGCTACGCCACCCGCGGCCGCACCTGCACCAGGCACAACGCCAACGACGCCGGGTGCAACGCCGGCAGCGCCGAGCGCCGCGCCTGCTCCGGGTCAGCCGCCAGCGCCCGGACAGCCGGGAGAACGCCGTACGCAACGCTTCGCACCGCCACCTGGCATGCCTGCAGGCACACCTGCCGCGCCGGCTGCAGCGCCGGTTGCCGCTCCGCTGCCGCCAGCGCCTACGGTTCAGGCCGCGCCGATCGCGGTGCAGCCCGGCCAACGTCCTGGTGGACGGCTTGATGACTTCCGCAGCCAGCGCCAGCAATCTACAGTGGGCGGGCGCACCGTCATCACCGAACCGGGCCGCGTCATCGTCCAGGATCCCAATGGACAATCCTTCGTGCGGCACAACGACGTCGATCGCTTCCGTTATGGTGCGCGCGATGTCCGCGTTGCCCGCGAAGGCAACGATACGCGAACCATTGTGGTGCGCCCCGACGGCTCGCAGATCATCACGGTCAACGACCGCGATGGCGGATTGCTTCGCCGGATCCGTCGCGATCGCGATGGGCGCGAGGTGATCATCATCGACAACAGACCGCGCGGTCCGCGTGGCATTGGCGGCTTCTTCGTGGCGCTGCCACCGCCGGTGCTTCGCATCCCGCAAGATCGCTACATCGTTGAGGCCGAAGGCGCACCACCTGAGCTGATTTACGACACGCTGGTTGCGCCGCCTGTGGATCGCATCGAGCGCGCATATTCACTCGACGAAATCCGCTACAGTCCATCGGTCCGTCAGCGCATGCCGAGCATCGATCTCGACACCATCAACTTCGAGACCGGATCGTGGGACATCCCGCCGGATCAAGCGGCGAAGCTGCAGGCAATCGCCGACGGCCTCAACCGCGCGATCCAGCGCAATCCGCGTGCGGTGTTCCTGATCGAGGGGCACACTGATGCTGTCGGCAACGACGTCGACAACCTCTCTCTGTCAGATCGTCGCGCCGAATCCGCAGCAACGCTGCTGACGCAGCAATTCGGCGTCCCTGCAGAAAATCTCACGTCGCAGGGCTACGGCGAACAGTACCTCAAGGAGCAGACGGACGGTCCGAGCCGCGTCAACCGGCGCGTCACCATCCGCAACATCACACCTCTGCTCAATGGTGGTCAGGCGTCGCTGCCACCGCCCCCAGCAGGCACGGCACCGCCACGACGCTAAATCAACGCATTCGTGAAAGCGAAATGGCCGGGAGCAATCCCGGCCATTTTGATTTGAATATCAAGCGCTGAGGGCGCGTGGCGGCAGACAGGCCTCGCAAATCGCCGCGACATGGCGATGATCTGTGCCGCAGCAGCCGCCGAGAATCCGCATCGTCGGAACTGACCGCCGCAGGTCATTGTATCGGCGCCCAAGATCAATCGGATCGCCGGCATCGAGTGTCTCGGATTCATCAAGCTCCGTGTGGCTCTTCGTTGATGCATTGGCCTTGACGCCATGTATCCGCGATAACCACGACTCACCCGTCTTGAGAGCGCTTTCAAAATGTACCGGATGCGCACAATTGATCATGTAGTAGGCGAGATAGCTGCCCGTCTCGGCATCCGTTGTTTCAACAGCCTCACGCAAGGTTGAGCCCGTGGCAAGACGGCCATCCGTCTCCACCGTAAAGGAGATCGCACATGGAATGTCGCACGCTTTCGCGGCTCGTACGATGCCGATCGCCTCATCGACATTGTTCATCGTATAGGCCGTGACGATATCGGCACCAGCCGCCTCAAACGACTCAATCTGCGGCTTGTGATAGGCCTCCGCCTCACGCGCGTCCATTCGGCCAGGTTTATAGCCATCGCCGCGCGGGCCGATCGCGCCGCTGATGACGCATGGCGTATCGCTCGTTTCCCATTTGTCGCGGAGACGTTCCAGCATCGCGACTGCTGCGGTGTTGATCGCCTTTAGCCCTTGCGCATCGTATCCAAGCTTGCTCCCCCAGTCGGGATTGGCACGCCACGTTGCTGTGTCCATCACAAAACCGACGCGATTGGCCCGCGCGACGGTGAGATAGCTCTCATAGTAGTCGATCAGATGCTTTCTGCCCTCGGGCGTGTCGAGCAGAACGAATGATGCGAAGTAAGGCAGGTCGACCCCATGATGAAAGATCAGCGTGGTCTCCATGCCGCCGTCGCTGAGGAACGTCGCGTTTTCCAGTTGCGGCAGGCTGTGGCGGTATCTGGCCATTGAACCCTCCGATTTCTGATGTCGCTCGTATGTTGGATCGACAACGTTTTCGGCTAGCCTGGAGAGGTGCCGCATGTTGTCGCGGCTGACCAGGAGGCTAATGGTTCGTAGCTGGGCGAAGCTCTTCACGCCGCCGTCGCTATCGTAACGCCCACGGTGGATGGTTAGCGCGCCTTTGGCGCGAGGCCTAGCGCATCTGCCATTATGCGGAAGACGTCCGTGTTATCCAATGAACCGCGCACCTGCTCGCTGCCCGGTCCCACCGCGGTTAGAATCACATCCTCACCGGAATGCACGCTGGCTCCCATCATTGCCGGAAGGTTACCGAGCCGAAGAACAGCTCCCGGAACATTCTTGTACTTCTCGTTGGGCTTAAAAGTATTTGGCGCCTCACCCTTCTCGGTCGGCTCATTCGGATTATCGAGCTTCGGCCGAAGCGTCTCGTAGTGATCCGGAAGGCTCGCGGAAAAGATCGCGAGCCGTCGGCTGACATCGACCCGCGACGGATAGCCATCTTCGTCGGGCGCAGGATAGTTCGGGAAGCCTGCTTTCTCATAGACACCGATACGTTTGCGTAGCGGCTTCTCGGATACCGAAGCCATATCGTCGGTGATGGTCCCGACGAGGTTGTTGGGATGATTGTGATCGGAAATCACCAGGATCAATGTTTCGTCGCCGTTTTTCTGCGCCCAGTCACGCGCGAGCCGAACGGCATTGTCGAGCATAATGGTGTCGTAGACCGCGCGTTCCATGTCGAGCGCATGGGCGTATTTGTCGATAAGCCCGGATTCCACCATCAGGAAGAAGCCAGCCTCGTTGCGCGACAGGACAGTCAATGCCGCCTGCACCTGTTCGGTCAGATCGGGCTGTTCCGGAAAGTTCGCGACGCCGCCGCCTTTTAGAAATTTACGATCCAACACGCCATCCATGTTACCGGAGGCAAAAAGACCCAGCAATTTGCGCGTGTCGGCTTTTGCGGCCGCCGCGTTGAGCTCACCTGCAGTCGCTGTTACGGCGTAACCCGCCTCGCGAAACCGCGCGATATAGTCGACATCATCCTTACGTTTCGACGCAGTGCCCGCACTCTGCGGCAAAAAATTTGCGCGGCCACCGCCCATCAACACCTCCGGCTTGGCCTCGAAATATTGCTCGACGATCTCGCTGTAAGCGCGCCGGCGGCGGGTATGCACGAGCATCGCCGCGGGAGTGGCGTCCTCGATTTCCGTATTGGTGACAATCCCGATAGCGAGATCACGCTGCCGCCTTGCGAGGCTGGCAATGGTTTCGACCTTGGGATCATCGAACGGATTGGCGGTGCGGTCAGCATAAACGCCCATGGCGTTGACCGCGGACTTGTGGCCCGTGGCATAGGCGCTGGCGGAGTTTGCGGAATCGGTGATGATCGAATCCGAGCCTGCAGTTGCAACGAGAGCCATGTGCGGCATGTCATCCATGGCGAGCTTGCCGAGGCTCTTGCCTTCCGCAATCCCCTTGGACAGCAGTCGCGCGGCGACGCGATGCGCAGGCGACATTCCATCACCGATGAACAAGATGACGTTCTTCGCCTTGCGCGGCCCTGTGCTAAACACATTCCAGGACACCGCGCGACTGCGCTCACCGTCGCTGACTTCGATGGAGTAGCGGCCAGGCTTTGACAGAACAACATCGCGCAGGATCAGCGCCGACTGATCCTTGTCGTCTTCGCGCGCGACATATGTTGCGGAACGGCCAAATGCCGCCGCGTAATCTTCGCCGTTAACAAGGACCTTGATCTTGTCCGTCTCTACGCGCCCCGGAAATTCGACCTTTAAGTCAAAGCGCGCGCCCGAAAGAATTTCGACGCGGTCGATGGGGTAGATCGTTTGTGCCCATGCGGGCGACGCCGAAAGGAAGACGACAGCAATGGCGGCAATATGCTTTGACATGATCGACATCCCGAATGGCACGTGGCGAGCGGCGCCATGTGCCGGTCAATTGTCGACAATTATTAGGCAAGCGGCACACTAGAGCCACTTGAGCCTAGCCGTGGCCGATGACGTCTGAATTACGCCATCGGCCGCTTCGTTTGGAGGTATCAGAGTCCCAGCTTCTTCTTGCGCTGGCCAAGCGTGCGCAGGCGAAGCGCATTAAGCTTGATGAAGCCGGCGGCATCGCGATGATCGTAAGCGACGGCACCTTCCTCGAAGGTGACGAGGTCCTGATCGTAGAGCGAATACTTGCTCTCGCGGCCGATGAGGATGACGTTACCCTTGTAGAGCTTGAGCCGGACCTGACCGGTGACCAACTGCTGGCTGTGGTCGATCGCCGCTTGCAGCATTTCACGCTCGGGAGAGAACCAGAAGCCGTTGTAGATCAGCTCGGCATATTTCGGCATGAGCTCATCCTTGAGATGCGCCGCGCCGCGATCAAGCGTGATCTGCTCGATGCCGCGATGGGCCTGCAACAGGATGGTCCCGCCCGGCGTCTCGTACATGCCGCGCGACTTCATGCCGACGAAGCGATTTTCAACCAGGTCAAGGCGGCCGATGCCGTTGGCCTTGCCGAGCTCGTTGAGCTTCGCAAGCAACGTGGCGGGAGACATCTTCTTGTCGTCGATGGCAACCGGATCACCCTTTTCAAAATCGATGGTGATGACCGTCGGCTTGTCAGGCGCAGACTGCGGATCGATGGTGCGCGAGTAGACATAATCCGGCACCTCCTGCGCAGGGTCTTCCAACACCTTGCCCTCGGACGAGGCGTGCAGGAGATTCGCGTCCACCGAGAACGGCGCTTCGCCGCGCTTGTCCTTTGCGATCGGAATCTGGTTCTGCTCGGCAAATGCAATCAACTGCTCGCGCGAGCGCAGATCCCATTCGCGCCATGGCGCGATGATGGTGATATCCGGCTTCAGTGCGTAGTAGCCAAGCTCAAAGCGAACCTGATCGTTGCCCTTGCCGGTCGCGCCGTGGGAGACGGCATCGGCTCCGGTTTTCTCCGCGATCTCGATCTGCTTCTTGGCGATCAGAGGACGCGCGATCGACGTGCCGAGCAGGTATTGACCTTCGTACACCGCGTTGGCGCGAAACATCGGGAAGACGTAGTCGCGAACAAACTCCTCGCGCAGGTCCTCGATGAAGATGTTTTCCGGCTTGATGCCGAGCAGCAATGCTTTCTGGCGTGCCGGTTCAAGTTCCTCGCCCTGGCCGAGATCGGCGGTGAAGGTGACGACCTCGCAGCCGTAAGTGGTCTGCAGCCATTTCAGAATGATCGAGGTGTCCAACCCGCCCGAATAGGCAAGCACGACCTTCTTCACATTTTTACTCATGAAAATCCTATGGAATTTGCGGCAAATGGCCTAGTGCGGTGGATCTGACGTTCGTATCAGAATTAACCGCTGGTCCGTCATACGAACGTCAGATCCAAAACCGCACTAGGTTGATATTTTTGCTAGTGTCCCTTGGGTTCTGACATTCGTAAACAAGCTAACCGCAAGCTAATACGAATGTCAGAACCGGGACACTAGAGAATTTGGCCGGACTATAGGCGGAACGCCCTCTGAAGCAAGATCAGAGAGCCGCGCGCGTGCTATCCGATGGGACCTGCCCATTGTTCGGTACGTCTGTTCCGGGGCGGATGCGGGGGGCGTCGCCTATGTCCCGTCCCAACAGCTTCTGCCGCCAGCGGTAGCCGGGCCATGCCAAGCGCGTCAGCCAGACGTCGACGCCGTGATCGGTCAACCGCGTCGACCGCCAACGATAGATCAAAGCATAAGCGAGCCAGACCACGAGAAACGAGACAATGCCAGAGAACAGCACATCCGTGGCGAAATGACCGCCGAATGCCATCCGCAGACCTCCAGTAGCGAGGCCGAATGCTGTTGCGGCCACATAGGCCAACGGGCGCCACGCCGGCGGGGTCAGCGCAGCGGGTGCGTAAGTCCAGAAGGCGGTGGCGCCTTCACCGGAGAAGAAGGAGCAGTTCTTTGGGCATTTGCCGCGCGGATCCCACCACGGCACAAAATCCAGTTTGCCGTCGAACTGCGTGACGACGACAGGCCGCGGGCGGCCCCAATAGCCTTTGAACACGATATTCGACAGCACGATCGCCGAAAGCAGCATTGTCACGAGCAGAAACACCATCGCACGGCCGGACATCATCAGTGGCTTGACGGGCCGCAACAGCTTCACGACGAAAGTAATCAGAGCGGGCATCACCAAGGCCCACGCCACCCACATCGCGCCATCACGCGCAATGGATGCCCATGTGCTTGCCTTTAACGGGAATGTTTTCGTCGCCGCGTCAAAGAACAGCGCGGCAATCTTCAGGTCGAGTTCGGAATAGAGTCCGAACAGCAATCCAACGACAAGCGCCAACCCCAGCGCGATGAAAAGTCCAGTCCGGTTCATGGATGCTGTCTAGCCGAGCCGGCACATGATGGAAAGCTGCATAAAATCGCGGAATTTTGTGAAAGGTTAAGATTGCCGCTGCGCGGGAACCGATGCCGCGCGCCACGCACCTGCGTTGCGTCCCGCGATCATCCAGTAGACCACGCCGCCGAGAATGCCGGAGCCCACCATCACTTCGAGATGGCGGCGGATGATGCCCTCGAAAGTCATGGTGACGGTATCGAACGGAATGAACGCGAGATAACAACACAGGCCTGCGACACCGCCCGCAACCGCGTAAGCGAGGATATGCCGGATCGAGAATGCTTCTGTGATCAGCACTGCAATCAGCGCCGGCAGCAAGGCGAAACCACTCAACAGAATAAAGCCGAAGCCGAGGACGAGATTCACGACGCCGCTGTCGACTTCGAGTGTCTGCATATCCATTTCTGGAAACAGCAACGCGTACACGATGACGGCACCCGCAACGAAACATGCTGCTAGAAAGCCGAAGAAAATCGCGAACAATCGGCCGATCAACGCCATGGAGGATCAATCCGTCATCGCCATGGCGCGCAGCGCCTGACGTTCGCGCGCAGAGAGCTTTTCCGTTTCCGACTTTAGCTGCCCGCATGCTGCAAGAATGTCGCGGCCACGTGGCGTGCGCACCGGCGACGAATACCCTGCGTTGAAGACATACTCCGAGAATTTCTCGATCTGCTCCCAGTCCGAACATTCGTACTTGCTGCCCGGCCACGGATTGAATGGAATGAGATTGATCTTGGCGGGAATGCCCTTGAGCAATTTCACCAGCAGCTTGGCATCATCGAGCGAATCGTTGACCCCCTTCAGCATCACATACTCAAACGTGATGCGGCGTGCGTTCGACGAGCCGGGGTAAGCCCGACAGGCATCGAGCAACTCGGCGATCGGATACTTGCGATTGAGCGGCACCAGTTCGTTGCGCAGATCATCGCGGACGGCGTGCAGCGAGATCGCCAGCATGACGCCGGTTTCCTCGCCCATGCGCGCAATGTTCGGCACCACACCGGATGTCGACAGCGTAATCCGGCGCCGCGAAATGCCAATACCCTCATTGTCCGACATCATCAGCAGCGCATCGCGTACCGCATCGAAATTGTAGAGCGGCTCGCCCATGCCCATCATCACCACATTGGTGACGAGGCGATTGCCGTTAGGTGTCTCGCGGTCGATCCAATCGTTGAGACGATCACGCGCGACCATGACCTGCCCGACAATCTCACCCGCAGTGAGGTTACGCACCAAGCGCTGGGTGCCGGTATGGCAAAACGAGCAATTCAGCGTGCAGCCGACCTGCGACGACACACACAGCGTGCCGCGATCGGTCTCGGGAATGTAGACGCATTCAACTTCATGCGGCCGCTCGGAGGCATGGCCGCTCGGCAGTCGCAGCAACCACTTGCGTGTACCATCATTTGAGATTTGCTCAGCAACCACCTCGGGCCGCGCCACCGTAAAATGCTTTTCAAGCTCCGCGCGCATGTCCTTCGAGACGTTCGTCATCTCGTCGAACGTCTCTGCACCGCGCACGTACATCCAGTGCCAGAGCTGCTGTGCCCGCATCTTGCGCTGCTTTTCGGGAACGCCAACGCTCGCAAGCTTTTCGGCTAGCTCGGCACGCGACAAGCCGATCAGCGACGGCCGCTCTGGCGGCACGTAGGTTTCAAGCGCTGTCTTTTCCAAGGGAGCGCGATGCGCCAATACAGGCGCGCGCGCAGCCTCGGTTGAAGGAATGGTCATGGCGTTAATCCGGTGAGCGCTTTAAATACTGATGCCGGTCTATAACATCAACCACCGCTCTAAGGCTTTAATTCTTCGGCGCTTTTGTGCTCCAGGTTGGAAACGCCTCTATCGCCGACACTCCTGCGCCAGCTTGTCGAGCGCCTGGGAGAGCCCCTTCAGAGGAAAGACGTCCGTGGTCTCAGTGCCCTTGGCCGAGACGCCCTTAACGGTCGCATCCGCGCCCTTGCGCAACGCCTCTACCATGCGGTCTTCCTCGGCGGCATTCTTGATCCAGAGGCCATCGCCCTGGCTATACATGGCATAGCGTGCGCTGCCGATCTCAAGCGTTCCTTCCGACCCCGGCTTCAATTGATAACCGATCATAATCGAGACTTCGTTCGTGACCTTTTCGGCGGGACGCGTCGATATGAATGCGTACGCGGCATCGCGCGGCCGGTTCGGCGGATTGGTTTTCGAGGATGACGGTTTCGCCAGCGCGAAACAAACCTTCTTACCATTTGGCGTTGCAGTGTAGGCGCCCCACGTGCCGAACTGTCCGACCAAGGACGGCTCGGCACTGCCTGTGGCTGGCGCCGCCGCGGGCTTCGCGGGCGCAGCACTTGGCTTTGCCGCCGGTGCTTTCGACTTTGCGTGTTCCGCCTTCGACTTCGTCTGCGATTGCGCAAGACCGGAGAAGCCGCACACGAACGCGCCTGTCATCAGCACAGCCAGTACTTGCCGCATCGGTATTCGCAGACCTCGCATTGCCAGTCCCCGCTCCATGATCGGTATCGAACGTGCCCTTTGTGAGTGAAGATTCCATTTATGCATTAAATGGAAAAGCCCTTTTTGGAAAGGCGGTTGCGAGGCGACGAGGTTACGCGCAATGTGTGGGACAAGCGAATTGAATTGTGGACTGGCCTCAAATCCGCCATGAACAATTCGTCGCGCGTCTCCTTATCGACTCCGTTTGGCCTCCATTTCAGGTGTGTTCATGAAAGCCATTCTCTGCTCGCAATTCTGCGGTCCCGACGATCTCGTGTTGAGCGACATTCCCGAACCGGTTGCAGGTCCCGGTGAAGTGGTCATCGCCATCAAATCGGCGGCGCTAAATTTCTTCGACCTGCTGATGATCCAGGGCAAGTATCAGGTGAAACCGCCGTTTCCGTTTTCACCGGCTGCAGAAATCGCTGGTGTTGTGGAGAGCGTCGGCCCTGGCGTCACCGATGTGAAGCCGGGCGATCGCGTCGCAGCCTCATGCGGACACAACGGAGCGCGTCAGAAGATCGCGCTGCCAGCATCTTCGGTCGTGAAGATTCCTGACAATCTCGATTTCGACCGCGCCGCGGGCATCATCGTGATTTACGGAACGGCGCTGCACGCGCTGCAGGATCGCGCTGATCCGAAGCCAGGCGAAACGCTCGCGGTATTCGGTGCCGCCGGCGGCACTGGCCTTGCCGCCTGCGAACTCGGCAAGTTGCTCGGCCTCAAGGTGATCGCGTGCGCGTCTTCCGACGCGAAGCTCGAATTCGCCAAGCAGCACGGCGCCGAGCTGACCATCAACTACGCCAAGGAGGACCTGAAGGACGCGCTCAAGCGCATCGGCGGCGACAAGGGCATCGACATCGTGTTCGATCCGGTCGGCGGCGCCTATGCCGAAGCCGGTGTCCGGTCGTTGGCTTGGAAGGGACGCTTCCTGGTGATCGGTTTCGCAGCCGGCGAGATTCCGAAGATCCCGCTCAATCTGGCCTTGCTCAAGGGCTGCGATATCCGCGGCGTATTCTGGGGCGCTTACATGCGACGCGATCCCAAGGATGGCCGCGCCAATCTCGAGAAGCTGATGCAATGGGCGGCCGATGGAAAGATTTCATCGCACGTCGATCGCACATTCCCGCTGGCGCAAGCCGCCGACGCCCTTAAGGTCCTTGCTGGACGTCAGGCCATGGGCAAGGTGATCCTGCATCCCTGATCCTCGACGCAAAAAGACGCGCGGGTCGCTCCGCGCGTCTTTTTGCCTGCGTCGTTTTGAATAACGATACGCGCCGCTAACAACGCGGCGCCTGATTGTCTTTAATCTTTCTTGTCCAGCACACGTTTCAACGTCGCGCGAGCGGCTTCCCGGTGATCGGGCCGTATGTGGCTCGCCACAATCCGGATGGCTGTCGCAAGCACGGCCGCATCATCTGTGAAGCCAAGCACTGGCAGGACGTCAGGAACGAAATCGAACGGCAGCACGAAATAGGCAATCGCGCCAAGCAGCGACACCTGAACGTGTCGCGGCGTCTCACGGTCGAACGCACAATAATAAGCCGCGAGCAGATCCTCGGCGAACGGCAGGCTGGCGACCACACGCTTGAACTTGATCCAGAACCTCTTGCGCAAACGCTCGGGATCCTTTGCCAGCTCGTCCGCTGATCCAAAGTGCATGGTGTTGTCGGATGCCATGATGAAGTTCCCAGGTTCCCGGTCGGCAGAGCGCCAACATGCTCTGTTATGTGGAAATCCCTGCCGAGTGCCACAAGATGAGGGGCCGGCAGCTAGTGTCCTCTCGAATCCAAAGTTCGCCTGATCGTGCAGCGCCCTCCGTAGCGGACTTTGGATTCGAGAGGACACTAGCAAATTTATGATTTGAGTGCCGCTTTTGGATTTGAAGTTCTTCATCGAGCTTGCGGCTTCACCCGGAAGAACTTCAAATCCACGGCACTTGTGTGGTTTAGGTTCAGAAGTTCGCTGGAAGGACTCGCGGGGAAATGGAGCGAGCTTCTGAACCACCACACTAACCGGCGATTTTGTTCATCGCCTCGGCCAGCGCGACGTCCCGCTCAGTCACGCCCCCTGCATCATGGGTGCTCAGAACCACCTCGACGGTCTTGTAGACGTTGCGCCATTCCGGATGATGATCGTTCTTTTCGGCAACTAGCGCGACCCGGGTCATAAAGCCGAATGCCTCGTTAAAATTTTTGAAGGTGAAAGTGCGGGCGATAGCGTCGCGACCCGACACATCCGACCAACCGTTAAGACTTGCCAATGCCGCCTTACGAGCTTCAAGGGCCAGTTTTTCCGCCATGTTAACCTCCTTCACCTGAACTTTACCGCGCAGACCCGCGTTCCCGTCCTAGAACGTTGTGGGAGCCGAGATGTGCCGGTTGATAAAAAGCCCCTGAGCGCCGCTAACCATGAACACCATGGATTCGCCGGATATGCTATTCATTTGCTAGAGTTCCGACCGACCCGCCGAAGGCGCGACGAACAATGGGCATCAGTGACATGTTTTCCAGACCTGCGCCGGACCCGGCCAAGGCGCCTGGCCCCCTGACGCCGCGATCGCGCAAATCGAAAGCCTTGCTGATCGTCATTGCAGCGGTGCTCGCCACCGTAGCTGCTGTTGGCGGAACAACCTATTACATGACGCGAGCCGTCCATCTGCGCATCGCGGTCGGTCCGCCGAACAGCGACGACGTGAAAGTCATTCAATCGATGGCGCAGATGTTCTCGCGTGATCGCAATTATGTCAGGCTGCGGCCGATCGTCACCGAAGGCGCCACCGCGAGTGCCGCGAGCTTGACCGCGGGCACCACGGACCTCGCGGTCGTACGTGGCGACCTCGACCTGCCGAAGAATGCGCAAGCCGTTGCCAGCATCCGTAAAAACTTCGCCGTGTTGTGGGTTCCCGGTGCTCACCGGAAGGGCGGCATTACCAAGATCCAACAGCTCGTGGGCAAACGCATTGGTGTCATCGGCCGAACGTCGGCCAACGTCAATCTACTGAAAGTGATCCTGACGCAGTCCGGCGTGAATCCCGACAGTGTGCAGACCGTTCAGTTCAGCACCACCGGCTTTGCTGAAGCTATCAAAACCGAAAAGATCGACGCATTTCTCGCCGTCGGGCCGCTCAACAGCAAAATCACTTCGGATGCCATTGCTGCCACGGCAAAGGACAAGAAGATCACTTTCCTGTCGATCGACACGGCAGACGCGATCGCTCAGAAATATCCGGCCTATGATTCCGGCGAAATTCCTGCCGGAACGTTCGGTGCAAACCCAGCGCGCCCGGACGACAAGATCGATACCATCACGTTCGCACACCACATCGTCGCGCGCAGCTCGCTGTCAGAGGCAACAGTTGGCGCGCTCACGCGTCAATTGTTCGCGATCCGCCAAAGCATCCAGAACGAATTCCCGCTCTCTGCGAAACTTGAAACGCCCGACACAGACAAGGACGCGGCCATCCCCGCGCACCCCGGCGCAGCCGCCTATGTCGACGGTGACGAAAAAACCTTCCTCGACAAATACAGCGACTACATCTGGGGTAGCCTGATGGCGCTGTCGGCACTCGGCTCGGCGGGCGCCTGGTTCGCGAGCTATCTGCGCAAGGATGATCGCGTCACGAATTCCTCGCTGCGTGAGCGCTTGTTGGAAATGCTCACAGCCGCACGCAAGTCCACTTCGATGGAAGAATTGGACGCGATGCAGGCCGAAGCCGACGAGATCATGACCAATACCCTGCACTGCTTCGAGGATGGCGCGATTGAAGAGGGGTCGTTGACCGCATTCAGCATCGCGCTGGAGCAGTTCCACAACGCGGTGGCCGACCGGAAGGCATTCCTGCTGCAAATGCCAGAACCTCCGACCCGCGCGCCCCGGCCCCACGTGGCCTAAAGCTTTACAACGATCACACGGCGCCAGACGACCCATATCGCTTGCCGATATGTTTTATGCATTTTTCTCTGAGATCGTTTCGCCAAGTGTCCTGAATCCGAAGTTCGCCTCATAATGCAGCGCATCCCATAGCGAACTTCGGATTCAAAAGGACACTAGCAAACCTATGATTCTAGTGTGGTTTAGGGTTCAGAAGTTCGCTTGAAGGACGCGCGGAGAAAATGAGGCGAACTTCTGAACCACCACACTAGCTGTCACATAACCTTCCTTATTCTGTCAGGCACGCGCTGCATGGTGCCGCCCTCTGAGCCATGGGCCGGGTTAGACATCTGCTTTTGGAGGCTTTCGTGACCCTTCGCATCTCTCGCCGACGCTTTTTGACAACCGCTGCCGCGGGCGGCATTACCGCGGCAAGTGGCTTCGCCATGCCCTCCCTCAGCCGCGCGGCGGATCGCCCGATGGTTTCGCATGGTGTGCAATCAGGCGACGTCAACGTCGATGGCGGCGTCGTATGGGCGCGCGCCGATCGACCGGCGCAACTGATGGTCGAGGTCTCGACGACCGAATCGTTCAAGGATGCCCGCGCGCTGCCGCCGATCAACGCGCTGCCGGAAAACGATTTCACCGCCAAGATGCTGATCGAGGATCTGCCGTCCGATCAGACGATTTTCTACCGCGCCCGCTTCCGCGATCTGTCCCACATCAACATCGTCGGTGAGCCCGTCGTCGGCCGTTTCCGCACCGCCCCGGCAAGCCGCCGCGACGTGTCGTTCGTCTGGGGCGGCGATGTCGCCGGGCAGGGCTGGGGCATCAACCCCGATGATGGCGGCATGGTCACCTTCGCGTCGATGCGAAAGCACAATCCTGACTTCCTGATTCATTCCGGCGATACGATTTATGCCGATGGCGTGATTCCATCCGAAGTCAAACTCGCCAACGGCAAAATCTGGAAGAACATCACCATTCCAGAGAAAGCGAAGGTCGCCGAAACGCTGGACGAATACCGCGCCGCGCACAAATACAACTTCCTCGACGACAACGTTCGCGCATTTAACGCCGAGGTCCCGATCTTCGTGCAGTGGGACGATCACGAGGTCACCAACAACTGGTCGTTGTCGAAGCAACTGCCCGCTGCGTACAAGGAACGTGACATCACCCTGCTCGCGGCGCGCGCGGCAAAAGCGTTCCACGAAATGTATCCGATGCGGGAAAGCATCGTCGAACCCGGCCGCATCTACCGGACCATCAATTACGGCCCGCATGTTGACGTGTTCATGCTGGACGAGCGCAGCTATCGCGGCCCCAACGGCGAGAACCAGCAGACCAGCTACGGTCCGGATGCTTATTTCATCGGACCGGAACAGCTGGCGTGGCTCAAGCGCGAACTGCTGAAGTCGAAAGCGACCTGGAAGGTGATCGCATCCGACATGCCGCTCAGCATCATCGTTTATGACGATGCCACCGCAAAAAAAGGCTCCGAGGCCATCGCCCAGGGCGACGGCCCGGTACGCGGACGCGAGTTCGAGATCGCCGACCTGTTGCGATTCATCAAGACTGCCGGCATCCGCAATACGGTGTGGCTGACCGCCGACGTCCACTACACCGCCGCGAACTACTACAACCCCGATAAAGCCCAGTTTCAGGACTTTGAGCCGTGCTGGGAGTTCGTTTCCGGCCCCTTCCATGCCGGAACTTTCGGCCCGGGGGCGATGGACAACACATTCGGCCCGGAGGTGCGGTTCGTGAAGGCCCCGGGGGCTGATCGCCAGAACCTGCCGCCGTCCGAGGGGATGCAGTTCTTCGGCCATGTCAAAATCGAGGGGGCGACCGGACAAATGACCGTGACCCTCCGCGATAGGGCCGATACCGCCCTTTGGTCGATCACCCTTGACCCCAAAATGGGCTAACCAAGTGTCCCGGTTCTAACGTTCGCATCACTTTGCAGCACTCTCGTTTGCGAACGTTAGAACCAGGAGGGACACTAGCAACTCCATGAAGCTAGTGCGCTTTTGGATTTGACGTTCGTACTGAGGACTAGTGTGGTGTCTCGCAATTGTCGACCTGTCTTGCAGCTCGCCTCTTATCGGCAATTGCGAGGCAGAAGCCACACTAGCACCTTGATTTTGCTAGTGTCCTTTCGTCTCCGAATACCGTGCGAGCGCGCTGCAAACCGGTCGGTTGTTCGGAGACGGGACACTAGCCGCAATGCTGGTACGAACGTCAAATCCAGCGCACTAGTCACCGAATGTGCATTGTTTTCCGGCGATTTCTGACTATATTGCGCCGCAACGCGTCCGAGTACCCGGTCCCTTTTGGGCCGGGTTTGCTTTTGCAGGGTTTGCCCCAGCGCGTTTTTAGACGAGGCGATATCGGCCCGCGTCATCGAGCGCAAGCCGGAGCCTTTGTTGAACCCGCTTAAAGGGCACCCGGACCGTTAAACCAGAAGAAGATCCCATGAATCTGCGCAACATCGCCATCATCGCCCACGTCGACCACGGCAAGACCACCCTCGTCGACAAGCTTCTGCAGCAATCCGGCACCTATCGCGAAAACCAGCGCGTCGCAGAACGGGCGATGGATTCCAACGACCTCGAAAAAGAGCGCGGCATTACCATTCTCGCCAAGTGCACCTCGGTGCAGTGGAACGATACCCAGATCAACATCGTCGACACCCCTGGCCACGCCGACTTCGGCGGCGAGGTGGAGCGCATCCTATCGATGGTCGATGGCGTGATCGTCCTCGTCGACGCCGCTGAAGGTCCGATGCCGCAGACCAAGTTCGTGGTCGGCAAGGCGCTCAAGCTTGGCCTCAAGCCGATCGTCGCCATCAACAAGGTGGACCGTCCGGACGCGCGCATCACCGAAGTCCTCAACGAAGTGTTCGATCTGTTTGCCGCACTCGACGCCACAGACGAGCAGCTTGACTTCCCAATTCTCTACGGCTCCGGCAAAAACGGCTGGATGGGCAACAGCCCCGAGGATAACGGCAACGGCATGAAGCCGCTGTTTGAGTTGGTGCTCAAGCACGTGGCACCGCCGGCCGTCGAGGAAGGTCCGTTCCGCCTGCTGGGCACGATCATCGAGTCCAATCCCTATCTCGGACGCATCATCACGGGACGTATCGCGTCGGGCAGCGTGAAGCCCAATCAATCGGTGAAAGTTCTGTCGCGTGACGGCAAGCTGATCGAAAACGGCCGCATCACAAAGATCCTCGCTTTCCGTGGCCTCGAACGGCAGCCGCTCGACTTCGCCGAAGCTGGCGACATCGTCGCGATTGCGGGTCTGACCAAAGGTACCGTGGCCGATACCTTCTGTGATCCGTCGGTTGAACAGCCGATGCAGGCGCAGCCGATCGATCCGCCGACGGTGTCGATGACATTCATGGTCAACAACTCGCCACTCGCCGGTACGGAAGGCGACAAGGTCACCAGCCGTCTCATTCGCGACCGTCTGCTGCGTGAGGCCGAAGGCAATGTCGCGCTGCGCGTGGTCGAAGCCGCTGACAAGGATTCGATGGAAGTCTCCGGCCGTGGCGAATTGCAGCTCGCGATTCTGATCGAGACCATGCGCCGCGAAGGGTTTGAGCTGTCCGTATCCCGTCCGCGCGTTGTGCTGACCAAGGATGAAAGCGGCCAGCTGCAGGAGCCGATCGAAGAAGTCGTCGTCGACGTCGACGAAGAATTCTCAGGCGTGGTCGTGCAAAAGATGAGCGAGCGCAAAGCAGAGATGATCGAGATGCGCCCGTCCGGCGGCAACCGCCTGCGCCTGGTGTTCTACGCGCCGACCCGCGGCCTGATCGGTTACCAGAGCGAGCTTTTGACCGACACGCGCGGCACCGCGATTATGAACCGCCTGTTCCATGGCTATGCCGCTTATAAGGGCGACATTCAGGGCCGGCGCAACGGTGTGTTGATCTCCAACGAACAAGGCGAAGCCGTCGCTTACGCCATGTGGAAACTCGAAGATCGCGGCCCGATGATGATCGAGCCAGGCTGGAAGGTGTATCGCGGCATGATCGTCGGCGAGCACACCCGCGAGAACGATCTCGAGATCAACGTGCTCAAGGGCAAGCAGCTCACCAACATTCGCACCACCTCGAAGGACGAGGCCG
Organism: Nitrobacteraceae bacterium AZCC 1564; assembly: GCA_036924835.1. Taxonomy (NCBI): domain Bacteria; kingdom Pseudomonadati; phylum Pseudomonadota; class Alphaproteobacteria; order Hyphomicrobiales; family Nitrobacteraceae; species Nitrobacteraceae bacterium AZCC 1564. The sequence continues at coordinate 2,872,023 of JBAGRR010000001.1, forward strand.
TTCGTCTGACGCCGCCAATCAAGATGACGTTGGAAAAGGCGCTGTCCTACATCGAGGACGACGAGCTGGTGGAAATCACCCCGAAGTCGATCCGGCTCCGCAAGCGCCACCTCGATCCCAACGAGCGCAAGCGCGCCGAGAAGACCAAGGAAGCTCTCGCAAGCTGACGCTTTCAACAATCTGTCATCAGAGAAACAAATGGCCGGGCTCGTCCCGGCCGTTTTTCATTAAGTACCTGGTAAAGAAGGATGAAGTTCGATCACAACGCAGGACATGACGAGTGGTGTTGAGTCCGCCATAATGTCAGTCGCCTTCAACGTTGAATGACTGTATGACCGCCGCCATGTCTCTTCCTTCTCACGTCGACGTCGCGATTATCGGAGCCGGCGCGGCAGGCCTTGCGGCTGCACGTACTCTGGAAAATTCGAGTCTCTCCGTATTGATTCTCGAAGCACGCGATCGGATCGGGGGCCGCAGTCATACGACCATTCTCGAAAACGACATCGTTTTCGATGTCGGCTGCGAATGGCTGCATTCTGCGAACAAGAATTCCTTCGTGCCGATCGCAAATGAACTCGGATTCGTCATCGACAAGACGCGTCCGCGCTGGCGTGAACAGAGCCTCAATCTGGGCTTCCCACCGGAGCAGCGCGATGAGTTCCTGAAGGCGATGGATGAATTCGACGCCCGTGTCGAGGCCGCATCTGATCTGCCGGAAGACACGGCCGCAAGCAAATGGTTAGAGCCGGGCAATCGCTGGAACGCGCAGATCGATGCCATCAGTACATACATCAACGGCTGCGAGCTCGACCAGGTTTCGACCTACGACTTCGATGCTTATGAAGATAGCGGCGAGAACTGGCGGCTGAGCAAAGGCTACGGCGCGCTAATCGCGGCCTATGGCGCGCCTTGCAAGGTCGCGCTCAATACACAGGTCACGTCGATTGATCATTCCGCCCCGCGCATCAGGATCGAGACTTCGCGCGGGATACTGACCGCTGACAAGATCATCGTTACAGCACCGACCGATCTGATTGCGAATGAATCAATCCGTTTTCATCCCGCCCTTCCTGAAAAGGTCGCAGCGGCGGCAGGCCTGCCACTCGGCCTTGCCGACAAGGTGATGCTGGCATTGGACGATCCGGAAGCGCTGCCGCGCGACGGGCATCTCTATGGCGCGGTCGATCGCACAGCTACCGGCAGCTATCACCTGCGGCCGCTAGGGCTGCCCTGCGTTGCCGGCTTCTTCGGCGGCACGTTCGCGCGCCAGCTTGAAGACGCGGGCGAAGGCGCACTCGCAGCGCAGGCGATCGATGAACTTGTCGCGCTGATCGGCGCCGATTTTCGCAAGAAAGTCAGGCCCATCGGAGAATCACGCTGGGCGCATGATCCATTTGCACGCGGTTCTTATTCGCATGCGCTGCCAGGGCATGCCGATGATCGCGCCAAGCTGGCTGTGCCGATCGATGGGCGCCTGTTCTTCGCAGGCGAGGCAACGTCACCGAATTTCTTCACCACCGCCCATGGCGCGCAGGAAAGCGGCGTACGCGCGGCAAAGGAAGTGCTGGCGCGCTGGATTTGACGTTCGTACCAGCATTGCGGCGAGTCCTCAGTACGAAGGCCAAATCCAAAAAGCGCACCAGCTCCTCAGCTACTATCGTCACCGCCGTTTCGCGATGCTTCGATCCTGTCCCATGGGCGACTGAACATTCAGTCCCGATGCGTTCAGGAGAAGAGACGAAAGCAAACCTTCCTCTTTGCTTTCCGCCAACCAGTGTCCCTCATTGCCGAAGGGCGGCAGCACGCGAAAATCCACTTTGCCGCCAGCGTCGCGAAATGCATCGGCCATGCGCTGGGAAAAGGCTGGCGGGAAATAGGAATCATTCTCCGCCACCAGCCACGTCACCGGGACACGCGCCCCCTCACCAAAGCTGCCCGCAGCTTCGAGTAACCGCTCAGGCGCACAGATGTTGCCGGCACGATCATTGGCGCGTCCGCCGCGCCCAGGTGCGAACACGATGATAGCGGAAATGCTTTTCGGATCCTGCTCCGCGAGAAACAATGCACCCAGCCCGCCGGCAGAATGGCCGGCAACGACCGCGGCATCCTTTCGCACAAACGGTTGTTCGCGCATGTAACGCAGGGCGGCCAAGATCGAATCCCCCGTCGTCTGCGCGGAAAGCGTGTACTGGGCGTTGTCGCACCCGTTCTGGTCCTCAAGGTATCTTGCCGTGCCCCGGACGCTGCGGAACTAGCACTGCAAAGCCACGCGCCACAAGGGCGGTTGCAAGCCCGGAATATTCTGGTTGTGGCATTTGTGCGCGCTGCAGCCCGTCCTGCGTCGATGCGTGAGCAATAATCACAAGCCGGAACGGACCCTGTCCGGCCGGGCGAAACAACACCGATCGCGAAGGTGTGATCAGATCCTGGCTCGGTACCAGCCACTCCTGCCGCCGATTCGGAGATGTCTCGTTATCCTGTGGCCCGAGTCGTCCCTCAGCCAACGCCGGTACATCGAGCAGAAAACTGATCGATAAAAACAGGGCTATAATCCGCGGGATTTTGATTTTGATCATGCGGCGCGATGATTACCCACCGCTGCCCGCCGCGCCAACGGCGTTTGCAGGCGATTCTGTCCCTTTTCGAAACAGACGCCGTAACACGTGATGCAAAAAGCTCACATATTAACTGATAATTAATGATGGACCTTGAAGCGCAGCCCGTGACTTGCTTTGATTGCATCCATGAGCACGATCCTTATCGAGGTCCGACCGGCCAAAGCGTCAGATGCGTCAGCAATTGCTGCCACGCATGACGAGGCATGGCGTTCCGCCTACCAGGGAATTATCCCCGGCGCCGAACTCGAAAAACTGATTAATCGCCGCGGCCCACAGTGGTGGGACAGCGCGATCCGGAAGGGCAGCCGCGTCAGTGTGTTGTCGTTCGGCGACAAGATTGCCGGCTATGCCAACTACGGGCGTAACCGCGCACGCAGCCTGCACTTCGAAGGCGAAATCTACGAGCTTTACCTGCGGCCTGAGTTCCAGGGTCTCGGCTTCGGTCGTCGCCTGTTTACGGCGGCAAAGCGCGATTTGGTCCAAAGCGGACTGAAGAGCATGGTCATCTGGGCACTGTCGGACAACGAGCCGGCTGTTGAATTCTACCGGACCCTCGGCGGGCGCATGGTTGCCCGTTCATCTGAACGATTTGGCGGCAAATCGCTCGATAAGGTCGCTTTCGCCTGGACGGCCTGATACTGCATTCACACTGAACGAAACTGGTTCCCGCCATGGTGCCGACGCACTTGGCGGGTTCCAGTTTATTTGCCTGTAACACATACCAAGGTTTGTCATGCGTATCGACGCAGTTTCTATCGGAAAGAATCCGCCCAACGACGTCAATGTCATCATCGAGGTTCCGGTCGGCGGTGAGCCGATCAAATACGAACTCGACAAGGAAGCCGGGACGCTGGTGGTGGACCGCTTCCTCTACACTGCGATGCGCTATCCGGGGAATTACGGGTTCATTCCGCACACGCTGTCAGATGATGGCGATCCGTGCGACGTGCTGGTGGCCAACACCCGCGCCATCGTGCCGGGCGCGGTGATGAGCGTGCGTCCGGTCGGTGTGCTGTTCATGGAAGATGAAGCCGGCGGCGACGAAAAGATCATCGCTGTGCCGTCGTCCAAGCTCACCCAGCGCTACGACAAGGTGACGAATTACAGCGATCTGCCGGAGATCACGTTGCATCAGATCCAGCACTTCTTTGAGCACTATAAGGATCTCGAACCCAAGAAGTGGGTGAAGGTGCTGCGCTGGGGCGACGCCGATGAAGCACGCAAGCTAATCCTTGAGGGCATCGAGCGCGCCAAAAAGGCGAAGTAAGACGGAACCAAGATGAAGCGGGGTGTCAGACACTCCGCTTTTTTTCCAGAGACTCAGATGCCCGGCGCAGGCAGACCCTTGATAGCGCAGGCCGCGCGCAGCGTATTCACCAGCAGGCACGCTACCGTCATCTGCCCGACGCCGCCGGGTACAGGGGTAATAGCGCCCGCAACATCCAGCGCTTCCTGATAGGCGACGTCGCCGACCAGCCGATTTTTTCCGTCAGCGCCCGGCAAACGATTAATGCCGACATCGATCACGGTCGCGCCAGGCTTGAGCCAGCTTCCCTTGACCATTTCAGGCCGGCCGACTGCGGCATAAACAAGATCCGCACGCTGGCAGATGTCGGCAAGATCGCGTGTGCGCGAATGGGCAATCGTCACTGTCGCATTTTCGTTGAGCAGCAATTGCACCAGCGGGCGCCCGACCAAATTCGACCGCCCGATGATGATGGCATTCATGCCCTCGAGTGAAGCATGCACGGTCTTGGTCAGAATAATACAGCCTAGCGGCGTACACGGCGTCAGCGCTGGCAGACCGTTGGCAAGGCGGCCGGCATTGACCGGACTCAAGCCATCGACATCCTTGGCAGGATCAATGGCATTGATGACAGCCTGAGAATCAAGCCCAGCAGGCAACGGCAATTGCACCAGAATGCCATGCACCATCGGATCGGAATTGAGCTTTGCCACGAGCGCCATGAGATCGGCCTGCGAGGCGTCGGCCGGAAGCTTGTGCTCGAAGGAGATCATGCCCGCAGCCTCGGTCTGCTTCGCCTTGTTGCGAACGTAGACTTCGCTGGCCGGATCGTGACCGACAAGCACCACCGCTAGTCCCGGCGTCAGGCTATGTTCGCTTTTGACACGTGCAACCTCTTCGGCAACGCGCGCGCGCAAATCAGCAGCAATCACTTTTCCATCGATAATCCGGACCGACATCAGCGCTCTTTTTTCTCCGTCAAACTTTGCAGGGCATCGCCCAATTTCTTGGGATCGCCATCAATCGCGATCTGCTTGACCCGTGACGTCGCGCCGGACATCACGCGCACATTGCTTTTCGGCACGCGGAGCGCCTTGGCAAGCAGTTCGATCACGGCCCGGTTGGCCTCGCCGCCTTCGGCGATAGCGCGGACGCGCACTTTCAGCACGCTGCGTCCATTGGCCAGTGTTTCAATTCCGTCGACCGCGTCCTGACCTCCGCGAGGCGTCACCCGTACCGCAACGCTGACGCCGTCAGCAGAAAATCGCCACGGCAGCGTCAAGGACGATCCGTCCCGGTCATCAGATCACGTTGGGGTAGATGTAATATTCGATCACGCGCTGGATAAACATGATGATCAGGATGACAATGATCGGCGAGATGTCGAGGCCGCCGAAGTTCGGCATCATGTTGCGGATGGGGCGCAGGACCGGCTCGGTGATCTTGTAAAGGAACTCCGCAACCGAGGCGACGAACTGGTTGCGCGTGTTCACGACGTTGAAAGCGATCAGCCAGGACAAAATGGCCGAGGCGATCAACAACCAGACATACAGATTGAGGACGATCATAACGATGTCGAGAATGGCGCGCATGGCGGGTCTGGCTCGCGTGAGGAACTGTTGCCTCAATACCGGTTCGCTGCCCCGCAAACAAGGGAGGTTTCCGGTGAGGAACGCCCTAAACGGGGTCCGGGCCGTTCTTGACTTGGCGTTGTCCTAGATTGTAAATGGCCGCACTCATCGGTCGGTATTGCCGAGGTAAGGGGCCATAGCTCAGCTGGGAGAGCGCGTCGTTCGCAATGACGAGGTCGGCGGTTCGATCCCGCCTGGCTCCACCAATCCTCTAGCCGCCGAAAGCGGCTTTTCCTTCCGACATGTCGATGCATTAGACTATGCGACAGCTATCACGGGCTGCCGCGGTGCGGCCCCGTACGCCACTGCTAGCCAAGGAGCCGACCGTGCCGACCGAACGTTTTCAATTCCCTGGCTCAGACGGCCAGATGCTGGCCGCTTCCCTGGATCTACCGGCAGGCGCGCCGGTTGCATACGCGCTGCTGGCGCACTGCTTTACCTGCGGAAAGGACGTGCTCGCCGCGAAGCGAATTGCTGAAGGACTGGCGAAGCACGGCATCGCTACGTTGCGGTTTGACTTCACCGGCATCGGCGCAAGCGAGGGCGAATTCGCCAACAGCACCTTCTCGTCCAACATCGAGGACTTGGTGCTGGCGGCGGATCATCTGCGCAAGGCCCATCGGGCACCGACGATCCTGATCGGCCACAGCCTCGGCGGCGCAGCGATCCTGGCGGCGGCAGCGCAAATCCCGGAAGCAAAATGCGTCGCTACGGTCGCAGCACCTTCGGACCCTGCTCACGTGACTCATCTCTTCAAGGAACACATTCCCGCGATCCGCGAGCATGGCGAGGTCGAAGTCTCGCTGTCAGGACGCCCGTTCCGGATCAAGCGCGAGTTTCTCGATGACGTCGCCGAACACCGCTTGCTGGATACCGTCACGAAGCTCCACAAGGCGCTGCTGATTTTTCATGCGCCGACCGACGATTACGTCAGCATCGACAATGCGACCAAGATTTTCATCGCGGCCAAGCATCCTAAGAGTTTCGTTTCGCTGGCCGGCGCGGATCACTTGCTGACGAAGAAACAGGACGCTCTCTACGTGGCCGACATGATCGCTGCATGGGCCGCGCGCTATCTCGAGGCGCCGGCCGCTGCTGAGGCACCATCGCCAGATGCAATTCCTGATGGTGTTGTCGTTCGCGAAACAGGTGCCGGCAAGCTGCAGCAGGAGATCCTGGTCGGCAAGCACCGGGTGATCGCCGACGAACCAGTGAGCGTGGGTGGCCTCGATAGCGGGCCCGGTCCCTATGATTTCCTGCTTGCGGGTCTCGGCGCCTGCACCTCCATGACGATGCGGCTTTATGCGGAGCGGAAATCAATCCCGCTGGAGCGGACTACAGTGACGCTGAAACACAGCCGGATTTACGCCAAGGACTGCGAAACCTGCGAGACGCAGGACGGCATGATCAGCCGAATTAATCGGACAATTTCAATGGAAGGCGATCTCGATGCGGAGCAGCGCAAGAAGCTGCTCGAAATTGCCGACAAATGTCCAGTACATCGCACGCTGACCTCGGAGATCGATATCGTCACCCGTGCAGCAGAGTAGCGGGTCACTCTGCCGCGAGCGATGCGATCGAGATCATACCCGCGTCGTTCGCGGCCACGGGACACGACGGGCGGTGCAACCAATTATCGAGGAATGCCCAGAGCCAGGCCCGTTCGGCAACGTCGTGAACCATGCGACCGGCGAAGTGCTCCGCGCGCAATTGCGCGCCCGGCAGCAGCGTCCGTTCGTGTCCACGTGTGGTCCACCGGTGCATCATTGCCTGCGTCACGTCAGGATGAAACTGGATGCCGAAGCAACGTCCCGTGCGAAACGCCTGAATCGGAAAGTCGTCGCCTTCGGCCAACAGGTCACAACCGGCGGGGAGATCGAATCCTTCGCGGTGCCAGTGATAGACGTGCGTCGGCCAGTTCTTGCAGGCCTTCTGTCCGACTTCCGTGGGGCGGATCGGATAGTATCCGACTTCCGCACGTCCCTCCGGATGCGGCGCGACACGTGCACCCAGATGCTTCGCCAGCATCTGCGCGCCAAGGCAAATTCCTAAGAACGGCTTGTCCTCTTTCAAAGGAACCGCCAGCCAATCGATTTCCCGGCGGACGAAGTCGACGCTATCGTTGGCGCTCATGGGCCCGCCGAACATGACCGCTCCGGCATAACCCTCAAGCGAATCCGGCAGCGCGTCGCCGAGAACCGGGCGGCGGATATCGAGCGGGTGACCAAGGGCCCGCAGAGCGTTGCCGACCCGACCCGGAGTTGACAGCGGGCCATGCAAAACGATCAGGACAGGCAGGGTATCGCGTAGGGCTCGGGTTGAGGCAAAACCTCCAACCTGCGTTTGACGAGGCTGCCTTGAGGTAGCGAATGGTCGATCCTTGTCAGGCGGCAACATGCTTTTTCTTCTTCGGGTGGTCCCGGCGCAACAAAGCTAACGTATCGAATGCCAAATTTGAAAATATTTTGTTGCCGTCCTTTCGCAAAGAAGCTCTGCGCTAGCATGGTGGTTCAGAAATTCGCCTCGTCTTTCCCGCGAGTCGCTCCAGCGAACTTCTGAACCTCGACCACACGAGTGCCGAAGTTCTTCCGAGTGAAGCCGCAAGCTCGACAAAGAACTTCAAATCCAAAAGCGGCACTCAAATCATAGGCTTGCTAGGGCCTTTCGAAGCCAAAGCTTGCTAGGGAGCGCGCCGCATTGTGGGGCGAACTTGGGATTCGAGATACTAGCCGCGTTTCCGTTGCACCTTGGAAACGGAAGCCAGCACCAGGCTCCGTGGGGCAAATCGCAGCAAAAACGGGATCATCCGGACGCCAACGCCCGGTAAGATCAGCCGCTTGTTGCCCATAAGGCCGCGGTAACCGGCTCTTGCCACGGCCGCCGCCGAAACGTTGAGCACGGCGGAGTCAAATCCGGGACTAAATCCCGCCCGGCCTTGAAACTCCGTCGGAACCGGCCCAGGGCAGAGCGCTGTCACGCGAACTCCCTTGGGACCGAGTTCACCGCGCATGGCCTCGGTAAAGGACAGCACGTAGGCCTTGGTGGCGTAGTACACCGCCATTCGGGGACCCGGAAGAAATGCCGAAATCGACGCGACGTTAAGAATACCGCCGCGATGGCGGACCAGACTCTCGGCAAATCGCAGCGACAGATCGGTCAAGACCCGAACATTGAGATCCACCATCGCAAGCTGCTGGTTGCGATCCAGTTCCATCGCCTCGCCGAACAAGCCAAAGCCTGCATTGTTGACGACTGTCTCGACCTCGACGCCCATCTTGGACAGTGTCGCAGCGATCAAGTCGCACGCATCCGGCCGATGCAGATCGCAGGTGATGACGAATGGATTTGGACCACCGGCCGCAACGATCTCATCGGAGAGTTGGCTGAGGCGATCAGAGCGACGGGCGACCAGGACAACCCGATTGCCGTGCATAGCGAAAATCCGCGCCAGTTCTGCGCCGATACCCGACGAAGCTCCGGTGATCAACGTGACGCGCTCAGTCATGCCTTAAATCTTGTCTGGATATTTTCTGGATGCACGAAGACTGAAAAGATAGGACAGTTGGAAAATAAAGCGGAAGTCTGCGGAAGATTATGTTGCCTTATCGGACGCCAGTCGGCTGTCAGCAACACGGTGTTTGAGGTTGACACGATCGCGCGTCGAAATGCCGAGCAAATCTGCAGCACGCCAAACGATGTTGTCCTCGAACTCGCTCACATTCCCATCGGCATAAACCAATTCCCACATCATCTCAATGATGCGCAGCCGGCCCACTTCGTCGACGGACCGCATGATAACACTGGTGAAATGGTAAAGGTCGACCGCCTCGCCTTCGACCAGCGTTGCGTCGGCGATCAATCTGTCAGCCGCTCCCGCGTCGAGCGCGAAACGCGCTTCGAGCAACGTATGAAGTTTTTTCTTTTCGACCTCAGAGGGCGGGCCATCAAGCGAGATCACATGGATCAGAAGAGCCGTCGCCGCCAGACGATAGTCACCGTCGCCGAAGGTGCGATTTTCATGTCCGGAGGGGGAAACGACGTCCGCGATAAAGTGGCGTAATTTGTCCAGCATCAATCTTTGCAATCGGAAGCAGGGGCAGACGCCCTTAGTTCTAAGGTACGAAACCTTGATGTTCTATGGCCTGAAAATGAAACTCTGGCAATCTTTGCGGGGGTTCCCGGCCCGTCCGGGCTATGACTAAACACGATGCCCATTGGCAGGACCGTTAGGGAATTTCGTAGATCACAACCTTGTCAGAAATTCCGCGCAGTTCCACGCTTTTCTCGACCGGAGAAAGGTTAGCCTTGTGCAAAAGCTCCATCACGGCGGGAGATTTCACCACCGGACCGGTCGCACTGATGGCCTGCGCGCTGGCTTGTCCCTGGACCCGCGCGGCAATATTCACTGTCTGCCCAAAGTAATCCTGCCGGTCGTTAAGCATCACCGCAAGGCACGCGCCTTCATGGATACCGATCTTGACCAGCAAATCCTGCCTCCCGCGCTCTGCGTTTAACGCATCCATGGCTTTGCGCATGCGTAGCCCGGCTGCGATGGCCTGTTCGGGCCGCACGAAGGTCGCCATCACCGCATCGCCGATGGTTTTCACCACCGCGCCAGCCTCCGATGCGATGATTTCCAACAAAGCGCGAAAATGGGCTCGAACAAGGTCGAAAGCCGCGAGATCGCCGACCCGCTCGTAGAGCGCGGTAGAGCCCTTCAGATCGGTAAACAGGAATGTCAGCGAGGTGATTTTAAGACGCTGATCGATGTTCAGATTGTCAGCCTTGTAGACGTCGCGGAAGGTCTGATTGGCGAGAATCCGCTTCGCGGTGACAATCGGCTTACGCTTGCCGAGCAAGTTGTGGAGCGCGTCACCGGCGATCCATACCGATGGCAGCACCCGCGCTTTGGTTTGATTTTCCAGCGACAGACGCAACGGGCCCGGATGCATGGGCATCGTGCCTGTCGGGGCATGCACGCCGTCGAAGATCATCGAAGTCATCTGTTTCTCACGCGACGGTTCGCCTTTAACATCAAGGAACAGCGCCGAATGGGTAACAGGCTCGAACACAATGACAAATTCCGCCGGCAGTTGAAGCGACAGCACAGCCTTCTCCCCCGGCGGCAGTTCGATTGCCTCCAGCGTCGCCTCATCTACCAGACGTCCGAAAGAATCTTCTGAGATATCGATACCCGAGCTCCAGAAAATCTGCCGCCAGTAGTCCCAATTCGGCAGGGTGTTCGGATCATGCGCCGCAATACGACGCACCCGCGGACTGACGGTGAAAGCCACCTCCACCTGATCGTCGACCGAAACTTCATAACCCGCAGCGCAGAGACCGCAGTGATAGTCTTCGGGACGGAGTTGCTTCAGCGTATCATGCGCACCGAGCACGCCGCTGCATCCTGGACAAAGCACGTTCCATGTCAGATCGAAAATGCCGAGCCGCGAGGCATGAAGGAATGCCGAAATAACCGGCTCTTCACCGAGCTGCGCCTTCGCAGCGAATTCGATCAGATTGATCCGATTCAACTCATGGTCCGCGCCGGTCTTGATCAGATCTTCGATCGCATCGACCACTTTCGCGTCGGCGGTCTGCTTCAGGACCGAGAAAAGTGATTGGACGTCGTTCATACTCGGATTTTACGGCAGAACGAACCCGTATCCAAGCAATCCCTAGTGTCCCGAATCCAAAGTTCGCCTTATTGTGCGGCGCGCTCCGTGGCGAACTTTGGATTCGAGAGGACACTAGTAAATTACGATTCTAGTGTGGTTTAGGTTCAGAAGTTCGCTGGAAGGACTCGCGGGAAAAATGAAGCGAACTTCTGAACCACCACACTAGGGCTTAAGGCGGCCACAGAAACGGCCGCCCGTCACATTTTCGTATCATCCGTCCGCTCTCGCGGCGACAGCGCAACCCGTCAGTTGCCGTAGAGATATTCCGGCAACCAAAGCGTCAGACCTGGCCAGACGTACATCAGCACCATGCAAACGATGACGATCAGCATATAAGGCATCATGCCACCGAAGATCTGGTTGAGCGTGACGTGGGAAGGCGCCACGCCTTTCAGATAGAAGGCCGACATCGCCACCGGCGGCGAGAGGAATGCTGCCTGCAGATTAACGAATACCAGCACGCCCCACAGAACCGGATCGATGCCGAAATGTTTGAGCATCGGCAGGAAAATCGGCACGAAGATCACGATGATCTCGGTCCATTCCAGCGGCCAGCCGAGAATGAAGATGATCGCCTGGGATAGGATCATGAACTGCAGCGGCGTCAGGTTCAGCGACAACACCCAGCTTTCCAATAGCGCTTGTCCGCCGAGGATAGCGAACACCGCCGAGAACAGGGCGGAGCCAACGAACAGCCAGCACACCATGGATGTCGTCTTCGCAGTGAGGAACACGGCTTCCTTGGTGCGCTTCCAGTTCAGCGTTCGTGCCTGAAATGCGAGCAGGAACGCACCCGCCGCGCCAACCGCTGCGGATTCCGTCGCGGTCGTGATGCCGAACAGGATCACCGCAAGCACCACCACCGTCAGGATGCCCAGCGGCATCACCGATGTGATCAGCAGCCGAAGGACCTCGAACTGCTCAGCCTCCATGATCCAATAATAGTAAGACAACAGCAGCAGCAGGATCGCCGCCGTAACGGCAAAGTAAGTGTAGAACTGCGGTGGCGGCCCGGCCGCCACGGGGGCCGTTGTTCCGCTGTTCTGTAGAGCGGCGTTGCCCATCTGCTGCAGGGTCTCCGAAGCCCCTTCTTTTTCACTGCTCGCGCCGCTGGCCGCTCCTCCCAACTCCTCGAGCTTTTCTTCGGCTGGCTCTGCCCCCGTCGAACTGCTGGACCCGCTGCCCAGTTGTTCAACGGCAGCCGAGGGTGGCGATGCAATGTCAGCTTGCTGGTGGATCACGACATACCACCACGCTCCCCATAATGTTCCGAGCGTGAGCACCATCGGCACCAGCGCAAAGCCGAGATTCTTGAGCAGCGTCGTGTAGCCGACCCGCACACCATCAACAGTGATAGCCAGCGCCTTGGATGGCGCCAGCACTGCTGCGAGCAGCGCCGGCAGCATCTTGCGTGAGTAAATTTGCTGAATCTGACTGATCCACGGCCGCACCGGAACACGGGTCTCAGCTTCGGAGAGCTTCGGTGCAATCTTGGGATTCAGCAATGCCCACCCGATGATGTAGACTAGGTAAAGCAGTGCCAAGAAGAATCCCGGGAACATCGTCGCGGCATAAAGTTTGACGACCGACTGCCCCGCCACGGCGGCATAGACGATGATCATGACCGACGGCGGAATCAGAATGCCGAGGGTGCCGCCCGCAGTGATAACGCCTGAAGCAAGCTTTACATCATAGCCAGCCTTCAGCATCGGATTGAAGGCAATCACGCCCATCAGCACCACTACCGCGCCGACAAGTCCGCTGGCGATCCCCCAGAACGTGCAGACGATCAGCGTTGCGACGGCAAGCGATGCAGGCACGCGCCGGAACGCAAGCTGGATGGAGTAGAACATCTTGTCCACCAGCGCGCCGCGTTCCATCACGTAGCCCATCAGGACAAAGAGCGGGATCGAAATCAGCACATCGTTGGTCATTGCGCCGTAGGTGCGCTGGACCATCAGATCAAAGATATGATTGTCGCCCCACGCTTCTCCGGAGCGATGATAGGCGAAGAAGCCGAAAAACATGCCAAGGCCCATCAGCGTGAAGGCCGTCGGGAAGCCCATCATGATCACGACCACGATGAGCCCAAGCATCAAAAGGCCAAGTGCTGGATCGCTCATCGATTCAATTCCCCGCCCATGCCGCGCTGCCGCGCGCTTTCTTCGATACTTTGTGCTTGTTCGATCGCGATCTTGCGTGATGCTTCGTCGACGTACTCGCTGTGCGCGAGTTGCTCCTCAACCACGTCGATCTCGGACACGTCCTTCAAACGCTCCGGCCATACTCCGGTCCTAAGACAAATGATGGAGCGCATGATCTCCGCCACGCCCTGCAGCATCACCAGAGCACCCGCCAAGGGGATCATGAACTTGAAATGGTAGACCGGAGGCCCGTCTGCGGTGACGTTCGAATGTTCGTTGATGCGCCAGGAGTCGTAAGCGTAGTCCCAACCCGCATAAATGAGTGCCGCAATACCGGGCAGAAAAAATGCAATGTAGAGCACAAAGTCCAGAAAGGCCTGGGTTCGCGGGCGCATCGAACTGTAAAGGAAATCACCGCGAACGTGGCCGTTCTGCGCGAGCGTGTAGGCCCCGGCGATCATGAACAATGTGCCGTATAGCATGTTCGACGCGTCGAAGATCCACGCGGTCGGCATGTTCATAATGTAACGCTTGAAGACCTCGACACAGACGAGAGTCATAAGGCCGATGATCAGCCACGAGACGAACTTTCCGGTCCACGTGCTGATGCCGTCGATAGTGTATAATAAACGCTGCGCCTTCATGTGCGTGCGCCCGCCAAAGTATGAGGATCGTCAAGAACTCTTGAAACGATACGAAGCACCACCCGGGACTTTTGATCCCGGATGATGCCCCAATCGCGCAGGTAATTCCGTTAGGTCTTCTTCTTGGCGTTTGGCCCGAAATAATGGTTATAAGCCATGCGCCGATTGACCACCGTGTCCTGCTCCCACTGCGTTGCGCGCTTGGCAAACTTCAGTTGGGATTCGACGATCTCCTTGAACAGCGGATTTTCCGCAGACTTCTTGGCGACGACCTCGTCGTAAACATCGAGCTGCTTCTGCAAGACCGAGTCAGGCGTCTTGTAGAATTTGACCTTATCCTTGGTCTGCATTTCCTCGTAGTCCTTGGAATAGCGATCAATCGCCTTCCATGCCATGTCCTGACCGGCTGCCTCGGCTGCGTTGGCGATGATCGCCTTCATCTTATCCGGCAGCGCGTCATACTTAGTCTTGTTGAACATGATTTCGAACTGCTCGGCGTTCTGATGGTAGCTCTGCAACATGCAGACCTTGGAGACATCGGGGAAACCGAGGACGCGATCCGACGACGCGTTGTTGAATTCCGCGGCATCGAGCAGGCCGCGATCCATCGCCGAGACGATTTCGCCGCCCGGCAGTGCGTTGACCGCAGCGCCAAGACCGGTGAACACGTCGATCGAGATGCCGACAGTGCGGAATTTCGTCCCCTTGAGGTCATCCGCCTTGGTGACAGGCTTCTTGAACCAGCCAAGCGGCTGCGTCGGCATCGGTCCGTAAGGGAACGACACGACGTTGGCGCCGATTGAAGCGTAAAGCTTTTCCAGCAGCTCCTTACCCCCACCGTACTTGTGCCAGGCGAGCAGCATGTTCGCGTCCATCCCGTAACCGGGACCGGATCCCCACAAGGCCAGCGCGGTCTGCTTGCCGTAGTGGTAGACAAGCACGCCGTGTCCACCGTCGAGCGTGCCCTTGGAAACTGCGTCGAGCAGGCCGAACGCAGGAACGACGGCGCCCGCAGGCAACACTTCGATCTTGAGATCGCCACCGGTCATGTCATTGACCTTCTTGGCGTAGTCGAGCGCATACTCGTGGAAAATATCTTTTGCCGGCCATGTGCTCTGCCAGCGCATGTTAATCGGTCCTTGCGACTGCGCGATTGCCGGTGTTGCTACAGTCGCAGCCGCGCCCGCTGCCGCTACTTTCAGGAAGCGGCGACGACTCGGCTTGTCTTTCTTCGATGCGGTCATTGTGTTCTCCCCTGCTAAATCAGCCTTTTTGGCTTCTTGTGATTGATCGCAAGACAAGGGCTTGCGCCGGGGATTTGCAACAATGATCGGCGTGATGCGACGCTACGACGCGCCTTACGTTCAACCTTCATCCGACTTTGGGATAAGATGGAGAGCGCGACGCCGTGAGGAATTAACTCCGCTGCAGCGCAGCGTGCATAAACACGCTCGTTCAGAAGTTCGCCCGATTTTTCCTGCGAGTCCTTCCAGCGAACTTCATAAATTTGCTAGTGTCCTCTCGAATCCAAAGTCCGCTAGCAAGCGCACTGCACGATGAGGCGGCCTTTGAATTCGGGACATTAGCGCCGCACGAGCCGAAACATCGGAGCACGATTAGGCTGCGTGGTGACGGCGGCCAAAGGCGTGATTGGCGCCTTGTCGAGAAGCTCGACCTTGAACGTCCCGATCAATTTCGCCAGCACCAGCGTCGCTTCGGTGATCGCGAACTGTGCGCCGATGCAAACCCGTGGACCGGCGCCGAAAGGCAAGTAGGCGAATTTGTCGGGCTGCGGATTGCCTTGCAAAAAGCGTGTCGGCTCGAACGCATTCGGGTCGCGCCAAAGTTTTTCGTGCCGATGCAAGACCCACGGCGCGATCATCAGGACGTCCCCCGGCGCTATCGGGATGCCAGCAACCACATCCGGTCCGCGGGCGGCCCGCACGATCAAAAAGGCCGGCGGATAGAGCCTCAAGGTTTCGTCGATGACGGCGCGCGTAAAAGTCAGCTGGGAAAAGTCCGGCACACCACCCGCAGCCACCGCCGCGCTTGATTCCCGCGCGACCTCCTCCTGCGTAGGGAGATCGAGCGACAGGAGATAAAGCGCCCAGAAGAGGGCCACCGCCGTCGTTTCGTGGCCGGCAAGAATCATCGTCGAGACCTGATCGCCTAATTGGGCATCCGTGAACGCCTCATTGGTCTCGGGATCACGCGCGGCTACCATCAGGTCGAACAGATCACGCGGCGCGTTGCTCTCTGCCCCCATCGCCTTGCGTTCAGCGATGAGCATGCTCATGAAGCGGGTCCATTTCCGCCGGAACAGTGCACGCGAAATATCTTTTGGGGTCGGCCAGCCCAGCGGCAGCAGAAGATCAAGAAAGTGTGGTTGTGCGAGACGCGCGCCGTAATCATTGACGAAGCCTCGGAGCGCTGCACCGTGCCGGGCAATCTCGAACGAAAACATCGTGCGCCCGGCGACATCGAGCGCGAGATGCTGCATGGCTTCGCGCAGATCGACAGGCATGCCGCGCTTCGCATCGAGCTTGGCGATTGCTTCATCGGCGGCAGCCACCATGTGCGGCACCAGCAGCGAGACCGCACGCGGCGAGAAGGCGGGCGCGAGCGCACGACGCTGGGCCTTCCATGTGCGGCCTTCAGCAAGCAGAAGCCCCTCACCGAGGATCGGCCGCAAGACGCGGAAACCGGCAGGCGTCCGGGTATAGTTTTCGTAATTGTCGACCAGGACATGCCGGATCGCCTCCGGCGTGTTGAGGATAAAGCTGCTGCGGCGGAAGAACCGTCCCCTGACGATGTCTTCTTCGTAAGCCTCCTTGCCCCAGCTTGCGATGGCGTTTCTGCGGATCAGAGACAGGCGACTGAATGCCGTCAGATTCTCCGGCGCCAGCGGCGGCCGCGGAGGAATCAGTGGCTTGCGTTGAGCCGATGGATCAAAACTTAGTGCAATGCTCACGCGGCGTCTCGCAGTTGAAAGTTCAGCGCAGTGGAACAAACAACTGAGGCGGGCCGATGGTCGCCCGACATCCATTTGGTATGCCGAGCGACCGCTTTCAATCAATTCGCCGTGGCTCCCGACGCTTTGACCACTTCAGCCCACTTGGCACGTTCACTCGCGATAAAGCTGGTGAACTCATCGGGGGTCATAGGCGAGGGTACGGCACCGATCTCAGTCAGCTTGCTCACCGTCTCGGGCATTTCCAGGATGCGCTTCACCTCTGCCGCCATCTTATCAACGATCGGGCGCGGCGTGCCAGCGGGAGCGAAGAGGCCATGCCACGACGTGGCATCGAATCCCTTCAACGTGTCCGCGATTGGCGGAACCTCCGGCGCGGTCGGGCTCGCCTGCAGGCTGGTGACGCCAAGCGCGCGGACCGTTCCCGCCTTGGCCTGCGGCCAGGCCAGCGTGATGTTGTCGAAGGCGAGATCAATATGGCCGCCCGTCAAATTCTGCATGATTTCGTTGGACGAACGATAGGGCACGTGCGTCATCTTGGTGCCGGTCGCGATCTTGAACAATTCGGCGGCCAGATGGATCGAGGTTCCGACGCCCGAAGACCCGTAATTAAGCTTATCCGGGTTGGCCTTCACATAGGTGATGAATTCCGCGACGTTCTTCGCCGGAATGCTATTCTTGACCACCAGCATGTTCGGCAGCCGCGCTATCAGACTGACCGGTTGAAAGTCCTTTGCCGCGTCGAATGAGAGGTTCGAATAAAGCGTTGGGTTGATGGCGTGCGTGCTGACGGTGCCGAGCAAGAGGGTGTAGCCGTCGTTTTGCGCTTTCGCTACCTGAGCGGCACCGATGTTGCCGCCGGCGCCGCCGCGATTTTCCACCACGAACGGCTGGCCGAAGGTCTGCGACATGTGATTGGCAACGAGCCGAGCAAACAAATCGGCCGTACCGCCCGCGGTAAAGGGCACAATGATCGTGACATTGCGCATTGGCCATGCGTTCTGCGCGTGACCCGGAGCTACAGTTTGAAGCACGAAGAAAGCCGCCGCAAGCGCGGCGAAAACAAAGCGCATATGTTCCTCCCTGACTGCGCGCTCATGGCATCGCGTGGCGATTGCTGAGCACGCTTGTTTTGGTGCCGCATTTCGACACAGCCGCAGGGAGATCGCAATGGCTTCGCTGCCATTGCAGGCGAAGACGATCGTCGCAACCGGTTATGCTCTAGACGCTTATCGGACCATGTCTAAGTTAGAACCAAAAGCGCCGGACACTATTTGCCCTGCAACAAGCGGATAGGCGCCGATGAGGATGGTCCTTAAAATTGGAACAGCATGTACAATGCTGGTGCTTGGCTTCTGGTTCGCGGCCTCGCGTGCAGTTGCTCGACCGCCGACCGTTACCACATCCCCGGGCTATGACCGGGCACTGGCTGAATCTCGTAAAACACTGCAGCCAACGCCTCCCGACGTGAAAGCCGCCCCACACAAGCGCTCAAAGCACGGTCAGCGATCTCACTGACCAAAAATCTCGCGCTCGTCGCGCAGCGCGATCATCGAAACGTGCCGTGGCCGGCAGGACTGTCGATCCCACCGGCCGCGGTATCAGGACCATGACCATGTCAGCCATGTGCGGCTGACACTCGTACGACATCTTGCTTCAACAAGTAGACTGATGCAGCAAGAAGAACGACGTCCTTCATCAGGAACGGGACGTTGCCGACCATTGCCGGGAAACCTCCGGCGGATTCAGCCCAACCATTCGGCATGAAGGGGATGATGGTGACCGTACCGATGAAGGTCGCTATCGATCCCAGTGCGCCAAGCACACCTGCCGTCTTGCTCCAGAAGCCGGCGAAGATGAGTGCGCCGAAGGTCCATTCAGCTACACCGAGGAACATGCTGGCGCCGCGGATGCCGAAAGCGGGATACATCCATGAAATCAGCGGACCGTTGCTGATGTAGGGAATCAGGATCTGCGCTTCGTATTCGAACCACTTCTGGTAACCGAAGAACAGAAAGATGATCACCATCGAGGCACGAACGAGGTGGTAGTCGAGATCTTCGCTTAAAATACCGGACCGATTCAAAATCTTGATGAGAGCGTTCATTGTTCTATTCCTAATTTTTGAGAGGCCGTGACTTCACCGGCGGCGGTCGCTCAAGCGACCGCGGGGAAATCGATGGCGGTGTCATTGATGCGGTTGAAGACGTTGGTGAAGGTCGTCACGGCGATCGCCAGGCTGATGTCGACCAATTGCTCGTCGGTGTAGCCAGCAGCTCTGATAGCCGAAAACTCTTCGTCGCTGATCGTGCCGCTCGTCTTCGCCAGCTTGCCGACGAAACGAACCAGCGCATCACGCTTGGCGTCGCCTGCGGGCTGACCAGTACGGATCTGCTTCAGAACGTCAGGCGCGAGACCCGTCATCTTGCCCAGCAGCGAGTGCGCAGCCACACAGTAGTCGCAGCCTGCAACTTCGCTGACGAGCAGCTTGATGGTTTCCTGATCTTGCTTGCTGAGCGTGCTTGTCGCGAGCACGGCATCAGCTTGCAGGATCACCTTCAGCGCAGCGGGGCCGTGAGCGCCGATGGCAACGAAAGTGTTCGGCACCTTGTCAACTGCCTTTTTGATCTGGGCATAGACTTCTGCAGTAGCGCCGGTCGCCGTTTCTACGGACGGGGTAGCAATGCGGGTCATGGGTGACAGTCCTTTTCGAGAGGGTTTGTTGAACGCTGTCACCGTACGGAGCCATATCGAGACTGTTGATATTTCAGAAGCTCGATAATATGCTCTATCGTCTCACTTCCCGAAGGCCTCCTCCCATGGATTGGCTCAGCAATCTCCTCACCATGGTGCCCGTCAGCGGCCAACTCGAATTGCGTTGCCACTACGGCGCACCTTGGCGCGTGGCTTATGAGGTGTCTGACGCGGGTGAGATGCCGTATCACGTGATTATCGGCGGCTCGGCAGTGTTGGATGATCTGGATGGCGGGCCGCCGCAGCATTTGACGGCAGGGGATATTCTCGTACTGCCCCATGGCGGGGCGCATGTCCTGCACGATGGCAGTGGACGCCGCCCAAACAAGGCTAATAATCGCGACGGCCTAAACTTCATCATCAGTGAGAACACGGGAACGGGTGCGCGGCTGGATATGCTCTGCGGACGCTTCATCCTCGCGCCCCCGCATGATCGCCTTTTGCTGAGTTACCTGCCGCCGCGCCTCATCGTGCGCACGGCGAAGTCCGACAACAAGGCAACAACGTCGGGGACCGGCGCTCAGCTGACAGGGCTGATGAAGCTGATGCGAGCGGAAGCCGGCAGCGAGAGCCTCGGCGGGCAAGCCATGCTCAATGCTCTCTCGGCCGCACTTTTCGCACTGACGCTACGCTTCTCCGGAGAATCGGACGAAGCGCCCACAGGCCTGCTGGCTCTTGCCAGCCAGCCTCGCCTTGCTCCCGCTTTAAGAGCATTGTTTCTTGAACCGGCACGACCATGGACGCTTCCGGAGCTGGCAGAGCTCTGCAACATGTCGCGCGCAACCATCGCGCGCCATTTCCAGGAGCGACTGGGCCGCTCGGCCAGCAATCTATTGACCGATATTCGCATGACCATAGCCGCCAATGAACTGCGGACATCATCGGCCTCGGTCGGAGCGGTGGGAGAAGCCGTCGGCTACCAATCCGAAGCCGCTTTTCAGCGCGCCTTCAAACAGCGCATGGGCACCACGCCGGCACAATGGCGGCGTGCGGGACAATCGAGGGAGTGAGTTTTCGATAAGCGGTATGAGCCGCAGGAACCTATCACCGCAGGAACAAAAGATATTTTGGTTCTGGAAGCGTGTCCGGTGGTGCCGCAAGAGGGACTCGAACCCCCGACCCCGTCATTACGAATGACGTGCTCTACCAACTGAGCTATTGCGGCGAACTCTTGAACCAGTACCCGCACCTGATATCGGCCAGCGCGCTGCTTTGCAAGAAGATCAGCACGTGAAACCGCTAATCAACTGACAAGACGGGATAAAAATCCTCGCCAGCCCCCCTCCTGGGCCCCGCGCGGTTTCATCTCATCGTCAAATTCGTCACGGCGAATCTCATCCTCCACGCCCGGATCGTCAGGCGCCCGGATGATGGGGATCACCGCCGGAATGGACTGGGGCTCAGTTTTTTCCAGCTCGCGGCGCGATCGGAACACGGGCGGCGCGACAGTTGCGACGGGCGGCGGGGGCGGCGGTGGAACAGACGGAGCCGGGGCCGGCGATGGTGAAACGACTGCCTCGTCCTCTTTGCTGGCCTGGTTGTCCTGGGTAATCGTCTCAACGACTGGCGAAGCTTCCTTTGCTCCTGCTTCCTTTGCTTCTACTTCCCTCGCCTCTTCCACGTTCTCTGCTTCAGTGGCTACAGGAAGCGGCATGACCACCGGCTCGTTCACAATCGCCTTCATCACGTCCGCATCGATGACCGGCGCTTTGTCTGACGGGAGCGCCGCCACCGGCGTCAGCCACTGGAAGGCGTCGAGACGACCCGTGACCGGCGACACCGGCCGCCAGCGATCCGACACGTAGCCGTCGGCCGTCCACGCAGGATCGAGCGCAGCGCGAACGGCACGCAACATCCAGCTACGCGCCTCGCCGCCATCGCCATGCTCCGCCCGCTCCAATTCCGCCATCATGATCGCAACGCGCTGGGTCGGAGCTTCCACGAACGGCTTGAGCGCCTCCCGGGCCCGGCCGAATTCCCCAGCGTCAATCGCCGCGCGGGCGATGGCAAGTGCGCCTTCGATGTGACCAGGCGACATCGCTGCCAGTTTCTCGACGCGCGCGAGACGCTGAACCGCGGAATCGCCGAGACGAATGTGGGCGTAAGCATCCGCCAGATCCGGATGCGGCTGTGCATTCCACGCGTCCTCGACGATACGCATCGCCCGACGTGCCTGCCCCTGCTCGCTGAGAAACTTTGCCGCGAGCACTGCTGCTGGAACCAGCGTCGGCGCGAACTTGACGGCTTCCATCGCGCTGCTGCGCGACCGATCGCGATCTGTCGTCTCGAGATCGAGCGCGCGCGCCGTCAACAACACACCGCGCTGACGCTTGTAAGCCACCGGATCAATCAACCCGGAGGCCAGATCAGTTTCCAAGATTTTCAATGCGCCGTCCCAGTCGCCGCGGCTGCAACGAAAGCCAAGCACCGCATGCGATGCCCAGGCTGCCGCAGGCGCCACCTTCAGCGCTTCTTCCGCCAAAGCAACGGCAGAGAGAAGATCGTCACGCCGTTGCGCCTCGATGAAAAGCCCGCGCAAACCCAACAACCGCGTGTCCTTGCGCTCCGCCAAGGCATGGAAAGCGCGTTGAGCGCCCTCGCGGTCACCGTCCAGTTGCGCCGACTGCGCATGCAGCAGCATCGTCAGCGGATCTTCCTTCGCCAGGCGCCGTGCGGCATCCGCATGACGGCGAGCGGCAAACTGATCGCCGGTGCCGATCGCGATCAACCCCTGCGTGATAGCGTGACGTCCACGCGCGTCACGTCGATTACGTCGCATCCGGCGGACCCGCTCTGGCGTGCTTAGCACTCCGCTCACCAGCGACCAGAGCAACATCGCCACAAAGATCACGATAAGAAACGCCAATGCCAGGACCGGCAGCGACGTCTCGATACGCCAAACGCTCCACGATAGCGTAACGTCACCGGTTTGATCCGCAATGACCGCGGCGCCAAGCGCAATCGCACCAACCAAAAAAAGAAACAAAATGATCCGGATCATCGAACTACCTATCGCGCCGGGGCCGAAAGCGCGGTCATCGTATCTGACGCAAATTGCCGGGAGGCCGCGAGCGCGGCATCGCGAGCATCAACTTTCTCGATCCATGATTGCGCCGGAGCGCGATCGGCGGCAGGAAGCTCCATCAAAGCGCGCTTCGCAGATTCAAGATCAGAATGCTCTGCCGCCGCCGCGGCACGTGCGATTACAGCGCCACTGCCGCTTGCAGCGACATCGGTTCTTTGGATGCGCACCAACTTCGCAGCACTTTGCCGCAAACGGTCGAACATCCCGGCCGGAGCCAGGCCAGCTTCCGGCTTAGGTGTCAGCTTCGGCAATAATGGCTGAAGCTCACGAAGCAATGCGCGTGACGATGGTACGCCTGTTGCCGCGAATGTATCGAGAGGCTTGAGTGTATCGGCGTTGGTTGCAAGGGACTTTGCTGCAGTGAGGGCCGCAGCGTACGGCTCGCCCTGACGAACCAATGAATCAAGCAGGGTAGCCGCGGCCACTCGGCGCAACGCAGGATCTTCGGCCTGCGGCTGGGGCGCTGGTGCCGGCGCATTTGCAACTGCCGACAATGCAACGGTTGCCTGCTCAACTTTGTCGAGCCGCTGCTCGATCGACGCCACATCCGCCGACGGCGCCGCGTTATCGCGCTGTGCGGACTTTATATCGTCGACTGCTGCAACCGCCTTTTCGCTTTGACTGCGAGCCGAAGCAATGTCGCTTCTCAATGAGGCGATGGATTTTTCCAATGCATCGATGCGCGCCACCACAGCAGCATCAACGGAAGATGCGGCCGTCGTTGCTGCGTTCGACTCCACCTTTGCAACTCGTGCACCGAGTGCAGCAATGTCTGCCCTGGCGGATGCGTCATTCGCTGAGACCGGCGCAGAGGGCGCGGGCTGATTGACCGCGTTTTGCCATCCTCCGATGTACGCAGCACCGAGCACAAGCCCAGCGGCAAATGCACCCGTCGCGGCAGAGACGAGCAAAGTCACCAACAACAGGCGAGAACGCGTCGAGAATTTGCGTAGCGGCGCCTTGTTGGTGGCGTCACGATCTTCTGGCGTCGCCTGCTGAGATTGATCCGCATCCGATGCAGCCGCTTTCGCTTCGTCGGCAGGCCGAGGGCTTTCGGAAACATCCGAGGCGGTTAATTCGATGGTTGGCGGCGGTCGCTTGCGCGAGCCTCCCGCAGGCGGTGTGCCTGCATCGTCTTGTTTGCTATCATCCATCGAATTTGTACTCCTGTCGCCGAAACCTATCAGATTCGACGCAAATATCTTACCGCAACGATGGTTGTATTGTCCTGGCGAGAGCGTCGATAACGGCGTCTTCATCGGGCATGCGCGCCACAATAATCTGTGTGGCGCCTGCCTCGCGCAGCACTGCGGCAACGGCATCGGAGATGCAACATTGCGGCAAAGCCAAGGCCGAGATTTCAACGCCATCGGTTCGTGCCGCGTCGACAAACGCCCGCACCGTCCGACGGGAATAATGCAGCACTGAATCGATCCCGCCGGAAGCAAAAGCCACCCTCACCTCCGGCAACAAATCCCGCACCGGAGTCATGCGATAAACTGTCTGGGTGGTGACCACAAAGCCGTGCACACCAAGGTCGGCTGAAAGATCACGCGCCCGATCCGCGCCTGCAAAATAACAAAGCGCGGCTCCTTTCTTTATTTCCCCTGTGGCAGCCGTCTTAACGATAAGTTTGCTTAGCGCCTCGGCATCTCCCTTCGCACTGAGGACGTTGCGAAATCCCGCTTGCCGCGCGGCTTCAGCCGTCTGGTCTCCCACCGCGAATGCAGGCAAGTCCACGAGGCGTTCCATAGTGGGATAATAGGCAAGGGCGCGGACCGCATTGGCGCTGGTCAGAATGATACCGTCACATGCGGCACCGTCGTCCTGGAATGCAACGGCTTCAAAACGGAGCATAGGCGACAACAGCGCATGATACCCCCGCGCATGCAGGGCGGCCGCCGTCCTCTGATTGTCGGGTGCGGGACGTGTTACGAGAACGGCCATAATGACTCCAGCGAGAAGCGGGTTTCAGTAAAGTGCTGAAGCGGGTTTCAGTAAAGTGCTAGTGTCCTGAATCCGAAGTTCGCCCCATGATGGAGCGCATCCCGTAGCGAACTCCGGATTCGAAAGGACACTAGCAAACCTATGATTCGAGTGTGGTTCAGGTTCAGAAGTTCGCTTGAAGGACGCGCGGAGAGAATGAAGCGCACTTCTGAGCCACCACACCAGGCTTCAGCAATGCCACGCAAGGATGGCTTGCGCGACAATTTCACGTTATGAACCTCAAGGACCATTTAAGGATCATGAACGGCTTATCATCCCTTTGGATGACGCTCGTGGTCCGATTTTAACATTCGCATCCCGTTTCGGCGGGCACCATCTGCGAATGTTAGAATCAAAGGACCACTAGCAAATATAAGTTTCTAGTGTCCCGTCTCCGAATAACCGACCCGTTTGCCGCGGGCTCGCACGGTTATTCGGAGACGAAAGGACACTAGCAAATTCAAAATGCTAGTGTGGCTTTGTCTCGCAATTGCCGATATGAGACCAGCTGCAAGACAAGTCGGCAATTGCGAGACGCCACACGAGTGGAGTTTTGGATTTGACATTCGCTTGACGAACTCGCAGTTGGGTGGATGGCGAATGTCAAATCCACTCCACTAGGTTGGCGACGGCTCCGAACGCCCCTAGCGATACGAGGGAAACGCCGGTTTGATCGCGAAGGCAAGGACTGAAATTGACAAACGGCAAACCCACACTGGTGCTGGGAATCGAAACCACCTGCGATGAGACCGCGGCCGCGGTGGTGGAACGCCGTGGCGACGGCAGCGGCAGAATCCTGTCGAATGTGGTGCGCTCGCAGATCGAGGAACACGCACCGTTTGGCGGCGTGGTCCCGGAAATTGCCGCGCGCGCCCATGTGGACATGCTCGATGGCATTATACGTACCGCCATGGCCGATGCCGGCACGAGATTCGACGCGCTGACAGGCGTCGCCGCCGCCGCTGGTCCCGGCCTGATCGGTGGAGTCATTGTTGGCCTCACGACGGCGAAAGCCATAGCTCTTGTCCACGGCACGCCGCTCATTGCCGTCAATCACCTGGAGGCACATGCGCTGACACCACGCCTGACGGTTCCCTTGCCGTTCCCCTATTGTCTATTCCTGGCTTCAGGCGGTCACACGCAGATCGTCGCCGTGCTCGGCGTCGGACAATATGTCCGCCTCGGTACCACAGTCGATGATGCCATCGGTGAGGCTTTCGACAAGGTCGCAAAGATGCTCGATCTTCCCTATCCGGGAGGACCTCAGGTCGAGAAGCTTGCGGTGTATGGCGATCCCACGCGATTTCCTTTTCCCCGTCCGATGGTCGGCCGGCC
The DNA here is from genome assembly GCA_036924835.1 of Nitrobacteraceae bacterium AZCC 1564. Lineage (NCBI taxonomy): Bacteria > Pseudomonadati > Pseudomonadota > Alphaproteobacteria > Hyphomicrobiales > Nitrobacteraceae > Nitrobacteraceae bacterium AZCC 1564. The sequence goes on from JBAGRR010000001.1 coordinate 2,898,115, forward strand.
TGACGCGAACTTTTCTCTGTCTGGGTTGAAAACGGCTGTGCGCAACGAACTCGCGCGGCTGGATCCGATCGAGGCGCAGGATATCGCCGATCTCTGTGCGAGCTTTCAGGCGGCGGTACTCGATCTCACGGCGGATCGTATCCGCGTTGGCCTCAGATCATTTCAGGATCAATTCGGGCCACCGAGCGCCCTCGTCGCGGCGGGTGGCGTCGCCGCCAATGTCGCGATTCGTGGCGCCCTGCAAGCTATCGCAGACAGGGCGCAGACAACGTTGGTTGTACCGCCGCCCGCACTTTGCACCGACAATGGTGCAATGATCGCATGGGCCGGCGCGGAGCGTTTAGCGCTCGGTCTGCTTGACGACATGGACACCGCGCCCCGTGCGCGCTGGCGGCTGGACGAAAACACGCAGACACCGGCAAAGTTCACCAACACCCGCGCGCGGCATTGATCACCGGGATTGTCATGCCTTCTTACCAAAACATTTCGGTGATCGGTGCTGGCGCCTGGGGCACGGCGCTCGCAAACGCTGCAGCACGCGCCGGACGCAGCGTCACTCTTTACGCACGCGATCCTGCTGCAGCCGACGCGATCTCACGTACGCGAGAAAATCCACGGCTCCCGAATATACGACTGGCAGCATCTGTCGTCGTAACGAGCGATCTTAAACAGGCCGGCGCAGCCGACGCGCTTTTGCTTGTCATACCAGCCCAAAGCCTGCGTGAGGCAGCGACATCGCTTGCGCCACACCTCGCAAAAAATATTCCAGCAATTGTTTGCGCCAAGGGCATCGAACGCGGCACGCATCAGTTCATGACCGACATCGTTGCAAAGGTTTTGCCACAGGCTGTGCCTGCGATTCTGTCCGGACCAAGTTTCGATGTCGACGTCGCGCGCGGTCTGCCGACCGCCGTGACTCTTGCCGCCAGCGATGAAGCAATTGCCACCGCACTCGTTCACGCGCTTGGTTCGGATACCTTCCGGCCGTACCACAGCACGGACGTCCGCGGTGTCGAAATCGGCGGCGCGGCCAAGAATGTTCTGGCGATTGCGGCCGGCGTCGTGGTGGGCAGGCAGCTCGGCGCCTCCGCACAGGCCGCACTGACGACACGCGGTTTCGCTGAGCTGATGCGCCTTGGACGCGCTTGCGGTGCACGGCCAGAGACGATCTCGGGCCTTTCTGGATTGGGCGATCTGCTTCTCACGTGTTCGAGCCCGCAATCGCGCAATTTTTCCTATGGTGTCGCGCTTGGGCGCGGCGAAACCCCGCCGCAAGGCAAGCTGGCCGAAGGTGAATTTACCGCGCCGGTACTCGTTGAACTGGCGCGGCAAAAAAATGTCGAGATGCCAATCGCGAGCGCAGTGGCGGCCGTACTTAGCGGCGCACTAACGATCAACGAAGCGATCGAGATGTTGCTGACGCGGCCATTCAAGGGTGAAGGATAAGGAGAACAGGAGCAATGGCATACTGGCTGGTGAAATCCGAACCTTCGGTCTGGTCATGGGATCAGCAGGTCGCGAAGGGCGCTAAAGGCGAAGCCTGGACCGGCGTGCGCAATCACACCGCAAAGCTCAACTTGATGAAGATGAAGAAAGGCGATCGGGCCTTCTTCTATCACTCCAACGAGGGCAAGGAGATCGTCGGCATCGTGGAGGTCATCCGCGAGCATTATCCTGATCCCACCGACAAAACCGGCAAGTTCGTGTGCGTCGACATTGCCGCCGACAAGCCGCTGAAAACCCCCGTCACGCTCGTCGCAGCCAAGGCTGAGAAGAAGCTCGCGGACATGGAGCTCCTGAAGTTGTCACGCCTATCGGTTCAAAGCGTAAAGCCGGACGAGTGGAAGCTAATTTGCAAGATGGGTGGACTTTGATCCGTTCGGACTGAAAGCAACGTTGAGGCACGTTGTGGAATATAGCGAATCGCTCACACATACCATCACCGACAAGGACGCATTTATCCGCGCCAACACCCGGCTTCGCCCAGTCCCACTGGCACCTGAAATCTCGCTCTACGTGGCGGATGAAGCCGTGCCGCTCTGGCATAAGACCGAGGAAGAAATCGGCGAGGCCGGACTGCCGCCGCCGTTTTGGGCGTTTGCTTGGGCCGGCGGCCAGGCGCTTGCCCGGCATATCCTGGACCATCCGGCACTCGTTCGCGGCAAGACGATTCTGGATCTTGCCAGCGGCTCCGGACTTGTCGGAATTGCCGCGATGAAGGCTCGAGCGGCGGCGGTGACCGTTGCGGATATCGATACCTTCGCGTGTGCAGCCGCGAAGCTCAACGCAGCACACAACCACGTTCACTTATCCGTCACGGAAGACGACCTGCTTCTCGGGGTAAGTTTACTCTCTTGGGATATCATCCTTGCGGGGGATATCTTTTACGAACGCGATACCGCGCAGCGCGCATTCGATTTTTTACAGCGGCACGCCGCAAAGGGCGCTACGGTACTGATCGGCGATCCGGGGCGCAGCTATCTGCCCCGCGACAAATTGCGCCGTATTGCCGACTACAGTGTACCTGTCACCCGTGACCTTGAGGATGCCGATATCAAGGAGACTGCGGTGTGGACGCTTTGAAAGAGGCGCTTCAAATGCTGTGCCCCGTCGGGCACCCCCAGCCTTACCAAAGTGCTATATTTGGCGGCTTGTCGCTTGGCCCGATGACAGCATAATAGAGCGAAACAGAAGTAGATGGATTGTGGGCGTTTACGCGCCTGGCGTTGGGAGGAAACCATGTCCGACAAGATTTACGATGTGTCCGCGGATTGGGCGAAGCGTGCCTACATCGATGACGCTAAGTATCGCGAGATGTATGCGCGCTCGATCAAGGACCCGAGCGGCTTCTGGGGCGAGGAAGCGGCCAAGCGAGTTCACTGGATTCATCCCTTCAGCAAGGTCGACAACGTTTCCTTCGAACCCGGCAACATCTCCATCAAGTGGTTCGAAGATGGCGTTCTGAACGCGGCGTATAACTGCATCGACCGCCATCTTGCGAAGCGTGGCGATCAGGTCGCGATCATCTGGGAAGGCGACGATCCGTCCGACTCGAAAAAGATCACCTATCGCGAGCTGCACGATGAAGTGTGCAAGATGGCGAACATCCTGCGATTGCGGAATGTCGCCAAGGGCGATCGCGTCACCATTTACATGCCGATGATTCCGGAAGCGGCCTACGCCATGCTCGCCTGCGCGCGGATCGGCGCGATTCATTCGGTGGTGTTCGGCGGATTCTCTCCCGATAGCCTTGCTCAGCGCATTATCGACTGCAAATCGAAAGTCATCATCACCGCCGACGAGGGCGTGCGTGGCGGCAGAAAGATTCCGCTCAAGGCCAATGTCGATGCGGCCATCGCCAAGGTCGGCGACGTCGACCATGTGATTGTCGTGCGCCGCACCGGCGGCAAGGTCGACATGAATCCGGTTCGCGACGTCTGGTATCACGAAGCGGCCGACATGGTGACCACCGACTGCCCCGTGGAGCATATGAACGCGGAAGATCCGTTGTTCATTCTCTACACCTCGGGCTCGACCGGCCAACCGAAAGGTGTGCTCCACACCACTGGCGGTTACCTGGTGTTTGCAGCGATGACCCACCAATACGTGTTCGACTATCACGACGGCGATATCTATTGGTGCACCGCGGACGTCGGCTGGGTCACGGGCCACAGCTACATTCTTTACGGGCCGCTCGCCAACGGCGCGACCACGCTGATGTTTGAAGGTGTGCCGAACTATCCGGACAATTCGCGATTCTGGCAGGTCATCGACAAGCACAAGGTCAACACATTCTACACTGCACCCACCGCAATCCGCGCGCTGATGCAGTCGGGCGACGAACCGGTGAAGAAGACATCGCGGGCGAGCCTTCGCTTGCTGGGTTCGGTCGGCGAGCCAATCAATCCGGAAGCATGGGAATGGTATTATCGCGTGGTCGGTGACAACCGCTGCCCGATTGTCGACACGTGGTGGCAGACCGAAACCGGCGGCATTCTCATCACACCGCTGCCGGGCGCGACGAAGCTCAAGCCTGGCTCAGCGACCCGGCCCTTCTTCGGCGTCGTTCCCGAGATCGTGGATGCCGACGGCAAGGTCCTCGAAGGCGAAGCACAGGGCAATCTGTGTCTTGCACGATCATGGCCCGGTCAGATGCGCACGGTTTATGGCGATCACGCCCGCTTCGAGCAGACTTACTTCTCGACCTACAAAGGCAAGTACTTCACCGGCGACGGCTGCCGGCGCGATGCGGACGGCTATTACTGGATCACCGGCCGCGTTGACGACGTAATCAATGTCTCCGGTCACCGCATGGGCACCGCAGAAGTTGAAAGCTCGCTCGTGGCGCACGAAAGCGTATCGGAAGCCGCCGTCGTCGGTTATCCGCACGACATCAAAGGCCAAGGCATCTACGCCTATGTGACACTGATGAAGGGTGTCGAGCCCAGCGAAGCACTGCGCAAGGAATTGGTCGCGTGGGTGCGCAAGGATATCGGCCCGATCGCCTCGCCAGACCTGATCCAGTTCGCGCCGGGCCTGCCGAAGACGCGTTCCGGCAAGATCATGCGCCGCATCCTGCGCAAGATTGCCGAAGATGAGCCCTCAAGCCTCGGTGACACCTCGACCCTGGCCGATCCCGCCGTGGTCCAAGATCTCGTCAGCAATCGGCAGAACAAGAAAGCCAACGCTTAAGGCGAGCTAGTGTCCCGAACTAGCGATAACGGGACTGCGTTGTGGCCGGGCTTGTCCCGGCCATTTACTTTTGGGCTGAAGGCATCTCCGGCGTGCATTCAAGCACGAATGTCGACGCCACCCATTCGTGATATGATCAAATCATACTGGTGATAGAGGACTGCCATGGATCGCAGAACGTTCATTGCCGGAGCGGCGCTGGCATTTGGTGTCACATCTATCCGAGCCCAACATGCGCAGCATCAGCAGGCGCCGCTGTCACAAGCGACGCCTTCCGCCGATCCATTTGCCAATCTGCGAAGCGGCGCGCCGCATCACATCACGCCGGACGAACAGGCCCAACGCGTCACTGACAGCCCGGCGCCGCTAGGTGAGCCGGGAAAATGGGTGACCCGCGCGGCCCTGCCCCTTCCTCGCAGCGAGATGGCATGGGCCACCGCTTGGGCAGGCCGCGTTCACATCGTCGGGGGCTATGGCGAAGGACGCGTCGATCGCGCCTACCATCACATCTACGACCCGTCCGCCGATCAGTGGCTCAATGGTGCGCCATTGCCGCGTGGTGCAAACCATGTCGCGGTGGCGGCGGACGCCGGCCGCGTGTATGCGCTTGGCGGCTTCATCGAACAGAACCGCAATCCCGACCACAATGCTTACGCTTACGACGTGGCCAGCAACCGGTGGGATAAGATCGCGCCACTTCCTCGCCCACGCGGCGCTGGCGCAGCGGTCGCGCTGAACGGCCGCATTCATCTGATCGGCGGCGCGTCTGAACCCACAATGGAGCGCGCCAGTGTCGGCTGGCACGAAATCTATGATCCTCAGGCTGACAGGTGGACGACGCTCAAGGCGCTACCGGGTGCGCGGGACCATGTCGGCTGCGTTGCATACAACGGCGTGATCCATATCGTCGGCGGCCGCTTCAACACCTTTGAATACAACACCGATCTGCATCACGTGTATCTACCGGAGCGCGACACCTGGGAAACGCGAGCTCCGCTACCGACCACGCGCTCCGGCCACGGCCTTGTGGTTTATCGCGACAGATTGTTTGCGATGGGCGGCGAGGCGGGCATCGTCCGCAACGGTCAGATCACTCAAGGCAAGGTGTTCGGTCAGATGGAAAGCTACGATCCCGCAACGGACACATGGCAAAGCCATGCGCCGATGCCAACGCCCCGTCACGCCGTCGGCGCGGCGGCGATCGGCGACTGGATCTATGTCGCGGGCGGTGGGGCGGTGACCGGCGGCGCTGTGCAGTCCGCCGTACACGAGGCGTTCACGATCGCTTGACTGCTTGCCTACCAAGGCGGGGCTCACGCAAATGTCAGCACCCGAGACAGCTTTTGCAGGCATTCGCTGGTCGGTGTTGTTTTCTGGTCATTTACTTTGCCCCTGTATTTTTCTCTTTATGCCCGCGCCCTGCGCTGCCTTGCGCGCTGGGAAGGCCCTATGTTGAACCTCTTCTTCCACAGTGGCGGCTAAGAAAATTCAGTGACAGTTCCGATCATCCTGCCGGGATGCGCGGAGTGCATCGGGGGTTAGAATGTTGCGTAAATTCACGGTGGCAATTGCAGCCACCATGGCGATTGGCCTGACAGGAACTGCTGCGCAGGCGCGCCCCGATGTTGTGGCGTCGCCTGCCGGCTATGCGCCAGGTACCATCGTCGTGAAAACGAAAGAGCGCCGCCTGTACTACGTCCTCGGTGATGGGCACGCGGTCCGATATCCGGTCGGTGTCGGCAAGCCTGGAAAGCAATGGGCTGGAACGACGCGCATTGATGGCAAATATCGTCAGCCAGCCTGGTCGCCACCCGCCGATGTGAAGCGCGATAACCCGAGCATTCCGGATGTGATTGCTGGCGGGTCACCCGCGAATCCAATGGGGGTTGCCGCGATGACGCTCGCTGGTGGCGAGTATGCGATTCATGGCACCAACCGTCCAAATTCTGTCGGCGGCTATGTCTCATACGGATGCGTCCGCATGTTCAACGAAGACATTAGCGACTTGTTTGAGCGCGTGTCTGTCGGCACGCCAGTGGTGATGACTCGCTGATTTTGAGATCTCGCCCGAATGCCAAAAGCCACCCGAGGGCGGGCTTCTCGCTAGAGCATATTCGATTTTGATTGAATCAGAACCGAAGCTCTGGATTCTTGTTTTGACCCGTTTTCTTGACGTGAACCGAAACCGCCTTAGGCAACAGCCTCAGAAATCGGAGGCGATCCCCTTGGTTTCCCAGTCGCCAAATCGTGTCGGTTCGGGCCCCTTGGGGCCCTGGATTTCCTTGGGAGCCGGTTGCGTCTTTTCCTGAGCCGCTTTTTGACGCCGCTCCTCCGCTTCCGCCAGTGCGCGCTGCGCGGCCGGCGACAGTGGCTTGCGCGGGTGAGCTGGTTCGTCGTTCATCGTCACAAATCCTGTTGACGCCTGGATGATGCTCCAGAGCTAGATACACAAAACATCCAATCAAGGCCGGACGGCCAACCGCATGGAAAGCATGCAAATTATCGAAAATGCAAGACACTTCCGAGCGTTACAAAACGGCTAAAACTTTTCTGCATAAGAGTTTTCCAGTGGCGACCTTTCTCGCACTTACCGCTTGCTGCACATTGGGATTCTTACATTTGGCATATTCACGTGCCACCACATGGCCATCGTTGCGACGTTCGTCGCGATCTTTCCACTTAGAGACTGTTTTCCGCACATGAAGCCTTCGAGATTCGCCCCGCCGACCGAGGCACCCGGCCTCGCAGCGCGCAGGATCGCGGCCGACATTCTCGATGGCGTGCTGCACAAGCGGCGGATGCTTGACGATCAACTCGATGGTGCTGGCGCGCATCCGGGGCTGAAGACGCTATCGGACCGGGATCGCGCACTGATGCGCCGGCTGGTGGCGACAATCCTGCGTCGCCTGGGCACCCTCGGTCATGTTCTCTCGCGGCTGCTTGACCGCGGCATCCCCACGGACGCCCCGCGCGCGCAAAGCGCGCTGCTGATTGGCGCCGCGCAAATTCTCTGGATGGATGTGCCCGATCATGCCGCGGTCGATCTGTCCGTAAGACTGGTGCAGGCGGACCGGCGGGCCGCGAAATATGCCGGCCTCGTCAACGCTGTGCTGCGGCGGTGTGCCCGCGAAGGGCAACCGCTGATCGACGAAGTTAAAGCGGAGATGCTCGATCTGCCGCCCTGGTTGGTCACACGCTGGATCAAGGCCTACGGCGAAGACACAGCGCGTGCGATGGCGGCCGCCATCAGCGTGGAACCAGCCCTCGATCTCACCGTCAAATCCGATCCTGACGGCTGGGCCGCGCGCTTGCATGGCGAAGTACTTGCAACCGGAACGGTCCGAACCTTGCTGCATGGATCCGTGACGATGCTACCCGGATTTGCCGAAGGCCAGTGGTGGGTTCAGGACGCCGCCGCTGCTATTCCAGCACGCCTGTTCGGAGACGTCACAGGCAAAACCATCGTTGATCTTTGCGCCGCGCCCGGCGGCAAAACAGCGCAGCTCGTTCACGCCGGAGCGAGCGTGACGGCTGTCGACCGCTCGCCCAATCGTGTTGCCCGCTTGAAAGATAACCTTTCGCGCTTGGCGCTCGACGCAAAAACAGTCGTTGCGGACGCGACCGAATGGCAGAGCGAGCAGGCTGGGACACTGTTCGATGGCATTCTGATTGATGCGCCCTGCGCCGCCACTGGCACCATCAGGCGACATCCCGATGTCGCCTGGCTGAAGCAGGAGGCCGATATCGGCGCTCTCTCCGCGCTGCAGAAGCGACTTCTGCAAAAAGCCGTTACCCTGCTGAAGCCCAAAGGAACATTGGTCTACTGCACCTGTTCACTGGAACCTGAAGAGGGCGAGCAGGCCATTGCCTCGCTTCTTGCGACGGAACCCGATATGCAACGTCTACCTGTCACGGCCGGCGAAGTCGGTGGCCTGGATGAAATCCTGACCGCGGATGGGGATATCCGGACACTGCCGTCGCATCTGCCGCACAACGACCCCCGCCTTGGCGGCCTCGACGGCTTCTTCGCGGCACGCCTGGTGAAATCCTGAAAGGCGTCACCTCCCCGAAGTGATTCGCTGCACGGCCAAGACGATTCCCACTGTTGATGGCGCGTCAATGGGGTGCCTTCGCGGGCATTCCGGACTACAACGATTCGGGGAGATTCTCGAACAATCGCAACGCTCAACGAAGCGGGCGAAATTCGGGTATGATGCTCCCGCAGGTGAATCGATCACGATTACTGATATGGGGGATGGGCCATCCGGCTCATCGTGGTCTAGGGCAAACAGCGCACGTGTCGGTCGCTCAACGAAGACGCATTTCATCTCTGGTGCTTGGCCGCGCGGCACGCAAAGTGCTGGCCACCGCCAGCGGAAAATCGGTTGCGTTGTCGCGCCTATGGCCTGGCCGCACCGACCGCCTGCTGATCGCACCCAATGATTTGCGCACAGTGGACGCGACCCGGGCCTCCGAAATTTACGCCGGACGTTTCGTTTTCGCCGGAAAAATTGTCTCGTCGCACGGCCGTTCGATTTTCGATCTCGATCCGCCGTCGGAGGATTGGGAAGCAAACCTGCTCGGCTTCGGCTGGTTACGTCACTTGCGTGCCGCCGACACCGCGATCACGCGCGCCAATGCCCGGTCGCTGATCGACGACTGGATCTCAAAGCCGATTCGCAGGCGTGGCATCGGCTGGCGCCCGGACGTTGTTGCACGCCGCGTGATCTCGCTGCTGTCTCAGGCGCCGCTGGTCCTGAACGATGCGGACAGCCGATTCTATCGGCGTTTCCTGCGCAACCTCACGCGCGAAATCCGATATCTGCGCTACACGATGCTCGACATCGCCGACGGCGTTCCTCGCCTGCAGGTCTTGATCGCGCTGTGTTACGCAGCGCTTTGCCTCGCAAATCAAGGCAAACAAATCCGTTCGGCATCACGCCGGTTGTCAGACGAGCTGCAAAAGCAGATCTTGCCGGACGGTGGGCATATTTCGCGCAATCCAGGCGCGCTGATTGAATTGCTGCCGGACCTGTTGCCCCTGCGCCAGACATTCGCCGCGCGCAACATGGCGCCGCCATCCGCGCTGCTTAATGCCATCGATCGCATGATGCCGATGCTGAGGTTCTTCCGCCACGGCGATGGCAGCTTCGCGTTATTTAACGGCATGAGCAGCGCGCCATCAGGGTTACTCGCGACATTGCTGGCCTATGACGACACCCATGGCATCCCGATGGCCAGCATGCCGCACAGCGGCTTCCAGCGCCTCGACGCCGGCGCAACAGCCCTCATCATGGACACGGGCGCGCCGCCTCCGCCGTCCGTGAGCCGGGATGCGCATGCGGGGTGTCTTTCGTTCGAGCTTTCGTCTGGACCCAGCCGCATCGTCGTCAACTGCGGCATCCCTGCGACCGGCCGCGACAACTGGCGGGCTTTCTCGCGCAGCACCGCCGCGCATTCGACATTGACCTATCACGACACGTCGTCATGCCAATTCGTCAAACTGCCTGCGATGAAGCGGATGCTGGAAGGCGCACCGATTGTCGGCGGCCCGGCGACCGTCGGCGCGTTTCGCGAAGCGACGAATGGCGGCGTGCTGCTCACCACGTCCCATGATGGCTACGCGCGCCAATTCGGTGTGGTCCATCAGCGCGTGCTGATGCTCTCAGAAGACGGCACGCGGCTCGATGGCGAGGATACCCTGCTCAACGCATCGAATTCATCCCGTGGACGCGCTGACGATTATGTGGTGCGTTTCCATCTGCATCCGTCTGTCAAGGCAAACCGCCTGAACGATGCCCGTGGCGTCATCCTGGTGCTGCCCAATCGGGAGGTCTGGACGTTTGAGGCACTCGACGACAAGGTCGAGCTTGAGGACAGCGTGTTTCTTGCCGGCTCCGACGGCCCTCGCCGAACCACCCAGATCGTGATCCACCAGACCCGCAAGAATGCTCCAAGCGTTCGCTGGAACTTCGTCCGCTCCTCAAGCTCAGCCGCCAGCACGACCGCACGCCGCGACGCCCGGCGCGAGCCGGAATTGCCGCTCTGATCTGTTAAATTGTGGCCGTTTCAGCGGCTATAGACGGTTTTGCCGGATCGCAAACCGTGCTACCCGGCGGGCATCCACCGAACCAGGATTTTCCCTATGGCTGACCATCCGCGCCGCGTCACGCGCGCTCTGCTTTCCGTTTCCGACAAGTCCGGACTGATCGAATTCGCCCGCGCGCTTTCCCAGCACGGCATCGAACTCGTTTCGACGGGCGGCACCTCAAAGGTGATCGCCGATGCTGGGCTAAAGGTGCGGGACGTGTCGGAATTGACCGGCTTTCCGGAGATGATGGACGGGCGGGTCAAGACCCTGCATCCCAACGTCCATGGCGGCCTTCTCGCCATTCGCGACAATCCCGACCATGCGAAGGCCATGAAAGACCATGGCATTGGGCCAATCGATCTTTTGGTGGTCAATCTCTACCCGTTCGAAGCGACGGTCGACAAAGGCGCCAGCGAAGAAGACTGTATCGCAAATATCGACATTGGCGGCCCGGCCATGATCCGCGCAGCGGCCAAGAACCATGGCGATGTCGCGGTCGTCGTCGAGGCCTCTGACTATCAAGCCGTGCTCGATGAACTGGCGGCAAACAACGGCGCGACCACGCTCAGCTTACGCAAGCGCCTCGCGGCCAAGGCTTATGCCCGAACTGCCGCCTACGACGCCGCCATCTCCAACTGGTTCGCCAATCAATTGAAGATCGAGGCGCCGGATTTCCGCGCTGTCGGCGGACGCCTGATTCAAGCTCTTCGCTACGGCGAAAATCCTCACCAAACGGCATCGTTCTATAAAACACCCGAGCGCCGGCCCGGTGTTGCCACAGCGCGCCAGCTCCAGGGCAAAGAGCTGTCCTACAACAACATCAACGATACCGACGCGGCCTATGAATGCATCGCCGAGTTCGATGCCAAGCGCACCGCCGCCTGCGTCATCGTCAAGCACGCCAATCCCTGTGGCGTCGCGGAGGGCAAGGACCTTGTCAGCGCCTATCGCAAGGCGCTGGCCTGCGATTCGACGTCCGCCTTCGGCGGGATCGTGGCGCTCAACCGCACGCTCGATGCCGATGCTGCGCGCGCCATCACCGAGATTTTCACCGAAGTGATCATCGCGCCCGACGCAACCGACGAAGCCATCGCCATCGTCGCCACGAAGAAGAACCTTCGTTTGCTGCTGGCTGGCGGCCTGCCCGATCCGCGCGCCGCCGGATTGACGGCAAAAACTGTCGCCGGCGGATTGCTGGTGCAGTCCCGCGACAACGCTGTCGTCGATGACATGGCACTGAAGGTGGTTACGAAACGTGCACCGACCGAGGCCGAACTGCAGGATTTGCGCTTCGCATTCCGTGTTGCCAAACACGTGAAGTCCAACACCATTGTGTATGCGAAGGATCTCGCTACCGTCGGCATTGGCGCAGGCCAGATGAGCCGCGTCGATTCTGCACGCATCGCCGCGCGCAAGGCGGAAGATGCGGCAAAGGAATTGGGCCTTGGAGCGCCGATGACCAAAGGCTCGGTCGTCGCGTCAGATGCTTTCTTCCCCTTCGCCGACGGGCTGTTGGTGGCCATCGAAGCAGGCGCAACGGCGGTGATCCAGCCGGGCGGGTCAATGCGCGACAACGAAGTGATTGCGGCTGCCGATCAGCACGGCATTGCCATGGTGCTGACAGGCACGCGCCACTTCAAGCATTAAGCGCTAATTCTTTTCTTTTGACGCGTTTTCTTCACGCGAACGAGTGGAGCAGATTTGATGTTCGCCTGTTGCTTGCCGCGAACTCGTGATGCGAACATCAAATCTAAAGCTCCACTCCGATATATATCTGCTCGTGGTCCTTCGATTCTAACGTTCGCAACGGTGCCCACCGAGACGGGATGCGAACGTTAGAATCGAACCACGAGGTAGCCACTTCGCTCGAAAACGCTATGATTTGATCCTGCTTAAGCGCGCACGCGTGATAGCAGGATCAAGCCCACCGAAAAGAACACCACGAGCGCGGCCATGCCGGCTTTCTGGCTGGCTGTCACAGCGGTCACAATACTGACGGCCAAGGGTGCCAAGAACGACGTAACTTTGCCCGACAGCGCAAACAAGCCGAAATACTGGGTGATGCGATCGGCTGGTGCCAGACGGATGAGCAGCGTGCGTGACGCCGCCTGCAACGGGCCTGCTGCCATGCCGATCAGAACACCAAGGGCGAGATAGGCCTTTTCGGCAGGCGCTGCAAACAGGCCGCCGCCGGGCACCGGAGGCGGCACTTTTACAACAAAGAACAACGTATCCCGATCAATTGATAGGATCACAATGATCGCGGACAGCAAGATCAGCATACTGCCCGCAATGACTTTCTTCGGACCTAGATAATCATCGAGCTTGCCGCCAAGCCACGCACCAAGCGTGCCGGAGAACGCCAGCAAAATTCCAAACGTCCCGATCTGGATGGTTTGCCAACCGAACGTGCCTGCGGCGTAAATGCCGCCGAACGCGAACAGCGCCACTAATGCGTCGGTATAGACCATGTTGGCGATCAGGAATGTCAGCATCACCGGCTTGCCCGGCAGCGTCGATAGTGTTTCACGCAGTTCACGCAAGCCCTCGCGCACTGCTCCTAGCGCAGGTTTTTTGGGTGCGTGATCCGGCGTGAACAGAAACATCGGCAGGACAAAGAGAGCGAACCACAGTCCGGTAAGAGGCCCGGTGATACGATCGCCTTCATGCGTCACCGGGTCCAGACCGAACAGCGGCTTGAAGCCGAACAACGTGCGGCCCGTGTCTGAATTCGCGGCGAGAAAACCCAGAACGAGAATGAGACTGAGAATGCCGCCGATGTAGCCGGTGGCCCAACCGGTGCCTGATAGACGCCCGATCCGTTCCGGCGGCACGAGAGTTGGCATCATCGCGTTGTTGAAGACCGTGGCGAACTCGACACCAATGGTCGCGATCCCGAAAGCGATCAGCAAGGGTATGATGATTTCGGGGTCATTCGGTTTTCCGATCCACATGATCGACGACCCGATCACGAGTAAGGTACCAAAGACAGCGATCCACGGCTTGCGGCGTCCACCGGCGTCTGCGATGGCGCCGAGTACCGGTGACATGATCGCAATGACAAGCCCTGCCGCGGCCGTTGCGAACCCCCACATCGCCTGCCCCGCTGCGGGCGTTTCCGCCACGTGCGTCGCGAAATAAGGCGCGAACACAAAAGTTGTGATCAGGCTGAAATAGGGCTGCGCGGCCCAATCGAACAAAATCCAACCGACAACCGCGGACCGAGGGGGGTAAACATGTGGCACCGCGCCGGCATGCCTGTCATGCCCCGAAATGGTCGTCATTGAAGCCCCTGCCATGTCTCGAACGTGATGCCCTTTTCGCCGCGCGACCATATAGTGATGCGGTTCAATTGCTAATCGTGTTTATCAGCGATTGCGCGCCTCGGAGTACGCATGCCCCTCTTCACCCGCCGCGACATATTCGCCCTCGCGATTATTGGTCTGTGTTTTCCTGCATTCGGGCAAGACTCGCGGAACGGGTATTACACCAATCCTACAATCGAAGCCCTCAAACCGGTTGCAGCGAAGAGCGGCATGGTCGTCGCTCAAGAGCGGATCGCCGCGGAAATCGGCCGTGATGTTCTGGCTCGTGGCGGCAACGCCATTGACGCCGCAGTCGCCACCGGATTCGCGATGGCCGTAACTTATCCGCGGGCCGGAAATATCGGCGGCGGCGGCTTCATGATTGTTCACTTGGCGAACAGCAGCCAAGACATTGCGATCGATTACCGCGAATGCGCACCAGCCGCCGCGACCCGCGATATGTTTCTTGGCAACGATGGAAAGCCGGATCCGAAGAAATCACGCGATCAGGCACTGGGGATCGGCGTCCCTGGCACTGTTGCTGGACTCGCGCTTGCTCTTGAGAAATACGGCTCTGGGAAATTCAAACTTCCCGATCTGCTCGCGCCGGCCATCGTCTTGGCGCGCGACGGTTTTACGGTAGCGGATGACATCGCTGACACGTTGCCGGAGCTGCACGACCGTTTGAACCGCTGGCCATCAAGCCGGAAAGTCTTCTCCCGACCAGACGGCGCCTCGCTGCAGCCGGGCGACAAACTCATTCAGACAGACCTTGCAGCAACGCTAGAGGCGATTTCCGTGCAGGGGCCTCGCGGATTCTATGAAGGCCCTGTCGCCGAGAAACTCGTCGCCGGCATACGCGATGCTGGAGGTATCATGACGCTCGACGACCTCAAGCACTATGAACCAATTGTACGAGAGCCGGTGCGCGGTACTTACCGTGGCTTTGATATCGTCTCCATGCCGTTGCCGTCGTCTGGCGGCACAGTGCTTCTTGAATCGCTGAATATTCTCGAAGGATACAAGCTGCGTGAGATGGGCGCCGGCTCTGTCGATGCACTGCATGTCATGATCGAGGCAATGAAGCGCGCTTACGCAGATCGCGCGCGTTATCTTGGTGATCCGGCCTTCGTCAATGCACCGATTTCGCAGCTGCTGTCGAAGGACTATGCAGCACGTCAGCGGGCCACGATTGACATGAGGAAGGCGACGCCATGGAACGAGACGAGTGTCGTTCCTCCGCGAGAGGGCACCAACACCACGCATTTCTCTGTTGTCGATCAATTTGGCAATGCAGTGAGCAACACCTACACGCTCAATTTCAGCTATGGCGTGGGACTGGTCGCAGACGGCACCGGCGTGCTGCTCAATAACGAAATGGACGATTTCACCGCCGCGCCGGGAGCATCCAACGCGTTTGGACTCGTCGGTTTCGAGGCCAACCTTCCCGGTCCGGGCAAGCGGCCTTTGTCGTCCATGTCACCAACCATCGTGCTCAAGAACGGCAAGGTCGTATTGGTGACCGGCTCGCCCGGCGGCAGCCGGATCATCTCGGCCGTCCTGCAGATCGTCATCAACACGCTGGATTTCGATATGAACGTCGCGGCGGCCGTCGCCGCACCGCGTGTGCACCATCAATGGTTGCCGGACGAAGTCCGTACCGAACGTGGCATTCCAGACGAGACGATTGCTGCACTGCGCGCCAAGGGGCACCGCGTGGTCGTGCCCCTCGGCCAAACCTCGGCCAACTCTATTGCAGTCACCCCCTCCGGCTTGCTTGGTGCGCCCGATCCGCGTACCCGTGGGGCATTCGCAGCCGGGAACTAGTGTCCCGATTCCGAAGTTCGCACAGGCTACCGGCTTGCTCGGATGCGAACTTCGGAATCAAAGGGACACTAGCAAGCCTATGATTCTAGTGTGGTTTAGGTTCAGAAGTTCGCTGGAAGGACTCGCGGGAAGATCGAGCGAACTTCTGAACCACCACACCAGAGAAATCGACGTTCCTGGCTGAGTTAATGATGACAGACCGGATGATTGGCGTAGATTTATTTTACGGCTTTCGATCAGCCCCGTGACACACGGCCGGCGCGGTCTTCGGAAGACGGCCATTAAACTTTGGGGGAACATTTTATGAGCACATCATCGCAGGATGCGATTGAAGTCGCCAAAATTGAAGATACCAGCCTTCTCGCATTCTACCGCGACATGAACGTGCCGGAGCGGCGCACGTTCTGGGCTTGTGCATCGGGGTGGGCGCTCGATGGCATGGATTTCATGATCTACCCGCTCGTCATCGGCACGATCATCACGATGTGGAAGGTCGATGCCGGCACGGCCGGCCTCGCCGGCACGGTGACGCTGCTGGCATCGGCAATCGGCGGCTGGTTAGCCGGTTATCTCGCCGACCGCATCGGTCGTGTGATGACGCTCCAACTGACGATTCTCTGGTTCTCGTTCTTTTCGCTGGTCTGCGCGTTTGTGCAAAATTTTGATCAGCTCCTGATTGCTCGCGCGCTGCTCGGCCTCGGCTTCGGCGGTGAATGGGCTGCGGGCGCGGTTCTCATGGGCGAAGCCATCCGTGCGCAATACCGCGGACGCGCCGTCGGCTCGGTTCAATCTGGATGGGCTGTTGGCTGGGGTCTCGCCGTGCTGGCGCAGGCCATTCTGTTCTCGATCTTCCCGCCGGAAACCGCCTGGCGCTGGATGTTCGCCGTGGGCGCGCTGCCGGCACTGCTGGTGTTCTTCCTGCGCCGCTATGTCGAAGAACCGCAGATCGCGGCTGAAACACGCGCGAAGCAGGCCGCAACTGGCGACCGGCCCCAGCTTTGGGAAATCTTCACAGGCCCAATCGCGAAGACGACGATCCTTGCCTCGCTTGCCGCAACCGGCTGCCAGGGTGGCTATTACGCGATCACCTTCTGGGTGCCGCGCTTTCTTACCACCGAGCGTAAGCTCTCCATTGTCAGCTCCACCGGTTATCTCGCGGCGCTGATCATCGGCTCCTTCGTTGGCTATCTGGTCGGCGCTTGGCTTGCGGATCGTATCGGACGTCGCAACCTGTTCCTGATCTTCTCGCTCGGCGCGATCGGTTTGATCCTCGTCTACACGCAGGTGCCGCTGAGCAATGAAATCCTCTGGGTCCTGGGTTTCCCGCTGGGCTTCTTTGCGTCGGGATATTTCTCCGGCATGGGTGCGTTCCTGACCGAACTCTATCCGACCCGCCTGCGCGGATCGGGACAGGGCTTCTGCTACAACTTTGGCCGTGGCATCGGCGCGCTGTTCCCGTTCCTAGTCGGCTGGCTTTCCACCACCACCACACTCGGCAACGCCATCTGCATCTTTGCGGTGCTGGCTTATGGATTGTTCTTCCTCGCGGCGTACGCGTTGCCCGAAACCCGCGGCAAGATTCTTCACGCAGATGCCTGATATGACTGACTCAGCACACAAGGAGGCCCCGGCATGTCCGGGGCCTCTGCCTTCACAACACAAGGCCACACGCTTCACCGTGCCGCCCGGCGCCGTGGATACGCATTGCCACGTGATCGGTTTGCCGCCGGCTTATCCGTTCATGCCGGACCGCGCGTA
This sequence comes from Nitrobacteraceae bacterium AZCC 1564, assembly GCA_036924835.1. Taxonomy (NCBI): domain Bacteria; kingdom Pseudomonadati; phylum Pseudomonadota; class Alphaproteobacteria; order Hyphomicrobiales; family Nitrobacteraceae; species Nitrobacteraceae bacterium AZCC 1564. Next base: position 2,915,788 of record JBAGRR010000001.1, read on the forward strand.
CACGCCGCCTGAAGCCACCGCGCGCGATTATCTCGCGATGCTGGACGCCACAGGCATGACCTATGGCGTGCTGACGCAAGTCAGCGTCCATGGCACCGACAACCGTTTGATGGTGGAGACTCTGCGCGCGAACCGCGAGCGCCTGCGCGGCATCGCGGTGATCCCGCTTGACTGCCCTGAGCGCGAACGCGCCGCCCTGAAAGATGCAGGCGTCGTTGGCCTGCGCATGAACGTCCTTTACGCCGGTGGCGGCGTTAATTTCGCGCAGATCGAAAGCTATGCCTCGCTGTGCCGCGAAATGGGTTGGCACCTGCAATTCCTGCTCGACGCGCGGCAATTACCTGAGCTCGCACCGCGCCTCTCCAAGCTGCCGGTTCCGTTTCTGATCGATCACATCGGGCATTTTCCGACCTCGGCCGGTGTGGACAACGAGGGCTTCACAACCCTTGTATCGCTGGTCCGTGACGGTGCATGGGTGCGGCTGTCCGGCGCCTACCGCAACACGGTCGAAGGCCCACCTTATCGCGACACAATTCCGTTCGCGCATAAAGTGGTCGAAGCCGCACCCGACCGTTGCGTGTGGGGATCAGACTGGCCTCATGTCGCCAACTGGGGCGTAATGATGAGTGTCGCGGATCTGCTCGATCTGCTCGCTGACTGGGTACCGGATGAGACGCTCCGCAACCGCATCCTCACCGACAATCCGCAACGGCTATTCGGATTTCCCGCCGTCGCATAAGGCTCTCAGTGCGTCCCGAGCGTCAGCTTGGGATGTACTGAACCAATTCTACTTTGCAAGCTCATAGGACCCACCCTTTTCCAACGCGCGTTGGTAAGCCGGACGCGCATGGATCCGCTCCAGCCATGCCATTGCCCTTGGATAATTTGTATCCAGTCCCGCACGTGCTGCTGCAGCCTCGAGCGGAAAACTCATCTGGATATCAGCCGCACTGAATTGGTCGCCTGCGAACCATTCGCTTTTGCTCAGCTCACCTTCCCAGAAAGCCATATGCTGCTTGAGTTGTGGCGTGACGAGTGTCGCCAGTAGTCGATTAAACACCGGCGTCAAGAGAGGACGCATAAGGAGTGGTGCACGTTTCGGCGCTAGCGAAAACAGCAGCTTCTGAACAAGCAAGGGCATCGCCGAACCCTCAGCGTAGTGCAGCCAATAAATGTAGCGCAGTCGCTCGGGTGTCTTCGGCGCCGGCGCTAACCGACCCTCGCCATACGTGCCAACAAGATACTCGATGATCGAGCCCGACTCGGCAATGGTGTTTCCGTTGTCAGTGATGACCGGGGATTTGCCCAGCGGATGGACAGCCTGCAGTTCCTTCGGCGCAAGCATCGACGGCGTCCGCTGATAGCGGACGATGTCATACGGTACGCCGAGCTCTTCCAGCAGCCAAAGCACCCGTTGCGAGCGAGAATTGTTGAGGTGATGAACCGTCAGCATGACTTGCCCCGCGCTTGAGAACTTCATCGGTAGTGCCCGCTGACCTGATGAATGTCGAGCGCCATTCTAAGCCAAAACCGCATGTATCTTGCTCGCCTCCGATGACCGGCGGGCGCAGAATCCTCTCTGCATACATTGACAGTTCTAAAATAGAACTTTAGCGTCGGATATTAGATGACGGGAACGGCGCAGGTCATGCCGAGTGTGGCCTGTAGATCGACGACAAAATGAGGTGATGCAACCGAGTGTCTCGAATCCAAAGTTCGCCGCACCGTGCAGCACGTTCCGTAGCGAACTTTGGATTCGAGAGGACACTAGGAAGTTTATGATTCCAGTGTGGTTTAGGTTCAGAAGTTCGCTGGAAGGACTCGCGGAAAGACGGAGCGAACTTCTGAACCACACACTGGCGCGGCGGAAACAACGCCAACACCGCGACTCTTGACCGTTCAACGAGGAGTCAACCTTGACCAAAAGAAATGCGACCGTCGCAGTGATCGGCGCCGGCGACTATATCGGCAGTGAAATCGCTAAGAAGTTCGCCTCTGAAGGCTTCACCATCTTTGCGGGACGGCGAAACGGCGACAAGCTCGCCCCCCTCGTAAAGGAGATCGAAGATGCAGGGGGCGAAATCCACGGGCGGTCCCTTGACGCGCGGAAGGAGGAGGAAATCATCTCCTTTCTTAACGATGCTGACAAACGCGCGCCGCTGGAGGTCTGCATTTTCAATGTTGGCGCGAATGTCAATTTCCCAATTCTCGACACCACCGAGCGTGTGTTTCGCAAGGTGTGGGAAATGGCCTGCTACTCGGGCTTTCTCGCCGGGCGCGAAGCCGCACGGCTAATGTTGCCACGGGGCCATGGAAATATCTTTTTCACGGGCGCAACAGCAAGCTTACGTGGCGGCTCTGGCTACGCCGCGTTTGCGAGCGCCAAGTTCGGACTTCGCGCGGTGGCACAGTCGATGGCGCGCGAACTTGGCCCAAAGAATATTCACGTTGCTCACCTGATCATCGATTCCGGCGTCGACACTGAATGGGTTCGCCAGCGTCGCATCGAGGCGCTGGGGCCGAATGCGCTTGATAACGCCGACCTGCTGATGCCACCGGCATCCGTCGCGGAATCCTATTGGCAGCTCTATAAACAGCCCCGCAGCGCCTGGACGTTTGAAATGGAAATCCGGCCCTTCGGCGAGAAATGGTAAGCGGCGCATGACTAGTGGAGTGGCTTTGACATTCGCTACCCATGTAACAGCGAGTTCAGGAAGCGAGATGCAAATGTTAGGATCGGACCACCGCACGCACGCTTTTGAGCGATCCACGCCTTGCAACGGCCGCGCCGTTCGGGTGAGGATCACACCGTCAAATTTTGAAAAGAAGTGAACAAAAAGCATGCGTATTCTGGTGATCGGCGCCGGCGCGACAGGCGGCTATTTCGGCGGCAGGCTGTTGCAGGCCGGGCGGGACGTGACATTCCTCGTACGGCCCAAGCGTGCCGAGCTCATGGCGAAGAATGGCCTCGTCATCAAAAGCCCTCTCGGTGACGCGACCCTGCCGAACCCGCCGACTGTTCTGGCGGAAAATCTCAAGACACCCTTCGATGTCATCATCCTGAGCTGCAAGGCTTACGACCTCGACAATGCGATCGCCTCCTTTGCGCCAGCCGTTGGCCCGGATACGGCGATCATTCCCTTCCTCAACGGCATGAAGCACCTCGATGTTCTGGACGGCAAGTTCGGCATCGATTGCGTGATGGGCGGTCAGTGTCAGATCGCAGCAACCCTCGACCCAAACGGCGCAATCCTGCAGCTCACGCCGATGCATGCGATGTCGTTCGGCGAACGCGGGGCACCGAAAGGCGATCGCGCCAAGCGCATCGAGGCCACCCTGCAAGGCGCAATGTTCGATGCCAAGGCCAGCGACGTCATTGTGCAGGAGATGTGGGAGAAGTGGGTGTTTCTTGCGACGCTCGCCGGAAGCACCTCACTGATGCGCGCTGCGGCCGGACACATCACCGCGGCCCCTGGCGGCGCCGACTTCATTCGCGGGCTGCGTGCCGAAATCGCGTCCATTGCGGAAGCCGCTAGTCATGCGCCCCGTACCGAATTTATTGAGCGTACCAACGGCATGTTATTCGCGCCGGGTTCGCCGATCACCGCATCAATGCTGCGCGACATCCGCAATAACGCCCGGATCGAGGCCGACCAGATCATTGGCGACTTGATCCATCGTGCTGAGACCAACAAGAAGGGCGTGCTCAATGTCCCGCTCCTGCGGATCGTCTACACCCACCTGAAAGCTTACGAGTCGCAACTGTCGTAAGCGCAAGCACAATTGCTGTATCGCCCATGTTACCGGCCGCGCTCCATCAGGGGCGGGTGGCGCTAGGCTTCTTCTCTTGCGCCTTGCTAGTCTGCGCCGCTTCCCAGGCGCGATACTGCTGGAACAGAGCCTCTCTATCGGCTGCGGATGGCGGCGCTTCGCCGCTCCGCTGATTCTCCGTCAGGAACTGCTCGAACTTGATGCGGGACTGCTGCGTCCCTCCATTCTGATCGAGCCATCGCTGTGCGGGGGGAAATCGCTCCCACCCTCGCAACGGCGCCGACAGTGATACCTCTTTCCACTTGGGATGAAACGGAGGCCGCTGAAAGTTAGGAAACTCCTTGAAGAAGGCATCGACGAACAATGAAAGTCTTCGGTAGCGATCTGTCTTCGGGCCCCAATTATAAGCAGCAAGGACCGCTGGCACCGCAATAGTGTCTATCCGTTCTTGCTGGCCGATCAGATTGGGATAGTCCTTCGCGGTGAGCTCCGCGGGAAAATAGTCGGACTCAAGCGGCTGAGCGTAGTCAACCGGCACGAGATGCAGTGTATCGTCCTTGATCTGGCTTATGAACTTGGAAGGCTTGCCCTGGACAGCAATCACCGCGTCGACCTCACCTCTCTTCATCCTTTCGAAGGCGATCCGCTGTTCCACGTAGACGAATTTGGGCTTGATCCCCAACCGTTCGAACACAAGGAGAGACGTCACAAACGTTCCGCCGTTGGGCAGATCCACACTCACCGTCTTCCCTTCGAGATCCTTCAGGCTATGGATCGATTTCGGGGCGATGACGTGCATTTCCTCATTGTACAGCTTAGTGATGTAAGTGAATTGTCCCTTGATGTTTTTCGCGTATCCCTTTTTTTCCAGGTAATCGAGAGTGTCTGCGCGAACGATCCCGAGATCGATACCGCGCAAGTAAAGAATATCCGCCACGCTCTGCACTGAACCCCGGCCCACGATCGGCAGCACGCGTAGGTTATCGCCGTTGTCGAGCACCGATGCGAGATCAGCACCGAACTGAACATAGGTGCCACCAATCGTGCCTGAGATCAGCGTCACGGTATTGGCGTTCAGCTTTTCTTTGGGGCCGGACGATCCGGCGCTGTATTGGAAAATCGCCTTGAGGCCCTCGCTGACCATTCCCGGATCGTAGTCTGGGTCTTGGGCTTTCGCTGAGGCCACGAGACTCAATAAGATGAACGTGATTATTTCGATGTGTCGGAGCAACCGTCGCATGGTTATCCCTTATCTTGTCACCCGAAATTACGCGAATTCATTTCTGCAATTGCTCAAGTCGTTGTTGTGCTTCTGAAGAGCCGAACTCCTTAGCCTTTTCGTACCAAGTTCGTGCCATCACCGGATCAGGCACAATGCCATAAGCTTTCACACGGCTGAGAACCGCGGGATCGTAAGTCCCGGCTAACGCGAAGGCGGCCTGCGGTTCGCGCGCGTCCGCGGCTCGCTGCAACAACAGACGTGCGGACGCTATATCGCCGACGTCAATCAACTCCGTTCCTCTCTTCAGCAGCCTTGCCAACTCAGCTTGATCAATCCGCCGCGGCAGATCAGGGGCAGTTGGAGGCGCCGGCGACTGTTCTTGTAGTTTGTCGGTCTGCAATTTCAGATCGCGCGGCGCTATCGCAACCGTGTTACCCGGCGGCTCGCGGTTTGTCACACTGAGATCGGATATCTCCGGCTTGCTTTCCGGCCGGCCAGGAATGGAGACGGCAGCGAAGGTTTGATCAAAGCTGATCGCAGGCGTTGCCGAAGTTGCCGTTTGCGCCACTTGCCTCATGCCTGTCGTTTCAAGACGCGAACCGCTAAAAGCACCTCCGAAAAGCACGAATGCGCCAAAAAACGCGACGCTTGTGAACGCCGCGGCTACAGCCCATACGGTATAGCGGAGGAGACTAGGCCTCGCGAAGGAATCGGCTGACACCTCCTGCACTTGCGGTCCGAACCAATGCGCGGGCGGATCAGTCGCATGCGGATCTTGTCTGCCCTCCTCCCAACGGGCGGGTTCTCGTTGCTCAAAATGAAATCCGTCGTCATCCGCCGCGCGATCGTCACGTTCGAGAAACAGCGGCATCCGATCGTCTTGATCATCCGCAACCGCGCGCGCTTGCAGTGTTGACGATCGCCCGCGATGGGGTGGAGCGTAGGCCAGTAACTCGGACAGAGGAGCGATGACAGTATCGTCCAGGTTTCCTTTCGCGGCTAAGTCAGCGCCCGCGTCGCCCCGCGGGACCGGATCCCCTTTCGGAAGTGCTCTCGCTTTGATCCCCATTGAGTCGAGCCCTGTCGCAATATTCGCCTCTAAGGCAAACCTGCCCCTATCAGGCGTCGACTGTGGCTCCGGAACGTAGGCTACTTCGGCAGAATAATTACGCGCCGGGACAACGCACCAACGTCTGCACTTCAAGTATCAGCAAAAGCTTGCAGGTGATTGAGACGAAAAAGCGGCTTGAAATGCCAAACAGTGGCCGTGTTATGCGATCCGGAGCCTCAGGTGCCTGACCGTCTCGTTGCCTCAACGTGCGGTTGCCGCACACCGCCCAACGGGCGCCGGATCGTCGGATCGGATTGGACCTCTACGTCCATCGCAACCACGGATGGAGCGTGACGGCTGATCCGCCACGCAGGTATCCATGAGGATTGCATCAGCCATTTGGATGATGGCTTTGCTCGCAACTATGGCCAGCTCCATGCGACTGCGAGCTATGAACGTTGTCTATGACGACCGCCATGGTTCGCGTTCTCGAATTGTCTTGATGAAGCCGGGCAAATTCGATGAGCCATGATCCAGGGTACAAAAAAGCCGGACGCAAGGTCCGGCTTTTTCGCTGATCACCGCGCTTCAATTCAAAGCAAGCGGCTTTTCCTCGTCGAGAAATCCCATCAGTTCACGGAAGAACTGCATGCGATTCTTTTCCATCATCACTGTGTGGGTGCCTTCACTCAGTTCGACCAACCGCTTGTAAGGCGCATTCTTCAGCTGGGTGAAGTAGGCATAGGACAGGTAGCTTGGCAGATCGGCGTCCCACTCTGCATGGAGAATAAACGTGGGCACTGTGATCTTGCCCGGATCATACAGCGCCTTGCCTGCATTCCAATACTTGTTGCTGTCCTCGATGACGCCATTCGGTGCCCGCAGCATCGGCGGATTCTGCTTTGAGGCTTCCGGATCGGTCGCCCAGGTCGCGTCGGCCCAGGCTTCGAAGACGCCGGGCGGAATCAGATCGGCCTTCTTGTTCTCAGGCACGTCTTTCAGCCAACGGTCCTTTGCGGAATCCTTGGAGACAAGACGATAAGCGCCGAGTTGCGGCGGGGTGGCGGTGGACGGATCCTTCTTGATCCATTGCGGCGCGTAGAGCACGAGCCGGTTGACCTTGGCATTGTTCTCGCTGGTGTAGAGGCCAACGGTGGATGTGCCCCACGACCAGCCCATGACATTGATCTTGGAGACGCCGCGCTTCTTGAGGATGTAATCCACAGCCGCACCGAAATCGCGGACGGCCACGCTGGTCTGCACGATCGGCTTGTTGGCTGACGGCGGCTGGCTCATTTCCGGCGGCCGCGTGGAACGTCCGTACCCGCGTACATCGACAAGCCAGACGTCGTATCCGCGCTCCGCAATGAGATCCATCATCGACTTGCCGGCGATCGGCAGATCAAACGCGGTTTCCGATGGATAGGTCGCGCCGTGCACATAGAGCAGAATCTTTTCCGCAGGGAAGCTGGACTTACCCGCCGGATGTTTGTTGCGGACGAACAGCTGAATTCCTGCATCCGCGGATGGAATCATGGCGTCGGTCTTCTCAAGCTTGATGCTTTTCGCCTGCGCAGCCGCGCCGACAAACATCGCCCCTGCCGCAAGACACGCCAGGGATACGCGCAAAAACTTCATGATCATCAAAGCCCTCCCAGGGACATCCATTTCGTATTTTTGAAAACCTGTTGGCTGGCACCGGAGCCAGACGAGGGATGTTAGGCAGGTTCCCGGTCGATGGGTAGCCGTGCGGGAGGAAAGGCTGACACCCTGATTTGAGCCCACGATTTCTATGAATGTGGATAGCCGGACATGACAAAGCCGCCCTGAGGCGGCTTGTCATCATTTCGTGTTCGATTGCGTGAAATCTTACACGGCCAAGAATTTCTGGAGCGGGCGAAGGGATTCGAACCCTCGACCCCGACCTTGGCAAGGTCGTGCTCTACCCCTGAGCTACACCCGCATCGCAGAGATTGGCGGGGCGCAATCGCGCCGCCGGGCAAACCTATGCCAAAAGCAGGCACGCAATGCAACAGGGCACGCAAGGCAACAGGGCGAATTCGTCATTTTCTGGGGTTAGTTCCCTGAAAGACCCAGATAACCACTTTTTCAACGATTTCCGGGACATTCCTGCCAATTGAAAATCGACCGCAAGACCGCCATCTATGGCTGCGGCCATGCTAGAACGGCTTTTCTTCCAGAAATAATGCGGCAGGCGAGGGATCACGTGACGATAGTTGAGCAAGGAAACGGGCCTTCGGCGGCGCCATCCGACCTTATCAAGGACACGACGACTCAGACGTTCGTTAAGGACGTTATTGAAGAATCAAAGCGCCAGCCGGTTCTGATCGATTTCTGGGCTCCGTGGTGCGGCCCGTGCAAGCAATTGACCCCCACCCTTGAAAAGGTCGTTCGCGCTGCCAAGGGCAAGGTCAAGCTGGTCAAAATGAATATCGACGAGCATCCGGCCATTCCGGGACAGATGGGCATTCAGTCGATTCCGGCGGTCATCGCCTTCGTCAATGGCCAGCCGGCCGATGGCTTCATGGGCGCGGTCCCTGAGAGCCAGGTGACAGCCTTCATCGACAAGCTGACCCAGGGCATGCCCTCAACCGGCAGCGCAGCTGATTTGATCGCGGAAGCCGAGGCGATCTTAGCCGAGGGCGACGCCGCCACCGCTGCATCTGTGTACGCGCAGGTTCTGAGCGAGGATGCGTCCAATATTCCAGCGATCGCGGGCCTTGCGCGGTGCTATGTGGTTGCCGGAGCTCTCGATCAGGCAAAGCAGACGCTGGGCATGGTCCCGGAGTCCAAGCGCAACGACGCAGCAATCTCCGCCGTGCAGACGATGCTCGATCTCGCCGAGCAAGCAAAATCCGTGGGACCTGTAACGGATCTCGAGCAGAAAGTCGCCGCAAATCCGGCTGATCATCAGGCGCGCTTCGACCTGTCGGTGGCGCTCAATGCCGCAGGCAAGCGTATCGAAGCTGCCAATCACCTGATGGAAATCGTCAAGCGTGATCGCAAATGGGACGACGACGGTGCGCGCAAGAAGCTGGTACAGTTTTTTGAGGCTTGGGGTCCGGCGGACGATGCCACCGTGGAAGGACGGAAACGTCTCTCGACGATTCTTTTTTCCTGACGTTTTTCGTCCGGCTCTCATATCGTGAGGGAAGCGAATGCCGATCAACGCCGAATATAGCGGACCGGCTGATCTTCCGGAAATCATCCCGGTGTTTCCGCTCGCGGGCGCGCTGCTGCTCCCGCGTGGCCAGATGCCGCTGAATATTTTTGAGCCGCGCTATCTGCAAATGGTAGACGATGCGTTGCGTGACGGGCATCGACTCATCGGCATGATCCAGCCGGATGTGACCCATTCCAACGACAGTGATCGTCCGTCACTATTCAAGGTCGGATGCGTCGGCAGAATAACCCAACTCGCCGAGTCGGGCGATGGCCGCTACATTCTCGAATTGACCGGCGTGTCACGCTTCAAGATTACTGAAGAGATGTCGGTATCCACTCCTTATCGCCAATGCCGGGTGGATTATTTCGCCTTCGTCGACGATTTCACCGCCCGAAAGGGGGAAGAGGACGTCAATCGTCAGGCTTTGCTGAATACATTGACGAATTTCCTGAAAGCGAATCGCCTCAAGGTCGATTGGGAAGGCATTGAAAGTGCCCCCAATGAGGCACTTGTGAACGCGCTGGCCATGATGTCTCCCTATGGACCAGCGGAGAAGCAGGCGCTGCTCGAAGCGCCTAATTTAAAGACCCGCGCGGAAATCCTCATCGCCGTGACCGAGATGGATCTGGCGAAAAAGAAGACGTCGGGCGATCCACCGCTGCAATGACTTCGAAACCGGCTCGCCCTGTTGCTGGTGTCCCAATTCCGAAGTTCGCACGGGCTTGTGGCTTGCTCCGATGCGAACTTCGGAATCAAAAGGACACTAGCGAGTCTATGATTTGAGTGCCGCTTTTGGATTTGAAGTTCTTCATCGAGCTTGCAGCTTCACTCGGAAGAACTTCAAGTTCGCGGCACTCGTGTGGTTTAGGTTCATGGAGCGAACTTCTGAACCACCACACGAGACCGGCAACGTGCTATGATCCAACGATCAGTTTTCGTATGGGAGCCTACCAAGATGACCGCAGCGAACGATCGCCCCGAAGGCGCCGTCGATCCGAAGCTTCTGGAAATCCTGGTATGCCCACAGACCAAGGGGCCATTGGAATTCGACAGCGCGCGGCAAGAGTTGATCTCTCGCTCAGCCAAGCTTGCTTACCCGATCCGGGATGGCATTCCCATCATGCTGCCGGAAGAAGCGCGTCGCATCGACTAAAGGTTCGGTTCTGATTGAATCAGAATCGAACCTCTTCAGATTCTTGTTTTAACGCGTTTTCTTCACGCGAACCGGTAGTCGCTTTGCGTGAGAACGCTTTAGCGTTAAAGCGCCTCGCCACGCAGCAACCGCGGCACCTCGCCTGACAGGCCCGCCGCCTGCCGGATGAATGCGCTTTTCAGCGGCGGCACGCGATCGACCAGACCAAGCCCGATATCACGAACCGTGCGCAGCAATGTCGAATGGTTCGAGAACAGCATATTGAGCGAGTTGGTCGCGACACCCATCGCAACCGTGTCAAAGCGCCGCCACCGCTGATACCGCTCCAGCACATCAGCCTGCCCCGGATCGAGGCCGAGCCGCGCTGCATCGACGATCACCTCGGCCAATGCCGCCGCATCCTTGAGACCCATGTTGAGGCCCTGCCCGGCGATGGGGTGGATGACATGCGCGGCATCGCCAACGAGAGCCAGACGTTCGGCAATGAAAGAACGCGCGACGAAGTAGCCAAGCGGAAATGCACGCGGCTTGTCGAGCGGCTGTAGCTCGCCGAGGTGCAGTCCAAACCGGGTTTCAAGCTCGCGCTTGAAATCATCTGCGGGCAAATCGACGATGCGTGCGGCCTCACGCCGGCTTTCCGTCCATACCAGCGACGAGCGTTTGCCCTTGAGCGGCAGAATTGCAAACGGCCCCGCTGGCAGGAAATGTTCCTCGGCGCGGCCTTGGTGGTCACGCTCGTGCCCGACCGTGACGACAATACCTGATTGATCGTAATCCCAGCCGTGCGTCACGATGCCTGCACGTTCGCGCAGTTTCGAACGGGCGCCATCAGCTGCAATCAGCAGGCTCGCTTCAATCTCACGGCCGTCGCTCAGCGTGACCTTCGTACTGTCGGCACGAGATTCATAAGTGGAGACCGCTGTGGCGGTGAGTTCGATGCCCTCGGCTTCAGCTCGCTTCACCAGCGCGTCGATTAGAAGGCGATTTTCGACCATATGCGCGAACGGCTCGCCGGGCTCTACGTCGCCCGTGAATGTCAGAAAAGTCGGGCGCGTCACATCTTCAAGTTTGCTGTCGGTCACCACCATGTCGAGGATCGGCTGCGCATCGGCCGCAACGTGACCCCAGACGCCGATTGTTTCAAACAACCTGCGGCACGCGGCCACGATGGCCGAAGCGCGGGGATCGCGGCTTGGACGCGTGGCGAGAGCTGGATCAGCCACCACCACCGGAATCTCCGGCCCGAGCGCCTGACGGATCGCCAGCGCGAGCCCAAGACCGGCAAATGCGCCGCCTCCGATCACGATACTTCGTTGTGACGACATGATATTTCGCTACCTTTGAACCACTCTTGCCTCACGTCCGGCCATAAGGGAAATATGACACAGCGCGCGGGGCCGAAAGGTGCGGCTCTGGCATCTTTTTATCAGGGTTTACGGAACGCCGGAAACCTTAGCACCTGCAGAATGTCAAATCCGCTCCACGAGATGCGACAGATCGGAACATAGTGAATGTCAAAGAGCCTGATTGACCTGTTATCGATTCTCGATATCGAGCAGCTCGAAGTGAATATGTTCCGCGGCAACAGCCCCAAGACCCGCTGGCAGCGGGTGTTTGGCGGCCAGGTGATCGGACAGGCACTGGTTGCCTCTTGCCGCACAGTCGAAGGCCGGATGCCGCATTCGCTGCATTGCTACTTCATCCTGCCGGGCGATCCGCAAATTCCGATTATCTATGAGGTCGAGCGGCTGCGTGACGGCAGGAGCTACGCCACCCGCCGCGTGACCGCCATTCAGCATGGCAACGCGATTTTTTCGATGATGGTGTCCTTCCACATCGAGGAGGAAGATTCCTTCAATCATCAGGACACGATGCCTGATGTGCCGCCGCCAGATAAACTGACGGCAGAAGAGCTGATGAAAGAACCGTTGTTCGATCAAATGCCGGAATACATCAAGCGCTACTACGAATCCGACCGTCCGATTGAACTGCGCCCCGTCGAATTCAAACGCTACTTTGGCGAAAAGATCCCAGACGGACGCATCAACATCTGGATTCGCACTGCAGCAAAATTGCCGGACGACCCGGCACTGCATCAATGCGCGCTCGCCTACGCGTCGGATTTCTCCCTATTGGACTCCGTGATGTCGCGCTATGGCCGAACGCTGTTCGATGGCCGCGTCATGGCTGCAAGTCTCGATCACGCCATGTGGTTTCACCGTCCGTTCCGGGCTGACGAATGGCTGCTTTACAGTCAGGACAGCCCGAATGCGCGTGGAGGACGGGGCTTGGCCCGCGGACTGATCTTCAAGCCCGATGGCACACTGGTGGCGTCCGTGGCCCAGGAAGGCTCACTTCGCGAAAAGCGCGATGAGCTGATCAAGCCTAAAGCCTGACTGTCGAGGCAATCGCGCGAAAAAGCCGACTGTAGATAGCGATCGCCGGCGCGAGCGACTGCCTTAAAACAAGGCATTTGAGCAGATTACTTCCTGCGCGCCTTGCCAATAAAACTGGCACAGGTACAAGAGCACGAGCATGCTGCCCCAACAGGATGCCGGCCGCAGAGAAAGCCCTGCCATGAAACTCATCACTGCCATCATCAAACCCTTCAAACTTGAGGAAGTCCGCCAGGCACTTACCGCCATTGGCGTGCATGGAATGACCGTGACCGAAGTGAAGGGCTTTGGCCGCCAGAAAGGCCATACCGAGATTTACCGGGGCGCCGAGTACATCGTGAATTTCCTGCCCAAGCTTCGTATTGAGATCGCCGTCGGCTCGGATATGGCCGAGAAGGCGGTTGAAGTGATCACGGCCGGCGCGCGGACCGGCCAGATCGGCGATGGCAAGGTGTTCGTCACGCCGATCGAGAACGCCGTGCGGATCCGCACCGGCGAAACCGACAACGACGCTCTTTAATCCTGACCCACATCATCCAGCGACTGCGGGTGCTTTGAAGCGACCGCGCAACGAACGAAGCCGGGGGAATCCATGACTAACCTGCCGCGTGCCGCCACCCGGACAGCGGCGGCTATTGCTGTTGCAACGTTGGCTTTCGCGATCACAACACCTGCCTTTGCCGAGACGGCCAAAATCGACACCGCCGATACGGCATGGATGATCGTGGCAACAGCCTTCGTGCTGATGATGACGATCCCGGGTCTCGCGCTGTTTTATTCCGGCATGGTTCGCAAGAAGAACGTGCTCGCGACCATGGCGCAGAGCCTGACCGCGGTGGCCCTGATCTCGATCCTCTGGATTGCCTACGGATACAGTCTGACGTTTGTGGGTGACGATGCGGTACTCGGCACGTTCGACCGCGCCTTTTTGTCCGGCATGACAATGGACAGCATCAATCCGCTTGCAAAGACCATTCCTGAAGCACTTTTCGTCCTCTACCAGATGACCTTCGCTATCATTACAGTGGCGCTGGTGGCGGGCTCCGTCGCCGATCGCATGCGCTTCTCGGCCTATGTGATTTTTTGTGTTGTCTGGTTCACCTTCGTGTATGTGCCGCTGGCTCACTGGGTATGGGGTGGCGGCTTCTTGGGTCAAGCCGGCGTGCTCGATTTCGCCGGCGGCCTCGTTGTGCATTTGAGCGCCGGCACCGCCGGATTGGTGGCCACAAAGGTGATGGGCAACCGCCGCGGCTACGGCACGGAGAATTTATCGCCTTACGATCTATCTCTCGCAGTGATCGGCACAGGCCTGTTGTGGGTCGGCTGGTTCGGCTTCAACGGCGGATCGGCTTTGCAGGCCAACTCGCGTGCCGTGATGGCGATTCTCGCGACGCATCTCGCGGCCTGCGCGGGCGCGGTCACGTGGATCGCGATCGAGTGGATCACGCGGCGCAAGCCATCGGTGCTCGGCATGATTTCCGGCGCGGTGGCCGGTCTTGGCACCATTACGCCGGCGTCCGGCTTTGTCGAGCCGTGGCATGGCATCGTGATCGGCATTGCGGCCGGACTGGTGTGTTACTGGGCGTGTACGGCTCTCAAGCACCGTTTCAAATACGATGACAGCCTTGACGTCTTTGGCATTCACGGAATCGGTGGCCTGCTCGGGACACTGCTGATTGGCATTTTTGGAACCGCGGCGATCGGTGGCGTTTCCGGAATGCTTGAGGGCAATCCAAAATTGCTTTTGATCCAATTCTACGGCGCCGCGGTGGTTTTCGCCTGGACGGGAGCGGCAACTTTCGTGCTGCTGAAGGCCATCGATATTGTTTCAGGCCTGCGAGTCTCGCATGAGCATGAAGTCGAAGGCCTCGACATCACCCAGCACGGCGAAGCTCTTCAATAAGCTTCCTCCCGGAATGCGCCGCAAGCTCTGGGTTCATCAACGGCCAATTTTCCGAATGGAACTCCTCCTGCCTTCTCAATGGGCAGGATTATGTCGGCACTCTGGTGTGCCTATGTTTTTGGCACTCCTGTCGATCTTTTAGGCGCGACAAAGTAGCCCGATGTCGCTGGCCGTCGCGCTAGGCCGAAAAGCTTCGGATTCATAAGCCGTTAGCAAATCTTCTCCGGTGTGGCACGGCATTTGATTCTACGGGTGCTGGCTGTGCCCGTGGAGCGTTTTTCTTCGCGTGGTGACCCTCAGTCGAGATCGCTCGGTCCACCGGAACCGGGCCCAAGCGGGGAATTACCTATGAAAATTGTTATGGCCATCATCAAGCCATTCAAGCTGGAAGAGGTCCGCGATGCCCTGACCGCCATTGGCGTTCACGGCCTCACGGTGACGGAAGTCAAGGGATATGGCCGCCAGAAAGGCCATACAGAGATCTACCGCGGCGCTGAGTACGCGGTGAGTTTTCTTCCAAAGATCAAGATCGAGGTCGCTATTGCCTCGGCTCAGGTCGACAAAACCATCGACGCCATCACCGCTGCCGCGAAGACCGGTCAGATCGGCGACGGCAAGATCTTTGTCATGAATCTCGACCACGCGGTTCGTATCCGCACCGGCGAAGCTGACGACGCGGCCCTCTGATTTCGCGCAAACCTCATCTTATCAGGAGTACAAACAAATGACGTTGAAGCGTCCCACCAGCGCGGGATTGGCGGCTCTTGCAGTCGGGCTATTTGCCACGACCGCCGCTTATGCCGCACCGACCATCAACAAGGGCGACAATGCCTGGGTGATGACATCGGCGATTCTCGTGTTGCTGATGACCATTCCGGGCCTTGCGCTATTTTACGGCGGACTGGTCCGTTCCAAGAACATGCTTTCCGTGCTGGCGCAGGTGTTTTACTGCGTCTGCATCGTCACCGTGATCTGGGCGGTCTACGGTTACAGCCTCGCCTTCACTGGCGGCTCCGATTTCATCGGCGGCTTCTCCAAGGCTTTCATGGCCGGCATCACCACCGACTCGGCCGCAGCGACCTTCAGCGTCGACGCGAACATTTCCGAGCTGGTGTATTTCTGTTTCCAGCTGACCTTCGCAGCGATTACGCCCGCTCTGATCGTCGGCGCCTTTGCTGAACGCACGAAGTTCGCAGCTTTCGCACTCTTCATCCCGCTCTGGGTCACGCTGATCTATTTCCCGATCGCGCACATGGTCTGGTATTGGCCAGGTCCGGATGCCATCAGCGACGCCGCGAAGGCTCTCGCGGCAGCGGCTGACGGCGCGGCAAAGACCGCAGCACAGGCCAAGCTTGATGAAATCAATGCGGATGCTGGCTGGATCTTCAAGAAAGGCGCGCTCGACTTCGCAGGCGGCACGGTCGTTCACATCAACGCCGGTATCGCGGGCCTCGTTGGCGCTCTCATCATCGGCAAGCGTACCGGCTACGGCAAGGAGCTGATGGCTCCGCACTCGCTGACCATGACCATGATCGGCGCTGCCCTGCTCTGGGTCGGCTGGTTCGGCTTCAATGCCGGCTCGAACCTTGAAGCCAACGGTGGCGCTGCGCTCGCCATGACCAACACTTTCGTTGCAACTGCAGCGGCCGCAATGTCGTGGATGTTCGCCGAGTGGATGGTCAAGGGACATCCCTCCCTGCTCGGTGCCTTGTCCGGCGCCGTCGCAGGCCTCGTTGCGGTCACACCGGCGGCTGGTTTCTCCGGTCCGATGGGCGCGATCGTACTCGGCCTCGTAGTTGGCGTGGTCTGCCTGTTCTTCTGCACCGTCGTGAAGAACGCGCTCGGCTATGACGACTCTCTCGACGTGTTCGGCATCCACTGCGTCGGCGGAATCATCGGCGCCCTCGGCACCGGCATCCTCGTCAATCCGGCCCTCGGCGGCACGGGCGTGATGGACTACGTGGCAGGCAAGGTCGGCGACTACGACTTCGCGGCACAGATGACCTCGCAGATCTGGGGCGTCTGCACCACGTTGGTGTGGTCGGGCATCGGATCGGCAATCCTGTTCAAGGTCGTCGACGTCGTGATCGGCCTCCGCGTCACCGTCGACAAGGAGCGCGAAGGCCTCGACGTCACCGAACACACGGAACGCGCCTACAACATGTGAGACAACGGTTGGGGCACAAACCCGGCAATGCCCCGTCCGTCGAAGGGCTCCAGCGCAAGCTGGGGCCCTTCACTTTTTCAGCCCTTGATTTGCCCCGAAGTGGCCGGAAAAACCGATGGTTAATCGCGTCTTAACCTCGCAGAACCTATGGTGATGTGATCAGTTCTGCGCGATCTGATCCTAGTGTGGCGGTTCTGAAGTCCGCATCATTCGTGCGGCGAGTCCGGAATGCGGACTTCAGAACCAAAGCCACACTGGAACAATAACTTGCTAGAGCCCTTCGATTCCGAAGTTCGCAGATGAACGAGCAGCAAAATGATGCGAACTTCGGAATCGGGACTCTCGTCGACGGAACCTCAAGTATTGGCGTTTTAAAATGGCGATGACCGCTTCTTCCCGCACGGCTCCTGGTGCCGGCGCCCAAGATGGCGAGCGCTCGCCCTTTGCCCGGCTGGCGGATCTCCTGAGCCCGTACAAGCCCGGTAAGCCATTGATAAATATGTCACTTGGCGAACCGCAACATCCCGTCCCGGGTTTTGTCGGCCCAATTGTCGCGAACCATATCGCCGATTTCGGACGCTATCCGATCGCCAAGGGGATTGAGCCGTTTCGCCGCGCCGCCGCGGGCTGGGCATCGAAGCGATTCGACCTGGCCCGTGCCCTCGATCCGGAAACCGAAGTTCTGGTGCTGAATGGCAGCCGTGAGGGGCTGTTTTTCGCGGCCATCGCCGCTAGCCGGTACGTCAGCCCGCGCAAGGGCACTCCAGCGATCCTGATGCCGAACCCATTTTATCCCGCCTATGCGGCCGGTGCTCGGGCGGCCGGATGCGAGGCGGTGTTCCTGCCAGCCACCCGCGAAAATGGGTTCCTGCCGGACCTGGGCTCCCTGAGTGCAGAGACGCTCGATCGAACCGTGGCCTTCTATCTCGCCTCACCAGCCAATCCACAGGGCTCGGTGGCGACACGGGATTATTTCGATCGCATCAAACAGCTCGCGGACCGTCACGGCTTCATGGTGCTCAGCGATGAGTGCTATTCCGAAATCTATACGGAGAAGGCGCCGGGCAGCATCCTAAGCTCTGCCGGGCCGGATTTTGCCAACGTGGCCGCGTTCCAATCGCTCTCAAAGCGATCGAACCTGCCGGGAATGCGCGTTGGCTTTGTCGCCGGCGACAAGGCATTCCTTAGTCGCTTCCACGAATTGCGCAATGTCGCCGCTCCACAGGTGCCGGTGCCGCTGCAGCATGTGGCTGTCGCGGCCTACAGCAACGAAACTCATGTCGAAGAAAATCGGCGTCTCTACAAAATAAAATTCGATCTTGCGGATCAGATACTCGGCCAGCGATTCGGCTATCGCCGGCCGGCCGGGGGCTTCTGCATCTGGCTCGACGTCTCAGCGCACGGCGGTGACGAAGCCGCCGCAGTGAAGCTCTTCAAGGAAGGCGGCGTGCGCGTCATCCCGGGAAGCTACCTGGCTCGCACACAAGCCGACGGCAGCAATCCTGGCGCCGGATATATCCGCGTTGCCATGGTGCAGGACAGCGAGACGACCGCTGAGGGGTTGCATCGTATGGTTGAAGTCTTGAACGAGTCGCGGGGTTAACTCACGCCATGCCAGCGATCGAGCGCGTCATCCCCATCGTCGGCCAGATCTCAGACCCGGTCCGCGAAATGCTGGCCCGGCGTTTACGCGAGCTTGCAGGGCTTGGCGTGCTGTCGCTCGCATGCGTTATCGCGGCAGCACTGATGACGTGGTCCGTGCAGGATCCAAGTCTTAGCCACGCAACCTCGGGACCCATTCGCAATCTCATCGGACGTCCCGGCGCAATTGGGGCCGATCTGCTGATGCAAATTTTCGGCCTTGGTTCGATTATGCTGGTCCTGCCGATCGCTGTCTGGGGATGGCGGCTGCTGACCCACCGTTTCTTTGACCGCGAAGCTTTACGGATCGCCTGCTGGATACTCTGCGCAGTGGTCGCAGCCGGTCTCGCAAGCTGCCTGCCGCGCAGTGGCGCGTGGCCGCTTCCGACGGGGCTTGGAGGCGTGGTCGGTGACGGACTCGTACGCGTTCCCGCTGTCATTTTCGGTCCGCCGGGTTTGATCTATCGCGGCGTCCTCGGCTTCATCCTGTTTGCGACAATGGTTGCGAGCTTCCTGTTCGCAAGCGGCGCAGGATCTCAAGAGAAGATCGTCGAACGGACACGCCCGCCGATGATCGACGAGGAGGACGAGGAATTCACCGACGAAGAAGACGATCGTCGCTCGGTTTCGCTCGGCTGGATCGTTCACGCCATCATGAGCGCGAAAGCGCGCGCAATGCGCTTGTTCTCATCGATTTTCGCAATGATGCTTGGGCGCAACGAAGATGCCCGTGCTGCCCGATCATTTGAGCGGATGGAGCCCAACCTTGGTGGCGGGCGCAGAAGCCCATCGCTTGTGCCGGAAGCTGAAGAAGAAGAAGAATACGAAGAAGAAGAGGGGGAGGAAGAAGAGGACGAGGAAGAGGAAGAGCCGGTTTCCCGCTCACGCAAGCGCGCCGAACCGAAGTCCTCAAACCGTAAAGGCGTATTCGTTCTCCCTCCCATTTCTGTCCTTGCAGCACCAAAAGCCTCGGATCGCCTGACACTCAGTAAGGACGAACTGGAAGAAAATTCCCGAGCGCTCGAAGGCGTTCTGCAGGACTTCGGCGTTCGCGGCGAGATTGTGAAAGCGAACCCCGGCCCTGTCGTCACGCTGTACGAGCTGGAGCCTGCGCCCGGCATCAAGTCGTCGCGCGTGATTGGTCTTGCCGACGATATCGCTCGCTCCATGAGTGCGATCTCCGCCCGTGTAGCAGTGGTCGCCGGCCGCAACGCCATCGGCATCGAATTACCGAATGCGAAGCGCGAGAAGGTTTATCTGCGCGAACTTCTGACCGCCAAGGAAGGTGTCGAAAGCAACGCCAAGCTCCCGCTTTGCCTCGGCAAGACCATTGGCGGTGACCCGGTCATCATCGATTTGGCGCGTACTCCGCATATGCTGATCGCCGGTACGACCGGCTCGGGCAAATCGGTCGCCATCAACACCATGATCCTGTCGCTGGTCTATCGGCTCCGGCCTGATCAGTGCCGACTCATCATGGTCGATCCGAAGATGCTCGAACTCTCCGTTTATGATGGCATTCCGCACCTTCTGACACCGGTCGTGACGGATCCGAAAAAGGCCGTCGTCGCGCTGAAGTGGGCGGTGCGGGAGATGGAGCAGCGCTACAAGAACATGTCCAAGCTCGGTGTGCGCAACATCGACGGTTACAATGCTCGCGTCGCCGAAGCCAAAGCGAAAGGCGAAGAGCTGACGCGCACGGTGCACACCGGCTTCGACAAGGAGACCGGCAAGGCAATCTACGAAGAAGAGAAGCTCGAGCTGGAGCCGCTGCCCTACATCGTCATCATCGTCGACGAAATGGCGGACCTGATGATGGTAGCGGGCAAGGACATCGAAGGCGCCGTGCAGCGGCTCGCGCAGATGGCCCGCGCCGCTGGCCTGCACGTGATCCTGGCCACACAGCGGCCATCCGTTGACGTCATCACCGGTACCATCAAGGCAAACTTCCCGACCCGCATTTCCTTCCAGGTCACATCGAAGATCGACAGCCGCACCATCCTCGGTGAAATGGGTGCGGAGCAGCTACTTGGTCAGGGCGACATGCTCTACATGGCCGGCGGCGGTCGCATCAGCCGTGTCCACGGACCGTTCGTGTCGGACGAAGAGGTCGAGAAGATCGTTCGCCACCTCAAAACACAAGGTCAGCCGGAGTACCTCGAAGCGGTTACCGCCGAAGAGGAATCTGAGGAGGATGGCGCGGTGTTTGATTCCACCGGCATGGGCGGTGGTGGCGAAAACGATCTGTTCGCTCAGGCTGTCGCCATTGTGAAACGCGACCGGAAAGCCTCCACGAGCTACATTCAACGCCGCCTGCAGATCGGCTATAATCGCGCCGCGACGCTGATGGAGCGGATGGAACAGGAAGGTATCGTCGGACAGGCCAATCACGCCGGAAAGCGTGAAATCCTGGTCGGTGAAGAGGAAGATCGTTTCGGATAGTTTGCGTGATTGAGTCGTTGCTTCGCAGCCGCGAAATCGCCATAGCTCGGGGCTAGTGGTCCGATTCTAACATTCGCATCCCGTTTCAACAGGCATCTCCTGCGAATGTTAGAATCAAGGGACCACTAGCTAATATAAGTTTCTAGTGGAGTTTTGGATCTGACATTCGCTTAATGAACTCGCAGCCGGGTGGGTAGCGAATGTCAAATCCACTCCACTAGCCAGCGAAAATTCAAGGATTCCCGAACAGGATGGACCGTTGAGAAAATTCCAGCGCAATCAGCCGTTCAGCCTGCACTCTGGCAAGGCACGATCTCTCAGCCTCGCCGCACCGACAGTCCTCCTGACGACATTTCTGATGTCGTCTGCATTCGCGCAGGCCGTTCCGGTGCCAAAGCCTGCTCCCAAACCGCGCGATGGCGCGACCGACGTGCAACGATCAGCGCCACCGGCGCCCAGCGCTCCAGCAGCATCGCAAAATTTCCCGAATCCGATTCCGCCCGCTCTGCGCAATCTGTTTGGTGGTGGTTCGACAACTCCGACCTTCGATGCGAATCAAAAAATGCTCGCGAGCAAGGTCAGTGCCTATCTCTCCGGGCTTCAGAACGTCTCGGGAAATTTTGTCCAGGTGGGACCGGATGGCAGCCGCACCACCGGTGATTTCTATATTCAGAAACCCGGCAAGGTCCGCTTCGAGTATGACGCCCCCAGTCAGATCGCTATTGTCTCGGATGGGACGACGGTGGTCGTGCGCGATCGCAAGCTCGCGACACAGGATAACTATCCACTTTCGCAAACGCCGTTGCGCTTCCTGCTATCGGACCGCATCGACCTGATGCGCGATACGAATCTGGTTGGTGTCTCCGCCGACGATATGTTCATCAGCATCACCATTGAAGAAAAACAAGCGCTCGTCGGTACGAGTCGCCTGATGCTGATGATCGGCGCCAAGGACAATCAGCTCAAGCAGTGGACCGTGACCGACCCGCAAGGTTACGACACAACGGTCGCGGTCTATAACCTCGATACGACGAAAAAGCTCGATCCCGGTATGTTCAAGATCGACTACACTAATTATCAGACGCCGAACAATTAGCATGCATCGAAGCTGGCGGACTGGAGCAGGGCTGCAAAACCGGATAACGGTCTTGCATGATCCTTAGAACAGCCAGCTTTCATGCAATTCACTGTAACAACCTGGAACATCAACTCCGTCCGCCTGCGCATTGAACTCATTGCAAAGTTCATCGAGGCTGTACGGCCCGACGTGCTGTGTTTACAGGAGACCAAGTGCCCGGACGATGCATTTCCCGTGAAGCGCTTCAAACGGTTGGGCTATGAGCACATCGCGCTCAACGGACAGAAAGGCTATCACGGCGTCGCCATCGTCTCGAAACTTCCGTTCGAAAGCAGCGACATCCAAACTTTCTGCGGCAAAATCGATTCACGACACATCTCGGTTGCATTCGGCGCTAAAGCCGAGATGTCCGAACCTCTCGTACTGCATAATTTCTATGTGCCAGCGGGCGGCGACATCCCCGATCCCGCACTCAATCCCAAGTTCGAGCACAAGCTCTTATTCCTCGACGAGATGAAGACTTGCGAGGCTCTGCATCCCAAGCGAGGCGACCGCCACATCCTTGTCGGCGACCTCAACGTTGCGCCTTATGAATATGACGTATGGTCGCACAAACAGTTGCTGAAGGTTGTGTCCCACACTCCGGTCGAATGCGAAAAGCTGATCGACGTGAAGACCGAGGGCGATTGGATTGATATTGCCCGTCAACGGATTCCAGAGCCTGAAAAGATCTATACGTGGTGGAGTTATCGCGCGGCGGACTGGACAGTCGGCGATCGCGGCCGGCGACTCGATCACATCTGGGTTTCGCAGGCGCTTGGCGACCGCGTTGTTGATTTCAAAATCATGCGCGACGCCCGAAGCTGGGAGCGCCCATCCGACCATGTGCCGGTGACGGCAACATTCGACACCTAGTGTCCCGGTTCTGACATTCGTATCAGCTTGCGGCTAGCTCGTTTACGAATGTCAGAACCTAAGGGACACTAGCAAAAATGTGAATCTAGTGCGGTTTTGGATCTGACGTTCGTATGATGGACCAGCGGTTAATGCTGATACGAACGTCAGATCCACCGCACTAGCCACGATCCACTTGTCCGGAATTACTTGAGGCGCGAAGTCAGCCTCGAGATCGCACCCGTCACTGCTGTTGTACGCGACGCAAGGTCATCACGTAGGCGGCGCGCCGCATCCGGATGGCTTTCAAGCACGCGCTGAAACAAGCTGCGCGATACACGCAATACGGACGATCGCTCCAGCGCCGTCGCTGTCGCTGGCCGCGGCATGGCGACGATCAACGCGAGTTCACCAATCAATGCGCTGGGACCAGCAACCGTTTCAACACCGCTTTGGTCCAGAATGCGAAACGAGCCCATCTTCACGATGAAGCCGGCGTCCCCCTTGTCGCCGACGTGAAAGAGCTTTTCGCCGAACTCATAGTCAATTTGCTCCGAGCCGATCGCAAGCACCTGCAACGCGGCCGTACCCAACAAATTCAAAGTTGGAACGCGCGAGAAAAGGGCGATGTCATCTTCAATGGCCATTAAGGGCCGTGCTGGTGCGTCGGTTGATTCGTCTCATGGCACCAGTTTATAGCCACCGGATTCGGTCACAAGAATTTCCGGATTAGCAGCGTCTTTCTCCACCTTCTGACGCAGCCGGTAGATGTGCGTTTCCAGCGTATGTGTGGTCACCCCGGAATTGTAACCCCAGACCTCCTGGAGCAGCATTTCGCGCGAGACTGGCTGCTGCCCGGCCCGATAAAGGAACCGAAGAATCGCCGTCTCTTTTTCGGTCAACCGGACTTTCTTGGCATTAGGCCCAGTCAGCATCTTGGAGCCGGGCCGGAAGCTGTACGGACCCACCGAGAAAACTGCATCCTCGCTAGCTTCGTGCTGACGAAGTTGCGCACGGATGCGTGCCAACAGGACGGCAAAGCGAAACGGCTTCGCGACATAATCATTCGCTCCGGATTCCAACCCGAGGATGGTATCCGAATCGGTATCGTGACCGGTCAGCATAATGATCGGCGATTTAAACCCGCCCTTGCGGAGACTGCGGACCACCTCGCGACCATCGGTGTCAGGCAGGCCGACATCCATCAGGACGAGGTCGGGTGAAGTGACTTTCGCAGCTTGGGCGCCTTTGGCGCCCGTATCGACGGCGGATGCCTCGAATTCCTCGTGTAGCGACAATTGCTCCACCAGGGCTTCGCGCAGATCAGTGTCATCGTCGACGATGAGGATCTTGCGGGCGTTGGCCATTGCGTCCAATCCTTTGGGTCTTGGTTTCGAATAAAGGTTTCTGGGAGCAACCCCGAAAGCGAAAGCTCTCTAAAAACCTGGCGAAATAGAACATTTGTAGACAAAAGGGCAAGCAGGAGTTGCACTAAGGTATGGGAAGTGAAGCTTTTCCAAGGGCTTGCCGAACCTTGTTCCATGATCGGCCATTACCTGTGGTACGGATCCACGCCGCTGCCGGTAACCCAAGCCGAGGTTGGCTGGTTGCCGGAGCGCACACTATACCCGTCGCTCTTGGACGTGGCGGAATCAGGGCCAACAAGTTCGAAGGCGACGGGGGCACGCCGCGCGGCACATTTCAACCGATACGGGTATGGTGGCGGGCGGACCGCCATTGTCGCCCTTTGACCCACCTCCCACTTCGCCAGATTCGCCCAGAAGATGCCTGGTCGGAAGATCCCACAGACCGACACTACAACCGTGCCGTCCGCCTCAATCGCAATCAGGGAGGCGACCGGTTGATGCGGGATGATCACCTCTACGACTTCATCATAGAAATCGACCACAACACCAAACCCCGCATTGCCCGCCGCGGAAGTGCCGTTTTCCTTCACCTGGCTCGCAAAAACTTTTCACCAACGGCCGGATGCGTCGGTATGACAAAAAGCGCCATGCTGCGATTGTTGTCCCGCATTGGTCCCGCGACGCGAATCGTCATCGCGTCATAGTGTGGTGGTTCAGAAGTTCGCTTCAATTCTCGGCGAGTCCCTCAAGCGAACTTCTGAACCTGAACCACACTAGGATCATAAGTTGCTAGTGTCCTTTCGAATCCGAAGTTTGCTACGAGGCGCGCTGCAGTATGAGGCAAACTTCGGATTCAGGACACTAGGCGGAAAATACCATCAGCGATGACCGAAAATCGCCGACCCCACCCTTATATGCGTTGCGCCGAGCTGGATCGCGATCGCAAAATCGGCGCTCATTCCCATCGACAGTTGTTTCAAGCCATTGCGGGCGGCGATCTTGGCGGTCAACGCGAAATGGGGTGCCGGCGCATCATTGACCGGCGGAATGCACATCAAGCCGGAAATTTGCAGGCCATAGGTATCGCGACAACGCGCAATGAATGCATCGGCATCGACCGGTGCAATCCCGGCCTTCTGCGGCTCCTCACCGGTGTTGAGTTGCACGAACAATTCCGGCCGCCGGTCCTGCTTCATGATTTCCTTCGATAGCGCTTCGCAAATGCTCGGCCGATCCACCGAATGAATCGCGTCGAACAGCGCCACGGCTTCTTTCGCTTTGTTGGATTGTAACGGCCCGATCAGATGCAGAGCGATGCCGGAATTGGCCGCCATCAAATCCGGCCATTTTCCCTTTGCTTCCTGCACACGATTCTCACCGAAGACACGCTGCCCAGCTTTGATGACGGGCAAGATTGCCCCCGCGTCAAACGTTTTCGACACAGCAATTAGGGTTAACGAAGATCTATCACGACGTGCATCCTTGCACACACGCGCTATCTCGTTCTCCACCGCTGCAAGGCCCTCTGAGGCATCGGATCTTACACTGTCAGGCGGCGTCGGTTCGGTCATTTCGAAAAGATCCCGATCATTTCAATTTTAGCGAATTGAAGAAAGGCTTCTTGAGCCCTTTAATCTAGTGTCCCCGTGGGGCAAGGGGATACCAAATGTCGATTGCCACTTTTGGCCGCAACACCTTAAAACTCAAGGCGCTTTGGGGAATCCGCGCGCGCCTTGTGTTGCTTGCCCTGATTCTCGTTGTTCCTTTGATGATCGATCGGGTGCGCCTGCTGGAAGATAGTCGCACCAAACAGATCGCGCTGGCTGCCAATGAACTCTCCGAGCTGGCACAGCACACTGCCGATGCGCAGCGTGAAATTATCTCAACTGTGCAGGCCGTTCTGCAATCCTCGGCCTACATCTACTCTGCAGCATCGCATCAGGGGAGGGGATGCGCAATCATGCGCGCCAGTCTGCGCGTGGACCTCCCATGGATCCGGAGCTTGTCGATGATCGGGCGAAACGGCATCGTCAGTTGTTCCACGGAACCGAGCGTAGTTGGATTAGATCTTAGCGATCGTGACTATTTCAGGCACGCGCGCGAGTTCCATGAATTTGTTATAAGCGATTATATCTTCAGCCGAGCGGCTAACCTGCCGACGATTATGGCGGCTTATCCCGTATCAGCCATTCACGGCGGCGAAGAAGCTGTTGTGATAGCTGCTATCGACCTCAAATGGATGTCGCAGCTGATGAGTAAACGCGGCGATCACGCTGGCGTATCCGTGCTTCTCGTCGACAGCAAAGGCGTCATTCTTGCGTCGCGGCCGGAGAATACGAGCCTGATTGGTCATCCGCTCAAGGACACATCGCTGCTCGAGGCCGTTACACTCCGCGAGATCAATCAGGGTCGCGAATCCGGCTCCATCTTGTTTGAGTCAGCGAACGGCAGCAAACAAGCCGTCTCATTCGCCGGCGTAAAAGGGACGCGAGCACGCCTCATCGTCAGCATCAATGAAGCGAAAATGCTTGGTAATATCGATCGCGATATTTGGACGGCCTACCTGCAGCTGGCATTGGTCGGAATTCTCGCTCTGCTGGGTGCTTGGATCGCGGGTGAGCGGCTCATTATTCGCCCCATCAGCGCCCTTACGGACATGACGAATCGATTCGGCAGGGGCGACCTCTCCGCTCGCGCCTCGAAAACGGCACTACCCCGCGAATTTATCCCGCTCGCTGAAGCATTCGACGCGATGGCGTCGCAGTTGTCCGAACGTGAGCGCGAGATGATCGCGGCCAATGACAGGCTGACCGTTATTGCTTCAATCGACGTGGTCTCCGGTCTCGCCAACCGTCGTGGTTTCCAGAGTCGGTTCGAATTCGAGTGGATGAGGGCCATCCAGACCGATACGACGCTATCGCTGATGATGATCGACGTCGATTATTTCAAGTTGTTCAACGACACCTACGGTCACCTCGAAGGGGATACCTGTCTTGGCCGGGTCGGTAAGGTGCTCGCCGCCATTGCCGATGAATATGCCGGGTTCGCGGCGCGCTATGGCGGAGAGGAGTTCTGTCTGCTGTTGCCGGCCAGCGATGCTACGCGTGCAATGCAGGTGGGCGAAATCGTGCGGGCAGCGGTAGAAAAGCTGGCCGTGCCACACCGAACGAGCACATATCAATCCGTCACGGTCAGCGTCGGGGTCGCAACCGTCACGCCGGGAGAAAGCCAGCCCCAAGACGACCTGCTGGAGGCTGCCGATGCGGCTCTGTATGCCGCAAAACGCCTGGGCCGGAACACCGTGGTGGAGCATGCGCTGGTCCCGGCGGCCAAACAGCAAATGTCACTTGCTGGATAGCCGGCAAGGCGTTGACCCAGCGCGGTCTTTTGTGGCTAGTCTGCCGCTTTCCCATCCTCTGGCAGACAACCGATCCATGAGCACCGAACGCTACAACGCCCGCGAAACCGAACCGCGCTGGCAGCGCCTTTGGGAGGAGCGGGGGATTTTTTCCACCCGCAACGACAACCCGAAGCCGAAATATTACGTGCTCGAGATGTTCCCGTATCCGTCGGGACGCATCCACATGGGTCATGTCCGCAATTACACCATGGGCGATGTGGTCGCGCGCTATATGCGCGCCAAGGGCCACAATGTGCTGCATCCAATGGGATGGGATGCCTTCGGCATGCCGGCGGAAAACGCGGCAATGCAGAACAAGACACATCCGGCGAAATGGACCTACGAAAACATCGCCACCATGAAAAAGCAGCTCAAGTCGATGGGGCTGTCGCTGGACTGGAGCCGTGAGATCGCAACCTGTGATCCCAGCTACTACAAGCACCAGCAGCGCATGTTTTTGGATTTCCTGAAAGCGGGACTGGTCGAGCGCAAACAATCGAAAGTGAACTGGGACCCCGTGGACCAGACGGTGCTTGCCAACGAGCAGGTGATCGATGGTCGCGGCTGGCGCTCGGGTGCGCTGGTTGAGCAGCGTGAACTCACGCAGTGGTTCTTCAAGATCAGCAAATACTCCGACGAGCTGCTCGCTGCGCTTGATACCCTCGACCGCTGGCCCGACAAGGTGCGCCTCATGCAGCGCAACTGGATCGGGCGTTCGGAAGGGCTGTTGATTCGCTTTGTGCTCGACACAAAGACAACTCCGGCAGGAGAAGGCGAGATCGAGGTCTTCACAACGCGTCCGGACACGCTCTTTGGCGCCAAATTCGTCGCTTTGTCACCAGATCATCCACTTGCAGCGGAGGCCGCGAAAAAAAATCCCGCGCTGGCATCATTCATCGAGGAATGCCGTCACACCGGCACCGCGCAGGCGGAGATCGAAACAGCCGAAAAGAAGGGATTCGACACCGGCATCAAGGCCATCCATCCGCTCGATCCATCATGGCAGTTGCCGGTGTATGTCGCCAATTTCGTGCTGATGGACTACGGCACGGGTGCAATCTTTGGCTGCCCCGCGCACGACCAGCGCGACCTCGACTTCGTCAACAAATATGGTCTCGGCAACACGCCCGTGGTGTGCCCTGAGGGGCAAGATCCCGCGAGTTTTGTGATCACTGACACCGCCTATGACGGTGACGGCCGCATGATCAATTCGCGCTTCCTCGATGGCATGACCATTGCGGAAGCGAAGGAAGAAGTCGCCAAACGCCTCGAAAACGTGACCTTCGGCAATCGTGCGGTCGCGCAGCGTCAGGTCAATTTCCGCCTGCGTGATTGGGGAATCTCGCGTCAGCGCTACTGGGGCTGTCCGATTCCGATTATTCACTGCGAAACCTGCGGCGTCGTACCCGTTCCGGTCAAAGACCTGCCCGTGCAGTTGCCCGACGACATTGAATTCGATCGTCCCGGAAATCCGTTGGACCGGCACACCAAGTGGAAAACCGTTGCCTGTCCGCAGTGCGGCAACGCGCACGCGCGGCGCGAGACGGACACCATGGATACGTTTGTCGATTCGTCGTGGTATTTCGCGCGCTTTACCGACCCTTGGAACGAAAACACGCCGACCACCCGCGATGTGGTCGACCGCATGATGCCGGTCGATCAATACATCGGCGGTGTTGAACACGCGATCCTGCACCTGCTCTACAGCCGCTTCTTTACCCGCGCGATGAAAGCAACGGGACATATCGGCATGGATGAGCCGTTCGCCGGCATGTTCACACAGGGCATGGTCGTGCATGAGACCTACAAAAAGCAGGACGGCACGTTTGCCTCTCCCGCAGAGGTGAAGATCGAGGGCGACGGGAAGACGCGCCGCGGATCGCTGTTGACGACAGGCGAACCTATCGAGATCGGCTCGATCGAGAAGATGTCGAAGTCAAAGCGCAACACCGTCGATCCCGATGACATCATCGGTACCTATGGTGCTGACACAGCGCGCTGGTTCATGCTGTCGGATTCGCCTCCGGATCGCGATGTGATCTGGAGCGAAGAAGGCGTTCAGGGCGCCAGCCGATTCGTCCAACGTATCTGGCGTCTTGTGAACACAGCGGCTCCGCATTTGCCGCCATCAGGCACGCCGCTGACCGACCTCGACAGCGAGGCAGTGCTGACGGTGCGGCGCGCCGCCCACCGCACCCTCGCAGACGTGTCTAATGCCATCGAACGGCTGCGCTTCAATACAGCGATCGCCAAGCTCTACACATTTGTTGGGGTGCTGGCGGACGTCGTCGATGGACCGGCGAAAGCTTTGGAAACCAACGCCGCCGTGGCGGCCGCCAGCCGGGAAGCTTTCGACATCCTGTTGCGGCTGATTTCGCCGATGATGCCGCACCTGGCTGAGCAGTGCTGGGAGATCCTGGGGCATCAGGGCTTGGTTTCGGAGGCGCAATGGCCGGAGATTGAGGCCGATTTGCTCGTCGATGACACAATTACGCTCCCCGTGCAGGTTAATGGCAAGAAGCGCGCGGATGTCACGGTCGCTCGAAATGCCGCGAATCCGGAAATTGAGGCTGCCGTTTTGGCCCTTGATACGGTAAAATCGGCCTTGGACGGGAAATCCCCGCGCAAAGTGATCATCGTTCCGCAGAGGATCGTGAATGTCGTGGTTTGATAAGCGCATCGCTGCCCGGCTGGCAGTCGTGGCAGCCTTGGCTGCTGCGGTCGCGGGCTGTTTCCAGCCGATGTATGCGGAACGCGGGCCGAATGGCGAACCGGCGCTGCGCGAAAAGCTTCAGGGCGTCGAAGTTCCTCCGCTCAATATACCGAATGGAACGCGTGAAGCCCGTCTCGGTGTCGAGATACGCAACGCGCTGATGTTCAACATGTATGGCAGCGCTGTCGGAGGTCCCCCGACTCACCGCCTGCTGATCCGCATCACCACAAGTCGTTTGTCGGTCATCGTCGATCCCACCACCGCCCGGCCGGATCTAGAGAATTACGGAATCGACGCAACATACGAGCTGAAGGACAATGCGACCGACAAGACGGTGCTGACCGGCACAACCTTCTCGCGTGTTTCTTACGATATTCCGGGACAAGCCCAGCGATTCGCGCGATCGCGCGCACTGCGTGATGCGGAAGACCGCGCATCCAAGGTTATTGCCGACAACATCAGTCAGCGTCTGGCGTCGTTCTTCATCGCCGGCACGTAATCCAGCAACGATTCGGGATATTCGTGGTCGCGCTCCGCGGCAAGGAAATCGACGCCTATCTCGCCCGGCCTGATCCGGCGCGTCCGATTGTCTTGCTTTATGGCCCTGACACGGGTCTGGTCCATGAACGCGCCAACGCGTTGATGGCTTTGGCGGTCGACGATCCAAACGACCCCTTCGCCTTGGTGAAGCTTGACGGCGACGAACTGGCCGCTGAACCGTCGCGTCTCGTTGATGAAGCCATGACGGTGCCGCTGTTCGGAGGACGACGCGCCATCCGGGTCCGCACAGGCTCTCGCAGTTTTGCCAGCGGCGTCGAAACACTGACCGATATGCCGGTCAAGGACTGCCTTGTCGTCATCGAAGCTGGCGAGCTACGACCCGACGCACCGCTCCGTAAAGTCTGCGAGCGCGCAAAGTCGGCGGTTGCCATCGCGTGTTATGCAGACACCGAGCGTGATCTGGCACGCCTGATTGATGACGAACTGCGCGTTTCGAATCTAAAAATCGCCCCCGATGCACGAGCGGCCCTGACCTCGCTGCTTGGTGGCGACCGGCAAGCTTCGCGAAATGAAATTCGCAAGCTCACGCTCTATGCTCACGGCCAGCGCGAGATCACACTCGACGACGTTGTGGCGATTGTCACGGATGCATCAGGTCTCGCGCTCGATCCCATTGTCGATAATGCCTTTGCGGGACGTGCTGCTGATGTGGAAACGTCCTTCGCCAAAGCAATGGCCGCCGGAATTTATCCTGGCATGATTATCATGTCGGCGCAGCGACAGGCTGCACAACTGCACAAGGCTCGGCTTTCAATCGAAGAAGGCCGCGGCGAGCTTGACGCGCTGGAAAGCGGTTTCCCTCGCCTGCACTTTTCACGCAAGCCATTGGTCGAGACAGCCTTGCGAAACACAAGCACCGAGCGGCTGGTCAAGATCATTGCCCAACTTGCCGAAGCCGCCTTCGACATGCGCAAGCAACCATCATTGGCCGAAGTCATCGCCCAGCGCGCGCTGCTCGCCGTTGCCGTCAACGCGCGGCGCCGCGGCTAAAATGACTTAGTGCCCCGCCTCAAGGCGGCGAAGAACTTCGTCGAGCTGGTCAAGATCTTGATACTTGATCGTCACGATTCCGCCGGGTTCGCGATGATCGACACTCACCTTCAAACCAAGAACGTCGCTGACGCGCTTTTCAAGAGCAAGTGTATCTGCGTCCTTCACGCTTGAAGCACCGCTGCTGCGGGCCTTTTGCGGCTTGCGTTCGGGCACACCTTCATCATGCGCCAGCGCCTCCGTCTGACGCACAGTCAGACCTTCCTCAACGATTCGCCTTGCTGCGGCTGACGCATCCGGAACATTGATCAGCGCACGCGCGTGACCAGCCGAGATTTTTCCATCGGCAATGTAGGCCTGCACATCCGCTGGAAGCTTAGTCAGGCGCATCATGTTCGCGACATGACTGCGGCTCTTGCCAACGATCTTGGCGATATCGTCCTGGCTGCGTTTGAATTCGGCCGCGAGCGCGTGATAGCCCTGCGCTTCTTCCATCGCGTTGAGGTCGGCTCGTTGCACGTTTTCGATGATCGCGATCTCGAGCGCGTCGCTGTCATTGACATCGACAGTCACGATCGGCACGTCGTGCAAGCCGGCACGCTGTGACGCGCGCCAGCGGCGTTCGCCGGCGATGATTTCGAAACGATCCTGCGCACCACGCACTGGACGCACGACGATCGGCTGAATCACACCATGCTGCTTGATCGATGCCGACAGCTCGCTGAGTTCTTCGTCGGAAAACGTTCGGCGCGGATTTCGCGGATTGGCTTTCAGGAATTCAATCGGCACACGACGTGGCGTGCGAGCCGGACGCTCCACATGAGCCGCCTCGCCGCCAACATCACCAATCAGACTTGCAAGACCGCGACCCAGTCGCGAACGCGCCTCGTCGGCCATCGACTGCTCCCTTGCACTCAACTCACGCACTCCCGCTTCACTAAATTTTATTGTGGCGGCGATTCGCACCGCCGTCTGCTTTTTGAGATCGCTCAGTGCGTACGCAATTCCCGCTCGCGCTGAATCACTTCAGTCGCAAGTTTGAGATAAGCTTCACTTCCAACGCACTTCAGATCGTACACAAGCACCGGCTTGCCGTAGGACGGCGCTTCCGAAATGCGAACGTTGCGCGGGATCATCGTGTCGTAAACCTTGCTGCCCATGAACTGACGCACATCGGCGACGACCTGGTTTGAGAGGTTGTTGCGCGAGTCGAACATCGTCAGAACGATGCCGTGAATTGTCAGTCCTGGGTTCAGAGTCGAACGCACCTGCTCGACCGTCTGCAGCAACTGCGACAAACCTTCGAGTGCGAAGAACTCACACTGCAGCGGCACCAGGATCGCGTGTGACGCCGCCATAGCGTTGACGGTGATCAGATTGAGCGACGGCGGGCAATCGACCAGCACGTAAGTGTAAGCAGATTCCGTTTCGATGCCGACGTTTAGATCCGCAATCGCGTCGCGCAAGCGGAACGCGCGGTCGCGCGTCGTGCCCAATTCGAGCTCCAGACCGGAGAGATCCATCGTCGAAGCAGCAATGTGAAGCCGTGGGACCGCGGTCGGAATGATCGCTTCACGCAACTTGGCCTCTCCCACCAGCACATCGTAGGTCGAGCAGCTACGGTTGCGACGGTCGATGCCAAGTCCCGTCGAAGCATTGCCCTGAGGATCGAGATCAACAACCAGCACACGCTCGCCAATGGCGGCAAGTGCTGTGCCTAAGTTGATCGCGGTAGTTGTTTTGCCGACGCCGCCCTTCTGGTTGGCTAGAGCGAGGATACGCGGGCGGCCCGGTGTGCCTTCTGGCGCGTCGCCCTGAAAAACCTCATTCATATCAATCATTTGCGTGGCCATGTCTCTTGAACGGACAATTTATCGCCGCTCGATGGTCTCAAGCTCGACGATCCAGCCTTGTCCGCCTGTCCGGCTGGGATGCAGATGTGGGTCGATAATCCAGTATTTAGTGGCTTCAGTCAATTCTGACTCTACATCTTGTCCCTTTAGAAACAGGGCCTTCGCGCCGCGCTTCATGAGAGGCTCAACGTAGTTCAGGAGCATATGTAGAGGAGCGAGCGCGCGGGCGGTGACGCAATCCACGGGCGCACTGAAACTATCCACATAATCCCCGATGTCAGATAGATGGACAGTGCCAGCGGCACCTGTCACGCGCAGCGCCTCGCGCAGAAATGCAGCTTTCTTCGCATTTCGTTCAACAAGATGGACAGCAGCACCTTGATGCTCTGCCATCGCACAGGCCAGCACCACGCCGGGAAAACCGCCGCCACTGCCAAGATCAAGCCAGGTTCGTGCCTTGGGCGCGAGTGCGAGGAGCTGAAGGGAATCGGCCACGTGCCGGGTCCATAGGGTCGGCAACGTAGACGGTGCCACGAGATTGGTTTTGGCCTGCCACTCCACCAGCAGATCGACATAGCGATCCAGCCGCGCCTCCGTTTCACGTGAAACGGGCGTGAGCGCCAAAGCTGCAGCTTTATCCCCGGGCGAAAGCAACGGGAGCTGGGCAGACGATAATTTGGCCATGGGCTCCCTGCCCTCAGGCCGACGCGGCCGGCGTGCGCCGGGCTTCGCGACGCAGATAAGCCGCGAGGATGGCCAAAGCTGCCGGTGTCATAGCTTCAATCCGAGCAGCGTGGCCAATCGTCCGCGGCCGAATGCTCTCAAGCTTCTGGCGAGCTTCATTCGAGAGTCCGGGCACAGCTCGATAGTCCACCTCGGTCAGAACCAGACTTTCATCCCGCCGGAAAGCCTCAACATCCGCCGCCTGCCGCGACAGGTAGACATCGTACTTGGCGTCGATCTCCAGATGGATCGCGATGCTCGGATCGATCTCTTGAAGCTGAGGCCAGATTGCTGTGACTTCCGCCCAGCCGATCTCCGGATAAGCCAACAGCTCAAAGGCTGAACGGCGCTGACCGTCGCGGTTGAGCGCGAGCCCATACTTCGCAGCTTCGTTGGGCGTCACGGACAGAGATTTCGCCAAAGACTTCGCCTCACTAAGTGCGGAGATCTTCGCGGTGTGGAAACGTGCCCGCTCTGCACCGACGCATCCCAAGGCAATGCCTCGATCGGTCAAACGCTGATCGGCATTGTCGGCCCGCAGGGTCAAGCGGTACTCCGCCCGCGACGTGAACATCCGATACGGCTCGGTGATGCCGCGCGACGTCAAATCGTCGATCATGACGCCCAAATAGCCATGAGCACGGTCAAACACGACAGGCTGACCTCCTCCGGCCAGCAAAGCCGCATTCAGGCCGGCCACTAGACCCTGCGCAGCGGCTTCTTCATATCCGGTCGTGCCATTGATCTGACCGGCCAGGAACAGCCCCGGTACGCGCTTGGTCTGCAGCGTTGGATCCAGTTCGCGAGGATCGACGTGATCGTATTCGATCGCGTAACCCGGGCGGACCATTTTGACCTGCTCCAACCCCGGAATCGTGGCCAGGATAGCTAGCTGAACCTCCTCCGGAAGGGAGGTCGAGATTCCATTGGGGTAAACGGTCGTATCGTCGAGCCCTTCCGGCTCCAGGAAGATCTGATGGCCGTCCCGATCACCAAAACGGACGATTTTGTCCTCGATCGACGGACAATAGCGCGGACCCGTGCTCTTGATCTGGCCGGAATACATCGGCGACCGGTGCACGTTCGCCCGAATGATCTCATGGGTCGCATCGGTCGTGCGGGTAATGCCACATTCGATCTGAGGGGTGGTGATCTGGGTGGTCAGAACCGAGAACGGCTCAATCGGATCGTCCCCCGGCTGCATTTCCACTGCGGACCAGTTGATGGTGGTGCCATCGAGTCGAGGCGGGGTCCCCGTCTTGAGGCGACCTAAGGTAAATCCGACCGCTTCGAAAGACTTCGATAATCCCATCGCCGGGGCCTCGCCTACTCGCCCGGCCGGCCAATTCCGTTCGCCCAGATGGATCAAACCGCGCAGAAATGTGCCGGTTGTGACAACAATCGCAGCTGTGGCGAACTCCCGGCCGTCGCCGAGGCGAAGTCCACGAATGCGGCCGTCAGAGAGGAGAAATTCGTCCGCTTCACCCTCGATCACGGATAGATTGGGTGTCTTCCGGATCTCGGCTTGCATGGCCGCGGCGTAAAGCTTGCGATCGATCTGGGCACGAGGACCGCGAACTGCCGGACCCTTCCGACGATTCAAAACGCGGAACTGGATGCCACCCCGGTCGGCGATGCGGCCCATCAACCCATCGAGAGCATCGATTTCACGGACGAGATGCCCCTTTCCCAGCCCGCCAATCGCGGGATTGCAGGACATCGCGCCAACAGTCGCGAATTGATGGGTGACGAGGGCCGTTTTGGCGCCCATGCGCGCGGAAGCGGCCGCGGCTTCACAGCCGGCGTGCCCTCCTCCGATCACGATGACATCAAACGAATTTTGCATGATTGAACGGTGTTCTATCGTGCAACTGCAAAAGCTCAAAGTCAGAACTGCGGGATCAAGGCGTTTCACGTGAAACAAAGTGAAGAGCCAACGGGTGTTTCACGTGAAACACCCACCCGATCCCTCGATGTTTCACGTGAAACAGTCGTTAGGCGCTATTTGCCTATACAGAAATCCCGAAAGATAGAATCCAAAATATCTTCAACGTCGACGCGCCCGGTCAACCGCCCTAACGAGTGAATCGCTATTCGAAGTTCCTCGGCAATTAGCTCTGGTTCCTCCTTCATGCTCAGAGCCCGACCCAAGGCATCCGCGGCGTCCTGCAGCAAGGTCCGATGACGTGCACGGGTGATCAGCGAAACCTCGTCGTCGAAATGGGATGATGCAAATTGGACCAGACTGTCCATCAGTTCAGAAAGGCCCCGACCGTTCTTTGCCGAGATCGAAAAGGCCAACTGACCACCCACCGTACTCGTCGTGGGACCAGCCAGATCGTCGAGCTTATTGCGAATGGTCCAAATCCGACCTGGGTCGTTTGGAACTCCCTCGTTCCATTCAGCCACGTTCGGACCGCCCCTCGCCTCATCAGTTCGGCCATCGACGAGCCAGAAGATCAGATCAGCGTCGCCGGCACGTGCTTTCGCGCGCCGGATTCCCTCGAGCTCTATTGGATCTAACGTTTCGTGGATGCCCGCCGTGTCGATCAGGGTCACGGGATAGCCGTCGAGGTCGAGATGCACCTCGATGATGTCGCGGGTGGTCCCTGCCTGCGGTGAAACGATTGCAACGTCCCGCCGGGCGAGCTGGTTCATGAGCGTCGATTTGCCAACGTTGGGAGCGCCGGTAATAGCCACAACGAGCCCGTCGCGCAGACGCTCGCTCCGGCCCGCTATCGCCAGGACACCCTCGATCTCATCAAGCAGACGTCTGACCCTCTCCTTCGCAGGTCCAATGAGGTCGTCCGGTACATCGCCTTCGTCCGAGAAGTCGATAGCCGCTTCGACCATTGCCGACGCTTTGATGATCTGCTCCCGCCAATCCCTAGCATGATTGCCCAACAGCCCCCTTAGCTGCCGGAGAGCCTGGCGGCGTTGGCGATCAGTATCTGCGTGAATCAAATCGTCGAGGCCTTCAGCCTCGGTGAGGTCGAGCTTGCCGTTCTCAAATGCGCGGCGTGTGAATTCGCCTGGCTCGGCAGGACGCAGCCCTCCGATTTTTCCGAGTGCCTCGAACATCGCCGCGATGACAGCGCGGCCACCGTGGACCTGAAACTCGGCAACGTCCTCTCCTGTCACGCTGTGCGGTCCTGGAAACCACAGCACCACCCCCTCGTCGATGGGCTCATGATTCGCGTTTCGCAATGTTGCGAGGTGAGCCACCCGAGGCGCAGGAATTTTTCCGCAAAGACTTTCGACCGCAGCCCGTGCTTGCGGTCCGGATAGACGGATCACAGCGATCGCCGTTGGCGCGCGCCCAGACGACAACGCGAAGATGGTTTGGTTGGGAGAAAGCATTGCGCCTATTTGTCGAACAGGCAGACGGCGCGCAATCAAAATCCAATCAGAAGCTTAAGTCGTCAGAATTGTGCAACGCAATATACTGCACCATTGGTGCAGCATAGCATTTGCTGCACCGCACACTAAACCCCGGCGCGGCGGCTCCCTCGCCGGCTTGAAGTGCGGCGTGGAGCGAAAGCGAACCGGACTTGAGATTGTTGCCCGGTTCGCCTCTTATCAATTAGGTGTTCATGGACTCGAAGAACTCCGCGTTGTTCTTGGTGTTGCGGAGTTTGTCGAGCAGGAAGTCGATGGCATCCATGGTGCCCATCGGATTGAGGATCCGGCGAAGCACGTACATCTTCTTGAGCAGCTGCGGATCAGTAATGAGCTCTTCCTTACGCGTGCCCGAGCGCGAAATATCGATCGCAGGGAACGTCCGCTTGTCGGAGACCTTGCGATCAAGAATGAGTTCGGAGTTACCCGTGCCCTTGAACTCTTCGAAGATCACCTCGTCCATGCGGCTGCCGGTATCGACCAACGCCGTTGCAATGATGGTCAGCGAACCGCCCTCTTCGATGTTACGCGCCGCACCGAAGAAACGCTTCGGACGCTGAAGCGCGTTCGCGTCGACACCACCAGTCAAGACCTTGCCGGATGACGGAACCACTGTGTTGTAGGCGCGGCCAAGACGTGTGATCGAATCAAGCAGAATGACAACGTCGCGTCCGTGCTCGACAAGACGCTTGGCTTTTTCGATCACCATCTCGGCGACCTGAACGTGGCGCACGGCAGGCTCATCGAACGTCGATGAAACCACCTCTCCTTTCACCGAGCGCTGCATGTCCGTGACTTCTTCCGGACGCTCGTCGATCAGAAGAACAATCAGATAGCACTCCGGATGATTGGCCGTAATCGCGTGCGCGATGTTCTGCATCAGCACGGTCTTACCCGTGCGAGGCGGAGCAACGATAAGTGCGCGCTGGCCTTTACCGATAGGCGCTACAATATCGATGACACGTGTCGACAAGTCCTTGCGCGTGGGATCGTCCAGCTCGAGCTTGAACCGCTGATCGGGGAACAATGGCGTGAGGTTGTCGAAATTGACCTTGTGCTTCGACTTCTCCGGATCCTCGAAATTCAGCGTGTTGACTTTCAACAGCGCGAAGTAGCGCTCGCCCTCCTTCGGGCTGCGGATGTGACCTTCAATCGTGTCACCGGTGCGAAGACCGAAACGGCGAATCTGCGACGGCGAAACATAGATGTCGTCCGGTCCGGGCAAGTAATTTGCGTCCCATGACCGAAGGAAGCCGAAGCCGTCGGCAAGAACCTCGACGACACCCTCGCCGATAATATCGGTTTCCTGAATGGCGAGCTGTTTGAGAATGGCGAACATCAGCTCCTGCTTGCGCATGGTGCTGGCGTTTTCGACCCCGAGTTCCTCGGCGAACGAGACAAGCTCCGCCGGAGTTTTTGCTTTGAGGTCTTGTAATTTGATTTCCCGCATTGGGATCGTCCTGTGGAGAAACTAAGAGGGGAAGGAGCAAGAGAAGGTTCAGTTTGCTGACGACATACGGACTACAAAAAGGACTAGAAGTCCGCAGGTCTTGAGCAAGGAAGGTGCCGGGAGGCTTCGAACCTGATGCAGCGTCCGGTCCAACAATAAAACCGCGACTCTACCGCATCCGCCTGCGTTCGGTGGGATACTCCCAATATAGAAAATAGGCCGAAGCGACGCAAGACGATCATGGGCTGGCGAACCCGATTCCCGGGTTAAAACGGCTTCACAATCACCAGGATCACGATCATGATCATGAGGATAGTCGGTACCTCGTTGATTATACGATAGAATTTTTGACTTTTGGTATTTTTATCAGCGGCAAACTCCCGCACGCGCGCGCTCAGAAAGCCATGGACGGCCGACATCACCAGGACCAATGCAAATTTGGCGTGAAACCAGCCCGCCTTGTACCAATGACCCTGCCATACCAACCACAGGCCAGCGAGCCAGGTGACGATCATAGCTGGATTGATGATCACCTTCAGCAGTCGCCGTTCCATGACCTTGAACGTCTCGGACTGCTTGGAGCCGATCTCAGCGTCGCAGTGATAAACGAACAGGCGAGGCAGATAGAGCATACCGGCCATCCAGGAGATGACCGCAATCACATGGAGCGCCTTGATCCATTCGTACATTACGAAGTGCTCGCTTGCTTTGCTTAGCCGAAAGATCTCTACACGTGGTTCGTGGAAGGGCTTGGCGGAACCAAAGCCATCCCAAGAGACGTTGAGCATCAATGGGGGGCCTCATGCAAGGTCTATCCGCAGGGCACAACTTCCTTAAGGAATCCTTTTAGATTCTTAAGTTAGAGTTTGAGTGACCGTGATTAGTGTCCGCACAATTCGATCCTCGTTTTATTCTGCGACAATCCACATGCGGCGAGGTTATGCCCGCAGTTGATTTAAAAGACGATGCTGCAAAAAAGCGGATTGTTTCAATGCCTTGCGGCGGGGCGTCCGCCATTAGTCCAAGACAAATCCACATAAGCCCGCTACCATGATTGCTACTGTCTGGTTTCATCCCGAAATCACGGCTGTGAATGGAATGTCGCGTTATCCCGGGCGTGCTTTTGCGCGGTCCGATCGAGGTCGAAGTCCCCACAGGGATTCACAGCGATTCACAATGGGACTGACGACGTAAAACCGGGAATCGAGTCGATATGGTGCCCACCACCGGCAGCTATTTTCATCTCCACATGATCTCCGATTCGACCGGAGAAACGCTTATCACCGTCGCACGCGCCGTTGCCGCGCAGTATTCCAACGTCTCACCTGTGGAGCATGTGTATCCGCTGATCCGCAGTCAGAAGCAGCTCGATCGCGTCCTTGCGGAAATAGAGGAGGCACCCGGCATTGTCCTCTTTACCCTTTTGGAAAAGGATCTCGTGGAGCGGCTCGAAGCGAAGTGCCAGGAAATCAACATCCCGAGCCTTTCAATCATCGGTCCGGTGATGCAGCTGTTTCAGGCTTACCTCGGGACCGAGACATCGCGCCGGGTCGGTGCACAGCACACTCTCAACGCGGAGTATTTCAAACGCATCGACGCGCTGAATTACTCGATGATGCACGATGATGGTCAGCACGTCGAAGGTCTGGAAGAAGCGGATGTCGTTCTTGTGGGTGTGTCACGAACATCGAAAACGCCAACCTCGATTTATCTCGCTAACCGCGGTGTCCGTGCAGCCAATGTGCCGCTTGTGCCTGGTATTCCTATCCCGCATCAGCTCGAGACGTTGAAGAAGCCGCTTGTCGTCAGCCTACATGCAACGCCGGAGCGTTTGATTCAGATTCGTCAGAACCGGCTGCTCGGGATCGGCGCGAAAACAGGTGATGATTCGTACGTCGATCGTCAATCGGTGACGGAAGAGGTGGCATTTTCCCGCAAGCTCAGTGCCAAGTATGACTGGCCCTTGCTGGATGTCACACGTCGTTCGATCGAAGAGACTGCTGCAGCCATTATGAAACTGCTTGCCGATCGTCAGCGTCAAAAGAACTGATAGATGATCATGTCGATTTGGCTTGAGCGAAAACCGTTGATTTTGGCCTCACAAAGTGCAGCACGTCGTATGCTGCTTGCGAATGCTGGTCTGTCAATTGAGTGTATTCCGGCTGACATTGACGAGCGGGGAATTCAGCAATCGTCTCATCTGAAGGATCCTGGAAAAATCGCCGCCCTTCTGGCGAATGAGAAAGCCAAGTACGTATCGACAAAGATCACAGACCAATATGTTGTCGGTGCTGATCAGACGCTTGCGCTCGGCGAGCAGCTTTTCAGTAAGCCCGTGAACTCCGCGGCGGCCATCGAACAGATGCGAACACTTTCGGGAAATGTTCACGAGCTCCATAGCGCTGTTAGCGTCGTCAAGAATGGCGAGCTTTTGTTCTCGCACGTGAGCGTCGC
Organism: Nitrobacteraceae bacterium AZCC 1564; assembly: GCA_036924835.1. Lineage (NCBI taxonomy): Bacteria > Pseudomonadati > Pseudomonadota > Alphaproteobacteria > Hyphomicrobiales > Nitrobacteraceae > Nitrobacteraceae bacterium AZCC 1564. Next base: position 2,957,603 of record JBAGRR010000001.1, read on the forward strand.
GCGTATGACCATGCGATCGTTGACGAACGATCAGATCGCCGCGTACGTCAAGGCGGCTGGTAATGCAGTGACCCAAAGCGTGGGCGCCTATCAACTTGAGGGTGTTGGCGTGAACCTGTTCGATCGCATCGATGGCGATCATTTCACGATCCTGGGTCTGCCGCTGCTACCGCTGCTTGGCTTTCTTCGCAGGAAGAATCTGCTGGCTGTATAATTCAACGAGATTTTTTGATGTTGCTACTTGGTTTGACCGGTTCGATCGGGATGGGAAAGTCCACTACGGCAAAGTTATTTGAGGAAGCCGGAGTACCTGTCTACGACGCGGACGCGACCGTTCATAAGATCTACGAAGGCGAGGCAGTGCCTGCTGTCGAAGCAGCATTTCCAGGCAGCACAGCCAACGGCAAAGTGGATCGGCAAAAGCTATCTGCGATGGTCGTGAACAACGCCGAGGCCATGAAGCGTCTCGAAGCCATTGTGCATCCGATGCTGCGCAGCCATCAGCAGAAGTTTTTGAGCGATGCGGAGAAGGCGGGGGCACCGGTGGCGGTGTTGGATGTGCCGCTATTATTCGAAACGGGTGGTGAAAAGCGGGTGGATGCCGTCGTTGTGGTGACAACCACACCTGAAATCCAGCGAGAACGAATTCTCGCGCGGGAGAACATGACCCCGGACAAGCTTGACGCGATCTTGACCCGCCAGTTGCCTGATGCGGAAAAGCGGAAGCGGGCGGATTTCGTGGTGGATACATCCCACGGATTGGACCCGGTCAGGCTGCGAATCCGTGAAATCCTTGATCAGGTTGCTAAAATGCCGCAACGGCGAAGCTGATTCGAAACTAGTGTCCCGAATCCAAAGTTTACCTTATCGTGCAGCGCGATCCGTAGCGAACTTTGGATTCGAGAGGACACTAGAAAACTTATAATTCTAGTGTGGTTTAGGTTCAGAAGTTCGCGTGATAAGGGCTCGCAGGGTAAACCGAGCGAACTTCTGAACCACCACACTAGTCCAAGCTGATCATGCGTGAAATCATTCTCGATACCGAAACCACAGGGCTCGATCCGCTCCGCGGCGATCGCCTCGTCGAAATCGGCTGCGTCGAGATGGTCAATCACATGCCGACCGGACAAACGTTTCACGTCTACCTCAATCCTGAACGAGACATGCCGCAGGAAGCCTTCGCCGTACACGGGCTTTCGACAGAGTTTCTCGCAGACAAGCCACTTTTTGCCGGCGTGGTCGAAGAATTTCTGACGTTCATCGGTGATGCACCACTGGTCATTCACAACGCGTCGTTCGATATTGGCTTTATCAACGCGGAACTTGATCGGGTGTCGCGACCCGCCATACCGCGGGATCGTCTCGTGGACACGCTGACGTTGGCGCGCCGCAAGCATCCCGGTGTGTCAAATCGGCTGGACGATCTGTGCTCGCGCTACGCAATCGATAATTCTCGGCGAACGAAGCACGGAGCTTTGCTTGACGCCGAACTATTGGCCGAAGTCTATATCGATCTGATTGGTGCCCGGCAGTCGGAACTTATTCTTGCGGAAACGCGGGTTTCCTTCACGGTTGGACAGGTCGATACGCCGCGCCGGCAACGGGCCATGCCGCTCGCCTCCCGGGTGACCGAGGACGACATTGCCGCACACGCTGCGTTCATCACAACGCTTGGTGGCGGCAATCCGATCTGGAACGAATATCTAAAAGATAATTGAGGCGGGCTCGGAGAAGCTCGTGTGGTGGTTCAGAAGTTCGCTCGGTTTTCCAGCGAACATCTGAACCTAAACCGGGACGCTAGGCTTAGCTCGGCCGGATCTGATCGGCTTGGCGCGCCATGTTTTGGCGATAGAGACCAACAAAGTCCACCGGATCCAGCATCATGGGCGGGAAACCGCCGTTCCGCACCGATGATGCCACGATTTCGCGCGCGAAGGGGAACAGCAGACGCGGACACTCGATCATGATCAGGGGGTGCAGATTTTCCTGGTCCACGTTCAGCACGCGGAAGACACCTGCATAAACGAGCTCGAAACCGAACAGGAGTGTACCCTCGGCTTCCGCCTTACCTTCGATAGCAAGGGCGACCTCGTAATCGTTTTCGGCAAGGGCCTTGGCGGTTACGTTGATCTGGATGTTGATCGCGGGCTGCTTTTCCTGCGGAGCAAGCGAATTTGGCGAGTTCGGATTTTCGAATGACAGATCCTTGACGTATTGCGCCAGAACGTTGAGTTGGGGCGGAGCCGCATTCTCGAGAGGTGCGCCGTTGCCGTTGGTCATGATGAATCTCCGAGAGCGGTGAAAGCGGATCGCCTCGACAGGCCCCGCCAGGAACGGAAGATTTGGTCCGCCGACCAGACGCCATTTGATCTTGGCTTGAAAGCGGCAACGTCTCCCTTGTCGGGGCGAGTGGCTATCATAGGCTTGCCTCATTCGACAAGGATGATCGACCCGAAACTAGGCCACCGAGGTTGGCCGTGGCCGCCGGATCGGCTAAAATCCCTCTGAATTGGCGCGATAATTTGCCCTTAACCTAGCTTTTGGGCTTTCCCGAGAGCGCGGCATATAGCGGTGTTGGCTTGACCCGATTTCGTGCCTACATGGTGTTGGCAGAGCCGATGTTCCTTCCACCTCGCGGAAGGTTCACGGTGGCTCTTCGGCACTGATCAGAAAGTGAACGCGACGTGGACATTTACACCATCATTTTTCTGGCTCTGGCCGTCTTCATCTTTTTACGGCTGCGCAACGTTCTGGGACAGCGCACCGGCGAAGAGCGCCCGCCTTATGATCGCGCTGCCCGTGATATGCTGCGCGGTGCTCCGGACAACGTCGTGCCGATGCCAGGCAAGGTTCTCGATCAGGCGCCTATTGCGTCTTCGGGAGAAGAAACCCCTGCGCAGGATCGCTGGAAAGGGATCGCGGAAACCGGCTCTGCCCTTGCCAAGGGGCTTGATCAGATCGTTTCCAACGATGCGTCCTTCGACGCTCGTCACTTCATTTCGGGTGCAAAGGGCGCTTACGAAATGATCGTGCTGGCGTTTGCGAATGGCGACCGCCGCGCACTGAAGGATTTGCTGTCCACGGATGTTTACGAAGGTTTCGATGCCGCGATTAAGGAGCGCGAGCAGCGCGGCGAAAAAGTCGAGACGCGCTTTGCGTCGATCGACAAGGCTGACATTGTGGGGGCGGAAATGCGCGACCGCTCTGCACAGATCACGGTTCGCTTCGTGTCTCAGATGATTTCGGCGACACGCGACAAGGCTGGCACCGTCGTGGATGGCAACCCGGAGAAGCTCACCGATGTCACAGATATCTGGACATTCGCCCGTGACATCTCCTCGCGCGATCCAAACTGGAAATTGGTTGGAACGGAAAGCGGACAGTAAAAGGAAATCCGTGCCTGGTGCGCGGATTTCTATTGTCGGTTTCTGGTTGTGCGCTGTCGCTGTTGTAAGTCTGTCCGTCGCTGCCGGGGCGGAGGCGAGAGCGCTTCGCCATCACGCTGCGCAATCTGATCATTATCGCCGTCACCGTGGTCCGGTGCTTTGGCCACTCGAAATTCCCGGCGGCCAGTATGCTCCGCTCAAATGGAGCGACGTCAGCGGGTGGACAGACGACGATCCACTTCCGGCTTTCAAAACGTTTCGCGCAAGCTGCAAGCCGATCGTCGCGCAAACCGTCCCGCCGACCGAGACCAAGGCGCTCGGCAACTCGCTCCTTGACCCATGTAAACTGGCGCGGGCCGCGAATATTTCCGACACCGCCAAAGCCCGTGAATTTTTCGAGCGGCAGTTCATTCCGTTGCAAATCTCCCGCCTTGGCGAGGATGCTGGCTTTGTCACAGGCTACTACGAACCAATTGTAGACGGCTCTCGTGTTCAAACCGACGTCTACAACGTCCCTGTTTATCGTCGTCCATCGAATCTGTTTGTGCGCGGTTTTTCACAAGCCTCTGTTAGCTTGCCGAACAAGGGCCAGGTGTTCCGAAAGATCGGCCGTCGTAAACTGGTGCCGTATTTCGACCGCGGCGAGATCGAGGATGGTGCGATCGCCGGCCGTGGCTTGGAAGTGGTCTGGCTGAAGAGCCAGACGGACTTGTTGTTCATCCAGATCCAGGGATCAGCCCGTATTCGTCTGGAAGATCGATCGATGGTGCGCATCAACTACGAAGCGCATAATGGTTATCCTTATACGCCGATCGGCCGGATACTGATTGACCGTAACATCGTGCCCAAAGACCAGATGTCGATGCAGCGCATTCGGGAATACATGGATCAAAATCCCGACGCGGCGAAAGAATTGCGTCGGCAGAATCGGTCATATGTTTTTTTCCGCGAAGTTACATTGTCGAAGGACGACGAAGCGGTGGGTGCGCAAGGCGTACCGTTGACAGCGGGCCGGTCGATTGCCGTCGATAAATCGCTGCATGTCTATGGCACGCCGTTTTTCATTGGGGGCAAGCTGCCGATCGAATCTGATGCGTCGAACACGCCATTTCATCGTCTGATGGTGGCGCAGGATACGGGCTCTGCGATCGTCGGCCCCGCACGGGCGGATCTTTATTTCGGCGCCGGCGCTGAAGCAGGCCGGATTGCAGGCCGGCTGAAAAATCCCGCCAATTTCGTGATGCTGCTGCCGAAAAGCCTCGATCCGATAGCGCGCGGCAAGACCGTGCCGTTGCCGGAAGGACGGCCGAAAGCTACATCAGGCTCCGCGCTTGAGGCCGAAGCGAAATCCGACGCGCCAGAGCGCACGCGCCATCATCGACGTTATCGTTCCCGCCAATGAAACGGCCGCCCACTCTCACCCCGCCTTCGCCCATTCGCCGCAAACGAACGCTGAGCAGCGAAGAGCTCGCGCTGTGGGAAAGCGTTGCGAAACAAATCAAACCACTGCGGAAGAGACTTCGGCTGGCACAAGGTCCTGCAGAGCTCGTAGCTAAAGCTGACGAGGCCCAACAGCCTCCGCGAATGGCGAAGCCGATCGCGGCGGTGCCGAGAAAAGTTGTCACGGCTCCCGCGGCTCCGCCACCACTTGCGCCGATTGGACGTCGCGAACGCTCACAATTGTCTCGGGGTCGAAAAGATATCGATGCGCGGCTCGATCTTCACGGTATGACGCAGACGAGAGCCCATCGCGCGTTGCTGAATTTTCTGCACCATGCTCATGCCAATGGCATGACGTTCGTGCTGGTGATCACCGGGAAAGGGCGAGCAACAGGCGCCGAATCCGAGCGAGGCATTTTACGCCGCCATGTCCCGCAGTGGCTCGGCCTGCCGGAGTTCCGTCATCTTATCGTTGGCTTTGAGCAGGCCCATATCGGCCACGGCGGTGAGGGCGCGCTTTATGTCCGGGTGCGCCGGTCAAGGTGACGCTGCGCCCCCACCGCGTCACCTGCCAAAGTTGATGGTAATAACTACAGAATAAATCGGCTGAGATCGGCATTCTTCGCGAGATCGCCGACATGCTTCCTCACGTAGTCGGCGTCGATGCGAATGATCTCGCCACTGCGGTCCGGAGCGACGAATGAAATTTCATCCAGCACCCGCTCCATCACGGTTTGCAGGCGCCGCGCCCCGATATTCTCGATGGTTGAATTGACCGCCACAGCCACATCGGCGAGCTCGTCGATCGCGTCATCTGTGATCTCAAGTGTAACGCCTTCGGTTTGCATCAGCGCCATATATTGCTTGATCAAAGACGCCTCCGGCTCGGTGAGAATCCTGCGGAAGTCATCCCGCGTCAGCGCCTGCAATTCGACGCGGATCGGCAGGCGTCCCTGCAATTCCGGCAAGAGGTCGGACGGCTTGGCGATGTGGAATGCGCCGGATGCAATGAACAGGATATGGTCTGTTTTCACCGCACCGTGCTTCGTGGAGACGGTGGTGCCTTCAATCAGGGGCAGCAGATCGCGTTGCACGCCTTCACGTGACACGTCACCGGCGCGCGCGCCGTCGCGCACGCAAATCTTGTCGATTTCATCCAGAAAGACGATGCCATTGTTCTCGACCGCCTGAATGGCTTCCTGCGTCAACTGATCGTTATCGAGGAGCTTATCGCTTTCCTCGTTGACGAGGACTTCATGCGAGTCCGCGACTGTGAGTCGGCGGGTCTTGGTGCGGCCACCCAGCTTGCCGAAAATATCGCCGATCGAGATGGCACCAACTTGTGCGCCAGGCATCCCGGGAATCTCGAACATCGGGGGGCCGCCGGTGGACTGTGTCTCGATCTCGATTTCCTTGTCGTTGAGCTCTCCGGCGCGCAATTTTCTGCGGAAGGAATCGCGGGTTGATGCACTGGCGTTCGCGCCCACGAGCGAATCCAGCACGCGTTCCTCGGCTGCGAGTTGGGCCTTGGCCCGAACGTCCTTGCGTTTACGTTCGCGGGTCTGGAGGATCGCAACCTCGACGAGATCGCGGATCATCTGTTCGACGTCGCGGCCCACATAGCCGACTTCCGTGAATTTCGTGGCTTCGACCTTGATGAAAGGCGCGCCTGCAAGTTTGGCGAGCCGTCGGGCAATTTCGGTTTTGCCGACGCCGGTCGGGCCGATCATCAAAATATTTTTCGGCAGCACTTCCTCGCGCAAGGACCCCGTCAGTTGCTGCCGCCGCCAGCGGTTGCGCAGCGCAATTGACACCGCACGCTTGGCGTCAGCCTGGCCGACGATAAAGCGGTCGAGTTCGGAAACGATTTCGCGAGGAGAAAAGTCGGTCATGGAGTGCGTACCATCAGAAGTGCAGGCCCGTCGGGTGTATCGACAATGTTGCTACGGCGAAAACCGGCCTTTTCATAGGCTCTAATTGCGCGTGCGTTGGCGGGATCGGGATCAATCACCACGCGCGGTGTACCTTGCGCAAACAGTTGCTCAGTGAATTCGCGGATGAAGGCGGAGCCATGGCCGCGATCGAGCATGTTCGCCTCACCGATGAACTGATCAAGGCCACGCGTGCCTTGGGGATGGGAACCAAAACCGGTATTCCACGCGCTCAGATTGTAGCATTGCAAATAGGCGAACCGTTGTCCGCCGCAAGCAACAATGAATTGCGCCATGTCGGGATGATCAAGATCACCGCTAATCAATTCAAACTCGTCAGCACCATCCCACCATTTGGCAACGTGGGGCGTGTTCAGCCACTGCCTGACCAACGGCAAGTCGTTGGCTGTCATCGGTTCAAACTGATAGCGCGCAGCCTGCATCAGCTGGTTGTCAGCGTTTCGATCGTCAAGTTGCGATTAGTGTAGACACAAATGTTAGCGGCGATGTCGAGCGAGCGGCGCACGATGGTTTCGGCGTCCTTGTCCGAATCCGCCAGAGCGCGCGCGGCCGCCAGTGCATAGTTACCGCCGGAACCGATGGCCATCACGCCTTCCTCCGGCTCTAGCACGTCACCCGTGCCGGTCAGCACCAAGGATACGTCTTTATCGGCGACAATCATCATGGCCTCCAGGCGGCGCAGATAGCGGTCCGTCCGCCAATCCTTGGCCAGCTCGACCGCGGCCCGGGTCAGCTGGCCGGGATATTGCTCCAGCTTGCTTTCGAGACGCTCGAAAAGCGTGAAGGCATCTGCCGTGGCACCGGCGAAACCGCCAATGACATCGCCTTTGCCGAGTTTCCGGACCTTTTTTGCGTTGGATTTGATGACCGTCTGGCCGATGGAAACCTGCCCGTCACCTCCGATGACCACCTTGCCGCCCTTGCGGACCGTGAGAATGGTGGTGCCGTGCCAGACTTCAGCCTGTGATGCTTGCATGAAAAACCTCATTGACCGGCCTGATCTAGGCGTTCGCGTCCGGTCTTGCAATCGGCGGGTCTGCCCGCGATTCGGTCACCATATTTGAAATATCAGACAAAAATCGCCTGATACCGCAGTAGCGAAGGTGTCATGTGCCTGTTAAAAGGACGCACTTTCAGGCCCCGGAGAGCACTTTCCCATGCGCACGGCCACTATCAAGCGCAAGACCAAGGAAACCGACATCCAGGTGTCGGTCAATCTGGACGGCACTGGCGTGTCAGATGTCGCAACTGGCATTGGTTTTTTCGACCATATGCTCGACCTTCTGGCGCGGCACTCGCGCATCGATATTACCGTTAAAGCCGATGGCGACCTCCATGTTGATTACCACCACACGACGGAAGATGTCGGGATTGCGCTCGGGCAGGCCGTGAAACAGGCCCTCGGCACCATGACTGGCATTACCCGCTATGCGGGTGTTCATATGCCAATGGACGAGACGTTGACGCGCGTCGTGATCGACATCTCAGGACGGCCGGTTTTGGTGTTCAAGGCAGACTTTCCACGCGACAAGATCGGGGAGTTTGATACCGAGCTGGTCCGGGAGTGGTTTAATGCGTTTGCGATGAATGCCGGCGTGACGCTGCATGTTGAAACCCTCTACGGCGACAACAGCCATCACATTGCAGAGTCTTGCTTTAAGGGTTTGGCGCGGGCACTCCGGGCTGCGGTGGCGATCGATCCGCGAGCTGCGGGCGAGGTGCCGTCCACCAAGGGACAGCTTGGCGGTTAATGAGTCGGCGCATGCTGGGCATGTGCGGACGTCTCTTTCTAAACGACGAGAAAAGCACGATCTGGTGCGGATCGTCGCATGAGTGAAGGTTTGGAGTAGGTCATGGCGGTTTACACAGTTCACGCACCGGCAAGTTACGGTGTTGACGTGCGCACCACATCCGACCGGCTCGTCTTCGTGCGCGACGGCTTTTATTTCTGGGCGTTCGTCTTCTCGTTTTTCTGGCTGATCTGGCACCGGCTATGGCTGGCGCTTTTTGGCTATGTGGTGATCTCGATTGCATCGGACATCGTGCTTCGCTCGTTTGGCCTTAATTTCGGCACCCGTGCTTTCGTTGCGTTGATCATCGCCCTGTTGATCGGCTTGGAGGCGGGGTCGCTCCGGCGATGGAAGTTGTCGCGCCGCAAGTGGCGACAGCTTGATGTGGTCGTGGCCAAGAACGAGGAAGAGGCCGAGCGGCGTTTCTTCGACCGTTGGGCTGAAAATTCAATGCGTGACGACCGTGGCAATGGACCATTGCATCCGTTGCCGCATGCGTCCTTGAATTCCCAGCAAGACGTCATCGGATTATTTCCGGAGCCCGGAGTTTCACGGTGAGTGTTGCGATTATCGACTACGGCTCAGGCAATTTGCATTCGGCTGCGAAGGCGTTCGAGCGTGCGGCGCGCGCCATGGAGAACCCTGAAAAAGTCGTCGTCACGCGTGACCCTGACGTGGTCTTTCGCGCAGATCGCGTGGTGTTGCCGGGTGTTGGTGCATTTGCAGATTGCCGCAAGGGCCTCGATTCTCTGGACGGCATGGTGGACGCCATGACGGAGGTCGTGCGCGACAAGGCGAGGCCGTTTTTTGGCATCTGTGTCGGCATGCAGCTCATGGCAACACAAGGCAAGGAATATATCACCACGCCGGGATTGAACTGGATCTCGGGCGACGTGGAGAAGATTTCACCGCGTGAAGAGAATCTCAAGATTCCTCACATGGGCTGGAATACGCTCAACCTTCTGCGTGAGCATCCTGTGCTTGAGCGGCTGCCGCTTGGCGACAAAGGGCGTCATGCCTATTTTGTCCATTCCTATCATTTGAATGCGACGAACGAAGCCGATGTCGTGGCCCGGGCTGACTACGGCGGTCCGATAACGGCGATTGTTGCCAAGGACACCGCTATAGGCACGCAGTTTCACCCGGAGAAGAGCCAGCGTTTCGGTCTTGCTCTGATCTCGAACTTTCTCAAGTGGAAACCGTGATTCTTTTTCCAGCGATCGACCTCAAGAATGGCCAGTGTGTGCGCCTCGAACAGGGCGACATGGCGCGTGCGACCGTTTTCAATCTTGATCCAGCCGCACAGGCAAAGACGTTCGAGACGCAGGGGTTCGAATACCTTCATGTCGTCGATCTGGATGGGGCGTTTGCCGGCAAGCCAATGAATGCGCAGGCCGTCGAGGCTATGCTGAAAACGGTGACGATGCCTGTCCAGCTTGGTGGCGGCATTCGCAATCTTGCGACAGTGGAAGCCTGGCTCGGCAAAGGCATCTCGCGAGTCATCATCGGGACGGCTGCGGTGCGTGACCCTGCGCTGGTCAGGGAGGCGGCGAAGAAATTTCCCGGACAGGTCGCGGTTGGTCTCGATGCACGAGATGGCAAGGTCGCCGTCGAGGGCTGGGCGGAGACATCAACGGTAACGGCCTTGGAGATCGCGCGGCAGTTTGAGGATGCCGGCGTTGCGGCGATTATCTTCACCGACATCGCGCGCGACGGGTTGCTCAAGGGCCTCAATCTCGATGGGACCATTGCGCTGGCGGATGCGATTTCGATTCCGGTCATTGCGTCGGGCGGGTTGGCTTCGATCGATGATGTAAAGTCATTGCTGACGCCACGGGCCAAAAAGCTCGAGGGCGCCATTTCCGGACGAGCGCTTTACGATGGCCGGATCGATCCGACCGAGGCATTGACGTTGATCCGCAATGCCCGGGCCGCAGCGTAGGGGGCGGCATCATGTTCAAGGTTCGTGTCATTCCCTGTCTCGATGTCAAGGACGGCCGTGTCGTCAAAGGCATTAACTTCGTCGACCTGCGCGACGCCGGCGATCCGGTCGAAGCGGCGATTGCGTATGATGCTGCGGGTGCGGACGAACTCTGTTTTCTCGACATTAATGCGACCCACGAAAACCGCGGCACAATGCTGGATGTCGTCCGGCGGACGGCGGAAGCCTGCTTCATGCCGCTGACGGTGGGCGGTGGTGTTCGCACCGTGGACGATGTTCGCACGCTGTTGAATTATGGGGCCGACAAGGTCTCGATCAATTCTGCCGCTGTCAGCCGTCGCGAGTTCGTGAAGGAAGCTGCCGAAAAGTTCGGCGATCAGTGCATTGTCGTTGCCATCGACGCGAAAAGTGTCAAACGCCCGGGCGGGTCGGATCGCTGGGAAATCTTCACCCATGGTGGGAGAAAAGCCACCGGCATCGATGCCATCGAGTACGCTCAGGAGGTGGTTTCGTTGGGAGCAGGCGAGATCCTGTTAACCTCTATGGATCGCGATGGCACGCGCCAGGGGTTCGATATTCCACTCACGCGAGCCATCGCGGACAGCGTCAAAGTGCCGGTCATCGCGTCCGGCGGCGTCGGCAACCTGGACCATCTGGTTGCGGGGATCCGCGAAGGTCATGCGACGGCCGTGCTGGCGGCGTCCATTTTTCATTTCGGTGAGTTCAGCATCCGCGATGCCAAAGACCACATGGTCCGTGCCGGGCTGCCGATGCGGCTCGATCCGTAAAAGGCTAATCTAATCAGCAGTTTGGGCTCCCTGCGAAGGTATGGAAGTGATAGAAAAAAAAAAAAAAAAAAGCGCATCATGACGAATTTCACGATCCATGATCTTGCGGCCATCATCGACACCCGCGCAGCCTCGGGCGGCGAGGCGTCGTATACGCGAAAGCTCTTGGATAAGGGCGCTGAACACTGCGCCAAGAAATTCGGCGAAGAGGCGGTCGAGACGGTGATTGCGGCCGTCGAAAATGACCGAGGGCATCTGATTGCTGAAAGCGCCGATCTTATCTTTCACTGGCTGGTGCTGCTGAAAGCGCGCGGCGTCACTTTGACTGAAGTTGAAGCTGTGCTCGCGCAGCGCACGCAGATGTCGGGACTTGAGGAAAAAGCTGCGCGCAAGCGCGATTAACTTCATCGCCAGCTGCGCGGAGGGACAGCCGCGTGCCTGGCCAAAAGGAACCTGGCTCATGGATGCGAGAGCCGAGCAACAGAATCAGATCCAATACAATCCGTACCGGGTATTTTCCCGCGCGGAGTGGGCAGCTTTGCGCGAAGACATGCCGATGACGCTCACCGCCGAGGAAATCGCGCGGATGCACTCGATGCATGATCGCCTTGATATCGCGGAGGTCGAAGAGATTTATCTGCCGCTGTCTCGCCTGCTGTCCTTTTATGTTGCGGCGGCCCAGCGATTGTTCGTGGCCCAGCGGCACTTCCTTGGCATTGAAGATCGCAAAATGCCTTACATCATCGGCGTCGCCGGATCGGTGGCGGTCGGAAAATCCACTACCGCGCGTGTGCTGCAGGCGCTGCTGGCGCGCTGGTCGCCGCAGCCCAAGGTTGATCTGGTGACGACCGACGGCTTCCTGTTTCCCAACGAGGTGCTGGAGCGGGAAGGGCTGATGCAGCGGAAGGGCTTTCCGGAAAGCTACGACCTTCCCGCGTTGCTTGGCTTTCTGTCCGACATCAAGGCCGGGCGGCGGCCAGTGCAGGCTCCAATTTACTCGCACCTGACTTATGACATCGTCCCCAATCAGTGGGTCGAAATTGACCGGCCGGACATCCTGATCGTCGAGGGCGTGAACGTCTTGCAAACCGGGCGGCTGCCGCGGGATGGCAAGGCGGTGCCGTTCGTGTCCGACTTCTTCGACTTCTCGGTTTATATCGACGCCGAGGAGCCGATCCTGCGCGAATGGTATGTCGAACGCTTCCTGACGCTACGGGACACCGCGTTCCTTGATCCGCGATCCTATTTCCATCGTTACGCGACGCTGTCCGACGAGGAAGCGACCGAAAAGGCGCTTTCGCTTTGGAACGGGATCAATCTAGTCAATCTGCAAGAAAATATTCTGCCGACGCGCCCGCGGGCAACGCTGATCCTGAAAAAGGGCAGCGATCACGTCATCGAAAACGTTTCTCTGCGCCGGCTTTAATCGGCGCGCTTGACCTGCGTAACGTTCGGCCGGCGATTTATGCCGCGTGACGCGTGGCGTCGACGCCGAAATGATCGAGATAACGCCCACTGATGGATGAAACCGGCATCACGACCAAGACGTCCGTGGTCCCGAATTGGTGATCCACCACAGCGCCGTCACCGACGAACGCGCCGAGCCGCAAATAGCCTTTGATCAACGGCGGCAATTGCTTCAACGCAGCCTTGGTATCGACATCGTCCTTCGCGATTCGATTCATTTCCACCCGGCGCGAGGGGTGTGCGCTGGCTCGCCACGCTTCCGGCGCACGCGCAAAGTGGTGCAGAAACGAAAGCGGCAGGGCGAGGCGATCCGGGTCAGTGCCTTCGAAGCTGGCACAGCCGATCATGACGTCTAGATTGTGCTGCCGCACGTAGCTCCACACGCCGTGCCACAGCAGCTCGACCGTGCGCTTGGTGCGGTAGGGCGGAAGCACGCAGGAGCGGCCGAGCTCCAGGAATTTCAAGCCGGCATGCCGCTCCATCAGGCCGGAAATCTCGAATTCGTCATCGGTGTAAAAACCGCCATGACGCTCGGCCACGTCCTGCCGCAGGAGCCGATAGGTGCCGACAACGGGCTGCTTGCCGCTGAGAGAGGGCTTGGCATCATGGTCGACAACCAGGATGTGATCGCAAATCTTGTCGAACGCATCCTTGTCGCGCTGCGCGAGCATGGTTGCTGCGTCGGCAATCGCCGATCCGTCCTTGTAAAAGACTTTATAGCGCAGCTTCTGAGCGCGCTTCACATCGCCCTTGGTTCGCGCAAGCCGCACCTCGAGCGGGCCCATCCGGCCAAGCGTCGCGGATTGGGGCGTAAATGTCTGGAATGGACTGATGATGCCTTCGCCACGAAGACCGGGCATTAGCCATGTCGCGGCAGCAGTGGCTGCGAACTTCGCCTTCTCGGGTTTGAACATCTGAACCAGCGCGTGCTGCCGAATTGCTGCAAGCGGCTTTTGAATCGCAGTGCGCTCAGGAGATTTCGTCTTGATGGCGGGCTTCGTTCCAGCCGGTCCGTTGCCGTGCATGGGCTTCCTCTTGACCGCGCGCTTGTTCGAATCGCGAAAGCGCAGTCTGTGAGGCTTGAATAAACACGGACGTGATACGGATTTATGACGTTCGTCGTTACACCACTGTCACGGAAGACATCGCATTTGCTCTGACAGTTGCGAGCGCATCGGCGAGTTTGTCGCGATCGAGCGGCTTGATGAGGAAGCCGTCCATTCCAGCTTCGAAGCACGCGTAACGATCATCCACCAAGGTGTTTGCGGTCAATGCGAGAATGATCGTTCTTGAACCGCGGCCCGCCTCGTGCGCGCGAATTTGCTTGGTTGTTTCGATGCCGTCGAGCGCGGGCATCTGAACATCCATCAACACCACATCGTAGGGCGTATCGGCGGAGTCCGCGGCAAGCCAGGACTCCAGCGCTTCCTCGCCATTCGTCGCAACGGTGCACTGATGGCCGAGACGCTTGAGCAGTGAGCGAATCAGGAGCGCATTGATTTCGTTGTCTTCAGCAACGAGAACTGAAAGTGCTTCTGATTGCGGAGTAGCGACCGGCTCCGACGCTTCCATGCATCCTTCGTCATGGTCCGAAATTTCCGGCACGAGAGTTGCCGCCGGTTGAACAAGCCGCGCCGCAAGCGAAGCGGCTCGCAACGGTTTGACGAGGTAGCCGGTGAAGGCTGCCATGGTTGACGGTGCGATTTCGTGCCGGCCGGCGGGCGTAAACATCGCGATGCGATGGGATGTGTGAGGAAGCGCGGCCTCGCCAAACGCAAGCATGTCCGTTTCACCGATCATGTGATCGACGAGCACCGCATGCCACGAACGCTCGGGCAGCAAGGCTTTCGCAATGAAGGGATCGGAGACAGTGCAGGTTTGCGCGCCCCAACGCTCCAGCCGGCGAGCGATCAATGACGCCTCGATGGTTTGTGTCGCCACCAGCATGATTGCTTTGTCGGTCAGATCGGGAGCTGTAAAGGCCGGGGCCGCGTCGCTATCGGGATCCGCGGGGAGTGGGATTGAAAACTCAAATGTCGCCCCGGCGCCTTCGGCGCTTTCAAGCGTAATCCGGCCGCCCATCCGCTTGACGAGACGTTCGCTGATACTCAGTCCCAGGCCGGTCCCACTGTAATTGCGCGGGGAAACCTGCTCAAACTCCTCGAAGATGCGCTCTTGTGCTTCCGGCGCGATGCCGATGCCGGTATCGCGGACTAGGAAGCAGATCTCTCCAGGCCAAATGCCCGCCTCGACGATGAGGGCCACGCCGCCGGTGTCGGTGAACTTGATGGCATTGCCGGCGAGATTGAGCAGCACCTGTCGCAAACGTGCGGCGTCACCGATAACCTTGGACGGCAACCGTTCGTCGACATAAGCGGCGATTTCGAGATGACGCGCCTGCGCACGGGGCGCCAGCAATTCCGTAATATCTTCGACCAGCGTGGCCAGGGTAAAGGGCCGATGTTCGATGTCGATCCTGCCGGCTTCGATTTTCGAGAAATCCAGCAACTCTTCGATCAGCGCCAGCAAGGCGTCGCCCGATGTCTTGACGGCTTTGACATAGGTCGTCTGCTCCGGTGTGAGCGATGTATCGAGCAAGAGACTGCTCATGCCGATGATGCCGTTCAATGGCGTGCGGATTTCGTGCGACGCCATCGCCAGGAAACGCGATTTTGCGCGATTAGCTGAATTGGCAAGGTCGCGGGCTTCCGCCAGGGCGCGTTCGGTCTCAGTGCGGTCCGTTACGTCGCGACCCACGCATTGCAGGTCCGCCGCGCGGTTTGCATCGCTGCGGACGAGACCTTCGCGCCATGCGATCCAGCGAGGTCCCCACGCTGTCTGTATTTTCTGATCATGAACCCGAACGCCGTTCGCTTCGACGGCAGCATCCCCCTGCTCCAGCACTGGCAGCGTAAATGGTGTCCCGATCAGAGCTTCGCGAGATTTTTGGGCGAGCGCGCAATAGGCTTCGTTGACGGACGTGATCCGGCCATCGCTGTCACGCAAAACGATCAAGTCGGTCTGGGATTCGAACAGGAAGCGTGCTCGTTCCTCTGCTTCCTTGAGCTCCCAATTACGGTCGACAAGCGCTTCGTTGTGCAGCTCGATTCTGCGAACCTTCTGTCTCATCCAGCGCAGCCGCATGCTCTGGATTGCAAGGCCGAGGCACGCGAGGGCGAACAGGAAGCTTGCACCCATGGCAAAGGCCTGGGGATCGTAACCGGATACGTCCTGCCGACTGCCCGAGACAAACCCAAAAGCGCCGCCAAACGCTGCCATAAAAATCATGACCGAGCGAATGGCAAAGTTTATTCGCGGGTGGACGCGCGCAAAACGGCGGAGCCGTGTTCTGATTCTCAAACCCCGCATCGGCTGCCGTCCCGCAGTTGAGTCATGCGCTTGAAAGTCCCGAAAGAGTGAGAGGGGGATATTGCGAAGTGCTTGAGCTGGGTCCCGCTGATGGAAACGTGGTTTGCGAGCCCTTAAGGACGCGGCCTACCTCACAGCGAGGCCGTGGTTTGTGTCGGTCTGGCACGCCTGGCGCTGACCACGAGTGCGGCCGCCTCGCGCGCGGTGAAAGTCCGCGACTGAACGAAGATCCGGTAATCAGCCCCGCCGTCTTTAGACAGATAAATGATTGGCTCCGTCATCGAGGCATGGTCCGTAATGCTGACAAATCGTGTGTCTCGGGTGATGGCGCAGCTGTCAGCGTCCGGAGTGCTCAGGTCATCAACCACGACGAAGTCGGCGATGTCCGCGCGTTCAACGAGTTGGACCCGGACCGTGGCTGCGGCGGGATCGTCGGTGAAGCTGACATGAAGCGGACTTTGCCAGGGGGCCGTCGCCATCTGGAGCGAGGCGTTCCCGAGCGAAATGCAGGGCTGGCTGCCCGGGAGCAGTTCGGCACCGGCGACGAAGCCAACGAGGATCAATGGCAAGGATGATGCCAGAAGCTTGACACGCAACATGGACGCTACTCACAGGAACAACCGAAGCGCGGCGATCGGCGCTTATGGTTCCTGAAGTGTAAAGAGAGATCGTTACCAGAGCGTTCTCATGCGTCGAATTTATCTATGCGGGCGCTTCGGATGTCTCCTGAGCGTGGGCCACAGGAGGCCAGAACGTCATCCAGGGCCGAGCATATCGACCAATTTACGCGCGTGGATCGGAAGCGCTGTGAAGCTCCGGGCGCAGATCGAAAGGCGGCGTGTCGCCCAGGTTTCTGCAAGGCCGACGGTCTTGAATGGCGCGCAGCCGTGATACTTCTTGGCAACGGAGCTGGGCACGATAGCTGAACCTACTCCACCTCCAACCATTCGACAGATAGCTTCAAAATTGCCAAGGCTGACCCGAAGCTTGAACGGGCGTCCTTCGCGAGCGGCGTGACTTACCAGATAAGTTTGCAGCGCGCTGTCTGTAAGAAGGCTGACGAAAGGCTCCGCTAAGACATCGCGAAACGCGATTTCATCAGCGTCGGCAAGCCGATGATTGGCACGATGAGAACAAATCCATCCGTCTCAAAGGGGAGAGTTTTAAGGGATCCAGTATCAGCTGTATCCGCTGCTATACCAAGATCAGCGAGGCCTCCAGCCACGGCTGCGACGATCTCTTGGCTAGGCATCTCCTTAAGATCGATGTCGATGGCCGGATGAGAGACGAGGAAGCGTTGTAATCTCTCGGGCAGATGGGTTTGCGCCGCCGTCACCGAGAGCAGTCGAATATGGCCACGTAACCCTTCCGCGTAGAGGTGCAGGTCACCGCGCATTTGTTCGATTTGGCCAATCACAATGCGCGCGTGATGCAGTAAAGCCTCCCCCCCCCCGCCGGCGTAGGCCGGACGCCGCGCGAGTTACGGTCGAGCAGAGGAATTCTGTTTGTCTCTTCCATTCCACGGATGCGGGCGCTTGCAGACGGCAGAGCCAAACCGGCTCGTTCGGCGCCCTGCGTAATGCTTTCTGCCTCCACGATGTGCAGGAACAGGCGAAGATCGGTTAGATCGAAACGCATATGTTATCCTCAATGGCAACTCGCCTTCGGATGAGCCGAAGTCTACCAACGGATCTTCCGAATTGTGCGGAGGATCAGGTAGCCGATGATGGTCGCACATCTTGCAACGACTACATCGGCTATGGGTACGTCAGAAACGCTTCTTACAGTTGTCGCTATAAGACTTGCGGCGCTTGTTGTCGCTGGGCTCGTCATCAAAGCCCTGCCGGAGCAGCCGCACCGAGAACCGTCGTGTACGTCAGTCACAGTAAGTAGCGCCAAACAGCAAAAGCCTCGTGTGCCCGAGGATATTGAAACATTGCAGGACATGTTGCTGCACGACTGACCGTCTATGCGGCACATCATGTCCTCCACCAGAAAGCTCGTTTGGACCCGAACCGTAGCTGCGGTGGATCGTAACCGGAGCGTTCTCATGCGACGATTTGGCTATGCAGCGCGCCGAAGGTCTTCCGCCAGCGCGCGATAGGAGAGTGCTTCGGCGAGGTGCAGCCGTCCGATCGTTTCCGCGCTATCCAGATCCGCCAGCGTGCGGGCGACGCGGAGGACACGGTGATATCCACGAGCTGAAAGACGCATGGTCTCGGCCGCGTCACGCAGCAGTTTCTGTCCTTGAGCATCCGGCTTGGCGATATCCTCCAGCACAGCGGCAGGCGCCTCGGCATTGGTCCGAATATGAGGCAGCCCTAGGCCTGCATATCTGGCGAGTTGGATGGCGCGGGCCGCGGCGACACGTGCTGCGACTTCGGCGGATCCCTCGGAAGGCGGCGGCAGGATGAGATCGCTCGCAGTGACGGCGGGCACTTCGATGCGCAGATCAATGCGATCCATCAATGGACCGGAGATTCGTCCTTGATAATCGGCGCTGCAGCGATCAATTTTCCCGCGCTTGCACGAGTAGCCCGGCTCGTAGGCATTGCCGCAGCGGCACGGATTCATTGCCGCCACCAGCATGAAGCGTGCGGGATATGTCACGCGGTGATTGGCGCGCGATACAGCGACTTCGCCATTTTCCAGTGGCTGCCGCAGCGAATCGAGAACCCGTGCGTCGAACTCCGGCAACTCGTCGAGAAACAGGACGCCCTGGTGTGCGAGCGAAATCTCGCCGGGCTTGGCGCGCATACCGCCGCCTGTCAGCGCGGCCATACTCGCGGAATGATGCGGCGCTCGGAATGGGCGGCGCGAAGTCAACGCTCCGCCTTCCAGCTCGCCTGCGACCGAGGCGATCATGGAAACCTCAAGCAGTTCAGACGGCGACAGCGGCGGCAGGATCGATGGCAGCCGTGCCGCCAGCATGGATTTGCCCGAGCCTGGCGAGCCGACCATCAGCAGGTGATGGCCTCCCGCCGCCGCGATTTCCAGCGCGCGTTTGGCGCTTTCTTGTCCCTTGATGTCGCGAAGGTCGAGCAAGCTGGTTTGTTGCTCCGCGATTTTTGGTTGGGGACGAGAAAGAACTTGCGTGCCCTTGAAGTGGTTGGCGAGCTGGATCAGCGACGACGCGGCAACGATTTGCAGATCGGGACTTGCCCATGCTGCTTCAGGGCCGCAGTCCGCGGGACAGATCAGCCCTTCATCCCGTGCATTGGCGCCGATGGCGGCAGGCAACACGCCGGCAACCGGTGCGATCGAGCCGTCCAGACCAAGTTCGCCAAGCACAGTGAAATTCGACAAGGCATCCGGCGGAATGGCGCCGATCGCGGCCATCAGTCCGAGCGCGATCGGCAAATCGTAGTGACTGCCTTCCTTGGGCAAATCGGCAGGGGCGAGGTTCACGGTGATCCGCCGCGCGGGAAGCGCCAGACCAGAAGCGATCAGGGCGGACCGAACCCGTTCGCGGGCTTCGGACACCGCCTTGTCGGGGAGCCCGACGATCGCAAAAGCCGGAAGCCCCGGCGCGACCTGGACCTGTACGTCCACCGCGCGGGCTTCGATGCCTTCAAATGCCACCGTGGAAACGTGCTGAACCATGAACCCTCGCGCTTTGCGCGAAACCATAGCAAAGGCTCAACCGTCTGCCAAGAACATTTGGGGAACAGAATGCTTGTATGACATTGACGCGGCGGTAAGCAGCTCCCCACCGCGTCAGCGTCCGCAGCGAAAATTAAAGCTGCATGATCATGGGCTCTGCGACGTAGCGGAAGCCATCGCCAGCTTTGACGACGTGGCCGTAGCCTGGCCAAGCGAAGTGATAGGACATCACGGCGATCTTGTTGGCGGCGAGCATATCGAGCATTTTTACCCGGCTCGCGGCCGCCATTTTCGGATCGGAGTCGTAGGCGAATTCCATTCGCGGCTTCTCGAGCAACAGCACTTGGTGATGTGCGAGATCGCCGAGAAATGCGAATGATTTCCCACCGGACTGGATCATAAATATGTGGTGGCCAAAGGTGTGCCCCGGTGTGGAAAGGGCCGTCACACCCGGCAAGAATTCTTCGTTGTCTTTGAAAAAGACAATGCGGTCGCGCACCGGCAGAAGATTCTTGCGTGCGTGGACGATGAAATCCTTGAGCGGTCCATTCTGCTTTGCCTCGTCGGTCCAGAATTCCAGATCCGCCTGGCTGATATAGAGCTGCGCATTTGGAAATAGCGGCTTGCCGCCTTCATCGACAATCCCGCCGATGTGATCGATGTGAGCGTGCGAGCACACGATGGCATCGACATCTTCCGGTTTGAGGCCGGATTCGGCGATGCTCTTTTGCAGCCGCCCTGTCGTCGGCCCAAACAATTTCGAGGTGCCCATGCCGGTGTCGAACAGGACGATCTTGTCGCCGAAATTCACGACTGGCGCGTTCTGCTCCAGCACGACATTAGCGGGGCTGAGAAAATTGTCGCTCAGCATCTTTTGCACATCTTCCTTCGGCACACCGATAAACGCGCCAGAGGGATCACCCAGAGGCAGTGGGCCGTCCGACACGACAGTGACTTCGGCGTCGCCGAGTTTGAATCGGTGGAAATAGGGAGCTTGTGTGCCGAGCTTGGGAGCTCGCGTGTGGGCTTTACTGCTGATGATTGTGGCGCCGAGACCGCCACCGAGAGCAAGGAGAGATCGTCGCGAAACATCGAGTGTCATGCGTTCCTCCGTTGTCGTATTTTTTATTGTTGCCGCCTGCCGTTATACGACGGCAGCAGATGCTGCGCCCGGATGCAGCAACTGGCAAGTATTCAACGAAGGAAAAACAACCGTGAGAGCGCTGTCTGCGAACCGACGCGTGGCATCACGCGGACGAAGGCATACCAGCGGTATGATCCCCCGGCGCCAGCGTTACATTGTCGTCGTGCATCATTCCGATCCTGGGGCGAATGCGGAGTCCAAACACATGCGAGAAACGCATAATGTCCAAATCAAAGTCGGCCGTCGTAATGGCCGATGGCGCGGATGATTTCGGCGCGTGGAGCCTGTCCCAGAGATCGATATTCGCGAATTGCGGAAGTTCGGTGAGGCGCAGATTGCCGATGCTGCCGTCGAAGTTCAGCAAATGTCGGGCGCGGTCGTTCATCATGACGATCCAGCCGTCGATGGTGTGGCCGGCATCATTTGTGATCGGACAGGCAATGACCATCGCATCGGACGCTGTGCGGAAGAGATGCTCGTAGACTTCCATCTGATGATTGATGAGTTCCGAATACATCATCAGGATCACAGCACCGCCCGCGAGCGGGATTGGCAATACAAGCCGTTGCCAAAGTTCGCCGTTCTCTGATCGGGTCCCGGTAAAGCGAATGAAGGCTGGCGTCAGTCGTTTGGCGACTTGCCGGTAAACTTCTACAAATTCGCGTTTAAGTGGGCTGGGATTGTCCGAGAGCAGCGTGCCGGCGAGGTCCTCGTTCGCCGCCGCCTGAAGCGCTTCACCAACATAAATGTAGGCAAAGTCATCACCCACCTTCAGCAGATGAGTGGAATTCGCGCGCAGCTGATAACTGCATTCCTCGGTCAGGCGCTGCAGCGTCAAGCTGTTGGTATCGCTGAGAGTTTTCCATTTTGCCCACAGAAATTCCATCGGAGCTGTTGTCAGCTCGCGCGGAATCGATGAGCCGCTGAAAACCTCAATCGCCATATGCGTGCCGCTCCGGTGATACTGCGATCAGATCAGAGCGCAGTATTCAGGCCGTCAAACAAATTGGCACAAGGTGGTCAGCAATTGATTAAGCGCTGCTGCTAAAGGCTAGAATTGCGCACGCTTGGCAGCAATGACGTCCCAGATCTTCGCCGCGACGTCAGGGCCTCCGAGGCGAGCGACGGCACGGATGCCCGTCGGAGAGGTGACGTTGATTTCGGTCAAATAGCCATCGATCACGTCGATGCCGACGAAAAGCAATCCATGCTTTCGAAGCGCCGGTCCAAGCCGGTCGCAAATCTCCTGCTCTCGTGGGGAGAGATCGGTCGCCTTGGCGGCGCCGCCGCGGACCATGTTGGAGCGCAGGTCGTCAATGGCAGGAACACGGTTGACCGCGCCTGCGAATTCTCCATCCACCAGAAGGATGCGCTTGTCGCCGTTCTTCACTTCGGGAAGAAAGCGCTGAATTACCCACGGCTCGCGGAATGTCACCGAGAACATGTCGTAAAGCGAACCGAAATTCATATCGTTCGATGTGATGCGAAACACGGCAGCGCCGCCGTGACCATATAGAGGTTTCATCACGACATCACCGTGCTTCGCGCGGAACGCGTTGATTTCGTCCTTGTCTCGCGAGATTAGCGTCGGCGGCATCAGATCCGCGAACTCCATCACGAAGATCTTTTCCGGTGCGTTGCGCACGCTGGCAGGATTGTTCACCACGAATGTTTTCGGATGGAGACGTTCGAGGAAGTGCGTGGTGGTGATATAGGCAAGATCGAAGGGTGGGTCCTGGCGAAGTAAAATGACGTCGAAGGACTCCAGATTGACGCGCTTCGCTTCGCCCAACGTGAAATGGTCACCGTCCTGATCGCGCACAGTGAGCGGCTGAACAGTTGCGACGACTTCCTGCCCCTTCAGCGAAAGTTGTTCTGGCGTGTAGTATGAAATTGCGTGACCGCGCTTTTGCGCCTCAAGCAGCAAAGCAAATGTAGAATCACCGCGAATGTTGATCCGCGCGATCGGGTCCATCTGGACGGCGACATTCAGTTTCATTCTTTTGATCCGGCTAGTGTGGTGGTTCAGAAGTTCGCTTCATTTTCTTCGCGCGTGCTTCAAGCGAACTTCTGAACCTGAACCACACGAGTATCATAGGTTTGCTAGTGGTCCTTTGATTCTAACATTCGCGGGAGGTGCCTGCCGAAACGGAATGCGAATGTTAGAATCGGACCACTAGGGAAGTCAGAGGCTGCAATGTGTGCGATTTCGGATATCGTTGCTAGAGCATTTGAACACAACCCTGCCGCTCAGGCGCTGGCATCGAAAGCCGCCATCAGATGGCGCGGGAGACGTTTCGGCGCAATCAGCACAACGTCGAAGCGCATGTCGAAATTCGCATAATCCGGTTGCATCATCAGCCACGCTTGGGCAGCGGCGACAATTCGCTGCTGTTGCTGGGGCGTAACCGAATAGGCGGCGTCGTCGAGATTGGCGCGGGCCTTCACCTCTATGAACGCCAGCAGGTTGCGGCGCCGGGCGACAATATCGATCTCGCCATAAGGCGTGCGATAACGTCGCGCCAGGATGCGATAACCTTTCGCGATCAGATAGGCGCTGGCACGGCTTTCAGCGGAAAGGCCGGTCTGGAATGCCGCAACGCGTGCAGGTGAAGGGGGTTTTGCATCCACGCTTCTCAGTCGTCTCGCGGCCGGCTTTACGGGTGGATTGTCGTTATTCTCCCTCATCGTGCCCCCGCTGAGAACTGCTCTTGGTGAGTGCGAGGGCGCGAGCATAGACCTCGCGACGCGGTCGCCCCGATACTTCAACGGCGTGGGCCACCGCATCCTTCACGCTGCCGCTTGCCAGCGAGGAGCGCAAAATCTCGTCGAGAGCTGCCTCGTCCATGACGTTGGCATCAGCGGGAGGTGGGCCCACGACGAGCACGAACTCCCCGCGCGTCTCAAGCGTCTCGGCTTCTGATGCCAGCTCTGAGATTGTCGCGCGACGAACATCCTCATGCAGCTTTGTTAGCTCGCGGCAAATCGCAGCGTCACGCTCTCCCATCGCATCTCGCAGATCATGCAGCGTTTCCCGCACGCGAGAACCGGCCTCAAACATCACAAGCGTTGCATCGATACGAGCCAGCTCAGCAAGGCGATTTCGGCGGGCCGTCTGTTTCGACGGCAAGAAACCTTCGAAGAAAAACCTGTCCGTCGGCAGGGCTGCGAGCGTAAGTGCGGTCAAAACGGACGACGGTCCCGGCAAGGCCGTCACCGCGTGGCCTGCTGCGCAAACTTCGCGCACGAGTTTGAATCCTGGATCCGAGATCAACGGTGTGCCGGCATCTGACACGAGAGCGATTGAGGCGCCCTGCGCAAGCTGTTCCAGTATTTTGGGACGAGCCTGCGCCGCGTTATGCTCGTGATAGGACCAGAGTGTGGTTTTGATGCTGTAACGCTCGAGCAGACGCCGAGTGATGCGCGTATCCTCGCATGCAACAATATCCACAGCTGCCAGTGTTTCGAGGGCACGCAGGGTCATATCGCCGAGATTGCCGATCGGGGTCGCCACAAGATAAAGTCCTGGGGCGCTTTTGGGAGCGCTAAGCAACTGACCACCAATGGCGAAGGAACGGGCGGAACCCGCTGAGTTCTGGTCGGAGGCTGTGTCGGAAATACTCTTGGCGCGCATGCGGATAATCTAGTGTCCCGATTCCGAAGTTCGCATTGTTCCGCTGCACCTTCGTTTGCGAACTTCGGAATCGAAGGACACTAGCAGGTTATTGATCTAGTGTGGCTTTGGTTCAGAAGTCCGCATTCCAGACTCGCCGCACAAATGATGCGGACTTCTGAACCGCCACACTAGCGTCGATAAGCGACGGCGTCCCGTCCGGTTGGGGATATTAGTAGGTCAGTTTGCGATCGCCGCCATAAAGCTTTTGTTTTGCTTAACTTATAGCCGAGAATATGCCTGAATCTTCTTCCAGACGGTGGGTGGTAGCCGGTCCGGTCTGGAAGCGGATCTACTGAAAGAGACGAAATGGCCGTTCCATCTACCCCGAAATCCCGACGCTTCGGTGCCACGCGCCGATCGGCTGTTGGTTTGATTCTGGGGGCACCGCTTGTCGTGGGGTGCTCGAGCCTGCCATCATCGTTCACTTCGCCTTTCTCCAGCTCGGAGCAGCCTCCAGGCCCGGCGGGGCCTCCGCAACAGCCGTCGGCGCTCGGCAGCGGGAATGTCAAAGTTGGCTTACTGTTGCCTTTGTCTGCATCAGGCAATGCTGGGGTTGCCGCACAATCGATGCGAAACGCAGCTGAGCTGGCGCTGGCGGAATTCCAGAACCCGAACATCCAGCTTCTGGTGAAGGACGACGCAGGCACAGCTCAAGGCGCGCAGCAAGGTGCCCAACAGGCGCTCGATGAGGGCGCTGAAATTATCCTGGGTCCGCTGTTCGGATTGTCCGTTCCGGCTGCAGCACAGCTTGCGCGCACCCGTGGTGTGCCCATGATCGCATTTTCGACCGACTCAAGCGTCGCCGGACGCGGTGTGTATCTCCTGAGTTTTCTGCCGGAATCGGACGTCAATCGCATCGTTGAATACTCCGCCGGAACCGGAAAACGGTCATTTGCAGCTTTCCTCCCAGCGAACGCCTACGGCAACGTTGTCGAAGCTGCGTTCAAGCAGGCCGTGGCCCGTAAGGGGGGCCGTATTGTGGTATTTGAGAAATACAGCCCGGGCGGCCAAATGCAGGGCACTGCGGCGACCGTCGCGAAGGGTCTCGCAAATGCCGATGCTTTGCTGCTGGCTGATGACGGAGACGTGCTGGTTGGCGTCGCGGATGCACTGGCTGCAAGCGGTGCCAATCTCAAGCGCCTGCAACTGCTGGGCACGGGCCTGTGGGACAATCCGCGCGTATTCGGCAATGCTAATTTGCAGGGCGGTTTCTACGCTGCGCCCGACCCTTCAGGCTTCCGAAGTTTCTCTGGCCGTTACCGCAACAAATACGGTCAAGATCCGGTGCGGACTGCAACGTTGGCCTATGATTCGGTGGCCTTGGTGGCTGCGCTCGCCCGCACGCAAGGCGGACAGCGCTTCACGCCGGAAGTGTTGACCAATCCATCAGGATTCGCAGGCATCGACGGATTGTTTCGCTTCCGGAGCGACGGCACCAACGAACGTGGGCTTGCGGTCATGCGGGCCGCGGCCGGCGGAGGGCAGGTGGTGGTGGCATCGCCGAAGAGCTTCGGCGCCTGATCCAGAGCGTTTTCGAGCGAAGTGGCTACCTAGTGGTCCGATTTGAACGTTCGCATCCCGTCCCAGCAAGTACTGTTGCGAACGTTCAAATCAAAGGACCACTAGCAAATCTATAATTTGACTGGAGCTTTAGGATTTGACGTTCGCATTACAACCTCGCGGAAAGCAGGGTGCGAACGCCAAATCCGCTCCACTCATTCGCGTGAAGAAAACGTCAAAACAAGAATCTAGAGCTTCGATTCTGATTCGATCAGAACCGAAATGCGCTAGGCAGCTAGGTCGGCCACCACAGCATCAAGCACAGGAAATCCCTGCATCGTCACGCGGACGCGTCCATCGGGATCAACGGTGATGGCGCCTTCGTCCTTCAGGATCGCGATCCTGCGTGGATCAAGCGTTCGGCCGGACAGCGCTTTGTAGCGCTGAGGATCGATGCCTTCCGCGAGGCGCAAACCCATCAGAAGATATTCGTCGGCGCGCTCTTCGCTGTTGAGACGTTCGTCTACGACGACGCCATGGCCTTGTTCCTCGACCCGCATCAGCCACGCCTCGGGTCGCCTCTCGGTAGAGATCGCGTGACGCACGCCATCGATATCGAGACGGGCATGCGCGCCGGGACCAATGCCGGCGTATTCCTGTCCGCGCCAGTAGACCAGATTGTGTTTGCACTCCGCCCCAGGCCGCGCGTGATTGGAAATCTCGTAAGCGGGAAGCCCTTGCTGCGCGCAGACCTCCTGCGTCACATCGTAAAGCGCGCGTGCGACGGCTTCATCGGGAATCTTGAGCTTGCCCGCAGCATGCAATCCGAAAAACGGCGTCTCGGGCTCGATGGTGAGCTGATAAAGCGAGAGATGTTCGGCTGCTTCAGCGATTGCCAGCATCAACTCGTCCCGCCACATCTGCGGCGTTTGATCAGGCCGCGCATAGATCAAGTCGAATGAATAGCGATCGAATGCAGAGCGCGCGATGGCGACCGCATCAAGTGCTTCGCGTGCCGTGTGCAGTCGTCCCAATGCTTTCAGCGACACATCGTCGAGAGCCTGAACGCCGAGCGACACACGGTTGACGCCAGCAGCGCGATAGCCGCGAAACCGCGTGGCTTCAACGCTGGTTGGGTTGGCCTCGAGCGTGACTTCGACATCGCGTGCGACGGTCCAGTGTTTGGCGATCGAATCCAGAATCGTGCCGACAGTCTGTGGCTGCATAAGTGATGGCGTGCCGCCGCCAAGGAAGATTGATGTGACCTCACGGCCGGGCACGCGCGCGGCCGTCGTTGCGATTTCACGGTCGAAAGCGCCTGCAAAGCGCGCTTCGTCGATTGGCGCATGACGCACATGGCTATTGAAATCGCAATATGGGCATTTCGACAGGCAAAATGGCCAGTGCACATAAACGCCGAAGGCGGATTGTGCGTCAGCGCTGCTCAAGGCACATCTCCGCGAGCTGTATAAAAGCCTTGGCGCGATGAGACAGGCCAAGACCAAGCGGCGGTAGGCCATGTTTTTCGACGCTGGTCATCTCGCCAAATGTACGCCCATGTCCATCGGGAAGAAATGCTGGATCGTAGCCGAAACCCGCCGTGCCGCGCGGCGGCCATACCATACTTCCGTTGACGCGTGCTTCGACTTCCTCAACGTGTCCATCCGGCCAGGCAACACAGAGAGCGGACACGAAATGTGCCTTGCGCTGTGCCGGCTCCTTCGCGCCGCGCTCCTGAAGCAGGCGTTCGATCTTCATCATCGCAGCGAGAAAATCTTTCGTCTCCCCGGCCCAGCGTGCTGAATAGATGCCAGGTTGTCCGTCGAGAGCGTCCACGGCAAGTCCAGAATCATCGGCGAAAGCCGGGAGTTGCGTCGCGTTCGCTGCAGCCACGGCCTTGATGCGCGCATTCGACTGAAACGTCGTTCCCGTCTCCTCCGGCTCACCCAGACCAAGTTCTGTCGCCGACACCGCTTCCACTCCGTATGGCGCCAGCAGTTCCCGCATCTCGGCGAGTTTGCCGGAATTGTGGGTTGCAATCACAAGACGGCCATTGATTTTGCGGTGGTCACTCATGGAAACGACTTATCCGTGCGGGCTTTGCGGGTGCGTCAAATTACGCAACCGCCATCTTTTGCAAATCCACCAGGCGCGCAATGCCCTTCTGCGCCAGCGCCATCAGATTCAGAAATTCGTCTTGCGTGAAGGGCGTCTTTTCGGCGGTGCCTTGCACCTCGACGATGCGGCCGTCGCCGGTCATGACGAAGTTGGCGTCGGTCTCCGCCTCTGAATCTTCGGCGTAATCGAGATCAAGCACGGGCGTGCCATTGTAAATGCCGCAGGAAATCGCGGCGACGTTGTCACGCAATACATTGCCCTTCACCATGTTGCGCGCCTTCATCCAGTTCAGGCAGTCTGCTAGCGCGACCCATGCACCTGTGATTGACGCGGTGCGAGTGCCGCCATCGGCTTGAATGACATCGCAGTCGACCGTGATCTGCCGTTCGCCAAGCGCCACCAGATCGATGGTGGTGCGGAGAGAACGGCCGATAAGGCGCTGGATCTCAACTGTACGGCCGCTCTGCTTGCCGGCGGCGGATTCGCGGCGCATGCGCTCGTGGGTGGCGCGTGGCAACATGCCATATTCTGCGGTGACCCAGCCGCGGCCCTGTCCCTTCAGCCAAGGTGGGAGACGATCCTCTAGCGTGGCTGTCACCAGCACATGGGTATCGCCAAATTTCACCATGCAGGAACCCTCGGCGTATTTGACCACCCCGCGTTCCAGCGTGACGGGACGCAGTTCATCGGGCGCGCGACGGCTTGGCCGCATGTGAAAACCTCCGGAATTCAGGAAAAAGTCGTTCAGGCGGTGCTTTTAGGGGGCGGAGGCGGCAGCGGCAAGGGCGCAGAAAGGGCCAGGCCGAGAAACCCGCTTGTCATCATGGCATGTGATGGACAAATTGGAGGGTAATCAATTCTCCTGGAGCCCGATTTGGCCCACCACGATCCGATAGGTCAGTTGATCACGCCAAGCTCCGCTTTGGCCCAGCTCAACGAACGCTCGCGGGATATTTTTCGTCAAATCGTCGAAAATTATCTGGCGACTGGTGAACCGGTTGGTTCGCGCAATATTTCCCGCATGATTTCGGTGCCGTTGTCACCGGCTTCCGTGCGCAACGTGATGTCGGATCTTGAACAATTGGGATTGATCTACGCGCCGCACACATCCGCCGGGCGATTGCCGACGGAACTTGGACTGCGCTTTTTTGTCGATGCATTGATGCAGGTCGGCGATCTCACGGAGCCTGAGCGGCAGTCGATTGAAGCACAGCTTAAATCTGTGGGCGCTGCGCACTCTGTTGAAGCCGCGTTGAGTGAAGCTCTCACACGGTTGTCAGGGTTGACGCGCGCCGCGGCTGTGGTGCTGACGGCGAAATCCAACGTGCGGCTAAAGCATATCGAGTTTGTCCGGCTGGAGCCGGAGCAGGCACTGGTCGTCCTCGTGGCCGAAGATGGTCAGGTCGAGAACCGCGTCTTGCCGTTGCCGCGCGGAGTGCCGACATCGGCGCTCACAGAAGCCTCGAATTTTCTCAATGCACGGATTCGCGGACGTACGTTGGCGGAAGCGCGCGTCGAGCTTGAAGCGGCGATGGCCCAGAGTCGCAATGAACTTGATCAGCTCACGCAGAAGGTCGTCGCAGCGGGAATCGCAAGTTGGTCCGGTGGAGGCGGCGACGAGCGGCAATTGATCGTGCGAGGACATGCCAATCTACTCGAGGATCTTCATGCAATGGAAGATCTCGAACGCGTGCGCCTGCTGTTCGACGATCTTGAAGCCAAGAAGGGCGTCATTGACCTGTTGGGCCGTGCCGAGCGGGCCGATGGCGTGCGCATTTTCATCGGCTCCGAGAACAAGCTGTTCTCTCTATCCGGCTCATCAACAGTTATCGCGCCTTATCGGGATGGCGCGGGGCAGATTGTCGGCGTGCTGGGCGTCATTGGACCCACCCGGCTAAATTATGCGCGGGTTATTCCCATGGTTGATTATGCGGCGCGCATCGTCAGCCAACTGATCGGGAAGTAAGTTAGAGTGTCCCGGATGCAAAGTCCGCCTCATCGTGCAGCGCGCTCCGTAGCGAACTTTGGATTCGAGGAGGCACTAGTAAACCTATGACTCTAGTGTGGTTCAGGTTCAGAAGTTCGCTGATAGGACTCGCAGGAAAAATCGGGTTCTGAACCACCACACTAGTCCGGCATCGAACCGCTTGATTTTTCGCGCCTAAACCACGATATGCGGCAGAGCAATTCCCGCACGATTGATGACGATTTTCTAAAAGGGTGAGTTATGGCCGAAACCAATGGGCGCAAGGAACAGTCGGAGAATATCGCGCAGGAGAGCGCGAACGGCTCCGTGACCGACAAGGAGCCTGTGGTCTCAAAGCCTTATGTCATGCCGGACGAACCTGAAGAGGGGTCGGCAGAGGCCTTGGCCAAGGAGGCAGCGGATGCGCGGGACAGGATGCTGCGCACGCTTGCCGAAATGGAGAATCTGCGCAAGCAGACCCAGCGTGAAATCTCCAATGCGAAAACCTACGGCATTACATCGTTTGCCCGCGAGGTGCTGGATATTGCCGACAATCTTCAGCGGGCGCTTGATGCTGTTCCCGCCGAAGCGAGGGACGCTGCGGACGCCGGACTTAAAGCGCTGATCGAAGGGGTCGAGCTGACCGAGCGTTCACTTCACAACACACTGGAAAAAAACGGCGTGCAGAAGTTCGATCCGATGGGTCAGAAATTTGATCCCAACGTTCAACAAGCGATGTTTGAAGTCCCCGATGCCTCGGTACCAGCAGGAACCGTCGTGCAGGTCGTGCAAGCCGGCTATATGATCGGAGAACGCGTCCTCCGACCGGCGCTGGTGGGCGTCGCCAAGGGCGGACCGAAGAACTAGTGTGCTGGTTCAGAAGTACGCTCGATTTTTCCTGCGAGTCCTTCCGGCGAACTTCCGAACCTAAACCACACTAGACTCCTAGATTTACTAGTGTCCTCTCGAATCCAAAGTTCGCTACGGAACACATGAACTTTGGATTCGGGACACTAGACCTCAGCGAGGATCGATCCCGTCGCGCACCGCGCGGAAGCGCGGAAATGCTTTTGGCCAGTCCTCGCGCGTCGCGCTTGCGATGATTCGTAGCGCTGAACCGCCGCCAAATCGCAGCCATTGTACAACCGTGACCGGCGTATCGTTCTTTCCAGTTACGGCATCGATTCGAGTCTCGAAGCCTGGCGTGCCTTCGATCCGAAGAGGCTCGTTCGAGGTAATGCGTGCATCACGCAGGCCGGGAATCGTGGCAGCAGCTTGTTGTGCGAAGCGTCCGCGATCCTCAGGCTGTGCTGGGAGCCCCGATATCAGGCCGATCACCATATAGGGCGCGCCATCAAGAGTAGTTTCTTCGGTTCCATCTGTCAGCAAAACGGTCGAGCGCGGGGTGAGGGTGCGAACGGTCTTGAAGTTGCTGAGCTCGGTCACCTTGAATGGGAGCAAGCCGAGCTGCTCCGCAACGGGGACCTCCTTGCGGATCGTCGCCGACGCCAGCATCTTGCGCATCGCGTCGTCGGATACGGGCTTTGCTGCGTCATCACGGATTTGGGCGATCACATAGCCCGAGAATACGTCGTTGCCGGGCACGATCAGCGAGTACGAGCGGATATTGGTGCTACCGTCTTTGCCGGTCTCGCTGGTGATATAGGCCGAGCCCGCTGCGGTTTCGAATTTTTCAGGCTTCGGGCCGGTTGGAGGAGTCTTGCCCTCCTTCACGGCCGTATCGACGGCTGTGAACGCGGCGGATGGTATCTCCGCAATGCCCACCTTGATCTTCTTGTCCTCTGACTCGAAGCCCAAGAACTCCTTGGCAACGGCCACGCCGTCAGCCGGCACCAACCCAACCCGCGCGCCAGGTGGGAAAACCGCATCGGCCGCTTTGGCCGGTGCCAGAAGCAGGAGCAGGGCGAGAACACAGGGAGCAGCGGAGGCGCGGGGGATCTTTTTCATGAAGCCTGACTGGTGTCTCATTGAGGCCGTTCGGTGGTTGATACGGCGACGGCCGGTGACTGGTGGCGGCAGAGTCCGACTGTTTCCGTGACGGGCAAACAGATCAAGTCCCGATTCGTTGCAAATTGACGCACGAAGGCGCAAGAAGTGGATGGCATCATGGGTCTGCTCCCTAATTCTAGGCTGCCTTAATTCGCCGCAGCCAGATGAAAATTCATTTTCGCTACGGTTTGTTATGCCAGTCCTTGCAGGGTTATGGCCCCCTCCTATATGAGGCGGAGCGTCGCGATGTCGCGGATATTTGATATTTGGGGGTATGGATTAGGGCGCCGTCAGGGCCCAGCCAGCCTGCCGTAAAAGGAAGGGTAGACGGACCATGGGAAAGGTCATTGGGATCGATCTCGGCACCACGAATTCGTGCGTCGCCGTAATGGATGGCAAAACACCGAAAGTTATTGAGAATGCCGAGGGCATGCGGACGACCCCGTCCATTGTTGCCCTTACTGACGACGGTGAGCGTCTCGTCGGTCAGCCTGCCAAGCGTCAGGCCGTTACCAATCCGGAAAAGACCATTTTCGCCGTCAAGCGCCTGATCGGTCGTCGCTACGATGATCCGACGGTCGAAAAGGACAAGAAGCTTGTCCCGTATAAGATCGTCAAGGCCAGCAACGGCGACGCCTGGGTCGAGGCTGACGGCCAGACTTATTCGCCGTCGCAGGTCTCCGCTTTCATTCTGCAAAAGATGAAGGAGACTGCGGAAGCCCACCTCGGCCAGAAAGTCGATCAAGCGGTCATCACCGTTCCGGCCTACTTCAACGACGCCCAGCGTCAGGCCACCAAGGACGCCGGCAAGATTGCCGGTCTTGAGGTGCTGCGCATCATCAACGAGCCGACGGCGGCTGCGCTTGCCTATGGTCTCGATAAGGCGAAGCAGGGCACCATCGCGGTTTACGACCTTGGCGGCGGTACGTTCGACGTCTCGATCCTCGAAATCGGCGACGGCGTGTTCGAGGTAAAGTCCACCAATGGCGACACGTTCCTCGGTGGTGAAGACTTCGACATGCGCCTTGTCAGCTATCTGGCTGATGAATTCCAGAAGGAGCAGGGGATCAACCTGCGCAACGACAAGCTCGCTTTGCAGCGCCTGAAAGAGGCTGCTGAAAAGGCAAAGATCGAGCTGTCGTCGACGACGCAGACCGAAATCAACCTGCCGTTCATCACGGCGGATGCTTCCGGTCCGAAGCATCTGACGATGAAGCTCACCCGCGCGAAGTTTGAAGCGCTGGTGGCGGACCTCGTGGAGAAGACCATCGAGCCTTGCCGCAAGGCCTTGAAGGACGCCGGCCTGACCGCTGGTGAAGTCGGCGAGGTCGTTTTGGTCGGCGGCATGACCCGCATGCCGAAGATTCAGGAGGTCGTGAAGCAATTCTTCGGCAAGGAGCCCCACAAGGGCGTCAATCCGGACGAAGTCGTTGCGATCGGTGCTGCGATCCAGGCCGGCGTGCTCCAAGGCGACGTCAAGGACGTGCTGCTCCTCGACGTGACCCCGCTGTCGCTGGGCATCGAGACGCTGGGTGGCGTGTTCACCCGCATCATCGAGCGCAACACGACGATTCCGACCAAGAAGAGCCAGGTGTTCTCGACTGCCGAGGACAATCAGAATGCGGTCACCATTCGCGTGTTCCAGGGTGAACGCGAGATGGCTGCTGACAACAAGGCGCTTGGCCAGTTCGATCTGATGGGTATTCCGCCAGCACCACGCGGCATGCCGCAAATCGAAGTCACGTTCGATATCGATGCGAACGGTATCGTCAACGTGTCGGCGAAAGACAAGGCGACCGGCAAGGAACAGCAGATACGCATTCAGGCGTCCGGTGGTCTTTCCGAGGCCGACATCGAGAAGATGGTCAAGGATGCCGAGGCCAATGCGGCGGCAGACAAGAAGCGCCGCGAGGCGGTCGATGCCAAGAACCATGCGGATGCCCTCGTGCATTCCACGGAAAAGGCATTGTCCGAACACGGCGCCAAGGTCGGCGATTCCGAGCGCAAGGCGATCGAAGATGCTTTGGCTGACTTGAAGGAAGCGCTGAAGAGCGATGATGCTGAGGCGATCAAGGCCAAGACCAACACGCTGGCCCAGGCTTCGATGAAGCTCGGCGAAGCCATGTATACGCAGCAGGCGGAAGCTGATGCCGCCAGGGATGCTGCAAAGGATGATGTGGTCGATGCGGAATTCACGGAAGTGGACGACGACAAGACCAACAAGAAGTCGGCGTAACGCGTCTCTCCGAATTCCTCCCCCCGTTTGCGGGGGAGGTTTTTCTTGAGCAAGACTTAAGTTTCGAGATTCGCATGTCCCAGATTCGCAAGTCCAAGATCTGCAATGTCTAAGGCCTGCTATTACGAGACGCTGGAAGTCGAGCGCGATGTCGATGAAGCCGGCTTGAAGTCGGCATTCCGCAAGCTTGCGATGAAATGGCACCCGGACAAGAATCCGGGTGATCCTGCCTGTGAGCACAAGTTCAAGGAAATCAGCGAAGCCTACGAAGTCCTGAAGGACAGCAACAAACGTGCTGCCTATGACCGCTATGGTCATGCCGCGTTTGAGCAGGGCGGTGGCGGTCAGGCGCACGGCTTCGGCGCGGGCTTTGCCTCATCGTTCTCTGACATTTTCGAGGACTTGTTCGGCATGGCCGGACAGCGCGGTGGCCGCGGTGGCCGCGAGCGCGGGGCGGACCTGCGCTACAATATGGAAATCACGCTGGAGGAAGCCTTCCTCGGCAAGACGGCCCAGATCGATATTCCAGTCGCGGTCACGTGCGAACCCTGCTCTGGCACGGGTGCCAAAGCTGGCACGAAGCCGAAAGCCTGCTCGATGTGTGGCGGCGCTGGCCGCGTTCGTCAGGCGCAGGGTTTCTTCACGCTCGAGCGAACCTGCCCAGGATGTCAGGGCCGTGGTCAGATGATCGAGAGCCCATGCCCTTCATGCTCTGGGACGGGCCGGGTCACGCGCGATCGCACCTTGTCGGTGAATATTCCGCCGGGGGTTGAGGATGGCACCCGCATTCGTCTCGCTGGCGAAGGCGAGGCCGGAATCATGGGTGGCCCTCCGGGCGACCTCTACATTTTCCTGTCGCTGGCCGCGCACAAGTTCTTCCAGCGCGACGGCGCAGACCTGCATTGCCGCGTTCCGGTGTCGATGGTGACCGCGGCGGTGGGGGGCGAATTTGAAGTGCCGACCATCGATAAGGGCAAGACCAGGGTGAAGGTGCCCGCAGGCACCCAATCCGGTCGCCGCTTCCGGATCGCATCGAAGGGCATGCCTGTACTGCGTTCCCGGCAGATGGGAGACATGTACGTTCAGGTTGTGGTGGAAACGCCGCAAAATTTGACCAAGAAACAAAAAGAATTGCTGGCCGAATTCGAGAAGCTTTCATCGGGCGAAACCCAGCCCGAGGCCGCGGGATTCTTCAAGATGGTCAAGGACTTCTTCGGCAATCGAACTGGTGCAGCGTAGGCCGATCCTTGACGGTTTTCGCTTGCGCCTGTACCCCTTTGTGAAGGAAGTTTGACGTCCCCGCCCATCACGGGCTTCTTGGAAGTGCCATGGCCCCCCAGCCCTCTGCCCGTGCGCTGAAAAAGCCGCTTCGTCTCGATGATGAAGTTCGTTTTCTTCGCTCTTGGATCGAAAAGCCGTTGCACGTCGGTGCGGTGATGCCGTCAGGCAAGGTGCTGGCTCGCACTGTCGCCCGGTATGTCGATATTCAGTCGTCGGCACCTGTCATCGAACTTGGCCCAGGGACGGGTGCGATCACCGACGCGCTGATCGCACGCGGGGTCAGTGAAAAGCGTCTTCTGCTGGTTGAATTCGATCCTGGTTTTTGTGCGCTGCTGCGCGAGCGTTATCCGCAAGCGACTATCATTCAGGGCGACGCTTATAATCTCGACCAGACGCTATCTGAGCTGCATCAGCCCGCAGCCGCGATGGTGTCCGGACTGCCGCTCGTGACCAAGCCGATGATGATCCGCATGAAGCTGATGCGGGATGCTTTCCTAAAGCTCGAACACGGCGCGCCCTTTATTCAGTTCACGTACGCTGTAACACCGCCGATTCCGAAGTCGCTGCCGGGCGTTCATACCCAAGCCTCTGAACGCATCTGGATGAATTTGCCGCCCGCACGTGTCTGGGTTTACCGCAAGGGCTGAACGGCCTTTGCTAGTGGAGCGGATTTGACATTCGCTACCCACTTGGCTGCGAGTTCGTCAAGCGAATGTCAAATCCAAAACTCCACTAGAAATTTATATTTGCTAGTGGTCCCTTGATTCTAACATTCGCAGAAGGCGCCTGCTGAAGCGGGATGCGAATGTTAGAATCGGACCACTAGCATTTTGCGTCCCTCTCCTTGCCAAGCTATAAATTTAGTGCGCCTCGTGTCGTCAGCATCCGGCTCTGCTAGTGTCCTGCCTCCGAATAACCGGCCAGTTTGCCGCGCGCTCGCACGGTTATTCGGAGACGATAGGACACTAGCAAAATCAGAATGCTAGTGTGGCTTTGTCTCGCAATTGCCGATAAGAGACCAGCCGCAAGAGTCGTCGGCAATTGCGAGACGCCACACTAGGCGGGCGACAGGATGTCATGGCTGCTCTCAAAATTCTCGTCATTCCAGGCTCTCTGCGCACCGGCTCTTACAACGCGCAGCTGGCAGCCGCAGCCATCAAGGAATTAGCCTTGGCGGACGTGGATCCCACAATGGTCTCGCTCGGGGATTATCCGATGCCGATTTACGACGGGGACCTGGAGGCGAGTTCCGGCGCACCAAAAGCCGCAATTGATCTGAAGAACATGATGGGTGCGCACCACGGTGTGTTCATCGTCAGTCCCGAATACAATTCATCCGTACCGCCGCTTCTGAAAAACGCCATCGACTGGGTCACGCGGGTGCGTGAACGCGGCGAGCCGCTCGGCCAAGTGTTTCGTGACCGAGCTTTTGCAATCGGCGCAGCATCCAATGGAAAGTTTGGCGGCGTGCGCGTGCTGATGGCGCTCCGCCAAATTCTGACGCTCGGATGCGGCGCAACGGTTATTCCGAAGCAGGTCGCGTTGTCGCGCGCTGCTGAAGCTTTCGATGAGATGGGTGCCTTGAAAGATCCGAACGATGCGGATTTGCTTCGGGGTACCGTGCGGCAACTGATCGACGTCGCGGAACGAATGATGTGAGGTTGGATGACATCTGCAAATATTGCCACGCGCGATCGTCTGATCGTTGCCCTTGATCTCTCAAGCGTTGAGGCGGCGGAAGCGCTGATCGAGCGGATCGGAGACAGCGTGACCTTCTATAAGATCGGCTATCAGCTTGCCTACGCCGGTGGATTGCCCCTGGTTTCCAAACTCGCCGATCGAGGCAAAAAGGTTTTTATCGATCTTAAGCTGCACGACATCGGCAATACGGTTGCCAAGGGCGTTGAGAGCATTGCCAGGCAGGGCGCGACGTTTCTGACGGTGCACGCTTATCCGCAGACCATGAAGGCCGCTGTTGAAGCCCGTGCCGGATCGTCGCTCAGGATTCTCGCGGTGACGGTGCTGACGTCATACGACAACGATGATTTGCAGCAGGCAGGTTACCGCCACAGCGTGCCTGATCTCGTGGAGCTTCGTGCGCGACAGGCGCAAGCGATTGGAGTCGATGGTCTGGTGTGTTCGGGCGAAGAGGCCGCCAATCTGCGTGGCATCGTTGGGACAAGCATGACTCTGGTGACGCCGGGGATTCGGCCTGCAGGCAGCGACGTCGGCGATCAGAAGCGCGTCATGACGCCGACGCGCGCGATCGCGGCTGGCGCGGATTATCTTGTTGTCGGCCGTCCGGTTGTTGCTGCATCCGATCCGAAAGTGGCGGCGGAAGCGATTGTCGCTGAAATCGCGCAGGCCTACGGGTAGCTAAAAAAGGGAGAGGTAAATGGCAAAGGGTTACTGGGTCGCGCGCATCGATGTGCACGATCTCGATGGCTACAAAAATGATTATGTGGCGCACAATGGAGGCGTGTTCAAAAAATATGGCGCGAAATTTCTGGTGCGCGCCGGGCAATACGAGGCGCATGAAGGCCCGGCGCGCTCGCGCAATGTCGTCATCGAATTCAAGGACTATGAGACGGCTCTCGCCTGCTATCATTCGCCGGAATATCAGGCACTGGTGGCAAAACGCGCGCCCCATTCCAACGGCGAAATCATCATCATCGAGGGCTATGACGGCCCGCAGCCCTGACC
Organism: Nitrobacteraceae bacterium AZCC 1564; assembly: GCA_036924835.1. Classification (NCBI taxonomy): domain Bacteria; kingdom Pseudomonadati; phylum Pseudomonadota; class Alphaproteobacteria; order Hyphomicrobiales; family Nitrobacteraceae; species Nitrobacteraceae bacterium AZCC 1564. The sequence continues at coordinate 2,995,974 of JBAGRR010000001.1, forward strand.
TTTCTCGCCTTCGATCGTGCACGGGCGGGCTGACAAGCCCCGGCTCGCCCGCTATACCCTCAATATCTTCAGAGGGTTGATCAATGTCCGATATGCGGTTGATCGTTGCAGGAGCCGGGGGACGGATGGGCCGAACCCTGGTCCGTGCCATTTCCGAGACGCCAGGCGCCATCGTCACCGGTGCACTGGAAGCGCCGGGTTCCGATTTGCTTGGACAGGACGCCGGCGTGCTGGCCGGGCTGCCCGCCAATGGCGTAGAACTGTCGTGCGATCTGTGGAGCCTCTCCAAGGACGCTGACGGTATCCTCGATTTCACGGTCCCGGCCGCGACGATTGCGAACGTCGCCATTGCCGCTCAGCGCGGCCTCGTCCATGTCATCGGCACCACGGGCCTCTCGGCCTCCGACAATGCTGTCATCCGCAGCGTCACGTCCCAGGCCGTCGTCGTGCAGTCCGGCAATATGAGCCTTGGTGTCAATCTGCTCGCTGCGTTGGTGAAGCAGGTGGCCAAGTCGCTCGATGAGGATTTTGATATCGAGATCGTCGAGATGCATCACAAGGCGAAGATCGATGCACCATCCGGCACAGCCTATCTGCTGGGTCAGGCGGCCGCAGAGGGCCGCGGCGTCAATCTTGAGCAGAGGTCCGTGCGCGCCCGCGATGGATACACCGGTCCGCGCAATCCCGGCGATATCGGGTTCGCTACGCTGCGCGGCGGCACGGTCACTGGCGATCACTCTGTCATTTTTGCTGGCCCGTATGAGCGCATCGAGCTGGCACACAAGGCCGAGGATCGCATGATCTTTGCGCGTGGTGCGTTGAAGGCCGCCATGTGGGCGCGGGACAAGAAACCCGGCTTCTACACGATGGCCGATGTGCTTGGCATCGGCTGAACCAAATCAATCCCAAATCGGAATCAAAGAATGAGCGATCGTCTTCTCGTGCTCGTGCGCCATGGTCAGAGCGAATGGAACCTGAAAAATCTTTTCACCGGCTGGAAGGATCCCGATCTGACTGAGCTCGGCGTCAAGGAGGCCGTGCAGGCGGGACGAAAGCTGAAAGAGCTTAGCCTATCGTTCGACGTGGCGTTCACGTCAGCACTTACCCGTGCCCAGCACACCTTGGACTTGGCGTTGAAGGAAATGGGCCAGACCAATATTCCGGTCACGAAAAACCTCGCTCTGAACGAGCGCGACTACGGCGATCTGTCAGGCCTCAACAAAGACGACGCGCGCGCGAAGTGGGGCGAGGAGCAGGTGCTGATCTGGCGTCGCTCCTATGACGTTCCGCCGCCAGGCGGCGAGAGCCTCAAGGATACATTGGCGCGAACGCTGCCGTATTTTGTGCAGGAGATCCTGCCATGCGTGCTGCGTGGTCAGCGCACGCTGGTTGTAGCCCACGGCAATTCGCTGCGCGCGCTCATCATGGTGCTTGAGAAACTAACTCCGGAACAGATTCTGAAGCGCGAGCTCGCCACCGGCGCGCCGGTGATCTATCGCCTCAATGCAGATGCGACAGTGGCTTCTGTGGTCGATACGGCGGGATAAACCGCGCACCTGCCCTCTGGGCGGGAAAGAAGCGTGAAATACGCAAAATCGTCTTCGTTCTTACGGAAGACGATTTTTTTTGAGGCTCAGACATCGCAGAAGCGGCCGGTCTCCCATCCAAGCATGGCCTGCTTGCGCGTCATGCCCCAGTGATAGCCGGTGAGTGCACCGCTCTTGCCAAGCACACGATGACAAGGCACGACAAACGAAATCGGATTCCGCCCGACGGCGGCGCCTACAGCGCGTGATGCCTTTGGCGATGAAATTTTGGTTGCGACATCCGAATAGGTTGTCGCCTTGCCCATCGGAATCTTCAGCAGCTGCTCCCAGACCCTGACTTCGAAGTCGGTCCCGATGAGAACGACACGCAGTGGCTGATCCGCGCACCATTGCGAGGAATCGAAGATACGTTGCGCCAGAGCCGTCGTGCCGTCCTGATCGTGCACATACGTGGCCAGCGGCCAGCGGCGCGTCATATCGGCGAATGCCGATTGTTCGTCGCCTTCATCGGCGAACGCCAATCCCGACAGCCCCCGTTCGCTTGCAATAACGATCGCGACGCCGAACGGTGACGGGTGGAAGCCATAGCGCAGGATTGTGCCTTCTCCGCCTTTCTTCCATTCGCCCGGTGACATGGCTTCGTGTGTGACGAAGAGATCGTGCAGCCGGCCCGGCCCCGAGAGGCCCGAGTCATAGGCGGCATCCAATACGCTGGCGGAATCCCGCAGCAGGCGCTTGGCGTTATCCAGCGTCAGGGCCTGCATGAAGGCCTTCGGCGTCAACCCAGCCCATCGACGGAACAGATGGTGCAATTCGTCGGGGGTGAGGCTTGCGGCGTCGGCCATGGCCTCAATGGTCGGCTGGCTCCGCCAATTTTCCGAGATGAAAGCGATCGCGCGTCGAACCGCGTCATAGTCGCGCAGAGCCGCGGAGGCCGCGGGTTTGACGAGCCGCTGTTCGGAAATGATCGGAGTTGCCATAGCGATATTCATCATAGCGGGGATGTAGGCCGTCCGCACTCCAGCCACCACCCGATTCCTGCTTGGTTTCAGGTCACGGGGTTATACGTGGGGCCTCGTTTGGCAGCCTGGAGGGCAGAGCTTAAAGCCTTGGCAAAGCTAGCTTTTTCCTCGGGGCCGAGAAAGCTGCCGACGGACAGGCGGCGGCCGCGGGAAACCAGATAGAGCTTTTCGATCCCAAATTCCTCATGGACCTGTTTGTCGAGCTGGACCCAAAGCGGATTGAGCGTCCATTCGACAACATGGCCGCGGTGGCTGACGCGGCGGACGCGTAGTTCATATGGCGTCACGACGATGTCTTCACTGGCCGCAGCGCGGCGGAAATTCAGGCGAAAGGCCCAGTACACAATCAGCACGTCCAGGCCGAAAAATCCAAAGACCGGCCAAGCGCCCATCAGCAGAAATACGAAGCCGGCAATGAAGCTGACTGCGGTGAGAAATCCCATCAGCGCGAGGAAGCCGCCGCGGCTGAGGGAACGATGCGGCGTCAGTCGCGCGGAAAACAGCGGTGCGTCCTGTAGCGGAGGATCAAAGTCGTTGCGGTTGTCCATAGCGGTTCACTATACCGGCATCATGGCAAAAAAGACCATCACGTCCCGTTCAAATACTCCACCGAAGCCTCGCACGCCGAAAGCCGCAAAGCGACCAGGAAAAGGTGTGCGACCCAAGGCAAGCAAGACCTCCAAAACCAAGAGCTCCAAAACCAAATCTTGGACGCCGGAGGAAGTCCACGAGGCCTTCAGCCGCTTCAGCAAGGCCAATCCGGAGCCGAAGGGTGAGCTCGAACATCTCAACCCTTACACCCTGTTGGTCGCGGTGGCGCTGTCCGCGCAGGCGACAGATGTTGGTGTCAACAAGGCGACGCGGCATCTGTTCCCTGTCGCCGACACGCCGCAAAAGATGGTGGCGCTCGGCGAGGAGAAGCTGCGCGAATACATCAGGACTATCGGGCTTTATCGCACCAAGGCAAAGAACGTCATCGCCCTGTCAGAACAGTTGATCGCAAACCACGGTGGCGAGGTGCCGCGTTCACGCGAGGAGCTGGAGAAATTGCCGGGCGTGGGGCGCAAGACGGCCAACGTCGTTCTCAATATTGCTTTTGGCGAACCGACGATCGCGGTTGATACGCATCTGTTTCGGGTCGGAAACCGCACAGGTCTGGCGCCTGGCAAAACACCGCTGGAGGTTGAACTTGCAATGGACAAAATTGTCCCAGCCGAGTTCAAGCGTCACGCCCATCATTGGCTGATCCTGCATGGGCGCTACACGTGCGTGGCGCGCAAGCCGCGTTGCGAGGTGTGTCTGATCAACGATCTTTGCCGTTGGCCGGAAAAGGCCGTTCCAGCCTGACAACTAGTGGAGCGGATTTGACGTTCGCTACCCTGCTTGCCTGGAATTCGTTATGCGAACGTCAAATCCCAAAGCCCCACTAACGTTCGCAAAAGTGTCGGACCACTAGGCCGTTGGAATGCCCGCCTTGCGGGTGGGCTCGATGAGCTCTGGCCGCGGGCCTGAAAGCCGCTTGTGCATGTGAACCATGAAGGCCATGCCGAATAGCGGCGTTGCGAGATTGATGATCGGTATGGACACGAATGCCGCGATGAACAGGCCTGCGGTGAACACCGTCGTGGCGTATTGTTTGCGCATCTGTTTGGCTTCTTCCGGCGATCGGAAACGCATCGCCGCGAGTTCAAAATATTCGCGCCCCAGCAGCCATGCCGTCGCAATGAAGAATGCAATGACGCCAGCGCCCGCGACAAATACAAACGGCAGCGCGAGCAGGTAAACGAGAAGAGTCAGCAGCGCAGTTTTTGAACCTTCAATCATCGCGCGCCCGATGGGAAGCGCCACGCCGGGACGTTCCGCCGGATAATGCTCGCGTTCGACGACGTCCGCGACATCGTCAACAAACACGCTTGCGACCAGCGAGGTGATCGCCGGCATCAGAAATACCGCGCCGGCAACAATGCCCAATCCGGCTGCAATCGAAACAAACCACGCCAAAATGTTCAGCGGAGTGTGGAAATTGGGCCCGAGCATTGTTTCGGCCCAGATTTCTCCCGATCCGGCAAGCCAACTTAACAGCCGCTGCAGCAGAACTGCGACGACGACGATCAGCACCAATGCGAGACCAACCGACTTCCATAGGATCGCCCGCATCGGCGGCGACAGGATTTGTGACAACGCCTTGAGTGCGGCGTCAAGCATGGCTTCTGCCTCCTAAAATCTCATGAGAATTAGATACCGCGGCAGATTTCAGCAAGTATTGGGGTAGGCCGCAAATCGCGACATTTGCACTCATTTTTGATGGCGAATTGTTCGTGGTGCCGTCAGGTTTGCACCGCCGCAGCTTCAAATCATTTTTTGGTCATCGCGCGGGCCGATCTTTGACGGATTGCGTCCGTAACTATGTGCGCCTGGCGATTCTTGTATCGCGCTGCGGAGTGTCATCCTGACAACCCCACATGAATTGCAGCTGAACAAGCTCTCATTCACCTGCGCGTCATCACGCCAACCAAGAAACGTTCCAAATCAAGGAGACAGTCATGGCAGGTGTTTTCGATATTCAGGGATTTGGATTCAAATCCGACTGGAACGGCGAATTCCGGACAAGCGCCGCACACGATGCGATGGAGGGGCTGGCAGCAACCCACGCCAACGCCATCTCGATCGCGCCGCGATTCTTCACAGGCGGAAAAAATGCAAACCAAGTCATCGCCGATCCCGGCAAGACTGAGAGCGACGCAAACATCGCCGCAACGATTGCGGATGCGCACAATCTTGGGCTGTCCGTCCTGCTCAAGCCGATGGTCACCGGGCTTGATGGAACCAGTCAGAATGAGCTTGCACCGAGCGACGTTGATGCGTTCTTCGCATCCTACAAAGCTGAAATGCTCGATCTCGCGCGGGTTGCCGAACAATCCCATGTCGAGATGCTTTCGATCGGCAATGAACTCAGCAAGCTCTCTGGCGAGCAATACCGCGATCACTGGGTCGATTTGATCGACTCCATCCGTGCCGTCTATCACGGTGATCTGACTTACGCGGCCGCGACCGACGAAGCGATCAACGTCAGCTTTTGGGACAAGGTAGATCAAATCGGAGTCAACGCCTATCCGCCGCTCACGACCAAAACCGATCCGACTGTGAGCGAGATGGTTGCAGCGTGGAAAAGCGTCTCTGCCGATGATTACTGGGCGGCAGTGATGGATCACAAGTCACCCGTCGACTTCTTGCATTCTCTCGCCCTCGAACATGGCAAGCCGGTGTTGATGACCGAAACCGGGTATCGCAGTGTCGATGGCACCAACATCGCGCCCGGCGGATGGACCGCTAGCAGCACACAGGATGTGCAGGAGCAGTATGAGGCGTTCGATGCGTTCTTTCAGGTGTGGGGTTCGGAAGGCGGGAGCTGGTTTAAGGGCGCACATATCTGGGATTGGGAGCCCGACAATAAGTATTCGCCCACCGGATATTCCCCGATGGGAAAGCCGGCCGAGCAATTGATCACGGAATGGTTCAATGGACAGCATACGCCTCCGGCGTTGACCCTCACCGGATCGCCTGCGGCTGACCTCATGGATGTCGGCGGTGGCAACGACACGCTGTCAGGCGGTGCAGGTAACGATATCATTCGCGGTGGTGCCGGCGATGATCATATCACCGGTGGCCCTGATGCCATTCCACCGCTCGAAAGCACCACCATCACCGTCACGGGTTACAGCCCGCTGGTCGATGGCGTTGGTGCGAAGATGCAGGTGCTGGTGAATGGCGAGCAGGTTGGCGCAACGGTGGAATTCCACCCGGCATCGACGTCGTCCGAGTATCAGACCTACAGCTTCACCTTTCCAAATCCCGAGAAGGTGACGAGTCTGGACTTCGCATTCATCAACGATGCGGTCACGAGCGGAGGCGACCGCAATCTCTATATCAAGGACATCGCGGTCAACGGCGAGCATCTGACAGCGGCAGACGCTGACAATCCAAGTTCACCGGGTACGTGGAATCTTTATCAGAATAAAGCGATTCACTACGATACAGGCGGCCGTCAGGATCTCTTCTTTGGATCCGCGACCGACGACGACACGCTCGACGGAGGCCCTGGTCAGAATGTTATTCATGGCGGCGCGGGCAACGACGTCATCACGGGTGGGACTGGAAACGAGCAGCTATACGGTGATGATGGCAACGATCACCTGATCGGTGGCGGCGGCAAGGACTTCATCTACGGAGGGGCGGGCCAGGACAAGCTTGAGGGCGGGCCTCAAACTGCAAAAATGTATGCGGGAGATGGCAACGACCAGCTCTATGGCGGATCAGCCAACGACTACCTTTTCGGAGAGAACGGGAACGACCTCTTGAGCGGAGGCGCCGGAAACGACTATCTCCACGGCGGCAACGGCAGCGATACGTTTGTGTTCGCGCAAAATTTTGGCCACGACATCATCGGTCAGTTCCACGATGGCTTCGGGACTGAGGATGTGATCCAGTTCGACCGTTCAGTGTTTGCCAATTTCAGCGAGGTGCAGTCCCACATGGCCCAGATAGGCACCAGCGTGGTGATCACGCTCGATGAGCATAACTCGATCGAAATTCAGAAGACGACGGTGGACAAGCTCGGTCCCGACGATTTCTGGTTCGCGTGACGAAGCCGCCGGCAGCAGTTTCGTTCAAGCGGCTTCGCGCGCCGGAGCCGCGTCCGTCAACGTCTCGATAGCAGGAACTAGTGTGGCACCGGGCGTCTCGAAGATGCCTTCCGGAAAGGGATCCGGCTCACCCGTCACCTCCGGGGACGGCTTCGTCCTATCGGCCCAATGCAGCGCAGTATAGTCGAAGCCACGGACGATGGTTGGCTTGACGATCTCAAAATAGGGAGAAATGTCGAAGTCCCGCGGCATGTAGAGCGACGAGTGGCGAATGTGCAGGATTTCTTCCTTCGCCTGGCGGCTCCCAGCTTGCGTGACCTTCGGCAGAATGGGGTAGCGTACGGCGCCGAATGCCTGCGCGATCAGCGCTGAGCAGATGATCTTGGTTGGGTCTCCCGAGCCGAGCGCAATCATCCGGCGCCGCCAGCGCTGCGGCAGCGGCAAGGGGATGAGATAGCGCATCAGATCGACGATATTTTTCGTGTCGTAACCGAAGCCGACGCGGTTGATGGCGTAGCGGCATACTGTCGTGCGATCCTCGTATGACAATCCGACCGGACGGCAGATCCGTGTGTGATACGAGAAATATTTCGATAGCGGCGCGGTTGTGACGCCTTCGCCGATATTTGCCTCGATCAGGACATGCGGCTCACCGTTCGGTTCTGTCGCGCCGGCAACCGGGCCGACATACACCGCTGCGTGAGACCATGTTGATTGGGTGAGATATTTGATGATGCCGGAGATGCGGTTATTGCCCTCCACCAGCAACACGTCGCCAGGCTCCATCAGGTCGCGCAAGCGTTCCGGGTCGCTTGGCGTGAACGGTTCATAGCCGGGCACCTCTTTCTGAAGGTACTTGGCGATAATCTTGCCAACGGTATCGAGCCAGACGCCCATGGGTGCTCCCGAGCGGCGCATTCTGGCCGCTTTCTTGTTGGCTCATCTTGGTCGAAACCAATTTCGATTTAGTTCATGGCGCAAAATGACCGATAATAAGGCGTTCACCATGACCGTTGCTGCAGGGCTTTCGAGGCGGCGAGTTCTTGGGATGTTCCGCTATGCGGTCGAGATTTGGAAACCATGACATGACAATTACGCGGCGCGACTTTCTGTCCAGCTCGGCTGCAGCGCTTGCCATTATGCCGACTGTCGCGGGGCGCGTGTACGCGGCACCCCCGCCGCGCGATGCCGACGTGGTTGTGATCGGAGCGGGTGTGGCCGGTATTGCTGCTGCACGGCGCATTGCCGCCGCCAATCGGAAGGTCCTGATCATTGAGGCCTCAGACACAATCGGCGGGCGCTGCATCACAGACAACACCGCATTCGATGTGCCGTTCGATCGCGGGGCGCGCTGGCTCTATGGAGCCGACAGCAGCCCGGTGGCGAAGCTTGCCCGCGGCGCCGGGGTCGATATGTACCCAGCCCCGCGTGGCCGGCGCGTTCGCATCGGCCGGCGCAATGCCCGTGCCGGCGAGATGGAAGATTTTCTCGCGACGCTGGTGCGTGCACATCGTGCGGTGGGTGACACTGTTCGAGGCAAGCCGGACATGCCCGCAGCCGCGGCTTTGCCAAAGGATTTGCGCGAGTGGACAGGTGCCGTGGAATTTCTGCTCGGCGCTCATGTCACCGGCAAGGATCTTCAGGATCTGTCCGCGCTTGATCTTGTCGCCATGACACCGCGTGACGCGCCATTGGCGTGCCGCCAGGGACTGGGCACGCTGATCGCAAAGCTAGGTGCACAGGTTCCGGTGCTATTGTCGACGCCCGCGACGCGTGTCGCGTGGAGCGGGCGTGATGCCCAGGTTGAGACGTCAGCCGGCAAGCTCACAGCGAAAGCCGTTATCATCACGGCATCGACCAATGCGCTGCTGTCCGGCAAGATCAAGTTTTCACCCGAGCTGCCCAAGCGCCAGCAGGATGCTGTCTCCAAACTCGGTCTGGGAAGTTACGATCACATCGCGCTGGAATTGCCGGGAAACCCGATGGAGCTTGCGCGCGACGACGTGTTGATCGAGCAGAGCGCGGATGGCCGCACGGGCCTGTTGTTGGCAAATCTCGGCGGCTCATCGCTGTGCCAGATCGATATCTCTGGTTCTTTTGGTGCCGAGATGTCCGCGCGGGGCGAAGCCGCGATGGTGGCGTTCGCCATCGAATGGCTGACGAAACTGTTTGGCAGCAACGTTGCCAAACACGTCCAACGCAAAACCGCAACGCGCTGGAATGATATGCCTTATGTGCTCGGTGCAATGTCCGCGGCATCTCCAGGCGGACAGCCGGCGCGCAAGATTTTGATGGAGCCGCTGGGCAGCCTGTTCTTCGCAGGCGAGGCCGCGCACGAGACACAGTGGGGCACGGTGAATGGAGCTTGGGAGAGCGGCGAGCGCGCAGGTGATGCTGCGCTTCGCAAGCTGAGTGGTCAGAAGGAGCGTCCCGTTGCAGAGCGTCCAACGAAAAAGACGCGTCGGACGTCTCGCGCGGCAGCGGAGGCTCAGGCGCCTGCGTCGCGCAGTCTGTTTTTTTGGCCTCGAAACTGATCGGTCATAGACATGAAGGCCTTGATGTCGTGGTCGAGCGGCAAGGACAGCGCGTTCGCACTCCACCAAATACTGATTTCGAAAGCATTTGAAGTTGTCGGTGCGCTGACGACCGTAACCGAGACATTCGGCCGGGTCTCTATCCACGGTGTGCGGGATGAAATTCTGCGGGCCCAACTGGATTCCGCGGAGCTGCCGCCACAGATCGTCCCGATCCCTTATCCCTGCCCCAACGAAATCTATGAACAGCGTATGAGCGAGGCTCTGATGCGGGCGAATGCCAGCGGCGTCACCCACATGATCTTCGGCGATCTGTTTCTCGAAGACATTCGTGCCTATCGTGAAGCTAAATTTGCCGGCACCGGCATCACGCCGGTGTTTCCGCTTTGGGGCCGTCCGACGGCGCAACTCGCGCGCGACATGATCGCAAGCGGACTTGAAGCGTACATCGCAACGGTCGATCTGGCGAAGCTTCCGGCGTCCTTTGCTGGCCGGAAGTTTGACGAATCCCTTCTGGCGGATTTGCCGCCTGGCGTCGATCCGTGCGGGGAAAACGGCGAGTTTCACACCTGCGTGGTGGCCGGGCCGATGTTATCGCGTCGTATTCCCGTGATGACGGGAAAAGTGGTTCAGCGCGATGGCTACGCTTACTGCGATTTGACACTCGATCCTAGTGTCCTGAATCCGAAGTTCGCCTCATGACGCAGCGCATCCCGTAGCGAACTTCGGAATCAAAGGGACATTAGCAAGCTTATGATTTGAGTGCTGCTTTTGAACTTGAAGTTCTTCATCGTGCTTGCGGGTTCACTCGGAAGAACGTCAAATCCGCGGCACTAGTAACCAATGATTCCTAGTGTGGTTTAGGTTCAGAAGTTCGCTTGAAGGACTCGCGGAGTATATGAAGCGAACTTCTGAACCACCACACTAGCGGTTAGACCGGAAGATTCAATTCCATCAGATCCTTGGCGACCACGATCTTACCGGCGAAGTGTTTTTTGACGCCTTCGGTCCAGTTATCGTCCGTCACCAGCGGATCATCACCCGGTACGAAGTGACTGAGCACGAGCACCTTGACGCCCGCGGCCGCGGCGATGCGGCCAACATCGTTGGTGGTGGTGTGGCTGTCCATGAGATGTTTTTTCAGCGTGGCGCCGTTCTTGACCTTCGACGCCAGGCGATCGACGCCGGGTTCGTACATTGCTTCATGAACGAGAACGTCGGCACCCTTGGCGAATTCCGCGAGCTTTGGATTGTAGTTGGTGTCGCTCGAGAACACGACGGTGCCATCCGGCGTCTCAAACTTGTAGGCGAAATTATCGGTGATCGGCGGATGCGGAGTGCGAAATGCAGTCACCGTGACATCATCGGTCTTCAGCACCAATCCGCTGTCGGTGATGTCCTTGGCGACCACAAGCTTGCGGATATCGGGCCGGCCTTCATCTTCGATGCGCGTATCGATGTCGAAACGGTTGAGCTCCCAATAGGTGCTGGTCATTCGCACCAGGCCGGCGGGACCGAACGTGTGGATCGGGGTCGATAATCCTGCCGCCCAGGCATTGTAGAGGAGATTGCCGTATTCGAGATTGTGATCGGAATGATGATGGCTGATGAAAACATACTTCACCGACGGAATTGGAATGCCGGCATTGACGAGTTGCCGGCTGACGCCCATGCCGCAATCGATCACATAAGGCGCGCCGTTGACGATCAACGCATTCGCGGGATTCGATGCGCCCACGCCGACACGTGGCCCGCCTTTGGTGCCGAGAAACACAATCCGCGAGCGAGGTTTCTTAGCAGCGTCTTGAGCGAATGCGCGCGATCCCTGTGACATTGCTGCAGCTGTGCCTGCGGCAACGAATTTAAGAAGGTCTCGGCGATCGATCATGAGTGGCTCCCGGCAACGAATTAAGTTTGCCGGGAGGCTAAATTGACGCAGGACAATTGCAAGAGAGGCTAGTGTCCCGATTCCGAAGTTCGCATCATTTCGCGGCACCTTCGTTTGCGAACCTCGGAATCGAAGGACACTAGCAAGTTATTGATCTAGTGGTCCGATTCTAACATTCGCATCCCGTTTCGGCGGGCACCATCCGCGAATGTTAGAATCAAAGGACCACTAGCAAATATAAGTTTCTAGTGGAGTTTTGGATTTGACATTCGCTTGACGAATTCGCGGCTCGGTGGGTAGCGAATGTCAAATCCACTCCACCAGTGTGGCTTTGGTTCAGAACTCCGCATTCCAGACTTGCCGCACGAATGATGCGGACTTCTGAACCGCCACACTGCTTGCAAATTATCCGCGCAACACGCCGCCAGTCTTCTTCGTTACCTCAGCGACGATCTTGGACGCGATAGCTTCGATCTCCTGATCGGTCAGCGTCTTTTCGCGCGGCTGCAGCGTCACGGCAATGGCGACCGACTTTTTGCCGTCCTCGATGCCCTTGCCCTCGTAGAGGTCGAACACCGTTACATTCGTGATCAACTTGCGATCTGCAGCCTGCGCGGTACGGACGATATCGCCAGCCTTCACGCTACGATCGACGATAAACGCAAAGTCGCGCGACACCGGTTGGAATGGAGAAAGCTCGAGCGGTGGCTTGGCACGCGTGGGCTTTGCCTTCGCGTCCGGAATACGCTCGAGAATGATCTCGAAGCCGACCAGCGGACCTTCAACCTTCAAAGCTTCCAGCGTACGCGGATGCAGTTCGCCGAAATGGCCGAGGATGTTCTGCGGCCCAATCTGGATCGTGCCGGATCGTCCGGGGTGAAGCCATGAAGGGCCGCCGGCAACGATCTGCAATCCCTGCATCGGCGCACCGGCAGCGGCAAGCACGGCGAGTGCGTCAGCCTTGGCGTCGAACGCGTCAACGCTCGATGAACCGGACCAATGGCGACCCGTGCCCTTGGAGGATGCGAGCGCGCGCCGAATGCCGCTCGCCGCAACGAACTGATCCTGCGGCCGGTCGCCTCGGAAGATCTGTCCCACCTCGAACAGCGCGACATCTGCAAAACCACGATCCGCGTTGGCTTGCGCGGCTGCGATCAAGCCCGGAACGAGCGACGGCCGCATGTCCGAGAGATCAGAAGCAATCGGATTGGCGAGCGCCAATTCAGCCTGCCCGCCGCCGAACAATTCAGCCTGCTGCTTGGAAACGAACGACCACGTGATCGCTTCGGTAAGGCCACGTGAAGCGAGAGTACGCTTCGCACGGCGCGTGCGCAACTGGATCGGCGTCAGCACCGGCTTGCGCGGCGCGTCGCCACGTTCAAACGGTGTCAACGGAACGCTGTCGACGCCGACGATGCGTACGATTTCCTCGACGAGGTCGGCCTTTCCGTGAACGTCGGCGCGCCAGGATGGCACCGCCACCTTCACCACAGGTCCTGAGCCGGCAATCATGAAGCCGAGATGGCTGAGAATGCGGCGCATTTCCGGAAACGGCGCGTCGATGCCGGCGAGCCGCTTCACTTCCGTGATTGGAAACTCGATGATGCGATCATCGCCATGGGTCTGACCGGCGACAAAGATCTCGGACGGCGTGCCACCGCACAGATCCATCACCAGCTTCGTTGCCATTTCGAGGCCCGGGAGCATGAAGGCTGGATCCACGCCGCGCTCGAAGCGATAACGCGCATCCGAGTTGATGCCGAGCTTGCGGCCGGTCTGCGCAATGTTGATTTCGTTCCAGAGCGCCGATTCGATCAGCACGTCGGTGGTGCCCTCGTCGCAACCCGATGCTTCGCCACCCATAATGCCGGCAAGCGATTCGACGGCATGATCATCGGCGATCACGCACATGTTGTCGTCGAGCGTGTAGGTCTTGCCATCGAGTGCCAGCAAGGTCTCACCGTTCTTGGCACGGCGGACGACGAGATCGCCCTTTACCTTGGCGGCGTCGAACACGTGCAGCGGACGCGCGCGATCGAAAGTCATGAAGTTGGTGATGTCGACGAGCGCGTTGATCGGACGAAGGCCGATCGATGTCAGCCGCCGCTGCAGCCACTCTGGCGACGGGCCATTCTTGACGCCCCGTACGAGGCGAAGGGCGAAACCGGGACACAGCGACGCGTCCTCGATCGTCACCTTAACGGGTGAGGGGAATTCGCCCTTGATTTGCTTTGGCGCCTGATCCTTGAACTTGCCCATGTCGGCCGCGGCGAGATCGCGCGCGATGCCGTGAACGCCGGTGCAGTCTTGCCGATTCGGCGTGAGATTGATTTCAATCACTGGATCGCCAAGTCCTGCCCATTCGGCGTAAGGCTTGCCGATCGGCGCATCCGCCGGAAGTTCGATAATTCCGTCGTGATCTTCAGACAGCTGCAGTTCAGCGGCGGAGCAAAGCATGCCGCGGCTTTCGACGCCGCGAATGGTGCCGACGCCCAGCGTAATGTCCTTGCCCGGAATGTAAGTGCCGGGTGGCGAGAACACGCTGACGAGACCTGCGCGCGCATTCGGTGCACCGCAAACCACTTGCACCGGAGCACCGCCATCGCCGGTATCGACTGTACAGACACGCAAACGGTCAGCATTCGGATGCTGCTCGGCGGTGATCACCTTGGCGATGATGAACGGGGCAAGCGCCTTTGCCTTATCATCGAGATGCTCGACCTCGAGCCCGATCATGGTGAGCTTGTCGGCGATCTTCTCAAGCGGCTCGTCAGTGTCGAGATGTTCTTTCAGCCAGGAGAGAGTGAACTTCACGACGACAATCCTCCCGCCAGTGTCGGCACTTCAAGTGGCTTGAAGCCGTAGTGATTGAGCCAGCGCACGTCGGCCTCGAAGAAGGCGCGCAGGTCTGGCAGCCCGTATTTCAGCATTGCAATGCGGTCGATGCCCATGCCCCAGGCGAAGCCCTGATAGACGTCGGGATCGATGCCGCAGGCGCGCAGCACGTTCGGATGAACCATGCCGCAGCCGAGAATCTCCAGCCAGTCTTCGCCTTCGCCGAAGCGAATCTCGCCCTTGTCGCGGCGGCACTGGATGTCGACTTCCAGAGACGGCTCCGTGAACGGGAAGAATGACGGGCGGAAACGCATATTGACGTTGTCGACCTCGAAGAACGCCTTGCAGAACTCCGACAAAATCCACTTCAGGTGGCCGAGGTGGGAGCCCTTGTCGATCACCAGTCCCTCCACCTGATGGAACATCGGCGTATGGGTCTGATCGCTGTCGCAGCGGTAGGTGCGTCCCGGACAGACCACTCGGATCGGCGGTTGCTGGCTGAGCATGGTGCGGACCTGCACCGGGGAGGTATGCGTGCGCAGCAAGAGCCGCGAGCCATCGGGCTTCGGGTTGAAGAAGAACGTGTCGTGCATCTCCCGCGCTGGATGGCCCTCGGGGAAATTTAGCTTGGTGAAGTTGTAATCGTCGGTCTCGATGTCCGGGCCTTCGGCGATCGAAAAGCCCATGTCGGCGAAGATCGCCGTCAATTCATCCATCACTTGGCTGATGGGATGAATGCGGCCTTGCTCGGTAGGCGTCTCGCGCGTCGGCAGCGTGACATCAATGGTCTCAGAGGCGAGGCGGGCATCGAGCGCGGCGTTCTTGAGAACGTCGCGGCGCGCGGTCAGGGCCTGCGAGATTTTGTCCTTGGCTGCATTGATGGCTGCGCCTTCGGTCTTGCGTTCCTCGGGCGACATCTTGCCCAGAGTGGCCAGCAGCGCAGAGATCGAGCCCTTCTTGCCAAGCGCGCCAACGCGAACCGCTTCAAGCGCGGCTTCATCGGTCGCGGCGGCAATCGCGGACAGGATTTCGTTTTCGAGAGTAGCGAGATCGGACATACAAAGCCCCATCGGGAATGGTTTGAGCAAACCGCCCGGCGGGGATCAAAGTGCCCAGCCGAACGGAGCGGGGTGTTGTTACACCCCGGTCGTGTCGGCCTCGTGCAAGAGGGGCAAGCTTACGCCGCGAGTGCGGCTTTGGCCTTTTCAGCGATCGCCTGGAAAGCTGCGGGCTCGTTGATGGCGAGATCCGACAACACCTTCCGGTCGACAACGACGCCCGACTTGGCGAGGCCGTCGATAAATCGGCTGTAGGTCATGCCGAACGGACGCACAGCAGCGTTGATGCGCTGGATCCAAAGCGCGCGGAAGGTGCGCTTCTTCATCTTACGGCCGGCAAAAGCGTACTGGCCGGCCTTGTCGACGGCGGCCTTGGCGGCGCGGATGGTGTTCTTGCGGCGGCCGTAGAAACCCTTGGCGGCCTTGTAGACTTTCTTATGCTTGGCGTGAGCCGTCACACCGCGTTTAACGCGAGCCATGACTGATCTCCTTCATCTGAAAAATACAATGGTGACAGAGAGCCGCGCTTTAAGCGCAGCAGGCGATCAGTCGTTCGGCAAGAAGTACTTCTTGATGTTGTCGCCGTCGGTCTTGAACAAGATGCGCGTGCCGCGCAACTGACGAATCTGCTTCTTCGTCCGCTTGATCATACCGTGACGCTTGCCGGCATGGGCAGATACCACTTTGCCGGTTCCGGTCACCTTGAAGCGCTTTTTGGCGCCCGATTTGGTCTTCAACTTGGGCATTTGGCTCTCCTGTTGCACGACTAGACCGCGCCAAAAAGGCGCCTTGTCGGCCAAAATTGCTCGTTAGAGCGTTGAAAATGCTCGACTTATTCCCGATTGGAACAAGATCGGCACAAACATCGCCACGGCAGCCCTTAATCAGCCGGGCGATGAAGGCTGGGCTTATTGCAGAGAAAGGCCGAATTGGCAACGATTAACGTCGTTCTTGCGCCAAAGTCTTGGCCCGCCGGGCGGGCGGGTGAGAGATAGGTTCGGAATACTTGGCAAGTGTGCCCACGCGCACCTATACCCTCAACGCTAGCAAAACCCCCACCGTCATTTCCCACGCAAAATTCACGAGGACCTGCCTAATGGCAAGAAAAGCCAAAGCCGTTGCCCTGAACGCTGTCTCCCCGGCAACCATTCGTTGGCTTTTTGCCGGTCTCGCATTGGCTGCGGCGATCGCGTTTGCTGGCGGAGCTAGGGCGGGTGCCACATTCGATGGCGCCTGGAAGGTGACCATCATTACCCAGTCCGGAAATTGCGACCCCGCCTATAGCTATCCGGTGAAGGTCGTTGATGGCCGCATCAGCTATTCCGGTGATGGCAGCTTTGATATCTCGGGTCGCGTTGGCGAAGCTGGTGCCGTAAGTGTCGCCATCGCACGCGGCGACCAGAAGGCAAGCGCGAGCGGCAAGCTTTCCGGCAATTCCGGCTTCGGCCATTGGAGCGGCAAATCGGCGAGCACTGTTTGTTCGGGGCGCTGGGAAGCCACCCGAAGCTTGTAACGGTTCATCAGAACCGAAGCTCTAGGTTCTTGTTTTGACGCGTTTTCTTCTCGCGAACCGGTAGTCGCTGCGCTCGAAAATGCTCTAATGGCGCTGCGGCTTTGCGGCGCCTTTTTGTTGCGAAACGAAACAGCCCGCCAAGTTGGCGGGCTGTGCATGCACCTTTTAGTGCTTCTCGATTGAGTGCTTCGCGCTCAACGCGGCGCCAGAACCATGACGACCTGGCGGCCTTCGAACTTGGCGTCCTGCTCGACCTTGGCAACTTCAGCGACCTCGGACTTCACGCGATCCAGAAGCTTGGTTCCGATTTCCTGGTGGGCCATTTCACGGCCGCGATAGCGCAGCGTGATCTTGACCTTGTCGCCTTCTTCGAAGAACCGGAGCATCGCGCGCATTTTCACGTCGTAGTCGTGATCGTCGATCATCGGCCGGAGCTTGATCTCCTTGATCTCGACGGTCTTCTGCCTCTTGCGAGCTTCAGCAGCCTTCTTCTGGGCCTGAAACTTGTACTTCCCGTAGTCCATGATCTTGCATACGGGAGGATTGTTATTCGGCGAGATCTCCACGAGATCCATACCGGCGTCCATCGCCATTTTCACGGCAACCGATGTCTCGACGAGGCCGTGATTCTCGCCGTTCTGGTCGATCAGCTGGATTTGGACATTTCGAATTTCATCGTTGATGCGCGGTCCGTCTTTGGCGACGGCAACCGGGGCTCTGTTCGGACGGCGAATGGGTAGTTCTCCAATGCTGTTGGTGAAGGGCTTAGTTTGAATGAATACGGTGCTATGGGCAAGCGCGGCGATGACGGGGAAGGTACTTTCCGACGCAATGGAGCGGAGAAGGCATCAGTCACGAAACCATCAAATAAGCGGCAAACCGTTTAAGCAGGACGTTTTTACGTTTGGTTCACATAAAGGCGCGGCATCTGGTGCGCAAGCATTGTGGCGGTATGCCCGCGCAAAATCCCGACCCTCATCGATCAATTTTTAACCTTATGGTTCCCTGCTTCCTTACGTTTAGCGGGGCCTCAGTCAATTGACGTATCAGCGGCTGCATACCAATAACAGTCAATCGGACGAACAGGTTCACATGAGTTCAGCAGACGGTTCCGCCGGGCCCGACCCGGTCTTCATCAATGTCGGCAGCGATGTCGTGCGCAGGATCGCAGTCCGCGCGCGTACCGGTAATACGCCGGGGTTGTTATGGCTCGGCGGGTTCAAGTCGGACATGAAGGGCACCAAGGCGCAGGCGCTCGATGAGTGGGCGGTGGAGAATCGCCGGGCCTGTGTGCGTTTTGATTATTCGGGGCATGGCGAGTCCGGCGGAGACTTCGCGGACGGCACGATCGGGCAGTGGCTCGAGGAGGGCCTTGCGGTATTCGAGGCGTGCTGCGAGGGGCCGCAGGTGGTTATCGGCTCTTCCATGGGCGGCTGGATAGCGCTGTTGCTGGCGCGCGCGCTCGCCAAACGTAAAGGTGCGTCCCGCGCGACGCTGGCCGGGCTTGTGTTGATTGCACCGGCGCCGGACTTCACCGAAGAGTTGATGTGGAAAAACTTTTCGCAGGAGATCCGCGACGAGATCGAGACCAAAGGTGTCTGGTATCGGCCATCCGAGTATGGTGATCCCTACCCGATCACCCGGAACCTGATCGAAGAGGGCCGCAATCACCTGCTGCTCGGCGGCGCCATCAACGTTGGTTGTCCGGTCCGTATCCTGCAGGGTGCGCGGGATCCAGATGTTCCTTGGCAGCATGCCTTTGCGCTCACGCACTGCCTGCCGAGCGACGACGTGGTCCTCACCCTGATCCAGGATGGCGACCACCGGCTTTCGCGGCCACAGGATATCGCGCGTATGCTGGCGGCGGTGGACGAACTGTCAGCCGGTTGACGCGACGAACCCTTCCGGGACGATCGAGCCTCTGTCGGAAGGTCATTATGCAGCCAGATGCACTGCTTCGGGAATTTTGCCGCGCCGTCGAGCAGCGCGATGGCCATGCTTTTGCCGCGCTGTTTACCGAAGACGGCGTCTATCACGATGTCTTCTACGGCGCATTCGCAGGCCGGACGAAGATCGCGGAAATGATCGATAACTGGTTCTATCGAACCGCTACCGACTTCCGTTGGGACATGCATGACCCAGTCAGCAGCGGGTGGACGCTCTATGCTCGCTACACCTTCAGCTACCGGTCGCTGTTGCCAGAAGCCAAGGGTGCACGTGCCATGTTCGAAGGCGTTGCGATCATGACGCTCCGTGATGGCTTGATCGCGGAATATAGCGAGGTGGCAAATGTCGCGACCGGCTTCGTCGATATGAACTTCGCGTACGAGTGTCCCGAATCCAAAGTTCGCCTCCTGGTGCAGCATGATTCGCAAGGACACTCGGAAATCCATGATTTTCGTGTAGTTTATGTTCAGAAGTTCGCTGGAAGAGCGCGCTGGAAAAATGCAGCGAACTTCTGAACTGCCACACGCGCGAATGGCGAAGCTGTTCGCCAGGCAGAGTGCCGCACTGAAGGTGAGGCCGGAGATGCAGCGGCATCTCGCGGATTAAACTTGTTCTCAGGCAACCATCGCTTCGCAGGCTTGCCACTCGTTGCGAACCGTCTCGTCCGTATCGTTTGAACCTGCAGCAAGCTCAGCAAACTCTGCTGATGGCAACAGGCGCGACAGCGCCCAGACAGCGGCGCCGCGCACCACAGGATTCGCATCGTCAAGCAAGTGCCTCACGTTTTTGGCGAGTGTCGCATCACCGGAATTGCCGATGGCGATCAGGACATTGCGAATGAAGCGATCTCGCCCGATCCGCTTGATCGGGGATTTCGTGAAAAGTGCACGGAACGAGGCGTCGTCGAGCTGCGAAAGTTCTGCCAGCGACGGTGCGCGCAATTCTTCGCGTGCTTTCAGTTTCGCTTCATGCCCCTCCTGCGCGAACTTGTTCCAGGGGCATGCGGCGAGACAGTCGTCGCATCCGTAGATGCGGTTGCCCATGGCCGCACGAAACTCATGCGGGATCGGACCTTTGTGTTCGATCGTGAGGTAAGAGATGCATCTCCGTGCGTCGAGCCGGTATGGCGCGGGGAAAGCATTGGTAGGACAGACATCGAGACAATTCCGGCATGACCCGCAATGACTGCCGCCATCGCTGTCGCGAGGCAAATCGAGCGTCGTGAAGATCGCGCCAAGAAACAGCCACGAGCCGTAGTCGCGCGACACCAGGTTGGTGTGCTTGCCCTGCCAGCCAAGTCCTGCAGCATGAGCAAGCGGCTTTTCCATCACGGCAGCGGTGTCGACGAACACTTTGACGTCACCGCCCGCATAGGAGATCAGCCATCTGGCCAGCATCTTCAGGCGCTTCTTAATCAGATCATGGTAGTCGTCCCCGCGCGCATACACCGAGATCGCTCCGCGCGTTGTCTGTTCAAGGACGGACAGTGGATTTTCGTCTGGGCCGTAATTCACGCCCAGCATGATCACCGAACGGACATCGCTCCACAGCACCTGCGGATGGGCGCGGCGCTGGGGATTGTCGGCGAGCCAGCCCATGTCGCCATGGCTTCCGTTGTCAAGAAACGCCTTCAGACGTTCGGCAGCGCCTGCCGTTGCGGCGGGGTCGGCCACGCCGATCGCGCTGAAGCCGAGTGAACGCGCCTCTTGGGTCAACGCCGCTTTGACGGCAATCGGGTCGAGAGCGCTGTCTTGAGTCAGAAGTCGAGGTCCATGTAATGCGCGGCTGCCGGGAACCCCGCCAGCCACTCGTTCAGCAGCGGCCGGAACGAAGGGCGGGATTTGATCCGCACATACCACGCCTTGGCTGCGTCGTCCTCGTTCCATGGCACATCGCCCAGATAATCGATCGCAGATAGATGGGCAGCCGCGGCAAGATCGGCATAGGTGAGGCGGTCACCCGCCAGGAAATTTCGCGTCCGCGCCAGCCAGCCGATATAGGCCAGATGATAGCGCACATTCGCCTTGGCCGCTCGCAGAACATCGGTCGACGGTGCGCCGCCACCCTGCTCCGCAGTCATGAAGCGTTTGTAGATGCGCTCGGTCACCAGCGGCCCGCTCGCTTCATCGAAGAACTTATCGTTGAACCATGACAGCAGCCGGCGAACTTCGATGCGTTCGGCGGCGGCTTGCGGTAGCAGGCGATGCTCGCCGAGCAATGCGCCGTGACGTTCGTCGAGGTATTCAGCCACGATGCCGGCTCCCGGAACGGCCGGGGTCCCCTCTGCCATCAGAACCGGGGTTGTGCCGGCGGGATTGAGGGTGAGGAATGCTTCGCGGCGATCCCAGACCCTTTCCTCGACCAGCCGGGAATCCAGACCGTGCTCGCCTAATGCAAGCCGCACGAAACGCGATCGCGGACAAAAGGGATGATGAAAAAGGGTGAACATGAAGCTGTGATAGTCCGTTTAGATTTAACAAAGAGTCTCGAATAGCGGTTAACACGCGCAGCAGGTTGAGAAGAAAGCGGATGCACGTCGTCCGCCATCTGCCGCGTCGATGTGTCGATTTGAAGTCCGCGCCGCATGTATTTGTCGTTGCGGTGGCATGCCGAATGGGCGACAAGTTCGGCGGTCTTGGAACCCCAGCCTTGCGGATTATCCCTGATGTTAGCTGATTTCTTGAGAGCCCTCGTCCTCGGCATCGTCGAGGGCGTTACCGAGTTTCTGCCGGTCTCGTCCACAGGGCATCTGCTGCTGGTGGAGCGCTTCTTCAGTCTTGATCAGGACAACTTCTGGAAAAGCTTTGCGGTGCTGATTCAGCTGGGCGCGATCCTGGCGATCCTTGCCATTTATTTCGGAAGGCTTTGGGACATCGCCACCCGAATGTTTTCCGATCCGTCCGCCCGGAGATTCGTCATCGGTGTGCTCGTGGCATTCCTGCCGGCGGCGATTATAGGATTGCTACTCGGACACTATATCAAGGAGCATCTGTTCGATCCTTTTGTGGTCTGTTTCTCGCTGATCGTCGGCGGTGCCGTTCTGCTCTGGGTCGACCAGCAGGATCTCAAGCCGCGCCATCATGATGCGACGGCGTTTTCGTTGCGGATGTATCTCGGCATCGGAATAGCGCAGTGTGCGGCGATGATTCCCGGCGTCTCACGCTCGGGGGCATCGATTGTGGCGGCGATGCTGTTCGGAGCCGACAAGCGCGCGGCCGCGGAATTTTCGTTCTTTCTCGCAATTCCGACCATGGTCGGCGCGTTTGCTTACGATCTTTACAAAAGCCGGAATGACATGACGATGGACCATTCCTTGGTCCTCGCGCTCGGCTTCGTGGTGTCTTTCATCACCGCGATCATCGTGGTGAAGACGTTCCTGGGTTACGTCACGCGCCACGGATTTGGGCTGTTTGCATGGTGGCGCGTGGCCGTGGGCACGCTGGGCCTGATTGGGCTGGCCTTGGGATTTTGATACAGCTGCTAGCTAGCTAGGCAACCGGCAAGTTACGAGCCGTTGTGTGCGAATTGCCCGGTCTTGCGGAACCGCCACAGATAGGACGGCGCGACGGCTTCCAGCGATTCTGGTGTGATGCCGAGCCCTTCCAGGGTCAGCCCTGCGGCCTTAGCTGCGTCGGACACCACATTGTCGCTTCGCAGGAGTTCAACCTGATCTGGGGTCAGTTTCAGGTCACCCGGCGCGAACTGCAGAAACATCGACTGGAGGCGCGCCAACCCGAACGGCAGTGGAACCAGCGCCCGGTCGCGCTGGGTAATTGCCAGGATCGTCTCAAGGATTTCCCGCATGGTCATGACTTCCGGGCCGCCGAGTTCGTATGTGGCACCCGGCTTCGTCTTACCCTCCACCGCATCGGCAATTGCAGCTGCGACGTTGCCGACGAACACGGGCTGAAGCTTGGTCAGTCCGCCACCAATCAGCGGCAGCGCGGGGGACATGCGCGCCAGGGCAGCGAATCGATTGGTGAATTGATCCTCCGGGCCGAACACCACCGATGGGCGGATGATTGTAGCCGAAGGCGATGCCGCAAGCACTGCTGCCTCGCCAGCCGCCTTCGTACGAGCGTAACGAGAGGCAGAATCCGCGTTCGCTCCGATGGCAGAAACGTGGACAACCCGCGCGCCGATTTCGCTGGCGGCGCGTGCAATGGTCTCGGCGCCCTTGGTCTGAATGGCGTCAAAGCTCTGGGCACCACCCTCGGCGAGAATGCCCACGAGATTTACTATGACGCTGGCGCCGCGGGCGGCAGCCTGGACGGATACGGGGTAGCGGACATTCGCCTGGACGGGGTGAATTTGGCCGACTTTTCCGAGGGGTTGGAGGTGCCCGGCCAGTTCCGGACGGCGGACGCCAACCCGGATGCGGTAATCGCGCTTGGCGAGCGCCCGAATCACGTGCCGGCCGAGGAAACCCGATCCTCCGAAAACGGTAACGAGGGTATCGATGGGCGCTGGCATGGGGCGATTCCTGGCAAGTTATAACGGCTGAACGCGGGCATATCTCGCGTTTCGGCGATATACCAGCATTTTCGCTCTCGGGGAGGGTGTTGGATTTCTATCAGCTCAATTTGACAAGCGGACGGCCTGTCCTTACTAACCGCGTCGGGCCCAGGTGGCGGAATTGGTAGACGCGCTGGTTTCAGGTACCAGTGGTGCAAGCCGTGAAGGTTCGAGTCCTTTCCTGGGCACCATCTTTCTCAAGATGGCGCTGATGTTGTTGGTCCCTACAAGTCTGACCTGCGGTACACACGGTGCTGCGGGTGTCTTGCAGTATCCCGTACAACAACGCCTACGACATTCTCCCCAACGACGATCTGGGCCGTGCAGGACCGTGGCTAGCGCAGTGGGGTCTCGACGGCCACTGAAGGTCCTACCTGTAAGCTCCCTGGTAACACGGTGGCTGTTTCAGGCGGATTCCCGGTCGCGGGGAGCGAGGCAAATGATCGTTCAAATCTGACGCGCGCAACGGTGATCAAGAATATTCCAGCAGCAACCATTGGTGCGACGAGAAGGCGTGGTGTTGCGTTGGTGTAGTAGGTGAAAATGCTTGCGACGTACAGGCAGGCTATCGCGGTTCGTTCAAATGGCATGATGCCACGTGCGCGGGGCACCTGCGTCAGCCAGGCAAAAGCGAACACTAAGATCGCAAGGTCGTAGTACTGAAAAATCGGCACGGTCAGGGGAATCGCGGCAAGCAGGGAGGCAAAGCGCAGCGCGAGGCTCATGTCGCCACGGTGCCAAACAATGCCAACCCATGCGACAACGCAGGCTGTCACCACGCCCTGGACGATATAGGCCTGTGACGAGGGCAGCCCGAGGACCAGCGATGCGCCAAAAGGCGTGGCAACACTAACCATGTCCACGGCGCCGGATTCGTAACTCGCATGCGAGCCCGCCGCAGCCTCAAGATAGGCTGCCCAAGTGGCCCACCCAAATTGCAGAAGCGAGAGCGTGATGAGGGTGGCGACACTGCCTGCCGCAGCAATGAAGGCTTTTGCATTGCGCGAGGCAACGAACGCGACAGGCAGCAGCAATCCGTAATGCGGCTTATAGCAGATCGCGCCAAGAACGATGCCTGCGAGTATCGGCCGCCGTTCCAGGAGAAGAAAGCCTAGGCCGAACAGTGAGGCGGTCAGAAATGCATTCTGTCCAAGCAAGGCATTGTACCAGATGGGCGGAAAAGCCAGCAGAGCGAGGACCGTGATTGGTTTGCGATCGGCAAGAATTCTCCGTCCGACCCAGAGGAAAGCGGCAAGCGTCGTGGCCTCGAATAGAAAAAGTGCCGTGGTGTAGGGCAGGTTGGCGAGCAATGAGCACAGCAGCAGAAAGACCGGCGGGTAGTAGAAAAAATTATAAGCCGTAGGTCCGCCGACAACGATGCGCTCCATTGCGTGATGCGCAGCCTGATCGTAGGCAAGCTCAGGCGTTCCTTGCTGCGCGAGGCGAC
Source organism: Nitrobacteraceae bacterium AZCC 1564 (assembly GCA_036924835.1). Classification (NCBI taxonomy): domain Bacteria; kingdom Pseudomonadati; phylum Pseudomonadota; class Alphaproteobacteria; order Hyphomicrobiales; family Nitrobacteraceae; species Nitrobacteraceae bacterium AZCC 1564. Next base: position 3,020,923 of record JBAGRR010000001.1, read on the forward strand.
CCGCGGCGTAGAAGCTGGTGAAGTCCGTGCCTGACGCGGCAAGTGTTGCGTCGATCAGACCATTCGCAAGCGCAACGAAATAAATGAAGGCGATACCTTCGTAGGCCAACAGAATAATGCTGTAGCCGATGATGCGCTCATGGGTCAGCCACGCTCCGCTTCGAACTGCAGCCATGATGCGGCTGGCCGTCATCCTGTGTTCGCTTTCTGAACCGGTGGACCGTGTGGTGGAGTTCTGTGACCGCACGCTAGGCGCAGACCCTTACGAACGGTTTAAGTGCAAATGCGAAAATTCGGTGCTAGGGCTGGTCAACTTGGTCGCAGATGGCTAAAACCCCCGCTAAATCAATGGCTCTGTTGTCGGCGATACCATCCCACTCCGGGCGTCACGGGTTTTCGAGGAAGATCCCCCGGGAAACGCCTGTCTTGGGCACTTGATCGCTCGCCCACTTCGTAATGGTCCTCACTTGAAGTATTCCTCTCTTATCTTGCTCGCGGCAGCTACTGCGGTCACGCCATCCTTCGCTATGGATCCGCGCTTTGCGGCGAGCCTGAAAAAACTGGATCGGCAGACCCGACTCGAACAGGTCTGTGATCTCGAGGCTATGAATCGTATCGCTAAGGACTCGCGGCCGTTTCGTCCTGACCGTGCCAAGACCGATGTCATTTCGCATCCTCAGCATATGGGGGACACCATAAAGGGCGCCGGTGGTGCATTCCGTAGCAAGGGCCATTGGTATTCGTTTTCCTTTGTGTGCAAGGGTACTCCCGACCACATGAGCGTTCTGTCGTTCAGTTATAAAATCGGCGAACCGATTCCGGAATCGAAGTGGGCTGCCTATGGACTTTGGCGGTGAGGCATAGATCGCCTCTCGTGCGTAAAGGTTTCGAGCGTTAATTTAGGCCGTATCGTTTCGACGGCTTTGAAAATAGAGGTTTTGTGAACCATGACCATCCGTCTGCATCGCGGCGATTTGCCGGATCTTTCGCGGTACACGCAGTCAGTCGCGATCGACACCGAAACGCTGGGACTTAATCCGCACCGTGATCGCTTGTGCGTTGTGCAGCTGTCGAACGGTGATGGCACTGCGGACGTCGTGCAAATCCCGGCGGGTCACACCGATGCTCCCAATTTGAAGAAGCTGCTCGGCGATTCCAGCATCACCAAGATTTTTCATTTTGCACGGTTCGATCTCGCGGTGCTCTCGCAGGCTTTCGGCGTGATGCCGACGCCGGTGTATTGCACGAAGATCGTTTCCAAACTTGTTCGCACCTATACGGATCGACATGGTTTGAAAGACCTGGTGCGAGAGGTTCTCGGCGTAGAATTGTCCAAGCAGCAGCAGTCAAGCGACTGGGGCGCAGCAACGCTAACGGACGCACAGCTCGCGTACGCGGCATCTGATGTGCTGCATCTCCACGCCTTGCGCGAAAAACTAGACGCCATGCTGGCGCGCGAGAACCGCGAAGCGCTGGCCAAGGCCTGTTTCGAATTTTTGCCGACGCGCGCCAAACTCGACCTTCAGGGCTGGGAAAACGACGACATTTTCGCTCATTCATGATGGCGGGTTCGGTTATCGGGTGCATTTACGCCGGACAGGAAGGGTGAGACGCGGCCTACCTTTTTTGAAACGTGCTTAAAGCTGCCTCGTTTCGGTCACACTCCTCGGCCTGTTGGAGCGGTAGCTTGGCTAGTGTCCCGAATCCAAAGTTCGCCCCATAAGTACAGCGCGCTCCGTATCGAACTTTGGATTTGAGAGGACACTAGTGTCCCGGTTCTAACGTTCGCATCACTTTGCAGTACTCTCGTTTGCGAACGTTAGAACCAGGAGGGACACTAGCAACTATATGAAGCTAGTGCGCTTTTTGGATTTGACGTTCGTGCGGAGGACTCGCCGCAATACTGGTACGAGCGTCAAATCCAGCGCACTAGTAAATTTATGATTCTAGTTGGTTTACTTCAGAAGTTCGCTGGAAGGACTCGCGGGAAAATGGAGCGAACCTCCGAACGACCACACCAGCGCGACAAGAAGGCCGGGCTGCAAAGGGCCGTCCGATCGCGTAGACTAAGTGGAGACATCCGTCGCTTCGGAGCGATTTTTGTATTCGATTCAGAGCCAGAACTATCAGGCAGACGCTGATGCGCGTTACGCGCGCGCAAAACGCCATAGCCGGCGCGTGCGCCAGTTGCGCATTGCTGTGCCGGTGCTGGTCGCTGCTGCCTTGCTAAGCATTGTTGGAATTTCGCTTTTCAATCCGTTTCGGATTTTGGCCAAGCTGCCGATCGATCTTAACAAGCTGGCGGTGTCCGGTACCAAGATCACCATGGACTCGCCGCATCTTGCAGGCTTCACGCCGGACCAGCGACCATATGAACTTTGGGCCAAGTCCGCTGTGCAGGATGTCACGAATCCGACCAATGTCGAGCTGAACGAATTGCACGCAAAAGTTCAAATGGAAGATCGGACTGGCATCACGATGGATGCACGCAGTGGATTGTTCGACACCAAATCGCAGTTGCTGAATTTAAAGGACCAGATTCTCCTGCAATCGTCCACTGGTTACGAGGCGCACTTGACGCAGGCCGCGGTCGATATCGCAGGCGGCACCGTATCGTCGGATCAGCCCGTTGCGGTGAAGTTGCTCAATGGCACTCTCGATGCGCAACGCTTGAGAATCACCGAGAATGGCGCGTTGGTCCGGTTTGAGGGCGGTGTTTCGATGTTTCTGATCCCCGAGAATTCCTCAGCAAAGCCAGATCAGGACCCCACTCCCGCGCAGGACGCCGCATCCAGATGATGTCGTCGGTTGATCCCTTGAAAGTTCAGAACTTGTTTCGCGCGACGTCGCGCGTGTTGTTTGCATGCATGATTGCTGTTGCTCTCGGTGCAACGTGCGAGGCCGTGGCGCAGAGCACGACAACGGGTGTTCCAAACGCGATGCAGGGCTTTTCGCAAAATCGCGATAAACCCATCCAGATCGATGCCGCCACGCTTGAAATGCGCGACAAGGACAAGGCCGCGACTTTCAGTGGCGATGTCAAAGTGGTGCAGGGCGACACCACCATGCGCTGCAAGACGCTGGTGGTGTTTTACGACAACGATCAGTCTGGCTCCGCAGCCAAGCCTGCCATGAAGTCGGCGACGCCCGGTCCGACCGGCAGTTCGTCCATCCGCAAGCTTGAAGCAAGAGGCGGCGTCATCGTCACACAGAAGGACTCGACGGTCACTGGCGACACCGGTGTGTTCGACATGCGTGCCAATACGGTGACGATGGTCGGCAACGTTCTGCTCACCAAGGAAAAGAACGTGCTGAAAGGCGACCGCCTGATCGTCGATCTGACAACCGGTGTGTCACGGGTCGAATCGAAATCAAGGGTCCAGGGCGTCTTCCAATCCTCGCCGAGCAATGGAGCTCCTGGCGGAGGCGCCGCGCCCACCCCAGGGCGTGATGCTCAGCCGGGAAAACCATTGAAGCTCAATAACTTGAATAGTCCGTCGCGGCGGCAAGGTTGAACCCGTCGTATCGAGCCTATATCAGTTCAGCCATCGTCGCTGACTTGAGAGCGTGAATGAGCGCATGCTGACAGGGACAGGGCGGGCTTTGACTTTGACATCGACTTGGACATCGTTGGAACCGCGCAAGAAATGCGACAACGCTCTGAAGGCTGATTGAAGCGGGTATGGTGGATTTGTTCCGCATGTTTCGTGGCCGTAGCCGCGGCCCGGCCCCTGGCCGACAGGGGTTTGCTCGCTCGCGCCAGGACATCACATCGTTGGGCGAGCGGATGGGAGACATCTTCCGTTCTGTGGTTGGTGAGAAGCCGTCCGCATCCACGCCGCGTCAGCCAGCGCGCGATTCTGCCCCGGTCAGGCGGGAGGCCGCCGTCGCGGCCGTGGCGCGCGAGCCGGTGCCGGATGTCTATGAACCAACAGAATTCGTGCATGACGAGCCGCCCATTCCGCGAGCAGTGCCCCGCGAACCGGCTGCGGCGTCGCGTTGGGAGCAGCCACCACCAAGGCATGAGGCTCCTCCACGGGCGCGAAGCCAGTCCCATGTAGCAGCCGCGCCTCGGGCCGCTCACGCGGGCTATTTGGCCATTCACGGCGTCGAGAAAAGTTTCGGCACGCGCAAGATTGTCCATGGTGTGAGTATTTATGTTCGCCGTGGCGAGGCCGTCGGCATTTTGGGGCCGAACGGCGCCGGTAAGACCACGGTGTTCTACATGATCACCGGTCTCATCAAGCCGGACCGCGGGCGTGTCGAACTTGATGGCCATGACGTGACGCAACTGCCGATGTATCAACGCGCGCGTCTCGGCATCGGCTACCTTCCGCAGGAAACGTCGATTTTTCGCGGCCTTTCGGTGGAAGATAACATTCGCGCGGTGCTTGAAGTCGTTGAGCCTGACAAGCGCAAACGAGAGCGTGAACTGGATTCGCTGCTCGAAGAGTTCAACGTCACGCGACTGCGCAAATCGCCCTCGATTGCACTATCGGGTGGCGAGCGGCGACGCGTCGAAATTGCGCGCGCCCTGGCGTCGCGCCCAAGTTACATGCTGCTTGACGAGCCGTTCGCCGGCATCGATCCGATCGCAGTTGGCGATATCCAACAATTGGTGCGGCACCTTACGAATCGCGGCATTGGCGTCTTGATCACCGACCACAACGTTCGCGAGACGCTGGGACTGACTGACCGCGCCTATATCGTTTATGCGGGCGAGGTTCTGACGGAAGGCAGCCCGGACGAAATCGTCGCCGATCCGGATGTTCGACGGCTGTATCTGGGTGAAGAATTCCGGCTGTAACCGCCCCTAATTCGGCGCGCTGGAGTCGGAACTGCCCGTAGTCCGAAATATCAATTCGTCAAGTCGTGTACTTCTTCTCTGGAAGACGGTAAGCAAGAAACGGACCAATTTTGGACCGAGTCTCGTTTATGGCGCTTACGCAGAGATTAGAATTCCGCCAGTCGCAATCGCTGGTGATGACGCCGCAGTTGATGCAGGCGATCAAGCTCCTGCAGCTCTCAAATCTTGATCTGGTGGCTTTCGTTGAAGAGGAGCTTGAGCGAAATCCCTTGCTTGAGCGGGCTGACCACGACGGGGCTGCCGATCCCGGAGCGCCAGGTGGAACTGAGGCCGGGCAGGCGGAACTCTCCGGCGCGGATGACGGCGATTATCCAGGGGGCGACGGCCCGGACGGGGCGTCAGACGGGTTTGAGTCCGCGTCCGAAGACTGGATGAGCGGCGAGCTTGGTACCCGCGCTGAAATCGAACATACGCTCGACACCGGCATGGAGAACGTTTTCTCCGAAGAACCTGCCGAGACGGCTGCGCGGAACGCGCAGGATGCGGCGCCAACCGCCTACACAGAATGGGGAGGCGGTGCCTCCAACGATGATGAGTACAATCTCGAAGCATTCGCCGCAGCTGAGGTGACCCTCAGCGGCCATCTTGCAGAGCAGCTGGCTGTGGCTTTTCCCGATCCGTCGCGTCGCATGATCGGACAGTATCTCATCGACCTCGTCGATGATGCGGGGTACTTGTCGCCGGACCTCGGTGACGCGCACGACAAGCTTGGTACGTCACGCGAGTCCGTCGAAGAAGTGGTCGCGGTCCTTCAGACGTTTGATCCGCCCGGGATTTGTGCGCGTAGCTTAAGCGAATGTCTCGCGATTCAATTGCGCGAGCGTGATCGGTACGATCCGGCCATGCAGGCGCTGGTGGAAAATCTCGATCTGCTGGCAAAGCGCGACATCGCATCGCTGCGGAAGATCTGTGGCGTCGATGACGAAGACATCGCCGATATGATCGGTGAAATTCGCCATCTCGATCCGAAGCCCGGCTTGAAATTCGGCTCCACCAAGGCGCAGGCGGTTGTGCCTGACGTCTATGTGCGTCCTGGGCCGGACGGTGGCTGGCATGTCGAGCTGAACAGCGACACCTTGCCGAAGGTTCTGGTCAATCAAGTCTACTATTCGGAATTGTCGAAAACCATTCGCAAGGACGGTGACAAATCGTATTTTACGGATTGTCTGCAAAATGCGACCTGGCTGGTTCGCGCGCTGGATCAACGGGCGCGGACGATCTTGAAAGTTGCCACAGAGATCGTACGTCAACAGGACGGTTTCTTCACACAGGGTGTCGCACATCTGCGGCCGCTCAATTTGAAAGTTGTTGCTGACGCGATCCAGATGCACGAATCGACCGTTTCGCGCGTGACTGCCAACAAATACATGGCGACGAACCGCGGCACATTCGAACTGAAATATTTTTTCACGGCGTCTATCGCATCCGCCGATGGTGGTGATGCTCACTCGGCCGAAGCTGTGCGGCACCGCATCAAACAATTGATCGATGCGGAAAGTCCTTCGGCTATCTTGTCGGATGATACGATTGTGGAACGATTGCACAGTGACGGCATTGATATCGCCCGGCGAACCGTTGCGAAATATCGTGAAGCCATGCGCATTCCCTCCTCAGTTCAACGACGACGCGACAAGCAAGGGATGCTTGGCGCGGCGCTTCCTGCTGGAGACAGATCCCGCGACACCGCTACGGCTTGACGGGAGCACCAATTAGCAGAACCCTTACATTCCGGTCGATTTGCGAGTCTGAAAAGCAAGTGAGGCATGAAATGACACTTCGGGTTTCTGGAAAAAGCATCAGTGTCGGCGAAGCTCTGCGTGAGCGCATTAGCGAACGGACCGAGGAAGTCTTGCGAAAGTACTTTGATGGCAATTACTCTGGCCATATCACTCTCTGCAAAGACGGCTTCGGGTTTCGCACTGATTGCGCGCTGCATCTGGATTCCGGAATTACCCTCGAAGCCGACGCGATGGCGGCCGATGCCTATGCAAGCGCGGATCAAGCGCTGCTGCAGATCGAAAAGCGCCTGCGCCGCTACAAGAGCCGTCTAAAGGATCGCTCATTGCGTAAGGCGCATGCGGCGTCCGCCGCGATGTCCGAACTCAATGGTGCGGGCATTGATGCGTCGAGCTACGTGATCGAAGCCATGCCGGAAGGTGAGGAGGATGTCACCGAATTCAATCCTGTGATCATCGCTGAAGCCACGACCTCGCTGAAACGGTTTTCCGTGAGTGAGGCCGTGATGGAACTCGATATGACTGGTGCCGCAGTCATGGTGTTCCAGCATGGCAGCAGTGGCCGGATTAACGTGATATATCGCCGAGCGGATGGAAATGTGGGCTGGGTCGATCCGCCGGCGACGAACGAGCCGGTGCGCCATTGACGCCCCGCGACAGCCTAACTATGGTCCGCGGCCTTCAGGGAGCTGCGGACCTCATGGGTTCCAACAGCTCTTGACGCAGCCCGGTCTGAGATCGATCTTTTAACACTACCAACGGCTTAATCGCCTTCGGAACGCCCTATGACGATTACCGATCTGGTCGCACCAGAGGCGATTCTCCCTGCGTTGAAGGTCAACAGCAAGAAGCAGGCCTTGCAGGAATTATCCGCGCGCGCTGCTGCTTTGACCGGGCAAAACGAAAGGGCGATTTTCGAAGTCCTGCTGCAGCGTGAAAAGCTCGGCACGACAGCTGTCGGTTATGGCGTTGCCATTCCTCATGGCAAGTTGCCGAAGCTTGAGAAGCTGTCAGGGCTTTTCGCGCGGCTGGAACGGCCGATTGATTTCGAGGCGATGGATGGACAGCCGGTTGATCTGATCTTCCTGCTGCTTGCACCAGAAGGTGCGGGCGCCGACCACCTCAAGGCGCTTGCGCGGATTGCGCGTCTGCTGCGTGACCAGGAAATCGCCAAGAAGCTGCGAGCATCACGTGACGCAGAGGCGCTTTATTCGGTGCTGGCGCTGCCGCCTGCGACTGCAGCCTGATCATCGATCGTAACCCAGACTGACAAAATAAAAACGGCAGCGCTCATCGCACTGCCGCTTCGTTTCCTGAACCTGTCCTGCGTCTTCAGTGGACGCTGACGGTTTCCAGCTCGTTGCTCCATGCATTGGCGATGGCCGCCTCGCGGCTATCTGTCAGCATGATCGGCGTACCGTCGGCGGCATGAAGCGCGAACAGCTTCAATCCCGGTGCAAGATGCGGCGCCTGCGGGAAAAGGCCCGGCACGTCTTCTGAGCGAATCTGTTTGACGTAGGCGATATGTCCTTCGCCCAGCGTTGCCAGCGTCTCGGGAGAGACATCAGGCTCAAAGGTAACGTTAGCGTCGGTCATGGTCTCGACTCCTCACAGTTAACTAAGCGGTCGAGTCCGCTTCTGTTCCATTATTCGTGTTCATTGATCGCTATTGTCTTAATCACCCGTGCAGGCTCGGGCCGGGCCAGATCGATCGACAACAGACCATTTTTCAGGTCTGCGCCTAGCACATACATCCCATCCGCCAGCACAAAAGTTCGCTGGAAATGCCTCGCAGCAATGCCGCGATGGATGTACTGCTTGGTTTTGTCGTCTTGCTGCCGTCCGCGGATGACGAGCTGGTTCTCCTCCGTGGTTACATCGAGCTGGTCACGGGTAAACCCCGCAACCGCCAAAGTGATCCGCAGGCGCTCGGGCTGACCCTCGCCACGGCTGCACCGTTCGATGTTGTAAGGAGGATAACCGTCCGCACCTTTGACGACTCGATCGAGTGCACGCTCAATCTCGTCGAATCCCAAAAGAAACGGACTCGATAGCGAAGGAACACGAGACATTCACAAAGTCCTCTCGAAGCGACTTTGACAGTTAAGGCCCTTTCGGCACCCTACCGGTGGCTTTGCGGCCCGCCGGTTGAAACCAATATGGAGATGGTTCCGAGTCTATTCAAGAAGCTCTCAAATTGGCCAATCAACCGGAAAGATCGAGGTTGCTGCAGGCTTAATCGCTAATCCGGCGCCCGCTGGCGCTGAACAGATGCAGTTTGGCGCGAGGCGCGGTCACCGCGAGGTGCCCGCCGATCGCCGGAACCGCCTCACCTGGGAGCCGTACGATAATCTCGCCTGGCGGCAATTCCCCCGGTTTAGCGCTCACACTCTGGGCTGCACCGTCGTGTGCTCGTTTACCGTAGACAAAGGTTTCCGGGCCGACACGCTCGATCGCATCAACGATGAGTTCCAGGCCAAGACCTCCCGATGTGGAATTGCCGGATACCGAGAGGTCCTCCGGCCGCACGCCAAGCACGGCGTCCTCGGGAGCGTCGAGTTGCAACTTCGCGAGTTGCGACCCCAGGCCGATGGCTTTCAACGGCAACAAATTCATGGGTGGCGCGCCAATGAAGGACGCCACGAATGTCGTGGCTGGCTTGTGGTAGATGTCCAACGGTTTGCCGATCTGCTCGACCACGCCCCCGTTCATTACGACGAGGATGTCGGCGAGTGTCATGGCCTCTAGCTGGTCGTGGGTGACATAGATTGAGGTGGTGTTAAGGCGGCGCTGCAGTTTACGAATCTCGACGCGCATGGCGATGCGCAGCTTGGCGTCAAGGTTGGACAGCGGCTCATCGAACAGAAACACTTTCGGTTGCCGCACGATCGCGCGGCCCATGGCAACACGCTGGCGCTGTCCGCCCGAAAGCTGTCGCGGCTTGCGTTCAAGCATGGGCGTGATCTCGAGAATTTGCGCCGCCTCTCGCACGCGTTTGTCGATCTCAGGCTTGGGCATGCCGCGATTTCGCAGGCCATAGGCCATGTTGTTATACACGCTCATATGCGGATAGAGCGCGTAGTTCTGGAACACCATCGCGATGTCGCGCTCGGCTGGCTCAAGCTGGTTGACGACGCGGCCGCCAATATCGATCGTGCCTTGGGTAATGGTCTCCAGCCCCGCCACCATGCGCAACAGCGTTGACTTGCCGCATCCTGACGGGCCAACCAGCACGCAGAACTGTCCATCGCCGATTTCAAACCCGACGCCCTTGATGGCTTCGACGCCGCCGGGATAAATTTTCCGCACATCGCGCAGAACGACGTTCGCCATACCCTGAATCCTATTTCTCGGTCTCGACAAGACCACGCACGAACAGCTTCTGCATCAGAATCACGACCGCCACCGGCGGCAGCATCGCCAGCACCGCTGTTGCCATCACGACGGGCCATTCGGTGAGCGCGTCGGACGTCGTGATCATTTTGCGGATGCCGATGACGATGGTTTGCATGTCATCGCGCGTGGTGATCAGTAGCGGCCAGAGATATTGATTCCAGCCATAGATAAAAAGGATCACGAACAGCGCCGCCATGTTGGTACGAGACAGCGGCAGCAGCGTATCCTTGAAGAAACGGAATGGACCTGCGCCATCGATGCGTGATGCTTCAAGCAGCTCGTCCGGCACGGTCATGAAGAATTGCCGGAACAGAAGCGTGGCGGTGGCCGATGCAATCAGCGGCAACGTCAGCCCGGCATAGCTGTCAAGCAGGCTGAGATCGGCGGCGATCTTGTAAGTGGGATAGATTCGGACTTCCACCGGCAGCATCAGCGTGATGAAGATCAACCAGAAGATCGACATCCGGAACGGAAACCGAAAATAGACAATGGCGTAGGCGGACAGAATGGAAATTGCGATCTTTCCAAGTGCGATCGACAGCGCCATCACCAGGGAATTGAGCAGCATCACGCCGACCGGCTCGCGGGTTGATCCGCTGGTGCCGATGAAGATCGTTTTATAGTAGGTATCGAGAAAGCGGCCGCCCGGCAGCAACGACATCTGTCCGTTAGCGATCTGGGCTGCTTCCTGGGTCGATGCGACGATGGCGAGATAGACCGGAAACGCCACGATGGCGATGCCGGCCCACAGAATGAGATGCGCGATGTAACGCCGTATACCCTTCCGCTCGACCATCAGTAAGTGACCTTGCGTTCGATGTAGCGGAACTGAATTGCCGTCAGAGCGATGACGATCACCATCAAGATGACGGATTGTGCCGCGGAGCTGCCGAGATTTCCGCCAAGCAGGCCATCGAGATAGACCTTGTAGACCATCGTTTCCGTCGCCTTCGCCGGGCCGCCGCCGGTCATGGCGTCGATGATTCCGAACGTGTCGAAGAACGCATAAACCACGTTGACGACGATCAAAAAGAAGATCGTTGGCGTCAGCAGCGGAAACGTCACTGTCCAGAAGCGTCTTATCGGCTTTGCGCCGTCAATCGCTGCAGCCTCCAGCACGCTTTTGGGGATTGCTTGCAGGCCGGCGAGAAAGAACAGGAAGTTGTAGGAGATTTGTTTCCAGGTTGCCGCCAACACCACAAGAATCACGGCATGGTTGCCGTTGAGCAAGGGATTCCAGTCGATGCCCATCGCGCGCAGTCCGCGCGCAAGAACGCCCAGCGAGGGATGCAGCATGAACATCCAAAGCACACCCGCAATCGCCGGCGCAACCGCATAGGGCCATATCAGCAGCGTGCGATAGACGGTAACGCCGCGCAGCGGCTTGTCCGCCATCACTGCGAGCAGCAATGCAGACGACAGGGACGCACCGCCGATGGCTGCAGAGAAGGCGAAGGTCCTGACGATCGCGTTGAAATATTCGGGCTGGTGAAGCAGTTCGACGTAGTTTTCAAACGCGACAAAAGTGGTCGAAAGACCAAAGGCGTCCTGCAGCAGGAACGATTGCCACACTGCTTGCGCCGCCGGCCAATAGAAGAAAACCAGCACGATCGCCACCTGCGGAATCAGCAGGAGGAACGGCAACAGTCGAGAATGAAAAACGGTCTGTTTCTGCATCACGCGTTCCCGGTGGACGGAGCGGACGTTTCCTGTCCAAACCACAGCCAGTAGCTGTCGGGATCGCGGAGTTCAAATTCCGTGCCTAGCTCGAGGTCGGACACACGCAGCATGGAAACGAGAGCCGTCAGCTTCATGCAATCATCAAAGCAAGAGTGAAGGGCGAGACAAGCGTTGTCTCGCCCCTCTAGGACTACTTCGCAACCGTGCGTTCAAACTGGCGCAGCATCTGGTTGCCACGAGTGACTGACGCGTCGAGAGCCTCCTTGGCGGTCTTCTTGCCAGCCAGGGCGCTCTCGATCTCCTCGGCCCAGATGTCGCGCAACTGCACCATGTTGCCAAGACGCAGGCCGCGAGAATTTTCCGTGGGCTCTTTGTTGGTCAATTCGCGCAGCGGCGTTTCCAGATACGGCTGCTCCTTGTAGAAGCCTTGTTCCTTTGCCTTTGCGTATGCGGCTTTCGTGATTGGCAGATAGCCCGACGCTTTGTGAATGGCGACTTGCCGGTCGGTATCCGAAAGGAAGGCGAGGAATTTTGCGACGCCCTTGTATTCACCGGGCTTCTTGCCGCCCATCACCCACAGCGAGGCGCCGCCGATGATTGAGTTTTGCGGTGCCCCCTTCGCATCCGGGTAGTAGGGCATCGGTGCGTTGGTCCAGTCGAACTTCGCATTTGCTTTCACCTGGCCAAAGAAGCCCGATGACGTCAGGAAGATCGGACATTCGCCGGAGGTGAAACGACCTTCACCTGTGTTGGTGCGACCGGAATAATCGTAGGTCTTATCCTTCTGGAGTTCGACCAGCTTCTCGAGATGCTTCACCTGCAGCGGGCCATTGAACTCCAGCACAGTGTCGAAACCATCGAGGCCATTTGCTTTGCTGGCGAGAGGAACGTTATGCCACGACGAGAGCTGTTCAAGGTTGGCCCAGGTGACCCAGGCGGTTGAAAATCCACACGTCGTGTAGCCGGCGGCCTTCAGCCTCTTGGCGTCATCGAACACTTCGGGCCAGGTTTTCGGAATCTCGGCGATGTTGGCTTTCTTCAGCGCATCCTTGTTGATCCACATCACCATCGAAGATGAGTTGAAGGGGAAGGACAGCATCTCGCCCTTCGATGTCGAGTAATAGCCGGTGATCGCTGGCAGATAGGCTTTCGGGTCGAACTTCTCTCCGGACTCGGCCATCAACTTGTAGACCGGCTTCACCGCGCCGGTGGCAGCCATCATGGTCGCAGTGCCGACTTCAAACACTTGCAGGATATGCGGCGCATTGCCGGCGCGGAACGCGGCAATGCCGGCATTCATCGTGTCCGGATAGCTGCCTTTGTAGGACGGCACGACCTTGTAGTCACTTTGCGAAGCGTTGAACTCTTCGGCGAGCTTGACGATCACGTCGTTGTTGCCGCCTGTCATAGCGTGCCACCACTGAATCTCGGTCACCGCTTGCGCCGGTGTCGCAAGCGCCACGAGCGCCGAAGTCGCCAAGCCAAAGCCGATGTGGCGGATTGTCATCGATGTTCTCCCTGAAGCCGTCATCATCGTTCGCGCGGTAGCAGCGCCGGATGACGTGCAAGTGACGCGCGATGGTAGTCGGGGAACGTTGCCGGAGGGAAGCCCTAAATGGCTTGAACTTTGGACGTGGCCAAACCCGCGGGTGCTCAAACAAAGAGGGCGACGGTCGTGGACCCTCGCCCTCATGGTTCGTTTCTGCGTTGCGACAATGGCTAGTGGAGTGGATTAGACATTCGCTACCCACCCGGTCGCGAGTTCGTCAAGCGAATGCCAAATCCAAAACTCCACGAGATTCTAACATTCGCTGGAGATGCCTGCTGAAACGGGATGCGAATGTTAGAATCGGACCACTAGCGCTTGCGCGCGCCGACCACCGTTCCTGCTGCCCGCAGATCGGCGATTTCCTTTGCCGAGTAGCCGAACTCCGCGAGCACCTCATCGGCGTGCTGGCTGAATTTCGGCGGCACGCGGCGCAGCGACGCCTTGGTGCGGTCGAAGCGGACGGGGGAGGCAACGCCCTTGTACCAGTCCTTTTCGATAATATCGCCACGGTACTTGGTGTGCTCGTTGGCGAGCGCCTTGTCGATGGACTGCACCGGGCCCGCGGGCAGGCCGGCGGCAAGCAGACGGCGACACAGCGGTTCGCTGTCGTGCTGCTTCAGGATTGCTTCGAGCTCCGCACGCAACGCATCGCGATGTTCGACACGATCGCGATTGCGGGCAAAGCGGGGATCGGTCCCGAGTTCGGGCTTGCCGAGTTCCTTGCACAGTTTGCGGAAGGTGGCATCGTTGCCGACACCCATGAAGATATTTCCGTCACGTGCCGCGAACACCGCATAAGGCACGAGATTGGGATGCTCGTTGCCGGTCAGTGCAGGAGGTTTGCCGTGCAGGAAGAAGTTCGCGGTATGCGGATGCATGATCGCGAGCCCCGTTTCGTAAAGTGTCGCCTCGACGAACTGGCCAAGTCCTGATTTTTCGCGCTCCGCAAGCGCCATCAGGATGCCGACGGCGGCATAGAGGCCGGTCGTCATGTCGACCAGTGCAACGCCGATGCGGGTCGGGCCGCTCTCTGGCGACCCGGTTGCCGCCATCAATCCGACCATCGACTGAATGATCGCGTCATACCCTGGATGGCCGCCGTGTGGTCCGTCCGCGCCGAAGCCTGAAATGCGGCAGTGAATCAGTTTCGGGAATCGTCCGCGCAGGACGTCATTGCCGATGCCCCATTTGTCGAGGGTGCCCGGCTTGAAATTCTCGATCAGCACATCGGCTGTCTCGAGCATTTTCATCAACACTGTGCGGCCGCTTTCCGACGCGAGGTCGAGCCCGATCGAGCGCTTGTTGCGGTTTGCACCAAGAAAATAAGCCGCATCGTCCTCGTGAAACGGAGGGCCCCAGTCGCGGGTCTCGTCACCGGCCGGGGGCTCGACCTTGATGACGTCGGCGCCGTGGTCCGCGAGAATCTGCGTGCAATAGGGACCGCCGAGCACGCGTGACAGGTCAATCACACGCAATCCGGCTATTGCTCCGGCGCCTGGTAGTGTCATCGGTGAACCTTTGATCTGCGGGAATGCTGAAACGCCGCCGTCGCAACGTCACAGCTTATTGTGGGTTCGTCACATTGAAAGAATTTGAACGGCGCCGTCAATATCGGCACGTGCAGGGCTCCTCCAGACAGCGCGCACACGTTAAGCGCGCTTTCTCAGCGAAAGGAGCGTTTTGGGAAATGTTCAGGAAGCGAACACCGCCTCTCGTCGCGAGGTGGTTGGTGGAGCCAGGCGGGATCGAACCGCCGACCTCTTGCATGCCATGCAAGCGCTCTCCCAGCTGAGCTATGGCCCCGAACCTCACCGCGCGAAGCAGCCGCGCGGGGAATCGTGAAAGATCACACTTGAGCGTTTATCTCAAGTCTCTTCGTCACCTGAAACGTCGCCAATGATGTCGGTGACGTCTTCATCGTCTTCCTCGTCCTCGGCGATGAAGGTCGAATCATCGTCATCATCGTCGCCGAGCGAGTCATCCACCTCGATATCATCCTCGGATTCCGGCATCGCAGTCTTGACCTTGCCGGTATTTTCCTCGGCATCGGCCTCCTCGAGGGAGATCAACTCTTCGGACTCCGCAGCCTCCGGCACGATGGAGGAAGCTGCCGCAGCAGCACGTGCGGCATCACCCCGACCCCGCGCGACAGGCGCCGGGGCGATGGGGACGATTTCACCGGTATAGGGCGAAATCACCGGATTCTTGTTCAGGTCATAGAACTTTTTGCCTGTCGTTGGGCAAATGCGCTTGGTTCCGAGATCGGCTTTGGCCACGGGCTGAGTCCTGAGGATGTCGAGAAAACGGGAGCTTCACTTGGCTAGTTGCGTCGCCGCTGTCAATAGCGGTTTGAATGATAAATGACCGGGTCGTGACGTCCTCGCAGTCTCGTGGTAGGAGCCGCCCTGCGTAAAGGATCCCGAAATTGTCTCATTCTGACCAGCCTACCCCGCTCCAATCGCGGTCCAGTGGCCCGCTGAGCGGGCGTGTTCGCGTGCCCGGCGACAAGTCGATCTCCCATCGTGCCCTTATTCTGGGAGCGCTGGCGGTGGGAGAAACCCGCATTTCCGGTCTTCTGGAGGGTGAGGACGTCCTCAATACCGCCAAAGCTATGAGGGCGCTGGGGGCGCGGGTCGAGCGCACGGGTGAAGGCGCGTGGACAGTCCATGGCGTCGGGGTCAGTGGCTTCAAGGCGCCGGAAGCGCCTCTGGATTTTGGGAACAGCGGCACCGGATGTCGCCTTGCCATGGGCGCGGTGGCCGGCAGCCCGATCACGGCCACGTTCGACGGCGACGCTTCGCTGCGCAAACGGCCGATGCGCCGAATTCTCGATCCTTTGGAGCTGATGGGTTCCAAAGTCACGTCGAGCGGCGACAGTGGACGGCTGCCGATGACACTGCAAGGCGCGCGCGATCCGCTGCCGATCGTCTACCGGACACCGGTGGCTTCAGCTCAAATCAAGTCCGCCGTGCTGCTGGCAGGTCTGTCGGCACCGGGTGTCACCACGGTGATCGAGACCGAAGCCAGCCGCGATCATACCGAACTGATGCTGAGGCACTTCGGCGCGCATATCGTCTCGGCGAACGAGGGCACTCACGGCCGCAAGATTTCCCTCACTGGCCAGCCGGAGCTGCATGGCGCCAACGTGGTGGTGCCTGCCGATCCGTCATCCGCTGCATTTCCGATCGTCGCGGCACTCATCGTGCCGGGTTCCGATGTCGTTCTGACCGATGTGATGACGAATCCCTTGAGAACAGGGCTTTTCTCGACGCTGCGCGAAATGGGCGCGTCCATCGAGGAAAGTCACCGAGCGCAGCGATACCGGTGAACCGATGGCGCAGTTCCGCATTCGTGCGTCGCAACTGCGTGGCGTCGAGGTACCACCCGAGCGTGCGCCGTCGATGATCGACGAATATCTGGTGCTCGCGGTCGCCGCGGCTTTTGCTGAAGGCACCACGACGATGCGCGGTCTTCAGGAGCTGCGTGTCAAGGAATCCGACCGCCTGGAAGCCACTGCAGACATGCTTCGCGTCAATGGTGTCCAGGTTGAGATTTCCGGAGATGACATGATCGTTGTCGGCAAGGGTCATGTCCCAGGTGGGGGTCTGGTCGCCACCCATATGGATCATCGCATCGCGATGTCGGCACTGGTCATGGGCACGGCTGCGGATTCGCCCGTCAAGATCGACGATACGACGTTTATTGCCACCAGCTTCCCGGACTTCATTCCGATGATGCGCGGTCTGGGAGCTGACCTCGCATGATTATCGCAATTGACGGGCCGGCAGCCTCCGGTAAAGGCACCTTGGGCAAGCGTCTGGCCGCGCACTATCACTTTCGTCATCTCGACACCGGGCTGATCTACCGCGCCGTCGCCAAAGCGGTCATGGATGCGGGGGCTGACCTTACGGATGAGGCGCGCGCCGCTGCACTGGCAGCCGAGCTTGATCCGGCGGCATTCGGAGATCCAATTTTGAAGACGCAGGCGGTGGGAGAAGCAGCCTCGGTGGTCTCGGCCCACCAGTCGGTGCGTGCCGCGCTCCTGACGTTCCAGCGCAACTTTGCGGCCGGTCCTCCAGGAGCCGTGCTTGATGGCCGGGACATCGGGACCGTGATCTGCCCTGACGCGGATGTGAAGATTTTCGTGGTTGCGGACCCCGAGGTGCGGGCTCGCAGGCGCGCCCTGGAGATGCGGGCGCGAGGTGAGCCGGTAGATGAGGCCGCCGTGCTCGCGGATATCCTGAAGCGCGATGAACGCGACAAAAACCGCGCTGCGGCGCCTTTAAAAGCTGCGGCAGATGCATACTTGCTGGATAACTCTCATTTGGATATAGAGAGCGGAGTCCGGGCTGCCATCGACATTGTCGAGGCCGTTCGAGCGGGCCGGCCGAGGGCATAGTCCCTGCCGTTATTGGAGGAATGCTCGCTCCAGGTTCTCGATCGTCGGCTGCTTTGAGGTCGATTTTCACCTTGGGTTCGGACCCACGTTACGCGCGGAAGCGCGTCAATCACCGTATCGCTCGTGCAGGCACCCGCCGGCCCGTTCTCGCAAGTTTGCGGGGCGGTCGTCAAAGGTTGCGGACCCTCTGACACTGGATGCGCGATACGCCCTTAACCCCGCTGCCGGCATTCCGCATTTGGAGAACAAATGGCTTCGACTGCTAATTCTTATAATCCTTCTCGCGAAGATTTCGCCGCCATGCTCGACGAGTCCTTCGCGGGCGGCAACCTCCAGGAAAGCTCTGTTATCAAGGGCAAGGTTGTTGCGATCGAGAAGGACATGGCCGTCATCGATGTCGGCCTGAAGACCGAGGGCCGCGTGGCTCTCCGCGAATTCAACGGCCCCGGCCGTGAAAACGACCTCAAAGTCGGCGATGAGGTCGAAGTGTTTCTCGACCGGATTGAGAATGCACTGGGTGAAGCCGTGCTGTCGCGCGACAAGGCGCGCCGCGAAGAGAGCTGGGGCAAGCTCGAGAAGGCCTTCAACAACAATGAGAAGGTCAACGGCATCATCTTCAATCAGGTCAAGGGTGGCTTCACCGTCGATCTCGACGGTGCAGTGGCTTTCCTTCCGCGCTCGCAGGTCGACATTCGTCCGATCCGCGATGTCGCTCCGTTGATGAACAACTCGCAGCCGTTCCAGATCCTCAAGATGGATCGCCGCCGTGGCAACATCGTCGTGTCGCGCCGCACGGTCCTCGAAGAGACCCGCGCCGAACAGCGTCAGGAACTGGTGCAGAACCTCGAAGAGGGTCAGGTCATCGACGGTGTGGTCAAGAACATCACCGATTACGGTGCGTTCGTTGATCTCGGCGGTATCGACGGTCTGCTGCATGTCACTGACATCGCGTGGCGCCGCGTCAATCATCCGACCGAAGTGCTGACCATCGGTCAGACGGTCAAGGTGAAGATCATCAAGATCAACCACGAGACCCACCGCATTTCGCTCGGCATGAAGCAGCTGCTGGACGATCCATGGCAGGGCATCGAGGCGAAGTATCCGCTGAACTCGCGCTTCACCGGACGCGTCACCAACATCACCGACTACGGCGCATTCGTCGAACTGGAGCCGGGCATCGAAGGCCTGATCCACGTCTCGGAGATGTCGTGGACCAAGAAGAACATGCACCCCGGCAAGATCGTTTCGACCTCGCAGGAAGTCGAAGTGCAGGTGCTCGAGGTGGATTCCGCCAAGCGCCGTATCTCGCTCGGTCTCAAGCAGACCATGCGCAATCCGTGGGAAGTGTTCGTCGAGAAGTTCCCGGTTGGTTCGGTCGTCGAGGGCGAAGTCAAGAACAAGACCGAGTTCGGTCTGTTCCTCGGCCTCGAGGGCGAAGTGGACGGCATGGTCCATCTCTCCGACCTCGACTGGAAGCTTCCGGGCGAGCAGGTCATCGACAACTTCAAGAAGGGCGACATGGTCAAGGCCGTCGTTCTCGATGTGGATGTCGAGAAGGAGCGTATCTCGCTTGGCGTCAAGCAGCTCGAAGGTGATCCGTTCGCCGAGCCGGGCGACGTCAAGAAGGGCGCTGTAGTGACCTGCGAAATCCTCGAGGTGAAGGACACCGGTATCGAGGTTCAGATCACCGGCACTGACTTCACCACCTTCATCAAGCGCTCCGAACTGGCGCGTGACCGTGGCGATCAACGCGCTGAACGCTTTGCGGTTGGCGAAAAGGTTGATGCTCGCGTCATCCAGTTCGACAAGAAGGCCCGCAAGGTGCAGGTCTCGATCAAGGCGCTTGAAGTCGCTGAGGAGAAGGAAGCTATCGCGCAGTATGGCTCGTCCGATTCGGGTGCGACGCTGGGCGACATTCTCGGCAACGCGCTCAAGAAGCGTGAGAAGTAAGCGCGACAATCGAACGACGGATATTTCTTCTGTCACAATCGGGCTCCGGAGAATTCCGGGGCCCTTTTGTTTGCTTTCTTAGTAGGCGGTGCTGCCGCGCTTCCGTGCGCCATGCTTTCTTCAAATTAGACGGCAATTGATGTATTGAAGTTACCGGATAGCAAGGCTGAGGCCTCAGAACATCGAGGTCTTTCAAGCCGCTAGTGGAGTGGATTTGACATTCGCTGCCTACCCGGCCGCGAGTTCGTCCAGCGAATGTCAATCCAAAACTCCACTAGAAACTTAATATTTGCTAGTGGTCCCTTGATTCTAACATTCGCAGGAGGTGCCTGCTGAAAACGGGATGCGAATGTTAGAATCGGACTACTAGGCTCTGACGCCATAAGGCTTCAACACCGTTCGACGGTTCAGGAGAAAACCATGTCGCTGGATTCCGATGCGATCGTCGATCGCCGCCGCATTCGTCGCAAGCTGACGTTCTGGCGCGTCATTGCCGCGCTAGGCATTATTGCCGCGGTGGTCGCAGTTGCTGCACTCGGTACGCCCACCGGACGTAATGCGCTTGGCGGTTCAAGCTCGATCGCGCGAGTCAGGATCGATGGTCTGATCCGCAGTGATCAGGAGCGGGTCGAGGCACTCGAACGCCTTGAGAAGTCGTCGGCTGCTGCCGTCATCGTCCACATCAATTCGCCCGGTGGCACCACTGCCGGCTCAGAACAACTCTACGACGCGCTGACGCGCCTGAAAGCGAAGAAGCCGCTCGTCGTCGTGGTCGAGGGTCTGTGCGCATCCGGCGGCTATATCACAGCCCTGGCATCCGACCAGATCATCGCGCAGCAGAGCTCGCTTGTGGGCTCAATCGGCGTTCTGTTTCAATATCCAAATTTCTCCGAACTGATGAAGACGGTCGGCGTGAAAGTGGAAGAGGTGAAATCGTCGCCTCTGAAAGCTGCGCCTAATGGCTTTGAGCCAACCAGTCCGGAGGCGCGGGCGGCGCTTGATGCGCTGGTCAAGGATTCCTACGCGTGGTTTCGCGACCTCGTGAAGACGCGCCGCAGCATGGATGACGAGACGTTGCAGACCGTGTCTGATGGCCGGGTCTTTACTGGCCGCCAAGCCGCTTCGCTCAAGCTGATCGATCAGCTTGGCGATGAAAAGACCGCTGTTGCCTGGCTTGTGGCGCAGAAAAAAATCTCTTCCGAGCTTCCTGTCAGAGACTACAAGTTGACGCCGCGCTTCGGCGACATGACTTTCCTGCGTGCCGCAGCGTCTTTTACGCTCGATATGGTTGGTATGAGCAATCTCGCGCGGCAGCTTGAACAGTCCGGTGTCGTACGTGCCGTAGATCGCTTTGGTCTCGATGGCATGCTGGCACTGTGGCAACCCAATGCATCGCATTGATTGCCATGAATCTGGTTTCAGCCGTTGCTTGCCGCAGCGCGGCGATAAGGCCAAGCGCGAAACTTTGTCCTTGTCACCTATTTTAGCGGCCATTTGCCTTGAATTAGCGACTTGACAGTTCGCGGCTTTTTCAAGGAAATGATGACCCGCACGCACGGATCCAATAGTCGATGATTAAATCCGAACTCGTTCAGCGCATTGCCGAGCACAACCCGCATCTATATCAGCGGGATGTCGAGAACATCGTGAATGCCATTCTCGATGAAATCGTCGCCGCTCTTGCGCGCGGCGACCGCGTGGAACTGCGCGGCTTCGGCGCATTTTCAGTGAAGCATCGCCCTGCTCGCGCGGGCCGCAATCCCCGTACCGGTGCGCATGTGCCGGTCGAGGAAAAGAGCGTGCCGTTCTTCAAGACCGGCAAGGAAATGCGTGAGCGGCTCAACCGCGATGATACGGGTGAAGCGGGCGCTTCTGCCTAATTAGCCTGTATTTGCGGGTCTTCCTGAGTGCGATCATATTGCCGTCCCTGCGGTGGTAGGGATCCGGACCTGCCCGCCGTCGCGAGGGACTCGTATGCTCCGCAAGATCGTCAATGCTTTGGTGATACTGCCGCTCGCGATCATCTTCGTGATATTCGCGGTGGCGAACCGCCAGCTTGCGACGCTGTCGTTTGATCCATTCGATTCAAACGATCCGGCGCTAGGCGTTACGTTGCCGTTGTTCATCATCATTATCGCGGCCGCGGTTTTCGGCGTCATCGCGGGAAGCATCGCGACCTGGTTCGGCCAGCACCGGTGGCGGAAGGCGGCGAAAGTGCATGAAGCGGAAGCCCGCCATGCCCGCGCTCAGCTGGCGGACCTGCGCGAGCGAATGCAGGCCGGATCAGGCGGCGATCGGCAGCAGGTTCCAGCTATCGGCTCAGCCCCACAATACGGGCCTGTGGGGCGAGACAAGTACGGCGCGACGTTGTAGAACCCGCCTCAATTGCCGGTTCCCATTCCTATCTGTGGCCATTGGCCCAACCTTGTCCCGAAGCCATGTCACTTGTGGTGAAAATCTGCGGTCTGTCCAAACGCGACACCCTTGAGGTGGCGCTGGACGCTGGCGCAGACATGGTGGGTTTTGTGTTCTTCGAGGCCTCGCCACGCCATGTCGATCTCGGCACCGCGCGTGAGCTTGGCCGGCAAGTCAATGGGCGCGCCGTCAAGGTGGCACTGACGGTCGATGCGGATGACGCGACGCTGGAAAATTGCATCGAGGCGCTGCGACCGGGGTTGCTTCAGCTTCACGGCAGCGAAAGCGTGGCGCGGGTGCGGGACATCAAGCATAAGTTCGGACTGCCCGTGATGAAGGCCATTCCAGTCGGCACCGCTGCCGATCTTGTGGGGTTGCCAGGCTACGCCGCGGTTGCGGATCGGATTCTGTTCGATGCGCGTGCACCGAAAGATGCCACCCGCCCTGGCGGGCTCGGGGTGTCGTTCGACTGGCACCTTCTGGAGAACATCAAGCTCGACGTTCCATTCATGGTGTCGGGCGGGTTGAACATCGCCAATGTCGCGGAAGCTGTCGGCATCACACACGCCGGCGGCGTTGATATTTCCTCGGGCGTGGAAAGCGCGCCGGGGATGAAAAATCCTGACATGATCCGCGCTTTCATCCGCGCTGCACGCGAGGCGGAAACCATGTCTGCAAACCCGAAAGTCGCGAGTCGCGTATGAGCCTACCTCTCCCCAACTCCTTCCGCTCCGGCCCTGATGAGCGCGGTCATTTTGGAATTTTCGGCGGACGCTACGTGGCCGAAACGTTGATGCCGCTGATCCTGGACCTGGAGAAGGCGTACGCCGATGCCAAGACTGATCCTGCGTTTCAGCGCGAGATGAACGGCTATCTCAAGGACTATGTTGGCCGTCCATCGCCGCTGTATTTCGCCGAGCGCCTCACCGAGCACCTCGGCGGCGCGAAGATCTATTTCAAGCGCGAAGAGCTCAACCACACCGGCTCGCACAAGGTGAACAACGTGCTCGGCCAGATCATGGTCGCGCGGCGCATGGGCAAGAAGCGCATTATCGCAGAGACCGGTGCCGGTCAGCATGGTGTGGCCACTGCAACGCTCTGCGCGCGCTTTGGGCTCGAGTGCATTGTCTATATGGGCGCCGTCGACGTCGAACGGCAGCAGCCCAACGTCATCCGCATGGAAATGCTGGGCGCCAAGGTGGTGCCGGTGCAGTCCGGCTCGCGTACGCTGAAGGACGCCATGAACGATGCGTTGCGCGATTGGGTGACTAATGTTGCGACCACGTTCTACTGTATCGGCACGGTCGCAGGCCCGCATCCTTATCCGATGATGGTGCGCGATTTTCAGTCGGTGATCGGTCATGAAACACGCACGCAGATGCAGGAGGCCGAAGGCCGCTTGCCGGACTCGTTGATCGCGTGTATCGGCGGCGGTTCCAACGCAATGGGCTTGTTTCATCCGTTCCTTGATGATCCAGGCGTCGAGATTTTCGGGGTCGAGGCGGCCGGACACGGTCTCACCAATTTGCATGCGGCGTCGATCGCGGGTGGTCGGCCGGGTGTTCTGCACGGCAATCGCACGTATTTGCTGATGGACGATGACGGCCAGATTCAGGACGCACATTCGATCTCGGCAGGTCTCGATTATCCCGGCATCGGACCTGAGCATTCCTGGCTACATGAAACCGGCCGTGTGACCTATCTGTCTGCGACCGACGACGAGGCGTTGGCGGCGTTCCAGTTGCTGTCGCGCCTTGAAGGCATCATCCCCGCACTCGAGCCCGCGCATGCCATCGCCAAGGTGATGGAGCTCGCGCCGAAGCGGCCCAAGGATCATCTTATGGTGGTCAACCTGTCCGGTCGTGGCGACAAGGACGTGCCGCAGGTCGGCGATATTCTGAAGGGCAAAAAGAAGTGACCACGCGTATCGACACACGCTTTGCCGAATTGAAAAAGCAGGGCCGTTCCGCTTTCGTCACGTTTGTGATGTGCGGCGATCCCGACCTCGCAACGTCGCTTGCGATCATCAAGGCGTTGCCCAAGGCGGGAGCTGACATCATCGAGATCGGCATGCCGTTCACCGATCCGATGGCGGATGGCCCTGCGATTCAGGCGGCAGGTCTTCGCGCGCTCCAGGTCGGTACGACACTGAAGAAGACCCTCGGTGTGGTGCGTGATTTCCGCAGCGAGAATGCCACGACGCCGATCGTGCTGATGGGATACTACAATCCGATCTACATTTACGGCGTCGACAAATTTCTAGCGGACGCAAAATCTGCCGGCGTCGATGGTCTGATCATCGTCGATCTGCCGCCGGAAGAAGATACTGAGCTGTGTTTGCCGGCGATGAAAGCAGGGTTGAATTTCATTCGCCTTGCCACGCCAACAACCGATGACAAGCGTCTCCCGGCAGTGCTCGCCAACACGTCGGGTTTCGTCTACTACGTATCGATCACCGGCATTACCGGCAGCGCCGCCGCGGATACCGCGCAAGTCGCTGGCGCTGTCGCCCGGATCAAGCGTCACACGGATTTGCCTGTCTGTGTTGGGTTCGGCATCCGGACCCCGGAGGCCGCACGCGGCATTGCGCAGGCCGCCGATGGGGCCGTGGTTGGCTCAGCACTGATTGATGCGTTGAAGGCGACGCTCGACGCCGAAGGCCGTGCAACGGCCAAGACGGTGCCGGCGGTTGCTGATCTGACAGCCGCGCTTGCCCAGGGCGTGCGCGGGGCAAAGCAGGCGGCAGAATAGTTTTGATCCCCTTGTGGGGGAGGGCGCCAGACCGCACATAAGCGGAGGCGCGCATGGAGTTTAGATATGAACTGGTTGACCAACGTCGTCCGGCCGAAAATTCGCAGCATCCTGAAGCGGGAAACGCCGGAAAACCTCTGGATCAAATGCCCGGATTCCGGACAGCTGGTGTTCTACAAGGATGTCGAGCAGAACCAGTTCGTCATTCCTGGTTCGAATTATCACATGCGCATGGGCGCGGTGGCGCGGCTGAAGTCGATTTTCGACAACGAGACATGGTTCGACGTGGCGCTGCCAGAGGTTGTTGCCGACCCGCTCAAATTTCGTGACGAGCGAAAGTATGCTGACCGCATCAAGGATGCACGCACCAAGACCGGCCTCAACGATGCGGTGAAAGTTGGCTACGGCAAGCTCGAAGGCAACCCGGTCGTTGTCGCCGTTCAGGATTTCGACTTCATGGGCGGATCGCTCGGCATGGCGGCGGGTGAAGCCGTCGTCACGGGCCTTGAGCTTGCGGTCGAGAAGAAGTCTCCCTTCATCATCTTTGCCGCCTCAGGCGGCGCCCGCATGCAGGAAGGCATCCTTTCACTGATGCAGATGCCGCGCACCACGGTGGCCATTCAGATGCTGCGTGAAATTCAGCAACCTTATATCGTCGTGCTGACAAACCCGACGACAGGTGGTGTCACTGCTTCCTACGCGATGCTGGGTGATGTGCAGCTTGCTGAGCCGGGGGCGCTGATCGGCTTTGCCGGTGCGCGCGTCATCGAACAGACGATCCGCGAAAAGCTGCCTGAAGGCTTCCAGCGCGCGGAATACCTCAAGGACCACGGCATGGTGGATATGGTGGTGCACCGACACGACATGCGTGCGACGCTGGCGCGGCTCTGTCGTTTGTTGACCAAGACGCCGGCGGTCGAAGGCTTTGCGGCGGCGGTGTCGCCAGCGATCGACCTGCCCGCGGCTGCGTCGCCGGCGTGAGCGCGTTGCCTGCTCCATCGACGCCGCCCTACGACGCCATTTTGGCGCGTCTCGCTTTGCTGCATCCCAAGCGTATCGATCTTTCGCTCGATCGCATGTGGCGTATTCTCGAACGCCTGGATCATCCCGAACACAGAATTCCGCCGGTCATTCATGTTGCCGGCACCAATGGCAAAGGATCGACGGTCGCATTCTTGCGCGCCATTCTGGAGGCGGCCGGTCTGCGGGTCCATGTCTACACGTCACCGCATCTGGTGCGCTTCAACGAGCGCTTTCGTCTCGGAAAAATAGGCGGCGGGGTTCTCGTTACTGACGACGAACTGCGTGCGGCGCTGGATCATTGTGAGCGCGCCAATGGCGGGGAGCCGATCACGCTTTTCGAGATTGAGACCGCGGCGGCGTTCCATCTGTTTGCTGAACATCCTGCGGATGTGGTGTTGTTGGAGGTTGGTCTTGGCGGCCGCCTCGACGCGACCAACGTGATCGACAAGCCGCTGGCCAGCGTGATCACGCCGATCAGCATGGATCATCCAGAGTTTCTTGGCGATGCGCTGAAAAAAATTGCGACTGAGAAAGCAGGGATCATCAAGCGCGGCGTTCCGGTGATCTGCGCCGAGCAGCCCCCCGAAGCAGTTGACGTTATCGAGCAGAGTGCGAAGCGCGCCCGCGCTGAGCTTCATGCGGCGACACAGCAGTGGCACGTCAATGTCGAGCACGGGCGGCTGGTTTATCAGGACGAACGAGGACTGCTGGATCTTGTCCCGCCGCGGCTGTTCGGGCGGCATCAGTTCGACAACGCAGGACTGGCGATTGCCACGTTGCGGGCTATCGACTCGTTCAAGATCGATCCTGCATCCTTTGAGCGCGGCATTGCGCGGGCTGAATGGCCTGCACGCATGCAGCGGCTCGCCACTGGCGCTCTGGTGAATGCAGCTCCACTGGATGCGGAAATCTGGCTCGACGGCGGCCACAATGCCGACGGTGGACGGGTGGTAGCTGATGCTCTGGGTGATCTGGAAGAGCGTGTCCCGCGACCGCTGGTTGTGATTGCGGGCATGATGGGCAACAAGGACGCGCAAGCTTTCCTGGCCAATTTTGCCGGCCTGACCCGCCACATCATCGCGGTGAAGATTCCCGGCGAGGACAACGCGATGCCGCAGGATACGCTGGCGGATGCCGCGCGCCAGCTGGGAATGCGTGTTGAAACCGCGGTTAGCGTCGATGCTGCACTGCGGGCGATCGCAAAGCTTGCCTATGAGGTCCCGCCCCGCATCCTCATTACCGGCTCGCTTTATCTTGCCGGTCACGTTCTGCGTGAGAACGGCACAGTGCCGCAGTAAGCCGACGGCTAGTGTCCTGAATCCGAAGTTCGCCTCATAATGCAGCGCATCCCGTAAACCTCGGATTCGAAAGGACACTAGTAACCTATGATTCGAGTGTGGTTGAGGTTCAGAAGTTCGCTTGAAGGACGCGCGGAAGAAATGGAGCGAACTTCTGAACCACCACACTACTAGGGCAAAACGAAACGGCCGGCTGATCGCCGGCCGTCCTTCAAGTCTCAAATCAAATGATCATCAAACAGCGGCGTTGATCCACTGCTGAAGCTTTTGCTTCGGCGCTGCGCCGACTTGCCGCGAAGCCATTTCGCCGCCCTTGAAGATCATCAGAGTCGGAATCGACATCACGCCATACTTCGATGCAGTCTTCGGGCTCTCGTCGACGTTGAGCTTGACGATCTTGACCTTGTCGCCCATTGCACCGGCGATCTCGTCAAGCGCAGGCGCAATCATGCGGCAAGGGCCGCACCACTCCGCCCAGAAATCGACGACGACCGGGCCGTTCGCCTTGAGAACTTCCGTATCGAAATCGGCGTCGGAAACCTTGCCCACACTCATGTGATTTGCCTCGTTGGATGGGAGAAGCGCGCCTTCAAAGAATCGCGCGCCCTGGAAACGTAGGTTCAACCTATGAACGCGGCCTTGCGGGGTCAAGGCTCGGTCACCGAGATGTGTTTTCATGCATCTGCATGCATCTGCCGCCGGGAATGCTGGTCAGTTCAATGACTTGAGGCTAGCGGGGAGCTCCGGGCAGGGCTGAATGGCCCTACGAGACGAGCGATTGCAGTTCTGTGTCCAATGCGGACGAAGGAATTTCCATCATCTGTGCGGTCTCGGTCCACAGCAATGCACAGCGGACGGACCGGGTCGGATAAAGATTTCTCAAGACGCGCCGATAGAGGGCTAGCTGCCGGACATAAGCT
The DNA here is from genome assembly GCA_036924835.1 of Nitrobacteraceae bacterium AZCC 1564. NCBI lineage: Bacteria > Pseudomonadati > Pseudomonadota > Alphaproteobacteria > Hyphomicrobiales > Nitrobacteraceae > Nitrobacteraceae bacterium AZCC 1564. The sequence continues at coordinate 3,048,907 of JBAGRR010000001.1, forward strand.
TGTGACGCGTCGGCGACGGCGGCGGGCGGACTGTGATTGGTCTTGTAATCGACGATCAAGACCTCGCTTTCGGTTACCACCAGGCGGTCGACCTGGCCGGAAATCAGCGCTGGCGGCCTGCCGCGGCGTTCGATCCGCCCGGCAATGGAGACCTCCGCGCGGCTGCCCGGGGCAAACAGGGGCGCGAAGACCGGATTCTCGATCAATATCATCACTTGTCGGGCCAGTGCTTCCCGTTCCGGAGCATCAAACCAGTCTCTCGCGTTCCGCTCCAGAAATGCCCTTGCGGCTTCTTCGCGCCGCTCTGGAGCGATATCCGGGAGTGACTGAAGGAGGCGGTGGGTGAAGGTTCCGCGCTTCAAGGCGCGTTCGCGAGCCCGCCGTGCTTCCTCGGTGACGACCGCATGGGCGTCGCTGTCCGCAGAATCGGATGGACGCAACAGGACGTCTGCAGGAGTTTCTGGCGGCGCGGGCTGGCTCAGCCAGGCCGGCAAGGGGGTAGGCGCCGGACTGTTCTGAACTGAAAGGGCGCTCGTTTGCGGTTCGACGTCCTCAAGGCGCGAGTAGCGTTGCACCGGACCGGAGGCCGTCTGGATTTCCTGATGGTGCAGGTCGGAGGCCGACAGCCCTTTCGTGATCAGGTCGTACCAGGACAGTTCACGGACCGCATTGCGGTTTCCTGGCAGCACGCCACCGACGATCAGCCGATCGGCCGCGCGCGTCATGGCGACATAAAGCAGCCGGCGATATTCGTCCTCGGTGTCGTCCTTCATCGCCGCACGGGCCGCAGCCACCTCCGGGGGATCGTCGGCCTTCCGTCCGGCCCAGAGGACAACGCCGGGAGCGTCAGGCGCGGCGTTACCTTGCGGTATGCGGATGAGATTCATCCGTTGGGTGTCCGCGGGCGATGTCGTCGTGTCGACGAGGAACACAACTGACGCTTCGAGTCCCTTGGAGCCGTGGACCGTCATGACGCGAACTTCGTCGCGCGCGATTTCCATGTCGCGTTTGACTTCGGTGTCGGCGGCCCGGAGCCACGCCATGAAGCCCTGCAGCGAGGCCGGGGCTTTCTGCTCGTAGGTGAGCGCCAGTTCGAGAAACTCGTCGAGGGCGTCATTGGCTTCCGGTCCAAGCCGCCCGAGGATCCGCGCGCGGCCTTTGTCGCCGCCGAGTAGCCAAGCGTAGAACGTAAACGGTGTCTCGTGCGCGAAACGCTTTTCGCAGGCTTCAAGACGACTCAGAGCGAGCCGGAGCTTGTCGTTTTCCTTCGCGTGCTCCGCCAGGGCATCGCGCAGTGAGCCTTTCCGGTCCGGCGCAATCCTGAGCAGGTCATCGTCATCAAGGCCGAACAGAGGGCTCTTCAGCGCCACTGCGAGTGCCAGATCGTCACTCGGCAACAACAAGGCATCGGCTAAATTCATCAGATCGATGACCGCGATATGCTCGGTCAGTTTCAGCCGGTCGGCACCGGCAACAGGAATGCCGGCGTGCTTCAAGGCCTGAATGATCGCGTCGAATGCTCGTCCGCGCCGGCGCACCAGGATAAGCACATCGCCGTATCGCAGCGGCCGCCGGCGATTCGTCGGGCCGGTCATCGTGCCTGCATCGATCAGAGATCTGATCTCGCCCTGCACCCGCCGGGCCAGCCTCACTTCCGGGCTGGTCTCGGAAACCGCATCGAATGGTGCGTCCCAGCCTTCGATGTCCTCCCGAGTATCCGGTTCTTCAAGTTTCCAGAGATCGATCAGCGCGGGCGCCGCGTCGCCAAGCGCGTCGTGCACCGGGTAAGCGTTCTCCACTGCATGGATGCTTTTGTAGATGGCTGGCTCGCGAAACACGTAGTCGACAGACTTCAGGATCGTCCAGCCTGAACGAAACGAATGCTTGAACGACACCGGTTCAAAAGCGAGGCTTGCGGCCTTGAAGCGCCGCTCGATATCGCGGCGCCGTGAATCGAATTCGCGCGGAGCCGCGCCCTGGAATGAAAAGATTGATTGCTTCTCATCACCGACGGCAAAGATCGTACGTTTGACGCCGTCGCGGGCACCCGCACCGGATGTGAACTCCGATGTCAGCCGATCAATGATGTCCCACTGCCGTGGGCTGGTGTCCTGAGCTTCGTCGATCAGGACATGATCGATGCCGCGATCAAGCTTGAAGTGCACCCAGCCAGCCGACACGCTGTTGAGCAAGTCGTAAGTTTTGTCGATCAGGTCGTGATAGTCGAGTAGGCCACGTTCCTGCTTCTCGCGGCGATAGTTCGCTGCAACAGCACTGGCGATCACGAGCAAAGCGTGGGTCCGATCGCGCTGCATCACAGCGCGGCGTTTCGCATCCAGCTGCAGAATGCGTGCCTGCTCGGTGTCCAGCCGCGCAGCGAGCGATGCATGCAACTTGCCGAGCGGCTTGGTCATCAGCGTCTTGCGAGGGCCGGTCACGCCTTTCGACTCGGTCAGAAAAACCTCGAGATAGGCGTCGACCTGTGCGCTTCCGGTCAGCTCGCTGGCTGTCCGGAATCGGATCGCTTGGCTGACGTCCGTTGAGCTGCCGCCGTCGAAAGCAGCGGCCACGGCCTGCCATTCACTGCGCGGCAGATTGGGGCCGTCCACAATGTCGCGCTCGACATTCTCGATGCACTCATTGACATCGACGCCAAGGGCGACCGCGACCTGGCTCATCGCCGTCTCGACGGTGCCTGCGCTGTCGGACCACGCCATGAAATGATCGCGGCTCAGACACGCCTCGCGCACGACGTCCTTGAACGTTACGTCAGCCGCGGTTGACATGGCGATCTGGAGCGCGCGACCGGCCGCACTGTCCGGATTGGCCGACGCCTCCAGCAACACCGCCAGATTCGCCCGCTCCATCATGTCGTTCTGATCGCGATCGTCCAGAACAGAGAAACGTGCAGGCACATTGGCCTCGAACGGAAATTGCTGCAGCAGCCGCGTACACAGCGCGTGGATCGTCTGCACCTTCAATCCGCCCGGGGTCTCCAGCGCGCAGGCGAACAACCGGCGTGCGCGCATGCGCGTGGCTGGGCCCGGCTTCGGTGCACCTGTCGACACGATAGCGGCATCCAGCTCTTCATCCGATAGCGTGACCCAGTGACCCAGGGTCGTAAACACGCGCTGTGCCATATTGGCCGCAGCCGCCTTGGTGAACGTGATGCAGAGAATTTTTTCCGGCAGCACGTCATTAAGCAGCAGCCGAATGACGCGGTTCACCAGAACATGGGTTTTGCCGGAGCCGGCATTGGCTGCGACGAAGGCAGAAGCTTCAGGGTTCGAGGCGCGGGTCTGTGCGTCGCGGACGGCATCGGGAATGTTGAGGCGAGGTGCACTCATTCGTCACCTCCACCCAGGCCGCTGGCAGACCATTCCTTGATGCGCGCGAGGTCGTCATAGACGCCATAGCGGTTTGACCACATCGACAGGCTCAGCGAGCGATAGGGCTGGTCCGCGTTTTCAAATTTTCGGATCAGCGTCGTGAGCTTGCGTAGGGCTTCATCGGCAGCATCATCGGGCGGCTGCGGCGTGTCGCTCTTGTTGAGCTTGAGTTCGAGGACCTTAGGTTCGCCCGGCGGATTGTTGCCGCTGAGTCTGACATAGACGAGTTCGCTCACTGACGAGTCAGCGGGAATACTCTCAAAGCCACCATTGCGAAGAATGGCGGCTTCAAGGGTCAACTGTGGTGACAAGCCCATGCGCACCTGCTTGCCGGTTGGTGGCTGACCGGTCTTGTAGTCGAGCACAGCATAGGTGTGGTCTCTCCGGCGCTCGATGCGGTCCGCCCGCGCGGACAGCATGAATGTGCGGTCATTGCCAAGACGAATCGGAATCTCGCCGCGAATTTCGGCCTGGATGCCGGCGACATTCAGCCGCCGCTCAGTTTCCCATCCAGCGAACCACGATGTGATGCGCAGGAAACGCGGCCACCATAGAGCGCGCGCTTCAGGGCGCTCCATCAATGGTGCGAAGTGTGTTTCGCCGATCCTGCGCAGCGTGGCTGCGGTGTCGTCTGGCAACGCATCTGCAAATCGCTTGGTGAATTCGCCCAGCGCCTCGTGGATGGCCGAGCCGCGGTCAGCCGCGGTGAGTGGCATGTCCACCGGATCTAGCGGAGCGAGTTTCAAAATACGCTTGGCGTAAATCGTGTAAGGGTCGCGCAGCCAGTCCTCGATCTCGGTGACGGACATCTTGAGCGGGCGCAGCGCGATCGCAGGCTTCGGTTCTGGCTGGGCCACGGGCGCGACATGCTGCGGCCGGTCGAGTTCGTCCGCGTAGCGTGCATACTTTGCGCCGTTTTTTGTCGCAGCGTTCCAGCGCTCCTCGCCCATCACTGCTTCAAGCCGGTGCAGGAAGCGTGAGGCCACCGCCGGTGCGCCGCTGACCTTCGCCGCGTGGGATAGGATCACTTCCTTCGCGCCCATTAGCTGCGAGAAGTCGTGCGCAGTCAGGCCGATGCGGCGCTCCGGCAGGTTGAGACCAAGCTGGTGCCGCATCGGGCGGCTGAGCCATGGATCAGTGCGCGGCTGCGGCGGCCACACGCCTTCCACCAGTCCGCCGAGGATGATGCGATCGCATTCGGTGAGGCGGGCTTCGAGCAGACCGTAGATCCGCAACTGCGTCGCAGGCGATTGCGGCCAGCGCACGATCTGTTCGCCAAATGCGGTCTGGAACAGTTCCGGATAGTCGCGAAGCTGGACCATGAGGCCGCTGGCAGCCGCAGCGTCGCTTTCGCCGGGAATGCCGAGCAAATCATCGAACGCTCTCGATAGTCCGTTGCCGTCGGCTTCTTCGAATCCCCATATCTTGTCTTTGTCGTCGCGTGACAGCGCCATCAGCATCTGGCGATGCCGTGCTGCGAGGTCAGAAAAATCCGAGGGCTTACCGACCTTGATCTCTTCAAGCGGCTTGAGAGCCTCTGACAGGCGCTCAATGAGCGTCTGTACGGTTGCAAGGCGGAGCTCGCTGAGCTGCGCGCGCGGTTCGGAAGCATGAAGCGTAGAGGCTTCCTTGCGCCGCAATTTTCCAAGCTCGTCGCGGAAGCGCGCGAAATCCCGTGCCAAGCCCGCACTGCCGGGCGCAGGCCGTGTTCCGCGTAGCAGCGCCAGTTCGAGGTCAGAAATAGCTGCAGTCCAGGCACTTTGCGGAGATCCAAGACGAAACAGCGGGTGCTTCAAAAGTGCGAGCAACGTGGCCGGCGCCAATCCGTCGGCAACAGCTTCCGCGGCGAGCCGGGCGAAAATTCCCGCGGGTGTGTCCATAAGAGAATCGCCGCCCGAATCGTCGAACTCGAGATTCCAGCGCCCCAGTGCCGCCATCACACGCCGCGCGAGCGTACGGTCGGGTGTCACCAGCGCTGCGGTGATATTCTGGTGACGGGCTTCGCGCATGGCGACTGCGATCGAAAGAGCCTCCATTTCAGGATTGGCTGCTTCGATCACGACGAGATCCCTCGATCCGCTGACGATCTCTAGCGCGATCGCTTTGTCTTCGAGGCGCGTGTGCCACAACGCGCTCGATGCAGCCGGCCGCATGGCTTCCGATGTGAGAACCTCGCGCCCGTGCGAAGCGGGCTTGTCCAGCGTCACGACGTCATCGCGAGTTATCCCGAACACGCGCGTGACCAAATTGTGTAGAGCGAACTGGGGGTGACTCCATGCTAATGTGGAGATTGTGCCGTCAGTCGCTTCGATGCCGCCGATGGAAGACCACGCTGCCTCATCTAGACTGGTATCGAGACCAGGCAAAATGACAGCGCCCTGCGGCAGCTTCGCAATCGCATGAAGAAATTTCGCCGTGGCGGGCATCGATCCCGTGGAGCCGGCCGCGATGACGGGGCCTTTCGGATTCGTGGCCAGCCGCGCGGCCTCCGCCGCAATCAGCCGGTCGCGTCGGATGGCGGGCTCGATTTTGCCATGGGCGTTGAGGATGACTGGCCACGTATCCTTGGCGATGTTCAGGAACTGCAGCGTCAGCTGCCAGTATTGGTCGAGCTCGTCCGGCACCAGCCCGTCGAGCGCTGTCCAAGGCACGTCGCGCGTGGCCATGTCGTCCATCAGCCGCGCCAGATCGCTTGCGAGCGCCAGCATCGAGGCGGGGCCGCCGGCCACGAGCGGCGCTGAGGCGGGATCGTGCGGGGACAGTCGTGTGGCCCAGGCGGTCACAAGATTGGCGAGCACCAGACGGCGCTCGAGTCCATCGAGCGCGGGCGGAATATCGAGGGTTGCCGATCCGCCCATCTCGTCGGCGGCGAAGGCGAGTTCATCCTCATCCACCGCGCCAAGCGCGACGATGCGTGGCAACAGCACTGCGTCGGTACTCAGGACATCAAGGAAGATCTCGCGTGCCATGCGGCCGGCACGTCGCGTCGGCAGATACAACGTAACATCCGCGAGCCGGTCGGGATTTGTGCGCGCGTCGAACCCGTCAACGAGCTTGCCGTCGACGAGAGCTGAGATGATCGTTCGAAGAAAGGGTGCCGATGACGGCACATTGAAAACGCGCATAAACGTCCCGATTCGTGTTCAGAGCATCATGGCATGCTCTGACTAGTGTTCCAGTTCTGACATTCGTATCACCTCTCAGCAGGCACTTTACGAATGTCAGAACCAAAGGAACACTAGCAAATACAGAACCCTAGTGTGGCCTTGACTCTGACGTTCCTTCGGAGAGTGCGCGGCAAAACTGAAAGGAACGTCAGAGTCGCCACACTAGCGGAGTCGTGCGTGTCTGTTATGCGACGCTGGCGAGAAGGGCTTCTTCAGCAGCTTCGACGGCGTCCGGCGTGCCAACATGCATCCACAGGCCGTCCATGCGCAGTCCGTACAGGCGTTCCCGCTCATTGACCTCATCGAAGATTTTGGTCAGCGAGAATTCACCCTGAGGTGCATTGGCAAAAATCGCGGGCGACATGATGGCGACGCCGGCATAGACGAACGGCACAACTTGATGCTCCTTGCGTTTGCGCAAGGTTCCGTCGCTCAGCATGGCGTAATCGCCCGCCCCCGTGTACCCGATGCTATGGGCGGTTGGCGCCATCAACAGCAGGATGTCCATCCGCGCGGGATCGAACGTTTCGGCAAGGCGCAGCAAATTTGGCTGCACGCCGTCGATCCACATGGTGTCGGCATTCAAATGATAAAACGGCTCGCCGCCCAGCAGCGGCAGTGCCTTTACAACGCCGCCGCCGGTACCGAGCACCACATTGCGTTCGTCCGAGATGATGACCTGGGGCCGGGTGCGCTGCGCGACATGCTGCACGATCTGGTCAGGCAGGTAATGCACATTGACCACAGCCTTGCCCACCCCCGCGTCGGCCAGACGATCGAGCACATGATCGAGCAGGGGCTTTCCGCCGACCGACACCAGCGGCTTTGGCATCTTATCAGTCAGCGGTCGCATCCGCAGGCCGAGGCCGGCCGCAAGGATCATGGCGGTAGTTGGTTTGGTGGGCATCGTCGGGCACGTCTCAGAGGCAGCTTCCGCAGCAGCCGTAAAGGTACTTCGGGAACCGGTAAAAAGTCGACGATATCATCCGTATTACGGAAGCACATCGGCACACTCAGGCAGTAATCGCACAATGTGACAGCGGTGCGACTCGCGCCAGACGGTTAGAGCATGTTCGGTTCTGATTTGATCAGAACCGAAGCTCTAGATTGTTGTTTTGACGCGTTTTCTTTACGCGAACAGGTGGCCACTTCGCTCGAAAACGCTTTAAGTCCGCGACCGTGTCAGACTTCCACGATCTGTGAGTTCGGACGCCGTGCGGCTTTCTTTTTGTCGGTTGGCTTGAGGAAGCTTACGCCGAGTTGTCCGCCATTCACCCAGGACAGTTCGCAGCGGCGATAGGCCAGCCCGGTCGACGACAGGAGCAGGAAAAATTCCTTGAGATTCAGGCCTTCGACGGAGCCTTCAACCGTGAGCTTGGCACCGGTTTCAGAAACGTCTTCCACCAGACAGCTACGGCGCCATGTACCGTCAATGCCCATCAAGGACGCCGCGAAACCACGCTCGAATACCACGCGGTCGCCTCGTTGCCGTTCAGCCATGGGTCGCTACTCCGTTCAGTCTCGGCCGATCACGCCGTGCTGCATCAGGATTGCGCACAGACGCAGATGTTCAGGATCAACTTAACGACGAGGTGGCTAACAACCGGTAAACCCTGGTGTCCTGGTTCTAACGTTCGCATCACCCTGCAAGCACTCTCGTTTGCGAACGTTAGAAGCGGCAGGGATACTAGCAACTCCGTGAAGCTAGTACGCTTTTCGGATTTGACGTTCGTACCGAGGACTCGCCGCAATGTTGGTACGAACGTCAAATCCAGCGCACTAGTCTTTAAACCATGCAGATTTGGGTCAAGACGCTGGCGGCGGGACGTGCGCTGTGCACCACTCGCGGTATGCCGCCAGACTCGGATGTGCGAGCGCGCGGTTGAGGTAGGTCCAGACTCTCGGCTGGTGCTTCAGATACTGTGGCTTGTTGTCGCGCCGGTTCAGGCGCGCAAAGGTACCGAGCAGCCGCGTGTTCCGCTGGGCCGACATAATCGCGTATTCTTCGGCAAACGCGGCTGGGTTGAAGCCCGGATCAGCGGTGCGCCGTTTTCGCGCGTAATGCGCTAGCATCGGAATTTCGATGTCTTCCGGGACATCGATCCGCGCGTCCTGAAGCAACGAGACTAGATCATAGGCCGGCGGGCCGAGCACTGCGTCCTGAAAGTCGAGAATGCCGACACGGCCGATGTCTTTGCGTTGTCCGAGCCAGATCAGATTGGGCGAATGGAAGTCTCGCAGCATCCATGTCTTGCGTACGGCGGCGAGCTTCTCGAACAACTCGTTCCATAGTCGCTGGAAGTCAGCGCGCACCTCGTCTGTCACCGTCGCGCCTTTGTCTGGAAGATACCACTCCAGCATCAGACCGACTTCGATCAGCATCGCGTTGTTGTCGAACGGTGGCACGCGGTAATTGAGATGTGGCGCAAGCGACAACGTCTCCGGCAGTGGATTGCGGTGCAACGTCGCCAACATGTCAACAGCAGCTTGGTAGCGTTCTGCGATAGGCGTTGGCGGATCGCCCGCAACGAAGCTGGCGCGGCCAAAATCTTCGGTGATCAGAAATCCTTCGTCGATATCCGCATGCAGGATGGCAGGCGCGGAATAGCCGCGTTCGCGCAGTCCGTTGGCCATCGCGACAAACGGTTTGACGTCTTCCGCAAGATGAACCGCTGCGCTGTAGGATTTACCATCATAAACCGGCGCACCATCCGGGCGGCGCGGCGAATTCATCAGGATGGTTGATTGATGGCCTTTGAACAGCCGTGCGTAAGATCGCGTTGAGGCGTCGCCCGGCATGCGTTGCCGTCTCGCGTCTTCATTGCCCGAAAGGCTCAGCAGGTTGCGCAAGGCCGCGAGGCGCCGAACCTTTGTAACACCACTGCCATAGCCGAGAAATTCCGCGGCGCGTGCATGGCTTCCGAGCAAGGGCCGATGACTGAAAGTAATGTCGATCCGGTCGGCTGGCAGCAGATCCGGCGCGCGCTCGGGCCATTCAATCAACGCCACTACACCTTCCGGCAAGGGAGAAAGTCCGATTTCTTCAAGCTCGCTGGGATCAGCAACGCGATAAAGGTCCGCGTGCAAGACCTGAAAGGCTGGAAGATCGTAAGTCTGCGCGAGCGTGAATGTGGGACTCGGCACCTCGAGATCTTCATCGCCAGCCACGTAGCGAATCAATGCGCGAGCAGCTGCCGTCTTTCCAGCCCCGAGATCGCCGGACAGGGTGACCGTATCGCCGGCGCTGAGCAGCAGCGCCAGATCCGCCATCAGTTGCGCGGTCGCGGTTTCATTCGCCAACGCAACGGAGAATGTCGAGTCATCGCTCATTCAGCAGCATTGCGATGAGCGGTTTGATCGATCGGGAATTCGCAGGTCACAGTCGTACCTTTTCCGACGATGGAGTCGACATGCACCCTGCCGCCGTGCAGTTCGACGAATGAGCGGACGAGTGATAGGCCGAGACCCGCACCGCGATGGCGCGAGCCGTTGGCATGACTTTCGAACCAGTCGAACACCTTGTCCTTGACGCCATCGGGAATACCGGGGCCGGAATCCGACACCGAAAATACCACGCTGTTGCCAGTCGTGCGGGCGCGCAATCTGATGGCGCCATGTGCGGGTGAGAAGCCGACAGCGTTGGCAAGCAAATTATACAGCACCTGAACGATGCGTCGTTCATCCGCGATGAAGTCGTGGATGGCCGGATCGATATCGACATCAAGGCGAATATGTTCGTTGGCCAAGCGATCCTGAATACCGGCCGTGGCTTCGGTCACGGTCTTGTTCACATCGACCGGTCCGAGATTGAGAGTCATTGCCCCCGCATCGATGGTCGCCAGATCGAGGATGTTGTTGATAATGGCAAGCAGTGCGTTGGTCGAAGACGTGATGTAGCTGAGATATTCGCTTTGCTTGAGCGTTAGCGGGCCGGTGGTCGGGTCGCTCAAGAAGTGGGCAAAGCCGATGATCGTGGTCAACGGCGAGCGCAGCTCGTACGACACGTGGTGAACGAAATCGATCTTCATCTGATCGGCGGTTTCCAGCGCTTCGTTGCGCTCGCGCAGTGCCCGCTCGACGTTCACCGTGTCGGTGACGTCTTGGAACGTCAGCATGGTCGCGCCATCGGGCAGCGGCATGGTCATGCAGTCCAGCACGCTGCCGTCCTTGCGTTCGATCTTGAGCGGCACGGAGATGCGATTGTCGATGCCGGTGATCGCGGCCCGGAGGGTTTGCCAGGTGGCTTCGTCGTCGAACAGCGGACGGCACCACTGTTCGATGGCTTCGATATGCGGTTGCTGGGTGAGCGCATCGGGCGACAGCTTCCACATCCGCGCAAATGGCGGATTGAATAGCTGCGCGCGGCCATTACTGCCGAACACCGCCACCGCCTCGGCGAGATTGTCCAGCGTTTCGCGCTGAACGCGCATCAGGCCGTCGTTCTGCCGTGCCAGCTTCAAGCTCTCAGTCACGTCGTCGAACAGATAGGTGACGCCACCTTCGGGATTGGGCGTGGTGACGACGCTCAGCGCGCGGCCGTCCGGGAGATACCACATGTCCTTCGCCGGCTCGATTGCGCGATAGGCCTCGAACAGCTTGTTCTTCCAGGCGCGGAAATCAGCCTGCTCGGGAATCTTGCGTGCCACACGCAGCTTGTCGAGCACACTCGAGTCGTCGGGATTGTTGTCAAGGAATGCGCGATCGAGATCCCAAAGCCTGCGATAGGAATCGTTGTAGAACGTCAGCCGCCGCTGTGCGTCAAAGACAGCCACACCCGATGAGAGTTGATCGAGCATGCGGCGGTGCGCTTCGGCCATCTGGTGAAGCGCGGCGCGAAGCTGCGCAGCTTCGGTGGCATCGATGGCGATCCCGGCTTGCCCGCCCGGCACATTGAGCGCCTGAATGTCGAAGATGCGGCGCTGGCCGCCCGTGACGATCGGAACCCGCGCGGCAAATCCACTTTTCTCCGCCAGTGTCTGCGCCATGATTTCGCGGTCTTCGCGGTCGAGCAACTCGACATTGCGGTCAATGGCATCGGCAACGGAAGTTGCGTCGGCAGCCTGAGCGTAGGCTGCGTTGGCGTAGCTCAGCGTCCCGTTGCTGCGTCTTGCCCATAGCGGGAATGGCGCTGCCCCGGCAAAGGCGCGAAGCACACCGGTTTCTTCCTGCAGGTGATTATAGCGGATGCCCAGATCAGCGAGTTCCATTCCGACTCCCGACAACTCGCGAATCCGAACAATCGCCTGACCGCCGATGGCGCGGCCCATCGCCTCGATGGTGCGGCCCGTTGCTGTGGTCAGATTGAGTTGAAAGCCTTCGCCAGTCTCACGCAGCGCATCGACGGCATGATCCATTTCAAGCGCTTGCTCGGGGAGCAGCCAGCTTCCGAACGCCAGAACACGCTGCGGCTGCTCGAAGCCTTGCGGCAGCACAAGTGCAATATCGCCGCTGATATCGGGACGGTCATCGCCCGCCGCCCAGGAAATCAAGATCTGTGGCTCGGCGAACAGCAGGGCGCGGAACCGGTCCGCTTCGAGTTGCAGTGCTTGATTGTCGGACCGGAGTTTGGACTCGATGCGGGCCGCACGAACGCGCGTCCGCATCAGCAGTATGGCCGCGACTACGGAAAAACCCAGGACGGCTGTCGCTGTGATGAGCGCGGCAAGCTCTTGCCGGTTGATATCCGTGAAGATGGAGAGCGCATTTTTGAGAAGGCCATGCTCAGCCGCAAAGGCCGGCGTACCGCCGGGCAATATTGAAGCGCTCAAGGCAATGAAGCCCCCGCGCACAATCGAGGTGCACGACAGCAAGCTCCGCCGCATCCTCCCGATCACGCCTGACATGATCAATCCCAACCGCCGCTCACGAATCGAACGACAATATCCCCAACTGGACTCATCGGGTAAGAGTCCAGACCGTGAACGTGAATCGCACCGTGAAATAATGACTTCCAGAGGTGATCGTTGCGCTGATTCGCGGCAATGATGCGATGCGTTATCGGCCCGTCGAGCCAAACCCGCCGCTACCACGAGCAGTGGACGATAACGACTCGACACCTACCAGATTTGCCTGTGTGACGGGCGCGATAACCATCTGGGCGATTCGCTCACCGCGTCGAATCGTAAATGCCGCGTCGCCATGATTGATCAAGAGCACACCAACTTCGCCGCGGTAGTCCGCGTCAACAGTGCCAGGGGCATTCAGCACGGTTACACCATGCTTGAGGGCGAGCCCGGAGCGCGGCCGAACCTGTGCCTCAAACCCCGGGGGGACAGCGATCATCAGTCCGGTCGGGATCAGAGCGCGCTGACCCGGCGTCAGCGTCACCGGATTGTCTTCGGCGACTGCTGCGAGCAAGTCCAGCCCGGCAGCATGAGCGGTTTGATAGGCTGGCAGCTCGAGGCCTTCGCTATGAGGCAATCGTTGGACATCGATGGTGATGGCGGTCATCATGCGGGCTGTTGTCCTAGTGTAGTGGTTCAGAAGTTCGCTTCATTCTCTCGGCGAGTCCTTTAAGCGAACTTCTGAACCTGAACCACACACAAATCATCGGTTGCTAGTGTCCTTTCGAATCCGAAGGACGCTACGAGATGCGCTGCATTATGAGGCGAACTTCAGGACACTAGTGGTCCGATTCTAACGTTCGCATCCCGTCTCGGCGGGCACACTTGCGAACGTTAGAATCGAAAGACCACTAGCAAATATAAGATTTGAGTGGAGCTTGGGATTTGACGTTCGCATCACGAATTCGCGGCAAGCAGGGTAGCGAACGTCAAATCCGCTCCACTAGTGTCTCGGCGATCTTTACGACCAGTGCGGTAGCGACTTCATCTTTCGTCATCACCGGCCACGAATCGATTTTGTCGTGGGTGACAATGTGAACGGTGTTGCGGTCGCCGCCCATGACGCCGGTGGCGGGCGACACGTCATTGGCGACAATCCAATCGCTGCCCTTGCGCGTCAGCTTCGCGGTCGCGTTGTCGATCAGGTGCTCGGTTTCAGCGGCAAAGCCGATAACGAGTTTCGGGCGATCTTGCTTGAGCTTTGCGATCGTGGCGAGAATGTCGGGATTCTCGACCAGTTGCAGAGGTGGCATCCCCGCGGAGGTCTTCTTAATTTTCTGCTCGCCAGCATTTGCAACTCGCCAGTCGGCAACGGCTGCGGCGAAAATTGCGACGTCTGCCGGCAATGCCTTTTCAACCTGCGCCAGCATGTCGCGTGCGGATTCCACGCGCACAACACGCACGCCAGAGGGATCGTCGAGATCGACCGGGCCGGAAATGAGCGTCACCTCCGCGCCGGCATCGGCCGCGGCCGCCGCGATCGCGTAGCCTTGTTTGCCGGAGGAGCGGTTGGCGATGTAGCGCACGGGATCAATCGGTTCGTGGGTCGGGCCTGCCGTCACCAGGATTTTGACGCCTGCGAGTGGCTGCGGGCGTGGCGGCCGCAACATCTCGTTTGCGGCAATGGCGATTTCCGTCGGCTCGGACATGCGGCCGACACCGGCCTCGTTGGCCTCGGCCATTTCTCCCGAATTCGGGCCGATGAATTTCACGCCATCTCGAGCGAGTTGCGCAACGTTGCGCTTCGTTGCTGCGTTTGCCCACATCAGAGGATTCATGGCTGGCGCGACCAGAATCGGACGATTGGTGGCAAGCAGAATGGCGGTGGCGAGATCGTCCGCGTGACCTTGCGCCATTTTCGCCATCAGGTCCGCGGTGGCAGGGGCAACGACAATCAGGTCCGTGTCGCGGGCGAGTCGAATATGGCCGGCGTCGAACTCGCTCTGTGCATCGAACAGGTCCGTGTAGCAGCGTTCGTCGGCCAGCGCGCTGGCGGTCAGCGGCGTCACGAATTGCTGGGCTGCGCGGGTCATCACGCAGCGGACATGGATGCCGCGCTCTTTCAGCCGCCGGATCAGGTCGAGTGCTTTGTAGGCGGCGATGCCGCCGCCGATGATCAGCGTCACCCGTGGAAGGGTTGATTTTGCTTCATGACGGCGCCCCTGCGGTGAAGAGGGCGTGATTGTAGGGGCGGGGCTGGGTGGTGCTGACGCTGCTGGCGCTTCCGTCGCCTCGCGGAGGATCATCCGGACCTCGTCCTCCACCGAGCGGCCATTTTGGGCTGCACGTAGCCGCAAGCTGGCTTTGAGGGCTTCATCAAGCTTCCGGACGGTCAGACTGGCCATCGGTACGTCCCCGCGATATCCCGTTGAGGCACTATAACGAATGATATCATTGCAATCAAATTATGAAAGCAATGATATCACCCGCGGATACTCCAGAGAATCCCGAGAAACGTCAGCGCGATGACCCAGAGGGCGACAGTTTGCCGGCGGTTGCGCTTAGCCTCGGCGGCGTTCATGGCAGCGACGGTTTCGGGCGACAAGACCAGACCATCGCGGGTCATCGTCTCGAACTGCTCCAGCACCGCTACGGAGCGCGCGGCAATCGATGGTAGGCCCGACAGCACGCGGCCCAGTGCGCCTGCGCCGTGCACGGCGCCCTCGATTTTGCCCAGTGGGCCAAGATTGCGTGCGATCCATTCACGCACCACAGGGTCGGCGGTGGTCCAGATGTCGAGCTTGGGATCGAAGCCGCGCGCCACGCCCTCGACCACCACCATGGTTTTCTGCAGCAGGATGAGTTCGGGCCTGGTGCGCATATCGAACAGCGCGGTGACCTCGAGCAGCAGCGACAGCAATTTCGCCATCGAGATTTCATCAGCCGCCCGGTTATGGATCGGTTCGCCGATGGCGCGGATAGCTTGTGCAAAATTCTCGACCGAGTGATGCGAGGGCACATAACCGGCTTCGAAATGCACTTCGGCGACCCGGCGATAATTTCGCGTGATGAAGCCCAGCAAAATCTCCGCAAGGAATTGCCGCTCCTTCAGGCCGAGCCGTCCCATGATGCCGAAATCGACAGCCACAAGCCGTCCGGAGTCGTCGACAAACAAATTGCCGGGGTGCATGTCGGCGTGAAAGAAGCCGTCCCGCAAGGCATGTCGCAGAAAACTCTGGATCACCTTGCGGCCGAGATCGGGCAGGTCGACATGGGCGGCTTCGAGCTTCTTGCGATCATTCAGCGCAATGCCGTCGATCCACTCCATCGTCAGCACATGATGCGTGGTGCGATCCCAATCCACCGTCGGCACGCGAAATTCGCGGTCGTCATGGCTGTTTTCCGCCATCTCGGAGAGTGCAGCAGCCTCGAGCCGCAAATCCATCTCCATCGCGACAGAGCGCGACAGCGTTTCCACGATTTCGACGAATCGCAATCGCCTTGCTTCTGAAAACAATGCTTCTGCGTGGCGGGCCGCAAACCGCAGCGAGCTAAGGTCGTGGTGGAAGCGGCTTTGGACGTTAGGGCGCAGCACCTTCACGGCGACTGTTGTGCGGACCCCGTCTTTTTCAATCTCGGCGCCATGGACCTGTGCAATCGATGCTGCGGCAACTGGTGCGCCGAAACTCGCAAACACCTGTGACAGGGGCTTGTCGAATGCTGCTGTCACCACGGCTTCCGCTTGCGCCTGAGGGAAGGGCGGAAGACGATCCTGAAGATTCTCGAGGTCCTGTGCCATCGCGACGCCGACCACGTCGGGGCGGGTGGCGAGGAATTGGCCGAGTTTCACATAAGTCGGGCCAAGGCGCGTCAGCGCGCGCGACAGGCGACCGCTGGTGGCCGCGCCGCGCCGCTCGATGAGCCGTGCGAGGCGGACGGCGAATTGTGCTTGCGGAGGCAGCGTCGAGGGATCGGCGAAACCGAATACGCCCTCGCGTGCGAACACGTAGAGGGCGCGGGTCAGCCGCGCGGTATGAATGAGTGCGGAGATCACAAACGCCAGCCTGAATGCAGTGCGACGATGCCGCCGGACATGATGTCGTATTTGACGCGAGAGAAACCGGCGTCGCGGATCATGTCCGCAAATGCATTGGGCCTCGGAAACTTCCGGATCGATTCGACGAGGTAGCGATAGGAGTCAGCATCGCCGGTCACTGCGCGGCCCATCTGCGGAATGATGTTGAATGAGAACAGGTCATAAAGCTTGTCGAGTCCCGGCACGTCGACGGACGAGAATTCCAGGCACAGGAAGCGCGATCCGGGCTTTAACACCCGGTAGGCTTCCTGAAGTGCGAGAGGGATGCGCGGCACATTGCGGATGCCAAATGCAATGGTGTAGGCGTCGAAACTCTTGTCGGAAAATGCCAGCGTCTCCGCGTTGCCTTCGACAAAGGAAACGCGGTCGTCCAGATGTTGTGCCTGCGCGCGTTCGCGTCCCACCGCAAGCATCTCGGGGTTGATGTCGCAGACCGTGGCGTGGAAGCCATAACCGGATGCTTTGGCGGCGCGAAAAGAGATATCCCCGGTCCCGCCCGCCACATCGAGCAACGCGAAGGGCGCGTCGCCGCGTGGGGGATTGAGCGAGGTGATCATGGCTTCTTTCCAGAGCCGATGCATACCGCCCGACATCAAGTCGTTCATCAAATCGTAGCGCCTGGCCACGCTGTGAAACACGTCGTTCACCAGCGTCTGCTTCTCGCCGAGATTCACGTCCCGGAAGCCAAAATGCGTCGTTCCGTCAGGCCGTTCCATGCTGTTTCAATTCCAAAAGCGCTTTTGCGGCGGGACCATAGCCTGTCGCGCCGTGACGCGCTACATACCTTGCCGCTGCACGCGATCCGGGCTGCGGATGGCGTCAAGGTTAACGCGACAAATCGTCTGCCGGTTTCCTTAAGGAATCGCCGATGCCCATTGAGTTCAGCCGAGTCATTCCGACCCTGCGGATGTTCGATGTCCGTAAAGCACGAGAATTCTATCTGGATTACCTTGGCTTCATCGTCGATTTCGAGCATCGGTTCGAGCCTTCGCTGCCACTGTTCATGCAGGTGTCGCGCAGCGGTGCGCGGCTTTATCTCAGCGAGCACCACGGCGACGGTTCGCCGGGCGTTCATGTGAACATCGAGACCACGGGTCTTGCCGAATATCACGCCGAGCTTGCAGCCAAGGGATATAACTACATGCGGCCAGGCCTCGTGGAGCAACCCTGGGGTGCCACGACCATGACTGTGTACGATCCGTTCTCCAATCACATCATTTTCAGCGAAACGTCGAAGGGCGGATCGTGACATCAAGGACTGTCGATGCCTGAGTTGCCCGAGGTTGAAACCGTGCGCCGCGGTTTGCAGCCTGTGATGGAAGGTGTGCGAATTACCCGAGTCGAAACACGGCGCGGCGACTTGCGTTTTCCATTTCAGAAGGACTTTACGTCGCGGCTGGATGGCAAGATTGTCACGAGCCTCGGCCGGCGAGCGAAATATCTCATGGCTGATCTCGAGACCGGTGACGTTCTCCTGATGCACCTGGGCATGTCGGGATCGTTCCGCGTGGCGCTCGCGGCAGGCGAGATCACGCCGGATGAATTCCACTATCCGCGCAGCGAGGATCGCACCCATGATCATGTCGTATTTCACATGGCATCTGGCGCGACCGTGTCGTTCAACGATCCGCGACGCTTCGGTTACATGAAGGTCATTCCGCGCATTGAGGTGGACACAGAGCCGCTGTTGCGTGGCCTTGGACCGGAGCCGCTGGGAAATGAATTTGACGCGGCATTGCTGGCCCGCGCGTGCGTGGGCAAGAAAACGTCACTGAAGGCTGCACTGCTCGACCAGCGCGTGGTCGCGGGCCTTGGCAACATTTATGTCTGCGAAGCGTTGTTCCGTGCGCATCTGTCTCCGAAGCGGCTGGCGTCAACGTTGGCGACAAAAAACGGAGGGCCGAACGATCACGCCAGGCGCCTTGTCGCCGCCATCCATTCGGTCCTGAACGCTGCGATCAAGGCGGGTGGTTCATCGCTGCGCGATCATCGTCAGACCAACGGTGAACTCGGCTACTTCCAGCACACATTTCAAGTGTACGACCGAGAAGGTGAGCCGTGCAAAACGCCGAAATGCGACGGCACCGTCAAACGTTTCACACAGAACGGTCGCTCGACGTTCTGGTGTCCCAAGTGTCAGAAATGAAGCGCCAGAAGTGAAGATCGGGACGGTGTTTCCGATTTCTTATTTCCTGATGCAGATGACCCGTAGCAGCGACGCCTTTGTGTCACTCTGACCTGATGGCGCTGTGACGTCGTTGGTCTTCAGGAATTCCCGGACGATATCGGCCGACACGAGCAATGCCTGCGCGGGCAACAGTGCTCCGGTCGATTCGGCAACCGTCGCAGGCTTCAGCCGCGCCATGCCGGTAAATTTTCCATCGCTATCGATGACTGCAGCGCCGGAGAACCCAAGCCCCGGCTCGGGCGACAGGGTAATGTCCGTACCTACGGGAGTTACGACAGCGGCATGACTGGTCACGGCCGAACGCCCGGCCTGATTTTGTGGATCGGCAATCCCGATAACGCTCACCTGTGGTTTGGCCGTGCCACCACTTACCATTCCAAGCGGCTTCAAGTCGTTGACGCCATAGATATGAAGCAGCGCAAGCTCGTGAGCCCGATCACTGGCGATGCGCGCTGCGTTCCCATACGCCGGCACCACGATGGTGTCGCAGGCCTCGGTCGCCTGACGGTCTGCCAAAATGACACCGTCTGGACTGACAACAATGCCGGTCGAATACTCCACCTTCTTGCGGGGCGGCGGACCAACCTGCGTGATCAGGGTCGGAAATGGGTTAAATGCGCTCGACATCGCCACAGTCACCGGCGTCATGGTGCCTTCGGTGGCTTGATCGTACAGGACGGTCAGGACGCGAACTTCGTCGTTCTTGGTCTGGCCGCGAATGTAGAATTTCTTCAGGCCCTGACCCCCCGCAAGCACGAAGTAATCAGGTTTGACCACGCTGTAGGTCACCTTGCGGCCCGCAGCTTTCTTTTCCTTGTCGGCCGCGCTTGCGGTGGTGGCGCCAGCTTCTTTGCGCCGCGCCAGCTCGATCTGGATAGCGCCGGTGGCGGACGACCATTTGGTGCCATTGACGTCGCTGATCACCTGCGTCAGCAGCTTCTTGGGCAGTCCGAGCCGCGAGCCGGTGAGCGGATCTGTCACGACTGTCCAGCCGACATTGTCCCGCAGCTTCTTAGCCTCGGCGGCCAGGGTGCTGCGCTCCTGCGGCGTCAACGTCCCGGTGGCGTTGGCCTTGTGATTTTTCTGGAATGTTTTGATCGCGGCGACCAGACGGTCGCTCGCCTCGCCGTTGATCGCGCCGTTATAAAGATTAACCCATGCCAGGTCCGACTGGATCGACAGCCGTTCGCCTTGCTCCTTGGCCTTGGCGGCGTCCGGCGTCGCCACCCCGTTGGGGCGAATCTGCACGGTCGCGACAGGCTTGGGCTTGCTATCCGACGGTTTTGCTGGACTTTGCGCGGCTGCAGAGCCGAGCATGGCGGTCATCATCAATGCTGTGGCGAACGGCAATTTCATGATTAATCTCATAGCGAAGAATAACGACAGTATATGCACAGGTCGTTTGTCCGCGACAGTCGCGGTATGGTTCGATCTGTGGGACCAGTGTGGCGGTTCAGAAGTCCGCATCGTTTGTGCGGCGAGTCTGGAATGCGGACTTCTGAACCAAGCTACACTGGATCAATAACTTGCTAGTGTCCTTCGATTCCAAAGTTCGCAAACGAGGATGACGCGGAATGATGCGAACTTCGGAATCGGGACACCAGAATCAACGAATACGCGGGGTGCAAGGCCGCGCGACAAATGACGGGCGGGTGATATTCTCATGCTGACATCCGAGGAACTGGAGCGCTACGCGCGCCATATCGTTATGCGCGAGGTCGGCGGCCCTGGTCAGGCGGCGCTGAAGGCGGCGCGCGTGCTGGTGATCGGCGCGGGTGGTCTCGGCGCCCCGTCGCTGATGTATCTCGCGGCGGCGGGAGTCGGCACGCTTGGGGTCGTCGATGACGATGCGGTGTCGCTGTCGAATCTGCAGAGACAGATCATTCACGCGACGCAGGACATTGGACGACCGAAAGTCGACAGTGCGGCGGACAAAATTCTGGCGCTCAATCCGCATGTCGCGCTTCGCACCCATGCGGCGCGGCTCAATGCCTCAAACGCACTCGAAATTATCAGCAATTATGACGTTGTTCTCGATGGGTCGGACAATTTCACCACCCGCTATCTGGTCTCTGACGCCTGCTTCCTGGCGAAGAAGACGTTGATCGCGGGCGCGCTTGGCGTGTTCGACGCATCGCTGACCACGATCCGTGCCGGTGCAGCGGAGGATGGAAAACCCTATCCGACCTATCGCTGCCTGTTTCCGGAGGCGCCGCCACCCGGCACCACGCCGACGTGTGAGGAAGCGGGCGTGCTCGGCGCGCTTGCCGGCGTGCTGGGCTCGATGATGGCACTGGAGGCGATTCGCGAAATCGTCGGGTTCGGCGAAAGTCTCGTCGGGCGCTTGGTGATGATCGATGCGCGCGCCATGCGGTTCGAGACTCTACGCTACGCCCGTGACCCGTCCAATCCGTTGAACGGTGATCATCCCACCATTACGGATCTAAGCGGGCACAAGTAATCTCTCACTGCCTTCGTCAGGAGGCAGAAGACCGCATGTGGTGCATCTGTCTCCGGGATTTCAGAGGATGAATCCCGTGTTGATGAATTTCGAGTCATGATTCTGCACGATGCTGTCCAGCAGCTTCTTGCTGGCGTCTGTCTGCTTGGCGGCGATCATTGAACGGATTGAGAAGGAACGCAGCGCGTCGGTGACGGACAGCGTGCCTTCCGCGGAATCCTTGCGGCCGGTGAACGGAAAAACATCCGGACCGCGCTGACACTGGCAGTTGATGTTGACCCGGCAGACCTGATTAACGAGCGGATCGACCAGCGCGCCGATCATCTCGGGATTGGATGAGAAGATACTGACCTGCTGGCCGTGCTCGGACGTGATGACGTAGTCAAGTGCAGTTTCGAGATCCTCGA
Source organism: Nitrobacteraceae bacterium AZCC 1564 (assembly GCA_036924835.1). Lineage (NCBI taxonomy): Bacteria > Pseudomonadati > Pseudomonadota > Alphaproteobacteria > Hyphomicrobiales > Nitrobacteraceae > Nitrobacteraceae bacterium AZCC 1564. The sequence continues at coordinate 3,070,398 of JBAGRR010000001.1, forward strand.
ATGGCATCACCGGAATGACCGGCCCGAACTGCTCTTCCCGGTAAAGCTTCATGCCCTCGCGAACGGGATAGACGACCGCGGGATAAAAGAACGTGTCGCAGTGCACGCCGCCATCGGGATTGACGATGCGGGCACCCTTGGCGACGGCGTCATCGACGCATTGAGTCATGTACGCTGTCTTATCTGGCTCAGGCAGCGGCGTGATGTTTACGCCCTTTTCCCACGGCATACCGACTTTGAGCTTTGCGAGCTCTTCAGAAAATCGCTTGAGGAACTGGTCCACGATCGATTGATGGACAATCAGCATTTTCAGAGCGGTGCAGCGTTGACCGTTGAACGACAGCGCGCCGAGCAGGCATTCCTTTACCGCCAGCTCGATATCCGCATCGGCCAGAACGATCGCGGCATTCTTGGCGTCGAGACCGAGAATGGCACGCAACCGGTTAGCTTTCGGATGGAGCTTTTTCAGGTGATCGGCCACCTTGCTTGAGCCGATCAGTGTCAAGGTGTTTACCCTGCCTGATCCCAGGAGATACGGGACCACTTCCGCGCCACTGCCGTAGACAGTGTTGATGACGCCTCTTGGAAACGCGCTGCGAAACGCTTCCAGCAATGGCTCAAACAGCAGAATGCCGAACTTCGGCGGCTTGAACAGCAGCGCGTTGCCCATGATCAGGGCCGGGATCAGGGTCGCAAACGTTTCATTGAGCGGATAGTTATAGGGGCCCATGCACAACACGACGCCGAGCGGTGTCCGCCGGATCTGGCCGATGGTTCCTTCAACAACCACGAAGCGCGACGAGTTGTTGTCGAGATCACGCAACGCGTCGATTGTCGCCTTGATGTAGTCGACGGTGCGATCGAACTCCTTTTCTGAATCGGAGAAGCTTTTGCCGATTTCCCACATCAGCAGTTCGACCACCTCGTTGCGGCGGGCGACCATTTGCTTCGTAAAATCCTGCATGCAAGCGATGCGTTCGGCCACGCTCATGGTCGGCCATATGCCGCGTCCGCTATCGTAGGCCGCGACCGCAGCGGTCAGCGCTTCTTCGGCCTCGGCAATGCCGCCATGTGGGATGCTGCCGAGTTCGATCGGTGTCAGGTTCTCGCCATCTCGCACACGGATCGGCGAGATCACTGGCTGGGTCTTTCCAGTCCAGTGTTTAAGTTCTCCTGCGACGAGTGTGGTGCGCTGATGCAGCGGCGCATCAAGGCGATGCTCAGCGGGAATGTCGCTGGCTTTCGGAAAGAGGCTTTTGAGGAATTGTTGGTCAATCACGGCGTACCCTTTCGACCATGTCCGCTTGATCAGATCATCATAGGGTAACGCGGCAACAATAGGATGTCAGGCAGGATAGCAGCATTGCACCACGATCGGGATCAAAGCCGATCGTGGTGCAACTGATTTCACGCGTGCATGGGTCTTTCGCTGTCCATGTGGGCAAGGGCCGCTTCGGGGTAACGGCCGCCGGCGACATCTTCGGGCGCGATTGCCTGGGTCAAAGCGCGTAGCTCGTCGGGTGAAAGGCTCACATCGAGTGCGCCGAGCGCTTCCTGCAGGCGGTCACGGCGCCGCGCTCCGATGAGCGGAACAATGTCCGTTCCCTGCGCCAGCACCCATGCAATCGCGAGCTGGGCGACTGAAACGCCCATCTCGTTAGCACTGGCGCGAAGGCGTTCCACCAGCGTCAGGTTGGTGTCGAGATTTGTGCCCTGGAAGCGCGGACTGTTGGCTCGAAAATCCTTTTCGACGACACGCGACTTGGTCCAATGGCCACTGATCAGGCCGCGCGACAGAACGCCGTAAGCAGTGATGCCGATGCCAAGTTCACGACAGGTCGCGAGAATGTCCTTTTCGATGCCGCGAGAGATCAGCGAGTATTCAATCTGCAGGTCGGCGATCGGGTGGACCGCATGGGCGCGACGGATGGTCTCGCTACCGACCTCGGATAGCCCGATATGCCGGACGAAACCAGCTTTGACGAGGTCCGCGATTGCGCCGATGGTATCTTCGATTGGCACGGCAGGATCGAGCCGCGCCGGTCGGTAGATATCGATATGATCCGTGCCGAGGCGTTGCAGCGAATAGGCCACAAAGTTCTTCACGGCAATCGGACGATTGTCGATGCCTGTCCACCCGGCTGCGGGATCGCGCATGCCGCCGAACTTCACGCTGATCAGCACATCGTCACGGTTGCGCCCTTTCAACGCTTCGTTGATGAGCAACTCGTTGTGACCCATGCCATAGAAATCTCCGGTATCGAGCAGGTTCATGCCGGCGTCGAGCGCCGCACGTAGCGTCGCAACGCTCTCAGTGCGATCGGCAGGGCCGTACATGTCTGACATTCCCATGCAGCCGAGTCCGAGCCGGGACACCACAGGGCCGGTCTTGCCAAGTTTGAAACTGTCCATCGTCTTTGCTCCTTAAACGCAGCGAGCTCATTCGCCGCTGCTGACGTCGGGCAATATCGCGCGATGGCATTAGATCGATAAGCTGGACAATTCTGAATGACGTGTTCACTATAGTGAACAATGAAAGATTTTGATCTTCGTGACCTGGACGCATTTCTTGCAGTGGCCCGCATCGGAAATTTCCGGCGGGCCGCGGTGGAGCAGCACGTCTCTGTCTCGAGCCTGAGCCAGCGGCTGCGGGCTTTGGAAGAGCGCCTCGGTATCCGGTTGATGAATCGGACGACCCGCAGCGTGGCGCTCACCGAAGCCGGTGAACTGCTGCTGTCACGGATCGGCCCGGCAATGGGCAATATCGGCGAGGCGCTGGAGCAGGTGCGCGGTCTGCGCGAGACGCCGTCCGGCCGCCTGCGGATCAACGCTCCGCTTCCATCGATCGAGCTCGTGCTTGCGCCGATGGTGGCACCATTCCTGAAACGCTATCCGCAGATCGAATTGGAGATCGTCGGTGAGACGTCGCTGATCGATATCGTCAAGGAGGGTTTCGACGCCGGGGTGAGGTTCGGCGAGCATCTGGCGCAGGACATGATTGCTGTATCGCTCGGGCCGCCCGAGCGATACGCTGTAGTGGCGTCGCCTGAACTCATTGCTGCGCGCGGCAGGCCGAAGCATCCCAAGGACCTTCTCGATCTGCCCTGCATCCTGACCCGCTTCCCCAGCGGAGCACTGCTCGAATGGGAGTTCGAAAAAGCTGGACGCCTGATCAAGCTGACGCCGCCGGCCAGCCTCATTGGCACAACGCCCTCTCTCATGCGGCGAGCGGCCATGGATGGAGTGGGATTCGCTATGACGTTCGAAGGATGGGTCCGCGATGCCGTGAAGGATGGATCGCTCGTCAGTGTGCTCGAAGATTGGTGTCCGCCGTTTCCGGGACCGTTCCTCTATTACCCGAGCCGCCGTCAACCGCCGCCGGCGTTGCGCGCCTTCATCGCGTTCGTTGCAGAATGGCGAAAGCCGCGCCGGGCGTGAGCAGTCGATCGATCAGCCAATGCCTGGCAGCACACGATCCGGCGGGCGGTGGCCATCGAGGAAGGTGCGGATATTGATCATCACCTTGTCGCCCATTTCGATCCGGCCCTCGAGCGTGGCCGAGCCCATGTGCGGAAGCAGCACGACTTTGCCGGCCTTGGCCAGCCGGACGAGCTTCGGATTCACGGCGGGCTCGTGCTCGAACACGTCGAGCGCTGCGCCACCGATCTCGCCTTCTTCGAGCAGTTTGGTGAGCGTTACCTCGTCGATCACCTCACCGCGTGCAGTGTTGATGATATAGGCGTCCTTGCGGATCAGCTTCAGCCGCCGCGCGGACAACAGATGGAATGTCGCCGGTGTGTGCGGACAGTTCACCGAAATGAAATCCATCCGGGCCAGCATCTGGTCGAGGCTGTCCCAATACGTTGCGCCCAACTCTTCTTCGATCTGCGGCGCGACCGGCTTACGGTTGTGGTAGTGGATCTGCAGACCGAAGGCGTGCGCGCGGCGCGCAATAGCCTGTCCGATTCGGCCCATGCCGATGATGCCAAGGCGCTTGCCGCCGATCCGGTGGCCAAGCATCCATGTGGGCGACCATCCTTGCCAGTCTTCTTTGCCCGAGGTGAGGATCGATGCGCCTTCGACCAGCCGGCGCGGCACAGCCAGAAGCAACGCCATTGTCATGTCGGCGGTGTCTTCGGTGAGAACCTTCGGCGTGTTGGTGACGGTGATGCCGCGCGCATGGGCTGCGGCCACGTCGATGTTGTCGACACCATTGCCGAAATGCGCAATCAGTTTGAGCCGCGCTTCTGGCTGATTGAGGATGTCTGCGGTGATTTGATCGGACACAGTGGGAACCAGGATATCCGCCGTCCGGACCGCTTCGGCGAGCTGCTCAGCCGTCATCGGCGTATCATCGAGATTGAGGCGGGTGTCGAAAAGCTCGCGCATACGAGTCTCCGTGGTATCCGGTAATCGCCGGGTCACCACAACCAGAGGCTTTTTCTTACCCGAGATCATTCTCTCGCAAGATCCTTCAATTTTCGCGTAACCAGACGCTTCCGTCTGCGCCGTTCAGTCCACATTAACCGGCTTGCACGAATGTGGAAATTCGATGCCGGTCAGGGGAGCTTTGTACAGCATTTCAGGCGGTTGGCGTTGAGACCCTCTCTAGCAGAAGGCCGCGCCAAGACAAGAACCCGCAGGTTCCATATGCGGGGTCTAGGACTGTGAGGTTGTCGCAGGGCTCAGACAGGCAGCGGGACAGGGGGCGCCCTGGGGGGCGGTGCAGGGAAAGCGTAATGGAGTTGAAGTCGAGTTTTGCGTCGCTGGCGGCAGTCAGCATCTTGTGGACTGCAATGTGCACAGTGGGTATCGCCGCCAAGGATACGCCGCCGACAACGAGCGGCCTGCCGGTGCCGCGCTACGTCAGCCTGAAGTCCGATCATGTGAATGTTCGTGCCGGTCCCACCAAGGATCAGGACGTCACCTGGATTTACACCCGTGCGGGCTTGCCGGTGGAAATCACCGCAGAATTCGAGAACTGGCGCCGCGTCCGCGATTCGGAAGGCTCGGAAGGCTGGGTTTATCACTCGCTGCTGTCGGGAAAGCGGACCGCAGTGGTGACGATGAAAAACAAAAACGATCTTGTATCGATCTATGACAGCCCGGATCCGAAAAGCGCTGTTGCAGCGCGATTGCAGGCCGGCGTCGTGGCGCAGGTCAAACGCTGCAATGACGGATGGTGCCGCATCACAGGCGATGGCTTCGACGGCTGGATCGAACAGCAGCGGCTGTGGGGCGTTTACGCCGACGAAAAGGTCAACTGACGTTTCGCGTCGTTCTTGCTACAAATCAAAACGCGCGGGTTTTCACCCGCGCGTTTAAATTTAGGAAAGTCGGAAAAGCGATCAGCGCTTTTTGCGCAGGCGCACGACCATATCGATGCGGCTGATCTCGTAGCCTTCCGGCACGTCAGGCATCTTCTGCAACACGAGATTGGGGTCCGGGATATCAACCAGCTCGTGATTGCTTTCCATGTAAAAATGGTGATGTGCGCTGGTGTTGGTATCGAAGTAGGTCTTGGTTCCGTCCACGCTCACCTGACGAAGCAGACCCGCTTCGGTCAACTGGTTGAGCGTGTTGTAGACGGTTGCAAGCGACACCGGCACTTTGGCGTGCGTGGCTTCTTCGTAGAGCATTTCCGCCGTCAAATGGCGTCCACCTTTGCCGAACAGCAGCCAACCCAAAGCCATGCGCTGGCGAGTGGGACGCAGGCCCACTGATTGCAACATCTCATTGACGTCATGCCACGGACAGCCGGTTAGCATCGGCGCATGGGTGTGGCCATGCGGCTCGTCATGATCCTTATCCGTGGTCGTAAGATCGTTCATCAAGATCACTCAACACTGCGAGGGCCCCAAACGGACCCGGAAAAGCTATTCGTCTGACTATAAGAAAAGATGCACTTACATGCAAGTTTTTCGCAACTAGAGCAGGTATGCAGTGCTCAAGAATAGCCAGTTTCGCCTGTTCCAGGCCAATTTGACCCCTGCTGTGGCTATGTTAGGAGGTCATAAACCACTGTAACCCCCAATTCGAGGTCCCCAAATGAAAGATCGCCAAGCCAGCTATACCTATGAAGAATTGCTGGCCTGCGGTCGCGGTGAGTTGTTTGGCCCCGGTAATGCGCAGTTGCCGCTGCCACCCATGCTGATGTTCGATCGCATTACGGAAATTAACGATACTGGCGGAGAATTCGGTAAAGGCCTGGTCCGCGCTGAGCTCGACGTCAATTCGGACCTTTGGTTCTTTGGGTGCCATTTCAAAGGTGATCCCGTGATGCCCGGCTGCCTGGGGCTCGATGCGCTCTGGCAGATGGTAGGATTTTTCCTCGGCTGGTCGGGCGGTGCAGGGCGCGGCCGTGCGCTGGGTCTCGGCGACCTGAAGTTTTCAGGCCAAGTGCTGCCGAACATCACCAAGGTTGTGTACAACATCGACATCAAGCGCGTGATGCGCTCAAAGCTGGTGCTTGGCGTCGCCGACGGGTGGCTTTCATCTGACGGGGAGATTATCTATCGCGCCAAGGACTTGAAGGTAGGGCTGTTCCAGCAGGACGCCGCAATGCCGGGAACATGATGCAGGGCTGCTTCATCGGCCTGTCGCATCCTGGTTGGACTGTCGGGGCAATTGCAATAACGAGGGCATGGCGATCATGAGACGGGTTGTCGTCACAGGGATGGGCATTGTCTCGTCCATCGGAAACAACACTCAGGAAGTGCTTGCGAGCCTTTACGAGGCCAAGCCTGGAATCTCGCGTTCGGAAGATTACGCGAAGATGGGATTCCGTTCGCAGGTGCATGGTGCCCCGACACTCAATCCTGCTGACGTGATCGATCGTCGCGCGATGCGATTCCTGGCGGAGGGTGCGGCGTGGAATCATGTCGCCATGGAGCAGGCGATTCAGGATTCCGGACTCGAGCCGTCGGATGTCTCGAACGTCCGCACCGGTATCATCATGGGCTCCGGCGGGCCGTCTGCGCGGACCATCGTCGAATCCGCAGATATCACGCGTACGAAGGGTCCGAAGCGAGTTGGTCCGTTTGCGGTGCCGAAGGCGATGTCGTCAACGGCTTCTGCGACACTTGCGACCTGGTTCAAGATCAAGGGTGTGAACTATTCGATCTCGTCGGCCTGCGCGACGTCGAACCACTGCATCGGCAATGCCTATGAGACGATCCAGATGGGCAAGCAGGATGTGATCTTTGCCGGGGGGTGCGAAGAGCTCGATTGGTCGCTGTCGGTATTGTTTGATGCCATGGGCGCGATGTCGTCCAAGTACAATGACGCGCCCTCGACCGCTTCGCGCGCCTATGACGTCAATCGCGATGGTTTCGTGATTGCCGGCGGCGCAGGTGTTGTGGTCCTCGAGGAACTTGAGCACGCGAAGGCGCGCGGCGCACGCATTTACGGGGAAATCGTCGGCTATGGCGCGACGTCCGATGGTTACGACATGGTGGCGCCGTCCGGTGAAGGCGCCGAGCGTTGCATGAGAATGGCGCTTGAAACGGTGAAGGCGCCGATCGACTACATCAACCCGCATGCGACCTCGACGCCCGCAGGCGATCCACCCGAGATTAATGCAATTCGCAATGTCTTTGGGGTCGGCGACAAGTGTCCGCCGATTTCGGCCACCAAATCGCTGACCGGACATTCGCTCGGTGCCACCGGCGTGCAGGAAGCGATTTATTCGCTGCTGATGATGAGCAACGGCTTCATCTGCGAGAGCGCGAACATCACTGAGCTCGATCCGGTATTCGCGGACATGCCGATCGTGCGCAAGCGCATCGATAACGTCAAGATCGGCACGGTGCTGTCGAACTCGTTCGGGTTCGGCGGGACCAATGCGACGCTTGTCTTCAAGCGGCTCGATGCGTGATCGATGCGCCGGCCAATCTATTGCGCCGGCGCTGTTTTCCGGCCTCGCGTCTCCGCGAGGCGCCGAAATTGACACCTTGATTTTTGTCGCTTGCCGATATGTGCGCGCCCGCGTTTCTCTTTGATGGAAATCTGACATGACCAATTTGATGCAAGGCAAGCGCGGGCTCATCATGGGCGTCGCCAATGACCATTCGATTGCATGGGGCATCGCCAAGACGCTCGCCGCGCACGGCGCGGAGCTCGCCTTCACGTATCAGGGTGAGGCGCTTGGAAAGCGCGTAAAGCCGCTGGCGCAGTCGCTGAATGCAGAATTGGTTTTGCCATGCGATGTCGAGGATATAGCGAGCGTCGATGCCCTATTCGCCGCACTCAAAGAGAAGTGGGGCGCGCTGGATTTCCTCGTTCACGCCATCGGCTTCTCGGACAAAAATGAACTGAAGGGTCGCTATGCCGACACCACGCGTGCGAATTTTTCCCGCACCATGGTCATTTCCTGCTTCTCATTCACGGAAGTGGCGAAGCGCGCGGCAGAAATGATGCCGAATGGCGGATCGATGATCACGCTGACGTTCGGTGGTTCGACCCGCGTCATGCCGAACTACAACGTGATGGGGGTTGCCAAGGCTGCGCTAGAGGCTTCGGTCCGCTATCTCGCCGCAGACTATGGTCGCAGCGGAATTCGCATCAATGCGATTTCGGCCGGTCCGGTTCGCACGCTCGCGGGCTCCGGCATCGGCGATGCGCGCGCGATGTTTGCCTTCCAGCAAAAGCACTCCCCGCTCGGGCGTGGCGTCACGCTCGATGAGCTGGGTGGCACAGCGCTCTATTTCCTGTCGGATCTGTCTGGCGGCGTGACCGGTGAAACGCACTTCGTCGACTCCGGATACAACATCATCTCGATGCCGCATCCGGATGAATTAAAGGCCGACGAAGCGTAATCCGTCAAACTTATCCCGCCGCGATCACGGTGGCGCGCTGAAACGCGGGCCGCGCGGCGCAGGCATCGATGTAGCGGTCGAATGAAGGCCGCGGCGGCACCATCTTGAAAGCTCTCACCGCGAAGTTGAGACCGGAGCCGACAATAATGTCGGCCGCCGAGAACATGTCTCCCAGCAGCCACGGTCCTTTTTCGAGCGCCTTGTCGAGGACGTCGAAGACCTGCGTTGCTTCGCCCCACGCAGCGGTGCTGGTCGGCACTTCGAGTTTGGTGAAAATCTGAATCAGTGCGGGCTCGATGCAGCTTGGCGCAAAGAACAGCCATTGCAGATATTTCGCGCGGCGGGGATCGCCGGGCGGTGGCGCGAGTTTGGCGTCTGGATAACGTTCAGCGACGTAAGCGCAAATCGCTGCGGCCTCGGCGATGGTCACATCACCGTCCTTGAGGGCGGGGACTTTACCCATCGGATTGATGGCGAGAAATTCAGGCTTCTTTTGTGCGCCGGTGGAGATGTCCGTTAGAACGCGCTCATAGGGTTGGCCAGTTTCTTCCATCAGCCACAGGGTCGAAAACGAACGCGAGCGTGGCGACCAATAGATCTGCATCATCCGGAATCTCCCTGGCGACTTTTTTTCTGACCCGTCTTTCTGCTCAATCCATGGCAGAAGAGCAAGTATGGCCACACAAAGAAAAAGCCCCCATGACATCGTCATGAGGGCTGGATCTTTAGGATTAACGCCGTCGTCTTGGCGTAGACCTACGCGAGGATCACTTGAGATCGAAACGATCGAGGTTCATCACCTTGGTCCAAGCGGCGACGAAGTCCTTCACGAACTTCTCCTTCGCATCTGAACTGGCGTAGACCTCGGCAAGAGCGCGCAGTACCGAGTTCGAGCCGAACACAAGGTCGACGCGAGTGCCGGTCCACTTGACGGCACCGGTTTTGCGGTCACGTCCTTCGAACACATCCTGTGCGTCGGAGGTCGCCTTCCACTGCGTGCTCATGTCCAGCAGGTTGACGAAGAAGTCGTTTGTCAGTGCTCCCGGCTTGTCAGTGAACACGCCGTGGTTGGTCCCGCCAGTGTTGATGTTGATCGCGCGCAGGCCTCCGATCAGTGCTGTCATCTCCGGCGCGGTCAATGTCAGCAATTGCGCCTTATCGATCAAAGCCACCTCGGCGGGTACCGCGAGTCCGCCCTTCTGATAGTTACGGAAGCCGTCTGCGACAGGCTCCATGACGGCGAAGGCGTGGACATCAGTCTGTTCCTCCGAGGCGTCCGTGCGGCCAGGAGTGAAGGGCACTGCCGAGTCATGGCCGGCAGCCTTCGCTGCCAGCTCGACGCCGACATTGCCCGCGAGCACGATCAGGTCGGCCAACGAGACCTTCTTGCCGTCAGATTGTGCGACGTTGAACTCCCTCTGGATCGCTTCGAGGCTAGAGAGAACCTTCGCAAGCTGCGCAGGCTCGTTCACTTCCCAATCCTTCTGCGGCGCGAGACGGACGCGCGCGCCGTTGGCGCCGCCGCGCTTGTCCCCGCCGCGGAAGGTCGAAGCCGATGCCCAGGCGGTGCCAACCAGCTCGGACGCGGTCAAACCCGTGGCGAGTATCTTGGCCTTCAATGCGGCGACATCGGCCTCGTCGATCAACGGATGATCGACAGCGGGCACCGGATCCTGCCAGATCAGCACTTCCTTCGGCGCCTCTGGACCCAGATAGCGCGAGCGCGGGCCCAGATCACGATGGGTCAACTTGAACCACGCACGCGCGAAGGCCTCGGCGAAAGCCTGCGGGTTCTCCAAGAACCGGCGCGAGATCTTCTCGTAGACCGGGTCCATGCGCAGCGACAGGTCAGTGGTCAGCATCGTCGGCTTGTGCTTTTTCGACGAATCGTGCGCATCGGGGATGACGGCTTCAGCGTCCTTCGCTTCCCATTGGATGTTGCCCGCAGGGCTGCGGGTCTGCACCCATTCGTACTTGAACAGGTTTTCGAAGAAGTGGTTGCTCCACTGCGCGGGCGTCTGCGTCCAGGTGACTTCCAGCCCGCTGCCGATGGCGTCGCCGGCGCTGCCGGTGCCATAGTTGCTGATCCAGCCCAAGCCCTGCGCTTCGAGGCCTGCGGCTTCGGGGTTTGGACCTTTGTGAGATTCGGGCGCGGCACCGTGGGTCTTGCCGAAGGTGTGACCACCGCCGATCAGCGCGACGGTTTCTTCGTCGTTCATCGCCATACGAGCGAAGGTTTCACGGATGAACGCGGCTGCGGAGACCGGATCACCGTTGGCGTTCGGACCTTCCGGATTGACGTAGATCAGGCCCATTTCGGTGGCGCCGAGCGGGTTATTGAATTTGTCGAGCGTCCGGTGCGTCAGCCACTCGGTCTCGGAGCCCCAGTTCACGTCGAGATCCGGCTCCCAGGTATCCTCGCGGCCCGCGGCAAAGCCGAACGTGCGAAAACCCATCGTCTCCAGCGCCACGTTGCCGGTGAGGATCAGCAAGTCCGCCCAGGAAATCTTCTGGCCGTACTTCTGCTTGATCGGCCACAGCAGACGGCGTGATTTATCGATGTTCACGTTGTCTGGCCAAGAGTTGAGCGGAGCGAAACGCTGTTGGCCACGGCCACCGCCGCCGCGACCGTCGCTCAGGCGATAGGTCCCGGCAGAGTGCCAGGACATACGGATGAACTGCGGGCCGTAATGCCCGAAGTCGGCAGGCCACCAGCTCTGCGAATCAGTCATCAGCTTGCGCAGGTCGTTCTTCAGTGCCTCGTAATCGAGCTTCTTGAATTCTTCCCGGTAATTGAACGTCTGGCCCAGCGGATCGGATTTTGATGAATGCTGGTTCAGCAGGTCGACGCGCAACTGGTTAGGCCACCAGGCGCTGTTCTGGGTGCCGCCGCCCGCTCCGTGGTTGATCGGACATTTGCTAACGCCGGCGCTCTTTTCATCAGTTTTCGCGTCCATGATTCTCTCCTACGATGTTCTGTGAGTTTCTTTGTGGTGATCTATACCGAATGACTGTGACTTCCATGATCTGCAGCCGGACAGGGACGACCAAACCGTGTGGATCGGTGCTTCTTGCTTCCGGTGTCGGCACCCGCCGACCGTGCGTGGTCGTTCGTGAGGGACGATCTCCTTCCGGCCGTGAGCTGGCATCGCTTCAGGCGGTGAACGGGGGTGAGTGGAATCGGGGCAAGCTCAAAAACTCTCTGAATTCAGGCGCTTGGCTGAGACCGAAACGCGACCCGCGATCACCGCGATGGTAGTAAGTTTGGAAGATATCTAAGATCAGGTCCAGTCGATTTGCCTTAGCATGCCGATAAGTTTATCTGATGGGAATGGTGACCTTACGACAGCTCAAATATTTGTCCGCGCTGGCTCGGCATCGCCATTTCGGCCGTGCCGCCGAGGATTGTGCAGTCACTCAGCCGGCGCTCTCGATGCAGATCCGCGATCTGGAAAAAAGCCTGGGGCTTGCGCTGGTGGAGCGTCGACCTGGTGACGTGACGCTGACCGACGCGGGTGTTGAGATTGTCCGGCGTGGTGACGAGGTGTTGGCGAAGTCGCGTGACTTGATGGATTTTGCACGTCAGCGCGCGCAGCCGTTAACCGGGCGGCTCATGCTTGGAGTCATTCCCTCACTGGCACCCTATGCGCTGCCCAAAATCCTGCCCCGCTTGCAGGAGCATTTCCCCGAACTTCGGCTCGAGCTGCGTGAAACCCAGACGCGGCAACTGCTCGACGAAGTGAAAAGCGGCACGCTCGACGCGGCGATGTTGGCTTTGCCGATACAGGAGGCTGACCTTGCGGCCATGCATTTGTTCAATGACGAATTTCTGCTGGCAGTGCCGTTCGACGATGCGCGATCAGAGAGTGAGCGTGTTGTTGCGCATGATATCGATCAAAGCCGTCTGATCCTGCTTGAGGACGGACATTGCCTGCGCGATCAGGCGCTCGCATTCTGCGCGACAGTGCCGCGCGCCCGCACCAGCGGCGCAACGAACAGCGGGGGCATGACGTTTGGCGCAAGCAGCCTTGCGACGGTGATGCAGATGGTGGCGAACGGCTACGGCATCACGCTGATTCCGCAAATTGCCGCTGACGTGGAGCAGCGCGATGGCCGCGTGAAGTTTCTAAGATTCGAAGAGCCGCAGCCTGGCCGCAGCATCGGTCTGGTGTATCGCCGCACATCACCGCGCAAGCAGGATTTCGTTGCGCTTGGAGACGTTGTGAAGGAAAGCCTTGTTTGAAATGCGATGTCGATGCCGGTTGCTATCGGCCCGCAAAAACAGGAATGGCCGGGCCATAGACCCGGCCATCAAGAAATTTCACGCAACGTTCGCGGCAGTTACACGCCCAGCGTTCCAGCTTTGGCCGCGGCGTAACGTTCAGAGACCTTTGCCCAGTTCACCGTATTCCACCACGCCTTGAGATAATCCGGGCGACGATTTTGGTAGTGCAGGTAGTAGGCGTGCTCCCAGACGTCATTGCCCATCAGCGCACGCTTTCCGTCCATCAACGGCGTATCTTGATTAGGGCGCGCCTCGATGCCGAGTTTGCCATCCTTTGTAACGGTCACGAACACCCACCCAGATCCGAATTGCTTTACGCCTGCTGCATCGAAGTCGGTCCGGAATTTCTCCATGCCGCCAAGATCGCGGTCGATGGCCGCGAGCACATCGCCGGTCGGCTTTCCCCCATGCGGTCCCATGATTTGCCAGAACATCGTGTGATTGGCGTGACCACCCAGGTTATTGCGCACGGTGGTCTTGATGTCGTCGCTCAGCGCGTTGAGGTTGCCGAGGACGTTTTCGATTGGCATCGTGCCGAGCTGCGGGTTGTTCTTGGCAACGGTGTTCATCGCGTTGACGTAGGCCGCGTGATGCTTGCCATGATGGATTTCCATCGTCTTCGCATCGATGTGCGGCTCGAGCGCGTTGGTTGGATAGGGAAGTTGCGGCAGCGTAAAAGGACCGGTCACTGGGGTTGCTGCAGGAGCCGGCGCTGTCGCTTGCGCGAATACGGCACGTGGTGAGGCGGCTACGGCAGCAAGGCCGCTTGCTGCAAGAAAGAATCGGCGTGAAATCGGTGACATGTTTTCTCTCCCGAGATTCGCTGGCCTGAAACAGGTGCAACAGTCATTCGCCTGCCGTTTGTTGCATCATGCCAAAGGCCATAACGCGCGATGTGTGCAATTGTGCCGCGCGACAAGATTGCGACAGCTATTCGAACCCATCGGTAGAGTGAGTTCGCCAACAAAAAGGGGCGGCAAAATGCCACCCCTTTGTCTCACACGATATTTTGAAGCTTACTCTGCGGCGGGGACGCCTTCGGCCTTCTGCTTCGCTTCGAGGTCTTCACCGGTCTCCTGATCCACGGCCTTCATCGACAGGCGAACCTTGCCGCGATCGTCGAGGCCCAGCAGCTTGACCTTGACCTTGTCCCCTTCCTTGACGACGTCGGAAGTCTTCTGAACGCGGTTGGCTGCGAGCTGGCTGATGTGAACCAGACCGTCCTTCGGCCCGAAGAAGTTCACGAAGGCACCGAACTCCATGACCTTCACAACGGTGCCGTCGTAGATCTGGCCGACTTCTGGATCGGAAGCGATCGACTTGATCCACTTGATGGCTGCGCGGATGGCTTCGCCATTGGCAGACGCAACCTTCACGGTGCCGTCGTCTTCGATATTGATCTTGGCGCCGGTCTTCTCGACGATCTCGCGGATCACCTTGCCGCCGGTGCCGATCACTTCGCGGATCTTGTCAGTCGGGATCTGCAACACCTCGATGCGCGGTGCATGCTCGCCGAGTTCAGCGCGCGCTGCGGTGATGGCCTTCGCCATCTCGCCGAGGATGTGCATGCGCCCGTCCTTGGCCTGGGTCAGTGCGACTTTCATGATCTCTTCGGTGATGCCGGCGATCTTGATGTCCATCTGCAGCGATGTGACACCCTTCTCCGTGCCGGCCACCTTGAAGTCCATGTCGCCGAGGTGATCCTCGTCGCCGAGAATGTCCGACAGGACCGCGAAGCGCTTGTCCTCGAGGATCAGACCCATTGCGATACCAGCCGTCGGCCGCTTCAGCGGAACACCGGCATCCATCAGAGCGAGCGATGAACCGCAGACCGTCGCCATGGACGAGGAGCCGTTCGATTCGGTGATCTCCGAGACGACGCGCAGCGTGTAAGGGAATTCGTGATGCGCCGGGAGCACCGGATGGATGGCGCGCCAGGCGAGCTTACCGTGGCCGATTTCGCGGCGGCCCGGCGAGCCGATGCGGCCCGTTTCACCGACCGAGAACGGCGGGAAGTTGTAGTGCAGGAGGAATGTCTCTTTGTACGTTCCTGACAGCGAATCGATGAACTGCTCATCTTCGCCGGTGCCAAGGGTGGTCACCACGAGCGCTTGCGTTTCACCGCGGGTGAAGAGCGCCGAGCCGTGTGCACGCGGCAGCACGCCGACTTCCGCCACGATCGGGCGAACCGTCTTGACGTCGCGTCCGTCGATGCGCTTGCCGGTGTCGAGAATGTTCCAGCGAACGATCTTCGCTTCCAGCTCTTTAAATACGCCGGCAACGCGCAGCTTGTCGTATTTCGGCTCCTGCCCCTCTGGGAAGAAGTGGGCCATCACCTTCTCCTTGGCGACGGCGACAGCGTTGTAGCGGTCCTGCTTCACGGGGATCGCGTAAGCGGTGCGCAATTCCTGCTCGATCAGGCCGAGCATTTCCTTTTCAATCTCGGAATTGTCGATTGCCTTGACTTCGCGCGGTTCCTTCGCCGCCTTCTCCGCAAGCTCGATGATCGCATTGATGACCGGCTGGAAGTGGCGATGACCGAACATCACCGCGCCGAGCATCACTTCTTCGGGCAGCTCCTTGGCTTCGGACTCCACCATCAGCACGGCATCAGCGGTGCCGGCGACGACGAGGTCGAGCTGGGTATCCGTCATTTCGTCGAGCGACGGATTGAGAATGAACTCGTTGTTGCTGAATGCGACGCGGGCAGCACCGACCGGACCCATGAAGGGAACGCCGGACAATGTCAGCGCGGCTGAAGCAGCAACCATCGAGACGATGTCGGGATCGTTTTCCATGTCGTGCGACAGCGTGGTGACGATGACCTGCGTGTCACAACGATAACCATCCGCGAACAACGGACGGATCGGACGGTCGATCAGGCGGGAAACCAGCGTTTCCTTTTCAGTCGGGCGGCCTTCACGCTTGAAGTAACCACCGGGAATGCGTCCAGCCGCGTAGGCCTTCTCCTGGTAGTTGACGGTCAGCGGCAGGAAGTCGATGCCTTCCTTCGGCGCCTTCGCTGACACAACGGTCGCCATCACGATGGTTTCGCCGTAGGTCGCAATCACGGCACCGTCAGCCTGACGTGCAATCTTGCCGGTCTCAAGCTTGAGCGGACGTCCGCCCCAGTCCAGTTCGACTGAATGAATATTAAACATTGGAGATATCTTTCATGGGTTCGCGGAATTCGCGGAAGCCCAAAACACAAAAACCATGCGCAAGATTGCGAGACGCTGATTGTAAGGCGATTGCGGCCTCAGCGTCCGGCGATCCTGCCATGGTCTTTACGTCGTGAATGGCTTCCATCCCTTCCGATGGGACGGGCCAGGGATAATGGCCTTGACCCGCGCGACGGGCACCTTGCCCGTCATTGTCCAGCCGCCGGATTGCTGCTGGACCAAGGATGCGGACAACCATTTGCCCGCATGGGTAAGATTTAAGGAATGGCCACAGCCGGAAAACCGGCACTTGCTCTGCGGCCACACCCGTGCGCGCGCTTCAACACGCGCACCAACTCGTCAGCGACGGATGTTGTGCTTTTCGAGCAGTGCCTTGTAGCGCGCCTCATCCTTCTTCTTGACGTAGTCGAGAAGCGAACGGCGCGTGGAGACGAGCTTCAGAAGACCACGGCGTGAATGATTATCCTTGCTGTGAGTCTTGAAATGCTCGGTGAGGTTGGCAATGCGTTCCGAAAGGATCGCGACCTGAACCTCGGGCGAACCGGTGTCACCGGCCTTGGTTGCGTTATTCTTGATGACTTCCGCTTTACGTTCTGCGGCAATCGACATCGTCAAACACCTTCGTTGCGACCGGTGCTGGCAGTCAGCCCGGTCAGGTTGAACACGCGCTTAGGGATGAGTTCGCCATTGCCAAGTTCGGCGAGGGCCAGAAGCCTTCCTCCGACGGTGACATAGACTGTGCCGTTTAAGATTGGCGCATCCCGTCCGCGCAACAAAACTGCTTGGCCTCTGTGAAGCCTTGCAGCATCAGCCCGTGTGACGGCCAGTGCCGGGATGTCGTCCAGCGCGGTCTCAACGGGCAATAGCGCATCGGCGAGGCTACCCTCGCCAGACGCGGCTCTATCGCATAAAGCCTCCAATTTCGCCAGCGGAATCATGTCCGCCTCGGTAAACGGGCCGCAAAGCGTGCGCCGAAGGGCGCTGATGTGGCCGTAGGAACCGAGGATTCGGCCCATATCGCGGGCCAACGCGCGGACATATGTACCCTTGCCGCACTCCGCGTCAAACACGGCGTGGTTGCTATCTGGCTGATCTACAAGGACTAATTCGTGAATTTCGACTGGACGAGACTGCAGGGCGACGGTCTCGCCGTCGCGCGCCAGATCATAGGCCCGCTCGCCCTGAACCTTAATGGCCGAGTATTGCGGCGGGATCTGCTCGATCGTTCCCGTGAACTGCGGCAACAGCGCCTGGATTGCCTCTGTGCTGGGGCGGAGGTCGCTCGTCTGGGTCACCTGTCCTTCGGTGTCGTCAGTGTCGCGCTCTTCCCCCCAGCACACGGTGAAGCGGTAGCGCTTGCGTCCATCCATCACGAACGGAACAGTCTTGGTGGCTTCGCCAAGGGCGATCGGCAAGCCGCCGGACGCCAACGGGTCGAGGGTGCCGGCGTGGCCCGCGCGTTTTGCCTGAAACAATCGCTTGAGCACGGCGACCGCGTGCGTGGACGTCATCCCGATCGGCTTATCGAGAATCACCCAGCCATGGACGTCGCGGCGGTCGCGCTTGAATTGGCCATGCTGCCGTTTGCCGCCGGATTGACGTGGAGCGCGGTCGTGATCGCGTGCCGCGTTTTGATTGGCCGCATTCGCCGCCGATGCATCTGAGAATTTATTTTCAGATGGTGCATGCGAAGTGCCGTTGTCAGACGCAACCACGTCGTCTGGAGAAGTCACATTCATCAGGTGTCGTCCGAATCCGTCTTGAGGTCTCTTTGAACTGCAGGTGTTCTCAGTAATTTCTCGATCCGTTCCGCTTCGTCGAATCGTTCGTCGACGCGGAAGCGAATATCAGGTGCAAATTTCAGGTTAACGCGGTGCGCGATCTCGCCGCGCAGGAATTTCTTGTTGCGATCGAGCGCCTCGATCACCTCGTCGGTGCCGCGTCCGCCCAGCGGCATGACATAGATTGTCGCGAGTTTGAGGTCCGGCGACATCCGCACCTCAGGCACCGTGATGATGTGGCCCTCAAGCGCGGGATCGTGCACACCACCTTGCCCGAGAATATCCGCGATCGCATGACGCACCAGTTCGCCGACGCGCAACTGGCGCTGCGAGCCGCCATTGGCGGTAGAACCACGACCACTATCGCGCTTGCGATGCGTTGGCATTGCTGTCCTTGTTCAAAAAAAAATTATTGTGCTCGGGCCAATCCCGGGCACCCGCATTCTTGAGAGCAGAAACTCAGTCGCCGAGAACCGGACAACAACGTCAAGGGCGGATTTCCCGCCCCTTTCCCGGTCGCAACGACTCGTTTCGGAGAGACTGCAGCGCGCCTGTAAGACTTGGACTTACAAGGAGCGTTGAATGGTCTCCACACGGTAACATTCGATCACGTCGCCAGGACGCATGTCCTGATAGTTCTCGAACGACATGCCGCACTCCTGGCCAGCGACAACTTCCTTCGCATCATCCTTGAAGCGCTTGAGCTGTGCCAGCTTGCCTTCGTGGATAACGACGTTGTCGCGGATCAGGCGCACGTTGGCACCGCGTTCCACGGTGCCGTCGGTGACGCGGCAACCCGCGATTTTGCCGACCTTAGAGATGTTGAACACCTCGAGAACCAAGGCGTTGCCGAGCATGGTTTCGCGCAGTGTCGGCGCGAGCAGACCCGACATCGCCTTCTTCACGTCATCCACGAGATCGTAGATGATGTTGTAGTAGCGAATTTCGATGCCATCGCGTTTGGCGATGGCCGCAGCTTCCTTGTGAGCGCGGACGTTGAAGCCGATGATGGCGGCGTTGAAGCCATCAGCGAGCGTGACGTCGGATTCGCTAATGCCGCCGACACCCGCATGCAGCACACGCGCGGCGACTTCATCGGTGCCGAGCTTCTCGAGCGAACCGATAATCGCTTCGAGCGAGCCTTGCACGTCCGCTTTCACGATCAGCGGGAATTCCTTGCGTCCCGAAGTTTTGAGCTGCGACATCATCTGTTCGAGCGAACCGCGCATGCCGGCCATGCTGGCTGCGGATTTCTCGCGCTTCTGATGCGCACGATATTCCGTGACCTGACGTGCACGAGCTTCGTTCTCAACCACGGCAAGACGATCGCCGGCTTCCGGCGGTCCATTGAAGCCCAAAACCTCGACCGGCACGGATGGTCCGGCTTCGGTGATGTTGGTGCCCTGATCGGAAATCAGCGCGCGGACACGGCCCATTTCCGCGCCGGCAACGATGATGTCGCCGATTCGCAACGTGCCGCGCTGCACGAGCACGGTCGCCACCGGACCACGACCGCGATCGAGCTTCGCTTCAATCACGGTGCCTTCGGCCGGTCGGTCCGGGTTGGTCTTGAGCTCAAGGATTTCGGCCTGGAGCGCGATCATTTCGAGCAGCTTGTCGAGGTTGGTCTTGTTCTTCGCCGAAACTTCGACGTCGACGACGTCGCCGCCGAAGGACTCGACTTGAACCTCGTGTTGGAGCAACTCGGTGCGCACGCGCTCAGGCTTCGCATCCGGCTTGTCGATCTTGTTGATAGCAACAATCATCGGCACTTTCGCGGCCTTGGCGTGATTGATGGCCTCGATGGTCTGCGGCATGACGCCGTCATCGGCGGCGACGACCAGTACGACGATATCGGTGACCTTCGCGCCGCGTGCGCGCATCGCGGTGAACGCGGCGTGGCCCGGCGTGTCGATGAAGGTGATCTTCTTGCCGCTGTCGGGTGACGTCACCTGATAAGCGCCGATGTGCTGTGTGATGCCGCCGGCTTCGCCGCTGACAACGTTGGCGTGGCGCAGGGCGTCGAGCAGCGAGGTCTTGCCGTGGTCGACGTGGCCCATGACGGTCACGACTGGCGGCCGTGGCTCGGTGTCGGAGGCCAGATCTGCCGCGACGTCGAACAGGCCTTCTTCAACGTCGGACGCGGCAACGCGCTTGACGGTGTGGCCCAATTCTTCGGCGATGAGCTGAGCGGTGTCCGCGTCGACCACGTCGGTGATCTTGTGCATCGCGCCCTGCTTCATGAGCAGACGGATGACGTCGACCGCGCGCTCCGACATACGGTTCGCCAGTTCCTGAATCGTGATCGCCTCAGGAATCGTCACTTCGCGAACCAGCTTTTCCTTCGGCTCGTTTGAGACGTGTCCCTTCAGGCGCTGTGTGCGGCGACGGAAGGATGCGATCGAACGCTCGCGCACGTCGTCTGCGTTCAGCGCGGTTGAGAGCGTCAGGCGACCGCGTTCTTTCGCGGGGCCCGGCTTATGGGTTGTTTTCGGAGCTGCGACGGGACGCATGGCGCCACCGGGACCGCGACGAACCTGCCGCGGCGGACCATCATCCTCATCCGAGCCGTCCGCTGCGACCGGCGCAGGACGCGCCGCCCCAGGTGTGGCGGGACGAGCTCCAGGCGCCGCGGGGCGGGCCCCGGGAGCCGCGGGACGGGCCGCGGGTGCGCGAGCGGCAGGTGCTGCAGCGGACGTTGAAGCTCCTGCTGCTGCGGGTTTCTTTTCAGCCTCGCCGAAACGCTTCTGGGCTTCGCGTTCGGCCTTTGCCTTCGCTTCCTCATCGGCACGATGGCGTTCTTCCTCGGCCTTCTTGCGCGCCTCGGCGGCTTCGCGTTCCTGTTGCTCCAAGAATTCGCGCGAACTGCGACGTGCGGCTTCTTCCTCGGCCACGCGGCGCTCTTCGATTTCGCGCGCACGCGCTTCTGCGAGGGCGCTTGCACGGGCGCTCTGTTCGTCTTCGGTCAGAGTGCGCAGGACGACCCCGGAGGTGCGCTGGGCGGGCTTCGGCGGCTCAGCCTGCCGTGCCGGGGGAGCCTTGGCCGCAGGAGCCGGCGTTACCGGCGCCGCTGGGGTGGGCGTGGCAGCTTCAGGCGCGGGCGCTGGATCGCCAGCCATACGGCGCTTGGTCTTCTTCTCGACCACCACCGGTTTGGTGCGGCCGTGACTGAAACTCTGGCGCACAACGCCGGTCTCTGTGCGCGGCTTCAGCGACAGAGTTTTCGAACCAACGCTCAGCGTCTTGTCGCCAGGTGTTTTCGTATCAGCCATTCAACAGTCCCAATCTCATTCGGTTTGCCCGCCTGCCCATCATGTCAGCGGGGCCCTAAGTCCTATCCGTTCCGGTCGTCTTGCTGCCAGCCGTGATCCGGAAACGGCTGAGTGTCTGGCAGCGCGTCAGGAAGGTTTTGCTGGCCGGGCCCGCGAGCAGGGCAGCATGTACCACATTTGCCCGCCCAAGTGCCAAATCCAATTCATCCGTGCTTAAAGCGCTGACAACGGGCAAATCCGTTGAATCGGAGGGATTTGCCTGCATTCGGGCCGCTAATTTACCGTTCAGCTTGCGAATCCCGTCGGCAGCGCCGTCGCGGGCGTGGATCAGAGCGACCGCTTGTCCCCCGTCGATCGCTTCCTCGACCTTGGAGAACCCGGAGACGACCTGGCCAGCCTTGGCGGCCATGGCGAGGGCTTCAACCAGCCCCCGGACCATGAGCCGGTCGATATCGTCGGCAAGGGTCTTCGGTACCTGTACGGTGCGCTTGAAACTCTTTGCGAAAACATTGCGTCGCCCGGCTTCCGCGACGGCGGCATGGGACAATGAGACCCAAAGGCCGCGGCCGGGCAATTTGCGTTTCAGATCCGGAACGACTTCGCCCGTGGGCGAGAGCGCGAACCGGATCAGATCGTCGATCGGCGCGACTTGCCGTGTGACCGCGCACATCCGCTCGGTCCCGGACTTCGTCCGGGGTCCACGATCGAGATCTGCGTGATCAGCGATGGCAAGCATGCGTGCGTCATTTCCTTTACGCCGGATTGTCTTCGGAGGCGGGGGCCTCAGACTTCTTCGCGACTTCGTCCGCCGTGATCCAGCCCGCGACGACTCGCGCCTGCATGATCAACGCTTCCGCATCCTCCCGGGAAAGCTCGTTAGCGTCGAGGATGCCTGCATGTTTCGTCGTCTCGCCGTCCTTACGCTCCGTCCAGCCAACCAAATCGTCGGTAGCACAGCCGGCCAAATCCTCAACGGTCTTGATGTCGTTCTCGCCGAACTTCACCAGCATCTTCGAGGTTACGCCTGGAACAGTCTTCAAAGCGTCATCCACACCAAGTTCCTTCCGCTTCGCCTCTAGTTCAGCCTCGAGTTTTTCGAGATATTCGCGCGCGCGGCTTTGCAGCTCAGTTGCGGTTTCCTCATCGAACCCTTCAATGCTGGTCAGTTCCCTCGGATCGACCAACGCAAGATCCTCGACGGAACTGAAACCTTCGGATGCAAGCAATTGGCCGACGACTTCGTCGACATTGAGCGCTTCCATGAAAACGCGCGTTGAATTCTCGAAGTCGGCCTGACGGCGTTCCGATTCTTCCTGTTCGGTCAGGATATCAATGTCCCAACCCGTGAGTTGCGATGCCAGGCGTACATTCTGACCACGGCGTCCGATCGCGAGTGAGAGTTGGGTATCCGGCACCACGACTTCAATGCGCTCACGGTCCTCATCGATAACAACCTTGGCGACTTCGGCGGGAGCCAATGCGTTCACGACGAATGTCGCGATGTCCGGCGACCACGGAATGATGTCGATTTTTTCGCCCTGCAGCTCGTTCACCACAGCCTGCACACGTGAACCGCGCATACCGACGCAGGCACCGACCGGATCGACCGAGGAATCGCGGGAAATCACGCCGATCTTCGCGCGTGAGCCCGGATCGCGCGCGACGGCCTTGATCTCGACAATGCCGTCATAAATTTCAGGCACTTCCTGCGCGAACAGCTTGGCCATGAACTGCGGATGAGTGCGTGACAGGAAGATCTGCGGTCCGCGGGTTTCGCGGCGGACGTCGAACACATAAGCGCGAACGCGGTCACCGTTGCGGAACAATTCACGCGGAAGCATTTCATCGCGGCGTACAATGGCTTCACCGCGACCGAGATCGACGATCACACTGCCGTATTCGACGCGCTTGACGACACCGTTGACGATCTCACCGATGCGGTCCTTGAATTCCTGATACTGTCGGTCACGCTCGGCCTCGCGGACCTTCTGCACGATGACCTGCTTCGCGGATTGCGCGGCGATGCGGCCATATTCCAGCGGCGGCAGCGTGTCGGCGATGGTGTCGCCAACCTGTGCGCCGGGATTGGCGCGCTGGGCATCCTTCAGAGAAATCTGGTTGGACGGGTTTTCCACCTGCTCGACAACGAGCATATGGCGCGAGAGCCGCAATTCGCCTTTCTTGGCGTCGATCTCGGCGTGCACATCGGTTTCCGAGCCGTAGCGGGCGCGTGCCGCCTTGGCGATCGCGTCTTCCATCGCGGAAATGACGATCGAGCGGTCGATCGATTTCTCGCGCGCAACTGCATCTGCGATTTGCAGCAGTTCGAGTTTGTTGGCGCTGACAGCAGCCATGGCTCAGTCTCCCTCGTGGTGGTCGGTTTTGCCTGCGCGCTTCAGACTCTCGGCGGCAAGGCGATGTTCCTTGGTGTTAGTCGGCTTTGCTTTTGGTTTCGGCTTTTTGCTTTTGGCCGGATCGTTTTTGGATCTGGCTTTTTTGGCATGCGGTGGCGGTGGAGGTTCAAGGCCAAGATCCTCGCGCAGGTCGCGCGCGGCCGCCTTGCCCCGGCGCATGGATTCCGCGATCAGTTCGTCGGTCAGAACCAGCCTCGCGTCCGAAATATCCTCCATGGTCAGGAGGACATTGGGTTCCTGACCGGTGCGAACATCGTCGCGAACGAGTTTGACTGCTCCGCCCTCGACGCCGTCGAGCTTGCCACGAAAACGCTTGCGGCCGTCATGGGGAACCGCCATCTCGATCTTCACGAGATGTCCGGCATAGCGTTCGAAATCGGATCGGCGCACGAGCGGACGGTCGATACCGGGTGAAGAAATTTCCAGACGATAGGCACGTTGAATCGGATCGGCGACATCCATCACCGGCGAAAGCGCACGTGAGATGGCCTCGCAATCCTCAATCTGCATGGTACCGTCGGGCCGCTCCGCCATGATCTGGACGGTGCAGCCGGCTTCACCGGACACCCGGATTCGCACCAGCCGATATCCCATGCCCTCGAGGACAGGCGTCGCCACGGCCGACACGCGCGCGGCCACGCCCGGCTCAACCACAAGACGTGGTTCGGCCAGGAGCTCATTCAGCTGATCGGTGTCGACGTGTGATGGATCGATCATATCCGGTGCGAAGCGTTCCACGGGTGGTCCGAAGACCATCATTTGCGATGGGTCGTTCGGGTAATAAAAAAGAGCGGGTCCCCGGGGGCCCACTCTCCTACGTGCTCGTATGAGAATTTATGTTGCTCGGAATATAGAGCTTTTTTGCCCATGCGGCAAGCCGCCGATTCGGGTCCAAAACGCAAAAAACCGTACAATTGCAGCTAACTGTTCCTTCACTTCGGTTCCCTAGATTGCCACCGGCGCCGGGCTTCGCTTGGTATCGTGCCATTCGGGGCCGCGCGTCTACGCGACCGAGTTTCCTATGGCAGCAGCGTCCCTTATTCCGGAACTTGACGACATCGTTAAAAACGGAACTGCAAAAAGGCGGGCCGAAGCAATTGAGCGAATTTCGAAGCTGTTCCTCGAAGGGGCGGCGCGCTTCGAGACCCAACACGTCGAATTATTCGACGACATTCTCGTAGGCCTGGTCCCGACCACTGAAATCGACACCCGTGCGGAGCTTGCCGCGCGTCTGTCGCAGGTCGACAACGCCCCCCCGACGCTCGTGAAGCAGCTCGCGCGTGAAGACGAGATCAAGATCGCAGGGCCAATTCTGACCCATTCGCCACTGCTCGATGAGCCTACCCTCGTCGATATTGCGCGAAAAAAGGGGCAATCCCATCTGGCGGCGATTTCGGAGCGCCCGACGCTGACCACCTCTGTGACGGACGTCATTCTTCGCCGCGGCGATCGCGACGTGGTCCGCACCGTAGCAGCGAATGACGGGGCCCGGTTCTCCGAAGGGGGATATGCGGGCCTGGTCAAACGCGCGACGGATGACGGCGTCTTGGCTGTCACGGTCGGGCAGCGGGAGGACATCTCGCCAGCGTCGCTGAAAGAGCTGTTGTCGAAGTCGGAGGAGGGCGTTCGGCGCAACTTGCTCGACGCCGCGCAGCCCGAACGAAAGGCTGCGATCAACGAAGCGATGGCTGAAATTGGCAGTTCGCAGAAGCCGGCGCAGCGCGATTTTGGGCCCGCACAGCGCGCCATTCTTGCCTTGCATCAGGCCGGAGCCCTCAATGAGAAAGCGCTGCTCGATTTTGCCCGGCAGCACAAATACGAGGAAGCGATCGCGGCATTTTCCGCACTCTCCGGCATGCGGCTGCCGATGGTTCACCAGTTGATTCAAGGCGACCGCGAGGATCCGATCCTTCTGCTCGCCAAGTCTTCGGGAATGGAATGGACCACCGTACGTGCCTTGATCATGCTGCGGCTGGGACCGGGCAAAACGATGCCCCCACCGGATATCGAAGAAGCACGCGTTAACTATGAACGGCTTTCCTTGGCCACCGCGGAGCGTGTTCTCGCGTTCTGGAGGGCGCGCGAAATCGCCAAGCCGGCTTAAGCCGCTTTACCTTGCACCCTGAACGTCAGGTAAGCGGCGCGTCGTCCTTCGCGTTCCGCCTTCCGGCCGTAGCGGGTCATCGTGTAACCCGCCCACGGCATTCGCCAGTCGTCCGCACGTTCGGCCGTCCAGGTGAAGTCTTTCGAACGCGCCATGTGGACCAGGGTCCATGCGCAATAGTCGTCGATGTCGCTGACAAAGCGGAATTCGCCGTTCGTGGTCAGCACGCGCGACATGGCAGCGATGGTCGCATCCTGAACGAAGCGACGTTTCCAGTGCCGTCGCTTCGGCCACGGGTCCGGATGGATTAGATCAATGCGTGTGAAGCTTCCCTGCGGTGCCCAGGCTAAAAGTTCCGCCGCATCACCGGCAAACAGGCGAAGATTCGAAATGTTGTGCTCTTCGACCTGTGTGAGAATCTTCGCCATGCCATTGACGTAAGGTTCGCAGCCGATGAAGCCGACGTCAGGGTGAGCGAGCGCTTCTGCGATCAAGTGTTCGCCGCCGCCAAATCCGATCTCAAGACGTTTCGCGATGACAGGCCGGTCGAACAGCGAACCGAGATCCGGCAGGCTCGGCTGACTGATATCAAGCACGAGGCGTGGCAACAGATTCGCGATCAAGTCCGCCTGGTGGTTGCGAAGCTTGTGTCCTTTACGTCGGCCAAAGAAAGACCCCTGGCCGTGCTCGAAATCGCGATCGTGAGACAGCACGGGCTTGTTCATGGCCGGTCCGTCATCTGTCAAGCAAGCATCGGTCATCGAGGAATGGCAGCGATGATCAGGGATGATCCGCTTGTTCGCGCGAAGCCATTTGCTCGACGAGATCGACGATGCTGCGACGAAGCTTGGCATCCGTAATACGCGTAAACGCGCGGGTGAGCGCCAACCCTTCCGACGTCGCAAGGAAATCGGAAACATAGGCGGGCGATGACGCTTCACTCATTCCCGTCGGCGCGTTGGGGCCCGCCGGGCCGCCTTCGAACAAAAAGGACACCGGCACCTGCAGAATGTCGGAGATCTGCTGCAGGCGACTCGCACCGATGCGGTTCGTGCCCTTCTCGTATTTCTGCACCTGCTGGAAGGTCAAACCCAGCGCTTCGCCGAGCTTTTCCTGACTCATGCCAAGCATGATTCGCCGCATGCGAACGCGGCTACCTACATATTTATCGACAGGATTGGGCGCCTTGGTTGTCATCTAGAAGCTCCGCGCCATCGCTGCATACACACAATACCAGTGTTACCATTGTTGGAATGATAGAACCGGATTACGCCTTTCGCTGCGAGGCCGTCAAATAGTTGTGACGGAATGGTGAAAATTTCAGCTATTAGGCGCCCGACTTACGTAGGTTCCGCACTATCATACCTGAAACCCTTTTATCCGGAAGGGAACACGGCGGATGATAATGCAGAAACGCAAGCCAACTTAGAAGAAGTTTAAGGCGCCTCACGGACTTTGCTTCGCACGCCGGCGGATAATCACGATCGCCGACAGCGCGATCACGATTGCGGCAGGAATATCCTGCACTTGTGAGTACAATGTAGGCGATATCGCGGCGGGAAGTCCGGAATCCAAAACGCCTTCAGTTCCAAGATCGAGATGGGCAATGATCCGGCCGACCGGGTCGACCACTGCGGAAATACCGGTGTTCGCTGAGCGGACGACAGGAAGACCTTCCTCGATCGCGCGCAGGCGGGCCTGTTGCAGGTGTTGGTACGGACCAGTTGAAATTCCGAACCAGCCGTCGTTGGTCAGGTTGACGATCCAGCCTGGCCGATCGTCTCGCGGAACCACGTCGCCAGGAAAGATTGCCTCATAGCAGATCAGAGGCAGCATGCGGGGCGCATTCGGCAGCGCCATTGTCCTCCGGCGGTCACCGGGAATAAATCCGCCGCGCATTTTTGTCAGTTGCACGAAGCCGAGTTTTTCCATCACGCCTTGGAACGGGAGATACTCGCCAAACGGCACCAGATGAAGCTTGTCGTAGACCGACAAGATGGTGCCATCGTGATCGATGACGTAAATCGAATTGTAGGCGCGCGTGATCCTGGAATCGGGGGGTAGATCGGGTGGGCGAATTCCGCCGGTGATCAACACCGTACCCTGGGGCAGGAAGTTTGCGATCTGCGCCATCGCGTCGGCTTCCCGTGACAGAAAAAACGGAAATGCCGATTCCGGCCAGATCAATATCGTTGCGTCTTTCACTCCCGTCGTTTGCGGTCCGGTCGAACGGTCCGACAATGACAGATATTTATCCATCACCATCTGCTTGGCGGAATAATTGAATTTCACGTCCTGTTGCAGGTTCGGCTGCATAAGACGCAGCCGGACGTCCTTTACGAGTTGCGTGGGTTCGCTGGAAAGTCTCGCCGTCCCATAAACGCCCATGCCGGCCAGGATGATGAGCGACACGCTCAGCGGGAGCCATGGCCGGGACGTATTGCTGCGGTCGTCGAACAGGGCCGCAGGACTTGCGAAAATTGCGACGGTGATGAACGTCAATCCCCAGAGCCCGGTCAGAGCGGCGGTCTGCGCGAGCGCAAGCGGTTCAGTTAGCGCATAGCCAAGAGTGTTCCAGGGAAAGCCTGTCAGGATGTGTCCACGCAGCCATTCGCTGACGGTGAGGGCGCATGCGAGCGCAAGAACGCGCGATCCGTCCTTGGTCCAGATCAGCCGGGCAAGCGCAAAGCCGAAAGCCATGAACAGCGCCAGCAGTGCGGGCAAACCCATCACCGCGATCGGCAGCAGCCAGGCGAACGTCTGCGCGTCGACAAGGAATGCGTAGCCGACCCAGTAGAGGCCCGCGATGAAATATCCAAATCCGAACCACCAACCGACAGCCGCAGCGGCAGGAATTCCACCGAGGCGTCCCGCGCCAGCGCCATCGATCAGCCAGACTGTGACTGGAATCGTGAGGAATAGAATAGGCCATGCATTAAATGGCGCGACGGCCAGCGCAGACAGTGCGCCAGAGATGAACGCAATGGCTGCGCGGCGCCAGCCCCACGACAGGATGATACCTGCGATTAACGCGCGCAGAGATATCATGGGGTTCCCGCGGTGTCGCCGGAGGGCGAAGAGCTTGTGTCGGATGGTGGGTTCGCGGCATCCGTTGCAGCTTCCCGCCGCCTTTCTCGAAGGCGCGGATTCGAGCGATCCTTTCGCGTGCCGATGCGCACGCGCTTGATGCGCCGTGGATCGGCATCGAGCACTTCGATTTCGAATTCACCAGGGCCGGAGATGATCTCGCCCCGCACCGGCAAGCGGCCAACCTGCGTCACGAGATAGCCGCCCAGCGTATCGACATCCTCACCGGCTTCGCCGGTATCGAATTGCTCGCCAACGACTGATTTGACGTCATCAAGACCCGCGCGTGCATCCGCGATGAAGGAGCCATCACCTTGCCGCACCACCGACGGCGGTTCATCGCCGTCGTGTTCGTCGTCGATTTCGCCGACAACCTGCTCGACAATATCTTCGATCGATACCAGTCCGTCAGTGCCGCCGTATTCATCTACGACCAATGCCAAATGGATGCGCGTGGCCTGCATCTGCGCCAGAAGATCGATGGCCGGCATCGATGGAGGAACATAGAGCAGCTTGCGCATGATGTTCGCGTCCATCAAGGGCATGCGCAGATCGACAGCGCGCAGATCGAGCCCTGCGGGAAATGGCTTCTTGCGTTTGGCGTTGACCTCGTCCGCGACCTTGGCCTTTGCGGTAATGAAGGTGAGCAGATCGCGGATATGGACAATGCCTTCCGGCTCGTCGAGCGTGTCGTCGTAAACTACAAGCCGGGAATGGCCCGCGCTCTCAAATGTGGTCATCAATTCGCCGAGCGAAATGTCGCGCTTGACGCCAACGATGTCGGCGCGCGGCACCATGACGTCGGCGATACGGCGCTCGTGCAGCGCGAGGATGTTGCGCAGCATCGTGCGCTCGATCGTCGAAAATCCCGTCTCATCGGGTGCTGTCGCATCAAGGACAACCTGGAGATCCGCGCGGGCCGATCCGGCTTTCCAGCCAAACAACGTGCGCAGCGCGCGCATCAGCCACATCTCGGAGGACGGGCGTAAGATTTCACCGTGTTGCACGGGCACCGGCAAATTGCTGCTGGGCCGCGGTGTTTCGGTTTTACTACTGTCCGGGTCGGGCACCTATTTCACCTGATCGTCGTGCGCATACGGATCGGGAATGCCGAGTTGCGCGAGGATATTCCTCTCGAGGTCTTCCATGACCTCCGCATCGTCGTCGTTTTCGTGATCGTAGCCGACGAGATGCAGGAAGCCATGTATGGCCAGATGGCTGAGATGATGGTCGAATGGCTTGTGTTCGGCATCGGCCTCAGCGCGTGTTGTCTCATATGCGATGGCGATGTCGCCGAGCATCCGTGGCGCGTCGTCATCAAGAGCTGGACCGGATGGTTGCAAGGCCGGAAACGACAGCACGTTGGTCGGCTTGTCGATGTTGCGCCAGTTCTTGTTCAGAGTGCGGATGCCAGCATCGTCTGTCAGCATGATCGCAAGTTCGGCGTCTGCGGTATCCGCGTCGACCATGGCGGAAGCCGTCTCGATGGCGCGATGAATGGTCGTTTCCGCATCCGCTTCATGCTGCCAGCAATCGGCAGTGACAAGAACTTCGGTCGCGGGATAGCCGTCGGAGATCATGGATGATGGTTTTCTATATTCCACACGGGTTATCTCATAAGGGTCCGTGCATCATGCATCAAGGCTTGCCAGGGACCGCCGGTCTCGGCGCGCTCTCGTAGGCGGCGACGATCCGCGCCACCAGTTCATGGCGGATGACGTCCTGGGCGGTGAATTGCACCTGTGCAATGCCTTCGACACCGGCAAGGAGTGCTGTGGCTTCCGCGAGACCCGAGAGCTGACCATTCGGAAGGTCCACCTGGCTGGGGTCTCCCGTGATGATCATGCGGCTGTTCTCACCGAGACGCGTCAGAAACATCTTCATCTGCATCGATGTGGTGTTTTGCGCTTCGTCCAGAATTATTGCTGCGTTCGTTAGCGTGCGGCCACGCATAAACGCCAACGGCGCGATCTCGATCTCGCCGCTTTGCAGTCCGCGTTCGACAATGCGTGCGTCCATCAGATCATAGAGCGCGTCGTAGATCGGTCGAAGGTAAGGATCGACTTTTTCACGCATGTCGCCGGGCAGGAAGCCGAGCCGTTCTCCGGCTTCGACAGCTGGACGCGACAGGATGATCCGATCAACCTCCTTGCGCTCGAACAACTGACACGCCCGCGCCACGGCAAGCCACGTCTTGCCTGTACCCGCAGGACCGATCCCGAACACCAATTCGTGACGCTTCAGCGCGCGAATGTAAGAATCTTGCGCAGCTGTGCGGGCACGCACCGGCCGCTTGCGCAAATTGAGTTCTTCGAATTGAGGCTTCGCGGCCCTTGGCTCGTCCGGCTTCGATTCGAAACCCTTGTCGAACTCAAACAGCGATCCCTGGGCGATCACGGCGCGGATCGCGCCTTCCACATCGCCCTGCGCCACGTCGTGATTGCGTGTTGCCTGCTCATAGAGCATCTCAAGGACGCGCCGCGCGCCGTCGCAGGCATCTCGCGTTCCTGCGATGGTAATGTGGTTGCCGCGGGAGTCGGCCACAACGCCGAGGCGGCGTTCGATCAGCGCGAGATTTTGTCCGTACGGGCCGACCAGTGCGGAGGCGGCTGCGTTGTCGTCGAAAGCAACGACGATTTGAGTTTCATGCGTCAGTGGGATGTCTCGGTCGAGCTTGCGGCCAGGGGCGAGGGTCGGCGAATCCGATGCGCTTTTTGGCAAGGGGTCAGGCTCCGGTGGTCATGGCGGACGGGGCAGCTTGCAGCGAGAGTGTGGGAGATGATGATGCGAGCGTGCCGATCAGACTGTAGCGCTCGAGGCTTTCGATAGAGACAGGCAGGATCTTGCCGATAATGTCTGCTGAGGCCATGACATGCGCAGGTTGCAGATAGGCGGTGCGTCCGACGATTTGACCTGGATTGCGGGCCGCGCGCTCAAACAGCACGTCAACGGTCTCGCCGATCGAAGCTGCGTTAAACGCAGCCTGCTGGCTGTCGATCAATGCCTGGAGTCGCGCCAATCGCTCGTCCATCACGCTTGTCGTGACCATCTCCTGCATGTCCGCCGCCGGCGTTCCCGGCCGGGGCGAATACTTGAAAGAATACGCGCTAGCGTAGCTGATTTGTGTGACCAGCGCGAGTGTGGCTAAAAAGTCTTCTTCAGCTTCGCCGGGGAAACCGACAATAAAATCGGACGAAAATGCAATGTCGTCGCGCACCTTACGGAACCGGTCGATGGTGCGACGGTAATCATTCGCGGTATGCTTGCGGTTCATAGCTTCGAGAATCCGGTCGGAACCCGATTGAACCGGCAAATGAACGAACGGCATCACAGCGGGGATATCGCGGTGAGCCTCGATCAATGCATCATCAACGTCCCGAGGATGACTGGTCGAATAGCGCAGCCGGGCGATGCCAGGGATTGCAGCAAGCCGATGAAGCAATCGACCGAGAGACCAGGTCGTGCCGTCTTCACCATCGCCATGAAACGCGTTGACGTTTTGGCCGATCAGCGTGATTTCGCGGACGCCATTATCGGCGAGCCGCTGCACGTCCTCGACGATGCGTGCAACGGGCCGCGAGACTTCCATGCCGCGGGTGTAGGGCACCACGCAGAACGTGCAGAACTTGTCGCAACCTTCCTGCACCGTGACGAAGGATGAAATGCCGCGGGCGCGAATCGCCGCAGGCTTGGGATCGGGAAGTGCCGCGAACTTATCTTCGACCGGAAATTCGGTTTCGATGGCACGGCCTTCGGTTTTTGCCTTTGCCAGCAGCTGCGGCAGATGATGATAGCTCTGCGGGCCGACAACAACATCGACGACCGGTGCTCGATTGATGATCTCGTTGCCCTCGGCCTGCGCGACGCAGCCAGCAACTGCGATCCGCATCTCGCGGCCCTGACGTGCGGCTTCGTCCTTAGCGGCGCGCAGCCGTCCAAGCTCCGAGTAAACCTTCTCGGAAGCCTTTTCGCGGATGTGGCAGGTATTCAGGATCACGAGGTCGGCGTCGTCGACGCTCGACGTCTCCACGAATCCTTCAGGCGCCAGCGTGTCCACCATGCGTTGCGCATCGTAGACATTCATCTGACAACCGTATGACTTGATGTGCAGCTTTCGCGGCGTGTTCATCGAAACCTTGTGATTGGCGGCCTCCGCCAGCCTGTTGCCGCCTCAAATATAGATAAAAGGGGCCAGAATCCAGCTGTCAGCCCGACTTTGGCCGTTTCAAATTGGGGCGGCTGTACGCATATGCGGCGGGGCCGCTCGCGTGAGCAGTCCGGGCAGCACTCGCATATCGTCGATGACGACCGTCGCTCCAGCCGTCCGCAAATTGGCCTCGTCGCCCGCCCGGCAGTGGCTGCCGCCGACGAAACCGATAACGGTCATTCCGGCGGCTCGTGCTGCTGTCACGCCCGAGACGCTGTCCTCGACCACAAAACATCGCGCCGGGTCGGCCTTCATTTGATCGGCGGCAAACAGGAACAAATCCGGCGCGGGCTTGCTCATCTTGACCTGTGACGCCGAGAAGATATGTGGAGCGAAACGCGTATAAAGGCCGGCGCGCGACAGTGTGGTGAAGATTTTTTCATGCGCGCCGCTTGATGCCACACACATGCGCGTATCGATCGCATTGAGTGCGTCATGGATGTGAGGAATTGCCTCAGTTGCCTCCGCAAGCGCCTGCAGCAGAAGTTCGCGCCGCTCGGCATCATAGGCCACCGGCAACGAGCGGCCGAGTTCACGTTCGACTTCGAGGTTGCTGTCGCGGGCCGAGCGGCCAAGGAAACGCTCGCGCACCTGCTCGGCAGTGATCGGATAACCGTGACGTGTCAGAACTTCAGCATGCACACGACAGGAAATGACTTCGCTATCGACGAGAACACCGTCGCAATCAAAAATGATAAGGTCGTAAGAGCTAGCGTAGTGGTTCAGAAGTTCGCTCCATTTTTCCCGCGAGTCCTTCCAGCGAACTTCTGAACCTAAACCGCGCTGCACGATGAGGCGAACTTTGGATTCGGGACACTAGACTGACTCAAGTCTTGTCGTCGTCCAGCGGCACGCAATAGAGCTCCAGCCGATGATCGACCAGCTTGAAGCCGAGCTTGCGGGCAATTTCTGCCTGCAGCTTCTCGATTTCCTCGGACGTGAATTCGATCACCTTGCCGTCGCGCAGATTGATGAGGTGGTCGTGGTGATTATCAGGCACCTGCTCGTAGCGCGCACGTCCCTCGCGGAAGTCATGTCGTTCGATGATGCCGGCGTCCTCGAACAGCTTGACTGTGCGATAAACGGTCGAGATCGATATCTTGTCGTCAATCGCAACTGCGCGGGCATAAAGCTCTTCGACATCGGGATGATCCAGCGCCTCGGCCAGCACACGTGCAATGACGCGCCGCTGCTCAGTCATCCGCATGCCCGCTGCAGCGCAGCGTTTCTCGATGTCCGTATGGCTGCCGGAAGGCATAGATTTCAGGGCCGTCATGTTTCAGTTCCGGGTGGATGGAGGCTGTTTTGCCGCTAGTGTCCCGGTTCTGACATTCGTATCAGTCTGCGGCTAGTTCGTTTACGGATGTCAGAACCTAAGGGACACTAGCAAAAATACAAACCCAGCGCGGTTTTGTATCTGACGTTCGTATGATGGACCAGTGGTTAATACGGATACGAACGTCGATACACCGCACTAGGCCGACTCTACGACAAGTCTCGTTGCATCACCACGGCATTCAATTGTTCCCCGCTTGTATCTCTGTAGTAGCGCTCCCGGCGGCCGACGACGCGAAATCCGGCCCGTTCGTAGAGGGCGCGTGCGGGATGGTTATTTTCCTCCACTTCAAGGAACACCTTTTTCAGGCCGTGCCCTGCCAAATGCCCGAGGTGCGTTCGCAACAACTCCCGCGAATAGCCGCGCCCGCGCTGATTCGACGCAATGGCAACGGAAAGGATTTCGGCCTCGTCTGCAGCGGTGCGCGACACGATAAAGCCGATGATCGTGCGCCCCAACCGCAGCCGGTGTGCAAGCGCATTACGTTCGATCAAAATCTGCTCAAATTCATCAGCGCCCCAACCGCGGTGAAACGATGCGCGGTGCAGCTGTGATAGCCGCAGCGCATCGCGGAGGCTTGCAACCTCGACGA
This sequence comes from Nitrobacteraceae bacterium AZCC 1564, assembly GCA_036924835.1. Taxonomy (NCBI): domain Bacteria; kingdom Pseudomonadati; phylum Pseudomonadota; class Alphaproteobacteria; order Hyphomicrobiales; family Nitrobacteraceae; species Nitrobacteraceae bacterium AZCC 1564. Next base: position 3,105,474 of record JBAGRR010000001.1, read on the forward strand.
CAGGAGCAGCTGCTTTAAACAACCGCGGAAAAATCCGGGCGAGAACGTCAGTGAGCCGCGACATCGCTATATTTGCGGCCCGCTCTGCGGATGCGGCGAACTTGCCTTCGGCTTGGCGTCAGGCGGCCGCAGATAAAACGGCTTCGCTGGCGACTCGGCTGGTTCAACAGCCGCGCCAAGCCACGCGACCCAGGTGATGTCCGGGCCCGGTTGCGTATCAACCGACAACGGCGCGAGTTGATTGCCCGGCCAACGATCGGCAAGCAATTGTGCGGCGTTGCCGACCATGCGGAGTGCACCAAACCGCGCCGCTGCAAACGTCGTTTCGATCGGTGTAACAGCGGGCTTCATCAGCGTCGCACCGTTGCCGGCAACAACCTGATAATAGACATGGTCATGACGTGCATCGATCGCTGAAATGATCGGCTGCTCCTGTGCTTCGGCGACCAGCGGAGCAACATAGGCGGACAGCGTTGTTAGCCCCACGACAGGCTTGCCCGCGGCAAGTCCGATGCCGCGCGCAGCGGACAGGCCGACGCGCAATCCAGTAAAGCTGCCAGGGCCGGTGGTCACCGCGATACGGTCGAGATCGAGATAGGCGATTCCGGAATCCATCATCACGCGTGCAATCAGAGGCATCAGCGCTTCAGCGTGGCCACGTTTCATTGCCTGCGTTTCCTGCGCGATCACGGTCTGGGTGTTCGTGTCCAGCACAGCGGCGGCGCAATAATCAAGCGCAGTGTCTATGGCGAGAATAAACATGGAACCCTATCTAGCACTGCTGGGATTGAAAATCTTTTCGCTTGATTCGGAATGACCGGAAAATTGCCTGAATAAAAACGGCCGGGACATGCCCGGCCGCGACGCCTTTAACGGGTATTAAGTCCAGCTTCGCCGTTACATCGGCCGGACTTCAACCACGTCGGGAATGAAGTGCCTCAGCAGGTTCTGAATACCGTGCTTGAGCGTTGCGGTCGACGACGGACAGCCGGAGCAAGCGCCCTTCATATCGAGGTAGACAATGCCATCCTTGAAGCCGCGGAATGTGATGTCGCCGCCGTCGCCTGCCACCGCCGGGCGAATGCGGGTCTCGAGCAGATCCTTGATGGTGTCGACAGTCTCGGTATCGGCTGCGTCAAAGAATTCCCCGGGATGGGCTTCGTCGGGCTTATCGCCATCCGCCAGCAGCGGAGCGCCGGACATATAGTATTCCATGATGACGCCAAGGATCGCCGGCTTGAGGTGCTGCCAGTCGCTGTCGTCCTTGGTCACGGTCACGAAATCGGAACCATAAAAAACGCCGGTCACACCGGGGATGCCGAACAGCCGTTCTGCCAGCGGAGAACGGGCGGCTGTCTCCCGGTTGGTAAATTCCATGGTGCCGGTGTCGAGAACAGCGCGCCCTGGAATGAACTTCAGGGTGGCGGGATTGGGCGTAGCTTCAGTCTGGATAAACATTTGATTCTCCGACACATCGCCGGTTCAAGGCCGGCGCGAACGGGATGGGTGAGAGGTTCCTCTAGCAGATGGCGCCTGAAAAAGCACGATCAAGAGGCGCGGAGCAGGGGTGCCGGCAAGGTTTGGTTGCCTCGGTTCATGACAGGGCGTCGAGGTCGCTATCGCTCAGGCTGCCCGGCACAATCGCAACGGGAACCGGGAAGGTTCCGGCCGTTTTTGCCAGCATGGTGATGATCGGGCCGGGTCCCTCGGCGCCGACGCTTGCCGCCAGCACCAGCATGGCGATGTCGACGTCCTTGTCGATCACGTCGAGAATCTGCTCGGTGGGATCGCCCTCCCGGATCACGCGTTCAGGTGTGATCGCGGCAATGCCGTTGGCGCGTCCCGCGGCACGATCGAGCGCGGCGTTGGCCGTTTCCTCCGCTTCTGCACGCATAATGTCGGCAACGCCAAGCCATTGCTGGTTGCGGTCCTCGGTGTCGATGACCCGCAGCATCACCACCCCGCCACCGACCCGAACGGCCCAGCGGCTAGCATAGTAGACGGCGCGGTCGCCTTCGGCGCTGTCGTCAACGATGACTAAACATTTCGGCTTGTGGCCCTGTTCGTAACTTCGTCGTTGGCTGCTCATGCATGTCCCGATGATGAACCGACTCATGCTGCCATGTGTCGGGTCGCGCCGACAAGCAAAGAAGCAACTTGACGCCTCCATTGGTTCGCGCCCGCAGAGCATTCTGCGGACGGCCTGGCGGCTGGATATCGAATGCGTTTTCAGCGCTTGCGGATGAAACCGACGATATCCTTTACGGCGTTCATGGTCTCATCAGCGATGACACGTGCGCGATCTGCGCCGTCGATCAGCACCGAGTCCACGTAGGCCGCGTCTTGTGACAGCTTCTTCATTTCCGCGCCGATCGGGCCGAGCTTTTCGACGGCAAGATCAACAAGCGTCGATTTGAAGCTCGAAAACTGGCCGCCGCCGAATTCGCGCAGCACCTCCGCCTTCGGCTTGCCTGACAGCGCGGCGTAGATGCCGACGAGATTGTCCGCTTCCGGCCTGTTCTTCAGGCCTTCTTCCTCGCTCGGCAAAGGTTCCGGATCGGTCTTGGCCTTGCGGACCTTTTGCGCGATGGCATCGGCATCGTCGGACAGATTGATCCGCGAATAATCTGACGGATCCGATTTCGACATCTTCTTCGAACCGTCGCGCAACGACATCACGCGGGTTGCCGGACCCGTTATCAGCGGCTCCGGCTGCGGGAAGTACTTCTCATCGAAATTGTGCGCGCGAATTGAATCGGCGAAGTCGTTGTTGAATTTCTGCGCGATGTCGCGCGCCAGCTCCAGGTGCTGCTTCTGGTCTTCGCCGACCGGGACGTGCGTCGCGCGATAAACCAGAATGTCCGCAGCCATCAGATTTGGGTACGCGTAAAGTCCGACCGAGGCGTTCTCGCGGTCCTTGCCGGCTTTCTCCTTGAACTGGGTCATGCGGTTGAGCCAGCCGAGGCGTGCAACGCAATTGAAGACCCAGGCGAGCTCCGCGTGGCCCGACACCTGGCTCTGGTTGAACACGATGTGTTTTTTCGGGTCGATGCCGCTTGCGATGAAGGCGGCGGTGACCTCACGAATACTGCGCGTCAGTTCGGCCGGATCCTGCCACACGGTGATCGCGTGCATATCGACCACGCAGTAGATGCAATTGTGGGTGTTCTGCAGTTTGACGAAGTTGACGATGGCGCCGAGATAATTGCCGAGGTGTAGATTGCCCGTCGGTTGAACGCCTGAGAAAACCAGATCTTTCGCTGCCATTACCGTCATTCCTGTCCGTCAAGCGTGCACTGTGCCGCATCGTGCCAGTGCTGTGTTCGGATATGATTTGATCCGAAAACCGGTCTCCGCTTTTCGGGGTCATGCCTCTAGTGTGGCGTCTCGCAATCGCCGACGTCTCTTGCGGCTCGTCTCTTATCGGCAATTGCGAGACAAAGCCACACTCGCATCTTGATTTTGCTAGTGTCCTTTCGTCTCCGAATAACCGTGCGAGCGCGCTGCAAATGGGTCGGTTATTCGGAGACGGGACACCAGCCCCGTCAATAGCCGGGCGAGGCTTACTCGCGCAAGCCGCCTTCACGCAAACTCTCGATCGCCTCGCCCCAACTGACGATCCGGAACAGGTCGAGCAACAGGCCGTAGAACGAGACGCCGGCAGCCACCAGACCGCCAAGAATGGTGAGGTTGGCGGCGAAGCCGGCGCTGGCCTGGACCGACGCGACGAAGGATTGCGCAATATAGAGCATCGCGCCCATGGCGGCCGCACATGCCACGATGCGCGGCAGGCGGCGCCAGGCCACCGCATCAATGGAAAACCCGAACGTTGTGGCTCCGCGCCATGCAAGAACCAAGGCGCAGAACCAGGCGCCGAGCGAAATGCTTCCGGCCACGCCGGTGACGCCAAAGGCGTGTCCGAATGTCAGCCCGCACAGCACGGCCACCACCATCCCGGCGATCGTCGCGATCAGCGGTGTCTTGGTGTCTTCCCGGGCGAAAAAGGCAGGGGACAGCACCTTCACCAGAACGTGGGCGGGCAGGCCGAGTGCGAGGACAGAGAGCGCCCTCGCGGTGGCGGCCGTATCCGCAGCCGTGAACGCGCCATGCTGGAACAGCACACGGATGATCGGCTGACTGAGGAGAATCAGCCCAAGCGTCGCGGGCAGGACAAGACCTACTGCGAGCTCGAGCGCACGGGATTCCGCGCGCATCAGTGCCTCGCGATCGCTACTTTGAATGGAGCGGGTTAGTTCGGGAACGAGCACAGTCCCCATCGCGACGCCGACCATGCCGAGGGGCAGCTCGATCAGTCGATTGGCGAAATAAAGCCATGAGACCGCTGCGGGCGATGAAGACGCAATGATCGCGCCGCTGACGATGAGAAATTGCGGACTCGCGTTGGCGATCATTCCAGGGATTCCTTTGCGAAGGAAGCCGCGGATCTGCGGATCGAATGAAATCCGCAGCGGCGTGGCAACACCTTCCCGCCAGGGCCGGCGCTGCACCAGAATCAGCATTTGCAGACATCCGGCGACGCCCACGGCGCCTGCAATGACGGTCGCCGAGAACAGCGGCTCGTGCCGCCAGACCAGGAGCAGCACGAGCACGGCGATCAGCGTGATATTGAACAACACGGGTGAAAAGGCCGTGAGCAGATAGCGATGCTCGGCATTCAACACGCCGATCATCACGATGGAAGGCCCGACAAACGCCAAGTATGGCATCATCAGACGGGCGTTGTTGATTGCGAGTTGTAGCGATTCACTGCCTACGAAACCCGGTGCCAAGACCGAGATGACGAGCGGCATCAAGAGCGTCAGGGCAAGCGCGATACAGATCAGGATGAGGGTGACGCAGCCAAGCGCTCGGCCGGCGAAAGCGGCTGCGGCCACTTTGCCTTCGGTTTCGCGAACGCGCAGATAGGTTGGCACCAGAGCCGCGTTCAGCGCTCCTTCGGTGAACGAGCGCCGCGTCACATTGATGAACTGAAAGGCGACCAGAAATGCGTCTGCGACTGCGCCAGCACCGAGCAGCGCCGCGATCAGGGAATCGCGAAGGAAGCCCAGTATGCGCGAGGACAGCGTTCCGGTCGATACGGTCAAAATATGACGAATCATGTGGGTATTCTTTGGAGCAGGGTCGTAGGATGTCGTGCGCTTGCTGGCGGATGCATTGTCGTGATAGGTCGCCAGATCTTCATGGCCTCATGAAATACCAGCTTTTGCCGGTTCCGCCCTCTGCCCAGCAGGAATATAATTAATGACCGCAACGACATACGATGTTCTCGGGATTGGCAACGCCATCGTCGATATCCTCGCGAAAACCGAAGACGGCTTTCTCTCAGAACACGGCATGTCCAAGGGGGCGATGGCCCTGATCGATGAATCGCGGGCTGCCGCAATCTATCAAGCCATGGGACCGGCAACGGAAATCTCGGGCGGATCGGCTGCCAACACCATCGCCGGTGTTGCGGACCTCGGGGCGCGGGCGGCCTTCGTGGGTAAGGTGCGCGACGATCAGCTGGGCAACGTCTTTAGCCACGATATCCGGGCCACCAAGGTGGCGTTCGAAACCCGTCCGGCCTCAGCAGGTCCGGCGACGGCGCGGTGCTACATTCTCGTCACGCCGGATGGCGAGCGCACGATGAACACCTATCTCGGCGCGGCGCAGGATCTGTCGCCCGACGACATCGATCCGGTGCAGATCGCGGCATCGTCGATCGTCTACCTGGAAGGTTACCTGTGGGATCCGAAGAACGCGAAAGAAGCTTTCCTGAAAGCTTCGAAAATCGCGCACGAGAACAAGCGCACAGTAGCCCTGACATTGTCGGACGCGTTTTGCGTCGGCCGCTATCGTGACGAATTTATCGATCTGATCAAGACAAGGACTGTCGACCTCGTGTTCGCTAATGAGGCTGAACTGCTGTCGCTTTATCAGACCAATGATTTCAATGGGGCGCTGACACAATTGCGCGGTGATGCGAATCTCGCTGTCGTAACCCGCAGCGAAAAAGGCTGTGTGGTTCTCAGCAGTGATAAAGCGACCGCGGTGCCGGCGGCTCCCGTAAAGCAGGTGGTGGACACCACGGGAGCGGGCGACCTATTCGCGGCAGGCTTCCTGTTCGGTCTGGTGCGCGGCTTCAGCCACGAAGATTCCGGCCGCCTGGGCGGATTGGCAGCAGCGGAAGTGATCCAGCACATCGGGGCGCGGCCGCAGACGTCGCTGAAGGCGCTGGCCCAGGCCAGCGGATTGCCTGTCTGAAATGTGGCGTGATGCCCGATAAAATTCGGGCATCACTTTTCTTGGTTGGCGAGTGCTGATGGGCGCTACGCCGCATTCGCGCTATTGAGGTCGGCATACCCAACCGTCCTCGACGCTGACAGCCTCGCAGAGGCTGAGTTCGGCCCTCGAAAATTAACCACGACAAGAAGGCGCAAGGTCGCTGCTCCGCGATGGACGTGTTGTTTCCTCCTTTGTCGGTGAGGAGGAAGTTTGCGTTAACTCCTTTCGCCTTGAATGCGCGGGTCTGAGTCGCCATATGCGTGTTGAAGCATGCTGGCGGGAACCATTTTCACCGCTATGAATTGGAATGCGGTTCGTGGTTCAAGGTCTCTTGTGGCTCGACGTCTTTCAACGAGTGCAAAGCAAATTAAACTAAATGTGTGCCGTCATCGTGCGGCGGAAGGACCAAGATGATCGCCACCTGGAGTGAGTGGAAACGTTATCCCAAAGCGACGCGTGGGGAGCGGCTTGAAGCACCGATCGGGCCGGGAATTTATGAAGTCAGGCATGCATCATCAGGTGCGTTGTTTGCCTTCGACGCCGTAGACAATCTTGCGCAAGCGTTGTCGTCACTGCATGCGGGGCCGAAATCATTTACGTCGTGGTTTAGCCGTCGAGATCCTGTCGCGCTTCCAGACCTCGAATACCGGACTTGTGCGACGGCGACGCGCGCGGATGCCAAGGCTGCAGCCGAACGCATGATCGGCCGACGTGAGGCTTATATGAATCATAGTCACGTGGCCTGACGCAAATTGGCGTTAAACACCCCGGCGAATTGCACCCTATCGGCGTAAATACCCCGATCATCCGGCTCGCGAACGCGAGCCGTTCGGCCATCAAGGACATGAAGTAGATCAAGAGCTTCTGGCTTAACGCCGGATTATCCACCCTGATGGCGTCGAATGTATCCAGTCGTAGAACGTAGAGAACACTGGCGACCTCGGCCTGAATAGTGGCGCTGCGTGGCTGCTTCGCGACGATCCCCATCTCGCCCACGGTGGTATAGCGCCCCAGACTTCTGACACTCGTGGTTCGTCCCTCGCCCGTCGGCACCGTGATGCGGGCGATGACTTCGCCGGCGCTGACTTCGATGCGTTGGCAGCGATGCATCAATTCATCGGCGTCTTTCTCGTTGCCGAGAATCCTGGTCAGCCAGTCGCGGGAAAAGGAAAAAGCCCTGCTAGTGTGGTGGTTCAGAAGTTCGCTCCATCTTTCCCGCGAGTCCTTCCTGCGAACTTCTGAACCACTAGAATCATAAATTTACTAGTGTCCTCTCGAATCCAAAGTTCGCTACGAAGCGGGCTGCACGATGATGCGAACTTTGGATTCGGGCCACTAGAGCGGCGGCGCCTGTCAGTATTGTCGACGGAGATCAGCGGCCGGTGAAGTTCGCCGGTCGCTTTTCCAGGAAAGCGCTGACCCCTTCCTTGAAGTCTTCGGCGCGTCCTGCGATCTGCTGCGATCGCTTTTCGAGATCGAGCTGTTCCTCGAACGAATTGTGTGGGCTTTCCCAGTAGAGACGGCGGATAAGCGACAAAGCAACGGTCGGGCCATTCGCCAGATCATGCGCGAGTTTTTTGGTTTCCTCCGCCAGCGCGGCGTCATCTACCACGCGGTTGACAAGACCCCATTCAAGCGCCTTTTCAGCAGGGAGACGCTCGCCGAGCAGCGACAGCTCAACTGAGCGCGCCTTGCCGATCAAGCGCGGCAAGATCCATGTCGAGCCGCAATCGGGGACGAGGCCGATCCGCCGGAAGGCCTGCAGGAAATAGGACGACCGCGCGCACAGGATGATATCGCCCATCAGCGCGAAGCTCATGCCTGCGCCGGCAGCGGGTCCGTTGACGGATGTGATGAGAGGGCAATGCAAATCGCGCAAACGGCGCAGGAATGGATGAAACGCGGTTTCCAGCGTTGCGCCAGCATTGCGCCGAACCGGGTTCTGTTCCTTGTTGCGGCCCTGCAGGTTGGCTCCCGTGCAGAAGGCTTTGCCCGCGCCGGTCAGCACAAGGCAGCGGATTTCGTCGCGCTTGTCGTGAACGACATCGAGTGCCTCACTGAGGCCCTGCAGCATGTCAGTCGAGACCGCATTCATCACCTCCTGATGGTCAAGCACCAGTGTGGCAACGGCCCCGTCGAATTCCAATCTGCAATTATTGAACTGCATGCGTTCCTCGCTTGATGAGCTTTGTGCGTTCTCGTTTCACGCGCGAGAATTTCGCTCAGCGAAACGAGCAATGACGCTTTTTTCAAGCGAGACTATCCGGCAATCCAGATGGACTGTAAACGGCAGCGCAGGCCGAGGCACCGGCATCGGATCAGCCATGCTAGTGTGGTGGTTCAGAAGTTCGCCCGATTTTTTCTGCGAGTCCTTCCAGCGAACTTCTGAACCTGAACCACACTAGAATCATAGATTTACTAGTGTCCTCTCGAATCCAAAGTCCGCTACGGAGCGCGCTGCACGATAAGGCGGACTTTGGATTCGGGACACTAGGCATGAATCGATTTCGCAGGGCGGAAGGAGCGGACGCCCGACGAAAGCTTCAGCGCGTGGAGCAACGTTTAATGTCGAGCTGCGCCTGGCGACGCTGTGTTATTCCGGAAGCGGAATGAACTCGTGCTCGTTCGGCACATGTGCGAAGCGTCCGGCCTTCCAGTCGGCTTTCGCCTCTTCGATGCGCTCCTTGCTTGAGGACACGAAATTCCACCAGATGTGCCGTGGCCCCTCGAGTGCGGTGCCGCCTAGGAACATCATGCGCGTTGGGCGCGTCGCCGTCACGGTAATGCGGTCGCCAGGGCGGAAGATCAGCATCTGTGGGCTGGAAAACTTCTCGCGTGCGATTTCGACTTCGCCGTCGACGAGGTAGATCGCGCGCTCTTCATGGTCGGCGTCAAGCGGTACGCTCATGCCTGCATCGAGCGCGACTTCGACGTGGAACCACGGCGATACCATATCAACCGGCGATTTCACGCCGAATGCAGAGCCCGCAATAATCCGTGCCTTGAAGCCGCCGTCCCGCACAGTCGGCAGACTCTCCGCACTGTAGTGCTGAAACGACGGATCGATCTCTTCCTTGCCGACAGGAAGTGCGATCCAGCTTTGCAGGCCGAGCATGCTCTGTCCACTGGCGCGCTGAACGTCTGGTGTTCGCTCGGAATGCGCGATGCCGCGGCCGGCTGTCATCAGGTTCATGGCGCCGGGCTGAATTTCCTGAATGTTGCCTTCACTATCGCGGTGCATGATGCTGCCGTCGAACAGATAAGTGACGGTAGCAAGACCGATGTGCGGATGCGGCCGAACATCCATACCTTTGCCCGCCACAAATTGCACCGGACCGAAATGATCGAAAAAGATGAAGGGGCCCACCATCTGACGCTTGCCGTGGGGCAGGGCGCGGCGCACGGCGAAGCCGTCTCCGAGATCGCGCGTCCGCGGAACGATCATCAATTCGAGTGCGTCGCAGGATTGTGGATCGCCAAGGATCGGGTCGTTTGATGGCATCCAGCTCATAATGGCCTCCTACGGAAAGGTACAACAATCAGTTCGTGTCGCCCGCGACCGAAAGCGCGCGAGCAGGAACCAGCTTACGAATTGTCGATGACGAGGCAACAACGCTCTTCTCGGCGTAAGCTTCGTGATTCTCTTCAATTTTATCGAGGGCGTAGAGATAGTTGACCATGAGCCCGTGTGACTGCTGCATGCCCTTGTTCGAGCGATCACCGAGGAAGTTCAGCCGTTCCAGCCGTGCGCCGTTCCCGAGATGGAAACGTGCGACCGGATCGACTGGCTGTCCGCGCGGGTTCTTGGCCTCGAGGAAATAATATGCAGCAAGCGGCATCAAGGCAGCTTTGACACGCTCCGCAGTCTCGGGGTCATCGGCCCAACCCGCGAGGTCGAGTTCGTCGAGCGCGGCGCGGGTGCCAGCGTCGAGCAACGTTGAATTTTCATTGGCACGCTCGCGCTTCAGCCATCCCGCGAAACCAGGCGCCGGTGACAGCGTCACGAACGTCTGCACGTTTGGCAGTTCGCGCTTGATGTCTTCGACTACCTGCTTGATCAGGAAGTTGCCGAAAGAAATTCCAGCGAGCCCCTTTTGTGTGTTGGAAATTGAGTAGAACACCGCGGTGTTGGCGCTCGTCGCAGGGATCGGTGTCCGCGACAAATCCAGCAGAGGTGCAATCGCCGCAGGACTCTCGCGCGTAAGCGCTACCTCAACGAAGATGAGTGGTTCGTCAACGAGCTGCGGGTGGAAGAAGCCGTAGCAGCGGCGGTCACTGGGCGCGAGGCGGCTGCGCAAATCGTCCCAGTTGCTGATGGCGTGGACCTGCTCGTAACGGATGATCTTTTCGAGGATATTGGCAGGCGTGGTCCAGTCGATCCGTCGCAGCACGAGAAAACCCCTGTTGAACCATGACGCGAACAGATGCACGAAATCGTTGTCGACGTGCTTGAGGGCCGGGTGATCCGATATATGAGCCAGCAACGCCTCTCGCATGTGTACCAGCGATGCGGTGCCGCCTGGTGCGAGGTTAAGTCGGCGGATCAATTCCTGACGTCGTGGTTCGGCGGCCTTCAACAGCTTGCTGACGCTATCCGGCGACGCATTCTTGTCGCGCACCGCCGCCAGCGCCTCGTTGAATTGCGGCATGTCCGGGCCGAATAAGTCGGCGAGCGCATCGAGAAAAGCCAGCTTGTCGGCGTCGCTTGCCGCCGCGTAACCTGCGAGCAGCGTACTGGCGAGTGCTACGCCGGTGGCTTCGCCGCGTCGTGAGAGCAGCGTTTCGCCGAGGTTAATCAGCTCGGCCTTTGACATTGGGCGGGAGCCGTTTGACAGGCCAAGCAAGCTACGGCCGCGCTCGGTCAAGGTGTTGATGAGGTCGCTCAGAAATGCCGGTGCGCGGTCGAAACCCAGTGTCGCCATCTCTTCAACCTGCCTTAAATCTTATCGCCAAATCTTGCCGCCACATCTCACCGGTCAAGGATAACCGGCTCTACCGACAATAGATCGTGAGCGTATCCGTTTCCAGACGAGCAAAAAGAGACTTTAGTCTGCCACGATGAAAAGAGACAATCACTGACGCGCGAGACGAATGGCCGCGTCCGCCCGATCGAATGTCTCCAGCGAGAGGACCGCGTCAGCAAAGCGCTCCGCTCCTGAATTCAGCACGGGTCGCGCAAGCTGGAGGAACTTCTGCCGCATTGCCTGAGCATCCGGAAATAGCGATGGTTCTCCAGACGGGTCGGGAATGAGACGTTCGAGCTTCCCTTCGCCGCTCACAATGCTGACGCGTGCACCGAATGGATGACTGCGACCGATTTCAAGCCGGTCATCCTGTACCACGTCGATCTTGTCGGCTAGCGCTTCGATTGCGGGATCGCCAAGGCGCTCGTAATCGTCCCAGCCAAAGCTGCCCTGCTCGAGGGCGAGGGCGCCAGTGAAATACATCGAGAACTGCCCGCCCACCACGTTCTTCGGGCGGCGTTTTGTGGCGGCGTCGCCAGTCAAGGTGATGCCGTTGCGATGCAGGCCGATCTCGACACGCTGGATGTTCTCTGGCGTGAGGTTGTGTTCACGGCGCATGGCGATCAGCGCATCGATAGCGGCGTGGGTGTAGCGGCAGCTTGGATAGGGCTTCACGCCGATCTTCATCGTCTCGTAGGTCTTGCCAAGATCCGCCACGGCCTTATCTGGATGCGCGTTGTCGCTGTAGCCGACCAGCAATCCGTGCTTGCCTTCGACAGATTCCGTCGAGCCGATAAAGCCTTCGCGCGCGAGCGAGGCGGCGACAACGCCGTTCATTGCAGCAGCACCCACCTGATAGCGCTTGTTCCATGCGCCATTGAGAAGAAATTGTAGCGAGCCTGCAGCTTGGCTTCCTGAGACACCAAATGCCGCGACGATCAGTTCTGCGGAAAGGCCGTAGAGCTTGGCGGCTGCAGCGGCTGCTCCAAATGTTCCGGCAGTGGCGGTCGGATGAAAGCCCCGCGCATAATGCGATGTCGGGTCCAGTGCATTGCCAAGGCGGCAGCACACTTCATAGCCGGCGACGATGGCGGTGAGCACGTCACGGCCGCTTGCGCCGGTGATCTCTCCGACGGCAAATGCTGCGGGCACGACGGGCGCGCTCGGATGCAGCGAGGAGTCGGCGTGAGTATCGTCGAAGTCGAGCGAATGGCCGAGGGCGCCGTTCAGCAAAGCAGCGATCGCTGGTGTGTAGGTGCGGCTGTCTCCGCACACAGTGGCCTCACCCTTGGCATCGAGCCCGAGTGTCGTAAGCATTGCGAGCAGGGAGGGTGTCGACTCCGCATCCCGCCGCGCCCGCACGGCGCTGCCAAGAAAATCCAGTGTCAGGGCCTTTGCCCGCTCCAGCACGTCGGCCGGGATGTCATCATATTTCAGGTTGGCGACGTAGGCGGCGAGCGTTGCGGTTTCGTTTGCCATGTGGATTCCTTGCGGTGAGAGCGGCAAGCTAAGCGCTGCGCAATCGCTGTTCAAGTCGCGAGATCGCGAAGCTCCAATCCCGGAAAGACATGGCGTCGCAGGCGGTAGGTCAGGCGCGACAAACGCGATGCGCTGTGCGGCGGCCGCGTCTCGACGGCTGCCTTATGGGCGTGAGCGATTTTTATGCACGGATGGCCGGATGATCCGTAAGCTTCATCCCGATGCGTGAAGCAGGCGCCCATAGATCAAGCTCGGCGATGGCAGTCTCGATGATGACGTCGCAACTGTTTCGGTCGTGCCGGATTTGATCGGGCCTAATATCAAGTCGATGGTCGATGACCATCAGGCGCTGGATGCGCCGGAAGCCATCCGTCGGATTGAAGCGATCGAACGTTTTTCGCCGTACCGGGTAGAGAGGCCGGTCAAGGCGGAAGATTTGAATGGCCATCGCGTAGCCCGGCGGCTCCGGATCGTCCGTGATACGAAGGTCTGAGATTGCGGTCACGCTGCGCGCCGAGGCCGCACTGGCCGGTCTTCGGTTTGTTTGTTACAAAAGTGTGTTGTTCATTCAGCACACGCTGACCGCGCAACAAGTCGCGGCAGCCGGAGGAAACGAAATGGCTTCACGTCGTGCCGCGATCGGTCTGATCGCGATGAGTTTCTCTGCGTTTTTGTCACTAGGTAGCGCTACGGCACAGGATTATCCGTCACGACCGGTACGCTGGATTGTCGGATATCCCGCAGGCGGGGCAACAGACATTCTCGCCCGCTTGATCGGCCAGCGGCTGTCGGAGCGTTTGCACCAACAATTCGTCATCGAAAACAAGCCGGGAGCTGGCAACAACATCGGCACTGAAGCCGTGGTGAATGCCGATCCGGACGGATACACCATCCTTCTGGTGAATCCTGCCAACGCGATCAACGCGTCGCTCTATTCCAAGCTGAGCTTCAATTTCATTCGCGACATCGCACCTGTCGTTGGCATTACGCGCGTCCCGAACGTGATGATCGTTCCGAAGGATTTCCCGGTCAAGACAGTGGCCGAATTCATCGCGTACACCAAAGCCAATCCCGGCAAGGTCAACATGGCTTCGTCTGGAAATGGCACGTCGATTCATCTCTCCGGCGAATTGTTTAAGGCCATGACGGGCGTGGAGATGCTGCACGTTCCGTATCGCGGCTCGGCGCCGGCGGTTACGGATTTGCTGAGCGGACGCGTGCAGGTGATGTTCGACAACATGCCATCATGCATCCAACACATTCGATCGGGTGGCTTGAAGGCGCTGGCGGTGACGACAGCGGAGCGTTCAGCCGAACTGCCTGACGTCCCCACTGTCGGAGATACCGTGAAGGGCTATGAGGCGAGTGCTTGGTTTGGCATCGGTGCGCCGAAGAATACGCCGAAGGAGATCATCGACAAGCTCAACAAGGAAGTGAATGTCATCCTTGCGGAGCCGGCGATCAACAAGCGCCTCGCAGAACTCGGCGGCGTGCCGATCACGGGCTCGCCAGCCGACTTCGGCAAGATCATCGCTGCCGAAACCGAGAAGTGGGAGAAGGTTGTCAAATTCGCAGGGGCGAAGGTCGACTAACATCCTGCCTGGATCGTCAATGCCATGCCGGATGTATTCAGCATGACATTGCCAAGCCTTAGCCAACCAAAGAGCAGGTATAAATAAAGGCATTAAGAGGAATAACAGAGCGCCTATATTTCAGCTCATAGGTCCGGCTCGATTTTTTATGGCACAGTGATCCATCTTCCGGACGTCGTTATCGATGTTCGATGGTGGCCTATGGTACTCTCATCTTCTTCGCGCGCGAGCGATCGCGTCATTGAGCCGATGATCGCGCTTTCGGGATGCTCCACACAGGATCAAATCCTCATCGCGGGTGCCAAGGCCATTGAGCTCATGTTGGATATGCATCACCGCGGTTACGTTCATGCGGCAGCGACCGCCAATTGTGGCCGGCCGGCGGAGCAGTACGATGTCGCGTTGGTGGATTGGCGGCGCCGCCCGTTCAGGACCCTTGAGCAGACGCTGGACTGGCTGCTGAATTACTTGCATCCGCGCGGGACGCTCTTGATCTGGGTTGATCCTCAGAAGCCTGCGGCGATCCAGAGTATCCATCACGCACTCGAAAAGCGCGGTCTCGTCGTTGAGGGCGATACGGTTCACGCGTGCGGCTGTGCGGTCTCTGCTCGACGACATCAGACAAGTCCCATGAAAAAAGCTGCGTAGACCCAGCTCGCAGGTCCTTGAGAGCGGGAGTTTGAGATGGCGCGGTTGAAAGTGCGACGCACGATCATCCGGGAATGGATGTCGCTTACAAGTCGGAACAGACGATCACGGGATCAGGCGACAGTTTTCGCAAGGGACGCTGTGAAACGTTATGACTTGCCGAAAAGTCAACGTGCGCCTTTTGACACTGTCATGGCATGGCTGTTGCCCCGGACTGGCAAGCCCTGATTAGCCAGTCGGAAATGCCCAGATAGCCCTGCAGGACGTCCTTGCGCCGTGATGCCCTGCAGTGCTGTGACCATTGCTCTGGGTTGTGCGAGACTGAATGTACTTCTGACGCGGAGGGGCGCGTCACTCGCTCTCGAACAGATCCTTGTACTGCCGGGGCTGGGACCGGAGATATTGATTGGGAACGCGAATTTTCGCGCCCAATTCCGCCGCAGCATGCCATGGCCACCGCGGATCGTAGAGAATCGTTCGTGCCAATGCGATCATGTCGGCGTCGCCCGTTGCGACGATCGCCTCAGCCTGTTCGAAGCCCGTGATCAGTCCGACAGCAACGACAGGCATACGTACTGAAGCTTTAACAGCTCGTGCGAGCGGCACCTGGTAGCTTGGCCCCACAGGGATCTGCTGCGCAGGATGCAGGCCACCGCTTGAAACATGGATCGCATCGCAGCCACGAGCCTCGAGCATCTTCGCGAACGCGACGGTTTGGTCGATGTCCCAGCCGCCTTCCATCCAGTCGGTCCCTGATACGCGCATGGTGACGGTTTTCTCAGCCGGGACAGCCTTGCGTACGGCATCGAAGACTTCGAGCGGGAAGCGCATCCGGTTTTCGAGCGAGCCGCCGTATTCATCGTCACGCCGGTTGGACAATGGTGACAGGAATTGGTGCAGGAGATAGCCGTGTGCCGCATGAAGCTGAACGACATCGATCCCAAGTCGCGCGGCGCGGCCTGCGGATGCTGCAAAGGCGTCTCTCACGCGGCGAAGACCGTCCCGATCGAGTGCCATCGGTGCAACGTTGCCTTCGGCAAATGGTACGGCGGAAGGCGCTTCCGTCTGCCAGCCATGGGGCACGCCCGGAGCGATTTGTGCACCGCCCTTCCATGGTACTTCGGTTGAGGCTTTGCGGCCGGCGTGGCTGAGCTGGATTGCGATTGGCATGTTCGACCAGCGGCGAATGCCTTCCAGCGTTCTGCGCATGGCAGCCTCGGTTTGATCATTCCAGAGCCCGACGTCCGCCCAGGTGATGCGGCCTTCCGGCAGCACTGCTGTTGCCTCAATCGTCAGCAGCGCCGCACCCGAAAGCGCAAGCTGGCCGAGATGGATCAGGTGCCAGTCATTCATGCAGCCATCTTCGGCCGAGTATTGGCACATGGGTGCAATCACGATCCGGTTCGATAAAGCAAGATTTCGGACCTTGATCGGTTTGAAGAGGGCGGGCGCAGCCATGACGATCTCCTTTGTGCAGAGGCAACAGATCTATAGCATTGAAGGTCTCGGACCAAAGATCGATGTGCTCTGCTTTGACAAGCAAATCTTCCGGAGCCTGCGTGAAAAGACAATGGCGCCCTTAAGGAGCGCCATCAATTGGCTAATGTCTCGTAACTTGGGACAGGCACAAATCGTGCGCGCCAAATGACCGATGCGAACATGGCGTGATTGGGTGTACGCTGGATGTTGCCGAGGATGTGAGGCCGAGAAACGGATTCAATATCGCCTTTTCATCTCTTCCTTGAGCCAATCGATGAACCGGCCAACGTGCCGCGGGTCCGCCCTCGAAGTCAAATGTGCAAAGTAAGTTTCGCCTTTCACGACAAGGCCAGGAAGCGGACAGCGAAGTTTCCACTCCGCAGGGCCTGGAAAGAACTCTTTTGGGGCGACGATCGACCCAAGACCTTCGCGTACTGCGTGCAGTGCTACGAACATGTGGTCGAAGCGGTGACCACCTTCGAAAAGATAGTCATGGACGCCTGCTTTTTGTAGCCAGGCCTCCCAGTGTCCCGGCCGCGTAGCCGACGTGATCAACGAATGTCCGAGAATGTCCTCCGGCTTTTTCACGGGATGTGTCCGTAACAAGCCCTCACTGCAAACCGGCGTCAGGTTCTCCTCAAAAAGCGCAGTCGTTCCCTTCAAATGAGCCCCGACCTGATCGGCAGAACCCCTCGTGATCAGCAGATCGTTTGAGGAAACATCAGGCGTTTGCCCCGTCATGCGCGTGGATATCCAGACCGCCAAGTTAGGATTCCTTTTCTCGAAGCGCTTCAATCTTGGCATGAGGAAGTACATCGCGAACGTCGACGGCGCTTCGACCGCGAGCACCGCTTTGCTGCGGTGACGTCTGACATATTGGCAGGCAGCGTCGATATCCCGGAATGACTGGCTCAATTGTTCCGCGAGGATCTTTCCATACGGCGTAAGCGCCGATCTACGCCCCTCGCGCGTGAAGACCTGTTGCCCGAGCCAATCCTCAAGCGATCGCACCTGCTTACTAACGGCCCCCGTGGGTGACGCCCAGCTCTTCGGCCGCCGCGTTCAAGCTATCGCTGCGTGCGGCGACTGCGAAAGCGCGAAGAGCAATGAGCGGTAATTCGCGTTCCTTCAATTCGACCTCCTCGACGGCGACTTGCTTTACCCGCGCATTCAGCCTGTCGAACTACTACTTTTTCTCACATTTCGGTGCGTTTTATTCGATCGATTCTCACATCTCGCCGGCTTATCTACCCCATCGCGAGCCGACATTGCAGCCGCTGAGGCGGCGTTCAGCACCCGGAGAACAACATGGCAAAACCATCAGGAGCCCGCATCTCGCAGGGGCTGGTCGAGGCAAACGGGCGCAGCTACGCCGTCCCGCAACGGCCCGTCGTTGTAATTTGCTTGGACGGTTTTGATCCCGAATACCTGGAAAAAGGAATCGTGGACGGCACCTTGCCGACAATCCGCGATCTCAAGTCTGCAGGCTACTTGGGCACGGCGCTGGCTACGGTGCCCACGACGACGAACACCAATAACACGTCTATCGTGACCGGCGTGCCGCCCGCGATACACGGCATCAACGGCAACTATTATCTCGACGCGGAAACCGGCGAGGAGATCATGGTGACGGATGCGAGGAGGCTGCGCTGCGGCACCATTCTCGGTGCCATGAGCAAAGCAGGTGTGCAGACCGCGGTGTTTACCGCCAAGGACAAGCTCCTGAAGGTGCTCGCCTATGAAATGGAAGGGATTGCATTCTCTTCTGAACACCCGAACTCCGCCGACCTCACTACTCTCGGATTCAAGACCGGCGAAGAAATGGTCGGACGCAGTAAGCCGGATCAATATTCTGCTGACCTTTCGCTGTTCGCGCTGGACGCGGGGCTCAAGCTGCTGGAAGCGGCCAAACCGGAGCTCATGTATCTGTCCACCTCGGACTATGTTCAGCACAAATATGAGCCCAGTGACGACGAATCGAATGCCTTCCATTCCGAGGTCGATAAGCGCATCGCGCGCATGATTGAGCTGGGTGCCACCGTTGCGCTGACTGCCGATCATGGCATGGCCGACAAGTCGAGCGAAGATGGACAACCAAATGTCGTCTACCTCGAGGATGCGCTGAACGAGACGTTCGGTGCCGGAGCCGTCAGGGTGATCTGCCCGATCGCCGATCCGTTCGTTCGACATCACGGTGCGTTGGGCGGCTTTGTGCGCGTTCACATGCTCAAAGCCGGCGACATTAAAGCCATGATGACCTATGCGCGGTCGTTGCCCGGGGTGGAGCTCGTCCTCGATCGAGCAACTGTGTGCGAACGATACCAACTGCCGACGGATCGCGAAGGTGACTTCGCCGTGTTCACGGACCGCGGCACGGCGATCGGCGCCCGACGTCAGGACCACGACTTGTCGGCGCTCGGCGATCATCGCTTGCGCTCGCATGGTGGCCTCGGCGAGCAGCGCGTGCCCTTCCTCGTTTCTCGCCCGCTTAAACGCGAATACTGGGAACGGGCGGAAACGGGTGTGTTGCGCAACTATGACATCTTCGACTTCGTCCTGAACGGCGTCGAGTGAGCCTCGATCTTCATCCGGACGATTCCAGTCATAGGAGAATACACATGCGAGCAGTTCGAATTGCCGTGATGGCGCTCGCCATGACCGCGGCAAGCTTGCGAGGCGGGCACGCCGAGACTGCTATAGTTGGAACCGGCTCGGCTTTCGCGGCGCCGATCTATACCAAATGGGCCGAGCAGCAAAAGCCGAGCACGGGTATCGCGGTCAACTATCAGCCGTCGGGATCTTCCGTAGGGCAGCTCCAGGCGTTGAAAGGCCTAACGGACTTCGGCGCCTCCGACGTTCCCATGGAGGACAGCAAGCTTAACGAGGCCCACATCCTGCAGTTTCCCACCGTCGCTGGCGGCTATGCAGTCGTCGTCAACATCCCCGGTGTTGCGCCCGGCCAACTTCGGCTCAGCGCCCCCGTGCTTGCTGACATCTTCATGGGCAACATCAAGTCCTGGGATGATGCACGCGTCGCGAATCTCAATCCGGGTCTCACTTTGCCGAAGCTCGCGATCTCGCTTCTATATCATGCGGGAGGGTCGGGAGGCACTTACGCAATATCCCGATATCTATCGAAGAACAGCGACGTATGGCGGGACAAGATGGGGATCGGGATGACGCTCAACTGGCCGGTCGGCGCTGGTGTCAAAGGCAGCTATGGCGCGGCTTCGACTGTGCCAATGACAACTGGCGGGATTGGCTATGCCGAGCTCTCCTATGTGGTCGCCAACAACCTCGCAACCGTCCAGATCCAGAACAAGGCCAGCCGGTTCGTACTCCCGAACGGAGATACGTTTGCCGCGGCAGCCGAAAACGACGATTGGACTGTCCCAAACTATGCTATGGACCTAACCGATATGCCGGGGGAGCAAAGCTGGCCGATCGTTACAGCCACATTCGTCTTGGTGCCAAAGAGCCTAAACAAGGCTGCGACGTCGGCCGCTACTCTCCAGTTTTTCAAGTGGGCATTGGCGCATGGAGACGATGCGGCACGGTCTATGCAATTTGTGCCGCTGCCCGGCAAGGTCAAAGCCGATATCACCAAGAACTGGCGCAATTGATGACTGGCATGATGCAGAGCCGCGGCGCTGCCCTGCATTGTGTCCTAGCTGGCTTGCAGCGACGCTCCCATCGCGCGCGCCGCGCAATTGCGGGAAAGCACAACAGGCTCACACGTCCACGTTGGCTTCGAGGGAGTTGTCCTGAATGAACTCGCGGCGCGGCTCAACGATGTCGCCCATCAGCTTGGTGAAGATGTCGTCGGCAGCATCGACTTCCTTGACCTTCACCTGCAGCAGCGAGCGCGCGTTGGTGTCGAGCGTTGTTTCCCACAGCTGGTCGGGATTCATCTCACCAAGGCCTTTGTAGCGCTGATAGCTGACACCTTTACGGCCAGCCTCGGTGACTGCTTCGAACAGCGTGATGGGGCCGTGGATCGGCGTCTCTGTGTCCTTACGGCGAAGTGTGGCGCTGCGTGGATAGGCTTCCTGCAACGTCACGGCGTATTCGTCGAGCTTGCGCGCTTCTGCTGAGCCAAGCAGGGCATCGTCGATGACGGCGACGTCCTTGACGCCGCGTACCGTACGCTCGAAGAAGTATCCTTCACCTTCGGTGAAACGGCCTACCCAGCCGCGCTCGACCTCGTCGGCCAGTGCATCGAGGCGCTTGGCGATATAATCGGCGGCGGCGGTGGCTGTCTCGATATTTCCGACAACGCTCGGGCTGAGCACGCCCGCGATCGCAGCCTGCTCGACGACATCGCGATTGTAACGGCTGTGCAGATTGTTGAGGATGCCGCGGATCACCCGTGCATCTTCCACTAGCGCCTGGAGATCGCGTCCGCTGCGGTCCTCGCCGGACGCCAGTTTCAAAACGCAATCATCAAGCCCGGTCTCGATCAAGTAATCTTCCAGTGCGCGCTCGTCCTTGAGGTACTGCTCGGACTTGCCGCGGGTCACTTTGTAGAGTGGCGGTTGCGCAATGTAGAGATGACCGCCCTCGATCAGTTGCGGCATCTGGCGGAAGAAGAACGTCAACAGCAGAGTACGAATATGCGCACCGTCGACGTCGGCGTCCGTCATAACGATGATCTTGTGGTAGCGCAGTTTCGATAGATCGAAATCCTCGCGGCCGATGCCGGTGCCGAGCGCGGTAATCAGCGTGCCGATCTGTTCGCTCGAGAGCATCTTGTCGAAGCGTGCGCGTTCGACATTCAGGATCTTGCCGCGCAGTGGCAGCACCGCCTGGAATTCACGATTGCGGCCCTGCTTGGCGGAGCCGCCGGCGGAGTCACCCTCGACGATGAACAGTTCGGATTTGGCCGGATCGCGTTCCTGACAATCAGCGAGCTTGCCGGGCAGAGACGCAATATCGAGTGCGCCTTTACGGCGCGTCAGTTCGCGGGCCTTGCGAGCGGCTTCACGCGCCGCTGCAGCCTCCACAACCTTGCCAACGATGGTCTTGGCCTCAGTGGGATGTTCTTCGAACCACGCAGCCAGCGCTTCGTTGAGAACGTTCTCCACGACCGGGCGCACTTCCGATGAAACCAGCTTGTCTTTCGTCTGCGACGAAAATTTCGGGTCCGGCACCTTCACTGATAGAACAGCGGTGAGACCTTCGCGGCAATCGTCGCCAGTGAGCGCGATCTTCTCCTTTTTCGCCATGGCGTCGGCGTAGCTCGTCACCTGGCGCGTCAGGGCGCCGCGGAAGCCGGCAAGGTGGGTGCCGCCATCACGCTGGGGGATGTTGTTAGTGAAGCAGAGCACGTTTTCGTGGTAGCTGTCGTTCCACCACATTGCGACTTCGACGCTGATGCCATTCTGCTCGGCGCGCATCACGATCGGCTCGGCGACGACAGGCTTCTTGTTGCGGTCGAGATATTTGACGAAGGCTTCGACGCCGCCGTCGTAATGCATTTCCTCGCGCTTCTCGACCGCATGGCGCATGTCGGACAGCAGGATGTGAACGCCGGAATTCAGGAACGCGAGTTCGCGCAGGCGGTGCTCCAGCGTAGCGAAATCATACTCGACGGTCTTGAAGGTCTCAGTCGAAGCCAGGAAAGTCACCTCGGTGCCGCGCTTGCCATTGGCGTCGCCGACGACCTTGAGCGGCGCCACGGAATCTCCGTGTGCGAATTCGACGTAATGCTCTTTGTCGTCGCGCCAGATGCGCAGTTCCAGCTTGCTCGACAGTGCGTTGACGACGGAGACGCCGACGCCATGCAGACCGCCGGAGACCTTGTAAGAGTTCTGGTCGAACTTACCGCCGGCATGAAGCTGGGTCATGATGACTTCAGCCGCCGAGATGCCTTCGCCCTTATGGATGGCGGTTGGAATGCCGCGGCCGTCATCGCGCACAGTCACTGAGTTGTCGGGATTGAGGATCACGTCAACGCGTGTTGCGTGTCCTGCAAGCGCCTCGTCGATGGCGTTGTCGACGACTTCGTAGACCATGTGGTGCAAGCCGGAGCCGTCATCGGTGTCGCCGATATACATGCCAGGGCGCTTGCGCACCGCATCGAGGCCCTTCAATACCCTAATCGATTCCGCGCCGTATTCCGCACCTGAGGATGGCGCTGGTTCGGCGCCGGGTTGCCGGGCTGGTTCACTCATATTGGAGCCTTTGAAGGTGGGTCGAATCAGGTCGCCAAAAACGCGTCCCGCATAGTCGATTTGTGCCATGAAATCAGGTGGCCGCATAGGGCAAACTAGCGCCAACCAAGTCTTTGAATAAATGGGATTTTTTATCCGATTTTCAAGCCCGGAAATAGCCCTTTCCAGGGGGCTGAAAAAGCATGATTCGAGGGCTGAATTCTGGGCGTTTTTCAGGCCCGGTTTCAGCTTCGAACACGCCGCCAATCTCGCGTGATAAGCGGCTCATCATGGCACGGCCACTGGTTACGTACGGCGCGTCACGCGCCCACCATCGACATCGAAAATATCAGCATCGACGCCCATGTTGGCGAAGGCAGCCGGGTCTGCGCCTGTGAGCCACACCTGCGCTCCCAGCTTTGCAAGCTCGGCGAACAGCGCCGCACGCCGGTTCGGGTCGAGATGGGCGACGACTTCGTCGAGCAGCAACAGCGGAGTGATGCAGGTCATCTCCGCAACGAGATTGGCATGCGCGAGGACAAGGCCGATCAGCAGGGCCTTTTGTTCGCCAGTGGAGGCGTCGCGCGCTGGCATGTTTTTCGGCGCGTAGACCACCTGCAGATCCGTCAGATGAGGCCCGTTGAGCGTCCGGCCGGCTGCTGCGTCCTTCAGGCGGCTTTCACGTAGAATCTCCCGATAGCGATCTTCCACCGCTGTGGCGGTCTCGGTCAGAAGCGCGTTCTCCATCCAGCCGTCGAGTGCGATCAGCGCGGATGGAAAGGCCGATTGACTGCCGCGCGCCGCCAGCGTCGCCGCGAGGCGTTGCAGGGTCTGGCCGCGCTGAGCCGCAACGGCGACGGCCAGTTCCGCGGTCTCGCGCTCAATGGCCTCACACCAGTGCGGATCGAAGTTGCGATCTTCCAGCAGCCGGTTACGCGAGCGCAGGGCGCGGTCAAGCGCGGATACGCGGCTTGAATGTTCGCTGTCGATGGCGAGCACGAGGCGGTCAAAGAACCGTCGCCGTTCCGATGCCGCGCCCATGAAAAGCCCATCCATAGCCGGGGTCAGCCAAACCATGCGCAGATATTCGCCAAAGGCGGTGGCCGAGGACACGGGCTCGCGGTCGATGCGACAGCGGCGCGGTGATGACGCACCTTCGGAAGGTGGTGCGTCAATCCCTGTGCCAAGCGTGGCGAGGCCAAGTTCGCCCTCGACCGTTGCCGAGACAGCCCATGAGCCATCGCCCTGATTATCGGCGACGTCGTCCAGCGTGGCGCGGCGCAGTCCGCGGCCTGGAGACAGAAATGAGATCGCCTCCAGACAGTTGGTTTTGCCCGCGCCGTTGGCGCCGACCAACACGACGACATTGCTGTCTGTTTCCAGGCTGGCCGCACGATAGTTGCGGAAGTGCGTGAGGCTAAGGCGCAGGATGCGGGAGATTGTCATCGATCAAGAACCCTGTCGCCGTCTGTAGCCCCTAGTGGAGCGGATTTGACGTTCGCAACCCTGCTTGCCGCGAATTCGTGATGCGAACGTCAAATCCCAAAGCTCCACTAGAATCTCATATTTTCTAGTGGTCTTTCGATTCTAACGTTCGCAAGGGTGCCCGCCGAGACGGGATGCGAACGTTAGAATCGGACCACTGGAGCCGGCAGCTATGAGATGCTCCCGAAGACGTGCATGGCCGGGGCAGGCCCGGCCATGACGCAATCTAATCAGTCGGTGTCGGAACAGAAAGCCCTTACACCCGCATCGGCATCAGCACGTAGAGCGCGCCTTTGTTGTCCTTGTCCTGCACCAGCGTCGGCGAACCGGGATCGGCAAGGCGAAGTACGGCCACTTCGCCTTCGATCTGCGCGGCGATGTCGAGGAGGTAGCGCGAGTTGAAGCCGATATCGAGCGCGTCGGAGGCGTATTCGACCTCGAGTTCTTCCGTTGCACTTCCCGAATCAGGATTGGTGACCGACAGCACCAGCTTGCCTGCTGCGAGTGATAGCTTC
The DNA here is from genome assembly GCA_036924835.1 of Nitrobacteraceae bacterium AZCC 1564. Taxonomy (NCBI): domain Bacteria; kingdom Pseudomonadati; phylum Pseudomonadota; class Alphaproteobacteria; order Hyphomicrobiales; family Nitrobacteraceae; species Nitrobacteraceae bacterium AZCC 1564. Next base: position 3,130,073 of record JBAGRR010000001.1, read on the forward strand.
ACCGCGCGACCGCGCTCGCTCGAAATAGTCGACACGCGATCCACCGCGGCCTCGAAATCCTTCTTGTCGACGAGAAGCTGCTTGTCGTTGTTCTGTGGAATGACGCGGCCGTAGTCGGGAAAGGTGCCGTCGATCAGCTTCGATGTCAGCACGACGTCGGCGATGGTAAAACGGATTTTGCCCTGCGAGAGCTCGATCTTGAGCTCTGCATCGTTGTTCTCGATCAGGCGCTGGACTTCGCCGACCGTTTTGCGAGGAACGATCACACCCGGCATGCCGTCGGCGTTTGGGGGCAATGGCAGGTCGACCTGCGCAAGACGATGGCCATCTGTCGCGACCGCTCGGAGTGTTGCGTCCTTCGCTGTGCCAGCAGCGTGCAGATAGATGCCGTTGAGATAGTAGCGGGTTTCCTCCGTTGAAATCGCGAACTGCGTACGGTCGATCAGGCGCTTCATGTCCGACGCGGCGAGCGTGAAGGAATGCGTCATGTCGCCGGCAGCGAGGTCCGGAAAATCGCTCTCAGGCAGGGTCTGCAGTGTGAAGCGCGAGCGGCCGGCACGAATTGCGAGAACCGATCGGTCGCCATCCGCTTCCAACATGATTTGCGACCCATCGGGCAGCTTGCGCACGATGTCGTAGAACATATGAGCAGGCACCGTGGTTGAACCTGCGGTGCCGGTCTCTGCTGCCAGCGTTTCGGTCACTTCGAGATCGAGGTCGGTGGCCTTCAGGCTGAGGCGCGATTTTTCCGCACGGATCAGCACGTTTCCCAAGATCGGAATCGTATTGCGCCGCTCCACCACACGATGGACGTGACCCAGCGATTTAAGGAGTTGTGCACGCTCGACGGTAACTTTCATGACAAATCCGCCCGATCCCAAGCAAGTGTCTGCGCGTCCGGCCGCAAAACCATGCCCCCTTTGCGGAGGACGCGCGATGAAGATGCCGGGCGGAGGCCGCCGCGGCGACTGACGCCCATGGCCCAGCCAAAACGATTTTGGCCGGGTCCATGGGGGATCGCAAGGTGGCGTGGATAAAGGCGGAGCGCAAGGGCGAGGAGCGCCCCAACTGCGCGTTTCCCCTTTGTTATTCCTGAAGCTGGCGCTTCAGGAGCTCGACCTCGTCAGACAGCGCAAGCTTGGAGACCAGGGCGATCTTGCGTAGGAGCGCCCGACCGCCAAACCTCCGGCCGATTTCGCGTTTCCCCTTTGTTATTCCTGAAGCTGGCGCTTCAGGAGCTCGACCTCGTCAGACAGCGCAAGGTCCTTGGAGACCAGGGATTCGATCTTGCGTACCGCGTGCAGCACGGTGGTGTGGTCCCGACCGCCAAACCTCCGGCCGATTTCGGGGAGCGAACGCAGGGTCAGGGTCTTTGCGAGATACATCGCAACCTGACGCGGACGAACCACGTTGGCGGTACGCCGTGACGACAACAGGTCCGACCGGCTGACATTGTACTGGCGGGCGACGACTCTTTGAATGTCCTCGATTTTGACTCGCTTGGGCTCTTGCGGCCGGACCAGATCGCGGACCTCGCGCTCCGCCATTTCCAGTGTCACGGGGGTAGCGTTGAGCTTGCTGTGTGCGAGCAGGCGATTGATCGCGCCCTCAAGGTCGCGGCCATTGTGCGTAATGGTCTTCGCCAGATATTCCAGCACCGGGGGCGGGACATCGAAGGACGCGTGATGCACCCTCGCAGCCGTGACGCGCGATTTCAGAATCTCGAGCCGAAGCTCTTCGCCGAGTGAGCCCATCTCGACCACGAGGCCGCCCGCCAGGCGCGAGCGCACCCGGTCATCCAGGCTTTCCAGATCAGACGGCGGACGGTCGGCGGCGATCACAACCTGACGTCCGGCATCGATCAGGGCGTTGAGTGTGTGGCAGAACTCCGATTGGGTTGATTTGCCCTGAAGGAATTGCAGGTCGTCGATCACCAGCACGTCGATGCCGCGCAGCGCTTCCTTGAACGCGAGCGCTGTTTGCGATTTCAGCGCGGCAACGAAGCCGTACATGAATTTCTCTGCAGTGAGATACAGCACCTTGCGGTCGGAGCTCGAGTTGCCCGCCCAGGTGACTGCCTGCAGCAGATGGGTCTTACCCAAGCCGACGCCAGCGTGAATGTAGAGAGGATTGAACATCACCGGATCGCCGTGCCGACCTTCCGCGACCTGACGTGCAGCAGCCAGCGCCAGCGTATTGGAGCGACCCATCACGAACGTCGAAAACGTTAGGCGCGGATCAAGCGGTGAGCCACCAAGCGCATCGTGATTTGCAGATACCGGAAGGGTGGCGTTGGCGCGAAGTTCGGGGGGCGGCCGGTTGTCGACGCGCTCGGGGCGGCGTTCTTCGATCGCTGGCTTGACGTCTTTCGCCGGCGCCGGGCTGCGTACGGCGCTCCGCACGGTGAGATCGACACGGCTGACCTCGGGCAGTTCAGCCTGCCAGCAGCTCAGCACGCGCTCTGCATAATGTGCCTGAATCCAGCTCTTGAGGAACTTGGTGGGGACGGACAGGTGCACGCTGTCCTCCTGAATCCGCTCGAGATCCATCCGTGCAAACCAACTGGTGTAGACATCTTCACCGACGTTCGACCGGAGGCGTCCCTTTACTCGGTTCCAATGATTTTGTTCGTTGTCTGCCACGTCTGTCATTTGAGCTCTGACTTTTCTCGTTGAATGGTTTCTCGTTGCCGATGGTTTTCGTCCCGACGGCGGTTCCATCGTTCACGGACAGAACATCGTTCGGCATTGGAATGCCGTCGACGCTGCCGGGAACTCGAAAGGAAACGCGGTGGGACTAGCGCGTACTGTGAGGCCGAAAGCCGTTGGACGCGGATGGCGCGCAGGGAACATTAGGCGCGAAAGATGTCTTTGAGATGGGATTGCCGATCGAAAATGATTTCAGAATTTCTGGCTGCTTCTGTTCGATGGACATAAAAGCTCCCCCTCCTATCGCGTAAGAAACCGCGACAAGTTGCTGTCGTGTTGATGTGTCAAAAGTTCGATTTTGCATCCCGAACAATTCACTGTTCAGGTTCGCGTTGCCGCCCGTCTTACTACCCAACCCCGTCCTTCAACATTCCCACCTTTCAAGTGACCGGTCCGCTATCTCCGTGCGCCATCTCCTTCGTTGCTGTCGTGTCCCTACATCGGAAATCCACGACCGGAGAAATTTGCCACGGCAAGCCGATCTCACACATCGTGTGAGAATGAACTCGACCGATCGCTTGGAAAGCGTCGCTAACGTGCAGACTATCTTTTACTTGCACGCCCACCCCAGTTCTCAGACCGCGCTGATCAAAAGAGCCGCAGGTGGCGCGACGGGATAAGAAATACACGAGGCGCCGTGTCTCGCAACGAAATTGATTTTTCTTCGAGTGAGTGTGTTTCGATTTGCCCGCACTGCGAAACTCATTGTGCGGTGTGACAGAACAGCAAGGTTTTGAATCTGCGCAGAGATTCGTAATGTTGGACAACTGTCACATGCGCGTCGCGCCCACAAAAGAAATTCATAAATTGTTTATGTTTGATCCGGGCGCGACCGCGTTTTGAAAGTGGTGTCCGTCGCTATGCCGATAAGTGGCTAACGAGTCGTGCATTTTCCTGTTCAACGAAACAGGGTAACTCCCGCGTCGTCCACGTCTTCCGTGTAAATACAGGCTTGCAATTTGCAAACATCGTTGTCCGTTGCGTTTTGCAAACATCGCGCATCGAATCGATGTGCGAGTGCGATATGCATCGTCGATACGTCAAGCGCTCTGACGTCAGATGGCGGTGAGAGAAAGATCGCATGGTTACCGCGCACGCGTCAGCATCGCGGTTTGATTGATCGAGATCAACATGAAGTGCGACGATGTGACGTGAGCTGCATCGTCAATCGTCAGCTACGCTGATGGTGAGATCGCGTGAAGAACGTCGGTCGCGAAAAAGAAAAGCCCGGCGGAAGAGCCGGGCTTCGAAAGATCGTTTGATCTAATCGATCAGATCACTGTGCAAGCTTGGCGATCTGATGCGTCAGGCGCGACACCTTCCGGCTCGCATTGTTCTTGTGAATGATGTTGCGCTGAGCAGCCTGCATCAGTTCGGGCTCAGCACGCTTCATCGCTTCAAGTGCCGCGTTGCGGTCGCCCTTCTTGATGGCGTCTTCAACGTTGCGAACGGCGCCGCGCATTTGCGTGCGGCGTGACTTGTTGATCAGAGTACGGCGGGCAATCTTGCGCGTCGCCTTCTTCGCAGAGGTGGTATTGGCCATGTGCTCTCGGTCCTTCAGGCTGCGGCTCAGCCGCCAGTCTGATCGATATCGACCGTTCGGCCGATGATGGGTGAAAATCCTGGTGTTCTTGAAAAGGTTCTTCTCAAAGAACAGCGGCGGCAGGATTGCGCCTACCGCCAGTCGGGGCTGTTATAAGGATACCTGTTTGCAGCGTCAACGATTTCCAGGCCCGATTCGGGCCGTGAAAGGGGCTTTTGGCCCCGGTGACCGTTGAATTTGGCAAATCGGGGCGGTATGGCGGGGGCTACCGGACGGTCGGGGGGGCGAATCCGGCCTAGTGTGGCGTCTCGCAATTGCCGGTCACCCTTGCGGCTGGATTCTTATCGGCAATTGCGAGACAAAAGCCACACTAGCATTTTGATTTTGCTAGTGTCCTTTCGTCTCCGAATAACCGTATGAGCACGCAGCAAGTGGGGCGGTTATTCGGAGACGGGACACTAGATGGGGTGGGTGATGATACGCGGGTTCTTTCGATTGATCGGGCTGCTGCTGCTGGTCCTCGGGTTCCTTGCCCTCGTCTATGACGGCGCGCGCTCGATCGCCGATCAGACCCTGCGGCTGACGCGGCTCGGCGAATTGTGGAACGACGTCAATCAGGGAAGCCAGCACGCCGTGCAGAGTATGGTCGAGAGTTTCTCACCGCTCCTCTGGAATGCAGTCATCAAAGTGCTCCTCAACCAGCCGGCATGGGCGGTGATGGGTGTCTTGGGTATCCTGCTGATGTTGCTATTCCGACCCGGCAAGCCGCTGATCGGCTACTCTCGGCACTAGTGGTCCGATTCTTACATTCGCATCCCATTTCAGCACGCACCTCCTGCGAATGTTAGAATCAAAGGACCACTCGCAAGTATACTTTTCTAGTGTCCCGTCTCCGAATAACCGACCCGTTTGCGGCGCGCTCGTGCGCACGCAACATTCGTTTCGTTTCAAGACGCGATGCCAAACATCTGATTGCGCAGTGCAGGCGTAACACTCTGCCGCATCTTGCGTAGACACATATATAAGCGATCCACGGAGGAATTGAGCGATGTTCTTTATGCGCAAATCTCTTGAGATCCCAAGTGCGGCAGATGCGCTGCCAGGCCGCGCTGTGCCGCTTCCCACCGCGAAAACCCATTTCGTCAATGGCCGTCCGCTCAAGGGGCCTTATCCAGAGGGCCTTGAGACTGCTATCTTTGGTCTCGGCTGCTTTTGGGGAGCAGAGCGCAAGTTCTGCGAGCTGGGCGATGGTGTTTACGTCACGGCTGTTGGCTATGCTGGCGGCTCGACACCGAACCCCACCTATGAAGAGACCTGCTCGGGCCGCACCGGCCACACCGAAGCGGTGCTGGTGGTCTTCGACCCGAAGAAGATCTCTTACGACGATCTGCTGAAGACGTTCTGGGAAAGCCATGATCCAACGCAGGGTATGCGTCAGGGCAACGACATCGGTACGCAGTATCGTTCTGCGATTTACACCACAGGTGATGCCCAGATGAAGGCTGCACTGGCGTCGAAAGCAGCGTACGGCAAGGCGCTCGCCGCAAAAGGATACGATGCGATCACCACCGAGATCGCACCGGCCGGCGAGTTCTACTTTGCAGAGGACTATCACCAGCAGTATCTGGCGAAAAATCCGGGCGGCTACTGTGGTCTCGGCGGCACCGGCGTGTCGTGCCCGATCGGCGTTGGCGTCAGCGCCTAAACGCTTGAGTTCCTGTGGGAACTCAGTGACTGCTTATCCTTTCTTAACCATAGCGCTGCAAACCGGGCTGTTCTCTCACGCGAGAGAACAGCCCGGTTCGTTTCATGCGCGTGTCTCGATTACCGCTGATCGCTAGCCTTCTCTGCACCTTCGCGGTGTCGAGTTGCATGCGTCCGGCTGTGCCGGTCGCCTCCGCCTACGCGGCCGTCGATGATGAGCCGCTCACCTCGATGCGCCGTGCTACTTCAGATGCGTGGCGAAGAACGCGAGGCTGCGCTGCCAGGCGAGATCGGAGCTTGCCTTGTCATAGCTCGCGCGTTCGTCGCAGCCGAAGCCATGCTGGGCGCCCGGATAGATGAAGATCTCGACGTCCGGTCGCTTGGCCTTGATCGCCTCAACATCCGTGAGTGGAATGCCGCTGTCCTTTTCACCAAAATGGAGTTGTGTCGGTACCATCGGCTTGTCATCTGCAAAGCGCACGATGGCGCCACCGTAATAGCCGACCGCTGCCTTCAGGCCTGTCAGCTTGGTTGCCGCCGCATAGGCGACGGTGCCGCCGAGGCAAAAGCCGACAAGGCCGACCGGGCCGCTGTTCTTCGCCACGTCGATCGCGGCTTGCACGTCGCGCAGCATGGCGGTCCAGTCGGGATTGGCGACAAATTTACGCGCGACGGCGACTTCGTCCGGCGAGTAACCGGATTGGAAATTGGGCTCGATCCGATCGAAGATCGCAGGCGCAATGGCCACGTATCCCTCATTCGCCAGGCGATCGCAGATGTTGCGGATATGCGAGTTCACGCCGAAGATTTCCTGAATGACGACGATCGCGCCCTTCGGGGACGCGTTCGGATCGGCGCGATACGCGCCGAGCTTGAAGCCGTCGGATGCGGTCAACGTGATGTTCTGTCCCATGCGGACGGTCCTTCCATATGGTGGGGCGTGAGCAGTTCGTGATGGCGCGGAACGCCTACGCAGGCACGGTTACCGCCACATCCAGTTGCGGCTCCAATCGGCTTTGAAGCCGGTGAGGCGGCCGCCGCGGAATTGCAGGTAAAGCGGATCGTCGCGATAGTGCCAACGGCTGCCGCCGACGCTGCGGATGGCCAGAAAGATCTCATTGCCGGGTTTGCCGCTAACGTAAGCCAGGGGCTGCCCGAGCGCGTCCTCAGCATCCGCTACGCTCATGCCGAACACCAGCGGCGTGGTATTGGACAGTGTCGTGGTGAAAGGCGAGGGAGGCAACCGCTCTGCGCGCACAGGCGTATGCGCAAGACCGAGGGCGACAAGCGAGGCAAAGACTACTAGTGTGCCGTCTCGCAATTTCTGACCTCTCTCGCGGCTCGTCTCTTATCGGAAATTGCGAGACAAAAGCCACACTAGCATTTTGATTCTGCTAGTGTCCTCTCGTCTCCGAATAACCGTGCGAGCGCGCCGCAAATGGGTCGGTTATTCGGAGACGGGACACTAGTTTCATGGCGCGAATTTTTCGTCCGTTTTGCCTGGCAAGGCAAGTCTCAAGCCTCGGAAAGAAGGATCAACTTTTTGTCGGCACTGCGAATAGGTGCTGGATCGGCGTGGTGGGGAGACCGCATCGAGCCGGCCAAACTCAACGCCGAGCGCGGCGATCTCGATTATCTCTGTTTTGAAACAATGGCTGAAGCCACGGTCTCCGCAGCGCAGGTGCGCAAGCGGCGCGATCCGTCCTTTCCGGGATACGATACCTATCTCGACGATCGCATGAAGGCCGTGCTGCCTGGCTGCCTGAAGCGAGGCACCAAAATTATCAGCAACCAAGGCTGGATTAATCCGGATGGAGCTGCGCAGCGCGTTGTCGAACTGCTGCGCGAGCACAATGCCCGCGGCAAGAAAGTAGCAGCAGTCTCTGGCAGCCTGATCACCGATCGCATGGCAAACCTGGGCGGAACGATTCTTGAAAATGGTAATCCCGTCAGTTCAATCGCCTCCGATCTGATCTCCGCGGAGGCTTATCTGGGGGCGGAGCCGATCGTCGGAGCATTGCGCGATGGTGCGGATATCGTGATCACCGGACGTGTGGCGGATCCGTCTCTGTTTCTGGCGCCGATGATGCACGAATTCGGCTGGCGCACGGATGATGCCATGCGGCTCGGTGCCGGCAGCGGTCTCGGTCACCTGCTGGAGTGCGGCGCCCAGGTCACGGGCGGCTACTTCGCTGATCCAGGATTCAAGGATGTCCCCTCCCCGTGGGATCTGGCGTTCCCGATCGCCGAGGTGGACTCCGATGGCAGCGCAGTGATCACCAAAGTTGCCGGCACCGGTGGTGCGATCAATGCGATGACCATGAAAGAGCAGATGCTCTATGAGGTTCATGATCCATCGAATTACATCACACCTGATGTAGTGGTCGATTTCACCACGGCGCTGTTGGAAGAGGCGGGTCCGGATCGGATGCGGGTCCGCAATATTAGCGGCAAGCCGCGCACGCCGACGCTGAAAGTCTCCATGGGGTGCATGGAGGGATTCATCGGCGAGGATATGTTCTTCTATGCGGGTCCTGGTGCTCTGCGCCGCGCACGCTTAGCCAAGACCATTCTGGAAGAACGCTTCCGCATTGTCGATCTGAGGGCGGACGATCTGCGCATTGATTTCGTCGGCGTCAATGCCATCCATGGCGAGGCAAGCCCACCTGGTACTCCCGAGCCCTATGAGGTTGCAGTGCGTGTCGCGGCGCGCACGAAAACGCGTGAAGAAGCCCTAAAGGTCGGGCGTGAGATCGATGGTATGGCGGTGTCCGGGGTCGCCATGACTGGCAAGCGTGTGCCGCATCAGGACCGCACCCGCGAGATCATCGGCGTATGGTCAACCTTGGTCCCGCGCGAGGCGGTGCCGCCTACCATCACCTGGTATGAGAGCTGAGCGATGCAAGTTAAACTGGAGCGCGTGGCCCATGTCAGGTCGGGCGACAAAGGCAACACATCGAATATTTCGGTGATCGCCTATCGCGATGAATTCTATCCGCTGCTGAAAGCGCAACTGACTGCGGAGCGCTTCAAGGCATTTTACCGCGGAGCCATCAAGGGTAACGTCACACGCTATGAGGTCGACAATCTCGCCGCGTTGAATTTCGTGGCGGAGGGCGCGCTCGGCGGTGGTGTTTCGCGAAGCCTCAGTCTCGACAATTACGGAAAGGCACTGTCTGCGGCGATCCTGAGTTTTGAGATCGAGGTGCCCAATCAGTACGGCAATCTGCTGCAAGGCGGATAGCTTCGAAAGCCGGATAAACTTCGATCCCGGTCGAAACATTCAAGTGACCCGGCATGGCAGTGTTGCCGGAGATATCGGATACCACGGTAACTCATGACGATCGCAATCGAGACTCGGCAACGCTCCCGCTATGCGGCCAACCTTGTTCTGCTGCTGATTTTGGCGACGCTGTGGGGGGCGTCCTATACCTTCATCAAAATTGGTGTCGCGACTATTCCGCCGGTCACATTGATTGCTGCACGCACCTTGATCGCAGGTGGTGTTCTTTTGTTGGTGATGTCGATGCGCGGTATCAAAATGCCGCGAGACGCCGCCGTGTGGCGGCGCTTTATGATTCAGGCATGCCTCAACAGTGTGGTCCCATTCACGCTCATCGCATGGGCAGAACGCCACGTCGATGCAGGCCTCGCCACCATTCTTGGATCAAATGCGCCGATCTTCGCCTTCCTGTTGGCGGTGCTCTTTGTTCGCCATGAGTGCCCAACCCTTCGCCAATCGCTCGGAGTGGTAGCAGGTTTGGCGGGGATCTGTCTTGTAGTCGGGGTGAATGCTCTTGGCGGACTGGGACAGCAATTATTCGCGCAGCTCGCGCTTGTGCTGTCGGCCGTGAGCTTCGGTGCGGCGGCGCTATTCGGTCGGAACTTCAATGGACTCGATTCAATTGTGCCGGCAGCAGGATCGATGATTTGCGGTGCAATATTGCTCGTGCCAGTAAGTCTTGTGGTTGATCATCCCTGGACGCTGTCGCCCTCCATGACCTCGACCTTGGCCTTGATCGGGCTTGCGGTGTTTTCGACGGCGCTCGCTTTCGTGATTTATTTCAAGCTGATCCAGACGCTGGGGTCGGTCGGCGCTACCGCGCAAGCCTACCTGCGTGTGCCAATCGGCGTCGCGCTGGGCGTCGTCTTTCTTGGTGAGTCCTTGTCGCCCACCGCGTTCATTGGATTGATCTGTGTCATCGTTGGCATTGCCGCTATGACCATTCCGCCACGCAAAGCGGCGCCAAAATCGGCCTAATGCTGACGAGGTCTACGCCCGTTTCGCCGGACGCTTCGCTGCTTTCCCGGTTCGCCCTGAGGTAGAAGTGTTTGCGCTCCTCCGCAGAGCATCTTTCAAGTCAATCGGCACGCCGTGTTTCTTGAGCAGATCCGCAAATGCTTCATCCGCGAGTTCTTGCAGCGTCGCCATTCGATCGCGGCCAAGCTGGATGAGTGCTTGATAAGTCTCGTCGTCGAACTCGATGACTTTGCGCATCTAGGGTCCCGAATCCAAGTCCGCCTTATCGTGCAGTGCGCTCCCTAGCGGACTTTGGATTCGAGAGAACACTAGTAATGATTTTAGTGCCCCGATCCCCAAGTTCGCACAGGCTTGCGGCTTGCTTGGATGTGAACTTCGGAATCAAAGGGACACTAATGATTTAAGCGCCGCTTTTGGATTTGAAGTTCTTCATCGAGCTTGCGGCTTCACGCGGAAGAACTTCGCGGCACTCGTGTGGTTCAGGTTCAAACCTTCGCTAGAAGGACTCGCAGGAAAATCGGGCGAGCTTCTGAACCTGAACCACACTAGCGTCCATTCGTTGTCGAAACTGTGATTCAAATCGCCGTGAGAGGCAACAGTTCCGGCGAATGAGACTTCACGCATGATGTGACCGACAACGAAGGAACGTATCTTGTGCATTGGAGTTAAGTGCCCGGGCGGTGTTGTCTCGATAAGGAGAGAAGCTCATGAAGAAAATCTTGCTTGCTGGCGCTTGCGCGTTGGCGCTGTCAGCAACTGGAGCACTGGCACAGACCAATGAGGGTCAAGGCGGTGCGCCGAGTGCGAAATCGGGTGGCACGACAATGTCGCCGGGCGGTGAGCGCCAAATGAAGAAGGAACATAAGACCACAGGTAGCGCGACGCATAAGTCGGGCGCCAAACCTCGTACAGGTGGTCAGGGAACGAGTGAAGGTGGTGGCGGCAGCCGCTATTGACTTATGGTGACGTCGAATTGGCGTCACAGAAAAGGCCCCTCGGGGCCTTTTCTTTTGCGTGCTTTCTCTAACGCATTTTCTTCACGCGAACCGGTGTAGCCACTTCGCTCGAAAACGCTCTAATACGTGCGACGGTTGGCTTGCCGCTGTTTTGTGGCTTTGCGTTTGCTCGATTGGGTCCGAGCCATGAACAAGGCTCGCATATAGCCCGGTTCAGCCATACAGACACTGCCATCTGCCAGACCGAGAATCCGGTCGAGTGCAATTTCATAGAGCCTGATGCGTCGTTCGAGAGCGTCGATGGTGTCTTCGAGCTGTCGCGAACTGCTGGCAGCGAGCGCGCGGGCCACCATGCCATGTGTTGCGGCGCTGAGCTGCATCATCATGTCAGCCACGCCGTCAGGATCGAATGTTTTGAACGTGCCGTCGTCGACTCCTCGTTTGATGAGGTCGGCAAGCACCGGCCCAACCAGTGCTGACGTGGCCGCAGTGATGCGATGGAAGAGAACGAAATTTTCGGGTTTGAACAGGGCCTCGAACAAGCTCCATGCGATCTCAGCGTTCTCCATCTTGTTTTGGCGGCCCCGTGCCAGAAATGCATTCAGCCGCGAGAGCGCGTCGAGATTCGACGTATCCATGCGCTGGATCTGAGCGAGGGCCTGTTGCGCGAATCGCTCGGCCAACGCCTCAAGCAATGCCTCCTTCGATTCGAAGTAGTGATAGAAAGCGCCTTTTGAGAGGCCGGTCGCCGCGATCATTTCGTTGAGGCTTGCATTGTCATAGCCACGCTCGAGAAACAGCGCCTGTGCGCAATCAAGGATCTGGCTGCGTCGTAGTTCGGGATGCTTGATGACCCTTGGCATGTGTCCTTGTGATTCCTGCAATGAGGTCATGCTGTCGCAGCATGCCCCTCTATCTTGAGAATAGACCAACGGTCGGTATAATAGACCGATGGTCGGTCAGTGCAAGCGCGCAAATGGGCATGTTCAAGCAACCCCGGCCTAGGCCGCACTTAGTGTCCCGAATCCAAAGGTCGCCTCATGTGCTGCACGCTCCGTAGCGAACTTTGGATTCGAGAGGACACTAGTAAGTTTATGATTCTGGCGTGGTTTAGGTTCAGAAGTTCGCTGGAAGGACTCGCGGGAAAAATGGAGCGAACTTCTGAACCACCACACTAGTGGGAAAACTGGCCTTTCGCGGTCCGGAAGGAGTCATTCATGACGTTCCACGCAGACTTCACAAGCCAAGACTACTTTCGCGATCCCGTCGCCGCGCTGGAAAAGTTGCGCGCGGCAGGGCCTGTTGTTGAGATCCGGTTTCCAATCGTAGGAAAAGTCTGGACCACGACAACACAGGCGCTCGCCGATCGGGTCCTAAAGGACAATGAGACTTTCACCATCCGTCGGGATGACGGCAGTGTCGCCGGACTTCAGTGGTGGATGCCGGGTGTTTTGCGCACATTGGCGGACAACATGCTGGCGATGGACGAACCGGATCACGGGCGGTTGCGGGACATCGTCGATGAAGCCTTTCGTCGCCGTGCGGTGCTGGAGATGGAGCCGCACATTCTTGCGATCAGTGATCAACTGGCCAACGAGTTGTTCGAAGCGGGAAGTCCGGCCGATGTCGTAGAGCGCTACGCGCGCAAGCTGCCGTTGTCGGTGATCTGTGAATTGCTCGGGTTACCAGCGGCCGACCGATCGAAATTCTCGGCATGGGCCGGCGGCTTCACGCGCCTTTCGGGCGCGCTCGGCTTTCTCAGCATGATCCCAAATATCATCGCGATGAAGCGCTATATGAGACAGCAAATCGAGACCGTTCGACAGCATGGCGGCGAAGGATTGATCGCGGAGATCGTCCGTGTGGAGAAAGAGGGCGGACGGATCACGCCTGACGAAATGGTCGCCATGGTTTTCTTGCTGCTGTTTGCCGGACATGAGACCACCACGCATCTGATCAGTGGGTCCGTTTACGAGCTTCTGATCAATCCTGGTCTGCGTCAATGGTTGGCAGAAGATTGGAATCGCACCGATCTGGCGGTGGAGGAATTCCTACGATTCATCACCCCAGTGCAATTCACCAAACCGCGTTTTGTGCGCAGAGATATCGACCTCGGCGGCGTGCGGTTGAAAAAGGGTGAGAAGGTGATGGTCATGCTGGCCGCTGCCAACATGGACCCACAAGCCAATCCTCATCCGGAAAGGCTCGACGTCCAAAGAAAACCGAACCGGCACATAGCGTTCGGCACCGGAATCCATTTTTGCCTTGGCCATCAGCTTGCGCGTATCGAGGGTCGCTGTGCGCTGAAAGCCCTGTTTAAGCGCTGGCCGAACCTAAAGCTTGCGGTTGATGAATCTCAAATCAAATGGCGACAGCGGCCCGGCATGAAGGCGATTGAACGTTTGCCGGTGCTGGCGAGTTAGTTCTTTTAGTCTCGGATCGTTGTTTCGAGAGCCCGGCTGCCGCGCGAATCAAGCATCGGTGATGACCGGGACTTCTTTCGTCACGTTGTTGTTAAGCGCCGTTCCGCCGAGATCGGATTGGCTTTCCCGCCAACCAACTACACATATATCGCGCATTCAGTGGCATATTCGAAGCATCGCTGCTCTCGGAGATCATAGTTATGCGACTTTTAGCTTTAGCCATAATAACCATTGCCACGGGCGCGGCGTTCAGCGGCACCACAACACAGGCGAGGGAGTATCCATTCTGCCGGAAGGGGGAGGCAGGTCCTGGCGATTGCAAATACGATACCTACGAGCAATGTCTCGCCGCTGTATCCGGCATCAACGGTTATTGCCAGCCGAACTTCTGGCTTTCCCAGCCTGATCCTGCACTGTCTGGCAGGCGCCCTCCGCGGGGACCGCGGTTTTATGGACAGGGCTATTGAGTTTTCGAGACAAAGGCCGTGCGGTCATGGTGCTGGGTTCGTCGCGAGCTGCGTCAAGACATTGCCTGGAGCGCTGGAGCCGGCCTCACGCGCTAAGCCAACAAAATACAGAAACCCTATAGTGCCGATCGCTTCGGGTGCGCCGAAACGCACTCACTGCGTTGATTTGAAGCCGGCTAGATGTCGCGCCCTTCAATGGGCAGGTCGTGAACCCTCAGTATTCAGATGCAGCGACGACGAGCTCATGTGGTAACGACGCTCAGACGACTTGCGAGACTTGAGAGCAGCAATTTGCTAAGGTGAAAAGAGGATATTGGCCAAGCGTCATTGATGTCAAGGCGTCCGAATGCGCGAGAGCCCTCTCTCATTCCATAAGTTTGCGATGTCGCGTGGAGACATCGTTATTCCCGCAAGTCACAAGACGGCGGATCAGCTTGCTGCATGGAAGCCAGACTGGAAAACGGAGATCGTCGGTAAGACGTTGGCGGCGCGTGCAGGTGTGTTTGTGGATGTCGGCGCGAACTGCGGCCAGACATTGATGGATTACTTCGCGTCTCCCGTGACGACATCATATTTCGGATTTGAGCCAAATCACCATTGTGTCAGCGCGCTCAGCGAAATCATACGCGTCAACGGCCGTTCGGATTGTTCGGTGATTCCAGCGGGCTTGGCAGATGAAAACACTGTGCGGAAATTGTTGCTTGAGAAGGATTCAATCATCGACCCTTCAGCGAGCATTGAAGCTGATCTGAGGCCTGAGCGCGACTGGTCTATCCAATTCGTGGCGTGCTACAAATTTGATGACATTCGTCGGCAAGTAGGAATTGCCGACATCGCTCTTATGAAAATCGATGTCGAGGGGGCTGAGCTTTCCACGCTTCGTGGAATGAAAGAGGCCCTCAAGGAAGAACACTGGGTCCTTTGCGAAGTGCTTCACCGGGACAGCAAGGTCAGTGAAGCCATTCACGCACAGAGAATGAGCGACCTCATGTCGTTCATTGCCGAAATGAATTACATTTGTCTCAATATCGAAAAGAGCGACGACGGCAGTGCTGTTCTCGGTCTTGTGAACGTGGCGCAATTCCCGAACAAGATTTGGACTTGGGATAATGCCGCCGAATGCGATTATATGTTCGTGCCAGCCCGAGATAGAGACTTGGTGTCGCGGCTGTTCACGAAGTAGTTGCGCAGGCCCCGAGGTCCGCGGCTAAGCAAGCAGGCTTAATATCGGTTGAAGCGATCTCGTCCAGAATCCGGAGGCGGATCTGATGCTTTCAACGGCAAGAGCGGCGCGGGCCGAACATAACAATTTGCTCAAGCGCTTCTGGAGAAGTGCTCGCGGCTTCTGGGGCCATAAGGGCGATCGATTGGCCTGGATACTGACGGGCGGGCTTCTGGCACTCATCGTTGTGCACGTTTTCCTGCAGTATCGCATCAATGTCTGGAACAGATCGATCTTCGACGCCATTGAGAAAAAGGATGCGTCAGTTGTTCTGCAGCTGACAGTGATTTTCTTTCCCTTGGTTGCCGCAAGCGTGGTGTGCAGCACCACTCAGGTCTTCGTCAGGATGGGCATTCAGCGGCATTGGCGGGCATGGCTTGCGAGCTGTGTTGTTAGTCGCTGGCTTAGGAACGGTCGTTATTATCAGCTCAATTTGATCGATGATCGCCATCAAAATCCGGAATACCGGATCGCGGAGGATCTCCGTGTCGCGACCGATGCGCCGGTTGATTTCTTCGCAGGCATCACGCTGGCTTGCCTCTCGGCTGCGACATTCATCGTTGTTCTTTGGACAATTGGCGGCTCCGTCTCGCTGGAGATTTCCAGTGTGAGTGTCACCATTCCGGGCTTCCTCGTTGTGGCGGCTATTCTCTATGCCGTCGTTGCGAGCAGCCTCATGGCCGTTGTCGGGAGAAACTTCGTTTCGATCTCAATCCAAAAGAATCAAGCTGAAGCGGAGTATCGCTACGCACTGATGCGGGTGCGCGAAAACGGTGAAAGCATCGCGCTTCTGGGCGGCGAAGCGGAAGAGCGCGCCGAAATCCAACGCTCATTCGGCAATGTGATCAACAAGTGGGCATTGCTTTGTGGTCAACACATGCGGACGACCGTCGTATCGCAGGGATCGAGCCTGCTTGCCCCGGTTGTTCCGATCCTTCTGTGTGCTCCCAAATTCCTTGAAGGGGAGATGTCCCTGGGGCAGGTGATGCAGGCCGCGTCGGCGTTCGCGATCGTGCAAGGCGCGTTTGGCTGGCTCGTGGACAATTACCCGCGGCTGGCGGACTGGAACGGCAGTGCGCGCCGCGTCGCGGTCTTGATGGGATCAATTGACAAGCTCGAATCCGAGGAACGAAGCGAAGGGCACAACCGCATCAAGCGCGGCCAGATTGCTGGGTCGGCGCTTCTTCGCCTCGACAATTTGTCGGTGACTTTGGATGACGGAACGACCGTGGTGGGACGATCGCGCATGACGATTGAGCCGGGTCAGCGAATCCTTGTCGCGGGTGAATCCGGCTCCGGCAAAAGTACGCTGGTGCGGGCGATTGCGGGGCTATGGCCTTGGGGCAGCGGCAGCGTCGATCTCGGGGTAGGACGGCGATTATTCATGCTGCCGCAAAAACCTTATATTCCATCGGGCTCGCTGTGGCGCGCGGTTGCATATCCCGGTGCCGCTGAAAACTGGACGCGGAACCAAATCTGCATTGCGCTGGAGAAGGTCGGTCTTGCTCATCTTGAGAAGCGCGTGACGGAGGAGGCATCTTGGGACCAGATTCTGTCGGGAGGCGAGAAGCAAAGGCTGGCGTTTGCGAGAATTATCCTCCATCGGCCCGACGTTATTGTGCTGGACGAGGCGACATCCGCACTCGACGCGCGCAGCCAGAGCCGAATGATGAAATTACTCAACGACGAAATGGAAGATGCCGCGATTGTCAGTGTCGCGCACCGCGCCGAACTCGAAGTTTTCCACGGTCAGAAGATCACGCTTGAAAGACATCCGGGCGGGGCAAGGCTAGTGCCGCGCATCCAAAGTTCGCCTCATGATGCAGCGCGCTCCGTAGCGAACTTTGGATTCGAAAGGACACTAGCAAATTAATAACGGCCAGCGTTTGTACCCGTGATGCGTCGGGCTTCCGTGGCCTCACGGCTCCGATCGCGGTTTACTCGAGCGGCTTGTCGTCATCCGTCAGCGGAGCTTCGACTGGAGAGACGAAATCGCCGCCGCCGAACTCATCTTCAGGCGGTGGAAATGGAGCCTCGGGAGTCTTCTCCTCGCCCGCTCTGATACCTTTGGCGTTCTTCAGTTTTCCCGCCTTGCTCGTTGCTTCGACCATGTCAAAACTCCGGTCTTAGGTCGGAGCTATGTTCGCAGCAGACTGACCAGTGTCGCAAGTCACAATCGGTTCACGCATCATTGAGACGGGCTCCAAAGAGCCCGCCTCTAAAATGACGATCGAGAGATGCCTTTTACTCAGGGACGACGCGCACCGCACCGTGAGCCGCGCTGGTCGTAAGGGCTGCATAGGCTTTGAGCGCCATCGAAACCTTTCGGGTTCGCTTCGCGGGCTTCCACGCATCTTTGCGGGCGAGCATCGCTTCCCGGCGTTGCGCGAGGGTGGCGTCATCGACCAGAAGGCTGATGGAGCGCGCAGGAATATCGATCTTGATGCGGTCGCCATCCTCGACCAGTCCGATGAGGCCACCTTCCGCAGCTTCCGGCGAAATATGGCCGATCGACAGGCCGGATGATCCGCCGGAGAAGCGCCCATCGGTGATCAGCGCGCACTGCTTTCCAAGGCCTTTCGATTTCAGGTAGCTGGTTGGATACAGCATCTCCTGCATGCCGGGGCCGCCGCGCGGTCCTTCGTAACGAACCACCACCACATCGCCTGCCTTGACTTTGCCGCCGAGGATTCCTTCGACTGCGGCGTCCTGGCTTTCGAAGATGCGCGCCGGGCCTTCAAACTTCAGGATGCTGTCATCGACGCCGGCTGTTTTGACGATGCAGCCATCAAGTGCCAGATTTCCAAACAGGACGGCCAAGCCGCCATCCTTCGAGAAGGCATGCTCCACATCGCGGATGCAGCCCGCTGTGCGATCTGTATCAAGTTCTTCGAAGCGACGCTCCTGACTGAACGCCGTCTGCGTAGGCACATTGCCCGGAGCGGCTTTGTAGAATGTGCGAACGCTCTCGCTCTTGGTTCGCTGGATATCCCAACGGGCCAAAGCATCGTCCAGCGTATTGCTGTGGACCATCGGCAAGCCGCGATTGAGCAGATTTGCGCGATCAAGCTCACCGAGAATGGCCATCACGCCGCCTGCGCGATGCACGTCTTCAAGGTGCACGTCTGCGACTGAAGGAGCAACCTTGCAGAGCACCGGCACCCGGCGCGACAGCCGATCGATATCCTGCATGGTGAAAGGAATCTTGCCTTCATAGGCAGCGGCCAAGAGATGTAGCACGGTGTTGGTCGATCCGCCCATCGCGATATCGAGCGTCATGGCATTCTCAAATGCCTTGAAGCTCGCGATCGTCCGCGGCAGCACTGTCTCGTCGTCCTGCTCGTAATAGCGGCGCGCCAGATCAACGATGAGGTGGCCGGCTTCAACAAATAGACCCTTGCGATCGGCATGGGTCGCGAGAATCGAGCCGTTACCTGGCAGCGCAAGTCCGAGCGCCTCGGTGAGACAGTTCATGGAGTTTGCCGTGAACATGCCCGAGCACGAGCCGCACGTCGGACACGCGGACCGCTCAATAACTTCCACATCGGCATCGCTGACTTTGTCATCGGCGGCTGCGACCATGGCGTCGATCAGATCGACCGCGCGCTTCTTGCCCTTGAGGTTGATCTTGCCGGATTCCATCGGGCCGCCCGACACGAAGATCGTCGGGATGTTGAGCCGCAAAGCCGCCATCAGCATTCCGGGCGTGATCTTGTCGCAGTTGGAGATGCAGACCATGGCGTCCGCGCAGTGCGCGTTGACCATGTACTCCGTGCTATCGGCAATGATTTCACGCGATGGCAGGCTGTAGAGCATGCCGTCGTGGCCCATGGCGATGCCGTCATCGACTGCGATAGTGTTGAATTCTTTCGCGACGCCGCCCGCCTTCTCGATTTCGCGCGCGACGAGCTGGCCTAGATCCTGGAGATGGACGTGGCCGGGCACGAACTGGGTGAAGGAGTTGACCACGGCGATGATCGGCTTGCCGAAGTCCTCGTTCTTCATGCCGGTGGCCCGCCAAAGGCCACGTGCGCCTGCCATGTTGCGGCCATGGGTTGTCGTTCTGGAGCGATAGGCAGGCATCGTTTGTCCCTTAAGTATTTGTGATTTTGAGAGGTTTATCTTCTAGATGGTGGCCCGGTGAAATTGAATGGGACATGGCGCAGGGGCGCTATGCGGTGGCCTATTCGTTCCAATCGCGGGTGTACGGGAGATTATCCGAGCCCTGGTCGCCGGAAAAGGGTTGGAGC
Organism: Nitrobacteraceae bacterium AZCC 1564; assembly: GCA_036924835.1. Taxonomy (NCBI): domain Bacteria; kingdom Pseudomonadati; phylum Pseudomonadota; class Alphaproteobacteria; order Hyphomicrobiales; family Nitrobacteraceae; species Nitrobacteraceae bacterium AZCC 1564. Next base: position 3,149,607 of record JBAGRR010000001.1, read on the forward strand.
GTGGCCGCGGGAGGTTGCTTTTGCGAGCTAACAACGAGAGCGGCGCACCGGTCAGAAAACCGCCGAACACTTATTCCATTGAAATATTGGGGCAATATTGTTGATCGTCGACGCCTTCGCCCGTCGACGGCTGGTTGAATTTGCAGGCGCGGAGTCTTATGCGTGGCGCCATGAACAATCTTGCTGCCGCTGAAAAACCCTTGATGTCATGGTCTCCCCGCCGGCCACCTTCCGGCAAGGCGGCGCCATTCCTGCCGATGAGCCGCGCCGAGATGACGGCGCTCGGCTGGGATGCCTGCGACATCGTGTTGGTGACGGGCGACGCCTATGTCGACCATCCGAGCTTCGGCATGGCGATCATCGGCAGGCTGCTCGAAGCTCAGGGTTTCCGGGTCGGCATTATCGCCCAACCCGATTGGCAGTCGGCGGAGCCATTCAAGGCTCTGGGCAAGCCGAGGGTGTTCTTCGGCGTCACCGGCGGCAACATGGACTCGATGGTGAACCGCTACACGGCGGACCGAAGGCTGCGTCATGATGATGCCTACACGCCCGGCGGCGAAGGCGGCCGGCGGCCGGATCGCTGCACCATCGTCTATGCCCAACGCTGCCGCGAAGCGTTCAAGGATGTTCCGATCGTCCTCGGCGGTATCGAGGCGTCGCTCCGTCGCATCGCGCATTACGACTACTGGTCCGAGAAGGTGCGCCGTTCGATTCTCGCGGACGCCAAAGCGGACCTGCTACTCTATGGCAATGCCGAGCGTGCGGTCGTCGAGGTGGCGCACCGGCTCGCTGCCGGCGAGGCGCCGCGCGATCTGGACGACGTGCGGGGCGTCGCGTTGTTCCGTCGCGTGCCTGACAACTACACAGAACTGCATGCCGACGATCTCGACTCCGCCGATGAAGGTGCGGGCCGTCATCGCGGGGACACTGTAATTCGGCTGCCGGCATGCGAGCAGGTCGAGCAGGACCGTGAAGCCTATGCCCGCGCCTCGCGCGTGCTGCATCGGGAGAGCAATCCGGGCAATGCGCGGGCGCTTGTCCAGCGCCACGGCGACCGTGACCTATGGCTGAACCCGCCGCCGATCCCGCTGACGTCGGAAGAGATGGACGCCGTCTACGATCTGCCCTACGCCCGCGCGCCGCATCCGTCTTACGGCGATGCCAAGATCCCGGCGTGGGACATGATCAAGTTCTCGGTGACGATCATGCGCGGCTGCTTCGGCGGCTGCACGTTCTGCTCGATCACCGAACACGAGGGCCGCATCATTCAGAACCGCTCGGAAGGCTCGATCCTGCGCGAGATCGAGCTGATCCGTGACAAGACGCCGGGCTTCACCGGCGTGATCTCCGACATCGGCGGGCCGACCGCCAACATGTACCGGATGGCGTGCAACGATCCGAAGGTCGAGGCGCTATGCCGGCGGCCGTCCTGCGTATTTCCCGACATCTGCCCGAACCTGAACACGTCGCACGACGACCTGATCCGGCTGTACCGCAAGGTGCGCGAGGTGAAGGGCGTCAAGAAAGTGATGGTCGCGTCCGGCGTGCGTTACGATCTCGCGGTGAAGAGTCCCGAATACGTCAAGGAGCTCGTCACACATCACGTCGGCGGCTATCTGAAGATCGCGCCCGAACACACCGAGCGTGGTCCGCTCGACAAGATGATGAAGCCAGGGATCGGCGCGTACGATCGCTTCAAGGACATGTTCGAGGCCGCCGCAAAGCAGGCCGGCAAGAAATACTTCCTGATCCCCTATTTCATCGCGGCGCATCCGGGCACGACCGACGAGGACATGATGCATCTCGCGCTCTGGCTGAAGAAGAACCGCTATCGCGCCGATCAAGTGCAGACCTTCCTGCCCTCTCCGATGGCGACCGCCACGGCCATGTACCATACCGGCGTTAATCCGCTGCGCGGCGTGCGGCGCGGCGCGAGTGAAAAGGTCGAGGCGATCAAAGGGCTGCGGCAACGCAGGCTGCACAAGGCATTCCTGCGCTACCACGATCCTGAGAACTGGCCGCTGCTGCGCGAGGCGCTGAAACAGATGGGCCGCGCCGATCTGATCGGCTCACGCCCCGACCAACTCGTGCCGGCTCATCAGCCACCCGGCACTGGCAAGGCCGCCGGCACACGTCGCCCAATGCGCAGTGGCGGCAGGACGCAGCGTTTCACCACCAAGGGCGTACCGTTCAAAAACCGAGACGGCGCGCGGCGGATTGCGACGAAGGGGATGGTTGCGATGGTGTGAGGCTCAGCCGCTGCTTGGTCAGGGCGCACGCCCCGTCAAATGGAAGCTTCAACCGACATGTTGACCAAGCTCGCCAGGCGATCTACGAGCTGCGTGCCGTCAGACGGGCGACTACTGCCGCCCCGGCCGATGGATCAAGAACGTAGAACATGAACGCCGAGTTCAGACCGGGACGTCCCGGCAGCGGCTGGCCGGTGACATCCATCGACTCCAATCTGAACCCGTCGATGTTCCTTCTGACAACCGGGCCTAATTCCAGGTAGTAGGAAGTCCCCGGCAGAAGATCCAAGCTGGTCTGCCAGCCGGTTGAATCCAACGCGCCATGGACGGCGATGCGATGCGGACCCGGAGGCCGATCAACAACGAAATAGCTGCCCACCGCAAGAGAACCTACCAGCTTGTCGTCGACCTTAATGTCAGGCTTGCCAAGACCGGAGAGAAAGCTCGAGTGGCGAATGAAAAAGATGCGCGCCATCCCGGCGTTGAGCTGCCGGTTCTGTGGCTCGAGGACGACCGAAGTCGCGTTGCACGCGGTCAGAAGAACGGCGACACACAAGAGCAGGACAAAATTCGTGATGCTCGCAGCGATGCTGCCGCGATATCGGCTGTCCCGAAACGCAGATTTCAACCGTGTTTTCACCCTGGTCCCTATCCAGATGCTGCCCTAAACTGGTTGCTTTGACCTGTCATGCAAGTCAAGCGCATCTTCCACCCATCCCGTCTTATGTCCGAGCCGATTCGACCGCGTGATTTTCGCGCCCCATAATATCTCGCGCTTCGGCCTGATCTCCCGCTTGCACGAGGGTGAGCTTCGCCCTAGCCTGCCGCGGGGTGTATTTCCCGGAAAAAGATTTAAACGCGAAGTGATTCCGACCTGGTGCTGTCACGGGGTCAATCTGATGAGCGAAATCGATCTCTTGTTCGAGGCATTGCACCGAACTGGTAACGGGACGCAAGCTTCAATCCGGCCTGGGTTCTCCGTGTCTCGTCTTCGAACGCTGATGGGCCGGACCATCGCTGCGACAGGATTGGATCTTTCCGGATTAACAGTCCTGACGGAGGCTGCGACCGGCGCTTACGCCATAACGCCCGTCATCGCTGCGGCGGCCGGAGCCAAGCGCGTCTACGCGTTCACAAAGCAAACCCGCTATGGAACGGTGGCTGACGTCAAGCAGCAAACCCTGGAGCTGGCATCCTCAGCCGGCGTCGCCGATCGCATCGAGGTGTTGGAGACAATTGGTCCGGACGTGCTCCAGAACGTTGATATTGTCACCAACAGCGGTCATCTTCGGCCTCTCACAGCTGCGCTGATCGATCAGCTGCCCAGCCACGCAGTCATCGCGCTGATGTTCGAGACATGGGAATTTCGCCCTGAAGATTTGGACATTGAAGCATGTTGGCGGCGCGGAATTCCGGTTGTGGGCGTCAACGAACGGCATCCTGCTGTCGATGTCTTCTCGTTCTTGGGACCTCTGTGTCTGAGGCAACTGCATGATTGCGGTTTGTCCGGTTACAGCAACCGCATCGCCTTGGTCTGCGACAATGATTTTCTCGGACCGCTGCATGCCGGGCTCTCAAGTGCAGGGGCAAGCGTCGAGATATTTGGAAATGTGGAGGCCATGTATCGCGACGACTGGGACGCAATTGTCGTCGCCCTGCTACCCAAGGCTGCGCTGCTTATCGGCGTGCCGGAAGCAAGACACCTCGCTGCCTGCGCACCCGCCGGCGCTGTTGTCACGCAGTTCTTTGGCGACGTGGATCGGATCGCGCTGACTTCGAATGGCTTGGCCGTCTGGCCACCCACAGCTCCTGGACTGGGACACATGGGCATTCTCCTGTCGGAGATCGGTCCGGAGCCGATCGTGAGATTGCAGACGGGTGGCCTGCGCGCCGCCGAGTGGGTCAGGCGAGGAGGGGGAATGACGCCTGGAGGATTCGCGCAGATCCTTGAGAGAACGCAGGCGACATGACACAACAGGCCAAGCCCGACGTGGTGCTCCTCGGTGATGGGCCGACAGCGCTAACCGCACTTCGATCGTTGGCCATGCACTGTCGCGTGGTCCGTGTTCTGCGAGGGCTGGACCAGCCGGAGACCGATCCCGTCAGGGCTTTTGCCGCAGCGAACGATATTCCCGTATCAGACTTGCAGGGATTGGATCAACTTTCGAAGCTCATCGTCGACTTGCGACCTGCAGCGGTCGTGATCTCCTCCTTCCACCGAATTATCCCGCCACAAATTCTCACATCGAGCCGCTTTATCAACGTCCACTATTCACTTTTGCCGCAGTATCGTGGCCGCGCTAATGTCAATTGGGCCGTCATCAACAACGAAGATGCTACTGGTATCAGCATTCACCTTGTTGTTCCGGGGCTCGACAGCGGCAATCTGCTGTTCCAGCAGGCTGTTGCGATTGCGCCAGAAGACACGGTCACGTCTCTGTACGAACGTCTGAACGCTATTCAAGAACGTGAACTCGGACGGGTGGTGACCAATGCCATCGCTGGCGATCAAGGCATCCCCCAGGATGCCCACCAAGCGACTTACGGCTGCACGCGCGTGCCGGACGATGGAGAGATAAATTGGCGGCAGCCGACCGCGGCTATTGATCGGCTCATCCGCGGACTGGCGCCGCCATTCCCGGGTGCCTTCACGTATCTGAATGGCGAGCGACTGATGATTGCTCGCGCATCAGCCGTGTTCGATCCGCCCGCTTATGTTGGGCGCGTCCCTGGCCGTATCGTGGGCCGGTCGGCAAAGGAAGGTTGGGTCGACGTGTTGACGGGTGATGGCGTCCTGCGGATCTTCAGTGTCGGCACTTCGACTTGTGGCGATCCATGCACTCCGGCTTCGGTCATACGATCAACACGGATTACGCTGGGCCTGTCTCGGCTCGATCTGCTGCGCCGGATCACGGCATTGGAAGCTCGCATTGCTCTGCTGGAGCGATCCGAACGTGTTGACGAGTAGTCAACTTGTTACAATTGGATCCTCTTCGACAAGACTCGGTCCAGCCGAGAGATTAAGCCTCGCGCTCCGTTTCATGGCGCCTCTTGCTCAGTCGATGGAAGCGGCGTCGGCAAGCGAATGGCTATCCCTTTCCTCGGCAGTGGCCATGACAGTCTGGTTGCGTCCCGATCGTTTGGCCTCATAGAGCGCCGCGTCAGCTTGGACCAACACCTGATCTGGGGACAGGTGGCTATCTGTGGCGGCGACCCCGATGCTGATCGTCGCATCGATCCGTTCGCCGTCAACAGTTGCGGCAGTTTTCTGGAACAAAGCCCGCACACGCTCCGCTGCCTCATAGCCTTCCTGGAGGCTCGTATCCGGAAGAAGACAGGCGAACTCTTCACCGCCCATCCGGAATACCTTGTCATGCTTGCGCAGCGTGACTTCCGCCGCCTGAGCCGCAAGAATAATCACCTTGTCGCCCATCGGGTGTCCGAAACGGTCATTGATCGACTTGAAGGAGTCGATGTCCAGCAGCAACAGCGCATAGGGTGGGAGCGGATCGTTGCCGTTCGCGCCTAACGCCCGCATGTGTTCATGGTAGGCCCGGCGGTTGTAGACGTGCGTCATGGCATCCCGCATCGCCAGGCTGTAGTTCCGCGCCGAACTCCGCTCCCGGGACAGAGCGATCATGAAGATGCTGACAAGCAGCACCAGGACGACGGTCGCGAAATTATAAACAATGATGGCCCAGACAGCGGTGGGTGCCATGCCGATCGGCATCGGGACCATCGACATGATCGGCAAGCGTGCGACGTGAAATGCGCAATAGGCGGCAAACACGCCAAACAGGATGCGTCGGGAGGGAAGGTCTTCGTCACTGCTGCGCCAGAACTCATAAGCGGAAAGACCGGTGAAGGCCGCCGTCAGAGCGGTCCTGATCACCGCACTGGTGACGAAGAGATTCCATTCCTTCACGACGGTCGCGGAAAGAGCGAACCAAAGGATCGTCGGCGCGAACACAAGCAGAAGCAAGGGCCGGCGATGATAGAAGACCCGAACCATCTGCCATGCAAAGCCATAGGCCAGCAGAATGCATGTTATGCCGAGTCTCGTGCCCCAGCCCCCGACCTGAAAGACGGGATTGATCGCCATTGCGGCACCTACGACTCCCATGACAAATGGGAGGACGAACCATACGAGCGAGGCCCGTTGCTTCTCCCGGGACCAGAAAAATGCAAACAGGCCGCCGATCACGGCAAGAAGCACCGCAGTGTATAAAATCAGGGTCGGAGGATCGATGTGCACTGACGGATGATCGTCCCGAAGACGCGTTTGCTTGGCGCGGGGGATCGCGTCCACAGCGCCGATCTGCGCATCGCGTCCCGATTGAGAGAAGGACAGTTCGCCGCTGAACGTGTCGCGACGGAGCATCGGCTACTTATCGCACGTTTGCCGGCCATTTGCAGCTATTTGGCTTAAACAGCCCTAATCTGTTTAATTTTATCTTCCTGCGTCACCATACTCGATGCAGGGATCGTCGTAGGCGGTGAATCTACTTCCGGACGCCTGGCGAGGTTCTGTTCGAAGTGGCGACTGTCGAACCCCGCTTCAATCGCGATGAGGACACGGCGTATCTCGGCGAAGCTCCGAAGATCCCGCTCCAGCACGCGCGTCTACGCACCCGGATCGAAGAACTCTTGGCACCGTCGATGCGTAGCCCGGCATCTTATAGGTTTACGATGAAAGCGCTCGTTCGCGCAGAATCGGAACGGCTTTCCCGAACAGCGCTTCGACCATTTGGCGCTGGCTCCCACGGCCCTTTGCGAAGCGAACCACTAGGCAGCAGATTTAGTATCTCGATGTGGCGAACGCGTCATGGCGAGATCTCGCGCCATACGCGCGCATCAGGGATTCAGCTGAAACGCCGGATGATATCGACCAAGCGGTCGCAGGATCTGCCGAGCTCCTTTGTCGGCGATGTCGCAACGCCCAACAAGAGTCCAGACCGGCTGGTCTCCGCAGAGGCATACCAGGCCGAGAGCGGAGCCGGAAACATGCCGAAAGCCAGTATCTCGCGCGCAATGGTGAGATCCGACGTGCCATCGGGCAGCCGCAGCAGGACGGCCAAGCCCGTCGCCATAACGCTATCGGCGTCGAAATGGGGCCGAAGCTGCGCCAGCAAGTCTTCCCGCTTGGCGGCATAGGCGCGCTTCGTACGGCGGAGGTGGCGCAGATAATGGCCTTCCCGCATGAATTCCGCGGTCGCGAGCTGCACCGAAGGCCCCGGCGGTGGGGCGAGGCACGCTGCAACCTCGGCAAAGCGGGCCATGAGGTCGATCGGCGCCACGATAAATCCGAGGCGGAGTGTGGGAGTGATGGTCTTGCTGAACGAGCCGATGTGGATGACCCGCCCGGCGCGATCGAGCGATGCCAGCGCCGGCGCGGCCCGGCCTGCCAACTGCAGCTCGCTCAGATAGTCGTCCTCTATCACCCAGACCCCGCTCGCAGCGGCCCAGTCAAGCAATCGGAGGCGCCGTTCGAGCGACAATGTCGGTCCGAGCGGCGCCTGCTGCCCGGGCGTCACAACCACGAGCTTGGCGTCTGAAACGTGGCGAAACCCATGGTCGATGTCGATGCCGTCCGCGTCGACGCGGATTGGTGCGAGCGACAGGCGCGCCAGTTCAAGCCCCTTTCGGGCGAACGGGAAGCCCGGATCTTCGATCCAGGCTTTCTCCCCTTCAAGCCTCAGCACCCGGAGCGCCAGTCCCAGCCCGGCGCCATATCCACCCGTGACGATGATCTGCGACGGCGAACAGTCGATGCCGCGGGCAATGGCGAGATAGCCTGCTATCTCTCGTCTGAGCTCGAGCTCTCCGCGCGGATCTGGATAGATCGGCGCCGCGCTCGCTTCCGCGCGGACGGCATTTGCGCGGATGCGCGCGAAGAGTGTTGCCGGAAAGGTCTCCGTCGCAGGGACGCCCATCTGGAAGAAGGCGGGCCCCTGGGTCATCTCTTGATAGATTTCCAGGAACGACCCGGGATCCGGCCGCTGCTTGCTTTTCACCACCGCGCGAGGACGCGGGGCAACGCGGGTTCCTGTCGCGCGGGACGCGACGATTAGCTGTGCTGCGTCCAGCTTCTCATATGCTGCCTGCACGGTGCCCCGGGCGACGCCGAGCTGGGCGGCGAGGTCTTGCCAAGAGGGCAAGCGGGCACCCGGTTCGAGCACGCCCCTTTCGATCGCGGTCGCAATCCCGTGGCGGATCTGCTCGGCGAGCGGCGTCTTGGCTGAGCGGTCGACGCTCAGGTTCAGGGGCTTCGTCATGCCACCGTAGTACACTATTCTTTCGCATTCTTGGTGCTTTTTTCTGGCCCAGAACGGGGACATCTTCCATGCGGCAGAAGGAGAAAACCCATGAAGATCCGAACCATCATCGCCGCTACCTGTGCCGTCATCGCCTTCTCGATGGCCGGCCCCGTCTCCGCCCATGATGGCGAAGCGGAAACCGTCACGAAGAACTTCGAGGCGGCCATTCCCAATATCCCCGGCAAGTCGCTGATCGCCGTGGAAGTCGATTACGCGCCAAGTGCAGCGTCCCCGTCCCACACCCACGCGCGGTCGGCCTTCATCTACGCCTATGTGATCTCGGGTGCGATCGAGTCAAAGGTGAATGACGGCGAGACGCGCATCTATCGAGCGGGTGAGAGCTGGTCCGAGCCGCCGAACGCGACCCACTCGATCAGCCGCAACGCGAGCAAGACCCAGCCAGCGAAGCTGCTCGCCGTCTTCGTTCTCGACACCAATGACAAAGCGCTGACCACGCCCGTCAAATAACCTTCAATGGAAGAGAACCATGACCAAACGACTAGATTATAACCAGATCGCGCCGAACGGCGCCAAGGCTCTCGGTGGGGTCTATGGCTATGTCGTGCAGAGCGGCCTGCCCGCCGAACTGGTGGAGCTCGTTTATTTGCGCGTCTCGCAGATCAACAATTGCGCCTATTGCCTAGACATGCACACGCGCGATCTCACGAAGAAGGGCGTGCCGATCGAAAAGCTCGCCCTGGTTCAGGCTTGGGAGGAAGGCGGCGACCTCTTCAGCGAGACGGAGCGCGCCGCCCTGGCCTGGGCCGAGACGGTGACGCGTGTGGCTCAAACGGGCGTGCCCGACGACGCGTACCAGGCGGCACGCGCGGTTTTCGGCGAGAAAGAACTGGTCGACCTCACGATCGCAATCAGCCTGATGAACGCCTACAACCGCATGGCAATCAGCTTCCGCAACACGCCCCAGGCGGCAATCAAAAACTAAGCGAAGCGCACCGCACCGGGACGCTCGCACCTCAAAGGAGTTTCTCTCATGAAATCTTTGTTGCTGGCGCTACCGGTGCGGGTGGGCCTTCCCTTGGTGTGCGCGCCGGGCACTTGGTATCGTCCAGACGGCGCAAACGCGGAGCAGATCCGCAAGGGCGGGGCAAGGATCATCGGCGATGGTACGGCGGTCTGGTCCTTCGTCCATATAGACGACGCGATAGCCGCGACCGTGGCGGCGATCACGGCCGAACCTGGCCACAGGTCCCGTGCTTTTTGCATTCGATTGGCGCGACTTTTTTTTCGAGATCGCGCTGAAGGTCATAGCCGACCATCGCAACACTGAATTGGTGGCACGCTAACCATTTCGCCGATTGCCCATAAAACCTGCCGAAATGTGCAAAGGGAGTGCCGCAATCCGCGGTGACTATGTTCGCGACAAAAAGCAGATTGAGCGAGTGGCGCACCCGACACGATTCGAACGTGTGACCTTTGCCTTCGGAGGGCAACGCTCTATCCAGCTGAGCTACGGGTGCTTAGGCCTCCCATTTAGCCGATTGGACGCTGGCGGGCAACGGCCTGTGGGGTATCAGAGCAGGTTTCCGCTGGATCAAGCGACAGCGGCGCAATAACGCTGCTGGTGTCTGTTGCGGTCGCTATATGCGCGCCATTTCTCTGTCACAAGCGGAAATTGTCTTCATTTTCGACAGTTTGCGTCGCTGCCGGTAACCCTCGACATGCTCTTGTCCGGCGGCGTATTCTTTTCCCATGTCACACCACGATCACGATCATCACCACCATCATCACGATCATGACCACTCCGAGCTGTCGGAAACGGAGTTGCGAGTCCGCGCGCTGGAGACGGTTCTGACCGAGAAGGGATATGTGGATCCGGCGGCGCTTGATGTGCTGATTGAGACCTACGAGACAAAAGTTGGCCCGCGCAACGGTGCGCGCGTGATCGCGAAAGCCTGGGCTGATCCGGTATACCGCGCGCGGTTGCTTACGGACGCGACGTCCGCCATTGCCGAACTCGATTATGTGGGACGGCAAGGTGAACACATCGTGGCAGTCGAGAATACCGATCGCCTGCAGAACATGGTCGTCTGCACGCTTTGCTCTTGTTACCCGTGGCCCGTGCTCGGGCTTCCGCCGGTCTGGTACAAATCCGCGCCCTATCGCTCGCGCGTAGTGATCGACCCGCGTGGCGTGTTGCGCGATTTTGGCCTCTCACTTCCCGCTGAAACCGAAATCCGGGTGTGGGATTCGACTGCGGAGATCCGTTATCTGGTGGTGCCGCAACGTCCCGCCGGGACCGAAGGATGGAGCGAGGATGCGCTTGCCGATCTCGTGACACGGGACAGCATGATCGGCACCGGCTTTCCGAAGTCGCCGGAGCAGATTCGATGAACGGCGCGCATGACATGGGTGGCGTTGACGGCTTCGGCCCGGTGGTGCCTGAGTCGAATGAGCCGGTGTTTCACGGCGATTGGGAGCGCCGTGTGCTGGCGCTGACGCTCGCGATGGCGAAGCCCGGTGGCTGGAATATCGATATGTCGCGGTTCGCGCGCGAAGACCGCTCGCCCGCCGACTACTTGAGTAAAAGCTATTACCAGCTCTGGCTCGCGGGCCTCGAGCGGCTGATGGACGAGAGCGATTTGGTATCCATTGCCGAGATCAACGAGGGCCGCGTGCTTCAGCCGCCGAAGCCTGGCGTCGGTGTGCTCCTGCGTGACGATGTCGCCGCGACGCTGCGGCGGGGCGGGCCGACTGAGCGCGACGCCATATCGCAAGCCATGTTCGCCGTTGGTGACCGGGTGCGCGCGAAGAACATTCATCCCAAAGGGCACACACGCTTGCCGCGTTATGTACGAGGCCATGTTGGCGTTGTGGAGCGCCTTCACGGATGTCATGTGTTCCCGGACAGCAACGCACGCGGCGCAGGCGAAGCCCCGCAATGGCTCTATACGGTTCGCTTTACGGGCCGGGAGCTATGGGGCGAGCGCGCCGATGAGAACACGGCCGTTTCGGTCGATGCGTGGGAATCGTATCTGGAGCGCGCCGCATGATGGTTGACCGCAACGCTGCGGCGCAGGCAACAGCCGCGCTTCCCGGAATTCCGCGTGACGACGAAGGCCCGGTGTTTCGAGAACCGTGGGAAGCGCGTGCTTTCGCGATGGCGGTGGCGTTGCACGGGCGCGGCGTGTTCACCTGGCCGGAATGGGCCGATGCGCTGGCGCGCGAAATTAAACAAGCGCAGACCAAAGATGATGCCGACACCGGCGAGACGTATTATCGCCACTGGCTCGCGGCTCTTGAAAAACTGGTCGCTTCGAAAAATGTCGCGACTGAGGACGCCCTGCATCGCTATCGCGACGCCTGGGACCATGCGGCAGATCGTACGCCGCACGGCCAGCCGATCGAACTCACGCCGGAAGATTTCGATCGGATGTGATTGGGCCGGATGGAGCGGATAGCTTCCCATCCGCTCGATCGCTTCGTGCTCAATAACTTCGTGGTCACGCGGTTGCGTTATCTCGGAGCAATTCGGCGGCGTTTTCGTAGGCGGTCTCAGGCGGTGAGCGCGAGACGATCGCTGCGGGTGTCGAGGCTCCACGCGCCGGCGCCGAAGGCGACCACCTGGAGCAAGCCACCGGCCATGCTGACATTCTTCAGGAAGTGAATCATTTGGTTCTGATCGGCGAAGTTGGCGTGGAAGCTGACGGCAGCCGCGATCGTGAAAAGAGCCAACACCGCGGCGACGATCCGCGTTTGAAAGCCGACAACGAGAAGGATGCCGCCTCCGACTTCGATGACGACTGCCAGCAGATAAGACAGCAATGGGAGCGGAAGACCTGCGGAGGTGATGTAGGCCTGCGTTGCTGCGGGCGCGGTGATCTTGGTGATGCCGCTGAGAATAAAGATCGCTGCGATGAGCAAGCGTCCCAGCGCGGGCAGATAACGAAGTGGGGCATTCATTGATGATCTCCTGATTGGAATTGGAGGCGTCGAGTCGGGAAGAGCGTGCAACGAGTGCTGCTCACTGATGCAGCCCAGTGCCGACGGCTGACGCAGTTTGGCCTGAACATTACCTAGGGCCTTTCATTCGTCCGAAAAACCCGTAAAGCTTTGAAAATAACGTTCAGGAAATTAGAAATGAGCGGGCCCGGTATTCCAAGCCTCGATCAGCTTCAAGTCTTTCTAACTGTTGTGGAAACAGGAAGTTTTGCCGCGGCGGGGCGGCGGCTCGGGCGAGCGACGTCAGCCATCAGTTATGCGGTCGCCAACCTTGAAGCTCAGCTCGGTGTTGCGCTGTTTGACCGTGAGCAAACGCGCAAGCCGACGCTGACTGAAGCTGGCATGGCCGTGTTGTCAGAAGCGCGCACGCTGTCCGTCGGCGTTGATAATTTGCGCGCCAAGGTCAGAGGCCTGATCGAGGGACTTGAGGCCGAAGTGACGCTTGTCGTCGACGTGATGCTTCCGACGGTGCGGCTCGTTGATGCGATGCAGGCGTTTGAAGCAAAGTTTCCAACGGTGTCGCTACGGCTGCATGTCGAGGCACTTGGCGCAACGACGCAGATCGTGGATACAGGCGTTGCGAAAATCGGCGTCAGCGGACCCATCCAGTTGGCAGCATCCGGTATCGAACGCATTCAGATCGGCAGTGTCGAGCTCATTCCAGTCGCCGCGCCAAGCCATCCTCTCGCAAAAAGCAAATCGAACGCACCGGGAGATGCGCGCAACCATGTCCAGCTCGTGCTGACGGATCGCTCGACATTGACCAAGGGCCAGGACTTTGGCGTGATTGCCGTCAAGACGTGGCGGCTTGCGGATCTCGGCGCCAAGCATGCTTTGCTTCGCGCCGGCGTCGGTTGGGGCAATATGCCTGAACCGATGGTTCGGGATGATCTGAAAGCTCGACGCTTGGTACGTCTCAACCTGCCTGATTGGCGTGGTGGTTCGTATGCGCTTTTCGCCATCCATCGCACAGACAGTCCGCCAGGTCCTGCCGCTTCCTGGATGATCCAGCGTTTCTTAAGCCAAGTCAGCTGATGCAAATCACGCCGGCACGATCGCCTTGCCGATCGGCCAGAGTGCTATTCCTGCGAGCTTCAAATGTGCCCAGGCGAATGGAATGCCAATGATTGTGATCGCCAGCATGACGGCGGTGATCAAGTGGCCGAGCGCCAGCCACCAACCTGCGAATACGAGCCAGATCAGATTGCCGAGAAAACCGAGCGGCCCGGTGCCGATGTCGGGGCGATTCGTCAATGTGTCGCGCGGGACAGCTCTCTGGCCAAAGGGAAGCAGCGTATAGGCCGCGATGTTGAATGCAGCGCGAGCCCAAGGCAGTCCGACGATGGTGATTGCCATGATCACGGCCGCAAGCACCCAGCCCGCGGCCATCCAGAGGCCGCCGAAAAGGATCCAGGCAATATTGAGGAGAAGGGATAGCGGAGACATTGATATTTCCTATCGCTGGTCCTTGGCTGCTGCGACGATTATAACCCCGCCACGCTACGGATGCCTGACGTTTGTAAGGAAATAGCTATGGGTGATGAGGTTCAAGGTTCGACTGGCATATTCGACGTCCATGCCATCGCGAAGTCTTTACCGGAGACGGCAACGACCCTACTGGTTGACAAATATCTCACCGATCGGGAACAGGCGAGCGCGCGGGTGTTTCGAGTCTACCGGCCAACGCCGCCGCACTATCATGTGACCTGTGACGAGTATCTCTATGTTCTCTCCGGGCGTGGCACCTTCTGGATGAAGGACCCAGCCACGAAGGCGGAGTTTTGTCCGGGACAATTGCTGTTTTTCGAGCGCGGGACTGTTCACGCAATGCCCGAATTGTTCGAAGAGCCTGTGGTCTTCCTGTCGATCGATACGCCGCGTCGTCAGCCGACCGATATCGTCTTCGTTGACCCGCAGGACGGATCGCCGGAAACGTTCATGGCGCGAAATGCCAAGCCAGCCGAGTGAGATAGGGCGAATTGACATTTATAGTGTGGCGAAAACATTCCGCAGCGCTATATCAGATGAGCCCACGGAGACTGGGACAATCAGGAGATATCAAATGAAGAACACCAAACGTCCAGCCTCTATCGTCCTGTGGGCCTCTAGCGCCGTTGCGGCTTTGGCTATTGTGGCAGGCGCGCCAACCTCCGCGCAGGCCTACCAAGAAGGTCCCTTTTGCTGGGAGAACTTCAGCCGCCTTGGCCCGGGCAGAGACTGCAGATTCTACACATTCGAACAATGCATCGAGACTGCGAGCGGCGTGGGTGGAACGTGCAGCCGTAATCAGTGGTACCAGTATTACAGTGAAGAGGAACCGGCTCCTGTTCCTCCGCCCCGTCAGCGCAAGACCCGCCGCTATGTTCCGAATTGAGCAATCGGCGAACTCATAGATTAAGCGCGACGCTCCGATCTTGATCAAATCAGGATCGGAGCGTTTTCGTTTTGGAAGTTGAGTCTATTGTTTCGATATGCGCTGACGACAACGTCGTTAGAGAATGATGCAAACAAGCAGCGTGATGGTGTGAAAAACTTGTCCGAAGACATGCACGGCGGCGATCGCGCGTCATCGCAAGCGGACGATTTCTACGCCCGCCTATCTGTATTTCGCGGATTTAGTAGGTTGATGGAGCCATCATTGTACCAGCCGGTACCTGATGGCTGGCTAATCGGCGTCGCTGACATCGTACAATCTACAAAGGCCATCGCGAACAATCGCTATAAGGCGGTGAACATGGCAGGCGCTGCCGTGATTGCGTCGGTTACGAACGCGCTCGAGAATCGCGATTTTCCATTCGCATTCGGTGGCGACGGCGCAAGCTTTGCGGTGTCGTCGCGGGATGCAGCAGCGGCCCGTGCTGCGCTCGCTGCAACAGCGACTTGGGTCAAGGAAGATCTCGATCTCGTTATGCGAGTAGCGCTCGTGCCCATTGGTATGATCCGTGCGCGGGGACTGGATGTTCGTGTGGCACGCTACGCGCCATCGCCGAATGTATCCTATGCGATGTTCTCCGGCGGCGGCCTTGCCTGGGCGGAAGCCGCAATGAAGCGTGGTGAGTACACCGTCGACATGGCGCCAGCCGGAACACATCCCGACCTCACTGGTCTGTCGTGCCGGTTCTCGGAGATCCCCACGGAGCGCGGCTTGATCTTGTCATTGCTGATCGTCCCGGCGAGCCATGCCGATGGCACTGCTTTCCGCCGCCTGATTGAAGATGTGATTTCGCTGGTGGAACGAAGCCCCGGTGCGGGACGGCCAGTGCCGTCCAGGGGGCCGCCATTGCGCTGGCCCTCTCCTGGCGCGGAATACGAGGCGCGTGCGTGGCGTGGCAAGCCGTTGTTCCTGCGCCGACTCGGTGCCCATGCGATATCGTTGTTTTCCTATGTGATACTTCGCTACGGAATTTCGTTAGGGGGATTTGTCCCGCAGGTCTATTTGAAGCAGCTCGTCGAGAACTCTGATTTCAGGAAGTACGACGACGGTCTGCGCATGGTCCTCGACTGTAGTCCAGCACTTGCCGACGCCATCGAAGAGCGTCTGGCCGTCGCGGCTTCGGACGGGACAGTCTGCTACGGCATACATCGGCAGGACGCTGCCATAATGACTTGCTTCACACTCGCAGCGACCCGACCGGATCATTTCCATTTTATCGATGGAGCGCGCGGCGGCTATGCTTCAGCGGCCACGGCCCTCAAGGCGATGTTGAATTAGGAACTTTAGTTGCGTGAGGCGGTCTGGAACTTTCTCGCGCGTTTGGTGTTTTGCCACGTTGAACATGCGGGCATCGGAATGGTTGATAGCGGGAGTTTGATGGAAACGGTCGACCGTTTCGATACCATGTTGACCGAGAGGGAGCGCTATCGCCTCCTGATCGATGCGGTCACCGGTTATGCCATCTACATGCTCGATGCGAACGGCATCGTGACGAGCTGGAACCCCGGCGCCCAGCGATTCAAGGGCTACGCGGCGTCAGAGATTGTCGGCAGTCATTTTTCCCGTTTCTATCCCGAGGAAGATCGGAAGGCTGGGCTTCCGGCTCGCGCGTTGGAAATCGCGGTGCGCGAAGGCAAATTCGAGAATGAAGGTTGGCGTATTCGCAAGGACGGTACTCGTTTCTGGGCCCATGAGGTGATCGACCCGATCCGGACGACCTCAGGGCGCCTGGTTGGATTTGCCAAAGTCACACGGGATCTTACAGAGCGTAAAGGCGCAGAGCAGCTGCTGCGACAGAGCGAAGAGCAGTTTCGGCTCCTTGTGCAGGGTGTCACCGATTACGCGATTTACATGATCGATCCTCGCGGCCGCGTCACCAATTGGAACTCCGGTGCACAACGGATCAAGGGGTACCGCCCCGAGGAAGTTATTGGCGAGCACTTTTCTCGTTTTTACACCGAAAAGGACAGGCTGAAGGGCGAGCCTCAGCGGGCGCTGGAAATCGCAACGCGCGAGGGGCGCTACGAATGGGAAGGTTGGCGTGTCCGCAAGGATGGCACCCAGTTCTGGGCTAACGTGGTCATGGATCCAATTCGTGATGACGACGGCACGATCATTGGATTTGCCAAGATTACGCGCGATATCACCGAGCGTCGTGAGGCGCAGAAAGCACTCGAGCAAACACGTGAAGCGTTGATTCAGTCGCAGAAGATGGAAGCGATTGGACAACTGACCGGTGGCATCGCACACGACTTTAACAATTTGCTGACGGTCATTCTCGGCAGTCTCGAACTTGTTGGCAAGCGGCTGCCGGACGATCCCAGGGTCGCGAGCCTGATAAACAACGCCAGGCAGGCTGCAGAGCGCGGTACCGCGTTGACACAGCGCATGCTCGCTTTCGCCCGGCGTCAGGATCTCGAATTTTCAGCAGTCGATGTGATCGCTCTGGTGCGTGACATGACGGATCTGCTGCAGCGCTCGCTCGGGCCGTCGGTTTCTGTTGAAACGCGTTTCCCACTCAAAATTGGCGCCGTCCGGGCCGATGCCAATCAACTCGAGATGGCGTTGCTCAATCTCGCAGTCAATGCGCGTGACGCCATGCCGAACGGAGGCACTATTACCATTGGCGCCCGTGACGAAAAGGTGTCGGTGGGCTCAACGAGCGGGCTGAAAGCAGGGCAATACGTCTGCCTTTCGGTGACGGATACGGGCGAAGGCATGGACAAGGCCACGCTGGCGCGTGCGATGGAACCGTTTTTCACCACCAAGGGCATCGGCCGCGGCACCGGTCTCGGATTGTCGATGGTGCATGGCATGATGGAGCAATCCAACGGCCGCTTTGTGCTGAAAAGCGAGAAGGGAGAGGGCACGGTCGCCGAGTTGTGGATTCCGATGACGGAAGAAACGCAAGCGGAAAGCGTCGTCGCCAGTGTCGCAAAGGATGGTGAAGAGGCTGTTCGTCCGCTGGTCGTGCTCGCGGTCGATGATGACGGCCTCGTGCTGATGAACACGGCTATGATGCTGGAAGAACTCGGGCACAAGGTATTCGAGGCAACCTCCGGAAAACAGGCGCTCGACATTCTGCGACGGGAAAAGGCTGTCGATCTGGTGATTACCGATCATGCGATGCCGCAGATGACCGGCGTGCAGCTTGCAACAGCGATCCAGGACGAACGGCCAGGCCTCCCTATCATCCTGGCAACCGGCTACGCGGAATTGCCGCCAGGCTCCGAGACCGGCTTACCCAAACTTGCGAAGCCGTTCCGGCAGCAGGAGCTGTCGCAGGCGGTGAGCTCCGTTATACGCAGCTAGATCTGAGCGTTTTCGACCGGCTCCTAGTGGGTCTGATTTGAACCTTCGCATCCCGTCTCGGTAGTCACTGTTGCGAACGTCAAATCCACTCCATTCATTCGCGTGAAGAAAACGCGTCAACCAAGTATCTAAAGCTTCGGTTCTGATTCAATCAGAACCGAAGCTTTGGAGAGTTTTGCTGCACAAAACGCCGGAAAGCCACCGCTGCATTCTATGCCATCCCGTTCAGGAACGGATTGGTCTTGCGCTCGTGGCCAATGCTCGATCCAGGGCCGTGTCCACAGATAAAGCCGACATCGTCACCCAGTGGCAGAAGCTTGCTGGTAATGGAATTGATCAGCGCGGCATGATCGCCGCCTGGCAGATCCGTGCGACCGACTGAGCCGTTAAACAACACGTCGCCGACCAGCGCGAATCGCATCTCCTTGTTGAAGAACACGACGCTGCCCGGGGAGTGCCCAGGGCAATGAAACACGTCGAAGGTGAGCTCACCCACCTTGACCTGATCTCCTTCGCTGAGCCAGCGATCGGGCGCGAAATTCCGTACGCCAACCATTCCGTAATTCGCACCGCTCTCCACCACGTGATCGAGCAGGTACTTGTCAGCGAGATGTGGTCCCTCGATCGGTACTTTCAATTCGTCACGCAACTGCGCGGCACCGCCGACGTGGTCAATATGGCCGTGCGTGATCCAGATCTGTTCGACCGTTACATCCGCCTGCTTGATTGCGGCCAGGATCTGCGGAACGTCTCCGCCGGGATCGACGACCACAGCGCGGCGCGTGGCATTGCACCACAGCAGGGTGCAGTTTTGTTGGAATGGCGAAACCGGGACGATGATTGCACCGGCTTTGGCGTTAGCATCATTGGATGTATCATTCATGGATGACACATTGCCGATTTTCTCGGCTGCGCCAAGCGCTTTCCGTCAAATCTTCTTGAGCCCGGCTGCTAGTGTCCCGAATCCAAAGCTCGCTCCATCGTGCAGCGCGCTCCTTAGCGAACTTTGGATTCGAGAGGACACTAGCAAATTTATGATTCTAGTGTCCCGATTCCGAAGTTCGCCGCAGGCTTGCGGCTTGCGCGGATGCGAACTTCGGAATCAAAGGGACACTAGCAAGTCTATGATTTGAGTGCCGCTTTTGGATTTGAAGTTCTTCATCGAGCTTGCGGCTTCACTCGGAAGAACTTCAAATCCGCGGCACTCATGTGGTTTAGGTTCAGAAGTTCGCTGGAAGAACTCGCGGGAAATAGAGCGAACTTCTGAACCACCACACTAGCGGCTGCAGAGGTTCCTTGTCACTAGCTAGTGTCCCAGTTCTGACATTCGTATGAGATTACGGCTAGCTCGTTTACGAATGTCAGAACTTAAGGGACACTAGGAAAAATATGAACCTAGTGCGGTTTTGGATCTGACGTTCGTATGATGGATTCGTGGTTAATTCTGATACGAACGTCAGATCCACCGCACTAGCGTGTCATGCCACCCGGCGGGGCAGGGTCTCAGATGCACCTTTTATCCCCGCGAACGCATCGAACGGTTCAGGTCGCCCGACACCATAGCCTTGAGCGTAATCCACGCCAATTTCGCGTAGTGCCTGCAGGATCTCGTCGTTCTCGACAAACTCGGCGATGGTCTGCTTGCCCATGACCTTGCCAATCCGGCTGATCATCTCAACCATGGCACGGTCGATCGGATCATCGAGCATGTCCTTCACAAATCCTCCGTCGATCTTGAGATAGTCCACCGAGAGATTCTTGAGATAACCGAAGGACGACATTCCACTGCCAAAATCGTCGAGCGAGAAACGGCAGCCCAGCTTCTGCAGCACGCTGATAAAGCGGTTAGCGCTGTCGAGGTCGGCGATGGCGCTGGTCTCAGTAATTTCGAAGCAGATCATTGTCGGCGGAATGCCGTGCAAATGAAGCTGCTCAAAAATATAATCGACGAATCCGTCATCGTTGAACGTCGCGCCAGAAAGGTTGATGGCGCATGTCGCGATATTTGACGATGCGCGGCGGAGCCGAGCTGACAAAATCTCGAAGGCATGGCGGACGACCCAGCGGTCGATCAGCGGCATCAGTCCATAACGCTCCGCGGCTGGAATGAAATCACCAGGTGGCACCATGCGTCCATCGCGGTCGCGCAGCCGCAGCAGAAGTTCGAGATGATCGCCGTCGTGGCCGCTGCCATTTAGCGCCGCTATTTTCTGCGCGTAAAGGCAGAAGCGCTGCTCTTCAAGAGCCTCACGAATGTGCTGAACCCAGGCCATCTCACCGAAGCGATGCTGCAGTTCGGTATCGCCTGGATTGTGGATCTGAATGCGGTTGCGGCCCTTTTCCTTCGCCATGTAGCAGGCGAGATCGGCGGTTCGCACCGTCTCATCCATCGTCGCTCGGCCCTGCAGCAGGTAAACGAGGCCGATGCTGGCGGTGACATTGAAAGCCCGTCCGTTCCAGACAAAGTTGAGGTCCTGGATCGCCTGGCGGATCCGCTCTGCGCCCAGCGCCGCTTGCTCAATATCGATGTGATCCAGCAAAATGCCAAACTCATCGCCGCCAAGCCGTGCCAGCAGATCCCCCGGCCTTGCTTGCAGCCGCAACAAGTCAGAGATCTCGCAGAGCAGCTTATCGCCGGCTGCGTGTCCGCAAGTGTCATTGATGATCTTGAATTGATCGAGGTCGATGAACATCAGCGCGCGGGATTCTGCATCTTCGTTTTCCAACTGCAGAAGCACGTGTTGGAGGCGATGTTCGAACTCGCGCCGGTTGGCCAGATTCGTCAAGCTGCAGTGCGAGGCTTGCCAGGACAGTTGGGAGATATATTCCCGCTCGCTGGTCATATCGCGGAGCACCAGCACCACGCCGGCAAATTGCCCGTCCTCATGCAGGGGGGCGCCAACAACGGCGACCGCGACTGATGTGGAGTCATTGCGTTGGAGCATATGCGATTTCGAAATTGCGCCGTGTCCATTGCGCGCTCGCTCTATCGGACATTCGCTGATCTCGCCGGTGTGCTCGTCAACGATCTTGAACAGTGATGTGAGAGGCAGGCCTTTCGAATCGATCATTCGGCGTGCCACCAATGTCTCGGCTGCCGGGTTCATGAATTCAACGTATCCGAGAGAGTCCGTGCTGATCACTGCATCTCCGATTGAAGCAAGCGTAATTTGCGCGCGCTCTTTCTCGGCCTTCAGTGCATCTTCATCTTTCTGACGCTGTGTCAGGAAATGCCGCACATAGAGGTACTGCACGAGCACGAGCAGGCCTACCGTGAACAGATTGACAATCGTCAGGACGATCTTGATTTGGCGAGAGCCGTCTCCGAGGCTCGCAGAGAATGCCGACGCTTCCGGGGCCAGCCGGGCGTTGAGCCGATTGAGTTCGACGCGATACTCGTCCGTGATTTCAGGAGCCGCCGGTCCATTCGCGTTTTCGGTGTGAATCGCGTTGGCGAGATTAGTCAGGTCCGTGAGCAACAGATCGGAGGCGCGCCAATGATTGATCGCCCTTTTGAAGGCGGGCAGATCGCGATAGTAACGGAACAGCCAGATCATGCCGTCGATATCGTCGGCACTGTTTCCGCCTTTCAGCAGGCCTTGGCGGGCGGCAGCAATATCGGGAGGCGTTTGTTCGAGCGCGAGACGGGCTGCACGATCCCCCAGAGGAAGCGCGATTGCGCGCTCATATTGTTCGTAGAACTCTTGATTGCCGGTACCGCTGAAAAGGTAAAGCGAATGAATTGCTTCTTTCTGTCCCTTGGACCAGAGGCTTTCTCCTCCGACATAGGCACGCACTGACGACAAGACATTCAGGCTTATGCCGGCGACGAACGCTTGCAAGAGCACAATTGCGATAAAGGGCGCAACGAGGCGCAGCAGTCGTGCATTTCCAAATAGCAGATTTAATCTCATCGGACGCCGCGCCGCCTTGGTGAAAAAACCGCTTAGAAAATTCCGGTCCCGTCGGTTCGAAACGGATTGCGCTTCCGCACAGCGGTCTGCCGATCCGAGGCGCGTCGGACAGCGTGACGGTACCAGATTAAGAAGAGCCGAATTTTCGGTGCACGCTCTGCGTGCAGCGAAAAGCTACGTGAATGGCCCGTAAATATTTTCGCGAAAGTTTTGCGCATCACTTCCGGGAGATCTTCGTCTTTGACGCTTTCAAGGTTGGCGAGGAAAGATGCGATACGTGATGACGGATTTTATTTCCCGCCTAGGGATCCACCGCAACCGAGAGTTCCCGTGCTTCGCGACGCCGCCGGGCCGCAATAATGCGGTGTAAGTGCAAATTTGGGGCTGAGGAGCTTTCCCAGGCCTGTTAGATTAACCGTGTCATGAATTCATCTGTCAGCGTCATTAATGTTTCCCCGCCCAAGGATGGTCGCCAGTCTGAGACCGCGTTTGCGATTGCGCGCGGCACATCCAGATTTCTGAGATCGCTCGGATTTTCCTGCGTCAGTGAATTGTCTTTGCCATCCGGCCGTCGCGCTGATCTGGTGGGCATGAATGCGCGGGGAGACGTCTGGATCGTTGAGATCAAGTCGTCATTGGAAGATCTGCGGGCAGATCAAAAGTGGCAGGACTACCGGATGCATTGCGACCGGCTGTTCTTTGCCTTCACCCAGGACTTGCCCTGTGAGATTTTCCCGCCCGATACCGGGTTGATCGTTGCCGATGCTTATGGCGCCTATTTGCATTGCGATGCGCCGGAGCACCGGCTGGCGGCCGCGACGCGCAAGTCAATGATTGTCAGTTTCGGATTGCTGGCGGCACGGCGGATGAGTCGGCTTGTTGACCCCCAAGGTCACGGCGATATCGACGAATGAACTATTCGGCGGCGACGTTTGCGATCGGAATCAGAGCGCTTTCGAACATCCCGAAGCCAATTTGCGCGCCTTCGATGACGCCTGCTGTATCCGCGCGCGCCGACGGATGGTTCTCAAGCACCTCAAGAAAGGTCGGCCAAAGCCGCTTGCCGAAGCCGTGCCGCAAGTAGGCGGTGGCGGCGAGGGAGTTTGAATCCGGATCCTGCGCCAGTCGCGCCAGGATGACGCGCGCGCCCATGCGCGACGCTTCGAGCACATACAGTGCGCCAAGCATTTCTGCAGTGGTTTTGAATTCGGGTACCGGCAACGGGTCGCAGGCCACATCCATCACGGCAAGGTCGTGTTCGAGCGCCGGCGTGCGCACGCGCTGTTGCCAGTCAGGGATGTGGGCTTCGATGCCTCCGCGTTGGAGGGCGGTCTCGATAGGAAATAGCGCTTCGGCCTGCCCGCGTAGGAAGCCCGCATAGTTGCGCGGCCTGCCGAGATCGAGCCACGAAAGAGCAAGATCGAGCCGTCGATGTGAGGTTCGTGTTGCTTCGCTGACGATATCCCGGATTGAGGAAGTCATGGCGCCCTGCCTTCGCTTAAAAACGAATGCGCACTAGAATCATAAATTTACGAGTGTCCTCCCGAATCCAAAGTTCGTTACGGAGCGCGCTGCACGATGAGGCGAACTATGGATTCGGGACGCTAGAACCGAAATCAGTGGCGATGACGTCGCCCATCGCTCAATGATCCCGCGTGATCACAATTTCACGCGTTGGAACGAGGTGACCGATCAGACTGGTCACGTAATTTCTTGTCACTTGCTCTGGAAATGATGATCGGCCGCGAATTGTGACCCGTGGCGGGCAAAAGGACTTCTCCTGCCACTCGATCCGGTAATCTTCAACGAGCCCAAATTGCTTGGTGGCCTCGAGACGGGAGCAGATGTCGATATGCCGAGCTTTCCGCATGATGGCCCGCGGCGCAGCCGCGCCCCCTGATTGTGTCTGCGCTCTCAACGCCGGCACAATCAAAAGAGTTCCATCAGCTTGAGTCAGCGAGGGGCGCGTTTGGCCAGGATACGCTGCAGGGTCCGGCGATGCATGTTCAGCCGCCGAGCGGTCTCGGAGACGTTGCGATTGCACATCTCATAAATGCGCTGGATGTGCTCCCAGCGGACACGGTCCGCCGACATTGGGTTCTGCGGAAGCTGGTTTTTGTCTGTCGAGCTCGCGAGCAAGGCCGCAACGACATCATCAGCGTCGGCCGGCTTCGAGAGATAGTCGATCGCGCCCATTTTCACCGCGGTCACGGCGGTGGCGATATTGCCATATCCAGTCAGGACGATGGCACGGGCATCAGGCCGCTGCCGTTTGAGCGCCGACACGACGTCAAGGCCGTTTCCGTCGCCAAGCCGGAGGTCGACCACCGCAAAAGCCGGGGCCGACTTGCCGATGTGGCTCAAGCCTTCAGCCACGTTGTCGCAGGTCGTTACAGCGAAGCCGCGAGTTTCCATCGCGCGCGCGAGCCGGTCGAGAAATGCCTTGTCGTCCTCCACGATGAGGAGAGAACGGTCTGCGATTTCAGTCAATTCGGCGGTTGCGGTCACGTTTTGGAACCTCCTGTTATGACCATCATGTTTCAAATCATATGGCGTGGCAATCGGGTACCGCCAAGGCCGCCGGGGTGCGGCCCTTAGTCACGACAATGAGGTCGAGGGGATGTCCGTGGTCTCAAAACGTTCGCGCGGCCATACGATCGTGACCACGGCTCCGTGCGCGGGAAACACCCGATTGGCAAACGAGACGCGTGCGCCCGTGCGCTCCAGCAGTGTTCGGGCGATGAAGACGCCGAGGCCCAAGCCATCGCGCCCGTTCTGTTCGTCGTTGGTTCGGCGTCGTGAGAGAAATGGCTCGCCGATACGTTTGAGGATGTCGGGTGGGATGCCAGGTCCGTCGTCGGACACGACGATTTCCACTGCATCGGAATTCCACCAAGCGTTCACCTCGACCTTCTCGCGTGCGAAGTCGACGGCATTTTCCAGGATATTTCCGACGCCGTACAGAATAGCTGGATTGCGAACGCCGACAGGTTCTGGCTCGTCCGCGAGCGCGATGCGCACTTTGATCGCAATGCCGAAGTCGCGATGAGGTGCCACTGTCTCTTCGATCAATGAAGAGAGCGGCATCCGGTCAAACGACGTATCGCGCGACGACAGCTGCGTGATTTTGGCCAGGATATCGCGGCAGCGGCGCGCCTGCTCGCGCAGCATTTTCAGGTCGTTGCGTGTGTGCTCATCGAGCTTGTCGCTATGACTGATCCCCTCAAGTTCGCGCGAGATCAAATAGATCGTCGACAACGGCGTACCGAGCTCATGCGCTGCGGCGGCAGCGAGACCATCAAGTTGAGTTAAATGTTGTTCGCGCGTCAGCACCAGCTCTGTGGCCGCGAGCGCGTCGGAGAGTTTGCGTGCTTCTTCGGTCACTTGGAAGGCGTAAAGACTGGTGACGCCGATCGCCAGCACGATCGAAAGCCAGACCGCTGTCATATAAGTCGGCGGCAGCACCAGAGGCTCGTCACCGTTCCAGGGCAGTGGCAGATGGAAGAATCCGAGCGCGGTCGCGCAGGCGATGGCGAAGATTCCGAGTGTGATGGTGAACCGTGTCGGCAGCGCAGTTGCTGAGATCAGCACCGGAGCAAGAAACAAAAACGAGAACGGATTTTGGAGGCCGCCGGTCAATGCCAGCAGAGCCGCGAGCTCGGCGATGTTGATGGCGAGAAGGGCGGCAGCGTAGGCCGGTTCCAGACGGTGAACCGGATTGAATGTGATCTGCAATACGAGGTTAAGCAGCGCTGAGAAGCCGATGATGATGACGCAGGGGACGATCGGGACGTCGAAATCGAGGCCCTGTGAGACGATGAATATCGTCGCGAGTTGTCCCAACACCGCGAGCCAGCGCAGCCGCAAAATGGTATCCAAACGCACATAACGGCGCGGATGACGGAAATCCGAGGCGGCGATATCGCTCATTCAGCTATCCTTAGCGTCCAACGATGCTGACCACAAATAGGGCGGGAACAGTTTCCGATCTGCCATAAGCTGATGAATTCGCGGATGATCTTATCGCCGCACCTATCCTCTCTCGCTGATTGTGTCGGATTTCTCCCGCTTTTCCTCGCTTACTCGTCAATAACCATCAGCAAAGAACCTTCGGTGGATTGACGGTTTGTCGCACTCTCGACAGTATGCTGCGCTGCGAAACCGGGAATAAGGAAGTCACATGCCGATTGGCGAATTTGGCAGGCCACCTGAACTGCCCACCGAAGCCAGCCCAGCGCTGACCACCAATATGTATTGGATGTACGAGATGGGGCAGGCGTCGCTCAATCCGGCACGCGCACTCGCGGACGTGACGAAGCTCGTCTTTGAAAATCCACTCAACCCTTTTGCCAATACTGAGTTCGGAAAATCGGTTGCTGCAGGGTGCGAACTGTTTGAGCGCACCACGCGCCGCTATGGCAAGCCGGAGTGGCGCATCCACGACACCGAGGTCAACGGCATACGTGTCCCGGTGGAAGTGAAGACCATTTGGGAAAAGCCGTTCTGTCGATTGCTTTACTTCGACCGCAAGCTCAGTCAGCCGTTGCGCGAGCCGCAGCCGCGCGTGCTGATCGTTGCGCCGATGTCAGGTCACTATGCGACGCTGTTGCGCGGCACGGTCGAAGCATTCTTGCCTGGGCATGAAGTGTACATCACCGACTGGTCGGATGCCCGCATGGTCCCGGTCGCGCAGGGTCGGTTCGATCTCGACAATTATATCGATTACGTGATCGAGATGATGCACGTGCTCGGCGGCAACATTCACGTTGTTGCGGTTTGCCAGCCGGCTGTACCAGTGCTTGCGGCCGTTTCCATCATGGAAGCGGCGAAAGATCCGCACTTTCCAACATCCATGACCCTAATGGGTGGGCCAATCGATACGCGGCGCAATCCGACGGCCGTGAACAACCTTGCGGAAGAAAAGGGTATCGAGTGGTTCCGCAACAATGTCATCACCAAGGTGCCTTTCCCTCATCCGGGGTTCATGCGTGATGTTTATCCCGGGTTCCTGCAGCTGACTGGCTTCGTCAGCATGAATCTCGATCGCCATGTCGATGCGCATAAGAGACTGTTCAGCAACCTCGTCAAAGGCGATGGCGATCTCGTCGACAAGCACGTCGAATTCTATGACGAGTACCTCGCCGTGATGGATCTGACCGCCGAATTCTATCTTCAGACCGTCGATCTGGTGTTTGTGAAGCACGCTTTGCCGAAAGGTGAGATGATGCATCGTGGCAAACCAGTCGATCCATCGAAGATCGAGCGTGTTGCGCTGATGACGGTGGAAGGCGAGAACGATGACATCTCCGGGTTGGGTCAAACTGAAGCAACCCACGGACTATGCAGCGCGATTCCTGACAGCCGTCGCGTTCATTATGTGCAGAAAGGCGTTGGTCATTACGGTGTTTTCAACGGCTCGCGCTTCAAGTCCGAAATCGTCCCTCGAATCTCCGATTTCATGCGCTCGGCGGCTCTCAGCAAGCGCCCTTTGGTGGCGGCGGAATAGGGTTCCCCAACGGCCATTTTCGGCGGAAAAGCCATATTTTACTGGGGATTCTGCGATTTTACGCGCGTTGAAATCCCCGGCCCTGCCCTCAAGACCTTGATTTTCAACAAAAAAATGGCCGTGCACAATCGTGCCATAAAAGTGAATTTTTCAACCCGCCTCGAGGCGGGTTGAAAACTTAAAAATGAATCGCCGTTTCAAGTTTCCAAACCCCTTATCTGGGAGGGCGAATCTCTAAATCCACGATATATTGGGCAAATGATTTGTTTTTGCGCCGATGAATTTCACTGGCGGCGGATATGGCAGAATCCCGGCGAACTCCTGCTGTCCGGACCCGCTGACATGGCCTTTCGTGCTCTTCTTTATCGCCGCCCTACCGAACCTCGCACCCTCGCCGTCAAAATCGGCTCGTCAATTTACGCTGTTCAACTCAGGCGCCATCGTCGTGCGCGCCGTTACACACTCCGTATTCATCCAAGTAAGCGCGAAGCCATCCTGACAATGCCGCCGCGCGGCAATCTGGTCGATGCGAGGGACTTTGCAGAGCGTCACGGTGCCTGGATTGCGGCGCGTCTTGGCGGTTTGCCGAAGGCCGCACCGTTTTCGCATGGAGCATCGATCCCGTTGCGTGGAGTTCCACATCGAATCGTGCACCGTGCCGGCGAACGTGGAACCGTTTGGACGGATACGCGTGATAGCGGCGAGAAGATTCTCTGTGTTGCCGGTGACGTCGAGTTCATCGATCGTCGCGTCCATGACTTTCTCAAGCGCGAGGCGCGCCGCGCGCTAACCGATGCATCACATCGTTATGCCGAGATCCTCGGGGTCAAGGTCAAGCGGATCACAATCCGCGACCAGTCGAGCCGATGGGGATCCTGTACGTCCGCCGGCGCGCTGTCATTTTCCTGGCGCCTCATCCTCGCACCAGCCTATGTGCTCGATTACCTCGCAGCCCATGAAGTCGCGCACCTCGTTGAGATGAATCACTCGTCACGTTTCTGGAAAGTGGTGGGGAGGATTTGTCCAGCGACCGATCGCGCCAAGAAGTGGCTCGACACCCACGGCAACGATCTGCATCGCTACGGGATCGAGGAATAATCCGAAGAATAATCTAGTGTCCTGTCTCCGAATAACCGGCCTATTTGCAGCACACTCGCGCGGTTATTCGGAGACGAAGGGACACTAGCAAGCTTATGATTCTAGTGTGGCTTCCGTCTCGCAATTGCCGATAAGAAACTAGCCGCAAGAGACGTCGGCAATTGCGAGACGCCACACTAGGCGCGGGCAGATTAACGTCTGCCGCCGAAGACTCGATCGATCAGCCAGCCATCGAGACCAGCGTCTGCCTCAGGCCGCACTGACGTTTGTGTCACAGGAGGTCTCGCCTGCGTGTTGGGCGGAGGTGGCAGATAGCCTTGATTGCTACTCTGTTGTGTCTGCTGCCGTTCTACCGGCTGAACAGGAGGCGGTACCCGGGCGTTGCCTGGGAATAGGCTCGACAGGAACCCGCCGCCGTCATTGCTCTGCGGCTGATAAGATCCTGGCAGAGGTGCCGGCGGCACGTTCTGATGTGCGGCCTTCATGAAGCGGGTCCAGACCTCGACAGGCAAGCCGCCACCGGTCGCTTTCTTCGTGGGCGAATTGTCGTCGTTGCCGAGCCAGACGCCGGTTACGAGATTCGCGGTGTAGCCGATGAACCACGCGTCGCGGAAGTCCTGGCTGGTGCCGGTCTTGCCGGCGGCGGACCAGCCCGGAATGTCCGCCTTGCGCGCTGTGCCCATCACTAATGTTTCATGCATCATGCTGTTCATCATGCCGACATAGGCCGGATCGATGACTTTCAGCGGCGGGTCGGCACGACGAGCATAAAGAATCTTACCTTCCGGCGTGCGAATCCTGTTCACCACGTGTGGGGATGCGGCGAAACCGCCATTGGCAAATGGCGCGTAGGCGCCGACCAACTCGGTCACCGACACTTCCGAGGTTCCAAGGGAGATCGAGGCATTGGCTTCGAGCTTCGATGCGATACCGAGGCGATGCGCCGTGCGAACGACGTTCGCTGGCCCCACCTCGATGCCAAGTCTGACGGCGACTGTGTTGAGCGACATCGCCAGCGCGCGCGTGAGCGTGACAGGACCGAAGTATTCGCGGCTGTAGTTCTCCGGCCTCCAGCCTTTGACGTCGAGCGGAGCGTCCGGGCGCACCGTGTCGGGGGTCAATCCGGCCTCAAGAGCTGTGAGATAGACGAAGGGCTTGAAGGCGGAGCCAGGCTGGCGCTTCGCGGTCACCGCGCGGTTGAATTGGCTTTCAGCATAATTGCGGCCGCCGACCATCGCCCGCACAGCGCCATTTGGCGTCATGGCCACCAGGGCGCCCTGGCTGACATTGAACTTCACACTTTTGGTCGCAAGCTCATCGATAATGGCGGCTTCGGCGACGCTCTGCAATTTCGGATCAATCGACGTCTCGACTACGATGTTCTGATCGATCTGACCAACGAGATCGTCGAGTACTTCGCTGATCCAGTCGGCGACATAGTTGATGGTGCCGGCACCGGCCGGATTAACGGCGTGCGCGGGATGCGCGATCGCGCTTTGGGCCTGGGCATCGGTGATGAACTTCACTTCCGCCATTGCGCTGAGCACGGTCTGCGCCCGCTTTTCAGCGCCTTCGGGATTGCGATTGGGGGCGAGGCGGGATGGCGACTTCACCAGCCCTGCCAGCATTGCAGCTTCCGCCAGCGAGACGTTCTTTGCGGACTTGCCAAAGTACCTTTGCGCAGCAGCTTCGACACCATAGGCGCCCGACCCGAAATACACGCGATTGAGGTACAGTTCGAGAATTTCGGCCTTGGAGTACTTTCGCTCAAGCCAAAGGGCGAGCTCAACCTCCTGCAACTTACGCTGAAGCGTTCGCTCCTGCGTCAGGAACAGATTTTTGGCGAGCTGTTGCGTCAGCGTGGAGCCGCCTTGCGACACGCCGCGATGCATCAAATTTGCTACGACGGCGCGCGCGATGCCGGTGGGGTCGATGCCGAAGTGCGAGTAGAAGCGCCGGTCTTCGATGGCAATGAACGCCTTAGGTAGAAAGGGCGGCAGATCCTTCAGCGACACATTGGCGCCGGGCATTTCGCCGCGCGTGGCGATTATGCTCCCGTCCATGGCGGCGATCTGGATCGTCGGAGGCCGCTTGGGAATTTCCAGAGACTGGATGGAGGGGAGTTGCGCGCCCACCCAGACGATGGCTCCGGCACCGGCAATCACGGCCCAAAGGCTGAAAACCACGCCCCAGTAAATGAGACGACCCGCCACGGACCGCGAGCGGCCTTTGGGCGAACTATCTTTGTCTTTGCGCGACGGCGCGTTGCGCGCCCGCCGTTCGCGGGGCGCTTCATCAACGCCATCATCGTCGATTGGCTTAGCGCGCCGACGTTTGGGCTGCGGCTCCTCGTCGTCAACGACATGGCCGACGCGGTCCCAGCGATTGAGGCGAACGCTGTCAAGCGAGGCCGGGCCGTCGAACTTCGGCTCCTTACGTCCGCTTTTCTTTTTTCGCCCCATCGCCATACGCGATATGCCCACGCCCCACTGAACTGTCGCTGTGGTTTGCAGGCTAGCGGTGGCGGTTTAAAGGCGCGTTAAGTGGACGTTAACGCAACTTTAGGCATGGCCGCGATTAGGCCAGCCATAGCAAGATAAGCGCAAGAATTGCAGGCAGTGCCTGCACGATCACGATTTTCTTGCTGACAGAGTAGCCACCGTAGAGACCGGCGACGATCACGCAGATCAGAAAAAAAGCTTTGATCTGAAAACCGAATGCTGCGTTGGGGTGAATAAGACCCCAGATCAGGCCGGCTGCAAGAAAGCCGTTGTAGAGGCCCTGGTTCGCGGCCAGCATGGCGGACTGTTGCGCCTTCTCGAGCGTATTGCCGAACGTCGCCAGGCCTTTCGGTTTGGTCCAGAGAAACATCTCCAGGACCAGGAAATAGAGATGGAGCGCCACGACCAGCGCGACGAGACCATTGGCGACATAGCTCATATTGCTTCCCCAAGCCGATCGAATAGATGGAACCTAGCATGCCATGTACCTTGTCAGAAATCGGCAAGACAGAGGTCGTCAAAGTAGCGATGCTTGGTCAAGACAGAGATCAGGGGAGTCTTCTATGCCAGCGAAACAAACTGAACGATTTTCGCTCGATCGGCTGGAGACGCCTATCGGCATCGCACTGCTGGTGACGGACGGCGAAGGCTTTTTGCGTGCACTCGACTGGTCCGACTACGAATCCCGGCTGCATCGTTTGCTCAAGCGGCACTATGGCGACCTTGTTCTTGAAGAGGCGCCGGCGCCAAAGAATTTACTCCGCGCGCTGAAAGGCTATTTTTCCGGTGACCTCGACCAACTGGCGACAATCAAATGGCGTACCGGCGGAACGTCTTTCCAGCGTAATGTTTGGACGGCGTTGCAGACCATTCCGGCAGGACGAACGTCGAGCTATGGGGAGCTTGCTGCGCGGCTGAACGTTCCGAACGCGGCTCGTGCCGTCGGCCTCGCCAATGGCGCCAATCCGATTAGTGTTGTCGTGCCGTGTCATCGTCTGATCGGCGCCGACGGTTCGCTGACCGGCTATGGCGGTGGGCTTGAGCGTAAACAATGGCTGTTAAAGCACGAAGGCGCGACGTTCAAACCCGCAGTATAGCTAGTGTCCCGAATCCGAAGTCCGCCTCATCGTGCAGCACTCTCCGTAGCGGACTTTGGATTCGAAAGGACACTAGTAAATTCATAATTCTAGTGTGGTCCAGGTTCAGAAGTTCGCTGGAAGGACCCGCCGGAAAAATCGGGCGAACTTCTGAACCACCACACTAGTAGCAATCAGGCCGCGGGCTTTGCAGCGTTGTCCTCGTTGGCGAGGAGGTGGATCAACGCGCGCTTGATGGCGGCCTGCCGGGTCGGGGCGGTGATCTGTGCCCCGAGCAGGTCAGTGACATAAAACACGTCGCGCGCGCGCTCGCCGAACGTTGCCACGTGAGCCGAAGCAATATTGAGGTTGAGCTTCGAAATTGCGGTGGTGAGTTGATAGAGCAAACCAGGGCGATCGAGACCTGAGACTTCGATCACGGTATGGCGGTCCGACCATTGATTGTTGATGATGACTTCCGGCTCAACAACGAATGGCTTCAAACGAGTCTTCGCTGAACTTCGCTTCGCCACCACGTCCGGCAGCCGGAGCTTTCCTTCGAGCACCTGCTCGATTGTGTCGCCGATGCGGGTCGCGCGGCGTCCTTCGTCCTCGTTGCGATCGTATTCACGCGAAATAGCGATCGTATCGAGCGCGATGCCGTCAGTCGTCGTGTAGATCTGCGCGTCAACGATATTGGCGCCAGCCGATGCACATGCGCCGGCGATAATCGACAACAGCCAGGGATGATCCGGCGCAAGGATCGTCAATTCCGTGACGCCACGCGCCTCGTCGAAGCCGACATTAACGGCCAGTTTGTGCCCGCTCGCCTCGCTCGCTTTGACAAAACGGGCATGACGGATTTTCCGCGCCAGGTCGACCTTCATCCAGTAGGCCGGGTAGTGACGAGCAATGTATGCGTTGAGCTCGCTCTCGGGCCATTCGGTAAACGCTGCTCGGAATTCGGCCTGCGCGGCCTGGATACGCTGCGCGCGGTTGACTTCCGAGAAGCCACCGGTCAGCACCGGCTCGGTCTCGTAATAAAGGGTGCGGATGAGCTGTGCCTTCCAGCCATTCCACACGCCAGGGCCGACGCCGCGAATGTCCGCGGTGGTGAGGATCGTGAGCAGCTTCATTTGCTCGACGGACTGCACGACGGCAGCGAAGTTCTCGATGGTCTTGCGGTCGGACAAGTCACGTGACTGTGCCACCGTGGACATCGTCAGATGTTCTTCGATCAGCCAGGCGATCAACTCGGTGTCCGCAGCATTGAAGCCGAAGCGCGGACACAGCCGCCGTGCGACCTTGGCGCCTGCGATTGAATGATCCTCGGGGCGTCCTTTTGCAATGTCGTGCAGAAACACCGCCATGTAGAGCACCGCGCGATGTTCGGGGCGGATCTTCCGCATCAGGTCGCTGGCGACAGTGTATTCCTCATTCCCGCCGCGTTCGATGTCCTGAAGGATGCCGATACAGCGCAACAGATGCTCGTCCACCGTGTAGTGATGATACATATTGAACTGCATCATCGACACGATCTGGCCAAAGGCGCGGATGAAGCGGCC
The DNA here is from genome assembly GCA_036924835.1 of Nitrobacteraceae bacterium AZCC 1564. NCBI lineage: Bacteria > Pseudomonadati > Pseudomonadota > Alphaproteobacteria > Hyphomicrobiales > Nitrobacteraceae > Nitrobacteraceae bacterium AZCC 1564. The sequence goes on from JBAGRR010000001.1 coordinate 3,183,539, forward strand.
CAGTACGCCAGCCTCGTTCATGCGCCGGAGCACGATCTCCGCGTCATTCGACGTCAGAATTTCGAGGAATAGCTTGTTGGCTTCGGGATTTTCACGGAGCTTCTGGTTGACGAGATTGAGGGAGCGTGTCGTCGCACGCATGGCGTCTGGATGGAAAGCCAGGTTGTTTTTCTGCGCCAGCCGAAAGATCCGGATCAGATTGACAGGATCGCGCTTAAAAACGTCAGGCGCTGCCAGGTTAATGCGGTTGTTGTCGACGATGAAATCTTCACCAGCCGGCACGCGTCCACGCTTCCGGCCCGGTCGCAGACGCGCCATCACCCGGCTTAGCACTGGCGCAGGCTTCGCTTCCTGGTCTTCGAGCTTGGCGCAAAGGATCGCAGTGAGGTCGCCGACTTCCTTGGCAATCAGGAAGTAGTGCTTCATGAAACGCTCGACGTCCTGCATGCCGGGATGCGATGTGTAGCCGAGCCGTTGCGCGATCTCACGCTGCATTTCGAACGACAGGCGCTCTTCGGGGCGGCCTGTATAGAAATGCATGTTGCAGCGGACCGACCACAGGAAATCCTCGCAGCGGCGGAACGTACGATACTCCTGCGCGTCGAAAACGCCGCGTTGGACAAGATCCTCGGTTTCACGGACGCGATAGACGTATTTGGCGATCCAGAACAGCGTATGCAGATCGCGGAGGCCGCCCTTACCATCTTTCACGTTGGGTTCGACCAGATAGCGCGATTGGCCGGCGCGGCGGTGGCGTTCCTCGCGTTCGGCAAGTTTCGCGGCGACGAATTCAGCCGCCGTGCCTTGCACGACCTCTTTGTCGAAGCGCGTGACCAATTCCTCGTAGAGCGCGGTATCGCCGGTCAGGAAGCGCGTTTCCAGCACCGAAGTGCGGATCGTCATATCGGCCCGTGCCTGCCGGATCGATTCGTCGACCGAGCGCGTCGCATGCCCGACCTTCAGCCCCATGTCCCACAGGCAATAGAGGATGGCCTCGGCAACCTGTTCGCCCCAGGCGGTTTGCTTGTAGGGCAGGATGAACAGCAGATCGATGTCCGACTCCGGCGCCATCAGGCCGCGGCCATAGCCGCCGGTGGCGATGACGGCCATCCGCTCGGAGTCTGATGGTGTCGGTGAGTGATAGAGGTGTCTGGTCGCGGCGTTGAACAGAATACGGATGATTTCGTCCTGCACGAAGCAAAGCCGCTCCGCGCAGCGCCGTCCGTGACGGTCCTTCAGCAATTGAGCTTGTGCAGCCTCGCGCGCCGCGGCGAGTTCGCTCTTGAGCAGCTGGGCCATGGCGGTGCGGAAAATATCGTCGTTGCCGGCGTGCTTGTCGGCAAGCGCACTGATCGCAGCAGCGATGCGAGCGCTGTCGAAGACCGTTTCGGCATCTGGCGTGAGGTTGACCGCAACATTGTCCATGACAATCGGAATATCGGAGCGTGAAAGCGGTGTCATCAGGGGATTGGTCATCTAGTGTCCCGATTCGGAAATTCGCATGATTGCGCGGCACCTTCGTTTGCGAACTTCGGAATCGAAGGACACTAGCAAGTTATTGATCTGGTGTGGCTTTGGTTCGGACGTCCGCATTCCGCACTCGCCGCACGAATGATGCGGACGTCCGTACCGCCACACCAGTGACATCTGTTCTCATTTTCCAGCGATTCAAGAAATGCCGTTTCGTGCTGAGCGCAATTCGGGTAGTTATTTTCTCATTGACGCGAGAGGGTTAACTTATTGAAATAAAAAAGATATTCTCGCTACTTCGGCGCTGTCAAATTGCTGCGGAATATGAGATTGCAGCACCAGTCAATACGACCCCCTTTTACGAGATGGAGAAGATTTGATGTCCCAGTTCACCCGACGCGTATTTGCTGCGATTGCCGCAGTCGCGGCGCTTGCGCCAAGCACACTGTTCGCCGCCGATGCGCCGAAACAGATCGCGATCGATTGGGCGACCTACAATCCGGTTTCCATCGTGCTAAAGGAAAAGGGGCTGCTCGAAAAGGAATTCGCCAAGGACGGAATCAAGATCGTCTGGGTGCAGTCCGCGGGCTCCAACAAGGCGCTCGAATTTCTGAACGCGGGGTCGATCGATTTCGGCTCGTCCGCGGGATCCGCCGCCTTGGTCGCCAAGATCAACGGCAACCCGATTAAGTCGATCTATGTTTATTCGCGTCCGGAATGGACCGCGCTGGTCACGACCAAGGACTCCAAGATCACCAAGGTCGCTGAACTGAAAGGCAAGCGTGTCGCCGTTACGCGTGGTACCGATCCGCACATCTTCCTTGTGCGTGCGCTGCTTGAGGCGGGCCTGACCGAAAAAGACATCACGCCGGTGTTGCTGCAGCATGCCGATGGCAAGACCGCGCTCATTCGCGGCGACGTCGATGCATGGGCAGGTCTTGATCCGATGATGGCGCAAGCGGAAATCGAAGATGGCGCCAGGCTGTTTTACCGCAAGCCGGAAGCCAACACCTGGGGCATCCTCAACGTCCGCGAGGAATTTCTGAAGAACCATCCGGACCTCGTGCGCCGCGTGCTCGCCGTTTATGAAGAGGCCCGCAAGTACTCACTCACTCACTATGATGAGCTTAAGCAGGGCTTTAAGGCCGCAACCAAGCTTCCCGACGTGGTGATCGACAAGCAGCTCAAGGAGCGCACTGAACTCACTCATAACCGCATCGGCGCGCCGCAGCGCGAGTCGATTCTGGCGGCAGGCCTTGCGCTCCAGCAAGCGGGTGTCATCCAGTCCAGCGTCGATGTGAAGGCTGCAGTGGATTCCCTGATCGATGACCAGGTTCCGCTGCCGACGAATTGAGGGACAGTTAACGATGGTTGACAGCTAGTGTGGCGGTTCGGAAGTTCGCTCCATTTTCCAGCGAACTTCTGAACCTAAGCCACACTAGAATCGTGGATTTGCTAGTCTCCCTTTGATTCCGAAGTTCGCATCCGAGCTAAGCCGCAAGCCAGTGCGAACTTCGGAATCGGGACACTAGAACGGCCATCGCCGTACAGGCTGTTGTCACAAAGGGCTCTTGCAATCCTGAGCATTTGCGCGTTTTTGCTATGGCTATGACACTCGAAAATCCAGCTCTTGAGGCCGGCGTGACGACGCGGCGTCCCGCCGGACGCCTGCAACGCATTGCGCGGCCTGCCATCGGTTTGTTGTTGCCGCTCGGGTGTGCGGTGGCGTGGGAATTGGCGGTGCGGTTTGGCTATTCCAATGGCCGCCTCGTGCCGCCGCCGAGCCGTATCTGGGAGACGCTCGTTGAACTCTCGGCCAGCGGCGAGTTGCGCCAGCATGTGACGGCGACCATGAGCCGCGTTGGTGCGGGCTTTGGTATCGGTGTTCTGACGGGAACGATTTTCGGAGCGATCTGTGGCTACTGGTCGCTGGCGCGACGGTTGCTCGATCCGACATTACAGGCGCTGCGCGCGATTCCGTCCATGGCGTGGATCCCGCTTTTCATCCTGTGGCTCGGCATTTTTGAAACGTCAAAAGTGGCGCTGATCGCCGCCGGCGTGTTTTTCCCGATCTATCTCGGCGTCATGGATGCGATCCTTGGGATTGATCGCAAGATCGTCGAGGTTGGCCGGACATTCCGGCTCAGCGGCTTCGCGATGATCAGGCGTATCCTTCTTCCGGCCGTGTTGCCTGCCTTTGTTGTCTCATTGCGGACCGGTCTCGGGCTCGGATGGATGTTCGTGGTCGCCGCGGAATTCATGGGCGCATCCGAAGGTGTCGGCTTTCTGCTGACTGACGGACAGCAACTCGGTAAGCCGGCGCAAATCATGGCTGCGATTATCGTGTTCGCGATCCTCGGCAAAGTGACTGACTGGCTGATCCAGCTTGCCGCGAAACCATTTCTGCGCTGGCAGGATTCCTTCAGTTCGCATGCGGAGAGGGCTTGAGATGCTGGCTCTCGATCGTGTCGGGAAGGTCTATCCCAACGGTGTGCATGCGCTTGAGGGATTTTCTGCGCGTATCAAGCTGGGCGAAATCATCGCGGTCATCGGCGGCTCCGGGTGCGGCAAGTCCACATTGTTGCGCGCGATCTCGGGCCTTGAACGAGCAACGACTGGCGACATCACGCTGGATGGCGTCTCGATCACGGCGCCGCATGAAAAGGTCGGCATCATCTTCCAGGAGCCGCGACTGCTTCCGTGGTTGAGCGTTGCCGACAATGTCGGCTTTGGCATCATGCATTTGCCGGCTGCGGAACGTCAGCAAAAGATTGCACACGCGCTGGAGCGTGTTGGCCTCGCCGACAAGGCCAAGGCGTGGCCGCGCGAATTGTCCGGCGGTCAGGCGCAGCGCGTGGCAATCGCGCGGGCCCTTGTGCCGTCGCCGGAAGTACTGCTGCTCGATGAGCCGTTTTCGGCACTCGATGCCTTTACACGCACAGATCTGCAGGATCATCTGCTCGCACTTTGGGCCGACACCAAGCCGACACTGATCCTCGTGACCCACGATGTCGACGAGGCCGTGGTGTTGGCGGATAGGGTGATGGTGATGCGTCCGCGGCCTGGCCGCCTGTTCGAGGAGATCAGGGTCGAACTGTCGCGCCCGCGTGATCGCACATCGCCATTGTTTGAAGCTGTCAAGCGCAAGGTGCTGACGGCCTTGGACCGTTCACTTGACCGCGCGAAACCTGGCAATGATCAGCCGGTGGCGGGTGCGGCCATGTGGTGGTAGCACCACTAAAATCGTTTCGATCATTTTTTTTGGAGCAGTCAGATGGACTCAACCGAACTCCGCGCCATGCAGGCCCCGATCAAGGATCGCTACAAGACAGATCCAAAGGCCGCTTTCATCACCTTGAAGGCCAAGGGCTCGCTGGAAAGCGAAGGCATCGCCTGCAAGGTGGAAACCGGTCGTGCCATGGCAGCGGTCGCTGGTCTCCACCCGGCGACCGGCGGCTCTGGTCTCGAACTGTGTTCGGGCGATATGCTGCTCGAGGCGCTGGTGGCCTGCGCCGGCGTGACACTCAAGTCAGTGGCAACCGCGATCGATGTGTCGCTGAGGTCCGGCCAAGTGAGCGCCGAAGGCGATCTCGATTTCCGCGGAACGCTCGGCGTCGACAAGGAGGCGCCGGTGGGCTTTGCGGAAATTCGTCTTCGCTTCGATGTCGACACCGACGCGCCGCAGGAAAAGCTCGACCAATTGCTGAAGCTCACCGAGCGTTATTGCGTGGTGTATCAGACCATCAAGAATGGTCCGAAGACCAGCGTGTCGATCAATCGCATTTGAGTTACTTCGGCAGCTTGGCCTTCAAGGCATACAAGGCTTCAAGTGCATCCCGCGGCGACATGTCGTCGGGATGCAATGCGTTGAGGGCCTCAACGAGTTGATCGGCCGGGCTCGGCGGCTGCGGTTCTGACGTTGCGCGCGACGTCACAGCAAACAGCGGCAAGTCGTCTGCGAGTGCACGCGCGGTCGATCCGCGATCCTGGGCTTCCAATTTGGTCAGGACCGATTTCGCCCGCGCGATCACTGCTGCCGGAAGTCCTGCAAGTTTTGCTACCTGGATGCCGTAGGAACGGTCTGCAGCTCCGGGCAGCACCTCGTGCAGGAAGACAACGTCCCCTTGCCATTCCTTGACGCGGACCGTCGCATTGAACAGGCGTGGCAGATTCGCCGACAGCGCCGTCAACTCATGATAGTGCGTGGCGAACAACGCGCGGCAGCGATTGCTTTCGTGCAGATGTTCAATAGAGGCCCAGGCGATCGACAGTCCGTCGAAGGTTGATGTGCCGCGGCCGATTTCGTCCAGGATCACGAGCGCGCGTTCGCTGGCCTGATTGAGGATGGCCGCGGTTTCGACCATCTCTACCATGAAGGTCGAACGGCCGCGCGCGAGATCATCCGCTGCGCCGACGCGCGAAAACAGCCGGTCGACGATGCCGATATGCGCCAGCTTTGCCGGCACGAAACTCCCCATCTGCGCCAGCAACGCAATCAAAGCGTTCTGCCGCAGGAAGGTCGATTTACCGGCCATATTGGGACCGGTGATCAGCCAAATTTGCCCCGACGATTGCGAGGGACCGGGCGACAGGTCGCAGGCATTGGCAATGAACGGCTGGCCGTCACGCTTCAGGGATTGTTCGACAACCGGATGCCGTCCGCCCTCGATGGAAAACTTCAGCGAATTGTCGACGACAGGCCGCACGTAGTTTTCGTCGATGGCGAGCTTCGCAAGCGATGATGTGACGTCGAGCAGTGCAAAGGCATGGGCTGCAGCGCGCAGATCGTCTCCCGTGGCAATCGCCTTCGCGCACAGCCGGTCAAAAATCTCGAGTTCAAGACCGAGTGCGCGTTCACCGGCATTGGCGATCTTGGCCTCGATCTCGCCCAGTTCAGTGGTGGTGAAGCGCACCTGTCCCGCCAGCGTCTGGCGATGGATGAAGGTTGCGTTCAGCGGCGCTGTCATCAGCTTGTCGCCGTGCTGCGCGGTGACTTCGACGAAATAGCCGAGAACGTTGTTGTGACGAATCTTCAGGGCCTTGATGCCCGTGTCGTCGGCGTAACGCGCCTGCATCGCGGCAACCACGAGCCGTGACGCGTCGCGCAAATTGCGCGTTTCGTCGAGGATCGAATCGTAGCCCTGACGCACGAACCCGCCATCGCGATTGAGCAGCGGCAGATCGTCAGCGAGACCACGCGCGAATTCATGGGCAAGGTCGCGTGACGGGCGGCGTAGCGCATCGAGCGCCATATGGATGTCTCGTGGCAGGTCGGCGATGCGAGAGAGCCGCTCCTCCACTTGGTCGGCAGCCAGCACGCCGTCACGCAAGGCAGCAAGATCGCGCGGTCCGCCACGGCCAACGGACAGCCGTGCCAGTGCGCGCGAGATATCCGGCGCCGCGCGCAAAATGCTGCGAAGATCTTCCCGTGCAGCACTATCCTGCGCGAACAGCGCGATGGCATCGAGCCGGTGCCCGATCGTTGCGCTGTCCATCAGCGGCGCGGCGAGCCGCTGTGCCAGCAGGCGCGATCCGGCTGCGGTGACAGTACAATCGATGGCATCGAGCAATGATCCGCGCCGCTCACCGGATAGTGTGCGGGTAAGTTCGAGGTTCGCCCGGGTCGCTGGATCAATCGCCACGGTGGTGCCGGCAGCCTCGTGCGCTGGCGGCGACAGAGGCGGCCGCTTGCCGACCTGCGTGCGATCGATATAGGTCACGGCAGCAGCAGCAGCGGTTGCCTCCAGCCGCGACATCGCGCCAAAGCCGTCCATGGTGGCGACGGCGAAATAATCGCACAGCCTTCGCTCGGCGGTCGCGGCGTCGAACACATCGCGGGTCAGGGGTGTCACGGCGGGCAAGGTTCGGAATAAGGCGACAAGTTCGGGATCGCTGTACAAGGCGTCGGTGACGATCACCTCGTTTGGGTTGATGCGGGCGAGCGTCGCGCCGAGTTCGCCCATGCTGCACTCGGTCACCATGAATTCCGACGTTGAAATGTCGATCCACGCCAATCCAATGCGATCGCTCCCGGCCGAGGATGCGCGCGCCCGCGCAATTGCCAGCAGATAATTGTTGGTTCGTGCGTCGAGCAGCGTGTCTTCGGTCAGCGTGCCTGGCGTCACCAGCCGCACCACATCGCGGCGGACCACGCTTTTGTTGCCGCGCTTGCGGGCGGCGGCGGGATCTTCCATCTGTTCGCAGACCGCGACGCGATTGCCAAGTGCGATCAGCCGGTGCAGATAGTCGTCGGCCCGTTCAACGGGCACGCCGCACATTGGGATGTCCTGGCCGAGATGTTTGCCCCGCTTGGTCAGCGTGATGCCGAGCGAGCGCGACGCGATTTCGGCATCCTCGAAGAAGAGTTCATAGAAATCGCCCATCCTGTAGAACAGCAGCAGGCCGGGGTTGGCGGCCTTGATCTCAAGATACTGTTCCATCATCGGCGTGACGCGGCTGGCTGCCTCCGGTGAGGTGGTTTCGGTATCTGCAGGGGCTGGGGGAGTCGAATGGATCGTCATGGGGGCGAAGCTATCAAAGTTTTTAGGCCCGTTGGGCTTGGAGACCGTGTTTTCCACGTTCCCAGTGTCCCGTCTCCGAATAACCGACCCGTTTGCGGCGCGCTCCCACGGTTACTCGGAGACGAAAGGACACTAGAAAAATCAAAATGCTAGTGTGGCTTTGTCTCGCAATTGCCGATAAGAGGCGAGCCGCAAGAGTGGTCGGCAATTGCGAGACGCCACACTCGACCGGTCCGGCATAGCGGCTCTGCCCGAAAACGAGGCCGATTCGAGCATCGATTGTTTGACGTGGGGGATGGCGCTTCCTAATACTCACGCCAAATTTCGGTGCGGCCGTTCCGTCCGCTTGGCATTCAGGGAGCAAACAATGCGCGATGTTTACATTTGTGACGCGGTGCGTACGCCAATCGGACGTTTTGGCGGCTCGCTGGCCAAGGTGAGGGCCGACGATCTCGCGGCCGCGCCGATCAAGACGCTGATGGCGCGCAATCCGAATATCGACTGGACCGCGCTGGATGAAGTTGCCTTCGGTTGCGCCAATCAGGCCGGCGAAGACAACCGCAACGTGGCGCGCATGGCGTTGTTGCTCGCAGGTCTCCCAGACAGCATTCCCGGCATGACCATCAATCGTTTGTGCGCTTCGGGTCTGGATGCGGTCGGAGGTATGGCGCGTGCGATTCGTGCGGGCGAAATTGACTTCGCGATTGCCGGTGGCGTGGAGTCTATGACGCGTGCACCATTTGTAACCGGCAAGGCGGAGCAGCCCTTCCAGCGCACCGTCGAGACTTATGACACCACGATCGGCTGGCGTTTCATCAATCCGCTGATGAAGCAGCAGTATGGCGTCGATTCGATGCCGGAAACCGGTGAGAACGTGGCAGAGGACTATCAGATTTCGCGCGCCGATCAGGACGCGTTCGCCATTCGCTCGCAGCAGCGCGCGGGTAAAGCCATCGCCGCAGGCTATTTCGCCGAGGAAATCACGCCGATCACGATCCCCGGCGGCAAGGCTGGCCCCATCGTCGTGGACAAGGACGAGCACCCGCGTCCTGAAACCACCCTTGAAGGGTTGGCGAAGTTGAAGCCCGTGGTTCGTCCCAATGGCACGGTGACGGCTGGCAATGCGTCCGGTGTCAACGATGGTGCCGCGGCCATGATCCTCGCATCCGAAGAGGCGGTGAAGAAGCACGGTCTCACGCCGCGTGCACGCATCCTCGGTCTGGCTTCGGCTGGTGTTCCGCCGCGTGTGATGGGCATCGGTCCGGTTCCGGCCGTGCAGAAGCTGCTGGGACGTCTCGACCTCAAGATCACTGACGTCGATCTCATTGAGCTCAACGAAGCCTTCGCCTCACAAGGCATCGCAGTGCTGCGTCAGCTCGGGGTGAAGGAAGACGCCGATTTCGTGAACCCGCATGGCGGCGCCATTGCGCTCGGCCACCCGCTCGGCATGAGCGGTGCCCGTCTTGCGATGACCGCGGTTCATGGATTGGAAAAGCGCGGCGGCAAGCTCGCGATTGCCACCATGTGCGTGGGCGTCGGCCAGGGCGTTGCGGCGGCGATCGAGAAGCTGAACTGATCTCATATCGCTGAAAGACAGCGATCTAAACAAAAGCACGATCAATGGTCACAGACCGCTGATCGTGTTTTTTTGTACTGAAGACGCGGCCGCACAGGCTTTGCTGCGATGCTCGCTTTTGACGTCCGCTAATCCATCACCGCCGCATGATCTGCTGACTGGGCCTGCTGGCGCATGGCCGCTTTGCTCGACCCAATCATGATGGCGAGTGGGATCGCACACAGCGTCACAAGCATCACCATCTGGTAATCGCGCGAGAACGCAATGATCTGCGCCTGAACCTGCAGCAGCACGTCCATAATGGCGCGGCCGGAATCGGTATTCATGTTGAGAATGCCGGCGACATCAGGCATCTGCATGGCGTGATTGAACGGTGTGACGTGTTCGTTGAGGATCGCATAGGCCTCGCGACCGCCCTCCGTGAGTTTAGCGATGACGACAGAAATGCCGATCGAGCTGGCGACGTTGCGCACCAGGGTCAGCATCGCGGTGCCATCGGTGCGCAGGTGATTGGGCAGTGTAAGGAAGGCGACCGTCGAGAGCGGCACGAACACGAGCCCGAGGCCGAAGCCCTGGGCGATGCTGACGACGACAATCGTCGATGCCCCGGTCTGGTCGGTCCAGCCCGTCATAAAGAACAGTGAGACCGACATAAGAATCATGCCGCTCGCAATCAACGTCCGCGCCTCGATATATTTCATGAAGCGTCCGACCAGCATCATCGCGACGAACGTGCCCAATCCGCGTGTGGCCAGCAGCAGGCCGGCGGTCATGATCGGATAGCCGATCACGTTCTGCAGATAAGGCGAAGCGAGTGCCATGGTGCTGTAGAGCACGAGGCCCATCACCGCCATGAAGACGCAGCCGCCGATGAAGTTGCGATCCTTGAAAATCGCGAACTGGATGAACGGCCGGTCCGTGGTGAATGAGTGCGCGAAGAAATAGTAGAAGCCAATGATCGCGATGATCGATTCCGCGACGATTTCGGGTGACTCGAGCCAGCCGAGCTGTTCGCCACGGTCCAGCGCGAGCTGCATCGAGCCGATGCCGATGGCCAATGCGATAAAGCCGAACCAGTCAAAACGGAGTTCGTGGTTGGGTGTTGTTTCGTCCATGAAGGCCATCAGGCCCAGCACCGTAATGATGCCGAACGGCAGGTTCACGAAGAACACCCAATGCCAGGAATAGGTCTCGGTGAGCCAGGCGCCGAGTGAGGGCCCCATGATCGGTCCCAGCATGACGCCCATGCCCCAGATGGACATCGCCTTGGCGCGTTCATGCAGCGCGTAGGAGTCGAGCATCACCGCTTGCGAGAGCGGCACGAGCGCCGCACCGAACACGCCTTGCAGAAGACGAAACAGCACCATCTGCGTGATGTCCTGCGCGAGGCCGCACATCACTGATGCGACGGTAAAGCCCGCCGAGCAGATGACGAAGATCTTCTTCCGCCCGAAGCGATTGGCGATCCAGCCGACCGGTGCGGTCATGATGGCTGCAGCGACAATGTAAGACGTCAGCACCCAGTTGATCTGATCCTGCGACGCGGAGAGCGTGCCCTGCATATAGGGCAGCGCCACGTTCGCAATCGTCGTGTCGAGAGCCTGCATGATGGTCGCGGTCATCGCGCAGACCGTAACCATGTTGCGGCGAAGACCCGGGACCGCCGCCGTGGAGGTGGCGGAGGCGGTCACCGGGTTTCCTCCTGCGCCGATGCGGAGGAGAGGCCGAGAAGACCTGCAAGCGAGCGCTGATGTCCGGTGTCGATCCAGACATAAGTGCTCATGCCAGCCTTGAGCTTCTTTACGGCGGCATCATGAGTGTCGAAATAAATCCGGACGGGAACACGCTGCACGACCTTGACGAAGTTCCCGGTCGAATTCTGCGGCGGCAGAATAGCGAACTGTGCGCCAGTTCCGGGGCTTAACGATCCTACTGTTCCTTTGAAAGTATGATCGGGAAACGCATCCACTGATAGCGTGACTGGCTGGCCTTTCGCCACGTAAGTGAGATCCGACTCCTTCAAATTCGCGTCAACCCACGGTGCGGCGTCATCGATCACGCTGAACACCGGTGTACCAGCAGCGACAAAACGTCCGAGCTGAATCTGATCAACTTGTGTTGCGGTCCCGCTCATCGGCGCGCGCAAAACTGTGTGATTGAGATTGCGCTGGGCCTGATCGAGTGCGGCTTGCGCCTGTGCGTAAGGCGGGAATTTCGCCAACGGCAGATCGGGATCGCCGAGCAACTGGTTTTTCGAATTGGCAGACTGCTGCTGCAGCAATTCGAGTTGAGCGCGCGCCAGGACGAGATTGGTCGTGGCGGTATCGAGGTCGAGCTGCGACCCGGCGCTGCTCCTTACGAGTGTGGCTTTGCGATCGACGTCGCGCTGCTTCAGTTCGACGCCCTGCTGCGCAAGCTCGAGCATCTGCGTGTAGGATTTGTAGTTGGATTTCAGGTTGTCGTAGTTCGTCTTGGCCTGCTCAAGGGTGGCCTTGGCCTGTTCTAACGCGAAGCGGAACGGGACAGGGTCGATTTCGAACAGCACATCATTCACGTTAACGTGCTGGCCTTCCTTGACCACGACCTTCTCGATCTTGCCGGAGATATCCGGTGTGATCAGCACCTTCTGTGCGCCGACATAGGCGTCATCGGTGCTCGCATAACGGCCGCCTGATAAATAAAACGCGACACCGCCGACCACGGCAATCAAGGGGACGACGACGAGCAGCAGCGTGCGCCGCCGTTCGCGCATGACCTGACGCCAGCCTTTGCGATGGCCGCGCCCAGGTTCTTGGTCCTGCGCTTTCTGTTCGGCGGGAAATTTGACGACTTGGTCAGCCATAACGCTGGTCCTTCGATTTACTGTCGGCGCTCTGCAATGCATCGCGCACGTTATTCTTGATGACTTCGAGTTGGCGCACGAGATCGCTCGCCTGTTCGTCGCTCAGATGGCTCAATGCGGTTTCGGTGATGTCCGCGCGCAGCTCGCTCAGCTTTTCCAGCAAGGGTCGTGCAGCGGGACGAAGGTAAAGGCGGTTGACGCGGCGGTCCTTGGCATCCTCGCGCCGCTCAATGAGATCGTTCTCACACAGCCGGTCGATGAGGCGCGTCAGCGTGATCGGCTGAACATCCAGCAACTCCGCGAGCTCGGACTGCTTCAGGCCTTCGGTGCGCTCCAGTTTGGCCAGCACGCCCCATTGGGCTTTGGTGATGCCATAAGGCGCGGCTTGCTTCTCGGCGAGGAGCCGAAGGAGCCGCTGCGTCTCGAACAGCACGAACAGGAAATCGGTGGGACTTTTGGGCACAATCGCCTCTCAGTAAGCTTTGGCTATAATAAGTAAGGCTTACTAATTTCCGAGGCGATGAATCCAGATATGAGACCTGCGGATAGCGCATGACCGCAGGAAAGCGACGATCTTTCAGATGGTTACGGAACGATTACGCCCACTCGACGCCGGACTCGGCCGCCAGATCGATGCTGCTGGTGCGGCCGATCTTGTCGAAGTGGTTGTCGAGGAACCTTTTTGCGGCCCGGATGCCCGCCCGGTGCAGAAGCTCGAAGAATTCGTAGTCAGTCTTCAATTTGCTGGATGCCGCGAGGCGCGTGCTGAGGCCGGCGAGATCGATACGGTGGATGTTCAGACGACGGTATTGGTCCTTGCCGGTGCCGCGCGGCAGCCGTCCATCGTCGATCAGCTGATTGACGAAATCCATCGTGCGCAATTCGGAGATCAGTGCCGAGTTGAAGGTGATTTCATTCAGGCGATTGATGATCTCGGCGGATGTGCGCGGCGTGATGTTGCGAGAGACTGGGTTGATCTGGATAACGAGCACATCCTCCGCTTCTGTTGTCTGTAGGAATGGGAAGATGGCGGGATTGCCCATATAGCCGCCATCCCAGTAAGGCACGCCGTCGATCTCCACGGCACGAAACAGGAAAGGCAGTGCCGCCGACGCCATCACCACATCGGCGGTGATTTTATCGCCTGCGAAGATGCGCAGGCGTCCGGTATGAACGTTGGTCGTTGAAATATAAAGCGCGAGATCGGTGTTGTTGCGAAGCGCTTCAAAATCCACGAAGCGCTCGATCAGATCATTCAGCGGGTTGATGTTAAGCGGGTTGAGTTCATAAGGCGAGAAATAGCGCGCCATAGTTTCGAACCAGTTCTGCACCGGCGTTGCCGCGAAAGGCATCATCGAGAACAAGCGGTCGGTCAGCGCGCGTTGAACCGGCGGCAGATCGCCCCCCGCGCTTGCCGCGCGCCAGAAATCGGCGAGGCGCTTGCGGGCTTCTTCTGGTCCGCCGCGCGTCAGGCCATCGGCAACCATCACGGCGTTGACGGCACCGGCTGAGGCGCCGGAAATTCCTGTTATTTCCAGGCGGCCATCGGCGAGCAGTTGATCGAGCACGCCCCATGTAAAGGCGCCGTGAGCGCCGCCGCCTTGGAGGGCGAGATTGATTTTCTTGGCTGCGCTGGTTTTGCGTGCGCTGCTAAAATTCCAAGGTGAGAGATTATCGAGGTAGGATTTGAGCGTGGTCGCCATGGCGGATGATCTCTCTGGATGGCGGAAGTCGGGTTCAGCGGGCGTCAGACCTGTAGAATTTGCGGTGGATGATTTGGGAGTTTGTGATGCAATGCAACAGGAATTGCTGCGTTGCAAAAATTTCATATTGGAAAGATGCTGCGAAAATATGAGCGGAATCACGCCAACCGCACTACATGTTTAATGATGGAACAGACGAAGCCCGTTTTTCCCGCACCAGATCATGATCACGGCCGCTGCGCCGCGGATGCGATTTCGCATGCCGAGCGCGTTTGCGTTGGCCGCGGACAGAAATTTACGCCCATCAGGCGGAAGGTGTTGGGCGCGCTGCTTTCGAGCCACCGTCCGCTTGGTGCTTATGAGGTGATCGACGAACTTGCAAAGACGATGCCGCGTCCTGCGCCCATCACGGTCTATCGCGCCCTCGATTTTTTGATGGAAAACGGGTTGGTCCATCGGATCGAGAGCCGTAACGCCTTTCTCGCCTGTGCTCACAATCATGATGAGACAACGATGGTGGCGTTTCTGATTTGCGAAATTTGTGGTTCGGTCGGTGAGATCCCGGCTACGCCGCTGGCGCAGAGTTTCAATGAAGCCGCGCGCGGTACCGGCTTCTCGCCGAAATTGTCGGTGGTCGAAATCACCGGTTTCTGCGCTCATTGTCAGAAATCTGCTTAATCAAGAACAACACGGCGGGAAGCCGGGCGCGGGGGGCCATGCCATCGGATAAATTGACGACCGCAAAGGCGCGCCCGCTGAGTGCAACAGCGATTGCCCTGATGGTGATGCTGTGTCTGAGCTGGGGCTTCAATCAGATTTCGGTCAAGGTCGCGCTCCCTGACATTCCGCCGCTGACGCAAGCAACGCTGCGCTCCATCGGCGGCCTGGCTGTGATCATGCTCATTGCCTGGTTGCGTGGCGTGCCGATGTTCACGCGCGACGGCACGCTGCGGCCCGGCTTGATCGCAGGCCTGTTCTTCGGCCTGGAATTCATCCTGATCTATCGCGGTCTTGTCTACACCAGTGCGTCGCGCGCGGTGGTGTTTCTCTACGTGGCGCCGTTTGTGGTGGCACTCGGATCGCGTCGCTTCCTTGGCGAACGTTTGAGTTCCCTGCAGTGGAGCGGGTTGGCCTTGTCGTTCGCCGGAGTCGCGTTGGCGATCGGCGTGCCGCAGGCCTCGGTCGACGCCACTGTGATCATGGGCGACATCATGGTGATGGTTGGGGGTGTTCTTTGGGCGGCGACCACGCTGACAGCCAAAGGGACGGCCCTGATCAAGGCTCCGGCGGAAAAATCACTCGCCTATCAGGTCGCGGTGTCGATTCCGATTCTGGCCCTTGGCGCGCTGCTGTCGGGCGAAAAGATCACCCATATGCCGGGAATTATCGCCTGGGCATCGATGATCTATCAGACCTTCTGGGTGGTCGGGATCACGTTCCTGATCTGGTTTTTCCTGATAAAGACCTATTCCGCGAGCAAATTGTCGTCATTTACCTTCATGACCCCTCTTTTCGGCGTGATTGGGGGATATTTCGTTATGCATGACACCCTCACATTAGCCTTTGCGGGGGCTGCCCTTCTGGTCATGGCGGGCCTATATCTGGTAAATCGCCCCCATGAAGCGGCCGGCGACCCGCTGCTCCCCGTCACCAAAACCTGATATTTGAGCCCCAAAAAGGGACCCTGAAGTGAGCGATCTTAAAGAACGGACCAAGACCATCGAGGCAGGCCCCAAGGGGCGCCATCAAACGGTTCAGGTAGTTGTCGGCAATGTCAAAGTCGGTGGCGGTGCGCCCATCGTCGTGCAGTCGATGACCAACACCGACACTGCCGATGTGGACAGCACGGTGACACAGGTCGCAGCCCTTGCGCGCGCCGGTTCCGAAATGGTCCGCATTACCGTAGACCGCGACGAAGCTGCCGCCGCCGTTCCCCACATCCGCGAGAAGCTCGACAAGCTTGGCGTCGATGTGCCGTTGATCGGCGACTTCCACTACATCGGTCACAAGCTGCTGGCCGAATATCCGGATTGCGCCGTGGCGCTGGCCAAGTACCGCATCAATCCAGGCAACGTCGGCTTCAAGAACAAACGCGATAGCCAGTTCACCGACATCGTCGAGATCGCGATCAAGAACAACAAGGCCATTCGCATCGGCGCGAACTGGGGTTCGCTCGATCAGGAATTGCTGACGCGGCTGATGGAAGAGAACGCCAAATCGCCGAATCCCGTGGATGCCCGAGCGGTGACGCGTGAGGCCATGGTGCAGTCGGCGCTGCTGTCGGCGGCGCGGGCCGAGGAGATCGGCCTGCCGAAGAACAAAATGATCCTCTCGGCCAAGGTGTCGAACGTGCAGGATCTGATCGCGGTCTATCGCGAACTCGCTTCGCGGTCCGACTACGCGATCCATCTCGGTCTCACCGAAGCCGGTATGGGCTCAAAGGGTATCGTGGCGTCGTCAGCCGCGCTCGGCATCCTGCTGCAGGATGGCATTGGCGACACCATCCGCGTTTCGTTGACGCCAGAGCCGGGCGGCGATCGCACCCTCGAGGTGAAGGTCGGTCAGGAAATTCTCCAGACCATGGGCTTCCGCACCTTCGTGCCGCTGGTCGCCGCGTGCCCCGGCTGCGGTCGGACGACGTCGACCGTGTTCCAGGAGCTTGCACGGGACATCCAGGATTTCATCCGCGACGAAATGCCGACGTGGAAGACGCGCTACCCCGGCGTCGAGCAGCTGAACGTCGCGGTGATGGGTTGCATCGTCAACGGCCCGGGCGAATCCAAGCACGCCAACATCGGCATCTCGCTGCCGGGCACTGGTGAAACACCGGCCGCGCCGGTCTTCGTGGATGGCCAGAAATTCCGTACGCTGCGCGGTCCGACCATCGCGGCCGACTTTAAGGCGCTGGTGATCGACTATATCGATCAGCGCTATGGCAAGGGCGCTGCGGCACCAGTGAGCGCCGTAACGGCCGCGGAATAAGCAGTTAGATCATCCAATCTGAAAAACGCGACGCGAAGGCGCCGCGTTTTTGTTTGTGCCCTCAGAGCGGCGTCGATTTCTCACGGTTGTCGACAACGGCTTCTTCGAGATCGAGGTCGCGCTCGATGCGGCGGCGTACTTCGTCGGTGATCTTGCCGTCACGCAGCAGTTGGTGCAGCAGCTTACGTTCGATCGAAATCATCTCACGTACCAAGGCCGCACCTCTTGTGGCCGGAGTGGGTGTACCGGCAACGCTGGGAGGATCGGGAAGAGCCTGCATTCGCATCTCGTGCCGTGACTGCAGGAATCGGGCGAGGCTCTCCGGGAGATTACGTTCAGCGATAATCTCCTTCAGCGAATTTCGTGCGGCGTGCAAGATTTCGCGTCTCGCCGCGATCTCGGATTCCCGTTCGTGGACCGTTTCGGCTTGGCCGTGCTGTGCCAGATTGAGGGCCCTCACCACCATCGGCAAGGTCAGGCCGATCCCGACAAGTGTCACAAAAATCACACCGAAGGCGACAAACAGGATCAGGTCGCGGTGCGGGAAGTCGTGGCCATCCGGCAGCGTCAATGGAATGGCCAGCGCTGCCGCCAGCGAGACGACGCCTCGGATTCCGGTAAAGGAAATGATGAAAATGCGGCGCCATGAGGTGGGGTCCCGCTCCCGAACGCTCTTGCTCAGCCAGCGCGGAAGATAGCTTGCCGGGAATACCCAGACGAAGCGCGCTACAATCACGATTGCAGAGACAACGGCGATTGCAGTCAGGACTTCGATTAGCGGCAGTCCGTTGGATTTCTCCACCAACAGCCGCATCTGGAAGCCGATCAGCAGGAATAGAATGCCTTCGATCAGCCAGATCACAAGATCCCAGAAGAAGATGCCTTGCAGACGCGTTGCCGAGGAGATCAGCAATGGACCATTCCAGCTGACATAGAGGCCGCATGCGACAGTTGCGAGGACGCCCGAGCCTCCAAGATGTTCGGGCACCCAGAATGCGAGGTAGGGTGTCAGCAGCGACAGCGTGATTTCGATACGCGGCTCGTGGGCCCACTGCCGCAGGCGCAGGCTGAGCCATCCCACAGCAATGCCAAAAATCACCTCGCATATGACGATGGCAACAAATGTCTCCGTTGCCTTGACCATCGAAAATGCACTCGTACCGATGGCGACGACCGCAAAGCGATAAAGGATGAGCGCCGTGGCGTCGTTTGCCAGTCCTTCGCCTTCGAGGATCACAAGGATGCGTCGCGGTAACCCAAGCCTGCGCGCGATCGCCAACGGAGCGACGACGTCGGGCGGCGACACGATTGCGCCGAGCACGAAGCCAACGCTCAATGGCAATCCCAACACGTAGTAGGCTGCCGCCGCGACAGCGCAGGTCGTGAAGATCACGGATCCAATGGCCAGCGTCACGATCGGGCGGAGATTGAATTTGAATTCACGCCAGCTCATGGAGACGCCGGCCGAATAGATCAGCGGCGGCAACAGAACTTGCATGACGACTTCGGGCTCCAGCACGACGCGTGGCAGCCCGGGCATGAAGGCGAATGTGATGCCGACGACCATCAGGAGGATGGCCGGAGCGAGATTGAATTTCTTGGCAATCGCAGCCGTCGCGGCAAAAACCGTCAACAGAAGCAGAAAGATTTGAAATGTCGTTCCCATATGCGCGGTCCCGCTCTAGTACCCGCTTTCCGAAGTTCGTGATACGTCGCAACATCTGCCTTAACGAACTTCGGAAAGCAAAGGGTACTAGCAAAGCTATGATTCTAGTACCGCTTTCGATTTGAAGTCCCTGTCGCGCGTTTGCCGAGAGTGATGCAGGGACTTCAAATCGGCGGTACTAGATCGCGCTTGCCGCGATATTGACCATCAGTGCTAGGAGAGCCATGTTGAAAATGAAAGATACTATGCCATGGGCGATGGCCGTCCGCCGGATCGCCTTGTCCGTGATGCCGACATCCGACACCTGGGCCGTCATGCCGATGACGAATGAGAAATAGACAAAGTCCCAGTAGTCGGGCTTGTCATCGCCGGGAAACGCGAGGCCGCCGGCCTTGGCGCCGCGGTAGTATTCGTGAGCATAGTGAAGCGCAAATGTCGAATGGATCATGGACCACGACAGCACGATCGTCACGACGGCCAGAATGAGTTGCGGTGGTCGTTGGGGTTTAACACCGAGCTCCAGAACGATAGCGGCGATGCTCGCAAAGGCGGCCGCTGCTGTAAGGATGAGTATCAGGAATCGGCCGTCATCCTGAAGGCTGGCAAGCCGCTTGATCCGGGTGTGATCGCAGGACAGGAATAAGACAAGGGCCAGGACGATATAGAGCGCGATCGAGGTGTCCCACGCGACGAGAAGACGTGTCGCAAGCCTGAGATCGGTTGGCAGCACCACCATTGCGGCCAACCCGACTGCAAGCGAAATGAATAATCTTGGTCGCGCACAGATAATACGGACGGGCCTCGGCATGCGCTTAAGACGATGGAGATAGGGATCGTCCGTTTGCTTATCTGTCATGCCAAAGCATTGTTCCTTGGTCTAGTTCTGGCGCTCTGCGACAAAGCGAGAAGCTGCCCGTAGCACGTCACCCTTCGCTCCAAAAGGCGCAAGCGCGGCGTCTGCGTTTTTCAGGAGATCGCGCAAGCGCGCCTTCGCGCCATCGATGCCGAGCAGTGTGACGAAGGTGGTCTTGCCGGCGGCAGCATCTTGTCCCGCAGGCTTGCCCAGCGCTGCAGCATCGCCTTCCACGTCAAGCAGATCGTCCGCAATCTGGAATGCCTCACCGAAGGCGTGACCATAAGCGTCGAGCGCGTCGTATTGTTCCTTTGTTGCCTGTCCGAGCAGTGCGCCTGCGATACAACCATATTTCAGCAGCGCACCCGTTTTCATTTGCTGGAGCTTGGCGACATCGGGCGGCTCGCGGTCGCCAAAGCGGCCTTCGCCCGCGAGATCCATGATCTGGCCGCCAACCATGCCGCCAACGCCGGCTGCGCGCGCCAGTGCGCGTGTTAATGCAAGACGGACGCCGGCGTCGCGATGGACTTCGTCGCGGGTGATGATGTCGAAGGCCAGCGTCAACAGCGCATCGCCGGCGAGAATGGCAGTGGCATCGTCGAATTTCTTGTGCGCGGTCGGACGGCCGCGTCGCAGGTCGCTGTTGTCCATCGACGGCAGATCGTCATGGATCAGTGAGTAGCAGTGAATGCATTCGAGAGCGGCACCGGCCATGAGGGCGGATTCGCGCGAGACCCCAAACACTGCGGCGCTCTCCACGGCCAGGAACGGACGCAAGCGCTTGCCCCCGTTGAGGCTCGAATAGCGCATCGACTCGATCAGCCGCAGTGGCCGGGCAATCTCGCCTGGCAGCGGTGTATCGGACAGCAGGCGCGTCAGCAGCGCTTCGGTGTCCGCCGCCGCGGCGTCGAGACGTTTTGCAAATTCTTGGGGGGACGTGCCGGTGGTCATCAAAAACTCCAGGAGGACGCAATTTCGGCCGGACAATCGGTCATGGCATCGTCCGCGTCAATTCCGCACGAGGCTGGTCGCGAACGAGAATTTCGCGGGTGCGCCTGTTTCTGATAGCTAAATTGGACCGGATGATCGGGGGCAGGACCGAATGCGACGAGTGATCCGTGCGTTAATCCTAATTGTGTTGGGATTGGTGCTACTGCCCTACGTCCTGACGCCGCTTTACAGCACGGGTCATCCGGTTTCGACGTTGATGCTCAGCCGGTACCTGACGGGTCAGCCAGTGACGCGAAAATGGATCGATATCGACGCCATTTCGCCGGCCCTCCCGCGCTCAGTGGTAGCCGCGGAGGATGCCAAATTCTGCTTCCACCACGGCATCGACTGGAATTCGGTGCAGGAAATCATCGAGGATGCGCAGGAGGGCGAGGTGGCGCGGGGTGGATCGACCATTACCCAACAGGTCGCCAAAAACCTGTTCCTGTGGCCTGGGCGCAGCGTCATCCGAAAGGGGCTGGAATTCCCGCTGGCCCTCTGGATCGACCTCATGCTGCCCAAAAAGCGCATTCTGGAACTTTATCTCAATGTCGCGGAGCTTGGGCCAAGCGGCCAATTTGGCGCAGAAGCAGGGGCGAACTACGCATTTGGCCGCTCTGCGTCGGCGCTGTCGCCGCTGGAAGCTGCGACCTTGGCATCGATTTTACCTAATCCGGTGACCCGAAGTGCCCGCCGGCCCGGCCCCGGGGTCAGGCGGCTGGCTGGAACCTACTTGGTGCGAGCCCAGTCGTCTGAAATCTCGAATTGTTGGGACCGGAATCATTGATTTTGGGCCATTTTAACGCATTTTGGAGCTCCGGGTGGTCTAGCTTTCGTGGCCGCCTTCCTCTATAAGCGCGACCTCAATCCGGATTTTTGGAAAAGCCCCCGCCCGGCGGGTGAGCCTTGATTTAAAGGACGACGACCCCATGGCCGTTCCACGCAGGAAAACCTCGCCGTCGCGCCGCGGTATGCGCCGCTCGGCTGACGCGCTGAAGAAGCCAACCTATGTTGAAGATAAGGACTCGGGTGAATTGCGCCGTCCGCACCATCTCGACCTGAAGACCGGCATGTATAAGGGCCGTCAGGTTCTGAAGGTCAAGAAGGACGCCTGATCTTTCCAGCCGCGCCGCCTTCGGGCGGCGTTGGGTTGATGTTGGCCGGGGAAGCGCGCGATGCGGGCTTCTCAGAACGCCATACATCCGTGTGACGAGCGCGTTTCCAACAACGGCCCTGTAGAGAGCTTGCCGATGTCTATGATCGGTTTTCCGCTGCTTCTCATCCCGCTCGCGATCTACAACATCTTCGTTTTTCTGATGCCCGGCGTGGCTTTCACCTCGCCGATCGTCAGCGTGACTCTGATGTCCGGCGTGACCTGGACCGTGACCTTCGGTGATGCGCTGTTGGCGCTTGCCATGCTGCTCCTGATGTTCGAGGTCATTAAAGCAGCGCGCCCCGGCGCTCGCTATGTCACAGATCACCTTCTGTCACTCATCGTGTTCGGCGCAGCCACCGCCGAATTTGTGCTGCTGGCGCCGTTCGGGAATTCAACCTTCTTTTTGCTGGTCGTCCTGACAGCCGTTGAATTTCTGGCGGGATCGGTGATCGGAATCCGCAACCGGTCCCGCCGCGTTCGTGCAGAGGCACCGGCCGCGCCACCCGCTCCGGTTCGCCGCGAACCTGTGGTGCCGGCAACTCCAACCTCAACTCCTGCGCCCACACCCGCTGAGCGAGCGGCCCCCGAACCTAAGCGTCCTGATCCTGTCGCTGTTGATCGGTCTCCTGCAACCGATGGAAAAGTGGAAGAGCCGAGGCCGATGGCGCCACCGGTGGTGGAGGCGGAGCCTGCCCGTGAGCCCGAAGCGCCTTCGAGGCCGGGCCCGTCGGTCGAGGAGGGGCGCGCTGCCGAGCGCAGGGCTGTCGATCGCAAGATCGCCGACTGGAATGTCTCACACCTTATCAAGGACAATGAGGCAGAACCCGCCAAGGATGCGGACGGTAAGCCGGCTGATCCGCCGGCTTCGCCAAAGCCCTGATTGTCCCGCCTTTTGTCGCGATCGCGTTCTCAAGCGATGCGCGACATGTTTTCATCATTTGATGCGGTCGTTGCCGTTCGCGCGGTCACACGGCCATAGGCTGCGAGTGCATCGGTTGGTGTCGCTCGCCGCAGAGTTCGTGTCTGTGGAGCTTGCTCGGCCGTCGCAATTAAATGGGTCACGAAGGACGCGTTGGGGCGGGTCGAAACGTGACGATGCGATGACGTGCGCTCCTGTGCTCGCCCGATCGGGACCAATGCGGTGCTTGCCCCGCCATCGACGGCTTCTGCCCGAGCATTCCGCGTGGTTTCGAATGCTCCGAAGTTTGCCGTAGGATTGATGTTCACCATGCGCCGCCTGTCTCGTTTTGGGACGTGAATCGTCCGTTGAGACAGGCATCGCAAGGGCCGTGCCGGATATGGTTGGCGATGGTTATCAGCGTTTTTGCATTGTTCACGACGGTAGCGCCGCGGATTTGAAGTTCTTCTCAGTGGGGCCGCGAGTTCGATGAAGAACTTCAAATCCAAAAGCGGCACTCAAATCATAGGCTTGCTAGTGTCCTGATTCCGAAGTTCGCATCCGAGCAAGCCGCAAGCCTTTGCGAACTTCGGAATCGGGAGACTAGTTGGCACATTCTTCAAGAACATGGGCTAGGCTGCTCGCCACGGAACGTTTTATCCTGAAGCAGCGAATCAGCTGGGCGTGTCCTGGAATGAGGCGACCTTGACAACCACCCCTGAGCCCCCGGCCGCCAACTTTGCACCAAAAGCCACAAAATCCGGGCCTGCAGGTGTCCCGGATATCCTCACCGTTCTGGGACATGCGACTTTTGTCTGGGACATCGTGGGTAACTCCTTGCAGTGGAGCGACAACGTAAGATCTGTGTTGCCCGAGATTCCGGCTGAGGCGTTGTCGAGGGCGTCGGATTTTTCGAAGCTGATCGAGCCCTCGCGCGGCGTACGATCTGATGCCGTGTTGAATTCGACCGGCTCTGATGCGGGGCAGGGTGTGCCATATCAGATCGAGTATGGCATCCGCGCGAGTATGTCCGCCCCCCTGCTTTGGATCGAGGAGATCGGATGCTGGTTCGCCGGCGCAGATGGAAGACCTGTACGCGCGTTAGGTCTCGTTCGAGTTAATAATGAGCGCCGCGCGCGTGACGAACAGCTCCTGAAGCTTTCGCAGAACGATCCATTGACTGGCGAATTCAATCGCACGCGTGTGGTCGCTGCGCTGGCCGAGATGATTGAGGAAGCTGCACGATTCCGCTCTTCGTTCGCTTTCATGCTGGTCGGCATCGATCATTTGGCCCGTATCAATGATGCCTTTGGGTATGATGTCGCCGATGGCGTCATTCTGGAAGTGGCCAGGCGGATTCGCGCACGGCTGCGCGGGGGCGACATTCTTGGACGCTTTTCCGGCAATAAATTCGGCCTGATTCTGAAGAACTGCACCGTGGACGACATGAATGTTGCAGCCGAGCGGTTTTTGGCCGGCATTCGTGACGAGGTCGTGCCAACGCCGCTGGGGCCGGTGGCCGTGACGGCGTCGATCGGTGCGATCAGCGTGCCGCGTCATGCGCGCACGGCGGAAGAGGCCATGAACCGAACACAGGAGGCGCTTGATCTCGCTAAGGCCCGACGTCGCGGCTCACTGATGCAATGGCGTCCGAGCGTCGAGCGTGATGCCCAGCGTCGCGTCAATATTCGTGTAACCGATGAAATCGTGACCGCGCTGAACGAGCGTCGGATCGTCATGGCCTATGAGCCGGTGGTCACTACGACGTCGCGACAGATCGCCTTCCACGAATGTCTCGTGCGGATGAGACAGGAAGACGGCGAATATTCGCTGTCACCTGATATCGTTCCGGTCGCCGAGAAGCTCGGTCTCATCCGGCTTGTCGATCATCGCGTGCTTGAGCTTGTGGTTGCCGAGTTGGCGGATGCGCCGCATGCGCAGCTCAGCCTCAATATCTCGCCTGCGACCACGATGGACCCTGACTGGTGGGCCAGCATCGAGTCGCTGATGCGCGCGCATCCTGGCGTTGCCGAGCGACTGATCGTTGAGATCACCGAGACGGTTGCGATCCAGGATCTCGACGACGTGAGAGGTTTCGTCACGCGTCTGAAGAATTTGGGCAGCAGGATTGCAATCGATGATTTTGGTGCGGGCTATACGTCGTTCCGCAATCTGCGCAAACTCGGCGTCGATATCGTGAAGGTCGATGGCGCATTTGTGCAGAATATTGCGCGGTCATCCGACGACCGGGCCTTCGTTCAGACGCTGATCGATCTTGCGCACCGGCTGAACATTCAAACAGTTGCCGAATGGGTGCAGGACGAGGAATCGGCGAAGCAACTGCAAGGGTGGGGATGTGATTACATCCAGGGCCGTCTGACTGGCCTTGCCTCACTGACGCGCTTAGGGCCCGCGCCCACAGTCTCTCCCATCACCGCCACGCGGTGACAGGGACCATTTAGTAACCGCAGCCTCTAGTGGCGTCTGCGCGTTAGCCTTTGTTCTCGGGCTCTCGCGCCATACGTTCGAGGCGATCCTGCATCTCTTTCATCTGACGCTTGAGATCGTCGATATCATCGGCAGGTGGTTCGCCGCCATTTGGCGGCGTATCATCGCCGAGAGGGCCTTCCTTGCGTGAAGGTGCGGCGAACGGCTTGAACATCGAGAATGTTCGCTCGAACATTTCCATGTTGCGGCGGACGTGCTCTTCCAGCGGCGCGAAGGGCGTCATGCTGAAAGTGTTGGTCATTTGCTTGCGGAATTTTTCTTGTTCGCGCGTCAGCGTATCGATCGACTGCTCGAGGTACTTTGGAACCACCATCTGCATGCTGTCGCCATAGAAGCGAATGAGCTGGCGCAGGAAAGTGGTTGGCAGCAGATTCTGTCCAGCCTTGTTTTCTTGCTCGAAAATAATCTGGGCCAGAACTGAGCGTGTGATGTCGTCGCCGGTCTTCGCATCGTAGACGAGAAAGTCTTCGCCTTCCTTCACCATGGCTGCGAGATCTTCAAGTGTGACGTAAGTGCTGGTTCCGGTGTTGTAGAGACGCCGGTTAGCGTACTTTTTTATGGTAATCGGCTGATCAGATTTTGCCATGGACTCACACATACCTATCGAGGGATGGAACCGCCGGACATCGCCGAGGGCAGTGCAAACAATGCGACGCAATAAACTAAGCACTTTCAGGTAAGTACTGCCACCGTTTTATGCAGGAGGGTTAATCGGGCGGCGCGGATCGGCCCCCACCAGCCATGCGCCGGATGCATCAATTCGCAACTAGTGGGGCGGACTTGACGTTCGCTACCCTGCTCGCCGCGCATGCGAACGTTGGAATCGGACCACTAGGCTGATTGACACCCGCTACATACATTAAGAGGATGCGGCCTGAGAGACTGTCCCGCCAGCCCGGCGGGTTACCTCACCACTTCAAGCTCAGGAGATGTCCATGACCGACGATGTCGTCATCGTCAGCGCCGCGCGCACTGCCGTTGGCAGTTTCAATGGTGCGTTTGCTAACACCCCGGCCCATGATCTTGGAGCCGTCGCCATCAAGGCCGCCCTGGAGCGCGCCGGCGTTGAGCCGGATCGTGTGACCGAAGTCATTATGGGTCAGATCCTGACCGCAGCACAGGGACAGAATCCGGCACGGCAGGCGTCGATTGGCGCAGGGGTCCCGGTGGCCAGCCCCGCCTGGGGCGTCAATATGCTGTGCGGGTCCGGCCTGCGCGCGGTGGCGCTGGGCTATCAGGCGATCAGCAACGGGGATTCTGAGCTCGTGGTCGCGGGCGGTCAGGAATCCATGAGCATGGCACCCCACGCACAGTATCTTCGCGGCGGCGTCAAAATGGGGTCGCTCGAACTCGTCGACACCATGATCAAGGATGGCCTCTGGGACGCCTTCAACGGCTATCACATGGGTAATACCGCTGAGAACGTGGCGAAGCAGTACCAGATCACGCGTCAGCAGCAGGATGAATTCGCGGTTGGTTCGCAGAACAAGGCCGAGGCCGCGCAAAAGGCCGGCAGGTTCAAGGATGAGATCACCCCGGTCACCATCAAGACCCGGAAGGGCGATGTCGTGGTGGATACCGACGAATATCCACGCCACGGCGCCTCGCTCGATGCCATGGGCAAGCTGAAGCCGGCCTTCGCGAAGGAAGGTTCAGTCACCGCTGGCAACGCCTCTGGCATCAATGACGGCGCTGCCGCTGTGGTGTTGATGAGCGCCAAGCAGGCCGCCAAGGAAGGCAAGACCCCGCTCGCCCGCATTGTGTCATGGGGACAGGCTGGTGTTGACCCATCGATCATGGGGACGGGGCCGATCCCAGCTTCGCGAGCCGCGCTGAAGAAAGCAGGTTGGAAGGCGGATGACCTCGATCTGATCGAGGCCAACGAGGCTTTTGCCGCGCAAGCCTGCGCGGTCAACAAGGACCTCGCCTGGGACACCGCCAAGGTCAATGTCAATGGTGGCGCGATCGCTATCGGCCACCCGATCGGCGCGTCCGGTGCACGTGTGCTGGTAACGCTGCTGCACGAAATGCAGAAGCGTGATGCGAAGAAAGCTCTCGCCACGCTGTGCATCGGCGGCGGTATGGGCATTGCGATGTGCGTGGAGCGCTAATCCTAAGCCCGCTTCGAATGATAATGGTTTTGTAACGTCAACGCACTGCACAATACAAAATCAAAATGCCCGGCAATCTGCCGGGCATTTTTTCTTGCCGTCCCTTCAAATGGCCGAAATACTTTCCTTCCATAAGAGGCGTCAGAAATTTTTGAGGAGATATTCGGGATGGCACGCGTGGCATTGGTGACGGGCGGAACGCGCGGCATCGGGGCGGCGATTAGCAAAGCTCTGAAGGCTGCCGGCTATACCGTTGCGGCAAATTATGCCGGGAATGATGAAGCTGCGGCGAAGTTCAAGGCGGCAACCGGCATCCCCGTCTACAAGTGGGATGTAAGTTCTTTCGACGCCTGCGCGGACGGAATCAAGAAAGTTGAGTCGGAGATTGGACCCATCGAGGTGCTGGTCAACAATGCCGGCATCACCCGCGATGTCCCTTTCCACAAGATGACGCTCGATCAGTGGAATGCCGTCATGAACACAAACCTCGGTTCGCTGTTCAACATGACGCGGCCAGTGATCGAGGGCATGCGCGCCCGCAAGTTTGGACGCATCATCAACATCTCATCGATCAACGGCCAGAAGGGGCAATTCGGTCAGGTGAACTATTCGGCGTCCAAGGCCGGCGACATTGGATTCACCAAGGCTTTGGCACTGGAGAACGCGCGCGGTGGCGTCACGGTGAACGCGATTTGCCCCGGCTACATCAATACCGAGATGGTGCAGGCTGTGCCAAAGGACGTGCTGGAAAAGAACGTGATTCCGCAGATCCCAACCAATCGTCTCGGTGAACCGGAAGAAATTGCGCGTTCGGTGGTGTTTCTGGCTTCCGATGACTCAGGCTTTATTACCGGCTCGACCCTGACCATCAACGGTGGTCAGTACTTGCACTAAAAATCCGACTTCTGGAGGGTGGCGTCGTTGCGATTCGCGTGGCACTGATCCGCGATGACGTCTTCCACCGCTACCCTTGTCGGCCTTGCGGCCATTGTTATGTGGTCGTTGCTTGCGGCGCTGACCGTGGCAACCGGCCGCGTCCCGCCGTTTCAGTTGCTGGCGATGACATTTGCGATCGGCGCCTGCATCGGTCCGTTGACCTGGCTGTGGCGGCCCGGTGCCGTAGCCGCTTTGCGTCAGCCCGCTCTGGTGTGGGCTGTCGGCGTGGGAGGTTTATTCGGCTACCACGCCTTGTACTTTCTGGCCCTGCGACTGGCGCCACCTGCCGAAGCCGGTTTGCTGAATTATCTCTGGCCCCTTCTTATCGTGTTGCTGTCCTCGTTGCTGCCGGGCGAGCGGTTGGCACCGCACCATATCATTGGTGCGATCCTCGGCTTCGCGGGGACCATCCTGCTGTTTGCCGGCAACAACGGATCTGACGTCAACGCCGGTTACATTCCCGGCTTCATCGCGGCTTTCATCGCCGCTTTTGTCTGGGCCGGCTATTCCGTGATGTCGCGCAAGCTGGCGGCGGTGCCAACTGATGCGGTCGCCGGATTTTGCCTTGCGACCGCCGCTCTCGCTGCTGGGATGCACACTCTCCTGGAAGTGACCGTATGGCCTGAGACATCGGGGCAGTGGCTAGCCATCATTGCACTTGGTGTAGGTCCAGTAGGAATTGCATTCTTTGTGTGGGACATCGGCATGAAGCGCGGCGACATCCGCGTGCTTGGGGCGGCGTCATATGCCACACCTTTGCTATCGACGGCGTTTCTCATCATCGCCGGCTTTGCAAAGCCGACAACAACGCTCGCCATCGCCGCTGCCCTGATTGCAGGAGGCGGACTGATCGCTGCGAAGGACATGGTGTTCGGCAAGAAGTTTTAAGCTGGTCTCCAGTCCGCCGGCGCAAGTTCGAACCTTGCAAAATCAAAGCCCGGCGCGACGGTGCATCCCACCAGCGTCCAATCTCCGGTTGTTTCTGCGGCCTGCCACGCATGCCCTGGAACGACGGCTTGCGGAAGATCACCGGCGGATAAATCTTGTCCCAATCGAACGGCGCGCTTGCCGGTATCATCAGCGATGTGAAGTATCAGCGCGCTGCCGGCGTAATAGTGCCAGATCTCCACCGCATCGATGCGATGCCAGTGCGACTTTTCACCGCGCGCCAGCAGAAAATAGATTGCGGTAGAGGCTGTGCGACCAGCGCTATTTTCGACAGCATCGCGAAATGTTTCGCGAAAGTGCCCTCCCTCGGGATGCGGTTTGAGGCCAAGGCGTGCAATGACCTCGGCTGCAGTGAGGGATGATTGCTGTGACATTATGCCTTGTTCTTGCGCTCGCGCAGCTCGCCAAACACTTCTGCTGGCGTTTTCCCAGCTAAGCCGACAGCCGCAGCGACGCTTGGCACGTCAGCACGCAGGAAGACGTTGGCTTCCTTCTCGTCACGGATCAGCGTTGGGATTGTCGGCTGGTTTGCAGCGCGCTGGCGCGTGACTTCCTCGGCGCGGGTTTTCAGCGCAGGATTGGTCGGTTCGATGCTGAGCGCGAACTTGACGTTCGAGGCCGTGTATTCGTGTCCGCAATACACCCTCATGTCGTTCGGTAGTGCGCGGAGCTTCAGAAGTGAGTCCCACATCATCGGATAGGTACCTTCGAAGACGCGGCCGCAGCCGATCGAGAATAACGTATCGGCACAGAACAATGCGCGTTCGGCATCGAACACGTAGCTGATGTGATCGAGCGTATGACCAGGCGTCTCCAGCACGCGCGCCGCGAGATTTCCGACTTTGACGGTAGAGCCTTCCTTTACGCGTTCGTCGACGAGAGGAATGGCGGTTCCCTTGTCATGCGGCGCGACGACGCGGCAATCGTATTTACTTTTGAGATCGGGGATGCCGCCGACATGGTCCGCATGATGATGAGTCACCAGAATGTCGGTCAGCGTCCAGCCCTCACGCTGCAGCGCCTTGATGATCGGTCCTGCTTCCGGCGCGTCGATCGAGGCGGTCGCCTTTGTCGCCGGGTCATGAATCAAATAGCCGAAATTGTCGGACAAGCAGGGAAAAAGTCGGATCTCGGCAGCCATAGCGTCTCCGTTCATCAGCATTACGACCACGGTAACACGACCGCCCTGCCGAGTGAAATGTGTTAACGCCACTAGTGGAGTGGATTTGACATTCGCTACCCGCCGCGAGTCCGTCGAGCGAATGTCAAATCCAAAACTCCACTAGAAAATTATATTGGCTAGTGATCCTTTGATTCTAACACCCGCAGGAGGTGCCTGCTGAAACGGGATGCGAACGTTAGAATCGGACCACTAGTGTCCCGTCTCCGAATAACCGACCCGTTTGCGGCGCGCTCGCGCGGTTATCCGGAGACGGAAGGATACGAGTAACTATAATTCTAGTGTGGTTCAGGTCCAGAAGTACACTTACAGGATTTGCGGAGAAAATGAAGCGAACTTCTGGACCATCACACTACAATCCCTGACCGACGTGGGCCGGAGCCCCGCTGCATGCGCCGATAGGTCATGTTAGGTTCGAACTCATGACAATCGATGTGATCGATCTTCGCAACTTCTATTCGCAGCGCCTGGGTACCGTGGCGCGACGGTTGATCAGTCGCGGCATCCAAAGACTTTGGCCGCATGCGGAAGGCATGCGTGTCGCAGGGATAGGGTATCCGACGCCCTATCTCGGTCTGTTCCGTGAGAACGCTGAGCGCTGTATCGCGCTCATGCCGGCGGCACAGGGTGTTATGAAGTGGCCAACAGCGCGTCCGACGTTGTCGACGCTTGTTAATGAATTCTCCTTGCCGCTCGCGGACGCCGCGATCGATCGTATCCTGGTTGTTCATACGCTGGAAATATCAGACGATCCTGAGGGGTTGCTACGGGAAGTTTGGCGTGTGCTTGCGCCGTCGGGGCGCATGATGGCGGTTATTCCGAATCGCCGCGGCGTCTGGGCGCGAACCGACAACACGCCGTTCGGTCACGGCCGTCCTTATTCGCGTTCGCAGATCACCCAGCTGTTGCGGCAGACTTGGTTCACGCCAACGGCCTGGGGCGAAGCGCTGTTCATGCCGCCGATCGAGGGAGGATGGATCTTGCGTTCAGCGATGGCGTGGGAGCGAATGAGCGCCGCTGTGTCCTCGCCATTCGCGGGTGTGCACATCGTGGAGGCGTCGAAGCAGGTCTATCGCGCCATCCCCGCGCGCCGGGAGCGGACACGGCTTATCCCGGCCATGCCACCAGTGCTCGTTCCAACGCCCACCCGGCGGGATGACACATCAGCGATCGGTTAGAGCGTTTTCGAGCGAAGTAGCGACCTAGTGGTCCGATTTGAACGCTCGCATCCCGTCTTGGTGGCACTCTTGCGAACGTTAGAATCAAAGGACCACTAGCAAATATATAGTTTGAGCGGAGCTTCGGGATTTGACGTTCGCATCACGAATTCGCGGCAAGCACGGGGGCATATCCGCTCCACTCGTTCGCGTGAAGAAAACGCGTCAAACAGGAATCTAGGGCTTCGGTATCCGAAGCCCTAGGACCGGTCGCATCCTTCGTATTTTTGATGACCTGACTTCTCGGATCAGTCGCCCGCGGAGCTGAAATCATCGCTCGGAGGCGCGGCGATCTGACTCTCCGCGGGGCGGGGGCCCGGCGGACGGCGCCGGCGACGATGGCCGAAGCGTTCGCCATTCGGACGTTCGCCGTTCGAGCTTCCGCCACTCTCGTGCCCGTTTGTCGCTGGCTGTGGTTGCGCGCCACCGGTGATAAACGACGGCAGGCGATCCACTTGGTCATTTTCTGAATGCTGAATGGACGGCTGCGAACGGTGTTCGCGCTGTTCACGGTAGTCTTCACGCGGCTGACGGTCTTCTCGCGGTTGCCGGTCTTCACGCGGCTGGCGCTGCTCGCGCGGCTGGGCCTGATAAGGCTGAGCCTCGCGCGGCTGATATTGCGGCTGAGGCTGCTGAACGGGGATAAACCCGGGTTCGGCGCCGAAGCTCGAATAGCCATCGCTATCCTCGCCGCTGTCATCCATGTCGATGTCGGTACGAACCATCGGCTGTTGTTGCTGCGGCTGGTTTTGGCGCATTTGCTCCTGGGCCGCCGCGATCAGGCGGTAATAATGTTCCGCGTGCTGATAGTAATTTTCTGCTGCAACCGGGTCGCCCGAGCTCCGCGCATCGCGCGCAAGCTGGACATATTTCTCGGCGATGTGGGATGCGGTGCCGCGGATCTTGATGTCGGGTCCGTTGGATTCAAAAACCCGGGTCATCGGGTTCTGGCCGCGGCGGTTGTTATTGTTGTTATTGTTGTTCCGACCGCGCATACGCTTGTTGTTGTTCGGACCGTTTCTCATGTCGTGCCTTTTACCGATTCTCGATAGTGGTTGTAGGTATGCCGGCCGCACGGCGCATCCTCCGCACTGAAGCGGAGCCGTGCAGATTCACTTCGACTTTGCCGTGTATCGCGTTCAACAAGGACGCGTTCTCCAAACGCCCGCAGGTGATGAACCATCTGGGCCGGATCAAATCAGCCTGCGCTGGCAAGCGTGATGTTCTGCAAGTGAATATTCGAGCGCAATCTTAGGCTTTCGTTCGCTTCGCGGTCTCAAGCTGCGCAGCACTTTCAGCCTTCGCGCTTACCATGACCTGCCTTTTAGGAACCTTTGACCCGGAGGGTATCTCTCACGAGACGCCTGGCTTCAACCCCTATTCCCTAACGGGAGCCACGACCCTGAACCGATGTTGTGGCCGGAACCTAGTCGCTCCTGAGCAATATTCCAAGAGGTTTTTTCTGTTCCAAACACCCTTTAAAAGCCCTTCTTTTGGCCTATCACAACGCGTTCGATACCACCTAAATCGGCCCGCGGCGGGTATAGGGTGAATCCTGCCCCCTGCATCATTTGGCTCACCTGCCCGCTTTGGTCATACCCGACCTCAACAATCAAACCGCCGCCCGGTGCCAGCAACTTCGCGGCCTGGGGGATTATCGCGCGATAGGCATCAAGCCCGTCAGGGCCGCCATCGAGCGCCAGCTGCGGATCATTATCCCGCACTTCGACATCAAGCCTTTGAATATCCAACGAACGTATGTACGGCGGGTTCGATACAATCAGATCAAAAGAACCCGATAAACCAGCGGCGTAATTACAGTGAACAAAACTTGCGCGGTCGGCGATACCCAACTGCTGTGCGTTCCATTCCGCCGTGGCCAACGCTTCGTGACTGACATCGGTGCCTGTTCCTGCAGCACAATTGAGCTCTTTCAGCAGCGCCAGCAAAATAGCGCCAGAGCCCGTTCCGATATCGGCGATACGAATTTCTTTGGTGAAGATGGGATTGCTGCGAACGAATTCAAGTGCGGCTTCGACGACGGTTTCCGTGTCGGGCCGTGGAACAAGCGTCGCTTTCGAAAGCCGCAGGTCGAGGCCCCAGAATTCCTTGTGACCCAGAATGCGGGCAGTCGGCTCGCGTGCCATCCGACGCTGGGCAAAGCTTTCAATGACATCGGCTTCGGCGGATGTGATCTGGCGCGTACCGTGAACTGCCAGCCCGGTGTGGTCGAGATGAAGCGCCGCGCCGACCAGTAGCCTTGCGTCGAGCTCGGGTGTGTCGATTCGATTGTCTTTAAGACGCGCAGCCAGCGCACGCCGTGCGGCGTCAACGCTCAGCCCAATGAGCGTGGCTGCGCTCACGCCGCGTTACCCTGTTCGGCAAGCTGCGCAGCCTGATGCTCGGTGGTCAGGGCATCGATCAGTTCACCCAACGCTTCACCAGCGATGACTTGGGGTAATTTGTAGAGCGTGAGGTTGATGCGATGATCGGTTACGCGGCCCTGGGGGAAGTTGTAGGTGCGGATGCGCTCAGAGCGGTCGCCGGATCCAACCTGTCCCTTGCGCTCGGCTGAACGTTCAGCGTCCATGCGCTGGCGCTCCGCGTCATAAACGCGCGAGCGCAGGATGTTCATTGCCGACGCGCGGTTCTTATGCTGCGAACGGCTGTCCTGCATGTTGACGACGATACCGGTGGGAATGTGTGTGATGCGGATCGCGGATTCGGTCTTGTTCACGTGCTGGCCGCCGGCACCCTGCGCGCGCATCGTCTCGATCCGCAGATCGCTGTCCTTGATGTCGATGTCGACATCTTCTGCTTCTGGGAGCACCGCTACCGTTGCCGCGGACGTATGAATTCGGCCCTGGGTCTCGGTGTCGGGGACGCGTTGCACGCGATGGACGCCGGATTCGAATTTCAGTTTGGCGAAAGCGCCTCGGCCCTGAACTTCCGCAACGATTTCCTTGAATCCACCCATGGTGCCTTCGCTGGCGGAAATCACTTCGACCTTCCAGCCCTGTAACGCCGCAAAGCGTTCGTACATCCTGAACAGATCGCCGGCGAACAGAGAGGCTTCGTCACCGCCAGTGCCGGCGCGGATTTCCAGCATCACGTTGCGTTCGTCCATCGCATCCTTTGGCAAGAGAGCGATGCGGATATGCTGCACCAGTTCGTTTCGGCGTGCTTCGAGTTCGGGACGTTCGCTTTCCGCCATCGCCCGCATTTCGGGGTCGGTTTGCGGGTCGGCGATCAGGGAGTCGATATCGGATATTTCCACGGCTGCCGCACGATAGGCTTTCACGGCATCGACCACGGGCGTCAGCTCACTCAACTCGCGGGTGATGCGAACATAGGTGTCGGAGTTCACCTGACCGAGCAGTTCCGCCTCGAGCGCCGCATGGCGTGCCAGCAAGGTATCAAGTTTGGCTTCGGGCAGCATTGCAATCTCGATTGGTCAGGTGGTTTATACGCGTCGCATCGGAAAATGGGCCAGACAGCGTTGCTAAAGCGGAAGCCCTTCAGCCTCGGCAAATTCCATCAGCTTGCTGCGGATCGACACTGAGCCTGCCGGCGCGTCGAGTAGCGGCGTGATCATCGCCTCAGCCTTCTTCGCGTTTAGCTCGAGGATTAGCGCCTTGACGGGGCCGTGCGCGGTTGCCGACAGCGACAACGAGCGATATCCCAACGCAACCAGAGCCAGCGCACCAAGCGGTTGCGACGCCATTTCCCCGCACAGCGATGCAGACTTTCCAGCGGCATTCGCTTTTTTCACGATATCGCGCAGCGCGCGCAGGATCGGTGCCGAGAGCGTATCGAAACGATCGGTGACGCGGGTATTGCCGCGGTCGACTGCGAACATGAACTGAAAGAGATCATTCGAGCCGACCGAAACGAAATCGACGCGCTTCAGCAATTCATCCATCTGGTAGAGCAGGGCGGGCACCTCGACCATGGTGCCGACGTCAACGCGCTCCGGCAGTGTGTGGCCGTGCTGTCTCAGGTAGGTGAGCTCGCGTTCGATCACCAGCTTTGCCTGATCGAATTCATCGACCTGCGAGATCATCGGGAACATCACGCGCAGATAACGCCCGCTGGCGGCGCGCAGCAGCGCCCGGATCTGTCCGCGCAAAAGACCCGGCCTGTCGAGGCCGAGCCGGATCGCACGCCAGCCGAGCGCAGGATTTTCCTCGACGATCGTATCCATATACGGCAGCGCCTTGTCGCCGCCGATGTCGAGGGTGCGGAACGTCACCGGCTTGTTTCCGGCGGCATCCAGCACTGTCCGATAGAGTGCAAGCTGCTCGCTGGTCCGCGGCAGGCTCTGACCGACCATGAATTGCAATTCGGTGCGAAACAGTCCAATGCCTGACGAGCCCGTGTCGTCGATGTGCGGCAGGTCGATGACAAGGCCGGCGTTGATCATCAGCTCGACCGGCTGGCCGTCCTTGGTCACGCACGGCTTGTCCCGTAATTCGCGATATTGCTCCTGGCGGCGGGCACGAAAGCGGACGCGTTCCGCATACGCCGACTGGATTTCCATCGAAGGACGAATGTAGATCGACCCCGAGGTGCCATCGACGATGATCGCATCGCCCGGATCGCCGATGCCGGCCGCGTTCTGCACTTCGCCGACGGCGGGTATCCCCAGCGCGCGCGCAACGATCGAAACGTGCGAATTAGCGGTGCCTTCTTCCAGCACAAGGCCACGCAGTCGCTTGCGGTCGTAGTCGAGCAGGGCGGCAGGCCCCATCGAGCGCGCGATCAGGATGGCGTTGTCAGGCAGTCGCTCGCGCGACGGCGCGTGATCCTGCCCGACGAGCTGCCGCATCAGCCGATAACCCAAGTCCTCCAGGTCATGGAGGCGATCGCGCAAATAGGGATCCGTCGAACGTAGCATGCGCGCGCGGGTGTCCGATTGAACGCGCTCAACTGCAGCTTCCGCGGTCAGGCCCGTCGCGACCGCTTCGTGCAGCTTGTGTTGCCAACCCTGGTCGTTGGCGAACATCCGATAGGCTTCGAGCACGTCGCGGTGTTCGCCGCCCTCGGCAACGTCGCCGCGCTCAAGCATGCGATCGAGATCGGCGCGCAACTTGAGGATTGCAGTGTCCAGCCGCTTGAGCTCTTTCGGGAGATCTTCGGCGATGTAATTGGTGATGACGACGCGCGGCTCGTGCAGCACGACGTGTCCGAGCGCAATACCGTCCGAGAGGATGGCGCCGGTCTTATGCAGCGAATGACGCGCAGCCGGTTCGGCTCCCGGCTTCGCAATAGCAGACAGTTCGCCGGAGGCGATCATTTCCGCGACCACCATGGCGGTGGTCTGCAGCGCCTCGACTTCTTCCTCGACATAGGTGCGGTGGGCGCGATTCTGCACCACCAGCACGCCGAGCGTGTTGCCTGAGCGCAGGATCGGCACACCGAGGAAGGAGTGATAAATTTCTTCGCCGGTTTCCGGGCGGTACGAGAATGCCGGATGCGACTGTGCGTCCGACAGGTTCAGCGGCGTCGCTTCGCTGGCGACGAGACCGACAAGGCCTTCGTGTGCAGTCAGAACTGTTTGGTGGACCGCGTCGCGGTTCAGACCTTCGGTGGCATAGAGTTCAAGCGTGTTGTCAATGCGCAGCACGTAGGTCGAGCAGACCTCCGCCACCATGTTGGCGGCGATCAGCACCACGATCTTGTCGAGGCGCTCCTGAGCGCTGACCGGTTCGGCCATCACTTCGCGGAGCCGTCTCAGCAAGACGCGGGGGCCTCCCAGCGCGCTCCGCATCCGTTGACATCCTTCGCTGCAACTCCAGCGCGACCCCTTGAGGCCACGATAGCGTTAACTAGAGGTAAACAAACAATAATCCAGGGCTGCACACACTTGCCGTCCGTGGACCCGTGACATTTTCGATGCCGGGTCAGGGACGAAAAGGCAACTCCCCTATCCTGAGGCTATATCGAATTGAGGCTCGTTTTGCCAAGCAAAACACTTGCCAAATAACAGCCCTGACGTGGCAGGAAATATCGAAATGCGGCAGTGCAGCGATGGCGCGGAATCGCGTTCCGCGCCTCGCTAGTGTGGTGGTTCAGAAGTTCGCCCCATTTTCTCAGCGAGCCCTTCAAGCGAACTTCTGAACCTGAACCACACTAGAATCATAGATTTACTAGTGTCCTCTCGAATCCGAAGCTCGCTATGGGATACGCTGCACCATAAGGCGAACTTAGGATTCAGGACACGAGCATCAGGCCTGATCCAGTCCGTACAGCGTGTGCAGTGTCCGAACTGCCAATTCGGTGTAGGCGGCGTCAATCAGCAGCGAGAACTTGATCTCGGAGGTCGTGATGGCGCGGATATTGATGTTGCGTTCCGAAAGCGCCTTGAAGGCCTGAGCGGCAACGCCTGCGTGGCTGCGCATACCGATGCCGATGACCGAAACCTTGGCGACATCAGTGGCGCTGTCCACGGCTTTGTAGCCGATCTTGTCCTTTGCCTTCGCAATGGTGTCCTTGGCGCGGTTGTAGTCGGACGCGGGGACCGTGAAGGTCAGATCGGTGGTCTTGCCGTCCTGCGACACGTTCTGGACGATCATGTCGACATTGATGCTGGCATCCGCCAGCGGGCCGAAGATGGCGGCTGCGATACCCGGTTTATCCTCGATCTGCCGAACGGAGATTTGGGCTTCATCCTTCGAGAAGGCGATGCCGGTGACGACTTGGCTCTCCATAATTTCCTCCTCGCTGCAGATCAGCGTTCCAGGCGGCGTGCCGTGGGGATCAATATCTTCCGGTTTGTCAAAGCTCGAGCGCACAAACACGCGCACGTTATGCACCATGCCGAGTTCCACGGAACGCACCTGCAGAACCTTCGCGCCCTGCGACGCCAGTTCGAGCATTTCCTCGAACGCAACCTTGTCGAGACGTCTGGCCTTTGGCACTACGCGTGGATCGGTGGTGTAGACGCCGTCAACGTCGGTGTAGATGTCGCAGCGGTCGGCCTTGATCGCCGCTGCGATGGCCACGGCCGACGTGTCCGAGCCACCGCGCCCAAGGGTGGTGATGCGGCCGGTTGGTTCATGGATGCCCTGGAAGCCGGCGATGACGGCGACTTCCTTGCGCTCCTTGAAGCGCTTGATCAGTTCGTTGCCGTCGATCCCGGTAATTCGGGCGGACGCGTGGGCCTCACTGGTCTGGATCGGAATTTGCCAGCCTTGCCACGACCGGGCCTGAATGCCGAGCGATTGCAGCGCGATCGCAAGCAGGCCGGACGTGACCTGCTCTCCCGAGGCAACAATGGTGTCGTATTCGCGCGCGTCGTGCAGCGGCGAGGTTTCGGTAGCCCAGGCGACAAGCTCGTTGGTTTTGCCGGACATGGCCGATACCACCACGGCGACGTCGTGGCCCGCATCCACTTCGCGTTTCACGTGCTGCGCGACGTTGCGAATGCGTTCAATATTGGCGACGGACGTGCCGCCGAATTTCATCACAAGGCGGCCCATGGCGAACGGCGCAGTCCTGGTTGATCTGGTTGTGAAGGCGGTTCCCGCGCGAAACGGCGGTACAACCCTGAAAAGGGGGCTATACATACCCATCAGGTCGCGGGCAAGCAACTCCGGCAAAGTGGGTTTTGAGGCGGGTATGGGGCGTTATATCGACGAGATACTGGAGCCAGGCGAGAAAGTGCTGTATTCGACAACCGTTCACGGGATCGTCTACGTCCCAGGCCTGCTGTGCCTGTTGTTTGCCGCCATCTGCCTCTTTGTGGGGCAAACGGTCTCAAGTGACGGTTTGAAGATGGTTTTGTGGGGCGCCAGTGCATTGCTCGCCATCTTCGGCGGAATCGAGCTGTTTCGGGCTTGGTTTCGACGGTGGACGATCGAGACGGACGTGACATCACTGCGGGTGGTGCACAAGGAGGGCTTCATCAAGCGCCAGACGTTTGAGATAAGCCTGGACAAGATCGAGAGTGTTGACGTCGAGCAGAGTATCGCCGGGCGAATTTTTGGCTGGGGAAACGTTACGGTTATGGGTGTAGGTGAGGGCAGGAAAACGATTAAGATGATCGCCTCGCCGCTCGAATTCCGTAACCACATCACGGCGAGATAGTCGTTCGTTCTCATGCGTACGCGGCAGTAGCAATGTTGAGCATGACCACCAGTCCGTTATCGGCCTCTACCGTCGACCCTAAGGAAATCGCGCGTTTCTCGCAGCTGTCCGAGCAGTGGTGGGACCCCAAGGGCAAGATGGCCCCGCTGCACAAGATCAATCCCTTGCGGCTGGCCTATATCCGCGACGCGATCTGCCGGAAGTTTGACCGCAATCCCAAAAGCCTGAACTGTCTGTCAGGACTGCGCATCCTCGATATCGGCTGCGGAGCTGGCTTGCTGTGCGAGCCCCTGGCGCGCCTTGGTGCTCAGGTTGTGGGCGTCGATCCGTCCGAGACCAATATCGCCGTGGCGAAGCTGCACGCCGATCGCTCCCATTTGCTGATCGATTATCGCTGCGCCACGGTCGAAGACATCAATCCGCGTGAGCGCTTTGATATCGTGCTGGCCATGGAAGTGGTCGAGCATGTCTCTGACGTCGGGCTCTTCCTTGATCACTGCGCCGCGTTGCTGAAGCCCGCGAGCATGATGGTGGTCTCCACCATCAACCGCAACTGGAAGAGCTTCGCCCTCGCCATTGTCGGCGCGGAATATGTGCTGCGTTGGTTGCCGCGTGGCACCCATCAATGGGACAAGTTCGTGACTCCCGCCGAAATTACGCATCACCTTGGCCGCAACAAGCTCATCATCAGCGATCAGGCCGGTGTGGTCTACAGTCCGATCGCAGACAAATGGAGCCTGTCGTCGGACATGGACGTCAACTACATGATGATTGCCGAAGCTTCGACCTAGTGTGGTGGTTCAGAAGTTCGCCCGATTTTTCCTGCGTCCCCTTCCGGCGAACCTCTGAACCTAAACCACACGAGTGCCGCGGATTTGAGGTTCTTCCATGTGAAGCCGCAAGCTCGATGAAGAACTTCAAATCTGAAAGCGGCACTAGAATCATAAGCTTGCTAGCGTCCCTTTGATTCCGAAGTTCGCATCGAGCAAGCTGCAGGCCTGTGCGAACTTCGGAATCGGGACACTAGGCGATGCAATCCCGGCATGACGGGGCGCCGGTTGACCTGAGCCGTCAGGCAGTGGCTTTTATGACCACTCACGGCACTGCCGGTTCGGTTGAAATCACATCATGACCCAAGTTGTCTGGCTCTGGATTCCCTTCACCCTGATGGGGGCCGCGGGGCAGGTTGTGCGCAATGCCATGCAGCGCGGTTTGACAGCGCAGCTCGGAACGTTGGGCGCGACGCATATCCGCTTCCTGTTTGGCTTTCCCTTCTCGCTGATTTTCTTAGGTTTGATTCTCGTGACAACCGGCGATCGGTTGTCTTGGCCGGAGGCGGGATTCTGGCCGTGGCTCGTGACCGGCGGAATGGCGCAGATTATCGCCACAGCCCTGATGCTGATGGCGATGAATGAGCGGTCGTTTGTGGTGACAACCGCGTATCTCAAGACCGAGCCCATTCAAGCCGCGATCTTCGGTTTCGTTTTCCTCGCGGATCATCTTACGGCGCTGAAAGTCACTGCGATTTTGATCGCCACCGTCGGCGTCGTCATCACCGCGCTGCGTCCCGGTGGGGCTAAGGGGTTTGGCAGTCTGAAGCCTACCCTGATCGGCCTTCTGGCCGCGTCGTTCTTTGCGCTGTCCGCGGTGGGCTATCGCGGCGCCATTCTGAACGTTACCAACGTCAGTTTCGTCACAGCCGCGAGCTTGACCTTGGTTGCAACGCTTCTGATGCAAAGCATCATCTTGTCCGCGTGGCTGATCGTGCGTTCTCCCGGCACCATGACTGCGATCTTCCGGCTATGGAAGCCGTCCATGTTCGCCGGCTTTATGGGATCGTTCGCATCGCTGTTCTGGTTTCTTGCCTTCGCACTGACGGCTGCGGCGAATGTTCGAACATTAGCGCTGGTCGAAGTGCTGTTCGCGCAAGGGGTCGCCTATTACTCGATGAAGCAGCCGATCTCGATGCGTGAGCTTAGCGGCATTGCGCTGATCTTGATTGGCGTCGCCATGCTGGTGGCTGGCTGATTATTTCTTCAGAGTAAGAAGCACAGCACCTGCAGCAATCAGGCCGATGCCGAGCCACCCACTGGCCGAGGGACGTTCACCCAGAAAGACAAAGGCAAACAAGGCTACCAGCACGACGCTCAGCTTGTCGATCGGCGCGACGAGGGTCGCAGGTCCAAGCTTGAGGGCGCGGAAATAACATAGCCACGACGCGCCCGTGGCTAACCCGGACAGCAGAAGGAACAGCCATGTCTTGCTGGAGATCGGTCCCGGCGAGCTAAAATGGCCGGTGGCAAACAGAATGACCGCAAAACTCGCCAGAACAATAGTCGTGCGGATGAATGTTGCGAGATCGGGATTGATATCTTCGACGCCGACTTTGGCGAAGATGGCTGTGAGTGCCGCGAACACTGCGGACAATACGGCCCACACTTGCCAGGAGCCTTGCCACGATGACATCGTTTCAGGGCTCATGGGCAACCTGATGATGGCACGGTTCAGTTCCGATCGTCCGGAAGAACTGGCAGCGGTGCAACCTCAATGCCTTCATCAACCAAGGCCTTCGCTTCTTCCGCGGTGGCTTCGCCATAGATCGCGCGATGCTCGATGTCGCCATAGTGCATCTTACGTGCCTCGTCGGGGAACTTGCTTCCGACGTTGTCGGCGTTTTTCAGAACATGATCGCGCAGTTCTTTCAGCTTGGCGATCAGTTCGCGTTCCTGCGGGGCCATGACCAGAGAAGCTGATTCTTCGCCGGCCGGGGCTGCAGCGGGTTGTGCCTTCGCTTTTCCCTTGCTCGCGATCCGTGGAGCCATGATCGCCTTTTCGACCTTGGTTGAATCGCACATCGGGCACGCGACCAGGCCCCGCTTG
Source organism: Nitrobacteraceae bacterium AZCC 1564 (assembly GCA_036924835.1). Taxonomy (NCBI): domain Bacteria; kingdom Pseudomonadati; phylum Pseudomonadota; class Alphaproteobacteria; order Hyphomicrobiales; family Nitrobacteraceae; species Nitrobacteraceae bacterium AZCC 1564. The sequence goes on from JBAGRR010000001.1 coordinate 3,226,064, forward strand.
CGTTGGCTGTCGTAAGCGGAAGAAGATTGAAACCAGCTCTCGAAATCGTGGCCGCGCTCACAGCGCAACGCGTAACGGATCATGCCGATCCTCGCACAACATGCAGATGGTCCGGGCCTGCCTTGGGGTCGACCAGCGTGAAGCGGCGACCATGTTGCAGGGACGGAATATTCTTACGAACGGCCGAGACCCGCGCCGGGTCGATCTTTGCCAGTATCACGCCTGATTCTGTGCCGGCTTCGGCAAGGATTTCGCCCCAGGGATCGATGATCAGCGAGTGGCCGTAAGTTTCTCGACCGCTCTCATGCTTTCCGGCTTGCGCGGCGGCGAAGACGAAGCAACCGTTTTCGATGGCACGGGCGCGCAGCAGCGTATGCCAGTGCGCCTGTCCGGTGCGAACCGTGAACGCCGACGGCACTGAAATGAAAGCCGCGCCGGCTTCAGCGAGAGCGCGGTAAAGTGCCGGAAAACGCACGTCATAGCAGATCGTCAGACCAAGGCGGCCCCATGGGAGATCTGTGATCACCGCGGTTTCGCCGGGTTGGTAATTCGCGGACTCGCGATAGCTTTCGCCCCCCTCAAGTTCGATGTCGAACATATGGATCTTGTCGTAGCAGGCGAGAATGTCGCCGGTCGGTGCGATCAGGAACGATCGGTTGACGGCGCGCTCCGGTGTCGCTCTAAGCGCCAGAGATCCAATGTGAAGGTAGATCTTTAGTTCGCTTGCGAGCTCGCGATAAGTCTTGAGCGAGCGATCGTCCTCCTCGCTTGCGAGAACTTCAAACAAACCCTTGCGGTTGACCTGAATGATGTTGCTCACTTCAGGCGTCTGCACGTAATCGGCGCCCCTGTCCTTCGCCTCTCGGATCAATTTGACCCCTTCGGCAAGGCTGGTCTCTGGCAGCATCGCGGTGCGCATTTGCACCATGGCTGCAATAAACGGAGCGCCAGTTTCGATCGTGCTCATCACGAAACTTCCTGACTTTCAAGCAGGCCGTCGAGCTTGCCTTCGCGATCGAGTGCGTAAAGATCGTCACACCCGCCGATATGGGTTTTGTCGATAAAAATTTGCGGGAAAGTCGCGCCGCCCTTGGCGCGTTCGACCATCTCCGCGCGCCATGACGGATTAACCGACACGTCAAACTCTGTGTAAGTCGCCTTCTTCCGGGTCAGAAGTGACTTCGCAGCACTGCAATAACCGCAGCCGGGGCGGGTATAGATTTCGATCTCAGCAGGCATGTTGTGTCTCGACAGGGGTGAAAGAACGCAAATTATATGGGGGGCTTGAACGTGTCCACAACCCGCGCGAACACCAGCACGTCCACCTGAGCAGCCCTGGCCCGCAGCAACGCGCGGGCGCAGGCATCGAGCGTTGCGCCCGACGTCAACACATCGTCAACCAGAACAATCCGCCTGCCTTGCACGGAAGATTTTTTCTCCAAAGGCACCTTGAACGCGCCCTGCACGTTGAGCGCACGTTCGGATTTAGACAATCCGATTTGCTGCAACGTCGGCCGCATCCGATGTAAGGCGTTGCGAATGACCGGCAGGCGGGTCTCCCGGCTGATGATCTTGGCTAAAGCGCCCGACTGGTTGTAGCGGCGGCTCCAGCTCCGCCGCCAGTGCAAGGGCACCGGAATGAGCGCATCCGCCTCGCGTAGAAGTTCATGGCCGGCGCGGGCCATCCAGCGCCCCATCGTGGGAGCAAGGTCCGTGCGATCCTGATACTTCAGTGCGTGGACCAGGGTGCGTGCGACGTCGTCATAGCGCACGGCGGCGCGGGCGCGTTGGTAAGCTGGTGGCTTCGCGATGGCTTCCATGGAAAGGAAGCCCGGGCCGGGATCGTAGACAAACGGAATACCAAGTCGAGCGCAGAATGGTGGTGCGATAAACGACAGCTTTGCCCAACAGGCGGCGCACACACCTTCTCCAGCGACAGGCTCGTGGCAGGACACGCACAGGGTCGGCAAGGCGATGTCCAGAGCCGCACGCGGAATGGCCATGCACGCGTCACGACAGCTCTTAAATACGCGAAACAACCCGTCTTGCACCCGGGCGCTCATCGGACGTGATGCTGTCTGTTCTAGTGTGGCGTCTCGCAATTGCCGACCTCACTTGCGGCTAATGTCCTGAATCCGAAGTTCGCGTCATAATGCAGCGCATCCCGTAGCGAACTTCGGATTCGAAAGGACGCTAGCTCGGACATATCTCCCCCGCAAATGGAGGCTAGACCGGAGGTGTGGCCGGCTCAAGTGGGCTTTCGGTGATTGTCAGATGACTGTTCAAGACGTACCAACGGCCTATGACGATGAATGAGAACCTTCCGCGCCTTTTTGATCGCGCATTGCTGGGCGCGCGCCTGCGTCGCGCGACGCGGCTTGGGCCTGCGACGTTTTTGCTGGATCGCGTGGTTGAGGATATGGCGGAGCGGCTGCATGCCGTGCTGCGCGAGTTCACCAACGGCATCGATCTCGGCACGCCGGGGGATCAGGCGCGCGGCGCGATCGATGCGAGTGTTGGACAACTCGTGGCGGTCGCGTTGCCGACATCCGACAGCGAGCCGTTGCCGCTCGCACCCCAGTCCATCGATCTGGCGGTTTCTGCGCTGGCTCTGCAGTTCGTGAATGATCTGCCGGGTGTGCTTGCGCAGGTGCGCCGTGCTCTCAAGCCGGATGGACTGCTGCTCGCCGCTCTGATCGGTGGAGATACGCTGACGGAGCTGCGGCAATCCTTCGCCGCAGCCGAAGCCGAAGTTGAAGGTGGGGTATCTCCACGCGTGGCGCCATTTGCGGATCTGCGCGACATCGGTGGGTTGCTGCAGCGTGCGGGCTTTGCGTTGCCGGTCACGGACGTGGATCGCATCGTGGTGCGGTATGACAATGCGTTCGCACTCATGCATGACCTGCGGCGCATGGGCGCGACCAATATTCTGACCGAGCGTCGCCGGACGCTGTCCCGCCGGGCGACATTGCTGAGGATGGCGCATGTGTACGCGGAGCGCTTCGCCGATCCCGACGGACGCATCCGCGCCACGTTCGATATCATCTGGCTCTCTGGATGGGCGCCGCATGAAAGCCAGCAAAAACCGTTGAAGCCGGGATCAGCAAAGATAAGCCTGGAGGCCGCGGTGAAAGGTAAATCGAAGCCGTGAAGTGTTGCGCGCGGCGCGCCGGTACGCGCTTCTAGCGCATTACAAAAGCAAATCGGTCAGATGCGGAATGAGGGGAATGTCGGCAGGCGGCATCGGGTAGTCGCGCAACTTGTTGGCGCGAACCCATGCGAGGTTCTGGCCCTCGCGCGCGGTAACGACGCCTTCCCACTTCCGGCAGATGTAGAGCGGCATCAGCAGGTGAAAGCTATCATAGGCGTGGCTCGCGAACGTCAGCGGTGCGAGACACGGCTCCTGCACCGTAATGCCGAGTTCTTCGGCGAGTTCGCGGATCAATGCCGGTTCAGGCCGTTCGCCGGGCTCAAGCTTCCCGCCGGGAAACTCCCAGAGCCCCGCCATTGCCTTTCCTTCGGGGCGCTGCGCGATGAGGACGCGGTTATCCGCGTCGATCAGCGCGCAGGCGACAACGAGGGTGAGTTTGATCACGACCGGTAATCGCCGTTGATCGCGACATATTCCTTGGTGAGGTCGCATGTCAGCACGCGGTCGGTTCCCTTGCCGAGGCCGAGGCTGACCTTGATCTGGATTTTCTGCTGCTTCATCAGCGCAGAAACTTCCGCCTCGTTGTAAGACGGATCACGCGCGCCCCTGGTTGCGACGCGAATGCCGTTGAACGAGATCGACAGCTTATCGCGGTCGGCAGGCTCTCCGGCTTTGCCGACGGCCATGACGACGCGGCCCCAGTTGGCGTCCTCGCCAGCGACGGCGGTCTTGACCAGCGGCGAGTTGGCGATCGACATTGCGATCTTGCGCGCGGATTTCTTCGACGTTGCGCCATCGACAATGATCTCGATCAGCTTGCGGGCGCCTTCGCCGTCGCGTGCCACCTGTTCAGCGAGGTCCGCCAGCACGCCATGAAACGCTTTCGTGAAGGCTTTCAGCTTGGGGTCGGCGGCGCGGGTGATTTTCGGCGCGCCCTTGGCTGCGGCCGCACCGGTCGCGAACGCGAGCAGGGTGTCGGATGTTGACGTGTCGCCGTCGATCGTCACCGCGTTGAACGTGTCTTCGACGCCGGTCTTGAGCAGCGATTGCAGCACCGCCGCGGAGATCGGTGCGTCGGTGAAGATGAACGACAGCATGGTCGCCATGTCGGGTGCGATCATGCCGGCACCTTTGGCCATGCCGTTGATGTGCACTTTCGCGTTGCCGATCTTAACGGTAGCAGTTGCGACCTTCGCGAACGTGTCGGTGGTCATGATGGCGCGAGCGGCATCGTGCCAGCCATCCTCTGCAGCGCTCTCCACGAGGTCATCTAGCACACCGTCGAATTTCGTTGCGTCAAGCGGCTCGCCGATAACGCCCGTGGAGGCCAAAAAGATCTTGGCCGGCGTCGTCTCCGCCGCTTTCGCGGCGATCGATGCAGTCAGGGCCGTGGACTGCTTGCCGTTTTTGCCGGTGAAGGCGTTCGCATTGCCGGAATTGACCACCAGGGCGCGGGCCTCGCCGCCTTTCAGTTTTGAGCGGCACCAGTCCACTGCGGCGCTCGGGCACTTGGACTTCGTGAAAACACCCGCGACAGCGGTGCCTTTGTCAAACAATGCCAACAGGACGTCGGTACGGTCTTTGTAACGAATGCCGGCAGCAGCGGTCGCAAGGCGCACACCGGCGATCCGCGGCATGTCAGGGACGTGAGTGGGGGCGAGAGGCGAGACCGTTGTCGACATTGAAATCTTCCGGATTGAGAATGGGCGCATCAAACTCATCGGGCGGGTGAATCGCAAGAGGCTAGTACCGCCGATTTGAAGTCCCTGCATCACTCTCGGCAATTGCGCGACAGGGACTTCAAATCGAAAGCGGTACTAGAATCATAGTTTTGCTAGTACCCTTTGCTTTCCGAAGTTCGTTAAGGCGGATGTGGCGATGTATCACGAACTTCGGAAAGCGGGTACTAGTGTCCCGGTTCTGACATTCGTATGAGTTCGCAGTTAGCTCGTTTACGAATGTCAGAACCGGGACATTAGTGGTCCAATTCTAACATTCGCATCCCGGTTTCAGCAGACACTGCCTGCGAATGTTAGAATTAAAGGACCACTAGCAAATATAAGTTTCTAGTGGAGTTTTGGATTTGACATTCGCTGGACGCACTCGCGGCTGGGTGGGGAGCGAATGTCACATCCACTCCACTAGCAACTCTATGAAGCTAGTGCGATTTTGGATCTGACGTTCGTATGATGGACACGCGGTCACGGATACGAACGTCAGATCCACCGCACTAGAAATGAAAATGCCCGGCGTGAGCCGGGCATTCTGTGTCTCGGAATGTCACAGATGACGAACCCGTGACGTTTATTTTTTCTTCATAGCGCCGCCTGGGGCTGCTTTCGTGTCCGGAGCCGGAGGGGCCGCTGCGGGCTCATCCTTCTTGTCGAGGCGCTCGATCTTGGCGGCTTCGCGCAGCTTGGTGACGTAGTCGGACTGCGCCTTACGAACAACGAAAGTCTCGATCTGTGGCTTCACCTGGTCGAATGGCGGCGGTTTGCGGTCGCGCTTTTCCTCAACCTTGATGACGTGCCAGCCGAACTGGGACTTCACGGGATCGGAAATCTTGCCGGGCTCGAGCGCAAAGGCTGCCGCGGAAAACTCGGGCACCATTTGTTCCTTGGTGAAGAAGCCGAGATCGCCGCCGTCGGCCGCGCCTGGATCCTTCGACTTCTTCTTGGCGAGTTCTGCGAAATCAGCGCCCTTCTTGAGTTCCTCGACGATCGCCTTCGCCTCTTCCTCGGTCGGAACGAGGATGTGCCGTGCATGGACTTCCTGCTCACCCGACACCTGCTTGGTGGCCTCCTCGTAGACCTTCTTCATGGCGTCTTCGGTGACGGCGGCCTTGCCTTCGGTGTTGAGGATGCCGTCCATCAAGAGCCGGTCACGGGCAAAAGCGAGCTTCTTCTTGAAGTCGGCGCTATCGCCGACCTTCTTGTCCTCGGCGGCCTTGGCGACGATCTTCATGTCGATCAGGAAGGAAATCAGGTTTTCGCGACGGGTGGCCGGGTCCATCTGCTGCAGGCTCGGTCCGAGCTCTTCCTCGGCAATCGCCAAGTCGCTCTGGTGGATTTCCGCGCCGTTAACCTTTGCGATCACGGGATCGGCATTTTGCGCGTGCAGCGGCTGGCCGGCCATCAAGAAAACCGCGAGACAAGTTGCCGCGGCGGTCGAGAGCAGGCCGGGCCGCGCACTCGGGGCCGTGCGGGTTTGAGAAACAGTCATGGAAAATCCTTATGGGTCAAAGTCGGACGGTTCGGCACGGCGGACACTCGCCCAACCATTGCCGAGAAGCAACGCGAAAAAGCCGCCAAAATCATGAAATCCTTGACAGGTTCGCGCGTTGACAAGGCTTGGAGCCGCCCATATCTCTCCGCACGGGCTCTTGAGGCTGCTGTGGGACGATGCCGCGGTTGACCACGTGAACCCCGGAATTCGTTTCCCGCACTTATCTGCAAGGGTTTGCCCCCGCAAGGAATTCTGGGAATACGCCTCTCACGGGTAAGTGGTCGCGGTCTCCGTGGCTGCAACGCCAAACTGCTAGACAGGAATTTTCGATGCTCGGTGCGCTCGCCCGCAAGTTCTTCGGCTCTGCCAACGACCGGCGAATCAAAGGTTACCAGTCTCGCGTCAATGCCATTAATGCACTGGAGCCCGAAGTTGCGGCATTGTCCGACGAAGCGCTGAAGGCGCGGACCGTCGAATTCCGCAAGCAGCTCGCCGAGGGCAAGACGCTTGACGATTTGCTGGTGCCGGCCTTCGCAACCGTTCGCGAAGCAGCCAAGCGCACGTTGGGCCAACGGCATTTCGACGTGCAGCTGATCGGCGGCATTGTCCTACACGAGGGCGATATTTCCGAAATGAAGACCGGCGAAGGCAAGACGCTGGTCGCGACGCTACCGGTCTATCTCAATGCGTTGGCCGGCAAGGGCGTCCATGTCGTCACGGTCAACGATTACCTGGCCAGGCGTGACGCCGACTGGATGTCTCAGGTCTACGGCTTCCTTGGCCTGACAACCGGTGTGATTGTCCACGGCCTCGATGATGCCGAGCGGCAAGCGGCCTACGGTTGCGACATTACCTACGGCACCAACAACGAATACGGTTTCGATTACCTGCGCGACAATATGAAATATCGCCTGGAGGATATGGTCCAGCGCGGGCACTATTTCGCGATCGTCGACGAAGTCGACTCGATCCTGATCGACGAAGCGCGTACGCCGTTGATTATTTCCGGCCCGCTCGATGACCGGTCCGATTTCTACAACACCATCGATACCTACATCCCGAAGCTTGAAAAGATCGCGGACTTCGAAGTCGATGAGAAGCAGCGCACCGTGACGCTGACCGAAGCCGGCATGGAGAAGATCGAAACCCTGCTGCGCGAGGCCGGACAGCTCAAGGGCGACTCGCTCTATGACGTCGAGAACGTCTCCGTCGTTCACCACATCAACCAGGCGCTGCGCGCCCATTCGCTCTTCACCCGCGACAAGGATTACATCGTTCGCGACGGCGAGGTCATCATTATCGATGAGTTCACCGGCCGCATGATGCCAGGTCGGCGCTACTCCGAAGGTCTGCATCAGGCGCTGGAAGCGAAGGAACATCAGCCGGTTCAGCCGGAGAATCAGACGCTCGCATCGATCACGTTCCAGAACTATTTCCGCATGTATGAAAAGCTGGCCGGCATGACCGGTACGGCGGCGACCGAAGCGGACGAACTGTTCGACATCTACAAGCTCGAAGTCATCGAGGTGCCGACCAACTTGCCGATCGCTCGTCTCGACGAGGATGACGAGGTTTATCGCACGGCGGATGAAAAGCACCGCGCTATCCTCGCGGAAATCGAGCGTGCCAATGCGCGCATGCAGCGCGGTGTTGGTGGGTACAGCTTCGATTGAAAAGTCCGAAGTTCTCGGCGAATTCTTAAAGAAGAACGGCTACAAACAGATCGATTTCGGCAATCCGAAGGCGATGGAAAAACTGTACGCGGCCGCGCGCGCAGGCAAGCCTGCGAAGCTGTTCGCGGTGCTGAACGCGCGCTTCCACGAACAGGAAGCCTATATCGTCGCTGAAGCCGGCGTGCCCGGCGCGATCACCATCGCGACCAACATGGCCGGTCGCGGTACCGACATTAAACTCGGTGGTTCGGTCGAAATGCGCATTGCGCAGGAAACAGCGGGCATCACCGACGAGGCCGAGAAGCTGGCGCGGATCGCGCAGATCAAGGCCGATATTGAGCGCTTCCGCGAAGCAGTGCTGAAGGCTGAGGAAGTGGTCGAGGTCGAGCCTGCCAAGGGTAGCAGGCCGGCGAAGACGGTCACCAAGCCGGGCGGTCTCTACATCATCGGCTCGGAACGTCACGAGTCACGGCGTATCGACAACCAGCTGCGAGGCCGCTCCGGCCGTCAGGGTGACCCCGGCCGCACCAAATTCTTCCTGTCGCTGGAAGACGACCTGATGCGCATCTTCGGGTCGGATCGGCTCGACACCATGCTGACGCGTCTCGGCCTGAAGGAAGGCGAGGCGATTATCCATCCGTGGATCAACAAGGCCCTAGAGAAGGCGCAGCAGAAGGTCGAGGCGCGCAACTTCGACATCCGCAAGAACCTCCTCAAGTTCGACGACGTGCAGAACGATCAGCGGAAGGTGATCTTCGAGCAGCGTGTCGATCTGATGCGCGATCAGAATGTCGCTGAAACCGTGGCGGACATGCGCCATGCCCTGGTCGATGATCTTGTCACCAAGCACGTCCCCGAACATGCCTATGCCGAGCAGTGGGATATTGCGGGCCTCAAGGATGAATTGAAGCGCGTGCTGGATCTTGATTTGCCGGTCGACGAGTGGGCCCAGGAAGAGGGTATCGCCGACGAGGAAATGCTGGCGCGTATCGAGAAGCGTGTCGATGAACACATGGCGGCGAAGTCGGCGCAGTTCGGTCCCGACGTGATGCGCTATGTGGAGAAATCGATTCTGCTGCAGACGCTGGATCATCTGTGGCGCGAGCATCTGATCATGCTGGACCATTTGCGTCAGGTGATTGGCCTGCGTGGTTATGGCCAGCGCGATCCGTTGCAGGAGTACAAGTCCGAGGCTTTCGCCTTGTTTGAAGGCCTGATCGCGCATCTCCGCGAAGCGGTGACGGCTCAGCTCGTACGGGTCGAGATCGTCCCGCCAGAGGAACAGCCCGAATTGCCCGAGATGGCCGCCCACAAGCTGAACCCGAATACGGGCGAGGACGAGATGTCGTTTGCCCCGGCCGCACTCGCGGCGGTGCCGGCGGCGCAGCGCGACCCGCAAAATCCCGCGACGTGGGGCAAGGTCGGACGCAACGAGGATTGTCCTTGCGGTTCAGGCAAGAAATACAAGCATTGCCATGGGCGTTACGTCTGAGCCGCTAATCGGTTCGCTCAAACTAGTGCCGCGGATTTGAAGTTCTTTCGAGTGAAGCAGCAAGCTCGATGAAGAACTTCAAATCCAAAAGCGGCACTCAAATCATAAGTTGCTAGTGTCCCTTTGATTCCGAAGTTCGCATCCGAGCAAGCCGCAAGCCTGTGCGAACGTCCGAATCGGGACACCAGAAGTTCGAAAGAAAAACGCCGGTCGAATGGCCGGCGTTTTTTGTTTGCGAAAGAAGAGCTGGATCAGCGAACGGTCGACCAGCGGCTGTCGAACGAATTCGATGGCACTGCAGGCTGAGCGCCGGCGATGGACTGTTGCGCGGGGGGTGCCGCGGCCGGGGCCGGTTCAGGGAACACACTCTGGGCTGGGCCTGGGCCTGCTGCGTCTTGTCCTGTGAGATCACGCGTGGCTTGGCGGGGTCATCGGGCAACGACACGTTTGGTATCCAAAATCACCCTTAGGTCAGGTCTCCTAACCTTTCATCCGCAAGGCCGGAAAACTCCCTAATAAGTGGTAGTTGCAAAGATGGGAGATAGACGCTTTCCTTAAGCATTTCGGGAAAAGGATTTTATCCTGCGATGGCTCGCAGTTGAAACAGTTGAATCAAGTCAGTGCCTCAAGGTGCAATCCAACTCCGAACAAGGAGTGACTTGAATGACTGAAACGCTCGATCTGACACTTGGCTCATTGGGACTTCATTGCCTGCGCAAAGTTTCGAGCGGTAAATGTATCATATTTGCGCATGGAATTCTCTCGGACGGGGAAAGCGCCTGGGGTAAACCTCCATGGCCGCAGCTGCTCGTGGACGACGGCGATCTAAAGGAGCACGGAGTCTACGTCTTCTCCTATCGAACCAGTTTGAAGTCCGGGTCATTCAGCATCGGCGATGCTACCCGCACGCTCAAGGCCCATTTCGATTTGGAAAACCTCTGGTCACAAGATCAGATCGTCTTCGTTGGTCACAGCATGGGTGGCATTATAATTCGTAAGTTTATCACGACGAATCAAACCAGGCTCGCTTTTGAGAAGATCGGCATCGGGTTGTTCTTGTCGCCTCTCCATCCTTAGGAGCAACCGCAGCCACTACAATAACGGCTCTATCCTGGATTTTTGGTCACACCCAAGCGCTAGCGCTTCGATTTTCGCAGGCCAACACATGGTTGATGGATCTTGATGCAGAGTTCATGACTTTAAAAGAATCCGGAAATCTAAATATATCTGGTAGGGAGCTGATTGAAGATAAGGCGTTACCGGTGGCGCGCTGGTTCGGACTACGCCGTCAACTCGTCGAACCATTCGCCGCGGCCAGATACTTTGGTGAGCCTCTGAAGATAGCCGAGTCAGACCACATTTCGATCGCGAAGCCCTGCAGTGCTGGCGCACTACAATATCGGCTGCTGAAGCATTTCTTGATGGACTTTCCAGCTACATTAAATCGGTCTTCTTCATTCCCTTCGATGGCCCCAGATCCCGAAGGCAAGTTGCCTTCGTCGATGAATGTCACGAGTCAGCAAAGGGGACACCACAACACGAACGTTCAGAACGTAGGCCGCGGTAATATAGTGAAATTCTAGCCTTCGCATTCGCCACTGCACCAAATGTGATCGCCATGAAACAGTCAGAGACTGGCTCCACCCTCTCTGTCAATTTGACAGGAAGGGGATCGCACAATCGAAACGTGATCATAGTTGGAAGCTACAACAGCGTCTCTTTAGCGAGCCAGCCTGGACTTCATTTATCCAAACTACAAAGGCTGTCCGGAGTTGGTTTAACTGGCGCTCAACAACTGACTGCATTCGAACGAAAGACAAAGTTCATCGGCCGCAGCTCCGAATTGGATGTGCTAAAAGACTGGCTCAACGCACCGCGACTGGTTAGCGTGCGAACGATAATCGGTCCACCTGGGATCGGGAAAACTAGATTAGCGGTCGAGCTGGCAGACTTGGCCGAGTCTCAGGATTGGGCGTCAGGCTTTCTTCGGGCAAGCGAGCTCCAGCGCTTCGTCAATGCGACTGGATTGTCGGAGTGGGTATGGGATCGTCCGATACTCATAGTGGTCGATTATGCCGCGCAAAAGGCGGATGCGTTGGGGATCCTGTTAGAGCATTTACAAGATGTGGCTGCGCAGACAGAGCAAGAGCTAGGCGCGCAAAAACTTCGACTTCTTCTGCTAGAGCGAGATGCCTCGCCACAGTCAGGTTGGTGGACGAGGGCATTTGGGCCAAGCGGACAAAGCGATCGGCGAATAGAGTTGGCGGAACCACAGGCGCCGTGTCCTATCGCTGCACTGTCGGATGAAGCGACCCTTGCTCTCATAACCGACACCATTGGTCGTTCTGACAGAGATCTAAAGTTTAGCTCTGCTGCAGTATTGAATGCTTGTCTGCAGACCGATGAATCCCGTCAAATCCTTGGGAATCCATTGTTTGTGCAAATCGCTACCCTCTCATCCATACAGAAGGAAACAACAGATTTGACCTTTTCTACCGATGTACTTCTCGGGGGAATCGTGGATCGAGAACGTCAACTTATGCGAGGCAAATGGCGAAAAGCCGAAATCCCCGAGGTTCTCTTTAAGGACTTGGAGAGGCTGGCCGCAATGATCACGCTTATTCAAGGCGCCACGATTCAGCACGTGCGAGAATTGATCGGTTCGCTGCCAAGCTTCTCCAGTGTAACCGGAATCCTGTCGCCGGAGCGCATTATCCAGGCGCTGTCCGATGCGCTCCCTTTCGACGATGTATATGGCTACCGTGCTCTTGAGCCAGATATCATCGGAGATCGGTTCATAGTTGAGTGTGATCTTGATGCCGAACTAATTCAATCAGCTTTCAGAGTAGATCGATTCTCCCTTGGGCCTAGGCTTTGGCGATTGCTCGAGGAATATCAGGAGGATCAACGTCTCGGTCAGCGGATATCCGACTGGGTTCGCCGATTGATTCAGCAGATGGAAAGCGTCCTTGCGTTAGATGTTTTTGTCAGTGACGCGCCAAGCGCGATGTCCGGGAGCGCAGCTCAATTATATGCGGAAGCGCGATCCAAGATCACGGAGGGCTTGCGCGATGGCAAGTCTACGCAAGCGAGCTTGTTGCTGGGGGAAAATCAGAAGGGCGACTTGGTTGCTAGATCGCTTATTGGAGAAGGATTCGCTCTCGCGAAGGGCGGCAACCATGGAGAAGCAATCAAACGGTATGATGCTGCAATCGCAGATCTGATCAGAAATAACTTTGATCAAATGAATATCCTTTGGATGTGGATATATTCATATCGAGCAGAAAGCTTTGACGCTCTAGGGCTACAAGAAGAGCGCTTCGCAGCGATCGATCAAGCGATTGCTGTTTGCCACCAGTTGATCGAAGATGGCGAATTTGAAGAACATGCGCACGTAGACCAAGTTCTAAAAAAACTACTCGATAACATCGAAAGTACTAGCAAGATTATTACGGGCTAAGAGTCGCGCTTGACTTCTCGGGACCAGATGTTCGCGTGCAACTGGCAAGGCTAGTGATACAACGAGGTGATGGGACTGTCGGTCGATCAGTCGTCTTAGACGCACTTGCTCATCTCGACGACCTTGCGACAGGCGATGAGCATTCGCGCCTTTGCAACGATGCGAGTGTTCTCCGAGACGCTGCCTTGCGGTGCCAGCAGATTGGCGCGGTCGGCCACTCGAAGGAACTTTGGAAAGGCCACAAATACTTTCAAGAAACGGCCAAATCTTTCCTGGTCGATTTGCTAAGTCTCGGTTTAGGTTTGAGGCAGCTCGCGCTGTCTTCCAAGCGGGATGATGAGCACGAATTTGGAGTCGATCTAGCAAAGGGGGCCTTTAATTCCCTGGCTTTTTTAATAGGTAAAGGCGTTATTCCTGAGCAGAGACACTTGGTGACGCTATCAATAATCTTTGTTTGTGCACTTCCGATAGCCTCGCCTGAGCTCCTAGTCAGAGCGATGGTAGACTTGAACGAGGCGGATTGTTCGGAAGCCAAGGGCGACCTTGCAAGGCAGATTGTCAACCAGGTATGTCGTATTGCTGAAGAAGTCGGTTTCTTGAACCGGCATGATTTCCGCTCGGAGTTTTTAACTGCAGTCAATCGTATGGTTTTTTGAGACCGCTACGACGCGATCGTTGCAGGTGAGTGCACTGCCATGGACGCTACGTCTGAGTGGGCGTTGGTTCACATAAGCTGAAACAAAAGAAAAACGCCGGTCGAGAGACCGGCGTTTTTTGTTATCTCGAAAGAGACGACTGAATTAGCGGACCGTCGACCAGCGGCTGTCGAACGAATTCGATGGCACTGCAGGCTGAGCGCCGGCGATGGACTGTTGCGCGGGGGGCGCCGTGGCCGGGGCCGGTTCAGGGAACACACTCTTGGGCTGGGCCTGCGCCGTCTTGTCCAGCGAAATCACCCGTGGTTCGGCAGGCTTGGACTCAGCGGGCCTCGCGTGCGCCACTGATTTTGTCTTCTGGGTGACCGGCTTGACTGGCTTCGACGATGCCGCCGCGACCGTTGTCGGCTCTGGCGGTGGATCCCGCCGGAGGCCAACAGATCGCGATAGACGGCTCAGGAAGCTCTCACCTGAAGAGGAAGAGGACGACGTTGTGTTCGTATCCGGGGCGGGCGTCGAGACCGCAACCATCGGCTCGCCGTTCGATGACGAGGATGATCCAAACACCGGTGCCTCCGGCGCCCTTGGAATGGTGGCATGCGAAGGGACGGTTCCCGGCGCAGGCAGATACGATGCTACTGCGTAATCGGTCACGTCCTTGTCGATGGCAGCCTCGCCTTCAGGCAGCTTCGACGCGAAGATCGGATGCATACCGCCATCGATGCCGGCGCGGGAACGCGCAACCGGGGTGCCGCGGCTGATGAGCTGCGCCATCTTTGCATCGTCCTGACGCTCTTTTTCACGCACGGCGTCGGCGATGTCCTGCGGGATTTCATAGGCCGGACATTGTGCAGACGCGTTAAACGCCAAAGGCCGCGTCGAGTTCGCCGGCTTCTGCGCATCGAAGACGTATTTCTTCTCGCAGAAGTCGACCTTCGGCTCCTGCTTCGTCACTTCGAAGTGGTCGTTGCCTTCCTTGATCATCTTCCAAAACGGCATGTTCGGATTGTTCCGATACTTTGCCATGTTCTGTGCCGTCATGCGGAAGGGATAGGCCTGCACCTGAAACGCGTTCTGACCGCCGAAAAAGGACTCGCGGCCTAGTGCGTAAATTTCCGAAATCTGCTCGTCGGTCATGGCGTAGCAGCCGCGCGATGAGCAATCGCCATGCACCATCAGCTGCGAGCCGGTCCGCCCCCATGCCCTATCGTAGGCATTTGGGTAGCCCATGTTGAACGACAGATAATACGCCGACTGCGGATTCATCTGTGCGGGCGTGATCGAATAGAAACCTTCCGGCGCCTGACGATCGCCTTCCTTGATTTTGGGACCAAGGTCGCCCGACCAGCGGCAGATGGGATAGGTTTTCAACAGCGCGAAGTGACCAGTGCGGTCTTGCTTCCAGACTTCAAGCTCGGCTTCCTGCTTGAACAAGCGCACCAGAATCGGCGAGCCCTTGTCCATGTTCTTGGCTTCGATCTCAGCCAGTAACTTTTCCGGGATCGGCTTGTTTGCTTTTGCGGTCGGCGAAATGGCGTCGCCGTTGCAGCCCGACAGCAGCACGCCCGCCGCAAGCACAGCCGATGTGGCAAGCGCGCGAAGCTTCGTGCGGTCGGTCAATGCAAAGATTGGCAATCCCCAACTCCGGCTAGTCTAGCATCCCCGCCGCGAAAGCATTCCCCGGCAAAATGGCATCCTGTAGGCCGCAGAAGAAATCATCTACTTCAATCGGCTGCGCCTATTTTCATCGTGAAGGCCAAGTGACCCTGACAGTGAAAAACGCGCGGAATTTATTGAACAATCATTATCCTTAAGGGATGTCGCTCGCAAGCCGAACGGCCTGCCGGAGCCAGCTCCGCGTCAGGATGGTCAATGGCGCGTAAACAGGAGCGCGTTAGCGCGTGCCCAGAAAAAGCCATAAATGGCGATCGAGCCGCAGTTAGCCGAGCTTGCGGCCGATCTCGAGGAATTTCTGGCGGCGCTGGTTGCGAATAGCCGCCGCATCGAGATTTCGTAGATCGTTGAAGGCCTGCGCGATGGCGTCTCCGGCTCTGGCGATCATGCCTTCCGGATCCCGGTGAGCGCCTCCGGCCGGCTCTTTCAAGATGGTGTCGATCACGCCAAAGCGTGCGAGATCCTGCGCTGTAATCTTGAGGTTGGTTGCGGCTTCCTGCGCCTTCGTGGCGTCGCGCCATAAAATCGAAGCGGCGCCTTCCGGCGAGATCACGCTGTAGACCGCGTGTTCCAGCATCAGAACACGATTTGCGGTTGCAATCGCTATGGCGCCGCCGGAGCCGCCCTCGCCGATGATCACCGCAACGTTTGGAACACCCAGGCTCAGGCAGGCGTCGGTGGAACGTGCGATCGCTTCAGCCTGTCCGCGCTCTTCCGCGCCAATACCAGGATATGCGCCTGCCGTATCAACCAGCGACAGCACGGGAATCCCGAAACGATCGGCCATTTCCATGAGCCGCACGGCCTTGCGGTAGCCTTCGGGCTTGGCCATGCCGAAATTGTGCTTGAGCCTGGTCTCCGTCGTGGAGCCCTTTTCCTGGCCGATGACACAGATGCTCTCGCCGCGGAAACGTCCAAACCCACCAATCATCGCTTCGTCGTCGCCGAATTTGCGGTCGCCGGCGAGAGGCGTGAATTCGGTAATCAGCGATTTGATGTAGTCGACGCAGTGTGGACGCAGCGGATGGCGCGCAACCTGCGTTTTCTGCCACGGCGTCAGGTTAGCATAGAGCTCGTGCAGTGCCTGCGTCGCTTTTTCCTCGATGCGCGACACTTCTTCGCTGATGTCGCTGCCGCTGGCGGCGAGCGCGCGCAGTTCATCGACCTTGGAGTCAAGTTCGGCGACGGGTTTTTCAAAATCGAGATAGCTGCGCATCAGGTCCGGCATGTGATGGGTACATAAGGTCTAACGCGCTTCCAGCGAAGGGCGGGTAAAACGAGGGTTTGAATGCTTGTTGGCGTCTTTCAAGTCAAGAAGGAGGCGCAAGTCAAGCTCTCGCTCAAAACATCCTGATATTACTGATTTATTTAGATCTATTTGTCGGCTAACGGGTGCAGGTCGCGAACGAGGCTCTTGAGCCTCTCCTCGACAATATGGGTGTAAATCTGTGTCGTGGAAATGTCGGTATGACCAAGCAGCGTCTGAACGATGCGCAAGTCCGCGCCATTGTGCAGAAGATGGCTTGCAAAGGCATGGCGCAGGACGTGGGGGCTGATCAGACGCGGCGCGATGCCTGCGCTGGCAGCAAGCTCCTTAAGGTCGCGGGCGAAATGTTGGCGTGTCAGATGCCCGCTTTCGCCCGATGAGGGAAAAAGCCATTTTGACGCTGTCGCTGCTTTCTTCTTTTGCTCACGATGAGCTGCGTCCATCGCGGCGAGATAATCTGCCATGGCCTGCTTCGAGGCGTCGTTGAGCGGCACCAGCCGCTCCTTATTGCCCTTGCCGCGAACCACGATCATCCGTGCGTCGCGCCGCGCTGCCGACAATGGCAGCGAGACCAGTTCGGAGACGCGCAGGCCGGTGGCGTAAAGAACTTCTAGCAGGCACGAAAGTCGCAGTGCGCGAAGGCGCTGCAAGGGTGATTGATCGGGCGCCTGCGCGTGCGTCCGTGCGTGCGTCAAAAGGCGATCCACATCTGCGATCGAAAGCACCTTCGGAAGGCTACGGCCGCGCTTGGGGCCCGACAGAATGGCAGCCGGATCATCTTCACGTGCGCGCTCGTTCAAGAGAAATCGAAACAAGTGGCGCATCGATGACAGTTTGCGCGCCACACTTGATGATTTAAATCCGCGGTTATCGAGATCGGCCAGATAGTCGCGCAGGATTTGCGTGTCCGCGATGAGGAAGGTCTTTTTCCGGTGGGTGATGAACTCCGAGAGATCTTCCAGGTCGGAACGATAGGCCTGCAGCGTGTTCTCGCCCGCGCCCTGCTCAGCGGCGAGCATGTCGAGAAATAGGGTGATCAAACGGGCGTCAGAGGATTTATCGAGCCGCATCGCGGTCCCGTTTATTGTTTGAGAAATTTATCGGGCGTGATGGTGACAGTCATTTCGCGTGATTTCGGGTTGACGAAATTGGCCAGCGCGAAAATGCCGCCATAGATCAGCCCGCCGAGCACTGCGACGACAGTCAGGAAGCGGAACAGGCTGGGCATCGAACTTTGCCTCGAGGGGTGCTTGGAAAGCCTGAGTTATGCCTGAGCCACGTATTAACCAATGGAACGTGCCGGGCAGATCGAGGCCAACTACCAACATGTTCGAGGTCTTTCGGCAAGAGACTCTCGTGGAGTGGATTGACATTCGCTACCCCCGTTGGCCGCGGACCGGCAAAGCGAATGTCAAATCTCCACGAGTGTGCTGAATCCAAAGCTTGCCTTATCGTGCAGCGCGCTTCGTAGCGACTTTGGATTCGAGAGGTCGCTAGCAACCACTATTTGGTAGTGATCCTTTGATTCTAACGTTCGCAAAAAGTGCCTGCCTCAAACGGAATGCGAACGTTAGAATCGGACCACTAGCGGCCTCGTCCGCTGGAGTAGTATAGGGTGTGGCGAGGACCGCATTCGCGGCTAGTGTCCCGAATCCAAAGTTCGCCTCATCGTGCAGCGCGCTCTGTAGCGGACTTTGGCCTTGGGAGGACACTAGTAAGTTTATGATTCTAGTGTGGTTTAGGTTCAGAAGTTCGCTGGAAGGACGTGTGGTAAAAATCTGGCAAACTTCTGAACCACCACACTAGCCAGGCTCAAATAATGATCGAACCCGCGGCCAGACAGCATGACCCCACGGCCCAGGAGGCCGAGATCACAGCGGCGCTGGGCCCGCGATCTATCGTGCTCGTCGGCATGATGGGGGTGGGGAAGTCGACGATTGGCCGCAGGCTGGCTGCGCGGCTGCGGCTGCCGTTCCTGGATGCGGATCACGAGATCGAGCAGCGTCACGGCGGCATGACCATCCCCGAGATTTTCGCGGAACACGGTGAGCCGTATTTCCGCGACGGCGAAGCCCGCGTGATTGCCGCTTTGCTCGATGGTCCTTCCTGCGTACTCGCTACGGGAGGCGGTGCCTTCATGCGCGAGGAAACCCGCAACCGTATCCGCGCCAAGTCCGTTTCGGTCTGGCTGCAGGCGGATGGTGATGTCATCCTGCGCAGGGTCAAGCGGCGCGCAGATCGGCCCTTGCTGCAAACGGCGGATCCTGCGGGAACGATTGAGCGCTTGATTGTCGAGCGCAGTCCATTCTATCAGCTCGCCGACATCGCCATCGCATCCCGCGACGTGCCGCACGAAAAGATTGTCGACGAGTGCGTCGACGCCATTCATGCCTATCTGCTGTCCGGCAGCACGGCTTCATCTTCTGCGAATGAAACCTCATGACCGTTTCCATCAGAAATTCCACCCCGGTGACAGTCGATGTCGCCCTTGGCGACCGCGCGTATGACATCGTCATTGGCCGCGACGTGCTGCCGTCGCTCGGGCAGCGTATCAAGGAGCTGCGCCCCGGCGCCCGGGTGGCGATCGTCACCGATCGTACTGTTGCTAGCCACTGGCTCGACAAGACCAAGGCTGCATTGTCAGAGGCAGGCGTTGCATCGTCGCATTTCGTGGTGGGCGAGGGCGAAGCTTCCAAGAGTTACGCGGTATTGCAGGATGTTTGCGAGGCGCTCATTGCCGCCAAGATCGAGCGCAACGATCTGGTGATTGCGCTGGGCGGCGGCGTGATCGGTGATCTGGCCGGCTTCGCCGCGGCGATCGTCCGGCGCGGTGTCGATTTCGTCCAGGTTCCGACGTCGCTGCTGGCGCAAGTGGATTCATCGGTCGGCGGCAAGACCGGGATTAACTCGCCTCACGGTAAGAATCTCATCGGCTCGTTTCATCAGCCCGTGCTTGTTGTCGCGGATACCGCTGTGCTGGATACGTTGTCGCCGCGTCAGTTTCGCGCAGGCTATGCGGAAGTCGCCAAATACGGTGTGCTTGGCGATGAAGCTTTTTTCACGTGGCTGGAAGCAAATCACGCGGAAATCTTTTCCGGCGGCAGTGCGCGTGAGCATGCGATCGCCTCCAGTTGCCGGGCCAAGGCGGCCATTGTCGCCCGCGACGAGCGCGAGAACGGTGAACGCGCCCTCCTCAATCTCGGTCACACATTCGGTCACGCACTCGAAGCGGCGACCGGCTTTTCGGATCGGTTGTTTCATGGCGAGGGTGTTTCGGTCGGCATGGTGCTCGCCGCCGAATTCTCGGCAGAAATGAATATGATTCCTGCGGCGGATGCGGAGCGCGTGCAACGTCACCTTGCCGCCGTCGGCCTGCCGACCAGATTGCAGGATATCGCAGGCTTCCAGCAGGAAGGGCTTGCCGATGCAGATGCTTTGATGGCGCTGATGGCGCAGGACAAAAAGGTGAAGCGCGGACGGCTCACGTTCATTCTGCTCGAAAACGTTGGCAGGGCCGTGATCGCCAACGATGTGGATCCGTCCGCCGTTCGCGAGTTCCTGGTGCGCAAGCTCGCTTGTTAACGAGGTCGATGAAATCGCCATGTATTGGTTCTCGTTCGGCGTCGTGATCGGGTGTCTACTGATTTCAGCTTTCTTTTCGGCGAGCGAGACCGCGCTGACGGCGTCGTCGCGATCGAGCATGCTGCGGCTACAGAAGCAGGGCAGCCACCAGGCCGGCATCGTTGCCTATCTGCTCAATATCCGCGAGCGCATGATCGGGGCGTTGCTGGTCGGCAATAACCTCGCCAATATCGGGGCCTCAGCGCTTGCCACCGGCGTATTTACCGCCTGGTTCGGCGAAGTCGGTGTGCTCTATGCCACCGGCGTCATGTCGGTGCTGGTAATCATTTTCGCCGAGGTGTTGCCGAAGACAGTGGCGATCAACGCGCCGGATCGCATCTCGCTGCTGGTTGCGCGACCGATGACATTGGTGGTTGCAGTCTTGGGGCCGGTTCTCACCCTCATCGAGGTTATTATTCGCGGGCTATTCAAGGTGCTGCGAATTCCGGTCGGTGCCAATCAGCCCATCCTGTCGCCGACGGAACGGCTGCGCGGCGCGGTCGATCTCATTCACCATGAAGGCGGCGTTGAAAAGCATGATCGCGATATGCTGGGAGGCCTTCTTGACTTGAAGGATCTTCAGGTCTCGGACGTTATGGTCCATCGCACCGAGATGGTCATGATCAATGCCGATCTACCGTCCGAAGAGCTCGTCGGTGAAGTCTTGGCGACCGAGTACACCCGCATCCCGTTGTGGCGCGAGAAGCCGGAAAATATTGTCGGCGTTCTGCATGCCAAGGATCTGCTGCGCGCGATTCAATTGGCCGAAGGCGACATCTCCAAAATTGATGTTGCGGCGATCGCGTTGCAACCGTGGTTTGTGCCGGAAATGCGGCCACTCTCCGAGCAGCTCAA
The DNA here is from genome assembly GCA_036924835.1 of Nitrobacteraceae bacterium AZCC 1564. Classification (NCBI taxonomy): domain Bacteria; kingdom Pseudomonadati; phylum Pseudomonadota; class Alphaproteobacteria; order Hyphomicrobiales; family Nitrobacteraceae; species Nitrobacteraceae bacterium AZCC 1564. Next base: position 3,247,138 of record JBAGRR010000001.1, read on the forward strand.
GGCGTTCCGCCGCCGCAAAACCCATTTTGCCCTGGTGGTCGACGAGTACGGTGAAGTCGAGGGGCTGGTCACGCTGGAGGACATTCTTGAGGAAATCGTCGGCGACATTTCGGATGAGCACGATGTCGCCGTTGCCGGCGTGCGCGCGCAGCCGGACGGCTCGGTGTTCGTTGAAGGCTCGGTGCCGATCCGCGATCTCAATCGCGCGATGGACTGGAATTTGCCGGATGAGGAAGCCACCACCATCGCCGGCCTCGTGATTCACGAGGCGCGTTTAATACCCGATCGCGGGCAGAGCTTCACGTTCCATGGCTTTCGGTTTCGTGTGCTTCGGCGCGAGAGAAACCGCATCACCGCACTGCGAATCGTGCCGCTGCCGCGGGAGATTGAAACCTTCCAAAAAGTGCCGAAAGCCGGAACGGCGTTCTGAAAGGTTTGAACGTCAAACCTTGTTTTCGCTGGGCGCGTGAGCCTTGATCGCCAGGGCATGAACCGAGCCTGAAAGCTCTGGCGCCAGCAGCGTATTTATCATGCGATGACGATCGATCCGGCTCTTCCCTTCGAAGGCTTTCGATACGATATACACTCTGAAATGCGTTTCACCGCCAGGCCTGTGGCCGGCGTGTCCCTCATGCAAATGGGACTCGTCAGTGACGTCGAGGCTTTCGGGAATGAAAGCTTCATTCAACTTATTTATGATAATATCTTTGGTCGTCATGATCCGCGCAATATCGTCACTTATTGACCTTCGTCAATGGCGTGGAGAAGCGAACCAAAAATCGGGACGCGAATTTGCGTGTCAAGACTTGAAGCTTTCAGCAAGGCATCGTCATAGTCAGCCATGACCTTCGAATCGAAATACTTCGACAAGATCCGCATCAAGCCCACCGCGAAGCAGAAGCCGCGCGTGAAGGAAGAGGCGGTCATGTGTGAGTGGCCAGAGTGCAAGAACACCGCGCCGCATCGCGCGCCAAAGGGCCGTGGCAAGGAGCGCGAGTATTGGCATTTCTGCCTGAACCATGTGCGGGAATACAACCAGTCGTATAATTTCTTCCAGGGCATGTCGAACGAAGCGGTCGCCAGCTATCAGAAAGATGCGCTGACGGGACATCGGCCGACGTGGAAGATGGGGGCCAACGGCGGCAGCAAGAGCAAGAAGAGCAAGGCTGATCTCGATCTCGAAGGCGCAATCGATCCTTTCAGCATGTTCAACGAAATGAACGGCCGCAACCGCTGGCGGCCGGGCTCAGGTTCGACATCTGAGCCAAAGACGGAAACCCGAAAAATCTTCAATGCCGAGCGCAAGGCGCTGCAGGTCATGGGTCTGGGGCCCGAAGCGACGCTTGAGGACGTGAAGACCAAGTACAAGCTTCTGGTGAAGCAGCATCATCCGGACGCCAATGGTGGCGATCGTTCCACCGAGGACCGGCTGATTGAAATCATCCAGGCTTACAACTATTTGAAGACGGTGGTGCGCGCCTGATTGCTTGGCGCCGCGCGATCCTGAAAGATCAAAGTGCTGATCTATCTGGCCGATGTGTCGGCCAGAAGCGCTTTACGTTGCTGTTTCTTGCGCCAGCAAAAGAGCGCCCAACCGAGAGCCCCGATCGCAATGATCCCGCCGACCAATGGCAACGCATAATGTTCGGCCTTGGCGCCCCATTGCTCGGCGGCTGACCCCGCCAGTACGCCGGGCAGGATCATGGCCGGCGCCCACAGCAACACAGCGGGTATCATGGCCGCGAAAAAGCGAAATGCGGTCATGCTGAGGGCGCCCGCGATGATCGGCACCACAGCCCGCACCGGTGGCACAAAGCGGGCGAGGAAGACCGCGAACGTTCCATAGCGGTGAAAGAACGTCTCGCTCTCTGAGACGACGGCAGGGTACTTCGATAGCGGCCAAGCTGAGAGGATGTCCCGCTCAGCGCGGCGTCCCAGCCAATAAGCCAGCCCATCCCCGAGAAGGGCCCCGGTGATTGCCGCGACCAGGATCGGCGCAAGTTTCAGATTTCCGCTCGGGACCAGTGCGCTCAGTGCCACGATAACGGTGGAGCCTGGAATGAATGAGCCGGCAATGGGCACGGCTTCCAGCAATGCAGCCAGAAATATGGCTACATAGGCCCAGGAGGCGTGGACCGAGACGAGACCGATCAGGTCCTGGAGATGTGAATTCACGCGCGATCCGGTGATGGCAGTTGTGAAAGCCGATTTCCATAAGCTTAGCCGAGATTTGATCCCTGGAAGGCGCATCTGGCCTGCGCGTCATGCACAGGGCAGCCCTTCCAAACTGGCAATCTCGATTTATCTAGATGATAATACAGTGGAACTTTCAGTGGGAAGCGGGCTTCTGCCGTCCGCATCTCTCTGATAGGTTGAAATCAGCACCCCACCCGCAGCAAGCACGTCTGGTTTCGGGAGAGCATCCGGGACCACGGAGGATTGATGACCGCCGCCATGACCACATCGCAGGAACCCGCAAATCTCCCCGACATGAAAGTGTCGGTCCGTCAGGTCTTCGGCATCGACAGCGATCTTGAAGTGCCCGCCTATTCGAACTCCGACCCGCATGTGCCGGAGGCCGATACAGACTATCGCTTCGATCGCGCCACGACGCTTGCCATTCTTGCAGGCTTCTCGCGCAACCGCCGCGTGATGGTCACGGGCTATCACGGCACCGGCAAGTCGACCCACATCGAGCAGGTCGCGGCGCGACTGAACTGGCCCTGCGTGCGCGTCAACCTCGACAGCCACATCAGCCGTATCGATCTCGTCGGCAAGGACTCGATCGTTGTGCGTGACGGCAAGCAGGTCACCGAATTCCGCGACGGCATTCTGCCGTGGGCGCTCCAGCACAATGTCGCGCTTGTGTTCGACGAATACGATGCAGGCCGTCCGGATGTGATGTTCGTGATCCAGCGCGTGCTCGAGGTGTCGGGCCGTCTGACGCTGCTTGACCAGAACAAGGTGATCAAGCCGCATCCGGCGTTCCGCCTGTTCGCGACCGCCAATACCATTGGTCTTGGCGACACGTCGGGCCTCTATCATGGTACGCAGCAGATCAACCAGGGCCAGATGGACCGCTGGTCAATCGTCACCACGCTGAATTACCTGCCGCATGACAACGAGGTCGAGATCGTGCTCGCTAAGGCGAAGCACTATCAGACCGATGCCGGCCGCGACATCGTCAACAAGATGGTTCGCCTTGCAGACCTGACGCGCAACGCCTTCGCCAACGGCGATCTGTCGACGGTCATGAGCCCGCGCACGGTCATCACCTGGGCGGAAAACGCCGATATCTTCGGCGATATCGGTTTTGCGTTCCGTGTGACCTTCTTGAACAAGTGCGATGAGCTTGAACGCCCGCTGGTTGCTGAGTTCTATCAGCGCTGTTTCAACGCGGAACTGCCCGAGTCATCGGTGAACGTCGCGTTGAGCTAAGGATGACCTTCTCCCCGGGGCTGGGGAGGGGTGGCGAGCGAAGCAAGTTGGGTGAGGGGCTTCGTGTTCCGTCTTCCGCATTACTCCCTCACCCGACCCTCTCCTCGGAGTGGGGCGAGGGAACAGGGCGCGATGAGTACATCCAATATCAAGTTCAAGACTGGCTCGAAGGAATCACCGACCGAACCGTTCAAGCGGGCGGTGACGTCCTGCTTGCGGGCCATTGCCAAGCAGCCCGAATTGGAGGTGACGTTCGCGTCCGAGCGGCCGGGACTTTCGCCCGGTAAGGCGCGGCTGCCGGAGCCCGCGCGCAAACTGACGCGGAAAGATGCCGCGATCGTGCGCGGCCATGCCGATTCCATTGCGTTGCGCCTTGCCTGCCACGATCCGAAAGTTCATCGGAAGCTCGCGCCGGGTAATCCGCAGGCGCGCGGCGTTTTTGATGCCGTCGAGCAGGCGCGCGTGGAAGCGATCGGTTCGCGGCGCATGGCCGGTGTCGCCAAGAACCTAACGGCGATGCTCGATGATCATTTCCATCGCGGCAAATACGACGAGATTACTGATCGAGCTGACGCGCCGCTGGCCGATGCGCTGGCGATGTTGGTGCGCGAGCGCCTGACCGGTCTCGCGCCGCCGGCTGCTGCCCGCAAGATGGTCGATCTCTGGCGGCCGACACTTGAAGACAAGATTGGCACGCGTCTCGATCAACTTGCCAGCTTTACTGAGGATCAAGCCCGTTTCGGCGATGCGATCCACGATCTGCTCGAGGCGCTGGAACTCGGCGACGATAGCAATGCCGAGCAGGATGAGGACGATAATCAGGACGACAATCGCGAAGGTGAAAAAGATCAATCCGGCGCGGAAGGCTCACCGGAGAGCGATTCCTCCGAGGAAATGAGCGCCGAGCAGGCGCAGTCCTCCACCGAGGAAATGTCCGAAAACGCGATGGAGAGCGCGCAAGCCTCCGCCAGCGACACGTTCGATGATGCCGATCTCGGTGAGGATGAAACGCCGGGCGAAGCGCAGCGCCCGCAGAACCGCGGCGCGAACGAGCCGCGTGGGCCGGAATATCACGCGTTCGCGCCAAAGTTCGACGAAGTCGTCTCCGCCGAGGATCTTTGCGAGCACGACGAGTTGGAGCGCCTGCGCAGCTACCTCGACAAGCAGCTGGCACATCTGCAGCACATCGTGGCGCGGCTTGCCAATCGCCTGCAGCGAAAGTTGATGGCGCAGCAAAACCGCGCTTGGGAATTCGACCTCGAAGAGGGAATTCTCGACCCCGCACGGCTCTCTCGCGTCGTCACCGATCCGTATCATCCGTTGTCCTTCATGCATGAGAAGGAGGCGACATTCCGCGACACCGTGGTGACATTGCTTCTGGACAATTCGGGGTCAATGCGCGGGCGGCCGATCACGGTCGCCGCAACCTGTGCTGACATCCTGGCGCGCACGCTCGAGCGCTGCGGCGTCAAGGTTGAAATTCTCGGCTTCACCACGCGGGCGTGGAAAGGCGGCCAGTCGCGCGAAGCGTGGCTCGCGGCAGGTAAGCCGGCCAATCCGGGCCGCCTCAACGATCTGCGCCACATCATCTACAAGTCGGCGGATGCGCCCTGGCGCCGTTCGCGCAAGAATCTTGGCTTGATGATGCGCGAAGGCCTGCTCAAGGAAAACATCGACGGAGAAGCCCTTGATTGGGCGCACAAGCGTCTTCTCGGCCGGTCCGAGCAACGCAAGATCCTGATGATGATTTCGGATGGTGCTCCGGTCGACGATTCAACGCTGTCGGTCAATCCGGGGAATTATCTCGAGCGCCATCTGCGTCACGTTATCGAAGAGATCGAGACCCGGTCACCAGTCGAGCTGATCGCCATCGGCATCGGCCACGATGTCACGCGCTACTACCGTCGCGCCGTGACGATTGTGGACGCCGAAGAACTCGGCGGCGCGATCACCGAGAAGCTCGCCGAGTTGTTCAGCGAAACGCATGTCGAAGCTCCGTCACCGTCGCGGCGCCGCAGATTGCATTCCTGACAGATGGCTATGGACCTAAGCCGCCGCCGGTTGCTCTTGAACGCCGCGGCGGCGCTTCCCGCGGGGGCTGTTGTTCTCGGCCCTTTTCACGCGTTGGCGCAAGACGGGCCACACGATGGGCCCGTTTCTCTTGAGGTCAATGCCCGCAGAATCGAGCACTTCGATCCTCGCGATGCGTCGCATGTTCGCTTTGGCGCGCTTGAGTTTCGCAGCGGACTTGTTCTTACATCCTCGTTTCGCGGCTTTGGCGGGCTGTCAGCATTGCGGCTCGATAAGAAGGGCGAGCGGTTCATCGCTCTGAGCGACAAGGCGAACTGGTTCACCGGGCGGCTCACTTACCGCGGCAGCGCCCTGTCGGGTCTCGCGGACGTGAAATCCGCACCAGTTCTGGGTAGCGACGGCAGAAAGATTACGCAGCGCGGATGGTACGATACAGAGTCGCTCGCGTTTGATGGAGCCACAGCCTATGCCGGTCTCGAGCGCGTCAATCAGATCCTGCGGTTTGATTTCGGCAAGGACGGCATTCGCGCACGGGGCGCACCAATATCGGTGCCAGCGGGAGTCGAGAAGCTACCCTTCAACAAGGGACTCGAGTCGCTGGTCTTTGTACCTAAGGGGCAGCCGCTCGCAGGGACTTTGATTGCGATCTCCGAGCGAGGCCTCGATCCAGCGGGAAACATTTTAGGATTTCTCATCGGCGGCCCGACACCGGGGCAATTCTCGGTCAAGCGGACAAAAAATTTCGACATCAGCGATGCGACGCTGCTGCCATCAGGTGATCTGCTGCTGCTTGAGAGGAAGTTCTCAGTAATGGAAGGAGTCGGCATCCGCATCCGGCGGATTCCTATCAGCGCTTTAGCCCCTGACGCGGTGATCGATGGTCCAACAATCTTCGAAGTCGATCTCGGTTATGAGATCGACAATATGGAAGGCATTGACACCTTCGTCGCTGAGAACGGCGATACGGTGGTGACCATGATTTCCGACGACAACTTTTCCATGATCCAGCGGACGCTGCTGCTGCAGTTCACGCTGGTGGAAGAGTGAGGTTCGATTTTTTGCCGAGGTGCTGCTGCCAAACAAAAAGGCCGGGTGATAAGCCCGGCCTGTTGAATCCTCTTGCAAGAAGCAAAGCTTAGCTGGCTGCAGCGAGCTTCTTCTTTTCGATCTGGCGCTTCAGCTCAACAGCCTTCGGCGAAAGCTCGGCGACATTCGCCTTGAGCAGGAAAGCATCGAGGCCGCCGCGATGATCGACGCTCTTCAGCGCATTGGTCGACACGCGCAGGCGGACCGTGCGGCCCAGCGTGTCCGAGATCAGCGTAACGTTGCACAGGTTCGGCAGAAACCTGCGCTTGGTCTTGCGGTTCGAGTGGCTGACTTTGTGGCCAACCTGAGCGCCCTTGGCGGTCAATTCGCAGCGCCGAGACATGGCGAAAATCCTCTGTCGTCCCCGGAGCCGGCCCGTTTAAAAGGAGCTCGCGTGGGGGTTTGAAAGCTGTCCATTTTCAGGAACCGCGGACGTATAAGGGGCCAGCCGTCCAGCGTCAAGGTTAGAAGGCTGCTCTGGCCGTCGAATCGGGACGATTTTCGCCAAAGGCCGCCTAGTTTGGAACGCGAATTCCCCCGGTAATACAGGGATTTCTCCAACATATAAACGACGTAATCCCTGACAAAATGGAGACAACAGGGATTTCAAAGAAACTCGCGCAAGAGCCGCGAGGCGGCTTTCCCGGCAGGACTTTGCCGGATATTTCAGTCGGTCGACGCGTCGTTGCGCTACAGGAATTTCCATCGGTGGATATGCCCGGTTTATTGATGCCTCGCTGGCCGCTTGGCTCCATGGCGCGTGTTTGCGCATTGTTTACCTTCGCCGCACTTGCCGGTCAGACCGCTCCCGCGATGGCTCAGGGGCGGCTGGATGCGAAGTACGAGGCATCGCTCGCTGGGATTACGATCGGCAAAGGCGGGTGGATCGTCGACATCGCAGATGATCAGTATGCCGCGGCTGTCAGCGGCGCCACCACTGGCTTAATGAAGTCAATCGGTGGCGGCAGCGGAACCGGCACAAGCCAAGGCCGGATCGTAAGTGGCCAACTGGCCCCACTGAGCTATTTGTCGACCATCAACTACGGCAAAAAGGCGGAAATTATCCGCATCATGATGGCCGGTGGCGGCATTAAGGAAACGTCGATCGAACCGGAGCCCCCGGTGACGCCTGATCGCATTCCAGTCACTGACGCACACCGCCGTAACGTGCTTGATCCGATGACTGGTTCGCTGCTTCGTGTCCCCGGAACAGGCGATCCGCTCAGTCCCGAGGCTTGCCGCCGGACGATACCAGTGTTCGACGGCCGGATGCGCTATGACCTCAGTCTTGATTACAAGCGTATGGAGATGGTCAAGGCCGAGAAGGGCTACAGAGGCCCTGCGGTCGTATGTGCGGTTTATTTCACGCCGATTGCGGGCTACGTGCCGGACCGCGCCGCGATCAAATACGTGGCAGCCCAGCGCAACATGGAGATCTGGTTCGCTCCGATCGCAGGGACACGTGTCCTTGTTCCGTTCAAGATTGTGATCCCGACCCCCATCGGCACGGGGATCATCGAGGCGACGGAATTCGTCTCGGTGCAAAAAACCGCAAAGACGAACTAACGGAAATTCCAGCTCTGAATCATGTTGACTCTTCGACCAATCCGATTCGACTCCGGCATTAAGAGATTCACTGCGAGCTCAGCCGCTTGTGGGGTGCGTCAGGACTTGATGTAGTGCCGCTAAAGGATAAGGTGCGCGACATATTGCGGTGAACGAAGCCGAACATCATGGGAGTCAGCGATTCGGGCTTCTTTCGTTCCGGACTCGTTCCATATCTTAAGGAGCAGCGTGAAAAACGTTGCATTGTGAGACACTTCCAGAAGCTTGCTGCGGCGTTCCGCGTCGTGTGCGTTGTGCGGACCCGTTCTAATGTCCCTGTCCTCTTCAGTGCCATTGTTTGCAAATGACTGGGCCCCCGGTGCCGGCGTCACCGCGGTTCTTGGTCCCACCAACACCGGCAAGACCCATCTCGCGATCGAGCGGATGCTGGCGCATTCTTCCGGCATTATCGGCTTGCCGCTGCGCCTGCTGGCACGCGAGGTCTACAACAAGCTTGTCGCGCGGGCGGGAGCTGACGCGGTCGCCCTCATCACAGGTGAGGAAAAGATCAAGCCACCGAAGCCTCGTTTCTGGGTCTCTACCGTCGAGGCGATGCCGCGCGATATCGACGTGTCGTTTCTCGCGGTGGATGAAATCCAGATCGCTGCCGATCTCGAGCGTGGCCACGTTTTTACCGACAGGATCCTAAATCGCCGCGGACGCGATGAAACGCTGCTGCTGGGGGCTGCAACAATGCGGCCGATCATCGAGCGATTGTTGCCGGGGGCAAACATCGTTACCCGGCCGCGCTTGTCACAACTTGAATTCGCTGGGGACCGCAAAATCACGCGCCAGCCGCGCCGCACCGCCATTGTCGCGTTCTCCGCCGATGAAGTCTATGCGATCGCCGAACTGATCCGGCGACAGCACGGCGGAGCTGCCGTGGTGCTTGGTTCACTGTCGCCCCGAACGCGAAACGCCCAGGTTGAGATGTTTCAATCCGGCGATGTCGATTACCTTGTTGCCACCGATGCTGTGGGCATGGGGCTCAATCTCGATGTCGACCATGTCGCCTTCGCATCCGACCGGAAATACGACGGCTATCAGTTTCGGCGCTTGAATCCCGCGGAATTTGCCCAAATTGCAGGCCGCGCCGGGCGTGCGACGCGTAATGGCACCTTCGGCACAACGGGACGGTGTGCGCCGTTTGAGCCCGAACTGATCAATGCGCTGCAGAACCACACGTTTGATAACGTGAAGATGCTCCAGTGGCGAAATTCGAAGCTCGATTTCTCGTCGCTCGGAGCATTGCAGGTGTCGTTGTCGCTGGCGCCTGGCCACGAAGCGCTGACCCGTGCGCCGATCGCGGAAGACATCCGCGTGCTCGACCACGCCGCCCGTGATGAGGAGGTGCGCGATATGGCGCGCACTCCTGCGGCGGTGGAGCGCCTTTGGGATGCCTGCCTCGTTCCAGATTATAGAAAGCTGTCACCTGCAGCTCACGCAGAACTGGTAACGACCTTGTTCGGCTTTTTGATGCGGAAGGGGAAAATCCCGGATGACTGGTTTGCCGCCCAGATCGCGCAAACCGACCGGACTGACGGTGATATCGACACATTATCGGCCCGGATTGCCCAGATACGGACCTGGACATTCGCGGCAAATCGCCCAGATTGGCTGGCCGATCCTGAATACTGGCAGGGAATTTCACGCGGCGTCGAGGATAAATTGTCGGATGCGCTGCATGAAAAGCTAACTGAGCGTTTCGTTGACCGCCGGACCAGTGTATTGATGCGCCGCTTGCGGGAAAACACGATGCTAAACACAGAGATTGGTAAGACAGGCGAAGTGATTGTAGAGGGCCATGTGATCGGCCGTCTCGACGGGTTCATGTTTGCGCCTGAGTCTGCCGAAGCCGGATCCGACGCAAAGGCCTTGCAGGCGACAGCGCTCAAGGCGCTGGCCGGCGAGATCGATGCACGCGCCGAGAAATTGTCCAACGCGCCGGACGAACAATTCGTTTTGGCTTCCGATGGAACACTGCGTTGGACCGGCGATGCCGTCGCCAAGCTTGTTGCCGCCGACAACACGCTACATCCGCGCATCCGCATTATCGCGGATGAGCGGTTGACCGGAGCGGCTCGTGACGGCGTACAGAACCGGCTCGACCTCTGGCTCAAGACCCACATCGAAAAAGTCTTGGGACCGTTGTTTGAGTTGTCGAAGGCGGAAGACATCACCGGCATCGCACGCGGTATTGCATTCCAGCTCGTCGAAGCTCTCGGTGTTTTGGAGCGTCCCAAGATTGCCGCCGAGATGAAAGATCTCGACCAGCCGTCTCGCGCCTCGTTGCGCAAGTACGGCGTGCGTTTCGGCGCGTATCACATCTTTCTGCCGAATTTGCTGAAGCCTGCTGCGCGTGGTCTGGCTTCATTGCTGTGGGCTTTGAAGCACGACAATACCGATTGGTCGGCGTTGACCGGCGCGCAGCATCTCGCGTCGAGCGGGCGTACGTCGTTTCCTGCCGACAAGGCGCTCAATCAGGAAGCCTATCGGACGCTTGGCTATAAGCTCTGTGGTGATCGCGCCGTTCGTGTGGATATTCTTGAACGGCTTGCTGATCTGATCCGGCCTGCGCTGTCGTGGCGTCCTGGCTCGTCGGGCGAAAAGCCTGCTGGCGCCTTTGACGGACGCTCGTTCACCGCCACTCAGGCCATGACATCATTGACTGGGTCGGCGGGCGAAGATTTTGCGTCGATCTTGCGGGCACTGGGTTACCGCATGGAGAAGCGGCCTCCATTGCCAGTTGTTGCTCCGCCTGCGGAAGTAGCGGCCACCGAAGCTACCACTGCGGAAGCATCGAACGAACCCGCAGTCGCATCGGACGCAGTCACTGCTTCCGAAGCTGGCGCTGTGGCACCGGATGAGACCCCGGCTGTTAGCAACGAGGCTGGCGCCTCCGTCGAGGCGCCTGTGGAACCCACGGCTTCCCGCTTGCCTGGCGTCGATTTTGCCCCCGCGCCGGAGCCTGCTGCCGAAGCACCCGCAACAGAGCCTGCGGCTGAGGACGCGCCAGCTGCACCGGCGACCGCCACCGAAGCGAGTGCCTCAGAACAGGCGGCAGAAGCCGCCGCTCCGGTCACTGAGCCAGTGTCTGACGAGGCGGCTGAGGCGTCGGCTGCGGCGGAACCTGAACTGGTTGAAGTCTGGCGGCCGGGCGGGCGTTCTGACGAGCGCCGTCCTCGCCACGACCGCAGCAGGTACAAGGGGCCGGACAAGTCCGGCGCAGCGCCCGCCGCGGGTGAAGCAGCTGGCGGCGCTGACGACAAGCGCGAGCGCCACGGTCGTCACCGCCGGCGCGATCGTCTGAATGACAATTACAGGCCGCGCAGTGATGCCCCGGCGGCTTCTTCAGGAAATAATGAAGGCGCACAGGCGCGCCCGCCGCGTGATGACAAGGGCGGCCGTCCGCCGCGCGAGCACTTCAAGGACCGAGGCAAAGGCAAGTTCGACAAAGGCGGGCGTGATGGCCGCAAGGACGATCGCGGCGCCTCCCATAGGACTTATGCCACCAGCGCTCCACCGCGTGATCGGGAGCGGCCGGCCGATCCCAATTCACCTTTCGCAAAATTGGCGGCGCTCAAGGAGCAGCTCGCTAGCAATCGCAAGGAATAGTTCCGGACTTGGAACGTCAGCGGGTCGATCGATGGCTGTGGCACGCGCGGGTTGTTAGAACCCGTTCAGACGCTGCGGCCTTGGTCGCTAAGGGACATGTGCGGATCAACGGCGAGCGCGAGAAATCTCCCGGCCACGGCGTCAAGGTCGGTGATGTTCTCACCGTTGCGCTCGATACCCGTGTCCGTATTCTGAAGGTTATAGGATTCGCTGAACGGCGTGGTGATGCGGCGTCCGTCCATGCGCTGTGCGCAGATTTGCAATCACCAGAAGAGTAACTAATTGCCCATAAATACGAGCTTTAGTTCCTTGCAGCGCCGGACATCCTGCGCTACCCCACACATGGAAATGATACCCGTCCGGAGCCTTCGATGACGTACGTCGTCACTGAAAACTGCATCAAGTGCAAATACATGGATTGCGTGGAAGTCTGTCCCGTGGATTGCTTCTACGAGGGCGAGAACATGCTCGTAATTCATCCGGACGAGTGCATCGATTGCGGTGTCTGCGAACCCGAATGTCCGGCCGACGCGATCAAGCCTGACACCGAACCAGGGCTTGAGAAGTGGCTCGAGGTCAATGCCGAGCACGCCAAGTCGTGGCCAAACATTACACAGAAAAAGGATGCACCGGCTGACGCGAAGGAATTCGACGGCGTCGAAGGTAAATTTGAAAAATACTTTTCCCCAAATCCAGGTACGGGCGATTGATCTAATCTCTCTCCGGTAGGCTTCTTGCGCCGAAGCCTTAACCTTATCCGGCGATGAGTGCCGGGTTAACCAGCTCCGAGACCTCGGAGGGGGCCATAAATCATTGATTTTTGCGGGAAATGTGCTATTATTAGCACATTAGTCGAGCTGGATCCCTTTTGTCCCCGGTTTGGGCCCTGATGGGTTCCCCCGAAAAACCATTAAACAGGGGCGTGGCGGTTTCCACGCATAGGCGCTGTGTCAGACAAATCGCGTCATAAAAAGAACTCTAAGACAAAGGACAAGGCTTCCAAGGACAAGGGCTTAAAGAAGACGACGGCTGCCGGCCGCAGCGCGTCAAAGAAGGATGCGCGCGCGTCCGCCCAACACTCAAAAAACAAAAGAAGCACGATGCCAACCAAAAAGACTGCAAAAGCGCCTGCCAAAACTGCTGTGAAGGCTGGTTCGAAGACTGCTGCTAAATCTCCTGTTGCCAAAGCTGCTCCGGTGAAGAGCGCTGCGAGCAAGCCTGCAGCGGCTGCTGCGCCGCGTGTGGAGGAGCCAAAGAAGGTTTTGACTCAGCGCCAGGGATTCAAGACCAACGAGTTCGTGGTCTATCCGGCGCATGGCGTCGGCCAGATTCTTGCGATTGAAGAGCAGGAAATCGCGGGCGCGAAGCTTGAGCTGTTCGTCATCAACTTCATCAAGGACAAGATGACGCTCCGCGTTCCGACCGCGAAGGTCGCCAACGTCGGCATGCGCAAGCTCTCCGATCCTGCGCTGGTCAAGCGCGCTCTGGAGACCCTCAAGGGCCGCGCACGTATCAAGCGCACCATGTGGTCCCGTCGTGCGCAGGAATACGAAGCGAAGATCAACTCGGGCGACATCGTTGCTATCGCGGAAGTCGTGCGCGATCTCTTCCGTTCGGAATCACAGCCGGAGCAGTCCTACAGCGAACGCCAGCTTTACGAAGCAGCGCTCGATCGTCTGTCGCGCGAAATTGCTGTCGTTCAGCACGTGACCGAAACCGAAGCGGTTAAGGAAATCGAGTCGAATCTCGCCAAGAGTCCGCGTCGCGGTGCCAAGGCCGAGGCCGATGCTGCCGCCGATGTTGCGGGCGACGATTCAGATGACAGCGATGATGATGGAGATGATGACTCGCTCTCCGCTGATGAAGCGGCCTGAGCACATCTAGCATTTCACAACAAAGCCCGGTCACTCGACCGGGCTTTTTGTTTGCTGCCCGACATTAGTCCACAACGATCTTGACGCGATCCCGGGGCTTCAGCGCCGCCACGCGCGTGTCCAGTCCATTCAGCACCCGGAACCGTTCGGTCGGATGATCGACGCCGGACATGCGGTGCGACAGCGATTCAACGGTATCGCCGGGCTGCACGGTGATGACCTTGATCCGCAGCGGCCGCGCCGCTTGGATCTCAGCTAACGTCAAGCGCCTGAATGAATTGACGGTGTCGCGGAAGCCTTTGTCGGCCTCTTGCGATTTCAGCTTGGTTGCGAAAATGAAGCGATAGACATCGGTGCCGAAGCGAAGCGCATAGATTCTGAATTGCCACTGGTCGCCGCTGGCGGTAGCCGTGGCGGCAGGAAATCCGTTGATCGACAGGTCGCTCGTGGAAGTCTTGTCGACGTTTTCCATCCAGCCTGAATTCAGGTAATCGCCGAGTGTTTGTTCGGAAGGCACTCGCACCACATCGAAGCGCATGGCCTGCGTGCCGCCCTCGCGTACGCCGACGACGGCCTGCGCAGTATTTTCGAGCGTGAAGCCATCCGGCACCTGGAACGTGAAACCAAGCTTCGGATGCAGAAAGCGCCGGCCCCGTACAAAACCTTCGCTGGGGTCCTCGCCGTAAACGATGTTGTCGATAGCCGAGAGATAAGTGTCGCGGTCTCGTTCGTCGTTTTCAGGCGAGGCATACTGGCGCGCGCTGGCTTGGGCGTTCTGGATTCGCTCGGGCGTTGCCGGATGCGACGAGAGGAAATCCATCGAGCGCGGATCGGCGGGTGCTCGTCCGGCTTTCAGCGCCGCATTGCGTTCCATTGCGGTCAGAAAGCGGGAGGCGCCATAAGGATCAAACTTGGCCCGTGCTGCAATGCCGACGCCAATCCCGTCAGCCTCAAATTCCTGAGCGCGCGAGAAGCTTGCCATCGTGAGCTTGCTCTTGGCGAGCGCCAGAGCTGTCATGTCCGGATCGTTGCCCATGTCGGCGACGACGCGTGTGACGACGGCCGCTTGTTTCGCCTGATCCTCGCGGATCGCGGCGTGCTTGGCGAGAACATGCGCCATCTCATGCGCCAAAACCGATGACAGCTCGGATGTGTCGCTGGCGAGGGCGATGAGCCCCCGCGTGACGTACAGTTGTCCCGTTGGCAATGCGAATGCATTCACCGCACCCGAATTCAGGATGGTGACCTTGTAGGTGAGATCGGGGCGGTCCGACACTGCCACCAGGCGGTCGACCGTCTTGGTGATCAGCGCCTCGAGCTTTGGGTCGTCGTAGGCGCCACCGTAAGATGAGAGGATGCGTTCATGCTCGCGCTCGGTTGCCGCCGTCGGCGCTGCGGGTTTGTTCGGCTTGGCCGATGCCTGGGCTGGTTTGGGAGCAGCAACCTGAAAGCGCCCCAAGTCGCCGCAGGCGCCAAGTGACAGCGACGCGCAAAGAAGAGCTGCCGCGAAAACGCGGCGCTGCGTCCCTGTCAGTTGCCGATCCACAAAGTACATCACGCCGTTACTTGCCTTCATCCGTGGGCACACGATTTGTCGCGCTGCCGCCTGTTGCTGGGAGCAATTCGATCTGGCTTGGCCGGACCATCTCCATCCGCGGTCCGCCATGTTTTTCCACCCAGCCCCGAACCCGAACTCGCTTGTTAACCAAGGATTTCAGGTCGAGCCCCGCACTTTCGAAGGACGGCATAATGCGCCGTGAAATTGTCACGGCAAAGTCCCTCGTCCACCGTCGCCCGAAATTGACATAAAATGTCGCGCCAGCCTGTCGCGCCGACAGAACCTTGCCCTCCACGACCAAGAATCGCCCAATCCCGGCCAAAATATCGTCGGGTCTTTCCGCGTTTTTTAAGGCAGCGGAACTGCCCCAAATGCCCCGCCGTGCCGTCCGGGCGGTGTTTTCGGCGGCCAGAAGGTCCCGGGAACAGTCTTGGTCACGTCCGGGCGGATAGGCCATGACGGTACCTTGCCGAAGGAGCTCTGCCTGGACCAATAGCGGCGGGTTGCGCAAGGAGACGAAAGCCCGCTGGCGTCCATAGCGGTCCGGCTGGTCGTCCTCGCCGGACAGGCTGACGTCACGGCCCGCGACCAGCGATGTCAGAAGCTCAGTCGCTATGGCAGCATCGTCCGGCGGGGGCTCGATGCCCGCCAGCCGCACCTCGCGCCCATCGTCGAGCCGGAAGGTTGTCGCACTGATGACGCTGACGACGCGACCCTCGCCTTGCGCAGTGGACGTGCAAGCTGCGTGAAGTCTGTCGCTGAAGGCTGTGAGCAGAGCCACACAAGTGCATGCCGCGATGCTGAGCCGGACGTGCCGATAAGAAGTCATGCAGTTCCGTGCGGCATGAGAAATGTCATTTGCTGAAATGCGGAGAGCTAATTTCGATCTGCGAAACTTGTTGTCTTCTGCGAATGCGAGTCAAGCAATCTTCTCTAGTGTGGTGGTTCAGAAGTTCGCCTGATTTTTCCTGCGAATCCTTCCAGCGAACTTCTGAACCTGAACCACACTAGAATCATAGATTTACTAGTGTCCTCTCGAATCCAAAGTCCGCTACGGAGCGCGCTGCACCATGAGGCGGACTTTGGATTCCGGACACTAGGTCAAAAAGCCGTTTGCTTGCCGGGGAGCGAGCGTTGCTGCATGATTGTCGATGTCTGCCTTTGCATGACAGACGATCGAACACGGAGACGACTTTGAAGATTTCGAAGACAATTTTTGCCGGCCTTATTTCATCTGCCGTCGCGCTGTGCGCGAGTGCCGCGATGGCACAGGGCAAGCCGCCGCTGAAGCTTGGCGCAATTCTCGATATGTCCGGCCTTTATGCCGACATCACGGGCGTCGGCAGCGAGACCGCTGCGAAGATGGCGGTAGAAGATTTCGGCGGCGAAGTGCTCGGCCGCAAGGTGGAAATCATCGCAGCCGATCACCTGAACAAGGCTGACAACGCAGCGAACATCGCGCGCGAAATGTTCGACAATCAAGGCGTCGAGGCGATCATGGACGTGGCGGCGTCGGCAACGGCGCTCGCCGCGAACGAGATCGCAAAGGCCCGCAACAAGATCATCATGCTCAACGGCCCAGGCGCGGTTCGTCTGACCAACGAAGCCTGCGGCCCCTATACCGTGCACTACAACTATGACACGTTCGCGCAGGCGAATTCGACCGGTCTGGCGGCGGTGGAGGCTGGCCTTGATACGTGGTTCTTCCTGCAGGCGGACTACGCCTTCGGACAGGATCTCGAAAAGGATACGTCTTCGGTTGTGACGAAGATGGGCGGCAAGGTGCTTGGCACAGTGAAGCATCCGCTCAACACGTCCGATTTTTCCTCGTTCCTTCTGCAGGCGCAGGCTTCGAAGGCAAAAGTCATCGGCCTTGCCAACGCCGGCGGCGATACGATTAACGCCATCAAGCAGGCAGCCGAATTTGGCCTGATGAAGGGCGGGCAGAAGATGTCGCCACTGCTGGCCTTCATCACCGACATCGACAGCATCGGCCTCGAAACCGCGCAGGGATTGGTCCTGGCGGAGGGCTTCTATTGGGACATGAACGACGAGACACGTGCGTTCTCGAAGCGCTTCATGGCGAAGGTCAACCATGCGCCGACGTCCGCGCAAGCCGGCGTCTACTCGTCGGTTTTGTTCTATCTCAAGGCGGTGCAGACGGCAGGCACCACGGATTCCGCGGCGGTGATGAAGGTGATGAAGTCGACGCCGATCAACGACATGTTCGCCAAGAACGGCAAGATCCGCGAAGACGGCCGCATGATCCACGACATGTATCTGTTTGAGGTCAAGAAGCCTTCGGAATCGAAGGGGCGCTGGGACGATTACAAGCTGCTCGCAACGGTACCAGCCGATCAGGCCTTCCAGCCGCTCGAAGCGTCTCGCTGTCCGTTGGTCAAGAAATGAGATGAAGAGCTGGTCCTTGCCCATGAATCAGTTGGATATGCAGGGGACCGCAACAACATAAAGCTACGATAGCCGGCCCGGAGTGTGAGCATGCTCACAAATACGGGGCGGCTTTCTTTTGTCAGCCCGGATCGCAAGAACAACGAACCGCTGTCTGAGAGGAGATTCGGCTCACGACAGCATCAACTTCCCTTATTTTGAGGATCGACGTGACGAAGCATCCACTCGATACGTTCTTCTCGCCCCGAAGTATTGCGGTCATTGGTGCTTCTCGTGATGGCACGAAAATCCCGGGCCTGCTGCTGGCGTTTCTGCGCAGAAATGGATTTTCCGGCGAGATCTATCCCATCAATCCGGCTTATGATGTGATCGATGATTTGACATGCTTCGCGTCGATTTCAGCGGTTGGCAAGCCGATTGATCTCGCAATCGTCATCGTTCCCGCGCGCGCGGTGCTCGGCGTGTTGAACGAATGCGTGACGGCAGGCGTAAAGAACGCGATCATCATTTCATCCGGATTCGCTGAGGAGGGCGGTGCGAGCGCAGACATGCAGGCGGAAATCGCGGCGCTTGCGAAGCGCACGGGCACGAGGATTTCCGGCCCCAACGCCGAAGGATTCTATAACGAGCCGGAACGTATCGCAGCGACGTTCAGTCCAACGGTCGATGTGAAGCCGGACGCGCCGCGGCTGCTGGCGAGCGCGCGCCGCATCGGCATCATCGCGCAGAGCGGCGGTATTGGTTTCGCGATCTACAATCGCGCCAAGGCGATCGGTGTCGCGGTCAGCAAGGTGGTCAGCACCGGAAACGAATCCGATCTCGCTGCCGGCGAATTTCTGGACTACATGGCGCAGGATTCGGCGACGGACATCATTCTGCTGTTCATCGAAGGTATTCGCGATCCAGAGATGTTCGTCGCTGCTGCGAAACGTGCGGCAAAAGCCGGTAAGCCTATCATTGTCTCGAAGGTGGGCCGCTCAAGCGCGGGCGAGCGCGCGGCTGCGTCGCATACCGCAAGTATGGCGGGATGGACAGCGGCTTATGATGCGGTCTTCGCCAAATACGGTCTCATTGTTTCCAATGATCTCGATGAGGCGGTTGCCATCGCTGCGGCATTTGCCACCGCGCCCTTGGCGCGCGGAAAACGTGCCGCGATCGTCACCGTGTCCGGTGGTGCAGGCGCGTGGGTGGCCGATACGCTTGCAGGTGAAGGACTGCAAATCCCCGAACTCGCGGTCTCGATGCAGGCCAAGATTCGTTCACTGATTCCTTCTTACGGATCGGCGGGCAATCCGGTCGATATCACGGCGCAGGCTGTCCACAGCGGAGGCTTGCAAAAGGTGATCGAGCTGCTCGATCGGTCTGATGATATCGACCTCATCGTGGTCGTGCTGTCGCTGGCGAGCGAGACACGGATCCCGGTCAAGACGGCAGAGATCAAACCACTGATCGATGCCCAGCGTAAACCGATCTTGTTCTTCTCCTACACGCTGCCATCACAGTTCGCGCGCGAAGGTCTGGCGGCATCAGGCATTGTTGCCTTCCAGGGACTGGCGACTCTTGGCCACGCAGCCCGGCAGTTGATCGTTCGCGGACAATTTGCCTTGGACGAGACCGATGCTTCAACTCTCAAGTCAGCCAAGGCGGTCGTGAATTTGGCGGGGGTTGGGGGAACTCTCTCTGAATACGAGAGCAAGAGACTCCTTCGTGATGCAGGCATCGCAGTGCCCGACGAAGCTCTTGTCACGGAACAGTCCGCTCTCGCGGGCACAATGGCCGGAATGACATTTCCGCTGGTCATGAAAATCCAGTCGCGCGATATCCCGCACAAGAGTGAGGCGGGCGGTGTCCGAATCAACTTAAGAAATCTCGAGGAAGCCACCGCAGCTTTCGCCGACTTAATGGACAACGCGCGCCGCTTCAAGCCGAGCGCAACGATTCAAGGGGTGTTGGTCGGGGCGATGGCCAAGAAAGGGGTCGAGATGATCGTTGGCACCGTCAAGGATCCCACCTTCGGGCCCATCGTCATGGTGGGATTCGGCGGTGTGACAACTGAGCTTTTCAGGGACGTTGTCTATCGCCCAGTGCCGGTCAGCGAGGTCGCAGCATGGGCGATGATTGATGAATTGAAGTCATCGCCGCTTCTGAACGGATTCCGCGGAGCGCCTTCGGCTGACAAGGCGGCGCTGGCTCAGTTGATCGCGCAGATCTCAAGCTTGGCGAACGATCTGCGAGATGACATCGCGGAGATCGAAATTAATCCGGTGATCGTGCATGACGAGGGCGTGACCGTGGTTGACGCCCTCGTCGCCGGCCGGCGTCCGGCGCAATAGCTTCGCGGCTTTCTGGTAAAGCTTCAGCGCCCTTTGAATTTTGGCAGCCGGCGCTCTTCGGTCGCCTTGACGCCTTCTTGAAAATCCTCAGTTTTGCGCAGCCAGGTTTGTTCCGCGAGTTCGTGGTCCGTTTGTGCCTTGACGCGATCTGCAAGACCGGCGCGCATGGTTGCGCGCGTCGATAACAGGCCGAGCGGCGAGTTCTCGGCAATTTCGTTCGCAAGCTTGAAAGCTTCCGCGCGCACCTGATCCTGCGGGACGAGAACATTGGCGAGTCCCATCTTGAATGCCTCTTCGCCGGTCACGCGGCGGCTGGTGTAGAACATCAGCGCAGCATTCGTTTTGCCAATCACCTCCGGCAAAGTAATTGTGAGGCCGAAACCGGGGTGAAATCCGAGACGCGTAAAATTGGCGGCAAAGCGCGCCTCGGGACAGGTCACGCGGAAATCGGCAGACACTGCAAGGCCGAGCCCGCCACCGATGGCTGCGCCCTGCACGGCGGCGATGATCGGCTTCTTGTTGCGGAAGATGCGTACAGCTTCAAGGTAGAGATCACCTGTAGTGCCTGTGCCTGAAGCGGCGTCTCCTCCCTCAGCTACAGGTCGATTGAAGTTTGCCCCTGCACAGAAGGCTTTGCCCTGCGAGGCGAGCACCACTGCGCGGCATTCGCTGTCCTCGTCGATCTCGTCGAGGGCGTCGGCGATTTGTCGGATCAGGGCCAGGTCGAAGAAATTCAGTGGCGGACGGCGGATCTCGAGCAAGGTGACATGACCATGTTTCTCAAAACCGAGGTCCGGAGAGCCGCTCATCTGATATCCTTTCTGATTTGATCGATTTGCTCAGCGCAAGCCCAGGCCACGCGCGATGATGCCGCGCAACACTTCCGTGGTGCCGCCTTGAATTGTCAGCTTAGGGGCAATCTTGGTGGCGAACGCCAGCTGCTCCTCAAGCGTGTGGTGATTGGCCGTGTCGCTGTCGACAAAGGCCGCGAGATCACGCACGCGATGCGGCAATTGCTGTTCCCAGATCGTGCCGATGTCCTTGACGATCGAGGCTTCCACCACGGGTTCTTTGCCAGCCTGCAGCATGCCTGCGACCGAAACAGACATCCGCCGCATAGTGTGCAACTGCGCGACCAGCCGGCCGATGCCCTCCGCGCCGCGTGTATCGGGATTGTTGCCCAGCGCCCGGACGAGCTCCGTCAGGACATAGTAGGTTTCAAGAAACCGTTCCGGCCCGCTGCGCTCGTAGGCCAATTCGCTGGTTGCCTGCTTCCACGCGCCATCGATTTCGCCGAGGGCGTGGTCATCAGGAACAAACGCATCCTCGAAGACAACCTCATTGAATTCCTTCAACCCGCTGATCTGCGCGATCGGATTGACCTTGATGCCTGGTGTTTTCATGTCGACGAGAAATTGTGTCAGGCCGTGCCGGCGATTGTCTGCCGTCGGCGGCGACGTGCGGAAAATTCCGAGCATGTAATCGGCGATGTGGGCCGACGTGGTCCAGACCTTGGTGCCGTTGATGAGCCAGCCGCCATCGGTCTTTGTCGCCTTGGTTTTCGCTGCGAACAGATCGGAGCCGGAATTCGGCTCGCTCATGCCAATCGCGAAGCAGACCTCGCCGCGGCAAATCCTCGGCAGGATATCCATCTTGATTCGCTCGTTGGCGTATTTGAGCAGAACCGGGCCACTCTGCCGGTCGGCAACGAAGAAGCGTCGGGTTGGCGCGTTGGCTACGCGCATCTCCTCCGTCACGACATAGCGTTCCAGAAAGGTCCGCTCATGGCCACCGTATCGCTTCGGCCAAGTCATGCCGATCCAGCCGCGTTCGCCAACGCGGCGGCTGAACTCAGGAATGTCACTGTCTTCACGCTGCGGTTCATCCGGATCGAAGGTGCCGGCGGCAATTTCCTCACGAAGGAACTCGCGGACTTCGTGCCGCAAGGCTTCACATTCTGGTGGCAGGCGAATTTGGTCAAAACGAAGGGCTGCGGTCATGTCATGTATCCTGGGATGTCACGCCGGCATTATCGGGATGCGACCAGCGGCCACAGTTCGTCGGCGCCGCGCGCCGCGACGAATCTTCCGAGTTCTGTCGCCCAGTAGCTTTCGTGGCCGAAGTCGTCGCGCCAGGCGAGCGCGCGTAACGTATAGCGATGCAGAATATGCTCCATGGAAAATCCAATCGCGCCGTGCACCTGATGGGCTATCGCCGTTCCTTTTTCCGCGGCTTCCGCGCAGCGGATCTTGGCCGAAGCCGCTTCGAAGAACACGGCGTCGTCGAACGACGAACTGTTGGCAATGGTATCCGCGGCGGAGCCGGCGGCCGTGACGGCAGCCGCGACTTCACCAGCCAGCTTTGCGAGGTTGTGCTGGACCGCCTGAAACTTCGAGATCTTCTTCTCAAACGCGACGCGTTCGTTGGAGTAGCGCACGCTGATGTCGAGCAGGGCTTCCAGCGCGCCAGCGATCTGCAGGCTGCGCAGGGTGGCTCCCATCAGCATCAACGATCTTGGCGTGAAACCGGACGGCGCAGGCTTGATCGTCAGCGGTTTGACGTTATTGAACGTCACGCTGTTTGACGCGTCATGGCCGAGATTTTCGCCGGCATCGATATGGCACGCGCTCGCATCGACGAGCGCAATCACGGAGCCATTTGTGGAGACCGCAACAACGGCGATATGTTCGGCATCCGCTCCGTAAGAAACGCCGCGAACGCGGCCGGTCAACGTTTTATTAGCATCGATCGATATGCGATCCTGCGGCCGCACCGGCGCCACCGTCATTTTGCCCGATGGTGATGGGATTTCCGCTTGTGAGAGCAACCAGCCTGCGAGCATGGTTTCAACCAGCGGAACGGCCACAGCGAATTTGCCTGCCGATTGCACTACGCTGAAGCCTTCCGCGAGGCTTACGCCCGCGCCGCCGCAGGCTTCCGGTACCCATGACAGCGGCAAACCCGCGTCATCCAGAGCCGACCACAGCGGTGTTTTCCAGTGATTGCTCTTGTCGCGGTTGATCGTCTGCGCGTCGGCGAGATCTGCAAAAATGCACTCGGCGGTTTCCGCTACAATATTTTCGCTCTCCGCCACGACGCCTCCCGCTTCAGTGTTGCTAATTCCGCTATGCAGAATGCGGATATCATTCTTGTTGCGAGCATGATGAGGAAAAGCAGATGCGATGACAAGCGACGAACTCATCGCGGGTCTTTGCCGGATACGCATAGATGCACGGAAGCGCTTCATGGCGGCCAGTGTCCCGAATCCAAAGTTCGCCTCATCGAGCAGCGCGCTCCATAGCGAACTTTGGTTTCAATAGGACACTAGTAAATTTATGATTCTAGTGTGGTTTAGGTTCAGAAGTTCGCTGAAGGCCTCGCGGGAAAGATAGAGCGAACTTCTAAATCACCACACTAGACCATCGAGCCGCGACGAAAACTCTGTTCCGTTTCAGCTTATGTCGCTAGGTTGCGACCGGCATGGCGGTAGCGCCACAAAGATATTCGAGGGAGACATTCTAATGGCGGCGGACGGATTGCGGGTCATCATCACGGGATCGGCATCGGGACTTGGCGCGGCATCGGCAGCGATCCTGGCGAAGCAGGGCGCCCGAATCGTTATCAACTACTCGTCCAGCCACAAGGAAGCCGAGCAGACGGCTGATCTATGCCGCAGCGCCGGTGCCGAGGTTGTGGTTGTTCAAGGTGACGTGTCGCGTGACGAAGATTGCAAGAGGATTGCGGCCGCCGCTGCTCCGTGGGGGCGGCTTGATGCATTGATCAACAATGCGGGTATCACCAAACATATGGCACACGGTAATCTTGAAGGGCTTTCGGCCGAGGATTTCCAGCGCATCTTCGCGGTCAACACGATCGGGCCATACCAGATGATTCGGGCCACGCGTGATTTGCTCGAAGCGGGCGCAAAGGAAACCGGCCGGGCCTCAGCTGTCGTCAACGTATCATCGATCGCGGGGGTCTCCGGTATCGGATCATCGGTCGCTTACGTAGCGAGTAAAGGCGCTTTGAATTCAGTGACATTGTCGCTGGCACGGGCGCTGGCGCCGTTGATCCGCGTCAACGCGGTTTGTCCGGGCTATATCGATACACCTTGGTTCACGAAGGGGCGCGGCGCCGAGCAGGCTGGCAAGATTCGGGATATGGTCACGGAGAAATCCGCGCTTAAGGTCGCCTCGAGCGCTGAAGATGTTGCTGATGTTGTCTGTTTTCTCGCAGGTCCGCAGTCACGTAACATGACAGGAGAAATCGTGCGCATCGATGCCGGTGCGCACCTCACATAGAGTAGATTCCGCGGCGCTATATCAGCCGCCTATTAGTCACACTCTGTTGCCAGGGTCGGAAACGACCCCGCGGGCAACGAGCCGATTCCAGATGAACAGCACAACCAGCGCACCAATCGTGGCGGTGATAAATCCCGCGCCCTGGTTCGGTCCGTAATGACCGATCGCTTGGCCAATGAACGTTGCGAGAAAAGCGCCCGCAATGCCGAGTACTGTGGTCAGAATGAAGCCCGTTGGATTATTGGGCCCCGGCGACAGCAGCCTTGCGATAATACCTGCAACAAAACCAACAATGATGATCCAGAGAATGCCGCTCATTGCCGCTATCCTTCATCATTCAGTGTGAAATATCGATTGCGAGACTATGGAGCGGGGCACATCCGCTCCATCATCATTCGAACGGCTTCATCAAATCCAGCGGGAAGCTTCGTGTTCCGTCGGCAGTCTGCCGTTTGGCGTCAGCTGATTGACGACATCGGGCAATTGCTGCGCGAGCCCAGCAAGCAGCTCGTCGCGCGACAAGCCGGTCTGGGATGTCAGTGTGCTGATCTGGTCGGCGCCGAGTGCGGAGGCAAGATCGTTTGGAGCGATCTGCTTGTTTTCGCCATTGCTAACCCATGAGTTGGCCGTTTCGGCGTGTCCGCTGTCCTGGAATTGCTTCAGCAAATCGTTGAGGCCGCCGCTCAGGACGCTTCCAGCCGCGCCACCAGCCAGCAGGCCGCCCAAAGCTCCACCAAGCGGGCCCCTCATCAGGTCGCCGAGGCCGCCGCCAAGTGCGCCTCCGAGCCCGGTGTCCGCGCTTGCCGTGGTCGTCCCGGGCGGCAAGCTCGTTGGAGCCTGCGTTGGCTGAGTGTTGGCGGGACTTGTTTGCGCCTGGCCGCCGCTGAGATGTTTGACAGCTTTGTAGGCGAGAAGGGCAAGTATTGCCATGGTCATCGGCGACATCCCGCCGCCGCTTTGGCTTTCGTCACTCGGCCCACTCGGTCCGCGTGGTCCATTCTGCATGCCGTTGAGAACGTCGAGCAAACCCATTGTTGTCTCCTGTCGTCTCATCCTCCCCCGCAAGGATAAGATTACTGGCTCGTCATGACGGTTACAAGGCAGTGGAACTGCAAGTGCTGTCGCACTTGGAGGAGGCGGGCGACAAAGGCCAAGAGCATAGCGGCGAGGCTGTTGGGTAGGCGTGGCTCAGCTCTTATAAGACGAGATTTCGATCAGACTGCCATCCGGATCGCGGCAATAGATGGATATCAACGTGCCCCTCGCACCCTGCTTGTCGACCGGCCCCTCCTCGATCGCGACTCCGCAGCCCTTGAGGTGATCGGCAACGCCTTGCGGTGTTGCTGTGGTCAGGAAACACAGGTCGTCGCTCCCGGCCGCCTCGTGGTCTGCTGTAAACCACTCCTGCTTATCTGTCGTCACCGGCCGGAGATTGATCTTTTGGTTGCCGAACACCATCGAAATGCGTTTGGCGCGGCCATGCCCGGGATCGAAATCAAGACGTTTCATCCCGAGAACGCGTTCATACCACGCGGCCGATCTTTCGGCGTTCGTGACATTCACTACCAGATGGTCGAGGGCGTTGATTTCAATCGGCATGGGCTTTCCGGCAATTTTGAGGGAATCGATCGCAACGTTCAGCGATGCCGATAAAAGAAAAGGGAGGGCATCAGCCCTCCCTTTTTATGTCACCAGCGACGACCATGCCAGCCGCCGCGCCAACCGCGGTGACCCCAGCCGCCATAATACCTCGGGACACGATAGAATCGCGGGCCGCCGTAGAAGCCATAGGCTCCATAGTAGTTCGGTCGCCACCAGCATCGTCCCCATGGGTTACACACCCAGCGGACGTGCTCGACGTTGTTCGCTGTGATTGGAGCAGCTCCCGCCAAACCGTTCGGCATTGCCGAAGCGGTGCCGGACACCAGGGCAGCGCCTCCGAGCGCTGCTAATCCAATGAAAGCCAATTTGAGTTTCATCTCATCCTCCTTACTCAAAAGACAAACGTGAGTGATGAGAAAAAGTTGCTCCAAAATGTGGCCGCTCAAATTCATCCTTGAATTTTAATGTCCATGAATGGACATTCATCAACGCCAATCTCGACGTGACCATCCAATGTTTCACAAAGCCCTACGTTTCACAAAGCTGAGGTGAAAATGAAAATTGCGCTCCTTATCGTTGGTTTCTTTCTTGTTTTGCAGGCCTCCGCCATGGCCGCTGATTATGCCGGTCAGATCAGCGCTTATCGACGCGCGCATGGATTGTCTTCCGTGAAGATCGACAGCAGGCTGAATGCTGTTGCGCTCCACCAGGCACGCGCAATGGCGTCGAGCGGCACTATCAGTCACACCGTCGGAGGCAGTTTTTCATCGCGCGTAGCCAAGCTGCGTAAGTCGAAGGCCGCCGAGAATATTGCGGCAGGGTTTCGTACTTTCTCCGAGACGTTGAAGCAGTGGGAAGATAGCCCAGGCCATCGTGAGAATTTGTTAATGGCAGGCGCGCGCAAAGTTGGCATCGCATCGGCCCCCAACCCGAACTCGCCCTATCGCGTGTTCTGGGCGATGGTGATTACCGATTGAGAGCTAGCCTCCTAAGAGCGGTCCCGCGTGCCGACGAACTGCATCATCACCTCGCGTCTGTGCGGCCGTGCGCGGTGTTCGATCAGATAGATGCCCTGCCACGTCCCGAGCGCCATCGCGCCGTCGATGACCGGGATTTGAAGGCTGCATGACGTCAGCATCGTCTTGATGTGGGCCGGCATGTCGTCCGGCCCTTCAGTGGCATGAATCCATCCGGCGTTATCCGGTGCGATTCGCCTCAGGGCCGTGGTCAAATCTGTCAGGACGTCGGGGTCGGCGTTCTCCTGAATCGTGAGTGACGCAGAGGTGTGCCGGATGAACAGATTGATCGTTCCGGACATTCCGCCGGTTTCTTCGAGGAACTGCTGGACTACGCGAGTGAAGTTGGTGAACCCTTCTCCGCGCGTAGTGAGGGTGAGCGTTGTGGTGGCAATGACATTGATCGGTGCCGAAACAATTGGCGCATAGCTCATAATAATGCGTTCACTCCGTGCTGGCATCGTGCGGGCTGTTCAGTCGCTCCAATGTGGCCTGATCGAAACGTCCACTGAAGTATTTCTGAATCGCTTCGACAAACTCCCGGTCGTCATCGGACGCCTGGGCGAACAAGGTCATCGAGGAATGAAACTTCATATTGTCTGGCCATCCGAGAATGCTTTCGATGGATCTTCCAGAAACCGCGGTGACCAGTTTCGTACATTCCCGCAGCCTGGGCCCGAGCAGGGGATGGTGCAGATACTCTATGGCTTCCTGAAGGGAGACGATGGCGTACCGCTGTGACATCGCGCTGTGTCCTAATCCAGCGATCTGCGGAAAAATGAACCACATCCAGTGGCTTTGCTTCAGTCCTGCGTGGAGCTCAGAGAGCACCCGCTCATAAACAGGCGCCTGGGCATTGACGAAGCGCTCAAGATCGAACGATGCAGTCATGCCGGCTCCCTATGTTGGAATTCTGATCTGCGGAGGCTCAGCATAGCAGTAGTAAGCTTGCGGGGAGCGTTTTGTTCAAGCGCTTCTTATGGAAAGTCGATTGTGAAGGTGTGACGCTCCGCGTCGTTTGCGGCTGATCGGCGACGCAGGAGATCGCCCGTAACGTGCAACAGGCAGCTGCGTGAACTGGTGAAGTGCACAAAATGTTCTGAGCGCGACGGGGGAGCATTGCTGCAACGGAAGCGGCTGTCCGCGAAGTACTTGGATCCGCGGCGAAACTCGCCACTCAGTCAGAAAGCTTGCGTAGGGAGGTGGACCGCTTTCTTGCCAGCATTCGGGCGGCTTAACAGCGATATGACAGCTCGCCCCCGCAAGAGCGGGGTAGCGACAGGCGTCAGGCTCTGATAAGGAAAGGCGGATCATCCTGCATGTGCGGGTTGAATGGCATTCGGTCCCGTAGCTCAGCCGGATAGAGCGACGGTTTCCTAAACCGTAGGTCGGAAGTTCGAGTCTTCCCGGGATCGCCAACCCATTTTTATTCATTTCCTCTTTTTAAAATAGGCGTTTCTTGCGTTTCCCGCTTTGTTCGGGCGATCGTTCAGATCCCGAAATAGCGATTCCGCTCGTTCCGTGGGCTCCGTGTGATTACAAGCACTTACCGAAGGTGCCGTCCGCTCCATGCAACGCGGATGCAACACGCGGTGGTCGTTAAGTTGCCCTCCTGTACACTCGCGACCGACCTTGGTTATAGCCGGCCATCGGAAAGGCGCGCCGCGTTTCTGGTATTAGCGCAAGCTCCCGCCCCGGGTGCGGTTGCCTCCTCACGAAGCCCGGCGGCATGACGGTTGAGGCCGGCCGTTACGAGCTTGGCAATTCGTCCCAACCGTAGTTTGACGACGTCGCTCAGAAAGTTCGGCGGCCCCCGTGATCATGATTTCAAGCACCTCTTTCGCACCGGCTATCCGCGACGCGCGCATATGACGCTCGTACTCATAAACAAGCTCTCTGATTTCGTCCTCTAGTTCGGCCGCGCTCCATTCTTCCGCAACAACCTTGCGTATCCATCGTCGCAAGCTACGAACGAGATGCTGCGTGCGCTCTTCAATTCGAAAGTCGAAGATGTCTCATCGAGTTGAGGGAGTTCCCTAAGCAACACTTTCCAAATCGGATGTGTTTGTTTGGCCGGCGGGACATTCTCGTATTGGCGGCCGACGATAGCGACGTTTTCGAACCCGGCCGAACGGAGCATCGCCACGTTGCGTTGCATCAGCAAGCTCTCATAGAGGATCTTTCGCGTCTTGATCTTTGGGTCGTTCCAGCCCACCCGTGAGCGTGGATGCCATCCATTCTGGGCGTCGATGTCCCCGATATCAGGCTGCCCGATATATTTCATCTCGCCTGGCTCCTCGTTGGAGTAAGGATTGCCCACTCTAACTAGCCGCCGATGCAATGCACCCGCTGAGCCGGTGATGTGGGCCGCTACGAAATCGTCGCCGGAAGCGTAGTGCAGTTCTTTCGGCGTGAAGAGTAAGCCGCGTTCAGCCAGATACCGTAAGGTGATTGTCTGTGTGTTCTCGCCGTAGCCGCCAACTAGTTCGCAGGCCACATCCAAATCGTGCGTAAGGTAGAGACGGTCGAAGAGAAGAGAAGAAACATGGCTTCGTGCGAGCGGCCCACGTTGAGCGCCGCCTCGGGCCGGCGAAGTATGAGATATCGACGGAGAATGCTGAGGAGTTCGATCGGAGATATGTATCACTTGCGAACCTTAGCCGACAGGTTGGCAGGATTAAGAACTTCGATGCGATTAAGAAAGAACTCGCCGCGGTGGGCATTCATCCGGCATTTGATGCATTGAAGGCGCGCGGATATTTCTACGAGCGCGAGCTACTCGCATTGTGGGCCGGGCGCTAATCGGCCTAGCGGGCGAGTTCGTTCATGCCACCCGTTCTGCGCGAAGAGTAGTTGTTTTGGAGGGACCGGGTGATCAAATGCGCACCCACTACTCGGTATAATATCTTATCTTATCGTAGGATGGTCGTCGGCGCTTTTCGTCGCAGCGACGAGCGTATTTGCGCTCATCGCATAGGGCATCGAATGGAAAGAGTCGAATCGCTCGCCTCCACAAAGCGCACGGACCATCTATCCCGTTTTCGAAGGGAAATTTTATTCTATCGCTTGGAGGCAGGAGAACTGCTGAAACCGCGCGAGATCAAGAGTTCAGGGCCAGCGTTAGTCTGCGGAAACAGTATCCCTTCCGCGGAAGCTATAAATAAACTCAGACGTTTTTTTCTCAATGATTTCAACGGTCGCTAACCTCCGTGTGCGGACAAACTATGCCCGACGCTTCAGTTCGTTCTGCGATGGCAGATGTCATCTGGCGGCGCTGATGCGGCGTGCCCATCACGACGCAAACACCGTCGCCAACAATCGCGTGGTGTTCGGTCGCCGCTTGTCGATCTGCCGCTAGCGCGCGCCGCGCCACCAGCGCTCTGTATCACGTCGCGAGTGCAGTTTCGTTCGCTTGGGAGGGATCAAAAATCCATGGCATGCGCTGCGATGCCAAGCGGCTTCTGTTATCGCAGCTCGTGGTCGATCACCGGCTGACAGCACAGGATCCCTTCGCTGTGCTCTCAGGAGGCGAAGGCGACGTCGCAGATCGATTGCTTGGATGCCAACCTTCCAGCATGGCGGAGGTGGCGGACATGTTGACGGCCGCGTAAAGCGGTGGCTGCCCCAAATTGGGCGAGCCCCATGCGCAGCGCGCGTATTGTCCCGCGGAAATTCGATGCTATGCCTTTGGAGAAAGGGCGGCTCGCGCAATAATAAAAACGCCGTCCGGGGGAGCGCATGTCCGAGATCGGTGTTGCCGAGATACCTGTACCGGCGGGCGACAAGCCGCCGCCGCGCAAGGAACCGGTCAAAGACCCGCTGCTGGACGGCCAAATCCTGCGGACATTGCTGTGGCTCGCGGCGCCCAACGTCGTGGCGCTGACCGCCGGCACCTGCGTAGCGATTGCTGAAACCTCCTACATCGGGCGGCTGGGAGTCGAGCCGCTCGCGGCAATGGCTTTGGTGTTTCCGTTCGTCATTCTGATGATGACGATGTCCGGCGGCGCCATGGGCGGCGGCGTCGCGTCGTCGATCGCACGTGCGCTAGGCGCGGATGATACTGAGCGCGCAGCGGCCCTGGCCGTACATGCATTGATGATCGGTGTCTGCTTCGGCTTGGTGTTTATGACCAGCATGCTGATCTTCGGGCCGCGGCTTCTCGCGATGTTGGGCGGCCAGGGGCGCGTCCTGAGCGAAGCCATCGGCTACTCGCAGATTTTCTTCGGCGGCGCAGTCATCCCGTGGGTGATGAACACGCTGGCGGCTTTGCTGCGCGGGACCGGCAACATGAAGCTGCCGTCCGCCGTCATTCTCAATTCAGCGCTTTTCCAGATCATTCTCGGTGGTGTTCTCGGTCTTGGTTTGGGGCCAATTCCGCAGTTCGGAATGCGTGGCGTTGCTGCCGGAACGCTGATTGCGTTTTCGCTCGGTGCGTTGATCATGGCCTGGTATCTGCTGTCGGGTCGCAGCCGTGT
This sequence comes from Nitrobacteraceae bacterium AZCC 1564, assembly GCA_036924835.1. Lineage (NCBI taxonomy): Bacteria > Pseudomonadati > Pseudomonadota > Alphaproteobacteria > Hyphomicrobiales > Nitrobacteraceae > Nitrobacteraceae bacterium AZCC 1564. The sequence goes on from JBAGRR010000001.1 coordinate 3,278,481, forward strand.
GAAGCTGAGCTTCAATGGATTCCGGTTCCAGCGCGCAATGTTCTACGACATCCTGCAGGTTGGAGCCATTGCCTGCTTCTCGCCGCTGCAGGTCGTTCTCACGGTCACGATCTTCACGCATCTATTGGCCACTTTGGGTACTGAGGTGCTGGCCGGATATGGTATCGGCGCACGGCTCGAGTTCATGCTCACGTCGCTCGCTTTCGCGGTGGGTATCGCATCCGTGCCGATGATCGGTATGGCCATCGGTGCTGGTCGTGTTGCACGCGCGCGGCGCATCGCGTGGACAGCCGGCGGCGTTTCGTTTGCCGCGGTGGGATGCGTCGGCGGCTTCTTCGCTGTCTTCCCTGATATCTGGGTCGACATCTTCACCGACAATGCCGCTGTGCGCGCGGCGAGCCGACAGTATCTATCGACGGCGGCTCCCCTGTTCGCATTCATCGGCCTGTCGATCTCGCTTTACTTCTCGTCGCAAGGTGCGGCAAAGGTGCTCGGACCGGTGCTCGCGCAAACCGCGAGATTGGCTTTCATCATTGCGGGCGGCTGGTGGCTCTCGTCGCATGGAGCAACCGCCGCGCAGTTCTTTTGGCTTGCGGCCGCTTCCATGATTCTGCTTGGGGTGCTCGCCACCGCCGCTGTTCGTTTCACGAATTGGGGGACCTAGTGGTCCGATTCTAACGTTCGCATCCCGAATTCGCGGCAAGCAGGGGAGCGAACGTCAAATCCGCTAGAGCCGCATCCCCGATCGCTGGATCGGCTTAGGCTTGTCTTATTCGACCGTCACCGGGCGTGACAGCGCGGCGCGCGCAAACTTTTTTGCATTCACGGGCTTGCCGAACAAATATCCCTGCGCCAGATCGAAGCCCATTTCATGCACAGCGACGAGATCGGCCCGCGTTTCGACACCCTTGGCAACGGTACGTACGCCGGAGTGCTTTGCAAGCTCGACGATGCGACGGCAGACGGTCTGCTTTAGTCGATTGTCGGCACAGCCAGTCACGAATTCCCTATCGACTTTGATCTCGACGAACGGGAAGTTTTTGACATCCATGAGCGATGGCCAGTCCACGCCGAGATCGTCGATCGCGATGGCGATGTTGTGAAATCGCACTCGTTTGGCAACATCGAGCGCAAGGTCGAGATTTTGAATGATCTCGGTGCTTTTGACTTCGATGATCAATCCGCTGAACGCCGGATGATCCGGGATCATGCGGCACAGCATTCCAACCGAAGCCGGATCGGCCAAGAAGCTGATGGGCAGATTAATGGCGATATCGACCGGGCCATGCTGGCCAATGAAGTAGTGCCAGTCATTGAGCGCACGGCCGACGACGAATTCTGAGAGGCCCGTGAATTTTGGATCGCGGTCATCTGGAATAAAATACGCGGGCGGCACCACGCCCCATGTCGGATGACGCAAGCGGACAAGCGCTTCAGCGCCACGCGGCGCGAGCGTGTGAACATCGATTTTCTGCTGATACCATAATTCGAGCCAGCCGGCCTTGAGCGCCTCTGCGACATCGACCGCAGGGCTCGGTGGCGTCTGAGCCGGAAGCAGTGTGGCGACGCTCGCACGCAGGCCATCCGCGCTGAACGGCGTCGCAAGCGGCGGCAGCATGGTCAGGCCAAACTCTTCGCCAAGTTGGCGCACAGCCGTGACGATAATGGAATTCTTCGGGCCGATCATCAGCACCTTGCCGTCATACTCATGCTCGACCAGAATTTTCAGCATATGCCCTGCTTCGACGCCATCCGCAGGAAGGCCCAGGACGATCAGGTCGGGAAGTAGCTCTGTAAGAATTGATGACAGTTCGGTTGCGGCCGCGCATTCACAGGTGATGAAACCGAGCTCTTCGAGAGCCTCACCGAGAAATGTGCGGATGTGTTTCTTGCTGTCGGCAATGCAAACACGCGGAGCAACCTTCCGCTGACCGAAGGTCGCGACTCGTTCTACCTGTACCGACTTTGTTTTTCTCATTCGCCACCTCCGTGCCCCCGAGCGAAACTATCGCTGCGACGAAGGTTGCAAATATGGAATCTTTGGAACGGTAGATTGAATAGTTGGGTAAGGTTAAACGAGCGATAGAAACTAAAATTTTATCGATCGCGAACTTAAAACTTTCTACACCGCAACGGTGTACGTAAGCCCGTCATTTGGTTTCAGAAATCGTTGCTGACCGATTCAAACTCCGCGCGCGTTCGCGAGAGCGACGAAAATTTTGGCGCGAAACGCCTCGATTGCGTGTTCGATTTTTGAACAATCTTGCCGTCTCACAATCCGACTTTTCCACAGAGGTGCGATCATCTGTGCTCAAGTTTCGTCTTCATCGCAGTGACTGCGAGGTCCATCTGCGAATCGATATAGGGCGCGATGCTGTTCGGCAGCACATCGACCGTCCAGACGAATTTGCAGCGCATTTCTCCATCGTCGAATATCTGGACTGAGGCGCTGTGCTGCGTAATCCGTTCGTTTTTGATGGCATAAACCAGCCGCCGTCTCGCATCGTCACAATCAACCAGCAGCTCGCGCGCAACCGTGCCGTTCGCAAACGTCACAATCCGCGCATCACCGTCGTTTTTGGTGTTGGTGACGAAACCGGGCGCAAGACGCGTATGGACCGCATCGAAATCGCGCACCGCATCCCAGACTTCGTCTGATGGAGCTTCAATGAGGCTCTCTTTGTGGATCGATGCCATAGCTCAGTCTCCTGCGCAGTCGCGTTACGTGCAAACGGCCTCGATGTTGTTGCCATCCGGGTCGATCAGAAATGCCGCGTAGTACGTCGGGCTGTAGTCTGCGCGCGGACCCGCGCCGCCATTGTCGCGCCCGCCTGATTTCAACCCGTTGGCATGGAAGGCTTTGACTGCGTCGTGACCGGTGGCACGGAACGCCACATGGGCACCGCCCTTGGCCGCGTCGGAAAGGTGCAGCCACAGTGCAGGCGCGTCCTTTGGCCCGAAGCCCGCGCCGCTGTCGTCACGGGAGCAGAGCACATGACCGAGGGGAGCGAGGGCTGCGGTATAGAACTTGATGCTGGCGTCGAGGTCTCTGACCTTCAATCCGATATGATCGTACATGGGTGTCTCCTTCTTTGATGGAGATCACCCTACGGCGTGTGCCTGTAGCCGATCTTGGAAAATCTTGCGGTCGCCGCGCGCGGCATCGCGGAACCGCCGGGGTGAGACGCCGGCGGCCCGATGGAACGTCCGCACGAAGTTCGACAAGTCCCCGAACCCGACATCGAAGGCGATGTCGGTGATAGACCGTGTATTGTCAGCGAGCAGGCGCGCTGCGTGACGCAGCCGGGCCCGGACCAGATACTGGTGCGGGGTCACGTCGAGGACATTCGAAAACAGCCGCAGGAAGTGAAATGAACTCACTCCAGCGGCTTTCGCAGTTGTCTCGAGATTCAGAGGCCGCTCGCTATTGTTGTCGATCCACATTGCGCTTTCAACGGCGCGGCGGCGGTCGCGCATTTGTACCGGAGCGCTCCGTTTGGGTTTTCCGGACACCTGTTCCATAAAGCGGGCGACGAACAGAAGGGCGATTTCGTCGATGCCGATGTCGCTCTCGCCACATCCCACGGCCTGCGCGAGCTCGCCATAGATCATCAACCCAGGCAGCGGCGGCATACAGCCGACCCGCAGTGCGTCCTGGTTCAGGCCGATCTCATCGGCAAAGGCCGGTGTCAGTTGAATCGACAGACATTCGTCGCCGCAGTTGTGATGGGCGTGCGAGCAGACATATTCATCGCCGATATGCCCCACCATAACCGATCCGGCGACCAGTTCGTGGGAGCGTCCTCGGCTGTCATAACCAAAGCTGCCCTTTCGGACATACGATAGCGAGTGGCAATGATGCTGTTCGACGAACGGCGTATCGCCCGGCCCCATGCTGCACCGGTAGTCGTACACAGACAGACATTCGCTTTGGAACAGCGGCCGGACCTGCATGCGCTAATGTTATCGTCGCTGCCGCCGTGGAGCAATCGACAGGCCTGGATCGAACAGCATCGGACTGTCCTCGTCCTTCTGGGCAATCTTTGCGCCTTCAATGGCCAGCATCCGGAACTTCGTCGTCACACCGCCATTGGCCGAGAAGCCGCCAGTTTTGCCATTGGCCGCCAGCACGCGATGGCACGGGATAACAATCGGGAATGGATTTTGTCCGAGTGCCTGGCCGATCGCGCGGGCAAGCAGTTTGTCGCCCAACCGCATGGCAATATCGCCATAGGTCAGGGTCTCGCCGGGTTGAATGGTGCGCGCGACATCGTAGACCTTGCGATTGAATTCCGGAATGTGGCTCTGGTCGACGGTGATAAAGGAAAGGTCGCTCTTCTCGCCTTTCAACAGACGCGCCATGGCATCGCAAGCATGTTGAATATTCGGCGGCGGCGAGGCTTCCTGGGCGCCGGGCGCTTTCTGCTGGATGCGCGCACGGGTTTGGGCGTCATTAGTTTCCGGTAACTGCACGCCAAGAAGACCGTGCTCGCCCCAGGCGACGCCGCAACGGCCAATTTCCGTGTCAAACAATGCAAAACCGGGTGTCATGATGTGCCTCCACAAATATCATGGCTAGGGTCCTTCGATTCCGAAGTTCGCATCATTCCGCTGCATCTTCGTCTGCGAACTTCGGAATCGAAGGACCCTAGCAACTTATTGTTCTAGTGTGGCTTTGGTTGAGAAGTCCGCATCCCGGACTCGCCGCACAAATAATGCGGACTTCTGAACCGCCACACTTGTCATCATTGGACTTGGAGAATCTTGCGTTTTTCCATGTCACATGCCACCCGAAATCTGCTATGGGAACCATCTTGCGGCATCGCACAGGGTATGGCTAAGGTCACCCTAGTGTCTCGTCTCCGAATAACCGATGAATTTGCGGCGCGCTCGCACGGTTATTCGGAGACGAGACACTAGCAAAAATATGACTTTAGAGCGGTTTCGGATCTGACGTTCGTATTATAGACCAGCCGTCAATACTGATACGAACGGCAGATCCACCGCACTAGGCGGGCGTAGTTCAATGGTAGAACGGCAGCTTCCCAAGCTGCATACGAGGGTTCGATTCCCTTCGCCCGCTCCAACTTTCCCCCATGTCATCCCCAGAAGAGACCTGATGTCGCAGCCGCAACTGTTCACGCCCATCACACTTCGCAAGATTACCGCCAAAAACAGGATCGTGATCTCACCGATGTGCCAGTACTCGGCGGATGATGGCGTGGCCAACGACTGGCATATGGTTCACCTCGGCAAGTTCGCGCAAGGCGGTGCCGGCATCGTCATGACCGAAGCCGTTGCAGTCGTTGCGGAAGGGCGCATCACCCACGGCGACCTTGGGCTGTGGAACGATAGCCAGGTTGCGCCGCTGAAGCGCATCACGTCGTTCATCCGCGCCAATGGTGCGATCCCGGCGATCCAGCTCGCCCACGCGGGCCGCAAGGCCAGCATGCAGCGGCCTTGGTTTGGCAATGCCGCACTGACGGCTGAAGATCACGCGAGGGGTGATTTGCCGTGGACTATCGTCGCGCCCAGCGCCATTCCCATGGATGAAGGCTGGCTGATGCCGCACGAGCTCGCCGATGCGGACATGAAGAAGCTGCGTGAGAATTGGCGTCTTGCGACGCTGCGGGCCGTCGAGGCGAATTTTGAGGTGCTCGAGATCCATTGCGCTCACGGCTATTTGCTGCACGAATTTCTTTCGGCGCTGTCCAATCATCGGAGCGATTCCTACGGCGGCGACCGCGCCGGCCGCATGAAATATCCGCTCGAGATCATCGAGACCGTGCGCTCGGCCTGGCCGAAAGAGCGTCCGCTGTTCGTGCGCATTTCTTCCGTCGACGGCCTCGACGGTGGTCTCGATATCGCCGACTCGATCGCGTTCGTGCGCGAGGCCCAGGCGCGGGGCGCGGATGTGATCGACTGCTCGTCCGGCGGCCTGATGGGATCGGCCACCGCCGCGCGCATTCCGCGTGGTTATGGATTCCAGGTGCCGTTCGCTGAGGAAATCCGCCGCGAGACCAAGGTGAAGACCATGGCCGTGGGATTGATTCTCCATCCGCAGCAGGCCGAGGACATCGTGGCCGAGGGGAAGACCGATCTCGTGGCGGTCGGCCGCGAGGCGTTGTTCGATCCGAACTGGCCTTTGCATGCCGAACTCGCCTTGCGCCAATCGAATGGCGAGATCGGAGATGGCACGTTTGATTCCTGGCCCAAGCAATATGGCTGGTGGCTCGAGCGTCGTGAACCTGGGCTTCGCAAGCTCAGCGGACCAGCGTTGCCGTTCCGCAGAATTTAGGCCACGCTCCGCCTAACTCCTTAACGGGCCGGCGGGCATGGCATCATCTCAATCCATTTGCATTGCAGGCGCGGGTAGCATCGGCTGCTTTGTCGGCGGCATGCTGCGTGCCGGAGGCCGATCCGTTTCTTTGTTGGCACGGCCACGCGTGATCAACGACATCAATCAGCATGGCTTGAGAGTCACGAGCTTCGAAGGCATTGAGCATCGCCTGTCGTCGGCAGAGATCAGGCTCTCGGCTGATCCGGCGATCCTTGTGGACGCGGAGATCGTCCTTGTTACGGTAAAGAGCGATGACACCGCGGCAATGGCGGATCAGATTGCTCGTCATGCGCCTCGCAGTGCTGCGATTGTCAGTCTTCAGAACGGCACCAGTAACGTCGCGGTGTTGCGCGAGCGACTTCGTGGATATCGCGTGCTGGCCGGCATGGTGCCGTTCAACGTCATTGCTCTTGGTGAGGGGCATTTCCACCGCGCGACCTCTGGCGGCATCTTGCTGGAGAAAGACGAGGTGGATACGGCAGGCCGGCTATGGCAACCGGAATTGGTCTTTCGCGGGGTGGATAACATCACCGGCATTCAGTGGGGCAAGCTACTCGTCAATCTGAATAATGCTCTGGTCGCATTGTCTGGTTTGCCGCTGCGTGAGCAGCTCGCACAGAGATCCTGGCGGGTGCTGTTCGCGGACCAATGGCGTGAGGCTCTTATGGTTCTGAAGGCGGAAGGCATCGCGCCGGTCTCCATGACGCCGCTTCCGGCGTCCCTTACGCCTTATGTCCTGAGATTGCCGGACTTCCTGTTCGAGCGGATCGCGAGCTCAATGGTGAAGATCGATCCGAAAGCGCGCTCCTCGATGTGGGAGGATCTGGAGCGCGGGCGGCGTACCGAGATTGATCATCTCCAAGGGCTCATCGTCACGCTGGCCGCGCGCCACGGCATGCAGGCTCCGCTTTCTGCCCGCATTGCAGACCTCGTTAAACGAGCCGAGCAGGCGGGGAGGGGATCGCCCGGTCTGGGCGTGGAGCAGATACGACGCGCGTGATGTTTGCTATGCAGCAAAACCATTTGGAAAACGCATTAAACAGTCTGACCGTCTGGAGCCGCGGCTGGCTGAAGCATCCGTCCTGGATTATATTCTTCTTGCTGATGTGATCGCCGGGCAATGACAAAGGCTTTCCCTTTCCCACGCGCCCGGTGCGGTCATTCCGGTTAGCGTGTGCATGCCAGCTTTCCGGAATGAACCATGTGCGAGACTGAGAGTTGGAACTCTGGAGGCTCACATGTATGCAGATTCGGTTAGAGATAAACCTCACCGTCTTGTCGCCAGCGACAGGGTGGAGGGTGCAAGGCTGCTGAACGCCGACGGCAAGAAAATCGGACATATCAAGCGGCTGATGATCGACAAGCTCAGCGGAAACGTCGCTTATGCGGTGGTCTGCTTCGGCGGATTCCTCGGAATCGGAGAAGAGTATTTTCCGCTTCCATGGTCGAGCATGAAGTACAATCCGGCGGTGGAAGCCTACGAGCTTATGACGCTGATGAGCGATGAAGAGCTCGCCAAGGCACCGTCCTACGCAGCCAATAAGGACTTCGACTGGGGCAACCGGATACGCGAAGTCGACGCGTATTGGATTGGCTTCTGACGATCGCTGATAGGGACCCTTGAACGACGCAGGGCTACGCTGCTGCGGCCTGCGTCAGGCGATGTGTTTCTCCGCGCCGATAAACCATCAGGGTTGCGACCAGCCCGCAGACAGCAGCGAATGTGATCCATAAACCAGGAGCCGCCTTGTCGCCCGTTGCTTCGATCAGCGCGGTTGAAACTGCTGGCGTGAAGCCGCCGAATAGCGCCGTGGCGAGGCTGTAGCACAACGAAAAGCCGACCGTCCGCACGCTGGCGGGCACAATCTCGGTGAGGGCAACCACCATGGCGCCGTTGTAGCTGCCATAGAGACGCGAGAGCCATAGCTCGACCAGCAGCATCCTCTCGAACGATGGATGCGACACCAGCCATGACATGGTGGGGTACGCCGTCAGAATTGTGAGGATGGTAAAACCCATCAGAATCGGGCGCCGGCCGATGCGGTCGGACAGCGCGCCCATCACTGGAAGCCAGAACAGATTGGACAGCGCCACGCAGAACGTGACGATCAGCGAGTCCGTGATCGACAATTTCAGCACGCTCTTGCCGAAGGTCGGCGTGTAGACCGTGATCAGGTAGAACGAAACAGTGGTCATGACCACGAGCAGCATTCCGGCGAGCACGATCCACCAGTTCGATATGATCGATTGAAAGATTTCCGAAAGGGTTGGTTGCCGCTTGCGTGCGAGAAAGGCTTCGGTCTCCTGCAGCGAGCGCCGAATGATGAAAATAAACGGTACGATCAGCGAGCCGATGAGGAAGGGGATGCGCCAGCCCCAATCGGACATTGTTTGCGCCGCGATCGATGTGTTCAGGAAATAGCCGATAATGGCCGCGACGATGATTGCGACCTGTTGGCTGCCCGACTGCCAGCTAACGTAAAATCCCTTGCTGTTCGGCGGCGCCATTTCCGCGAGATACACCGACACGCCGCCGAGTTCGACGCCAGCCGAGAAGCCCTGCAACAGGCGGCCGATCAGGACAAGGAGGGGGGCGGCCAAGCCGATGGTCGCATAAGACGGGACGAACGCGATCAGCACAGTGCCGACGGCCATGATCGCCAGAGTGACAATCAGGCCTTTTCGGCGCCCGACGCGGTCGACATAGGCGCCCAGCACGATTGCTCCAAGCGGGCGCATGAGAAAGCCTGCACCGAACGTCATGAAGGTCGCCAGCAGCGACACGAACTCATTGCCCGCCGGAAAAAAAGCTTTCGCGATATAGGTCGCGTAGAATCCGAACAGGAAGAAGTCGAACATCTCCAGGAAATTTCCGCTGGTGACGCGGAGCACGGCTGCGAGCTTCGATTGTGTGACCTTGGGACTCAGCTCGGGTGCTGAGGTCGGCGCGGCAGTCATTGCGTCTCCGGGAGGCTTCCTGTTGGCGCGATGAACCTGCGCCGTTTTGCCACATCCTGCAAGACAGCGCGGGTTCGTGCTGGTGGAGTGGATTGGACATTCGCTCCCCAACCCGGCTGCAGGTTCGGCAAGCGAATGTCCAATCCAAAACTCCACTAGACCTTATATTTGCTAGTGGTCCTTTTGATTCTAACATTCGCAGAAGGTGCCCGCCGAAACGGGATGTGAATGTTAGAATCGGACCACTAGGGATCAGGTGCTATGCGATTGCGTTTGCTGCGGCGCGGCCGGCGTTGCGTCCAGAGAAAAGACAGCCACCCAGGAACGTCCCTTCCAGCGCGCGGTAGCCGTGCATGCCGCCGCCACCAAAGCCGGCGGCTTCGCCCACCGCATAGAGGCCCGGAATGATCTGGCCGTTGGCGCCGAAGACGCGCGCATCCAGGTCGGTCTCAAAGCCGCCCAGCGTTTTCCGCGTCAGGATGTTGAGCCGGACGGCGATCAAAGGTCCGTGCGCCGGATCAAGGATCTTGTGCGGCCTGGCGGTCCGGATCAGCTTGTCCCCGACGTAGCGCCGCGCGTTGTGGATGCCCATCACCTGGGTATCTTTGACATAAGGGTTATCGATCTCGCGGTCGCGGGCCTCGATCTGCTGTTTGATGCTCTCGACGTTGAGCAGGTCATCTCCGCTGAGGTTGTTCATGGCGCCGACAAGGTCCGCAAGATTGTCGCGGACGATGAAGTCGACGCCTTTCTGCTTAAACGCTTCGACCGGTGCGGGTGCGCCTTTGTTCAGTGCGCGCCGGACGGTCATGCGCCAGCTTTTGCTGGTCAGGTCCGGGTTCTGCTCGGAGCCCGAGAGCGCGAATTCCTTCTTGATGATGCTTTGCGTCAGGATGAACCACGAGTAATCGTAGCCGGACTTCATGATGTATTCGAGCTGACCGAGCGTGTCGTAGCCGGGATAAAGCGGCGAGGGCAGGCGCTTGCCGGTGGCGTCGAACCACATGGACGATGGTGCCGGCAGAATGCGGATGCCGTGTCCGGGCCAGATCGGCGACCAGTTGTGAACGCCTTCGACATAGTGCCACACGCGGTCGCGGTTAATCAGACGGGCACCTGCGGCTTCGGTGATGCCGATCATGCGGCCATCGACATGGGCGGGCACGCCGCTGACCATTCTCTTCGGCGGAATGCCGAGGCGCTTCGGCCAGTTCTGCCGCACCAAATCATGGTTCCCGCCGATTCCGCCCGAGGCAACGATCACCGCCTGCGCCTTCAACGAGAAATCGCCCGTAACCTGGCGGGATGAACTGACACCGCGCGGCTCTGATGATGGTTCCAGGGTTTTCCCGCTCACGCCTCTGACTTGGCCTGCTGCCATGTCGAGCGAATCGACGCGATGACGGAATTTGAATTCGATGCGGCCTGTCTTTGCATGTTCGCGTGCGCGGCGCTCGAACGGTTCCAGGACGCCGGGTCCCGTTCCCCAACTCACGTGAAAACGTGGGACTGAGTTGCCGTGACCCATCGCGTCGTAACCGCCACGTTCCGCCCAACCGACGATGGGAAAGATTCGGTGACCCATGGCCTGCAACCAGTCCCGCTTTTCGCCGGCGGCGAACGCGACATAGGCTTCGGCCCATCGTCTGGGCCAGTGATCTTCGTCGCGATCGAATCCTGCGGTGCCCAGCCAGTCCTGCCAGGCGAGCTCGTGCGAATCCTTGATCCCGAGCCGCCGTTGCTCAGGTGTATCGACGAGGAACAGCCCGCCCAATGACCAGAAGGCTTGCCCGCCGAGGTTCTGTTCGCCCTCCTGCTCGACAACAATGACGCGCTTGCCCGCATCGGCCAATTCCGTTGCGGCAACAAGACCGGCAAGCCCTGCTCCCACGATAATCACATCGGCATCGTTCGCCATTTCGTTGTCTCCCCCATTCTTTCAATTGAAGCGTGGGGTGCGAAGCCGGGTCAACGAAATTTCTGCGCGCGACAAATTCCGGGCAAGATCGTGTGCTCTCGATTGAGTCGTTCAATGAACGATGCAACGTGTGTTCCAATGGCTTGCGCGTAGACGCATGTGCAGCAAGCCAGCAACACCATACCAGAATTCGTTTTTGCGTCGCGGGTCGCGCTAGACAAAATGCCTGACACGCAACACGCTGTTGCTGCCCTGACCATTGCATCACCCAGGGCGACGGGGCCAGTGAATGAAGTTTGTGACGGGGATTCTCGCGGCGGTTCTTCTCTTGGCAGGTGTTGGCGCAAGTCATGCCGTGATCCGAATCTCCGACGACAGAGGTGGCCGCATCGGAACTTACGTTGACCGGTTTCAAGGTCTGCGTGGTTCCGGGGAAACCGTAATGATCGATGGCTTGTGTGCTTCGGCCTGCACCATTGTTCTCGGCGCTGTCCCCCACGACAAGATTTGCGTGACCCCACGGGCCGCACTCGGATTTCATGCGGCTTGGGACCCCGGCGCCGGTGGCCGGCCCGTGACGAATCCGGAAGCAACCCGGATGCTCTACGAAATGTATCCGGCGTCGATACGCCGGTGGATTTCGCGGCGCGGCGGATTGAAGCCGCGAATGATCTTTCTCCGGGGCCGCGAACTCGCCAATATGTATCGGCCCTGTTATCTCGACGCGCAGGCTTCTGCGCATCCGACCACGCATCGCTAGTGTGGTGGTTCAGCGGTTCGCTCATTTTTCCCGCGAGTCCTTGCAGCGAACTTCTGAACCACACTAGAACCATAAATTCGCTCGTGTCCTATCGAATCCAAAGTTCGCTACGGGGCGCGCTGCACGATGAGGCGAGCTTTGGATTCGGGGCACCAGCGGCTCAATTCTCCAACGTTGCCAAAGTCTTGCTCCGCGTCATGTGATCGCAGAGCAGGCCGGTAGCGCTTGCCCGGCGCCGCCATGGGCTTTATCTGATTTGGGTAGCCGTTGATGTCGTCCTTGCATGCGATATCAGGATCAAGGAACGGATCATCATGGAGAGGACCACCCGGCCGCTGACTGTGATTGCTGCGTTTGCGGCCAGTCTTGCGATTGGTTTGTTGGTGACGTTGTGGCTCGTCGGCGGTTTCCGCGGCGCTGCTGCCCCGGCCGCAATCGGCGGACCCTTCCAACTGACAGATCAGACCGGTCAGACGGTGACCGAGAAGAATCTTGTGGGCCGTCCGAGCATCATTTTCTTTGGGTTCACCCACTGTCCGGATGTCTGCCCCACATCACTGTTCGAAATGTCCGAAGTACTGCGCGCCATGGGCCCCGATGCCGACAAGGTCAACGCATTTTTCGTATCAGTCGATCCCGAGCGGGACACCCCCCAGGCCATGAAGGACTATCTTTCAAGTTTTGATCCGCATTTGAGGGGGCTGACGGGAAGCAACGAGGCGATCGCCAGTGTGATTTCGGCGTATCGCGTCTATGCCAAGAAGGTCCCGTTGAAGGACGGCGATTACACTATGGATCACACCGCGCTGATCTATCTGATGGATCGCGAAGGAAAGTTCGTGCGGCCCTTTGATCTAAAGCGGAAGCCCGAAGAAGCTGTGGCTGATTTGAAACGGTACCTCTGAGAAACTCCGCACCCGCACCGCACCCGTAAGGCCTAAACCTTCTCGCGTCCTTCCCCGGATCGTCTATAAGACCGTCACGCGGACGTCTTGGACAATGCAACCACAGATAGCAAAACCTTTTAGCCTTCGGCGACTCGGCGCCGGTGTGGCAGGCGCGCTGGCAGCCGGATGGTTGTGTGTGGCGTTGCTTGGAAACTCGGTTTCTCCAGCTGCCGCGCAGACGGCCTCGCCCGAGAGCAAGCCGAAGGCGGCCGCACCTCAGGCGGTCCCGGGGTTCTGGGACCCACGGCGGCGGCCTGAGCGCCCGGACCTGTCACGTCTGAGCGTGATCCGGTTTATGACCGAAACCGACTATCCGCCGTTCAATTTCACGGGTCCAGACGGGAATCCGGCAGGGTTCAACGTCGATCTGGCGCGGCTGATCTGTGAAGAAATCAAGGTGACCTGCACGATCCAGATGCGGCGGTTCGAAACGCTGGTGGATGCGATCAACAGCAACCGTGGTGACGCGATCATCGCATCCATGGCTGTCACGCCGCAGCTTCGCGCCAAGCTCGATTTCAGCGACCCATACTACCGCGCGCCGGCCCGCTTCGTGTCGCGACGTGACGGGGTGATGGCGGAGGTCCGCCCGGAATATCTTGAAGGCAAGAAAGTCGGTGTCATCGCAGGCTCGGCGCACGAGGCTTACCTGAAGACGCTGTTCACCGACGCGCAGATCGTCAGCTTTCCGAATGACGAGGCGCTGCGCACAGCGCTCCGGCGCGGCGACGTCGATTTTATTTTCGGCGATGCGATTTCGCTCGCGCTGTGGATCAACGGCACGGATTCCGGCGATTGCTGCGCGTTCAGCGGCGGCCCCTTCGTTGAGAGCCGTTATTTTGGTGAGGGAATAGGAATCGGGGTACGCCGTGGCAATGATCTGCTGCGCCAGGCGCTGAATTGGGCCATGTTCAGGCTGTGGGAGAAGGGCCGGTACACCGATCTGTGGTTGCGCTATTTCTCCGTGAGTCCCTTCTAGCCTGACTGGGCAAAGATCGAATGAGCGCCATGAGGACGGCAAAGCTGAAAAGGATCGCCGCAGCTTGCCTGGCGCTGCTCGGCTGGGCTGCTCTTGTGCTTCAGTACGTCCTGCTGCTTCAGAACATCGACGCGCTTGGTCTGTCGACGGCAGAGGGAACCATTAGGTTCTTTTCGTTCTTTACCATTCAGTCCAACATTCTCGTCGCATTGGTTCTGACCGCATTTGCCATCAAGAGCGGTCCGGACGAATGGCTGGTGCATCCTTTCGTGCGTTCCGCAGTGGCCGTCTATATCGCGCTGGTCGGGATCGTATACTTCGCCGTGCTCCGCCAGCTCTGGGCTCCGAAAGGGGCACAATGGGTCGCGGACGTGGTGCTGCATTATGCCATGCCGCTTGGTTATCTGGCCTTCTGGCTGACATGCGTCCGCAAGGCCGGACTGCGATGGTACGATCCGCTGTTATGGCTGATTTACCCGCTGTTTTACCTGGCCTTTATCCTTGTCCGCGGGAAATTGGCGGGTTTTTATCCCTATCCCTTTATCAACGTCGGGACCTTGGGTTATGCCAAGGTTGCGTTTAATACACTTGGGTTGCTGATCGTCTGCGCTGCGCTCGGCACCATTTTTGTAGCGGTTGGCTGGTGGCTCTCGCGCCGGCAAAAACCCTGATCTTGTCCGGGCGCGGAGAATTCGATGTCGAATGAGATGCCTACCGCAAGCGACCTGCGGGCGCTTGCCGAACAATCCAATGCTTGGCCTTTCGAGCAGGCCAAGAAAATCGTCGAACGGCTGAAGAAGACGCCGAAAGACGAGGTGTTGTTCGAGACCGGTTATGGCCCCTCCGGCTTGCCGCATATCGGAACGTTCGGCGAAGTGGCGCGGACGACCATGGTCCGTCATGCCTTTCGCGTTCTCACCGAAGACAAGATCAAGACCCGGTTGCTGGCGTTCTCCGACGATATGGACGGTCTGCGCAAGGTGCCGGACAATGTGCCCAACAAGGAAATGCTGGAGCAGGATCTCGGCAAGCCGCTCACGAGCGTGCGCGATCCGTTCGGCACGCATCCAAGCTTCGGCGAGCACAACAATGCGCGGCTGCGCGCATTCCTGGATACCTTTGGCTTCGATTACGAGTTCGCGAGTTCGACCGAATACTACAAATCCGGCCGTTTCGACGCGACGCTGCTCCGCATGCTGGAGAACATCGACAATGTGATGGCTATTATGCTGCCGTCGCTGCGCGAGGAGCGGGCCGCGAGCTACTCGCCATTTCTTCCGATCTCGCCGCGCACCGGCGTGGTGCTGCAGGTGCCGATTGTGGCGCACGACGTGAAGGCCGGGACAGTATCGTACGACGATCCTGATACGAAGGAACGTGTCACTGTTCCTGTCACTGCCGGTCATTGCAAACTGCAGTGGAAGCCGGATTGGGCCATGCGCTGGGTCGCGCTCGGCGTTGATTACGAGATGGCCGGCAAGGATCTGATCGACTCGGTGAAGCTGTCCGGCAAGATCTGCAGCGCGCTTGGCGGCACGCCGCCGGAAGGCTTCAACTACGAACTCTTCCTCGACGAGAAGGGCCAGAAGATCTCAAAGTCGAAGGGCAACGGCCTGACGATCGACGAGTGGCTGCGCTACGCCTCGCCGGAGTCGCTGTCGCTGTTCATGTACAGAGAGCCGAAGGCAGCGAAGCGCCTTTATTTCGATGTCATCCCGCGCAACGTGGATGACTATCAGCAGTTCATCGACGGCTATCCGCGTCAGGACGGCAAGCAGCGCCTGAGCAATCCGGTGTGGCACATCCATTCCGGGCAGCCGCCGCAGGGCGACATGCCGGTCACCTTCCAGTTGCTGCTGACGCTGGTGTCATCATCGAATGCGGAGAATGCCGAAACCCTGTGGGGCTTTATCGGCCGCTACCGCCCCGGCGTAACGCCGAAGACGCATCCGAAACTCGATGCGATGGTCGGCTATGCCATCAACTATTATCGCGACTTTGTGGCGCCCACAAAGCAGTTCCGGCAACCGACGGACAGCGAACGCGTCGCCTTGCAGGACTTGCGAGAGGCGTTGTCGCAATTGTCGCCGGACGCGACAGCCGAGGATATTCAGAACGTGGTCTATGAAATCGGACGCCGCGAGCCGTTCCTTGATCACGTGAAGAAGGGCAAGGACGGCCGCCCCGGCGTCTCGCTTGATTGGTTCAATATGCTCTATCAGGTGCTGCTCGGACAGGAGAAGGGGCCGCGCTTTGGCTCGTTCGTGGCGGTCTATGGCGTGCCGAACGCCATCGCTATGATCGACGGCGCGCTGGCGCGATCGACCTGATCCATTGACGATGGTGCGCCCTTATGAGGCGTCACCATCGGGCTCCTGCACGACGTCGTTTTCTTATTGGCTCGCCCACACGATACGCGCCATCCATTCGACGTCGGAGATGGCCAGTGTGCGCTCGCTGTGGCCGGGATCCACGGATTGCAGCTCGATGGTCTTTGCGGTTCGTCGGCGCAGTTCCTTGAGCATGATTTCGCCATTCCTGGCTTTCAGCACGACCCGATCGCCGCGACGAACCGGAGCTGCGGGTGACACCACAATGATATCGCCGTCGCGGTAGGTCGGCCTCATCGCATCGCCGGAAATTTCCAGAGCATAGGCGTGTTGATCGCTGACCGATGGAAGCCCCACCTCGTCCCAGCCGTCGCCGGTAGGCAAGCCACTTTGGTCGAAGCGGCCGCTCGCGCCTGCCTCCGCAAAGCTCAGAAGCGGAACGGATTGTACGGTGCGTGCCGTCTCATCGATCAGTTGGACGAAGGTGTGGATCGTCGTCCCTGTGGCGGCGAGCGCCTTCGATACGGATTCCGTCGATGGCCATCGCTCGCGGCCGTCACTGGTGACGCGCTTCGATTTGTTGAATGTCGTGGGATCGAGCCCGGCGCGTTTTGCGAGTGCTGATGGCGATAGCCCTGCCTGTGCGGCAAGGCGGTCGAGTGCCGTCCAGATCTGGTTGTGGGTCAGCATGGTGTTTGCCGCGAATGCTAAGCCGGGTCGACCGGATCCGGGCAGTGACTTTTATCAAGGAGTTAGGAATTATTACCTTAAGTCATCGACGCCCGCAATCCGCCCCTGCGGCGGGCATATGAGTGGAGCGGATTTGACATTCGCTACTCGTCGCGCAGCGGGTTCGTTCGGCGAATGTCAAATCCGAAGCCCCACTAGCAGTTTGTAATTACTAGTGGTTCTTTGATTCTAACATTTGCAACGATATCCGCCGAAACGGGATGCAAATGTTAGAATCGAACCACTAGTGTCCCGGTTCTGACATTCGTATCTGTTTGCGGCTAGCTCGTTTACGAATGTCAGAACCTGAGGGACACTAGCAAGGTTATGAATCTAGTGCGGTTTTGTATCTGACGTTCGTATGATGGACCTGTGGCCAATTCCGATACGAACGTCAGATACACCGCACTAGCCTTGAAGTCGCCGAAGCGCGCCGATACGGTCGGCGGCGAGATCGACCTGATCCCGAAAATTTCAAAAAATCCAACGGCTAACCGAAACCCACATACCTGTGTCCACGATTTACAAAGTTTGCCCCGCCTCAGCTTGGCGTGAGGCCGAGCGTCAGGGCGTCTATTGCGGCAGCGCCGACGACCGGCGCGATGGCTTTATACATTTTTCCACGGCGACCCAATTGCCTGGCACCCTCGCCAAGCATTTTGCCGGTCAGACTGGACTTTTTTTAGTCGCGATCGATGCTGATGAGCTTGGCGATGCGTTGAAGTGGGAGCCGTCACGCGGTGGAGAGTTGTTTCCCCACCTTTACGGCGAACTGGATCTCGGCGCAGTGAGAGAGATTTTTGAGTTGCATACTCGCTCCGATGGCTCGCATGACATTCCGGAGCTGCTCAAGTGATCCGCGCCTTTGATACATTCACCCTGCCGTTGCTGCGACGGCTCGATGCGGAAGATGCGCATCGGCTGGCGATTGGTGGATTGCGGATGATTCCTCCGGGCAAGCCGCGTCCCAGCGATCCGCAACTTGCCGTGCGGGCGTTCGGTTTGAACTTTCCGAATCCGGTGGGGATGGCTGCAGGCTTTGACAAGAACGCCGAAGTGCCGGATGCGCTGTTGCGGCTGGGCTTTGGGTTTGTCGAGGTCGGCACTGTGACGCCGATGCCGCAGGCGGGCAATCCGCGCCCACGGCTGTTCCGTCTCGAACGGGATTCGGCCGTCATCAATCGCATGGGATTCAACAACGATGGCGCCGAGGCTGCGCTGCGGCGTCTCGCGGCGCGTGCAGGGCACGGCGGAATCGTCGGTGTGAATATTGGTGCCAACAAGGATTCGGCGGATCGCACGGCGGACTATGTTCGGCTGATTGAACTGTTCGCACCGGTTGCCAGCTATTTCACCGTGAATGTGTCGTCGCCGAATACGCCAGGGCTTCGCAATCTGCAGCAGGCCGCGGCCCTGGATGATTTGCTGGCGCGGGTGATCGATGCACGGGAGCGCGTGCGCAAGAACGCTGGCGATTCGCCGCTGCTTCTGAAGATCGCGCCGGACCTGACATTGGCGGAGCTCGATGATGTGGTTCACATCGCGCGCTCGCGGCGCGTCGACGGCATGATTGTCGGCAATACCACGATATCGAGGCCGGCCTCATTGCGGGATCTGATTCGATCGAAAGAGCAGGGTGGACTGTCGGGGCGGCCGTTACTGCGGCTGTCGACCCGCATGGTGGCGGAAACCTATGTCCGCACTGAAGGTGCCTTCCCTCTGATCGGCGTTGGTGGCATCGACACGGGCGGAGCCGCGTTGATGAAGATCCGCGCCGGAGCCACCTTGATCCAGGTTTACTCCTCGCTCGTTTACAAGGGCCTTGGATTGGTGGACGACATCAAGGCGGACCTCGTGTCCACTCTGCGACGCACCGGGCGTGATCACCTTTCTGAAATTGTGGGCGCGGATGCCGCGACCATCACAGCCGAACCTTGGCCAGAATAGGTTTGGCCGGAATAAATTTCAGCAGGTTTGTGGTGTTATTTAAGCGAAGGTCGTTTGGACCAGCGCCGGATAGCGCCACGCCTGCAGCAGGCCGCGCGCGAGGAAGAAGGTTAGCAAAGCGATCCAAAGCCCAGCATTGCCGAAGGGAAGCAGCAGCGCCCACGAACACAAATAGATGATGAAGGACGCGAGCATCAGGTTGCGCATGTCGCGGGCCCACGTCGCGCCGATATAAATGCCGTCATAGCTATAGGCCATGACGCCGCAGACAGGAGCCAATGCGGCGAACCACATAAAGTCCCGTGCGACGGTGCGAACCTGCGGGCTTGTGGTCATGACGTCGATCAGGCTTGCGCCGCCCAACGCGAATGCGATTGTGACGGTGGCGCCGAATGCAAATCCCCAACGAACCACCAGCCTGACGGCCTGCGAGAAATTCTTGCGGTCGCGTGCACCGAGACTGCTGCCGCACAACTGTTCTGCTGCATTTGCGAGCCCGTCGAGGAAGAATGAGCCGATCAAAATAAAATTGTTCAGGACCGCATTGGCAGCGAGTACATCGTCGCCAGCACGCGCTCCTTGCGCGGTGAAAAACAGAAACGCGCCAATCAGCGCCGCAGTGCGGATCATGATGTCGCGGTTGATGGCCAGCATATGGAGAAGTTTCGCCCGGTCGAACAAGGCGTGGCGGGAAACGGCGATGCGACCGCCGAGAAGGCGCCATATGACGACGGCGCCTGCGATCAACCCGATCGCTTCAGCAATGATCGCTGCGACAGCGGCGCCAGTAATGCCCCAGTCGAGGCCGAGTACCAGCCATGTCGTCATTGCCATGTTGACGACGTTGATCACGATCTGAAGGGCGAGCGCGATGCCGGTGCGGGCCTGGCCAACCAGCCAGCCGAGCACAACATAGTTTGCCAGCACGAACGGCGCCGACCAGAGCCGGATCGAGAAGTAGAGTCGGGCGGCACGGGTCACCGCATCGCTCCCGCCCATGAGACCCAGCATCAGAGTGGAGAGCGGAGCTTGCAGGATGATCAGGAAGATGCCGACGGCGGTGGCGATCAGTACCGCTCGGATCAATACGGCTTGAACTTCCGTGTGATCTTTGGCGCCCACGGCTTGCGCAGCAAATGCAACGGTCCCCATGCGCAGGAAACCGAACAGCCAGAACATGCAGTCAAAGATGACGGAGGCGATCGCGACGCCGCCGAGCAGCGCAGGCTCACCGAGGCGGCCGATGACGGCCGTTGCCACGATGCCGAGAAATGGCGTCGTGAGATTGGCGAGCATAGCCGGGCCCGCAATCGCAAAGACCCGGCGCGAGGTGACGTGAAACGGTTCGGTCAATCAACGTGGCCGATTTGAGCTGAACACCCGTGAAATCAACCAGATCGGAACGACGATCACTGCACCGAGCAAGAAGTACCGCCACAAGCTGTTGACCGCATCGAACCCGAAATTCCAGACCCATTCGAGCAGGCGGCGAATGCTTTCGACGATGTTCCAAGGATCGAAGCCGATGGCTGCCAGAACCACACCGACCAGGATCGACAACAAAATCAGCCGCAGCAGCACCGACAGCGGCGAGCCGCCGAGAAAGCGCGACAGGTTGTCGTCTCTGGCGGGCAATTCTTTCACGTCGTCCGGCATCATGGTCTCCCAAGTGGTGCTTCGCCTGTATCTAGTGTCCCGATTCCGAAGTCCGCATTCCAGAATCGCCGCACGAATGATGCGGACCTCTGAACCGCCACACTAGGCGCAGCATAGCACGCCAGATGGGAAATCGCGCCTTCCCCGTCAATGTTTCTCGGGGAGGCCAGGTGATGAATTTCGGGCTTCGGAGATTAACATTCGTTCAAGGGTCTCAAGCCTATCAGCATCGCGCGGCGGCTTGTCCCAGCGCAGGCGATTGATTCGGGGGAAACGCATGGCGATTCCTGACTTATGCCGTGCCGAGCGTGCCAATCCCTCGAACGCAACTTCAAACACGAGGCCCTGATCGGGCTCGTGCACGACGTGCCGCACCGGACCGAATTTCTCGGTGGTGTTACGGCGAACGAAGCGGTCGATTTGAATCAATTCCTCGTCGGTAAAACCGAAATACGCCTTGCCGACCGGGATCAACTGGTCGCTTTCACCCTCATTCGTCCAGACGCCGAACGTGTAGTCGGAATAATAGGACGAACGCTTGCCGTGGCCGCGTTGGGCGTACATCAGCACCGCGTCGATGATGTGCGGATCGCGCTTCCACTTCCACCACTGACCTTTCGGGCGGCCCGGCAAATACGGCGCATCGCGGCGCTTCAACATCACGCCTTCGATCGCCTCGGCGTTTTCACCGGCGCCTGCACTGGCAGGATTGGCCCGAGCTGCAGCCAGATCGTCCCATGTTGTGAATGGGATGATCGGCGAGAGATCGATCCGCGGATCGTCGAGCTGCGCAACGAAGGTCTCAAGCTTTGCCCGCCGTTCGACGAATGTCAGCATACGCAGGTCATTGTCGCCGTCGCTCAGAAGATCATAAGCGCGCAGATGGATCGGGTAGTCCTTCATCAGCTTTGGTGTGACCGTCTTGCGGTTGAGCCGTTGCTGCAGGACATTGAACGTTTGAACGCGTCTATCGCGCAGGACCAGCAGTTCACCGTCGATCGCGCCCGGTTGCCACAACGAAGGCACGAGATCGGGAAAGCTCTTGGTGATGTCTTCCCCGGTCCGGGAGTAGAATCGTGTGACGATAGCATCGTGCTCATTGCGGCCGCTGACGGCCTGAACACGGATGCCGTCCCACTTCCACTCAGCCGCGAAGTCCTCCGGTGCAAGGCTCGCGAAGTCAGCGTCTTCGATGGCGTGTGCGAGCATCACAGGCCGGAACGGCGCCGCATCGCGATTGACCGGCTTGTCTGCGCGTCCTTCAAGCCACGCGAACAGATCGAGATAGGGCGGAGCAAGTCCTGGCCATAGCAGTTCGACGTCGTGCGCGTCCTTGTCGCCGAGCGCTGCGGCGGCGGTTTTGGCAAGTCGCGCAGAGACACCGATGCGCAGACCGCCGGTCACGAGCTTGAGAAGCGCCCATCGGCCCGTCTCATCGAGTTCATCAAGCCAGCGCACGAGCTGTCCGGGAATTTCGGTCTTGCCAAGCATATTGAAGGTGGTGACCACTTCCGTCAGCGTAGGCGGCGGCGGCAAATTGGTGGCGCGTCTGTCCGCGGGCCACATCAAAGCAACGGTTTCAGACAGATCGCCGACATAGTCATAGGACAGCGCGAACAACACTGGATCGGTACGGGCGCCGATAAGATCGCGGATCAGTCCGGCCTTCGCATGACGAAAGGATAAAGCTCCGGTCAATGCCGCCAGTGCGTAGCCGCGGTCCGGGTCCGGCACTTCGCGAAAGTAATTGGTGATCAGCCGCAGTTTGTTGTTGCGTCCGGGCTCGTAGGCAAGGCGGTCGAGCAGTTGGGCAAAGCGATTCATGATGCGGATGCCTCATCCACCGCGGTACCGTCTTCATCCTCGTCGCCATACCCCACCAGATCCAGCGGACGGGCTTTCAGTCCCTTGCTCTGGCACCAGTGGACCAGCGCATCCTCCTGACCGTGGGTCACCCAGACTTCGCCGGCGCCGGTCGCGTTGATGGTCGCGCACAGCCCGTCCCAATCGGCGTGATCGGAGATCACCAACGGCAATTCGATTCCCTTTTGCCGCGCGCGGGCGCGCACGCGCATCCAGCCGGACGCGAATGCGGCGACAGGATCTGGAAATCGCCGTGTCCAGATATCCGTGATCGCAGAAGGCGGCGCCAGCGTGATGGTGCCGGCGAGGTCTGCCTTCTTCATGCCTTTGGCGGAGCGCAGCTCTCCGAGCGAAACGCCGCGGCTTTCATAATAGCGAGTGATCTTCTCCATCGCGCCGTGCAGATAGATCGGCGCGTCGTACCCGGCCTCGCGAATGAGCGCGATGACGCGCTGCGCCTTGCCGAGCGAATAGGCGCCGACCAGATGTGCGCGCTCCGGAAACAGTGCGGCCGATGCGAGTAACTTCGCGATTTCTCCGATCGGGTCGCTGTGGCGAAATACCGGCAATCCGAATGTCGCCTCGGTGATGAAAACGTCGCACGGCACGATCTCGAACGGGGCACAGGTGGGATCAGGCGTATCCTTATAGTCCCCGGATGCGACGATGCGCGTCTTGCCGCTGGTTACGGCGATTTGCGCTGAGCCGAGCACGTGGCCGGCTGGATGAAACGTAACGCTCACATCGCCGAGCATGACTGTCTCACCGTAGGTGATGGCTTGCGTGGTGCGCGCGAAGTTGTCGCCGTAGCGCAGCCGCATCATGTCGAGGGTTTCCTGCGTGGCCAGAACAGCGCCGTGCCCCGGGCGCGCGTGATCGGAGTGACCGTGGGTAATCAGCGCCCGCTCGACAGGCCGCACTGGATCGATGTGAAACCCGCCAGGTTTGCAGCAAAGTCCGGCGGCGACGGGTATGAGGATGTCTTGCGGACGCATCTCGGATATATAGGCGGCCCTAAGCGTCATTCGAGTCTGCCCATATTTGCGCAGTTGCTAGTGTCCCGAATCCGAAGTTCGCCCATACCGCAGCGCGCTTCGTAGCGAACTTCGGATTCGAAAGGACACTAGCAACCTATGATTCTAGTGTGGTTTAGGTCCAGAAGTTCGCTTAAAGGTCTCGCCAAGAAAATGAAGCGAACTTCTGGACCTAAACCACACTAGGCCGTATTCATGTCTTCTTGGTTGTTCCTGTCCTCCGGCAATCTGATCGCCGACCGCCGATTCGATTTCGGGCGCGATCTGCAGTTGCGCGGCGATTTGTCTGCGGCCGCTGATCTGATGATGCAAGCGGTAGAGCTCGAGCCTGGCTTTGCTTCGGCGTGGTTCTCGCTCGGGGAGCTCCGTGAACAGCTTGGAGAGCGGGAGGAAGCCATCAATGCCTATCGCCGCGCCCGTGATGCCGATCCCGCCGACAGGCACGGCGCTAAGTTGAGGCTGATGCGCCTCGGTGCCGAAGATCTATCGGAAATGCCTGCGGGCTACGTCACTGCGCTGTTCGATCAGTATGCGCCGAAGTTCGACAAGTCGCTGGTTGATGATCTGAGTTATCGCGGGCCGCAGGTGCTGCTCAAGGCAGTGCTCACTGCGTGTCACGCTGGGCGTCTTCCAGCGCACTTCCGCCGGGCTATTGATCTTGGATGTGGGACCGGTCTCGCCGCGCAGGAGTTTGCCTCGGTGGTCGACGAGTTCATTGGGATTGACCTGTCGTCCGGCATGATCGAGCGCGCCCGGGCGGCTGGTCTTTATACGCGGCTCGATGTCGCCGACATGCTCGAAGGGCTCCGGGCGGAAACTGATGCCAGCGCCGATCTCGTGATGGCCGCGGACGCATTTGTTTATGTGCCCGACCTGACGTCCATCATTGTGGAGGCTGCACGTGTATTGCAGCCGCAAGGCATGCTGGCCTTCACCGTTGAAGCATACTCAGGCGACGGCTTCATTCTTGGCCGTTCGTTGCGCTACGCGCATAGTGCGGGCTATCTGCGCAAAACGCTTGAAAGCGCGGGGCTGATGGTCTCAGCAATTACGCCGGTATCCACGCGCATGGAGGCGGCAGAGGCCGTGCCGGGGCTGGTCGTCACCGCAACCAAGCCCTAATGCCAAAATTTCAGCCAACAAAAAACCCGGCGTTTTGCGCCGGGTTCTTGTTTTGGATCGCGGTGTTGCGAGATCAGTACTTCGCAACAACAGGCGAATTGAAGTGATAGTTCAGGCCGGTGCGGAAGATGTGTTCCTGCACGCGAGTCGTGAAGGTGTGATCGAAGCCACCGATTGTGTAGGTATCGGTTGAGCGGCCGAGATCGATGTAGAGGTATTCGGTCTTGGCGGTCCAGTTCTTGCCGAACAGGCCGAGGAATTCGAACGGCGTTTCGATGCCGCCACCCACCGTGTAGCCGGTCTTGGTCTTGTCGAAGGTCTGATCGATGCCGGCGGGGATGAAGCCGAGAAACTCCTGAACGCGGGTCTTCACGCCGCCGTAAGCCAGACCGCCCGTGGCATAGAACAGGGTCGAACCGAGCGAATAGCCGACGCGACCGCGAACCGTGCCAAACCACTGCAGCTTCTGGTCGAACGACGCGAACTGGCTGCTGGTGCAGTTCAAGATGCAAACGCGGTTTTCCTGCAAGCTCGAGCCCTGGATATCGGCTTCAAGGCCGTACACCCAGTTGGCCGCCTGCCAGTTGTAACCGATCTGGACACCGCCGAAGTAGCCATCCGGGCTGAGGTTGAATTTTGAAGTGGGCCCGCCTGCAATATCCAGAGTGCTGCGATTGAGGGCAGTGCCGCCGCCGCCATTGCCGCCGATGTAGAAGCCGCTCCAATTCGCAATGGGCTCGGGGGCGTAGATCCCCGTACCGCCGATGCGATAGTTCAGACCGGCACGGAAGATATTGGCCCGGACATCCGAACCCAAGACGAATCCATTAACCGGCGTTAAGCCGTTCTGATTGCCAAGGTCGACATAGAGGTACTCGATCTTGCCGGTCCAGTTGCCGCCCAGTGCGGCTTCAACGCCGCTACCGATCGTCCAGCCGGTACGCGTGCTGCTCAAAGTCACAGAGTCGGCCGGGTCTGCGAAGTTGTTAAACGTCGTCTTGACGTTGCCGTAAGCGAAGCCGCCCGTGAAGTAGGTCAGGACCGAGCCAGTGGCGAGACCAATGCGGCCACGAGCCGTGCCGAACCAGTCGATCTTCTGGTTCAAGCCAAACCCGTTACCTACACCGCAGGCGCCCACGCTGAAGCAGGTGCGGTCATCATCGAAACCTGCGCCTTGAATATCGGCTTCAACGCCGAGAACGACGTTTCCGAAGCCGAGGAGGTTGCCGTACTGCCAGTTATAGCCGATCTGGCCGCCGCCGAGGGCTCCAAGCCCGCCGAGACGGGCCGCGTCGCCAGATCCCGGACTAGCCAGCGTGGTGTAGCTGCGGTTAAATCCGACGCCCGCGTTCACACCAGCATAGAAGCCGGTCCAGTTGTACACCTGAGCGACCGGGGCCTTGTAAATCGGAGCTTTGGTCGGCAAATCAGCGGCTTGTGCGCCGACCGCGCTACCAATCAACGCCGTTGCGGCAATAATCTTCTTCATAAGACCCCCAGAAATGCAGTGCGAATCCTTCGCGGTTGACGAACTCTACATCGCATAAATCAATTTAGCTGTAACCCGGGAGCAACACGCTTCAGCCGTGAATCGGGATTGGCTAAGGTATCGTAAAGCTTGAGGTTTTTCGGGGCAGCCGATCCGTCCGGACCAAATAATTATTTCCATGCATCGGCGGCCTGTTTTGCGGAAGACTCTGGATTTCGCCCGCTCTCGACCCAACGGGCAACAATGCTTACCTCTGGGTTGTGAGCTCAAATCCCCAACGGATCACCGACGCCGAAATCCTGCCTGACGCATTCGCTCGGTGGTTTGCCGGGCGGGGCTGGGCTCCGCGCTCTCATCAGCTCGATCTCCTTCAAAAAGCTCGCGAAAATCGCTCAGTCCTGCTGATCGCGCCGACCGGTGCGGGCAAGACGCTGGCCGGCTTCCTGCCGACGCTGGTGGAGTTGGGCACACCGCAGCTAGTCACTAAACCCGCGAAAGTGACGTCGACCGGGAAGGCCGTGGTCCGTGCCGGGGGACTCCACACACTGTACATCTCCCCGCTCAAGGCGCTCGCGGTAGATATCGCCCGCAACCTGGAGCGGCCAATCGCCGACATGAAATTGCCGGTCCGGGTCGAGACTCGAACGGGCGATACGCCGGTGTCACGCCGGCAGCGCCAACGACGCTACCCGCCGGACATCCTGCTGACGACGCCCGAGCAACTGGCGCTGTTGCTGTCGTCGGACGACGCGCCATACCTGTTTTCATCTTTGAAGCGCATCGTGCTCGACGAATTGCATGCGCTGGTGACTTCCAAGCGCGGTGATCTGCTGGCGTTGGGCTTGGCGCGCCTGTGGCGGTTGGCACCTCAGGTGACCACCATCGGCCTCTCCGCGACAGTGGCGGAGCCTGACGATCTGCGCCGTTATCTCGTCCCTCAGAACAATGATGCTGCCAGCATGGCTGATCTTGTAATCGCCGATGCGGGAGCTGCGCCCATCGTCGAAATGCTCGACACGCGCGAGAGTTTGCCGTGGGCGGGCCACATGGCGCGTCATGCGCTTGGCGAAATTTACGACCTCATCAAGCGCAATCGAACGTCGCTGATCTTCGTGAATACGCGTGCGCAGGCGGAAATGCTGTTTCAGGACCTGTGGCGCATGAACGACGACAATCTTGCGATCGCGTTGCATCATGGTTCGCTCGACGTGGCGCAGCGGCGCAAGGTCGAGGATGCCATGGCCGCAGGCAAACTGCGCGGCGTGGTATGTACGTCCTCGCTCGATCTCGGCATCGACTGGGGTGACATCGATCTTGTCATCAATGTCGGTGCGCCGAAGGGGGCGTCGCGCATGATGCAGCGAATTGGCCGCGCCAATCACCGTCTTGATCAGCCATCGCGCGCGGTCATGGTTCCGGCAAATCGCTTTGAGGTCCTTGAGTGCCGTGCCGCAATCGATGCAGTGGCAGAGAATGCACAGGATACGCCGCCACAGCGCACCGGCGCGCTGGATGTGCTCGCACAACATGTACTGGGTTGCGCGTGTGGAGAGCCGTTTCATTCCGACGATTTGTATCGCGAGATCAGAACCGCGTCGCCCTACATAGATCTGACGCGTGCGGACTTTGATGATGTGGTCGATTTCGTCGCCACGGGTGGCTACGCGCTGAAAAGCTATGAGCGGTTCGCCCGTATCAAGCAGGACAAGCAGGGGCGCTGGCGTGTCGCCAATCCAAAGGTGCGGCAGAGTTATCGCCTCAATGTCGGCACCATCGTTGAAGAGCCGATGCTGAAAGTGAAACTCGTGCGTGGCAAGGGTGCTGGATCGGGCTCGACCGGCGTGATTGCGCGTGGCGGACGCATGCTTGGACAAATCGAGGAGTACTTCATTGAGGGCCTTGTGCCGAACGACACGTTCGTCTTCGGCGGTGAGGTTGTGCGTTACGAAGCCTTGATGGAAGACGAGGTCTATGTCTCCCGCACCAACGACGCCAACGCCAAGGTGCCGTCCTACATGGGCGGCAAGTTTCCGCTGTCGACCTATCTGGCGGAGCGCGTGCGTCTTTTGCTTGCGGATCAGCGTGCATGGAAAGGGCTGCCCGATCAGGTGCGTGAGTGGCTTTCATTGCAATTGCTGTTCTCGCGGGTGCCTGGGCCACGCGAACTCGTCGTCGAGACGTTTCCGCGCGCCGATAAGCACTACCTGGTTTGTTATCCCTTTGAAGGCCGCCTCGCGCACCAGACCCTTGGTATGCTGTTGACGCGCCGGCTGGAACGCGCCCGTGCAAGGCCGCTAGGCTTCGTCGCCAATGAGTACGCCCTCGCGGTCTGGTCGCTCGGCGATCTGTCGCTGATGATCCGCGATGGCCGGCTCAACCTCGATGCCTTGTTTGATGCCGACATGCTGGGCGACGATCTCGAAGCGTGGCTCGCAGAATCGGCGCTGATGAAACGCACCTTCCGCACCTGTGCCCTGATCTCGGGCTTGATCGCGCGCCGTTTCACTGGAGAGGAAAAATCGCGGCGCCAGGTGCTGTTCTCGACGGATCTTGTCTATGACGTGCTGCGCAAGCATCAGCCGGATCACGTGCTCCTTCGCGCAGCGCGAGCCGATGCCGCCACCGGACTTTTGGACCTTCGCCGTCTCAGCGATATGCTGATGCGGATCAAAGGCCGAATCACCCACAAGGAACTCGATCGCATCTCGCCTTTGGCTGTGCCGGTGATGCTGGAAATCGGCCGCGAAGCGGTTTATGGCGAAGCGTCGGACGAGTTGTTGGCGGAAGCCGCCGAGGAACTCGTAAAAGAGGCGATGTCGCCACACTAAGACAGGTAGAATTGATGCAGCCCCCGCGCAGGACACATCGAGAGACGACGGTCAGCGTTGCGGGCGTCACTTTTGCCGCAGATATTTCCGGTGCGCTGTTCTGGGAAGAGCAGCGCCTGCTCGTCGTCTCCGATCTGCACCTCGAGAAGGGGTCCAGCTTTGCGCAGCGCGGCGTGTTGCTGCCGCCGTTCGATACGGCGGCGACCCTCGCACGGTTGAGCGCAGTGATCGCGCGGCATGATCCACGCACCGTGATCTCGCTTGGTGACAGTTTCCATGATCGCGAGGCGCACGAAAGATTATCGCCGGGGAATCGTGAAACGCTCATGGCGCTGCAGGCGCGGCGCGACTGGATCTGGATTTCGGGCAACCACGATCCCGCGTTGTCGCGCGATGTCGGTGGTGTTGTCGCTGATGAAGTCGCGATTGGTCCGATCGCGTTTCGACATGACCCGACCGGCGCGACGGGAGAAATCGCCGGACATTTGCATCCAAAGGCCCGGGTTTCTACGCGCGGACGTTCAGTGGAACGCAGATGTTTCGCAAGCGATGGTGCGCGCGCCATTATGCCGGCTTTTGGTTCGTACACCGGCGGCTTGAGCATCCGCGACATGGCCTTCGCCGCGATTTTTCAGACGCTGACTTTCACCGCGCATGTCCTCGGCGATCGCCGCGTTCATGCCATTGCGGCGTCGCGCTGTTACTGACGCTGCTCAAGCCGCTTTGGCTTGCACCTCGCTGCAGAATTCTGCGAGACGATCCGCGAGGCGCAGCGTTGCGGCGCTGGCGGTCGGGGATGCCACCAGCGCGACTTCTGTTTTGTCGATCGGGACAAACCCATCTTTCGCGCTGAGCGTTTGATGGTCCTTTTGAATCGCAATCTCGGGCAGGATGCTCAATCCGAGGCCCGCGGCCACCGCCGCCTGAATCCCTGACAGGCTAGAACTCGTGTAGGCCATATGCCAATTGCGTCCCGCCGATTCGATCGCATGAATAGCACGTGTGCGATAGAGGCATCCGGTTGGAAAGAAGATCAGCGGGAGCGATTGCGCTTTCGTATCGATCGGGTTGGCCTTGCTTGTGACCCAGTGCACGCGTTCGGGCCAGACCGCAATGCCGCCTCTCTCACCTGCGTCACGCTTGAGCAATGCGAGATCGATATCTCCGCGCTCGAGGTCGCGTCGCAGATAAGTGCTCTGGTCGGCACGCACATCAAGACGTATGCCGGGCCGCGAGCGCGCAAAGCTGGCGAGCAGCTTGGTTAAGCGATAGGCCGCGAAATCTTCTGGGATGCCGAGGCGCACGGCGCCTTCCGCGGTGGGACGAGCCAACACATCGCGCGCCTCTTCGGCGAGCGACAGAATACGGCGCGCATAGGAGAGCAGCCGTTCGCCATCTTCGGTGGGCGTTACGGTTTTGCCATTGCGGTGGAGAAGCGCCCGGCCAAAGTCATCCTCGAGGCGCTTGATTTGCTGGCTGACTGTTGACTGGGTGCGGTGAACGCGTTCGCTGGCGCGCGTAAAGCCACCGGCCTCAACCACGGACACGAAGCTGCGCAGGAGATCCAAATCCAGCATGGCGTCCTCCATTCATTTTTCCACTGAAAATGATTTTATGATTTAATTTCCAAATGGCAAGGTCGAGGGCTAGATCGGGTGGCACAAGGAGACGTGCAATGACCGACGCTTTGTCCGTACCCGCCACGCGCAGCACCAGCCTGATGCCGCTTTATGTGATCGGCTTTTGCCTGCTCTGGAGCGCGTCGTTCGTGGCCGGAAAGATCGGCGTGACCGAATGTCCGCCGCTGATCCTGCTGACCGTACGGTTTCTGGCAGCTGGTGTTCTGATCCTTGGATTCGCGGCTGTCCGGGGCGGTGAGCGGAACTTGTCGCGTCGCGATATTCGCGTGTATGCGCTGATCGGTGTCGCCAACAACGCGCTCTATCTGGGTCTTGGCTATATCGGGCTGAAGACGATTTCGGCGGGGCTTAACGCATTGATCGTGAGTGCTAATCCCGTATTTGTCGCGGTCCTCGCAGCCGTATTCCTGGGCGAGCAGATCACATGGCAAAAGGTCGTCGGATTGCTGCTTGGCGTCGCTGGTGTGGCGCTAATCGTCGCGCATCGTATGTCGGTAGGAACCGACAGCCCCATTGGAATCGCGTTTTCAGTCGGCGCGCTCGTGTCGATCGTTGCCGGCACGATCCTGTTCAAGGTGCTGGAGCCGAAGGGAAGTCTGCTGGTCGGCAACGGAATTCAGAACATGTCCGGTGGACTTGCGTTGATGCCATTCGCGATGATGTTCTCGAATTTTTCCGATGTCGTACCGAGCGGGCGATTGTTCCTGGCGCTTGGTTATCTCATCGTGTTCGGATCGATCATCGCCTTCGTGCTTTGGTTCCATCTGTTGACGACAATCGGTGCGACAGCGGCAAGTAGCTATCACTTCCTGATGCCGCCGCTCGGAATGCTGTTTGGCTGGATGATCCTGGGCGAACACATCGCGGCCTTTGATCTGCTTGGCGTTCTGCCAGTCGCCTTAGGCATTTATCTCGTGACGCGTCCGAACGCTCCACCGGTTCAGCGTTCGAACTAACCTGCGGGAGGAATGATTATGAATGAGCCTCGCATCACATTGATTGGTGGCCCGACGGTGCTGATCGAAATCGGTGGCTTGCGGTTTGTGACAGATCCGACCTTCGATGCCCCCGGTGAATATCAATTGCCTCATGTCAAACTAAAAAAGCTGTCCGGGCCGGCGCTTACCGCGGATCAGGTCGGGGAGGTCGATGTTGTGTTGCTCAGTCATGATCAGCACAGCGACAATCTCGACAATTCGGGGCGCGCCTTTCTCAGCCGGGCCAGGCGGGTACTGACAACCAAAGCCGGTGCCAAACGACTCGGCGCAGATACCGAGGGATTCGATCCGTGGGAGTCGACCGAGGTGAAGACTGCCGACGGCCGGATGATCCGTGTAACCGCAACGCCGGCACGCCATGGTCCCGCGGGAATCGAGCCGCTATCGGGGGACGTGATCGGGTTTGTGCTTTCATTCGCGGATAACAGCACGAGGCCGATCTATGTGACCGGCGACACGGTCTGGTTCGACGGCGTGGCTGAGGTCGAACGGCGTTTCAAGCCCGGTGTCGTGTTGCCCTTTGCGGGAGCCGCGCAAACACGCGGGCCGTTTCACCTGACCATGGACACCAACGACGCCATCGAAACGGCGAAGGTGTTTAGCGATGCAACGATCGTCCCAGTGCATCACGATAGCTGGGCCCACTTCACGCAAAGCGGGCAGGACCTCATAGCCTCATTTGGCGTCCTGGGATTTGGCGCCCGCCTCGTCATGCTGGAGCCTGGGGTCACAACCTCAATCACCGCGCCACCAGCAACGTCGTAAGGCGCATACCGGGAACCCGCGTTCTCGTTTGGCGTTGCTGCATGCCACGAGGGACAACGGGTTGAAACAGAACGCTGTCAGAGCGGCGCCGGCAACGGCACATGAGAAACCGGCGCGCAAGCCGTCGGGTTTGCGAAGATTTCTGAAGACGCTGGGTCCTGGCCTTATCACCGGCGCGTCTGATGACGATCCCTCCGGCATCGGCACTTACAGTCAAGCCGGTGCGCAACTCGGATACGGCATCGGCTGGACGATGTTGCTGACCTTTCCGCTGATGGTGGCCATTCAGGAAATATCGGCGCGTGTGGGGCGGGTAACGGGCCACGGTATCGCCGGAAACGTCTGCCGCTTCTATCCCGCGTGGCTTCTCAACGTCATCGTGTCGCTGCTGTTCATCGCCAATACGATCAACATCGGCGCTGATCTCGCCGCAATGGGAGATGCACTCAAGCTTCTCATCGGTGGTCCGGGATTTCTTTATGTCGTGCTGTTTGGCGTAACGTCCGTGTCCGCGCAGATCTTCCTCGACTACAAGCGCTACACCGCGGTCCTGAAATGGCTGACGCTGAGCCTGTTCGCCTACGTCGCCGCTTTGGCCGTCACCAAAGTCGCATGGGGCGATGCGATCAAAGGGATTGTGATTCCGCAGGTGCAGTGGAATTCGACATTCTTGACGACGCTGGTCGCGATTCTGGGCACGACGATTTCTCCCTATCTGTTTTTCTGGCAGGCTTCAGAGGAGGCCGAGGATCAGCGCATCGATACGACGAAAAAGCCGCTCGCCAAAAAACATCGGGGTGCACGGAAGGAATTCCATCGTATTCGCGCCGATACCATCACGGGCATGGCGTTCTCCAATCTGATCGCCGTCTCGATCATCATCACTGTGTCTGCAACATTGCATGCCACAGGCAAGACCGACATCGAGACATCTGCCCAGGCCGCAGAGGCTTTGCGGCCCATCGCAGGCGTCTTTGCCGAGTTTATTTTTGCAATTGGCATTATCGGAACGGGATTGCTAGCAATCCCCGTACTCGCCGGATCGGCGGCTTACGCCATCGGAGAGGGCAGGCGATGGCCCGTGGGCCTCGCCCGCAAACCGCGCGACGCCGCAGCCTTCTACTCGGTTCTGGCGCTGTCGGCGAGCATCGGTATCGCGCTGAACTTTACCCCCATCAGCCCGATCTCGGCGCTTTACTGGAGCGCGGTGATCAATGGCGTTCTTGCAGTGCCGGTCACGATTTTGCTGATGACCCTGTCACGTCGTCATGACGTGATGAGCACGTTTGTCGTTGGCGGGGTTTTGCGCTGGCTCGGCTGGATCTCGACAGGTGTGATGACGGTATGTGTTGTCGCCATGATCGCCGGTTACTTCGTATGATCTGTGCAATCAGTCTTTGCGGAAGATCACCGAAGCAAGCCAGCCGGTCGCGAGCGCCATCAACGCGGTCGTGAGTCCATAAAGGAGCCCATGCTGACGGGCCGCGTTGGCGACAAACTGTTCGAAACCAACCTTGACGATTTCAAACGCCGTTTCGGTCTTGGCGATCAGGACGCCTCCGGACAACAGCTTGATATCCACGTCATAGGTGCCGATCGGCACTTCGGCCGGAAGCGGAATTCCGGTACGGAATAGCGTCGGTGTCAGGAACGTCACCGCGCTTTCTTGCTGACGGTAAAGCCCATGATTCGTGCGCAGCGTCACAAATGCGACCCTGAACGGGTCGCTGGCGACCACGTTGGCGACATCGGGTCCGATCCGTTGTGGCAGAAAAATACTGTTCAGCCCGATCTGCTGCCGCCGCTGCACATCCGGCGCGGCGATTTCGTCGATGGGTCTGTTGGAGAAGATGCCGAGATAGGAAGGCACCTGAATGAACTCGCGAGAATCCACGTTGACCCAGATTCCCAGTTTGCGCTCCTTTCGCCGTGTCACCATGTCAGCACGGGGGCCGCTGACGGTGACGACGATGTCGTAATCGGTTCTGTCTCGCGATTTGCTGTCGCGCTCGATGGAGCCGAACAGCACAAGGTCTTCACCAGAATAATTCGGTGTCACTGTGATGCGGTGATTGGAGACCGAAACGATTAGGCTCTCCGCACGCGCGACACTTCCCGCCATGAGGGCAAATATGAATCCAGCGATCAGCACGACAAGACGCTGTTTCATCCGCCGCTCCCGAGGTCGCGGATGGAATAAAGCTCGGCCGGCTTGATCACCAGCTCGACCGCAAAGCGAATGCCGACGGAGAGAATCAGAAGTCCGAGCAGCAGGCGCAGATGTTCGCCGCGGATTCGCTGTCCAGCCCGCGCTCCAAACTGCGCCCCGATCACGCCTCCTACCATCAGCACGAGGGCAAGAACGACATCGACGAGGTGGTTGGTGGTCGCGTGCAGGATCGTCGCGAAGATCATGGTGACGAGCGTCAGCGCCATTGATGTGCCGATCACTGTGGAGGTCGGCACGCGCAGGACATAGATCATGATCGGGATCAGCAGGAATCCGCCGCCGATGCCCATGATTGCGCCCAGGAAGCCGATCATCAGGCCAATGGCGACGACGGGAATCACCGACAGGTAGATCTTGGAGCGCTTGAAGCGCATCTTGAGCGGGAGGCCGAGGATCCATCCCTGTGCCCGCGCCCGGCGTGTCAGCGGCGGAGGACCTTTGCGGGTTTTCAGGATGGCGCGGGCGCCTTCCAGCAGCATCAGGGTGCCAACCGTCGTCAGCAGCGCCACATAGGACAGCGCGATCATGAGGTCGAGCTGGCCGACGGAGCGCAGCAACGCGAAGATCCATACGCCAAGCGCGGTGCCAATCACGCCGCCGCTGAGCAGCACCATCGACAAGGCGGGGTCGATGGCGCGGCGCCGCCAATACGACAGGGCACCGGTGAACGACGATGCAGCCATGTGGCTGGAGACCGAGGCAACCGCCACGCCCGGCGAAATTCCGATGAAGATCAAGAGCGGCGTCATCAGGAAGCCGCCGCCGATTCCGAACATGCCGGACACGAAGCCGACGGCCGCGCCCATCGCCAGGATGAGAAACACGTTAACTGGAACGTCGGCGATCGGAAGAAACAGTTGCACGCGCGTTCGCTTGGGTTCGGCGGCGGGACTGCACCGAGCCCTCGCAGCAGTGGGTTACCGCGGCGCGGGTTATACGCCGCAATCTCTGATTAGCCGATATCGGGCGCGTTTGGGTTAAAGAATCCGGGTATCAGAGCCAATAGTTTCCGACAGTCATGTCAGAGTTAACTAGTGTCCCGAATCCGAAGTTCGCCTCACACTGCAGCGCACCTCGGAGCGAACTTCGGATTCGAAACCACACTAGAAATCTATGATTCTAGTGTGGTTTAGGTTCAGAAGTTTGCTTGAAGGGAGCGCGGAGAAAGTAAAGCGAACTTCTGAACCACCACCACACTAGTCATAATTGAGCTTAGCGGGCCGCGCTCTTGGTCGCGGCCGGCTTATGCGATTTGGTCGCGGCTCTGGGTGGCGGTGCGGCGTCCCATCCTCCCGGAGGCGCGCCGACTGAGACCGCATCGTCCGGCTGTGCTTCGGGCGTGAAGGTCTGAATCGCAAGTTTAGCTGCTGCCAGCGACTGCGCATCAAGCCGTTTGGCGATGTCGTCGCGCTTGCGGCCGGAATCCGCGTCGCCCTGGGCTGCAGCAAGGCTGAACCACTTATAGGACTCGGCGAGATTTTGCTCTACGCCGATACCGCGCGCATAGAGAATTCCAAGATTGAACTGGCTGTCCGCGACGCCGCGTTCGGCAGCCTTGCGGAACCATTGCGCCGCGCCTTTGTAGTTTGGGCCGGCGCCGCCGCCATCTGCGTCGAGCACGGCAAGATTGTGCATCGCCTTGGCGCTGCCTTTTTCCGCAGCCTGGATGTAATAGCGGCGCGCGGTTTCAAGATCTTTCTTCGCGCCGAGCCCTTTTTCATAGAGCGCGCCAAGGCGGAAGGTGGCCGGAACGATGCCGCCCTGCGACGCGCGTTCATACCACTTCATGGCCTCCGCATAGTCGGATGCAACACCGCGACCTTCCGCATAACGGACGCCGATCTCGAACGCGGCACCTGGATTGCCCTTATTGGCGGCCGCACGCAATGTGGCGCTGCCAATGCTCTCGGGCAGTTTGTCATTAACCGGGACCCAGGTGGCTTTGGCCTTGGCCGCCGCAGGCGGAATCGTCACAGACACGCGTTCAGCCGGAGCCGGTGTCGTGACAGAGCCGGTCACATCAGCCGCTCCCGATGCCTGCGGCATCGCCGGAGTGACGTCGGGTGCTGCTGGCGACGCAGGGGGAGGCGGCGGAGCATTCAAGGACTGTCGATCGATCGGTGTCGGCGATGTGATGGAGGGAATCGCCGGCGTGATGTTCTCCGACCTCGGTTCGCCATTACTGACCGGCGGCAAGGCTGGCGTTGCAGAACTGGATGCTGCTGCGGGCGGTGACTGCGCATGGTCGCGGCCACTGAGCAGATTCAGGCCCATCTTGACGGTGCCGAGCACGATCACGACGACGCTCGCGCCGACGAGCAGCGCTCGAATTCTCGAAGACACCTTCGATTCGCCGACCGTCGCCGCCTTGGCTGCGTTCCGGGCGGCATCATTCAGCGCGGTAACGCGATTGGGTTTCGCGCCGGGCGTTGCGGCAGGAGCTGCAGCGGCGGCTTGTGCGGCACGCCGTGCAGCCTGAATAAAGTTCGTCGGACTGACCGGCTCGCGGGATGCGGATGATATTTCGTTGAGCACCACCTCAGAGGCAGCGATGCGCTCGGACGGTGTCCCAACGCGGTTCTGCTGCGGCTTGGTGCCAGGTTCCAGCGGATGGTCCGGCGGCAGCGTCGGATCGATCGGACTGCGTGGAGTGGGAGCCGGCCGGGTGGCCTGCGGCGCAGGCTGCTCGACTTCGATCGGACGCGAAACCGCGACGTCTGCAATCGCCGGTACGCGCGGCGGCATAGGAGGGGCGACCGGAGCGCGCTCAATCGGAGCCTGTGCGGCAGCCGGATTCGGCAGTTCGGGACGCGGTTGAGGTGTTGTTGCGCGGGGCCCCGGCGCGAATGGCGCATAGGCGCGCGCATCGGGCATCGGATGCTCACGGGACGTTTCGCGCGGTGCGGGTGCGGACCGTGCCGCACGCAGGTCACTTTCGATCTGTGCGAGACGATCGACCACATGGCCGAGTGTGTTGTGAACGGCCTCGAGCGAATCCTGCGTGTGCCGATTTGTTTCCGACTGGCTGAAGCGAATGTCGGACAGTTCGCGCTTGATGGTTTCGACAAAAATGCCGTCCATCGATGCGTTGGAAGGAACAGCCTGTTCCGCTCCCGCAGCACTGGCGCGCTGCTGCTCGAGATGGCGCAGGATATCAGCAAGGCCTTCTTCGACCCGCGAGAGATTGCCGCCGCGCCCTTCGGCGTTCTCGAGCCGCTCGAGCAGGTGGTGAACCCGCTGTTCGACATGGTTCAGCGAAGCTGCGCTGTCACTCCCGACCTGGAGATGATCGAGGCGATCCGAAATCGCGCGCACAGCATTGTCGAAGTAGCCGGTATCGCTGGCGACAGGCCGGTCGCGCTGCTCAAGTGCCGTTGTCAGGACCGCAATGCGCTGCTCGAGAGCCGACAGGATATCGCTGTTGCCGCCGGCGTGCGTCAGCTGATCGACCTTCGCCGATAGCGCCTGGAGATGACCGGCGAGTTCATTGAGGGCCTCGTTGGAGGCGACGTTCGATGCAATCGACTTGAGGGCCGTGATGGCGTCTTCAAGTTGATGGATCGTGGACGGATCAGGACTTGAGCGCACGATCGAATCAACTTTGCCACCGAGACTGCGGATGGCCTCGTCGAAGCCTGCAAATTGCTCTGCCGGCGTCAGTGTGCGCAGTGCACTATAGATCTCGCTCAAGGCGCGTTCGATGCCGGCGAGAGCAGAGCTGTCGACGCCGGTTTGGCGCGTCTCGTCGATGCGGCGGCCGAGCGAACGGATTTCATTTTCCAGCGATTCGATTTCTCGGCGCGGCAGGGCCTCGGTGATGGCCCGGCGAATCTCGGCGAGTTCGTTCCGGAAGCTCTCGATGGACTGCTCGATGCCGTCGGGGCGTCGGAGCGTCGCGATCTGGCTGGTGATTTCCGACAGTTGCCGCTCAAGGCCCGAGAAATCGGCCTGCGGCTGTAGCGGAGGTGCTGCATAAACCGGCGGAGGATTGACCGCGGGGCCGGCAAAGGACGGCGCGGGCATCTGCGCCGCTGTGGGCTGGGGCGCCGGTGACGGCGTCAGACCGTCGAGCTGACCCTGGCGCGCAATGATTTCTGCAATCGAGAAATCCATCGGCGACATTGCGGGTGCTGTCGGCGGCGACGGCCGGAAAGCTGGTGCGGGCTCATAAGAGGGTGCTTGAGCGCTCTGGCCGGAAATATGTGACAGGCGGGCGTCGAGTCGCGAAATGGCGTCGTTTAACTGCCGCGCGACACCAGGATCACTCTTTGTGCCGGTGGGCGCTCGTGAAATGTATTCGACCTGACGGGCGATGGAATCCAGCCGCTTATGAATTTCAGCCACATCCTGAGCTTCACGGCTATGTGCGGGATGGCCGATGGTCGAATTCAGCCAGTCGCCAAGTGACAGTCCGGCGCGGCGCGCGGATGCTTCGGCCCTTTCGAGGACCGACGGCTCAATCCCGTCTACGCTCAACGATACGCGCGCTGCCATGCTTTAGTCCGGTGTCCCGGCGCCCGACTCCTGTCCGGCGCTTTCAGCCACCCGCGTCCCTTTGAAGAGACAAACAAATTTGGACGCGAGACGCCTGTTTCCGGTACCGACCATTTATTGTTACGGTAAACACAGAGTTAATAGACGCCGTTTAGGGACCGAAAAGTTGCCTTTCCCCGTGGTTCGGTTCCAAA
Organism: Nitrobacteraceae bacterium AZCC 1564; assembly: GCA_036924835.1. Classification (NCBI taxonomy): domain Bacteria; kingdom Pseudomonadati; phylum Pseudomonadota; class Alphaproteobacteria; order Hyphomicrobiales; family Nitrobacteraceae; species Nitrobacteraceae bacterium AZCC 1564. Next base: position 3,317,702 of record JBAGRR010000001.1, read on the forward strand.
AACGTTATCTCGCACAGCGAAATTGGCCGGTGCGGCCCAGTGGAGTGGATTTGACATTCGCGACCCACCCGGCAGCGAGTTCGTCAAGCGAATGTCAAATCCAAAACTCCACTGGAAACTTATATTTGCTAGTGGTCCTTTGCTTCTAACATTCGCAGGAGGTGCCTGCTGAAACGGGATGCGAATGTTAGAATCGGACCACTAGTCATGATGTCGCAAGTTCTTTCTATCGTTTGGAAATACGATAGGGTCGCGCCTCGCGTTGCCGCATCGCAAAAAAGTTCTTATTGAAGATCACTTTCAGCCCAATCGAGAGGACGCCATGCCGATCTACAAGGCCCCCGTTGAAGACATCAACTTCCTTCTCAACGACGTGTTTCAGATCGACAGGTACAACAATCTCCCGGGTTTCAGCGATGCATCGGCCGATGTGCGCGAGGCAATCCTCGATGAGGCCGCCAAATTCAGCGAACAGGTCCTGCAACCTCTGAACAGCGTTGGCGATCTCGAAGGCTGCAAGCGCCATGATGACGGCCGCGTCACCACGCCGGCCGGCTTCAAGGAGGCATTCAAGCAGCTCGCAGACGGTGGTTGGTTGGGTCTGTCCGCGCCGGCCGAATTCGGCGGCCAGGGGCTTCCGACAACGCTCTCGCAGAGCGTCAACGAATTCATGGTCTCGGCCAACATGGCCTTTTCGATGTATCCGGGTCTGACTCAGGGCGCGATGGCCGCTTTGCTCGTGCATGGCACGCCGGAGCAGAAGCAAACTTACGTGCCGAATATGGTCGCCGGCAAGTGGGCTGGCACCATGAACCTGACCGAGCCGCATTGCGGCACGGATCTGGGCCTGATGCGCACCAAGGCGGTGAAGCAGGCAGACGGCAGCTATAAAATCACCGGCACCAAGATTTTCATTTCGGGTGGCGAGCAGGACCTCACCGAGAATATCGTGCACCTCGTCCTGGCGCGCATCGAAGGCGCACCCGCAGGCATCAAGGGCGTGTCGCTGTTCGTGGTGCCGAAGATGACCATCAACCCCGATGGCACGCTTGGACCGCAGAACGGTGTGTCGTGCGGTTCGATCGAGCACAAGATGGGCATCCACGGCAATTCGACCTGCGTTCTGAACTTCGACAATGCGGTTGGTTGGTTGGTCGGCGAAGAGAACAAAGGCATGACGGCGATGTTCGTCATGATGAACGAGGCGCGGCTTGGCGTCGGCGTGCAGGGGCTAGCACAGTCGGAAGTCGCCTATCAGAACGCGGTTGCTTACGCGAAAGAGCGTCTGCAGGGCCGGGCCCTCACCGGGCCGCAAGCCAAGGACAAGCCCGCTGACCCCATCATCGTGCATCCGGACGTGCGGCGCACGTTGATGACCATTCGTGCTTTTAATGAAGCGGCGCGCGCGCTCGTGGTGTGGACCTCACTCAAGAGTGACGTGGCGCACCGCTCCGACGATCAAAAGGAACGCCAGGCGGCGGACGATCACATGGGCCTGATGACGCCGGTGATCAAAGGCATGCTCACCGATGTCGGCTTTGCCAACGCGGTTGCCGCGCAGCAGATGTTTGGCGGCCATGGCTATATCGTCGAAACCGGTGTCGAGCAGTTTGTGCGCGATGCCCGCATCGCCATGATCTACGAAGGTGCCAATGGCATTCAGGCGCTCGATCTGGTGGGCCGCAAGCTGCCCAAGGATGGCGGCCGGGCCATTACGGGCTTCTTCAATGAGGTGTCTTCATTCGTGAAAGAGCATGGCGCGAATGAAGCGATGAAGCCTTACGTCGCGCCGCTCGGCGCCTCGTTGCAGCACCTGCAACAGGCCACCATGTGGCTGATGCAGAATGCCATGGCGAAGCCCGACAATGCCGGCGCGGCATCGACCGACTACCTGCATCTCTTCGGGCTCGTTGCGCTTGCTTATATGTGGGCACGCATGGCCAAGGTCACGCAGGACAAGATCGCAAGTGCAGGTGAGCAGCCTTATCTCAAGTCGAAACTCGTCACGGGCAAATTCTTCATGGAGCGCATGCTGCCGGAAACGGCGACGCGCCTCGCGCGCATCCAGGCGGGGGCAGACTCGATGATGGAATTGCCGGCCGAGGCGTTCTGATTTCCAGTTTTCGCGCCGGTTTTCCGGCGCGGCACATCAATCGCAAGACATCAAAGGATCGAAGGAGAGCGACATGCCTGAGGCATTTATCTACGATCACGTCCGCACGCCGCGCGGCAAAGGAAAGTCCGACGGCGCGTTGCACGAGGTGACGGCGCTGGCACTGGCGACCGCTCCCCTGAAGGCATTGAAGGAGCGTAACAATCTCGCGGTGGACAGCATAGACGACGTCGTGCTTGGCGTAGTCGATCCGGTTGGTGAAGCCGGCGGCGACATCGCGCGCTTTGCGGCGATCAACGCCGGCTACGGCACCTCGGTGCCAGGGGTGCAGATCAATCGCTTCTGCGCATCGGGTCTTGATGCGGTGAACTTCGCCGCGGCACAGGTGATGTCCGGCCAGCACGAGATGACAATCGGTGGCGGCGCGGAGTCCATGAGCCGCGTCGGCATTCTTTCATCCGGTGCGGCTTGGCCAATGGACCCGTCCATCGCGGTGCCGACTTACTTCATGCCACAGGGCGTGTCGGCAGATCTCATTGCCACCAAGTACGGTTTCTCGCGCGAGGACGTCGATGCGTACGCTGTACAGAGTCAGGAGCGTGCCGCGAAAGCCTGGGATGAAGGGCGGTTCAAGAACTCCGTCATTCCGGTGAAGGACATCAACGGCATTACCATTCTCGACAAGGACGAGCATATGCGTCCGGGCACGACGATGCAGTCGCTGGCGCAGTTGCAGCCGTCATTCGCTGTGATGGGTTCGATGGGTGGTTTCGATGCAGTGGCTGTGCAGTCGCATCCAGAAATCGAGGCCGTCAGCTATGTGCACCATGCCGGCAATTCGTCCGGCATCGTGGACGGTGCGGGCGCTGTGCTGCTCGGCAGCAAGGAAGCTGGTGCGAAACGCGGATTGAAGCCGCGTGCCAAAATCCGCGCCTTCGCCAATATCGGCTCCGAACCGGCGATGATGCTGACCGGCCCGGTCGATGTCACCAAGAAGGTGCTGGAGCGCTCCGGCATGAGGCTTGGAGATATCGATTTGTTCGAGCTCAATGAAGCATTCGCTTCGGTGGTGCTGCGCTACATCCAGGCGTTCGAGATCGACAACAGCAAGATCAACGTCAATGGCGGAGCGATTGCGCTTGGCCACCCCCTGGGTGCGACGGGCGCCATGATTCTCGGCACCGTGCTCGACGAACTCGAGCGCACCAATAAGTCTACCGCTCTTGTCACGCTGTGTATCGGCGGCGGCATGGGAACGGCGACGATCATCGAGCGCGTGTGAGGAGCGAGCACATGACCTATCAGAATTTCAAGGTTGAGACCGACGCCGACGGCATCGCGCTGGTGACGTGGGACATTCCCGGCAAATCCATGAATGTGGTCGACGAGACCACAGCCACTGAACTGGCTGCGATCGTTGAGCAGACCACGAAGGACGCTGCCATCAAGGGTGTGGTCATCACATCGGGCAAGGACGCCTTCTCGGGTGGTGCTGACCTCACCATGCTCGAAGGCATCAACCGCGCGTATGGCGAGTTGCTCAAGAGCAAGGGCGAAGAAGCGGCCAACAAGTATGTGTTCGATGAAAGCCGCAAACTCTCGCTGACGCTTCGCGCCATTGAAACCTGCGGCAAGCCATGGGTCGCGGCGATCAACGGTCTTGCGCTCGGCGGTGCGTTCGAGCTGACGCTCGCCTGCCACCATCGCGTCGCAGCGGAGAATCCGAAGACCCGTCTTGGCCTGCCGGAGATCAAGGTTGGTCTGTTCCCGGGTGGCGGCGGCACGCAGCGCCTGCCACGCATCATGCAGACGCAGGATGCGCTGCAGTTCCTGATGAAGGGTGATCAGATCGATCTTGCCAAGGCCAAAGGCTGGAAGCTGGTCGACGAGGTGGTGCCCGCCGCTGATCTCATCAAGACGGCGAAGGAATGGATCAAGGCCGGCGGCAAGGCCGTCGCGCCATGGGACGAGAAGGGCTTCAAACTGCCGAGCGGCGCGGTCTATTCCAAGGGCGGCACCATGATATTCCCGCCGGCCAATGCGATCTTCCGCCGCGAGACCTTCGACAACTATCCAGCGGCCCGCGCGATCCTCCAGTGCGTGTATGAAGGTCTTCAACTGCCGATGGATGCCGCGCTGCGCATCGAGTCGCGCTACTTCTCGAAGATTCTACGCTCGAAGGAAGCCGAGGCCATGATCCGCAGCCTGTTCGTGTCGATGGGTGAATTGAACAAGGGCGCCCGCCGTCCGCAGAACGTTCCGCCGACGAAGGTGAAAAAACTCGGCATCATCGGCGCCGGCTTCATGGGGGCCAGCGTTGGTTATGTTTCTGCCTTGGCTGGCATCGACGTCATCCTGATCGACCGCGACCAGGAAAGCGCGGACAAGGGCAAAGCGCATGCGAAATCGGTGATCGATGGCCAGGTCGCCAAGGGCCGCGCCAAGCAGGCCGACGCGGATGCGCTTCTCGCGCGCATCACGCCAACGGCTGATTATAACGCGCTGAAGGATTGCGATCTTGTCATTGAGGCCGTCTTTGAGGACCGCAAGGTCAAGGCCGACACCTATGCCAAGGCGCAGCCGTTGATCGCGCCAAATGCAATTTTTGCAACCAACACCTCGACGTTGCCGATCAATTCGCTTGCCGAGGAATGGAAGGATCAGTCGAAGTTCATCGGCATTCACTTCTTCTCACCGGTCGAGAAGATGATGCTGGTGGAAATCATTGTCGGCAAGAATACCGGTGATGTCGCTCTTGCAACCGCGCTCGATTACGTGCGGCAGATCAAGAAGACGCCGATCGTGGTGAACGACTCGCGCGGCTTCTTCGCCAACCGCTGCGTGTTGCGCTACATCGCCGAAGGCTACGAGATGCTGTTAGAGGGCGTGCCGCCGGCGATGATCGAGAATGCCGGCAAGATGGCCGGCATGCCTGTAGGCCCGCTGTCGTTGAACGACGAAATCGCGATCGACCTTGCGCTCAAGATCATCAAGGCAACAGAAGCCGATCTCGGACCTCAGGCCATCGAGCAAGATCAGAAGAAGCTTCTCGTCGAGATGGTCGAGAAGCAAGGCCGCCTTGGCCGCAAGAACAGCAAGGGCTTCTACGATTATCCCGAGAAGGGCAAGGGTCAGAAGAAACTTTGGCCCGAGCTGACAACGCTGCAGCCGAAGCATCTCGATCCCGACACGCTCGATGTCGAGGAGTTGAAGCAGCGCTTCTTGGTCGTGCAGGCGGTTGAAGCGGCACGCACGGTGGAGGATCACGTCATTACCGATCCACGTGAGGCGGATGTCGGCTCTATCCTCGGTTTCGGCTTCGCGCCGTTCACCGGCGGGACGCTGTCCTACATCGACTTCATGGGCACGAAAAAGTTCGTCGAATTGTGTCAGAAGCTGGAGAAGAAGTACGGGGCACGGTTCACCCCGCCGAAGCTCCTGCTCGACATGGCGGCGAAGGGCGAGACGTTCTACCAGCGCTTTGCACCGAAGAAGCAGGCCGCGTAAACGCGCATCACTTTACTGAGAGTGGGCGAGGCCTGCTCTCAGCGAGTAAGGATAAAGTGGACAAAACAAGAAAGGCTGGATCGATGATCCAGCCTTTTGTGTTTGGGGATGACCTGCGCCTGTCACGAGGCTTTCATCAAACCTTCGGCTTTCAACGCTTCCTGCACCATTGGCCGCGCGGCAACGCGTGCCTTGTAGGCGACGAGGTTTGGCAGGCCGGAGATGTCGATCTTTTGTCCGTCCGCCCAGCGCAAGATAGTGAACAGATAGCCATCGCTGACCGTAAACTGGCTGCCCATCAGGTAGTCTTTCCCGGCGAGCGCGGTGTTGATGTAGGTGAACTTGCCAGTGATGCGGTCTTTGAAAAACTGCTTCACTTCGTCGGGGATGGCCGGGTTGAACAGCGGGCTAAAGTTCTTGTGCAGTTCGGTGCTGACGAAGTTGAGCCACTCCTGCGCCCGGTAGCGTTCGACCGTTCCGGCCGGCGGCACCAGGTTTTTGCCCGGGACCTTGTCCGCGATCATCTGCACGATCACGGCGCCTTCAGTCAGGATGTCACCATTGTCCATGCCAACCGCAGGGATCTGCCCCTTGGGATTGAGGCCTAAGTAGTCGCTACCGTCTTCGGTTTTCTTGGCTTTCAGGTCAACTTTGACCAGATCGAACGAGATTCCAGCCTCTTTCAGGGCGATATGCGGCGATAGCGAGCAGGCCCCAGGCGCATAGTAGAGCTTCATAAAAGATATCCTTCCCTCAGGCATTGGCAAATAGAACGCGGGTCCATTAAATGCATCTGCATGAAGCGGTCAACGTTGATGCAACTGCATTTAGTGGAGTACAATTGGGTTGGGCTGTACGGACGGGACCATGAAACGTAAACCTTCAACCGAAGCGACGGACGTCTGGATTCGCTTGATGCGCGTCCAGGGTCGGGTGCTTGGTGCAGTCGAGCAGGATCTCAAGAAGGCAGGGTTTCCACCACTGGCCTGGTATGACGCGCTGCTTGAATTGTCGCGCGCGCCGGGCGGTGAATTGCGCCCCGTCGAACTCGAAAGGCAGATGCTGCTGCCGCAATATTCGACGTCGCGGCTGATCGACCGCCTGGTCGAAGAAGGTCTTGCGGTTCGTCGCGAATGCAAAATGGACAAGCGCGGCCTGTTCGTGGAGATCACCGAAGCCGGGCGCGATTTGCAAAAGCGGATGTGGGCATCATATTCCGCAGCGATCGAGCGGCATATCGGTTCGAAACTATCGGATGCCGATGCGGTGAAGCTCAGCGGCTTGCTCGACCGGCTTGGCTGCTCATGCAGTGCATCCTTGTCGCCGGCATCGCCTGCGCCCAAAGAAGCCACACCCGCACGATGATTTTTCGGTTGCCTCTCGTTGTAGCGGATGCTTGCGTCCGCAGCGTTGTCCAACATGCGCGCATGGTGCGTTCTTTACAATCGACGTTGCGATGTGAATACGCGCAGACGTTTAAATTAAAACCTCTTACTTGGAATTCCTATGGCGCGTGATCAGATCGATATGACGCCGCTGCAATCGCGCGAGGAACTTGTCGCGTGGCTTGAAGCGGGCGTGAAGCCGAAATCGGAATTCCGCATCGGCACCGAACACGAGAAGACACCGTTCACGTTGGACGGGCACAACCCGGTTCCTTATGAAGGTGCGCGGGGAATCGGCGCGTTGCTGGAGGGAATGAAGCTCCTGCTCGGCTGGGATCCGATCATGGAGAACGGCAATATCATCGGCCTTCATGATGTCACTGGCGGCGGCGCCATCTCGCTTGAGCCAGGCGGACAGTTCGAATTGTCCGGTGCACCGGTCGAGACCGTGCATCAGACGATGTCGGAATTGATGGCCCATCTGGCGCAGGTACGTGAGATCGCGACACCGTTGGGGATTGGTTTCCTCGGGCTCGGCATGACGCCCTCATGGTCACGGGCGCAAATGCCGGTGATGCCGAAAGGCCGCTACCGGATCATGACAAATTACATGCCGAAGGTCGGTCGGTACGGCCTAGACATGATGTACCGCACCTGCACGGTGCAGACCAATCTCGACTTCTCGTCTGAAGCCGACATGGTCAAGAAGCTTCGCGTCTCGATCGCTTTGCAGCCGGTCGCGACCGCGATGTTCGCAAATTCACCGTTCACAGAGGGCAAGCCGAACGGCTTCTTGTCGTTCCGTTCGGAAATCTGGCGCGACACCGACAATGCCCGTGCGGGAATGCTGCCATGGGCCTTCGAGGACGGCATGGGCTTCGAGCGATGGGTCGACTATGCGCTCGACGTGCCGATGTATTTCGTCAAACGCGGCGATGACTACATCGACGTGTCAGGCTCGTCGTTTCGGGATTTCTTTGAGGGTAAGAACGAAAAGCTTCCCGGCGAGAAGCCGACGCTATCCGATTGGGCCAACCATCTCTCGACGATTTTCCCGGAAGTGCGGTTGAAGCGCTATCTGGAAATGCGTGGTTCGGATGGCGTGCCGTGGCAGCAACTGCCGTCACTCCCTGCGTTCTGGGTCGGACTGCTCTACGATGACGATTGTCTCGAAGCGGCATGGGATATCGCCAAGCAATGGACCGCTCACGAGCGTCAGGCTTTGCGCGATGACGTGCCAAAGCTCGGCTTCAAGGCGAAGATCGGCAACCGTTATCTGTTCGAAGTCGCCAAGGACTGCATGGTACTGGCGCATAAGGGATTGGCCCGGCGAAACCGGCTTGATGCGCTAGGGCGCGATGAGACGCGCTACCTCGAACCCCTTGATCACATCATGGATGCCGGCCGGACGCCGGCGGAAGGACTGCTGGAGAAATTCCACCACAGCTGGGGCTGCTCGGTCGATCCGATCTACAGCGAATATGCCTTCTAGTGTGGTGGTTCAGGAGTTCGCCCGATTTTTCCTGCGAGTTCTTCCAGCGAACTTCTGAACCGAAACCACACGAGTGTCGCAGATTTGAGATTCTTCCGAATGAAGCCGCAAGCGCGACGAAGAACTTCAAATCCAAAAGCGGCACTAGAACCATAGATTTACTAATGTCCTTTCGAATCCAAGTCCGCTACCTGAGCGCGCTGCATAATCAGGCGGGCTTTGGATTCGGGACACGAGTTCAGGACGTTGGGCTCATCACAAGGCCGTCGTTCCGGCGTTTATCTGCCGTTCATCTGCCATCGATTAATACGGCAACGAAATAGAAATTGTCTTGTCCGGCTGGATTCCCGGCCGTCGGCTCGGGTCCGTCTTGCGCTGAAAGTCATTGCATGCTCCGAATCTGCGATTTCAGAACATGCTTTCGCGCATTCCGTGCATTCAGTTTCTTTTTCAGCACGGTATTGGTGGGGGTTCTCGTCATCAGCGCTCAGCCCGCGCACGCTCAAGCCAATTTCGATCGGCCTGGGAGCGATTATCTGCGCACGCCTGTGCCATCCGGTGACCCTGCCGATTGCGCTCTGGAATGCGAACGCGATCGCCGCTGCCGCGCATGGAGCTTCAACTATCCGACCGTGAGTGCGGATGGCGCAATCTGCTGGCTCAAGAACGCCGTTCCTCCACGCGTTAAGAGCGATTGCTGCGTTTCAGGTGTCCGCGGTGCCGGGGTCCTCGAGCAACGCAACAGTGCGATCGAAGGTGAGACCGACAGGCTTGGCGGCGACTACCGCAGCATCGACGTCGGGCAAGAGGAAGCCTGCAAAGCCGCGTGCGAGGCCGACAAGAAATGCCGCGCCTGGACATATGCCCGGCCGGGTTACGTCGGAAAATCGGCCCGTTGTTTCCTGAAGGACCACATTAAACCGCCGCGCCGCAAGCCCGGATTTATTTCCGGGGTGGTGCGATAGTCCGGCTGTCGGGCAAACCATTTCCCGATTTGAACGTTAGAACCGGCGTTCTCGGAACAGCACCGGTTCGTGCGGATTCATCGGATCAAAAGGCGGACCGAACGACATCAGGAGCATCCCGATGAAGCATATCCGCGTTGCAACCATTGCATTCTCAGCGCTCGCGGTCATGACGACGGCAGCGATCGCGCAAACGATCTCGCATAGCTATGATGCGAACCATCCAATCACGGTCGAGGGTTCGATCTTGAACAGTACGTTCGAGGATCCAAACGCCACCATAGCGGTGAAGGGCGCGGACAAGATCTGGACCGTAACATTGGCGCCGACCTCTCGCATGATTGAGCGCGGGGTGCAGGCTCAGGTCGTGGCGATCGGCAAAAAAGTCGCTGCCTATGGTTATCCCTCGACGGTGGAGATGAATGAGATGCGTGCTGATCGCATTACCGTCGACGGCAAGACTTACGAGCTGCGCTAGCTGAAGCGCCGTCTATTTCTGACCGCCCTCGACGACTTCAGGCCACTGCAATGCCATGGCCCTGACGGCATCGAATGTCATCCCGAATCGCTTAATGCACTGTGGTGAAAGAACGTGCCAGCCGCAGGCCGGAGAGCCAGGTCCAGATTGGACGGTTCTTCATTCCCATGTCCCATGAGCCCACTACGGCATCGACGCGGCCGACAAGATTTTCAACCGGCAGCAGGCCAACCCCGCCTTCATTGACAGGGACGCGGCTGTCGGCCGAATTGTCGCGATTATCGCCCATGACAAAGAGGCGATCCGGCGGAACGAGGACGTCGGGCGTATTGTCGAGAAATGCGTGTTCCCGCAATTTGAAGATGGTGTGTGTCGTGCCGCCCGGCAGGGTCTCAGTGAAGCGGGCTGCCGGCGTCCCATGTCCCTCTTCGTCTTCGGCTTGACCTGTGCCGTCGCGGCGAAGATCGACAGGTTGTTCGTTAATCCAGAGACGTCCGTTACGCATCTGGACGTGATCTCCGGGTAATCCAATCACGCGTTTGACCCAGACTTGGGACGTATCGCCCGGCCAGCGAAATACCACGACATCACCGCGGTGAGGCAACGATCCAAACAGCCGGTGCGTCGGTGGCACTGCGACATGGATGGGAAGCGAAGCCGTGCTGTATCCGTAGGGATATTTAGAGGCGAGCAGCGCATCGCCGATCAGCAAAGTCGGCTCCATCGATCCCGACGGAACGTAGAATGGCTCGGCAATCGCGCCCTTGGCTGCGAGCACGATCAGGAAGGCGGTGGCGATCTCGACAAATGCCTTTGACCAGGAGCGGGCCCGTTTAGCCGCGGTTGGCGCTTCGCTCATGCTCCTGTTCCTCCGACGGTGATACGATCCATGCGAAGCGTCGGTTGTCCGACACCAACAGGTACGCCCTGGCCCTGTTTGCCGCAGGTGCCGATGCCGTCATCGAGCTGGAGGTCGTTGCCGATCATGGAAATGCGGTGCAGGTCGGTGGGGCCATTGCCGATCAACATGGCGCCCTTTACCGGCGCGCCCAGCTTGCCGTTTTCGATCTTGTAGGCCTCGGTGCACTGGAAGACATATTTGCCTGACGTGATGTCTACTTGGCCGCCGCCGAAGTTGGCGGCAAAGATTCCGTTCTTCACCGACGCAAGGATTTCTGCCGGATCATGCGCGCCCGCCAACATGTAAGTGTTGGTCATGCGCGGCATGGGGACATGAGCATGGCTTTCGCGGCGGCCGTTACCCGTCGGCTTCATGTTCATAAGGCGCGCGTTTTGACGATCCTGCATATAACCAACCAGGATGCCATCCTCGATCAGCACGGTGCGGTTGGTCGGCGTACCTTCGTCATCAATCGAGAGCGAGCCGCGCTTTGACGAAATGGTCCCATCATCAACGACAGTCACGCCCTTGGCGGCCACCTGCTGCCCCATCAGGCCGGCGAAAGCCGAGGTCTTTTTGCGATTGAAGTCACCCTCTAGTCCATGACCGACGGCTTCGTGCAGCATGACGCCTGGCCAGCCGGGGCCGAGAACGACATCCATTTCGCCTGCGGGGGCGGGCACGGATTCGAGATTGATCAGTGCCTGCCGGATTGCATTGTCGGCGGCTGATCGCCACGCCTTGGTCTCAATGAAACGCGCATAGCCCTCGCGGCCGCCGTATCCGTGGCTGCCTGTTTCCTGACGGTCGCCTGAACCGGCAACGACAGAAATGTTGACGCGAACTAGCGGGCGGACATCGCGATAGCTTTCACCATCCGGGCGCAGAATTTCAACAACCTGCCAGGTGGCACCCAAGCTGACAGTCACCTGACGCACGCGGGGGTCTTTGTCCCGCACATAGGCATCGATCTCAGCCAGCAGCTTGACCTTGGTCTCAAAGCTTTGCCCGTCGAGCGGATTTTCGTCACCGTAGAGGCGCACGTTGGTGTGCCCGGGGGCGGCGGCAAAGGTTCCTGAATAGCCACCGCGCACGGCGCTCACCGCATCAGCCGCGCGAATCAGTGCAGGCAGCGAGACGTCGGACGAATGGGCGTAGCCGACGGCGTCGTCCTTGACGGCTCGGAGGCCGAAGCCCTGTGCGGTATCGTAGGTCGCTTGCTTCAGGCGCCCATTGTCGAATCCGAGCCCTTCAGACTGGCGGTACTCGAGAAACAATTCGCCATCGTCGGCTCCAGCCAGACCGCGAATAACCTGGGCCCGCACCTCGTCCCGGATGAGGCCGGCGCGGTCGAGCAGGGAAGCGGTGGCAGATACTGTGTCGGACGGATTGCTCATGGAAACTCCGGGATCCCGATCGGGATCGCAAAAGGGATTGAACTCCAAAGATAGGAGCGATCGGGCCGGAGGGCGAGGGGGCCTAAAAAGCGGCGGCGATCAGGGGAGCTTATCGTAGCCTTCGCTGAGACCCTTGAGGCTCAGCGGGAAGCCGATACCTTCTTCAGGAGTCTCAAAAATGATGAAAGTGGCAGTTTTCGCGTTTTTCAACTGATTGAGGAGGTCGTCGTTCATCACAACCTCGGCAACGCAGCCGTTCGGCAGGCAGCGCACAAAACCGGCGCGCCCTACGTCCTTGTCATCGAGCTTGAGGCCGAGGCCGGAAGGCAAAAGGACGCCCAGCGGGGCCACCACACGCATCAGTTTGCTCTTCTGGTCCGCGGTTTTGAGGATGATGACCGTGAGACCGGCGTTGGAACGATCCTCTGCGACGACGCTCTGAATCAGGGCGCACTGCTCATTCTGGGCTCCGGCGGGCGTATCGCAGCGGATCTGCCAGTCGCCATGAACGGATTTGACCGCGCCCTGGGCCTGCGCCGGCGCCGGCATCGTTCCGAGCGACAAAAGCGCCGTCGCGGTGAGGATTGCCAGCCAAACAGGGGCAACGAGACGGCTCCGAATTGTCACAAGGTTCTTGGCCACGCTGAAATCTCGCTGAGCGGAATAGCCCCCCGGGCTAAATTCCCCGTCGGGGGTCTCGGTAAAATATCCGGTAATACTTTTGACCATATTCGAGGTCTGTTCCCTGATCAGGCCCGTCTGACAAACACGGATTGACAGGGCAATGACGGCGTCTTGAGGGCAAGCCCATTCTACAAGCTTACCCTCGGGATACGCCCAGCGCAGCCGCGAATCGCATTTCTGCAGCCTGTCCAGTCTGTGGGTACAACGGGCAGTGCAAGTGTCAAGCGTTCTCCTTCAGGCTCGGGGTCGGATATAGCCCATTTGACAAGGGATTCCGGATACCTGTGCGCTTTATTACGTGCATTGCGATATGCGGCGAATTATGGTTTGAGAAGCGGGAAATTCGACGCGTTCTAACTTCGGCGAGCGATCGAAAGCTTGAACGCGAATGAAAAATGCAGGTCTTGCCGCCCGGCAGGACCACTGGGGTGATAAGAGCAGGAGCGAGAGCGGCATGAAGATGTCGAAGGGTCAAAAAGGCCGCTGGATACTGGGTTTTGCGGTGGTCGCCACCGCCATGGCCGCAGCGGGGGCTGCTTTGGCTGGGATGGGGCAGCCGACGGCGTGGGAGTGGACCCTTCAGCAGTCCGCCTCGCCGGTGATGGAGAACATCACCTGGTTTCATAACTTCCTGCTTTGGATCATCTCCGCGATCACAATCTTCGTCCTGATCCTACTGATCATTGTCGCGGTCAAATTCAATGCCCGCGCCAATCCAGTGCCGTCCAGGACCACCCACAATACACTGATCGAAGTGGTCTGGACCATTGTCCCCGTTCTGGTCCTGGTCTGTATTGCGGTGCCGTCATTCCGGCTGCTGTTCCAGGAGCTCGACGTTCCAAAGGCGGACCTGACGATCAAGGCCACGGGCAAGCAGTGGTACTGGAGCTATGCCTATCCGGATAACGGCAAGTTCGAATTCGACTCGCTCCTCGTCGCTGACAAGGCGCCCCGCCTGCTGGGTGTGGATAACGAAGTCGTCGTGCCGGTGAACAAGATCATCCGTGTGCAGACCACGGCGGCGGACGTGATCCATTCCTTCGCTATCCCGTCCTTCGGCATCAAGATCGACGCGATCCCAGGCCGTCTCAATGAGACGTGGTTCAAGGCGACCAAGGAAGGCATGTATTATGGTCAGTGCTCCGAGCTCTGCGGCAAGGATCACGCCTTTATGCCGATCGCCATTCGCGTTGTGAGCGACCAGGAATTCACGACCTGGGTTGAAGCCGCGAAGAAGAAGTTCGCAAGCGCGCCGGCAAACACCTACGCTTCGATCGGGGCGGCAGCGCAGTAAGCGCATCGACGGATAAGTGCGCGGCCCGTGGGGCGCGCGAAACAACAGGCTGACGGAACTGCAAGGTTCAAAGGGATTGAAAATGGCCACCAACGCTGCAACACACGATCACGCTCATGACGATCATGCGCACGATCACCCAACCGGGTGGCGGCGTTACGTCTATTCGACGAACCATAAGGACATCGGCACGATGTACCTTATTTTCGCGATCGTGGCGGGCATCATCGGCGGTGCGATGTCGGTCGCGATCCGCATCGAGCTGATGTATCCGGGTGTTCAGCTCTTCCACGAAGCGCACACCTATAACGTGTTCGTGACGTCGCACGGCCTTATCATGATCTTCTTCATGGTGATGCCTGCGATGATCGGCGGCTTCGGCAACTGGATGGTGCCGCTGATGATCGGCGCGCCGGACATGGCCTTCCCGCGCATGAACAACATTTCGTTCTGGTTGCTTCCGGCCTCGTTTGCGCTCCTGATCATCTCCACCTTCGTCGAAGGCGAGCCAGGGGCGAACGGCGTCGGTGCCGGTTGGACCATGTACGCGCCGCTCTCGACCTCGGGGCATCCCGGTCCGGCAGTGGACTTCGCGATCCTGTCCCTCCACATCGCAGGCGCATCGTCGATTCTCGGTTCGATCAACTTCATCACCACGATCTTCAACATGCGCGCACCGGGCATGACGCTGCACAAGATGCCGCTGTTCGTCTGGTCGGTGCTTGTGACCGTGTTCCTGTTGTTGTTGTCGCTGCCCGTTCTCGCCGGTGCGATCACGATGCTGCTGACCGACCGCAACTTCGGCACCACGTTCTTCGCTGCTGACGGCGGCGGTGATCCGGTGCTGTTCCAGCACCTGTTCTGGTTCTTCGGTCACCCCGAAGTGTACATTCTGATTTTGCCGGGCTTCGGCATGATCAGCCAGATCGTGTCGACCTTCTCCCGCAAGCCTGTGTTCGGCTATCTCGGCATGGCCTACGCGATGGTCGCCATTGGTGGCATCGGCTTCGTCGTGTGGGCTCACCACATGTACACCGTCGGCATGTCCTCGGCGACGCAGGCCTATTTCGTCGCGGCGACCATGGTTATCGCTGTGCCCACGGGCGTGAAGATCTTCTCGTGGATCGCCACCATGTGGGGCGGGTCGATCGAATTCCGCGCTCCGATGGTCTGGGCGATGGGGTTCATCTTCCTGTTCACCCTCGGTGGCGTGACCGGCGTCGTGCTCGCTAACGCTGGCGTCGATCGCGTCCTCCAGGACACTTATTACGTGGTCGCGCACTTCCACTATGTGTTGTCGCTCGGCGCCGTGTTCGCCATCTTCGCCGGCTGGTACTACTGGTTCCCGAAGATGTTCGGCTACATGTACAATGAGGGCATCGCCAAGCTGCACTTCTGGGTCACGTTCGTTGGCGTGAACCTGATCTTCTTCCCGCAGCATTTCCTCGGCCTGTCCGGCATGCCACGCCGCTATATTGACTATCCGGATGCCTTCGCCGGTTGGAATCTGGTGTCGTCGATCGGCTCCTACATCTCGGCGTTCGGCGTGCTGATCTTCATCTACGGTGTGATCGATGCCTTCGCGCGCAAGCAGCAGGCCGCCGACAATCCGTGGGGGCCGGGTGCGACTACGCTGGAATGGACGCTGTCGTCGCCGCCTCCGTTCCACCAGTTCGAGGTTCTGCCGCGCGTGCAGTAACCAGTTTGTTCGCGACGGAGTTTGCGTCGCGATGAGATGAGACATCCGCCATAGCCGAAAGGCTGCGGCGGGTGGCGCATTCAAGGAAGTGAGTTCGATCTTGTCGGTTGTCGATCATCATACGCTCGATCTTTCACCCCGGATTTCCGAGGCGGGCGTCGCTGACTACATCGCGCTGCTAAAGCCGCGCGTGATGTCGCTGGTGATCTTTACTGCACTGGTCGGACTTTTGATTGCACCCGGACATGTCCACCCGGTCACGGCCGTCACGTCGCTGCTTTGTATCGCGGTCGGTGCAGGCGCATCGGGTGCGCTGAACATGTGGTACGACGCCGACATCGACGCGCTGATGTCGCGGACTTTGAATCGGCCGATCCCACGCGGGCGCGTGCTGCCCGGCGAGGCGCTGGCCTTTGGTCTCACGTTGTCGTTCTTCTCGGTGATGACACTGGGCATCCTGGTGAACTGGCTTGCCGGCGGCCTGCTGGCGTTCACGATCTTTTTCTACGTCGTCATTTACACGATGTGGCTCAAGCGCTGGACTGCGCAGAACATCGTGATTGGCGGTGCGGCAGGGGCGTTGCCTCCGGTGGTGGCTTGGGCTGCTGCGACTGGCTCGCTCGCGCCTGAGCCGATCATGCTGTTCCTCATCATCTTTCTGTGGACGCCGCCGCACTTCTGGGCGCTGGCCCTGTTCCGCACCGACGACTATGCACGGGCCAATGTGCCGATGTTGCCGGTCACTGCGGGGCCGGATGCGACCCGCCTTCAGATCCTGCTTTATACAATCCTGCTTGTTGCCGTCGCGCTCGCTCCATGGCCGCTGGGTTACTTCAGCGCGGTCTACGGTGTGACCTCTCTTGTCCTCGGCGCGGGAATGCTCTGGCTTGCTATTCGGGTTTATTGTGACCGCACGGGAAGCGCGTCACTGCGCGCCACACGCGGGCTGTTCAAGTTCTCGATTCTCTATCTGTTTGCGCTGTTCGCCGTGTTGCTCTGTGAAGTCGTGGTGTCCGCGGTCGTGCGGTTGGTTGGGTCATGAGCACGAGCATCGTGATGGAAGATAAAAAGCCGCAGGAAGGCATCGTTCTTACGCCGGAGCAGAAGAAGCGCCAGCGTGAGCGTTCGATTGCCATTGCGCTCGCCCTGGGCGTGCTGGTGATCCTGTTTTTCGCGATGACGATGGTGAAGGGCCCGGCGGTCCTGCACCGGCCGATTTGAGGAAAGACACGCGAATTCGATGACGCAGGAACCGACCAAAGCCAAGCCACGGATGAGCCGCGACGTCGTCGTGGCGTCGATCTGTGGTTTCGTCGTTGCGCTGATGGTCGGTGCGTCCTACGCGGCGGTGCCGTTCTATAACTGGTTCTGCCGTGCCACCGGCTTTAACGGGACGACGCAGGTCGCGACCTCAGCCCCAACGCAGACCACCGAGCGTCATATCGCTGTCCGCTTTGATGCGAATGTGAGCGGTGGGTTGCCCTGGAAATTCGAGCCGGAGCAGACCGAGATCAACGTCAAGATCGGCGAAGTCGTCACAGCGTATTATACCGTGACCAATCAGTCTGCGCGTCCGACGTCCGGTCTTGCCTCCTACAACGTGGCGCCGTTGACCGTTGGAGCCTTCTTCCAGAAGATTAATTGCTTCTGCTTTACCGAGCAGAGCTTCGCGCCGGGCGAAAAGCGCGAGATGGCGGTCGTCTTCTATGTCGATCCTGCGCTCGTCGCCGACCACGAATACGACGACCTGAACACGATCACCTTGTCCTACACTTTCTACCCTGCAAAAGATTCGACGCCGAAGCCGCTTGCGGCATCGGAGCCGGATGGTCGCAAGGGCAACCTGTAATCTTAGTCTAGCAAGCTACGTACATGCGCCGGGTAACCGGCATCACGGAGAGACCAAATGGCAGCGGGCCAAGCCAAACACCACGATTATCATCTCGTCGATCCAAGCCCGTGGCCGTTCGTCGGCTCGGTTGCGGCGTTCATCATGGCACTGGGCGCAGTCGCCTGGATGCACAAGATGTTCGCGGGCGCGCCGATCGTATTCGGCATCGGCACCATCGGTGTTCTTTATACGATGGCGAGCTGGTGGGGCGACGTCATTCGGGAGGCCGAATACAAGGGTGATCACACCCGCGTGGTTCAGCTGCATCACCGCTATGGCATGATCCTGTTCATCGCTTCAGAAGTCATGTTCTTCGTGGCGTGGTTCTGGGCCTATTTCAATGCCGCGCTCTTCCCGGCCGATCCGGTTCACGTCACGCGCGAAGCCCTGTTCGGCGGCGTCTGGCCACCGAAAGGTATCGAGACCTTCGATCCTTGGCACCTTCCGCTGCTCAACACGCTGATCCTGCTGACCTCGGGCACCACCGTGACCTGGGCGCACCATGCGATGCTTGAGAACGACCGTCAGGGCGTAAAGTGGGGCCTTATTCTTACCGTGCTGCTTGGCGCCTGCTTCACCTTTGTGCAGGCCTTCGAATACAGCCACGCTCAGTTCAGTTTCGCTGGCCACGTCTACGGTTCGACGTTCTTCATGGCCACGGGCTTCCACGGCTTCCACGTGCTGGTCGGCACGATCTTCCTGCTGGTCTGCCTGCTGCGCGTCTATGCCGGCCATTTCACGCCCAAGCAGCACCTCGGCTTCGAATTCGCCGCCTGGTACTGGCACTTCGTCGACGTGGTTTGGCTGTTCCTGTTCATCTGCATCTATGTCTGGGGACATGGCGCGGAGACGATGGCTCACGGCGCACATTAATCGCCGTAACAATGTCCAACACCAGGGCGGCCTTCAGGCCGCCCTTTTGTTTGTTCCCCTTGCGATCACGGGCGGCCAGGCGTAGCCACAGGTGGAAGGACACGGACCATGGAAGATCTTACTTCAGCAACCTGGACGCAGGCCGCCATGCGCGGAATTGCGTGTAAATGCCCGCGCTGCGGCAAGGGCAAGCTCTATACGGGCTTTTTGTCGCTGCGACCGGCTTGCGACCAATGCGGTCTCGACTATGCGTTCATCGATGCCGGCGACGGCCCTGCGATTTTTATCATCATGATTGCGGGATTCATCGTCGTGGGGTCTGCACTGGTGGTTGAGATCAAATATCAGCCACCATTCTGGGTTCATGCCGCGCTGTGGATCCCGCTTATTCTGGCAACAACCCTGTTGCCGTTACGCTCGATGAAGTCGCTGCTGATTGCCCTGCAGTATCACCACAAAGCGTCCGAAGGACAGTTGATCGAACGAAATCGGGACTAAGGGCTTTTTTGTCGACCGAGCAAGTGTTCGTGAAGTGACAATGCATCAATGACAACACCGACAACTCAAGCGCCCGCGCGCAAGCGCAGTGCATTTGGCTTCGCACTCATCACACTGGTCATGGTGTCGGTCCTTACAAGCCTTGGTTTCTGGCAGCTGCATCGAAGGGATGAAAAACACGCTTTGATTGCGGCGCTGACCGAGCGCCTCGCGGCTGCGCCGGAAGCGCTGGCTCCGTCTTCGGAATGGAAGACCTTCGATCCATCGCGCGACGAGTTCCGGCGCGTCGTGTTGACGGGAACGTTCGACGCGAAGCCTGATGCGATGGTCTACAGCTCGGGCTCGGCCGTGCGTGAGGATGTTTCCGGTCCGGGGACTTGGGCGTTCATGCCTGCGCGCCTGCCCGATGGCAATGTTGTCGTGATCAATGCAGGCTTTGTGCAAAACACGATGCAGGATCGCGCCCAGCAGGACCGCGCAGTCGCCCGGCTTATCAGCGGCGCGCCGCAGAAACTGACTGGCTACATTCGTTTCCCGGAGCGCCCGGGTTGGTTCACGCCTCATGAAGATACCGCCAAGCGCCTGTGGTTCCTGCGCGATCATGTGGTCATGGCGCAGGCGCTAGGGTGGGGCACTGTTGCGCCGTTCTACATTGATCTTGAAGCGCCCGTTCCCGCATCGGGCGTGCCGAAGCCGGGTCCGCTGGCGGTCCACCTCAAGGATGATCACATGCAATATGCGATCACCTGGTTCGGTCTTGCGCTGGTGGTTGTTGCTGCGTTTGGCTTCTGGGTGGCGAGCCTGCGGCGATCATAAGTGCAGCGCACAAGGTCTGGCTTCCTTGTGAAGCCGCAGCACAGCCGATATGGTGCGTTTCGTCTTCACTGGCGGTGAAGTTAATAATCAATCATTATCAAAGGCTTGGTAGAGGCGTGAGCCTTTGGAGGACGTTTTGACGACCTATATTTCGACCCGGGGCGAAGCCCCCCACCTCGGATTCTGCGATGTGATGCTGACCGGGCTTGCCCGCGACGGTGGTCTCTATGTGCCTGAAAACTGGCCCCACCTTGATCCGGCAACCATCGCGGGGTTCTTCGGGCGTCCTTATTGGGAAGTCGCGGTTGAAGTGATTCGTCCGTTTGTGGCCGGAGAAATTTCCGAGGCGGATCTCGGGCGCATGGCGATCGAAGCCTATGCCACCTTTCGTCATCCGGCCGTCGTTCCCCTCAGCCAGATGAATCCGCACCTATTCGTGCTCGAACTCTTTCATGGCCCGACGCTCGCGTTCAAGGACGTGGCCATGCAGTTGCTCTCGCGCCTGATGGATCATGCGCTGGCCAAACGCGGTCAGCGCACGACGATCGTGGTGGCGACGTCGGGCGACACCGGCGGTGCGGCGGTCGATGCGTTCAGCGGTCTCGACAACGTCGACCTCGTCGTGCTGTTTCCGCACGGGCGCATTTCCGACGTGCAGCGGCGCATGATGACCACGACCGGAGCCACGAATGTGCACGCGCTCGCAATCGAAGGCACGTTCGATGACTGCCAGGCGATTGTGAAAGGGCTGTTCAACCATCACAAATTCCGCGACGCCGTTGCACTGTCAGGCGTGAACTCGATCAACTGGGCACGCATCGTCGCGCAGGTGGTCTATTATTTTACGTCCGCAGTTGCGCTCGGGGCGCCGGGACGTGAGGTCGATTTCACCGTCCCCACCGGGAATTTCGGCGACATCTTCGCAGGCTACGTTGCCAAGCGCATGGGATTGCCAGTGCGGCGTCTGCGCATCGCGGCCAACATCAACGATATTCTGGCGCGTACGCTCAAGACCGGAATTTATGAAGTACGCGAAGTGCACGCCACCACGTCGCCGTCGATGGATATTCAAGTGTCTTCGAACTTCGAGCGATTGCTGTTCGAAGCATCGGGGCGGGACAGTGCAGTTGTGCGCTCGCTAATGGGATCGCTGGCACAATCGGGGCGGTTTGTTCTGCCTGATGCAGTGCTGGCCAAGGTGCGTGCTGATTTCGATGCCGGCCGCGCCGATGAGACCGAAACGAGTGCGGCCATCAGGACGGCGTGGCGTGAGGCGGGCGATCTCGTTGATCCGCACACCGCCGTCGCTTTGACTGTCGCGGAACAGGACAAGCCAGTCTCGACAGTGCCGAATATCGTGCTCTCTACCGCGCATGCCGCGAAGTTTCCGGACGCGGTCGAGGCCGCCTGTGGCGTACGCCCAACGCTGCCGGCTTGGCTCGATGGACTGATGACCCGCTCCGAAGCCATGACTGTCATGAAAAACGACCAAAACGAAGTCGAACGGTTCGTGCTCTCGGTGAGCCGTGCCGCGAAGCAGGGAGTACCCGGATGAGTGTCGATATCACCAAGCTGCCATCGGGTCTTACGGTGATCACCGACACCATGCCGCATCTCGAGACGGCGGCGTTGGGCGTATGGGCCGGCGTTGGCGGCCGCGACGAGAAGCCGGACGAGCACGGCATGTCGCATTTGCTCGAACACATGGCATTCAAGGGCACGACGACACGTACGTCGCGCGAGATCGTCGAGGAGATCGAGGCCGTTGGCGGCGATCTCAATGCTGCGACGAGCACCGAGACGACGGCTTATTACGCCCGGGTGCTGAAGGCCGATGTGCCGCTCGCTCTCGATGTGTTGTCAGACATTCTCGCCAATCCGTCGTTCGATGCCGACGAACTGGAACGCGAGAAGAGCGTCATTGAACAGGAGATCGGCGCTGCGCAGGATACGCCCGATGATGTGGTATTCGAGCACCTCAGCGAATTGAGCTATCCCGACCAAGCTATGGGCCGCTCGCTGCTCGGAACGCCGCAGACGCTTGCCGGCTTTAACCGTGACAATTTACAGCGCTATCTGAACACGCATTACCGCGGACCGGAGATGGTCGTGGCCGCCGCCGGTGCCGTCGATCACCAGCGCGTTGTTGCCGAAGTTGAACGCCGATTTGCTAGCTTCGATGGCACGCCTTCGCCAAAGCCCATACCGGCGACATTCGGCAAGGGAGGTTCGCGCGTGATTCATCGGGATCTCGAACAGGCGCATTTGACCTTGGCGCTCGAAGGATTGCCGCAATCGGATTTGTCACTGTTCAGCTTGCAGGTCTTCACCAACATTCTCGGTGGCGGCATGTCGTCCCGCCTGTTCCAGGAAGTGCGGGAGAAGCGCGGCCTTTGCTACTCGATCTATACCTTCCATGCAGCCTATTCAGACACAGGATTCTTCGGCCTCTATACCGGCACTGATCCAGCCGATGCGCCGGAGATGATGGAAGTCATTGTCGACGAGATTAACAACGCCGTCGAAACCCTGACCGAGGCGGAAATCGCACGGGCGAAGGCGCAGATGAAGGCCGGGTTGCTGATGGCGTTGGAAAGTTGCAGCGCGCGCGCCGAGCAAATGGCGCGACATATTCTGGCCTATGGACGCCCGTTGACCGTTGATGAACTCGTGGGGCGGATCGATGCAGTCAGTGTGGAAACCACGCGTGATGCGGCGCGTGGCTTGCTGAGCCGCAGCCGTCCTGCGGTGGTTGCGCTCGGCAGCGGTCGTGGTCTTGATACGGCCGTGGGCTTTGCCGAAGGCCTGTCCAAGCCAAAGGCGCGGGTTCTCCTGCATTGACAGCCTCGCTGGCAGCGCGGAACTGCTCTGTCTTCTGTGCCTGGATGATAATCGCGACAGCGGTGTCGACTTTGCGCTATCATCGGCGGCCGCGCGGATGCGTTCGGCATCTGGAAACTGAGAGGGGTCCGCATGGCCCTGTTTCGCCTTCCTTCTGCGACAACCCCGGCACTCGCGCCGCGCGGCCACGGCCTGCTGCTGCGCGCGCCGCAGATGGCCGATTACGTCCAGTGGAGTGATTTGCGCGAAAGCAGCCGGGCCTTTCTAACCCCGTGGGAGCCGATTTGGCCTTCAGATGACCTCACACGTGCCGGCTTCAGGCGTCGGCTGCGTCGATACTCTGAAGATATCGCCGAGGATCGGGCTTATCCGTTCGTGGTGATTCGCGAGAACGATGGTGTGTTGATCGGGGGCGTAACCTTGGCCAATGTGCGGCGTGGCATCGTGCAGGCCGGGACCGTGGGATACTGGGTCGGCCAGCCTTATGCCGGAAAGGGATACATGACGGCGGCCCTTCGCGTTCTGCTGCCGACCCTTTTTGGCGAACTGAACCTTCATCGCATCGAAGCCGCCTGCATTCCCACCAATCAACCCTCCATACGCGTTTTGGAGAAATGCGGCTTTGCCCGCGAGGGGCTGGCGCGGCGGTACCTGTGCATCAACGGGATCTGGCAGGATCACTATCTCTACGGCCTGCTGGACGAGGATTTCCGCGGTTAACCAGCCCTTCCAAGTGGAATGTTGCGCCTTTGGTTCGCCGCGTTTGCCCTGCTATAAGGCCCCTCTCAGATCTAGGGGATCCATTGGAAGCATAATGGCGGGCAGTCTTTTGAAGCGCACGGCGGGGCTAGCGCTGGTCATGATGGTGAGTTCGGCTCTGTCGGGCTGCGGCGGCGGCAGTTTGTTCGGTTCTTCGTCGAACCCAGGTTCCTCGTCGTCATCTGGTTCGAGCATCACCAGCAGATTCAGCCAGCTGTTCGGTTCGAACTCCCAGGAGGCGACCACCACATCGACGCCGTCCACGCAGGCGACGGAAAACAGCAGCGATCTCACCTGTCCGAGCGTCGCGATTCGCTACGGTGCATCGACGCTGTCGGTTGGGTTGCCGGGGAAGCCGGCTTCGGGCAACGATCTGCGCTATCAGGGCTCCATCACGCGCACGGCGCGCGACTGCAACTTGTCGAACGGTCAGGTGACCGCACGCATCGGTATTCTCGGCCGTATCATCGTTGGACCGGCGGGTGCGCCGCCGACCATCGATGTGCCCATGCGCATGGCCGTGGTGCAGGACGGCGCTCCGGAGAAGGTCATCACGACGAAGGCCATCCGGACTACCGTCACCCTCGCGCCCGATGAACAGAATGCTGAATTCAGTATCGTCGCGGAGGACATCACGTATCCGGCGCCGACCGCGGCCGCAAACGACAAGTACATTTTCTATGTTGGCTTCGATCCTGCGGGCTTGAAGCCTGAAGCGCCTGCCCGCGGACGGAAAAAGAGATAGCTAAGAGGAGCGGATAGGTCGTTCTGATCTCGCCAGAATCAAAAAAAGCCGGCCTCGCGTAACGAGGCCGGCTTTCTGTTGTGTTGAACAGCTGTCGATCAGTTCAGCTTGCTGCGAACGTCGGCGATTCCCTTGGAAATCAACTCGTCCGCCACTGACCCACGAACCGACTGCCCCATGATAGAGGTAGCGGCGGAGACTGCGGCTTCGGCCGCTGCTGCACGGACGTCGGCAATCGCTTGGCTTTCGGCCTGGGCGATCTTGCTTTCGGCCGTCTTGGTACGACGCGCGACAAACTCTTCCATTTTTGTCTTTGCTTCGGCCGCGATTCGCTCGGCTTCCGCTTTGGCGCTGGTCACGATCTCCTGCGCCTCACGCTCGGCACTGGCGCGCCGGGCACGATATTCCTCAACCAGCTTCGCCGCTTCTTCCTTGAGGCGGCGGGCATCGTCGAGTTCTTTCTGAATCCGGTCGCGGCGGTGATCCAAGGCCGACAGGATCGTTTTGTGAACCCCGAAATAGGCAAACAGCCCCATCAGGATCACGAACGCAGCGGCGACCCAGAATTCTGCTTCAAGCAACATCGATCTCAACCCTTCAAGGACGCATCGACGGCGCTTTCGACAGCCTTGCTGTCGGGCGCCACACCGGTCAAACGCTGAACGATGGCCGAAGCCGCATCAGACGCGATCGAGCGAACGTTGCCCATTGCTGTTGCGCGAGTCTGTGCGATGGTCTTCTCGGCATCAGCGAGCTTCGTCGCCAGGCTTGCTTCCAGCGCCTTGCGGTCGCTTTCAGCCTGTGCGTTCAGCTTATCACGCGTCTCGGTGCTGATGGCCTGAGCCCGTGCCCGCGCATTTGCGAGTTCGGTCTCGTATGCCTTCAGCGCTTCGTCGGATTCGTCCTTCAGCTTCTGAGCCTCGGCGAGATCATTTTCGATCTTGCCTTCACGGGTGGCAAGCAGACTGCCGACCCGGGGAAGTGCGAACTTCGACACGATGAAGTAAAGCAGCGCAAAGGCAATTGCGAACGAAACCAACTGCGACGCAAAGGTTTCCTTTTGGAAAGGCGGGAAACCCGCCTTGCCATGGCCCTCTGCTTCGGTGTGGGCGGTCGTGCCCTTCACATTGCCCTGACTCGTCGCCATGAGCGTCTCCTGTTGGCGTCAACCGCGCGAGACTGGCGGTGACGCATCTATTCGGTCTGACTTAGACGGCGAACAGCAGCAACAGCGCGATCAGCAGCGAGAAGATGCCGAGCGCTTCCGTCACGGCGAAGCCGAAAATCAGGTTAGCGAACTGGCCCTGAGAAGCCGACGGATTGCGCAGCGCGCCGTTGAGGAACTGGCTGAAGATCATGCCGACGCCGACACCTGCGCCGCCCATGCCGAGACAAGCAATGCCGGCGCCGATGTACTTTGCTGCGACTGGATCCATAGTGAAAACTCCTTCTTGGGATGTTGGTGTGAGTAACGGTTGAGGAAATCCGGTCAGTGACCGGGATGAAGTGCGTCGTTCAGATAGATGCAGGTCAGGATGGCGAAGACGTACGCCTGCAGGAAGGCCACAAGCATCTCAAGCGCTGTCAGCGCTGTGGTCATTGCCAGGGGCAGCACAGCGCCGACGGCACCTGCGGCGCCGATCGCGCCCATGGACGCGACGAAGCCTGCGAATACCTTCAGGGTGATGTGGCCCGCCAGCATGTTGGCGAACAGACGCACCGAGTGAGACACCGGTCGCGACAGGAAGGAGATGACTTCAATGACGACAATCAGCGGCAGGATATACATCGGAATGCCGCTGGGAACGAAAAGCTTGAAGAATTTCAGGCCGTTTTTGTAGAATCCGTAAAGCAGGACCGTCAGGAACACCAGCAGCGCGAGCGCGAGCGTGATGATGAGATGGCTGGTCACGCTGAAGGTATAGGGAATGACGCCAACCAGGTTGGCTACGAGAATGAACATGAAGATCGAGAACACGAGAGGGAAAAACTTCATGCCCTCGTTGCCGACGCTTTGTCTGAGTGTATTGGAGACAAATTCGTAGGAGAGCTCCGCGAGCGACTGGAAGCGGTTTGGAATCAAACGACGTCCAGCGCTTCCGCCGATCATCAACAATGCGATGATAGCCACGGTGCCGAACATGTACGCGGACGAATTCGTGAACGCGATTTCCTGATTGCCGATGTGGCCAAGGGTGAAGATCTTGTGGATCTCAAATTGATGGATCGGATCGGCCATCCCGTCGCGTCTTTCATCTCTGCCGGCTTGCGCCGGGTTGCATCGTTTCCGGCAGCGCCGGTTGATTAAGTGCCGGAACTCCGGCCTGTAGCAGGCGCCAGTGGATCTGGCTCAAAATTCCAAGAGCGTTCTTCGGTTAGGAGCGATCGGACGCGTTGGTATTCGCGACGCCGGCTGACCGCATCACGTTGATCACCCCGGCTGCAAAGCCAAGCAGAAAAAACACGATGAGACCCCAAGGGGACGTCGACAACAAACGATCGAAGCCCCAGCCGATGACCGCTCCGACAAGGACACCTGCAATCAATTCGGAGGAGAGGCGGAAACCCCGTGCCATTGCGGACGCATTGGCGGAGGCAGCCCCACTTCCTGACTGATCTGTCTGGGTTTGCCGGTCTTTCCGAAGTGCGGAAAGGCCACGGCCCAAACGGTCTAGCCTTGCGGAGAGCGCAGCTTCGTCGGCCGGCGGCTTACCATCTCGCCCGTCGTCGCTGCGACCGTTGTTGCGCGTGCCGTTCGCCATTGCCATCGACACCCACGTTCGTCGCGCGATTTCAGAAAAAATGCCCGCTACCCACGAAAACCGCGCGGACCATACTGACGGCATACGGTCAAGTCAAGATTGCCTGATCAATCATTATCATATTGAAAACGCTTGTGGAATTCTAAAAAATTTTGAGCTCTGCGCGCACTCGCCGCACTGCGATAACCACTTTGGCCAGTCCGCTGCTTGTCGAGGCCATTTCGGTCTGTTGTGATGCCCCTTGAGCATTGACGGATTCGAGCGACCGGAGGACCAATGGCGCGCCAGATTGACTACTATTTTTCCATTCAATCGCCCTGGGCCTATATGGGGCATGCCCTTTTTGAGGATCTTGCTCGCTCTCATCGGCTGAAAGTCAACTACAAGCCAGTCCTGCTGGTTGATTTGTTTTCCGAAACCGGAGGGCTGCCGCTCGCCAAGCGCCATCCGGCCCGGCAGCGCTATCGCCTCATGGAAATGCAGCGCTGGCGCGACAAACGCGGTCTGAATTTCCACATCAAGCCGAAGCATTGGCCATTTGATGTGAAATTGGCCGACGGAACGGTCATCGCCGCGATGGAGGCTGGCCATAATCCTGAACCATTTCTCCGCCGGGCTTTCGTGGGCGTGTGGGAAAGGGAGGAGGACCTGGCAAGTGCCGCGACGCTCACGCGTCTGGCGGACGAGGTTGGGTTGCCCGGTACGCAACTTGTCGAACGGGCGTCGTCGGACGCTGTTGCCGCTGCTTATGAACAGAATCGTCAGGATGCGATTGCCGCAGGCGTCTTCGGCTCCCCGGCCTGGGTGTTGGATGGAGAGATTTTCTGGGGACAGGACCGGATCGAATTGTTGGCCGATGCGTTGAAAGCGGGTCGCAAAGCCTACACGGCTGAGGTCTAGATCAGCAGAGCGGGCGTTGACCTCATGAAGCATGCAACTGCGATTACGCGATCTATCCGGCCCTTGCATGGGCGGGTGGTGGCGTTCGCGGTTTTGGCCGCTTCCTTGCCGGCGATCAGCGTTGGTGCACAGGAGACGCCCGATACGGAGAATGGCCGCTTTGCCCTGTCCCCTGTGCCGGAAGGTTTTCTTCGTCTCGACACCCGCACTGGTGCAATTTCCACCTGCAGCAGCGTGAAGGGCAATTGGGTCTGCCGTGCAGTGCCTGATGAGCGCGCGGCGCTCGATACCGAAATTGGTCGGTTGCAGGCGGACAATAAAAAGCTGAAAGAGCAGCTTGCGCAGCGCGACACGGTCACCGGCAAGACCGATGCGCCGCTGGGGAAGGAAGATCGTAAAGATCTCGACAGCAAGTCAGCGCAGGGACCTTCCGACAAGAAGGCCGAAAGACCCTTGTCGGCTGAGCATGAAAAGTTGTTGGCGCTGATCGACCGCGTCTGGGATCAGTTGATCGACATGGCTGTTCGGCTGCAGAAAAAGCTGTCTGAAAAAATCTGACAATGCGTTGAAAAGAAACCGGCCGCGGAGTGATCCGCGGCCGGTTGGCGTTGGTGATTGTGTTTTGCTTTTTACTTGGTGATGTCGACGTCCTTGGTTTCCGGCAGGAAGAAGAATCCGATCACCACCGTCGCAAGCGCGAAGATCACCGGATACCAGAGACCGGCGTAGATATCGCCTGTGGAGGCCACGATGGCGAATGCGGTCGCCGGCAAGAGACCGCCGAACCAGCCGTTACCGATGTGATAGGGCAGCGACATCGAGGTATAACGGATGCGGGTCGGGAACAGTTCGACCAGCATCGCAGCGATCGGGCCGTAAACCATGGTGACGTAGATCACCAGAATGAACAGGAGCCCGATAACGGCCGCCACCTGAGGTCTAAAGATGTCGAACGGATGCGACATCTTCACGATGCCCGCATTGCCGGCCTTCGGATAGCCAGCCTCTGCGATCGCCGCTGCAACAAGCGGGTTCGATGTCTTGGCATCGGTGTAAGGTACTTCCTTGCCGTTCACCATGACCTTCACCCCAGATCCTGCCGGGCCAGGCACGGTCGAGTACTTGACCGATGACTGAGCCAGGAAGGCGCGGGCGGTATCGCACGGGGCTGAAAAGACGCGTGTGCCCACGGGGTTGAACAAGTCACCGCATCCCTTCGGATCGGCCACCACTTCTACCTTTGTCGTCTCAATCGCCTTTTCCAGCGCCGGGTTGGCGTTGGTCGTGATCATGCGGAAGATCGGGAAGAAGGTGAGGGCGGCGATGAGGCAGCCCGCGAGGATGATCGGCTTGCGACCAATCTTGTCCGACAATGCGCCGAACACGATGAAGAAGCCGGTGCCGAGCAACAGTGACCATGCGACCAGCAGGTTGGAAGTATAGCCGTCGACCTTCAGAATCGATTGCAGGAAGAACAGCGCGTAGAACTGGCCCGTGTACCAGACCACGCCCTGGCCCATCACGCCGCCGAGCAGTGCGATCAGCACGATCTTCGCGTTGCTCCAGTTGGCGAAGGCTTCCGTCAACGGGGCTTTCGAACCCCTGCCCTCGTCCTTCATGCGCTGGAACACAGGCGACTCATTCAGGCGCAGACGAATCCAGACCGAGATGCCGAGCAGCAGCACGGACACCAGGAACGGGATGCGCCAGCCCCAGGCTGTAAAGTCAGCTTCGCCGATGATCGTGCGTGTGAACAAAATGACGAGCAGCGAGAGGAACAAGCCGAGCGTTGCGGTGGTCTGGATGAAGGAGGTGTAGTAACCGCGTTTGCCCATCGGGGAATGTTCGGCGACGTAAGTTGCGGCACCGCCATACTCACCGCCAAGCGCCAGGCCCTGCAGCAGCCGGAGCGCGATCAAAATGATCGGCGCCGCGATACCGATCGTGGCTGCGTTCGGGAGCATGCCGACGATAAAGGTCGACAGACCCATGATCAGGATCGTGACCAGGAAGGTGTACTTGCGGCCGACGATGTCACCGACGCGACCAAAGACAATCGCGCCGAACGGGCGAACGAGGAAGCCCGCCGCAAAGGCCAGCAGGGCGAAGATATCACGCGTTGCGGGTGGATAGGCGCTGAAGAATTGTGCGCCAATAATCGCCGCAAGAGATCCGTAGAGATAAAAATCGTACCATTCGAATACAGTGCCGAGCGATGACGCAAGGATAACGAAACGTTCGTCCTTGGTCATGCCGGTCGCCTTGGACGACGTCGTCGTAAGCGTTGCCATTATTGAAGCTCCCCGATTGTTTCCCGAAAAATCAGCGTCCACGCGTCGGTCTTTCCGCCGGCTTTCAATGTGCGAGACGTTTGCAAACACGGTAACATCGGCGTGAAATATCCCCATATAAGACTTTTGGACGTGTGAACTGCTCGCCTCTGCTACGGTGCGATGCACAATGACAGCGAGGCGCGCTTCTCGACTTGCCAGAGCGGAAAGGTCGGTGAACACTTGATTTGCTCGATCCGTCAGGCCACTCAGACGATCCAGTCACGTTCTCGCGCGGGATAAATGAACGCAGTTTCCAGCACCCATCTCGTCATCGCTGACGACCATCCGCTCTTCCGGGACGCGCTGCGACAAGCCGTCGCGACCGTTGTGGCTTCTGCAAAGATCAACGAGGCAGGGTCTTTCGAAGAACTAACGGCGTTGCTGGAGCGCGAGACCGATGTCGACCTGATCCTGCTTGATCTGTCGATGCCAGGAATCAGCGGGTTTTCCGGGCTGATTTATTTGCGCGCACAGTTCCCCGCGATTCCCGTGGTGATCGTGTCCGCTAGTGATGACGCGGCAACCATTCGCCGCTCGATGGATTTCGGCGCATCCGGATTTATCCCGAAGCGATTCGGCGTTGAGACGCTGCGCGATGCGATCGGGAAGGTGATGAACGGCGATGTGTGGATCCCGGCCGACGTAGATATTTCTGCGGCAGCCGACCCTGACATGACCAAATTGCGTGACCGGCTGGTGACGTTGACCCCGCAGCAGGTGCGGGTGCTGATGATGCTGTCAGAGGGATTGCTCAACAAGCAGATCGCCTACGAACTCGGGGTCTCGGAAGCGACCATCAAGGCGCACGTGTCGGCGATTCTGCAAAAGCTCGGGGTCGAGAGCCGGACGCAGGCCGTGATCGCCGCCGCGAAAATTGCCGGCGGGCAATGGCGCCAAGGTGAGTCTTCGTAAAGGCGAGCCGTCGTAAGTAAGCGCGTTATTCGGCCGCGACCATTTGCTGTGTGCGCCACTGGGCGAGCAACGCGCGTAAAGCGGCTGGCTTTAGCGGCTTGTTGAGCACGACAATATTGTCCTCGCGCGCGGCGTCGCGCACATGCGGGCTGCGGTCGGCGGTGATCAAGATCGCCGGGATGGATTGGCCGAACTTCTGGCGGATGTCGCGGATCGCGGCGATGCCATTGCCGCGATCGAGATGATAGTCGACCAGCAGTCCGGTCACGCGCTCGCCCGAGGCTGCAATGGCTTCTGCAGCGGATGTCGGATCGACAGCAGCGATGACTTTGGCGTCCCAACCTGTGAGCAATGTCCTCATGCCATCGAGGATGGCCCGGTCGTTCTCGATACATACGATGAGCGTACCGCTCATGGGTGTTTGTGTCGAAATATTGGTTCCGGAGAGCGCGGCCGTAAATGTCACGCTCTTTGCAATCGGCATCATCACGGAGAAGCGCGAGCCGCCGCTGCGGTTCGAATCGACGGCGATGCCATGATTGAGTACGCGGGCCAGTCGCTCCACGATCGAGAGGCCGAGTCCCAGTCCGCGCGCGATGCGGGCTCCTTGGTCGAGGCGATGAAATTCCTTGAAGATCTCGCTGCGCTTTAAAATCGGAATGCCGAGCCCCGTATCGTAGATGCTCATCTCTAACGATGTTCCCTTGCGCCGGCAGCCGACGAGTACGCGCCCCTTAGGCGTGTATTTAATGGCGTTCGAGATCAGGTTCTGCAGCAGCCGCCGCAGCATCACGCGGTCGGACGAGACGGCCAGTGAGCACGGCACGAATGTCAGTTTGAGCTTCCGTGCGCGCGCGATGGGGGAGAACTCGACCTCGAGTGAGCGCATGAGGTCACCGATCTTGAAGCTGGTGATCGAAGGTGTCATCGCGCCGGAATCCAGGCGCGAAATGTCGAGCAGGGCGCCGAGGATCTCTTCGATGGCTTCGAGGGAATCGTCGATATTGCCGACGAGCCGCGCGTCTTCTCCGCCGTTCTGCCGCTCGACCAGACTGGTGACGTAAAGCCTCGCTGCATTCAGCGGCTGCAGGATGTCGTGACTGGCCGCGGCGAGAAAGCGGGTCTTGGAAATATTGGCCTCTTCTGCGGTGCTCTTGGCCAGCGCCAGCTCGCTATTGAGACGGGTCAGTTCTTCAGTGCGTTCCCGAACACGTCGCTCAAGCGTTGCGTTGGCGCGTTCAAGCGCTTCCGCGGCCTCGAAGCTCGGTGTGACGTCGGAGAACGTGATGACCAGCGCGCCGCCCGGCATCCGGTTGGCACGCACCTCGACCACCATGTTGCGGTCCGTCAAGCGTTCAAGATAGGGCTCTCCCTCTGTCGTGTAGGCGGCGATCCGCCGTTCGAGCGCGGCTTGATCGATGTGGTTGCTTGTATTTCCCTTGTTGCCGATGAATTCGAGAATTTCGGT
Organism: Nitrobacteraceae bacterium AZCC 1564; assembly: GCA_036924835.1. NCBI lineage: Bacteria > Pseudomonadati > Pseudomonadota > Alphaproteobacteria > Hyphomicrobiales > Nitrobacteraceae > Nitrobacteraceae bacterium AZCC 1564. The sequence goes on from JBAGRR010000001.1 coordinate 3,350,415, forward strand.
CAGCGGAATCCCAATCTGGGTGTATTGCGCGGGAAGATCGAGAATTTCGCCAAATTGCCGGTTCGAAGTGATGAGCTGCAGTTCGGGGTTAAACACGGCGATGCCTTGACGCACGTGGTTGAGCGCCGTTTGCAACATCTCGCGGTTGAAGTGGAGGGCCGCATGAGCGTCGTCGAGAAGCTTTAGCGCGGCCTTTGCGGACACGGCGCGCTTGCGCAGCAAAAGCGACAGCACGAGCCGCGACGACGCTGCGCCGATCGATGAAGCAATCAGGTGTTCAGCGTGACGAAGCAACTGGAAATCGGCGGGCGCGGTGCGTTCAAGGCTGACGCGGTGCCGCGTGGCGAAGGTTTCGAATGATAATTGCGCCCGTTCCGGTCCGAGATATTGGGCCACCGTGCTTAGAAGGTCTTGCACAGTGACTGTCGTTCGCCACCGCATGAAGCTTGGTGCGATCGGCGCGAGTTCGTTGGGGACGAATACGTCCGCCTGCACGCGTTCGATCGAGGTCGGCTGACGCCACAGCGACATCACGACATAGGTCAAGACATTGAGCGAAAGACTCCACAGCACACCATGGATAAGGGGAGGCATCTCGGTGCCGAGCAGGGCCTGAGGCCGCAACGCTGCAATTCCGAACAATCCTTCGTTCAGCCACAACGTTCCGAGTGGGTCGACATCGGCAAAGCTCGGCAGGAACAGTGTATAGGCCCATACCGCGAAACCCATCAGCATGCCGCCAATCGCGCCTTGGGCGGTTGCGCGGCGCCAGAACAAACCGCCGAGAAAGGCTGGAGCGAGCTGCGCAATGGCCGCGAATGAAAGCAGCCCGATGGCAGCGAGCTGGGCATTCCCGAGCGCATGATAGTACAGGTAGGCCATCGCCATGATGGCGAAGATCGCGACGCGGCGGACAGTGAGAAGAAAGCCGCCGAAATTGGGCTTGCCACCCTGGGACGCAGGCCGCAATACGAGCGGCATCACCATGTCGTTCGATACCATGATGGCCAGCGCAACGCATTCCACGATCACCATGGCTGTCGCGGCGGATAATCCGCCGACAAAGACCGCAACGCTGAGAAATGTTGCTCCCGCCGAGATCGGCAATGCGAGCACGTACATGTCGCTATCGACCGCGCCGAACGGGAACGTAATGAGGCCCGCCAGCGCGATCGGGATGACAAACAGGTTGATCGCGATCAGATAGAGCGGGAAAAGCCACCGCGCGCGGCGAACTTCGGCGTCGGAAGAATTCTCAACCACGCTGACATGAAACTGCCGCGGCAGGAGCATGATGGCGAGGAACGATAGCAGCGTCATCGCGATGAAATTGCCGATGGACGGCGTCGTCTGGATCGCACGGGCGGCTTCCGGCGTCTTCAGGGCGCGTTCGATCAGCTCGGTCGGCCCGAACATGTAGAAGGTGACGAAGGCGCCTGCCGCGAGGAAGGCCACCAGCTTGACCAGAGATTCGGTTGCCACAGCCAACATCAGGCCGTGTTGATGTTCGGTGGCGTCGGCTTGGCGTGTTCCGAACAATACCGCGAACACGGCGAGCGTGATGGTGACGATGAGCGCGATGTCGCCGATGTAGGGGATGCTGGAGACGTCCTGATTCTGGTTAAGGATAGTCTCCAGCGACGACGCGACAGCTTTGAGCTGAAGTGCGATGTAAGGCACGGAGCCGATGATGGCGATGCCTGCGGCGGTCGCTGCGACGGCTTGGCTCTTGCCGTATCGTGCAGCAATGAAGTCAGCGATCGAGGTGATGTTCTGCGATTTTGCAAGGTGGATGACGCGCATCAGGAGCGGCGTGCAGCACGCCAGCATCAGGATCGGCCCCACATAGATCGCCAGGAATTCGATGCTGGTCCGGGTCGCCAGGCCAACCGAGCCGAAGAACGTCCAGGATGTGCAATAGATCGCAAGCGACAGCGGATAGATGAATGTGCCGAGGCGGCCGCGCTGGGACTGCGTCAGCCGCTCGCCGTAGCTGGCAACGACGAACAGGAAGCCGATGTAGCCGAACGCGGCTGCGATCACGCCCCAGTCATGCAGCATCAAATTGCTCCTTCTGGGTCTTTAGCCCTTCTGGAGACTTTACCCGGCCCGCGCGTCCGGCGCATCGATTTTGGCGTTTATCCGGCTGCGCTAAGGCTCTCTCAGCAGGCCAAGGACGCGCAGGTTGCGTCGCAGCGTGACCGCTGGATGTGGCGCCGAACTTACTCGTCCGGCGCTACGTGCGTTATTTGGTAAGTGGAACGCTTACTCCGCCGCCATTATTCAGCAGCCATGGGCTTGGCGTGCAAGGGCAGGCCAAGACGTTCCCACACTTGCACCAGGGCTTCGGCGAGCTCGTCGATCAGTGCGTCATCGTGGTAAGGCGACGGCGTGATACGGAGTCGTTCCTTTCCCTTGGGAACGGTCGGGTAATTGATCGGCTGAATATAGATGCCGTGCTCTTCGAGCAGGATATCGCAGGCCTGCTTGCAGCGCTCAGGGTCGCCGACAAACAGCGGTACAATGTGCGTGTCGCTCGACATTACCGGGAGACCCGCTGCAGTGAGGATCGCCTTCACGCGCGCAGCGCGATCCTGATGACGCTCACGTTCCCAGGTCGACGTTTTCAGATGCTTGATCGCGGCGGTCGCGGCTGCACAAACAGCCGGCGGAAGTGCGGTGGTGAAGATGAAACCAGGGGCGTAAGAGCGCACCGCGTCCACCAGCTTGGCGCTGCCGGCGATATAGCCGCCGAGGCAACCAAAGGCCTTGGCCAATGTGCCTTCCAGCACATCGATGCGGTGCATGACCCCGTCGCGCTCGGCAATGCCGCCGCCGCGGGGACCATACATGCCGACGGCATGGACTTCATCCACATAGGTCATCGCGCCGTAGCGCTCGGCGAGATCGCAGAACTTCGCGAGCGGCGCCACATCGCCGTCCATCGAGTAAAGGCTCTCGCAGACGATCAGGGTCGGGCGGCCGGCATTCGCGATCAGCAATTCTTCCAGGTGCGCGACGTCGTTGTGGCGGAAGATGATGTAGGGGATGCCTGACTGGCGAATGCCCTCGATCATCGAGTTGTGGTTCAGCGCGTCGGATAGGATCAGGCAGTTCGGGATCAGCTTCGCGATCGTCGCGATGCCGGTCTGGTTGGAGACGTACCCTGAGGTGAAGATGAGAGCGGCTTCCTTGCCGTGCAGATCGGCCAGCTCTTCCTCAAGCTTGATCAGCGAATGGTTGGTGCCCGCGATGTTGCGGGTGCCGCCCGCGCCGGTGCCGACGCGGGTCGCGGTCTCGACCATGGCGCCCACCACCTTCGGGTGCTGACCCATGCCGAGGTAATCGTTCGAGCACCAGATGGCGACGTTGCGTTCCCCCTTTGGGGAGTGCCAGACGGCATGGGGAAAACGGCCTGCGATGCGCTCGAGATCTGCGAATACGCGATAGCGCCTTTCGTTATGCAGCTTATCGAGGGCGTCGCCGAAGAACTTATTGTAATCCATCACAAATTTCCTGGATGGGAACTCAAAAAAGACGGTCTGAACCCCCAAGGCGCAGGCTGTCGCAGGGTCTTTTTAGAGCTTTTCCAGGTTTAATGTCGAGGCGGATTTCGCCGGGCGGCTATGTCACTTTGTCCAACCGCGGACGGCCAAGAGGGGCGTTCAAGTAGCCCGGAAGCGGAGCACGCCGTCCATGTCCAACTCCGATGCCAGCCGGCCCTGCACCAGCATGTAGTTGACGTGGGCAATCAGCTCGCCAGCGGCGAAACCGGTCTGGTGGGCATCGAGTACGTGCTTGTGAAACACCACCGGCACCAGCTCCGCGGATGTCTTAGGCGTCTCCGTACAGGCCTTGGCGATCAGCTGGCACCGCTCCTCATGGTGATCGGCGAGCTGCTTGATGCGAGCTTTGACACCGTAGAAAGGTACGCCGTGCCCGGGCAAAACAAGCACATCGTCAGGGAGCTCATGCCCAAGCTCAGCGAGAGACACGAGATATTCGCCAAGGGAATTGGCATCGGGTTCGACGGCCCAGACGCTGACGTTGGGCGAAATCTTGCTCAGGACCTGATCGGCCGACAGGAAAATCTTGTCAGCTTCGCAATAGAGCATCACCTGATCGAGCGCGTGTCCGCCGCCGGTGATCACCTTGAAGGTCCGTGATCCGATCACGACATCGTCGCCCTTCGAGAGGCGATGGTACGACGCTGGAAGGATCGAGACGCGCTTGAGATAGTCCTGTCCGCGGCTGAGCAACTGCTCGGTGATGTTTTCATCCATTCCGTGACGGCGGAAAAACAGCCGCTGCGCCAGCTGGCGCTCTTCGGAGCCGCGATGCTGATAATAGGCGCTCTGCAGATACTCCACTTGCGACATGTGGAGCGGGCAGCCGAAGCGCTCGACGATCCACCCGGCCAAGCCGACATGATCGGGGTGTGCGTGGGTGACGATCAGCCGCGTGATGTTGAACGATTTCAGCGGGCCTTCAAACAACACTGTCCACGCGGCAATGGTGGCTTCATTGCCAAGGCCCGTGTCCACCATGGCCCAGCCATCGCCGTCGGCAATCAGATAGATGTTCACGTGGTTGAGGCGAAACGGCAGCGCAAGCCGAATCCAGATCAGCCCAGGTGCAACTTCGATCACTTCATCCGGCTTCGGCGGCGTCTCAAAAGGATAACGCAGTCCGTCCGCCGCAGCGGGTGTTGTGGTCGTCTTTGTGTGCATTGTCTCGCAATCGCTAAGGTCTCAACACCGGCTTAACGTGACAAACCCTACCACGCTAGCCGAAATTGACGCTGAGCAGTCGTTGGCGGCATGGCCGCCATGCGCTTGTTTGCGAGTTGCGTTTAAAACGGATTACGCGGCGGTTGCCCCGTTCGCAGCCACGTTTGCGGGTGAGACTGCACCCGCCGGAACCGTGTCTTTCGCGTCATCGAGCTTCGACTTAATGCCAAGCCGATCCAGCAAGTTCGCGTCACGCACCGTCTGGGGATTCTTGGTCGTCAGCAGCACGTCGCCGATGAAGATCGAATTCGCGCCGGCCACGAAACAAAGGGCCTGCAATTCGTCGGTCATGTACTGACGGCCCGCCGACAGGCGAACCACGCTCTTCGGCATCATGATGCGGGCAACCGCGACCATGCGCACAAGAGCAATCGGATCCGGCCGCTCGGCGGTATCGGCGACGGGTACGCCCTTCACCTCGTTCCACATATTGATCGGAACGCTCTCGGGATGCTCCGGAAGGTTGGCGAGCAGGGCCAGCATGCCGAGGCGGTCGTCGACCTGCTCGCCCATGCCGATGATGCCGCCGCAGCAGACTTTCAATCCGGCACCGCGCGCGTGAGCCAGCGTATCAATGCGATCCTGCATCGTGCGCGTGGTGATGATGTTGCCGTAGAACTCCGGCGAGGTGTCGACGTTGTGATTATAGAAATCGAGCCCGGCATCATGCAGCCGCGTCGCCTGAGCGGGCGTCAGCATGCCCAGCGTCACGCAGGTCTCCATGCCGAGATCTTTCACGGCGGTGACCATCTCGCACACTTTGTCGAGATCCTTGTCTTTCGGATTGCGCCAGGCTGCGGCCATGCAGAAGCGGCTGGCGCCGGCATCCTTCGCGCGTTGCGCGGTGGCCAGCACGTCGTCCTTGTCCATCAGCTTGGTCGCTTTCAAGCCGGTGTCGTATTTGGCACTCTGCGAGCAGTAGCCGCAGTCCTCGGGACAACCGCCGGTCTTGATGCTGAGCAGGCTCGCGGTTTCGACGTGGTTCGGATCGAAATTACGGCGGTGAACGCTTTGAGCCTGGAAGATGAGATCGGAAAAAGGCAGATCATACAGCGCCTGCGCTTCCGCGCGCGTCCAATCGTGTCGTGGCGTGGTGGATGAATCCTTGCCGCCATTGATTGAAACCGGCGATGTGCTCATGCGCTGATCCTTTGCACTTACGTTTATCGTCGCGCGGAAACACGTCCAGCGCGAGATTCTGCCTATTTGAATTAGCAAGGATCACGGGCCCTAAGAAGAGTCAATCTGAAGGCCAGATCGGGTGGAACGCAGCCATGCCTGTCGGCATGGCTGCGTTGGGGCTAGTGGTCCGATTCTAACGTTCGCATCCCCTTTGAAGCAGGCACTTTTTTCGAACGTTAGAATCAAAGGACCACTACCCAAATATTGGCTGCTAGTGGAGTTTTGGATTTGACATTCGCTTTGCCGGTCTGCGGCCAACGGGGTAGCGAATGTCAAATCCACTCCACTAGATTAGGCGGCCCGGATGTTGAGCAGGAACGTATCGATTTCTGTGCGCAACGTATCAGCTTCGCGGCGAAGCTCGCCGGATGCGTTCAGCACCTCGCTTGCGGCAGCGCCCGCTTCGATGGACGCCTGGCTCACGCCAACGATATTGCTCGACACCTCGCTTGTTCCGCCAGCCGCATGCTGGATGTTGCGGGCGATCTCGCGGCTCGCTGCACCTTGTTGTTCGACAGCCGCAGCAATGGCCGTAGTCACGTCGTTAATCTGGCTGATGGTTGAACCGATGCTGCGGATGGCACCAACCGCAGACGTCGTCACGGTCTGCATGCTGGTGATCTGAGCGCGGATCTCGTCGGTCGCCTTCGCGGTCTGCTCGGCGAGAGTCTTCACTTCCGCTGCCACAACCGCAAACCCACGGCCTGCTTCGCCCGCCCGCGCAGCTTCGATGGTGGCATTGAGTGCGAGCAGATTGGTTTGTGATGCGATCTCCTGGATGAGATCGACGACGCTGCTGATGCGGTTTGCATTCTCGGCAAGGCCTTGCATGGTCGCATCGGTCTGACTGGCCTCGCTGACAGCGTTGTTGGCGATCTCCGTCGAAGTCGTGACCTGACGGCCGATTTCCTGGATGGAGGACGACAGTTCTTCGGTGCCTGAAGATACGGTTTGCACGTTCACCGATGTCTCTTCGGCGGCCGAGGCCACGGCACTCACCAGCGCGCTGGAGCGGTCTGCGGTGGCTGACATGCTTTCAGCCGTCACCTGCATGGAGTTTGCCGACGCCATCAGGCCTTCAAGGGCCACCCGGACTTTGTCCTCAAAGCTTGCAATTTGCGCTTCGATACGAGACGCGCGTTCGGCCTTGGCGGCACGATCCTGATCCTGTTCGCTGCTCAAGGCACGCGACCGGATCATACTTTCCCGGAACACTTCGAGCGAGCGGGCCATCACGGCGATTTCGTCCTGCTGCTTGCTGCGCGCCACTTCCGCATCGAGGTCGCCATCCGACAGCCGCTGCATCACCTTCTGAAGGTTGGCAATTCGCGCCAGAATGCTGCGGCCGACGTAGAGCCAGACAAATAGGAACGAGCCGACGAGCGTCAGACCACCAAGCACCAGCATGACCATGGTCGCCAAGGAGATCTTGCTTTGCGCGACGCCAGCGGCGGCTTGCGTTTGCGTCTGCACATCGCTGACGAGTTGCTTGACGCTGCTTTCAAGGCCGCGGTTCAGCTTGCGAGTTTCATCTACGATGAGCTGGCCATACTCAGCCGCATCCAGCTCTTTCTGGCGGATCTTGAAGACGCCGTCCTTTCCCTCCGCAAGTGCCAGAAGCTTGCTTAGCGGTTCTCTGATCGTTCCACCCGTGTTGAGCTCCTTCAGATCCTTGAGCTTGCCAGCAAGGCCTTCCTTTCGGGCCTTGAAGGAATCCTGGAACGGGTTGAGCGCGTCGCTGCTCGTTGCCGAAAGAGCTGCCGTCATATCGGCGGTCATCAAGTTCACGTCGGTAATGATACTGCCGAGCAGATCGTTCGCGCGCGAAACTTCCATTGCATCGCTGGGCGAGAACGCGGCCGATCCGAGCACGGCGTTCATTTGAGTCTGGGCATCGAGGGTTGCGGCGCTTGCTGCCGAGAGAAAATCGGCCTGGGCTTTACGCAAGGCGATGGCTTGAGCTTCGCGCACCGCGGAAGCTTCAAGGCGTTCCTTGGCGGCTGAGCCGATGCTGGTGACTGTATCGCCGATGTTCTTGCTGGTCTCGATCAGCGCATCGACCACTGATTTATCAGCCCCGAGCTTTGCAATCTCCGCCAATCTGTTGGCAGCGCCTTGCTGCGTCTCTTTCATCTGAGCAGAGCGCTCGTTCAGGGTGCTTTCGTCGGCCGACGACAGCAGCGATTGAGCCTGGGTCGCGAGCGTCGCGCTCTGGGCCGAGAGCTGTAGGCTGGCCGAGAGCCGGGGAATGTCGCGTTCGTTGAGGTTGGATACAACTCCGCCAAGCTGACGGAGAAGCAGGCTGGCACTGGCGCTGATGACAAGCGCCATGGCCGCGATCACGGCGAAGGCGAGGAAGAGATTTCCCCGAACCCCCATTTTGATGCGCGGAATGCTGAGCCGATTAAGTAATTTTCCAAAGGGAAATCCTAAAGCCATGGTGCCCCCTGAGCCAATCCAAATCATCGGAAAACAAACGGCACGAGTATTGCTGCAGCGGGTTAATAAATTTCGGAAAATTGAAAATTTGAGGTTCAAATCTAAGGTTGTGCTGCTATGCGCCGAGGCTCCTGTGCAGAAGAAGCCAGAAGCGCCCCGAAATCCGCACAGCGAAATCAGACCGCATCTGAGCGGTCCGTTTCGCCTTGCGGGGCTAGAGTTACTCGGCCGGCTGCGGCGCAGACGCGGGAGCACGCTGCTCGGCTGGAAAGACGAGGGCGCCGAGGATCACGAGCACGCACAACGCCGCGAACACATGCAGCGTCAGTGCGAATCCGCCGCGCTCGTGAAGCCATGCCACGAGACCAACAGAGGCGCCCGCAGCGGTGAAGCCGACAAAGTAGCGCACCGAATAGGCCCGCGCGCGCCATTGATCGCTCGTGTACTTGCCGACCATTGCATCGTTGATTGTGACCTGACCGAACATCGCCATCACGATTCCGATCGCGACGATGATGAGTGGAAGATTCTGGAATTCAGCGGCGAGGTATAGCAGGGGCGTCAGCGCGATCGAAACCGGAAGAAACACGGTTCTTAACGAAAAGCGATCAATGAGGCCGCCGATTGTGTACTGCGTCAGTGCCCCGAAAACGTAGACACAAGCTGTGATCAGCCCGAGCGTCGCCGGGCTCGTAGTGATGTCCGTCAGGCGTTCAGCAAACAGCTTCGGCAGCGCCACCGTGACGGCGTTAAATGTTGTCGAGCTCGCGATTACCGTGACGATAAGTGCGGCAACGACGCGCCACATCGCATTTTTCGAAACGCGGGCCGTGGCGCCTGCGGTCTTGTGGCCGGTGCGCACCTCGTGATGGACTGCACGCATGAAGGCCAGCCCGAAGGCGATGGTGATCAGCCCCGGCAGGATAAAGGCCCAGCGCCATCCAAGAAGCTGCGCCGCGGCACCTGTGACGAGTGCCGATGAGGCGACGCCGAGATTGCCCCATACGCCGTTGATTCCGACTTCGCGGCCGAGATTCTTGTCCGAATAGGAGACGAGCATGGCGGTGCCGACCGGATGGTAAATCGACGCGAAGGCGCCGACCACGAACAGGGCGATGCCGAGCTGCAGCGGCGTCTGCACCAGGCCGACGGCGATGATGCTCGCGCCGATGCCGAGGAAGAAGATCACCATCATGTGCCGGCGGCTCCAGCGGTCGCCGAGCCAGCCCGTCGCCAGCGAGCCCGCGCCAAACGCGACGAAGCCGGGCGTGGCGTAGGGCAGCAAGTCGCCATAGGGCATGCTGAACACCGGACCCATCACGATCACTGCCGCCGCGAAGATCAGCATCGCGTAGTGGTCGATGAAATGCGCGATGTTGACGTAATTGATCACGGTCTGGGGGCGGTTCATCGGCAGGCGTTTCCTTCGGGTGACTTCGACAATCGTGGGTTTCTCCGAACCCTGAACCAGCTTACGCTGGCGGCCTATCGATTTGGAGCCGATATGCATCGCCAGGACGCCAATGGGCATCATGTCCCCTCAACCCCTGTCTGCGAGGGGATGCGTGTGCTCGCGCGCAGCTACCGAAGGGGGACCCGGCTCGACACCCATATGCACCGGGAGGCCCAGCTCATCTTTGCCGAGCGTGGCGTGATGCAGGTGACAACGCCGAAGGGGCGCTGGCTCGTTCCGCCGGCCCGTGCGGTCTGGGTGCCGCCACGACTTGAACATGCCATCGATGTGTTGGCCGATATCGAGATGCGCGCGCTCTATGCCGAGCCGGAGTGGCTAGCGACGCATCCGGAAGCGCCGCGCCTGACCCGTGAGTTCGTTGTCGCAGTTGGTCCGTTGCTCCGCGAATCAGTGCTCGCGTTGTTCGGCGACCAGGTTCATCCGCGTCGCGCGGAAGTGCTGGCCGAACTCGTGCTGTACGAACTGGCCGAGGCGGAGGACCCGGCCACGTTCATGCCGATGCCGGCAGATGCCCGGGCCCGGCATGTCGCGGCTCTGGTTTTGGCAGACCCGCTGGTCGAACGCGACCTGGATGATTTAGCGCTTGCGGCAGGCGCCTCGCCGCGCACCGTGACACGGCTGTTTCCCAGCGAGACAGGACTGACGTTCCGTGAATGGCGGCGCCGCGCCCGCATCATGGCCGCGGCAGAAATGCTCGGCAGCGGATCACGGCCGGTGAAGGACGTCGCCTCGCGCTTCGGTTTCTCCAGCGTTGCGGCGTTCGGCTATGCCTTCCGCGAGGTGATGGGCATGACGCCGGGTGAGTTTCAGAGGCGGTCGGCTCTTTAGCCTCAGGTCCGGGTTCCCTTGGGCGTGGACGGGACTTCTACTGAAGGTTGGCGAATACGGTCGCAGCGTCTCTAGAATCTTCCGTTATTTCAGTGGGTTATTGTCGGAGGGCTGGTGCTGCCAGACAGGATTGAACTGTCGACCTCTCCATTACCAATGGAGTGCTCTACCACTGAGCTACGGCAGCGAAACCAGATTCGTCACGAAAGACGTGAATCAGCCAAAGGCCTCTGAATGCGGGCTTCCTTGCCATAAGGCTGGTGGCGGTGCAAGCACGGATCGCCCTTCTTCTGAAAAGGAATTCTGGCCCTTCAGGGGAGGAATTCCTCGAACTGATTCAGCGGTGGGTCGTCCCCATTTCCTTGTACTTTTCCAGCCGGCCGGCGATCCGCTCATTCATCCGTGCGCCAAGCGCCTGCAGCGCCTTCATCGGCCGAATCATCACCTCGAATTCGATGATTTGGCCGGCAGGATTGAATTTGATCAGGTCGATTCCCTTGAGATCGAATTCGCCGATATTGGCGCTGAACTCCAGCCCGACATCATGCGGACCGACGACGAGGGTGCGGTGATAGCGGAAATTCTCGAAAATATGGATCACATTGGTCAGGATCAGCACACTCGCATCGCGGCTGGGCAGGGGAATATGCGCGAACGGCGAGCGGAAAACGGTGTCCTCGGCAAATAGCGGCCGAAGCACATCTTCGTTTTTTGTTTCGACGAAGCGATGCCAGCCGGTGAGGGTTTCCTGCGCCGGAGCTGCCAGGAGCCGCAAGACGTCAGTCATGGAAATCCCTATATGGTATGGTTGTTCATTCGATATTAGCGCAATCATGTCCGGCCTGCGATGCTGGTCAGACGACGCGCATGAGTGGGTTCTCGATGAAGGATGAATCAGAGAAGGGGACGCCTGGCGCCAAAGCCGCCCGGGAGGCGCGCCTGAAAGCGGCGTTACGCGACAACCTGAAACGTCGAAAGTCCCAGGCACGCGGCCGCGCGGGTATGAGCGTTGTTACGCCCGAGGACGACGCCCGCGTGCGAGAGAACGAATCGACAAGTGAAAAGTCCGGCCAATAGGCGCCGTAATGTTTGAGCATCGTTCGTTGAGTGCGATGCATTTCTCTTTAGCGAGTAAAAAGATGAGTGAGATGGCGACAGATCCGACAGAGACCCTTGGTGCAAACGGAGCGGCGCCTTCATCGGTGGCCACGCCTCATTCCGAGCAGGCGTTTCCGCGCTACGAGCAAACATTCCCGACGCTGACCGATGCGGAAATCGGCCGCATGCGGAGCTTCGGCGATGTCCGTCAGTACAAGGACGGCGAGCGGCTGTTCGAAACCGGAAAAATTGGTCCGGGCATGTTTGTCGTCCTGTCAGGAACGGTGTCCATCACCCAGCGCGACGGGATGGGACACGTCACCCCGGTGATCGATCAGGGGCGGGGCCAGTTTCTCGCCGAAGTCGGGCAGCTCTCGAACCGTATGGCGCTCGTCGACGGCACCGCTGAGGGCGAGGTCGAGGTCCTTCTGATTCCGTCGGCCAATCTTCGGGCGCTGCTTGTCGCCGAGGCAGATCTCGGTGAGCGCATCATGCGGGCGCTGATCCTTCGGCGCGTCAATCTCATTCAAGGCGGCGTCGGTGGTCCGGTCTTGATCGGCTCGCCGCTGCTTGGCGACGTGGTTCGGTTGCAGAGTTTTCTCACGCGTAACGGCAACCCTTATCATCTGCTCGATCCTGCAACCGACAAGGATGCAGCCGACTTGATCGGACGGTGCTCGACCAGGCAGAGCGACTTGCCGCTGGTGGTGTGCCCGGACGGCACGGTTCTGCGCAACCCGTCCGAGTCTGCGCTTGCGCGCGCCATGGGCATGATCGGCAGCGTCTCGTGCAGGAAGATGTACGACGTGGCCATCGTCGGCAGCGGGCCGGCGGGATTGGCGACGGCGGTATACGCCGCATCGGAAGGATTGTCGGTGGCCGTGCTTGATGCGCGCTACTTCGGCGGCCAGGCTGGCGCGAGCGCGCGCATCGAGAACTATCTCGGCTTCCCCACCGGCATATCGGGGCAAGCTCTTGCGGGGCGCGCTTTCACGCAGGCCCAGAAGTTCGGCGCCGACATGATGATCCCTGTGTCAGCGATTTCGCTCGATTGTTCGAAGCCTGATGGGGCGTTTGAACTCGTGCTCGATTGCGGCGAAAAGTTAAGGTCAAGGTCCGTGGTCGTGGCGAGCGGCGCGCGGTATCGCCGGCCGGCGATCGAGAACCTCGACAAGTTTGAAGGACGCGGCGTCTGGTACTGGGCTTCGCCGATCGAAGCGCGTCTTTGCGCGGATCAAGAGATCATCCTGGTGGGCGGCGGCAATTCCGCCGGGCAGGCGGCAGTGTTTCTCTCAGGTCATGCCAAAAAAGTTCGCGTCATGGTGCGTGGCGATGGGCTGGCGGCAAGCATGTCGCGCTACTTGATCGACCGTATCAATGCGACGCCGAATATCGAGGTGATGACGCGCACCGAAATCGTCGCGCTGGAAGGCGCGCCTGATGATGGCGGGCTCTCCCGCGTGCGCTGGCGCAATCGCGATTCTGGCAACGAGACAGCTGCCAACATCCGCAACGTGTTTCTGTTCGTTGGCGCCGATCCCGCAACGGCCTGGCTCAGCGGGTGCGGCGTGACGCTCGATCGTACCGGCTTCGTCGTGACAGGTGCTCAGTCCGAACAGAATCTCGGACGGCTTGTCGCGCCCCTGGAGACGTCCGTGCCCGGCGTGTACGCGGTGGGTGACGTACGGTCAGGTTCGGTGAAGCGCGTGGGCGGGGCGATCGGCGAAGGCGCGCAGGTGGTGGCGGCGCTGCATGGTTTTCTCAGCGACACGGCGAAACCGGCGCTATAGGCTCCCTTGGTCGGCCGTAAAAACTTGGCTGATCATACAAACAGGGAGGAAGCGAATGGCTCAACTCGTCGTGACGTACAAGACGCCAAAGGATCCTGCAGCCTTCGATAAGTATTATGCCGAGACCCACATAGCGCTTGCGAAGAAAATTCCGGGCCTGAGGAAATATCAGATCAGTCACGGGCCGATCACTTCGCTGACTGGGGCGTCCGACGCCTATCTAATCGCAATCCTGACCTTCGACAGCGCTGCTGCCATTCAGTCCGGCCTTGCCAGTCCCGAAGGACAAGCCGCTGCGGGGGATTTGCCGAATTTCGCCAGCGGCGGTGCGGATCTTATCCTGTTCGATAGCAAAGACCTCTAAGTATTCCCAGAACAACGGATGCAGCCGAGCATGGCCAAATGTACACACATCGCTGGAATTCGTGACGTGACGCCAAGCGCGCTCGGCTGCGAGGAATGCCTCAAGACTGGCGATGTGTGGCTGCATTTGCGGATTTGCCGCACCTGCGGCCACGTCGGCTGTTGCGACGATTCGCCCAATAAGCATGCAACCAAGCATTTTCACGCGACCCAGCATCCGATTATCGAAGGCTACGATCCGCCCGAAGGTTGGGGCTGGTGCTATGTCGACGAGGTCGCCTTCGATCTCTCGGATCGCAGGACGCCGCATAACGGTCCAATCCCGCGCTATTACTGAGCAGCGTTAGCCCGGCGAAGTGCTTCCTAAAAGCACAACTGCCGCACGTTGTGGCAGTCATTCAGATTTTTTACAAAGCCTGCGCAATACTGTTGAAGTCCTGTTGCGCGGATGTGCGCATGCTGTAGCCTTGAATTATTTCAGGGATAGGGGCGCATCATGATTTTAGGTATGAGTCTGCAGGCGTTTACGGTTTTCCATCTCATTCTCAGCATGATCGGCATTGCGTTCGGCTTCATCGTTGCTGGCGGCATTCTTGCGTCGAACAAGCTTCCCGGCTGGACTGCATTGTTTCTCTTCACGACGATCCTGACCAGCGCAACCGGCTTTCTGTTTCCGTTCACCAAGCTTCTGCCGTCGCACATCGTCGCGATCATCTCGCTCGTGCTGCTCGCCGTCGCGGCGTATGCGCTGTATGGGAAAGGCTTGAGCGGCGTGTGGCGTGCGGTCTATATCGTCACCGCGATGCTTGCTTTGTGGTTCAACGTTTTCGTGCTGATCGCGCAGTCGTTCCAGAAAGTCGGATTGCTGAACGTCTATGCTCCAACGGGCGCCGAGCCGCCTTTCGCGATCACGCAGGCGGTGGTTCTGTTGTTCTTCATTTTCGCAATCGTCGCCGGAATCCGCAGATTCCGGCCGGCATGACCTTCGCTGAACGGCTGGAGCGCCGATGGATATCAACCGGGCAGCGATGTGATTCAGTGGCAACGGTCGGCTGGATTATTCCGACCTGGGGGCCGGCCGACACAATTCCAGCGAAATTGGTTGCATTAGACTGAAAGCTGAAGCTTTTGGGGACCATGAGCTTCGGGGCGGCATGCGGCGCGGCGGTTTTCACGACGCCTGAAACCCGCTAAGACAATTTATCCGGAAAAGGCAGGGTTGGTATGGATCGCATTCGCATCGTCGGCGGCAATAAGCTCAATGGCACCATTCAAATCTCCGGCGCAAAGAATGCGGCCCTCCCGTTGATGATCGCGAGCCTCCTGACGGACGAGACGCTGATCCTCGACAACGTGCCGCGCCTCGCGGATGTCGTGCAGCTTCAGCGCATTCTGGGCAATCATGGCGTGGATATCATGGCGGCTGGCAAGCGCCCGGGCGACCACGAGTACCAGGGCCAGACCCTGCACATTTCGGCTGCAAACATTATCGACACCACGGCCCCTTATGAACTGGTCTCGAAGATGCGCGCGAGCTTCTGGGTGATTGCGCCGCTGCTCGCGCGCATGCACGGGGCGAAGGTGTCGCTGCCCGGCGGCTGCGCCATCGGCACGCGACCCGTGGACCTGCTGATCATGGCGCTCGAGAAGCTCGGCGCATCGATCCAGATCGACGGCGGTTACGTCGTGGCCGCCGCGCCCAATGGACTGGTCGGCGCGGAAATCGATTTTCCGAAAGTGACGGTCAGCGGCACTCATGTCGCGCTGATGGCTGCGACACTGGCGAAGGGTACCACCGTTATCACCAATGCGGCCTGCGAGCCTGAGATTGTCGACGTTGCCGATTGCCTCAACAAGATGGGCGCGAACATCGTCGGCGCAGGCACGACGCGCATCGTGGTTGAAGGCGTCGCCAAGCTTCACGGTGCGAGGCACACGGTGTTGCCGGATCGCATCGAAACCGGGACTTACGCCATGGCTGTGGCGATGACCGGCGGCGAGGTGCAGCTCGCCGGCGCCCGGCCGGAATTGTTGCAATCGGCGCTCGACGTGCTGACCGAAGCCGGCGCAATCATTACGCCGAATAACGAAGGTATTCGCGTTGCGCGTAACGGCGCCGGCATCAACCCGGTCGTGGTCTCGACGGCGCCATTCCCGGGCTTCCCGACGGATCTCCAGGCGCAGCTCATGGCCTTGATGACATGTGCCAAGGGATCGTCTCATATTACCGAAACGATTTTTGAGAACCGGTTCATGCACGTCCAGGAACTCGCGCGGTTCGGTGCGCGTATTTCGCTGGACGGCGAAACTGCTATTGTAGAGGGCACGTCGAAACTGCGTGGTGCGCCGGTGATGGCGACCGATCTTCGGGCGTCCGTGTCGCTGGTGATCGCGGCATTGGCCGCCGAAGGCGAAACGGTCGTCAACCGCGTCTACCACCTCGATCGCGGTTTCGAGCGGCTTGAGGAAAAACTGTCAGCCTGCGGCGCTACGATCGAGCGCATCAGCGGGTAGGAAACGTCACAGCGAGGGTCGATGTCGCCACACAAGCTGATCGCTCTCGATGAAGATGACCTGGCGGTGATTTCGGCCCACGTCCAGGACGCCTGCGTTGTTGCGAGCGACATCATCTGGCGGCAAGGCGAAAAGCGGCTGGTCGTCGGAATGCGGCGGCCGGACTGTGAGGAGATCCTCGCGGGACAAGAGGCGCCGCATCAGATCATTTCCGCGCTGCGGTTCGACCGGGTCCTCGCCTGCAAGGCGCGGAACATTGATATGGCCGCGCCACAGCAGGCGCTCACCCTGCTGGGCCTCGAATTCCATCCCACCGATGCTCCGGGAGGTAACGTTCTGCTGCTGTTCGCCAGCGGCGGTGTCCTTCGGCTCGATGTCGAATGTCTTGAATGCGAACTGGCCGACCTTGCCTGTGATGTTCTAGGCGGCGCGTCGGACGATGTGTCTGGCGAGGACCGTCCGGCCCGGGATGATCTTTCCGACAGAACAGCGCCTTAGACGGTCGCTAGCCGGATTCCCCGGCTCGCGATCTTGCGTCAGGGATGCTAAGGGTTAGGACGACTTGTCCTTAGCTCCGATCAGAGAATTCTTCACCACAATGCCCCTTCGTCTCGACAGCAGCGCCGCCGACTTTGCCACGCGTTTCAACGCCTTCCTCGCCATGAAGCGCGAAGTATCGGCCGACATCGACGCGGCCGCGCGCGCGATTGTGGACGATGTCGCCAGGCGCGGTGATGCGGCGTTGGTCGAGGCGACCCGAAAATTCGACCGCCTGAATATTTCGGCTGATGGACTGCGGATCACTGCAGATGAAATCGATGCTGCCGTCAAAGTCTGTGATGACACGACGATCAATGCGCTGAAACTCGCACGCGATCGCATCGAGCTTTTTCATCAGCGCCAGTTGCCGAAAGACGAGCGTTTCACCGATGCACAAGGCGTTGAACTCGGTTGGCGCTGGAGTGCGATCGAAGCGGTTGGCCTTTATGTGCCGGGCGGAACGGCGGCGTATCCATCCTCGGTCTTGATGAACGCGGTGCCGGCGAAAGTCGCCGGCGTCGAACGTGTGGTGATGGTGGTGCCGTCGCCGGACAACAAGCTCAATCCGCTGGTGTTGGCGGCGGCAAAGCTCGGCGGTGTATCTGAAATCTATCGCGTGGGCGGTGCGCAGGCTGTCGCGGCACTGGCATATGGCACGGCGACCATCAAACCGGTGGCGAAGATTGTCGGTCCCGGCAATGCTTATGTCGCAGCCGCCAAGCGCCTCGTGTTCGGTAAGGTCGGTATCGACATGATTGCAGGTCCTTCTGAAGTGCTGGTGATCGCCGACCACAGTGCCAATCCTGATTGGATTGCGGCCGATCTGCTGGCGCAGGCCGAACACGATGCCAACGCGCAGTCCATTCTCATCACCGATGATGCGTCACTTGCCGCCGATGTCGAGCGCGCGGTGGAAGCACAGCTGACGACACTGCCGCGCACCGAAATCGCGCGTGCATCGTGGAATGATTTCGGGGCAGTGATCCTCGTCAGGAAGTTGGATGAATCCGTAGCGCTGGCTGATGCCATTGCGGCTGAACATCTGGAGATCATCACGGCCGATCCGGAGAGCTTGAGCGCCCGCATCAGAAACGCGGGCGCCATCTTCCTCGGCGCGCATACGCCAGAAGCGATCGGGGATTATGTGGGCGGCTCGAACCATGTGCTGCCGACAGCGCGGTCGGCGCGCTTCTCGTCGGGGCTGGGCGTGCTTGATTTCATGAAGCGGACGTCGATTCTGAAGTGCGGGCCGGATCAACTGCGGTCCTTGGGACCAGCTGCGATGACGCTGGGTAAAGCCGAAGGTCTCGATGCCCATGCGCGGTCCGTTGGAATCCGCCTCAACCTGCCATGAGTACGCCTCCGCCAGATGACGATGGCCGCTACCGCATTGTCGCGGTGACGCTCGATGAGGAATCCATCGGACGTTCAGGGCCCGATATCGAGCACGAGCGTGCGATCGCGATCTACGATCTGATCGAGCAGAATCTGTTCGTGCCGGAAGGCGCCCCGCCAGGCCCTTTCACGCTGCACATCGGCATTACCGGCAACCGCCTGATGTTCGACATCAAGCACGAGGACGGTACGCCCGTGGTCGTGCACTTGCTGTCGTTGACGCCGTTCCGCCGGATCGTGAAGGACTATTTCATGATCTGCGACAGCTATTATCAGGCAATCCGCACTGCTACTCCTGACAAGATCGAGGCCATCGATATGGGGCGTCGTGGCGTTCACGACGAAGGATCGCGGACGTTGATGGAGCGGCTTGAAGGTAAGGTGCGCGTGGATTTCGAGACCTCGCGCCGATTGTTCACGCTGATCTCCGTCCTTCACTGGAAAGGGTGAGCGCGTATGAAGGCGCGTTCCCCGCAAGCCGTCCTGTTCATGTGCGGCCAGAACAGCGTCCGGTCGCCGACGGCGGCATGTTTGTTGCGCCATCTCGTTCCACGCGGACTTTATGTGCAGTCGGCGGGCGTCAGCAAGGCTGATCTTGATCCGTTTGCTGTCGCGGTCATGAAAGAAATCGGCCTCGATATTTCCAATCACAAACCCTGGACGGTTGAAGATCTGGAAGACTGGGAGGGATTCAATTTCGATTTGATCGTGACACTCTCTCCCGAGGCGCACCACAAGGCGCTGCAGTTGACGGCAACCCTTGCCACGGAGGTGGAATACTGGCCGACGCCTGATCCTGTCGGTGTTGAAGGCCGCCGCGAACTGCAGCTCGATGCCTATCGCGCGGTGCGTGATGGCCTGATGCAGAAAATCCGCAAGCGGTTCGGGCCGCGTGGTATGGCGAACGAGTAAGTCGATGATTACGCGACTGGCGGTCTCCGGGTATCGATCGTTGCGCGACATCCGGCTTGTTCTTGGATCGCTCAATGTTGTGACCGGTGCCAACGGCAGCGGTAAATCCAGTCTCTATCGCTCGCTCCGGCTGCTTGCGGATGTCGCGCAGGGACGTGTGATTCAATCCCTCGCCGCGGAAGGCGGGCTGCAGTCAACGCTGTGGGCAGGGCCGGAAAATTTCTCCCGCAAGATGAGGGTCGGCACGCAGGCGGTTGAAGGAACTGTCCGTAGCAAGCCGGTCGGTTTGAAACTGGGCTTCGCCGGCGATGATTATGGCTATGCCATTTGATCTCGGCTTGCCACAGCCGTCATCGTCGTTTTTCTCGCTCGACCCGCAGATCAAAGCCGAAAGCGTGTGGACCGGTGAATTGCTCGGCCGCGCCAATGCGTTTGCCGAACGCCGCGGTCCGTTCGTCCGAGTGCGCAGCGAGACCGGCGCGTGGCGCGAGACGTTTCAGAACCTGGCGTCATTCGACAGCATGATGACGCATTGCGCTGACCCGCGCGATGCGCTGGAGCTGTTGCTGCTGCGTGAGCGGATGAAGGACTGGCGGTTCTACGATCACCTTCGGACGGACCGCGATGCGCCGGCCCGCCGGCCGCAGATCGGGACCTATACGCCGGTGCTCGCGAGCGACGGCACGGATCTCGCGGCTGCCATCCGCACGATTATGGAAATCGGTGATCCTGCGGGGCTTGCCGAAACGATTGACGACGCATTCCCCGGCGCGCACGTCGAGGTGACGGCGGCCGATGGATATTTCGATATGGCCATGTATCAGCACGGGCTGCTGCGTCCGCTGAAGATGTCGGAAGTGTCCGATGGGACGTTGCGCTATCTGCTGCTGGTCGCGGCGCTGCTGTCACCACGCCCGCCGGAATTGATGATCCTCAACGAACCTGAGACCAGTCTTCACCCGGATCTGTTGGTTCCGCTGGCGCGCCTGATCGCACGGGCCGCCAAACAGTCGCAGATGATCGTGGTCTCCCATGCGCCCAAGCTGGTGTCAGCGCTTGAGCAGGAAGAGGGGAGCATGCCGGTGCTGCTCGAAAAGCATCTGAGCGAAACCATCGTGAGGGATGGGGAAGCCCCATCCTGGAATTGGCCATCACGGTAACTAAAAAGATCATTTTGTCCCGAACAGCCGCCGAATATGCCAATCCTGTGCTGTTGTCGTTCTGGCAGCCTTCGGATAGTTTCCGCGCCCACTGACCTCTCATCGAATTGACTCATCCCGCATGTTAGGCCGTTCCAAATTCGTTCTCGCGTCCGGATCGCCGCGGCGCCTCAGCCTGCTCAATCAGGTGGGCATCGAGCCCGATGCGTTGCGTCCCGCCGATGTGGACGAGACGCCGAAGCGTGGTGAGCTGCCACGGGCCTGCGCCAACCGGCTTGCGCGTGCGAAGGCGGATGCTGCGCTGAAGTCTGTCCAGCTCGACGATGAGCTACGCGGCGCGTACATCCTCGCGGCCGATACGGTGGTCGCGGTGGGGCGGCGCATCCTGCCGAAAGCGGAACTGGTGGACGAAGCCTCGCAATGCTTGCGCCTGCTGTCGGGCCGCAACCATCGGGTCTATACGGCGATTTGCCTCGTGACGCCGAAGGAAACATTTCGTCAGCGGCTCGTTGAGACGCGTGTACGCTTCAAGCGGCTGAACGAGGACGATATCCAATCCTATATTGGCTCCGGTGAATGGCGCAGCAAAGCCGGTGGCTACGCAGTGCAGGGCATTGCGGGGTCATTCGTGGTCAAGATGGTAGGCTCGTACACCAACGTTGTCGGCCTGCCTTTGTATGAAACCACGGCCTTGCTGGGCGGCGAAGGTTTCCCGATCCGCTTCGGCTGGTTGAATGCCAACTGACGACACAGCGAAGGCGCGTCCCGCCAAACCCTGCCCGATCTGCGGCAAGCCCGCGACCGAGGCTTCGAAACCGTTTTGTTCGGAGCGCTGCCGCGACGTCGACCTGAACCGTTGGCTGTCCGGCTCCTATGCCATTCCAGCCCGCGAGGGCGACGACGAGGATGACGCGGACGAGCCGAAATAGTCCCGTCATCGGCGGGTGATCAGCTTGTCGCGTGGACAATCCGCATGATCTTGGCGCAGGAATCATCGCGCCTTCCGCCGTCCACGGCTAATTTGCAGTAATCATTGGGGAATTTTCACCGCTTTTAGGGCAAGAATGCACCGCAGGTGGCTGGACAGGACCCTTTGGTCTCACTATAAACCGGCGCTCTCCCTGAACTTGCTTCGGGGCGGCGCCCAGGTAGCTCAGTTGGTAGAGCATGCGACTGAAAATCGCAGTGTCGGTGGTTCGATTCCGCCCCTGGGCACCATTTCCAAAACACAAGATTTGCGAAAAGCTTAAGCAAAATCAGCTGGATGCGACCTTGCGAAGCCGGCGCTCTTCCCAATCCGAATGATCTGCCACCGCGAGCAGCATGTCCTCGTGGTTGCCCATCAGGCAGATAGCCTGTCTTGGTCAAATGGTCCCCGGGCCGACCAAGTTTTGTATAGGCTCTGATAGATTATCAGTCGCTCACGAGGCCGCGGTCGGCGACATACCGTGCCATTTCCTCATCGCTCTGCGCGCGGGTCCTCATTGAAGCGCTAGTGAGAAATGCAAAACTTGAGGGTCGCTTCCGCGAGAAGGCACGAAGCCTGCGTTACTCAACACGCGACGCATGGCCTGGTTTTCTGGAAGAACTTCCGCAACGAGTTCTTTTAGTCCGCCGTCATGGGCCCATTGAACAAGATGGTGCATCAATATCTTTCCCAATCCCTGACCTTGATAGGCATCGACAACGACGAAGGCGACCTCCGCCTGGCCCGGTTTCACAATCACATAGCGTCCGCCACCCACGATTTCGGAACGCCCATCTCTGTTGATCAATGCTACGAGAGCGACGTGGTTGACGAAATCAACGTTCATGAAGAACGAGATCTCGGCGTCTGAAAATCCGCGCTTCGGTGCGAAAAAACGGCGCTGGCGCGATTGCGCGCTCGTGCGGTCGATTGCCGCAAGCATGTCCGCCCTGTCGTCCGGCCTGAGGGCACGGATTTCAATCGTGCCGCCACCGCGAAAGGGTTCCACGCTCGAATAATCTGCGCTCCGCAGCATTTTCGCCGTCCGCATCCCATGGTGATCGCATTTATGGCGGCGACAGCCCCGTGATCGGTTGATCTGAATCAAGCGAAGGATTGCCGATATACCGACAGTTTGTTTGATCGCCTGGCGGATGTGACATCTGTCGGCGTCAACATCGGTGAACGCCTCGTGGAGTCACCTCGGCGAAATAGATTCAGCGACGAGACAGTGCAGCTCGCGCTGCGCCTTGGGCTGCTCGCGTTCCTGATCTATTGGTCCTTCATACTAGTCCGTCCATTCATCCCAATCCTGGTATGGGCCCTCATACTTACTGTCGCCCTCTACGCACCATATCTTTGGCTCGCGAAGCATCTGGGTGACAGGCCGCGAACAGCCGCGGCACTGCTGACGATAGCCTTCCTTGCAATTGTCATCGGCCCGGTGACGTGGCTCAGCCTTGGATTAATTGAAGCAGTCCGCGAGATGTCCCGACAAATTGAATTCGGTGCCCTCACGATCCCGCCCCCGCCGGCTCGCCTTCATGATCTCCCGCTTGTTGGCACCCAGATGCATAATTTCTGGAAGCAGGCTTCCGACAATCTGGCCGCAGCTTTTCAAGAGATCGCCCCGTATCTCAAGCCTGTCGCGAGTGCCATCCTTGGATTTGCCGGCAGCGCTGGAACGGAAACTCTCAAATTTCTGGCGTCAATTCTGTTGGCAGGCTTCCTGCTTCCAATGGGATCAACTCTGATGCAAGGAGGAAAGACGATACTTGCTCGTGTGGTGCCACAGCGGAGCGATCAGCTTCTGTCGCTAGCGGGCGCCACAATCCGGACGGTGGCGCAGGGTGTCATTGGTATCGCAATTCTACAGTCAATCCTGGCTGGCATTGGGTTGAAGGTAGCCGGTGTGCCGGGGGCCAGCCTGATTGCATTTGCGGTCCTGGTGCTTGGCATTCTGCAAGTCGGTTCGGTGTTTGTCATTCTTCCAACCATCGTTTGGATCTGGACGGTTAAGGACTTCACCGTGGCCATATCAATCACCGTGTACTTGATATTGGTTGGCCTTGCGGACAACGCGCTCAAGCCGTTTCTCATGGGACGAGGTCTGACGACCCCGACGCTCGTCATTCTCATCGGAGTTTTCGGTGGGATGCTTGCCCACGGCATCATTGGTCTCTTTGTTGGGCCCATCATCTTGGCGGTGGCATGGGAATTGATGATGGCGTGGATGCGAGATGATGCGCCGAACCGCAAGCTTACGACTGCGGAAGGAACTCAACCTTTGAACTGATCGAGCCCGCCGTGCGGAGCTTGACCTAAATCAAGCCATCCGGTCGTCCAAGCGCCAAGCTGATCCGGAGTACGGACGCGAGGATGACAGATGATGTCCCACAGGCCGGAAGTCTCCAACGATAACAATCCGAGTTTTTTCGCATCCGCCATGGAATACCTTGTGGATTGCGGACAGCGTAGCGTCTTGTTCTTGGATGTCATGCGCAAACGTGGCGTGCAATATCGCGAGCACCTCGCGGAAACCGCGCCTCATGTTCTTAATTACTCTTTTGAACTTATTGCCGATGGAAGGAAGCTTCCACGGCCGGTGAATTATGCTCTTGTTCGCATAGCTCCCCCACATGACGTGGAATTGGACCCGAAGCGCCGCCCGTTTGTCGTTGTTGATCCTCGGGCCGGTCATGGTCCGGGCATTGGAGGATTCAAGGCCGACAGTGAAATCGGCGTCGCGATGCGAGCAGGCCATCCCTGCTATTTTATCGGCTTCTTGCCGGAGCCGGTGCCTGGCCAGACGATCGAAGATATTGCCCGAGCGGAAGGCGAATTTCTAAAGCAGGTGATCGCGCTACATCCGAACGCTGAAGGGAAACCTTGCGTCATCGGCAATTGCCAGGCCGGCTGGGCGGTCATGATGCTTGCGTCGCTTCAACCGGATCTGTTCGGACCGATCATCCTTGCCGGCTCGCCGCTTTCCTACTGGGCAGGCGTGCGCGGCCAAAACCCCATGCGATACTTAGGTGGGTTGTTGGGTGGAAGCTGGTTAACCGCGCTCTTCAGCGACATCGGTGGCGGAAAATTCGACGGCGCATGGTTGGTGCAGAACTTCGAGAGTATGAATCCATCGAACACGCTATGGACCAAACAATATAATGTTTACTCCAAAGTCGACACCGAAGCGGACCGATATCTTGAATTCGAACGCTGGTGGGGTGGGCATGTCAATCTCAATGCAGAGGAAATTCAATTTATCGTCGATGAGCTTTTCATCGGTAATAAGCTTGCTGCTGGTCGTGTCAAAACTTCCGGCGGTAAGGTTGTCGATCTGCGGAATATCCGGTCGCCAATCGTGGTATTCTGCTCCAAAGGCGACGATATCACTCCGCCTCAACAAGCGTTGGGATGGATCCTCGACCTTTATGAGAACGTTGACGAGATAAGGTCGTACGGACAGACCATTGTCTACACGGTGCACGAAACGGTCGGTCACCTTGGCATCTTTGTGTCTGGAGGCGTGGCTCGAAAAGAACACAGTGAGTTTTCGAGCAACATCGACCTTATCGATGTGCTTCCTCCCGGACTCTATGAAGCGACATTCGAGGCGAAATCGGATCAAACGCCGAATGCTGACTTCGCATCCGGGCAATGGGTCATGCGCTGCGAACAGCGGACGCTCGATGACATTCGTGCCATGGGAGAAAACTCACTGGAAGACGAGCGCAGATTTGCGACGGCAGCGCGTGTGTCCGAGATAAACCTTGCAGCATATAGAAGCTTCGTTCAGCCTTGGGTGAGGGCGATGATGACGCCGCAATTGGCCCATTTCTTACGCAATCTGCATCCCTTGCGCCTGCAGTACGATCTGTTTGGTGACGACAATCCCGCAACGAGAGTCATCATGGAGGCTGCGGACAATATTCGGGACCATCGCAAGCCGGCGGCAAAGAATAACCCCTTCATCGCCCTGCAGGAAAGTTATTCGAAAAGCGTTGTCAGTACATTGGATGCTTGGCGTGATTTTCGGGATGCCGTCAGCGAGTCACTCTTCCTTGCCATCTATGGATCACCCGCATTTCAGGCGGCTGTTGGAATAGATCCTAATTCAGCACCCGTTTCTCATCCAAAAATGACGGATGAGCATCGCAAAGCGCTTGATGACCGTATCAGGGAGCTGAAATCGAAAATCGAACATGGCGGTCTGCGCGAGTCCATTATCCGTGGATTGCTCTATGTCGGTATGGCGCGAGGCATGGTTGACGAGCGCAGCCTTGAAGCATTGCGCAGGGTCCGGTTGAGCGATCGCAGCTCAAGGCTCTCTTTGTCGCAATTCAAGACATTGGTGCGAGAGCAATTCTTTATGCTTCTGCTTGAGACGGACGCCAGCCTGAATGCCATTCGAAAGTTATTGCCAAAGAACGCCGAGGATCGACGTAAGGGATTCGCCATTATCCGAGACGTGCTGTCGGCAAGCGCCGAAATATCCGGTGAATCGGCCAGGCGCCTTCACAGGGTCGCGAAATTGTTTGGTGTGAATGAGGACGGCGAGGCAGAAATGCCCGCCGGGAGGAAAGCCAAAGCATCGTAGCCTGATCATTTCATTTCACTGGAGGCGAGCAATGAGCGTAGTGTCCGGCGAAAGCCGACCCCACACGAAGTACGATCGTTTGATTGCCGCGGCTAAGGCCATTCCGGCTGCGACAACCATTGTCGTACACCCTTGCGACGAAAGTTCGCTTCGAGGCGTCGCCGACGCCGCCAACGCTGGAATCATCACGCCGATCCTGGTGGGTCCGATCGCGAAAATCTCGAACATTGCGTCTGCGCACAGCATCGATATCAGCGGTTATGAGCTGGTCGATGCACCGCATAGCGAGGCTGCGGCTGCCAAAGCTGTTGAAATGATACACGCCGGGAAGGGCGAGATGCTGATGAAGGGGAGCCTTCATACGGATGAACTGATGCGTAGCGTGACCGCCAAGACAGGATTGCGCACGGAGCGGCGAATAAGTCACGTATTCGTCATGGATGTCCCTGCTTACACGGACACCGTGTTTATCACCGACGCCGCGATCAATATTGCCCCCGATCTCGATTGCAAACGCGATATTATTCAGAATGCGATTGATCTCTATAATCAAGCGGGATTCGGTGCTTCGCCGCGGGTTGCCATTCTCTCTGCCGTCGAAACTGTGACTTCAAAAATTCCGTCGACCATTGAAGCAGCCGCGCTCTGCAAAATGGCGGACCGTGGGCAGATCACGGGTGGGGTACTTGACGGACCGCTCGCCTTTGACAACGCGGTCGACAAGGAAGCCGCAAGGATCAAGGGAATAAAGTCAGAAGTCGCGGGGCGCGCCCAAATCCTGGTAGTGCCTGATCTGGAAGCCGGCAATATGCTGGCCAAGAATCTTGCCTACTTTGCGCATGCCGATGGAGCTGGAATCGTCCTTGGTGCGAGAGTCCCCATCGTGTTGACGTCGCGCGCGGATTCGCCGCGATCAAGAATGGCTTCGTGTGCAGTTGCGACCCTTTATGCCGATGCGCGCCGTCGCCGCGCAGCAACCGTAGCCGCGTGATTCCCATGGACACCATCTTGGTGGTCAACGCAGGTTCGTCGAGCGTGAAGTTTCAAATCTTCGCGATCAACTCTGATGGCAATGCGCGTCGGCAGATTAAGGGACAGGTCGATGGAATTGGAAGCCGTCCGCGTCTTCGCGCAACCAATGCCAACGGTGAGGTCGTCGCGGAGCGGGCCTATCCCATCGAAAATGTTCAGGACGTGTCGGCGGCGCTGGCAATTGCAGGCGAATGGGTGCGCGACGAGCTGGGCATTGCACCGGTCGCGGTCGGACACCGTGTGGTCCATGGCGGAGCAGCTTACGACAAACCAACCCTCATCGATCACGGAGTTGTCAGTCGGTTGGAAGAACTGACCTCGCTTGCGCCACTGCACCAGCCGTACAATCTGGCGCCGATCCGATCAGTGCTTGCCAATTTTCCCAACCTTCCTCAAGTCGCATGCTTTGATACGGCATTTCATCGCAATCACGATAAGGTTGCGGACTATTTCGCGATTCCTCAGCGATTGTACGATGAGGGCGTGCGCCGCTACGGATTTCACGGTCTCTCTTACGAATATATCTCCAGCGTTCTTCCCGAGCGTGCCCCCGAGATTGCGATGGGGCGTGTCGTAGTCGCTCACCTCGGCAGCGGCGCTTCCATGTGCGCTCTTTCATCTGGGCGCAGCGTTGAATGCACCCTTGGATTTACCGCCCTCGATGGGTTGCCGATGGGCACCCGGCCGGGGCAGCTGGATCCCGGCGTCGTTTTGTACCTTTTGACAAAAAAGGGAATGTCGCCGTCGGAAGTGCAGAATTTCCTTTATCGGGAATGCGGCTTGAAAGGGCTATCCGGCGTGAGCAACGATATGCGCGAGTTGCTCAACAGTAGCGATCCCGGCGCCAGGTTTGCGATCGATTACTTCGTATATCGTGCTGCGCTTAGCGTAGGCCTTCTGGCTGCTGCGCTGGAGGGGATTGATGCCCTCGTATTTACCGCCGGGATCGGCGAAAATTCATCCGCCGTCCGGATACGCATTGCCGAGAAATTGAGATGGCTCGGGATCGAGCTCGATCCGGCGGAGAACGCCAAGCATGCGCTCAGAATTTCGCGTCCAGGGGGGACGCCTGTTTATGTCATCCCAACGGATGAAGAATTGATGATTGCCAAGCATACATTGTCGATGTTGCAGAACGACATTCGGCCCGTTATGGCGCAGACGAGGGCGTCCTAGCGAGAGAGGTTCACCGACGAATAGTAGTGGTCTCTAAGAGATCTCTCAAGTTAGAGATCGAGCTCTGCGAGTTGCCCCCTGTCGAGCAGGACGATTTGTCGTTGATTTTGACCGATGAATTCTAGGATCTTCTTGTCGTTAAGATAGGAAAGGGCGCGCGACACCGTTTCAAGGGTGAGCCCAAGGTAGTCTGCGATATCGCGGCGGCACATCGGAAGTGCCATGACTCCCGCAGCCGTGAGGCGGCGGTCCATCTCTATAAGAAAAGTGGCTACGCGTTCCAGCGAGGTTTTTCGTCCGAGCAGCAGCATATGGTCTTCAGCGTGCTGGAGGTTCGTTGTCGTCATATTGAGAAGATTGCGCGCAACAATGAGATCTTCTGCTGCAACATGTTCGAGGCTGACCCGTTTGACCAGTCGAACCGTTGTGTCGATGATGGCTTCCGCTGTGAAGCGATGAACGTCGCCGTTTTCGAGGCCAAATATATCGCCGACGAGGTGAAAAGCACCGATCTGACGTCTTCCGTCTGAGAGTAGCTTGTAGCTCCGGACGGCCCCATCGATGACTTGATAGACATAATCTGCAGGTTCTGCTTCGCCGTAAATCTCAGTGCCTCTGTTATACTTAAATTCACTTAGAATAATCTTTGTTTCAGCATTACTAAAGCCGAGGATTGGGTGGCTCTGAGGGCGGATGCGCAGATCGGCAAACATGGAATCAGCTCCCTGTTTGAACGCGTTACTCTCGTCTGCCGGGGCAGGGCGCAATTGCCCATTTTTCCCGAGAATCATCTACGATGGAGTCTTATCTTGGGGCTATTGGCCTAAGAGCTATTGTCCAAGGGGACAATATCCGGAAAGGGCAATAGCCGAAAGGACAGCCTTGCTGGCTTATTCTGCTGCTGATCTCGGATCTCCGAAAATATTCTCAGCGCTCAGGACGCGTGCTAGCTTTCTTCGTATCGGCTCTAGTGTCCCGATACCCAAAGTCCGCCTCATCGTGCAGCGCGCTCGGTAGCGGACTTTGGATTCGAGAGGACACTAGTAATCTATGATTTGAGTGTCCCGATTCCGAAGTTTGCACAGGCTCGCGGTTTGCTCGGATGCGAACTTCGGAATCAAAGGGATACCAACAGCTATGATTTGAGTGCCGCTTTTGGATTTGAAGTTTTTCATCGCGTCTGCGGCTTCACTCGGAAGAACTTCAAAATTGCTAATATTTATTTCATTCCGATGGGATTGTTCATCAAAGCCGGTGCGCCTGAATCCTTTTGGAAGTCCGTCAACAGGATGCCGGCGGATTTCCTGACCTGACCTGGGCCAACTTCGTGAGCAATCTCGTTCCCGTCACGCTGGGAAACATCGTTGGCGGTTCGCTCATGGTCGCTGCGGCTTACTGGTTTGTCTATTTGCGTAACCGTCCAACCAGTCAGTGATGGAAGCACCTGCGCTGATTGAGGGATGACAAAGCAACGGAGTGATCGTCATGTCGCCAAACGCAGCAACCTGGGAGCCGAACAAAGACATGCCCGTCGGCAAAGGCGCGACCGTGAAGCAGTTCTTTGCCAATGTCGGAAAAGATCGTTTTGAGATTAATGTTGCGCCTTGGGGAGAGGGGCAATTGACAGTGAACGGTCTGGAAATCGCACGGACCGCTGAAGCGAAAGATCGGCGTGAGGCATTCTCGAGTTTGAGGCAGGCAGCAGAACAATATTTGCGAGGCGAGCCGATCGGGCTGTCAGTAAATGGAAAGCGGCGGTTGATTCCGGCCGTGAAGGCCAAGCTCCTCGACGGCAAAAAGGGATTGATAATTGGCATCGCAAATGAACAGTCGATAGCGTGGGGCTGTGCTGCCGCCTTTCGCGCTCTTGGCGCGGATCTCGCGGTTACCTACCTTAATGACAAAGCAAAGAAGCACGTCGATCCGTTGGCACGCGAGCTTGACGCAAAAATTGTGATGCCGCTCGACGTTCGCGTTCCAGGACAGATGGAGGCGGTGTTTGAACGCATCGCGAAGGATTGGGGAAAGCTCGATTTCGTCGTCCACTCGATCGCCTTTTCGCCCAAGGACGCTTTGCACGGCCGCGTCGTTGACGTGTCTTTGGACGGATTTCTGACCACTATGGAGGTGTCGTGCTGGACGTTCCTCCAGATGGCGCGGTTGGCGGAGCCCCTGATGAAGAAGGGAGGTACGCTCTTCACCATGACGTACTACGGAAGTCAGACGGTGGTGAAGAACTACAACATTATGGGCGTCGCAAAGGCGGCTTTGGAGAGCGCTGTACGATATGTGTCCGCGGAGCTCGGCCCGAAGGGAATTCGCGTACATGCGATATCCCCGGGACCGCTCGCGACTCGCGCTGCATCGGGCATCCCGGAGTTTGACAAGTTGCTCGAAAAGGCGAAGGCCAAAGCGCCCGCACGCAGCCTGGTAAAGATCGAGGACGTTGGAGCCGCCACCGCTTTCCTGGCGCACGATGCCGCGCGGCTTATCACGGGCGATACGATCTACATCGACGGTGGCTACCATGTTGTCGACTAAGTCGGTGTGGTTTGAGGTCATAAGCGCCGCAATGCTTCCTTCGCAGGGCAAACGGGCACGGAATCGCTTCGTTATCATGCTGCTCGCGGCCGCAGTTCTGCTGATGTCAAGCAATCCCAAAGCGACCGCCAAACCCTGTTCAACATGCGCCAGCATTCAATGCTCAGGTCAACACATCAATTGCAGCTCCGGTTACCGTCTGGTGGCATGCGAACTCAAAAAGAAGCGATGGAAAGCCGCTTGCGAAGCACGGAAATCGGTCTGCGATAGAACGTGCCGCGGATAGCGCGCTGCCGCTTGCAGGCGACTGATCAGGGAAAAGCCTTTGATCTATCTCAACTGTCGCTGTGCCGACAGCCGGAGTTTGTTTGACGGGACATGATCTCGCGCGAGGTTGCGATGGATGCGAGCAACGCAAGGGTAACAGATGCCTATCTGAGAACCCCAAGAGCCGCCGCTTCCGCCGGCATCGCCGGATTTGTTATCGCGGCCATCCTGCTGGTGTTCCCATTGTGGGTTTTGCTGGTCAGCTTTTCCATCTTGCGCGACGGAAACGCGGCTCAGCGGCGGAGATACTCCGGCGCGACTGAACGTTCCGATCCCGTTCAGCGCACTCCGACTGCGCCATGGCGCCAGCAAATTGAGAAAGCAGGATAAAATAGCCAGCATTTGACGATACTCGACAGCTAAATCATCAGGTCGAGTGCGATAAGCTGGTTGGACCAGATGCTCATCCGGGTGCGCGCACATGAGCAAACGGCTGTGGCGTTCATTCTCGATCTGCGGCCTTTTGCTTGGGACGCTATTTTATGCCGTCTCCCTGACACCGACGCTGTTGCCGCGGACCTCTTTATCGCAAGGCGTGCTCTCTCTCGGGATGTTCGATCGCGGCCGGATACGGGATCGGCGTATTCGGCCGTTGGGTCTGGGCCTATATGGAGCTGCCGCAGCCCAAGGGCCGTATCCTGCAGGTCACAAAGCTCGCTGCCGCGGCGGGCTGCGCGATCGTCGCAGTCATTTACCTATGGCAGGCGGCGCGATGGCAGAATTCGATCCGAGAACTGATGCAACTCGAGGCGGTGGAGACCGTATATCCACTCCAGGTCACAATGATTGCGCTAGCGGTTTTCGCAATCGCGATGGGGCTCGCGCGATTGTTCCAGCTGACATTGCGCGTCGTGGGGATGAGAACCAGCCGGTTTCTGCCAAGGCGGGTGTCCAGCGTCGTCGGCGTCGTCGCGGCGGTTGCGCTGTTCTGGTCGATCATCGATGGCGTCCTCTTTCGGGTTGCGCTGCGCGTCGCCGACGCGTCCTACCAGCAACTGGACAAGCTGATAGAACCGGAGACCAGCCCGCCGGTGGACCCTCTGAAGACTGGCAGCGGCGCTTCCCTGCTGGCTTGGCATGAGCTCGGGCGGGCGGGACGGGAGTTCATCTCCTCGGGACCGACCCGCGCGGACATCGGCGCTTTTTCGGGCCAGGCGGCGCTCGAACCTGTTCGCACCTATGTCGGATTGCGGTCCGCAGACACGGTGGAAGCGCGCGCCAAGCTTGCGCTGGAAGAATTGAAGCGGGCCGGCGGGTTCGAACGACGCGTGCTTGTCGTGATCACGCCAACCGGCACCGGATGGGTCGACCCGGCGGCGCTGGATAGCCTCGAATATCTGCACGATGGTAACGTCGCGAGCGCGGCCCTGCAGTATTCCTATCTCGGGAGTTGGCTGTATCTGCTTGTGGGAGCGGACTATGGCGCGGATGCCGCGCGCGCCCTCTTCAAAGAGGTCTACGCATACTGGACTACTCTTCCCAGGGCGGCCCGGCCGAGACTCTATTTGCACGGCCTCAGTCTTGGCGCGAAGTACTCCGAAATGTCGACGGACCTGATCGAAGTGCTTGGCGACCCATTCGCCGGCGCACTCTGGAGCGGGCCGCCTCATTCAAGCAGGCTCTGGCGTTTCCTCACCGACAATCGCACTCCCGGATCGCCCGCCTGGCTTCCCCGGTTCAGGGACGGATCTTTTGTGCGGTTCAGAAATCAGCAGGGGGATGCTGCCGAACAAGCCTCGGCTCCGAATGCCGCATGGGGACCGATCCGGATCGTTTACCTCCAATACGCAAGCGATCCGGTGACCTTTTTCGACAATCGCAGCTTCTACCGTGAACCGGAATGGATGCAGCCCCCGCGCGGCCCGGATGTGTCGCCGCAATTGCACTGGTATCCCGTTGTCACTTTCTTTCAACTGGCGTTGGACATGTTCATGGCGCTCGAAGCACCGGTTGGCTACGGCCATGTCTACGCTCCGGTGCACTACATCGACGCATGGATCCAAGTGACTGACGTCCGCGACTGGCCCCCGCAAAAGATTTCTCGGCTGAAGCGGCATCTCTCTGAGCCGCAGTCGGCGACTGCCACTCGAACGCCGACCACAGCGGAGGCGAAGTTTTGAACTTAGCCTGCCGGTGCCGCAAGCTCTGAAAGAGCGTAGAGCCAGACCAGCAGAGTGGGGACCGATAGCAACGTGGTGATCGAGATCGTGGCCGCGACCAGCGGCTCCTCCACCTTGTACTCGCCTGCCAGGATGTACACCGTCTTCGCGGTCGGCACGGCGGCACAGACGACGGCGGCGATCGTGTAGAGCGGATTGAGACCTGTCGCCACGCACAAGCCGTAGACAATCAACGGCATGATCACGAGCTTCACAGCCGCGAGCACCACGGACGAAGCGAGGTTCGAGCGCACTCCTTCAAGCGACAGGCCGAGTCCTATCGCGAAAAGCGCGCAAGGTGTGAGCGCGGCCGCGAAGATGTTCATATAGGCTGCGACCGGGGCTGGAATAGGCTGGCCTGTGATCGCCCACACCAGACCAATCGCCGTCGATAGCACCATAGGATTGAGCGCAATGTGCTTCATCAGAACGAGCGAGTGCGCCGATTGTCCGTGCGTGCCCCGTCCTCTGCTTTCCAGGAGGATGACAGTCGCAGGAAACATCACCCCCGCCACGAACACCGTCGCAATGGCAGCGGGCAAAACGGCAGGTTGGCCGTAGATCGAGTGCAGGATCGGCAACGCCACGAAACCGGTGTTGGTCATCGCTGCCGCCATTCCATACATCGTGCTGTTGGCGAGATCTCGGCCCCAGCCGATGCGGACTGCCAGAAAGACAAGACCGAAGCACAAGATGGAGCCGCCGCCGAATGCCAGCAGAAAGCGCCATTCCAGAAAATTACGTGCCGGCTCCTGCGCGATGGTGACGATCAGCAGCGCCGGCATTGCGATATTATAGGCGAAGTGCACGAGCCCGTCGGCCAGCGAGCGGGATATGTAGCCGGACCAACCGGCCAGCCAGCCGGTAACAATGATTGCAAACACGGGAAGCACCAGGCCGGCGACTTCCATCTTGGTTTCCCCTCGGGAATCTCCGATCAACGCGCATTCACGGACTAAGGCCGCTTCACCTCGCTTTGAAATGCGCGTTGGAATGAGGCAAGGTCTGCATTGGAAATGTCGGATACAGCGACATAGGTGAAGTCGGCGTCGCGCCAGCTCAGCACGCGATAGCCCGCGACCTTGACGTCAGGGACAGCCTGGTCCGTGGGGAGAGTTGTGAGGCTGACGATGTGCGCCGCGTGCTTGTAGACGATCGTCGCAGCCGGCTTGTGCCCGATGACATCGATTCGTCCGCCGATAAGTATGAAGCCGGCAGCGGAAAGGTCCATCACCTGCGGCGATTCCGGCAAGCGCGTCGTGAACCATGGTTTCACCGTGTGCCGGTCGGATGAGGCGATATCGAACGGCTGCGGCGCCAGCAGGCCTCGAATATGATTTCCGACGACGAGGCTCGCGGTCTCATCATGGATCTGAGATCGTTCAACGACCGTCGTTGCTGCACTTCCTGCGAGCACGCCGATCAATGCGCAGGCAGCCAGAGCTCGCCATGACCAGCGATGGCCGGAACGCGGTGCTCCGATCGCTGACTTCACCCGAGATTCTAACCCCGGCGGCATGGTTTCGCTCGGAAGCCTGCGAAGGCTTCGCTTGAGTGCCATCACCGCGTTGTAGCTGTCGCGCAGGCCCGCGTCTGTGGACAGACGGCGCTCGAACTCTGCCATCGCGGCGGCGTCGAGCTCACCGTCGCAATACGCCTGCAACGTCAATTCGTCCTTATCTCGCGTCAATGACGTCATGAACTGCTGTGTCCCAATGTTTCGATCAGCATCTGCCGGGCGCGCGATAAGCGCGACATCACCGTTCCAATCGGCAAGTTCGTAATCCGAGCGATATCCCGATAATTCAATTCATGCATCTCACGCAGGACGATGATTTCGCGAAACAGCGCAGGCAAGGCGGCGATCGCGTCGCGGACATCCTCCACGGTCGCCTTCAGGATCGCGATGTCCTCCGGCGTTTTGACTTGCGTTCCATCCGAGTTTTCACGCCCCAGGTTTTGTCGATCGGCAACAGCAAGATCGTCAGTGAATACGACGTCCTTCGGCCGGTTCTTCATCAGCCAGCTGTAGGCCGTGTTGCGGACGATCGTCAGGCTCCACGCGCGTGCATTGACCGCGCCGAACGTATGGATTCCGCGAAACGCGCGGATGGCGGCATCCTGCACAACATCCTCCGCATCGCTCGTGTTGCCGGTCAGCGATCGCGCGAGGCGAAAGGCTTCCGGCAAATACGGCAGGAACACCTCGTCGAAGAGAGCTTTGTCGTCCTTGTCCCGCACGGCAAATTCCACTGCTTTGCTGCGGTTGAACGCATGGGCCGCGACCGGCTTTCCTGCATATTGCCCGCTCCCGGCGCGGCTGCCAACCCGCCGCCGTGGTGCCGTCGCCTCCGGAAATGAGCGGGGCGCGGCTGCTCAAGGCTTGACGATCACTTTCCCCATCATGAATGGATGGAGGCCGCAAATATAATTGAAGGTTCCTGCCGTCGTGAACGTGAACGAATAAGAGTCCTCGGTATCGAGCGCCTTGGTGCGGAAGGTTTTGTTGTTCTCGACAATGGTGTGGGGAATGTCGTCGCGATTGATCCAGGTGACGACGCTGCCTACCGGCACCGTCAGTTCCGCGGGAGCAAAGGTGAAATTGTCGATCGTGATGGTGGCTTTCGAGTCTTGCGCAGCGAACGCCTGCAGAGCCATCACGGCTCCAGCCATCAAACCTGTCGGAATCGCGATCATGATCTCGCGTCGGGAGGCAGGATGCCCCGCCGGCATGCAAACCCCATTGGCCGGTATCTTCATGTTGCGGACTCCCAGTGCTAGGTCGCGAGCGTCGCGTCGACAATGGCGAGTGGCTTGTTGCCCTGGCGCAGCGTGACGGTGGACAGTCCAAGCGTGCTCCGCAATTTTTCGGCAGGCACGACCATAGGCCCCGGAGACGGTGCCGTACCGGGCACCGGCTGCGGAAAAGCCGTCGACAGCGCGGTATGGAAGGTCATGTTGCCTTCGACTTTCTGCGCCAGTTGATGGATGTGTCCGTTCAGAACAGTCACAGAGCCAAACCGCTTCAGAAGCGCCAGCGCTCGCTCGCCGTCCGCCGTGCCCCATCCCCATTGCTGATAAAGGATGTAAAGCGGAATGTGAGCGAAGACGACAATCGGCGTGCTGGCGGATTTGTCTCTGAGGTCATCTTCAAGCCACGCCAACTGCTCTGCGCCCAGGTTGCCAAGACCGCCACCTTTGAGATCGACGACGTTTACGAGTCCGATGAAGTGAACGCCGTGATCATCGAAGCTATACCAGCCTGAACCTTTCGTCCCTTTGCCGTAGCGATCCAGATACGCTTTGCCCCGATCCTCGTCGATGAGGTCATGCTCGCCGGGAACGTAGTGCATCTGAAGCGCGGTCTCTGTGAAAGCTTGGTCGGCGTTATCGAACTCGGTCGGTTTCGACAGATGGGTGATATCGCCGGTGTGGATAATGAACGAAGGTTTCGCCGTCATCGCTTTTACCTTCGCAACGGCTTCGCGTAGCGTGCCAAGCGCGTCCGGATTGGCAGCCTTGTTGAAGCCGATATGGCTGTCGCTCATTTGCAGAAAACTGAAATCTGTCGAGTCTGCGGCCCGCGCTTCGCCCAGCAAGCCGTGGGCGACCGGGACGCCTCCACACATGGTCCAGAGCACGCCAGTTCCAGCCCACACCATGCACTCAAGGGTGTGACGGCGATTCATCTCGGGTCCACCGTCTTCAATATGCTTTCGGCTCATAACCAGTCCTCCATCGCGAAAGGCACTTCACAAGATGGGAGACTCGGCCAGCGCCAGATTTATTCCCTTTCGTTTAGGGTTGAGATGGGTCTGAAGGTGCGGTCAATTTATGTAGTAAATTGAATGTTATGCTTGGAGTATCCACGCAGGCGATCACGAAAGCCTCAAACTCAACCGTGCGGAATGGGTCTAAAAGCGGCTGAGACCTTCGCCTCTCGACAGGGGTTCTTGTTGCTAACTTCTCGTCACAAGCTTGGCGCTGAAGCCTGACGATCATTTAAAGCCGAAGTCACGAACTGCGTCACGAAGCCGAAGCGCGATTATTTATCGCTGGCATGCGACTGACGGATGCAAGCAGAAGAGACGTTTCCGCTCAGTTGGCCCGGCCGCCGATCAGGAAGCCTTAACGCCCTCTTTAGGTAACCGTGGCAGTTTATCACAAAGTTGATAGCGTCTCGGGGGCTGCAGTGAATTTCTTCAATAAAATCAAGATCCGGACCAAATTGTATTTGGTTCTGGCGCTCACGGCTGGCTCGCTGGCATTAGCGATTGGCGTGTCCACCACGCATTTGCGTCAGCGTATGATGGACGATCGCATCGATAAGCTGCGTGCCATTGCCGAAATGAATTACGAGCTGGCGCAATCCCTTGAGAAGAACGTCAAGGATGGAAAACTTTCGCGCGAGGACGCTCAGAAGCAGTTCTATAGCAGCGCGCGGGCGATGTGGTACGACGATCACCGCAGCTATATTGCGACCGGCAACATGGAAGGCGTCTGGACCATGAACGCCTCGGTCCCGAAGATCGAGGGATCTCGCGGGACCAAGATGCCGAACGGCAAATACATTCTCGAGCATATCCTCGAAAAGATTGGCAATAACGACGAGGGAATAGCGTATTACGACTACCCGAAGCCGGGTCAGACTGAATTTCTTCCGAAGTTGACCTATGGCAAGAAATTTAAGCCGTGGGACATGGTTATCACGACCGGTGTCTGGATCGATGATATCGACGCGGACTATCACGAGGCGGTCCTGAAACTTGCCGGCATGGGCGCGATCATTCTCCTTTTCGCAGGCGGATTCGTGTTCGTGTTGAGCCGGGACGTCAACAAAGGTCTCGCGGGGCTGCGCGACAAGATGAAGAAGCTTGTCGATGGCGATTTGTCGGTTGACATCAGTGAAGCCTCGCGCAGCGATGAAATCGGCGACATGGCGAAGGCTTTGGAAGTGTTCAAGGGCAACACGGCCCAGATGCGCCAGCTCGAGTCGGAGCAGAAGCTGTTGAGCGAGCGCGCCGAGGAGCAGAAGAAGCAGGCGATGCGCGAACTCGCCGACAGCTTTGAAAGCCGCGTCGGCAGGATCGTCAGCGCGGTGTCGAGCGCCGCAACCGCGATGCAGGAAACCGCGAAAACCATGTCGGGCAGCGCCGAGGACACCAAGCAACTGGCTACTGCCGTTGCTGCCGGTGCCGAGGAGGCGACCACCAATGTTCAAAGCGTCGCTGCGGCGTCCGAAGAGCTGACCGCGTCGATCACCGAAATCGGGCGGCAGGTGACCCAGGCCTCCATCGTTGCCCGCAAGGCCAACGAAGAGAGCGAAACCACCAATGCCAGCGTGTCCGGCCTGGCCGAAGCCGCCAACAAGATCGGTGAAGTGGTGGCCCTCATTAACGACATCGCGAGCCAGACCAATCTGCTGGCGCTGAACGCGACGATCGAGGCGGCGCGGGCGGGAGAAGCCGGCAAAGGCTTCGCGGTGGTGGCATCCGAGGTGAAGACGCTGGCGACCCAGACCTCGAAGGCGACCGACGATATCCGCTCGCAAATCACGACCATCCAGGCTGAGACCCAGGGCGCGGTGGAAGCGATCAAGCGGATCTCGAGCACGATCATCGAGGTGAACGAGATTTCAACCTCGATCGCATCCGCCATGGAAGAGCAGGCTGCTGCAACGCAGGAAATTACGCGGAATGTGCAGGAGGCTGCCGGCTCTGCGAAGGACGTTGCGCACAACATCGCCGGCGTCAGCGAGTCCGTCGACGCCGCCGGGCACGCTGCATCGACCCTGCTCGGCGCCGCCGATGAACTGGCCGCTCAGGCCGGAACATTGCGCACTGAAGTGGACCACTTCCTCGCCACGGTGCGCGCGGCCTGAGCCGCGGGCCTTTGGCTTCTAAAGCTCTCGAATAAAGCCGCCTTGCTTGACGCGACGCGGCTTTATTCTTTTCGAGCAATGACTTTTCTGTTGAAACATGCGCCTTCGCGCAGGACGCAACGGAGACATGCCACGTTTCGATATCCGAACGCCCTGAAGTGTGTAACGGTCATCAACCCGCGCGATATTTTGAAAGACCGTCTCACGATATGAGCCAACGCCAACTGCCGATCATTCTTGCTCTGGGAACGACCCAGACACTGGCTTGGGCGTCGAGTTACTACCTTCCGGCAATTCTGGCGGATCCCATTGCGCGAGACCTCGGCGTGTCGAGCAACTGGATTTTCGGAGCCTTCTCTGCATCGCTGGTGATCTCGGGCTTGCTTGGTCCGTGGATCGGGCGCCGGATCGATGTGGTCGGCGGGCGGCAGGTCCTGTCGATGTCGAATGCTACTCTGGCCGCGGGCCTCGCGTTGCTTGGCTGTTCATACTCCATTTGGGTTCTTGTCGCGGCCTGGCTGCTGCTTGGCGTCGGCATGGGCTGCGGTCTGTACGATGCCGCATTCGGCGCACTGGGCCGAATCTATGGCCAATCAGCACGGCGGGCGATCACCGGCATTACGCTGCTCGCCGGTTTTGCCAGCACCATTGGCTGGCCGCTGACAGCATGGGGACTGGAGACGATCGGTTGGCGCAATACTTGTTTTGCGTGGGCGGCGGCACACGTTCTCATTGGCTTGCCACTGAATCTGTTCTTTCTGCCCAGCGTCAAGGATGGCCCTTCGACCGAGGTCGCTGCGCTCAAGCCGCACATTCCGCTTGATCGCACGATGATCCTGCTGGCGTTTGCATTCGCTAGCGCATGGGCCGTGACAGGCGCGATGGCCGCGCATTTGCCGCGAATCCTGGAAGCGGCGGGCGCAACCAGCGTTCAGGCCGTCAGCGCCGGCGCGCTGATCGGTCCGGCACAAGTCGCTGCACGTATCGTGGAAGCGAACTTCTTGAGCAAGCTACATCCGCTGGTCACGACACGACTTGCGTGTCTGACACATCCGGTGGGCGTCGGAATCCTCGCAGTTGTCGGCGGAAGCGCATCGGGAGTCTTCGCCGCGTTCCATGGCGCGGGAAACGGCATCCTGACCATCGCGCGCGGAACGCTGCCGCTCGCAATCTTCGGTGCGGAGAACTACGGTTATCGGCTGGGCATCCTTGGCGCGCCCGCGCGCGTCTCTCAGGCGATGGCGCCGCTAGCCTTCAGCCTGTTGATTGACCAGCTTGGTAGCCGCGTGCTCATTGTTTCATCTGCATTGAGCCTGATGGCTTTCGCGGCGTTATGCCTTCTCCGCAAAGGTTCGCATGCGGCGCAATGACAATCGCTTGAAGGTTGCGTTGCCAATGCCTTCCTGAGAGGATCGACGAGTGTGGCGGTTCAGAAGTCCGCATCATTCGTGCGGCGAGTCCGGAATGCGGAATTCTGAACCAAAGCCACACTAGATCACAATTGTCAGCGAATGGCCGTGGAGCCTTCGATGCATCGTTTGCGCTGGATCATCGTGTTCGTCGCCTCTGTTTTGTCGTTCGGGGCGTTTGCAGAAGACAAGCCGCAGCCCAGCCAGTGCCTGGCCGTGGCCCAATCCCTTCCCAATGTCAGATTTGTCAGCTTGCGTCATACCGCGGCAGAGAAGGGTGAGGTGGTTATCACCTACGCGGGGCATTCGACCTACATCATAGAGACACCAGGCAACGTCATCATCGCGACCGACTTCAGTGGCGTCTACACCGCGGACAAGCTACCTGACGTCGTGACGATGAACCGTGCGCATTCGACGCACTACACGCTCAATCCCGATCCGCGCATCAAGTATGTGCTGCACGGTTGGAACGATGGCGATGGTGCCGCGAAGCATGCGCTGACGGTCGGCGATGTATTCATTCGCAATGTGCCGACCGATATTCGCGGCTATCGCGCTGGATCTGAATCGGCGATGCAGAAAGATGGCAACTCCATCTTCATCTTCGAAGTCGCAGGGCTTTGTATTGGCCATCTCGGCCATCTGCACCATCCGCTGGACGAGGCGCGTTATGCCGCCATCGGCCGGCTCGATATCGTCATGGTACCGATCGATGGCACTTACACATTGTCGCTCGATGGGATGTCAGAGATCACGCGGCGTCTGCGCGCGTCAATCGTGCTGCCGATGCATCGTTTCAGCACGCCGCTTGGAGAGTTCGTCGCTCGAATGAACGGGCAATTCGAGGTCGAATTCCGAAAGGAGCAATCTTTTTCGGTGTCGCTCGACACGCTGCCGAAGGCGCCGACAATCATCATCCTCGATGGTGTCTAGTGTGGTGGTTCAGAAGTTCGCCCGATTTTTCCTGCGAGCCCTTTCGGCGAACTTCTGAACCTGAACCACACTAGAATCATGGATTTACTAGTGTCCTCTCGAATCCAAAGTTCGCTACGGAGCGCGCTGCACGATAAGGCGAACTTTGGGTTCGGGACACTAGAACCTAGAACGCTGCCGCGAGATCCTTTGCTCCCGGCAGGTTCATATCCCGATCCATTTTGGCGTTGGTCGCAGCCAGAAGCTTGGAAACGACGTTGTTCCGGATGGCGACAGGATTGCGCTCATAGCCGGTGCGCTGGAAGAAGTTCGACGTCGGCACCTGAGAGCGCATGGCTTCCGGCATCGACACCATGTCGAAGCCGTTGCCATCGCCGGTCAGGTTCATCATCTCCAGTTCTGCGGCGGTGAGTGGCGTCGTGTATCCTTTACGCCGCGCAAAATTGACCGAGTCCATCAGCTTTAGCGTCTGCAGTATTGGGCCAACGTCGATGTCCAGATTGAGGGCATGCACGGCGATGCCACGTGGTGTCACGCCAAGTTTTTCGTGGGCGCTCCATTCGTTGGGCACAGTTTTGC
Source organism: Nitrobacteraceae bacterium AZCC 1564 (assembly GCA_036924835.1). Classification (NCBI taxonomy): domain Bacteria; kingdom Pseudomonadati; phylum Pseudomonadota; class Alphaproteobacteria; order Hyphomicrobiales; family Nitrobacteraceae; species Nitrobacteraceae bacterium AZCC 1564. The sequence goes on from JBAGRR010000001.1 coordinate 3,392,507, forward strand.
AGAAGGCCACCATCTGCTGGACGATGGCGATCTTTCGCTCCAGCTCAGCCTTTCGCGGCCCGGTGGCTTGATGAAGCTGATCCCGAAGCGATTTGAGAATAAGGCCGCCATGCTCGGACAGCAGATCGATGGTGTTGGTGGTTAGTAACTGGTTGTAGCCGAGGGCAGTTGAAATGGCGCGCCCGCCTGGCTTTTCGAGACCCGCCTGCACGTCGTATTTCCCGTTGCCACCGGCTTCGAAGCTGTAGACACGCGCTGCCTGATCTTTGGTTAGCCCGAAGCTCGAGGCAATCCTCGCGTAGGTACGTTTGTACTCGATCTCGCTCGCAGGTTTGCGCGGCGTGAATTGAAAGTGCTCCAGCGCGTTCTGCAGGAAGTCCGCAACGACTGGGATCGGCCTGCGCACCGAGGGCGGTGTCGGCGGCGCGGAGGGATCGATGGGCTTCGGCGGGCCACTGTAGACCGGGGGCTGGGTCAGCACATAGTCGTCAAGGGCAATGGTCTCGCCGTTGCGGCGTTTGGCGTTTCTCGCCTTGCGCTTCTCGCTGATGGCGGACCAGTAAGCCCCCGCCTGTTCATCGAACGCCTGACGAATGACGGTATATTCGGCAAGCTTGCGGCGATACTCCGCCATCTGCTGTGGTGTAACGGGAGTGGACGAGGCCACCGCCTTGGGTGCGCTTGCGGCTGTTTGCCCTTGTGCATCGCCAGACATCGCCGCAGCTGCTGCGGCGATGCTGATGCAGACAAGCGATGTCAGCGGGCGGTCTTGCCTCACATGAACACCGCCACATTCTGCCGGGAGACCAGCACGGGCTGTCGTGCGGCATTGAAGACGACGGTGCCTTGACTGGAGTAGCCGTGCAGGACGCTTTCGGCCTGGGTTCTGATCAGCCACCAGCCATTCGTCGTCTCGAGCTTGTCCGTCAAAAGGTCGATAGACCAGGTCATGGTGCTGATCGGGCCGAAGTCTTTGAACAGCAACAACGCTGCCGGCGGTGGCGCGTCGGTCAAAGCAACGAGTGCCGCGGTGGAATTTGGTTCCGCATCATCCTGATGGCGCATCCACAGGGCGATCGTGGGATCGTCCGCACCGCTGAACGGAAAACTTCCGGCGGCCAGCCGGCCATCGAAATGCTGCGCGAAATTAAGTCCTGGAAGCTTGCGAAAGAAGTTCGGGCAAGCGTCCGGATCAGGCACGTCTGGCGCTGCGAGCTTGCCATACTCAACCGCGGACTGCCGCTCTGCACCAAAGCAGAAGGTTGCACGGGTGGCGAGACCGGCATCCCCCATCAGCTCCGCGCCAACGAAGGTCGTTGATTTTCCTTTGCGAAGAATCGCCGGCCGGATGGTCAGGCTGCCGGTTGCGGGCCCCACGAAGGAAAACTGTGCAGAACGCAGTGGTGGCAGGTCGCCGAACTGGCGCGATACGCTCTCCAGGCAAAATGCAGCCGCGAGACCACCATAGATCGTCCGGCCCTGTAGCCAGTCGTCTGTTGCTGTGACCGTGCAGATGTCGCCATTCGTCGCGATGCTTCCCATCAATGTCGTAAAATCAATCATCTAGTGTCCCGATTCCGAAGTTCGCATTGTTCCAGCTGCACCTTCGTTTGCGAACTTCGGAATCGAAGGACACTAGTAAACCTATGATTCTAGTGTGGCTTTGGTTCAGAAGTCCGCATTCCAGACTCGCCGCACAAATGATGCGGACTTCTGAACCGCCACGCTAGTCCCACTCACGCGAGAAAAATCGCGAATATAGCGGCGTGGAATCACAATGTCCGATCATAGCAGACATGAAGTCGCCGACTCGTCTGCTGCATGCCATCGTGCACATCGCCGCGCTTCACGTGGTTCCCCACTCGAATCGGTCAGGAAGGCTGACGGAGTTATCAACAGACGTTTGGAGTCTGCGCAGAGTTCTTGCTCGCACCTTGGAGGAGAATCAATTCAGATGTGTCGTTCGCGCGAATGCGAATGAAGGCGCGTGGCAAGGGCGTTGATTATGAATCAGTTCGTGTCGCCGAAAGGCATTGATCAGAGTAAGCTGTCCAAGCTTTTTGATGATGTTCCGAAGCCGGATCGGGCTGAATGGGCCAAGGCACTCGCGGCAATGAAGCCTTGGATGACTCCGGAAAAATTCGCCGAGACCGAGAAGATTCACTGGCGCATGTTTGAGCGTGCAAACCGCTGGTTCGAGCCGAGCACGAAGACTGAGCCCAAAAAAGGCGAGTGAAGTCAGCAAAGACAGCGGCTACACGCCGCTGTTGGTGGATGCCGTGATCGGTAGTTCGCTCTTCTTGCTAGGATCCGGCGTCTCATCCTTCCAGCGGACCGAGCCCAATGGACGCTCGAGCATGCGGCGCACGCGGATCGGTTCCGGCCCCAAGTGAAATGCGATGGCCTTGAGATGCAGTTCGCGCTCAGACCGCGTCGAGCGGTTGCGCTGGCGCAAATAGTCCAGCCACGTTGGGCAGTGATAGCGTTCCGTCCATAGCTCAGGGTCGGCCAGATCACGGGAGATCGACCAGTCGTAGGCTCCGTTGCGCTGCCGTGTCGACTGCACCCTTTGCATCAGGTCGTAGAATTCCCGAGCTTGATCCTGATTCACCCGATATTCCACCTCGATGACAATCGGGCCGCTGCGTGGCGTGATGGAGAGGTTGACCTCTGGTTCCGCCAGCGCGTCGGTTGCGTCGTGGTCAGATCCTTCGACGGCCGGCATGCGTAACCAGATCACGAGCAACGGGGACAGGAACATCGTCGCTCCAGCGATCATCAGCGCCTTATCGACTCCGACTTCGTTCGCGACGTGGCCCCACAACCAGCTTCCGATGGCAACTCCGCCAGCAATCGCGGCCTGATAGGCGGCCAGCGCCCGGCCAGCGACCCATCGCGGCGTCGATAGCTGCACGCCGATGTTGAAGAGCGTTACCGAAACCATCCAGGAAGCTCCGGCGACGACGAGCGCCGCGCCGGTCAATACCGAATGGTGGCTCAGCGCGAGCACGCCAATCGCAATGCCCATTGTCAGGGCACACAGGCGGACTGCGCGTTCACTGCTGAGATATCTGCGGACGCTCGATATGTTCAGGGCACCCAGCACGCCGCCCATGCCGAAACAGCCAAGCATCAGTCCGTACGTCTGCGCATCGCCCTTGAGAATGTCACGGGCGACGAGGGGCAGAAGTGCCAGCACCGAGCCGCCGGCGATGCCGGTGACAAGCGTCCGGTAAAGCACAATCCGGATTGGCGGTGAGTGAACGATATAGCGTACCCCGGACACGACGGCCCGGCGCAGTCGCTCCGGTGGGAGCCGCGAGGGTTCCAGCGTTCGGCGCCACAGGTAAAGCACCGTGAGCAGCGGAATATAGAGCAACACGTTGGCCACAAAGGCCGCGACCGCGCCCGCCGCCGCGACGATCAGGCCACCCAGAGCCGGACCGAAACTACGGGCGATGTTGTAGCTGATGCCGTTCAGCGCGACTGCCGAGGGCAGGGTGTCCGGCGGAACCTGTTCGCTGACCGATGCTTGCCAGGCCGGACCGAACAGAGCCATGCCACTGCCGATCATGAAACAGAACATCAGCAGGCTGTTGGGGGTAATCGCGCCGATATGTGCCAGCACGGACAGTGCGATTGCCCCGGTCAGGCCAATCGACAGCGCCACGAGACCGACGACGCGTCGGTCGTACATGTCTGCCATGGCGCCGGCCGCCAGCGACAGCAGCATGATCGGCAGCATCAACGCGGTTTGCACCAGGGCAACCATGTCGGCGGACGACGTCATCTGGGTCATCGCCCAAGCCGCGCCGACGCCATTGATCATCAACCCAAGGTTGGACAGCAGACTTGCCAGCCATATCCGCCGGAAGACCGCGTGCCGCAGCGGCGCTGCAATGCCATCGGCTGTGCGGAATGAACGTTTGACAGGTTTGTCGGTCGTCGAGCTCACGACGGAGGCCCTTAAATCGTTTCAGGTGGAAACGGGATGGAAGGTGGGGCGAAAAGAAGATTTTACATCAATATTCGTTTGAAAAGTGTTCAGTCTACCAGCGCCAGTGCCCGTCGTCTGACCAGCGGGAGCGGTACCCGACAAAGCGCATCCAGACCGTAACAATCTGGTCGAACCCGGTTGCGTAGTTGCACGCCTTGTCACGCGTCCATTTTGGATCCGCCCTGATGTCGCGCATCGTCTTCTCGTTGGCGAACCACAAGAGCTGGAGGGGCTTTGAAGGATCGCTGATCTCTCCGCGGTTCGCGATCAGTTCGCGATCCAGTTTGTTGAAAATCACACAAGGTGTACTGGCGTAGGTCCGCCGCTGTTCGTCGGCCACGACCCGTGCGTTATCTGGCGGCTGTTCGATGGTGTACAATAGGAGAATTGCTGAGACCGCGATCAGGACGGCGCAGATAATGAAGAGCCGATCCCAGTTCGGCCGTCTCGCTTTCTGTGTCCGGATCGCGGGCGACATGGTTTCGACAATAACACGTCTGGAAATTTTCCCGGCAAGTGCGCTTTCAGAGGGCATCTATGTTGCCACAGCGGGCGGCGACGTTTGTTCGCCCACCACCCGCTTGGCCACCTAGTGTCCCGGTTCTAACGTTCGTATCGCCTTGCAGCACTTTCGTTTGCGAACGTTAGAACCAAAAGGGACACTAGCAACTTGATGAAACTAGTGCGCTTTTGGATTTGACGTTCGTAATGAGGATGCGCCGCAATGCTGATACGAACGTCAAATCCAGCGCACTAGACTACTGAGGCGTGATCTTCGCAAACTGCGCGACCTTGCCCCACTTTTCCATCTCGGCAACGACGAAGGCCTGCATTTCCTCCGGTGTACCGCCGATCGGCTCGCCGCCGAGCTTGCGGATGCGCTCAATGCCGTCGGGAGACTTGATGTATTTGATCGCACTGGCATTCAACTGCATCACGATGTTTTTGGATACCTTGGCCGGCGCGGCAATCGTGAACCAGGCTGCGGCGTCGTATCCGGCGACGCCGGACTCGGCGATGGTCGGAATGTTCGGCAGCAGCGGCCACCGCGTGGCGGTGCTCACCGCGAGCGGGCGGACGTTGCCGTTCTCTGCAAACGGAAGCACAGCCGGCAGGTTGTCGATCATGACATGCACGCGGCCTGCGACCAGATCGGTCAGCGCCGGGGCGCTTCCCTTGTAGGGAACATGGACGATGTCGACGCCGGTCATCGACTTGAAGAGCTCTGTTGCGAGATGCGCAGTGCTGCCGAGTCCCGGCGTGCCGTATAGCAATTGGCCAGGCTTTGCTTTCGCCAGCGCAATGAATTCGGCAACCGTTTTGGCCGGCACATCCGGGCTGACCGACATCAGGTTCGGCACACGCGCGATGATGGTGACCGGCTGGATATCCTTGAGCTGGTCATACGGCATGTTCTTCTGAACATACTTGTTGATTGAATGGGTGCCGGGCGTGCCGACCAGGAAGGTGTGTCCGTCCGGATCCGCCTTCGCGACGAAGTCCGCCGCGATATTGCCGCCGGCGCCGGGCTTGTTCTCGACGATGAACTGCTGACCGTATTCTTCCGAGAGCTTCTGCGCGACAAGGCGCCCGAGGATGTCGGTGGTCCCGCCCGCTGCAAACGGAACGACGAACTTCACGGGGCGTGATGGCCAGGTATCTGCTTTCGCACCGCGCATCAAAAATGGCGTCGCGCCGATGGCGGCTGCACCGCCGATGAGAACGGAGCGCCGTGTGGGTCGGGAAGAGGTCTTGATGCGCATTGTCGTCAAATCCTTTGATAAAGTTCGCTTAGGAAAGTGCTCGCCGTCTTGAACGCAACGTGTCGCCCCCGACGGTTGGGGCGACACGCCATACTGGTGTCTGATCAATGACCCATGCGGGCTGATGCCGGATGTCCTGGCACCTTGAATCGCTTACCGGTATCGGTGACCTTGGTGCCGTTCACCTTCAGAATCGAGAAATCACTGTCGAGATAATTGCCGACCAACAGGTATTTCCCGTCGGGCGTGAACATCAACGCTTCCGGCAAGCCGCCGACTTCGATGTCCTGGGTCTTGGTGACTTTGTTGCCATCGATCTTCAGGATCGAGACGCTGCCGTTCTTTTTGTGGAAGAACAGGTTCTTCATGTTGGAGCCACGAAGAATGGCGGCTGCGGCAAGATTGCCTTTCGGGCTGACGGCAATACCTTCCGGTCCGTCACCCACCACAACGCGATCGATGAAGCGGGGCGGATTGAGAGTGAGATCGGCCACGCTGACGGTGTCGACGCTGCCATCGGACGATCCCGCGTTGCCGTTATCCGCGGTGAGCGCAAGCTTGCCATTTGGCGTTACGACCACGTTGTAAGGCCAGAGCCCGGCCATCAGGTCGACCTTATTGTAGGTCACCTTGTCGCCGGCAATATCGAGGACTGACAGCTTGTGCGTCGTGAACTTGGTGGCGAGCGCGCGCTTGCCATCTGGAGTGAAGACCACTTGCGAGACGCTGTCGCCCATCGGCACCGTGTCGGTGACCTTCACATCAGTGCCGTTTACCGAGAGCACCGTAATGGAGTTGTCGCCACGGTTGGCAACCAGCGCCATCTTGCCGTTGGGGCTGAAGCTCAGGCCTGAAGGCTGCTTGCCGGCGGTTACGGTGCCGGCGAGCTTCGGCGGATTGGCCTTCATGTCGATGACATAGACCTTGTTATCAAGTGTCTGCTTCAGTGCGTCGCCGTCCTTGGTGACGTCGACCGAGTCCGCGACCAGCGCCACCGATCCTGTGGGATCGATATCGACGTTAACAGGGGGGCCGACCACAGAGTTCTTGAGCGGAAGTGTCGCGACGATCTTCGGGCTTTCCGGATTGGCAAGATCGACGATCAGCACCGAATCCTTGCCCGCAGGAGACAGCACCACTTTCCCGTCGCCATCCCACATGACTTTTTCGTCGTTGCCAACAATCATGAAGGGCGCAGCGCTTGCGGTGTGGAGCGCGGAGGCGCCAAGCAAAAGCGCGGCTCCGATGGATAGGGACGTAACGCGGTTAACAGACTTGAACATGATGAACATAGCCTCCCGGGTATTACCGGCTTGTGCCGGATTCATATTTGGCCGGGAGCGTATTCGGTAAGTTGCGATCAGGCCAGAGCACAGCAGCCAAGGGCGCGGCAATTTCGCCTAAAAAAACGCGCTGGACGACGTGCTCCGGCTCTGGATAATCGCATTGCAGCAATATGAGCGCGCCTTCGAACAAAGCCTTATACCAATGTCTAAGGCTCGGGTGTTTCGCGGGCTCTGAGGGGAGTGATTGGCCGCGCAGGCTGATCAACTGAAATGAGTCATCGCGCGGAGTCGACGCTTTGGGCTGTGGCCGTCCTCTCAGGCACGCTTTTGTTCGCGCCATGGGGGTACGCCCAGCAAGCCGTGGACGCCTCTTCCGCCGTGGGTGTCGAGAAGGCTGTTGGCACGACTGGAGACAATCAGTCCAAGCCGGACAGTGCGCCAGCGGTCGCCCCCATGGACAACGCCACGATCGCGGCGGAGCACGTCGTCGCGCTCATAGCACGTGCGCGCGGCAACCACGCCAAGGGCGATTTCGACAGGGCGCGGGAGGACAGCAGCGAAGCAATCCGCCTCGACCCACAGAATGCCGAGGCTTTTGAAGTTCGCGGTGACGCCTGGGTCGGCGCCAAGCGCTATGAAAGTGCCATCGACGACTACGATGCCGCGATCCGGTTGAAACCTGATGTTGCGCGCTTGTTCGCGCGCCGCGCAGTCGCGTTCGGATTAATGCGGCAATTTCGCCTTGCTGTGCGCGACTACACGGAAGCCGTGCGTCTTGAACACTCCACAGTGATGCTGACGGACCGCGCCGGCGCTTACAAGAAAGTCCGTCGCTACGATCTTGCGATTGACGATCAAAGCGAAGCGATCAGGCTCGATCCAAATTCTGCAGAGTTGTACGACAATCGTGGCCAGACCTACGCACACAATAACGCTTATGATCGTGCAATTGCGGATTACAACGAAGCTATTCGTTTGAAGCCGGCCGCGAGCTTCTATCTGAATCGAGGCATCTCTTATCAGCTCAAGGGCGATCTTGACCTTGCGATCGCCGATTACGACAAGGCGATCGCGCTCGATGACAAGCTGGCGTTGGCCCACAACAATCGCGGCGTCGCGCTGCACGAAAAAGGGGACCGTCGCCGTGCGCTATCGGATTTCACAGCAGCCATCCGTCTTGACCCCAACCTGGAAGTCGCCGCTGCGCATCGCAAGGCACTGGCACTCGAAATTGAGCGTATTGGTGCGCAAATGCCGTTGAAGCAGCCGGCAAAGACAGCTTGCGCGGCCGGCGCGAAGAACTGCGCGAAATAGCTTTGGCAATGGAACGCTGAGGCTGGATCTGCACGACGAATTATCGTCATCCGCACACTTGTTTCGGTGAGCTCGGTCTTTTAGCCTGTCAAAAAATGGTGCGCATGGGCTGGAGCTAGTGGAGTGGATTTGACATTCGCTGCCCATCCCGCTGCGAGTTCGTTAAGCGAATGTCAAATCCAAAACTCCACTAGAAACTTATACTTTGCTAGTGGTCCTTTGATTCTAACATTCGCAGGAGGTGCCTGCCGAAACTGGATGCGAATGTTAGAATCGGACCACTAGTCGACCCGCAGCACCAGAATGATTCGGGAGATCGCTTGATGAATGCCATATCCGACAGTCGTTATGCCGAAGTCCATGCACGCGCAATGCGCGATCCGGAAGGCTTCTGGGGCGAGGCGGCGCGCGACATCGACTGGATCGAATTTCCCAAAACCATTTTCGATCCGAAGCAAGGGGTTTATGGCCGCTGGTTCGCCGACGGCATTTTGAACACCTGCTATAACGCGCTCGATCGTCATGTTGAAGGCGGCCGCGCCGATCAGCTTGCGTTGATCCATCATTCGCCGCTGGCGAACAAGGTCACGGCGTTTACCTACAAAGACATGCTGAAGGAAGTGCAGACGCTGGCGGCGGTACTCACCGACTTCGGCGTCGGCAAGGGCGATCGCGTCATCATCTATATGCCGATGGTGCCGGAAGCAGTGATGGCCATGTTGGCCTGTGCTCGTATCGGCGCCATTCATTCGGTGGTGTTCGGTGGCTTTGCCGCGAAAGAACTGGCCGCACGCATCGACGATGCCGCGCCGAGGCTTATCCTGTCGGCAAGCTGCGGTCTCGAGCCCGGTCGTACTGTCAAATACAAGCCGCTGCTCGATGAAGCGCTTGGCCTTGCGAAGGCTAAGCCTGAAGCCTGCATTATTCTTCAGCGCCCGCAGGAGCGCTGCGAACTGACGGCCGGGCGTGATCACGATTGGGCAGAGCTGCGCAAGACGGCACTTGATGCAGGTAAGGAAGCTGCTTGCGTCCCGGTACGGGCGACCGATGCGCTCTACATTCTCTACACGTCAGGAACGACCGGCGTGCCAAAGGGCGTCGTGCGCGACAACGGCGGCCACGCGGTTGCGCTGAAATGGTCGATGTTCAATCTCTACGGCGTCAAGCCGGGTGAAGTGTGGTGGTGTGGCTCGGATATCGGCTGGGTGGTCGGCCACAGTTACATTGTCTATGCGCCGCTGTTCCATGGCGCGACATCTATCATGTATGAGGGCAAACCGGTCGGCACACCGGATGCTGGTGCGTTCTGGGATGTAATCTCTCAACACAAGGCTGTGGCCTTCTTCACCGCGCCAACCGCGTTCCGGGCGATCAAGAAGGAAGATCCGAACGGTGAATTTATCCGCAAATACGATCTTTCCCAATTCCGTACGCTGTTCCTCGCGGGTGAACGCGCCGATCCGCCGACAGTGGAGTGGGCAGAGAAGCAGTTAAAGGTCCCCGTCATCGATCACTGGTGGCAAACAGAGACAGGCTGGTGCATTGCCGGCAATCCGGTCGGCCTTGGGATGCTGCCGGTGAAACATGGATCGCCCACAGTGCCGATGCCGGGTTATCAGGTCGATGTGGTTGATGAAGCGGCGCGTCCTGTGGCGCCGAACACCATGGGCTCCATTGTCATCAAGCTGCCGATGCCGCCCGCCTGTCTGCCAACGCTGTGGCAGCAGGATGAGCGCTTTCGTGAAGCCTACCTCTCGGAGTTTCCCGGCTACTACAAAACCTCCGATGCCGGATACAAGGACGATGATGGCTATATTTTTGTGATGGGCCGCACTGATGACATCATCAATGTCGCGGGCCATCGTCTCTCCACCGGCGGCATGGAGGAAGTCCTCGCTTCGCATGCGGATGTCGCCGAATGCGCGGTGCTAGGCATCAAGGATGCGGTCAAGGGCGAGGTGCCGTGTGGCTTCCTGGTTTTGAAAGCGGGCGTGACACGGCCAGTCGCGGATGTTGAGAAGGAAATCGTCGCGCTGGTGCGCGAGCGGATCGGTCCCGTGGCCGCGTTCAAGCTTGCAATCACCGTAACGCGTTTGCCGAAAACGCGGTCGGGCAAAATCCTGCGCGGTACCATCAAGAAGATCGCTGACGGCGATCCATGGACCATGCCCGCTACCATTGAGGACCCGATGGTGTTGGAGGAAATCAAGACCGCGTTGCGGGGGCGCGTCTAGTGCCCGGAATCCAAAGTTCGCCTCGTCGTGTAGCGCGCTCCGCAGCGAACTTTTGGATTTGAGAGGACCCTGGTGTCGCATGCGTTTATGCAACATGGGTCAACTGGAGGAGGATGCGATGAATGAAGACGTGTTCAACACCAGTCTGCGAAAATTTCTCAAGACTGTGGGCGTGACCAGCCAACGCGAAATCGAGAAAGCAGTGCGAGAGGCACTGGCCAGTGGACTCCTGAAAGGCAACGAAACGCTGCCTGCCAAGATGGTGCTCACGGTTGGAGAAGTTTCGTTGTCGTTCACCGTCAATGGCGATATTGCACTCGAATAGGGCTCAGTTCGAGATCCGCCGTGACATTGCCGTGATGGTCCGATAAATCGCTCGCGGATCCACGCCGACTATGGTTTCAGCGACAGGACTGCTTATGCGTAAAGAAAAGCCGCGATTTGCCTTTGTGCTTGCCACCACCGGGTTGTTGTTAGCGGGGTGCGCACAATTCGAGCGGCAGGCCGCGCCAGTCGCCACGGTGGATGACGACGCATATTGCCGCGCCAATGGCGGTGAGCCGGGCTCGTCAGCTTACGTCTCCTGTCGCAAGGACCGGGATGTTGCGGCCAGCCGTGCCGCATCCGGCGGATCGGGCATCGAGCGCGCGCATCGCAATCTCGCCGAGGATATGCTGAACAACAGGCGGTGAGCGCTCCCTCGCCAACGAAGCTGACTATGGTTTCGGATCAGCATTGCAGCACTGCCATCGCGTGACATTAGACGCGCATTCCGCTCAGAACCTGCTATAGGTCCCCGCAAATCGAACTTGGCCGGGGGAACCCCAGATCATGAACTTCAAGGCCGCTGCCCGCATCGGCGCCGTTATCGCTTTGTCACTCTGGGCCGCCGCCGTTACGGGGGCCCCGGCGCCAACACCAGCATCTGACACGCAGGACAATGTGCTCTCTAAAGACAGCGTGTTGCGTGACGCTGATATTCCGTCGCTGGGCAACCCGCAGGGTGATATCACGATCGTCGAATACTTCGATTATCAGTGCCCCTACTGCAAAAAGATTGCGCCGGTACTCGATCAAGTGCTGCGCGAGGACAAGCAAGTACGGCTCGTGCTGAAGGACTGGCCGATCCTCGGCGATCCGTCCGGCTACGCTGCTCGTCTGGTGCATGCGGCGAAATATCAGGACAAATATGAGGCCGCGCACCGTGCGCTGATCAGTCATACAGGCAAGCTCACGGAATCCATTGTCGATGAGACGCTCGCCCAGGCAGGAATAGACGTCGCCAAAGCGAAAGCCGATCTGGCAAGCAACAAGGCTGCGATCGATGCGCTGATGAAGCGTAATACGGAGCAAGCTCAGGCATTCGGTTTCCTCGGTACGCCCGGCTTCGTGGTCGGCACGTTCCGCGTGCCGGGAGGTTTGACAGTAGAGCAGTTCAAGATGGCGATTGCCGACGCGCGCGCCGCTGCAAAGAAGGGAAAAACCAAGGCGAAGTAGCGAGCACAAACAAAAACGCGGCGGAATATCCGCCGCGTTCGAAGCATCGCTAAGATTGCTGCTTGTTCAAGCAGGCTAAGCTTATTCGTTCTCGTCCTCGTCGTGCTTCTTGCCGCCGAGCGTTTTCAGCTTGGCGAACACAGCATCGACTTCGGCATCATCGCGCCGCTTGTCGGACGCTGCGGTGCTTTCAAGTTCGTCCTTGCGCGTGGTCTCGGAAGCCGGCAGCAGCGTCGCTCCGCCGTATTCCTGATTGACCGGCTTTTCCTTCGCGGCGCGCTGCACCTCGAAATCGAGTTCGATCTGCGAGCACAGGCCAAGCGTCACCGGATCCATCGGCGTCAGCGTCGAGGCATTCCAGTGGGTGCGGTCGCGGATGCTGGCGATCGTCGTCTTGGTGGTGCCGACGAGGCGCATGATCTGCGCGTCCTTGAGTTCCGGATGGCTACGGAGCAGCCACAGGATGGCGCTGGGACGCTCGTGACGGCGCGACACCGGCGTGTAGCGGGGCCCCTTCTTTTTGCCGACGGGAGGGAGCACGACCTTGGATTCGCCGAGTTTCAGGCGATAGTCCGGGTTGGCCTCGCCGCGCTCGATTTCCTCGCGGGTGAGCTGTCCGGTCGAGATCGGGTCCATGCCCTTGATGCCCTGCGCGGCGTCGCCATCGGCGATCGCGCGGATTTCAAGCGGGTGCATCTTGGTAAATTCGGCGACCTGGTCGAACGTCAGCGCGGTATTATCAACCAGCCACACGGCAGTCGCCTTCGGCATCAGCGGTGCATTGCTCATGGCAAATCTCCTTTACGCTTCGCCCGCCGGATTTTTTGGGGGTAAAGCTGTCTGGTCATCAGCGATGACGGGAATTCGTTCTTATATAGTCTGCTGAGGCCGGCCCGTGCAATGGTCCGGATTGGCCTTGACAGATGGGGGAGCACGGCCCCAAGTCCCGTGTGACCAGTCCTTAAAACCCTCGATTCCGGCTCAAAATAGACCCCTGAAGCGCAGAAACCATCCCTCACAGTCGTGCTTTGTTCGCCTCGGGGCTTTTGTGCCGGGGTCGTCCGGGCCATCGACACCGTCGAACGGGCCCTGAAGCTCTATGGCGCGCCGGTCTATGTTCGTCACGAGATCGTGCATAACCGCTATGTGGTCGAGAGCCTGCGGGAAAAAGGGGCTATTTTCGTCGCGGAACTCGACGAAATTCCCGATACCAACGCACCGGTGGTGTTTTCGGCCCACGGCGTGCCCAAGGCGATCCCGAGCGAGGCGGACAAGCGCAATTTCTTTACCCTGGACGCGACCTGCCCGCTGGTGACCAAGGTTCACCGCGAGGCGGCGATCCATTTCAAGCGTGGTCGTGAGATCATTTTGATCGGTCATGCCGGTCACCCTGAGGTGGTCGGAACCCTTGGCCAACTGCCCAGGGGCGCTGTGGTGCTCATTGAAACCATGGAAGCGGCCCAGACGTTCCAGCCGAAGGACGCGTCCAAGCTCGCTTTCGTTACCCAGACGACGCTGTCGATCGACGACACCAAGGAAATCGTCGCGGTGCTCAAAGAGCGCTTCCCGGATATCGATGGCCCGCACAAGGAAGACATCTGCTACGCCACGACCAACCGCCAGCTTGCGGTGAAGAAGGTGGCGCCGAACGTGGACGCGATGGTGGTGGTCGGCTCGCCGAATTCGTCGAATTCCCAGCGCTTGCGTGAAGTGGCTGAGCGGGAGGGCTGCACGCGCTCGGTGCTCGTGCAGCGCGCTTCCGAACTCGACTGGTCGATGTTCGATGGCATCGAGCGCCTCGGCATCACTGCGGGCGCCTCGGCGCCGGAAGTGATCGTCGAGGAAATCATGGATGCGTTTGCTGCTCACTACAAACTGAGCGTCGAAACCGTGTCCGCTGCCCAGGAAAACGAGTTCTTCCCGCTGCCGCGTCCGCTGCGGAACGACGCCGCGGAGTGATTTTCATATGGCGGTTTACACCGACGTCACCGCCGAAGAGCTCGCGGATTTCCTCTCCACGTACAACATCGGCGAAATGCTCTCCTACAAGGGCATCGCCGAGGGCGTGGAGAATTCAAATTATTTGCTTCACACCACAGCGGGCTACTTCTTCCTGACGCTCTACGAAAAGCGCGTCGCGGTGAGCGATCTCCCGTTTTTTCTCGGTCTCATGGGGCATCTCGCCTCCCATGGCATCAATTGTCCTCAACCGGTGCTCAACAAGCGGGGCGAGGCGTTGAGCAGGCTCGCCGAACGGCCGGCGGCCATCATCGATTTTCTCGAGGGGGCGTGGCCACGTAAGCCGAATGTTGCGCATTGCGCAGGCGTCGGCCAAGCTCTCGCGCAAATGCATCTCGCGGGCGCGGACTTTTCCATGTCGCGCGCCAATGCGTTGTCGGTGTCAGGCTGGCGTTCATTGTTTGATGTGGCTGCTTCGCGCGCCGACAGCGTTCAGCATGGGCTGCGTGCCCTGCTTGAGAACGAACTTGATCACCTCGAAAAGCATTGGCCGAGCGCGTTACCGCAGGGCGTGATTCATGCCGATCTTTTTCCCGATAACGCATTGTTCCTCGGCGAGAAGCTTTCCGGCCTGATCGACTTCTATTTCGCCTGCAACGACACACTGGCCTACGACATAGCCATCTGTCTCAACGCCTGGTGCTTCGAGAGTGATCATTCTTTCAATGTGACCAAGGCGCGTGCCTTTCTCAATGCGTACACGCGCGAGCGCAAATTGTCCGTAGCGGAGCAGGAAGCGTTGCCACTGCTGGCGCGGGGCGCTGCGATGCGTTTTCTGCTGACACGGCTGGTGGATTGGCTCAACGTGCCGCCGGGGGCATTGGTCAAGCCAAAGGATCCGGTTGAATATGTTCGCAAGCTGAGATTCCATCAGAGCGTGACCAGCATGAGCGACTACGGCTTCGAGCATTCTGGATTCGCCGCGTGAGCGACGCCAAGCTGCCACACGTCACGATCTTCACCGATGGGGCCTGCTCCGGAAATCCGGGACCGGGAGGGTGGGGCGCGATCCTGCGTTTCGGCGATGTCGAAAAAGAGCTCAAGGGTGGGGAGAATCCGACCACCAACAACCGCATGGAATTGTTGGCGGCAATTTCGGCGCTAGAAGCCTTGAAGCGTCCGGCGTCTGTCGACCTCACGACCGACAGTCAGTATGTACGTCAGGGCATTACTGGCTGGATTCACAATTGGAAGCGCAATGGCTGGCGTACCGCGGACAAGAAGCCGGTCAAGAACGTCGACCTTTGGCAGCGGCTGGATGCGGCCCTGAAACAGCACGAAGTGCGTTGGCATTGGATCAAGGGCCACGCAGGCCACGCCGAGAACGAGCGTGCGGACCAGCTTGCGCGTGACGGACTGGCGGAGCACCGCAAGTAGCCGTTTGGCTTGCGGGTGATCAGACCGGCATCCCAAAATGCGAATGCCCGGCACGAGGCCGGGCACAACGCACAAAATCCAATATAATCGGGATCAGAGTTGTCCAAGCAGCGTATCGCCGCCGGAGACTTCGACCTTGCCCGGAGCTGGTTCGAGATTGAAGATCTTCACCACGCCGTCTTCCACCAGCATCGAATAGCGCTTCGAACGAATGCCGAGGCCGTTGGCCGACGCGTCGAGCTCAAGGCCGATCGCCTTGGTGAAGTCGGCGTTGCCGTCTGCGAGGAAGACAGCCTCATCGCGCTGGTCTGTATCGCGCTTCCAGGCGTTCATGACGAAAGCGTCGTTGACGGAGACGACCGCGATGGTGTCGACGCCCTTGCCCTTGATGGCGTAAGCGTTCAGGAAAATGCTTGGCAGGTGCATCTTGTGGCAGGTGCCGGTATAAGCGCCGGGGACGGCAAATAGCGCAACCTTCTTGCCCTTGAAAATATCGTCGGTGGTTTTGACCTGAGGACCTTCCTCGGTCATCACCCGAAACTTGGCCTCGGGCAGACGGTCGCCAACTTTAATCGTCATGGTCACTCTCCTTGGATCAATAAACGAGTGTTTAAACGAGGTTGATGACAGGCACCACAGCTTTGCAGGCCCTGATCCATTCCGAAAACGGAGTTAGCTAGTGTCCCGAATCCGAAGTTCGCCTCATAGTGCAGCGCACCCCGCAGCGAACTTCGGATTCGAAAGGACACTAGTAACCTATGATTCTAGTGTGGTTCAGGTTCAGAAGTTCGCTTGAAGGACTCGCGGAGAAAATGAAGCGAACTTCTGAACCACCACACTAGTGGAGGGTGGTGTTGAATTCGTAGGCCCCATCCGCGCCCACCAATGTCAACTTCAGCGCCGCGCCGTCAGGATTGGCACCCGGCGGAAGGCCGTCGAGATCGAAGCTGAAACGCATGATGCCGGAGGCATCGTGTTCGATTAGCTTTGGGATCGGCAGTGACCAATCCGGAGTCGGTCCTTCCACGAACAGGTCGACATCTTTCTGGTCCTCTGTCGCAGCGACGTCGACGTCCACACTCTTGTCGTTGCGCTTGACATCCAGCACGGTCAGGGGGCCTGCATCGCCGATTTTCATCGGCTTCGGCACGGTGTCGAGTGCGGCGGTAATCACACTATCTTCGGTGCTGGCGACGCTGGCGAAGGCCAACTCGGCATTGGCTTCGACCGGAATGCAGATCTTTTCGCAAACGGCGTAGCTGATCGCGGCGCGTAATGTCACCGGCTTGTCAGCACTCTTGGCGACGATCCGTAGCGGCAGAAGCACCTGCTTCTGGTACCCGAGCGAGGTGCCGCCAGCCCCATCAGGAAATTTCTTCGGCGCAGGCCATAGGATTGTGACGGATTCGATATTTTCAGATTTAGAGAAGTCGAATCGCGGTGGCACACCAGAATCTCCGGGGATTCGCCAATAAGTCTTCCAGCCCGGTTGCAACTGGAAGCCGATGCCACCAAGAAAAGCGGCACCGCTTCGGGAGCCCGCGACCAGCCGGACGGCCGAGTAGGTGTCATTCACCCAAGGCGAAGTATCCTGCGCATTTGCGCCGCCCATCGACATCAGGCAGGCGATTGTCGCGCTGACAAATTTAGAAACGCGCAGGGGAACTGTGAGTGTCATACACGTCCTTACGGGGCGAGGTACCAGTGAACCATTGAATTGCCCCTGATCGGGTCTTTTTCGCGACCGAGGATAGCCGGAGAGAACCATCGGGCGTCAGTTGTCTTAATGCACCGGACGCTTGATTGACAGAATTGACGCCCAATATCAGGATAATGCCACACGGTGAGAGTCGTTGGGAATGAACACCACGCGCAAGAAGCCCGAAAAGCTCGCCGCAGGCCGCAAGATGGCCGCTGACAGCGCGTACAATGCGTCAAGCGGCTACCTCGACGGCCAATTGCTGATTGCGATGCCTGTCATGGATGACGAGCGCTTCGCACGTTCGGTCATTTACGTCTGTGCGCATTCATCAGAAGGCGCCATGGGCATCATCGTCAATCGCCCGGCCGGGAGTATCGATTTTCCGCAACTGCTGATGCAGCTTGATATCATCGACAAGTCCGAGCACATCAAACTTCCCGATAGCGCCGAGACCATGAAGGTAATGAAAGGCGGGCCGGTCGACACCGGCCGCGGCTTCGTCCTTCATTCGAGCGACTTTTTCATCAAGAACGCAACGTTGCCGATCGACGATGAAATCTGTCTCACGGCGACCCTGGATATTCTGAAAGCCATCGCAGCCGGGGCTGGCCCGAAGCACGCAATTCTGGCGCTGGGATATGCCGGCTGGGCACCGGGTCAGCTGGAGAATGAGATCCAGCATAATGGCTGGCTGCATTGTCCTGCCGACCCCGATCTGATTTTCGGACGCGACGCCGAAGACATATATCGCCGGGCGTTGGACAAGATCGGAATTGATCTTGCCATGTTGTCTGCCGAAGCGGGTCACGCCTAGCATCTTCAAATACTAGCATTTTCAAGTAGATGTGTCCGACGCCTGCCGTGCGGGAAGGATATCACGCTGAGCCAGATTCGGGGGCTGGGGCGGACTGCTCCTCCTGCGCCGGTGCAGTGGCCGGAGTCGTTGCTGGCGTCAGCAGCCTGTTGCGGAGGCTCTGCCGCCTCGTGCGTGGCTTTTGGACCTTCTCGCCCGTCAGAAGCCGCATCGTTGCATCCGCATCCATCGGCTCGCCGAAAGCGAAGCCCTGGGCGTATTCGCAGCCCATTTGATAGAGCTCCACCGCATCGGAATCGGTTTCGGCGCCTTCGGCCACCACTTCCATGTTGAGATCGTGCGCTAGTGCAACAATGGACTTCAACAGCACCGGCCGCGCGCCGCGATTGGTGGTGCGCACGAACGACTGGTCGATCTTGATGGTGTCGAAGGGGAAACGTTGCAGGTAGGCCAGCGAGGAATGTCCAGTGCCGAAGTCGTCGAGCGACAAGCCGACGCCTAGGTCCTTGATTCGATGCAGCATTTGCGCGGCGTGTTCAGGATTCTCCATCACCAACGATTCAGTCAGCTCAAGTTTGAGCGAGCCGCGCGTGACCGCCGAGCGTGAGAGCACGCCACGCACGTCGTGGATCAGGTCGTGACGCAGCAACTGGCGCGATGACACATTGACGCTGGCGAAAATCGGATCCCGCGACCGCACGGCCCGTTGCCAGACCGCGAGCTGCTTTGCGGTGGTGTCCATGACGAACAGGCCGAGTTCGACGATCAGGCCGATCTCTTCCGCGATTGAGATGAACTCGTTGGGCGACATCCGGCCGAGTTTCGGATGATCCCAACGCGCGAGCGCTTCGAAACCGGCGATGGCGCGATCTTCCAGCCGTACGATAGGCTGATAGAGAATGGTAATCTCTTGGCGCTCGATGGCGCGGCGCAATTCGGATTCCAGCGTGAGGCGATCGGTCTTCCGCGCGCGCATCGCGGGCTTGTAGACGTCGATGCGGTCGCCGCCGATCCGCTTGGAATGGTACATCGCAAGCTCGGCGTCCTTGATGATCTCGTCGCTCAGTGGCGTCTGCGGGTCGCTGAGAGCCAGTCCGATCGAGGCGGTAAGGAAGATCTCGCGGCCATCGAAGGAGATTGGAGCGCGGATGGTCTTGCGAATGGTTTCGGCGAACGCGGTGATCCGCGATGACTCGTGTTCGGAAGTCAGGATCAAGCCGAATTGGTCACCGGAAAGGCGCGCCAGCGTGTCTTGCGGCTTGAGGATGCGTGTTAAGCGCCGCGCCAGCGTCAGCAGAATGGAGTCACCGACGGCGATGCCGACCGAGTCGTTCACCTGTTTGAAGCGGTCGAGGTCGATCACCATCACGGTCGGGCGCAGATTGGTGGCCGACTTGGCGAAATTCGACATCGCGCTGAGGCGGTCGATGAAGATCTGGCGGTTCGGAAGGCCGGTCAGGTTGTCGTGAACGGAATCGTGCAGCAGCCGCTCCTCGGCATTCTTGATTTCCGTGACATCGGTGAGCGTGCCGACAACGCGGGAGACCTCGCCGTCAGAGCCAACCACGGGACGTGCCTTCAGCGCGAACCACATGAAGTGGCCGTCCGGGGTCCGTAACCGGAAATCCTGCACCAGGCGGCCGCGGCGCTGATCAAGCACGCTGTCGAGTGCGGCGCGGAAGCGATCCTGATCGAGAGGATGAAGCACTTCGAGCCATTTGGCGGCGGGGCCTTCGAGCGCACCGCGCTTCAACCCGAGAAGCGCTTCGGTCTCCGGGCTGGTGAAGACCTTGTCGGCGGACACATCCCAGTCCCAGATCAGGTCGCCTGATCCGGTCAGCGCCAATGCACGCCGTTCCATATCGGAGACAATGCCGTTGGCTGCGCTGCCGCCGGCGAAGGCGTGTTGCATCACAGTGAAGCCGATCAGCATCACGATGAGGACAAGACCGCCGAGCAGGGCAGGCCCGACGATGTCGTTAGTCACGCCGCCGGCGACCGTCATGCCTGCGGCGATCACCCACACCACCAGCAGGAACCATGTCGGGATCAGCAGCACCGCGCGATCAAAGCCATGGGTCGAGAGGTAAACGATCAGAACGAAGCCAAAGACCGCGATCATCGCGAGCGAGACGCGCGCAATGCCCGACGCGACGGCGGGATCAAACAGCGCAAGAGCGACCAGCGCGCCAAGGAAGACAAGCCATCCCATGGTGATGTGCGAATAGCGCACGTGCCATCGCGACAGGTTGAGATAGGCGAACAAGAAAACCAGCAGCGTCGCGGCTAGCATGGCTTCGCCCGAGGCGCGCCAGATGCGCTCGGCGCCGGCAGACATATCGAACACCTTGCCCCAGAAGCCGAAGTCGATGCCGATGTAAACCAGCACGGCCCATGCCAGCGCCGCTGCGGCGGGGAACATGATGCTGCCCTTCACCACAAATAGGATAGTGAGCACGAGCGCCAGCAGCCCCGAGATGCCGATGACAATGCCCTGGTAAAGGGTAAAGGAGTTGACCTTGTCCTTGTAGGCTTCCGGCTCCCACAGATAGAGCTGCGGAATCTTGTCTGTGCGCAGTTCGGCGACAAACGTGATTACGGCGCCGGGATCGAGAGTGACGCGGAAGATGTCGGCTGTTGCGCTGTCCTGACGTTCCGGCCGGTCGCCGGTTGACGGCGTAATCGTAGCGATGCGCGACAGGCCCAGATCAGGCCACAGCAAACCGGATGACACGATGCGATAATGCGGCACGACGATCAGACGGTCGAGCTGATCGTCAGTGTTGTTGGTCAATGCGAAGACGACCCAGTTCTGTCCGCCCTCGCGCGCGCGGACCTCGATGCGGCGCACGATGCCGTCAGTTCCAGGCGCGGTGGAGACTTGAATGCGATCGGTATCGCTGCGTTGGAACTCCAGTACGCCGGTCAGATCGATGGCAGGCGCATCACTACGGACGCTGACGGCATCAAGTGCGTATGCCGGTGCCACGGCGGCAAGCATCATGAAGCTGAGCGCAAGCAGCACAAAGCATCTGAACGAGCGCAAAGTCAGCTCTCCACGTTGGATGCGGCGGGACCTTTAGGAGCCCGCCGATGGGAGCGCGATAAATGACACGAATATGAGGTGAATCAAAGGGTTTAGAGGTGTTTCGATGCCTTAAACCGTGAGCACAATTTTGCCAATATGTTGGCTCGATTCCATCCGCTCGTGGGCCTTTGAGGCCTCCCTCAGCGGGAATGTGCTGTCCATCAAGGGCTTGAGGCGGCCTTCGGCGATCCACGGCAGCACCTTGGCGTTGATGGCGGCGACCATGGCGGCCTTATCCTCAACGGAACGAGGGCGCAGTGTCGAGCCGGTATGATGCAGGCGCTTGATCATCAGCTTGGCGAAATTGGGCGTAGCCTTCGGCCCCCCAAGAAACGCGATCTGAATAATGCGGCCTTCAATCGCCGCCGCGTCGTAGTTGCGGTCGATGTAGTCGCCGCCGACCATATCGAGAATGACGTTGGTGCCCACGTCGTTGGTGGCGGCCTTTGTTTTGGCGACGAAATCCTCGGTCTTGTAGTTGATCGCTACGTCCGCGCCGAGCTTCAGGCATGCATCGCATTTATCTTGCGAGCCGACTGTAACGATCACCTTGGCACCATGTGCTTTCGCCATCTGGATTGCGGTGGTGCCGATGCCGGAGGAGCCGCCGTGAATCAGCAACGTTTCGCCTGGCTTCAGGCCGCCGCGCTCAAACACATTGTGCCAGACGGTCATGAGTGTCTCGGGCGTTGCTCCAGCCTCGATCATCGAGAAGCCTTTGGGTACAGGCATCGCGTGCGTCTCATGCGTCAGGCAATATTCTGCGTAGCCCCCACCTGCAACGAGCGACATCACTTTGTCGCCGATCTTGTACTTCGTCGCTCCTTCGCCGAGAGCAACCACTTCACCTGACACTTCGAGGCCGGGCAGATCACTCGCGCCGGGCGGCGGTGGATAACTGCCGCTGCGCTGTGCCACATCGGGACGATTCACACCGGCAGCCGCGACCTTGATCAGAATCTGGTGCGGTCCCGGCGCCGGAACCGGGCGTTGTTCAGGAATAAGGACCTCCGGTCCGCCGGGTTTGCTAATCGCGACGGCAGTCATTTGCGTAGGCAGCTTATCCATAGGGTTGGTCCTTGCGGCGGCTAGGCTAGTGTCCCGAATTTGAAGTTCGCCTCACAATGCAGCGCACTCTGTAGCGAACTTCGGATTCGAAAGGACACTAGCAAATCTATGATTCTAGTGTGGTTCAGCTCCAGAAGTTCGCTTGAAGGACACGCCCAGAAATGAAGCGAACTTCTGAACCACCACACTAGTGCGGTGTATCTGATGTTCGTATCAGAATTGGCCACAGGTCCATCATACGAACGTCAGATACAAAACCGCACTAGATTCATAGCTTTGCTAGTGTCCCTCTGGTTCTGACATTC
This sequence comes from Nitrobacteraceae bacterium AZCC 1564, assembly GCA_036924835.1. Taxonomy (NCBI): domain Bacteria; kingdom Pseudomonadati; phylum Pseudomonadota; class Alphaproteobacteria; order Hyphomicrobiales; family Nitrobacteraceae; species Nitrobacteraceae bacterium AZCC 1564. The sequence continues at coordinate 3,414,971 of JBAGRR010000001.1, forward strand.
GTAAACGAGCTAGCCGCAAACAGATACGAATGTCAGAACCGGGACACTCGCGTTAAAAAGTGGAACATGAGCTATAATCGCGTGAGAGACAGGAGGGAAGCATGCCCATCGATGAGGATGACCGGCCGCGGCCGAAGGTAACCCACGAGCTTGGGCAGGATTTGTCGCTGCTGTCAGTGGAAGATATCGAAGCACGCATTGCGGCGCTGACAACAGAGATCGAGCGGCTCAAGGCCGACGCAGCGAAGAAGCGTGCGAGCCGCGATGCGGCCAACGCTTTCTTCAAAAGTTAACGTGAGGCGACGGAACTAGTGGTCCGATTCTAACATTCGCATCCCGTTTCGGCAGGCACCTCCTGCGAATGCTAGAATCAAAGGACCACTAGCAGAAGTGAGTTTCTAGCGGAGTCGCGGATTTGACATTCGCTTGATGAACTCGCAGCCCGGCGGGGAGCGAATGTCAAATCAACTCCACGAGCCTCATCGCAAAGGAACCGTAAAAGAAAACGTTCATTTACGACGCATTAAGCTTTCGGGTTTATGACTTTGATTGTCCTTCTTTGGACACCGAGTGGCTCCTGTCCACTCTGTTTGACGCCTCCCTGTTATCAACTTTCAAAGCCGCCGGTCACGGCGGCTCTTTTTTTGCCTCACTCCTAGCAATCGCAGCGTTCTCATTCAGTTAAAGGACGCGGGAGCGAGTTTCCGCGTTCGCGATGGCGCTCTGGAAACCATATCTCGGCATTGTCACGCCGCACGGCTGGACTCCCGGCCGCAGGCGCGCAATGATTTATTCATCATAAAAAAATCAGCATAACAGTGTGTGTGAGGCGTTAACCATGTCAGACCAGTCGTCCGGCGCAGCCGATCTCGTTCTCTTGAGTGAACGGATCACCAATTCAGCCGCCTTTGGGGCCCTGTTCAAGGAGGGCATGGACCTGGTCGAGGAGACTGCCGCTTATCTTGATGGTGCGGGACGTGTTGAGGCGAAGGCGCTGGAGCGGCCTGTCAGCCTGACCTATGCGACGGAAAGCATGCGCTTGACCACGCGTCTGATGCAGCTGGCCTCGTGGCTATTGCTGCACCGTGCGGTCAAGGAAGGCGAAATGACCTTGAGCCAGGCCAATCGGGAGAAGACGAAGGTCAAGCTGACCGCTGCTGATCCCTGCAACGAAGAGCTGATCGGAAAATTGCCGCAGCAATTGCAGGATCTGATTTCTCGCTCAATGTCATTGCAGGCGCGCGTGCGCCGATTGGACGCGACCATTCACACGCCGATCAACGAGCAGGCTTCCATCGGCAATCCGCTGGTGCCGCAGATGAACCTCTTGAAGGCTGCTTTCGAGCGGTAGGCCGTTTTCCACTCTGCTGTTTTCAACTGCGATGCCGTCTGATGGCGGCATCACAGAGTGGTCTTTTCGAATACAAAAAATGCCCCGGTCGATGCCGGGGCATTTTTCGTATTCAGAGACTTTCCCTTTTCAGAGACTGTAGAAGGAGGGATCAATCCTTCTTGAGGAAGCCCGAGAACTTCTTCTGGAAGCGGGAAACACGGCCACCGCGGTCGAGAATCTGCTGGGTTCCACCGGTCCAAGCTGGATGCGACTTGGAGTCGATGTCCAGGTTGAGGGTGTCGCCTTCCTTGCCGTAGGTCGAGCGGGTGAGGTATTCGGTCCCGTCGGTCATGACGACCTTAATCGTATGATAATCCGGGTGAATTTCGGGTTTCATGGCAAATCCTCTGGCGCCGCGCGCCCACAGATCAGAAATGTTGGGGACGAAATTTGGCCGCTCTATAACGCAGGATGACCATTGAAACAAGCGGGGAACGTTCATTTGCCAGCGCCCGCCATGGGGCCTATTTGAGGGGTTTCTAAACAACCCCGCGGCGGACTTGATGAGCGTAGCTGAAAGACTTGAAGAGCAGCGGGCGGCAGGCGGTTCGGCTGCTCATCCCCCGGGCCCAGCAGCCACGGACCCCGGGACTGGATCTGGTGTGGAGCCTTCGCCCGTCAACGGCTCGGACAAGCGGCCTCGCCTGAAACTGCGGCCGCTGATGGCGCTGCTGCCCTATGTTTCGCGTTACCGCGGCCAGGCCTTCGCGGCACTCATTGCGTTGATCGTAGCCTCGGCTGCGACCCTTGCGGTGCCGCTCGCCGTGCGCCGGATGATCGACTTCGGCTTCAGTCCGGAAGGCGTTGCGCTTATCAACAGCTACTTCGCCGTCATGATCGCAGTGGTCGCCGTCCTCGCGGGCGCGAGCGCGATGCGGTACTATCTCGTCATCACGCTCGGCGAACGCATTGTCGCGGACTTACGGCGCGACGTGTTCAAGCATCTTACGTCGCTCTCACCATCCTTCTTCGATACCGCACATAGCGGCGAACTGGTATCGCGCCTGACTGCAGATACCACGCAGATCAAGTCGGCCGTGGGCGCATCGGTGTCGATCGCGCTGCGCAATCTTGTCCTGTTCATTGGCGCATCCGCTATGATGGTCGTGACAAGCCCCAAGCTATCCGGCTTTGTGCTGGCGGTGATCCCTCTGATCGTGCTGCCGCTCGTTGCCTTCGGCCGCCGGGTACGGAAATTGTCACGGGGTGCACAGGATACGCTTGCTGATGCTTCGTCCTATGCGTCCGAGTTGATCGGTGCGATCCGCACATTGCAGGCTTTCACCAATGAGCGTCTGGCGGAAACCCGTTTCAGCGGTGAGGTGGAACGCGCCTATCAGGCGGCGCGCAATTCGACAGGGGCGCGGGCTTATCTCACGGCGATCGTCATCTTCCTGATCTTCGCGAGCGTGGTGGCGATCCTGTGGATCGGCTCGCACGATGTGCTGACGCATCAGATCAGCGCCGGCCGTCTGGGACAGTTCGTGCTGTACGCCGCATTCGCGGCAGGAGCATTGGGCGAATTAAGCCAGGTCTGGGGTGAAATCTCGCAAGCCTCCGGCGCCTCGGAACGGTTGTTCGAGATTCTTCGCATCAGGCCGGACATCGCGCCGCCGGTGAAGCCGCGTGCTCTGCCGATGTCGCCGCGTGGCGACGTGACTTTCGAGAATGTCCGTTTTGCCTATCCGACGCGGCCTGAACACCTTGCGGCCGATGGCGTTTCGTTCTCCGTGCGCGCAGGGGAGAAAGTTGCTGTTGTCGGCCCGTCAGGAGCTGGCAAGAGCACGCTGTTTCACTTGCTTCTTCGCTTCTATGATCCGGTCAACGGTTCGATCTCGCTCGATGGCGTGCCGATCCGAGAGGCAGACCCGCGCGAGGTGCGTTCGCGTATTGCTTTGGTACCGCAGGACTCAGTCGTCTTCGCGGCCAGCGCCCGCGAAAACATTCGCTTCGGACGGCCAGATGCGACCGATGCCGAGGTCGAGCGCGCCGCTGATCTGGCACACGCCACGGAATTCATTACGCGCCTTCCGCAAGGCTTTGAGACCCAGCTCGGCGAGCGCGGTGTGACATTGTCGGGCGGTCAGCGCCAGCGTGTGGCGATCGCACGTGCCATCCTGCGCGATGCACCTCTGCTGTTGCTCGATGAGGCAACGTCATCACTGGACGCGGAGAGCGAGACCTTGGTGCAGACAGCGCTGGAGGATCTGATGAGCCAGCGTACGACTCTTGTCATCGCGCATCGCTTGGCCACGGTGTTGTCGTGCGATCGCATCCTCGTCATGGAAAACGGCCGCATCGTCGAGCAGGGCACTCATACGGCATTGGTCGCCGCCAACGGTCTTTATGCCCGTCTTGCGCGGTTGCAATTCGAAGGTGCGTGAGCCGATCTAGTGTGGTGGTTCAGAAGTTCGCTTCATTTTCTCGGCGAGTCCTTTAAGCGAACTTCCGACCTGAACCACACTAGAATCAGAATCATAGGTTGCTAGTGTCCTTTCGAATCCGAAGTTCGCTACGAGGTACGCTGCGGTATGAGGCGAACTTCGGATTCGGGACACTAGGGCTTCCATGCCATGCCGTAGACAGGCCGGCCTGACACCGGATTGACGTCATCGTGCGTGTGGCGAAATCCGTTCCGCGTGTAGAAACGAATGGCGCGGGCATTGTCGGTATTGACGAGCAGCGTGATGCCTTCGGGCGACATGGCCTTGGCTTCCGTCATCAGTGCGTTCCCGAGTTCTGAACCCCAAGAGTCGGGATCGATAACAAGCTGATCGAGATACCCCGTTTGATCGATGGTCACGAAGCCGACTATCTTGGTCTCTTCTTCGGCGACGACGATGCGGGCCGAGGGAGCAAGTTCGTTGCGCCAGCGGATGCGCCAGTTATCCAGGCGCGCGGAAAAATCGATTGACGGATAAGCCTGCTGCCAGGTGCGAAACCACAACTCTATGACCGCGTCTTCATCAGTATCGCGGTAGGGCCGCAGATTGAACGCAGAGGTCATGCTGTCTTTCTGTCTGCAATGTCTCGCTGAAATTACCGTTCGGTGAGTTTGAGTTCGATACGGCGATTACGCCGGTAGGATTCTTCGGTTTTTTCAGGATCGAGCGGCTGGAATTCGCCAAAACCTGCTGCAACCAGCCGCTGGGGCGGTACGCCGAGGGAGACGAGATACTGCACCACAGAAATCGCGCGCGCCGATGACAGCTCCCAGTTCGACTTGAACTGCGGGCTTGAAATCGGCCGCATGTCGGTATGGCCGTCGACACGCAAGACCCAAGCGATGTCTGAAGGTATCTGCTTGTCGAGATCGATGAGCGCGGCGCCAAGCTTGTCGAGTTCAGAGCGGCCTTCAGGCAGAAGTGTTGCTTGTCCAGTGTCGAAAAAGATCTCCGACTGAAACACGAAGCGATCGCCGACCACGCGGATATCCGGCCGGCTTCCGAGAATGGTTCGGAGTTTTCCGAAGAATTCGGATCGGTAGCGGGAGAGTTCCTGGACCCTTTGCGCCAAAGCGACGTTCAGGCGCTGACCGAGATCGGCGATTTTGCCCTGGGATTCCTTGTCACGTTTCTCCGAGGCATTGAGAGCCTCTTCAAGAGCCGCGAGTTGGCGGCGCAATGCGCTGATTTGTTGATTGAGGACCTCGACCTGCGCAAGCGCACGGGCGGAGATCTGTTTTTCGGAATCGAGAGCCTTGCCGAGTTCGGCCGCGCGGCCCGTTGCATCCGCTCCAGCACCCGCCAGGCCATCATAAAGGCTCTTGATGCGGTCACGCTCGGTTTCGGCCGAGGCCAGTCCTGCTCGCATCTGCGAAACCTGATCCTCAAGGTTGAGCTTGCCGAGCTTCTCCAACGACAGCAGTTCGTTGAGTTGCGCGATCTGTGCGTTCAGCCGCTCCAGCGCCTTGTCCTTGCCGGTCACTTCCTGCGAGAGAAAAAATTGCACCACAAGAAAGACCGATAGCAGGAACACGATGGCGAGCACGAGCGTCGACAGTGCGTCAACAAAGCCCGGCCAGTAATTGAAGCCGCTGTCACTGCGACGTGAACGCGAGAGCGCCATAGCTGCTATCCTTATATCGGCCGCTAGTGCCCGCTTTCCGAAGTTCGTGATACATCACAACATCTGCCTTAACGAACTTCGGAAAGCAAAGGGTACTAGCAAAACTATGATTCTAGTACCGCTTTCGATTTGAAGTCCCTGTCGCGCGATTGCCGAGAGTGATGCAGGGACTTCAAATCGGCGGTACTAGTTCTTCTCGGGCTGCCGCGAGATGCGCTCCAGAAGATTCTTGATCTCCCGATTTTGTTCGCCCTGGCCATCGGCCCATTCGCGGATCAGTTGCTGTTCAGTGCGCATATGATGAACAAGGGCCTGAATGGCTTCCGCGAGATTCGCCATTGCAGTTGTGGTCGCGCGGGTGGATCCCATTTCCTCCACAGCGGTGTGCAGCCGATCAAGCACAGGCTTCAACTCGGGCGATATGGCGGCATGAGGGTGGCCATCGGCAGCATATTCCTGGACGGTTTCCGCTAGCCAGTCTTCGAGGTCGGTGTAGAAGCGGTTTTGCGCCTGGCTGGATTGGAGATCGAGAAAGCCTAATATGAGCGAACCGGCGAGGCCAAACAGCGAGGACGAGAAGGAGATGCCCATGCCGCCAAGTGGCGCGGCGAGGCCTTCCTTCAACGTATCAAATACCGAACCGGCATCCCCGCCGACCTTCAGGCCTTCAATGACCTTGCCGACGGAGCCGACGGTTTCAATCAGGCCCCAAAACGTGCCGAGCAGGCCGAGAAAAACCAGCAGACCGGTCATGTAGCGGGACAGATCGCGCGCTTCATCAAGGCGTGTTGCAATCGAATCGAGCATGTGGCGCATGGTCTGCTGCGAGATGCTCATCCGGCCGCCGGTGCGGTGGCTGAGGATGGCGGCCATTGGCGCCAGCAGCCTGGGGCGGCGATCAACCGTGAGACCAGGGTCGGAGATCCGAAAGTTGTTGACCCAGGAGATTTCGGGATAGAGGCGGATCACCTGCCGGAAGGCCAGGACGGTGCCGATGGCCAGCACGCCGATGATCAGTGCGTTGAGGCCCGGATTGGCGAGAAAAGCCAACCAGATCTGTCTGTAGAGGACGACGACGATCAATCCGCACAGGATCAGAAAGACCAGCATCCGGACCAGAAAAATTCGCGGCGTTGAGAGTTTGGTGACGTCTATATCGGCCGTGCTGCTGGATACGGAGGGTTTCGCCATGTCGGGACCGTCATCCTTGTCTGGAGAAGATGTCAGCCACCAATATGGCACAGCGGCGGCGGGAGAAAAGACGCGATCCACCACACTAGAGACTAAGTTGGGAACCTTACAGGTCGTTTAGACGCACCTGTTGTGCGCAAGCGAACGTTGCTGTCAGAGACTCACGTCGAGCTGGTTATGTGACAGCCGTGTGCAGGGGAAACGCTTAGCCCAAGGGTTTGAGAATTTTTACCAGCTCCCTCTGGATGGTCTCATTGCCGCACACAACATGGCCTGTGGCCAGCGCCGTATCGCCGCCCTCGACACCGCTGACGACGCCGCCAGCTTCCCGCACCATGATTAATCCGGCTGCAATGTCCCAGGGCTGCAGATTACGCTCCCAATAGCCGTCGAGACGGCCCGCCGCGACGAATGCGAGGTCGAGCGATGCCGCGCCAAAGCGGCGCAAGCCCGCTACGCGATTCTGGATCTCTGTCATTTCGCGGCGCGACAGCTCGTGGTCGCCGCGGCCGATATGCGGCAGCCCACAGGCGACGACGCATTCATTGAGCTGTTTACGCCCGGCAACGCGCAGGCGCGTGTCATTTAGGAAGGCACCTTTGCCACGCTCGGCAATGTAGAGCTCGTCGTTCGCAGGGTTGTAGATCACGCCGGCGACGATCACGCCTTCGCGCTGCAAGGCAATCGAGATCGCGAACTGGGGAATGCCGTGCAGAAAGTTCGTCGTGCCATCGAGCGGATCGACAATCCAGGTGTTGGATTTGTCAGTGCCTTCGCGCGTACCGCCTTCCTCGCCGAGGAAGCCATAGCCCGGCCGTGCCTTTGTGAGATCCTCATAGAGGATCTCCTCCGCACGCTTGTCCGCAGCGGACACGAAATTTGCGGGTCCTTTCAGCGACACCTGAAGGTTTTCGATCTCGCCGAGATCGCGCTTGAGGCTGCGGCCGGCGCGGCGCGCGGCTTTGACCATGACGTTGATGAGCGCTGAATGAAGCATGGACTCGATTTAAATCGACCTGTCGAAGTGAGGTCTGGATGAGAGGAGAGGGGATGCTTGGCGTCAAAGCGGATTGGCGTCAAGGGTATTGAATTATCGCTAGTGTCCCGAATCCGAAGTTCGCCTGCATACTGCAGCGCATCTCGTAGCGAACTTCGGATTCGAAAGGACACTACCAACCTATGATTCTAGTGTGGTTGAGGTTCAGAAGTTCGCTTAAAGGACGTGCCGAGAAAATGAAGCGAACTTCTGAACCACCACGCTGGTTTATTTGGTCCCGAACCACTTTTTCGCGGCATCTTCGGCTTTTTTTTGAATTTCCGGCGGTTGCTGGGCAAATTGCGCATCGAGGTCAGGATCGCCGTTTCCGGCCGTTTTGGCCACCAGATGCCAGCGAAAGCCGTTGACCTTGTCCATGGGCACACCGATACCGTCGACCAGAATGCGGGCGAGGCGATTTTGCGCAATCGGGCTGTTCTGGCGAGCGGCCCTGTTGAGGAGCGCGACGGACGTCGGGATGTCCTTAGGTGTTCCGGTGCCGTTGAAAAGCGCAATGGCGTATTCGACCTCGGCATCGATATTGTCGACCATGGCGGCTGCGCGCAGCAGCCGCGCTGCTTCGGTCAAGTTTTTTTCGACACCTCGGCCTTCCTTGTAGAAAGTGGCCAGCGCGTATTGCGCTTCGGGATTGCCGGCATCGGCGGCCTGACGAAACAATTCCGCCGCACGTTTGAGATCCTGCGGAAACGTCTGGCCTTCGAGGTAAAGCAGGCCAAGATTATAGGCCGCTGCTGCCTTGCCCAGTTTGGCCGATGCCGCCAGCAGCCGGGCTCCTTCTTCGCGATTAGCCGGTCCGCCGCGCCCGGCGATTTTCATCATGGCGAGCGCGAACATCGCCTCCCGATCACCGCGATCCGCCGCCTGCTTGTACCATTCTGCCGCCTTGGCATCGTCGCGCTTGATTCCGAGTGCGTTGGAATAAAGTTCGCCCAACAGGGTCATCGATTTGGGATCGCTCGTCTCCTGCACACGCTTCATCGCGTAATTAAACGATGTGCGGTAGAGGCCCTGCTGATATGCGCCATAAGCGAGATCGACATTTGGATTATCGGGCACGGGCGCTGGAGCTGCGGCCCTGGACGGCGCGTCCTTCTTTTGCGCCGGAGCTGGTGACGGCTTTGGCGCAGGCCCTTCTACCTTCGGGGTGGCGGGGGCTGCCTTGGGTGCAGGAGCTTTTGCTTTGGGGGCGGGAGCCTTCGCTTTGGGTGCGCTTTTGGGCTGCGCCGCCTTAGGCGGCGGCTGCTGGACGCCCGGCGGCGTCAATGAAATCTGTGCCGACGCGCCCGTCGCAAGTGCAACGGCGGCAATGCTCGATGCAAGGCATCTTGCAAAAACCTTCGCATGAGAAGGCGTCGACATTCGGTCTATTCCTCTTCGACCGCGGTGTGTCCGAACGCCCTGTCGAAACTTTCCGCGACGATATTGCCGGCCTCGACAAGCGCCGCTCGCGGGCCACGCTCATCGTGCCAGATGAAATCGCCGAGCAGGATGAAATCGGCTCCGGCCGATGCGAACAGGCCGGCTTCCTCTTTGGTCGCGGCAAAGCCCACACAGGGCGGTTCGAACACTTCCGCCCACCATTGCAGGCGGTCGAAGACCGCATCGGCTGAGGGACGTTCGCCGTTCGCGTCGGGCTCGCCAAACAACACGTAGTCGGCCCCGGCTTCGCCGGCGACCATGGCATCGTGGCGGGTGATCAGCCCGCCGACACCGACGATGCGGTCGGGTTTCAGCGTCGGCATCGCCTCCTGCATCGCGTCGAGTCCGGTCAGATTGGCGCCGTCGGCTCCCGCACGCGCCACCAGCGTGTGGTGTCCGTCGAGGAGCAACGCGACACCGGTCTTTTGGACTGTCGGAGCCAGTGCCTTGGTGCGCTGAATCAAGCTGCGCTCATCGGCGGGCGTCAGCCGGAGCAGCACCGCAGCAACATCTGCCGCAGTCAGCAGGTCGGGCAGGCTTGCCAGTAGCTGTGCAGGATCGGTAACCGGCGGCGTCGCAAGGTAGAGCCTTGGCGCGGGTCGAGGCGGAACGGGTTTGGCGGCCATGATGTCGGTGTGATGCCCCCGGACTGCGGCCAAAAAAGGGGCGGGATTTACCCCGCCCGCTGAGAAAATGGTTAGGCGATTTTCGGGTCGAGTTCGCCCGAGGCATAACGTTTCGCCATTTCGGCGGTGGTGAGCACCCGCTTAATCTTGCTGGCTTGGCCTGCGGTGTTGAACTCCTGCAGACGCTGCTTGCAGAGCTTTGTCATCGCTTCCATCGCCGGCTTCAGATACTTGCGCGGATCAAATTCGCTCGGATGTTCGGTCAGGACCTTCCGGATCTGGCCGGTCATCGCCATGCGATTGTCGGTGTCGATGTTAATCTTGCGGACACCGTTCTTGATGCCGCGCTGGATTTCTTCGACGGGCACCCCCCAGGTTGGCTTCATCTGCCCGCCGAACTTGTTGATGATGTCCTGCAGGTCCTGCGGGACCGAAGAGGAGCCGTGCATCACGAGGTGCGTGTTCGGCAGCTTGCGATGGATTTCCTCGATCACGTTCATCGCCAGGATGTTGCCGTCCGGCTTGCGTGTGAATTTGTAAGCGCCATGCGATGTCCCCATGGCGATTGCCAGCGCATCGACCTTGGTTTCTTTCACGAACTTCACGGCTTCGTCGGGGTTTGTCAGGAGCTGGTCATGAGAGAGCTTACCTTCCGCTCCGTGGCCGTCTTCCTTGTCACCCATGCCGGTTTCGAGAGAGCCCAACACACCGAGCTCGCCTTCTACCGAAATGCCGCCGAGGTGGGCCATGTCGGTGACGGTTTTTGTCACGCCGACATTGTAAGCCCAGTCGCCGGGAGTCTTGGCGTCGGCTTTCAGCGAGCCGTCCATCATCACCGAGGTGAAACCCGCCTGAATGGCGGTCATACAGGTTGCTGGCTCGTTGCCGTGATCGAGATGCACGCAGACGGGAATTTGCGGATGGATTTCCGTCACCGCATCCATCATGTGCTTGAGCATCACGTCATTGGCGTAGGAGCGCGCGCCGCGTGAAGCCTGGATGATGACCGGCGCGTCGACTGAGCTGGCGGCGTCCATGATCGCAAGCGCCTGCTCCATGTTGTTGATGTTGAAGGCCGGTACCCCGTAGTCATGTTCTGCTGCATGATCCAGCAATTGGCGCAAGGTGATGCGAGCCATCTTTTCTCTCTCCAACGGTGGTAATGGCGCCCTGGATGGCGCCAGCGTGAACTTAATATGAAATGGGCGCCGGTTTACTGACCGGCGCGACCCGTTCTTAAAACCTCGACGCCGGGTAAAGGTTTCCCTTCCATCCACTCCAGGAATGCGCCGCCTGCGGTCGAAACGTACGTGAAATCCTTAGCCACGCCTGCGTGGTTCAGCGCCGCAACTGTGTCGCCGCCGCCGGCGACCGAAATAAGCTTGCCCGTCTGGGTGCGCGCTGCTGCATGTTTTGCAGCCTGCACGGTGCCGCGGTCGAATGGCGCCATTTCGAATGCGCCCACCGGACCATTCCAGACCAAGGTTGCAGCATCGTCGATCGCCGCGTTAATGCGCTCGACCGAGAGCGGGCCAACGTCGAGAATCATGCCGTCGTGAGGAATTGCGTCGAGGCCGTAGGCATGCGACGGCGCATTTGCCTCGAAGTGATAGGCCACAACCGCGTCAACCGGCAGGATGATCGCGCAGTTTGCGGTATCGGCCTTTTCGAGAATGCGCTGTGCGGTGGGAGCGAGTTCTTTCTCGCACAGGGACTTGCCGACGTTAACGCCCTGCGCGTGCAGGAAGGTGTTGGCCATGCCGCCGCCAATCACGAGCGCATCGACCTTCGAGACAAGGTTTTCCAGCAGGTCGATCTTGGTTGAGACCTTGGAGCCGCCGACGATGGCGATCACAGGATGAGTCGGCGCCTCGAGAGCTTTGCTCAGCGCACCGAGTTCGGCTTCCATGGTGCGGCCGGCATAGGCCGGTAGCACATGGCCGAGACCTTCGGTCGATGCGTGAGCACGGTGGGCGCAGGAAAATGCGTCGTTGACCCAGATATCGCCGAGCTTCGCGAGCTCCGCGACGAATGCAGGATCGTTCTTCTCTTCGCCGGGGTGGAAGCGGGTGTTCTCAAGACAGAGGATTTCGCCGTCCTTCATCGCCGCGACGGCCTTTTGCGCGACGTCGCCGACGCAGTCGGCAGCGAATTCTACGTGACGCAGCAGAACATAGCCGAGCGCAATCGCGACCGGCTTGAGCGATTCCTTTGGGTCCGGGCCCTTGGGCCGTCCGAAGTGGGCAAGGATGATGACCTTGCCGCCTTTCTCGGACAGTTCAATGATCGTCTTGGCGATCCGTTGCAGCCGCGTGGTGTCGGACACGCGGCCATTGTCCATCGGAACGTTAAGGTCCACGCGCAACAATACGCGCTTTCCCTTCACATCGACGTCGTCGAGGGTGCGAAAACCGGACATCAGAACTCGTTGCGACTGCTGGACGTCTTCACTAATCAGAGCAACTTGCCCATCGCGACTGCCGTATCCGACATGCGATTGGAGAAGCCCCACTCGTTATCGTACCAGGACATCACGCGCACCAGCGTGCCGTTCTGCACTTTGGTTTGATCGAAGGCGAAGGTCGACGAGCTGGCGTCGTGGTTGAAGTCAATCGACACGTTCGGATCGCTCGTGGTGCTCAGGATGCCCTTCAGCTCCTGCGCAGCCGCGCGCTTGACCGCTTCGTTGATTTCTTCCTTGGTGGTGGCCTTCTTTGCGACGATCTTGAGATCGACCACCGAGACGTTCGGGGTCGGCACGCGGATCGCGACACCGTCGAGCTTGCCGTTGAGCTCGGGAAGTACAAGGCCGATCGCCTTTGCCGCGCCCGTCGACGTCGGAATCATCGACAGCGCTGCTGCGCGGCCGCGATAGAGATCCTTGTGCAAGGTGTCGAGGGTCGGCTGGTCACCGGTGTAGGCGTGAATGGTGGTCATGAAGCCGGTCTCGATGCCCACCGTGTCGTTCAATACCTTAGCGACCGGCGCAAGGCAGTTCGTGGTGCACGAGCCGTTCGACACGACGAGATGATCCTTGGTCAGCTTGTCATGGTTGACGCCGTACACGATGGTTGCGTCCGCTCCGTCCGCCGGAGCCGAAACCAGCACGCGCTTGGCGCCTGCGGTGAGATGGGCCGAAGCCTTGTCCTTCGCGGTGAAGATGCCGGTGCATTCCATCGCGATGTCAACGCCGAGATCCTTCCAGGGAAGGGTCGACGGATCCTTCACGGCGGTCACCTTGATCTTGCTGTTGCCGATGCTGATCGAGTCGCCTTCGACCTTTACTTCGCCAGGAAAGCGGCCATGGACCGAGTCGTAACGGAGCAGATGGGCGTTGGTTTCGACCGGGCCGAGATCGTTGATGGCGACCACCTGGATGTCTGTGCGCTTGGATTCATAGATTGCGCGCAGAATGTTACGGCCGATACGGCCAAATCCATTGATCGCGACCCGGACTGCCATTCAACTTCTCCTCGACGTTCAAAAATGACGATTTTCGGGGCCAGTTTTTGCCCCGAATGGCGTTGTGTTGCAATCTCCCGAAAAACTGAATGTTCCGGAAGGGTTATCAGGCCTTCAGCCGGGCCTGCGCGGCGTCTGCAACGGCTTCCGGGGTGATCCCGAAGTGCCGGTACAGCTCCTTATATGGGGCGCTGGCGCCGAATCCGCTCATGCCGACGAAAATGCCATCCATTCCAATGATGGCGTCCCAGCCCTGACGGACCGCAGCTTCCACGGCGACCTTAACCGGAGCGTCGCCGATGATCGCGGCCTTTTTGGTATCGGGCAGCTCAAGCAGACGATCCATGCACGGGACCGAGACCACCCGCGTCGGAATGCCGCGCGCGGCAAGCAGTTTTTGCGCATCCACCGCTAACGAAACTTCCGAACCTGACGCGAAAATCGAGACCTTCGCCGCACCGTCCGATTTCGAAATTTCATAGGCGCCGTCAGCGCACTTGTTGTCGGCGTCGTTCGCCAAGCGCAGCTGCGGCAGATTCTGGCGGGTCAGCGCCAGCACGCTCGGGCGGTCTCTCGATTCCAGCGCGAGCTGCCAGCATTCGAGCGTTTCAACGGTATCGCAGGGCCGGAACACGTCGCAGTTCGGAATGGCGCGCAGTGCGGCAAGGTGTTCAACTGGCTGATGGGTCGGGCCGTCTTCGCCGAGACCGATCGAGTCATGGGTGAGAACGTGAATAACGCGTTCGCCCATCAAGGCGGCGAGGCGAAGCGCCGGGCGCAAATAGTCCGAGAACACAAGGAACGTTCCGGAATACGGAATGAGGCCACCATGCAGAGCGATGCCATTCATGGCAGCCGCCATGCCGTGCTCGCGGATGCCGTAGTTGATGTAACGCCCGCCGTAGTTATTGGCGGAGATCGCGACCATGCCCTTCACGCGGGTGTTGTTGGAGCCGGTGAGATCCGCGGAGCCGCCGATCATTTCGGGAACCGCTGCACAGAGTACCTCGAGCGCATGTTCGGACGCAGTGCGCGTGGCGGTGTCCTTCGGAGCGGCGGCGAGCGCCGCCTTCATGCCGGCGACGGCATCGGCGAGCGCCTTCGCAGGCAAATCGCCTTTGACGCGGCGCTCGAATTCCGCGCGAGCAGCGGCATCTTTCGACGACAGCCGCTTGCTCCATTCGGCCCGCGCCTTGGCGCCGCGCGATCCCGCTTCACGCCACGCGTTGAGAATGTCCTGTGGGATTTCGAAGGGCGCTGCATCCCAGTTGAGGTTCTTGCGCGCGCCGGCGATTTCCTCGGCGCCGAGCGGTGAACCGTGGGATTTTTCCGAGCCAGCCTTATTCGGGGCGCCGAAACCGATCGTCGTCTTGCACGCGATCAAGGTTGGACGATCGGACTTCTGTGCGCGGGCGAGCGCGGCGGCAATCGCTTTCTGATCGTGACCGTTAACGCGCTCGGCAGCCCAGCCGGCGGCCTCGAAACGCTTCACCTGATCGACTGAATCCGACAGAGAAATCGCGCCATCAATCGAGATACCGTTATCATCGAACATCACGATCAGCTTGTTGAGCCTGAGATGTCCAGCAAACGCAATGGCTTCCTGGCTGATGCCTTCCATCAGGTCGCCGTCGGACGCGAGGACGTAGGTATAGTGGTCGACAACGTCGCCGCCGAAGTCCGATGCCATCCGGCGCTCCGCGAGCGCCATGCCGACAGCGGTTGCAATGCCCTGACCCAGCGGCCCGGTGGTTGTCTCGATGCCCGGCGTGACGAAGTTTTCAGGATGGCCCGGCGTCAGGGAACCCAGCTGGCGAAAATTCTTGATCTGCTCGATCGTCATCGCCTCATTGCCGGTCAGATACAGCAGCGCATAGAGCAGCATCGAGCCATGGCCGGCGGAGAGAACGAACCGATCGCGGTCAGGCCAGGCCGGATCCTTCGCGTCAAATTTGAGGAATTGCGTAAAGAGCACGGTGGCCACGTCGGCCGCCCCCATGGGCAGGCCAGGGTGACCGGATTTGGCCTTCTCGACCGCATCCATGGCAAGAGCCCGGACCGCATTGGCCATACGGGATGGATCGACGTGCGTAGTCATGAATATCCGCCTGCGATTCGGAGTGTGGGGAGCCCGCGTGCATGAAGATGACGCGGTCAAAAGACCGTCATACGCGGTGGATAGCACCTGAAAACCCGGGAGTCCAAGGGCATTGGGCGCTGCAACCAAGCTGTATTTTCGCTTTGTGTGCATAGCTCGCGGCGAACATTGCGCTTCCCTCGGGAGGGACGTAAATTTCCTGGCCTAAATGCTTGCTGGTTCGCTGCTTTTGCGTCACCGGCCAGAGCAGAAAAAGGCTGCTGTCCCGCTATGACCGATCGCAGTGCCAAGAGTTTCGCCAATTCTGATCCCGCAGCCAACGGGCCAAGCGACATAGAGCTCGCCACCCGGCGTCTTGCCGCCGCCCTTGATGGCCTCGAAAGCGCAGTTGAACGCCGTCGCGAGGCCGATAATGCGCATGATGAAATGGCAGCCCAAATTCAGGCGTTGGGCAACGACCGTTCGCGGCTCGCCCACGAACTCGATGGCACATTGGTTCGGTCCCGCGCGCTTGAACGTACCAACCGTGAAATCGCGCAGCGTCTTGATGTGGCAATCGACACCATTCGCTCGGTTATCGATTCCGGAGAACCGGCATGAACCACGTCAATGTCACCATCAACGGCCGACAGTATCGCATGGCCTGCGAGCAGGGTCAGGAAACACGGCTGTTGCGGCTCGCGGAAAGCCTGGAATCCCGTATTTCGGGTCTTCGCAGCAAGTTCGGCGAGATCGGCGATCAGCGTCTCACCGTCATGGCCGCGTTGATGGTTGCTGATGAACTGGTCGATGCCGGGCAGCGCATCCGTAGTCTCGAGGAAGAGCTGGCGGCGTTGCGCGATGTGCGGGTTGTCGCGGCCGAGCGCGCCCGGGTGACGCAGACTGCGGTGGTGAATGCATTGAATTCAGCATCGGATCGCATTGAAAAGATGACCCGGGAGCTCAATCGTCCGTCGCACAACGGCGTCGCGATCGGGTGAGAATTCACCGTCGAACCGCTCGTGTCCCGAATCCAAAGTTCGCACAGGTTTGCCGCTTGCTCGGATGCGAACTTCTGAACCACCACACTAGCGGTCGGGCCACATCGTGGTTAAATTGGCTCGGCGAGGCTGCTTCGCGCGTCAGAAGCCATACAATCCCCGGGGCCTTATCGATCTCTTAGGGAACTGTCCCTGGCCGGGTCCGTGGACCCGATCATATGGTGCCCACCTACTTAGGTAGGTGCTCCGGGATCGAGCGCTTCAACGGCCATAGCGGCTTCGCACTTCTCGTTCTCCTTGCATGACACCTTGTTGTGTCGCGGTCTTGTTTCAGGCCTCAAGGTCCTGTTTTCTCACCGGACCACGTCAGGTCATGAGGTTGAATGCAAGACGATTCCACTCAGCTGAAGAATGAATTGCGTCGAACGGTTCTCGCGCGTCGCGATGCCTTGAGTGCGCAACAGCGCAGTCATGCCGCGCAGGTGATTGCAGCAATGCCCTTGCCGGTCGAACTGCCTCACGGGGTGATTGTTGCTGGCTATTCACCGATCAACAGCGAATTCGATCCATTCCCTTTAATGGATGCTCTTGCAGGCAAGGGCGCGGTACTCGCTTTGCCGGTTGTGATCGCACGCGATCACGCGCTGATCTTTCGCGCATGGGAGCCGAACGAAAGGCTGGTGCGAGGACAATATGGAATCTTTCAGCCATCGTCTGATGCGCCGGAAGTCGATCCTGACATTGTGCTTGTGCCGCTCGCTGCATTCGATCGCGTGGGCCATCGCATCGGCTATGGCCGCGGATATTATGACCGCACGCTGCAGAATTTGCGTGCGCTCAAGAAGATCACCGTCATCGGCGTTGCTTTTGCAGTGCAGGAAATCGACATCGTCCCTGCGTTCTCGCACGACGAGCAGCTCGATTGTGTGCTAACCGAGCACGAGTTGATCGATCTGCGGAGGCTCTAGTGTGGTGGTTCAGAAGTTCGCTTCATTTTCTCTGCACGTTCTTCAAGCGAACTTCTGAACCTAAACCACACTAGAATCATAGATTTGCTAGTGTCCTTTCGAATCCGAAGTTCGCTAAGGGATGCGCTGCAGTATTAAGGCGAACTTCGGATTCAGGACACTAGGTGCGCATTTTATTTGTCGGGGATGTGGTGGGACGAAGCGGGCGCACCGTTGTAAATGACACCTTGCCGGGCCTCATTCGTGATTGGCAGCTCGATCTGGTTGTGGTCAACGGCGAGAATGCTGCTGGTGGATTCGGGATTACTGAAACCATCTATCAGGAACTGCTTGATGCCGGTGCAGATGTTATCACGCTTGGCAATCATGCGTGGGATCAGCGCGAGGCGCTTGTCTTCATCGAGCGTGCGCCGCGTCTCATCAGGCCGGCGAATTTCCCTCCAGGAACACCGGGGCGCGGTGCAGCGCTGGTCGAAACGAAAAAAGGCAAGCGCGCACTCGTGATCAACGGGATTGGCCGCGTGTTCATGCAGCCATTCGATGATCCGTTTAGTGTGCTTGATCGCGAGCTGAACGCTTGTCCGCTGGGGCAAGCGGCGGATGCGGTTGTGGTTGATTTCCACGGTGAGGCAACCAGTGAGAAACAGGCGATCGGTTATTTCTGTGACGGGCGGGCGAGCCTTGTGGTCGGAACGCATACCCACGTGCCGACGTCCGATCATCGCATTTTACCCGGCGGCACGGCTTACATGACTGATGCCGGCATGACCGGCGATTACCATTCGATCATCGGCATGGATCGTGAAGAGCCGCTGGGGCGTTTTCTGCGCGGCTACCCAGCGGGGCGTTTTGAGCCGGCAGAGGGCGCCGCCACACTCAGCGGCGTTGCGGTTGAAACAGTTGATGCGACCGGGCTCGCGGCGAAAGTGGCGGCTGTGCGGATCGGTCCGCTGCTGGAATGCGCGGTGCCGGACTTCTGGCAAAAAACCTAAATCCTGCTCGCCTACACCGCTAAAATCGATCAATCCGTCTTTAATTTTATCCGGGCCGGGCCTATAAACCCGCGCCGTCGGGCGATCTTTGAATGCCGCCCGCGAATCGCAACTTTTGAGAGACTCCCGCATGGCCGGACATTCCCAATTCAAGAACATCATGCACCGCAAGGGCAAGCAGGACGCGATGAAGTCCAAGGTGTTCGGCAAGCTCGCGCGCGAAATCACTGTGGCGGCCAAGCTCGGTACGCCCGATCCGGCGATGAATCCGCGGCTGCGCGCTGCGGTGGTTGCGGCTCGTGCGGAAAACATGCCGAAGGACAACATCGAGCGTGCCATCAAGAAGGCCGTCGGCGGCGAAGGCGAGAGCTACGATGAAATTCGTTACGAGGGATATGGTCCCGGTGGTGTCGCGGTCATCGTTGAAGCGCTGACGGACAACCGCAATCGCGCGGCCTCCGACATCCGCTCCTATTTCACCAAGTCGGGCGGCAACCTTGGGGAAACCGGCTCGGTGTCTTTCATGTTCGATCGCCTTGGCGTGATCGAATACGACGCGAAGGTAGCGTCGTCTGACGACATGCTGGAAGCTGCGATCGAGGCCGGCGCCGACGATGTTGTCTCGAGCGAGGATGGTCACGAGGTGTTTGCCTCGCAGGATACGTTCCGCGAAGTTGCCAAGGGACTGGAAGCGAAGTTCGGCGAACCGCGCAAAGCGGCGCTTGTGTGGAAGCCGCAGAACACCATCACGGTCGATGACGAAACCGGCGAGAAGCTGTTCAAGCTGCTCGACTTGCTGAACGAGCACGACGACGTCCAGAATGTCTATGCAAACTTCGAGGTTTCGGACGCCCTCGCCGCGAAGATGGCCGGCTAATCTCGCGCGCTCAATTCCGGTTGTTCCGAGGGCGGTGCCATGCCCTCGAATCTCATGTCTTCTTGGATAAAAACGGCGCGGTCGTGGTAGGACTGGACCATGACCTCTCTACCGATTCGCTCGCCCGTTCGTATTCTGGGGATCGATCCGGGCTTGCGCCGGACCGGCTGGGGCGTGATCGATATTGATGGGAATCGCCTGATCTATGTTGGTTGCGGTTCGGTGGAATCCCGCGAAACGCTTTCGCTGGCCGAGCGATTGCTTGCCATCCATGAGGGGCTTGCCCGCGTGCTCGGCGACTTCAAGCCTCTGGAAGCTGCGGTTGAGCAGACCTTCGTCAACAAGGATGGCGCATCAACGCTGAAGCTCGGCCAAGCCCGTGGCGTGGCCATGCTCGCGCCGGCTCAGTTCGGTATTTCGGTGTCGGAGTATGCTCCCAATCAGGTGAAGAAAACGGTGGTCGGCGCGGGGCATGCTGACAAGAACCAGATTCGCGTCATGCTCGGTGTGTTATTGCCGAAGGCTGATCCGAAAACACCGGACGCCGCCGATGCGCTAGCGATTGCCATCACGCATGCACATCACCGGCAAAGCGCGTTGCTGAAGGTGAAAGTTGCACTTTAAAGAGCGTGTCCGCAGGTGGCGAAGTCCGCCGTTCGATGCGATGATGGCCGAAATTGAGGATTGTTTTCAATGGACGTGACGGCCCTGACAATTTTTGCACTCGCGATTCTCGTGGCGGCGGCGTCGCCCGGTCCTGCCATCGCGGCGCTGCTCGCGCGCGTCATCGGGCGCGGCACTGCTGGCGTTCCCGCTTTCATTGGCGGAATCGTGCTGGGTGACATCACGTGGCTGGCTGTCGCGGTGCTCGGACTGTCATTCGTCGCGAACAGCTTCGCGGTGATCTTCGCGATCATCAAATACGTCGGTGCGGCCTATCTTCTTTTTATCGCTTGGCGTTTGTGGACGGCTCCCGCGACTCCTGTTGATGTGAACGCAGCGACGAACGTCGATGGCAAGCCGTTGCGCTCGTTTCTCGGCGGATTGCTGCTGACGCTCGGTAATCCCAAAACCATTGCATTTTATCTCGCGCTGACACCGACACTGATCGATGTCTCGCGCATCGATTTTATCGGTTACGCTGAGCTGGCAGGCATCATTGCTATAGTTCTGGTGTTTGTGCTGGGCGGATACGCACTGGCGGCGGCACGCGCGCGCTCGCTGTTTCGCAGCTCTCGCGCGATGCGTCTGCTCAATCGGATCGGCGGTACGGTGATGGCAGGGGCGGCTGCGGCCGTCGCGACACGATAGGGCGGGGCGTGATTGGAAAGCTTAAAGGTTTGATCGACTCCTACGGCGAGGACTATGTGATCCTCGACGTGCAGGGAGTCGGATACCAGGTGCATTGTTCAGCTCGCACACTGCAGGCCCTCCCATCGCCCGGTGAAGCCGCGGTGCTCTCCATCGAAACGTATGTGCGCGAGGACCAGATCAAGCTTTTTGGTTTTCGCACCGACATGGAGCGGGAGTGGTTTCGTTTGCTGCAGACCGTGCAGGGTGTCGGCGCCAAGGTTGCGCTTGCGGTGCTGAGCACGTTGCCTCCTTCAGATCTAGCCAATGCGATCGCGCTGCGTGACAAGGCTGCAGTGGCGCGCACGCCGGGGGTTGGGCCGAAAGTTGCCGAACGCATCGTCACCGAATTGAAGGACAAGACCCCGGCGCTGGCGAATGTGGACCCGGCAGTGGTTCATCTTTCTGAAGCCATGGATGATAACCGCGCGCCACGACCTGTGAGTGATGCGATCTCCGCGCTGGTCAATCTTGGCTACGGTCAGCCGCAGGCGGCGGCCGCGATCGCAAGCGCCGCTCGCAGTGCAGGCGATAACGCTGAAACGGCGCAGCTTATTCGGCTGGGGCTGAAAGAGTTGTCAAAGTGAGTGAAGCATGACGACATCCCGCCTAGTGACGCCCGAGCGCCGCGCCGACGACATCGGCGACACTTCGCTGCGGCCCCAGAACCTGTCGGAATTCGTCGGACAGCAGCAGGCGCGCGCCAACCTCCAGATTTTCATTGATGCTGCGCGCAAACGTAATGAAGCACTCGACCACGTGCTGTTTGTCGGTCCTCCAGGATTGGGCAAGACCACGCTGGCGCAAATTGTTGCGCGCGAACTCGGAGTTGGTTTCCGCGCGACTTCGGGGCCGGTGATTGCGAAAGCCGGCGATCTTGCCGCGCTGCTGACCAATCTCGAAGAGCGTGATGTCCTGTTCATCGATGAAATTCATCGCCTCAGTCCATCTGTCGAGGAGGTGCTTTATCCTGCGATGGAGGACTTCCAGCTCGATCTCATCATCGGTGAGGGGCCTGCGGCGCGCTCGGTGAAGATCGATCTGGCGAAGTTCACGCTTGTGGGCGCGACCACGCGAGCCGGGCTTTTAACCAATCCGCTGCGCGATCGCTTTGGCATTCCAGTTCGGCTGAATTTCTATACGGAAGGCGAACTGGAAAAGATCGTCACGCGTGGCGCGCGCGTCCTCAATGTCGGCATGACACCGGATGGCGCGAATGAAATTGCCCGCCGCGCACGCGGCACGCCGCGTATCGCGGGACGGCTTTTGCGCCGGGTGCGCGACTTCGCATCCGCGGCGGACGCATCTGCCATCGATCGCAACATTGCTGACAATGCCCTCGGCGCGCTCGAAGTCGACAACGCAGGTCTCGACGCCATGGACCGGCGCTATCTGACGACCATTGCCCTGAATTATGGAGGTGGTCCGGTTGGGGTGGAGACCATGGCGGCGGCACTCTCGGAGCCGCGCGATGCCATCGAGGATATTATCGAGCCGTATCTCATCCAGTGCGGCTATCTCCAGCGCACCCCCCGCGGGCGGCTGTTAACCTCTCATGCCTTCAAACATCTCGGGTTAGCGGAACCATCCCGTGACCCTGCTCAGTTCGGCCTGTTTGGCGGCGGCGACGATGAGGCACCGTAATTCTGCTTTATTTGCCGATCATGGATGGCGCGCATCACGATTTAACCATTCATGATTTCTCGTCGACATTTCTTAAAGTTCATGGCCGGGCTGGGCGCGTTTGGCGCCTCGACCGCGTCTTACGGCTTCGGCATTGAGCCGGAGCGGCTGAAGATCACCCAGTATCGCGTCACGCCGCCGCGATGGCCTGACGATCTTCAGCTTAAAATAGCGGTCATCACCGATCTTCACGCCTGCGATCCCTGGATGTCGCTGGAGCGTATCGCGGGCATTGTCGATCGCACCAACAATCTCGGTGCGGACGTCATCGTGATGCTGGGTGATTATGTCGCCGGGCATCGCCACGTGACTCGTTTCATTCCGGCAGCCGAGTGGGCGCCCGTGCTGGCCGGCTTACGAGCGCCGCTTGGCGTGCACGCAATCCTCGGCAATCACGATTGGTGGGAAGACCACACCGTGCAGCGCGAGGGGCGGGGCCACACCATTGCGCGGCAGGCGCTCGAAAAAGTTGGGATCCCCGTCTATGAAAACGATGTGCAGCGCCTGACAAAGGGAAATCATCCATTTTGGCTCGCGGGCCTCGGTGATCAACTGGCTTATGTGCCGGCGCGTCGCTTCAGGCCGATGAAGCACATCGGCGTCGATGATCTTTCCGCCACGCTGGACAAGGTCACCGATGACGCGCCGATTATTCTGCTGGCGCATGAGCCGGACGTCGCGCCGCGCGTGCCGGAGCGGGTTGCCCTGCAGCTCAGCGGGCATACCCATGGCGGCCAAGTCCGGTTGTTTGGCTGGTCGCCGGTGGTGCCGTCGCGTTACGGCAAGAAATTCGCGTATGGGCATACCCGTGCGAACTGCGATGTCATCGTGTCGGGCGGCCTTGGATGCAGCATCATGCCGTTCCGTCTCGGCGTCCCGCCCGAGATCTTGTTGGTGACCGTGGGCCAGCCGGCAAAAGGCCCTATCGTCTCGTAGAAGTGATGGCTTGCGCTTGCGCAAGCGGGGATTTTGCGCAAAACGGTGCGCTGGATTTTTTTGACGCGTTTTCTTCACGCGAAGTAGTGCCCCGATTCCGAAGTTCGCACAGACTTGCGGCTTGCTCGGATGCGAACTTCGGAATCAAGGGGGCACTAGCAAGTCTATGACGCTAGTGCCGCTTTTGGATTTGAAGTTCTTCATCGAGCTTGCGGCATCATCCGGAAGAACTTCAAATCCGCGGCACTAGGTGCCACTTCGCTCGAACACGCTCTATGGGCAGCGATAGGTTTGGCAGTGACAGCACATCTCGACGGTTCGATCCGCGACGGCAAGCACGTCATGCAGGTGCGCGTCTATTACGAAGACACCGATTTCACCGGCATCGTCTATCACGCCAACTATCTGCGGTTCATGGAGCGTGGACGGACAAATTATCTGCGTCTGCTTGGAGCGGATCAGCGGGCGCTGTTTGCGGAAGCAGAGAACGAGGCGCCGGGTTTCGCCTTCGTCGTACGCGCGATGCAGATCGAATATCTCAAGCCGGCCCGGATGGACGATGTGCTTGAGATCATCACGGTGCCGGTCGAAGTGAAAGGCGCCTCGATCACGCTCGGGCAGGAAGTACGGCGCGGCGACGACGTTCTGATCGAAGCCCGCGTCAAGGTGGCCTTCGTGTCGGGTGGCCGGGCGCGGCCGATCCCGAAGTCCCTGCGGATCGCCATGAAGGCTGACCAGGACGCGCTCTAGAAACTCTTCTTTCAGGATTGGCTTTTCCGGCTTACGTGCAAATTTGCGCTTGACCGATTGTACCTATCGGTACAAGTTGTACCTATCGGTACAATCAAGCTTGCAGGAGATGATCCATGTCGCGTCCGCCGCTGCCGCCGTTCACACGAGAGACCGCCGCGCAAAAAGCGCGCATGGCGGAAGATGCTTGGAATACGCGCAATCCGGAGAAAGTCTCGCTGGCTTATTCGGAAAACAGCCGTTGGCGAAATCGCTCGGAATTTCTCGAAGGACGCCCGGCGATTGTCGAGTTTCTCACACGCAAGTGGGAGAAAGAGCGCGAGTATCGTCTGATCAAGGATCTGTGGGCGTTCGATGGCAATTTCATTTCAGTGCGATTCCAGTACGAGTGGCATGACGATGATGGCCAATGGTATCGCTCATATGGCAATGAGAACTGGGAGTTCGATCAAGACGGTCTGATGCGCCGCCGTGAAGCCAGCATCAATGACGTCAAGATCACCGAAGCGGAACGTCGTTTTCGTTGGCCGTTGGGACCGCGGCCCGCGGATCATCCGGGCCTCGCTCCGGAGCCGAAGTAACCGCCGCTGGCGAGTGAAGGTTGGGTATGGTGAGGTGTGTGACAGAGCGTGCGGAGCTGCTGACGCAATTGGCGGAGGTATTTCGCGCGCATGGTTATGAGGGCGCGACGCTCACACTGATTTCGCAGGCGACGGGCCTCGGCAAGGGTAGCCTTTACAACTACTTTCCCGGCGGGAAGGAGCAGATGGCGGCGGAAGTTCTCGCTGCCATCGATCAATGGTTTGTCGATCACATCTACAGGCCGTTGCGCGCAACGAGTGATCCCGCGAAGGGGATTACTGAGATGTTCGCAGCGGTCGACAATTACTTTCGATCGGGCGGGCGTGTTTGTCTTGTGGGCGTGATCGCGCTTGGCGCGTCGCGGGATATTTTCAGCGAAAAGGTGAAGCTTTATTTCGCGGGCTGGGTCGATGCGCTGGCCACAGCGTTGCGGCGGCTCGGAAACGACAAAGGACTTGCACGGCGCAAGGCGGAGCAGGCGGTGCTGGAAATTCAGGGCGCGCTGGTGTTGGCCCGCGCATTTGATGACCCAAAACTGTTTTCGCGGGCAATCGACGAATCTGAGCGGCGACTGATGCTTCCGGAAGAAGCGATTGTAGCGAGAGCAAAAAAGAGCGCCAGCGCCTGAGGGGTCGCGCCGGCGCTTAAGTGTCTCAAAGATTACGCGGCCTTGTGGCGCTCCTGTTCGGCCTGGAAGAGCGCGGCTTCTTCTGTCAGCGCCCGCGTGATGCTTGGGCGCTTACGCAGGCGGGACAGATAGTTCTTCACATTGGGCCAGTTGGCGAAATCGAGCTGCGGCGTGGCCCTGCTCCAGTTCAGCACCGTGACAAGGTAGGCGTCCGCGACGGTGAAGTGATCGAGCAGGAATTCGCGGCCCTCGAGATAGGTGTTGAGATAGTCGAGCCGTGAGAGTCCTTTCTTCAATGTGTAGGCATGCACCTCTGGCGGTGCCTTGCGGTCGAGCAGATTCACGAACAACGCCTTGTGCAATTCGGTGCCGATGAAGCACAGCCACTGATGCAGGCGGGTGCGTTCACGGTCCGATGACGCGGCGATCCCCGCATCCGGAAAGCGGTTCGCGACATATTGGAGGATCGCGGCATTCTCGGTGAGAATCTCGCCGTCATCGGTGCGCAGGGTCGGGACAAGTCCAAGCGGATTGATCGTGAAGAAATCCGCATTGTCCTGTTGCACGCGTTTTGTCTTCGGATCGACTTCGAGGAAGGTGGCGTCCGCGCCGGCTTCATAAAGCGCGACACGCGTTGCCATTGAGCAGGCCAGGGGAGAAAAATAGAGATCCATGGGGCGTCTCCTGAAGAGGTGAAATCAAGCGGTCGCGCGCCCGCATTGATTTTTATACCGTTCCGCATAAAATAGATCGGGTCAAGAGAATTATTTGCGATATGGTACAAAAAAAAGAAGGAACGTCTGAAACCCAGAGTGCGCCGAAGCGCCGCGGACGTCCGCGCGCCTTTGAGCCGGACGTGGCGCTGGGGAAGGCAATGGATGCGTTTCGCGATGGCGGCTTTGCTGCAACATCCCTCGACGATCTCAGCGAGGCGATGGGGATCAACAGGCCGAGCCTCTACGGCACCTTCGGCGATAAGCGCGATCTTTTCCTGAAAGCCTATGAGCGGTATCGCCACGAGATGGCGACGACCTTTGCCGGGGCGTTCGACCCCGCGTTGACGCTTCGCCAGACGCTGGAAAAGATTTATGCCACGGCGCTCGATGTCTACCTTGCCGGTGAAAACGGGCCGCGTGGCTGCTTCACGGTGATGACGGCGACGTCGGAGGCGATGGCCGATCCAGAAATCCGTAGCTACGTTCAGAAAGCCCTTGGTAGCACGCAGCGCGCCCTCGCGAAGCGCTTCCAGACGGCGCAGGAAGCGGGCGAACTGTCACCCACCGCGAATGTGCAGGTGCTGGCGCAAATCGCGGCCTCGACCATCGAGGCGATCGCCATCAGGTCGCGTGCGCGCCTGCCTCGCAGCGATCTCGAGGCGATCGCGAAGGGCACTGTCGATCTGATCTGTGGCCCGGCCGCTCCGACACAACCTCGCTGATTAGTGACGCGCTAAGCCAACTGATGTAAAAGCTTTTCACATGAGTTGGCACAAGAACCGTGGCCGCCGGGAAGGCGGCTATCACCATGGCAATCTGAAAGAAGCGCTGGTGCAGGCCGCGCTCGATCTTATTGCGCAGAAGGGCCCGGCCGGATTTACCTTCGCCGAGGCTGCACGGTCGGCCGGTGTCAGTCCCGCCGCGCCTTATCGTCATTTCCGCGACCGTGATGAACTGCTCGCGAGCATCGCCCAGCAGGGATTTGAGCAATTCGAGGAGCGGCTCACGGCGGCATGGGATGACGGCCGGCCGAATACACCGGCAGCGTTTGAGCGCGTAGGTAAAGCCTATCTCGCGTTCGCGCGCGAACAACCTGCGTATTACTCGGCAATGTTCGAATCCGGGCTGCCAATGGAAAGCAATCCGTCTTTGCTGGTGGCCAGCGAGCGCGCGTTTGCGATCATTCGCGCGGCAGCGGAGCGCTTGGTTGCGATGGCGCCTCCCGGTGTGCCGCGCCCGCCGGCCTTGATGATGGCGCTCCATATTTGGTCGATGTCGCACGGGATCGCGTCGCTGTTCGGCCGCGGGGATTCCGCCGGCCGCAAACTGCCGATGACGCCGGAAGACCTGCTGGAAGCAGGCGTCCTGATCTATCTCAAGGGCCTTGGGTTCCCGGCGGATCAGCATCCGCCGGAACCCGGCAAAAATTAAATTCGACGTGGTCCATTTTGCCGCGCTTGACAAAACACCGGGATGTTTTATCTATGTAAATGTTATTTACATTCACGGCCGCGTGAAGGAGAGACGGTCATGGCGAACACCGCAGACGCCAACACTGCACACTTCGACAGATGGGGTCGCCCGGCGTGGGCCGGACGGCCTTCCGACAACTTCGATTCGCGGGATTTCGGTTGGCATCCTGGGCGGATCATCGTGATCATCGCGGCTTTCATCATCTGGTGGCCGCTCGGATTGGCTGTTCTCGCTTATTCACTCTGGAGCAGAAACATGGGTTGTTGGAGCAATGATCGTCCCGGCCGCTGGGCCGACAAGATGGAGCGCATGCAGTACAAGATGGAGCGGATGCGCGACCGCATGGAGCGTCGCGGTTATTACGCGCCCTCGAGCGGCAACCGCGCCTTCGACGAATATCGCATGGAAACGCTGCGTCGCCTCGAAGAGGAGCAGGTCGAGTTCAAGAATTTCCTCGACCGCCTGCGTCATGCCAAGGACAAGGAAGAGTTCGACGCCTTCATGGCACAGCATCGCCAGCGCCCGACCCCGCCGAGCGATCAGCCTCAGGGATGAAACGACGATCCTGAGGAGTGGAATTGACGCCCGTTTGCGTAAGCAGGCGGGCGTCTTTCTTTAGTTCGCCCGAATGAACTTCCGTCGCAGTATGAAAGCGTCGAACGCGGCAATCATTGCAATCCCGACCGAATACCAAGCGATATCTCACTGCGATACGCGTCGTGGAGCCGTGCTGTCCAGATCCGCCGACGGCGCTCTCGAGCCAGTAGAGATTACAGCAGGACCCCCGAACAGAATTCCCGGAAGGGGCATCAGTCGATATGCGGTTCCGTCATATCCTTGTCCCGAAGGCCATTTCTAAGGCAAATATCGGCCGTGGTAACCCCGCCTTAACTATGATTAGCGTTTGGTTATGCGGGCAAAATGCTGCTGACAGCCCTCGTTTTGACACGTTGGCAGGGGATTGAGGCGCTGGCCTCGGGACAGGCCATCCCATGCGACACGAGATCGAACAGGGCGGTCGGCAGCGTCGGCGCTTTTGCGGTTGGCCAATTATTGCCCGGAATAGCCGCAGTGGCCGTGTTTGACATGAGGAAATAATTCGCCTTGAGAGGATACCGATCATGAATCCAGCCGACGTAACTCAGTCGGCGTTGCCGCTGGCCTCTGCCGATGTGTCGCTGATTTCGCTGTTCTGGCAGGCCCATATCGTCGTCAAGTTCGTGATGCTTGGTCTCCTGGCCTGTTCGGTATGGGTCTGGGCCATCGCTATCGACAAGATATTCCTCTATGCGCGGACCAAACGCGCGATGGACCGTTTTGAGCAGGCCTTCTGGTCTGGGCAGTCGATCGACGAGCTGTATCGCGCGCTGTCGGCCAAGCCGACCCACTCGATGGCGGCGCTGTTTGTGGCGGCGATGCGGGAATGGAAGCGGTCGTTCGAGAGCAATTCGCGGTCGTTCGCCGGACTTCAGATGCGGATCGACAAGGTAATGAGCGTGTCGATCGCCCGGGAAATCGAGCGGCTGGACCGGCGGCTGCTGGTTTTGGCCACCGTCGGCTCGGCAAGCCCGTTTGTCGGCCTGTTCGGCACGGTTTGGGGCATTATGTCGAGCTTTCAGTCCATTGCGGCCTCGAAAAACACCTCTTTGGCGGTGGTGGCCCCCGGTATTGCCGAGGCGCTGTTTGCAACCGCGATTGGTCTTATCGCCGCAATTCCGGCGACAATTTTCTACAATAAGTTCACCTCGGAGGTGAACCGGCAGGCCCAGCGGCTTGAAGGTTTCGCCGACGAGTTCTCGGCGATCCTGTCACGGCAGATCGACGAACGCGCGTGAGGGACAGCCTGTGAGCGCAAACGGTAACTTGGGGTACCGGCTATGGGTATGAACGTGGGGGGCGGTGGGAATGGTGGTGGTAGCCGCCGTCGTTTCCGTCGTGCCGCCGTCATGGCCGAGATCAACGTCACCCCGATGGTCGACGTGATGCTCGTGCTGCTGATCATCTTCATGGTGTCCGCGCCGCTGCTCACGGTGGGTGTTCCGCTTGACCTGCCGCAGACAGCAGCCAAGAGCCTGGATCAGGACAAGGAGCCACTCACGCTGTCGGTTCAGCTCAGCGGCAAGATTTTTATCAACAACACCGAGATCAAGCCCGACGAATTGGTGCCAAAACTCAAGGCCATCACCGATGCGCGCGGTGGCATGGATGAACGCATCTTTGTTCGTGGCGACACAAAGGTGGATTACGGTACGGTGATGCGCGTGATGGGACGCCTGTCCGCTGCTGGTTTCAAGCGCGTGGCTCTGGTGACCGAGGTCGAGCAGGGGACCTGACGTTGAAGATCGACAAGACCATCGTCGCGTCTGTCGCCCTCCACACCCTGGTCATCGGCTGGGGCCTGGTCTCGTTCTCGACGAAAGCGTTCGAGTCGATGCCGGAAGACTCTGTACCGGTCGACATTATCTCCTCAGATCAGTACGCCAAAGCGATGCAGGGGATGAAGACCGGCAAGAAGGAAAATCCGAAGCCGCTGGTCGAAAAAGTTGCCGAGGCCAAGCCGCCGGTGGACGACACTGTCGGCAAGATCGACGACAAGAAGGCGCCGGTGGTGACCGATACGGCGCCGCCGCCGACGCCCAAGCCTGTCGAAAAGCCGCTCGAGAAAAAGCCTGATCCGCCAAAGCCTGTCGCGCAGGATAAGCCAAAGGAAGAGACCAAGCCTGCGGAGAAAAAGCCCGATCAGGCCAAAGTCGATCCGATCGCTGAAGCGCTGAAGAAGGAAGAGAGCAAAAAGCCGCCGCCGAAGCCGCAACAGGCCAAGGCTGTGCCGCCTCCACCGGACAAACACAAGGCTGAGCGCGTCTTCGATCAGTCGAAGATCGCGGCATTGCTCGACAAGCGTGATCCGTCGCGGCAATCGATCACCGGCAGCGAGCTGAATTCACAGGCTTCGCTGGGCACGGCGAGAGGTCAGGCTGCGGACAATTCCGCGACATGGGGCGCCATGTTCCGCCAACAGGTCGAGCGTTGCTGGAAGAAGCCTTACGGCGGCATTGAAGCGCAGAAAGTTGAAGCGGTCTTTTCAATCAAGCTGAAGCGTGATGGCACGTTGGAAAGCATGCCGGTGCCGCAGCCCGGCGGATCGAGCCCGTATTTCCGCGTTTATCAGGAGAGCGCGCAGCGCGCGATCATCGAGTGCCAGCCTTACAACTTACCGGCCGCATTTTTCGATGAATGGAAATCTTTTGAGCCCGCTTTCACCGAAAAATTTTCGTGACATTCAGACCTAACGGCGTTGCCGCCCAGAATGAAGTTTACATGACCATGCGAGACGAAGACGAGTTGCCCGAAATGCGTTCGAGGAGTGGATTTCAGCTAACGCGCCGCCGATTTATGGCAGGCGCGGGGACCGGCTTACTGCTGACAACACCTGTTCAGCACGCCCTTGCGCAGGGAAAGCGCATTGTCGTCGACCAGGGCAACTTCCAGCCGATCCCGATCGCAATTCCAAATTTCGTGCCCGGAACACAGAGCGATGGCGACGTTTCCGCCGGCATCGCGCAGGTCATCACCAACAATCTGCGTCGCAGTGGATTGTTCGCGCCGATCGATCAGGCCGCCTACATCGAACGCATCTCCAACATCGACGTACCGCCGCAATTTCAGAACTGGCGCAGCATTAACGCACAGGCGCTGGTAACCGGTCGTGCCACCCGTCAGGGTGACGGACGCCTCAAGGCGGAATTCCGCTTGTGGGACGTGCCGCAGGCGCAGCAACTTGCGGGCCAGCAGTATTTCACCTCGCCGGAGTCCTGGCGGCGAATCGCGCACATCATTTCCGACCAGATCTATGAACGTCTCACCGGCGAGAAGGGGTACTTCGACAGCCGCGTTGTGTTCGTCGATGAAACCGGCCCCAAGGAACGCCGTGTGAAGCGCCTTGCGATGATGGACCAAGATGGCGCCAACGTGCGCTACCTCACCCGCGGTGCCGATCTGGTGCTGACGCCGCGTTTCTCGCCGTCCACGCAGGAAATCACCTACATGGAGTTCGGGCAGGGTGATCCGCGCGTTTATCTGTTCAATGTCGAGACCGGCCAGCGCGAGATTGTCGGCAACTTCCCCGGCATGTCGTTCGCGCCGCGCTTTTCGCCGGACGGCCAGCGCATCATCATGAGCCTGCAGCAGGGCGGCAACTCGAACCTGTTTGTCATGGACCTGCGGTCGAAATCGACCACGCGTTTGACCGATACGCCGGCCATCGACACGTCGCCGTCCTACGCGCCCGATGGCGGCCGGATTTGCTTCGAGTCCGACCGTGGCGGTAAGCCGCAGATATACGTGATGGGGGCTGGTGGCGGTGCGGCGCAACGCATCTCGTTCGGCGAAGGCAGCTATTCGACGCCGGTTTGGTCGCCACGAGGCGACTACATTGCCTTCACCAAGCAGGGCGGCGGTCAGTTCGCCATCGGAATCATGAAGCCGGATGGCAAGGACGAGCGCATTTTGACCTCTGGTTACCACAATGAGGGTCCGACCTTCGCCCCCAATGGACGCGTGGTGATGTTCTTCCGCGATACGGGCGCTGGTCCATCGCTGTTCACGGTCGATATCTCCGGACGCAACGAGCAGAAGGTCCCGACACCGGGATTTGCATCAGATCCAGCATGGTCCCCGCTGCTATCGTAAACGCAGGGTAAACGGCGCGCCCGCTATTCCGCGGCAACTCGGCAAGGATTGCCTAGTTAGCTGAATTCATGGGCGAATTTCGTGCTTTCGGGTTCCGTATAAGATTTCGAAAACCATGTTCGCTCAGAAAGACTTCACCTGCTCAGGATAACAATTGCTCCTCAAAATCAGGGCAATTGGTAGCTGATGCAGCTCGTTGAGGCCGAACTGAAGAGCGACGACGATCGCTTGCCGCCGACAATTTACGCGGCGCTCGTTGATTCTCTCTTCCAGAATTTCATGCCCATTTTCGCGGGCACGGTGACGGCATCGATCGCGGCCGTCATGACGGCAATCAAGACTGGCAACCAGTTGATCTGGCCCTGCGCTGTCTGGATCGTCATTGTCGGGATTGCTCGTACGATCCAGATGCGGAAGTACGAGATCGAGCGTCGTGAGACGCCGCTGACGCCGGAACGTGCGGCGTGGTGGGAGCCGCGCTACAAGATCCTCGCCGATCTTTTCGCCAGCTCACTCGGTTTATGGTGCGCAGTCGTCGTGCTCGGAAGCGACGATGCTGTCGCGCATATGCTCTGTACGGCTGTCACGATCGGTTACACGGCGGCAGGCGCCGGTCGCAACTATGGCCGTCCGCTGATCATCCAGTTGCACATTCTGTTTGCGTGTGCGCCGCTATCGATCGCGCTCATCATCCACGGCAACCCTTATTATCTCGGCCTCGGGCTGCTGTTGGTGCTGTTCTTTATCGGGCTCAAATACATCAATCTCAACCTTCATCGGATTTTCGTGAAGGCGAGAATTACCAGCGAACGCCTGGCTTCGATCGCCGGGCAATTCGATACCGCGCTGAACAACATGCCGCACGGGTTGTGCATGTTCGGCCCCGACGGATGTCTCGCGGTGATGAATAACCGCTTCACCACCATGATGGCTTTGCCGGAAAACATGGCTCATCTCGGCGCGTCCTTCAGCGAAGTGGTGGCGGCCTGCGTCAAGGCGAGGTCGTTGTCGTCGGAGAATGCCGAAGAGATCGTTCATGAAATCGAGCGAACGAAAGCCGCGGAAGTCATTACCGTCAATAATGAGCGCCGCAGCGAGCGGGCGCTGTCTTGGAATTTCCAGCCGATGGCAGGCGGTGGTACCGTTGTTCTGGTGGAGGACATCACCGAACGTCGTAACGCTGAAGCCAAGATTAATCACATGGCCCGTTTCGACGAGCTGACGGGCTTGGCGAACCGGCTCAATTTCCGCAACCAGATCGAACAGCTGCTGGCAAATCCATCAGCGGAAGCGCCGCTGTCCGCGTTGCTGTTTATCGACCTCGATCAATTCAAGCAGGTTAACGACACGCTGGGCCATC
Source organism: Nitrobacteraceae bacterium AZCC 1564 (assembly GCA_036924835.1). Classification (NCBI taxonomy): domain Bacteria; kingdom Pseudomonadati; phylum Pseudomonadota; class Alphaproteobacteria; order Hyphomicrobiales; family Nitrobacteraceae; species Nitrobacteraceae bacterium AZCC 1564. The sequence goes on from JBAGRR010000001.1 coordinate 3,448,269, forward strand.
CGAGCGGTGATACCCTTCTTTGTGCGGTGACCGCCCGCTTGCGCGGATTGCTGCGGCCGCATGATCTCGTGGCCCGTTTTGGCGGCGACGAATTCGTAGTCTTCCAGCGCAATATTGATTCTGCAGAAGACGCGGCCTCTCTCGCGCGCCGGATCGTCAGTCGCTTGAGTGAGCGCTACGAGGTGGATCAGCATCTGGTCGAGATCGGAGCGAGCGTTGGTATCGCCCTCACTCCGCCAGGTGGTGCCAGCGCCGACACGCTTCTGAAAAACGCCGATATGGCATTGTACCGGGCCAAGGCCGGCGGTCGTGGTACGTTCTGTTTCTTCCGCGATGAGATGGCTCAGACCGTGGAAGCGCGGCGCGTGCTCGAACTGGATTTGCGCCAGGCGCTCGCGCATGAGGAATTCGAGCTCTATTATCAGCCGCTGGTGAATCTCAAAACCGGTCGCATCTCCACCTGCGAGGCTCTGCTGCGCTGGAATCATCCAACCCGCGGAGCGGTGTCACCGGCGGACATTATCCCCGTGGTGGAGGATATGGGTCTCATCGTGGACCTTGGTCGCTGGATCCTACGCAAGGCGTGCATGGAATGCATGAAGTGGCCGGAGGGCGTCAGCGTTGCGGTGAACTTCTCACCACAACAATTTCACCAGCGCGACGTGATGAGCGAGATCCGCTACGCCCTTGAGGTATCGGGCCTGCCTCCGCACCGCCTGGAGATCGAAATCACAGAATCATCGCTGTTGCGCAACACGCAGTGGACGCTTGACGTCTTCGCGCAATTGCGCGCGGCAGGCGTGCGCATCTCGCTGGACGATTTCGGCACGGGCTATTCGAGCTTGAGCTACCTGCACAATTTCCCGCTTCAGAAGGTGAAGATCGACCGCTCCTTCCTCGAAGGCATCGGCAACGATCGGCCGCTGACGTTGCTACGTGGTGTTGCGCGCCTGAGCGCGGATCTCGGCATGTCGGTGGTGGTCGAAGGTGTCGAGACGAACGAACAGCTCGAACTTATCAGCGCCGACGGCGCGATAACTGAAGTCCAGGGCTATGTCTTTAGCCCACCGGTCCCTGCGCAGCAGATCAGGCAATTGGTCACTGCTTCGCATAGCCGTGTTGAAAAGGATGCAGGAGCAAAGGGCGCGGTATTGCGTTCGATCGCCTAGCGTCCCGATTCCGAAGTTCGCATTATTCCGCTGCACCTCCGTTTGCGAACTTCGGAATCGAAGGACACTAGCAAGTTATTGAACGAGTGTGGCTTTGGTTCAGAAGTCCGCATTCCAGACTCGCCGCACGAATGATGCGGACTTCTGAACCGCCACACTAAACATTCTTTTTCTCCAAAAACTTCCTGCCGCAGCACCAAATTCTCTCATCATCGAACCATCGTGCGTGAGGCGCGACAAAACAGTCGGTGCGGGAGAACAGTCGGCGCCGGAATGATGATTAACCCTAATATTGTAGCCTCTTTGCATCTTTCTTAAGAAGGCTTTAACCTTGCCGCATTCGCTGGGAAGCAATGGAAATGCAGGTCAGTGGCCGGGGGCATTGATGGGATCGACGCTTCAAAATACCGGCCGCGCTCTTGAGAAGAGGATCGATCTCCTCGACCGGGTTGACTACCGGCTTGCCGAAACCGATGCTGACCGGGAGGCGATCTATCGTCTTCGCTACCGCGCTTATCTCTCCGAAGGCGCCATTGAACCTCGCAAAGACCACAGGCTGACCGATCGCTTTGACGATGCGCCGAACTCCTGGACGTTCGGTGTGTATGTCGATGGCTCGCTGGCGAGTTCTTTGCGCATCAGCGTGGCCTCTCCGGAAAATCCCGATACGCCGGCGGTCGATGCGTTTGGCGATTTGCTCGAGCCGGAGTTGGCAAAAGGGAAAGTTATTGTCGATCCGAACCGCTTCGTTGCGGACCCATTTCGAGAGAACCGCATTCCCGAACTCCCTTATGTGACGCTACGGTTGGCTTACGTTGCCTGCGCTTATTTCAACGCCGACATCGGAACAGCGACGGTCCGCAGGGAGCATCAGGCGTTTTATCGGCGCGTCTTTATGCATACGCCGCTCTGCGCGCCGCGGCCGTATCCGAGCCTGATCAAGCCGCTGGGCCTGATGGCGGTGAACTTTCAAGAATTAAAGGAAAAGGTTTTCCAGCGTTATCCGTTTTTCCGTTCGAGCTTCTTCGAGCGCCGGATGCTGTTCGAGCGCCAGCATGACACGTTGCAGCCGTTGGCGCCGGTTTTGACCCTGCCAGATTTTCCGTTCGAACGCAGTCGGGTCCGTTCCTCGTCCTGAACGGAACATCGTCGCCGATGTCACAGATTAAAAATGATTGGGCCTCGAACAGCAGTTCGAGGCCGTTTTCGTTTGGTGTGGCGGTTCAGAAGTCCGCATCATTCGTGAGGCGAGCCTGGAATGCGGACTTCTGAACCAAAGCCACACTAGCTCAATAACTTACTAGTGTTCTTCGATTCCGAAGTTCGCAAACGAAGGTGCAGCGGAATGATGCGAACTTCGGAATCGGACACTAGTATTCACCGTCGCGCCATATTTATTGCGCATTAACCATCTGCGTCGGTTTCGCACGATAGTCGGCATTTGATGGGTCTTGGCAACGCCTCATCAAGGTTGACGGAACGTTCGCTTAACCAACCCCCTGTAGACCGGACGCTAGTCCTTAAAAACCAGAGCGTGGAGGCTCCGGAATGAAATCTCAGATGCGTATCCTCCAGGGATTGAAGCTAGCCGCTGTTTTGGCTGTGGCGCTGTCGATGGGCGCCTGCGCGAACAAGAACGGCTTGGGCGGTGCTGACGGCGCCATGGCGAATGCAGCTGTTCCAGGCAGCCAGCAGGATTTCGTGGTGAACGTTGGCGACCGCGTGTTCTTCGACAGCGATCAGACCGAACTCTCCCCGCAGGCGATCGCGACCCTCGATAAGCAGGCACAATGGTTGCAGCAATACAGCCGTTACTCCTTCACCATCGAAGGTCACGCCGACGAACGCGGCACGCGCGAGTACAACATTGCGCTGGGTGCCAAGCGTGCACAATCCGTCCGCAACTTCCTGGCGTCGCGTGGTATCGATCCGCGCCGCATGCGAACGATCTCGTACGGCAAGGAACGCCCCGTCGCAGTGTGCAACGATATCTCGTGCTGGTCGCAGAACCGCCGCGCGGTTACAGTGCTGAACGCCAGTTCCTAAGGTGATGGGTTATTCCTAAGACAGCAACGGCGCTTTTGAGGCGCCGTTTTTGTTTTCTGCCGGCGGCTTCCCCCTGTTTGTAGTCACATTTTTGGCGTACTGAACGCTTCAATCTCGATAGCTTTGAAAGCAAAGCCCTTATTTACCGGGTCAAAATGTCATCCAGGTTTCAAATTCTTGTCTACGCGGCGTTGGCATCAGCCTCCGCCTGTTGGCCGCTGAGCGCAATGGCGCAGCAGGATGAACTCGATCCTGATATGCGGATTGAACGGTTGGAAAATCAGTTACGCACGCTGACCGGTCAGAACGAGGAACTGCAGTACCGCAATCGTCAGCTCGAGGAGCAGTTGCGCGCCTTGCAGGGGCAGGGAAGCCAACCCAACAATCAGGCTGTCGCTCCGCCGCGCGCGGCATCGCCGAACGTTGTGTCCGCGCCGCCTGCGCAGCAGGATTCCGGCTACTATCCGCCGCCGGCCCAGCAGCCGGCGTATGGTCAGCAACTCGTCGACGGCCCTGCGGTGATCACCGCGGCGCCACCTCCCGGAGGAGGACGTGGACGCCGTAATGATGCATTCGATCCAAGTCAAAATCCAAATGCGCCGGGCGTTCCGCGCGCCTTGGGCGGAGGTCAGATGCCGGTGACTGAGGGTGGGCCAGTTGGCGCTCCTGGCGGCCGCGGCGCAGGGGAGCCGCTCAACTTGTCAAACGTTGGCGGTCCACGTGATCCGTATGGTGCGCCTGCTGCCAATGTCCAGCGTGGCGCTCCGCCGCCAGGAAACACCATGGGCGCGCTGACCACTGCGCCGCCGTCGCAAACGCCGCGCGACGAGTTCGACCTTGGTATCGGCTACATCCAGCGCAGGGATTATGCGCTCGCCGAAGAGACCATGCGGAATTTTGCGCAGAAGTACCCGAGCGATGCGCTGGTGCCGGATTCTCAATATTGGCTCGGTGAAAGCCTGTTCCAGCGGCAGAAATATCGTGACGCGGCTGAAGCTTTCTTGGGGGTGACCACGAAGTTTGACACATCCGCCAAGGCGCCTGATGCATTGTTGCGCCTGGGGCAATCCCTGGCAGCCCTGAAGGAGAAGGAAGCCGCCTGCGCCGCGTTTGGCGAGGTGACCCGCAAGTATCCACGCGCATCCAACGGCGTGAAGCAAGGCGTCGTCCGCGAGCAAAAACGCGTCGGTTGCTGATGGATATTCCCTTCGCCGATGAATTTCGGCAGAGGGGACTCCAGCGTGTTTTTACGGCATGATCCCGCGAGACGAAATCCGGGTCTCCGGACAACATCATGCCCAAACTGAACACCTCCAAGGTTCTCTCCGCCGCTGATGCACGGCGGCTCTTCGCGGATTGGAAGTCGGCGCCCGCCATTGTGTTGGCAGTGTCGGGTGGCCCCGATTCCCTTGCCCTGATGTGGCTTGCGGTGCGCTGGCGGCGGGCGCTCAAGGCAGGTCCGAATCTGGTGGCCGTGACGGTCGATCACGGATTGCGCACTGAGGCCGCCAGGGAAGCACGCCATGTCAAACAACTTGCGAAATCGCTTGGAATCGAACACCGCACCCTGCGGTGGACCGGCCCTAAACCAAAGACGGGACTGCCTGCCGCGGCACGCGAGGCGCGTTACCGGCTGCTGATGCGGGCAGCGAGGGATTCCGGCGCATCGCATGTCTTCACCGCCCATACGCAGGATGACCAGGCTGAGACGTTCATCATGCGGATGTCGCGCGGGAGCGGCATCGCGGGCCTCGCCGCCATGGCGCGCGAAACGGCGCGCGACGATGTGATCCTCGCGCGGCCCTTGCTGGATGTGCCAAAGGTCCAACTCGTTGCTTCGCTCGCAAAGGCCAAAATCGGATTTGCAGATGATCCAACCAATCATGACCAGCGCTTCACCCGTCCGCGTCTGCGCGCGCTGATGCCGGCGCTGGCGGCAGAAGGGGTTGACGCGCGCAGCTTGTCGCGGCTGACGGCCCGGCTGGCGCGCGCCAATGCGGCCCTTGAAGCTATGACCGACGGTGCCGAGCGGTACCTGAAAAGCATGAACGGTTCCGAGTCCGGGGTTGATTTCGCGGCCTTTGCCGCTATGTCGGACGAAATTCGCGTCCGGCTCCTGCTCCGTGCGATCAATCGCCTCGGTCATGAGGGGCCTGCAGAGCTCGGCAAGGTTGAAGCGTTATTGCAGGCGATGGACGACGCGGTGCGCGGAAAGGCGGCCCAAAAAGGAGGCATCCGGTTCAAACAGACGCTGGCTGGAGCAGTGATCAGCGTTGCACGCAATCGGGTTCTCGTCGCCCCGGCGCCGCCACGTAACCGCTAGCGTTCGGATGCGAAAGGGACACAAGCGAGCCTATGATTCTAGTGTGGTTCAGGTTCAGAGGTTCGCTGGAAGGAATCGCAGGAAAGATCGGGCGAACTTCTGAACCACCACACTAGTGGTCCGATTCTAACATTCGCATCCCGTTTCAGCAGGCACCTCCTGCGAATGTTAGAATCAGAGGACCACTAGCAAATATAAGTTTCTAGTGGAGTTTTGGATTTGACATTCGCTTGACGAACTCGCGGCCGGGTGGGTTGCGAATGTCAATCCGCCCCACTAGACGCAGGGCAGGTCGCAGAAAATACCTTAACCACTGTTGAAATCGCCGGGACGAACGCCCTTATTTCACCCGGAATGGCGGTAATATGCGTTAAATAGTCCTAAGGGGTTCCCTTGGCATCAAGGGGAGCCGTACTTAGATTGTATTGCAACCCGCCCGGAAAAATCCTGTTGCCGGCCCAAAAGATATAAGGCCGTAATCCGCTCGGCTACGAAGGAAGCCCAATGAACGCCAACCTGCGCAATTTCGCCCTCTGGGTCATCATCGTCTTGCTGCTGTTGGCATTGTTCACGCTTTTCCAGAATCCTGGACAGCGCGCCGCGTCGCAGGACATCTCATTTTCGCAGCTTCTGACGGAGGTCGATCAGAGCCGGGTCCGCGACGTGGTCATCCAGGGGCCGGACATCACTGGAACCTTCACCAACGGGTCGACCTTCCACACCTACGCCCCAAGCGATCCGACGCTGATCAAGCGTCTGTATGACGCCAAGGTGTCGATCACCGCGAAGCCGCCGGGTGACAACGTGCCATGGTTCGTGTCGTTGCTGGTCTCCTGGCTGCCGTTCATTGCCTTGATTGGTGTCTGGATTTTCCTGTCCCGTCAGATGCAAGGCGGTGCGGGCAAGGCGATGGGCTTTGGCAAGTCGCGCGCAAAGATGCTCACGGAGGCTCATGGCCGCGTGACGTTTGAAGACGTGGCCGGTGTTGACGAAGCCAAGCAGGACCTTCAGGAGATCGTCGAATTTCTGCGTGATCCCGGAAAGTTCCAGCGCCTGGGTGGACGCATTCCACGCGGCGTTCTGCTGGTGGGCCCTCCCGGAACGGGTAAGACATTGATCGCCCGTGCGGTTGCCGGCGAAGCCAATGTGCCGTTCTTCACGATCTCCGGTTCGGACTTCGTTGAAATGTTCGTCGGTGTCGGTGCGAGCCGCGTCCGCGACATGTTCGAGCAGGCGAAGAAGAACGCGCCGTGCATCATTTTCATCGACGAAATCGACGCGGTCGGTCGTCATCGTGGCGCTGGCCTCGGCGGCGGCAATGATGAGCGCGAACAGACGCTCAACCAGTTGCTGGTCGAGATGGATGGCTTCGAGGCCAACGAGGGTGTGATCCTGATTGCCGCGACTAACCGTCCCGACGTGCTCGATCCCGCATTGCTGCGCCCGGGCCGCTTCGACCGCCAGGTCGTTGTCCCCAATCCGGACGTCGTCGGCCGTGAGCAGATCCTCAAGGTTCATGTCCGTAAGGTTCCGTTGGCACCGGATATCAACCTGAAAACCATCGCGCGCGGTACGCCGGGCTTTTCGGGTGCTGACCTGATGAATCTCGTGAACGAAGCTGCGCTGACCGCGGCTCGCCGCAACAAGCGTATGGTCACTCAGGCCGAGTTCGAAGAAGCCAAGGACAAGGTGATGATGGGCGCCGAGCGCAAGTCGCTCGTCATGACCGAGGAAGAGAAGCTGCTGACCGCCTATCATGAAGGTGGCCATGCCATTGTCGGCCTCAACGTCGTCGCGACCGATCCGATTCACAAGGCGACGATCATTCCGCGCGGCCGTGCCCTCGGCATGGTCATGCAGTTGCCTGAGCGCGACAAGCTTTCGATGTCGCTCGAACAGATGACTTCGCGCCTCGCCATCATGATGGGCGGCCGTGTCGCTGAAGAGCTGATCTTCGGCCGTGAGAAGGTGACGTCGGGTGCTGCGTCCGACATTGAGCAGGCTACACGTCTTGCCCGTATGATGGTGACGCGCTGGGGCCTGTCGGAGAAGCTCGGCACCGTGTCCTATGGCGAAAACCAGGACGAGGTATTCCTCGGCATGTCGGTGTCGCGGACGCAGAATGCTTCTGAAGCCACGGTCCAGATGATCGACGCTGAAATCAAGCGTCTTGTCGAAGAGGGTTACCAGGCTGCGACGCGCATTCTCACCGAGAAGCGTGAGGACCTTGAAACCCTTGCCAAGGGCTTGCTGGAATACGAGACCCTGACCGGTGACGAAATCACCGACTTGCTGAGCGGCAAGAAGCCAAATCGCGAGTCTGTGCTTGAGCCGACAGGTCCGCGCACCTCTGCGGTGCCTCCGGCTGGGAAGCCTCGCCCTCGGCCGGATGCGGGTCTGGAGCCGCAGCCGCAGGCGTAAGCCCAACATCACTGACTTTACGAAAGGCCGGCGTTCAGCCGGCCTTTCCTTTGGGCTGATGCTAGTGTCCTGAATCCGAAGTTCGCCTCATATGCAGCGCATCCCGTAGCGAACTTCGGATTCGAAAGGACGCTAGTAACCTATGATTCTAGTGTCCCGATTCCGAAGTTCGCGCAGGCTTGCGGCTCTACTTGGAAGAACTTCAAATCCGCGGCACTCCTGTGGTTCAGGTTCAGAAGTTCGCTTAGAGGACCCGCCGAGAAAATGAAGCGAACTTCTGAACCACCACACTATTGCATGGGGTGTATGCATTCCGCCGTTATTTGACATTGTTGGCAGTCCGCTGGCTTGACCGCGCGCCGCATTCACCGCACCGATGATTTCTCAGCGTATGAAGCATGACGACCCACCCGACAACTCCCGACCATTTTCACGCGCCGGCTTACTGGTCGCGCAAAGCCATCGTTCCAGGCATTTATGCCATCTCCCCGATGCTTCCCGGCACGATCGCCTTCGGCCTCGCGTTTGGCGCGCTGTGCGCCCAGAAAAGTTTTACGCTTGGTGAGGTGCAGGTGATGATGGCCTTCGTCTATGGAGGCCTCTCTCAGTTCGTGGCGGTTCAATCCTGGCCCGACACGCTGACGGTTTCTTCGATTGCGACGCTGGCGTTGTTGACCACCACCGTCAACATTCGCTTCTCGCTGATGAGCGCGAGCCTGCGTCCCTGGTTCGGGACGTTGCCGGCGTGGCAGTCTTATCCCTCTATGCTGCTGGTGACTGATGGCGGCTGGCTCGCCGCCACGCGCTATCGAAACCACGGCGGCGCCGATGCGTCGTTCTTCGTGGGCGGGGGCATTCTGCTCTACATCGTCTGGTTTCTTTCGTCGGTGCCGGGATATCTGATCGCTGGTCAACTGAGCGATCCGAAGAAGTACGGTGTCGACTTGATCATGCCGGCCTTCTACGCGGCGATGCTGGTCCCGGCGTGGAAAGGTCCACGCCTCGCGATCCCATGGCTGGTCGCAGGGGCCGTCGCGTTGACGGTGCATTGGCTGGTGCCTGGCTGGTGGTTCATTATCACGGGGGCGCTGTCCGGCGCGATCACCGCGGGACTGATGGATGAGCCAACGAAGCAGGACGAGGGACGGCCGGCATGAGCGATTTCGTGCGTTCCGACGTCATGCTGGCCTTTGCGGTGATGATGGTGGTGACAGTGGCTTCGCGTCTCGGCGGCTTCTGGCTGATGGGGTACGTCAACATCACACCGCGCGTGCGCCGAATGCTCGATGCCTTGCCGGGGTCGATCATTATCGCCGCGGCGCTGCCGGTGGCCGTCAACGGAGGCCCAATCGTCTTGCTGGCCATCGCAGCTGCAATCGCCATCACCATCATCCGGCGCAATGAATTCGTCGCCGTGATTACTGGTATGCTCGTGGCTGCGTTGGCGCGTGCGATGGGATTCGATGGTTGAGTTTTTGGGCTGAACTTTTGGCCTTGAGTTTTTGCTGCAGTGCGAATTTTAATGCAGTTGTTTCAAATATCTTGTTTCCCGTTTTGAATTATTGTTCACTTCTTTCGGGAGGCAAGTGACGTCAATGGTTTACAGGCGCACCCATCAGGTCGTGAAACGCCTCGCTGCGCGGCGCAATGCGATCCTCACGGCAGCCCGCGACGCGGCCGCGGAAGGTGGCATGGTCGCGGTTCAGATCGCGCCCGTCGCCACGCGTGCCAACGTCGCGGCGGGTACGGTGTACCGCTATTTTCCCTCGAAGGCTGACTTGATTTCAGAACTCATCGCTGATGTTTCGCGAACGGAACTGGCCGCGATTCGCCGGGCCGCGGATGCGGCGCCGGGTCCATCGTCGGCGTTGGCAGCGGCGGTGACAACCATCGCAGTTCACGTGGTGTCGAATCGCAAGCTGGCTTGGGGTATTCTCGCTGAGCCAGTGGACGTTGACGTGACCGAATCGCGGATGGCAAGCCGCCGCGAGATCGCCGCCGAGATGGAAACGCGTATCGAAGCGGCCGTGCGCGCAGGTCATTTGCCCGCGCAGGATACGGCGCTGGCGGCGACCGCGCTGATCGGCGCCTTGCATGAATCGCTCGTCGGGCCGCTCGCGCCTGCCGACCTGGATGACCCAGCAAAGCTGCGCGACGCGGTGCAGACGATTACCTTGTTCGCGTTGCGGGCTGTCGGCGTGCTTGACGCCCGGGCCCGCGGCCTTGTCGTCCAGGCCGTCATGCCGGTGATGCCTCCCAAGCGCGAGGTGGGTGCTCTGGTCGGCTAAGCTGCTGTGCGCCGTACGTCGCCAGCTTTGAACTATTCAAAACCGGCAAGACGTGCTTGAACGTCGGAAAAATCAAGGCGCGGCGAACACCCGTCGTTCTGGGAGATTTCTGATGTCCATCATGATGCCTGAAGCCGATCAGGCTGTTCTGAATCGTCGCGAGGAAATCGTTACTGCGTTGCGCAAGATCGTGCCCGGGGAGGGTGTGATCTCCACTGCTCTGGAGATGACGCCCTACGAATCCGATGCACTGACGGCGTATCGGCAGCCGCCGATGGTGGTGGTGTTGCCGGACACGACCGAGCAGGTCTCCCAGGTCCTGAAATATTGCTACGACAATGGCATCAAGGTGGTTCCGCGCGGGTCCGGGACCTCGCTGTCGGGCGGCTCGCTGCCGCTCAAGGACGCCGTGTTGCTGGGTCTAGGCAAGTTCAAGCGCGTGCGGGAGATCGACTTCGAAAACCGCGTCGCTGTGGTCGAACCCGGCGTCACCAATCTGGCCATCAGTCAGGCGGTGGCCCACGAAGGATTTTATTACGCGCCAGATCCCTCATCGCAGATTGCATGCTCGATCGGCGGCAACATCGGTGAAAACTCCGGCGGCGTGCACAGTCTCAAATACGGCATGACCACCAATAACGTGCTGGGCTGCGAGATCGTGCTGATCACCGGCGAAATCCTGCGGATCGGCAGCAAGGCGCCGGAGACCGACGGCTATGACCTGATGGGGATCATTACAGGCTCCGAGGGCCTTCTCGGCGTCGTGACCGAGGTGACGGTGCGCATTCTGAAAAAGCCGGAAACGGCGCGCGCGCTGATGGTGGGCTTCGCAGAGGTCGAGGCCGCTGGACAGTGCGTGGCAAACATCATCGGTGCCGGCATCATTCCTGGTGGCATGGAGATGATGGATCGGAACGCGATCCACGCGGCGGAGGCTTTCGTCCATGCCGGATATCCGCTCGACGTCGAAGCGCTGCTGATCATTGAACTGGATGGCCCTGGCGTTGAAGTCGATGAGTTGATTGGACGCGTGGAGAAAATTGCGCGGGATTGTGGATCGACGACGCTGCAGATTTCCAACTCCGAACAGGAGCGGCTGCTGTTTTGGGCCGGTCGCAAAGCGGCGTTCCCGGCGGTCGGACGCATGTCGCCGGATTATCTGTGTATGGATGGCACGATTCCACGCGGCAAGCTCCCGGAAGCGCTGGCGCGGATTCGCGATCTTTCCGAGAAATACGGGCTGCGCGTTGCAAACGTGTTTCACGCCGGCGACGGCAACCTTCACCCGCTCATTCTGTACGATGCGAATGTCCCGGAGGAAATGGAAAAGGCCGAAGCTTTCGGCTCGGATATCTTGCGGGCCTGTGTTGAACTCGGCGGTGTGCTGACGGGCGAGCATGGGGTCGGCGTCGAAAAGCGTGACCTGATGCCGGAGATGTTCTCCGATATCGATCTGGCCCAGCAGCAGCGCCTCAAATGTGCGTTCGACGCGCAAGGTCTCTTGAATCCCGGCAAGGTGTTTCCGACCTTGCACCGTTGTGCGGAGCTTGGCCGTGTCCACGTCCATGGCGGCAAGCTCGCATTTCCAGACATTCCGCGATTTTGATCGTTATATCGGATGACAGAAAGCGCCGGGTGTTCGGCTGAAATGACTTTGTGAAAGAAACGAGAAGCGCGTGGATACTTTGAAAGTTCGTGATGCCAAGGATGTCGAGCAGGCGGTGCGCCAGGCGCTCGCCGCCGAACAGCCGCTGGAAATTATCGGCCATGGCAGCAAGCGGGCGATCGGTCTGCCGATGGTGACCAATGCCGTGCTTGATCTGTCGGCGTTGAATGCCGTGACCTCCTACGAGCCCAGTGAGTTAATCATTACGGTGCAGGCCGGTGCGCCGATTGCAGACGTGCTATCGCTGATCGACTCGAAAAATCAGGAATTTGCATTCGACCCGATGGATACATCGCTGCTGCTGGGAACGCCGCGCGGTGCCGGAACGATCGGTGGAACAATCTCGGCCGGCTTGGCGGGCCCCCGTCGCATCAAGGCTGGCGGTGCACGGGATCATTTGCTCGGTGCCGAGGCGGTCTCTGGTTTTGGTGATTCGTTCAAAGCTGGCGGCAAGGTCGTGAAGAATGTCACCGGCTATGATCTCTGCAAGCTTCTGGCTGGTTCGTGGGGCACGCTCTCGGTAATGACCGAGGTGACCTTGAAAGTGATGCCCAAGGCCGAGAGCGAGCGCACGCTGGTTCTGCGGGGGCTGGACGACGTCGCCGCCAACAAGGCCATGACCATGGCCCTGGGGTCGTCGTTCGACGTGTCGGGTGTCGCACATTTGCCAGCATCGTCGTTGCGCGGCGCCAACGGGGCGTTGTCGAGTCTTGGTTCACTTCAGAAGGCGGTGACGTTGATCCGGCTCGAAGGCATCGGCGCTTCGGTGGTCGATCGCGCAAAATCGGTCAGCGGCATTTTGGCGTCATTTGGCACCGTCGATATGATTGAAGACGACGTCTCCCGGGCGACGTGGGCGGCGGTGCGCGATGTGCTGCCATTCGCAGTCGACGGTCCGCTTGGAGCATGGCCGGTATGGCGCATCGTGTGCCCGCCCGCGTCCGGTGGTGCCTTCGGCCAGGCGCTTGCCCGCGATACGGGCGGCGATGTCATCTACGACTGGGGTGGAGGCCTGATCTGGGCGGCCCTGCCGCCAGCGCCGGATGCCCACGCTGCACTATTACGCGAACACCTGAAGCCAATCGGCGGACACGCCACGTTGATCCGTGCCAGCGATGAGATGCGCACTGCGGTCGACGTTTTTCATCCGCAGCAGGCGGGGGTTGCTGCGCTTGGACAGCGCGTCAAGGCCAGCTTCGATCCCAAGAACATCCTCAACCGCGGCCGCATGGTTCGCGCCTGATCGGGAATTCCTGACACCATGAAGACCGAATTTTCCGCCGTGCAGCTCGCCGATCCGGATATCCGGGAGGCCGACAAGATCTTGCGCGCCTGCGTGCATTGCGGGTTCTGTACCGCGACCTGTCCGACCTACGTGCTATTGGGTGACGAACTCGATAGCCCCCGGGGCCGCATCTATCTCATCAAGGACATGCTTGAGAATGACCGCAAGCCAACTCAGGAGGTGGTCAAGCATGTCGATCGATGCCTGTCGTGTCTGGCCTGCATGACCACATGCCCCTCAGGGGTCAACTATATGCACCTCGTCGATCAGGCGCGGGTCAAGGTCGAGAATGAATATGCCCGGCCGCTCTCGGAGCGCATTCTGCGCTCGCTCCTGGGCACCGTGCTGCCGCGACCCGGGCTTTTCCGGGCGAGCATGGTGGCGGCCCGGCTGGTCAAGCCGCTGGCATCGCTACTGCCAGCCTCACCGGCTGGGCAAGCGAATCCGACGTTTTTCGACCGGGTCCGCGCGATGCTGGCGCTCGCGCCTCGTGCGTTGCCGCAGCCCGGGCCTGTCGGGGGGACTGTCTTTCCGGCGGTCGGTACGAAGCGTGGCCGCGTCGCCCTCCTACAGGGATGTGCCCAGCAGGTGCTGTCACCGGCCATCAACCAAGCTGCCATTCGTTTCCTGACGCGCCACGGCATCGAGGTGGTGCTGGTCGCTGACGAACAGTGCTGCGGTTCACTGACGCATCATATGGGACGGGACGATGACGCACTGCGGCGGGCACGGGCCAACATTGATGTCTGGACCAAAGAGGCGGACAGCAAAGGTCTCGATGCCATCCTGATCACCACCTCCGGGTGCGGCACCACCATCAAAGACTACGGTTATATGCTGCGCGAAGATCGGGCCTATGCGGCGAAGGCCAAGCGGGTTTCGGCGCTTGCGAAGGACGTAACCGAGTATGTGGGAAGTCTGGACATCGCATGGCCGCAAGGTGGCAAGGACCTTGTCGTGGCTTATCACTCCGCGTGTTCGCTGCAGCACGGCCAGAAAATCACGCAGCTTCCGAAAGAATTGCTTTCCAAGAGCGGATTCGTGGTGAAAGATGTACCAGAGAGTCATCTGTGTTGCGGTTCGGCGGGAACGTACAACATCCTCCAGCCCGATATTGCGAAGAGATTGCGCGAACGCAAGATCGCGAATATTGCTTCGGTGAAGCCGGATATTATTTCAGCCGGCAACATCGGCTGTATCGTACAGATAGGCTCAGTGCAGCGTACCGACGGAAAGTCAGTCCCTGTAGTGCACACGGTTGAATTGCTCGATTGGGCGACAGGCGGTCCTCGGCCAGAACTATTGAATTGATCGAAGAGCCCCCGCGATGGGAGTGCTTGAATCGCTGATCGCGTTTGCTCAGCGGAAGCAGGAGGACCACGATGGCTAAAGGTAAAAAGAAGAAGGACAAGAAAAGCAAAAAACAAAAGAAGCTGATGCTGGCGAGGAAGAGCGCCAAGAAGGCTTCCAAGAAGTCGGCGAAGAAAGCCGCGAAAAAGTCGGCCAAGAAATCTGTAAGGAAGGTCGCGAAGAAATCCGCCAAGAAGGCGGCGAAGAAGAGCGCCAAGAAGGTCGCAAAGAAGTCAGCGAAGAAGGCCGCAAAAAAATCTGCCGCCAAGAAGGCAGCCCCTAAGAAAGCAGCTGCGAAAAAGGCTGCGCCGAGAAAGCGCGCGCCGAAGCCGGCTCCCGCCGAGGAGCCCGCGATGCCCGCTCCGGCTTCCACCGACACCGGCTGGCCTGAGCCCGCACCTGCTCCGTCGCCAGCTCCGGCGTCCAGCTGGCCGTCCAGCTTCGGTTCGAGCGGCCACAGCGACGACGATAACAACGCCTAATAGCCTTGGTCTGACACGACAGACGATGCGAAGGCCGCAGCTCTCCCGCTGCGGCCTTTTTGTATGCTGAAACGATAGAGCTTCGTCATCCAGAGCGAATCAAATCCGGAGAGCCAGTGTCCCGAATCCAAAGTTCGCCTTATCGTGCAGCGTGCTCCGTACCGGACTTTGGATTCGGGCGAACTTCTGAACCACCACACCAGTGTCGAATCACCTCACTGTTCTCGCCGGAAAGCGAGGCGGTGAGCGGACACTCATTGCCGGCGGAGCGACGAAAGTATGTTGTGGGAATGCAACAGTGTGACGGAACATCGCTGGAGGATATCTGATCGCCTAAAAAGGCGGCAATTGCTTGGGTTTTTTGCTTCCCGCCCATCGAACGTGTCAGGCACATTATTGCCATAAGTGAATTCCGTGCAGTCGATTGACGCTTGTCGCCGTGACATTCCGCAATCGCACTGAGGTTTAAACGATGATGGGGATCGTCATGAAGAAGGCAAGTTTGTCGGTTGCAGCGATGATTGCGATGGGGCTCGGTTCGGCGTCCGCTGCTGATCTCGGCAAGGTTTACACGAAGGCTCCGCCACCGGTTGAGACGGTCTCGCCCTGGGATATTGCGTTCGGCGGCGGCATTGTGAGCGACTATGTGTTCCGCGGCGTGACCCAGTCGAACCACAAGCCGTCGGTGACCGCTTATTTCGAGCCCCGCTACAACGTCACCAAGGACCTGCAGCTTTACGTCGGTTCATCGTTCGAAAGCATCTCGTTCGCCAACCGCGCTGCCGCTGAAGTGGATATCTACGGCGGCGTTCGTCCGACCTTCGGTCCGCTTGCCTTCGACTTTGGTGTCTGGGGCTATCTGTATCCAGGTGGAAGCTGCACCGGCGGTCTTCCCGGCTCTTCAACTGACGCGAACGTTGTTTGCCCAGGTGAAACCAACCCAGTTTTCCTCGCCAATGGCAACGTCATGAAGAAAGACGTCAGCTTCTTCGAAGTTTACGGCAAGGTGAACTACACCTTTAATGACTACTTCACGATGGGCGGCAACGTCTTCTACTCGCCGAACTTCCTCAACACCGGTGCAGACGGTACCTATGCTTCGGTGGTCGCGAAGGTCACGGCGCCTGGCACTCTGTTCGGAAGCAGCGGTATCGGCGCCTACGTGTCGGGTGAATTCGGTCGCCAGTGGCTTGGTACCTCTGACTCCTTCTACGGTACCGGCATCGTCGGTGATCCGTTCCAGTTCGGCATCAAGTATGCGGACTACAACACTTGGAATATCGGTGTGGGCTTTACCTACAAGGTCTTCACCCTCGACCTGCGCTACTCCGACACCGACATGAGCAAGGGTGATTGCAACGCTTTCACCAGCGATTTCTCGGCTTCGCAGCCAGGCAATGCAACCCCGATCAATCCGGGCGGGATCGGCTCCAAGTGGTGCGGTGCTACTTTCATCGCCAAGCTCTCGGCCGACGTGACGCTGGGCGCTCTGAAGTAACTTCCTTCTCCAATGAAACTATAGGCGGCAGAGCAAATCTGCCGCCTTTTTTATTGAGGCGCTTGAGTTTGGCGTTTCGCTTGATACGCAAGTTACCGAAGCGGCGTTTTAATATCTCTGGAGGACGCGCTCGTATCATCCGGTCGTCCCAGCGGGTTTCACACTGGGTTTGCCGCCCTCTGTTTGTCGGCAAGACTAAACTGCTCTCCCGTCCGCTCCAATGAAACCTGCCGCTGATGGAAGCTCTCGAGCGTGGTCCGATGTCCGATTGAGATGATCGTCGTTGCTGGGAGCTTCTCAGTGATCAGCCGATACAGAAGAGCTTCCGACGGCTCATCGAGCGATGCGGTTGCTTCATCGAGGAACAGATATTGCGGCGCCTGCAGAAGGGCACGGGCAATTCCAAGGCGCTGCTGCTCGCCAAGGGAGAGCGTCCGGTTCCAGTGGCCTTCCTCGTCGAGTTTCGAGGCGAGTGTCGGAAGCCCGACGAGCTTGAGGACCTCACTTAGTTTGTCCGCGCTGAAGGTGGCATTTGGTGCGGGATAGGTGATCGCGGCCGACAGCGGACCGACAGGGAAGTACGGCCGCTGCGGCAGCATCATCAACGTCGCATCTTTTGGAATCGAGATCATGCCCTTGCCGAAGGGCCAGATCCCGGCAATCGCGCGGAACAACGTTGATTTCCCTGCACCCGATGGACCGGTCACTAGCGTGCGTTCGCCGGCCTTGAACGTGAAACCGTTGGCCCCGACCAGCGGTGCGCCGTTGGGCAGTTGCAACAGCAGCTCCTTGAGGCTGATCGTGTTGGAGCCTGCGTTGGGCGTGACGTGAATCGATTGAGGAGCGGTGGCGAGAGTCCTGGCCGCATTGATGCCGATTTCAAATCCGTCAAGGCGAGCCACAACCGCCTGCCACTCGGCCAGGGTGCGATACGTTGTGATGAAAAAGGACAGTGCGCCTTGTACGCTGCCAAAGGCAGATGCGGTCTGCATCATGCCGCCGAGCTGTATTTTCTCGGCGAAGTAGGCCGGCGCCACCAGAATATAAGGAAAGATCACCGACGCCTGCGAGTAGCTGGCTGTGAACGCGGTGATCTTCTTGGTGCGGGTCATGATGCCGAGCCAGTTGTCGACGACGTGCCCGAATCGCACCAGGAGTCGTTCGCGCTCTGCCGGTTCGCCGCGTAGAAGTGCGATCTGTTCGGAGTTTTCGCGGACGCGGACCAGATTGAAGCGGAAGTCCGCTTCATAGCGTTGCTGCCGGAAATCGAGGCCGACCAGTGGATGGCCGATCAGCTGTGTCAACCAAGTGCCGAGCACGGCGTAGATCAGTGCACCCCAAACCATGTATCCGGGAAAGTCGATGTCCTTCCCGAACAGGTGCAGTGGTGCGGCGTTGGACAGTGTCCAAAGGATGACGATGAAGGAGGCGAGCGTCACGACCGAGTTCAAAAGGCCCAGGCCGATGTTCAACGTGCGATCGACGAACAACTTGACGTCGTCAGTGATGCGCTGGTCCGGGTTATCGGCAGCATCGCCCTGCAACTGCATGCGATAGTGATTGGCGTGATCGAGCCACTCCACGAGGTAGCGTTGCGTCATCCATTTGCGCCACCTGATTTGCAGCCATTGGTTCAGGTAAAGCTGATAAACCGCGAGTGCTATAAAGGCCGCGGCCAGCACGCAAAAATAAGTGATCTCGTAGACGAAATTGTCCCAATTGCGTTCCTGCAGCGCATTGTAGAAGCGGTTGTTCCAGGTATTTAGCAGCACTGAGATACCGACGATGGCAAGCTCGATGGCAATCACTGCGGCCAGCAGGATGCGGCCTGCCCATTTGTCGTCGGAGCGGAAGTAAGGTGCAGCAATACGCCACACCGTTGCGAGCGTTGAGCCGATACCATTCACAGAATTATGCTCCTCGGAAAGGGCTTCAACGCCCTGAAAGATCTATGAAATTCGCAGTTTTAAGACTAAAGTAGCAAAGCGGCACGCGTGCGGCATCTTGTCCAAACTGCGGTATTCACCCTAGCATGTGCCCGACGGCGAGGGCCGGGGGGCATCTCTGTTCGCAGCATTGTGAGCGTTTTTTGGCGGTTGGCCGACGTTCTTCCATTCTGAACATGTTGTGACGGGTGTCCTTTCATCCCCGCCAGATGCTTGGCCAACCACGCTCTGGTCAGACGTCAGGTTTTAATGACGTGGGGAGGAAGTTCCATGTGGAATCAAATTTATAACCCGATGGGGAATGCGGCGCTTTCCACCATCGCTGCCGCCATTCCGGTGGTCACGCTGCTGGTGCTGATCGCCAGTGGCAAGGTCAAGGCGCACATCGCGGCGATCATCGCCTTGATCGTCACCAACATCATCACGATCTTCGTTTTCACGATGCCGGCGGACATGTCGATCCGCGCCTCACTGCTCGGCGTCGTGACGGGCTTCTTCCCGATCGGCTGGATCGTGCTCAACGTCATTTTCCTCTACCGCATTACGGTCGAGACCGGGCGGTTTGAATTGCTTCAGCGCGCGATTGGCAGCGTAACTGAAGATCGCCGCCTGCAACTGCTGCTCATCGCTTTCTCGTTCGGTGCCTTCTTCGAGGGTGCATCCGGTTTTGGTACGCCGGTTGCGATCACCGGTGCGGTGCTGATTGGTCTCGGCTTCTCGCCGCTGGCTGCTTCCGGCCTGTCGCTGATCGCCAATACCGCGCCGGTAGCTTACGGTGCGCTCGGCACCCCGATCCAGGGCCTTGCCTCGGTCACCGGACTTGATCCGTATCTTCTCGGCGCCATGGTCGGCCGGCAGCTTCCCTTCTTCTCGTTGCTCGTGCCGTTCTGGGTGATCTGGGCGTTCGCGGGCTGGCGCGGCATGATGGCGGTGTGGCCGGCCATTCTCGTCACGGGCGTTTCGTTCGCAATTCCCCAGTACGTGATCTCAAACTTCATCAATCCCTGGATCGTGGACATCGGTGCTTCGCTGATCTCGATGGGTGCGCTGATCCTATTCCTGAAGGTTTGGCACCCGAGGGAGCTGTGGCTGTCGCCGGCGCTGCGCGGCAAGGACGAGTCCGCTGCTACGATGACGGCCGCCAAGCCGCTCGACAAAACACCGCTTACCCAGTCGCAGCTGTGGAGCTCGCTGCTGCCGTGGATCATCGTCTGCGTCGTGATGCTGATCTGGGGTAATGGCTCGTTCAAGACCTGGGCGAACTCAATCTTCACCTGGAACTACCCGGTTCCTGGCCTCCACAACATGATTAACAAGGTGCCCCCAGTGGCGGCGAAGGAAACAAAGGAAGGCGCAGTCTTCGCGTTCACCTACCTGTCCTTCACCGGCACAGGCATGCTGATCGCAGCGATCATCTCTGGTCTTTTGATGGGCTTCTCGCTTCCCAAGATGATCGCGGAGTATGGCCGCACCATCAGGATCTGCGCGATTTCGCTCATCACGATCTCAGCGATGCTGGCGATCGGTACGCTGACGCGTTTGTCGGGTGTCGACGCGACGCTGGGTCTCGCCTTCGCAGCGACTGGTGTGTTGTATCCGTTCTTCGGCACATTGCTCGGCTGGTTGGGCGTGGCGCTGACCGGATCCGATACGTCTTCGAACATCCTGTTCGGCAACTTGCAGAGAATCACGTCGGAACAGCTCGGCCTTTCGCCGATCTTGATGGCTGCCGCGAACTCGTCAGGTGGTGTCATGGGCAAGATGATCGACGCACAGTCGATCGTGGTGGCCTCTACCGCGACCAATTGGTACGGCCATGAGGGTTCGATCCTGCGTTATGTCTTCTGGCATTCGATCGTGCTGGCGTGCCTTGTGGGTATCCTCGTGACCCTGCAGGCTTACGTCTATCCGTTTACGATGCTGGTTATTAAGTAATCCGCGAACTTTCTGGAAACAAAAATCCCCGCGGCGCGAGCTGCGGGGATTTGCATTTGAAGTGCGCTATTTAAGCAGCGCGTATGCTGGCAATTGACACACTCCACGGGTACAACGGCGCGCAGCTAAAATCGGAAGTGATGGTAATGACTTTGAAATTCAGGCGGCATGCGACTCTTGCCCTTGTCTTGTTGACAATGGCGCTTGCAGCGACATCATCCCGTGCGGACAGCGGATTTCCTTTCGGGCTCGAAATAACTCTCGAGGCAGCGCCGCAATCTGGCTCAAAGCGCATTCCGTCTCTCGAGATCGGTGACAACGGCGAAGTCATTCTCAGCCTGTGGTGCAAGACCGGCAAAGGTCAGTTTTCAGTGGCCAATGACACGGTCATTTTCGTTCCGGGGCAGCTCGATGATCGCAACTGCACGCCTGCCAATGCGCAGGCCGATGATGCCCTGATCAGTGCACTGAGCGAGGCCGCTACATGGAAGCGGCAGGGTGATTTCGTCTCGTTCGTCGGCGCGAAGACCTTGCGGTTTCGACTGAACACGAACTAAACGTCAGCGCTGACTCAAGATCATGTCCGCACAGGCCTCCGCGGACTGGATGACGCCGGTGTACCCACCGAGCCCTGTGTAGGCGGACGCGAGGTAGAGGCCAGTGATTGGCGTCACATTCGTTTGCCGCGGAAGGTTTCCTGCGCGTGATGGTGTTGGCGCAAAGCCATAGACCGAGCCATGTGGTGCGCTGAGATATTGCCGGACTGAGAAGGCTGTATTGAACGACGATGCAACGACGGCGTTAGACAGTCCCGTGAAGTGTTTTTCGAGATAGGCGACGATGGCGTCCTGCCAGCGGGCTCGTTTGGCGCGATACTCATCCTGGCTCAATCCATCCCAGTTTATCAGGGCATCCGGTCCGACCACTGAGAGAACGTAGGGTGGGGCAGGCACCCCAGAATCGATTGCTGCATAATCGACGATTGCAAGCGGCGGCATCCGGTCGCCCGGTTCGTTTGCCATCAGCGCCGTACCTTGAGAATAATCTGCAAAGCGCTTCATCCAATCGGGCAGTAGCTGTGTCGAATAGCTGTCGATGCCGAATTCTCGGGGCGGCTTTGACAATCCAAGGGTGAGAGCGAACAGCGAAAGCGATGGTTGGCGGTCGGCATAAACTGCGCGCAGTTCAGCGCCGCGCGTGTCCGGCAAGAGAGAGGCTATATTTTCAGGGGCCGCGTTGCCAATAACGCATGACGTCTCGACAACCTGCGGATCGCTGCCGTCTTTAGCGGTATGTGCCAAGCCACAGACCACTCCGTTGGAATCCAGATTGATCGCCCTCGCAGTGCGGCGGAGAAAGACGTCGCTACCCGTTGCGCGAATGGCGCGAGCGAGCGCGCTGGACAAGCGCTGCGATCCCCCCTGCACATAGACGCCACCGTTCAAGAGGTACGTACCCTGCGCCATCGCGAATAGCGCCCACGACGTGGTCTCAGGGTTATCGTGGTAATAGGAGAGGTTCGCCGCCACCGCTGCTTTCAGCGCTTCATTGTCGCCGAACACCTGTTGCAGCTTCTGCGAAAGCGAAAGAGACCAATCAATCGACGACGGAGCACGCACGGGCGCACCCACGGCGGCTCCGATTTGCTCCATCTCGCCGAGCAGTTTCGCGATGCTGCTACAGGCCTCGGGAAAACGTTCGGCAAGAGCTTGTCTTAGTGCACTGAAATTGTCCGGCAGCGCGAACGGTGTATCAACTGGACCGCCACGCACTGTGTAGAATTGCTTGGCCGGAACCCACGTCAACGCGTCGAGCACCCCGGCGCGGGTTAGGGGACGGTGCTTCGGATTGCGAGGATCACGAGGGTTACTGGTCTCATGCAGCGAGCCTTCGACAAACAGTTCGCCGACCTTGTAACTCGATGCCGCGCCTCCAACAGAGTTGCCGCGTTCAACGAGCAGAATCTTCCGTCCTGCGCGCGCCAAAATCGCACCGGCTGTGAGGCCGCCGAGGCCCGCGCCGATGATGACGGCATCATAGCGCGCCATGCGTCACGGGACTCCCAAGCAGGATGCTGCTGAGGGCATTATTTCCAGGCTGCCTTATCGGTATCCCAGCGCTGTCCCTTTAGTTCGGTGGCAAGCGCTTTGATCAGTCCGTCATCGTCGTTGAAGGTGCTTTCTTCCTCGCCACCGGAATTCTCCGCGATCTGCAGGTGCGGGCCCGCGGTTTCATCGGTGGTCTTGGTGGAAGGTACCCCGAGCCAGACGACCATCCGATCGCTTGATCCCGGTTTGTCGGGACTGATCAGCGCCGTCATCTCAAGGGTTTCGGTGAGCTCGAGTGCTGGTGCCAGTTGGCTCGGCCGGGTGACGGTAAAGGTCAGTTCGCCGGTGGTATCATTCCAGCTCGACGATTGTGGCTTGGCCGATAGCACCTTGGCCGCAATGTTTGAGAGAGCCGCCGCGAATTTCTCCTTGTTCAGCTTGCCGCCGTCGTTCCATTCGGCTCCCGAAAATCGGATCGCGCGCTCCATGTCATAAGTGCCGGTGGTCCAGCCCGCGGAGACAGCGCCTGGCGCGGCCTTCAACGTGCTGACGAGTGTAGGAGCTCTCGCGGGATCGACGAGCACGCGCAACACCTGCTGGCCCGTCCGCAACGCATTGCAGTCGGTGACGATGCTGTCGAGCGCGACCTGAACATTTTGTCCTTTCAGGCTTTTGATCAGGTCGATGAAACCTTCGCGTTTCACCCTGACGGCCACCGACTGTGGCGATACTTGGGTGAAGTCCTTCGGGCTTTCGACAAGATCGTCGTCGGCAACTTGCGATTGCTGAAATTCGGTTTCGTCGATGTCCGCGTTGTCCGGTGAGTTGATCGTCGACACGAGGTTGCCGACGGTGATCTTGCCGCCGAACGAGAAAGACTTTCCGGCCTGCTTACGGGTGAGATTGATGGTGACGGGCGTGTGGTTTTCGGTGCTTTGTCCGGAGCCGGTCAGTTTTTCGCCGTCAGGCTTCAGCTCGATGGCAAAGCGATCCTTGCGATCGGAGGTCGCGGAAACCGAATAGCAAACGTCGAGCACGGCCGAGACCAGCTTACCACCTTGACGAGTCTCCTTGATGAACGCGTCCACCGGTAGATCACCAAGCAAGTCTCCCAGCGAGGAGAAATAGCGCGTCTCTCCTGTTCCCGCCGCAGCTTTAGTGTTGTCCTTGGTTTGCGCCTGCACCTGGGTCCACGAAGTTGCACCCGCGAGGGCAACGGCACAGCCAATTATTAATTTGCGCATGGTCTTCAGCCTGATTCGACGGAGAGGGCGGATCATCGGAGGTCGCACAATCTCAAAAGCCGGGTGAATTGTCGCGCGGTTTTTTGGACGCCCGATAACAAAGAGGTCAGACAATAAAAAAGGCCGCCCGAAGGCGGCCTTTGATGTCTGTGGCGAGATGATGAGCTTAGAAGCCCATACCGCCCATTCCGCCCATGCCACCCATTCCGCCGCCGCCCGGCATTGCCGGCGCTGCTTCCTTCGGCAATTCGGCAACCATGGCTTCGGTGGTGACAAGCAGGCCTGCAACCGAGGCTGCGTCTTGGAGGGCGGTGCGCACCACCTTAGCGGGGTCAATGATGCCCTTGGCAACCATGTCCACGTAGTCTTCGGTCTGTGCGTCGAAGCCGAAGGTTTCGGTCTTGTTGTCGAGGATCTTGCCGACAACGATCGAGCCCTCAACACCGGCGTTTTCCGAGATCTGACGGATCGGAGCTTCCAGCGCCTTGAGCACGATATTGATGCCGGCCTGAACATCGGAGTTGTCGTTGGTAATGCGGCCAACAGCCTTCTTGGCGCGAAGCAGTGCGGTGCCGCCACCAGGGACGATACCTTCCTGAACCGCCGCACGGGTCGCGTTGAGCGCGTCTTCAACGCGATCCTTCTTTTCCTTCACTTCGATCTCGGTCGCACCGCCGACACGGATAATGGCGACGCCGCCCGCCAGCTTAGCCAGGCGCTCCTGGAGCTTCTCGCGGTCGTAGTCCGAGGTGGTTTCCTCGACCTGCGCCTTGATCTGGTTCACGCGCGCTTCGATGTCGGCCTTCTTGCCGGCACCGTTGACGATGGTGGTGTTTTCCTTGTCGATGACGACCTTCTTCGCACGGCCGAGCATCTTCACGTTGACGTTCTCCAGCTTGATGCCGAGGTCCTCGGAAATGAGCTGGCCACCGGTGAGAATCGCGATGTCTTCCAGCATGGCCTTGCGGCGATCGCCAAAGCCCGGAGCCTTCACAGCCGCAACCTTGAGACCACCACGCAGACGGTTGACGACAAGGGTCGCGAGCGCTTCGCCCTCGATGTCTTCAGCGACGATCAGAAGCGGCTTGCCGGTCTGAACCACAGCCTCGAGCACCGGAAGCATGGCCTGAAGGCCGGAAAGCTTCTTCTCGTGCAGCAGAACGTAGGCGTCTTCCAATTCGGCAGTCATCTTTTCCGGATTGGTGACGAAATAGGGCGAGAGATAGCCGCGGTCGAACTGCATGCCTTCGACGATATCGACTTCGGTGTCGAGCGACTTGGCTTCTTCAACGGTGATGACGCCTTCGTTGCCGACCTTCTGCATGGCCTGCGCGATCATCTTGCCGATGGTGGAGTCGCCGTTGGCGGAAATGGTGCCGACCTGGGCGACTTCGGACGAGGATGCGACGGGCTTGGCGCGTTTTTCGATGTCCTTAACCACCGCGGCAACAGCGATGTCGATGCCGCGCTTGAGGTCCATCGGGTTCATGCCGGCAGCGACCGCCTTGGCACCTTCGCGTACGATGGCTTGTGCGAGAACCGTAGCAGTGGTGGTGCCGTCACCAGCGGTGTCATTGGTCTTGGAGGCAACCTCGCGCAGCATCTGTGCGCCCATGTTTTCGAACTTGTCGTCGAGCTCGATCTCCTTGGCGACGGTGACGCCGTCCTTGGTGATGCGCGGTGCGCCGAAGCTCTTGTCGATCACGACGTTGCGGCCCTTCGGGCCCAGCGTAACCTTGACGGCGTTGGCAAGAACATCGACGCCGCGCAGCATCCGGTCACGCGCGTCGCCTGAGAATTTAACTTCTTTGGCAGCCATGGGAATATCTCCTGGTGATTATGGGGTGCGCCATCCTGAGGGAGCAGCGCTTGCGCGAGCCTCAAGGATGGCGGCCGATGTGATAGCAGTAGGAATTTTTCGTCTTTCGGGCCTTCGCTGTGCGCAAGTCCCCGAAAGTCAACGGCGGCCTTAGTTCAGTACGCCCATGATGTCTGACTCCTTCATGATGAGGAGTTCTTCGCCATCGAGTTTCACTTCTGTGCCCGACCATTTTCCGAACAGCACCTTGTCGCCGACCTTGAGGTCGATCGGGATCAGCTTGCCGGCCTCGTCTCGGCCACCGGGACCAACGGCAACGACCTGACCCTGGGAAGGCTTTTCCTTGGCAGTGTCCGGAATGATGATCCCGCCTTTGGTCTTTTCTTCGGCGTCGATACGCTTGACGACGACACGGTCATGCAGCGGGCGAAATGTTGTCTTGGCCATCGGGTGTCCTTTGGGCTTTTGTATGAAAGATTTGACGTGCGGCTGAGCGCGAGCCGTGGATAATGGCGCTAAGCAACCCGACGAGGGGATGAAGCCGTAACCCTTAGCAATCACGCTCCAAGAGTGCTAAAGACAGCTCGGAATATGGGTTGCCGTCGATCCTGTCAAGCAAGCCCTTAAGGCCTTGGTGAGGCCAATATAGGATGATCTGGAAACCAGGGGACGGGGGCACAACCGATTAAGCCATTCGCAGCGTGCGATGCCGTGCGTTCAATTTGGCCGAACGGAATAAGGGCTATTTGCCGGGAGATAACATGACCAAGCCAATTCACGTCCGTGCCATCGCCAATATTGTGACAGTGACAGCCCTGTCGGGCTTCCTTGGTGCATGCGGGGGCGGTGGAGGTCTGGGCGGTTTCGGCGGTTTTGGCGGTAGTCCACAGCCTGCGGTGCAGGAACCGGCAGTCGCGCCCGAGATACCGTCAACCATTCGGGCGGATGAGATCATCGGACGGTGGGGATATGCCGCATATCACAAGCCCGAGGACCGGGCTCGGACAGAAGCGGCGGCGCGCGGTCAATGCAAAAATCCCTATGTCATCGGTCAGGGATCTTCGGGCGGTGTGATCATGCATTTGGCGGATGAAGCGACGCCGCAGGAGCTCCGCCTGAAAGGCAGTCAGAGCGGCAAGAACTATATCGGCCCAGCCGGTCCCGCCGGTGGGGAAAAGGATCGCGAGATTGTTTCGTTCGACGGCCGCGTGCTGATCACGCGGTTCATCGACAAGGATGCCTCCAGCCGCTACGGAACCTCGATTTACGTCCGCTGCGCGCCACGCGCATAGGCGCCCAGGTAGCGCCAAGCATATCTGCAAAAATAAACTCAGGGCGGAGCGCCATTTCCGCCCTCCGCCCTGATGTTTTGGTCCCTGACGTCTTTAGAGCTTCGGTTCTGATTTCAATCAGAACCGAATATGCTCTAGTCGAACAGAGCGTCAATATCGTCTTGCGATACATGGCCTTCGTCGTCCAGCCCCTTCGGGCCGTTCAGAAGGCGGGCGTCGCCGACGCGGGTGTCGATGATCGGCGGAGCATGTGCCTTGATCGCGTCCACGCCGCCCCAGATGTCCATCATGACATTGATATGATGCTCGATGAATTTCATCGTGGTCATCACTTTGCTGATGCGCTGGCCGGTGAGGTCCTGGAAATTACAGGCCTCGAAAATCGCCACAACGCGTTCCTGAATGTCTTCGCTGAGCTGCGCCTGCTGATCGGGCGAGGTCATCTTGGTCAGCGCGCTGGCTGCGTGATCGATGGCTTCTGCAGCCTCGAGGATCTGTTGGGTTGCTTCCTCGGTGCCGCCGACGACAGCGCCGAGTTCGCCTGTGACCTTGGCCATCTCATCGCCGCTGAAGCTCTTGCCATGGAGAACCGCGATTTCCTGCTTGGTTCGATTGATGGCATCATGGATGAGGTCGAGTTCGACCTTCAGCTTCTCGCACTGTTCGATCTGCGCGCGATAGGTATCGAGAAGCCTCTTGGCGTCGGCCAATTGCTCAGTTGTTACCGGTTCATCGCTAGCGTTGCCAGCGCTGCCCTTTGGCGCGCGCGGCGGCGCAGCCATCTGCGCGCGAATGGCCCGCAGTTCACTCATGACTTCGCGATGATGATTGGAGGAAACGTCGGGGCCTGCAACGGGGGTGCTGGTCTCGACTTCATCAAAAACCGGCATGCCGCCGGATTGGTTCTCTTCAATACGGAAACGTCTACGCTGAATAGCCATTGGTTATTCCACTCCTGCTGGAGCCTTTGTACCGGGCTTCATTTAACGCGAAGTTCATGCGGAGGAACGAGTTGCAGAATTTGTGTCTTCGCGTGCTCACCGATGATTAACCATGGCCGTCGGCATTCATCGAAAATAAACGCTAGTGGAAAGAACAGCCTTGAATTGATGACGTGGTGAATCGCGGAGCCGCTGCCGTTTACCAAACTGATGCGTTTCGAAATTTAAATGGGCGTGTTCAGGCGCGCCAATCCTGCGCGTCAACGACGAAACGGTACAGAGTACGTCGATGATCAGAAATATATCCCTCGCGCTCGTCGCCAGCGCGTCGCTGCTTGGCCTCAGTTCCTTGCAGGCTTTCGCAATTGATGGCGAAGCTCCGGTATCGGAGCCTCGCGTGATCTACGCACAAACGCCAGTGAATCCGCCAATGCCGATCCGCGTCGCTTATAATGAGCGATCGAACATGGGTGGCGGGTTCATCGAATTCCTGTTCAGCGGTGGTCAGTCGGGCGATGCTGGATATTCACAGCCGCGCTATCAACAGCAGCCGGGCTATGCGCCGATGCCCGGCTATCGCCGCGGCTTGCCGCCAATGGATCCGCAAGAGGCGATGCGCGATGAATCGATCGAGCCGGCCAGTCAGGGCTTCGATCCGAAATACGAAAAGCAGCTTGTCGAATATAGCGGCAAGCAAGCACCCGGCACGATCGTGATCGATACGCCGAACAAGTTTCTCTATCTCGTGCAGGGGAATGGCAAGGCGCTCCGCTATGGCATCGGTGTCGGCAAACCGGGGTTCGAATGGGCGGGCGTGAAGACCATCTCCGCCAAGAAGGAATGGCCGGCCTGGACACCGCCGCCGGAAATGCTCAAGCGCCGTCCCGATCTGCCGCGTCACATGGAGGGAGGGCCAGAAAACCCGCTCGGCGCGCGCGCGATGTATCTCGGCTCGTCGCTGTACCGCATTCACGGTTCGAACGAGCCTTGGACGATCGGCACAGCGGTATCGTCAGGTTGCATCCGGATGCGTAACCAGGACGTCATCGATCTGTACGGCCGGGTGAACGTCGGCACCCGTGTTGTTGTGATGTAAGGGCATCCAACGCAGCAACCAAAAAAACGGCCGCTCTTATCCAGCGGCCGTTTTTATTTTCAATGATATCGATCAGGCGAAATCGCTGTCGTCGCCACCGCCGCCGAAGTCATCGTCTCCATCATAATCGTCATCGTTGTCATCATCGTCGTTATTGTCATAATCATTGTCATCGTTCTGATCATATGACGAATTGTCGGCAAGGCTCTGGCGGGAGTTGTCGTCACGCCCGCTTTTGCCGACGTCATTCAGACCTGCGTCACGGGCGAGGTCTCCGCCGGATTGCGTATTGTTGTCCCACGGGCTCTTGGTGCTGCTGGCCGTATCACCAAAGGACTGTTGATGGCCTCCGCCGCCCATCATGCCGCGAATGCTGTTCATCAGCATCGAGCCGCCGATCACGCCAGCCGCAGTCGCTGCCGCTGTTCCGAGGAACGATCCGCCACCGCCACCCGGGTTGCCGCCACCGAACAGCCCACCACCGAAGCCTCCGCCGGGATTGCCTTGACGGAAGTCAGCGCTCGCCCGGGGATCGGGCTGATAGCCGGTCTGACCCGTATTCCAGACTGCGCCACGCGGCGCGTCGCTCTCGCCCGGTCGCACGTTCGGCACGGACCCGCGCGATGATCGGCCGAGCATTGAATCACGCATGCTGTCTAGAAAGCCGCCGGATTGCTGCGGCTGATTTCCTTCTTCCAGTTGCTTGATATGGGCTTCGGCTTGCTTAAGCGCCTCGTCCTGCACCAGCACCGTCTGAACAAGCGCATAAACGGCGTTAGGTGCGCGGCGCAGACCATCGGCGATCGTGGCTTGTGCGTCGGGATCGCGCGGTGATGTTTCAAGTTTGGCAAGACGGTCGAACAGATCGTCGATCAGTTGGCGTTCCTGCGGCGTCATCATATCCTCCTCAGCATTCAGCATTCGAATGCGCGTCAAGATGTATGCCCGTAATATGACCGGTTAAGTCCCGGGACGGATTAAATTTGCGAAAGCTGGTTGTCGTGGTGCGGCAAAACGACTTAGCCGGGCAACAGCCGCTAGTGTGGTGGTTCAGAAGTTCGCTCCAATTTTCCCGCGCGTCCTTCCAGCGAACTTCTGAAACCTAAACCACACTCGAATCATAGGCTTGCTAATGTCCCTTTGATTCCGAAGTTCGCATCCGAACAAGCCGCAAGCCTATGCGAACTTCGGAATCGGGACATTAGTTTCGTGACAACGTCACATTGCTCGCCGACAGCAGGCGCGGGAAGTCGTCGCCAGACAGAAATCCGAATTCACGCTCACGCTGGTCGGTCACATCATCGAGACTGAGCAATGTTTCGTCCACGAAGCCGGGATGACACATCACAAGACCCCGGTCGGGAAGGCCCTGGAGAAAGCCAGTCATCGCGAGCGCGAAATCGCGGCCACGCACCATGTCGTAAGCGCCGGCAAAGCCGGGATTGTAAGCGACGCCTGCGCTGCTGCAGCGCTTTCGGAAGGTATCGCTCAGCATATCCAGAAACAGCGCCTTCGGATTGCTGAGACGCTGGGAGATCGGCTGAGCGCGGCCGCACTGGCGCACCCAGGCTTGCGGCGCGTTGTCCTTAACCACGGCAATAAAAGCGTCGCGGACCTGTGGAAACAGCTGCACATGCTGATGGCCGTCAACGTAGTCGGGCGCTCGTCCGAAGAATTCTTTGAAAACTGTAATCTGTGCCAGCAGCTCGGCCTGCACCATCTCCGGATCAAATCTGCGCAGCAGGGCCGCCTGTAGTGTATGACCCAGCGACAGGAAGCGTCCTCCATCGAGGGGCTGGAAATGCATTGTCAGCGGATGAAACGGTGCGGTCAGCGTGGCGTGAAGTCCCAGGGCGCAGTCAGGGTTATCTGCCAGCTCCTGTTTTAGCGAATCAATCTCCGTCCGATCGATCGCCGGCCCCACCACCATGACGGACGTGGCGTTGATCCGTTTCAGTTTGACCAATTCGCGGATTGCGCGGTTGACACCCGGAGCCATCCCATAGTCGTCGGCGCACAGCCAGATACGGCGGGACGGAGAGTTCTGGCTCATTCAGCGGCGGTCCGCGAGGGATTGTCGATGGCAGAGGCGGAGTTGGCGCTCTTCACGCTGTGCTCGGCAACGAAGTAGATCGGACGCGCCTTTATCTCGGACAGGATCTTCCCAATATACTCGCCGACCACACCAATCATGATGAGCTGCACACCGCCGATGGTCATCAGCCCGACGATGAGCGATGGATAGCCCGGCACTGATTTGCCGTCGACGATCGTTTCCCACATGATGGACAAGCCAAACAGGAAGGCAACAAACGCCAGCAACAGCCCGAGAAGGCTGGCGATGCGCAGCGGTGCGACGGAAAACGACGTCAGTCCTTCGATCGACAACCCCAGCAGACGACCGGCGTTGAACGTGGTGACGCCATGCGCTCGTGCCTCGGGCTCATAGTCGACACGGATCTGCTTGAAGCCGATCCAGCTCGCGAGCCCCTTGAAGAAGCGGTTGCGTTCGGGAAGCTGACGCAAGGCTGCCGCCGCGCGTGGCGACAGCAGACGGAAATCGCCGGCATCTTCCGGGATCTTCTGCCGGGCGCCCCAGTTGATCAGCGTGTAAAACGTCCGCACGCCGAGGCGCCGCAGTTTCGATTCATTGTCGCGATTGGCTTTGGCTGTGTAGACCACGTCGAAGCCGTCATCGATCCAGTGGCTAACCAATCGCTGCACCAATTCCGGCGCATGCTGACCGTCGCCATCCATGAACAGAACCGCGCCACGTCGGGCGTGATCAAGCCCAGCCATGAGGGCGGCTTCCTTGCCGAAGTTCCGGGATAGCGAAACCACTTGGACGTCGAGATGGTCCG
Organism: Nitrobacteraceae bacterium AZCC 1564; assembly: GCA_036924835.1. Classification (NCBI taxonomy): domain Bacteria; kingdom Pseudomonadati; phylum Pseudomonadota; class Alphaproteobacteria; order Hyphomicrobiales; family Nitrobacteraceae; species Nitrobacteraceae bacterium AZCC 1564. The sequence continues at coordinate 3,479,979 of JBAGRR010000001.1, forward strand.
GCATGAGGCCGCGTGCGACGCTGAGTGTTCCATCGGTGCTGCCGTCATCGACGTAAACGACCTCGCAAGTGAGGCCATAACGCTGCTTCAGGTTCTCTGCGAGCGCAGATAGACGATCGTGCAGACGAGACAAACCTGCCGCTTCATTGAACGCCGGAACAACGATCGACAGTCCCTGCGCCGCTGGAGGGCGGAGGTCGTTGCCTGATAAATCTGAAACACTAGCGCCGAGCATCATCGATCGGTTTCCAAGACAATTCCTTTAATCATCAATCATATGGGAATTGCCACGCATGTCGCTACAGGCTCTTCAGCTTTGGTGCGATGCCGCAAGATTCACTGACTCAGGAACGCCTCAAGTTTGGCGAACAGTGGATTCTCGCGATCGAACACATACTCCAGCGAAGCGATCGACACAGTTTCCGCACCGTGTTCGCGCAAGAAACTTCCGAGCGCATAAAGGTGTGACGGTGGGCAATGCAGCGTGACCATGCCAGACGAGGTTGGCCCCCCAAACGGCGATACCACGCCGAAACGGCTGTGGGCCTCTGCAAGCAGCTCCGCATTGCAGCCCGCAAAGCGGGTACGGACTTCCTTGTACTTGCGGGCGCGGGCGCTTGACGCGATGTGGTCGAGAATGACCCGTGCTGTTTCGCGAGCATCCCGCGACCACTCGGCGTCGCGCGCAGCCACGAGGTTGGCCTGACTGCGCAGCATCACACCGTCGTCGAGGACCTTCAAACCGTTGGCGGCAAGTGTCGCGCCGGTCGTGGTGATGTCTACGATCAGCTCGGCCGTGCCTGCCGCAGGCGCGCCTTCAGTCGCACCCGCGCTCTCGACAATCCGGTAATCGACGACGCCCTGAGCGGCGAAGAAATTGCGTGTGAGGTTGATGTATTTTGTCGCAACCCGCATCCGGTGATTGTGTCGGGCGCGAAACGAGGTAGCGACATCGTCCAGGTCAGCCATGGTGCGGACGTCGATCCACGCCTGCGGCACGGCAACCACCACATTGGCGCTGCCGAAGCCGAGACTGTCGATCAGCATGACGCGCTTGTCGGCATCATGAATATTCTCTCGGATCAGGTCTTCGCCGGTGATGCCGAGATGGACTGCGCCGCGCGCGAGTTGCGCGGCGATCTCGCTTGCTGAGAGATAGGCGATCTCGACATTGTCGAGACCGGCGATGGTGCCGCGATACTCGCGTGCACCGCGTGGTTTGGCGAGCGTAAGGCCTGCGCGAGCGAAGAACGCTTCGGCGTTTTCCTGCAAGCGGCCCTTGGACGGAACAGCAACAACAAACGGCGCGGTCATGACGCGCTTCCTTGTGAGAGGGCTTCGATCCAGATGGAGAAGCCGACAGCGGGGATAGGGGCGCGCGCACCAAGCCGCGTCAGCAGGCCATCATAGCGGCCTCCGCCGACCAACGGCTCTGTTCCATTGTTCTTCCGATGTAGCTCGAATTCGAAGCCGGTGTAGTAGTCGAGGCCGCGACCGAACGACGTGGAAAAGCGAATGGCAGTGGTATCGATGCCGCGGGCCGCCATGAAGCCGGTACGGCTCTCGAACAGGTCGATCGCCGCGTTGAGATCGAGCTTAGCATCCGAGGCGAGCGCCCGCAGTTGTGCGGCGGCCTCATCCGGCTCGCCTGCAATGCCGAGGAAGCGCTCAATCAGTTGCAGCGCGTCGCGCGGCAGCGACCCACCTTTGAGCGTCGATTGCTCCAGGAAACGATCGGCGATCTCGGCAACCGTTCGCCCGCCGACATTGCTTGTGCCGGCGATCGACATCAGGTCGGTGACGAGCGCAAGCGCGGCCTTGCGGTCGGAGCCTGCGAGCGCGGCGAGCACGCCCTCATATTCATTTCGGGTTGTGCCGGTTTCCAGCGTCAGGCGCTCGAGATCCTGCGCGAGACTGATCTTGCGGTTGAAATCCTTGAGCAGACGCCGCTTCCATACGGGATAGAGATCAAGCGCATCGATCAGCGCCGTGAACAGGGCGACATCGCCGGTGCGAATATCGATACTGTTCACGCCGAAAGCCGCCGTCGTCTCGAGGCCCAACGCCAGCATCTCGGCGTCGGCTGCCGCGCGATCCTGACGGCCGAAAGATTCGACGCCCGCCTGATTGAACTCGCTGGTCTGGCCGCCGCGGTACCGAAACACCGGGCCGAGATAATAAAAGCCGGCAGGTTGGCCGGCGCGATTCGAGGCGAGATAGTCCCGCGCCACCGGAATGGTGAGGTCGGGCCGCAGGCACAGTTCCTCACCGCTGGCGTCGGTCGTCAGGTAGAGGCTCTTGCGGATGTCTTCCCCGGACAGATCGAGAAAGGGCTCGGCGGGCTGCAGAATGGGTGGACGGGCATGGACATAGCCAGCCTGCGCAAAGGACTGCAGCAGGGCCTCCGCCGGTGCGGCGGACCCGGTCGCGATTGCGGCACTGGTCTGGCTCATTTTGATATCCATCGGGGTAAACGCGTGAATCGGGGCGTCCCTTAACACGGCCAAGCCTATGTTTCGACGACGATTCCGAAAGTGGCTTAATGAGAATTGCGGGCAATGCAACTCATGCGTGCATCACTGAGCCCCAGTCACCCAGTGCTGTCTGCACCAGGGCTAAAGCCGCCACGGCGGCAGTGTCCGCACGCAAAATGCGGGGACCAAGCGCAATGCGTACCAGGCGCGGCTGCTTCAAGAGCATCGTTCGCTCCTCTTCGGCAAAGCCGCCTTCCGGTCCAATGAGTACATCAATACCGCTCAAGGCTTCTTTGTGCGCATGGGAGAGGGCTGCCGCGGGATCGCCATCGGGGGCTTCCTCATCGCAAAACACCAGCAGGCGGCCGTCGCTCCGCTGGCTGAGGTACCGTTCGAGCGGTTCAGGCTCGCGAACCTCGGCGAGGCTGAGGATTCCGCATTGTTCCGCTGCTTCAATGACGTTTGCGCGCATCCGATCCGTATTCACACGCGTCGCCTGAGTGAAACGCGTGGTGACAGGGCACAGCGCCGAAGCGCCCATTTCCACGGCTTTCTGAACCATATAGTCGAGGCGTGCATGTTTTAGCGGTGCGAACACGTAGTGCAGATCTGGCAACCGATCCTGGGAACGCGTCTGGCTCACGATTTCCGCGCGATCGGGCCGCTTGCGTCCAGCCAGAGTCGCTTGCCATTCGCCATCGCGCCCGTTGAACACGCGCACGGTGTCGCCAGCGGCGAGACGCAGCACATTGCCAAGATAATTCGTTTGGTCGCGATCAAGTGGAATCCCCACACCAGCCGCCAACGGAGGCTCGACGAAGAGGCGCGGAGTGCGGGCATCGAATTTCGGCATTGAACTTTCCTAGTGGAGCGGATTTGACATTCGCTACCGGGCACGCAGCGGGTTCGTTCGGCGAATGTCAAATCCTAAGCTCCACTAGCAGCTTATATTTGCTAGTGGTTCTTTGATTCTAACATTTGCAAAGGTATCCGCTGAAACGGGATGCAAATGTTAGAATCGAACCACTAGTGTCCCGGTTCTAACGTTCGTACGACTTTGTAACACTCTCGTTTGCGAGCGTTAGAACCAGGAGGGACACTAGCAACTCCATGAAGCTAGTGCGCTTTATGGATTTGACGTTCGTACGGAGGACTGGCTGCAATGCTGATACGAACGTCAAATCCAGCGCACTAGAATGGGGACTTCTAGCCCAGTCGGCGCCGATTATCAGCAGTTTGCGGAACCAAATGCCGCGCTGCTGCCAAATTCCACGGGTTGTTAAGGAGTGGCGGGAATCGTAGAAAGTGTCTTTTAGGGACGCAGGAACCCGCCGGAGGAGAATCCGTGATCACTCATCGTCTGATCATATCGCTGGCTGCGGCCGCGTTCGTCGCGCATGCCGCCGAGGTCCGCGCGCAAGGCGCATTTCCTGCGCCGTTGCCGGGTCAGGCGGCCGCACCGGCGAGTTCATCGCCGTTTCCGCCCGTTAATGGAAGTTCTTCTCCGTTCCCACCGGTGAATGGCGCAACTGGCGCGCCTAGGGCGGCGGCTCCGCCTCCTTCGCCGAGTGCTTTCTCCACGGGTGCTCCACCGATTGGTGGTGGCGGATTTGGTGGTGCGCCGGCTGGACCGCCCCCCGGTGCTGAAGAGTGTCAGAATGGCTTCCTGCCCTTGCGCAAGGATGCTGAGGAGAAGGCTAAGCTGATTCAGGCGGCAGGCAAGCGCAAAGCGCCCCCGACCGAAGCGTGCAAACTGATCGGCAATTTCTCTCAGGCCGAAACTAAGATGATCAAGTTCGTGGAAACGCACGCGAAGAAGTGCGGTATTCCGCCGCAGGTCAGCGATCAGATGAAGAAGGGGCACGCCAATACCGAGAAACTGCTCACCAAGGTGTGCTCGGTTGCGGCCCAGATGCAGCAGGCGCCTGCAGGACCAAGTTTGAGCGAGGTGCTTGGGTCGGCTTCGCTGCCCGAAGCAAAGCCCAGCACCAAGCGCGGAGGCAGCACGTTCGATACCCTAAGTGGTAATGTGCTGGCGCGATGATCAGCGCAACATAACGGACCCGTCATGAGCAACGCGGCGACACCCGTCGCAGACGCTACGGCGAACTGGGTGGATACCCATGCGCCTTTATGGGCGCGGCCTTATCTCCGGCTTGCACGTTCCGATCGTCCCATCGGGTGGTGGCTGTTGTTGCTGCCGTGCTGGTGGTCCGCCGCACTCGCTGCTGGCATCGCGAAGGATCTTCACTCTTTGCCGATGGTGCTCGTCCTGTTTTTGGTCGGCGCGATCGTCATGCGCGGCGCGGGATGCACCTGGAATGACATCACGGACCGCAAGCTTGATGCCAGCGTGGAGCGCACCCGATCGCGTCCCATCCCCGCGGGGCAAGTAACAGTAACCCAAGCCGCCATTTTTCTCGTGGTTCAGGCGCTGATCGGCTTTCTGGTCCTTCTGCAATTCAACGTGTTTGCGATTATCACGGGGATCAGCTCGCTGCTCGTGGTTGCGATTTATCCTTTCATGAAGCGCATCACCTATTGGCCGCAGTTCGTGCTTGGCCTTGCGTTTTCGTGGGGCGCACTGATGGGTTTCGCCGTCATTCTCGAGCGCATCGATGTCACGGCCGTTGCGCTCTACATCGGTTCGATTTCGTGGGTGATCGCGTATGACACGATCTACGCTCACCAGGACACCGAGGACGATGTGCTGATCGGGATCAAGTCGACAGCCTTGTTGTTTGGCGAGCGGACGCAATTGGCGCTGACGATACTCTACAGCCTGGCGGTCTTCTTCATCGGCATAGCCTTGTGGCGAGGCGGATCGCATTGGCTGGCCTGGGCCGGTCTTGCCGCCTTTGCTGTGCATCTCGGCTGGCAGGTCCGCACCATCGACATCAACAACTCACCGCTCTGCCTGCGGCTGTTCAAGTCCAACAGGGATGCGGGGCTGCTGCTGTTTGGTGGACTGCTCGCTGACGCAGTGCTGCGAGCAGTCTAATAGATCTTAGTTGCGTGCGATGATTTCGCGTTCGCCGCGATGAACCGGTGCCTCTAGCTGCGCGCGGCCAGCCTTGCGGCGCGTCAGGAATTTTGGGCGGCGGCTTTTGATGACGTTATGGCGACGACGACGCGTCGCAGGTTCGCGAGCCACGTCGCTCTCCTCTTCGATCTGCGGAAGTGAAAACGTCTCGCTCCACATCTGCCAGCCACGCTCGATCTGATCTTCATCTGAGGTGACGAGCAGCGGCACTGACAATGACGGATCGCGATGAACCAGCACCAGTGCTTGCGCTTCGTCCGTTGTGCGACAGGCAATGCCGAGAAATTCGTTGATGCGAAGATTCACCGCCATGCGAATGCCACTGACAGCACGTCGCACCACGACACGTTCGCGGTTGATTTCGATATGCCTGATGCCGCCATCCGCGCGGCCATCGCGCGCTTCAAAGCTGACAGGCAAAGAATGGGGGTCGAGCTGCAAGCTGCAGCTCGACCCGGCGGGTTGCACCCCACCGACTCCGAATTGACGCCTCACGGTCTTATCTCCCACGCCGGAATTATGTTCCCGGTCGATGCGAGGAGATTGCCAGAGCCGCGTCGGAATTCGCTTAAGAAGGCTGGTTAATCGTCTCTCACCCGCATTCCTTCACTTCGCATGATTGACGACTCCTTGGCAGAGATGATTGACGAGACCTTTCCGAAGCGTTGAAATATCTTTTATTTCCTGTCTCGAAAGTGCTTGAAGTCCGCATAAAACAGGCACATCTGGTAATTTCTCCCATTTGCCTCCAAGCCCCGGGAATTTGTTCGTGAACTCTTCACCAAACGCATCATTGTCGTCTTCGCCGAAATCGTCGACATCGGATTTACTCGACCAGACCGCGTTGAGCGCGTTGGCGGAAAAGCTCGTGGAAGCAGCCAAGCGCGCGGGCGCGGATGCCGCAGATGCAGTTGCTGTGCGGGGCGTCTCCCAGGGCGTAGAAGTGCGCGACGGCAAAGTTGAGGAAAGCGAACGCTCGGAAGGCGACGATGTGGGGCTGCGCGTCTTCGTTGGAAAACGTCAAGCCGTTGTCTCGACCAGCGACATTCGCGGAGACAATGTTGCGCAACTCGCCGAACGCGCGGTGGCGATGGCGAAGGTCGCGCCTGACGATGAATATGTCGGACTTGCCGATCAGGTGCTGCTCGCAACACAGTTTCCGGATCTCGATTTGCTTGATCCGAAAGTGCCGTCCATTGATGAACTGGAACAGCGCGCCCAGGAAGTCGAAGCAGCCGCGCTCGCGGTCAAGGGCGTTTCAAAGTCCAGCGGTGCGTCTGCATCGGCCGGTATCGGCGGTATGGTGCTTGTCACCAGTACAGGCTTCCATGGCTCCTATCTGCGTTCAAGCCACAGCATTTCGATGACTGCGATTGCCGGCGACGGCACCGGCATGGAGCGCGATTACGATTTCTCGTCCGCGCTTCACGCTTCCGACCTGACATCCCCCGGCCGCGTTGGCCAGCTTGCCGGTGAGCGCGCGGTCGCGCGCCTTAATCCGCGCAAGGTCGCAACCTGCAAGGTTCCGGTTGTTTTTGATCCGCGGGTCTCTGGGTCGCTGGTCGGTCACGTTGTCGGCGCTGCGAATGGGGCCTCGATCGCCCGCAAGACGAGTTTTCTCAAGGACAGTTTGGGGAAACAGCTATTCGACAAGAGCATTCGTATTATCGATGATCCGCTGCGCGTGCGCGGATTGCGGTCACAAACGTTCGACGCGGAAGGCGTCGCCGTGAAGAAACTTGCGATTATCGATGATGGGGTTTTGACATCGTGGCTGCTCGATTCCGCGACAGCCCGTGAACTCGGCATGAAGACCACGGGCCATGCGCATCGCGGTGTTTCGTCACCGCCGTCGCCCGGCGCTTACAATTTGCATCTTGAAGCAGGTAAGCTGTCTCCGGCTGAACTGATGTCCGACATCAAGGAAGGTTTCTACGTGACGGACTTGATCGGATCCGGCGTCAACGGCGTGACGGGTGATTATAGCCGCGGCGCGGCTGGGTTCTGGATCGAGAATGGCCAACTGACTTATGCGGTCAGCGAAGTGACAATTGCTGGACACTTGTTCGAGATTTTCAAGTCGATGACGCCGGCCAATGACCTTGAATTCAAGTATGGCGTCAACGCGCCGACCGTGCGTATCGAGGGTCTGACGCTTGCCGGACGCTGAGCCAGAGGTTTCCGACAGAAGTCATCTGCCACGCGACGCCGCGCTCCTCGCAGATACCGTGCGAGAGGCAGGCGCTCTGGCCCTGCGTCTATTTCGGACCGAGCTGAGGACCTGGACGAAGGGAGCAACGTCGCCAGTGTCGGAAGCCGATATCGCGGTCAACGATCTGATCGAGGAACGTTTGCGATCCGCCACGCCGGATTATGGCTGGCTGTCCGAGGAAAGTGCCGACGACGCATCCCGGCTGGACAAATCCCTGACCTGGATCGTCGACCCGATCGATGGAACGCGGGCCTATCTGGCCCGGCAAAATGACTGGTCTGTCAGCGTGGCGCTGGTGGAAAACGGATCGCCACTTGTCGGAGCGGTCTTTGCGCCGGCTAGCGATGAGTTCTTTTTTGCGACCCGAGGCCGGGGTGCGATACTGAACGATGCCCGGATCTCAGCCTCGACAGGCGAAACCATCAATTTTCCAAAGATTGCGGGTCCCAAACCGCTGGTTGAGCGGTTACAGTCCATACCGCCTGGGGATTCGCTGCATCCGCGAATCGGTTCTCTGGCTTTGCGTCTTGTCCGGGTGGGGCAAGGCGCGCTAGATGCTGCTTTCGCGGCCGGTAACAGCCGAGACTGGGATCTTGCGGCGGCTGACTTAATCGTGCACGAAGCGGGCGGGGAAATGACCACACTGGCCGGAGAACGTCTGGTTTATAACAGCCGCGATGTTCGCCATGGGTTGCTGGTGGCGGCAGGGCATGAGCGCCACACGCATATAGTTGAGCACTTTCGGAAAAATCCGATCGAGTAAGGCTCACGTAGCGTTTTGGTGTTTCAATTCATGTTCCTATATTTGCTCTAGGAAGCGATCTATGTCCGACACTACGCCACAGCAATTGCTTCATCTCGTCATCGGAGGTGAGCTGCTCGATCTTGAACACGTCACTTTCAAGGATCTCGATAAGGTCGAGATTGTGGGTTTGTTTCCGAACTACGCGAGTGCCTATGCCGCCTGGAAGAGCAAGGCACAGCAGACTGTCGACAACGCCCATATGCGTTACTTCATCGTCCACATCCACCGGCTGCTTGATCCGGGTCAAGACACGAAGTCCGGGCATTGAAAAAAGCACTGCGAAATTTAGGTCGCGCGAGTTGGGTACAGCACCTCGCGGGATTCACTGCCGCTGAATTTTTGCGGCTGGTCTGGTGGACGAACCGGTTCACCTTGGATCCGCCTGAGATTTACAAGCATATCGAGCCCGATATGCCGGTGATCGTTGCGTTCTGGCACGGTCAGCACTTCATGATGCCGTTTCTCAAGCTCAAGGAGTACGAAGCGAAGGTTCTGATCTCGCGCCACCGCGACGGTGAAATCAACGCCATCGCGGCTGAAAGGCTCGGTGTCGGAACTGTCCGCGGCTCAGGCGATCACGGCACCTCGTTTCATCGTAAAGGCGGGGTGGTGGCGTTCAAAAGCATGCTGAAGGTCCTCGAAGACGGTATCAACATGGCGCTGACAGCCGACGTACCGAAGGTTTCGCGCAAGGCAGGCCTTGGGATCGTCATGCTTGCCCGTGAATCAGGACGGCCCATTTTGCCGGTGGCTATTGCGACCACCCGGTTCAAGCGCCTTAATAATTGGGATCGCTCTGTTATTCATCTCCCGTTCGGGCATGGTGTTATCGCTGCCGGCGATCTTGTCAGGGTACCGCTTGATGCGGACAGTACAGTGATGGAAGACCTTCGAGCGCAATTGGAGGCCAATCTGAACGAAGTGACGCGCCGCGCTTATGCACTCGTCGGCCGGCCTGAGGACGGACATGCCTAGCGGGCTGCCGGTCACGCTGCGCGCGTACCGGAGGCTGTCCGCGCTCGCGACGCCTTTGACAGGGACACTTGTCCAGCGTCGTCTCAAGCGGGGCAAAGAGGATCCCGAGCGCATCGGCGAGCGTCGGGGGATTGCAAGTGTTGCACGTCCACGGGGACCGCTGATCTGGATTCACGGTGCGAGCGTCGGTGAGGTTCTTGCGGTCGCCGAACTGGTAGAACGGCTACGGGCCCAAAATGTTCGCATCCTGCTGACCTCCGGCACGGTGACATCGGCTGCGATCGTTCAGCGGAGATTTTCTCCGGATGTCATCCATCAATATGTGCCGTTCGATACGCCCAAGTATGTTTCGTCCTTCCTTGATCACTGGCAGCCCGGTCTCGCGCTGTTCATCGAGTCTGATATCTGGCCCAATCTGATTTTATCGAGCGCCGAGCGGCGCGTTCCGATGGTGATTATCAATGCCCGGATGTCGCAGCGCTCTTTTCCGCGATGGCGCAGGTTTGCCGGCACCATCGGTACATTGCTCGATTGCTTCGATCTGTGTCTGGCACAATCCGATCTCGATGGAGAACGCTATGCGGCACTGGGCAGCCGTAACGTTGTGACGTCAGGCAATCTCAAGCTCGATGTGAAAGGACCACCGGCTGATGTCCCAAAGCTCGAGCAGCTTAAGGCCGCGACGCAGCGCCGATTGGTCTTCGTCGCAGCGTCCACGCATCCCGGCGAAGAGGAGATCATTCTCGACGCGCATCGGAGATTAGCCGGGCAAATCCAGTCGTTGTTGACGGTCATTGTTCCGCGTCATGCAAATCGCGGTGTCGCCATCGCGCGGATGCTGGCTGCCGCAGGCGCAAATGTCGCGCTGCGTTCGCAGGACGAATTGCCTTCGGCAAGGACCGACATCTATGTCGCGGATACCATGGGCGAGCTGGGACTGTTTTATCGTCTCGCGCCCGTGGTGTTCATGGGCGGATCCCTCGTCAGCCACGGCGGCCAAAATCCGATCGAGGCCATCAAGCTTGGCGCCGCCATTTTGCATGGACCGCATGTTTTCAATTTCACTGAGATCTACAACGCGCTGGATCAGGCGGGCGGAGCGGTTCGCGCAGATACGGACGAAGATTTCGTGAGATCGCTCGGCTCGCTTTTGGCAAACCCGATCTCCCGGCAATGGTCGGTGGCTGCGGCGGAGAAAGTGGTCGAGCGGCTGGGAGGTGCGCTGGACAAGACGCTGGCCGCGCTTGAGCCTTACCTGCTGCAAATGCGGATTGAAGGAGAAGTCGCCGATGCGTGAGCCGACCTTCTGGTATCGGCCGCCTTCGTGGATGTCGCGACTCCTGCTTCCGTTCGGCGCTATTTATGGCGCCATCACGGCGCGACGGATGGCGCGCAAAGGGGCCGTGGCCGGAATTCCGGCTTTCTGTATCGGCAACTATCACGTCGGCGGTGCCGGTAAGACGCCGACGACGCTCGCGCTCTCGAAAATCCTGCGTGAGATGGGCGAGCAACCGTTCGTGGTCAGTCGCGGCTACGGCGGAAGCCTGGAAGGTCCGGTTCGTGTCGACACGAGTGCACACACAGCGATAGACGTTGGCGACGAGCCGCTGATGATGGCATCACAAGTGCCGGTCGTCGTCTCGCGCGACCGAGCGGCAGGTGCGAAGCTTGCACGTGAGCAAGGAGCCAGCGTCATTTTGCTCGATGATGGATTCCAAAATCCGTCGCTTGCCAAGGATGCATCGTTGATTGTGGTCGACAGCGGGCGTGGGCTTGGGAACGGATGCGTGTTTCCTGCTGGGCCGCTGCGTGCGCCGCTCACCCCACAGATCGAGCGTACGGACGCGTTGATCGTTGTGGGCGAGGGGCATGCGGCCGATGGCGTTGCGCAGCACCTTCGCGCGCGGGGCAAGGCGGTGTTGCATGCGACCATCAGGCCCGATCCTGGCTCTGTCGCTGCGTTAAGCGGGAAACGCGTCCTGGCATTCGCCGGAATAGGCGATCCGGCACGGTTCTTTGCGACATTGCGCAAGAGCGGCGTGATCGTGGTCGAAGCAAGGTCGTTCAACGATCATCATCCGTATGCAATCAGCGACGTCGAACAGCTTGCCGCTGCTGCCCAAGCAAAATCATTGACCATGGTCACGACAGAAAAAGACATGACCCGTCTGCGCAGCAATGCCAACCTTACAACTCGCGCCCGGAATGTTATGGCGTTTGCGGTGTCGCTTGACTTTGACGATGGCGAAACGTTCCGGCGGTTTGTCGCGGAACGGCTTGCTCAAGCGCGCCGGAAATAATCGGCTTTGGGTCTTATCAGCTTTGGGTCTTAGCGATTGCAGGATAATGCCGCTGCAACACAGCGTTGGGCGTTGCGTACGCTTCCTGCCGGTCGACGCTCCAGTACTTCAGTTCGTCCAGGGAGATGTGTTCCCCGGTGACAGCGCAACGAACGTAAGATCCCGGTGAAAGCACCCGGAAATCTCCGTCGAGGTATTCTACTTTCGCTTCGCCGTGGCCTGAGGGGCCGAACTTGTTGAGCACGATGTTTGTCCTTGTGAGCCGGCCAATCTAGTCAATCTATTGACCGGGATATCTGTCAAAATATAGGTCCGCCGGCGTGCGGGTAAACCCTTTTTCGGGGCTCAGAACAGGTCGCCCTGGACCTTCTTGAAGCCGAAATCGGTGGTGCGCTTCGAGGTGGACTTGCTGGCAGGTTTCGGTTTTGCCGTAGTTCCTGCTTCATCGCCGTCGGCCGTCGCGCCGATGCGGCCATCAGCAAACTCGATGCTGAGGCGTTGACCGGAACTGACGTTTGCAGCCGCATGCAGTGGGTGCCCATTTTCATCGCGTACCAGCGCAAAGCCACGATCCAATACGCCCTTGTAAGAGAGGGCATTGAGCAATTGCGATACGTATCGCAAACGCGTTTCGCGCTGCTGAATATGGAGCCTGCTGCAGCGCTGCGCGCTCGTGGCAAGCCGTTGCACCTTCTCCTTCGCGCGGTCGATCTGGGAGCGCAGCGTCGTGACCGTGAGGCGGCCGGCCACAGCCGACAAGCGCCGGTCGTAAACATGGGCGTTGGCGCGCAGAGCACGAGGCAGCGCGGACGTCGCGCGATCGAGACGCTGGCGAGGAATATCCAGAAGCTCTGTCGCCTTCGGCAGCGCGCGTGAGGCCGCACGCAATTCGCTGCGGCGATGTTCCTGTCCGCGCTGCCAGCACAGCATCGCGCGTCGCGCAAGCGATGTAACCTCGATGAAGAGTTCAGCGCGCACCGGCACGGCCATTTCCGCGGCCGCCGTTGGCGTAGGAGCACGCTTGTCGGCGACGAAGTCGATCAGCGTCACGTCGGTCTCGTGGCCGACCGCAGAGATCAGCGGGATCATGCTGTCCGCGGCTGCGCGCACCACGATTTCCTCGTTGAAGGACCAGAGGTCTTCCAGCGAACCGCCGCCGCGCGCCACGATCAGAAGATCGGGACGGGGAATTTTGCCGTCCTCCGGAAGGGCATTGAAGCCGTTGATGGCCGAGGCGATCTGTTCGGCTGAACCCTCGCCCTGCACGCGCACTGGCCACACCAGCACGCGGCGTGGAAAACGGTCTTCGAGCCGATGCAGGATATCCCGGATAACGGCGCCGGTCGGCGAGGTCACCACGCCGATCACCTCCGGCAGCCATGGCAGGAGCTGTTTTCGCGATTCGTCAAATAGTCCCTCGGCCGCAAGCTTCTTCTTGCGCTCTTCCATCAGCGCCATTAGCGCGCCGACGCCTGCCGGTTCGATGGCCTCGATGACGATCTGATACTTCGAGGAGCCGGGGTAGGTCGTGAGCTTGCCTGTGGCGATAATCTCCAAGCCTTCCTGCGGCTTGAAGCGCATGCGGCTGTGCACGCCTTTCCAGATCACCGCCTCAATCTTGGCGCTGTCGTCCTTCAGCGCGAAATAGCAGTGGCCGGAGGAATGCGGGCCGCGAAACCCCGAAATCTCGCCGCGCACCCGGACATGGCCGTAGGCGTCCTCCACCGTGCGCTTGAGCGCGGAAGAAAGCTCCGAAACGGTAAATTCCGGAGAATTTGGCAGGGTTTCTACAGCACGTACGGTCATAGAGAATCGAATCTGTTGCGGTGCGGAGACATCATGATAAACCCTTCTATCATCACATAAACGCCGGTTCGACCCTCATCCCATGAATATCCTTCTCCTCGGTTCCGGCGGGCGTGAGCACGCACTGGCCTGGAAAATGGCGGCTTCGCCGCTCCTCACGAAGCTCTGGTGCGCGCCGGGCAATGCCGGCATAGCGCAGGACGCGGAGTGCATCGCGCTCGACATCACCAATCACTCTGCGGTGATCGAGTTTTGCAAGGCGAACGGCATCGACCTCGTCATGGTGGGCCCTGAAGCTCCACTCGCTGCGGGCATCGTCGATGATCTCGCGGCCGCCAGCATCAAGGCATTTGGTCCGAGCAAGGCCGCTTCGCAACTGGAAAGCTCGAAGGGTTTTACCAAGGATCTATGTAAAGCAGCCAACATTCCAACAGCCGCTTATGAGCGTTTCCGCGACGCCGACGCGGCCAAGGCTTACATCCGGAAGCAGGGCGCACCGATTGTCGTGAAGGCCGACGGGCTCGCCGCGGGCAAGGGCGTCGTCGTTGCGATGACTGTCGCTGAAGCTGAAGCCGCCATCGATATGATGCTCGGCGGCGGTCTTGGGGCAGCCGGCGCCGAAGCCGTGGTGGAGGAATTTCTCGAAGGCGAGGAAGCGTCCTTCTTCGTCCTGTGCGATGGCGATCATGCATTGCCGCTTGCTGCCGCGCAGGATCACAAGCGCGCGTTCGATGGCGATCAGGGGCCAAACACTGGCGGCATGGGGGCCTATTCGCCTGCGCCTGTCATGACCGATGCCATGATCGCACGCACTATGGATGAGATCATTACGCCGACGTTGCGTGCGATGAAGGCGAATGGCATGCCTTACAAGGGCGTGCTGTTTGCGGGGCTGATGATCACCAAGGATGGCCCGAAGCTGATCGAATACAACGTACGCTTCGGCGATCCGGAAACGCAGGTGCTGATGATGCGGATGATGTCGGACCTCGTCCCGGCCCTGCAGGCATCGATCGATGGCGAACTGAAGCATTTCGATCTGCGCTGGTATCCAGAGCCTGCGCTGACCGTCGTGATGGCGGCGAAAGGTTATCCCGGTGACTATGCCAAGGGTACATTGATCGAGGGGCTCGGCGAGGCAGCGAAGGTCGAGGGTGTCGAGATTTTCCATGCCGGTACGAAGTCGGATGGCGGAAAGATTCTGGCCAATGGCGGACGTGTGCTGAACGTCACAGCCACTGGGACGACAGTGAGCGAGGCGCAACGCCGCGCTTACGAGGCGGTCGACCGCATCAAGTGGCCTGAGGGTTTCTGCCGCCGCGATATTGGTTGGCAGGCGATTGCGAGGGAAAAGCTAAAATAACTGGAGGGGCGATGTCTGATCTCGCCGATCTGTTTCCAGGTTTTGCGTCCGAATGGATCGACACGAAGTTCGGCCGCATTTTCGCGCGGATCGGCGGCGAGGGGCCTCCGCTGTTGCTGCTGCATGGCTATCCGCAGACGCACGTGATGTGGCATCGCGTGGCGCCTGAGCTTGCGAAGAAGTTCACGCTGATCATTCCCGATCTGCCAGGATATGGCTGGTCCGACATTCCGAAGACCGACGCGGATCATACGCCGTTTACAAAGCGGGCGATGGCGCAGGTGATGGTCGCGATGATGGGAAAACTGGGCCATGTCCGCTTCGCGCTGGCCGGACATGATCGCGGCGGCCGTGTGGCCTATCGTCTGGCGCTCGATCATCCAGGCCGGTTGTCGCACTGCGCTGTGCTCGATATCCTTCCGACCTATGAGTATTGGGCGAAGATGAATCGCAGCTTCGCGCTGAAAATCTACCATTGGTCATTTCTGGCACAGCCGTATCCCCTGCCTGAAAATCTGATCCAGTCGAATCCGGATGATTACTTTGGTCGGACATTCAAGAGCTGGGCGAAAGCCGGCAGACCGAACCCGTTCGATCCGCGCGCGGTGCAGCACTATCTGACGGCGTTTCGTGATCCGCTTCGCATTCATGCGGCTTGCGAAGACTATCGTGCAGGCGCCTATGCCGATTTCGAGCACGACAAGGCTGATCGCGAGGCGGGACACAAGATCACGGTGCCGATGCTGGCGCTGTGGGGCGGCGCCGGCATTGCAGCGTCAGGTGCGACACCGCTCGATACTTGGCGCAACTGGGCCATTGACGTGCGCGGCACGCCGATCGATGCGGGGCATTTCCTGGCGGAAGAGAATCCACAGGCCACCGCCGATGCGCTGCTCAAATTTTTCTCGGAGTAAAACGTAATGGCATTGCGTGAAGCTCGGCGCGAAGATATTCGGCGCGTTGTCGAGATGCTGGCCGATGATGATATCGCGCGCAGCCGGGAGGACCTGACCGGTGACATGGCGCCTTATCACGCCGCGTTCGACGCCATCGCGGCTGATGCGAACAATACGCTTTATGTCTGGGATGAGAATGGCGCCGTCATGGGCTGTCTTCAACTCACGTTCCTGCCCGGGATTTCTTATCAGGGTGCCTGGATCGCACAGGTGGAAGGCGTGCGCGTCGATAGTTCTCTCCGCGGCACAGGCATCGGCGAGAAGATGATGGAAGCGGTCATCGCCAAGTCGAAAGAACGCGGCTGCAAACAGTTGCAGCTGACCACCAACAAGCGGCGGAGCAATGCGCAGCGCTTCTACAGCCGGCTTGGCTTCGTGGGCTCACATGAGGGCATGAAGCTGGCGCTTTAGTGTGGTTGTTCAGAAGCTCGTTTAAAGGACTCGCCGAGAAAATGAAGCGAACTTCCGAACCACCACACTAACGCCGCGCCTTGAAGAAGTTCTTCAGCAATCCGGCGGCCTCGCTCTCGCCGACGGAAGGGTAGATCTCCGGCGCATGGTGGCAGGTGGGGGAAGCGAAAAACCGGACCCCGCTGTCGACCGCGCCGCCTTTCGGATCCGCGGCCCCGTAATACAGCCGCCGGATGCGCGCGAAGGAGATGGCTGCGGCACACATGGTGCAGGGCTCCAAGGTGACATAGAGATCGCAATCGACAAGGCGTTCGCTGCCAATCAGACGAGCGGCCTCACGGATCGCCAGAATCTCGGCGTGCGCTGTCGGGTCCCTGTCGGTCAGCGTGCGGTTTCCCGCCCGTGCGAGGACCTTGCCATCGCGGACGATGACGCATCCGATTGGCACCTCGCCGGATGTTTCCGCGATCTGGGCCTGTTCCAGGGCCAAATCCATGAAAGATTGCGCCGTCATGTCTCGTTTCCTGCAAAGAACTCTGTTATGACAGCGCCTTCAGCCACACCGGTTTTGCTCGAAACCCGCTCTTCCTCGTAGAAGTAGCGTTTGCAACGTGAGCCGGATTCCTGCGCCAGATTGCGCATTCCTAGACGCCCTGAGAGATCATTCATGCCCCGCGACAACAATAAAAACAACGGCCGTCCGCCGCGCCGCGGAGCGGGGGAGGGCTACAAGGGCGGCGGCAAGGGCCGATCCGGAGGCGGGCGCCCAGCCCGTTCCGTAGGGCCACGCGGCGCCGACAAGAAATTCGGAGATCGAAAGTTCGGCGACAAGCGTCCGGCCGGTGATAAGCGCCCGGCGTCGAGGGCCTATGGCGGCAAGAGTGAGGGCTTCCGCAAGGATGGTGATCGCCCGCGTTTCAGCCGGGACGAGCGCCCGAACCGCGGCCCACGCAAGGATTTCGGTGCGCGCGATCAGGGTGAGCGACGATCGTTCAAACCGCGGGAGGAGCGTGGAGAACGTTCCTTCGGTGGGCGTAGCCGAGCAGATGATCGTGCGCCGCGCGCTGAGCGCAGTGACTCCCGCCCGAGCCGTGCCGGTAGCTTCGGCGACAAGAAGTTCGGAGAGAAGCGGCCTTACACACCACGTGGTGAAGGCCGCGATGCCCGGCCAGCGCGCTTTGATCGTGGCGACAGGCCGCGTTTTAACCGGGATGAAGGTGGTGAGCGCGGTGCTCGTCGTCCGCCCCGCAGGGATTTCGGACAGGGTGAAGATCGCAGCAACGAGAAGCCGTGGGAGAGCCGTGCACCCCGCCGCGACGATGCGCGACGGACCGACAGATCACGTGACGATCGTGGTTCGGGCGATCGCCCGCGTTTTTCACGATCGCGCGACGATCGGCCGGAGCGAGACGGGCGCAAAGGCTTCGGACGTCCGCGCTTTGAGCGTGAGCACGAGGATCGTGCGCCGCGCGGACGGAACGACTGGCAGGAACATCCGCGTAGCGAACGTCGTGAGCGCGGCAGTCATGAAGACCGTCCGCGTCGCGACAATGAAGATGACAGCAGGATCTTCACCAAGCGTCCGGCGTTCGGTGGACGTGGTGCTTATCGCGAGCGCAAGCCCGATCAGGACAAGCGGGCCCCGCGTGCTGTGCCGGAGAAAAAGAAGACCGGCGATCGCATCGCCAAGGTCGTCGCGCGGGCCGGCGTTTGCTCGCGGCGGGATGCCGAGGAGTGGATCACGCAGGGCCGTGTTGCGGTCAACGGCCGGGTCATCACATCGCCTGCGCTTGATGTCACGACGCGCGATGTCATCACGATCGACGGCAAGCCGTTGCCGGAGCGTGAGCGCACGCGGCTGTTCCTCTATCACAAGCCGCGCGGCTTGATGACGACCCACGACGATCCCGAGGGCCGGCCCACGGTGTTCGACAATTTGCCGGAAGGCTTACCGCGGCTGATCAGCGTTGGACGGCTCGACTTCAACACTGAGGGCTTGCTCCTTCTGACCAATGACGGTGGGCTCGCTCGTTCGCTGGAACTGCCGGATACCGGCTGGCTGCGGCGCTATCGTGTCCGTGCCCATGGTGATGTGACACAGGCCCAACTCGACGAATTGAAGAAGGGCGTTGAGGTCGATGGCGTGAAGTACGGTTCGATCGAGGCGACGCTGGAGCGCGATCAAGGCTCTAACGTCTGGATCGTGTTCGCCATCCGCGAGGGCAAGAACCGCGAGGTGCGCAACGTGATGGCGCACCTTGGTCTCGAAGTGAACCGCCTGATCCGTGTGTCTTACGGCCCGTTCCAACTGGGCGAGATCGAAGAAGGACAGGTCGAGGAGATCCGCAGCCGCGTGTTGCGCGAGCAGCTTGGCGAAAAGATCGTCAAGATGTCAGGGTCACAGTTCGATGCGCCGACACACGAGGCAGAAGAAAAGATGCCGCGCGGGAAAGGCAGCATCAAGCCCAAGAGAGAGGTTGTCGCCGATCGCAAGGGACGCCGGGTGCTTGTTCAACGCACCGGAAGCGACGATGCACGGGCGCGCAATGAGGAGCGGGCCGCAGGAGGCCCGCCACGCCGTCCGCGAGGCGGATATAAAGGCAAGCGCGACATCAAGCCGGAAATTGATTTCACGGAAGACTGAGCATGATCCGCCGTGCAGAAAGCTGCCGTTTCGGCAAGATCGTGTTCGGAGCGTAGGATGCGTGTGGTTGCTGGGCGGCTGCGGGGCCGCAATATTGCGTCACCTTCATCGAACGATATTCGACCGACGCAGGATCGTCTGCGCGAGTCGGTATTCAACATCCTGATGCACGCCTACGAAAACCCTGTGCTCGACGCGCGGGTGCTGGATCTGTTTGCCGGCACGGGCGCGCTCGGTATCGAAGCGATCTCACGTGGTGCGGCTTTCACGCTCTTTGTCGACAATGGCGCAGAAGCACGTGCCTTGCTGCGGAACAATGTCGAAGCACTGGGGCTTGGTGGCGTGACAAAAGTTTTTCGCCGCGATGCGACCAACCTCGGCCCAGCATATCCGGTCGAGCCGTTCTCCCTGGCCTTCCTCGATCCCCCCTACGGGCGCGGCCTTGCCGACAAGGCCTTGGTCTCCATGCGTGATGGAAAATGGCTGGTCCCAGGTGCGCTGGTCGTGGTCGAGGAATGGAAAGCTGCGGCGCTGAGCGCGCCGGATGGTTTCGAAGAGCTTGAGCGGCGTGCTTACGACGAGACCGAGTTCGTGTTTATGCGCGCGCTCTAGTGTCCCGGTTCTAACGTTCGCATCACTTTGCAATACTCTCGTTTGCGAACGTTAGAACCAGAAGGGACACTAGCAATTTGATGAAGCTAGTGCGCTTTTGGATTTGACGTTCGTAATGAGGATTCGCCGCAATGCTGATACGAACGTCAAATCCAGCGCGCTAGCGAGCTGAGCGCGCTTACCGTCTTCCGAACAGCTTCTCGATATCTGCAAGCTTCAATTCGACATAGGTCGGGCGGCCGTGGTTGCACTGGCCGGAATTTGGCGTGACTTCCATTTCGCGCAGCAGCGCGTTCATTTCTTCCGGCCTGAGGATGCGGCCCGAGCGGACCGAGCCATGACACGCCATGGTCGCCGCGACATGCATCAGGCGGCGTTCGAGCGGCAATGCCTCGTCCCATTCCGCCATGTGCTCGGCGAGATCGCGAACCAGCGATGCCACATTGGTTTTTCCCAGCAATGATGGCGTCTCGCGCACAGCGACCGCGCCGGGCCCAAACGACTCGAGCACGAGCCCGAATTTTTCCAGTTCGTCTGCGCGCGCCACCAGCTTCTCGACACTGGCTTCGTCCATCTCGACGATTTCGGGAATGAGAAGCATCTGCCGCTGCACGCCATCGCGTTCAAGCGAGGCTTTCAGGCGCTCGTAAACGATGCGCTCATGTGCGGCATGCTGATCGACGACGATGAGCCCGTCGCGGGTCTGGGTCACGATGTAGTTCTCATGGATTTGCGCGCGGGCGGCGCCGAGCGGATGATCCAGCAGATCGCGCGGCGGCGGCTCGTTGACACGAACGTCGGCCGCGGGAGCGCCCGTATCGAACACCGCTTGCGCGGCTTCAGCAAATACGTTCGATGAGAATTCATGAGACGATGAGCTCTCGAAAGACGTGGCCGGAGTGGTTGATCCGTTGAACGCCATCCCTGCTGTCGTCGGATAACTTGGCGAGCGCCGCCAGTCCCAGCCGCCGCGCGGAAGGCTGCCGGGCCGGAACGCCGTGATCGCTACACCATCGGAATTAGCTGCGGTGCGTTTTCCCTCGCGCGCCAGACCGTCTTTCAGTGCGTGGACAATCAGCGCGCGGACGAGGCCGGCATTGCGGAAACGTACTTCAGTCTTGGCCGGATGCACATTGGCATCGACTTCCTGCGTATCCAGTGTCACGAACAGCGCCACCACCGGGTGCCGGTCGCGCGGGAGGTAGTCAGCATAGGCTGCGCGAACTGCGCCCAAAATGAGCTTGTCGCGCACAGGGCGGTTGTTGACGAACAGATACTGACCAAGCGCGTTGGCGCGGGTGAGCGATGGTGCAGCAGCAAAACCTTCGACCACGACGCCGTCACGTTCGGAGCGAACTTCCATCGCGCTGGCGCGGAAATCGGCGCCGAGAATGTCGCCAAGCCGCGTCAGTTGTCCGGGCGCCCCGGGAAGAGCGGCAGCCCACGTCACCGGCGCACGCTCCTCGCCGGACAGTGAGAACGCAATGTCGGGCCGAGCCATCGCCAGCCGCCGCACCACTTCGCGAATGGCTTCGGCCTCGGTGCGGTCGGTCTTGAGGAATTTGAGTCGGGCCGGCGTTGCGTAAAACAAGTCGCTGACCTCGACGCGCGTGCCGTTGCTGAGGGCCGCAGGCACGATGTCCGATTTTTCGCCGGCATCGACATTCAGTGCCCATGCGTGCGGCTCGCTGGCGTGACGCGTCGTGATGCCAAGCCGGGCGACCGCACCGATGGATGGCAATGCTTCACCGCGAAAGCCGAGAGTACGAATGCGGAGCAGATCCTCGTCGTCCAGTTTCGATGTCGCATGGCGGTCAACAGCGAGCGCGAGATCGTCGCGCGTCATGCCCGAACCGTCATCGGTAATGGTGATGCGACGCCGTCCGCCGCCGTCAGTGAAAATATCGACGCGGCTGGCGCCTGCGTCGATGGCGTTCTCGACCAATTCCTTCACCGCGCTGGCGGGGCGCTCCACCACTTCGCCGGCGGCGATGCGGTTGATGATCTGTTCGGGAAGCTGGCGGACTGGCATGAATAATCCGGACGATTCGTTGGTTTGAGTATTTTAGGCCGGGATCGAACCCAATGTATGGCTAAAACCGACCCAACAATGGGATCTTTCCCGGGACTTTTAAGCACCATTTCCTTGTTTTCCCGGAGTTATTTCAATGTTGAGCGCTTCTCAGCTGCTGTGGACCCGTATTGGCGCGGGTGTTTGTCTGTTTATGGTGGCCAATCAGATCTATGCCCTGTGGAAGGTGCGCAGCCGGGTCGGGGCAGGAAAAAGCTGGTCGCGGACCTCCGGCAAAATCATCACTTCGACGCTTTCGCAGCCGGATGTGCCACGCAAGGGCGGTGAGACCGATGCGACGGTCGACATTCGTTATCAGTATCAGGTTTCGGGGAAGAGTTTCGAAGGCAAGCGCATCAAATTCGGTGGCCAAGGAGGCATGACGCGGGTCGCGGCGGAGCAACTCGTTGCCAAATATCCCATCGGCGCCGCCGTTGACGTCTACTATGATCCAAAGTCGCCGGTGCGCTCGGCTCTTGAACCTCGAAACAAGAGCAGTGTCGTATCGCATATTGTGTTTCTGGCTGTTTTTTCGGTCATATCGATCGTTCTCATTGCCCACTCCATTGCTGGTAAAGTCCTGACCAATTCCAATGGAATGCCGTTGTTTGCGTTCCTTCTGCCGCTGTTGGCGATCTTCGTCGGCATCGGCGCATTTGTTCAATACATCATGCAGCGCAAGCAAATCAGCGCCAGCATGAGATGGCCGACTGTCTTGGGCAAGATCACTGAGGTCGGTGTCGTTGCCGAGGAACGTCACGAAGATGATGACGACGGCAGGACACGCATCACGACTGTTTATCGATCCGATGTGCAGTATGCCTACGCCGTCGGCGGTCGCGAATTTCACAGCAATAAGTGGAATTGGGGGTGGACGGCCTTTTATCCGGACGAAGCGAGCGCAAGGGCGCCTGTCGCGGAATACACCGTCGGAGCAAGTGTCCCTGTTTTCTACAATCCGCAGAACCCGGAGGAAGCGATCCTGGAGCCGGGCAACAAGGACGGTCGCGGAGCTCAACTCATTTTCGGAGCCATGTTCGTGATCGCTGGCGCCATTATGCTTTGGGCTTTCTCAGTTTTACAGGCTTGAGGCCGCTGCAGCCGCGCGTTAGTCGTATCGCACCGAACCGCGGTTGGCCTTGATATCACTGCGGCGCTTCTTGCCTTCAAGACGCCGTTTCTTGGAGCCCAGCGTTGGTTTGGTGGCGCGGCGGGGCGTCGGGCGCACGGATGCTTCGCGCAGCAACTCCAGCAGCCTGTCGATGGCGTCTGCGCGATTGCGCTCCTGGGTGCGGAAGCGCTGCGCGTGGATGACGAGCACGCCGTCCTTGGTCATCCGTTGACCGGCAAGTCCACGCAGCCGGGTTAGCACGTCAGGGGCGAGGTTGATGTGGCTGACGTCAAAGCGCAGCTGTGCAGCCGTCGACAGCTTGTTGACATTCTGCCCGCCCGGCCCAGAGGCGCGGACGAACGAGATGTCGATATCGCTTTCATCGATGATGATATCGCGCGTGACCCTAAGCATGCGGAAGGAGTAGCACGATCCGCGGGGACGGGCACCGCCTTTCCCCGACTTTCGCCTTGGCCTCGTTAGCCGTGCAGCTTCATCAGCGTTTTGCTGGCGAGATAAATCCCAAGCATCATCATCGAAATCAGGAACCAGCGTCGGAATGTGTCGGGTGACATGCGCGAGCGAAGCACCTGGCCGATATACATGCCCGCAAAAGCTGCCACCATCGCAACGGCACCGGGCAGCGCAATTGAGACGCTCATCAATCCGGCATCGCTCAGGTTGAAGATCAGCGCCACCGAGGCCGTGGTGAAAAAGACGCCCAGTGCCTGGACCAGTTCGTCCTTTTCCATGCCGATGGCCTGCATGAAAGGCATCGAGGGAATAACCTGCACGCCGGTGGCCGCGGATACCAGTCCTGTCAACGCTCCGACAATTCCGCCGATCCATTTCTCGTTGGAGCGCGGAACGCTGAAGCGGACTTTCGACAGGCCAACGATGGCATAGATCACCAGCAGCACGCCGAGAACGATGGTGCCATATGGTGCATACGGACCCGTCATCAGGCCGGAGCCCGACCAGATGCCGATGCATACGCCCGCCATCAGCGGCCACAGCCGCCGCAGGATATCGCGCAGATAAGGGCCGCCGAAGGTTTGCCAGATGTTCGTGACGAGCGAGGGTACGATCACGATAGCGAGAGCCTGAGCAGGGGACATACGGGTTGCGAGCAACCCGATCGCGACGGTGGGAAGGCCCATGCCGATTGTCCCCTTCACAAAACCTGCAAGGAGAAAGACGGCGGCGATCAAGAAAAGAATCGGATCAGACATGCTGGCACATTGACCACACTGTTGCGGCGGGCACAATGTGGAGATTACGGGGGAGCCTTCGGCTCAGGCGAAGGCAGAACATCGAGGCCGGGTGAGCCGATGCATTTCGATTTGACCGATCTCAGGCTCTTTGTGGCGATTGCGGAGACCCGCAGCATCACCCATGGCGCTGAGCGCGTGGCTCTTGCGCTCGCTTCGGCAAGCGCGCGCATCAAGGCGCTAGAAGCTGCCCTTGGGGTCTCGCTGCTGGAGCGCCAGCGGCGTGGCGTGCGATTGACGGCGGCCGGTGAAAGCCTGCTCGATCACGCCCGGATTGTCCTGCATCAGGTTGCAACCCTACAGGGGGAACTTGCGGTCTATGCGCGGGGCATGAAAGCCCGCATTCATATGCTTGCCAACACCTCCGGCGCCGTCGAGCACCTGCCGAAGGCGCTGGCGTCCTTTCTGGCGGCGTACCCGTCGATCAGCATTGATGTGGAGGAGCGCGAAAGCCCGGAGATTGGCGTCGCTTTGGCTTCCGGTGCGGCCGATATTGGCATCGCCATCGACACGGCTCTGCCCGAAGCCCTGGATCGCTTTCCATTTTGTGATGATCGGCTGGTCCTGATTGTGTCGGAGCAGGATGAGGCGGCGCGACGGCGGCAGATCTCGTTCGGCGACATCGTGGGGCGAGAATTCGTAGGTCTCGCCGAGGGGAGCGCGCTGCAGAACCATATCGCAGCACATGCCGCAGGTCTCGGAGCCCGGCTTCGCATGCGTGCGCGGCTGAAGAATTTCGATGCTATGTGTCAGATGGTTGAAGCAGGTGTGGGTGTGGCGGTTATTCCCGAGGCAGCCGCACGGCGCTATAGCCGGTCAGCAAAAATCAAGGCGGTGCGGATGACCGATCCTTGGACTACTCGCAGGCTTGTCATCTGCATGCGCAACCGGCGCTCGCTGGCCCGGCCTGTGCAGCAACTGGCCGATCACTTGAGGATGTTTGCAAAAGTTTGAGAGTGGTTGGCCGGTTAGCCGTTCAAGATTTTCATGGCGGCTTCGTGCACGCGCTTGTCGCCCGCGGCAACGATGCGGCCGCCTGATTGAGCGGGCTTACCGTCCCACGTGGTCATGATCCCGCCGGCGCCGTCCACGATCGGGATCAAGGCCGCAACGTCATAGGGTTTGAGTTCGGTTTCGATGATGAGATCAAGGTGTCCAGCGGCCAGCATGCAATAGGCGTAGCAATCGCCGCCGTAGCGTGACAGCCGGACTTCCTTCTCGACTTTTTCGAATTGCGCACAGTCCGTCGCATTCATCAGGCGCGGACTTGTGGTGAACAGCGTTGCTTCCGCCAGCGATGCGCATTTGCGCACGGCCAAGTTTCGTTTTCCCGAAGGGCCATTATAGATCGCGGAGCCGCTATCGCCGCTAAACCGCTCGCCGATGTAAGGTTGATGCATCATGCCGAACACGGGTGTGCCGTGATGCATGAGCGCAATCAGCGTGCCCCAGATTGGCAGTCCAGCAATGAATGACTTGGTGCCGTCGATGGGATCGAGGACCCAGACGTACTCCGCGTCTGCGCGTTCTGAACCAAATTCCTCGCCGACGATGCCGTGCTGGGGAAAGTTCTCTTTGATCATCCGCCGCATGACGGCTTCGGCCGCGCGATCGGCTTCCGTCACCGGATCTAGATCGCGGCCCGTGTTCTTGTTTTCGACGCCAAGTGAGGTGCGGAAAAAGGGAAGAATGGTTTCGCCGGAGGCGGTCGCCAGTCGTCCAATGAAGGCGGTGAAGTCGATAACTGTCACAGGTGATCCTCAGGCGGCGAGTGCATCGACGGATTGTAAATCCGGAGCATGAAAGCCCCTATAAGAGTTCGTGCATTCGAGCAATCTTGAGATCAAAGGCAGAAATCTGCGGCCAGTGGATCATTCATTTCTTTGATGCTGATTTGTTTCCAGCTCTGAAAAGTATGCCCCTTGTTCGTTAAATTGACTTTCATATTCATTTCTTGAGGCCAAATCCGAGGTTTTTGACCGTCATCCAAGTGTCATGTTTCGGGATAATATATTGAAAAATAAGGATATTTCTAAATTTCTCGAAGATGTGAGCCGCAAGTCTGTCATGCGCCAAGTGCATGAAGAATCGTTGAAAAATACTTGCTTTGGGTGCGTTGCAGTTGCATATTGCTGCGGTGCGATAGCGCTTCGCGTTATCGCTGCCCTCCTTGGGCGTTTCCTCCCTAGACTTGGGCCACTTGCTTTCGCAAGTGGCCCCTTTTTCTTTTTGGGAGAGCAAACACCTTTCTTGATGCGAAAGCTGATGCGTCCGAACGTTTGTTGAGCTCTTATTCGGCTGCGGCCTGGAAAGGACCAAGCATGTCGAGTGGAATCATCGCCAGCGCATCCGCCAGAACCATGAAATCGTCGGCGACGTTGCGGAAATTCGCACGGCGCTCACGGCGACGTTCATCCATGTAGATCGCGCGATTGAGTTCAAGTTGGATCGTGTGCAGGCCATTGGCCGGATTACCGTAGTGCTCGGTAATAAATCCACCCGCGTAAGGCTTATTCCGGCCGACCGAATAGCCAAGCGTCTTGAATGTATCCTCGACGATATCCGGCAGCAGCGCGGCGCAGCTCGTCCCGTAGCGATCGCCAATGACCAGGTCCGGGCGTTTAGGTTCATCCCGCGACACGCCGACCGACGGCATCGAGTGACAATCTACCAGGATCACTGTCCCGAAAGCCTCGTGTGCCTTGTTGATCAGGCGCCGCAACGCGCGATGATACGGCTTGTAAAGCGCTTCGATCCGCGAGAGCGCCTCTTCGACGTCGAGCCGTTGGCTGTAGATCTCTTGTCCATCGCCGACGACCCGCGGAATGGTTCCGAGCCCGCCCGCCACGCGCATGGAGCGGGTGTTGGCAAAGCTTGGAAGCCGGCCGGCGAACATGCGCGGATCGAGTTCATAGGGCTCGCGGTTCACATCCACATAGGAGCGCGGGAAATTGACACGGACAATCGGAAAGCCGTGTCCGGCGAGATCGGCGACGATCTCGTCCATGAACGAATCCTCCGAGCGCCGCAGGACCGCTTCATCGATCCGGGAGGCCGCTAGAAATTCGCGCGGATAGACCGAACCGGAATGTGGGGAGTTGAAGATGATCGGCGCTCGCCAGACGGCTGGCTCAACGATCTCAAACGGCGGCAACTCATCGCTGGGCAGACTGGTGTCAAACTGCGTCATTGCCGCCCTTATCTGTATCTGTAGAGGCCCTGTTTGCAAAGATGGGTTCGGCCTCGGCTATCAACCCAATTGAACAGCATATTTTAGCCCGAAAAAGGCATTTGTTCTGGATGAACATTGTCCGCAAGCCTAACCAATCTGCCAAGATGAAGTTCGCCTTCACCCGAAATTTACTATCCTTCGGGCAAATAGAAGGCTGGTATTGATCCATTCACGAGATTTACGACCAGTAACATGCAGCACAAAATTCTCCTTGCCGAAGATGACAACGACATGCGCCGCTTTCTGGTCAAGGCGTTGGAGAACGCCGGTTTCCAGGTGTCATCCTATGATAACGGCTTGTCAGCGTATCAGAGGTTGCGCGAGGAGCCTTTTGAAATGCTTCTAACCGACATTGTGATGCCGGAGATGGACGGTATCGAACTCGCGCGCCGGGCCTCGGAACTCGACCCTGACATCAAGATCATGTTTATCACCGGATTCGCCGCCGTGGCCCTTAATGCGGATTCTGAGGCGCCCAAGAATGCCAAAGTTCTGTCCAAGCCGGTTCATCTGCGGGAATTGGTCAGCGAAGTGAACAAGATGCTCGCGGCCTGAGGGCCTGTGGACGGATTTTGAAGAAAAATCCTCTGCTCGGGGACGAAAAAGGGGCCAAAATCCTTGTCCCCTCAAAATGAGGCTTCATGATGCCTTGCTTCGCGCGAGGCGAGCCGATATAGGGTCCCATCCCGACACGAATGGTCTTTAGGGCGCGTAGCTCAGCGGGAGAGCACTACCTTGACATGGTAGGGGTCACAGGTTCGATCCCTGTCGCGCCCACCATTCGTTTCAATGATTTGTCTGACGCGCTGATCGCCGATAGGGCGATTTCGCTTGGCTAAGGCGAGAGTTCGCAGGCAACCCAAGCTCAGCGAGAGTAGGATCTGGAAATCAGACATCCGCCGCAGTGTGCCAGTGAAGCGGCTGCAGCCTTTGTCGCGATGACCGCCCGGGCGCCAAGGAGTGGGCTGCGGGAGTTTACTTCCGATTGCAGTCGGTAGATCATTCAACGGTCAGCATGATCAATCACGCACCGCTACGAAAAACAGTCCTGTTAACTGGAACGACTGGCTTCATCGGCCGGCATGTCGCAAGGCGTCTGGCAAATGTGGGCGCTCGCGTGATCTCGCTTCAGCGATCTGAGCTTTGTGTCCCCGGAGTTACTGAAACGATTCAGATCGCCGAATTCTCGGCGCCGCACATTTCCGACGCGCTGCAAGGGAGGTCGTTTGATTGGCTCATTCACCTCGCTGCGGCCGGCGTAAGTCCTTTCGATCGTGACATTGCTCGGCTGCTTTCGGTCAATGTCGACGGCACCAGGGCACTTGTTGTTGCTGCCGCAGGTTGGCCCGCATCTGCGGTATTCGTCGCGGGCTCAGGCTCGGCCTACGATCTCCGCAACGTCGACCATCCGATCACAGAACTCCACCGCTGTGAGACGTTGAACGCATATGGTGCCTCAAAGGCTGCCGCTTCCATCATGGCGTCGGCGATAGCGGAAAACTTGAAACTCTCCTTGGCGGTCGGACATATCTTTGGTGTCTATGGCCCTGGAGAGCCGGCACACCGACTCTTGCCCTCGCTCTACAATGGGCTTTGTCGTTCAGAGCGTGTGTCACTCAGTAGCGGCCAGCAGCGGCGTGATATGCTCTTCGTCGATGATCTGGTGGACGCGATCATATCTGCGACCAGCTATGTTGACCTCAACTCGGTTCGGTTGATCGCAAACATCAGTACCGGCGCGCCGATCACAGTTCGAGAGTTTGCGGAAACTGTCGCCGAGACAATGAATGCTAATAAGGACCTTCTCGGCTTTGGTGACATCCCAACCCGCCCCGATGAGGTCAAATACTTTTCCGGCGACCATTCGCTTTTGACAAAGCTCACGGGATGGCGGCCTTCCACAAACATTCAGACGGGAATAAAGCTATCCATCAGCGCGATAGCGCACGATAGTGTCAATGCCACCCCGCACGCTCTTGTTGGTCTAAGGCCTGTTTGAAATAACGCGCTGGTCCCGTCGCAGCAGGGCACTCTCGCGGGTAAGACGTTCCCCGGTAAGGCCGGCATACCGAATGCTTGAGCTTGATAATACGCCGATTTCTGCTGCCTAAAGGCTCGTGAACGTGGTCGCTATTTGACGGGTACGCGTATCCCGATTAAATCTGCCCCAATTTTGCCGAGAGACCGAACGCGGAAGGCCACTCAGGGGCGCGTCTCCGGAAAGATTCACGGTTACATGCGCAAATGTGGCACAGCGGGCTGATCATCGATCCCTTTTCACCTGCCGAGGTTGGCGGCCTGCCATGATTGCTAGGGCGGCAGTATTCAAGAACTCATTTTTGTTTGGTGGGCTCCGTGGTTGAAAATAGTCTGGCTGCGGCAAAGCCGCTCATCTCAATCATCATCCCGGTTTATAATGAGGAAGATAACGTCGATAGAACTTATCTGGAGTTGAAGCGCGTCGCGGACGAGCTCAGCGATTATCGATTTGAATTTGTTTTCACTGATAATCATTCCACAGACCGAACATTCATCAAACTCTCGGAAATTGCCTCGCGCGATCCGGATGTGCGCGTGGCGCGCTTTGCGCGAAATTTCGGCTTCCAGAAGTCGATATTGACCGGCTATCGGCTGGCGCGGGGGGTCGCGGCAATTCAAATCGATGCCGACCTTCAGGACCCTCCGTCGATGTTTGGGCCCTTTCTTGAAAAATGGAAAGAAGGCTACGATGTTGTTGTTGGTGTGCGGCGTAACCGCAAGGAAAGCCTCTTTCTGCGGCGTTGCCGTCGAGCTTACTATCGCCTCTTACGTCGCCTCGATGGCCCACATCTGATACTCGATGCGGGTGATTTCCGCCTGATCGATCGATCGGTGATCGAGCGGCTTCGCCCGATCTACGAATCTCATATTTATTTGCGTGGGTTGATTTCATCGCTCGCAAGACGGCAGATCGGTATTCCCTTTGATCGCTCAGAGCGGCTCTATAACGAGAGCAAGTTCCGGTTTCCCAGTCTTTTACGATTGGCTCTCGATGGCATCCTTGCGCATTCCAGCTTGCCTCTGCGCATCTCGTTTTATGTGGGTTTGATCATCGCCTTCGCGGCAATGTGCTTGGCGGCCTTTTATCTCGCCGTGCGGATTTTCTCCGCAGATACTATCCCTAGAGGTTTTACGACCACGCAGCTTCTGGTGCTGTTCGGGATCGGACTGAACAGCGTTTTTCTGGGTATTCTCGGTATCTACGTTGGCCGCATTTACGATCAGGTGCGCAAGCGGCCACCAACGATTATCTCCGATCTGGTAAATTTCGATCAGGAGCTTGAAACCATCGAGCGAGAATTGTCGCAAATGAGCAAGTCAGAATAAGTTCTATGAAACAATTCAACCGCGATTTTTGGAACGGTCGACGCGTCTTTGTCACCGGTCATATGGGCTTCAAAGGCACCTGGCTGTGCTCATTGCTGGAAAGCCTTGGCGCTGAGAGCGTTGGCTTCGGCTACGATGACCGCGAACATCTACTCTATAACGAACAGAATCTAACTCGTCATACCCATCGCGTAGGCAACATCAATGACTTTGCCGCGCTCAAAGCAGCTGCGGCTCATTCTGGCGCCGAAGTGATGTTTCACCTCGCCGCGCAGCCAATCGTTCTCACGTCGTACGCCGATCCGATTGGCACGTTCGAGACCAATGTGACGGGAACAGTTCGGGTGTTGGAGGCGGCGCGCTCCGTGCCGTCTCTCAAAGCGATCATCATTGTCACGAGCGATAAGGTGTATCGAAACAATGAATGGGTGTGGGGCTATCGCGAGCAGGATGTGCTCGGAGGGAACGATCCCTACAGCGCGTCCAAGGCGGCTGCCGAAATTGCCACGCAAGCGATGGTCAAATCGTTTTTTGCCAAGATTGGTGCGCCTAGGGTGGCCACCGTGCGTGCCGGCAATGTGATCGGCGGAGGCGACTGGGCCGACTTTCGTCTGTTGCCGGATGCAGCAAAGGCGATCAGTGCCGGGAAGCCTCTGGTTGTGCGCAATCCCAAGTCAACACGTCCGTGGCAGCACGTGCTTGATCCCCTAACGGGATACTTGATGTTAGCGGAGCGCCTTGCTTCAGGGATTGTCGATGGCGGTGCATGGAATTTTGGTCCGGCACAAGAGGACATGGCGACGGTCGGCGAGGTCGCCGATTTATTTGTCGCAGCTTGGGGAAATGACGCACGGTGGATTACTGCCCCTGAGCAACACGATGAAAAGCATGAGGCCCGTCAACTTGCGGTCGATTCCGCGAAGGCCCGCCGCGAGTTGGGATGGTTGCCGCGCTGGAAGGCGACCGAGGCTGTACAGCGGACAGCTGCCTGGTATCGGGACTATGCTGCAGGCGAAAAGGCGGCAGTATTGATCGAAAGGGATATAACGGACTACTTCACGCGATAACATTGCGCTCTGCAGTTACTTTCGATCGGACGCGTTGCGCGAGGGTCGTCAATTGCATCGCAGATTAAGGTGAACTTCACTTCTTAAATCGTTGGGCGAACGTAGTATGAAAGTTGTAATTCTGGCGGGAGGTTTGGGGACACGCCTCTCCGAAGTCACCCAACTTGTTCCTAAGCCGCTGGTCGAAGTGGGTGACCGCCCGATCATATGGCACATCATGAAGATGTACGCTGCGGCGGGATTTGATGAGTTCGTCGTTTGCTGTGGTTACAAGGGCCACCTCCTCAAATCCTATTTCGTCAATTATTTCACCGAGAACTACGACGTTACGGTCCATCTTGGAGAGAACCGCGTTGATTTTCACGGAAATCCAAACGAGCGCTGGACCGTCACACTGGTCGATACCGGTCTGAACACGATGACGGGCGGCCGCATCAAGCGTATCCTCCCTTATGTGGGCAATGAGACGTTTTGTTTGACCTATGGCGATGGTGTCTCCGACGTCAACATCCGTGCGCTGGTCGCTTTTCATCGCAGCCAGGGACGTCTCGCGACGGTGACTGCCGTTCCATCGCCGGGCCGGTTTGGTATCCTCGACATTGACAACACTGAAAGCGTGACTCGCTTCCACGAGAAACCTGACAATGAAATGGGCTGGATTAACGGGGGATTTTTCGTCGTCGAACCATCGGTGGTCGACTACATAAATGGTGATGATACGACGTGGGAGCGTGAACCTCTTGAACGATTGGCGCGAGACGGCTCGCTTGCTGCTTTCCGTCACCGCGGGTTCTGGAAGCCAATGGATACACTGCGTGATCAGCGTGAATTGGAGGCGCTCTGGAATTCTGGCAAAGCGCCTTGGAAAAGCTGGTAGACGATGCACGTTCCGTCATCCAAGGCTCCGCGTAGCAGAATTGATACGTTGTCGTCGGCTTTGTTGGCGGTTGTGCCGCGATCTCTGCATCGGCTCGTTCGTTTCGGGCTGTCAGGTATCGCGGCGACCTTGTTCTATATCGCGTTGACCAATGTTCTCGTTCTGGCTCTGCATGTGCCGCCGGTGACCGCATCCGTTTGCGCTTATATTCTGTCGATTGGCGTCTCTTATATCTTGCAAAGCCGTTTCACGTTCCAAGTGGGACGAGATTCGTTCGATCAAATTGCCAAGTTTGTCGTTACATCCATTGCAGGGCTAGCCGTTTCGTGGTGCGTGATGGCATGGAGCACAAATCTGATGGCATGGCCCTATTTTGTCGGTGCCACGATTGTTTGCTTCCTGATTCCTGTCGCGAACTTCTTTATGTTCCGCGGATGGGTGTTTGCCGTAGGCAGGAGCGCAGAAGTAAGTTCCTAGAGCGAGACATTTGATGGCTGACGTTAACCCCGAGCAAGTTACACAGGCGCAGGTCGCGAAAGACTTCGACGACTTTGCTGACGCGTATGAAGACAAGATCAATGCCGCGGTGGCTTTCGGTGGCAAGGAACATGCATTCTATATCGATATCAAGCGTAACCACATCCTGCGGCTAGCACAGCAGCATTTTGAACGCGTCGATGACCTTGAAGTCCTTGACCTCGGTTGCGGGATCGGTGCTTATCATCCGGGCTTGGAAGGCAAGTTCCGCGAGCTGCACGGCATCGATGTCTCAGTTCGCAGCGTTGAGGCTGCAGCGGCACGACACCCATTTGTTCACTATGCAAGTTTCGATGGGGAGCGCTTGCCCTACAGCGACGGGCAGTTTTCGGTGGTCTTCACAGTTTGTGTCATGCATCACGTGCCGCCGCCGTTATGGACCACATTCATCGGCGAGATGTACAGAGTCATCAAACCAGGAGGGCTGGCGCTCGTCTTCGAGCACAATCCTTACAATCCGGCGACGCAATATATCGTCAAGACTTGCGACATCGATAAAGATGCCGTCCTGCTACGGCCTGGCAAGCTACGCCATATGTTCACCCGCGCGGGCTTCAATAAAGTCCAGACTCGTACGATCATTTCCGTTTTGCCCGTTGGGCGATTCCTGACAAGTCTCGACTCGCTGCTTGGTTATCTTCCGTTTGGTGCGCAGTACTATCTGAGCGGCACGAAGTCCGCTTGAGCGGCTGTCTCGTCGAACGCTGTTGTAGCAATTTGGAGACACTGAACGACATCGGTGACGAGCGTGCAGTCTTCGGCTCGTTATGCCCTATTTTGAGCCTTATTCTGAGACCTACTCGATGCTCTAGCCGGAGGATTATCGCACAACGCCTGCAAAAAGGTTGGGACTGGGGGGAATGGTGCAAGAGTCACCAGCTCGTGCGCGCAAAAGCCGCGCAATTCAGCCGGCAGTTCTGCCGGCCGGAGTGGATATCTATGAAAACAGAAAGAGCCTGGCATTCTCCCTCCGGGCGCGGCGGTTCGAAAGAATCCAGACCCTGATCGAGACGATCTTGTTGGAAAGCGGCCGGTGTAACATCCTCGACCTTGGTGGCACGGAGACATACTGGCTGATCGGCGAAGACTTTATTCGGCGCAATCAGCACCGCCTCAGCTTCACGCTCGTCAACATTAAGCGTCAGGAGGTGCGGCAGCGCGATTTGTTCGAATCCGTCGCCGGAAGCGCTACAGATCCTGGCCTGCTGGCAGGCTGCACGTTCGATCTCGTACATTCGAACTCCGTAGTCGAGCATGTCGGTTCGTGGCGCGACATGGAGGCATTCGCTACCAACACGCGCCGGCTGGCGTCGCGCTACTACGTGCAGACTCCCAACTATTGGTTCCCCTACGAGCCGCACTTCCGGTTTCCTGGCTTTCAGTACCTGCCGAAACATGTGCGTGTCGCAATGATCATGCGGTTCTCATTGGGTTTCTTTTTAAGGATCGACGATCGATCCGAAGCCGAAGCGATCATCAGCCGTCACCAGCTGATCTCGACCCGGCAGATGGCGAGACTGTTTCCGGACGGCGAATTACATCACGAAAAGTTCGCGGGGATGAACAAGTCGATCATCGCGATCCGCGACCCTAAGCCAGTCGCAAACTGACGCCATCATAGCTGCCACCAGCTACGTCGGCCTCAACTCTGTTCGGCTGATCGCAAACAGCAGCGCTGGCGCCCCATCATCTCCCATCATTTGCTACGCATTGCTTTCCAGATGACGTGCCTTGCACCGCCACCTTTGCCGTTGGCGCGCACTGTTGTCTCTTCAACCGTAAACCCGATCTTCTGCAGTCGTTGGGTAAAATTCCGGTCAGGTCCAGACGACCACACCGCCAAGATGCCGCCGGGGCGCAGTGCCGTATATGCCGCCCTTAACCCCTTTGCATCGTAGAGCGCGCCATTGGCCTCACGAACGAGACCGTCCGGGCCATTGTCGACGTCGAGGAGGATCGCGTTGAACGCCAAACGGCGAGACCGGATGAGGTCTCCCACATCAGTCTCGCGGATTGTCACGCGCGGGTCTGTCAGGCTTTCGCCGAAAAGATGGGCGAGTGGCCCTCGTGCCCAGGCGACAACGGAAGGCATCAGTTCTGCTACGATTATTCTTGCCTCGGCGGTTAACCCCGCAAGGGCAGCACGCAATGTGAAGCCCATTCCCAGGCCGCCGATCAGCAAGTGTGGGTGAGTGATACCCTTGATGTGGGTGCACGCGATTGTCGCGAGTGCTTCCTCGGATCCGCTAAGGCGGCTGTTCATCAGTTCGTTTTGCCCCAGCATGATCGAGAACTCCGTGCCGCGTTGCATCAGTCGGAGTTTGTTCTGCCCGCCGCCGGGCACGGGAGCAGTATCGATCAGAGACCATGGGATCATTGATCTTATGAGCCGCCAAATATGACGGTCCTTCTGGTGTGTGCCCGCCTTGCCCAAGGAGGACGCAGTCGGCGCGGAACCAATACCCGATATTTACGTTGGCGCGCACAACCCGAGGAGGGAATCCGGTGAAAAAAATACTAGCTGTAGCTGCCGCGCTGGTCGTCATGACAGCAACAATGGGGGGCGCTGAAGCGAGAAGCGGCCGTTACTGTCTCAAGAGGGGCCCGGGACCCGGCGATTGCAAGTACGGTAGCTATAAGCAGTGTCGTGCTGCATCTTCCGGAGTTGGTGGGACATGCGTCAGAAATTATGGCCCGCGAGGCTACTGACGAGTGTCTCGATTCCGAAGTTCGCACAGGTTTGCGGCTTGTCCGGATGCGAACCTCTGAACCACCACACTAGCCCCAGGTGCTGCACGCGGCGGCTTTACGCTGCCCGCGTTGCAAGCCGTCCGACTTCACGATCGATCATTTTGCGGTATGCACCGTTCCGTTTGAGCAGGATTTCGGGTGGACCATCTTCGATCAGTTGTCCGTCTTTCATGACAAGAATTCGATCGAAATTGCGCAGTGTCGACAGGCGATGCGCGATGGCAATGACGGTCCGTCCTTCCATGAGACGAGCCAACGCATCGCGAATAGCCTCTTCGGCTTCAGTGTCGAGTGCGGAGGTTGCCTCGTCCAGAACCAGGATTGGCGCATTCTTGAGAAATGCTCGGGCGATTGAAATTCTTTGCCGCTGGCCGCCGGAGAGCTTCAACCCCCTGTCGCCAACGATCGTCTCGAACCCTTGGGGCAACTTCGAGATGAACGAACTGCAGCGTGCGGCTTCTGCGGCTTCCGCAACCTCTTCGTTGGTGGCTTCCGGGCGCCCGTACCGGATGTTTTCGAGCAATGAACGGTTGAACAGCGCTGTATCCTGCGGAACAGTTGAAATGGCCTGCCGCAGACTGTTCTGCGTAACATGAGCGATGTCTTGCCCGTCGATCAGAATGCGGCCGCCGTCCACGTCGTAGAAGCGCTGGAGCAGCGTCACGAGTGTCGACTTCCCGCCGCCCGACGGACCGATCAATCCCACGCGCTCACCGGGCCGGATATCGAGGCTGAGATCTTTGAAGACATGTCTACCGCCGGGATATTGGAATTGGACATGTTCGAATGTGACCGCTGCTCCCTTGTGAACGAGCGGAACTGCTTCGGGCGTATCCCGCAGTTGGTGCGGCACCAGCAGCGTCGACAACGATTCTGAGAGGCGGGCCATGTGCTGCGTCACGTCGACAAGGGCGACAGCAAGATCACGCGTTGCACTCAATATGGAAATGCCAAGCGTGCATACGAGAATGACGTCGCCGGCGCTGATGAGGTGCTGCTGCCAAAGGCTGATGGCCCAAGCCAGCATCGTGAGCGTCAGGATGACCGTGACAAGCGCATGTCCCAAACGAAGCTTTTCAAGATAAAGCAGGCTTCGCCGACGAGCGTGTAATTCGCGATCGACAGTCTGATCGAAGCGGAAGTGTTCGCGCACCATGCCGCTGAACGCCTTAACGAGCGCCATGTTCCCGACGACATCCACCATTTCGCCATCGACGCGCGCTGCCTTTCGGGCGAAATCGTGGTGCAACGGCTTACCCCTCGCGGCAAACTTGAACATGATAACGACGGCAATGGCCGCGATGATCATGAGCGTTACAGCCATCACCCAGTTAACTGTCAGAAGGAACGTAATAGAGGCGGCTGTCGCAAGGCAGGGGGGCAGCACGTTCCAGAAAAACATATTTTCGACAGTGAATACGGCATTTGACGTTGCCGTGACACGGCTTGTCAGCACGCCGGGCAGGCGGCCGGAGAAATAGCTGGGCGAATGATCTGTAATGTGCCGGAATAAGTCACGGCGCAAATCACCGGTGACATGAACAAATGTATAGCTGCCGGTCCAGCTTGCGACACGCCAGGAAAAATTGTCGGCAGCGATCAGCGACACCAGAAATAGGAAAGCAGTCCAAGGGGCATTGCCGTCCGGACCAGCCGTCAGCGCGTCGACGAGAAGCTTTACGCCGTACTGGGTGCTGACCGAACATGCCACTGCAGTAAGCACCGCTCCCAATATGAGAGCATGAGAGGCTTTGCGGCGAGCGACGTAGCGGAGCAGAAACGCTTTTGGACGATCGGCGAAACGACAGAGATCGCTCATGCACTGGCCTTCTTTCAAGTGATGCTCCGAAATGGCGTCACAATGGAACACCAGATCGATTTTCCTATTGTCTAATGTCGAAGGGAACGACCCGGTTCCAAAGCCCGCACGTCCTTTTGACACACTCAGTGTGTTCGATTGTTTCACCGACGAGTTGTCAATCCTGTGACCGTCCCACCGCCTTATGGAGGTAATTCAATGCGTATCGCGCAAATCTCGCCGCTGACGGAAGCCGTGCCACCCAAGCTTTACGGCGGGACTGAACGGGTGATCTCGTGGCTGACGGAAGAATTGGTCTCGCTTGGTCATGATGTGACGTTGTTCGCAAGCGGCGATTCGCTTACATCGGCGAGACTGGCGCCGATGTGGCCGCGTGCGCTCAGGCTAGATGGATCTGTCCGCGATCCGAATGCGCTTCATATGATGATGATCGAGCAGGTTTGCCGCCGCGCGGAGGAGTTCGACATCCTGCATTTTCATCTGGACTACTATCCGTTCTCCCTGATGGCACGTCAGCGAATACCTTACATTACTACGTTGCATGGCCGACTTGATCTGCCCGAACATCAGCCGATGTTCGATACATTTCCATCGATTCCCCTGGTGTCGATTTCGAATTCGCAGCGGCGCCCAGTTCATAAGGCGAACTGGATCGACACGGTCTACCACGGGATGCCCAAGGGACTTCTTGCTCCAAAATCGAAGACACCATCCTATCTTGCTTTTCTGGGACGCATCTCACCGGAAAAACGAGTTGATCGCGCCATTCACATTGCAGAGCGATGCGGATTGACGCTCAAGATAGCCGCCAAAGTCGACCCGGCGGATATCGACTATTTCAATGCGGATATTCGTCCGCTTCTCGAGAAGCCACATGTCGAATTTATCGGTGAGATTTCGGATGCCGAGAAGTCCGATTTTCTCAGCGCTGCGGTAGCTTTGATCGTTCCGATCGATTGGCCAGAGCCGTTCGGTCTTGTGATGATTGAAGCTATGGCCTGTGGAACACCGGTCGTCGCCTATAACAGAGGCGCAGCGCCCGAAATTGTTGAGGATGGAGTAACCGGCTTTGTGGTTGAAGATGAGACGAGCGCTGTCGGAGCTATAAAGAACATTGGACTGATCTCCCGCACCAAAGTGCGTGAGCAATTTGAAAAGCGATTTACATCGAACCGCATGGCCCTGGATTATCTGAGCGTCTATGGGAAAGTCGGCCAGGTGGATGAAGCACTTAAGTCGAAACCACGCTTGGTGGCGGGATAAGGGCTGCGATTGGACCTACGGAACGGAGCGTTGTTAATCACGCTCCGGCCGGGTTTCGGGCATAAAGATCCATACGGCCAGTAGGCCGATGGCTGCGATCGAGCCCAGCGAGAGAAAAGTCACGTAGCTGCTGAACCGATCTGACAAAAATCCGGCAAGCGTCGTGCTGATCGCGGCCCCGATCCCCATCGCGCATCCGACAAGCCCTTGAGTCAGGTTAAATCGTCCAGTCTCCCGCGTAATGTCAGCCAGTGTCAGCGGGACCAAAACACCAAGCGCTGCTGCGGAAATGCCGTCCAGAATTTGAACAACGACAACTAACTGCGACGGTGTCACCGCAGCAAACAGAATCGCGCGAATCACAAGAGCGGTAAAGCCGATCAGCAAGAGTGGCCGCCGTCCCCATGCTTGAGATTTCCGGCCGATCGTAGGGGAAACAATTGCGACAATAAATTGAGGCACCACCATAGCCACTGCGATGAGAGCTGCCGACGATTCGCTTGATCGCAGCGTCAGCATGCTGGCGACCAGCGGTAACATCGCGGCGTTGGCGAGATGAAACAGCAGGACACAGAACGCAAATATCACCAGGGTCCGGTTGGTGAGGAGCTGAAGAATGACGGACAGATTGAGCGGTTGTTTTTGCGCGCCGCCATGGGCCTTTTCTGGATCAATCTCTTGCACATTGATTTGAAATAGAGCGATCAGCGCGGGAAGTACAAATGCTGCGGTGACAAAAAACACCGCCTGGTTTGAAATATAGTACCCGCTCACTCCCATTCCTGCTGCGGCAAGCCCCGTCCCGACCGAGGCAAATGATGCGTTTCGGCCCAGGCGTTCGCCAATCTCTGTGCGAGGCACAAGCCCAAGGCTTAGGGCGGCGATCGCGGGGCTGAGGATGCAACTTGCGCTGGCCTGCAATATTCTTGAAGCCAGAACGATGGGGAAAATCGGCCACAGTGCCAGCATGAGGGCGCTGATACCGATGATGAAGACCGACAACCCAGCAGCCATCCTGGGCGATCGCATAGCATCCAGGATTGCTCCCCCTGGAATTTGCCCGAACAGGGCGATGAGGCCTCCTACGGTCAGGATCAGACCGATATCAGTTTGCGTCCATTTCTGAGCGGTCAGATAGACTGCGACGAGCGGCCCGAATCCTGTTTGGACGTCGGCAACAAAGAAGACGAACCAGTCTAAACCGCGCCGGCTCTTCGGCGAAGCACTGGACTTTCCTGGATCCCTTCCGGCGCCTGCCTCGCCGGCGAGAGGGGTCTTGCTCTTGTCATCCATCCCAATGCCGTTGGCAGGTCGTTATTTTGACGGTGGGTCCTTTGCGACCGGATTGGCTGTGTCAGTTGTAGCCTGCGGGGCCGGAGCGGGGGCCGCTTGAGGCGCGCCCGCTGGTTGTTGGCCAAGGACCACGATCTGCTCCCCGGGCTTGTAGACCGGAGCAACCCGGAGCTGGTCCTTGCTGAGATCAACGATCACAGCATCAGTCTTCCCCTCGGCCGGAAATCGTATTGCTTTCCAGTCGACCGCGATTTGGCGACTGCCTACACCAAGGAACCCTCCGAAATCGACGATAGCGGCGCGGACTTGCCCGGTTTTGTCGGCAATGATGTCGATGATCCGCCCCATATCATCGCCGGCAGTCCCGCGAACTTTCTTGCCAAGAATGCTTTCGACTTGCTGGCCGTTGAGGATCATCGCGGGAGTCTCAGGAGGCGGTGCTTTGGGAGGTGGCGCTTGCGCAGCTGGCGGCGTCGTTGGAGCTTGTGCAGTCGATGGCGTCGTTGGAGCTGGCGGAGAAACCTTAGCTGGTTGCGATGTCTCTGCCGGAACTTGCTGAGCTTGCGCGTAATTCGTGTTTGTCGCGAGAGCAGGGGTGGCGATAGCAAGTGCCGCTATGGCCT
The DNA here is from genome assembly GCA_036924835.1 of Nitrobacteraceae bacterium AZCC 1564. Lineage (NCBI taxonomy): Bacteria > Pseudomonadati > Pseudomonadota > Alphaproteobacteria > Hyphomicrobiales > Nitrobacteraceae > Nitrobacteraceae bacterium AZCC 1564. The sequence continues at coordinate 3,520,861 of JBAGRR010000001.1, forward strand.
CCACGAGCGCCGCGGATAGCAACGACGTTTCGTGAGCGCGAGCATTGCGCATCCGGAATAGACGTTGAGTTCGTCGGCTGTGATGCATGGACGCTCCTTTGATTTGCGATTGCCAAACACTTCGAGCAAAAAATGCCATGCAAGAATTGTTCGGTGAGGGATTGGGCGATGCAGCTAAGTTTCTGGAAATCGTTTGTAAATCAGCCTCCGCAAGGATGTGGAACGCACATCAAAGGTTTCGCAAGAACCCGGCGACGATGAGGCAAGCCGCTCCTGGCGGCATCGGCGGCGGAGTTGCTAATGAAGGGAACCGGCTATCACTGAATGCGTTCCATCTAACTCAAGGAAAACAAAACGCTTTCGAAAGGTGGTCCTTTGGTTGTTCCATCTCCCGCGGTGCGAAGCATCACTCCTCCACAAGAAACCCCCTTTTACATCCCGGCCGTGGGCTCCATCTCGCGTCCGCGTCGCACGCTGAAAGCGAATGATACGTTTGCGGTGGTCGACAGCCACGGGGATATCGGGGCGTCCTCCGGCGATCCGGACGGCATTTTCAACAACGACACGCGATATCTCTCGCGCCTCGAACTGACCATTAACGATCTCGAACCGCTCCTGCTCGGATCGAACGTTCGTGATGACAATACGATGTTGACAGTCGACCTCACGAATCCGGACGTTTATGTCCGGGATCGTCTCGTTCTGCCGAAAGATACGGTTCACATCGTTCGAACGAGTTTTGTCTGGCAGGAGAATTTCTACACCCGCTTCAGCATCCGCAATCACGGGATTCAGCGGATCACGATGTCCCTTTCTTTTGCCTTTTCGAATGATTTCGCGGACGTTTTCGAGGTGAGGGGGATGCGCCGCCCACGGCGGGGCACTCAACGCGCAGCAATGGCGGAGGGACATGACGTTTACTTGTTTTACGAAGGTCTGGATGGCATCGAGCGCAGCACGTCGCTGCGCTTTGACCCGCAGCCGGATCAAACGAGCGAAAGTCATGCGGAATACAGCCTGACCCTGGCGCCGCATGAACGCCGGTCGATCTTTCTGGCGGTGAAGTGCAACGGCAAACCTGACGACCCGCCGCCGCATTTCTTCAAGGGGATGGCGCTTGCATCCCGGGCGTTCCGAAAAGACACGAGTGAAGCAATCGCCATCGGAACCTCGAGCGATGTGTTCAATCAGATTCTTGCTCGGTCCCTCAGTGATCTGCGTATGCTGACCACGGAGACGGTGGACGGCAACTATCCCTACGCCGGAATTCCCTGGTATTCGACCACCTTCGGGCGCGACGGAATTATTACCGCTCTACAGATGTTGTGGTGCATGCCGCATCTTGCTCGCGGCGTGCTGGTGCGATTGGCTGCCCTTCAGGCCAAGGTCGTCGATCCGTTGAACGATGCAGAGCCCGGTAAAATTCTGCATGAGATGCGGAACGGCGAAATGGCCCGTCTTCGGGAAGTCCCGTTCGGTCTCTATTACGGAAGTGTCGACGCCACACCGCTTTTCGTTTTGCTGGCTGGCGAGTATTTCGCACGTACGGGAGATGCACAGACCATTCGGGCGTTGTGGCCCAATATTCAGGCTGCGCTGGCATGGATCGATGGGCACTCGGCGTTGGACGGCGATGGATTTCTCCGCCATTCCCGTGACAACAAAGAAGGGTTGGCCAATCAGGGATGGAAGGACTCGTTTGATTCCGTGTTCCATGCCGATGGGCGTCTGGCTGAGGGCTCTATCGCTTTGGCCGAAGTCCAGGCGTATGTATACGCCGCGAAGCGCTCGATCGCGAAAGCTGCGCGCCACTTCGGCTTCGCTGAACTCGCTGCCCAGCTTGAGAGTGACGCGGAACAATTGTCCTCACGTTTTGAGAGGGCTTTCTGGTGCGAGGAAATCAGCACCTATGCGATCGCGTTGGATGGAGACTGCCAGCCGTGCAAGGTTCGGACATCCAATGCAGGCCATGTGCTGTTTGGCGGGCTGGCTTCGCCGGAACGCGCGAAGCGCGTTGTCGACGGATTGATGTCGCCTCGATTTTTCTCCGGGTGGGGAATCCGGACCGTGGCTACAGGTGAAAGCCGCTACAATCCCATGTCCTATCACAACGGATCGGTCTGGCCGCACGACAATTCCCTCATCGCGGTCGGAATGGCGCGCTATGGTCACAAGGCTGCGGCCTGCGATGTCTTTGAGGCGATCAGTGGAGCCGCGTCCTACATGGACTTGCGCCGGCTTCCTGAGTTGTTCTGCGGCTTCCGGCGACAGAAGAGCCAGGGCCCGACGCTCTACCCGGTGGCGTGTTCACCGCAGGCGTGGGCCAGTGGAGCGCCGTTTGCGATGCTGCAGGCGTGTATTGGCCTCGAATTCCAGCCGGAACTCAATCGCATTCGTCTGACCGATCCGATGCTGCCGCCATTTCTGGATATGCTCATCCTTCGTAACGTCGAGCTCGGCGAAGCGATGATCGATTTCGCATTGTACCGATACGGCGAGAATGTCTCGCTGCAGATCTTGCGAAACCCAAGCGGGCTCGAGGTGTCCGTCAGCCATCTCCAGGCACCAAATAGCTAACGATCACTTGTCCCTGATCATGGGGCTTGGGACCGCAAGGTCTTTGCCGGTTGTGAGGAGCGGCGATTGCTGGCGATCGCGCGACGCAAAATAAACCGTACTCAAAACAACAACGATGCCTAGAGCTGCAAGAAGCAAGGAGATACCGCCTGTGCCGCGAGTGCTTTGTTTGAAATAGCGGTTGATGTCCCCGTTCATTGGCCTCTCCCATCCGGTGGAATGAGCCTTGATCGCTCTTCTGACTAGCGCTCCTAGTGGACTGCGCTGCTCACCTCAACCGGCCAATTCATCCTTGGTTCCAGAACGTTAGCTGAGGTCCGGCGGTCGGAGGTGGTGCCTTGAGTAAACCAATCTCTTTGCTGGAGGCACTAACCGAAGGTGGCTCGATCTCTTTTAGGATGGAACCAACAGAGCTCAGAACGGATTGTTCGATGAGGAGGCCCGGAAAATGTTGGTAGAACGTTTTTCGCAGGACAGTAATGAGGTGATCGGCGAAGCCTATATGATCGCCGCGAATTACCTGGATAAGGTGGGGGCGCTGCCCAGGCGCTTCGTCATCCACGAGCCACTACTGAATCTGATCCTTAAACGATTTCAGCAGGGCCATACCAACAAGATCTGGCTCGCGAACAAGGCGATTTCAGAGTATCAAAAGCACACGATCATCGATCTTTGAGTAGCGAATGGGTCACGTTGTTTGTTACGACGCTCGTTGTGCAAAATCGCATTGTGATCGGTGAGGATAGTTGTCATCCGCCATTGAAGACTATGCTCTGATCGGTGATTGCCTCACCGCCGCTCTTGTGAGCCGCAACGGCTCCATCGATTGGCTGTGCTGGCCCTCGTTCGATTCCGAAGCCTGTTTTGCGGCCCTTCTCGGCACACGTGATCACGGACGCTGGCAGATTGCGCCGAGCGTCCCGATCCATGCAACCACCCGTGCATACAATGGCGAGACGCTTATCCTGGAAACGCGGTTTGAATGTGAGGCGGGCGACGTCACGCTCATTGACTTCATGCCGCCTCGTGGAAAGGCATCAGATATTGTGCGGCTGGTGCGGGGTGACCGCGGCGTGGTCCGCATGGCGATGGAGCTGATCATCCGCTTTGGATCCGGCAGTAATATTCCGTGGGTCCAGCGTTTGAAGGACGGCACCTGGCGTGCCATCGCCGGGCCTGACATGGCGGTGCTGCGGACGCCCGTTGAGCTGAGAGGCGAGGACATGACCACCCGCGCGAACTTTGAAGTGCGCGCCGGCGAGATCATTCCTTTTGTGCTGACCTATGATGCCTCCCATTTACCGGTCCCTGAGCCGATCGACTATATGCAGGCTTTGGAAGACACCAGGAGTTTCTGGACCGAGTGGTCGAGCTTCGGCACTTACAAGGGCAAGCATCGCGAGCTCGTGCAGCGCTCGCTGATCACGTTGAAAGCGCTGACCTTTGCACCGACTGGCGGCATCGTTGCCGCCCCGACATCGTCGCTGCCGGAGAAGCTCGGCGGCGCACGCAATTGGGACTATCGCTACTGCTGGCTTCGCGATGCGACATTCACGTTGCTGGCTCTCATGAACAGCGGCTATCAGACGGAAGCCGCAGCCTGGCACAATTGGCTTTTGCGTGCCGTCGCCGGATCGCCCGCTGATATGCAGATCATGTACAGCATCACCGGGGCGAGGCGGCTGCTGGAATGGGAGGCGGCCTGGTTATCGGGTTATGCGGATTCGAAGCCGGTCCGTTTCGGTAATGCCGCTCATGCGCAGCTCCAGCTCGATGTCTATGGCGAACTGATGGACACCTTCCATCAGGCACGTATGCTCAAGGTCGAGTTGGCTGGCGGGACATGGGCATTGCAGCTCAAATTTCTCGAGCACTTGGCCAAAATCTGGCATCTGCCGGATAGCGGCATTTGGGAGCGACGCGGCCCTGGTCGCCATTATGTGCTATCCAAAGTCATGTGTTGGGTCGCGTTCGATCGAGCCGTCAAGAGTGCTGAGACCTTCAGCTTTGAAAGCCCCGTTGAATCCTGGCGAGCCTTGCGTGATCGCATTCATGCCGACATCTGCGCCAATGGATTTGACGCCGAGACCAACACATTCGTTGAGTCGTATGGCTCGGGCTTGCTTGACGCCAGCCTGCTGTTGTTGCCGGCAGTTGGGTTTCTGCCGCCGGATGATCCCCGTATCGTTGGGACGATCGCCGCGATTGAAAGACATTTGATGCGCGACGGATTTGTTCTTCGTCACGATCCACGTGAGATTGGACCCGAGGTCGAGCCGATTGAGGGCGCCTTTCTTGCGTGTACCCTATGGTTGGCGGACGCTTACGTTCTGTCGGGCCGGGTGGACGAGGCACGGGAGCTATTCGGGCGAGTGGCGAGTATCGCAAATGATGTCGGGCTGCTTGCCGAGGAATATGATCCGGCAGCACGAAAGCAGTTGGGGAATTTCCCTCAGGCGTTGACACACATTGCCATCATCAACACGGCGCACAACATCTACGAGGCGCTCCATCCCGCCAAGAAGCCGGCTATGCAGCGCGCCACTTAGAGGATCTGACAGCCTTTAACTGTTCAGGGTCAGGATTGTCGCAACCGCTTTCGCGAAGCCGTCTTCCTCGTTGGATGCGGTCACATGGATGGCCTGCGCCTTGATGGCATCGGTTGCATTGCCCATCGCGAAAGACAGTCCGCTGGCGCGAAACATGGGAATGTCGTTCGTCATATCGCCAACTGTTGCGATGGCTTGCGGAGGAATATTCAGGCGTCTCGCCATCGCCTTTACGAAGGTGCCTTTGTCATATCCTGGCGGCGTGACATCGAGATAGTAGTTCTGCGAGCGCGCGGCATGGGCTTCCGAGCCCAGTGCAGCCTGCAACTCCGGTTCGCATCGGGCCAATAGATCGAAGTCGGCGCTGACGCCAACGATCTTGCACGCCTTATCGAGGTAGGGGGTGTCGTCCATGACGAGCAGAGGGTTTGTATCGATCGTTCTTTTTTCGTGCGCAACGTAAGGCCCGTCGTCGCGGTGAACGACCCAGTGCTGGTTGGTGAAAATCCAGGCGTCAACGCCGTAACGCGCAAACAGCGCGAGACTGGTGGTGACAGCGTTGCGGGGGATCGTTTGCTGTTCGTCAACGGACAGGTCGGGACGCACAATGGAACTTCCATTGAACGCTCCCATCGGCAGATCGAGGTTAAGCGGTTCGCGCAGCATTCGCATGCCGAAAGGCGGTCGGCTGCTGGTGATCGAGAACTGGATGCCTCGCGCGCGCAATTCACGGACGGCCTCGATCGAGGCTGGCGTGAGACGCTTGTCTTTGGTGACGAGGGTGCCGTCGACGTCCGAGATCAAAAGCTTGATAGGCGTCATGAGGCGAGCGATCCGGGCTTTAGGAAAGGCTGCAACCGATGGACAATTGCGGCCACGATTTGGTTGATTGGAGCATCGATATCAACAATCACAGCGTTCTCGTTCGGCGTGGGCTCCTCAATTGTCGCGAGCTGGCTGTCGAGCAGAGACGGCGGCATGAAGTGGCCCTTCCGCTGCGCCAGCCGTTCTGCGATGAGGTCACGCGGGCCTTTAAGATATACAAGCTGCACGTCTGAACGGCCGTGGACAAGAACATCCCGATAGGCACGTTTCAGCGCTGAACAGGACACCACGAAGGGATGGCCGGTCGCGGCTCTGCGGTCGATGTCGTCAGCGATAGCCCTCAGCCAGGGCCAACGATCATCATCCGTCAGCGGAATGCCGGCCTGCATCTTCTTCACGTTCGATGCGGGGTGATAAGAATCTCCGTCTTCGCAATCGAAGCCGATGTGCCTGGCCAATGCCGCAGCAATTGTGCTTTTGCCGGAGCCGGACACACCCATCACGATAATGGCCGAGGTATTAGTTGAAGCTTGCATGACTGCTATCAATGTCCTTCGGGGCAGCAGCCTGATCGAGCAGCCATACTGTTTCTCCATGCATTGCCTGTGCCCGAATAGCAGGGAGATCCTCGCCTGAAAATGCGCGGGTGAGAATATCCCGCTTCTCCGCGCCGGACACCAGAAAGAGCATTTCTGCTGTCGATGCTAGGCAAGGAAACGTCAGGCTTACGCGAGGGACGAAGGGCGCGACGTTCGCCTTCGCCACGCCGACCACCCATCGTTGTTGCTCCCCCAAGGCTGGTGCATTGGGAAACAGGGAGGCCGTATGTCCATCCGGACCGATACCCATCAGGACGAGATCGAACAACGGCGGTTCATGATTCAGAGGTGTCGCATGAAACGATTTGAGCTCATGCTCATACCGCTCGGCAGCCTCACCGGGGGTCGCGGCTGACGTAGAGATGGCATGCACGTTTTCTAAAGGAGCGCACGCATCAAGAAAAGCCGCTCGTGCCATGCCCATATTGTTGAGCGGATCGTCCTGTGGCACGAAGCGATCGTCGGTCATGAACCAATGGACGCGCGGCCACGGGATCTTCTCACGCCAGGGCGCAGTTGCGAGCAGTTCATAGAGCCGTCGCGGGGTCGAACCGCCGGTCAGGCAGATCCTGACTTGTTGCGGGTTCTTTGCGATGCGTTCAACCAATCGTTTGGCGGCAGCTTCCGCCAGCGATTTGCTGTCGGCAACGACGATGGTGTGAGGCCTCGAGGCGGGCGCACTCATTCGCCGTCGATCCGGCGCCAGCGGCGGCCATCGCGCTCGATCAGGTCGTCTGCTTCTTTGGGACCATCCGCACCGGCACGGTAGAGGGAAAGCCCGTTACCGCCGGCTTTCTTCCATGCATCGATAAACGGCTGAACGGCCTGCCATCCCGCCTCAACACTGTCGGCACGCTGAAACAGGATATTGTCGCCGATCATGCAGTCATAGAGCAGGGTCTCATAGCCGGTGCTTGGCGCGGACTTGAAGTAATCCTTGTACTTGAACTTCATTTCCACGCCATCGACGGTGACGGTTGGCCCCGGCACCTTGGTGTTGAACTGAAGTGTAATGCCTTCGGTCGGCTCGACGCCGATGACGAGGTAGTTGCGCGACAAGCGCTCAACTGCAGTGGCGCGAAACATGGAAAGGGGCGCCGCCTTGAAGCGGATCGCAACCTCGGTGCGTTTCGCAGACATCGCCTTGCCGGTGCGGAGATAAAACGGAACACCAGCCCAGCGCCAATTGTCGATGGTGAGTTTCAGTGCGGCATAGGTCTCAACTACGCTGTCGGGAGAGACGTTCTTGGTTCTGCGATAATCGTCGATCTCCTTGTCGCGAATGCGGCCCGCGACGTATTGTCCGCGCACCGAATTCCTCAGGGCTTCTTCTTCGCTTTGTAACTGAATGGCGGAAAGGACTTCGCCCTTTTCCGTGCGTACCGAATGCGCGTCGAAGCGCGCCGGCGGCTCCATCGCGACCAGCGCGAGCAGCTGAAACAGGTGATTGGGGACCATGTCGCGCAAAGCGCCGGTCGATTCGTAGAAGCTGCCTCGGCGGCCGACATCCAGCATCTCGGAAACCGTGATTTGCACATGATCGATGTGGTTGCGGTTCCAGATCGGCTCGAACATGCCATTGGCAAAGCGAAACACCAGAATGTTCTGCACCGTCTCTTTGCCGAGGTAGTGATCAATCCGATAGATCTGATGCTCATTCACCAGTTTGAGCAGATCGCGGTTCAGCTCCTTCGCAGACTTGAGATCGGTGCCGAACGGTTTTTCGATCACGAGGCGCCGCCAGCCGTCGGGCTGGTCGGTCAGCAAACCCATTTTGCTGAGTTCTTCGCTGATGGGTTTGAAGGCGTTGGGTGGAACAGCGAGGTAGAACAGATGGTTTTTGATGCCGTCGGTTTTGGCGATCCTCTCTAGATGGTCCTTCAATTTCTTGAATGATCCAGGCTCGGCGGGGTCAGCATGAATGCTGAGGATGCAGTCGAACAGTTTCTTGGCAACTGCCTTGTCGATCGGACGTGTCGCGAACTGCTGAAGGCCCTTCATCAGGTCGTCATGCAACGTTGCGCTTTGCATTTCCGTGCGGGTGATACCGACCACGCAGAATCGTTCCGGCAGCAGCCCGGACTCGGCCAGATTATAAAGCGCGGGGATGACGAGCCGGTGAGCGAGATCGCCGGTGATGCCGAACACCACAAAGCAACATGAATCAGGGACCCTGGGCTTGGCGGTGGTATCAGAGCTCATCGGCACCCCTTTTAGATCGATTATTCGGCAGCTTTTTTACCAGCGGAACCGCCGAGCTTTGGCGGCTCGGTATGGCCGCCGAAGCCATGACGCATGGCGGAGAGCACCTTCTCCGCAAAGGTATGCTCCTTGCGCGAGCGGAAGCGAGCGTAGAGAGCTGCGGTGATCACTTCCGCAGGCACGGCCTCGTCGATCGCGGCATTGATGGTCCAGCGGCCTTCGCCGGAATCTTCGACGAACCCGGAATAATTCTCGAGTGTCTCGTTTTTCGCCAACGCTGCGGCCGTGAGATCGAGCAGCCATGAGCTGACAACACTCCCTCGACGCCAGACTTCGGCGATGTCCGCGATATTGAGGTCGAATCGATGCGCAGGCGGCAGGGCGTCGATATTTGCATTCTTGAGAATGTCGAAGCCCTCGGCATAGGCCTGCATCAGACCATACTCGATGCCGTTGTGAACCATTTTGACGAAATGCCCAGCGCCACTGGGCCCGGCATGGATATAGCCCTGCTCGGCGCGGGGATCGCGTCCCTCACGGCCTGATGTGCGCGCAATATCGCCGAGGCCGGGCGCGAGGCTCGCAAAGATCGGGTCGAGACGATTCACAATCTCGGCTTCACCGCCGATCATCATGCAATAGCCACGCTCGAGGCCCCAGACGCCGCCGCTGGTGCCAACGTCGACGTAGTGGATTCCGAGCTTCTTTAATTCGCCGGCGCGGCGGACATCGTCCTGCCAGAACGTATTGCCACCATCGATGATCGTATCGCCGCGCTCCATGGCTTTGCCGAGCGTGACGATAGTCTCTTCGGTGATTTTGCCTGCGGGCAGCATCACCCAGACCACGCGAGGGGCGGCCAGTTTCTTGACGAGGTCTTCAAGCGAAGTGCCTCCCGTCGCGCCGGCTGTGGCGAGATCCGCCACAGCTTTTGCATTGGTGTCGTAGACCACAACCTGATGTTGGCCCTTGGTGATCAGGCGGCGAACGATATTGCCGCCCATGCGCCCTAGGCCGACGAGTCCGATCTGCATGCGCCGTTCCTATGACAATGCGCTTTGGACAGCCGCGCGGATAGTTGCGAGGCCCTTGGTGACGTCGCCTTTAATGTGCAAACGCAGCGCCCGACGGCCCCGCTCGGTCAGCACGTCAAAATCACCGCGCGCCTGCGCCGCCTTGATGACGCCGAAACTTGCCTTGTGGTCGGGAATAGGAAGATCATTTGCGTCCTCCGCGGTGATCTGCAGGAAGACGCCACTGTTCGGCCCACCTTTGTAGGCCTGCCCGGTCGAGTGCAAAAAGCGTGGGCCGAAGCCGACGCAGGTGGCGACACGCTTTTTATCGCGGATCGCCATGCGGATATCCTGAGCCGCTGCGAGATCGGCGTCGTTATGATCAAGATAAGCCAAGATAGCCGCATAATCGCCGTTCTGAACGCGTCCGAAATGCGCCTTAAGCCACGAGACGGCGTCGCTGTTTGCGCCTGCCTTGCGCAGGGCATCCGCATTCTTGGCATCGGTGTAGATATCGATGTCGCCATCGGTCGAAACGGCGCTCTCGGAAGGAAGCTTGCCGGACTTCTCGAAAGCCGATGTCAGTTCGCGCGTCTTGATCTTTGCCGACTCCACGTCAGGCTGATCAAACGGGTTAATTTCCATCACTGCGCCAGCGACCGCAGTTGCAATCTCGAAGCGGAAGAACTCCTGACCGATATGGTCGGGATTAGTGACGCTGATACGGATCACCGGATGGCCGGCTTTTTCCAGCGCCGCAAGCGCAGCCTCGCGCGATGTGTCGGTGTCGGCCGTCAAACGAAGATCGATGAACACACGATCATTGCCATAGACCTCGGGCTTGCCGAGCGCTTCGCCCTCGAGCGGGATCAGCGCCTTGCCATTCTTGCCGGTGGACTCCGCGATGAGCTGCTCAGCCCAGGCACCGAAATCCGCAATCTGCTTGGACCCAGTTAGTGTGATCTTGTTCCGGCCATGCTTGGCAGAAGCACCAAGCGCCAGTCCCAATTGAACGCCGGGATTTTCGCTCGGAGGAACGTCGGGACCGCAGGCACGCACCATCGAGGCTGCGGAATCGAGAAGCTTCCCAAGATTAATGCCCGCCGCCGCGGCAGGCACCAGTCCGAACGGCGATAACACCGAATAGCGGCCGCCGATGCTGGCCAGCCCATAGAAGACCTGGGCGAAGTTGCGTGATTTCGCGACTTGCTCGAGCGAGGAACCTGGATCGGTCACGGCAACAAAGTGCTCGCCGGCCTTGCCCTTTGTCTCTTCGTTCACGCGCGCGAAGAAGTAATCCATCAATGCGTTCGGTTCGGTCGTGCCGCCCGACTTGCTCGAAACGATGAATAGCGTCTTCCCGAGATTAATCGCCGCCTCGATGCGGCGAACCTGTGCAGGATCTGTCGAATCGAGGATACGAAGTTTCGGGAATCCTTCCGCCTGACCAAATGTCATGGCCAAAACTTCAGGTCCCAGGCTGGAGCCGCCCATGCCAAGCACGACTGCATCCGTGAAGCCATGGCTCTTCACCCAACCGGAGAACGCATCGTAGCGCGAAAGTTCATTTCGCTCGCGTTCGACGATATCGAGCCAGCCGAGCCACTTGGCCTCGTCCTTGCCGGTCCAGACCGAGGCATCTCGGGCCCACAACGCGCGAATAGTGCCATCCGAGCGCCAGCGCTCCATCAACGCCTTACTGTCCTTTTCGATGTCGGGTGCAAGGGCGATGGACTGCGTATCGATGCCACCGCCGAGCATCGTGGCACGCTTATGCGCCACAGCTCCCAACAGCTTGTCGAATGCTTCGGCGAACAGTTGAACGCCGTCCTTGACGAGGGTGTCCGTAATCTCGTCGAGCGAAATGCCCGCCTTCGCAAGTTCAGCCAGAACCCGCTCGGCCCCGGGGATATCTTCTTCGAGGCTGTCGCGGAGTTTGCCATGGTCGCGGAAAGCATCGAGCGTCGCGGGCGGCACGGTGTTCACCGTGTCGCGACCGATCAGCTCTTCAACATACAGCACATCGCTGTAAGCCTTGTTCTTGGTCCCGGTGCTGGCCCACAACAGCCGCTGGACCTTGGCTCCCTTGGCCGCCAGCTTCTTCCAGCGAGCGGAGGCGATCACCTTCTTGTAGTGCTGATAGGCGAGCTTGGCGTTGGCTATGGCCACTTTGCCTTTCAGCGCTTCCAGCCGGGCCTTTTGATCCTTGTCGTTGGCTGCCGCGATCTTCTCGTCGAGCTGCTTGTCCGCGGCCGTATCGATGCGGCTGACAAAGAAGCTTGCGACGCTTGCAATCTTGCTTGGATCGCCGCCTCCCGCAATAAACGTCTCAAGGCCCTTCAGGTAGGCTTCCAGGACCTGCTCATAAACCTTCTGCGAGAACAACAGCGTGATGTTGATGCTGATGCCTTCCGAAATCAGCTTCTGAATTGCAGGCAAGCCCTCAGGGGTCGCGGGCACCTTCACCATTAGATTGTCGCGGCCGACCGCCTTCCAGAGCCGCTCAGCTTCGGCAATGGTGCCTTCGGTATCGAGAGCCAGATAAGGCGACACCTCGAGGCTGACGTAACCGTCAGCTCCCTTCAATTCATCGTACACCGGTTTCAGAACGTCAGCCGCTCGCTGGATATCTTCAACTGCAAGCGATTCGTAGAGATCGCCCACAGGCCGGTCGTGCTGCTTCAATAATGTTGAGATTGCATCGTCATATTCATCGGTGCCGCCGATCGCCTTTTCGAAGATCGAGGGGTTGGAGGTGACGCCATGCAAACCAACCTGTTCGATCAGCGCTTTGAGATCGCCTTTGGCGATAAAGCCGCGTGCGAGGAAATCGAGCCAGACTGCCTGGCCATGACTTTGAAGCTTTTTGACTGGGTTCATGATCTCTTATTCTGTTCGATCTGGCGTAGGGCAGCACTCAACACCTTCTCTGCCGTAAAGCCAAATTTTGTCAAAAGGTCTTTTAACGGCGCGGACGAACCGAATGTATGCATGCCGATGATCTCACCGGAAGCCCCCGCGTAACGATCCCAGCCGATGACGGAGGCCTGCTCGACGGCGACGCGAGCCTTGATATCCGGCGGCAGGACTGTGTCACGATAGGCCTTGTTCTGCTTCTCAAACAGGTCCCATGACGGCATGCTGACAACGCGGGCGCCGATGCCGCGCGATTTCAGCGCTTCATATGCGGCGATGCAGAGCTGCACCTCACTGCCGGTGCCAATCAGGATGACCTGAGGTGGACCCTCAGCTGGGTCAGCCATGACATAGGCACCCCGCACAAGTCCCTCAGCCGAGGCATAGCGGCTCCTATCGAAGATCGGCAGCACCTGCCGGCTGAGCACAAGGGCCGCTGGCTCGTCCCTGAGGCTCATGATGACTTTGTAAGCTTCGCGCACTTCATTCGCATCTGCCGGACGCAGAACCACCAGTCCCGGTACTGCGCGCAATCCAGCTAGCTGCTCAATCGGTTCATGGGTGGGACCGTCTTCACCCACGCCAATGGAGTCGTGGGTGAACACATGGAAGATCGGGAGTCTCATCAAGGCAGCAAGGCGTATGGGCGGGCGCATGTAATCACTGAAAATGAGGAACGTCGCACCGAACCCGCGCAGATGACAGAGGCCCATGCCGCTGACGATTGCGCCCATGGCATGTTCGCGGACGCCGAAATGCATGTTTCGTCCGCCAGGCGTTGCCTTCGTCAGTGTCCCGGCGCCCTCAAAAGACAGTTTGGTCTTGGTCGAGGGTGCAAGGTCTGCGGCGCCGCCGAGAATCCACGGCATCCGCTGCGCAAGGGCATTGAGAACCTTGCCCGATGCCTCGCGGGTCGCAATTCCCTTCGGATCGGCATCGAAGCTCGGCAAATCGCGATCCCAATTATCAGGGGCGCCGTGCTTAAGACCGCGAATAATCTCGTCGGCGGTATCGGGATGCTTGGCGCGATAATCGTTGAAGGTTTTCTCCCACGAAGCGCGCAAGGCCGCGCCTCGTTTGCCAATTCCCTTTGCCAGACAGTCATAAACACCATCCGGCACCAAAAACTGGGCATCCTCAGGCCAGCCGTAGAACTTCTTTGTCTTGCGAACTTCGTCTTCGCCAAGCGCATCGCTATGGATGGACGCAGTGTTCTGCTTGCCCGGCGCGCCGTAGCCGATGATGCTGTTGACCACAATCAGGGTGGGACGGCCGTTCGTTTCCTTGAATTCTTCAAGCGCCTCCCGCACGCGGTGGCGATCGTTGGCATCGGGCACGTGAACAATGTGCCAGCCGTAACCACGAAAGCGTTCGGCAACATTCTCGCTGAAGGCGAGTTCGGTATGGCCTTCAATGGTGATGGTATTGCTGTCGTAGATCCAACAAAGATTGTCGAGACCGAGGTGTCCTGCGAGCGATGCAGCCTCACTGGCCACACCTTCCATCAGATCGCCATCACTGCAAATCACATAGACATCGAAATCAAACAGCGTGAGCCCAGGCTTGTTGTAGTTTGCGCCGAGCCAGCGGGATGCGATCGCCATGCCGACGCTGTTGCCGCAGCCTTGTCCAAGCGGACCGGTCGTGGTCTCGACGCCGGTCGTGTGACCATATTCGGGATGCCCCGGCGTGACGCTGTCGATCTGACGAAATGCCTTGATATCTTCAAGGGAGATTGCGGGTTTGTTTGTGACCTTGCCGTCCTGCAGGCGCTTGATTCCGGAGAGATGGATCAATGAATAAAGCAGCAGTGACGCATGACCGGCGGAAAGCACAAATCTGTCACGATTGGGCCAGAGCGGATCTGCTGGATCGTAGCGCAGCACGTTTTGCCAGAGTGTGTAAGCCACTGGCGCCATGCCCATGGGAGTACCGGCGTGGCCTGAATTCGCTTTCTGAACTGCGTCGATGGTCAGGGTACGAATCGTATTGACGCAAAGATCGTCAATTGAATCAGTTGCATGACGTCTTTGATTTCCTTCGTTCAACTGCACAGTACTCATAAGATATCCGTGGACTTGCGATGCAGTGATGCAGCCCCGGAACCAGGGCGTGGAAAACCAAAAACTTCGCACCGCGGCGAATGTTCCACTGCGCCTGTTAATGTGAACGCTCACCGCGGCAGCATGCAGCCTCCCAGGATAGCCTTCCAGGATTCAGCGCTGAAAGGGCACATCCCAGATATCTTCTGCGTATTCGCGGATGGTGCGGTCAGAGGAGAACCAAGCCATGCGCGCGACATTCAGAATGCTCATGCGGGCCCAATCCGGCGTAACCCACTTCTCGTCGACAACACGTTGCATCCGATAGTAGTCATCGAAGTCCGCTGACACCATGTAGTAGTCGAGGTGGCGCAGGCTGTGTGTGATGGGTGTAAAACGCCCCGGATCGCTTGGAGAGAACATTCCGTGGTCGATCGCGTCGATCACGCCGGACAGGATGGGCGAGCGGGAAATCGTTTCTACGGCATCAAGGCCTTGCGCACGGCGCTGGGCCACCTGGTCAGCCTGCATACCGAAGATGAAGATATTCTCTTCCCCGACATGATCGCGGATTTCGATATTGGCACCGTCGAGCGTGCCGATGGTGAGGGCGCCGTTTAACGCGAGCTTCATGTTGCCGGTGCCTGATGCCTCCATGCCGGCAGTGGAAATCTGCTCGGACAAATTGCTCGCCGGGACAATGGCTTCCGCTGCACTCACATTGTAATTAGGGATGAACGCAACCTTGAGTACGTCGCGGGCAGTCGGATCGCTATTGATCGTCAGCGCAATGTCGTTGATGAACTTGATGATCAGCTTAGCCTGCTGATAGCTGGCGGCAGCCTTGCCTGCGAACAGCTTGACCCTCGGCGTCCAGTTGCGGCCGGGATCGGCCTTGATGGCGAGATATAGCGCGACAGTCTCAAGAGCATTCAGGAGCTGGCGCTTATACTCGTGGATGCGCTTGATCTGAACGTCGAACATCGCAGACGGGTCAACGCGCACGCCGAGCTGCGCCGCAATCGAGTTGGCGAGCGCGACCTTGTTCTTGAACTTTGCCGACATGAACCGGTGCTGGAAGGCACGATCATCGGCGAGCTTCTCCAGCTCTCGCAGATGACTCGGGTCATCCAGGACAACGTCACCGCACACATCGCGCAGGATCTCGACAAGATGAGGATTGCATTGCTGCAGCCAGCGGCGAAAGGTAATGCCGTTGGTCTTGTTGGTAATCCGTCCGGGATATAGCGCGTTGAGATCCGCAAATACGGTGCTGCGCATCAGTTCGCTATGCATCGCGGATACACCGTTGATCCGGTGCGATCCCACGTAGGCAACGTGACCCATGCGCACGCGACGGCCACCCGTCTCGTCAATCAACGAGACGGATGCGCGAAAACGGATATCACCGGGCGCGTGCGCTTCAGCCGCGGCAAGGTTGCGATCGTTGATCTGGTAGATGATATCGAGGTGACGGGGCAGCAGCCTTTGAAACAGGTCAACAGGCCATGTTTCGAGAGCCTCCGGCAGGAGTGTATGATTGGTATAGGAGATTGTCTTGTTGGTGATTTGCCAGGCTTCATCCCAATTTAACCGATGCTCATCGACCAGCAGCCGCATCAATTCAGGAACAGCCAGGCTTGGATGTGTATCATTCATCTGAATCGCGGCTTTGGACGATAGTGTTCGCAAGTCGCCGTCGCCCTGAAGGTGATGAGCGATGATGTCCTGCAGCGAAGCCGAGACGAAGAAGTACTCCTGCCTTAGACGCAGTTCCCGGCCGGCAGGTGTCTCATCACTCGGATACAGAAATTTGGATATGGACTGTGCCCGTGCCATCTCTGACATGGCACCAAGATGGTCGCCGCTGTTGAAGACCTTGAGGTTCAGCGGATCAACAGCGCGTGCGGACCACAGGCGAAGCGCGTTGACGTGATGCTTTCCCCAGCCAACGATCGGCGTGTCATAGGCGACAGCTTCAACTGTTTCATCCGGGAGCCAGATGCATCGTTCGAGGTGCTCCGGATCATCTCGTCCGACGCGGCCACCATAGTGAACGCGATAGGTGATTTCAGGTCGTTCAAATTCCCACGGGTTTCCGGACAGTAACCATTGTTCAGGAAATTCTTCCTGTTGTCCGTCGGAAATGATCTGACGGAAAAGGCCGTGTTCGTAGCGAATGCCATAGCCTTGTGCCGGAATGCTGAGCGTCGCCATGCTTTCCATGAAGCAGGCAGCTAGCCGGCCGAGGCCGCCGTTGCCCAGCGCGGCGTCAGGCTCGATCGTCTTCAATTCATCGAAGTCGATGCCGAAATCTTCTAACGCTGTTCGAAATGGTGTTACGAGATCGAGATTGGTCAAGGCATCCGTGAACAGCCGACCGATCAGGAATTCGAGCGAGAAGTAATAAACTCGCTTCTCACCGTTGCTGTGTGCAGCCTGATTGGATTGAAGCCAGTGGTGGATGATGCGGTCACGCAGCGTAAGCGCAGCCGCAATATACCAATCGCGGTTGGTTGCGCGGTTCGCATCCTTGCCCGCCATCAGAACGATTTTCGCAAGCATTGCGCTTTTGATGCCTGCAACCACATCGTCTGTGTCCGGCTGCTGCATTCCAAGGCGCCCGCTGTATTGCATATTCATGCCACCAATTCCGATCAAGTACGATCCCTAAGAGCGATCTTTTGATTGCTGTTTCCGCCGAATGACCAAATCTTATCGGCCACAATTTGACGCCTAATCTTTGAGCTTCGTTTTAACGACGATGGTCTCGCTTCGATGGCACGTCTCGCATCTGAACGTGAGCCGCTGGTACCCAGGATCACCGGGAACGATATGAGTAAGCGTCATGGTTGCTCCGCAGTCTGGACAACTCAGAATGTTGAGCAGGATCGAGCCGCGAGGCGCGGCTGGATGGTCGTCGCTGGGCATTGTTGTCTCGTATTCGGCCCATCATATTGCTGTGCAATAAGGAATTTCGTGTTGAGAAGTTCCCGCAGGCGGATGGGATCATTGCAAGCGCCTGTCATCCCTTATTAGTTTTGGCGCCGCGGTAGGAGGGAACCGACCCCTGAGTCGGCACGACATCCGCTAGGCCGTCCGGCCATGCTCCCGGGCGGCCTTTCTCACTCCCGGGCCGCCTTTCTCATGCGCCGGCCTTTTTCATTCGCAACCGCTTCTCCTTTGCAAATGCCTGCACAAGCGTCGCTTTAAAAATTGCTGCCGGAAAGTTGCTAAACAATGGGTTGCAAGGAATGGCTGCCTTGCTGACGTTTGCCGTCTCGAAATCGCCGGCGTAGTTGCTTAGGTCAAGCGTCGCATCGATGGGCTCGCGCGGCCAGGTACGTCCATCATCGGTGAATTTCGCAAGACATCTGCCCACTGCAACAATGACGGCATCTGATTTGGATTGGCGCGCGAAGGCAATGACATGCTCTTTGTCAGGACCACTTACAGTAATTGGTTCGTAGTCGCCATAGGTAAAAACGTCCGGCAGCATGTGTCGCATTCTGAGGAGCGTCCGTGTCCAGGCCAGCTTAATGCCGCCGTCCGCCCAGTTCCCGATCAGATGTTCCCAGTTTGGATCTTCCGTCGCCGTCAGTGCAGTTCGGCGAGTGGCGAAATCCACTTGCCGTCGATTGTCCGGATCGACCAGCGAGCAATCCCAGAATTCCGTGCCCTGATAGAAATCTGGTACACCGGGCATCATCGTTTTCAAAGTGATTTGAGAGATCGAGTTCAGCGCGCCAAGTAGCGATGTTCGTCGAACAAATGCCTGAATAGACTCGATGAAGTCCGCTGATTGCGACGTATCGAGAATGGATTGGATAAACTGCTCCAGCGCATTCTCGTAGCGTGCATTTGGATTAAGCCAACTGGTCTCCAGTTTGGCTTCGCGGGCAGCCTTGATCGCGTAGGCTTTCATCCGGGCGATAAAGATATCGTCCAACACATCGGGCCATGCTCCAATCAGCGCTTGATACAGCATGTACTCGAACGCGAGCGATGGACTGCGCATATTGCCATCGGATGTGACATGGCGGGCGTTCATTTCCTTCCACCGGCTCACCATGCCGGCCCATTCGTCCGCCAGTTCGGGTAAGGCCAGCAATCGCGCGCGGGCGTCTTCACCACGCTTCGTGTCGTGTGTTGCCGTGGCCGTCATGCCATGAGGCAGCGTTTGAACTCTCTCACGCATCATGGCGTGAAAGTCCTCGGTGGACAGTCCCTGCGCGGCAGCGTCACCGCCCACTTCGTTGATCGCCAATAGCCGATCGAAACGATAGAACGCGGTGTCTTCCAGCGATTTTGCCATTATCGGTCCGGTAAATTGCTGGATCTTCAACGCGAAGCGGCGAATGCGTGGCTTTCCGGGCGCCACACGGTCGGCTTTCGTCAGGTCGAGAGTCAGAGCGTCACGCAGGAAATCGAAGATGCCTTCATCCGCGCCGAACCAGTTCGTGCGCGCCTTCTGAATCGCGTGGTTGATGAGTTCGCGGTCCGCGGGAGAAGGACCTGCCGCCGTCATGTAGGTGCGATAAACGGGGAAGTGCAGGACATAGAGTTCCAGTGCCTGCCGCAGGCTGTCAGCGGAAAAATCGCGTGTCGAATAGTGTCCGCCGGCAATCCGGGCAAGCAGGCGGCACAGCACCGTGAATTCGCTGGTCAGCAACGTTTCGAGGACTCGGCGCTTTGACTCTTCCAGCACCGGCTGAAGCTTCGGTGGAATGTTGCTTGCCTGTCGCCAGATCTCATCCAGGGTGTCCATGCCGCCCGGATCCAGCAAGACTTGTGTGATGACATTCAGCCACTCATAGCCCGTGGTGCCATGAACGCCCTGCAAGCTGGGAAGGTTCTCATGCTCGCCAAGGATCTTCTCGATAAGAAGGTAGAATGGCTGACGTGAGTGTCTGCGCGCTTCTCTGATGAGCCGCGTCAGCCGTTGGCAATACTGGGCGGGATCGCGCAGACCATCGATATGATCGAGCCGCAGGCCCTGCAGTTTGTCTTCGGCGATCAGGCGCTTCACAAGCCCATGAATGCCATCGAAGGTCCTTTGGTCTTCGACACGCAGGCCAGCCAGGCTGTTGACGTCGAAAAAGCGCCGGTAGTTGATTTCACTCGTCGCCAGCCGCCAATGAGCCAATCTGTAATGCTGCCGCTCGAGGAGCGAATGGAGCGCCTTTGTCTGCGTATCGCGATCGGGCCCGGCGCGATACGCAGACAATCCATGCTCAATAATAGATCGAATAGCGGGATCGCCTGCCAGCGCCGCCTTAAGTTCTGGCGCCTCGGAGCGGTTCGGGCGATGAAGGCCAGTATAACGTGCCGCGAGCTCGAGAATCTTGCGGCCCGCTTCGGTTGTCGCGGTGCTGCCCTCAGCCTCAGCCACCATCACGCGAAGCATTTCGCTGTAGCGTTCAGGCGCGATCGGCAGCCGATGCTCGTAATACCAGGCTGAAAAGCTGCCTTCTTGCGGATCGAGCCGGAGTTCAATCTGCCCTTGCTCCAGAGCTTCGCCGTAAGACGATCCTAGGATAGGGAGAAGCACGCCGCCTTTTACCCGATAAGGGAGTGTATCCCAGTCGATATCGAAGGCTGCGGCATAAGGGGACGACGGACCCCATTCGAGCACGTCCAGCCACCACGCGTTGTCAGCAAAGTGCACGCCCATGTGATTGGGCACAAAATCGAGAATGAGTCCGAGATCGTGAGCCTTCAAAGCCTCGCTGAGCCGATTGAAGGCATCTTCGCCGCCAAGCTCCGGATTGAGCGCGTTGTGGTCGACGATATCGTAGCCATGTGTGCTGCCGCTTCGGGCCTTCAGGAATGGGGATGCGTAAAGATGCGTGATGCCCAACTGCTTGAGATACGGAACGATCGTGGCAGCATCGTCGAAACCAAATGCCGATGTGAGCTGGATGCGATAGGTCGCGAGTGGAATGGGTGCGGGCATTATCGATCTCCCACATCCCAAACCACGGCCCACGGCGCGAGTTCGCTGCGCGGTATCTCCCCCCAGATTGGACTTCTTGTCCGATAGGACGCGGGGATGGCGACGACACTATCGGACAGATTGGCGATCAGCTGTAGTGTTGCGCCGCCTCCCAAGGTCCATTGGGCGAGGAGAAGGCCATCGTTATTTACGTTGGCATCATCGAAGCGGCTGCCATCAAGGCGAGGAATGATCTCGGCGTGCCGGATTGCAAGCAGCTTGCGGATCAGCGCCAACCGCGCTCGATGAACAGGCTTGTCGATCTCGCTCCAGTTGAGCTGGGCGGACCTGAATGTGGTTTCGTTCAACGGATCCGGAATCTCGTCGCCGTACTCTGCATAAGCCGATTTGAACTCTGCTCGCCGTCCTTGTCGCACGGCCTCCGCAAGATCGCCGCTGAAATCGCAGAAAAACGGAAATGGCGATGTCGTTCCCCATTCCTCACCCATGAACATCATGGGCGGCATAGGAGAGAGAAGGGTCATCGCTAACGCGGCTTCAATCGCCGAGATATTCGCGGTGGTTTCGAGGCGATCACCAAGGGGGCGATTGCCGATCTGGTCGTGATTTTGCAGAAAGTTGACGAAGGCTAGGGGGGAGAGATCGCCACTCGCTTCGCCGCGTAACGCGCCATCGCGATGAGCGGATGCTTCTCCCTGATATGCAAACCCGGATCGCAGGGCACGAGCAATGCTCGCGCGCGGGGTGGGGTAGTCACGATAGTAACCGGCTGCTTCTTCCGTCAGCAGCACGTGCCAGGCATGGTGGTAGTCGTCATTCCATTGAGCGCGGTATTTCCCGCTTGGTGGATTCGTAATGGGATCGAGAAGCGTGGCGCGATTATCGTCGTTCTCAAGAACAAGATGGATCTGGCGTCCACTTGCTTGGGCGAATTCGCCAGCAGCGCGGCTCAGATCGTTCAGGAGAAGGGCGTCGCCCATCTCGGCGATGGCGTGAACTGCGTCGAGCCGCAGGCCATCGAAGCGGTAATTCTTCAGCCAGCGAAGCGCGTTGCCGACCGCAAATTGCCGGACCTCCGGCACGCGATAATCGATCGCATTTCCCCATGGCGTCTGAGAGTTCGAGAAGAACGTGGGTGCGTAGCGGCCGAGGTAATTTCCTTCCGGGCCGAAATGATTGTAGACGACATCGAGAAAGACCATGAGACCGCGCAGGTGCGCCTCATCGATCAGTGCTTTCAGATCATCAGGTCGGCCGTAATTGCTGTCGGGTGCGTACCACAGCACTCCGTCATACCCCCAGTTTCTTCGGCCGGGGAAATCTGCGAGCGGCATCAATTCCAGTGCGGTGAAACCTGTCGTGGCCAGATGATCGAGCTTCTCGATCATCGCGCGGTATGTGCCTTGTGGCGTGAACGTGCCAACGTGGGTTTCAATCAAGACGGTGTCTTTCCACGGGCGGCCGCGCCAGCTTTCAGCGCGCCAGCGATATGCAGTGTGGTCGATGACCTCGCTGGGGCCGCCAACGTCACCCGGTTGGAAGTGCGATGCGGGATCCGGGACGTCCAGTTTGCCATCGATCCGGAATTTATAGCGCGTGCCGCTTCGGGCGCCTGACACATGCGTGGAGAACCATCCGGCATCATCCCGTTGCATCGCATGAATGCCATCGATCACCACGTCGACGCTCTTCGCGGCCGGTGCCCATAGTGAAAATATGACACCGTCTTCAGTCAGGCTGGCTCCGAAGCGATTGGCATTCATGCAGCCCCCGCGAAAGCAAGTACGGACCGGGCCGGAGCTTCCTGTGTGGCTCCTGATTGGTAGGACGCACTATCGTGTTGCTCTTTGGTGGTGTCGAGCAAGCGGATCCACCCTTTGTATTCGGCCAGCTTGGGTAGCGTGAACTGAATGGCTTCCGGCGAAGCATTCAGCACAATGAAGAGCGGCGGATTGTTCTCTTCAACAGGGCCGAGGACATAGGATAGGAAGCGTCCTTCGGGGAAATTCCAATCCTGCTCGGTCATTTCTGCAGCGCTTGGCGTTAGCCATAGAACGCCGAAAGAGCCATCTTTCCGCCATCCGTCGACCCAGCGACGGCATCTCAGTTGCGGAAAGCGATGGCGAAGCGCCGTCATGTGGCCGATGAAATCGGTCAGATCCTCACCTTCCTGACCGAGGCCTTCCCATCCGACCCAGCCGATTTCGTTATCCTGACAGTAGGCATTGTTGTTGCCGCTTTGACTATTCCCGACCTCGTCACCGGCCAGGATCAAAGGTACGCCTTGGGCCAGCAGGAGGCACGCGAGCTGGTTTTTTCGTAGCTGGCGGCGCAGAGCAACGATTGCTGGATCATCCGTCGGGCCTTCATGGCCGCAATTGTTGCTGTTGTTGTCATTGGAGCCGTCGCGATTGTCCTCGCCGTTGGCTTCGTTGTGTTTCTCATTGTAGCTAAACAGATCCGCGAGCGTAAAACCGTCATGAACAGTGATGTGATTGATGCTCGAGCGCGGTGTTCGCCCGTCGTGGTTGAACGTATCGGACGAGCCGGTCATTCGTGCGCCGACGTCGCCGATCAGATGTCCTTCGCCGGACCAATAACGTCGGAGCGTCGAGCGGTACTTATCGTTCCATTCCGACCATTGCGACGGAAACGCTCCAACCTGATAGCCTCCCAATCCGACATCCCAGGGTTCGGCCACAAACTTTACTGATGCCAGCACTGGGTCCTGCCGCACGGCGTTGAAGAACGAATGGCGGCGGTCAAAGCCACCGGGGCCGCGTCCGAGCGTCGTGGCAAGATCAAAGCGAAAGCCGTCGATATGGCAAACCTCGACCCAGTAGCGCAGTGAATCCATCACCATCTGCAGGACGCGCGGATGGTTCAGGTTGAGCGAGTTGCCTGTCCCGGTGAAGTCGTCATAGAAGCGCGGGTTATCCGGTTTCAGCCAATAGTAGGACGCGTTGTCGATGCCGCGAAACGACAATGTCGGTCCCATATGATTGCCTTCGGCGGTGTGGTTGTAGACGACATCGAGCATGACCTCGATGCCGGCATCGTGGAGGCGCGCGACTGTCATGCGGAAAATGTCGAGCGTGCTTTCAGGCGCGTAGCGCGCTTCCGGGGCGAAGAAGGCGATGGAGTTGTAGCCCCAGTAGTTGACCAGCTTTCTTTCGACAAGCTGTCGATCGTCAATGAAACCGTGGATGGGCAATAGTTCAAGGGTTGTGATGCCGAGGCGCTTGAAGTGATCGATCATGGCCGGCGAGCACAGGCCGCGAAACGTGCCGCGCATGCCCGGAGCCACGTCCTGACGCGTTTGCGTCAACCCTTTCGCATGCGCTTCATAGATGATTGTATCTTCCCACGGCACATAGGGACGATTTTCCCCACGGCCCCAGTTGAAGGCCTCGTCGACGACAATAGCCTTCGGCATGCCGCGGGCATTGTCGCGGCGATCGAATGAGAGGTCCTCGCGGGAGCTACCGGTGCGATAAGCAAAATGTGCGTCGCTCCAGACCAGCCGACCTGCGAGACGTTTGGCGTAGGGATCCAGCAGAAGTTTGTTCGGATTGAAACGATGGCCGCGCTCCGGTGCGTAAGGACCGTAGACGCGGTATCCATAGAGCTGCCCCGGCGAGACATCGTTGAGATAGCCGTGCCAGACGTCCTCGGTACGCTCCGGGAGATCAAGGCGCTCGATTTCACGCCGGCCTTGATTGTCGAACAGACATAACTGCACTCTCTCCGCATGGACAGAGAAGAGAGCGAAGTTCGTGCCCCGTCCGTCCCAGGTTGCTCCGAGACGATGGCTCGTGCCAGCAGACAAGCGCATGTCACATGTCCGGTACGAGGAAGATTGCGGCAAGCGGAGGCACCGTCAGATTGAGATAAGGGACGGGGCCCTCCAATGTTTTAATCCGGCCGACATTTCCGACGTTAGTGCCACCATAGTGTGAGGAATCCGAATTGAAGACCTCACGCCATTGCCCGGGGAAGGGGACCTTCACGCGATAGTCGTGATAGACGCTCGGCGAAAAGTTCACGACCACCAGACAACGATCCCGCGCAGCATTGCCCTTGCGTATCCAGACGAAGATGTTGCGATTCGCATCGTCAGTGACGATCCATTCAAAGCCCGCCGGATCGCAGTCAAGTTCGTGAAGCGCCGGTAGCGTGCGATGCAGATTGTTGAGGTCACGGATCAGCGATTGAATCCCGCGATGCTTGGGTTGGCCAAGCAGATGCCAATCCAGGGAATGGTCATGATTCCATTCGCGCTCCTGGCCGAACTCGCTGCCCATGAACATCAGCTTCTTGCCCGGATGGCCGAACATGAAGGCGTAGTAGGCGCGAAGGTTGGCAAAACGCTGCCAGTCATCGCCAGGCATGCGGCCGAGGATGGAGCGTTTGCCGTGGACCACTTCATCGTGAGAGAGCGGCAGGATGAAGTTCTCCGAGAACGCATAGTGCAGGCCGAACAGAATCTGATCATGGTGGTATCGGCGGTGGATCGGATCCTTGCTGATGTAATTCAGCGTGTCGTGCATCCAGCCCATGTTCCACTTGTAGCCGAATCCGAGACCTCCGAACTCAACAGGGCGCGACACTTGCGGCCATGCGGTTGACTCTTCGGCGGCGGTGGTTGCATTCGGAAATTTCGCGAAGACCTCGGTATTGAAGCGCCGCAAAAATTCGATGGCTTCGATATTTTCACGGCCGCCGTATTTATTCGGAATCCATTCGCCAGCAGGCCGGCTATAATCGAGGTAAAGCATCGAAGCGACGGCATCGACGCGCAGGCCGTCAACACCATAACGCTCGAGCCAAAACAGGGCGTTGGAAACGAGAAAGTTGCAGACCTCGGTCCGCCCGTAGTTGTAGATGAGCGTTCCCCAATCGAGATGTCTTCCTTGCAGCGGATTGGCGTGCTCGTAGAGTGCGGTGCCGTCGAACATCGCAAGACCGTGCGGATCGTCCGGAAAATGTCCGGGCACCCAGTCGAGCAGGACTGCTAGTCCTGCCTTGTGGCAGGCGTCCACAAGCGCTGCAAAATCCTCAGGCTTGCCGAATCGGCTTGTGGGAGCAAAGAGCCCGGTGGGCTGATAGCCCCAGGAGCCATCGAACGGATGCTCGCTGACCGGCAGGAGTTCGACATGGGTGAAGCCAAGATCGCGGGCGTAATGCGGCAGCGTCTCTGCCAGTTCGCGATAAGTCAGCCAGTAATTACCTTCCTTCTTGCGCCATGAGCCGAGATGAACCTCGTAGATCGACATCGGTGCGCTAAGTTTGTTCGGCTGCCCCGCGATCGGAAATGGCGGCGGCAGCCGCGCTTCGTCGATCACGACAGACGCCGTGTTCGGACGCATTTCGGTGGCGAATGCGAGGGGATCAGCTTTCAGCGGCAGGCGCTGATCGTTCGGTCCGACAATATCAAACTTGTAACAATCGCCAGCGGTGACTCCCGGAACGAATATTTCCCAATAGCCTTGTCCGCGAACGCGCATGGCGTGACGGCGATTGTCCCAGAAATTGAAGTCGCCGACGACGCTGACGCGCTTGGCATTCGGGGCGAATACGACGAAAGCGACACCTCGAACGCCGTCGAGCGTCATCATATGCGCGCCAAGCTTGTCGTAGAGCCGCTGGTGGCTGCCTTCGCCGAGCAGGTAGAGGTCGAAGTCGCTCAGGATCGGAGGAAAGTCGTACGGATCATAGAGCTCGACGACGTTCTCGCCGAACGTCGCGCGCAGCTTGTAGCGCTTTGATTGTCCGGGAGCAGGTCCGATAAACAAGCCGGCGTCGTGCACTTTTTCCAGTAGGGCACTCTCTCCGCTTTCTTCGACCGCTTCGACCAGGGACGCGTTGGGCAGAAATGCGCGGACGACCGATTTGTCGTCCTCGACGTGGAGGCCGAGATAGTGAAACGGGTCGGAGTGGCGGCCCTCAAGGATCGCGTAGGCCTCTGCCGGAAGCTTCGTCATGCAGTCTCGTCTCCGGAAGCAAGTATGCGCAGCGCGCCAGTGAGCGGCACTCGCAGCCATTCGGGACGATGCGCAAGTTCGTACTCAATTTCGTAGAAGACCTTCTCCACGAGGAAGAAGTTCAGCAGCCGCGTGGCTGCCGCCGCATCCGCGGGCCAGAGCCGCTGGTCGCTCAGGTTCTCGTGATACGCCGACAAGAATTCCGCGACGGCTCCTATCCGCCACATCTCGAGGCCGGCTGCGAGTTGGCCGGTTTCATCCGGAGTGACCTGCAGCGCGCGTTCATACGCGGCTGCAGTCGAGTAATCGATGGAGCGAATGAGCCCTGCGATATCCCGAGCAGCGGGAGCTTTGCGGCGCCGTTCGGCAAGCGAGCGCCGGGGTTCGCCTTCAAAGTCAATGATGAAGATATCATCCTTGACGATCAGAAGCTGTCCGAGATGCAGGTCGCCATGATGGCGAATGTTCAGCCCCTGTAGGTCGCGAGGCAGAAGCCCTTCAAGGAACGGCCGAAGGGTATCTTGATACTTCATCAACTCGTCGATCAAGACACGGTCGGTATCTCTTGCAGGTTTGCCAAGGAATCGCAGTCCGGAGAAAACACGCTCCGCACAGGCCATAATATTGTCGATCCATCGATCGACGTCGTCGGACGTGATAGCCTCGGGATTGAATGCATCAATGTCGTCATGGCTTGCCAGCGCCACTTGCATTTCTGCTACACGCTTGCCGGTTTGCTGCATGTAACGCGCATATGCGGTCTGCTCTTCGCTCTCCGGGGCCTGGTCGCTGCCGCTCAGGAGCCGCTGTTCGTCAACGTATCGATCGAGATAGCCGGATGTCAGAACCCAGCCGTCTCCCTGATTGGCGACAAAGGAGTGGACAATCGCGAGAGCGCTCCGAGCCTCACCTTCCACCACTTCCACTGAGCCAAGCAGGGCTGGTGTGTTCGCGAAGTGGGCGATGTCCGTCAGGAAGCGGCCCATCTCGATTTCCGGATTGATACCCGCTTCCAGCTTCCGGTAGAGCTTCACGACGAAGGTTTCATCGATCAGCGACGTACTGTTGGATTGCTCGGTTTCGACCGCATGGACCGATTCAATTGGGACATCAGGAATCGTCGCCAGCCGTTCGCTTGCCCGAAATTCGAGACTTCTGCCATGTTCGGTGATCGTGTCGGACAGCCGCAGATCGGCGAGCAGCTGCTTGATGAAGTCCTTGTCGGTGGCAACGTCGATCAACGTTCCTTCGCGCGATGCTTGTCTGACGGCAGCCAGCGCCTTCGGATTATAGCGTTCACGGTCAAACCGCACCCAGTCGATGCGGACCGGCATGGCGTACCGTGTGATCTTTCCGTTTTGTTCGGACTCGAAGATCGTAAGCCAAGGCCGCGATGCGCCTTCGTGGGCGAATGGAATAGCCGCGGTCACCTTCGTGGTGATTGCAGCTGCTGATCGCTGCGGAAACCAGCGCGTTCGCGCAAGATGTGCCGGCAATACATCCCGTTCGAAGACCGTGCGCGTGCGGCTCAACGACATCCATGTCGAATTCTGCGGAACGACCAGCGTTTCGAACTCCGGCACCGGCATATGCTGCTCGGAAGAGGTCGGCGACATTTCATTCAGCCTGAACCAATAGAAGCCATACGGTGCGAGCGTCACCAGATAAGGCAACTCGCCGATCGGCGGGAAGTTGGTCCGGCCCAGCATTTCCTGCGGCACGCGATCTTTCCATTGTGCGAGGTCCAGTTCTGTGGCCTGCGCGGAACGGGAGAGATTGGCGACGCAAAGGATCACTTCGTCTTCGTGTTGCCTGACATAGGCGAGGACTGATCGGTTGGAAGGACGGATGAATGTGATGGTGCCGCGGCCGAACGCCAAGCTTGATTTGCGAACCGAGATGAGGCGCTTGGTCCAGCTCAGGAGCGAGGACAGGCTTCGCGACTGGGCTTCGACGTTGACGGACTCATAGCCGTAAACAGCGTCCATGATGAGCGGTGCATAGAGCCGTGCTGGATCGGCGCGTGAGAAGCCGCCGTTACGGTCCGGCGTCCATTGCATCGGCGTGCGCACGCCATTGCGGTCACCGAGATAGATGTTGTCCCCCATGCCGATTTCGTCGCCGTAGTAGATGATTGGCGTGCCGGGAAATGAGAGTAGCAGCGAATTCATCAGCTCGATCTTGCGCCGATCATTGTCCATCAGCGGCGCCAGCCGGCGGCGAATGCCGACATTCACGCGTGCCCGCGGATCGTTGGCGTAGGTCGACCAGAGGTAATCTCGCTCCACGTCGGTCACCATTTCAAGCGTCAGCTCGTCATGGTTGCGCAGGAATAGCGCCCATTGGCAGTTCGGGGGAATGTCAGGTGTTTGGCGCAGGATGTCGGTGACGGGGAACCGGTCTTCCTGAGCGATGGCCATGTAAAAGCGCGGCATCAGCGGGAAGTGATAAGCCATGTGGCATTCGTCGCCGTTGCCAAAATATTCCTGCACGTCTTCCGGCCACTGGTTAGCTTCCGCCAGAAGCACTTTTCCTTTCGCGTAGGCGTCGAGCTCCTTACGCAAGCGCTTGATGACAGTGTGCGTTTCCGGAAGATTCTCGTTGTTGGTGCCTTCGCGTTCACAGAGATAAGGAATCGCGTCGAGCCGGAATCCATCCACGCCGGCGTCAAGCCAACGTTTCATGACCTGCACGACGGCGCTGACCACGCGTGGGTTGTCGAAGTTGAGGTCGGGCTGATGCGAAAAGAAGCGATGCCAGTAAAACGCGCCGGCCTCCGGATCCCATGTCCAGTTCGATTTCTCGGTATCGGTGAAGATGATCCGCGTACCTTGATACTTCTGGTCGGTATCGCTCCAGACGTACCAATTTCTTGCGCTCGACGTGGGCGAACTGCGGCGTGCCCGCTTGAACCAGTCGTGCTGATCGGACGTATGATTTACGACGAGTTCGATAACGACGCGCAAGCCGCGGCGCTTGGCTTCGGCAATGAAGCGGCGGAAGTCCTTCATCGTACCGAAATCGGGATTGATCGCGCCATAGTCCGCGATGTCATAGCCGTCGTCGCGTCCCGGTGATGGAAAGAATGGCAGCAGCCATAGCGTTGTGACGCCAAGGTCCTGCAAGTAGTCCAGCTTTTCGGTCAGGCCGGCAAAATCGCCGATCCCATCGTTGTTGCTGTCGGCAAAGGCTTTGACGTGCAACTGATAGATGATCGCATCTTTGTACCAGAGTTCATTTTCGGTGGCGGTCGCTGCCGTTTCAATTAGCGACATCACGTTCATGGATGCACCTACACCAGACATCGGAAGAGGATTGCCGGATCGCGTTGCGGATCTATTCGCAAATGGACGCCACCCCATTCGACGGCATGCCGTTCACCGGTGATGATGTTCTCAAGCGCAGCCACATGCTTCGCGTCCGCTGGCCGACCGACTTGTATTCCTCCGACGGGAAACCAGAACTCGTGGGGGTCGCGCGAGAGCGCGATAGCGACCACAACAACATTGCCATTGTCCGTAGAGCTTTTGGAAAAGCCGATCACATTTGGATCGTCGATATTCAAGAATTGCAGGCGTGAGGTCTGTTGCAGCGCCGGATTGGCGCGCCGGGCGGTGTTCAGGTCACGGATGTAGGCCTTGATGTTGCCTGGACTGTCCCAGTCTCGCACTTTGATCTCGTACTTTTCGGAGTTGAGATACTCTTCCTTGCCGGGAATGGGTTCGTGTTCGAGCAGCTCGAACCCGTTGTAGATGCCGTAAGTGCCGGACAGCGTCGCCGCCAGCGCCACGCGGGATTTGAACATCCATGGTTCGCCGCCCTGAAGATGAAACGGCAGGATGTCGGGCGTATTGACGAAGAAGTTAGGCCGGTAATATTCGCGCTCCGGATAACCGGTGAGTTCGCGCAGATATTGCTCGAACTCCCACTTCTGCGTGCGCCAAGTGAAGTAGGTGTAGGACTGGGTGAAGCCGAGCTTGGCCAGACCTTTCATCAGCTTGGGCCGGGTGAATGCTTCTGCCAAGAAGATGACATCCGGATCATGCGTCTGAATGTCTTTGATCAACCATTCCCAAAATGGAAACGGCTTGGTGTGCGGATTGTCGACACGGAAGATCCGGACGCCGTGCGAGATCCAGAACTTGATGATGTCGCGTAGTGCAGCCCACAGCGCCGCGGCATCGTCGCCATGAAAGTCGGGATTGTGAATATCCTCGTATTTCTTGGGCGGATTTTCCGCATAGCGGATGCTGCCGTCCGGCCGCCGCTTGAACCAGTTGGGATGTTGTTTCAGCCAGGGGTGATCAGGCGCGCACTGGATTGCGAAGTCGAGTGCGACCTCCATGTTCATTGATTTTGCGGCGTCGATCAGTGCATGGAAGTCGTCGAACGTCCCAAGCTCGGGATGAATCGCGTCGTGGCCGCCCTCAACGGCGCCGATCGCGTACGGACTCCCGGGATCGCCAAGTTCGGCTGTCAGCGAATTGTTGCGCCCCTTGCGATTGACGCGGCCGATAGGATGGATCGGCGTGAAATAAACGACATCGAAACCCATCGCAGCGATCTCGGGAAGCCGCGCGATACAGTCGCGGAATGTTCCGTGCTGGCCCGGGACGGTGCTCTGGCTGCGTGGAATCATTTCGTACCAGGCGCCAGATACGGCACGTTGCCGATCAATGACCAGCGGATACGAGTTCGACACGGTACGATCGACCCGAATCTGGCTTCGCGACATCGCCTTGAGGACATCCTCCTCCAACAACAACGCGACATCACCGGTTTCCAGAAATTTCTCGCAAGCGGCGGTCAACACAGCGGCAGCTCCCGGGTCCGTTGGGCGCGCCTTGGTGATCATTGCCGCGCCTTCGAGAGCATCGAGGGCGATATCCTGACCCGCGTTTTTCTTCAGCATCGCGCCATGTCGCCATGTCGCGAATTCATCCATCCAGGCTTCCATCGCGTAAAGGTAGCGCCCGGGCTTGATCGGCCGGAATATCCCGGTCCATCGGTCGTTGCTATGGTGAGTCATTGGTTCGCGGGTCCATTCGGGCTCGCTTTCCAGACGCCAAATCAGTTCGGCTGAAACGATGTCGTGGCCGTCTTTATAGATATCGGCCCACACATCAATGACTTCGCCTGCCACGCGTTTGACGGGAAATCGTCCGCAATCGACAATCGGATAGATATCTTCAATGTGAAATGTGCCAGCGCGGACTTGCGGAATATTTGGCAAATCATGTTGTCTGACGGGCGGCGATACTGACATTGTTTCCCCATCTCTCAATGCAGGAGAGAACCCTTATTTAGAAAGCGATTTGTGGCGATTTTGTTCCATCGGAACTGTTGGCGTGAGCGGGCGTTGCCTCACTCACGTCAAAAACAGCGGGAAGGCGGGATTGGAAGATGGACGTGCTTTCAAAAGCAACGCGGTTGGGGATTGAAACTTCTTTCATTGATGCAACAGGACAGCATCGCACCATCGATCCTTCGGCACTTCAGATACTTCTTGAAGCGGTCCCCGACGCGCCGCTTCGTCATTTGCTGCCTCATGCTGTCATATGTCGACACGTAAGGGAGTGTCCTCCGGTCGCGATATCCGGAGAGGCGCCGATCAGATGGCAAGTTGCAGATGATCGCGGCGTCGTGGTTGCCGAGGGAGTGTCGCATGATCATCATGTGAACCTTCCAGCGCTCAAGCACAGCATTTACTGCTTTCGCGTCGTGGATACGAACGGTAGCGAAGAACAGACGAATCTGATTTCGGCTCCTGAACGTGCCTTTTCAGGTGACTTCGAGCGCGTATGGATTCTCGCTGTTCAATTGTACGCTGTGAGATCGGCGAGAAACTGGGGCATTGGCGACTTCACCGATCTCGAGGCGCTGATCGCGTGGGCTGAACGAGCAGGTGCTGCGGGGATCGGGCTTAATCCGCTGCATGCTCTGTTCGATGATCATCCGCGGGACTGCAGTCCCTACTCGCCGAACAGCCGTTTGTTCTTGAATTCACTCTATATCGATGTGAGCCGTCTGCCTGATCTCCCACAAGAATTCGTAGTGGAGCATGGGGCGTCGATCGAAGCCGCACGGTCTGCTGAGCTCGTCGATTATCAAGCTGTCGCTGATCTCAAAATGACAGCGCTGCGTCGGGCGTTTGACGTCTTCAGGTCGAAAACGACATTGAAGCGTAGAACGAGCTTTGACGAGTTTCGCCGTGACGGCGGCGAACTTCTGTCACGCTTTGCGTGCTTTGAAGTTCTGCGCAGGAAGTTCCCAGGACCGTGGTGGGATTGGCCGAGCCAATGGTCATCTCCAAATGACGACGCATTAAGCGAGCTTCGCAATGGGCCCGATGCGCTGGAAGTCGAATTCGTCGAGTTCGTGCAGTGGTGCGCCGATCAACAACTTCAAGCCTGCCGGGATTTGGCGCGCGGCCACGGCCTGCCGGTTGGGCTTTATCTTGACGTCGCCGTCGGTGTCAAAGCCGATGGCTTCGATGCCTGGAATGAGCAGGTTGCGATTTCGCGCCGGCTGTCGGTCGGAGCGCCGCCAGACCTGCTGAACACGGCGGGACAGGATTGGGGGCTGGCGGGGTTCAATTCATCCGGGCTCGCTTTGCGATCATATGAGCCTTTCCGGGCAGTATTGCGCGCATCGATGCGTTACGCCGGCGCGATCCGTCTTGATCACGTTCTCGGACTAAACCGTCTCTATCTCGTTCCATCCGGATATCTCCCCAGTCAGGGCGCCTATGTCCAGATGCCGTTCGAGGTGCTTCTGGCGGTGGCCGCTCTGGAAAGCGTCAATCATCGCTGCGTGGTGATCGGCGAAGATCTGGGCACGGTGCCTGATGGTTTCCGCGAGAGGTTGCTGGATTGGGGGATCTGGTCTTATCGCGTGATGATGTTCGAGCGTGGATACGATGGCTCGTTTCTCCCGATCGAGCACTATCCGCAAGACGCGATGGTGACGTTCAGTACGCATGATCTTCCGACTTTTGCTGGCTGGCGGTCGGGACACGATATTGATTTGAAGCATGCGTTGGGCATTGATCCTGGTGAAACCGCGTGAGGCGAGAGTTTTCGCGACCCATATGCTGGCGAGAGCTCTGAATGGCTCGGAGCACGGAGAGCCGGCTTTCTATTCTGCAATGGGTTATCTGGCGCGCACGAGGTCTCGGATTCTCGGTGTCGAAATCGAGGATCTGCTTGGTGTTGTGGACCAGCCAAACATTCCCGGGACGATCAATGAGCATCCCAACTGGCGCCGCCGTCTGCCGGTCTCACTCGAAGAATGGTCGCAATTTATCGACGGTGAGCGGTTAAGTTTCGTGATGAAGGAGCGAGCTATCCTGCGCAGGGAATAGCTGCGCGACAGAATATTGGAACAAAACACTATTTGAGAGGTCATACATGTGAGGGCGGTCGTTGACCGCGGCATGGAGGCTTCAGATGTCAATTGGCACAATCATTCTGATCATTTTGATCATCGCCCTTCTCGGTGGCTTCAGCGGCATCGGCGGCGGGCCGTTTTATGGGACAGGTTATTACGGCGGTGGCGGCCTTGGCCTCGTTATTATTATCCTTCTGATTCTTATTTTGATGGGACGAATTTAATTTCTATTGATGCTCCATCCGCCCCGCCTTGGCGGGGCGGATGATTTCATCGCACCTTCTCAGCCGAGAACTTTGTATTTCGTCAGCCAAGCCCGCATCTGTGCCCAGGCATCCTCGGCAGCTTCCTTGCGATAACTTGGACGGTAATCCGCGTGGAAGCCATGTTGGGCGCCGGGATAAATCTTGAATTCGCCAGTCTTGTTGGCGCGAGCAAGCGCAGCCTTCAGTTCTTCGACCTGAGTGACAGGAATGCCCTGGACGAGCACCATGCGAACCTTTCTTGGAATGATACTTGGTTGTCTACTGACCATTGCAGTGGTGTACATCCATGACTCAATGGCATCGTCGGCGGTCGCCAACGGAAGCGCCGCAGGGACGTCGCGCCAGATTGTCAACTGGGACGTTGCGGTCAGCGAGTGGGGGCAGGTCAAGCAAAATGTCCATACCGTTTGGCTAAGATTAACGGCAACAGCGGTTAACTGACGATCACGATGATGATCCCGGCCCGGCGAGATGTCGGGCCTTTTCGGGTGCCGTCTGATTTTATTTTTTCTCGAGCATGCGGGTAGCGCGAGATTCGATCATCGCCTGTGCGCCATGGGCGAGACCGGCGAGTAGCCACGGCAGCAGAACCTCGATCCGCACATGGTCTTCGGCGACATCCACCGTTCCGCTCGCTTGCTGTTTGAGTGCGGTGACGCGGAATGCGAGACGGTTGCCACTCCATATCTCTTCGTTGACCTGAAGAAACTGGGCGTATTGCGAACGCACACTGCCAAGACCGGCCTTCAGGCGCCGGGTCGCTTCGTCCTGTCCGAGCTTATGCGGGATGGAAACGATCAGGGGTTGGGCCATGTGAGCCTTTGCCTTTCTAGTGTCCCGAATCCCAGAGCTCGCCTCATCGTGCAGCGCGCTCCGTGGCTGAGCGAACTTCTGAACCACCACACTAGGATCAATCTCAGTTGCCAAGACGCGCGGAGGCCACATTGGTTCCCTATTCGACATTGCGAAGAAATGCCAGAAGCAGATCAACGACCTGCTCGGGCTGCTCCTGCTGAACCCAATGTCCGGCGCCCTCAACCAAGTGGCAGCCGATCATTCGTGTACAGGCGCGCTCCTGCATGGCTTCGAACGCTCCGGGCTTTTGGTATGTGCCCCAGTCACTGGCGCCGGAGATGAAACAGGATGGCACATCGATGGTCCGGCCCGAAAAGACTTGGAGTTCAGCGATAAAGGCGTCGCTGGTGCCGCAACGATACCATTGCAGCCCGCCTTGAAAACCGGTCCGTTCATATTCAGAGCTGTAAAATTGCAGCTCTGCTTCCGGCAACCATTTGCACGAGGCAATCTGCTCTGCGGACGGCATTTGACGGGCGACCATTTCCGCCATGCCTGCATCACGATCCATCACGTAATAATCCGGCAGTTTTGCGAGTTCTTCCGCTGACCAGGATGCGAGCCTGTGTGGCTTGTTGTCCGGCCAGTTCGCACTCTTGTGGTGATAGTAGGCGCGCAGGAAGGCATGAAGGCCTTGCGGGCAATTGCGCATATCGTCATTGGCTTCGCGCGTTGAGTAGAACCACTGATAGTGTTTGCGTGGTCGCGGCAAAGCCGCAAGCTCTTCATGAATGCGATCCCGCGTCCTCTCCTCTGTCTTGTTGACCGTATTGAATGGAATGGCGGGAGGACCGGCAAAAGGCGCACTCATCAGCGCGACAGAGCGGAAGACGTCGGGCCGGACCAATGCGCACCATGCAGCCACGGATGATCCGAAGTCGTGCCCGACGACCGCGGCGACCAATCGAATCCCGAGTGCGTTAACGAGGCCCAATGCGTCCCGGACAAGATTCAGCAGGCGGAATGAGGCCAGATCGCCGTCATAACGTGGATCCCATCCTGTCGTCCGCCCATAGCCGCGCTGGTCCGGTGCGATCACATGGAAACCGGCGTTCGCCAAGGGCACCATGGCCTTGCGCCAGCTATAGGCCAACTCGGGAAAGCCATGCAGCAGCAGAACGCAAGGGCGGTCCGGTGTCTCGAAGCCCGCTTCCAGCACGTGCATGGTCAAGCCATTGATACCCGGAATGGTACGTGAGCGAATGCCTGAAGGGAGAGGGGGATCCTTGAGGGGACGTTCGATCGAAACTTCTGCTTGCATGGGTCACCAACTGAACTGAAGAGTTAACCGCGGCGCGTGCCGATCGCCGTGCGATCGAACCGATAGACACGCCGGGCGTTGCCTTCGAACACCTTCTGCCTGTCGTCATCGGAGAGTGCCAGGGCGTCGATATACTTTTTTGTGTCGTCGAAGGAGCGGCCGGTCAGGGGATCGATTCCGCGAACCGCGCCCAGCATCTCGGAGGCAAACATGATGTTGTCGACCGGGATGACTTTGAACAGCAAATCGATTCCGGCCTGGTGATAGACACAGGTGTCGAAATAGACATTTTTGAGCAGCAGCTCTTCCAGTGGCGGCTTCTTCATGTCCTGCGCGAGTCCGCGGTAACGACCCCAGTGATAAGGCACGGCGCCGCCGCCGTGCGGAATGATCATCCGCAGCGTCGGGAAATCCTTGAATAGGTCAGACGTCAGGAATTGCATGAAGGCCGTCGTGTCCGCGGCTATATAGTGCCCGCCAGTGCCGTGAAAGTTCGGATTGACTGACGCACTGACGTGAACCATGGCAGGCACGTCGAGTTCGACGAGCTTCTCATAGAGCGGATACCACCAGCGGTCAGTGAGAGGTGGATCGGTCCAGTAACCGCCGGACGGGTCCGGGTTCAGGTTCATGGCGACAAAGCCGTAGGATTTCACGCAGCGCTCTAATTCTTCGATGCAGTTGTCCGGCCGCACGCCCGGCGACTGCGGCAACTGCCCAACGCCGATGAAATTCTCGGGCAGCAGGGTGGAAATGCGATGGATGAGCTCGTTTGACACATGCGACCAGTCGGCGCTGGTCTCAGGCGTGCCGATGTGATGGCTCATTCCGGCGGCCCGGGGCGAAAAGATCGTGATGTCGGTGCCGCGCTCGCGCTGCAGCTTTAATTGAGGCTGGACGCTCTCGCGCAGCTCATCGTCGCTGATCTTGAGGCTGTCGATCAATGGCTTGGGCGACGAATCCTTCAGTGCCGCGATCTGAGCCTGGCGGAAGGTGAGCAAAGCCTTCGGTTCGGTCGTGTAATGGCCATGGCAGTCGATGACGAGTGACCTGGCCGGCGGCTGTTGGGCCATGGCAGGGAAAACAGCAGTGCTGGTGCTCAATGCGGCAAGCACGCTTGCACCCCTTAGCCATTCACGTCTGGATAATTCCATCGCGTCATCTCCCATGTCGAGCTTCTTCGAGCTTTCAGACAGTGTGAGATGCAGCAGACGTTCTGTCCAGCACAGGACGCGTGGAAGCAATGCAAATCGCTGGTGATGGGGGTTCAGAAGTCCGCATCTTTCGTGCGGCGAGTCTGGGATGCGGACTTCTGAACCAAAGCCACACTAGATCAATAACTTGAGATCAATAACTTGCTAGTGTCGTTCGATTCCGAAGTTCGCAAACGAAGGTGCAGCGGAATAACGCGAACTTCGGAATCGGGACACTAGGAGGACCTCGTCAGCTATCGCGTTGCTCGCAATCGGCGGCAACGCGATAGGTGAACTGATTACCCCTTGCCGATCGCGCGGCGACGCTCTGGTGTCGAATCGGGTTCGTCCGCAGGCGGCACCTGCATCAGGATGGTCTGGCTGCTGGGGTTTGCGATCGCGATGCCGAGCTCCTTGAAACGCCGCATCATGCGCCGGTTGAATTCGCGCTGAACCGCCCAGCGGCCTGAATCGGTACAGCGGATCTGCCCGACAATGGTTGCCATCGAGCCATCGACCTTGTCGACGCCCCACAGCTCCAGATCGCTGCGCATCAGGTGACGATACTCCGGCTCATGCCGCATCTCGGAGGCGATGTCCTTCAAGACCTGGCCCACGCGATCGGTATCTTCCTTGTAGGGGACATTGACGCTGACGGATGCATTGCCCGCGCCGCGGCTGTTGTTGGTGACGCTGGTGACCGCGCTGAACGGCACGATATGCACGGCGCCATCGCCAGCCCGTAGCCGAATGGTGCGGATTGACAAGTTCTCTACGGTGCCGGTCAGCCCGGACACCGTGACGGTATCGCCGACATGGACGACGTTCTCCAAGAGCAGGAACAGCCCGGTGATCAGATCCTGCACCAGCTTCTGCGATCCGAAGCCGACCGCGATGCCGACGATACCGGCGCCTGCCAGCAGAGGCGCGACATTGACGCCAACTTCGCTCAGTGCCGTCAGAGCGACAACGGCGATAATGACGGTCAGCAATGCCGTCCGCAGCATCGGAAGAAATGTTCGCAACCTTGCGGCACGCGCAAAGTGCCCGTCATGGGTCAGCCGTGTGAGCTGCTGGTCGAGCAACGCGTTGCTGATTTCCCATACGGCTGCGGCGATCAAAGTTGCGATGCCGATCGTGACGATGGCTGAGAGCAGACGGGCACCGATTTGCCCCGTGGAGAACCAGTAGAGCGCGTCGATTCCCCAAACCTCCAAGAGGGCGATAAAGCCGAGGGCTGATACAATGTAGGATACGGTCTTGCGCAACATCGGCAGATAGCGATTGGCGCGGGTCTCGATTCCCGGAAAGCGCTCGACGATGTCAGCCGGCACGCGAAAGATGCGGTCAATCGTGCCAATGAGCACCACCGACAAGAGACGTGCGATCAGGATGACTGCAATGGTGCCGACCACGTACTGGAACAATAGGGCGTAGCCGTTTTGGATTCTGAGGGCCCAAACAACCCAAAGACCCATCACAAGTGCAATGGCGATGTAATGCCAGAAATGAGCAAGCCGGTTGCGCATTGCGGCCATCACGCCGCCACTGGCATTGGTGCGGATAAGCTCAGCGATGGGACGGCGGCACTGCAGAATGATGACAACCACCAGCAGATGAACCGTCAGCACGACAAGCCGCAGCAGCGCGAAGTAGCCGGGGCGGTAGAGGCCCAGCAGCAGAGCGACGTTGGCAAGCGCGATGCCGAAGACGCCGACAGTGGCAATGCGCCGGACCCAGATTTCGATATAGGCCGCTGTCTCACCGCGAATGGTGAAGATGCTGAGTTGTCCGGATGACACCAGCGTCCGGGCAACGCACATGATGACCCGCCGCAGGACATAGGCATTCACGATCGCAAGGATCACGAGCCGCGACGTCGCCAACTCGCCGATTTCCGTGCCAAGCAGCATGTTGCCGACAGCGGCAAACGCAATGACCGGTAACAAGTCCAGCACAAGCCGCCCGAGCACGAAGGGCAGACGCATCAGCGCTTGCCATGCGTGGGTCAACTTGATGCGCCGCTGACGTGTCTGCACCGCGGCTTCCGCCGGCTCGGCCGGGAGCGATGCGATTTCGTCCTGCGTCAAAGTAGAGGTTGTCGTGGCGCGCGCGGAGTTCGGAATACGCGCGTCGAGCAACGCAAGAGGCCGCCGTACGGCCCGCCGAGCCAGCCACTCCACGGCCAACGCGCCTCCCAGCACCAGCGCCAGTTTCCACGCGA
Organism: Nitrobacteraceae bacterium AZCC 1564; assembly: GCA_036924835.1. NCBI lineage: Bacteria > Pseudomonadati > Pseudomonadota > Alphaproteobacteria > Hyphomicrobiales > Nitrobacteraceae > Nitrobacteraceae bacterium AZCC 1564. The sequence goes on from JBAGRR010000001.1 coordinate 3,560,712, forward strand.
TGTCGAGCAGAAGATTGTAGGTTGCCGGGTTGGTGGCGCTGCGCTGAAGCCAATACCACAGCAGCGGGAAGTGCGTCACCGCGTTTGCAGCGGCTGCGATTTGGGCCGAAATGGCGCCGAGCTGTTCGGACGCTTGCAGAAGAAGTTGTGCGCCGAGGCCGTCCGAATCCACCGGTATGACCGCAGGCTTCTCGCTCGGTGCGGCCGCCGGGGCGGGAGCAGGCTTCTCGGCCTGAGGCTGTTGGGATTGGGATGGTTGAGGTTTGGCATTGGCGAGCGCGCGCAATGTGTCGATGAACTGGGCGCGCTTCGCATCGTCCTGCAGCGTCTCCAGCGCGCGCCGCGCCTCGTCGGGTGTCAGGGTGCTCGCCGCCGGTGGGGGAGAATGCTGGGCCGGAGTCGGGGCAGGCGACTGCGCCGCCGCCTGACCAGCGATTACAAAAAGAGCAAGGAAAACAGTAGCGATTGACTTGAAAACCACGAGTGCCCCTCAGTCCTAGTGCGCTGGATTTGACGTTCGTACCAGCATTGCGGCGAGTCATCAGTGCGAACGTCAAATCCAAAAAGCGCACTAGCTTCATAGAGTTGCTAGTGTCCCACTTGGTTCTAACGTTCGCAAGCGAGAGTGCTGCAAAGTGATGCGAACGTTAGAACCGGGACACTAGCGAAGAGATTTTTCCCTATCCTCTTATGTCCAAAATTGGCTGATTCGGCGGCCATCGTTTGGCATTTCTGAAGATTCGGCGATACTGGCGCGGATGGCTGGAGTCGAAAAACGCGTCGTTTTGGCGAGACTTCAGGTACGTCCGGCGGAATGAATCTTGCAAAGTTTGGAGCTGAATTGGGGAAGCGGGACCTGATCCCGCGCTGGAGCTGAAACGGAGCCGATACATGATCAAGAGCCTGAGATGGCCACTCGTGCTGGCAGGGGTGCTGCTCTCCTTGGGAGCCCAGGCTGATCCCTGGCCATCGAAGCTGATAAAGACTGTCATTCCCTATGGTGCAGGAAGCGCCACGGATGTGGTGCCGCGCATGATCCTTGAACGTGTCGCGACTGAACTCGGTCAGCCGATCGTGATCGAGAACCGCACCGGAGCCGGCGGCACCATTGGGACGACAGCGGTGGCGCGTGCGGAGCCGGATGGCTATACGATCCTCGCTCACTCCTCGGCCTATACGATCACGCCGTCGATCATCGCCGATCTTCAGTACGATCCCGTGAAGGACCTCACATCGGTGCTGATGATGGGTTACAGCGCCAACGTGATGATCGTCTCGCCATCCAAGCCGTGGAAGACGATTCAGGAATTCGTCGCAGCAGCGAAGCAAAAGGACTCAGCAATCACGTTTGGTTCGGTTGGTGTCGGCACCGCGACGCATATGAGCGCCGAGAAGTTTCGCCTCGCCGCCGGCTTCGAGGCGACGCACATTCCGTATCGTGGTGGATCGGAAACGATCACCGACATTCTCGGTGGCCGGATCGATTTCTATTTCTGTCCGCTTGCGACGGCTCTTCCTTTGATCCGCGAGGGTCGGGTCCGCGCACTTGTGGTATCCACGGCGAAGCGCGTTGCCGATCTGCCCGATGTGCCGACACCGCTCGAGGCAGGATACAACGATGCGGACAGCGCAATCTGGTTCGGCATCTTCATGCCATCGAAAACGCCACGTGAGATCGTTGAAAAATTTCACGCTGCGGGCATCAAGGTGCTCGCTGATCCTTCCATGCAGGAAAACCTGAAGCGCTTAGGCGTTGATCCTTGGCCGCTGACCACCAAGGAGATGGACGAGCTTGTCGGGCGCGAACTTGTTGCCAACGCACAGCTCGTCAAAGCAGCGGGAATAAAATAGCGGAAGACGACGTAAATTTCCGCTTTGTTAACGGTGAACCGGCTCCTGTGATGCAGGCGGGTGTCGTTCCTGCTATGCAGGATGGATGCTTAGGCTCGTGACAGTAGGTCTGTTCTAGCGTCGAATACCGGTGCGAGGCCGCAGCCGGTCATCGACACCAAAGACGATTCCGCCACAACCTACTGGGCCTCCAAACTGAGCGTATCACCGCAGGATCTTGCGGACGCCATCGCTAAAGTCGGGCCTTCTGTCGCTGCGGTTCGCCGCGCGCTCGGCAAGTAAGGCGCCAGCCGACGATCGTTTCAGCGATAGTAGTAATCGCGGAAGGTCCGCCGCCGCGGCGGCCTGTTCAGCACCAGCGCCAGCATGAAACCAACGGCGCCCGCAACGAGCAATGAACCGAGAGGTTGCTCTTTCACAGTCGAGGCGACTGCGCGGCTGCCTTCGCGATAGTATTCGCTGCCGGTGTCCATCGCGTCCTTGGCGATGTTACTTGCGGCTTCGCCAGCATCACGCGCGACGTCCTTGGCCTGACCGTAGAGGTTCTGTGCAACACCGGATGCTTCTCGTGCGCGCCCGGAAGCTTCCCGCGCGGTATCGCTTGTTGCATGTCCGAAAGCGCTCTCGACTTTGCCAGCGGCATCGTTGGCTGCGCCTGTAATTCGATCTTTATCCATGGATGATCCTCCTGATGTGGCAGGCTAACTGCCGTCATGTCTGAGGGTTCCGTCGAACGATCAAATCACCAATTTGCCGCAGATGTTATGACGCGGTTCCGGCAACTCCCTGCAGCTTGCGCCGTTAGCGCTGTGCAAACTCGGAGGTGAAGACATGAAAGACCTTTCGAAAATCAAGGAACATATGGACGTATTCGACTCGACCGGAAAGAACATCGGCCAGGTCGACCATCTGGAAGGCAAGGATAAGATCAAGCTCACCAAGAGCAGCTCGCCAGATGGGCAGCATCATTTCGTACCGGTGGCGTGGATCGATCACATCGATACACATGTTCACCTTAAGAAACCGGTCAGTGATGTGACCATGATGTAGACTTCAAAACAGCAAATGAAAAAGCCCGCTCGAAAAATGAGCGGGATTTGTTTTTTCGCTGCTATGGCATTTAGACGGCGAATCGAAAAAGTGCCGCCATCCATTGAATGGCGGCACTGGCATTGGTCAAAAACTTATGCGTTTCAACTCTTAATGAACGCGAGCAAGTCGGCGTTGATTGTTTCGGCCTCAGTTGTCGGCATGCCGTGCGGAAAACCCTTGTAGGTTTTCAGGGTGCCGTTTTTCAACAACTTGGCACTGAGCGGACCAGAGTCAGCATAAGGCACGATCTGGTCGTCATCGCCATGCATGACCAATACCGGCACCGTAATTTTCTTAAGGTCTTCAGTGAAGTCCGTTTGCGAGAAGGCAACGATGCCGTCGTAGTGCGCTTTGGCTCCGCCCATCATCCCCTGCCGCCACCAGTTCTGGATAATTGCTTCGGAAGGCTTCGCGCCCGGCCGATTAAAACCGTAGAACGGTCCTGCCGGCAGATCGCGATAGAACTGGGCACGGTTTGCGGCGAGTTGGGCCTGCAGATCATCAAAGACGCTCTTGGGCAGGCCGCCCGGATTGTTCGGCGTTTGCACCATGATCGGCGGCACAGCACTGATGAGGGCAGCCTTGGCGACGCGACTCTCGCCGTGACGCGCAATGTAGTGTGCAACCTCACCGCCACCGGTCGAGTGGCCGACATGTACTGCGTTCTTAAGGTCGAGGTGTGCGGTGAGTGCGGCGAGGTCGTCAGCGTAGTGATCCATGTCATGGCCCTCTCCGGTCTGGGTAGACCGGCCGTGGCCGCGGCGATCATGGGCAATGACACGGAAGCCCTTGTTCAGGAAAAACAACATCTGCGCGTCCCAGTCATCAGCCGAAAGCGGCCAGCCATGACTGAAAACGATCGGCTGTCCGGAGCCCCAATCCTTGTAATAAATTTCCGTACCGTCTTTGACTGTAATGCTTGGCATCTCGATGTCCTCTTTAACGTAATCACTCTACAAACCCGGCAGACAGAATGTAGCGGATCCTCGTGGCATTTGCGCGACCAACATTGTCCCTAGGTATAGATCGTCGGTCCATAGGTGTAAGTTGGCAGCACAAACGCCTGCTCTCGAAAGAGAGACAGGCGTTTGTCGGTCGTTGCAGAGTAAAAAACGACAGCATTAGTCCCAATGCTGCCGTTTCGTTCGATCAACCGTGCAGCTTCTTCGCTGCTTCGGCGATGGTCTTGCCTTGGTAACGCGCGGCGTTGAGCTCGTTCTCGCTTGGCGGGCGGCTGCCGTCGCCGTCCGTGATCGTGGTCGCGCCATAAGGCGAACCACCAGTCACTTCCTTGACGCCCATTTGCCCAGCAAATCCGTAGTTCAGGCCGACAACCACCATGCCGAAGTGCAGGAGGTTGGTGATGATCGAGAACAGCGTGGTTTCCTGACCGCCGTGCTGCGTCGCTGTCGATGTGAATGCGCCACCGACCTTTCCGTGCAGAGCGCCTTTCGCCCAGAGGCCGCCGGCCTGATCGAGGAAATTCGCCATCTGCGAGGCGATGCGGCCGAAGCGTGTGCCGGTGCCGACGATGATTGCATCATAATTCGCAAGGTCCTCAATCTTCGCGATCGGCGCATCCTGATCAACCTTGTAATACGCTGCCTTCGCAACTTCTGGGGGGACGAGCTCCGGCACGCGCTTGATGTCGACGGAGGCGCCGGCTTGGCGCGCCCCTTCGGCGACAGCCTCTGCCATCGCCTCGATGTGGCCGTAAGCCGAATAATAAAGAACGAGAACCTTAGTCATTGTAGTCTCCATTTACGGATTGGGTATTTCGGTTGTGATGCGAGAGAAAGGTGCTTGAGATTCATCCACCGTCGTGGGCCACACTTTGGATGCAGGCGACGACAGACAATTGATGGATTAGGCGGCGTCGACCATCACGATCTCGGAATCTTCGAGTGCGGTGATCTTCAGCTTCGTTTCGTTCGAAATGGCGAGGCCGTCGCGAGCGTTGGCCCTAACACCATTGACTTCGACAGCTCCTGCTGCAGGCACCAGGTAACCCTTGCGATCGTTTGCGAGGGCATACTCGGCGCTTTCGCCGGCCTTCAATGTCGTGGCGAGCACGCGCGCATCAGCGCGGATTGGCAGTGCGTCAGTGTCGGACTCAAAGCCGCTGGCGACCGTTACGAGTTTTCCGGAGCGATCTGCTTTCGGGAAAGGCTTCGCACCCCATGTTGGCTGTCCGCCTCCTTTGCTCGGTTCGATCCAGATCTGAAACAGCGTCGTCTTCACCGGTTCGAGATTGTATTCAGCGTGCCGGATGCCTGAGCCTGCGCTCATCACCTGAACGTCGCCGGCTTCGGTGCGCCCCTTGTTGCCGAGGCTGTCCTGATGGGTGATCGCGCCCTCGCGCACATAAGTGATGATTTCCATGTTGGCATGCGGATGCGCAGGAAAGCCGGTGTTGGGCTCAATCTCGTCGTCGTTCCAGACGCGTAGCGCGCCGTGGCCCATATTGTTGGGATCGTAGTGGCTGCCGAATGAGAAGTGATGCTTAGCTTTGAGCCAGCCGTGGTCGGCACCGCCAAGTTTATTGAAAGGACGAAGTTCAATCATTGGATTGTCTTTCTTCTTGGAGGGAGGGGAGCAAGCCACGCGGGTCCCGCGTGGCTTGTTTGAGCTTTTTCTGTCAGGCGGTTACGCCGCCATCGACGTTCAGAACCGTGCCGGTGACGAAGGACGCGCCCGGGCTTGCGAGGAAGACCACGCCTGCGGCGATCTCTTCTGGCGTGCCATAACGCTGCAATGCATGCAGCAGGCGCTGCCCTTCGGCTTGCGCGCCATCGGCCGGATTCATGTCGGTGTTGATGGAGCCAGGCTGCAGGACATTCACGGTGATGCCGCGAGGGCCAAGATCACGTGCTGCACCTTTGGTGTAGCCGACAATCGCAGCCTTGGTGGCGGTGTAGTCGGCCAATCCCGGAAACGACGCGCGATCGGTGAGCCACGAACCGATCGTAACGATGCGGCCGCCTTCACCCATCAGCCTGGAGGCCGACCGGATCGCAGTAATCACACCATTGACATTAATCGCGTACTGACGATCGAAGGCAGCGGTGTCGCTGTTCGGATCATCAACTTGGCCGCCAACAGCGACACCCGCATTGTTCACCAGGATATCGAGGCGGCCAAACTGCGCGGCAACGTCTTTAATCAGCCGATCGACCTCGGATGGGTTCGCCTGGTCTGCCTTGAAGGCTTTTGCCTTCACGCCCTTGGCCTGCAATTCGCGGACAACGGCTTCAGCCTTGTCCGGGGATGACGTGTAGCTGATGGCGACATCCGCACCTTCGTCGGCCAAGGCTCTGGCACTTGCCGCGCCAATTCCGCGGGATCCGCCGGTTACGAGAGCAACCTTTCCCTTGAGTGTCTTGGTCATGGAATTTCTCCGTCAGCTCGTGCTGTTGTTCGGCCCTCTAGCTAGGCTGTTCCGAATGATGCATAAATAGAAACTATTGAAACTTATCGTTTCCAAAACTGCGATGGGGACACGGGATGTCCAGGCTTCCGGACTTCGAGGGACTGGCGATCTTTGCGAAGGTCGTCGAAATGCGGTCGTTCGCCGGGGCAGCCACCGAGCTGGCGCTGTCCAAGGCAACGGTGTCCAAGGCGGTCACCCGATTGGAGGAGCGACTCGGCGCGCGGTTGTTCAACCGCACGTCACGGCAACTGGCGTTAACGGATGCGGGTCAAAGATTGTCAGAGCGCGCCGCGCGGCTGCTTGCCGACGGCGAAGCCGCGGAGAATGAGGCACTTGCGCAGTCGGTGGTGCCGCGCGGACTGGTCAAGGTCGCGGTCCCGATGACCTACGGCGTGAAGGTCATCGCGCCGCTTCTGCCGGAATTCCTTGCCGCCTATCCCGAGGTATCGATCGATCTTCACCTGAGTGATGCGACAGTCGATTTGATCGGAGACGGCTTTGATCTCGGGGTGCGCATCGGCAGTCTCCCAGACTCGTCTCTGGTTGCGCGCAGGCTCTCCCCGATGCCGCGTCATACCGTCGCCGCGCCGTCCTACCTGAAGAAGTATGGATGCCCGACACATCCCATGCACCTCGCGCAGCACAAATGCTTTGCATATGCCTATCTTTCGACCGCCAGCGTCTGGCACTACACCAACGCAGCGGGCGAAGAAGCCTCGGTGCGCCCCTCGGGGCAACTCCGCGTCAACAATGGTGAGGCGTTGCTTGCCGCTCTTATTGCTGGATTGGGGATCGCCGATCTGCCGGATTTCATCATCGGCGAGGCACTGGCGTCCGGAAAGGTCGAGGCCATCCTGAAAGATTGGAGGCAACTTGAAGGTTCAGTGCATCTGGTCATGCCGCCCGGCGGTCCTCGCCCGGCGCGCGTCGAGGTGCTCGCAGACTTTCTGGCGAAGCGTTTATCGGGCGGTTCTATGCGCAAGCGGCGCTAGTGTCCCGGTTCTAACGTTCGCATCACTTCGAAGCGCTCTCGTTTGCGAACGTTAGAAGGGATACCAGCAACTCTATAGAGCTAGTGCGCTTTTTGGATTTGACGCTCGTACTGGGGACTCGCTGCAACGTCGGTACGAACGTCAAATCCAGCGCACTAGCCAGCGCCGGTCCGTGAAGTTAGGGTGCTAGTGTGGTGGTTCAGAAGTTCGCTCCATCTTTTCCGCGTGTCTTTCCAGCGAACTTCTGAACCTAAACCACACTAGAATCATTGATTTACTAGTGTCCTCTCGAATCCAAAGTTCGCTACGGAGCGTGCTGCATGGTGAGGCGAACTTTGGATTCGGGACACTAGCCTCATTCCTGAAGGTTCCATCTCATGCGCAATTTTACAACTCCATCCCGCTCGGTAGCGGTGGGCGAACGCGGCATGGCCGCAACATCTCATCCGCAGGCCACGCTTGCTGCCCTCGGTATTCTCAAAGCTGGAGGCAACGCGATGGATGCAGCCATTGATGCCGTTGCTTTGCAGGGTGTGGTGGAGCCGCAGATGACGGGCATCGGCGGCGACTGCTTCGTGCTCTATTCGCCCAAGGCGGGCACGCCGGTGGCGCTGAATGGATCCGGTCGAGCGCCGGCCAAGACCGATCTCGCGACAGCGATGGCGAAGGGCGCGAAGGAGCTCGGGCCGACCTCAATCGAGGGCGTGACGATTCCAGGCGCGATCGATGCGTGGTGCAAGCTCGCCGCTGTTCACGGCAGCAAGTCGCTCGAAGAAATTCTCAAGCCTGCCATCGATGCCGCCGAAAACGGTTTTCGCGTTACGCCGCGTGTCGCGGCGGACTGGGCGAAATTCAGGGCGCGCCTTGAAAGCAATCCGGCGGCGAAAGAGCATTTTCTGCCCGGCGGCGTGGCTCCGGCCATCGGCGACAAACGCAGTCAGCCCGCTCTCGGCAAGACGTTGCGCCGCATCGCCCGTGAAGGTCGTTCGGCCTTCTATGAAGGCGAGGTGGCCGAAGAGCTGGTCACGGTGCTGCAAGGCCTGGGTGGTGTGCATACGGTCGAGGACTTCGCGGCGCACGTCTCGGAAGATGTGACGCCGATTTCGACCAAGTATCACGGCTACGATGTTCTCGAATGCCCGCCGAACGGGCAGGGACTTGCCGCATTGATGATCCTGCGCGTGCTCGCTGGATATGACATCAAGTCTCTGTCGGAGGTGGACCGTGTCCATCTTCTGGCTGAGGCAACGAAAGCTGCCTATCGCGCGCGTGATGCGTTCTTCTGCGATCCGGCGCACGGCAAAGTCGATGCCGCGCATTTCCTTTCCGATGGCTACATCGGCAGGATCCGCAGCAAGATCGACTTGAAGCGCGCGAGCGGCAAAGCCGACTGGGACGATATCGAACACACCGACACTGTTTATGTAACGGTGGTGGACCGTGATCTGAATGCGGTCTCATTCATCAACTCGCTGTTCAATCCGTTCGGCAGCGGCATCTATGCGCCAAAGTCGGGTGTGCTCTTGCACAATCGTGGTTATGGCTTCAGGCTGGTGCCGGGACATCCGAATGCACTCGCGCCCAACAAGCGGCCGATGCACACCATCATTCCCGGCATGGTGACGAAGGATGGGCGCTGCCAGATGCCGTTCGGCGTGATGGGCGGCCACTATCAGGCGACTGGCCACGCCAACTTCCTGTCCAATGTGTTCGATCTTGGCATGGACATTCAGGCCGCATCCGAAGCGCCGCGGTCGTTTGACTTCGATGGCGTCCTGTCTCTGGAGACGACCTTTGGGAAGGATATCGGCGCGGAGCTTGCAGCGCGTGGTCACAACGTGAGCTGGTCGGATTCAGCAATCGGTGGTTGTCAGGCGATCTGGATCGATCACGGACGAGGCCTACTCCTCGGCGCGAGCGACCATCGCAAGGATGGCGTCGCGCTCGGCCTGTAACAATCCCGCATCTCGCATATCCAGCTTTCGGTCGGATATGCGAGATGTTTTTCCCCTACATTTATATGCTGCCGTACTGCATGAAGAAGCACCGCCTCTCTCCAGCGTAGTTGTGGCATCGCCATGTTTTGCCATCTTCGCTGGGCGTCGCTTGGTCGAAGGGAACAAGCTCCTTGAAGCGGGTGAGCCAGATTCCGTCGGGGCGCACCTGAACTTCCTCGGAACTCAACTGCTCGCAATCGGTGGGACCACAACAATGGACCCCATCGGCGCCTCTGTAAGCTCCCTCGGCGATCCAGTTCGGTCGCCCTTGCGCATCGTGAGCAAATCCGGCGCGAGTCAACAAACTCATCGCCAGCAGCAAGAAAATGATTGAACGCATCACATCACCTCCTTCAAGGTGTATGCGAAGCACTAATCATGCCAAATGAAAGGCGGACTGGGCAAGGCCGTATGGCTCAGTGCAATTTTTTTTGAAGCGGAGCTTCACGATGAGGCGAACTTTGGATTCGGGACACTAGCCCGCTTCGATCTCCGCGATCTTCGGTAAGTCCGTCAACGCAGCGATGCGATAATCCGGTTCCCAGCCGTACTCGTCCATCTGCATCCGCAGTGCCTTGAACATCGACAATGGACGAACAAGATCGGCATTCTTGAATTCACTCGCCATAGCTTGTGGCGTCACGCGTTCAATCCAGGCCACGTTGAGTCCAAACGCCTTCGCGCCGCATGCATCAAACGGATTGGACGAAACGAAGAGCACTTCATGTGGCTTCACGCCGAGGTTCGATTCGATCAGGGTATAGGTTTGCGGGCTTGGCTTGTAGGTTTTGGTGGAGTCGATGCTGATCGTTGCGTCGAGAACTTGGTTGAGACCGGTATTGTGGACCAGCGCATTCAGCATGTCGGTGCTGCCGTTTGACAGGATTGCAAGCTTGCGGCGCTTCAATGCAGCGAGTGCGTCTTTCGCATCAGGATAGAGGTCGAGGTGAACATACTTGTCCATGATGCGATCAAAGACAGTGTCACTGAACGAGAGGCCAAGCGTCCGGAGTGTGAAGACCAGCGACTGACGGGTGATGACTGAGAAATCTTCGTATCGTCCCATCAGCGAGCGCAGCCAGGTATATTCAAGCTGCTTCAATCGCCAGATCTGACTGATGAGCTCGCCATAGCCGGGAAATGCTTCATCAGTGACTGAAGTCACCGACTGCACATCGTAAAGCGTGCCATAGGCATCGAATACAACCGCTTTGATCGTCATTCGGTCCATCCAAGAAAATCGAGTGGATTGGGCTAGCATCCGGCGTTAGGAGCTATTTCACCAATTCACGCTAACACAGTGGACTGTGTAGAATCCGTTTATTCTTTTCTTTTTTTTCGGAAGGTCCTCCATGCTCGGTAACTTGCGAATTTCTTCCAAGCTCCTGATCATGGTTGCCCTGTCAGTCCTCGGCATTGTTGTCGTAGCGGGCGTGGGCCTCTCGGCACTCAAGCATAATTTGCTAGAGGATCGCAAAGCCAAGCTTCAGGACCTTGTTCTTCTCACGCGCCAGGCGCTCGAGAACGATTACGAGTCGTCCCGCAAGGCGGGGCTTTCAGAGCAGCAGGCCGTTGAAAAAGGCAAGGCGCTGCTGCGCGGCCTGCGTTTCGGTAAGGATGACTACTTCTACTCCTTCAACAAGGAAGGCGTTCTTCAGTCGCATCCCAATCCGAAAATTGAAGGCAAGAACCTTTATGCCGTGCCGGATTCGGACGGCGTGTTCTATACCCGGGCGCAGATCGAAATCGCAGCCAAGGGCGGGGGTTTCGTGGCCTATCGCTTCCCCCGCGCAGGTTCGGACTATCCCCTTCCGAAGATTTCCTATGCGGCCGAATTCAAGCCCTATGGATGGACCATTGGCGGTGGCATCTATCTCGACGACGTGGACGCGATCTTTTGGACGCAGATCATGAAGATCGGTGCGATCGTTGTGGCTACGCTTCTGCTGGTTGTCGGCATGTGTCTGCTGCTTGGCCGCAGCATTGTGCGCCCCATTACCGCCATGACTACCGTGATGCGCAAACTCGCTGATGGTGACACGGCGACCGTGATCCCGGCTCAGGAGCGCCGCGACGAAGTCGGTGCAATGGCCCAGTCGGTTCAGGTCTTCAAGGACAATATGATCGAGGCGATGCGGCTGCGTGGCGAACAGGACAGCATGAAGAGCCATACCGAAACTGAGAGAAAAGCTTTCCTCGGCAAGATGGCTGATGACTTCGAGATGGGCATTCGCAGTTCGCTCGATGCGGTCGCAGGAGCGGCCACCGATATGCGCTCGACATCGGCAAGCATGACAGCCACCGCTGAGGAAGCAAGCCATCAGGCCACGAGCGTAGCCGCAGTGGCGGAACAAGCCTCAGCGAACGTGCAGGCAGTCGCTGCGGCGACCGAAGAGCTGTCTTCCTCGGTTTCCGAAATTGGACGTCGAGTCGCGGAATCGACTCGGATCGCCGGGCAGGCGGTAGAGCAGGCCAACCGCACCAATGTGACCGTTCAGGGTCTGTCCGCGGCGGCGCAAAAGATCGGTGACGTGGTCAAATTGATCAGCGACATTGCTGGGCAGACCAATCTTCTCGCCTTGAATGCGACCATCGAAGCGGCTCGTGCCGGTGAGGCAGGCAAGGGATTTGCCGTGGTGGCGAGCGAGGTCAAGTCGCTCGCCAGCCAGACGGCGAAGGCCACCGAAGAGATTTCAGCGCAGGTCGCGGCCATGCAGGGCGCGACCACTGAGGCTGTCCAGGCCATCGAGGGCATCGGCGGAACGATCGGAACGATCAACGAAATCGCCACGGCGATCGCATCGGCTGTAGAGCAGCAAGGTTCTGCGACTCAGGAGATCGCCCGCAATGTCCAGGAAGCAGCGCAGGGGACCGGCATGGTCTCGAGCAATATTGCCGGAGTGAACAACGCAGCGACCGAAACCGGCGCCGCGGCGGGGCAGGTCCTTGTCTCCGCCGAGCAGCTCAACAGTCAGGCTGCGCTGCTGCGCGCGGACGTCGATCGCTTCCTCGCCAGCATCCGCGCGGCATAGGCTGATCGCCGCCGTCGCTTCCAAAGCTATCGATCGTTCATAAGCGGCGTCGTCCGTCGCGACATAGGCTTGTCGCGGAAGTGTCCGATCAGCGTTTGTGTGCCTCCTAGTGTGGTGGTTCAGAAGTTCGCTTCATTTTCTCCGCGCGTCCTCCAGGCGAACTTCTGAACCAGAACCACACTAGAACCATAAATTTGCTAGTGTCCTGAATCCGAAGTTCGCTACGGTATGTGCTGCATTTTGAGGCGAACTTCGGATTCAGGACACTAGAGTGTGCTAGTCACACCGCATAAAAAATAAAACTTGGGAGGTTAGGAATGAATCGGCGTGAGATTCTCAAAGCCGGAGCGGCCCTGCCGCTGGCGCAACTGGCATGGCCTGCATCGTCCGGAAACGCGCAGGCACAGGCGGCTTGGCCGACGCGTAATATCACCATGATTGTACCGTTTCCGGCCGGCGGTCAGGCGGACCTTGCCGCGCGTCCGGTCGCGGCCGCGCTGGAGAAGATCGTCGGCAAGCCGGTGATCGTGGACAACCGGGCAGGCGGTGCCGGTGGATCCGTCGGCAACGCAGCCGCCGCGCGAGCAGAGCCGGACGGCTATACGCTGCTGATGACGTTGTCCTCGCTGGCTGTGTTGCCGGAAGCGGACCGGCTGTTTGATCGTCCGGTGGCATATGAGGTCTCGCAATTCGCGCCGGTCGCGCGCGTTCTTGCCGATCCGACCATGCTTGCCGTTCCCGCTTCCGCTCCCTGGAAAACGGTGGAGGAATTCGTTGCCGACGCCAAAAAGCGGCCTGGCGAAATTCCCTACGGTTCGTCGGGGCCCTACGGCACGCTTCACATTGCGATGGAGATGTTTGCTGCCAGTGCCGGCATCAAGCTGCTGCACGTGCCCTTCCGCGGCGCAGGACCGGCGCTGACTGGATTGCTCACCGGCACCGTGCAAGCGGTGGCGTCAGCGCCCGGCACGCTTCGCGCGCAGGTCGATGACGGCAAGATGCGAGTCCTGGCCTGCTGGGGGGCACAGCGCGTGCCAAGCTTCCCCGACACACCGACGTTCCAGGAGCTCGGTTACAAGGATGTCGAATTCTACATCTGGGCCGGCCTGTTTGCTCAAAAGGCTTTGCCTGAGCCGATCATGACCAAGCTGCGAGATGGAATGCGCGAAGCCGTGTTGGCGCCGGAAGTGAAGAAAACCTTCGAGACAGCCGGAAGCCCGGTTGCCTACATGGATGCGCCGGAATTTGCCAAATTCGTCGAAAGCGACAGCGCGCGTCTGATCGCCGCCGTCAAGAAAATCGGCAAGGTCGAATGATACACGACGTCAATTTAAGTCATCTGTCCCCTGTTCAGCACTGAGTGGAATCCAAAATGAAGTTTGCTTCGTTCTCACATAAAGGCTCAGCTCATATCGGTGTGGTTGATGCCTCAGCCGGCCGCGTGCGGCCGGTCAGCGGTGTCACCGGTATGATCGATCTGATTGCGCGCTATGATCAGATCAAGTCGTCGCTGAAGTCGGATGGCGCCGATATTGCGCTGTCCGATGTGAAGCTGCTTGCTCCGATTGCAACGCCAGCGCGTAACATCATCTGTGTCGGCAAGAATTACGGCGAGCATGCGCGCGAGTTCTCGAACAGCGGTTTCGAGGCAGGTGCAGTGAAGGGTGCGGAGATCGACGCATATCCCGCCGTGTTCTCGAAGGGGCCCAATACGGTTGTGGGTCCCCACGATGACGTGAATCTCCACGCGAGGATTACTTCAAGTGTCGATTACGAGGTCGAACTCGCCCTGGTGATCGGCAAGGGCGGTCGCGACATTTCAAAGGCGGACGCTTATCGCCACATCTTCGGCTATACGATCGTCAATGACGTGACGGCACGCGATCGGCAGAAGAATCACAAGCAGTGGTTTCTCGGCAAGACGCTCGACACCTTCTGCCCGATGGGGCCATGGATCACCACGAGCGATGAGCTCGATCCGGAAAACCTTGATGTCAAATGCTGGGTCAATGGCGAGCTGCGGCAGAACGCCAACACGCGCGACCTGATCTTCGACATTCCTACACTGGTGTCCACGATTTCCGCGGGCATGGCGCTGGTGCCGGGTGACATCATTGCGACCGGTACGCCAGCCGGTGTTGGGATTGGCTTCAACCCGCCGAAATTCCTGAAGTCAGGTGACGTCGTGGCGATGGAAATCTCGAACATCGGCCGGATCGAGAACAAGTTCGTCTAATCGCTTCCGGCGCAGCCTCATCAATCAAGGCTGCGCCGGAATGGCGACTTCGCTGACGTCGACCCATTCCGCCTTTGTCAACTCGGCCATGCGTTGTGGTGAAATACGAACGGCGCTGTTGACTGAGCCGGCTGCGGGCACGACCTTCGCAAACTGCTTCAGCGACACATCGCAATAAATAGCCAGCGGCGTCTTCAGGCCGAACGGACATATGCCGCCCACCGGATGTCCGGTCGCATCGAGTGCTTCTTCGGCGCTCAGCATGCGGGGCTTCCCGCCGAAAACGGCACGAGCTTTCTTATTGTCGAGCCGCGCGGTGCCGCACGTCACCACCAGGAGCACGCGGTCGCCGACACGCAGTGACAATGTCTTTGCGATTTCCGCAGGTGTGACGTCGAAGGCCTCGGCCGCCAGCGTAACGGTGGCGGAACTCTTATCCGATTCAATGACGGAAATGTCCGGTGCCTTTTCTGCAAAGAACGCGCGAACCGATTCGATGCTCATGCTTTGTCCTGTCAGGAAGAATCCGCGCGAACCGCGCGAGAGAAGGTGCAGGGAGACCTAGCATGGTACGAACCGCCCGCAAATCCGCAACAACCCGTACGACGGCGCGCAGGTCAACACCACGGAAGGCGCGAAAAACGTCGTCCGCACGCAAGAGCGCAAAGCGCCCGATCCGCAAATGGTCAGGCCGTGTCACCGCGACAAGTGACGCCCTGGATCTCAAAAAGGATGTCTTCAAGCTGGACAGCCCGAAAGCGATCGCGCGCTCCCTGAAACGTTCAGCCGAGCAGAGTCATCGGCGCAAAAGCGATCCGTATCGCTCGGCAATGTCGATGCTGGTTTTCTATATCAACCGGGCTGGCAAGAACCTTCCCGCAACCCGCAAGCGTAAGCTCGAGGCTGCGAAAGGCGAGCTGCGCAAGGCTTTCGGTAAAGCGAGTTAGTGTCCCGAATCCAAAGTTCGCCTCATCCTGCAGCGCGCTCCGTAGCGAATTTTGGATTCGAGAGGACACTCGTAAATTTATGATTCTAGTGTGGTTTAGGTTCAGAAGTTCGCTGGAAGGACTCGCTGAAAAGAACAGGCGAACTTCTGAACCACCACACTAGGATCTGTACGATCCATTGGCGGCGGTTTGAGTGCGGATATCCTGCGCCGTCCGCTTCAAGGCGATCAGGTAGCGTTGCTTGGCCTCTTCTTCGGTCATGGTGCCGGAAATCGTGTTGATGCTGACGGCGGCGACCACCGTATTACGGTGGTCACGCACCGGCACACCGATGCCACAGATGGCAGGATCAAGCTCGCCGTCGACCCAAGCATAGCCCTGTGTATTGATGCGATCGAGCTCGAGGCCAAGAGCCTGCGGATCCGTAATCGTCCGCGCAGTGACCGGTTTGAATTCTGTCGTGGTTAGGTAATGGGAGCGTTGTTCCGGCGGCAAAGCGGCGAGAAGAACGCGGCCCAATGAGACAAGATGGGCGGGCAAGCGGCTGCCGATACCGAGATTCGACGAGAGGATGCGCCGCGCCGGTAAGCGCAACACGTAGACGATTTCGCCTTCATCTAGAACCGCGAGTGCACAGGATTCATTGACCTCGTTGCGCAGGTCTTCCAGTGCGCGTTGCGCATAACCCCAGTAGGGCAGTGCGTTGAGATAGGCCAATCCAAGTCCGAGCGAGCGTGGACGGAGGCTGAAATAACGGCCGTCGGCTTCGCAATATTTCAACGCGACGAGGGTCGCGAGAATGCGCCGCGCGGTGGCGCGGGTGAGGCCGGCGGTAGCGGCAGCTTCTGACAGAGTATGCCGTCCCGGTGGACGACCCAGTGCCTCAACGATCGAAAAGCCTCTGGCGATTGCGCGGACGAAGCCGTCGCTTTCCTTGGCCATGAATTTCCAACCTTCCAGGATGCGCCTTGTCCGCGCGGAAATGATCTACTCACAATGTTCGTAAAGCGATTAAAAAGTTCGCCACACGAACAATACGTGGGAGATCGAAATGGCGCAAGCTAAGTTTCGCCAATCTGCGGAAGGTGTGGGGACGAGATCATTTCCGGAGAATCCCGCAAGCCAATTCCTATGTGCTGAACAAGGAAGCCCTCCAGCTTTAATTCCGGTTAGCCGGCGCCGATCACCCCGATAAGGATGTCGGCGCGGACTTCGCAAGTTCGTCGATGCCGAGATCAAGAAGCAGGCGCGGTGGCGAAGGCCGCGAACGTGCCGCCGCAGTTAGAGCGTTTTCGAGTGAAGTGGCGCCTAGTGGTCCAATTTGAGCGTTCGCATCCCGTCTCCGCAAGCACTGCTGCGAACGTTCAAATCAAAGGACCACTAGCAAATCTATGATTTGAGCGGAGCTTTGGGATTTGACGTTCGCACTACAACCTCGCGGCAGGCAGGGTGCGAACGTCAAATCCGCTCCACTCATTCGCGTGAAGAAAACGCAGAACAAGAATCAAGAATTAAGAGCTTCAGTTCTGATTCAATCAGAACCGAATACTCTAGTCTGTCGGCAGATCAGTGGCACCACGCGTTGTTAGGCTGGCTCTTGCGGCGATGTGTGGATTTGGGCCGACAATATCTTTGGCAAGTCCGACCAGTTCGAAAAGTCGAATGGTGAGATAGGTGGTGTCGAACTCCCACCACTTGTGACCATGGCGAGCGGAGCGCGGATCGGCATGGTGGTTGTTATGCCATCCTTCGCCATGCGCCAGCAGGCCGATGAAGACATTGTTCCTGCTGTCTTCGTCGGTTTGATAATTCCGATAGCCCCACAGGTGGGTCACGGAATTAACGGCCCAGGTTTGGTGCCAAACGAAGACCGTTCGCACGCACACGCCCCAGACCAGCAGGCTCAGACCGAATTGAGCGGCTTGCGCGGGCGTGCCTCCCATCAGAAGTTCTGCGATAAGGCCGACGCCGAAAAACACCATCCATTGAGCGAGGATGATCTTGAGCTGCAGATAGTTGCGTTCCAGCGCGGCGTAGAATGGATCGCGCAAGATGTCCTTAGCGTAGCGATCGTAGATACCGAGCCGGTTGAGTTCGGGGTTCTTGATGACGATCCACCCGACGTGGCCCCACAGGAAATTGACCCATGGGCTGTGCGGGTCAGGTTGCTCGTCGGCATGTTGATGGTGACGGCGATGCACCGCGACCCAGCGGGCAGGGGTGTCCTGCACGCAGCAGATCGCGATCACTGCGAGGACATGCTCGAACCATTTGGGGCACTTGAAACCACGGTGAGTCAGCAGCCGGTGGTAGCAAATGTTGATCCCGAGGAGGCCCGACAGCCGCGCAGTGACGATGGCAACGATCACGCCGGTCCAGCTGAAGAACCATGGAACAAACGCGAGCAGGGCGAGCCAGTGGTAAATCAGTATAACCGAGGCGATCGGCCAGTCGATCTTCTGCAGGGTGACCCCGACAGGCAGCGGCAGGCGCCGCGAGCGCGAGGGCGAAGCTAAATCAGCATGTCCAAGTACAGCTGACTTGGCGGCCGTGGGATGATCTGTCGTCATGTCGGTGGTCAAGCGGCTCCTGTCTGGAAGGCAGTTGCCTGTGTATCTGAAGCGCCGCTCAAGATGAAGGCAGCTACGGGAGCGCTCCCC
Organism: Nitrobacteraceae bacterium AZCC 1564; assembly: GCA_036924835.1. Taxonomy (NCBI): domain Bacteria; kingdom Pseudomonadati; phylum Pseudomonadota; class Alphaproteobacteria; order Hyphomicrobiales; family Nitrobacteraceae; species Nitrobacteraceae bacterium AZCC 1564. Next base: position 3,578,949 of record JBAGRR010000001.1, read on the forward strand.
TGACCGCGACCATAAATCGCGATCTGGCGCAGATTCGGGGGCGAAAATAGGGATAACGGCTTCATTGGAGGGGGACAGTGCAGAGGCTGACAAGCCGTGGTGTGGATTGACATTCCAGGCCCAGATGGCCTAGAAACCCCCGTGTCCCGCGCGGCTCTGCCTGCGGGATGCTATCCATTTGAACAAAGTTCCAGCAACGGCCCTCAACGCGGCCCTCCAGAGAGCATTGTCCCATGAAGGTCCGTAATTCGTTGAAGTCCCTGCGTGGTCGTCACCGCAACAACCGTCTGGTCCGCCGCAAGGGCCGGGTTTACGTCATCAACAAGGTCCAGCGCCGCTTCAAGGCTCGCCAGGGCTGATTGATGGCGCGCCGGGCGTGGCGCGCGGTTGAAAATCTGAGTATCACGTGCCTTTGACGCCGCTTGCGCTTTGCAGGCGGTGTTTTTCGCGTTTAGACTTTCGCTCATGACACTGCGATCGATATCGGCGACGTTGGCAATGGGCGCGTTCATTCTCGCGGGAACAGCCGGGACGACGGCGAGCGCCCAGGATCCGCGGTTCAATCCTCCAGGAAAGCAAAAAACTTTGCCTGGAGCGCCTTCCAAGCTGCCCAACGTGTCTGGCGACAAGACCAAGAATCTGGACTTTCTGTTCGGGGCGCTGAAGGCCGCTCCCGATGAGGAAAGCGCCAAGGCCGTTGAAGCCAAAATTTGGGCGGTGTGGACGGCGACACCCAGCGACACTGCCGCGCTTTTGATGCTGCGCGCGAAGACAGCGATGGACCGCAAGGAGATGGATGTCGCGCTGAAGCTTCTCGATGGCGTGATCAAGCTTCGTCCTGACTATGTGGAAGCTTGGAATCGGCGCGCCACCCTCTATTACCTGCAAAACGATTATGCCCGCTCGATGGAAGACATCCGTCAGGTGCTGATCCGCGAGCCTCGTCATTTCGGTGCGTTGGCTGGCCTCGGCATGATCATGCAGGAAACCGGCGACGACAAACATGCGCTGGATGCATTCCGCAAGGCGCTTGCGATCAACCCGCACATGGAGCGCGTTCCCGATCTGGTGAAGACACTCACCGAAAAGGTCGAGGGGCGGGATATCTGAGTTCTCACACAGCTTGGGTCAGTATCGTCTAGTGTAGTTCAGAAGTTCGCTGCATTTTTCTCGCGAGTCCTTCCAGCGAACTTCTGAAGCTGAGCAACACTAGAACCATAGATTTACTAGGCCGCGGATTTGAAGTTCTTCCGAGGCAAGCCGCAAGCTCGATGAAGAACTTCAAATCCAAAAGCGGCACTCAGATCATAGACTTGCTAGTGTCCCTTTGATTCCGAAGTTCGCATTCGAGCAAGCCGCAAGCCCGTGCGAACTTCGGTATCGAGACACGAGTGCCGCGGATTTGAAGTTCTTCCGCGTGAAGCCGCAAGCTCGATGAAGAACTTCAAATCCAAAAGCGGCACTCAAATCATAGGCTTGCTAGTGTCCCTTTGATTCCGAAGTTCGCATCCGAGCAAGCCGCACGCCTGCGCGAACTTCGGAATCGGGACACGAGTGCCGCGGATTTGAAGTTCTTCCGCGTGAAGCCGCAAGCTCGATGAAGAACTTCAAATCCAAAAGCGGCACTCAAATCATAGGCTTGCTAGTGTCCCTTTGATTCCGAAGTTCGCATCCGAGCAAGCCGCACGCCTGCGCGAACTTCGGAATCGGGACACTAGAGGGTCGCTCTGCCACCGGTCTGGTTTTCAGCACGTTCGAGCAGATCATCTTAAATCTGCAACGGACTGGGCAAGTTCTGCCAAACCGTCACATTGATTTCCAAACAGACGGCTGATAGGCCGCGGCTTTCGCAGACGCAAAAGCCATTTTCTGGAGAATCAATATGAAAGCATCATCGATGAGTTTTTTGATTGCTGTTTTGGCCGGGCTTATTGGCATGGCTTGGGGCATCGCTATGGCGATCTCGCATGATCATGCAGCGATGCCGGCCCATGCTCATCTCAATCTGCTGGGCTGGGTCTCATTGTTTTTGTTTGGGATCTATTATCGCCTGCACCCGCTGCTGGATAAAACCGTGATGGCACGCGCGCAGGTTGGTGCGTGGGTTGTTGGGACCATTATTCTCACCGTCGGTGTGGCTATGATTCATACCGGTCGTCCATCCGGTGAGCCACTTGCCGGTATCGGTTCGATTATCGTACTGGCCGATATGCTGCTGTTCGGTTGGCTGGTGTTGCGGCAGGAGCGTGAGGCGCCGGCTGTTTAGTTGCCGCGCAACACCGTGTTTAAAGCTACTGCTGCACTCGTGTTGCGTTCCCGATTGTGCAGAGCAAACCTGATTTCTTTTCTTGCGTCTAACCAGATATCACACAACCGCCATGCGGCGATGATTGAGTAACGTCGTTGCACGTCCTTGTTCTGCTCTAGCAAGATGTAGGTCGGAAAATGACAATCCCTTCAAGCCATGAGAGTTCGTCTTATAAATCAGCGGTCTCCCTGCCTTTCTTCGATTTCGCGCGCGTGAGCGAAATGAACGAAAACATGCTGTCGGAGACAGCGAAGATAAATGCGAAGCTGAGCGCAACGATGCAGAATCTCGGTAAGGAGTGGACCGAATTCGTCGGGGCGCGGTTACACGAAGACCAACAGCTTCTCGACACGCTGCGTCATTGCAAAACCTTACCGGAGATCCAGCACGCCTATGCCGAGTTTTGGCAGAATGCGTTTGCGCAATACGGCGAGGAAGCGCGGCGCATGATGAAGATTTCGCAGGGCGTCGTGGAAGAAACGGCTCGCGCCGTGCAAGAACAGGCGGATGCATCTGTGGACATGAATCGAGCGGCCTGAAAGGTTTGCATCGAAGGAGCGTTGCGACCGACGTTCGCGTCGGAGAATATAGATCTGCGATATCGTGTATTCGATATCGCAGATTTCTTTTGAGGGGATGACCGTATCAGTATGTTGCGGTCAGATAGTCGACGATCTTGGCCGCGTCGGCGTCATCAATCGGGGCGCCGTAGACCTTGATCATCTTTGTTACTTCCGCTTGCCAGAAATCCTTTTTGAACTTCGGGCCGCGTGGCTGGGTCTGGATGTAGTCGGCAGAATGGCACGCCGTGCAGTTGTTCAGCACGACATCCTGATTAGGCCCGGGCTTCAGCGCGGCGGCCTCCGGCGGAAGTTCATATTTCACCGGCTTGGCTTGAGCAAAAAGACCGCCAGCGGTCAGAGCCATCACGCCGATGGTGGCTGTGAGGATTGATGCTTTCATGATGATCAATCCTTTCAAGCTGCGGTAACGCGTACGGTTTCGACGACATTGCGCAGGTAGCCCGCCGGATTCCACAACGGCTCCAATGGCTGGGTCTGCCCGGCATTGTTCGTGGCGCGGACTTTCAGTTCGTGCGCGCCCGCCGGAAGCTTGATGGCGGCCTTCCACTCCCGGAACGAATACTTGCCGAGATCCTTGCCAAGTTTCGTAGGCATCCAGGTCTTCCCGCCATCGGTGGAGACGACCACTTCCTTGATGCCTCTACCGCCATCGAAGGCGATGCCCTTGAGGCGCGTTGTCTTGCCGGCTTTCACCTTGGCACCATCGGTGACGTTCGTGATGAAAGAGCGGACGGTAAAACGATTGATCGGAATGGTCGCCTTCGGTGCTGTGCCCGGCTCGACGCAATTGCACTCGTTGTCCGGAATTCGGTAGGCGGTCTTCATCCAGAAATTATCGAAGACGCTGTCGATCACCGTGATTTCATTGAGATGCTTCACCCAGTAGGTGCCGTAGTAGCCGGGCACCACAAGGCGCAATGGGAAACCGTTGAGAACCGGGAGGTAATCGTCGTTCATCCCATAGGCCAGCATTACCTCACCGTCGCGGGCGTGATCGATATCGAGAGCCTTTGCATAGTCTGGCGTCTTGTCGCTGACAGGCCCATCCATCCCGGCGAACACCACCTGCCTTGCGCCGCTTTGTACGCCGGCCTTGTCCAGAACGGACTTGAGGGGGACGCCCTTCCAGCGGGCATTGCCCATGGCGCCGTTGGCGAGCTGTCCGCCTGCAACGCGTGGATTGAAGAAGCCGCGGCTGTTGCCCGAACATTGATTGACCGCCACCAATTCAATGGAGGGCATCTTCTTGATCTCGGCCAGTGACAGCTTCAGCGGCTTGTCGACCTTGCCCTTGATCTCAAGGGTGAATGTGTCGGGATCAATGTTCAGCGGGATATCCGCAAGGTGATAACGAACGAAGAAGGCATCGTTCGGCGTGATGACCCCATCATTGAAGACCGAGAACGGCGTCTCAAGCTGAGGCGGACGCGATGTTAGGCTGATCATCATCCGCTTTTGCGGATATTTGACCAGCGGCCGCTCGCCGTTCTCGAACGGCAAAGTGACGGTTTCGGCAAGGGCTTTAACGGAATTAAAGATGGTTTCGGAACCGAGTGCTGCGATCGTCGCAGCCGATCCGGTGATCAGACGGCGTCTGTCGATCATGGCGTTCTCCTTTGGACGAGCAGTCCAAGTCCGGCGATCTCAGGTCGCCTTCGCACTTCGGTGTGGCATCCGGGCAGGAGGCCTCCGCCGAAGCTTGGCGATCAGCATGAATGGAGAACGCGTCGCCCGCAAGGGATACCTTCGGGACAGGCGCTTGATCAGACGAAGTTCTGCAGATGCGAGCGTCAGATATCCGCGTCGCGATCGGGGCCGACATAGGCGATGCGCACCATGTTGGTGGTGCCCGGCGTGCCGAGCGGTACGCCCGCGACAATGATCACGCGCTGGCCGGCCTTGGCGAACCCGTCTCGGAATGCGATACGGCCTGCGCGATCCACCATGTCGTCCTGGTCGTGGGCGTCTTCGGCGATGACGCAGTGCACACCCCAAAGCAGCGACAGTTTACGGCCGGTGGAGAGGTTGGGCGAGATCGCGACAACCGGCGGCTTGGGCCGTTCACGTGCGACCCGCAGCGCGGTCGAGCCGGAGCTGGTCCAGCAGATGATCGCGGAAAGCTCTAGCGTTTCGGCAACCTGGCGTGCCGCATCGGCGATGGCATCGCCCACGGTTGCTTCGGGTTCCGGCCGTTGTGAGCTGAGGAGACCGCGATAGGTCGGATCGCGTTCGCATTCCTCGCCGATGCGGTTCATGGTCATCACGGCTTCGACGGGGTACTTACCTGCGGCGGACTCGGCCGAGAGCATGATCGCGTCTGCGCCCTCAAATACCGCGGTCGCGACGTCGGAGACTTCAGCACGGGTCGGCACCGGCGACTGAATCATGGATTCGAGCATTTGTGTCGCGATCACGACCGGCTTGCCGGCTTTTCGCGCCATCCGCGTCATCTGCTTCTGAAGGCCCGGCACGCGTTCAGCGGGAAGCTCAACGCCGAGGTCACCGCGCGCCACCATCAAGGCATCCGATGCTTCCATGATATCCGCGAGACGCTCGATAGCTTGCGGTTTCTCAATCTTGGACATTACCGCGGCGCGGCCTCGCACCAGCTTCTTGGCTTCGATCACGTCGTCCGCGCGCTGCACGAATGAGAGCGCTATCCAGTCGATACCTGTTTCCAGCGCGGCCTCGAGATCGGCGCGGTCCTTCGTCGTCATGGCCGAGACCGGCAGATCAGTGTCGGGCAGGCTGACGCCCTTACGATCGGACATCCGCCCGCCGGTCACGACGCGGACGAGGGCGTGATCGGGCGAGGTTTCTTCCGCGATCAGACGCAATTTTCCGTCGTCGATCAGCAGTGCATGGCCCGGCTTCAACGCCTTGAGAATTTCGGGATGCGGAAGATGGACACGAGTCTTGTCGCCCGGTGTGGGGTCCGAATCCAGCGTGAACATCGCGCCGTTGTTCAGCTCAACCGCACCTTCGGTGAAGGTACCAAGCCGCAGTTTGGGTCCCTGCAAGTCGACAAGGATACCGATCGGACGGCCATAGCTGCTTTCAACATTGCGGATCGTCGCCACCAACTCGCGCATTCTGTCATGCGAGGTGTGGCTCATGTTGATGCGGAAGACGTCTGCGCCCGCTTCAAACAGTTTACGGATCGTAGCGCTATCGGATGATGCAGGTCCCAGCGTGGCGAGAATCTTGATACGGCGCAAACGTCTCATTTCGGACTTCCGGGGGCAGTGCCGGGAAGGGTGCCCGGTTGTGCGGCTCCCGGCGAATTCGGCATGCCGGGAAGTCCCGGCGTGCGCTTTGGATTTTGTTCGTTGGACTCGGTCAACTGCACCGTCCAGGCGCGCTGCTCACCGGTATCGACCTCGAAATATCCGGTCCGGTCGAAGCCGCGTGCGAGGCAATCTTCCGTGCCTTTGATGGTGAATTCCTTATCGCGCGAGCACATGAAGGCCTGACCGGACCATTCGCCGCCGCGATCGTAGTCCACCGCGTAAATATAATAGTAGCGTGCGACGAGCGTACCCTTCAGCAGCGTCTCGCAGCTATTGGCCGAGACATTCCACCAGCCTTCGGTGACCCAGCCTTCGTTATCCTTGTAGCCCAGCGCAATGCCGACCCGGCTCGATGTGTTGTTACAGAGCCGGAAATCTGCGGCTGCCGGGCTGCTCCAGGCGCACAGAGCCACGAACGCAACAAGCCCGGTGAGGCTGGCGAGGATGGTTCGGCGGGAGAATGCGCGTCGGGCGGGGGCTGTCATCTAATCGAGTGTATATCAACCAATGATTGATTTCGCGTAACAGATGGCGCGGGACCGGTAAAAAACCGTCGCGGCTTCCCTTTTTACAGTGTTCCGGTTCATCATACAGGCGCCTGGGCCGATCGCCAAACCCATGGGGAATAGCGACTTTGAGACTGTTTGGGCCCCGGATATGGCAGATTGTGGGACGATATCCATGTTAAGCTCAATCTAGTGTCCCGTCTCCGAATAACCGACCAATTCGCGGCGCGCTCGCACGGTTATTCGGAGACGAAAGGACACTAGCAAAATCAAAACGCTAGTGCGGCTTTTGTCTCGCAATTGCCGATATAAGACTAGCTGCAAGACGGGTCGGCAATTGCGAGACGCCGCACTAGAACACGACAATTTCGGGAATATGACCATGAAGATGGATGAGAAGACCCAGACAGAGCTCGAGGCGGCCGCTTTTCGCCGGCTCGTCGAACATCTGCGTGCGCGCACCGATGTGCAGAATATCGACCTGATGAATCTCGCGGGGTTTTGCCGCAACTGTCTGTCGAATTGGCTCAAGGATGCCGCGGACGCGCAGGGCGTTGCGCTCAGCAAGGATGAAAGCCGCGAGGCGGTTTACGGCATGCCGTATGACGAGTGGAAGGCGAAGTATCAAAACGAGGCCACGGCTGAGCAGATCGCGGCGATGAAAAAGAGCGCTGCTGGCCACTAATCCGGAACACCCTGGTGTCCCGAATCCAAAATCCGCCTCATCGTGCAACGCGCTGCGTCGCGGACTTTTGGATTCGATAGAGCGAACTTCTGAACCACTAGAATCGCGAGATCTGTGGTACGTCGTGGCAAGTCAAATTGCTGCTTCGGAGGAGATTTTCTTTCTTCTGTGGGTCGCTGTGGATGAGCAGCCCCCTTGGCTTGACGCAGCGGGCCGTACTCTTGACTGTGAAGTCGAGATGACGTGTCGCCGCGAGGGTGCGCGCTTTGTTACCAGAAAAAGGCGATCTCCGACGATTTTGAAATATTCGCGCATTGATATGGGGTGAATACGCTCATGATATCAATGTGTTAATAGAGATCCTCTATCAAGAGGCTCCCGATAGCCGGACCCTGTCCGCCCGCGTCCGAATAAGCAGAGCGCGGAGCTCCACGAGCCGAGTGCGTCGGGCACTAGTCCACAATTCTGAGTGCTTTCTATTCGTGTCAAAGGAACTCTCTATGTCTGTCACCGCCACCTCCGAAGCCACCGCGTCGCCTGTTAAAGGCAATGTTGCGGCCGCTGAATTGAAGCAGTTCGTGGAGCGCATCGAGCGGCTGGAGGAAGAAAAGAAGGCCATTGCGGACGATGTCAAAGAGGTTTTCGCCGAGTTGAAGGGGCGAGGCTATGACGTGAAGGCAGTCCGCCAGATTCTCAGGATCAGGAAGCAGGACGCTAATGAGCGTCAAGAGCAGGAGGCAATCCTAGACGTCTATCTTCAGGCGTTAGGAATGATTTAAAAGCGGCTTCGAGCGAAGTGGCGACCTAGTGGTCCGATTCTAACGTTCGCATCCCGTCTCGGTAGGCGCTTTTGCGAACGTTAGAATCAAAGAACCACTAGCAAATATATAATTTGAGTGGAGCTTAAGGATTTGACGTTCGCATCACGAATTCGCGGCTAGCAGGGTGCGAGCGTCAAATCCGCTCCACTCGTTCGCGTGAAGAAAACGCGTCAAAACAAAAAATCTAGAGCTTCGGTTCTGATTCAATCAGAACCGAATATGCTCTAGTCCGCTGATCGTCGTGAATGCCCATGTCTGAAAGTATGTTCACAACGTGGGCATACTTCGTTGTCGTGCGCGAAGTTGCCATCAGACAACACTGGCGTCCTAAGGGCCGCAATGACGAAGTTTGTGGTTCTTTTTAGCCGCTTCACTCTACCTTGTTTCACCAATCTCACGGCGGCGTGAAAACGGGGTAATCCCGGCTCGCACCTGAGTCCTTGTTTTATTCTTCCCCATCTCCAAGCAGCCTTTTCGTCTGCACGTTCAAAAAGTGAATATTTGCACAGGCCGGACAGAGGATTGCCCGGTAACTTTCGTTACTGGCTGACACATCTTTATCATCGAAACGATGCTGGACATTGAGGCCAGTGTTTGGACAGCGATAAAGGAAGCTCGACATATCATGCACACTAACCGAGGAGGCCCGCGGGTCCCTCCGAGGGGAGACCTTGGGACGCATATTTTCCCCATCAGGTGGTCGGGCTGCTTGATCGAAATCAAATTTTCTAGCTTGCTCTCTTGGCTTATTCATAGAACGGCGAGGTTTTCCCTTATCGGTACCGGCCTCGCGGACGACCCTGGCGTAGGGTTTCGCCTAGCCGTGCAGAGCATTTAACGCGCGCTCGCTACGTGCCTCTTGAAAGATCGCCAATCCTAACGAGACGACGGTGACTGCTGATACAAACAGGCCCTGACCGATATCGCTGAAGATCAGGTAGAGGCACGCGGCCGCGAGCAGCAAAACAAATGTCGGCTCACGCATCGTATCTCTGACGATATCGAAGATGGTCCTTGTTTGGCTGCTAAGAATAAGGTTTGGGCCAATACGAAGGAGGCGTTCCTTCGCCTCCTTCTCACTCAAACCCTCATTGATCAAAGCGGCACTTTTGACGGAAGTCATCCAGAATGGTCTCCGTTCGAAGTGCCATTGCGGGCTACCGTCAATGTGAAAGCAAGAGTGGAACAGGTGGTCTGGCGAGCATCGATCGTGTAGCGCCCCCCAAGACGAATTCCCGGAACCGTGAGTGTCCGTATGCGCCCATCACCAGCAAATCAAGGTGAAGGCGATTGGCGAAGTCGGTCAAGACCTCTCCAATCTGTCGTCCCGCTGCATCAATCTCGTGGATGACGGCATTGACTTGATGCCGAGCTAGGTACGCCCCGATCTCATGCGTTTTGCGGGTAATGTCGAAAGCCTTTTCGTTGAGGACGGTTACAACGTTAACCGTTTTTGCGCCCTCAAGGATTGGCATTGCGTCAGCGAGGGCGCGAGCCGCGGCCCGACTATAGTCCCATGCAACTCCGACAGTGCCGATGGATGCTTTAGCTGGCGTGCGCCCCTCGGGCATCAACAGAACCGGTCGAGCAGAATTAAAGATGACTGTTTCTGTATCCCACTGATCGATAAAATCATTGGTGCTCACCGGTAGAATGATCAAGTCTTTCAGCCGAGCGTACTCGGCCGTCAAAGCCGGAATTTCTCCCTCCACTGCCCGTTCTTCGATGACTTCGTACGACAATCCGTTTTGTTCTGCCAGGTCTCGGAAGACTTTTTGAAGTGCGGTTGCATTTCGAGTGCTCTTTCCCATCTCATGAGCTGCCAAGCCGGAAACGTCCAAGAGGGAGTTGCCGAGAACGGTACTTGGCACCCTGATCAGAATTTCAGGCATGAAAGCAGAGAGCCGGCAGTCGAGGAGTCCAGCCAAATCGATGGCGGAAGCTATGACGTCTTTCGTTGTCGGATCGGGATAGGTCCGCAACGCAATCATTGCGTCTTTGATGGCCATTTTCATCTCTCTCCAAGAAAGCGTTTTGATCAATTCATGTCGTCGAGCGTGCGGATGACGGCAGCAACGAATAGGTACTCTCCGACATTTGCTAAGAAGGCCTATCGTTGTTTGGCTTTGTCTACGCCATTTCCTGGGGAATGTGCTTGAGCTAAATCAATCGACGATCGGCGCTCGCATCGGTGTAGCGGGGGATCATTGCGCGCCTCGAAACGATTGGCTTCGATATCAATCGAGTTGGCTGGCAAGCGATTCCGACTGTCGCGCTGTGTTGTGGTGCTCGGACGCGGCTTTGCGTTAAGTCAACGCTGCTGGTGGCATCTGTGCAATCCTGTCCCGTCAAGATCGGAGCAAGTTATGATCAAAGATGTTATCGTTAAGCTCGAACGGAACGGCAGTCGCAGGCCAATTCAAGAGTTTGCGATCTCCGTGGCCGAGACACTCAACGCGCACCTCACCGGGGTTGCGTTCGCGGACGACGGCATTTCGAATGCCATCTTTGCGGGCGTTCCTACCGATATAGTTCAGAAGGTCATTGAACAGAATAAGGCGGATGCACAGACGGAGATCGATAGATTTGCCGATATCTCCGAGAAACGTCTCGCGTCAGTCGCGCATCGCCTGGTCGTTCAGAGCCGGTTGGATATGCCGGATGCATTTGCCGAAATGGCCAGGTGCGCTGATCTCAGCATCATCATGCAATCAGATGACGGAGAATACGAAAACAATGACGCGACAATCGAAGCGACGCTGTTCGGATCAGGGCGTCCGATGTTGGTGGTGCCGTATATCCAAAAGGCCCAGCTCAAACTCGACCGGGTCGTATGTTGTTGGGACGGAGGGCGACCGGCGGCACGAGCGATTGGCGACGCTCTCCCCTTGCTGAATATGGCAGGCGAGGTCAAGATGTTGACGATTGCGCGCGAAGACTCGCTGAAGCCAGATTGCCAAGCGCTCGAGATCGCAGCGCATCTTGCGCGCCATGATCTCAAAGTCGATGTTGAGATCATGACTTCGGCAGACGTGAACGTCGCAGATACGATACTGAACTATGTTGCCGATAACTCAGTCACGTTAGTGGTCATGGGCGGGTACGGACATTCCAGATTTAGGGAGTTCGTGTTGGGTGGGGTGACGCGACAGATGCTGTCATCCATGACGGTCCCCGTCCTGCTCTCACATTAGCACGAGAGCAGGGCTTACCCGACGCGCTTTAGTGTCCCGATCCGAACTTCGTACAGACTTGCGGCTTGTTCGGATGCCGAACCTCGGAATCAAAGGGGACACCAGCAAGCCTATGATTCTAGCGTGGTTGAGGTTCAGACGTTCGCTGGAAGCACTCGCGGGAAAAATGGGCGAACTTCTGAACCACCACCTAGGTCAATCAATCTTCGGCGAACGTGGCGGCCACGCGTAAGTTATTCGTGACGTTCCGGACGCCCGGCGTATTTTCGGCGGCGACGCGGATCGCGTCACGTTCGTTGTCGTCGTAGACAATGCCAAAGATGTCCACATTTCCCTGGTTGACATGGATACTGAATGGCCGACGTCCCCAAGGCTGGTCCGCGATCCGATGATCAATTTCGCGTTTCAACGCGGCGTCGCTCTCACCGGGGGAGCTCAGCTCTTCTGCGTTTGCGAGCGCTTGAACCAGATTGGCACGACTAACGATGCCGACGACTTTCTTGTTCTCGATGACAGGGACCCGTTTGATGTGATGCCTATCAAACAGCTTGGCAATGTCGCTTAGAGAACTGTCTGGGTTTACAGCGATGACCCTAGTCGTCATGACATCCCGCACCTTTCGGGCATGCGATTTAACGTAGTCTGATGCCAATTGACGATCAGATGTAAACAGCTGAAGCCACCAGGAGCGCCGCAATTGGGTCTTTAATTCCCTTCTGTGGAGCAGATCACCCTCGGAAAGGATCCCTACGAGAGCCCCATGCTCGTCGGTCACGAGGACAGCGCTGATGCCGTCTCGTATCATTGTTTCGGCGGCCGTACGAACTTCAACGTCTGGCAGAACGCTCACAACATGCTTGGTCATAACGTCCTTTGCGCGCATAAGACGTCTCCTCTTTGAATTGACCCTTCACATTATCCTAGAAGCAGGTGGAGGCGACTTTGATTCGCATCAACCGAGGTGCGTGGCAGGGAGTTCGACAGCCTCGCGCAATCGGAGACGAAGATGACGCCCTGAATGATCCTCCCACTTCCTGCCTGGGGACAAGACGATGAACGTCAGTCACGAAAAGACGAATGGACTTTGATCCGCATCAATCATGCAGGTTCTGAATCGTCGCATTATATCAAGGTAAGTCAGTAAAAGGAGTGCACGCTGTGAACGACCAGTTTTCAAGTGCATCGTGGAAGCTTCTCGCAGATGGTTTGGACTGCAGCCTGAAGACCTTTTGACGCGGTCGCCGACGGCGTCCGGGACAAGTTAGACTGGGCCCATGATCTGTTTGCAGCGAGGTCAACGGCCGATCTCGTTGGATTATGGAGTAAGCATTCGGCCAGGCAAATGCTGACAAGTATTGTTCATGGTCAGACGGCGAGAGAGCTCAATTGGAAACTGTGGGCGGACTTCGGAAACCTTGGCCGGGCGAGCGGCCTCTTGCCGCAGCCGGCATTGGCGTCGGCGGCTAATACGAAGCGAACCACGCTTTCTCCGGATGAGGCAGTCCGCCGCTTCATCTCATCGATTGATGAGCTTGCTGGACGAAAGAGACATGGTCAGTGCGGTTCTGAGGTTTTTGGTACCGTTGGTGCAATAACGACATGTGGCGCAGGTGAATAGCCAAGCCAAAGAGTTCCGACGCGATCTCACCTGCAGACCTGCAAACGACACCAGGTCGCTTGCGTTTTGGAGTCTGCGACAATGCTAGGCGTCCATCGTTTGCAGACGCTGCCGATTTCTGAGTAGAATTTGTCGCGCGCCCGAGAAGTCGAGAATGCCTTGCTCGTGCAACTGGGACAGTGCGCGGGAAACGGTCTCGAGCGTCAATCCCAGATAGTCGCCGATATCACGTCGACACATCGGCAGGGCTAACATCCCTGCAACGGTCAATCTCCGATCCATTTCAAGCAAGAACGCTGCGACGCGTTCCAGTGCCGTCTTCCGACCGAGGAGGAGCATATGGTCCTCAGCATGCTTCAAATCGCGTGTGGTGACGTTGAAGAGTTTCCAGAGCACGCGCAGATCGGTCGCTGCGGCCTTTTCCAGACAGCTGCGTTTGACGAGACGGACGGTGGTGTCGACAACGGCTTCCGCAGCGAGCCGGTGAACGTCGCCGGACTCCAGTCCAAAGATTTCTCCGGCCAGGTGGAACGCGCTGATCTGGCGTCGCCCGTCGGATAGCAATTTGTAACTACGAACGGCACCGCGGATAACTTGGTAAACATATTCGGCAGGTTCGTCTTCGCCGTAAATCTCAGAGTCCTTGCTGTACGAAAATTCAGAGCTGATAAAGCCGAAACCGCCTTCGATCTCGCCCAACGGGGCAGGTGAAGGGGGGCTTCCGAACCGGATGTCCTGGAAGGTATCGTGGCTAATTTGAGTAAGCATGGCCATCTCCCGTATTCAGCAGGTGGCCATTTCGTAGGACGGATCCGGTGAGCTGGAAATTTCGTTTCATCCCCTAAGGGGGGTCCCCTAAGTAGAATCCCGGAGGTGCGCTTCAGGGCTTAGCTGGCGTAGAATTGATTCTATTTCTCTCGATTGCGGCCCGGATCGCCGGAGGAAGGCTTTCATCAAGATGAGGCTTGACGAGAACGGTGTGGATGCCTGCGCGGTGCGCATCCGCCTTCACCGTTTCGTCCGGGGAACTTGTGATAAGGATAATGGATGCTCCCGGATAGCGCTCGCGGAGCCGCCTTGCCAGGTCAATGCCGTCAACAGGCTCCATTCTGTAGTCAATCACATAGCAATCGGCTGACGCGGGGCTGTCCAAATTCAGCAGCGATGAGGCACTCTTGAAGGTACAGACATAAAAGCCTTCGGTTTCGAGAAGGAAACGAAGTGAACTGAGCACATCCGGGTCGTCGTCAATCACCGCGATCCGGTGACTTTTGGATCGAATTCGATATGAGTTCGAGTGCCGAAGGGTTTGTGCGCACATGAACCACAGATACAGCAGCCAAATACTGAGGTCTTGATTTCGAACTTCTGAACCTGAACCACACGAGTGTGGCGTCTTTTATTTTGTGGCGGACGACAAATTTGGTGCCGACCAATCGGTCCAAGGCAAAGCGATCTATATTCATAAGATGGGAGGATGCGATGTACAGAGTTGTTGTCGAATGCCTTCAACAAACAAAGCCATCTTTACCGGCCTTACGTTGGAGGAGGTCGACTTCCCGGCCTTGCTCAAATGTTCCTCGGCAGGTCCAATGCCCCATTGTGAAGGATCGCACGTGTGGTTCAAGCGGGATGCGATTCTGCTGGGTGAAGATGAAGCGACCCGTCAGATCGTTGCAGGAGAGCATCCGCCGCGACAATCAAATAGCAAGCGGGCGGCAATTCTACCCTAGTGTTGTGGTTCACAGGTTCGCACCATTTTTCCCGCAGGTCCTTCCAGCGAACTTCCGAACCTGAGCCACGCTCGTGCACGCGGACCGGTAGCCAACTCGCTCGAAAACGCTCCAGACAAAAAAGAGCCCGTCTATCGGCGGGCTCAGGCAGGAGTCAGTGGCGTCAGCTGCCGCTCTGACTTCCTCAGGTGCGGTTAGGCAGTTTTGACGTCGATCTTCTTGGACTGAGATGGCGCGGGCTTGGGGATGGTAACTTTCAAGACGCCTTTTGACATGACCGCCTTGATCGAGTCGGGATTAATGCCGGGCGGCAGTTCTACCGTGCGAGAGAACGAACCGTAAGTCCGTTCCAAAACGTGGTAATCCTTGTCCTTTTCTTCGCGTTCGCTCTTCTTTTCTCCTCGAATGGAGAGCAGTTGGTCGGTAACACTGAGCTGGATGTCCTTCTCCTCAAGACCCGGCAACTCTGCCGTGACCTCGATTTCCTTCGCAGTTTCGCTCACATCCATGTTCGGGACTAAAGATTGAAACTGAGCCTGGCCAAAGCCCCTGGTAAATCCATCGAACAAATTGTCGATCTCTTGTTGAAGGGCCATGAACGGGCTGACAATCCGGCGAACTGGTGAGACTTCGCGATGCACTGGGAATAACGACTTCATGTTATCCTCCCTTCGAATTGGTAACGTCCGGATCCTAGCTCCCTTCAGTCATCACGACTTGATTCCTGTTAATTCGTGGAATGGCACCAACAAGACGTGAGCTCGCCCTCGTGGCGAGGCTTTGCGCTCGCGGCGGCCGTGGATGCCGGACGAGTTGTCGTAGTACACGCCCATTATCCCACAGATATTTGAGCGACCTCAAGTAGGTTGCTCCAGGATCCATATTCCGGCGGTGCCGTCTTCGCGACGGTCTTGGTAAGACGGATCAGAGTGAGGCGGGAGGGCCTCGAGGGCTGTGCTGTCACTCCTCGCAAGCCGAGCTCAGCGGATCTTGAAATGGCGAAAATCCATCACCTCGAGTCAGTTACGTTTTTGCGAGACTCTTAATTGAACCAGAAACGACACCTGGCATGAAAGGCTAGTCGGTCTTTTGATCTATGACGCGCCGATGATGATCCCGACGCCAAGCACGATCACGCCGCCAAGCACAACTTGGAACACTGCTTGAAGAAACGGTGTGTCCATATAGCGGGCACGGATATATGCGATTGCCCAAAGCTCAAAGAACACGACGATGCTTGCGATCGTTGTGGCAATCCAGAACGCGTTTGGCCAATCCCCGGGAACTAGATAAGGCAGCGTATGGCCCAACCCACCAAGGGTAGTCATCAGACCGCAAGTGGTTCCCCGCAGCAAAGGAGAGCCGCGGCCCGTCATGGTGCCATCGTCTGATAAGGCTTCGGCGAAGCCCATGCTGATCCCCGCGCCAACAGACGCCGCCAATCCGACCAGGAATGTCGGCCAATTTTGATGAGTTGCGAATGCCGCTGCGAATAACGGAGCTAAAGTGGACACCGAGCCGTCCATCAGGCCGGCCAGGCCGGGCTGAACGTACTGAAGGACGAAGATCCGCCGTCTTGTTGCGTCTTCTTTCAACCGAATATCTGGACTCAGGATTTCATCGGTCAATCGCGCCGCCAGCGCTTCATGGTCTTTCTCCATGACAGCGAGATCACCGAGCAGTTTACGCACGCCGGCATCGCGAGCCTGTTCTGCGGCTTTCGCGTAGAAGCGTGCAGCTTCGAACTCCATCGTTTCGGCTTCCTTGCGAACGGTGTCCAGCGAGAGATTTTTGGTCAGCCAAATGGGCCTTCGCCGCAAGAACCCTTTGACGTTTTCCCGGCGAATGGGAGGCAGATTTGGTCCGAAGTGCTTTTCGTAGTGCTGAAGAAGCATGTCTCGATGGCTTTTCTCTTCCTCAGCCATCTTTTCGAAAATCTTTGCAGAATCGGGAAAACGCGCGGAGAGATCTTCGGCAAAGCTCATATAGATGCGGCTATCTTCCTCTTCGGCCGCGATAGCAACCGCCAAAACTTCACGTTCGGTGAGGTCTGCGAAGCTCTTCATAACCAGCTCTACTCCAGTCTAGTGCGCCATCGGAAGCGAGATTCTGAAGCAACTGAGCGGCGGCGTGCACTGCGACTGGGGACGGACACGCTTCTATCCGCTTCTGGACAGCTCTTCGTCCTCCGGCGATTGCAGATACAAGCCAGACATTGGATCAATCCAACACAGATGATCGTGAACCAATCTCACGCCGGCAACAGTTTCGGCGGCAACGACGCACGCCTGCCTTGATCGTTCGTCAGTAATCATGCCGCTGAGATGAACGATTCCGTCGCGTACGATCACTTCAAGATTAATCGGTCCCCAGTCTTCCTTTTCGATTGTCTTCGTGATCCGCTCACGAATTCGATCGTCATCGGCCGTTGGATCAGGAATATCTCGAGCTAAACTGGCGACAGCTTGAAGGAGATTGGATCGCGTAACGATACCAACAACCGTGCTATCGCGCAGCACAGGAAGACGCTTGATATGATTTCGCTCCATGAGTCTGACAACCTCTTCGAGGGTCGTATCCTCTGATATCGTCAGCGGCTCGGGTGTCATAATGTCCGCAACTGTTTTCCCATGTTCCTGGACAAAATCTGCAGCCATTTGCCCTGCGCCGAAGAGAAGTGTGAACCAGAGTCCACGTCGCTTTCTGGTGCCAATCTCGGTTCGTCGGATGAAGTCGCCTTCTGACACCATGCCAACCAATCGACCTGCATCATCAACAACAGGCAAGCCGCTGATATGTCGCTCCAGCATCGTCTTTGCAGCATCAACAATGGAAATCTGAGGTGTGACGGTAATGACGTTGCGACTCATGATCTGATGTGCGCGCATGACGGTCTCCAAATCTACGATTGTTGGCTAGGTAACGTCGTCAGCGAGTTGCCGCTTTGACCTGCCTCAACCCGCGGCAGAAAATGTCCTCCGCGTCTCGCATGATATGCCGAAGATCAGAGCGACCTTGAACCGCCATCCCGACGTTCACACTAACAATAGCATGATAGAACCATGTCGTGTTGGCGGGCGCGGGAGAATGCTGAACCGAGACTTCAGATATAGACCGAGCGTGAAGTGGCTACCCAAATGTCAATTTGGGCTACAGCAAAATTGAAAACGCGGACTGGTGGGATGATTGTGCGCGGTGCTGCCCGCGCATCCCAACCCGAAAAATTCTGAAATAGCAGGTGGTCAGAATGAAGTCGGCCGGATGATCACCGCAGTGACGCGGTCCGCATCGCAAAGGATGTGGTCGGCAGCGTCGCGATCGCCGATCCGGTGAATTGCTCGCAAACCACGCCCATCTGCGGATCATCCGAGAATGTCATGGCGACGGCGGTGTTTGGCTTGACGAAATGCGCACGCATCACCGTCATGTCCTGATCGCCGATCATGGAAGCTGTCAGAGTCTTGCTGGCGCTCGGCGTGACGATCATCGCGCGCAGCCAGAGATCATTCGCTTTCGACGCCGCTTTGATGCGCACCGTCTTGGCGATGGCACCTGACTGGTTCTTGGCGATCAAGGCTTCGCTGGCTCCCAGCGGATTGGATGTCAGCGACGCCGACCGGGCACGTGGTGGGACAGGTGCGCTGGCGGCAACAATCTGGCTGCGATCAAACGGTGCCGCCGGCGGTGCATAGGCCATCGCGTCCGAAACGTTCTCGGGCAGGCTAGCCGTCGATTGCGGATCTGCCGCCACCTGTGCGCCGCGCCGTTTGAGCGCGGCAACCTGCGCCGGAGGCGCAAAATTCTCCGCCGACGCATTATCCCAAATGCCACGGGCATTGATGATATCGACTGCGGTTGGTTCGGACGGTTCTGCTACGACGGTTGCCGCAGGTTCCTTAAGCGCAACAGGCGTCGGGGCTGCGGCTGAAGCGACTTGATAGGTCGCTGCTTTCGGCTTGGCGCGGGGGAGCGGGACAATCTCGGCAAGCTTTGCGAGGGCGCTCGGCTTGGCGTCAGTCGTGGCTGCGGCGGCTACTGTCGCATTGCCGCCAGCAGCATCGTTCGCTGAGGCTTCTTCTTCGTCGTCAGCCTGTTTCCGGCCAAACAACGAAGCCAGGAAGCTCTTGCTCTTGGATGGCGCATCGGCCTCATCGCCACGCTTGCGAATATCAGCCAGAGCCAACTCGTAACCTTTGAGCGGTTTGCCGTCGGACGGCACATGCACAGTGCGGCCATCCGGGAACACGCGTGCCAGCTGATCATGCGTCATGCGTGGCCAGTGGCGGATGTTGCCGGTGTCGAGGTGCACAAAGGGCGAACCCGAGGTCGGATAGAAGCCGACGCCGCCCCGCTGCAGGCGCAATCCGGCGTAGCGGATCTGCTCAAGCGGAACGCCCGGGATGAAGAAGTCCATCGCGTGGCCCTGCATGTGCTGGCTGAAGCGCGCAACGCCCGAAGAGCGGCGGCGAAGCATCGCGTTGGTGGCCGGAGAGCGATAGGCGGAAATGATCTGGACTGGCTGTTTGCCGTCGACGTCGCGATAGACCTCCCAGATGATGTCGAACAGCCGCCGATCCATCGTGGTCTGGTCCTGGCTGCGCCAGTCGCGGAGGAAGTGGTTGAGTTTCTTCAGCGCGGCTTCGTCGTAGCGGCCGTTGCGCTTGAAGGTGATGGTGAGGTCTTCGCCGGAATGGGTGTGATGGAAGGAGAGGGTGCGGGTGTCGCCGTCGGCGGTGGCATTATGGACAGAACGAGCCCCGGTGACGATCAGCAACAGCGTGGCGAGGCTGACGCGAACACCGGTTCGCGAAAGTCGTCGAAAGTCGAAGCTGCGTGGAAAACCGCCCGCCACTCAGAATCCCGTCAGCTGTAGCTGTTCGTTAAAGGGATCCCCCGCTACCCTACGCAACGAGGGAGGATGTCATTTTGATGAACGCCGTCTTAAGGCAGGAGGGTTAACCGAGCTTTAGCCACCCCCCAAATCCACCTCAACGCGCTTAGTCTACCCAAGTCCTAACTCACCAAAGTCCTAACTCACCCAAGTCTTAACTCACCCAAGTCTTAGCTTACCCAAGTCTTAACGCCAGTTCATGAAGACCCAAGGCGATATGACGCGGTGAGTATGGCAAAAAAGCGCCGGTCAACCGATCCGATAGGGGGTGGACTAAGAGGGATAGTTAACAAAAAGGCCCCGACCTCGGTCGGGGCCTTTTTTTAAATTTTATTGGAAGGGGATAATCCGTATCCAGTTTTTATCGCTAGTTCAGAGGCTTAACGCGCGACCCGGCGTCCGCGAATTGGCGCTGGGGGCGGGGTTGGCGCGCCAAACAGACGTTCGAAGAATCCCAGGCCGCTGCCGCTGTTGTTGCTGGCATAGGTATCGCCAGGCACGTTGAGGTTCCGGGTTGGACGCACGTAGTTCGGCTGCGAGTGGGCGACGACCGCTTCGAGGTCCTTGCCGCTGCCGCCCTTGAGCATCGCAATCATGGTCGCGTCGCGGCCATAGATGTCCTTGCGGAATTCAAGTTTGCCCGCCTCGTCCACGAACGCCGTTTGATAGGTGATGTTCACCGGGATTGGCGTCGGGAAATTGATGTTGATCTCGCTGCGGCCATACATGCTGCGGATTTTCTCCGGCGTGTAGTTTTCCTTCGGCAGCGCGATGTTCAGCAGCGTTGCCGCATATTGGTCGGGATACTGCACGCGCATGCAGCCGTGGCTAAAGGCGCGCTCTTCCTTCGCGAACAGATACTTGTCCGGCGTGTCGTGCTGATAGACGAGGAACTTGTTCGGGAAGTTGAAGCGGATGCGGCCAAGCGCGTTACCTTCGCCGGGCGGCTGCGAAATGTGGATGCTGCCATCAGGGTTACGCTGAAACTTCAGGCCCATGCGCTGCAGAACCGTGGGGTCCTGCTCCATCGCCGGCAGATATTCGTTGTAGATGATCGATGGCGGCACGTTCCAGGTCGGATTGACGGTGATGTACTTCATCGTCTCCGTCAGGAGCGGCGTCGCGTGGTTGCCCGGCTTACCGGTGACGACGCGGGTCTTCCAGACCTGCTCGCCATTATGCATCACCTTCAGGGTGTAGTCGGGAATGTTTAGGATCACGTAGGCGTTGCCCAGCGACTTTGCTCCGAGCTCGCGCGGCAGCCACCGCCAGCGCTCCATGTTGACGCGTACGATGTCGATCTGGCGCTCGCTCTTCGGACCGTTGATGGCCTGCACTGTACGATTGTCGAGGACGCCGGTAGCCTTCAGGCCATTGCTTGCCTGAAACTTGCGGACCGCAGCAGCAACGTTCGCATCATAGCGCTTGTCGTCTGCGTCTTCCGCAACGTTCAGCTTGGCACGCAACGCCGGCACGCGCTCGTCTTCCATTACGACGGGCGCCGGATTCTTCTTCGTCGGCTTGACGAACTTCAGCGTCTCGCCTTCGGCGATCTGCCTGGATGGATCATCGGTGACACCGCGCAGCTCGGCGAGCTTGGCCTTCAGCGCCTGATAGCCCTTTTGCTGTGGATTGTAGCCATCGAGGGCTGCGGACGCGTCCTTCGCGGTCGATAGGTTGGTCAGCACTTCCGTCGGATCGATCGGATGTTCCGGAAACAGAATGTCGGCGCTGACACGTGACCAGTGCATGCGGCCGCTCTGGGCCTGACGCGCATAATCCATGGCGCTTTCGGTCAAACGCAGCTCGGCTTCCGCCAATGCATCCGGGGTCGTTGCTGCGGTGAAATCGGGCGCCGGATAGTCGTTCGGATTGAGACCTTCCGCCGCGGCATCTTTCAGACGGGCGATCACGCCTTTTGCACGTTCAGTCGCCTTGCCGCTTTCGCTCCAGACCGGCGCGTAGTTGCGATCCTTGTAGAAGGCTTCCACAGCCGCGCGTTCTGCCTTGCGGTCGAAATACTTGATTGCCTTGGTAGCGATCAGGTCGCGCAATTTGTCCGCAACCGGTTGATCGGCGGAGGCGACTGCAGGGGCCGCCGTTGCTGTGTTTGTCGCCGGAGCGGATGCCGTTGCGGGAGCAGATGCAGCGGCAGGAGCGGCATCAGGAGCGACGGTTGCTGTTGCCGGGGCGGCCGATGCGGGTGTTGTGCTGGCTGTCGCCGGCGTCGTTGCAGAAGTTGATGGTGCCGTTGTCGGTGCGGTGGCGGTTGATGCCGCTGGAGCAGGAACGGGGGCAGGCGTCGCGGGAGCCGCGATCTCTTCCTCTTTCTTGGGAAGAGCAGCAGGAGCTGTCGCGGTGGTGTCGAGCTTGATATCGGCTGCGGTCGGTGGTGGGACGTTTGCGGGTTCGGGAACCGGGACTGCTGCGTCGATCGCGAGTTCTGCCGGTGTTTTTGTTGGGCCAGATTGTGCAATGGCGGCGGTCGACGCGACCGTGAGGAAAGTTGCTGCAACGGCTGCCACCACCCGGTCGAAGCCCGTCAGGCCACTGTGGCCAGTCGAAAAGTCATGCATTCTCGCACCCCTTGGGTGGAACCGTTCCGCTATGGAACAGCTCCTCTTATTCCGTCAGAACCTTTGCAAAAGCGCCGGTCAGTACAGCAACACGTCCCGCACCTCAAAGTTCGGCGAGACGGTACACGCGCCGGGCTAGGGCGGCCAGCTGCCGCCGGATCAACTCAAAGTCATCTCACCGAAATGACTTCAATTCGGCATCCCTTGCAATGGCTTGCGCGCATTGCCGCGCGCTTTTCCTTGGTCTGTCACCAGACCGCAACGGTTCAATGCGAGCCAAAAAAGAGCACGCAGCCTGCAAGTCTTGCAGTGATTCGATGCTCAATGGTCCTGATCGGAAGAAGCGGTTCCGGAGGCCGTCGTCTCATCAAGTTTGCGGTACAAGGTCGATCGGCCGATCTTGAGCCGCCGTGCAACCTCCGACATCTGTCCTCGATAGTGCGAGATAGCAAAACGGATTGTCTCCGCCTCGATATCCGCCAGGGGGCGGACTTCGCCATTCTCACCGATCATGCTGAGGGTCCCGTAGGCCGACGGCGTGGCTGCGAATTGATTGCCCGCCGGCGCAGGCGCAATAGGTATCTCAGCACCGGCAACCAGCTCGGTCAGAGAGGCCGGTTCTGAATAAACCGCAAGCGGTTCCGTGGACGAAGTCGCTGAATCCGCCTGCATCATGCCGACCTGCGGGAAATCATTGATCCCGAGCTGATCGCCATCGCTCATGACCACGGCGCGATAAACCGCATTCTCGAGCTGGCGAACGTTGCCGGGCCATGGCACGCGTCCCAGGAGCGCCATGGCTTCACCGCTGATACCGGTGATCCGCCGATTTTCCTCGGCGCAGAATCGCGCCACGAAATGACGGACCAGATGAGGGATATCCTCCAGGCGTGCGCGCAACGGAGGAATGGTCAGCGGAAGCACATGCAGGCGATAGAATAAATCCTCGCGGAAATGCCCGGCCTTCACGTGATTCAGCAGGTTGCGGTTGGTGGCTGAAACGATGCGGACGTCGACCTTGACCGGCTTGCGGCCGCCGACCGGCTCGACTTCGCCCTGCTGCAGGGCGCGGAGCAATTTGACCTGCGCCGCGAGCGGCAATTCGCTGATCTCGTCGAGAAACAACGTGCCGCCGGAAGCCTCCACGAATTTGCCCGCGTGCCGGTCCGTGGCGCCGGTAAACGCGCCCTTCTCGTGGCCGAACAGGATCGACTCAACGAGATTCTCAGGAATGGCGCCGCAATTGACCGCGACAAACGGCTTTGTGCTGCGCTCGCTGGAGCCATGAATGGCGCGGGCGATCAACTCCTTGCCGACGCCGGATTCGCCTTCGATCAGCACCGGAATGGCCGAGGAGGCCGCGCGCTTGCCCATGGCGATGACGTTCGTCATCGCCTCTGACCGTGTGATGATGTCGGAGAAGGTCAGCTTGCCTTCGCGGCTGTGCTTAATGCGCTGCAGCTCGCCCTTCAGCGCACTGGAATTGAGTGCGTTGCGTAGCGAAACCTGAAGGCGCTCGATGCCAACTGGCTTCACGACGAAGTCATGCGCACCCGCGCGCATCGCGGACACGACATTGTCGATGCCGCCATGCGCGGTCTGCACGATTACCGGCAGATCGAGGCCAGCCTCGCGGATTTTCGCCAGCACACCCATGCCGTCGAGTCCTGGCATGACAAGATCGAGCACCAGCGCGTCGATCGCTTTCGCATCGGAATCCAGCAACAAGGCAACGGCCGCATCGCCATTTTCGGCCGTGATGGCGTCATAACCACAGCGCTGCACCATATTTTCGACGAGCCGGCGCTGTACTGCGTCATCGTCGGCAATCAGAATGGTTGCAGCCATAGCGTTCCCCGCGTTTTAGTTTTATCTGTTTCGAATCGAGGCACTCTGGCTGATGCCGATTAACGGCCTCTTAAGAGTTGACCTCAGGTTGTCGCAACGCCGTCGTTGCGCACAGGTTAGAGAAGCGTTGCATTGCGTTTGCTGTTTGGTTGTTGTCGCGTCGATAAAGCCGGTCTGAAACGTAGCTAAAGGTTAGAAAAAAGCATGGCCTCGCGTTCGTCATCTGCTCTCCGCAAATCCCCCGCCAAGTCAGCAGCCAAGAAGGTCGCGGCCAAGAAGGCAGCCAAGAAATCCGTCGCCAAGACGACAAAGCCTAAAGGCGCAGCCAAGACTTCAAGTCACAAGGCATCAAGCAAGCTCGGCAAGCTGCCGGAGTGGAATCTGACCGATCTTTATCCGTCCATTGCTGCGCCCGAGGTTTCGCGTGATCTCGATAAGCTGGATGCGGATTGTCTGGCGTTTGAGACCGCTTACAAGGGTAAGATCGCGGAGAACGTTGCAACACCGGATGGCGGCAACTGGCTGGCTGAAGCGGTCAGGAGCTTTGAGGCGATCGACGATCTGGCGGGCCGGCTCGCTTCCTATGCCGGATTGGCTCATGCCGGCGACACTGTCGATCCAGCTATTTCGAAATTTTACGGTGACGTGTCCGAGCGTATCACGGCGGCGTCGGTGCATCTGTTGTTCTTCGCGCTCGAACTCAATCGTGTCGACGATGATCTGCTTGAGCAGGCGATGGAGACGCCTGCCCTTGGACATTATCGTCCATGGATCGAGGATCTGCGCAAGGACAAGCCGTACCAGCTCGAGGATCGTGTCGAGCAGCTGTTTCATGAGAAGTCGGTTACTGGCTATGCGGCGTGGAACAGGCAGTTCGACCAGACCATTGCCGGACTGCGTTTTAAGGTGGACGGCAAGGAGCTCGCCATCGAGCCGACGCTGACCTTGCTGCAGGACCGCACACCGGCGAAGCGCAAGGCTGCCGCCGAAGCTCTGGCGAAAACCTTCAAGGCCAATGAGCGCACCTTTGCGCTGATCACCAATACGCTGGCCAAAGACAAGGAGATTTCCGACCGCTGGCGCGGCTTCCAGGACATCGCGGATTCCCGCCATCTCGCAAACCGTGTCGAACGCGAAGTGGTCGATGCACTGGTGGCTTCCGTGCGCGCGGCTTATCCGCGGCTGTCGCATCGCTACTACGCGATGAAGGCCCGCTGGTTCAAAAAGAAGAAGCTCGCTTATTGGGACCGCAACGCACCGCTTCCGTTCGCGTCCTCCGCCCAGATCGGCTGGGACGACGCCAAAGGCACGATCCTGAAAGCCTACGGGGATTTCTCTCAAGATATGGCCGGGATCGCCGAACGTTTCTTTGATGATCGGTGGATCGATGCGCCGGTTCGTCCCGGCAAGGCGCCGGGTGCGTTTTCGCATCCCACCACGCCGTCGGCGCATCCCTACGTCCTGATGAACTATCAGGGCAAACCGCGTGACGTCATGACGCTTGCTCACGAGCTTGGCCATGGCGTGCATCAGGTGCTCGCGGCCAAGAATGGAGCGTTGATGGCGCCGACGCCGCTGACGCTGGCAGAGACGGCCAGCGTGTTCGGCGAAATGCTGACGTTCAAACGCCTGCTCGCCCAAACGAAGAGTGCCAAGGACCGTCAGGCCCTGCTCGCGGGCAAAGTCGAAGACATGATCAACACGGTGGTGCGCCAGATTGCGTTCTATTCATTCGAGCGCGCGATCCACACCGAGCGGCGCAATGGCGAACTGACCGCTGAGCGGATCGGCGAGATCTGGCTGAGCGTGCAGGGCGAAAGCCTCGGTCCCGCGATCGAGATCAAGCCGGGCTACGAGACCTACTGGATGTACATTCCGCATTTCATCCATTCACCCTTCTATGTCTATGCCTATGCTTTCGGCGATTGCCTCGTGAACTCGCTCTATGCGGTCTACGAACATGCCGCCGAAGGGTTCGCCGAGCGCTACCTCGCCATGCTGTCGGCCGGCGGCACAAAGCATTACTCGGAGCTGCTCAAGCCGTTCGGGCTCGATGCCAAGGATCCCAAATTCTGGGACGGTGGACTGGCTGTCATCGAGAACCTGATCGCGGAGCTCGAGGCCATGGGCTAGCGCCCTCGGGGACGGGGGCGGCCATGGTCCGCGCCCGTTCCGTATCGTGGAAAAACTTCACAGTTTGCGTTGCATAGCTTGCATGTGGGCGGTTTAATCAGCCTGTCGAAGGCTGCTGGACGTTGCCCTTGCGCCGCAATTGGGCTAATTCCCGCTACCTTTTTAAACGGTGCTGGAGGGACCAATGGCCGATCATAGTGAAGTCGCTTACACAACCGCGGATGGTAACGATTACGCCGCGCACGAGCAGACTTATGAAGGGTTTTTGGCGCTGACTAAATACGGCACGCTGGCCGTAATCGCCATCCTCGTCCTCATGGCGATTTTCCTGCTCTGATCCGATCGTTCCGTCGTCACCGGCGGCAACGCCGGTTGCTAGTTATGCGCGGCGTTACAGGGTCGCGGGAGGCTTCATGAAAATTGCGATAGCCAAGGAAATCGATGCAGCGGAACCGCGCGTTGCGGCGACGCCTGACACGGTCAAAAAATTCAAATCGCTGGGCATCGATGTCGCCATTGAACCGGGCGCGGGCATCAAGTCGGGTCTGCTGGATTCGGAGTATGAAGCCGCCGGTGCGACGGTCAGTGCCGATGCGGTGAAGGATGCCGACATCGTCATCAAGGTGAAGCGTCCGGAGGCGGCGGAAGTCGCCAAATACAAGAAGGGCGCGCTGGCGATTGCGATCATGGACCCGTACGGCAACGACGCCGCGCTGAAGACGATGGCCGATGCCGGCATTGCCGCCTTCGCCATGGAATTGATGCCGCGCATCACCCGCGCGCAGGTCATGGACGTGCTCTCGTCGCAGGCGAACCTCGCCGGTTATCGCGCGGTGATCGAAGCGGCCGAAGCTTTCGGCCGTGCGTTCCCGATGATGATGACGGCAGCCGGCACTGTGCCTGCGGCTAAGGTCTTCATCATGGGTGTTGGCGTCGCCGGTCTTCAGGCGATCGCCACCGCACGCCGCCTCGGCGCCGTGGTGACTGCGACGGACGTCCGTCCGGCGGTGAAAGAACAGGTGGTGTCGCTTGGCGCGAAGTTCATCGCGGTCGAGGACGAGGAGTTCAAGCAGGCGGAAACCGCAGGCGGCTACGCCAAGGAAATGTCGAAAGAGTATCAGGCCAAGCAGGCTGCACTCACGGCAGAGCACATCAAGAAGCAGGACATTGTGATCACCACCGCGCTGATCCCGGGCCGTCCGGCACCGCGGCTGATCAGCCTCGAGATGGTGAAGTCGATGCGGCCGGGTTCGGTGCTGGTCGACCTCGCGGTCGAGCGCGGCGGCAACGTCGAAGGCGTCCAGCCGGGCCAGATCGCAGACGTGAATGGCGTCAAGATCGTCGGCTTCCCGAACCTCGCCGGCAAGGTCGCGGCGTCTGCGTCGGGGCTCTACGCCAAGAACCTCCAGTCCTTCATCGAGACGCTTTACGACAAGGAGAGCAAGTCGCTCGCCGTGAAGTGGGACGACGAACTGGTGAAGGCCACCGCGCTGACCAAGGACGGCGCTGTCATTCATCCCAATTTCCAGCCGAAAGCATAAGGGGGAGCCGCCATGCACGGGATTGAGGCTGTCGATCCATTTGTCTTCCGGTTGTCGATTTTCGTACTCGCCGTTTTCGTCGGCTATTTCGTGGTGTGGTCGGTGACGCCCGCGCTGCATACGCCGCTGATGTCGGTGACCAACGCGATTTCGTCGGTCATCGTGGTCGGTGCATTGCTGGCCGTCGGTGTCTCGATGGTCGGCGATAGTAATGGTCCGCTGTGGGCGCGTGCCTTCGGCTTCGTCGCATTGATTTTTGCATGCGTGAATATTTTTGGCGGCTTCTTGGTCACCCAGCGCATGCTGGCGATGTACAAGAAGAAGCAGAAGTGAGCAGGGGAAGTAGTCGATGAACGCTAATCTCTCTGCCCTTCTGTATCTGATCGCCGGTTCACTTTTCATCCTTTCGCTTCGTGGTCTGTCGAGCCCGGCATCGTCCCGCCAGGGTAACTTCCTCGGCATGGTCGGCATGGCCATTGCAATTGCGACCACGCTTGCCGGGCATCCGCCGAGCGATAGCACCGGCTGGATCCTCGTGATCCTCGGCATCGCCATCGGCGGTGGCATTGGTGCGCTGATCGCGCGTCGCGTGCCGATGACCTCGATGCCGGAACTGGTCGCAGCCTTCCACTCGCTGGTCGGTATGGCGGCGGTGCTCGTGGCGGCCGGAGCGTTCTATGCGCCGGCGGCCTTCGACATCGGCACCCCGGGCAACATTCACGGTTCCAGCCTTGTGGAAATGTCGCTCGGCGTCGCCATCGGCGCGTTGACCTTCACCGGCTCGGTGATCGCGTTTCTGAAGCTGTCGGGCCGCATGAGCGGTGCACCGATCATTCTGCCGTCGCGCCATATCATCAACATCGTGCTTGGCTTGGCGCTGGTGTTCTTCATCTATGGCCTGGTTTCGTCGCAGAGCGCGGTCGACTTCTGGCTGATCACCATCATCGCCCTGGTGCTCGGCGCCCTGCTGATCATCCCGATCGGCGGCGCCGACATGCCGGTGGTGATCTCGATGCTGAACTCCTATTCCGGCTGGGCGGCCGCCGGCATCGGCTTCACCCTGGGCAACTCGGCCCTGATCATCACCGGGGCGCTGGTCGGCTCGTCCGGTGCGATCCTGTCCTACATCATGTGCCACGCGATGAACCGCTCCTTCATCTCGGTCATCCTCGGCGGCTTCGGTGGCGAGACCGGGGCTGCCGCCAAGGGCGGCGGGGAAGTGAAGCCGGTCAAGCTCGGCTCCGCCGACGACGCAGCCTTCATCATGAAGAATGCGCAGAAGGTCATCATCGTGCCGGGGTACGGCATGGCGGTGGCGCAAGCGCAACACGCGCTCCGCGAAATGGCCGATACGCTCAAGAAGGAAGGCGTCGAGGTCAAGTACGCCATCCATCCGGTGGCTGGCCGTATGCCCGGCCACATGAACGTGCTGCTGGCTGAAGCGAATGTGCCTTATGATGAGGTGTTCGAGCTCGAAGACATCAACTCGGAATTCGCCCAGGCGGATGTCGCCTTCGTGATCGGCGCCAACGACGTCACCAACCCGGCGGCGGAAGAAGACCCGAAATCGCCGATTTACGGCATGCCGGTGCTCCAGGTCTGGAAGGCGGGCACGGTGATGTTCATCAAGCGCTCGCTGGCCTCGGGCTACGCCGGCGTCGACAACCCGCTGTTCTATCGTGACAACACGATGATGCTGCTGGGCGATGCCAAGAAGATGACCGAGAACATCGTCAAGGCGATGTAGCGGCGTCACGCAAATCGGTTAAAGTGTGAGCATGAGCGCTCACACTCACATGCCACGGTCAGCCTGGGTCTATCCCACGCTGGCCGTTTTGCTTTTTGGAAGCACCGTATACCCCGGCCTCGGCTTCACCCATTCACTACCTGGACTGATCTTCGCAGCGGTGCTGCTGGTGGTCCTGTTCGGCACGGTGTTTGCCGCCGTTCATCATGCCGAGGTGATCGCGCACCGGGTCGGCGAACCGTTCGGCACGTTGCTGCTGACGTTGTCGGTGACGGTGATCGAGGTTGCGCTGATCGCAACCATTATGCTCGGCGACAAAGCCGCGGCGTCGCTGGCACGCGACACCGTCTTCGCGGTGGTCATGATCGTGTGTAACGGCCTGGTCGGCGTGTGCATCCTGGCGGGCGGGCTCCGTTACAAAGAGCAGGATTTCCAGGTCACCGGCGTGAACGTCTATCTCGGCGTCCTGATCGTCCTCGCGACCATTACCCTGGTCTTGCCGAACTATACGCAATCCACGCCGGGACCGGTCTATTCGGCGCCGCAGCTTGCCTTTGTCAGCGTCGTGACGGTCGTGCTCTATGGCGTGTTTCTCTACACCCAGACCATCCGCCATCGCGACTACTTCATTGTCGAGACGGACACAGAGGAGGCCGAACACGCATCGGCGCCAGTGAAAGAACTTGTGCTGAGCAGCGTACTGTTGCTGGTGTCGCTGAGCGCGGTGGTGCTGCTTGCCAAGAAATTTTCGCTGGTGGTGGATGCTGGCGCAGCGGCGATTGGCGCGCCTCCGGCCTTTGCGGGTGTCGTCGTCGCGCTGCTGGTCCTTCTGCCTGAAAGCATCGCAGCGTTGTCCGCTGCGCGAAAGAACGACCTGCAAAAGAGCCTCAATCTCGCGCTGGGATCGTCGCTGGCAACCATCGGCCTCACGGTCCCTGCGGTTGCGATTGCAACCTACGTGCTCGGCAAGACGCTGGTGCTCGGGCTCGATGGGCGCGACACGGTGTTGCTGGTCATGACCATGCTGGTCAGCCTGACGACATTCGGGACGGGGCGCACCAATATCATGTTCGGACTCGTGCACACGTTGATATTCGCCGTCTTCATATTTCTGGTGCTGTCGCCGTAATCGTCCAGCGCGCATGGCTACTGATACGACGCAACGATATCAGTTACGGCGCGCTCGAGCTGCTTGGCCGTGGCGCACTGGCGCACGATGTTGCAATAGGTGGCGTAGCGCGGCATTTCCGAGTCGCCCCAGCCCCATCCCATGCGGCCTTCGGGATTGAGCCACACCAGCCGTTTGGATCGCTCCGAGATGCGCCGCAGAATGTCGGCGCGGGGATTGAGATTGTTGGTCCTCGCGTCGCCAAGCACGATCACCGTGGTCAGCGGCGTCACGGCTTTGAGGGCGAGCTTTTCAAAATCCGCGAGGGATTCGCCGTAGTCGGACGAACCGAACCCGACCTTGGACATGATCTCCTTCATCGCTTGGGCGGAGTCCTGCGTGTCGAGAATGTCACTGACTTCGATGAGATGGCTCGAAAAGGCGAAAGAGCGGACGTCGGAGACCACTTCGTGCAGGCTGTAGATCAGCAGCAGGAAGAAGTCCGAAACTCGGGCGACCGATCCGCTGACGTCGCAAATGGCGATGATCCGCGGCTTCTCGCGATGCCGGCGTTTCCATGTGGTCAAAAAGGGAACGCCGCCCCACGCGGCATTGCGCCGGATTGTACGGCGCACATCGAGATGGCCGCGCCGCGGTCGCTTGCGCGGCTTGCTGTAGCGCTCACGCAGCCGGCGCGCGATCTGGCGGATCAGTGCGCGCATCTGCTCGGCCTGCCGCTGGTCGAGCTGCGACATCGGCGCGTTGCGAAGGATTTCGTTGCGCAGGTTTTCGCTTTCCTCGCGGCCGTACAAAACAAGCGCCTGAGAAACAGCCTCGCGGACAATCTCGCGCAGCGCTTCGGTCGCTGCCGCAAGCCGTTCGGCGTGCGCCGGGTTCGTCTCGGTCAATGCATCGAGATCGTCCCGCAACTGCATGATGCCGAGTTCGTCCAGGATCCGGCTGGAATAGATGCCGCGCTGGGTGAAAAACCGGATGTCTGAGAGTCCAGCGGCGTTGGCGGCATTCGAAACCGCGGCGGCGATGGCATTGCGATCTTGTCCCATCAGCATCTGGGCCAATGGTCCGAGGCTGGATATGGACGCCGCGGCTTCACTCGAAGATGTCTGTTCGGGAGGTCGTGCGTCAGGTTGGTGGTCCTTCGTCGCAGGAGCAGCGATTTCAGGTTGCTGGAAAAAGAGGTCGAAGCACTGACCGAGCGACTGCTTCTCTTCTTGGGTCTTGGCGAGCGTCAGCAGCAGCGTATCGCGCAACACCGCTCGGTCGCTAAAACCGACATCGGCAACGGCTCTCATCGCATCGATGCTTTCGGACGGCGAAACCCGTACGCCGGCCCCGCGGGCCGCCCGAAAGAAGCGATGCAGGTTCTCTCTCATCTGCCTAGCCGAAGACGTTTTCGCGGCGCGTCTTGCTGATGAAAGTTGTGACCTGGGGCAGAGTGGTCTCGATGTCGGCCTCGTATTTGAGAAGGACATTGAGCGTGTCTTTGACCGTCTGCTGATCGAGCTCACTCGCCTGCAGCAGCACAAGCACGCGCGCCCAGTCGATGGCTTCGCTGACCGAAGGCAGTTTCTTCAAATCCAGCGTACGTACGTCGTTGATAAAACTGACGACCTGCCGTCGCAGCGATTGGGAGATACCGGGAACGCGGCTTTCGACGATGCGCTCCTCGAGCCGCTGTTCGGGAAAGCCGATGTGAAGATGTAAGCAGCGTCGCTTGAGGGCATCGCCCAGGTCGCGTTCGCTGTTGGAGGTCAGGATCACGGTTGGCGGCGCCAGTGCGGATACGGTGCCGAGTTCGGGGATCGTGACCTGAAAATCGGAAAGGATTTCGAGCAGCAGGGATTCAAATTCGGCATCCGACTTGTCGATTTCGTCCACCAGCAGCACACAGCCTTGCGGCTGTTCGAGCGCCTGCAGCAGCGGTCGCGGCTCGACGAATTCCTTGGAGAAGAACACGTCGCCGAAATCGTGAAGCTTGTTCAGCGCGGCCGGCAGCGTCTCGGCTTCACCCAAGACCTCGCTGAGCTTGTCTTTCAGGATTTGTGTGTAAAGAAGCTGCTTGGCGTATTTCCACTCATAGAGAGCCTTGGCCTCATCGAGCCCTTCGTAGCATTGCAGGCGGATCAATTTGAGGCCGCGCCACGCCGCAATCGCTTTGGCAAGTTCGGTCTTGCCGACGCCGGCCGGACCTTCCACGAGAATGGGCTTTTCAATCCGCTCCGAGAGGTAAACGGCAGTCGCGATCTGACGGCTGGCAATGTAGCCGGCCGATGCCAGGCCCTGTTCGACGGCGTCGATGGAGGCTGTCGGCTGATGCTCGGTCACGATCGTGAAACTCCCAGAAGGCCATGGTCGGCGATGCTATCTTGGGCGTCCCGGTGATTACATCGCCGGAGCCGGTTCCTTGCTACGCCGCTGTGACAGTTTCGTCCATATCGGCGCCGACATGCATGTCAGGCCGGCCTCCAGCCGAACCGCAGTGCGAAATCGGAAATGATAAGTGTATGTCTCCGGCGAGGGCTCGGTGCACACCAGTTAACGAATTGTTGCCAACACCTCGATTGGCTGAGGCGAATTTGATCTCGAGAGACGATGGATCTTGCTGTTTGCCACCGATCTGTCGCAGTTGATCCCTCAATCGGCCCCAAAGTTCCAGCATTCAACAATGGGGAGCCGGGGAGTCGTCGATGCTGAAGAAATTTCTATCCAAATACATTCTGGAGGTTATTCCATCGATCGTGGCGACGGTGGTCGGCGCCTACATCGTGACGCACTACATCAACAACAAGCCGGAGGCCGATAAGCCCCAGGCTGCCATGGCTGCCCCGGCAAATCCGGCCAAGGCTCCAGAGACCCCCGCCAACACCACGCCAGCCAAGCTCGACGACACCGCGCAAGCCGAAAAAGGCGCCAAAGCTGAGGCTGGAAAAAGGGTTGAGGCTGCCAAAGTGAAGGCTGCCGAAAAGGCTGCTGCGGAGAAGGCGGCGGCTGAAAAGCTCGCTGCTGAGAAAGCTGAGAAGGTCGCAGCCGAGAAGCTTGCGGCCGAGAAGGCGCAGGCTGAGAAGGCCGAAAAGGAAGCAGAGGCCCGCAGGGCCCGTGAAAAGACAGTTGCTAAGGCTACACCGACTGCTTCCGCCGCCGAGGCAGACGACAAGCGTGATGCCAACGATCTGGCCCGGGCGGCGATCGCGCGCCTGCGGAGCGCCGATCAGCCCCGTCAAGCTGAGCCACCTCGCGACACAGCACGGGTCATCGAAACCTCGCGGCCACAGGAACGCCGGGTCAACAGCGTTGTCTATAACCCACCGTCAACAGTACAGCCGCTCCCTCCCGCAGTGACGATTGCACCGACACCAAGCGAAGAGGCGGTGGCGCCTCAAGGGGCCGGACCGCGCTCCGCCGAAGCGCAGGCCGACGACTCGACGCGGCTTACACCGCCGGCGGATATCCCGCCACGCCAACTGCGCAGCGAGGAACGTCCGTCTGTCGCCGAGGATGTGGTGTCGGCTGCGAAATCGGTATTCCAGGCTGTCGTGCCGCATTAAATTTTTGTTTTGACGCGTTTTTCTTCACTCGAAAACGCTCTGGCGCGCACGTCCGTTATTTCGCATGCTTTGTTTTGAGGCCGCTCTGAGCGGGCGCTTCACCTTCCACGCTGTCCAAAAACTCCTTCACGGTGTTGACCGATCCGGACCGGGTCTCGACGTAACCGGGAAGACTTGCGATGGCGTCGTGGAATTCCTTGCCCTTCATAATGTCGATCACGCGCTTCATCGGCTCGGTTTCCAGAAACGAGCGGCGGCACACGAAGAAATAGTCCTCGGTCAGAAGCCTCACGAAATCGAGCCCGAACTGGCGGGCCGCAGCCTCGACGCCGAAACTTGCGTCCGCCATGCCGCTTGCGACGTAGGCTGCAACGGCAGCGTGGGTGAATTCGATCTGCTGGGCTCCATTGATTTTCGTCTCGTCGATCTTGTGCAGAGCCAGCAACTGATCGAACAGCAACCGCGTTCCGGAATCGTGGTCGCGGTTGACGAACCGGACGTGAGGCAAAACCAGATCTTCCAGCGACGTGATCTTCAGCGGATTGCCGCGTTTCACCATCAGGCCCATCTCGCGGGTCACGAAGCTGATGACGCGATCCTCGCGCGGATCAAGCCATTCGCGGCAGGCCTGAATATTCTGCGCGCGCAGTTCGCCGCGTGGAAGATGAACGCCGGAAAGGTCGCAGGCGCCCTGGGCCAGTGACGCAAGGGAGTGCTGGTTGCTGACATAGCGCAGATCGATACCGATGCCGGGCTCACGATCCAGCAACTCACGTAATTTCGAGACCGCAAATCCATGGCTCGCGTGTACGCGGATCACGGATGGACGCTGGTGCAGGAACGGTTTGATCTCCGTTGCAAGCTCCTGCGCGACATTCTCGAGTTGCGGACCGAGTCGTGCCTGCATGCGCTCGCCAGCCCAAACAAGTTTTTCCCCGAAGGGTGTCAGCGTGGTGCCCTTGCCGCGCTGGGTTTCAACCAGCGGCACACCAAAGAACTCGGACCACTGTTCGACGAGATTCCAGACGTGCCGATAGGAGAGCTGGGCGTGATCGGCCGCGCTGGTGAGTTTTCCGGTTTTCCGGATCTCGTTGAGGATGCCGAGCATCACGACCGTGGTCTGCGGGCTGTCCTCTTTGTGAAATCGCCAGATGGTTTCGATCTCGATATGTAACATCCGTGTGCCAATCTTATGAAATTGATTTCATATAAAGGTGAGCCACCGGTAGCAGATTTCATATTTACGCTGGCATATCTAATACACACATTAGGAGGTAAGAACAGGAGGAATATGATGTCAATTGCATATGACTATTCCCAGGACAGGACGTCCCCGGCTTCCCGCTCTGCCGAAAAGCTGCTGCTGATCGACGGCCAGCGTGTGGCGTCCGTCTCGGGGCGCACCTTCAACACGTTGAACCCGGCTACGGAGCAGGTCCTCGCAACCATTTCCGAGGGCAATGCGGATGACGTCGATCGTGCGGTCGCCGCGGCGCGACGTGCGTTCGAAGGCCCATGGCGCACGATGCGGGCCTCCGAGCGCGGTCAGATCCTGCTGCGACTCGCTGAACTGATGAAGCAGCACGCCGATGACATCGCTGAGCTCGAAAGTTTGGACGCCGGCAAGCCGATCGCAGGCGTGCTGCGGCAAGATCTTCCCGCCGCGATCGATACGCTCACTTATTACGCCGGTTGGGCCGACAAGATTCATGGCGAGGTGGTGCCGACCCGCGACGAGGCTTTGACCTATACGTTGCGCGAGCCTGTGGGCGTGGTTGCGGCGATTGTGCCGTGGAATTTCCCGCTGATGATCGGCATGTGGAAGCTTGCGCCTGCGCTGGCTTGCGGCTGTACGGTGGTCATGAAACCGGCGGAGCTGACATCACTGTCGGCGCTACGCATCGGCGAACTGGCGCTTGAAGCCGGCCTGCCGCCCGGCGTGTTGAACATCGTGACCGGTCCGGGCCGCATCGTTGGTGATGCGTTGGTCAATCATCCGGACGTCGACAAAGTCACCTTCACCGGTTCGCCGGGTGTGGGCCGTGGCATCCTTCGGGGTGCAGCGGGCAACTTCAAGCGCGTGTCGCTTGAGCTTGGCGGCAAATCTGCGAATGTGATCTTTGAAGATGCTGATCTGGACGCTGCCACCAAGGCTGCCGCGTCCGGCATTTTCTTCAATGCCGGCCAGGTGTGCTCGGCGGGTTCTCGCGTGCTCGCCCACGAAGCCGTCTATGACGAAGTGGTCGAGCGGCTGACGGCGCGTGCGTCCGCGATCCGCATCGGCAATCCGCAGGATCGCGCCACGGTGATGGGTCCGGTCATTTCCGAGAAGCAGATGAAGACGATCCTCGACTACGTCGACATCGGCCAGAAGGAAGGCGCGCTGCTGACCACAGGCGGCGATCGCATCGGTACGCGTGGCTATTTCATCAGCCCGGCTGTCTTCGCGAACGTGAAGCATGAGATGCGAATATCGCAGGAAGAGATCTTCGGACCGGTGGTGAGCGTCATCAAGTTCAAGGATGAGGCCGATGCGCTGCGCATCGCCAACGGAACAGCGTACAGCCTCGCGGCTGGTGTCTGGAGCCATGACATCGCCCGCGTGCAGCGTTTCGCCAAGAAGGCGCGGGCTGGGACGGTCTGGATCAACACCTATGGCTACACCGACGTTCGGTTGCCCTGGGGCGGTGAGCGCGATTCCGGCTTCGGCCGTGAGCACGGCACTGCCGCGATCGAGAATTTCACCGAGCCCAAAGCTGTGTGGATGAATCTCAACGTTTAAAGCCGCTCTTCCTCCTGCGGGTGAGCGACTGTCTTCACTGGATTGGCGGCAGTTTCTCACCCGATCTTTTTCGGAGCTGTTAACCGAGCGGATGGAATAGTCGATGAGCTAACGACAAAACGCGGGCGAGAGCCCGCGTTTTTTATTTGGGCAACGCTTCGCAAATTGGCGCAATTCCCGG
Organism: Nitrobacteraceae bacterium AZCC 1564; assembly: GCA_036924835.1. Taxonomy (NCBI): domain Bacteria; kingdom Pseudomonadati; phylum Pseudomonadota; class Alphaproteobacteria; order Hyphomicrobiales; family Nitrobacteraceae; species Nitrobacteraceae bacterium AZCC 1564. Next base: position 3,616,061 of record JBAGRR010000001.1, read on the forward strand.
CCTAAAGTCCGATAGTGAAGCAGAGCTGGCATTGACCCATGAAGACTATCCTATGGATCGCGATGTTCGCGGTGGCGGCCTACGCCGCTGCAATCGGCGCATTGTACTTTTTTCAGCGGCCACTGCTTTATCCGGCTCCGCAGACCACGCGGACGGACCCGGCCTCAGTCGGCTTTGCCAAGGCGCAGGAAATCGTTCTCGATACCAAAGACGGTGAGAGGCTGATCATCTGGCATGTCCCGCCGAAGGAGGGAAAGCCGGTTGTGCTGTTCTTTCATGGCAACGGCGAGGTGCTGGCATGGCGAGTGCCGCGCTTTCGCGCCATCACCGCGGACGGCACAGGCCTGGTCGCACTTTCGTTTCGCGGCTATGGTGGCTCGAGCGGTGCACCGAGCGAAGAAGGTTTGCTGAACGATGGAGTGGCCGCGTACGAGTTCGCCGCGGCTCGCTATCCACCCTCGCGCATCATCCCGTGGGGCTATTCGCTAGGGAGCGGGGTTGCAGTTGCCCTTGCAACAACGCGGCCCATCGCAAAGCTGATCCTGGAGGCGCCTTACACCTCGACAGTGGATGTCGCCGCCGCCGCATTTCCATGGGCACCGGTGCGATGGCTGATGCGCGATCGCTTCCATTCCGATCAGCGCATCTCAAAGCTCAATGTGCCGCTCCTGATCATGCACGGCGCGAAGGACACCGTCGTTCCGATCGAAATCGGCAGGCGGCTGTTTGATCTGGTGCCCGGCCGCAAACGTTTCGTCACTCTGCCACAGGGCACGCACGTCAACCTGGATGAGCAGGGCGCCGTATCGATTGCACAGGCCTTTATGGCGGGCGATGGTAAGGACTGACGACTAGTGTGGCGGTTCTGAAGTCCGCATCATTTGTGCGGCAAGTCCGGAATGCGGACTTCAGAACCAAAGCCACACTAGAACAATAACTTGCTAGATTCCTTCGATTCCGAAGTTCGCAGGCGAACGAGCAGCGGAATGATGCGAACTTCGGAATCGGGACTCTAGCCAAAGAAAAATCGGCAAACAAAAACGCGAGCCGAAAGGCCCGCGTTTTGATCTGAAATCTGAAAGTTGCTTAGCGAGGGCTGCGAGCGCCGCCAGCGCCACCGCGGCCACCGCCTGCACCGCGATCTGCACCCGGACCAGCACCAAACACCGGCTTCGGCTTCATCGGCAGCAGGCCTTCGCGCTGTAGCTTCTTGCGCGCCAGCTTACGGGCGCGGCGAACGGCTTCCGCCTTTTCGCGGGCCTTCTTCTCGGACGGCTTTTCGTAATGGCCGCGGAGCTTCATCTCGCGGAAAATACCCTCGCGCTGCATCTTCTTCTTGAGCGCCTTGAGGGCCTGATCAACATTGTTATCGCGGACGAGAACCTGCACGCGGCATCCTCTTGTTTTGAACGGTCTATAATTCGGAAGACGTTGGAGGGGCCGGCAAAGGCCTCGCCCTTCCCATCAGGGGGGCGGATTTACCAGATCAAACCGGGAATGTCCACCTGTGGACAACGATTTTCGGCCTGTAGGCGCGCAATAAATCCCTGCGAAACTACCGATCCCGGGCTTTTGAGTCTGGAGATTCAGCATGCCTTAAGGGGCCTTCCTACAGGTTCTCAAGGCGTTAATCGAAATCCTTCGTCCAGCGGAGAAAAAACATATGAATGCAAAAAAATACACGGCCGAGGTTATTGGTACGTTCTGGCTGACCTTCGCAGGCTGCGGCAGCGCGGTCATTGCCGCAGGCTTTCCGCAGGTCGGCATCGGACTTTTGGGCGTTTCGTTAGCGTTTGGCTTGAGCGTGGTGACCATGGCTTATGCCATCGGCCACATCTCCGGCTGCCACCTCAATCCCGCGGTGACGGTCGGTCTCGCGGCCGGCGGCCGGTTCCCCGGCGGACAGGTCCTTCCATACATCATTGCGCAGGTGATCGGTGCAATAGCGGCAGCAGCGCTGCTTTATATGATCGCCAGTGGCGCTCCCGGCTTCGATGTGACCAAGGGGTTCGCCTCCAACGGCTATGAGGCTCATTCCCCCGGCGGATACAGCCTTGTCGCTTGTTTCGTTATGGAAGTTACGATGACGGCGGTTTTCCTGTTCGTCATCATGGGTTCGACCCACGGCAAAGCTCCGGCTGGTTTCGCGCCGCTCGCGATTGGTCTCGCGCTGACGCTGATTCACCTGGTCAGCATTCCTGTAACCAACACCTCGGTGAATCCGGCGCGCAGCACGGGTCCTGCGCTGTTCGTCGGTGGTTGGGCGTTGCAGCAGTTGTGGTTGTTCTGGGTTGCGCCACTGATCGGCGGTGTCATTGGCGGCGTCGTCTATCGCTGGCTTAGCGATGAACCGACAGGGAAGGTCACGGGTAACCGATAACAGACGTGATTTTTGAATTAGATACGGGCTGCCGCGAGCAATCGTGGCAGCCTTTTCTTTTAAGGCTTCTTTTAAAGCCTGGTCTTTGGACGCGCGTGAACTAGTGTCCCGAATCCAAAGTTCGCCTTATCGTACAGCGCGCTCCGTAGCGACTTTGGATTCGAGAGGACACTGGTAAATTTATGATTCTAGTGTGGCTTAGGTTCAGGAGTTCGCTGGAAGGACTCGCGGGAAAGATAGAGCGAACTTCTGAACCACCACACTAGTCGTTTTCGACGACTGTCACGTGGCCCATCTTGCGGCCCGGACGCGGCGTGCCCTTGCCATAGAGGTGCACGGTTGCACCCGGCATCGTTAGCCACTTCCCGTAATCGAGGATGTCGTCCCCGATCAGGTTAGTCATGGTGACACTGCCATGGCGAACCGGATGAGCCAGTGGCCAGCCGGCGATGGCGCGAATGTGCTGCTCGAACTGCGATACCGACGCCCCGTCCAGCGTCCAGTGACCGGAATTGTGTACGCGCGGCGCTATCTCGTTGACCAATAGGGTTGGTGCTGCGCCGTTCGCGTCGGGAACCACGAACATCTCCACGGCCAGCACTCCGACGTAATTGAGAGCGGTGGCGATTTTCTCCGCCATAGCACGGGCCTGGGCGGAAACACTCTCCGGAATCGCGGCGGGTACGCGTGAGGTCTTCAGGATATGGTCGCGATGCTCGTTCTCGGTGACATCGTAGCAAACCACCTCGCCGGCCACGCTGCGCGCCGCAATCACGGAAATTTCCCGCTCGAATGGAACGAAACCTTCCAGGATGGCGGATCGCGTTTCGAGGTCAGCCCAGACCGCCTCGGGATCATCGCCCTCGCGCATCATGATCTGGCCCTTGCCGTCGTAGCCGAAGCGCCTTGTCTTGAGGACCGCGGGGAGGCCGATCTGCGCGATCGCTGCTTTCAATCCCTCCACGGATGACACGTCAGCGTAACGCGCGGTCGGGATGCCGAGCTTCGTGACAAAGTCCTTCTCCACGAGCCGGTCCTGGGTAGTTTCCAGAACCTGCGGATCTGGCAAGACCGCGCGCCGGGCGGCGAGAATCATCGCTGTCGCAGAGGGCACGTTCTCGAATTCGTAGGTGATGACGTCGACGTCAGACGCAAACAGTTCGAGCGCTTCGACATCTGCATATTCCGCGCAGGTCGCGTTCTGCACCACGTCGAAGGCAGGCGAATCCGGATCGGGTGAAAAGACCTGCGCCTTGAGGCCCAGTCTCGCGGCGGCAAGCGCCAGCATCCGACCCAACTGTCCGCCGCCGAGAATTCCGATGGTGTCGCCTGGCTTCAGCGTCACCCGCTTCGAAGATGTCACTTGGAGTCCTCCGGGCGCTCGCGGACCGCCTCGGTCTGTTGCTTCCGCCATGTGGCGAGCTTGGTCGCAAGGCCAGCGTCGTTCAGAGCCAGCATGCTTGCCGCGAGCAGGGCGGCATTGATAGCGCCGGGCTTACCGATCGCCAAGGTGCCGACCGGTATTCCGGCAGGCATTTGCACAATCGAATAAAGGGAATCGACACCGGACAACGCTTTGGATTCCACCGGCACACCAAGCACGGGAAGTTCCGTTAGAGCGGCTGCCATTCCGGGCAGATGGGCGGCTCCACCAGCTCCTGCAATAACGATCTTGAAACCGGCGGCCTTGGCGCCCTTGGCAAAGGCATACAGCCGTTCCGGGGTCCGATGCGCCGATACGATCAATGCCTCGTGCGAAACACTAAGCGCGGTCAGGGTTTCAGCGGCGTGACGCATGGTCTCCCAGTCGGACTGGCTTCCCATGATGATGGCGACGGCGGCTGTCATGCGGAAATCTTTGAAAAAGGCGGAAAAAAGAGACGCGGATTATAGGGGGGCACTTTCGTGTGGCAAGCCGCTGGGAATGGACTATCCTTTCATGGTCAACACAGGCAAGAGCGATTCTTTGCCCGTTTCGGTGAATACAGATTGCGGCGGGACGCGTGGCACAGGTGCCAATTTGAAAACCTCGAAGACCACGACGGCCGCGGGACAGCCGGGTCCAAAAGCACCCACCGCGACAGCCAAGGCACGGCTCAAAGTTCCAGCCAAACCGTCCTCTCAAGGCCAGTGCCTGGGTCCAATGGTCACCACCGGCAAATCATCGTCGAACGGCAAATTGGAAATAGCCGAGGCTGAAATTCGCGCGCTTAAGGCGCAGCTTGCGGCCGCGCACGCCAAGATTGATGAACTTCAGGCTTGGGCGGACACGGATTTCCTGCTGAACATTTACAATCGCCGCGGCTTCGAGCGGGAACTCGGCCGCGCCAGCGCATATATCGACCGGTACCGGGCGGCAGGTGCGCTGATCGTATTGGACGTCGATCGTCTGAAACCGATCAATGACACCTACGGGCATGCGGCAGGCGACATGGTGTTAAAGGGCGTAGTCGCGGTGTTGATGCGGCATATCCGCTCATCGGACGTCGTCGGGCGGCTCGGCGGCGATGAATTTGCGCTGCTGCTTTGGAACCTGTCTGAGGCGGATGCGCGCGCCAAGGCTTTGGCGCTTGAACAGGCGATCGACACCCTGACATTCATGTTCAAAGGACACGCTGTCGCAATTGGTGCTTCGGCGGGAGTTGCGATGCTCAAACCGTTGGACGATGCGGCTTTGGCATTGGAGCAAGCGGACCAAGCCATGTACGCCCGAAAGGCGGAGCGCAAGGGCGCTGCAATATCCGCTCAGACAATTCAGGCAATAATGTCCGGGGTGATCTGATCTTCGATGAAGGCGATCCGGTCTTTGAGTTGCAGCTTACGTTTCTTCAACCGTTGTAGTCGTAGCAGATCCGGAGCCGGCGATTGTTGCAATGCTTCGATCGCAACGTCGAGATCGCGGTGCTCTTGTTGCAGTCGCGCCAGTTCGAGAGCGAATTCGTTGTTGTCCTGATCTACCATAACGATCGGTGAGTTAGCTCTGCCGGGCTTCAGCAAACCTGTTGAACTAGATGGGTATGCCGCACGCACATTGTCATTGCAGAAAACAGGAATAATTTCCAGCAATGGAATTACCAAACGGTTCCTTCAGAACCGATTTTTAATCGTGAGAAGAATTTTAAGCTCGCTTCGTCGTTCCTTGTCGACAGCCCGTCTCCGTCATGTACACTTGATGGCCCGGATGGAATGCATCCAACCATTCGGTCTTAGCTAGAGGAGCGCGTTGTTCACGCGAACCGGGATACGCCATTCGCTTGATAGCGCGTTTCATCCAACTTTGAAGTCAATCGACAAAGGAGGATACATATGGCGATTGAGTCGCATCTCGTTGAACTGGAACGCAAACACGAAGTTCTGGAAAACGAATTGCACGATGCCCTGCAGCATCTTTCCACAGACGACCTCCATATCATCGAGTTGAAGCGCCGAAAGCTGGTGCTGAAGGACCAAATCGAACGTATCCGCCACGCGGCCTGTTCTACGGTTCACTGAAATCGCAAAACCATCGCCAATGCGGCTAGTGGAGTGGATTTGACATTCGCTCCCCACCCGGCTGCGGGTTCGTAAGCGAATCTCCAAAACTCCACTAGAAACTATATTTGCTAGTGGTCCTTTGATTCTAACATTCGCAGGGGGCGCCTGCCGAAATGGGATGCGAACATTAGAATCGGACCACTGGGAAATGATCGTGACGGCATATGCCGTCGCGGCTATGTTCGCACATCGGCCAATCGCGCGACTTCGTCCGCGATGGCCAGTGACGATGTCAGTCCAGGCGATTCAATCCCGAACAGATTGATCAATCCGGACACACCATGGTCCTGCGGCCCTTGGATCAGGAAGTCCTGCTTGGCCACGGCTGGCGGGACAATCTTGGGACGGATGCCGGAATAGCTGGGCGCCAAGGCTCCATCCGGCAAGGCGGGCCAGTATCGCCGGATGGCCGGATAGAACCGTTCAGAACGTGAGGCATCGACGGCGTAATCGATCGTATCCACCCACTGCACATCCGGTCCAAACTTCGCCTGCCCGCCGAGATCGATGGTGAGATGCACACCGAGGCCGCCCGGCTCTGGCACCGGATAGATCAGACGCGTAAATGGTGCGCGGACGCTGCAGCTGAAGTAGTTGCCTTTTGCGTAATAAGCGGTGGGAATGCGGTCGGCCGGCATGCCGTCGATCGCCCGCGCGATAGAAGGCGCGGCGAGACCCGCCGAGTTAATGAGCAGCTTGCAGCCGATGTCCATCGGAGCTGCACCACCCACGTGCAGCACGAGGCCATCGGCGGTGGCTTTCGCGCCCATCAGCGGCGCATGAAATGCGAATGCGGCCCCCGCACTCTCTGCGTCCCCGCGCAGCGCCAGCATATAGGCGTGGCTGTCGATAATGCCGGTTGATGGCGACAAAAGAGCGCCCACACAATTCAGTGCCGGCTCAAGCGCGCGTGCCTCTTCGCCCGTCAGCGTCTTCATGTCGTCAACGCCGTTCGCTTCGGCATGCGCCTTGATCGAGGCAAGTTTGGCGACTTCGTCCTCAGTGGTGCCCACGATCAATTTTCCGCATCGGCGATAGGGGATGCCGTGATCATCGCAATAGGCGTAGAGGGCTTTCTTGCCGCTGACGCACATGCGCGCCATTAAGCTTCCTGCAGGATAATAAATTCCGGCGTGTATGACTTCGCTATTCCGCGATGACGTTCCAGTGCCGATATCCTCCGCGGCTTCCACCACGATCACTTCGAGGCCTGCCTGTGCCATCCGTCGTGCTGTGGCGAGACCGACAACGCCGGCGCCGACAACTACGCAATCAATCTTGTCCATTCATCGTCCAAAGTGCCGAAGTTCGTTCAATCTGCGCCACACGTAACAACGTCTATGCAGGACATCGGCATTAGGGCTTCGTTAATCACGAACCGCCTTTGCCCCCATTTTAGACAAAATTACGTCACGTACAGGGTAGGCATTTACCCGATTCAAACCGCAACAGCCAGACAATCCCTCCCGGAAGAATCCGTGGAATGGGAATGATTGGCCGGCAGAAGCAAGCAAGCGACCTGATCGTGACGAGTCCTGGAAGGGCCTCGGGGTCTTCCCTTGCCTTGTTGGCAGCGGCGTCCATGTCGGAAGCATCCGCCGCGGTAGCGTCGCCGCCATCGTTGATCCTGGCGTCCTATTCCGATCCCAGCATGATCTGGAATATTCTCATCGCCGGATTCGTCATTTTTGCTTTCCTGACGTGCGTCATTCTGTGGGTGATGGCGGCCCTGCGGAAGCTGCGCCGCGCAAATAATAGCCGCTCAGCTTTCGTTTCAACGGCGTTGAACAATCTGAGTCAGGGCGTTGTCATGGTAGATGCGCGCAAGCGCATCGTCTTCTGCAACGATCGCTATCTCGAAATCTATGGGTTGTCGCGGTCGGACATCTTCAAGGGTATGACCGGTCGTCAGTTGATCGAGCTGCGCGCGGCGCGGGGCATGCTCGGCCCGCTCGATGCGTCCATCGAAGAATATTACAATCAGGTTCAATCTCCGGAAGGTTACATCTGCGAGCTGAAGGATGGGCGCTCGATCCTGATCAAGCACCGGGGGTTGACGAAGGGCGGGGGTGTATCCACGCATGAAGACTATACCCCGCAGCGCAACCTCGCCAAGCAGCTTGCGACGACCAAGAACTTTCTTGAATCGGTCATCGACAACATTCCGGTTTGCGTCGCCGCCAAAACGATCGAAGACGGCCGGTACATCCTCGCCAACCGCGCTTTCGAGCAGTTCTCGAAACTGCGTCGAGAGCAAATTGTAGGAAGGACTGCGGAAGAGCTTTATACACCGCAGACAGCACGCACGATCACGCAGGCGGATCAAGCGACAATTGTCTCATCCGAAGGGCAGGTGCGCAGCGAGTTCTTCATCGAACGTGGGCGCGAGAGGCGCATGCTTGCGAGCAATCGCGTCATTGCACGCAACGAGAAGAATGAGCCGGAATATCTGGTCGCGTTGTTCGAAGATGTCACCGAACGCCGCAGCGCCAAGAAATTCCTTGAGTTGGTGGTCGATAATATTCCCGTCGCCGTTGTCGTGAAGCGGCTGCGTGACGGTCAATTTGTTTTGGCCAATCGTGGCGCTGAAACGACATTGAGCCGCCCTCGTGAGGACGTTGTCGGCCGAACCGTTGAGGATATCTGCACCCCGGCCGATGCACAGCTCATCTTGAAGCGCGATGAGGAGGCGGTCCGCAAGGGAGGAATTGTCACCGAGGAGCATCCGATTCAGACCGAAGGCGGGCTGCGCTTGTTCCTGACACGGCGCATGACCGTTCTGAACGAAGCGGGTGAGCCGGAATACCTTATCAAGACGCACGAAGACATCACCGACCGGCGCGAGACGGAATCGCGTATGGCCCACATGGCCTACCATGACACGCTGACGGGTCTGCCCAATCGTGCTGCATTTCAGCAGGCCATGGCTCAGATGATCGATGCCTGCGCGGACACCGATGAGGAATTCGCGGTGTTGTCGGTTGATCTCGACCGCTTGAAGGATATCAATGATGTCTTCGGTCACGAAATCGGCGACAAGCTGCTGATCGAGGTTTCCCGGCGGATCGAGAGTGCGTCACCCGGAGCTGTGGTCGCACGCCTAAGCGGGGACGAGTTTGGTCTCATCATCGATGGCGCACAGCCGGACACCGCCAAGGCGCTTGCTGCTCGCCTCTCGCAGGCTATGCAGGACGAGCTCATCGTTGATGGTCGCTCGCTTCGCATTGGCCTGACGATTGGCATCTCATTGTTTCCCCATAACGGTCGTGACGGCGAGGCCTTGCTCTCCAATGCCGATGCCGCGCTGTTCCGCGCCAAGGCGAAGTCGCGTGGCTCCGTCAGCTTCTACGAAGCGGAAATGGACCAGCAGGCCCGCGACCGCCGTGCCTTACACCAGGACCTTTCCGCCGCGATCCGCAATGGCGAATTGTCGTTGCATTATCAACCGCTGGCGAAGACGCGTCATCATCTGTCCGGTGATGATGTTATCGGCTTCGAGGCGCTCGCGCGGTGGATTCATCCCAAACGTGGCTTTGTCCCGCCGAGCGACTTTATTCCGCTGGCAGAAGAAAGCGGATTAATCGTCGAGATGGGCGAGTGGATCTTGCGTGAGGCATGCCGCGAGGCGGCTTCGTGGCCCCGGCCGCTACAGATTTCGGTTAATCTTTCTCCGGCGCAGTTTGCCCATGGCGACCTTGTCAGTTTAGTCCATTCGATCCTGCTCGAGACTGGATTGACGCCCAATCGGCTGGAGCTTGAGATCACCGAGGGCGTCCTGATCGATGATTTCGACCGTGGTTTGTCACTGTTGCGGCGGTTGAAAGCGCTGGGCGTGCGAATCGCGATGGACGATTTCGGCAGTGGCTATTCTTCGTTGACCTATTTGCAGGCCTTCCCGTTCGACAAGATCAAGATCGATCGCGCCTTCGTCATGAATCTCGGGCGGAATACGCAGTCGGCAGCGATCATTTGCGCGATGATCGGCCTCTGTCATGGTCTTGGAATTTCCATCGTCGCCGAAGGCGTGGAAACACAGGATCAGCTTAGCTTTCTTTCAGATGAAGCCTGCGATCAGGTGCAGGGCTATTTCCTCGGCAAGCCGGCCCCGATTCCGGATTACGCCGAATGGGTCGGTCGTGCTGTTGCCACTCCTGAAGCACGCAAGACCGGCTGAAGCATCTGTCGCATTGTCAAATCTTTCGTTGACTTGCGGTGACCCCCGTCGGACACCATCGCCGTATGACCGATTTCGACGTCGCGATCATCGGCGGAGGGTTGAACGGCGCCGCCATCGCTCGCGACGCTGCAGGGCGTGGGTTGCGCGTCGCTCTTTTCGAGCAGCATGACCTCGGAAGCAGCGGGACTGAGGGGGCTCCGCATTTAGTGCATGGAAATTTCATGGACCTGGAGCGGAGTCAGGCCCTCCGAGTCCGCCGTGCATTGCGCGAGCGCGATGTGATGTTGCGGACAGTACCGCGTCTGGTCCGCCCAACGCGCTTTGTTCTGCCAGTGCATTCTGAAGAACGGCCGCTCGCCATGCTGCGCGCGGGTCTCTATGTTTATGGGCGCCTCGCTTCAGATGGTCCGCTGCCTCGTTCCGAGATGCTCGATTTGACGATTCACGCGACCGGCCATCCTCTCAAGCGCTCGCTGGGAACGGCCTGCGCTTATTCCGATTGCTTGGTCGATGAGTCACGATTGGTGGTGCTCAATGCCCGTGACGCGGCGGAGCGCGGCGCCGTCATATATACGGGTGCGCGCTGCGCCCGTGCCGATCGCAGCGACATCTGGAAGCTTGCCGTGATCAATCGCGGTCATCGTGAAGTCGTCACCGCTCGTGCGCTGGTCAACGCGACCGGCCCTTGGTCCTCGACTGTTGCTGAAACCGTCTTGCATTTGCCGGCGGTTCCGGTGCGCATCAGCCGGATCAGCCAGATCGTTGTGAAGCGGCTGTTCGGGGGCGACCATGTCTATGTCTTTCAGAACGATGATCAGCGAGTGATCTACGCAATTCCTTTTCATGAGGATTTCACACTTATCGGAACAGCCACTCAGACATTCAAAGGCGATCCGGCGATCATGTCGGCGACGTCGGCCGATATTGGGTATCTTTGCAAGGCGGCTGGTCGGTATTTTCGCGAACGCGTTGAACCCGCCGATGTCATTCACGCCATGGCCGGACCTGATGTGACCAATGGCCGCGGCAGCCAGCACAGTGACGGCTTTATTAGGCTCGACCGGAAGTACGGCGAAGCACCTCTGTTGACTGTCATCGGCGGGGACACGACCATGGCGCGACGCCGTGCGGAGCGCGCGACGACGCGGTTGGCGCCGTTCTTCGTCACACGACCGGCCTGGACCGTGGCTTCACCGCTACCCGGCGGCGATTTTTCGTGGGATGACTACGACGATCTGGTTGAAAACACCCGGCAGCGCTGGCCTTTTCTTAACGAGCGTCATGGGCGCCGCCTGGTGGCAGCCTACGGTACGCGAGTGGTTGAAATTTTGGATGGGGCGGAACATTCGGATGATCTCGGTCCCGTTTTCGGGCAAGACCTGACCGGGGCAGAGGTACGTTATCTCATGACGAAGGAATGGGCGAGATTTGCTGAGGATATTCTCTGGCGTCGCTCCAAGCTCGGACTGACGATGTCCGCACCAGATCGTGAGGCGTTGGCAAACTTCATGGCGGCGGCATGAGTCAGTTGCAGCAAGAACCCCTGTTGAGAATCGCATCAGTTGTGAAGCGTTTCGGCGGTTTCACGGCGGTCGATGGTCTGTCGCTCGATATCGGTGCCGGGGAATTCTTTGCTTTGCTAGGGCCAAGCGGGTGCGGCAAGACCACGCTGCTGCGTATGCTCGCCGGTTTCGAAACTCCCGACGCCGGTGCAATTCGCTTGAACAATGAGGACATTGCACATGTGCCGCCGCATCGGCGGCCGGTGAACATGATGTTCCAGAGCTATGCGCTGTTTCCGCATCTCACCGTAGAAGGCAATGTTGCTTTCGGCCTCAAGCGTGCCGGATTGCCGAAGGCCGAGATCGATACGCGCGTTGCGGAAATGATTGCGCTCGTCCGCCTCGGTGGTTTCGAGAAACGGCGGCCGGATCAATTGTCTGGTGGTCAGCGTCAGCGGGTGGCGTTGGCCCGTTCGCTTGCACGCCGTCCAAAGGTTCTGCTGCTCGATGAGCCGTTGGCTGCACTTGACAAGAAACTTCGCGAGGAGACGCAGGCGGAATTAATCGAAGTCCAGCGTCGTCTCGGGATGACCTTTGTCATCGTGACCCATGATCAGGAAGAGGCCATGACGCTCGCCGATCGTATCGGCGTGATGGACAAGGGACAACTCGTTCAGGTGGCGCCGCCGCGCCAGCTCTATGAGGCTCCAGTCTCGCGCTGGATCGCGAGCTTCGTCGGGGACATCAACCTGATCGAGGGGCAGATTTCGTCGCGCGATGCGAATAGCGTCACCATCAGCACGCAGGCCGGCGACACGATGATCGCGTCACAGGCACCGCCAAGCGCTTCTGCTATTTGCATCGCCATCCGTCCGGAAAAGATTCAGCTCCTGCACCCGGAGCAGGGCGAAGCAGCTTTGCCAAACACGTTTGCGGGTGAATTGACCGACATCGGGTTCCTCGGCGGCATATCTGTATACAAGGTCAGGCTTGCTTCGGGGATGGTGCTGCGGGTTGCGGCCTCCAATGCCACACGCCGTGCCACGGATGGATTTACCATTGGCCAAAAAATCCGGATCTCATTTGTGCCGGATGATGTCGTGGTGCTGGACCGATGAGTGCGCGGGACATCTTCACGCGTCCGGCGCGAGCCGCGGCGATCGCGCCCTATCTTTGGATGCTGCTGTTTTTCCTGGTGCCGTTTGGTTTCGTGCTGAAGATTGCGTTGTCGCAGACGACCATCGCGCAGCCGCCCTACGTTCCAGTATTTGACCTTGCTGCCGGCTGGGAAAGCTTCAAATCAGCGCTGGCGGCATTGTCCCCGGACAATTTCAAGCTGCTCGTGTCCGACGACCTCTACATTCTGTCTTACGCCCGCAGCCTCATCGTCGCATTGAGTGCAACTGCCATTCTGCTGCTGATCGGTTATCCGGTCGCTTATGGAATGTCGCGCTTGCCGCAACGCTGGCAGCCCGTCGCGATGATGCTTGTGATCGTTCCCTTCTGGACGTCATTTTTGATCCGCATTTATGCCTGGATCAACATCCTGCAGCACGACGGACTTCTCAACAAAATGCTGCTTTCGCTCGGCGTTATCGACAAGCCGCTGGTTTGGCTCGCGACTGACGCGGCAATGTACCTCGGCATTGTCTACTCTTATTTCCCGTTCATGATCCTGCCGCTTTACGCGACCCTGTCGAAGATGGACGAGACGTTGCTGGAAGCCGCCGCCGATCTCGGGTGCTCTCGCAGCAAGGCATTCTGGCTGGTGACATTCCCGCTATCGTTCCCCGGCGTCGCTGCGGGCGTCCTTTTGTGTTTCATTCCGATCGTCGGCGAATTCGTCATTCCGGATCTGCTGGCCGGCTCGGGCAACCTGATGATCGGTCAGACATTGTGGCTTGAATTCTTCACCAACAAAGACTGGCCAGTGGCCTCTGCCATTGCCGTGGTGTTGCTGGCAGTTCTGCTGCTGCCGCTGTTGGTTTACGAGAAGCAGCAGCGTCGCCATCTGGAGGCGCGCTGATGGCAGCAGGGCGCCGCGGGCGACTTTCCAAATTCAATATGGCGTCCGTCGCGATCGGGATGGCGTTCCTCTACCTGCCGATCGTGGTTCTCGTGATCTACTCGTTCAACGCGTCTCGCCTGGTCACGGTCTGGGGCGGGTGGTCGCTCAAGTGGTATCAGGAATTCTTCAACGACGAGGCCATGCTGTCGGCGACCTGGATGAGTCTGCGCGTGGCCGTGGTCGCAGCCACGCTTGCGACGGTTCTTGGGACGCTCGCGGCGATTGCGCTGTCGCGGGGGGAGGGCTTTCGCGGACGGACGCTGTTTTCCGGCATGCTGTATGCTCCTCTGGTGATGCCGGAAGTCATCACAGGCCTATCGCTGCTGCTGCTGTTTGTGGCGATCAATGCCGAACGTGGATTCTGGACCGTCGCCATCGCGCACACGACACTGACCATGTGTTTCGTCGCTGTTGTGGTTCAATCGCGGCTGAACGGTCTTGATCGATCCCTTGAGGAGGCGGCGATGGACCTCGGATGCACGCCGATACGAGCCTTCGTTGCGGTGACGTTGCCATTGATCCTGCCGTCGATCATCGCCGGATGGCTGCTGGCCTTTACGCTCTCGCTCGACGATCTGGTCATTGCGAGCTTTACCACAGGCCCTGGTTCGGCGACGCTGCCGATCCGTATCTATTCCGAGGTAAGGCTGGGCGTGAAACCGGAGATCAACGCGATCTGCACATTGTTTATCGGTGTCGTCGCATTGGTGATCGTTGCCGCGTCTCTCGCTTCTAAGTTCTCAAGCAAGCAGGGCGAAAGCGCTGCACCGCTTTAGTTTGATTTCTCTGAATTTTGAGTGGCGGCAGGTGGGCTATCCGAAGTCGCCGCAGCGGACGGGCTGCCGCCGGATCCTTTGTTGTCGGGAGTCTTTTTCCCGCCGGTAAAACGCTCAATAACGGATTTCACTGTATCGCGTGTCTTGCGATCTTTTATTGAATCGAGCAGCGGTGCAGATGCCGGCGAGCGACGGATGAGTGAATCCGAATCCGGGAAGATGAGCGGGTCGTCCCACGGTCCCTGCACCACGAACGGCAGTTGAAAGGTCGGTGGCGCATCTTTCGCCGACACCAGGCTGGCGACGCCTTTCAGATCATATTCACGCGAAGGTACGGATGCCGTTCCGCTGAGCGTGACATTTGTGGTCGGCCCCTCAAGCCGGGCGTCCTCAGTTGTGGCGATACCATCATTGAAGCGAATGGCTATATTCAGCTTGTCAAATGGCGTGCTGCCGTTGCGAAAGTTACCGGCACCGGACAAAGGCCTTCGCTCGAGCCGTTTCAGAAGCTGCTCGATATTCATGCCCCCGATTGCGCCGTCGTGGCCGGCCAAGCTAGCGGTGCCATTGAGTGACTGTGCCAACCCGAACGGGCTGGAGCCCGATGCTTCCAGCGCCAGATTGAGGTTTCCGCGCCCTGTCAACCTGTTGATGCCAAACATCTCACTGGCGCAGGTTGCCAGGTCTACGTCAGTGAATTGGAACTGAGCCTTCACATCGGCGCTGGCATCTGATCGGGCGATGCCGATCGAACCTTTGAGGATCCCGCCATAAATTTGCGCTTCACCAATACTTAGCGCCAACGTGCCGTTGCGCAAATTCGCGCCCACGGCGGTGCGGCCCAATTTTGATGGGCCGATCGT
The DNA here is from genome assembly GCA_036924835.1 of Nitrobacteraceae bacterium AZCC 1564. Taxonomy (NCBI): domain Bacteria; kingdom Pseudomonadati; phylum Pseudomonadota; class Alphaproteobacteria; order Hyphomicrobiales; family Nitrobacteraceae; species Nitrobacteraceae bacterium AZCC 1564. Next base: position 3,631,361 of record JBAGRR010000001.1, read on the forward strand.
GACCTTCGCTGCCGACAGGCGCATGTCGAGATCGGTTGCCGACAATCCACGCAGATCGAATAGCTGCCTGTTCCAGTCGCGCGCTCCACTTGCCAGCCAGCGCACCGTATTGACGTATGGGGTAAAGTCGAGCGCGTCCGCGGCCAGCGTCGCCTGCACGGTTTGCCGGTCACCCTTGCTGTAGGTGATAACACCTTCCGCCGAATTGCCGTCGAGTTCGAGATTGACGTTGGTCAATGCGATCGATTCACCGACGACATTCGTGCGCGCCTTGAGCGCAAAACGCGCAAGCCCGCCGGTGGCGGGCGTATCCTGTCCGGCCCAACGCAAGGCATTGCGCAGGGAAGGACTGTCGGCCGTCAGCGTCCCTTCCATTAAAAGACTGGTCCGGTTTGCCATCGCGCCATCGAACGCGAATTTCAAAGGCGCGCTTGTCACACGAACCTTGATCGCCGACCGGTCGCCGGAGAGAGCCGCGACGAAATCACCAATGTTCAGGCTGCCATCGACGCGCTCACCGCGCCAGTCGAACTGACCGGTCGCAGCGAAGGAGCGCGAAATCGATGGCCATGCCAGCGACAGGTCAACGCCGTCGATAGTCTCGGTGCCGTTGTGAGCATTCTGGAAAGTGAGAATGCCGTCCTTGATGCGGATTTCCGAGAACGAGACGGGACTGTCCACGCCCGGTTTCAACGTGCGTGCCAGCGTTTCAACAATCGGCGTCCAGTTGCTGCGGCCGTCCAAGCTGTGTTTCACGTTCATCTGCGGGTGCAGCAGCGTGACATCCGCAATGTCGTACCGCCCCAACAGGAGGGACGGCAGGCGCAGGTTGGCGGTCAGTTCATCGACCGCAAGTGGCTCATCGGCAAATCCGCTGCCCCGAGTGCTAGTTCCTTTGAGTCCGACCTTATGCAGCCTCACATAGCTGCCGGGAAAAATTGAGATGTCGACATCGCCGTTGACCACAAGATCGAGGCCAGTAGCGGCACGAATCTGCCTCTCCACGGACTGTTGCACGGCGTTCCGGTCGACGAGCCAGGACATAGCGATTAGTCCGATCGACGCGGCCGCAAGCAATGCCGCAATCGGTATCCCCAGGCGTTTTATTCCTTGGGCCATCGTCAATGAAATCATCCGGTAGGGGCGGTGGCTTGATGGCACCGGCAGATTCCCTCCTGCGGCGCGAGCGCAACTTGATGGCTTTTCTTGACGCTTTCAAGGCCGTTAGTTAGTGGCCCAAAGGCCGCGTCATCCCCTATAACTAAAGGCCCTGGTGGAGCGGATTTGACGTTCGCGCCCCTTTTCGCCGCGAATTGGTAATGCGAACCTCAAATCCAAAAGCTCCACTAGAATTATATATTTGCTGGTGGTCCTTCGATTCTAACGTTCGCAGGAGTGCCTGACGAGACCGGATGGAATCGGACCACTAGCCAGCCCGCGATTGACGTTTCTCGAAGATTTCGCCTAATAATCGCCTACACCCCGGCGGGCTCTGCCGCTTTCCCTCGATCAGGTTACATCACAATGAACAAGGTCTTCCCCGACGCGAAATCCGCGCTCGAAGGTGTTCTCAAGGACGGCATGATGCTCATGTCAGGCGGCTTCGGACTTTGCGGTATCGCCGAGGTCCTCTCGGATGCGCTGCGTGAATCTGGCGTCAAGAATCTGACGGTTGTTTCCAACAATGCGGGCGTTGACGGCATCGGACTGAGCCGGCTGCTGGAAACCCGGCAAATCAAGAAGATGATCTCGTCCTATGTCGGCGAGAACAAGCTGTTCGCGCAGCAGTACCTAGCCGGTGAATTGGAACTCGAATTCAATCCGCAGGGAACGCTCGCCGAGCGTATCCGCGCAGGCGGCGCGGGCATTCCCGCATTCTACACCAAGACCGGCGTCGGCACTCTGATTGCGGAAGGCAAGGAGGTCCGCGAATTCAACGGCGAAAAGTACATCATGGAAACCGGCCTCGTTGCCGATCTCGCCATTGTGCACGCCTGGAAGGGCGACACCGCAGGCAACCTCGTTTACCGCAAAACCGCCCGCAACTTTAACCCGATGATGGCGACTGCCGCCAAGGTGACGATCGCTGAGGTCGAGCATCTTGTGCCTGCCGGCGAAATCGATCCGGACCACATCCATACGCCCGGCATTTTCGTGCAGCGCATTGTTGCGGTCGATCCGAAGCTGAAGCGCATCGAGCAGCGCACCACGCGCAAGCGCGCCTAACTCATTCCCGACAGGAGAGCACCATGGCCTGGACTCGTGAACAGATGGCTGCCCGCGCCGCGAAAGAATTGCGCGATGGCTATTACGTCAATCTCGGCATCGGCATTCCGACGCTGGTGTCAAACTACATTCCGGAAGGCGTAGACGTTCAGCTGCAGAGCGAGAACGGCATGCTCGGCATGGGACCCTTCCCTTACGAGGGCGAGGAAGATCCGGACCTGATCAATGCCGGCAAGCAGACTGTCACGGAACTGCCGACCACCAGTTATTTCTCCAGCGCGGACTCGTTCGCGATGGTTCGCGGGGGTCACATCGATCTGTCCATTCTTGGCGCCATGCAGGTGGCTGAGAACGGCGATCTCGCCAACTGGATGATCCCAGGCAAGATGGTCAAGGGCATGGGCGGTGCGATGGACCTCGTCGCTGGCGTCAAGCGCGTCGTCGTGGTCATGGAGCACTCGGCCAAGGATGGTCCGAAGCTCTTGCATCGTTGCAATCTGCCGCTGACCGGTGAGGGTGTGGTCGACATGGTGGTGACCGATCTTGCGGTCTTCACCATCGACAAACACGGCAAAGACGGTATGGCGCTGATCGAGCTCGCCGATGGCGTCACGCTCGATGAAGTGAAGGCGAAGACGGAAGCCAACTTCCGCGTCGCGCTGAAGAACGCCTAAAGCTCTGTATTGCTGCGTCGGTCAGCTTAGCTGACCGACGCCCACAGAAAGATCAGGGTGGCTAGTGCACCAAGCGCAGTTCGTCCCGCGTGCAGCGTGGCCCACCTCTCGATCAAAATCCGGGCGTCAGGACCGACACTTGCCGGGTCCATATCCATAAGCTTCTGATTGGTCGGCATGATCGCCAGGAGCGTGTAAGGCCAGTTGGCCACGAGAGCGATGGCGCCAAGCAGCCAGAGCCACTCCGCAGTCTGCCACCACGCCACGACCCCCAGCGCAAAGCCAATGATCGCCAGCGGCGCCTGCATGGCAAAGCCGCGCTTGTAGGATGGCTTCCACTCAGTCAGGAGTGCGCGGTCATCAAGGGTTAGGCGTGCCGGCTGCTCCACGACGCTGACATACATGGCTGCGCCCGTGAAAACCGCTGAGACGATCAACGCTAGCTGGCCTGCGAGCATATCGGCTCTCCGAGATGAAGACTGCTGGACGTAGCTGCACGACAGTTGACGGCGTTAGCAAATTGTCAGGCCGGTCCTTTCGGCATATCTGAAAACCGCGTTAGCCATGCGACGGGACCGATGCTGGCTGCCACGATCAGCAGTGCGGCAAATGCGCCTTCCTCGAAACTGCCGCGGCTGGCGTACTGGTAGATGGAGGTCGAGAGCGTTTCGACATTCATCGGCCGTAACAACAACGTTGCCGGTAATTCCTTCAGGCAATCGACGAATACGATGATGACAGCACCGAACATGGCCGGCCGCAATAGTGGGATGTGGATCCGCCGCATCGATGTGATCTGCCCGGCGCCGACGCTGCGGGCGCTGTCGTCGTAATCGAGGGGGATTCGCTCGAAGCCAGCCTTGATGAAACCGGTCGGGACGGCCAGAAATCTGATCACGTAGGCGCTCACCACAGCGGCGCCAGAGCCCATCAAGACAAGGCCCGGCAACGCGTTTCCGATCCAGCCGGCAAGCGTGTTCAATCCATTGTCGACAGCAAGTAAGGGGGGCAGCAGACCGAGCGCCAGCACGAGTCCCGGCAAGGCGTAACCCATCTGCGTGATGTTTGCCGATACCGATTTCCATGCCTGCGGTTGCCAGCGATTGGCAAGGATCGTGGCAAGCCCAAGAAGCAAAGCGATCAGCGTGGCAAGGGTTGCGAACGCCACTGAACTGAACGCGTCGTGCCACACTGTCGTTTCAAAATTCCCGAATGATCCGCGACGTATGCTCTGATGAACGAGAAATAGCAGCGGCACAAAGAATCCGACCACGACAGGAATGAAGCATGCGACGCAGGCCAACCAGCCGCCCACGCCTGAAAGGGGTGTCCGGGCCGTCAGTCTTGGGCTCTCTGACGAAAACTCATTATTGGCGTGGCGCCGCCCGTAACGTTCGAGCGCGATCAACGCAGAAACGATGGCGAGCACGAAACAAGAAAGCTGCGCCGCGCCCGAGAGGCTGCCGCGGTTGAGCCAGGTGTTGAAGATCGACACCGTAAGTGTGCGCACGCCGAGATATTCGCTGGCGCCGATGTCATTGAGCGTTTCGAGGGCAACTAGCGCAAGCCCAACCGCGAGGGCCGGGCGCGCCATGGGCAATGAGACACGCCAGAAGATACTCCAGCGGCCAGCTCCGAGGGTTTGGGCGGCCTCGGAGAACTCGGCGCTCTGCAATTGAAACATCGCCCGCGCAGACAGATAAACATAAGGATAAAGCACGAGACCGATGATGAAGATTGCACCGGGCAAGGATCGCAGGTTGGGCAAAGCGGCGACGGCATCCTGGGCAGGTTGCCCCAGGCTCAGCATCCGATGTACGAGGCCCAGCGGTTCGAACATGTCCACGTAGACATAAGCCGCGATGTAGGTTGGAATCGCAAGCGGCAGCGGCATCAGCCAGAGCAACGTGCTGCGTCCGGGAAATTCATGCAGTGAGATCAGCCATGCGGTGCCCGCACCGATGATGAGCGTGACCAATCCGACACCGAACAGCAGCAGCGTCGTATCGCGCAGGGCGAAGGGCAGTACATAGTTGAGCAGATGTGGCCACAGGTCGGCCGCGGGCTGCAGCGCCAGTATCACGATGGCAATCACTGGAGTTGCGACGAGCAAGGAGGCAAACACGGCCAGTGAGAGAACAACTGACCCTGAAATTTGCATCGACGTTATGCGAAAGCGTCTTGGTCTTGGATCTAAATTGAGAGGAAGCTCTGCGGACGATGCGCTCTGCGCTTCCCGCTTGGTATCGGCCTTGCGCTGTGCGCGTGGAGACGTGAAGAAAGAGAATGCATCGCCCATCGCTACACCCGGACGATAACGCGATTAGTTGTCGAAGCCGACCTTGTCCACCAGCGTCGCAGCGGCCTTACGGCTCGCCGCAATCTTCGTAATGGACAGGGTATCTGCATTCAGCTTGCCGTAACTTGCGATGGTCGGATTGACGGTGACGCCCGCGCGGACGGGATATTCGTAATTGGCATCGGCATAAAGTTGCTGCGCCTTTTCGCCCGCCAGCCATTCGATCAGTTTGACGCCATTGGCTCTGTTGGGTGCGTTCTTCGCCAGCAATACGCCGGACAGGTTCACGTGGGTGCCATCGCCAGCGAATGTGGGAAGGATCACGCGCGTTGCTTCCGCCCAGGACTTTTTATCGGGATCATTGTTCATCATCAGCGCCCAATAATAGGTGTTGCCGATGCCGAGATCGCATTTCCCCGCCGCAACATCGCGCGCGGTTTCGCGATCCCCGCCGGATGGCTTTTGCGCCAGGTTGGCCTTGAGGCCGCGCAGCCATTCTTCTGCTTTCGCTTCGCCGTGGCGAGCGACATAGGCCGCGAACAATGCGTTGTTGTAGATGTGCTGGCCGGAGCGAATACAGATCTTACCTTTCCATTTCGGGTCCGCGAGCTCTTCGTAAGTGATCGCGCCCTGTTTGACGCGATCCTTTGAGGCATAGATCACGCGCGCGCGCATGGAGATGCCGGCCCAGTGACCGTCGGGGTCGCGATATTGCGCAGGCACAATCTTATCGATGACCTCCGATTTGATTGGCTGTGTGACCCCTGCCTGGACGGCCTCATCGATGCGACCGATATCCACCGTCAGCAGCACGTCGGCAGGACTGTTTGCACCCTCAGCCTTTATGCGCTGTTCAAGACCGGAACTGGCCGATACAACGTTGACTTTGATGCCAGTGTCTTTCGTGAATGCGTCGAAAAGCGGCTGCACTAGCTTGGTTTCGCGGTACGTATAGACATTTACTTCACCCGATTGAGCGACCGCGGATGCGTTCAAGGTGGTTGCTGATGCGATAGCCGTTGCAACGGCGAGAATACGAATACGGGACATGGTGCAGTTCCGGCAACGTTGACGCGCAGCGCCGTTCAATCTTGCGAATACGCTGCGATGCTAGTGTTCCGAATCCAAAGTTTGCCTCACCGTGCAGCGCGCTCCGTAGCGAACTTTGGATTCCAGAGGACATTAGTAAACTTATGATCCTAGTGTGGTAGTTTAGAAGTTCGCTGCAAGGACTCGCGGGAAAGATAGAGCGAACTTCTGAACTACCACACTAGCGGTGTCTAACGCAGCCGCGCTTGCGCGCTCCCGTGACGCAGTGTCGCGAAATCGTCTTTTTAGAGCGATTCCAAGAAGGTGCTAGGCGATCGCGCTCGCGTGGGAAAATACGACTTCGATCAACGTGCCGGAATGAGGCGCTGTCTTGATGTAGAATTTTGCCCGATTGGCTTCGACGAGAGCTTTCGTCAGCGAAAGGTTCATCGTGGAATTGTCGGCCGTCTCGTCCATCGCAAGGGGCGTGCGGAACGGCGCCATTGCAGCCGCGATTTCGCTGTCGTTGAGCCCCTGACCGGTGTCGCGAACGCGCAGCACGATATCACCGAAGTCGGTTGTGGCGGTGGAGACGATCACCTGTCCGCCGGCGTTGGCGAGATGGATCGAATTTCCGATCAAGTTGAGTGCAATCTGTCGCAGCGCACGTGCGTCGGCTTTGACGGGGGGGAGCGCATGAGCGAGAGAAGTTCGGATAATGATGCGCTCGCGGTTGGCTTGCGGCTGCATCACCGAGACACATTGCTCGACCAAACTGTTCAGATCCTGATTGGTGAATGACAGCTCCATCTTGCCGGATTCGATCCGTGACAGATCGAGCAGGTCGTCGATAATCGCCATCACGCGCTGGCCGGAAGCGCGAATGTCTTTCATGTATTCGACGTAACGTTCGTTGCCAAGCGCACCAAAACGTTCCTCGATCATGACGTCGGCAAAGCCGATGATCGCGTTCAGCGGAGTGCGGACTTCATGGCTGATCTTGCTCAGAATGTCCGATTTTGCGGTGGCGGACCGCTCTATCTGCCGACGGGCCTGCACCAATTCGCCTTCGTTTTTCTTCATTTGCGACAGGTCGCGGAAGATCGCGAAGAAGCGTGCGCCATCCGGCCGGGTTCGTCCCATTGTGATCGACAGCGGAATGATGCCGCCGTCGCGCACGCGGCCGAGCACGTCGCGGCCATGGTCGAGCAGGCTCGCAACGCTCGTGCCCTTGACGCTCTCGAGATAATCAAGCACGCCGCGCTGGCTTTCCGGCGCGAATAGATCAATCAAATTGAGCGCCGTCATCTGACTGTCGTCGCGGCCGAACAGGGCTTCAGCGCTGCGGTTGCAGGAGACGACACGGCCCAGGCTGTCGAACATCACGATGCCTTCAGCCGTGGTGTCGAGGATTGTGCTCAACTCCTCGGCCAGTGTGGAGTCGTCGGTCGGTAAAGCTGGAGTAGGTTCCACCACTGGAGGGGTTGGTTCGACAGACGTGCCGGAAAACATCAGTGCATGCGCCGGCTCGCCATCCCAGGAAATCGCAAACAATGTTGCGTCTGCCCCCCTGCCGCCGTTCTTCGCCGCGGAGATGATCACCGGTGTTCCGGTTTCCGAGGAATTGCTTGTTGCCGGTGCGCCGGGTTCGACGAAGAGTGCGTCGAGGCCGCCGGCCTCGCTGAGCGCATGCAGGCTGTCGTATCCTGTCGCGTCGAGAAAAGCGCGATTGCAGTAGATCAGCCGATCCAGCCGATAGACCAGTACGCCAACCGGCAGGCGGTCGAGGAATTGCGAATCCTGCATCGCATCGGCGCGTGGCGATGGAGGCTCCGGCTGCAGGAATGCCACAGAGGGTTCTGTTGCGAGCACAGGTTCGGCTTCAGGTTGAACCGACGTGTCTGGAGGCGGTGGTGGTGCTGGCTCAACGACATCCGCGGGTTCGCTCGCGCCTTCAAGCCGCGCAGACAAGCGCCGCGCGAGTTCGTCGAATGCACTGCTCTCGCCTGGCGTGAGCGTCGGCGTCTTCGGCTCGTTGGGTGACCGGAACGGCAAAACGTTTTTGGGTGTTTCGTCCACGATTGGATCCGGTTCTGTGTGTGGTGGCGTGTCGTTTGTACTGACAAGGGAGAGCTGTGCGTCTGCAGCCGATGATGCATCAGGGGCCGACGCGCCCGAGGGCGCAGTCGCCGGCGGCGAAGGGGAGTATAACACGTCATCCCGCCGCTGTGCGGCCAGCCGGTCCAACCCCTCCAGGTCGCGGCAGACGCCAAACCCGCGGTAGCCTGTGAAATTGCGTTGCCGGTCATAGAGTGGCAAGCCGGAAAGCTCGACCGGCAGGCGCGTACCGACACCGTCGGCGGGCCAGTGCACAACGATGCCGCTCCAGGTGTCGTGCGTGGCAATGGCTGCTGCCACACGTCCCTCCGGGTCGAGGCCCAGAGTGTCTGCGATCTCACTCCACAGTCGTCCGAAAGCGGCGGCAGTGCGCGCGCCGATCAGACGCGTAAATTCGTCGGAACCCAACGAAAAGCGGCCATCTTGATCTACCTGCCACATGAAGCGCAGTGGATGTCTGCGCGCATGAACAACCGGCTGGATGTCGATCTGTGACAATGTCGCTGACACGTGACCCATATCCGCCGCGGGGGGCATGGGCGTTTGTTGCGAGGTGTTCGGCGGCGCATCCTGCGTCGTGATGACAGGAACATCCGCTTCGCCGCTCAATGCCCCAGAGGCTGGCGCATCCGCTTCAGACATTTCGATAGGAAGGACATCGGCCGCGGGTTCATCCGTTGCAGCCACGTTGTCCGGCTTGTGCTCGGCTACCGGTTCTTCAGTAATCTTATGTTGCGCGACCACTGACGATGCACTGTCGCCGGCCCACAGTTCGATAGCAGGGTGAGACTCGGCTGCTGTCTGATCGTTGGCAGTGGCTGTATTGCCTTCCGAATCGGACTCTGCCGCGTGGTCGACATGAACGGGATCTACCGGTGGTTCGCAGATAGCCGCCGCGCTTTCATCTGAGGAGGCGACGATAGCCTGTTGCGTGATGTCGTCAGCAATTGGAGAGCCGGTTTCGACAACGGGTTCGGCCCTTTCAGCGACCTTGGTCGTTGTGTCCGAGGCCTGAAGCTTCTCGTCTTCCGGAACAATCCGGGTCGCGGGAATAACCACCGGGGGCGCTGTGGTTTGTCGACGTGGCACAATCACGGCGTCGATCACCCCGATCAATGCCATCTCAGCCTGCGTGCCCACGCGATGGACAGCGACGCGGCCGAACTCCATCTGCACCAGAGACTGTCCATCAGCTATCGCGGCGTCGCGGGCTTTATCGAGACCATCGCCGGATAAATCGTTGAATACCGCTGTGAAGTTTTTTGCGGCTTCGTTTGACCCGGCAAACGTACCGTCCTGTGTGAACGCCATTGCCGGCTTGGGGAGGCTGTCGATCAGGCGGGCGAGGCGCTCGTTCAATGGCATCGACGGCCCGGCGGATTCCACAGCCACGACGAGGACACCCGTCGTGCCGTCAGCCAGCGTAAGTCGCGCGCAGGCACATGTCAGCAGCCGGCCGAGCGGCGCGCCAAAACCGCGCAGGCGCTCGAGCCTGGTCGCGCCGGTGGGGGATAGCCGGGCAGCGAGCTGCGCAACCTGACGCCGGTGCTGGTCTGCCGGGCCGATCATCCTCACGGCAAGCTCGGCAGAGTTCTTCGCGCGGAAGACTTTCGCGGCCACAGGATTCGCCCACAGCACGCGCGTGCCGTTTGTCGCCCAGAACCATGCGGGCATGCTGCCGGTCGCGTGAACCGCCAGACGCGGATCGCGGACCCCTTGCAGTTGAAAACTCGCACCACTCATTCTTTAGACGACCCGGAGACCGGGCTCTTTACTCGCTTACGGCGCCGGATACCGGCGATGGCCGGATCGGACAGGGTTAACAGATCATTAGTATGGCGTGACCTGCAGGAGGTCCACGGTCTGCGGCCACGCTACCATTCCAAACCCGTGATAACCTTAATTCATGCGAATTGCTGGACCTTGATGCCCGGCGCGGCGTTGAGAGGTGTTGCAAAAGAAATTCAAAGGCTCACGATGGCGGCCCTAGTGTCCCGAATCCGAAGTTCGCCTCATAGTGCAGCGCACCTCATAGCGAACTTCGGATTCGAAAGAACACTAGGAAACTATGATTCCAGTGTGGTTCAGGTTCAGAAGTTCGCTTGAAGAACGCGCGGAGAAATCAAGCGAACTTCTGAACCACCACACCAGGATTTCGATGTGCTGCGTCATATCCGCGATGCGGCCGGGCAATATGATGGATCAACAGGGACACGGGGCCGCCGTTGGCCACCGGTTGTGGAAGCAGGGAGGGTGGACCATGGAGACCGACCGTTTCGAGATTCCGAAGGAAATGCGCACGATGGCGGAAGCCAGCTTCGAGCAGGCCCGCAAGGCATTCGAGACCTTCATTGGCAGCGCTCAGCAGACTGCAGAGGCGATCGGGGGAAAGGGAGATGCTGCCCGCGCCAGCGCGAAGGATATCAGTGCCAAGGCGATCGCCTTTGCGGAGAAGAATGTGCAGGCGTCGCTGGCTTATGCAGAGCAGCTCATCCATGCCAAGGACCTGACTGAAGTCATGCGACTCCACACCGAGTACGTGCAGGCGCAGATGCGTGCCTTGGCCGAGCAGGCCAGTGAAATGGGCCAGACCGTCACCCGCGCTGCGATGGACGTGACAAAACCCAAGTAAAAAACCAAGCGAGCAGAGATGGTTAAGGCCTGCTAACCGTCCTAGTGTCCAGATCCCGAAGTTCGCACAGGCCTGCGGCTTGCTCGGATGCGAACCCACACGCGTGACCCAGTCGTCCGCTGGGTTCCGGGGTGCAATATTTATTGCGACGCACAATCTCGCTGTTATACTGGTTCTAAGTGCTGGACCCGATGGGCAACCCGGCAGCCCATCGTGACGGTGATATATTACCTCCTGTTGGGTCAGCGGTTCTGAGTTCAACGAGAGGAATATCTCCATGAGTGCGAACGATCCGTTTTCTACCGTCGTCCCGTTCCAGGTTCCGGAGCAGGTGCGTGCCTTCGCCGAGAAGGGCGTCTCCCAGGCTCGTGAGGGCTACCAGAAGCTCAAGGAAGCGGCGGAATCCAACAACGGTGCGATCGAGGCTGCTTATACATCGGCCACCAAGGGCGCCGGCGACTTCACCGCGAAGGTGATTGAAATCGCCAAGACCAACACCGAATCGGCTTTCGATTTTGCGCAGGCGCTGCTCGGCGTGAAGTCTCTGCCGGAGGCCTTTGAGCTGGTGAATAGCCACGCGCGCAAGCAGTTCGAAACCCTGACCGCGCAGTCCAAGGATCTCGCCGACATCACTCAGAAAGTTGCCACCGAGACTGTTGAGCCGATCAAGGCCGGTGCTGCCAAGGCTTTCAAAACGGTTGCTTGATTAGCGATCTTATCCACAACAGTTCAAAGCCCGGATTTTTTGATCCGGGCTTTTGTTTGGGCCATCACTGGTCTTGCCAAAGCCGGGCATTACACCTAGTTTCCGGCCCATTCGAGCGTCCCTGTTGAAAGGCACGCCGGGCTGGAGCAAACTGTCAGCCCGACTGAAAATGCAGTTGTAGCTCAGCTGGTTAGAGCGCCGGATTGTGGATCCGGAGGTCGGTGGTTCGATCCCACCCAACTGTACCACTCTTCCCCTCTGATGTTCGGAACGCGCTAGGCCGAGTTGGCACTAGGCTGTCTTGGCCTGAAGAAAGCGCTCTTCATGGCTGGCTTCGATGTCGGTGTTTTCACCGTGCGTGACCGCTCGGAATTGGCCGATCGCGGCGGGACGGCCCACCAGATAGCCTTGAACTTCATTGCAAAGCTCGGCCTGCAGAAACTCCAGCTCTGCCGGTGTCTCGACGCCTTCTGCGAGAACGGGCAGGCCAAGTCCGCGCCCAAGGCCGAGCACCGCTCGCACGATGGTGGCGGCTTGCTCGTTGGTGTTCACCGACTTGATGAATGAGCCGTCGATCTTGATCTTGTCGAACGGGAAGGCGCGCAGGTTCGAGAGCGACGAATACCCCGTGCCGAAATCATCCATGGCAATATGCACGCCGAGCGCCTTGATGCGGCGCAATGTCGTGAGCGCGCGGTTGAGATCGCGGATCAGCGCAGTTTCAGTGATTTCCAGTTCAAGCCTGTTTGGCGCAAGTCCGGTTTCGAGCAGCACTTCATGCACGAGTTGCACGAAGTGTTCGTTGTAGATCTGCACCGCGGACACATTGACTGCGATCGTCAGTGGCTGCGACCAGCTCGCGGCCTGCTTGCAGGCTTCGCGCAGCACCCATTCGCCGATGCCGAGGATGGCTCCGGATTCCTCCGCGATGGGGATGAACACGACCGGTGAAATCCAGCCGCGGGTGCGGTGCTTCCAACGTAGCAGCGCTTCGAAGCCGACGATGATCTTCGTCTCGATATCTTCTTGCGGTTGGTAGACCAGCGAGAGCTCTCCTTGGGCGACGGCCTGACGCAGATCATGCTCAAGCATTCTGCGGTCGCGCACGGCAGCGCCCATACCAGCCTCGAAGAAGCGGTAAGTGGCGCGGCCTTCGGTTTTAGCACGATAGAGTGCGGTGTCCGCGTGGTTGAGCAGCGTTTCCCGATCACCCGCATCGTCCGGGCAGATCGCGATGCCGATGCTGCACGAAATGACGTCGTTCTCTGAGCCGTCACCTTCCGGTTTCAGGGTATCGAGGATTTTTTCGGCAAGCTTACCGGCGGCAGTCGGGCTGGTGAGCTCGGGAATAAGGACTGCGAATTCGTCACCGCCGAGACGAGCTACCATACACTTGGAATCGAGAATCTTTGTCACGCGGGACGCAACGTGTTGCAGCACCTTGTCGCCGGCCGCATGGCCGAACAGGTCGTTGACCTCCTTGAATCTGTCGAGATCGAAGCACAGCACGGCTAACTTCTGACCGTTCTCCAGCGCGACTGCAATTTCCTGATCAAGGCGTGCATGGAAGTTGGCGCGATTGGGAAGCGATGTCAGCGCATCATGGTGTGCGAGATATAGAATGTGCTGTTCGGCTTCCTTACGTGCCTGAAGGTTGCGGACGGCGATCACGTGATGGGCGCGTCCGGCAAAATCAATGGATCTCAGGATCAATTCGACTGGGATCGTTGCGCCGTCGATGTGACGAAGGTTGGCCTCGATAGGCTGGTCTGGATGAGCGAACAGCTTTGCGCGGGCGCTTTCATCCGGCACATAGTCTTCGAGTTTGGTGCCGACGAGTTTCTCCGAGGATGATCCGACAAGTTGTGCAAAGCTGGTATTGACGGTGACCGCGACATCATCGTCGCAAACCAGCAGTCCCTCGACTGCAGCGTTGGCAAGCCCGCGCATCCGGTCGGCTTCAAGAAGAGAGCGGCGCTGTTCGCGGGCATCCAGCGCGAGGCCAGCGAGCGACAGCAGAATGATGACGAAACTTGCAGTGGCGACGCCAACGGCAAGCCAGGCACCGGGCAGGGCAGCCTGCGAAACCTTCATGTTGGGATCCGGGATAATCGAAACGGCTCCCATCGCGGTGAAGTGATGGCTGCAGATCGCGAGAGTTAGCAGAACCGCGCCCGCGGTTTTCCATTTGTCGTCCTGTTTGTGGAGTCCCACAGGCACTGCCACCGCGCCGATCAGCGTTCCAAGCAATATGGATGCGATGACGAGTGCTGGATCCCAGACGATGATGCCCTCAATCTCGAAGGCTGCCATTCCGACGTAATGCATCGTGGCGATACCGCCACCGACGATGGCGCCGCCAAGCCAAGGCCCAAGTCTAAATTTCGGATTCATCGACAGTGCAAGCCCCGCAGCGGTCAACAGGATTGCGGCGGCGAGCGACAACAGGGTGAGCGCAATATTGTAGCCGCTCGGAAGTCCCGGTGAGAAAGCCAGCATGGCGATGAAGTGGGTCGCCCAGATGCCAAAGCCGGTCGAGATTGCAGATACGGTCAGCCAGACGCCGCGCATATGGCCAGTCGATCCGCGCGCGTGCCGGAGCAGATTGATTGCAGCGAGTGAGGCCAGTGTGCAGATGACGGCGGCAAGAGCAACAAGCCACAGGTCGTGGGCTGTGGCGATACAATTATAAACTTTCAACATCCGTCAGTCCGCAATACGAGTACAAATGTTATCGCGCGATAACTACGTCGTATTGCGTAAGAAGCAGTAAATTCCCGCGCCAAGCCAAAGCTGGTGCACGTGCAAAGCAGAACGGTTAAGACGCTGTAAGTGCTCTACGCGTCGTATCAGAACGCCTTGAAATGCAGGCGCTTTTGATTGGTCGATAAAATCTTACGCGTTTATCCCGACCTTGAAATGCTAACGCGCGATAAACCATGCGGGGGAACTAGTGTGGTGGTTCAGAAGTTCGCTCCATTTTTTCCCGCGAGTTCTTCCAGCGAACGTCTGAACCTAAACCACACTAAAATTATGAGCTTTGCGAGTGTCCTCTCGAATCCAAAGTTCGCTACGGGGAGCGCTGCACCATGAGGCGAACTTTGGATTCGGGACACTGGCCGTGCGCTGATTAACGATCGACGCGACTCACCACATCCATCAGCTCCGCGATCTTGCGGCGTTGATCGGCCTTATCACCAGATGTGATGGCGTGTTCGACGCAATGCGCGACGTGGTCCCGCAGGATTTCTTCTTCGACGCGGCGCAGCGCCGTACGTGCTGCGGCGATCTGTGTGACGATATCGATGCAGTAGCGATCATCCTCGACCATGCCGGCGAGCCCGCGGACCTGACCTTCAATTCGCTTCAGCCTTTTGAGGCACGATGACTTGATTTCCTGTCGCATAGAGATCTATATACCCCCATAGGGTATACGGCGCAAGCAAGGAATTGACTCGTGAGATCGACCAAAGACGGTGAAGGGAACAACTGCTGCCATGGCCACGGCGGCCATCACCATGCGGCGAACTCCACGCACGATCATGTGCATCGACCGGACAAGTCGGGTGATACAATGCGTGTTCTCGATCCGGTGTGCGGTATGACTGTCGATCCCGCCACGGCGAAACATCGCTTTGCATATAAGGGGCAGGAGTACTTCTTCTGTTCGGGACGCTGCCGCGAGCGATTCGAGACGGAACCAGAAAAGTTCCTGCAGCCGAAACCCGCAGTTCCGGTAGAGGACGTGCCTGAAGGCACGATCTACACCTGCCCGATGCATCCCGAAGTTCGGCAAGTCGGTCCCGGCAGTTGCCCTATTTGCGGCATGGCGCTTGAACCCGAGATCATTTCACTCGACGACAAGCCCGATCCTGAACTGATCGACATGACCCGCCGCTTTTGGATCGCGCTGGCATTGACGTTGCCGGTGTTTGTTATCGACATGACGGCGCACTTCGGTGGCATTCATCTGTTGGCACCACAAACATCCAATTGGTTGTCGTTTGCGTTGGCGACGCCGGTGGTGCTTTGGGCGGGGTGGCCGTTTTTCGAGCGCGGTTGGCGCTCGCTGGTCACACGCAACCTCAACATGTTTACCCTGATCGCGATGGGAACGGGCGTCGCTTACGTCTACAGCGTCGTTGCCACTCTCGCGCCGCAGGTTTTCCCGCAAGCATTTCGCGATATGCACGGTGCGGTGGCGGTCTATTTCGAGGCTGCGGCGGTGATTACAGTTCTCGTGCTACTGGGACAGGTGCTTGAGCTTCGCGCGAGGGCGCGAACGTCAGGAGCGATCCGCGCGTTGCTCGGGCTCGCGCCGAAGACCGCCCGGCGGATCGGCAAGACCGGCGATGAGGACATCGCCATCGACCTTATTGTCGTTGGTGATCTGCTGCGCGTTCGCCCCGGCGAAAAAATCCCGGTCGATGGTGTCGTTACGGAAGGAACGTCATTGGTCGATGAATCGCTTGTCACAGGCGAAGCGATGCCGGTGAAGAAGAGTGAGGGCGCACAGGTCATCGGAGGCACCGTTAATCAGAATGGCGGCCTGGTGATGCGCGCGGACAAGGTCGGTCGCGATACGATGTTGGCACGCATTGTTGATCTCGTCGGAAAGGCACAGCGGTCGCGTGCGCCTGTGCAGCGGCTTGCTGATCAGGTTGCAGGCTGGTTCGTACCCGTGGTCCTTCTGACGGCAATTATCGCCTTCCTCGCGTGGGCGATGTTCGGACCAGAGCCGCGCTTGACCTTCGCGCTGATTGCTGCGGTCACGGTGCTGATTATTGCGTGTCCTTGTGCGCTGGGATTGGCCACCCCGATGTCGATCATGGTCGGTGTTGGTCGCGGTGCGCGATCCGGAATCCTGATCCGCGATGCAGAGGCGCTCGAACGGATGGAGCGCATTGATACGCTTGTGATCGACAAGACGGGTACGCTCACTGAAGGAAAGCCGAGGGTGGTAGCAGTGGCTCCCACGGGGGAGTTCAGTGAGGATGAACTGCTGCGGCTTGCAGCAAGTGTCGAGCGGGCCAGCGAGCACCCACTGGCATTTGCGATCGTCAACGCGGCTGCAGAACGCGGGTTAGCGTTGAGCGACGTGCGTGATTTCTCTTCGCCGGCGGGTAAGGGAGCTGCAGGATCGGTCGATGGAAAATCGGTTGTGCTTGGCAACGATATGATCATGCAGGAGTCAAACATTGATACGACAAGGTTGGCGGCGCCCGCGCAAGAGCATCGCGAGAGCGGAGCGACCGCGATCTTTGTCGCTGTCGATGGTCATGCGGCGGGTATCATCGCAATTGCCGATCCTGTGAAGCCAAGTGCGCAGCAGGCACTGAATGCGCTGCGATCCGACGGATTGCGAATTGTGATGCTGACAGGTGACAACGCCGTCACCGCGCAGGCAGTCGCAAAGACGCTGGAGATCCATGAAGTCGAAGCTGATGTGTTGCCTGAACGGAAGAGTGATGTGGTTGTCCGGCTGCGCGGTGAAGGACGCGTTGTTGCGATGGTGGGCGACGGCATCAACGACGCACCCGCCCTTGCTGCCGCTGATGTCGGTATCGCGATGGGGGGCGGTACGGACGTAGCGATCGAAAGCGCGGGCATCACGCTGTTGCGTGGTGATCTTATGGGGCTTGTAGAAGCTCGCAGACTGTCAACGGCCACAATGCGTAACATCCGGCAAAATCTGACGTTCGCCTTTGCCTACAATGCCGCGGGGATACCGGTGGCTGCCGGGGTGCTTTATCCGATCTTCGGCATCTTGCTGTCGCCAATGGTTGGCGCTGCGGCGATGGCGCTGTCATCAGTCAGCGTCATCGCGAATGCGCTGCGTGTATCTCGCGCGCGTCTCACGTAACACGCATGCACAGATGCGATAAAAAAAAGCCGGGCCTAAAGCCCGGCTTGTTTAGTTTTTGGCCACGTGAGGCCGACACAATCACCTTCCAAGAGGGATAGCTGAGTTCCCGCACCGCTGGAGGAGGGGGACAATATGCGGGCGAACTCTCAGCATGAAAGGAGTATGAGCCCCGCATTGCCATGCGGGCAACTCCGATCGCGGTATGTCAGTCATGCGGAGAATGCGGGCTCGAACAGAGGTTTTACGAGGGCCAGCGCTGCGCTTTGCTTACAATGAAATCACGGAAGACCTGCACGCGCGCGACCGACTTCAATTCTTCGGGATAGACAAAATATGTATCCAATTGAATCGAATCCGATTCACCGAACAACTGAACCAAACGATTGTTGTCATCAATGAGATAGTCGGGAAGGGCGGCGATGCCGAGTCCTTGTTGGCATGCGCGAACGAGACCCAGCACATTGTTCACCTTGAAGAACGGTTCGCGCAGCCCTGCGCCGTTACGGCCAGCTTCAATCAGCCAGTTTCTGTTCTGCAGATGCTGCGGCACATTGTGATCGCTGAGAATGATCAAACGATGATTGTCGAGCTCTTCGAGCGTGCGAGGCGTTCCGTGATGCTTAATGTATTCCGGTGAGCAGTAGGCATGAAAGCCCATCGAGAAAAGCTTGCGCTGGATGAGGTCAGGCTGGGTCGGCTTGCGGGTGCGGATGGCCACATCGGCTTCACGCATCGACAGGTCGAGTTCTTCGTCGGTCACGATCAGCGAGATGCGGATATCGGGGTAGAGCGAGGTGAATTCGCCAAGCCGCGGAATCAGCCAATTAATACCGACCCCTGGTGTTGTCGTGACCTTGAGATCGCCGCTTGGCCGCTCGCGACTGTCCGTCAGCTTGGCGCGGGCCGCCTGCAGTTGCATGAAGACGTCATGCGCGGTGCGAAATAACAGATCGCCTTGTTCGGTCAGGATC
Organism: Nitrobacteraceae bacterium AZCC 1564; assembly: GCA_036924835.1. NCBI lineage: Bacteria > Pseudomonadati > Pseudomonadota > Alphaproteobacteria > Hyphomicrobiales > Nitrobacteraceae > Nitrobacteraceae bacterium AZCC 1564. The sequence continues at coordinate 3,649,882 of JBAGRR010000001.1, forward strand.
AGTCCGCGCGCGTGACGGTGAAACAATGAAACGGAGAGTTCCTGCTCCAGCGCACTGACCTGACGCGAGACAGCGGATTGCGAGAGCCCGAGCTGCTCGCCGGCATGCGTAAAACTCCCTGCTTCCGCTGCCGCGTGAAAGACCTTTAGCTTGTCCCAGTCCATATCGCTAAATCCGTCGCGTGTTCGTGGCATCAAATTATTCCGCTGCTGCTCGTTCGACGGCGCTGTGCGCCAGGAACCGCTCCGTTTCCAGAGCCGCCATACAGCCGAGCCCTGCTGCCGTGACCGCCTGACGATAGGTTTCGTCGGCGACGTCACCGGCGGCGAAGACGCCCGGCACCGAGGTTGCGGTGGAGTGGGGAGCGATTTCGACATAGCCCGAGGTTTTGAGCTTGAGCTGGCCCTTCACAAGCTCCGTCGCAGGTGCATGGCCAATGGCAATAAACACGCCATCGGCGGTCTGCTCGGTGACAGCGCCGCTCTTGAGATTCTTCAAGCGCACGTGCGTGACTTTTGCGGGATTGTCCGATCCGCAGATCTCCTCGATCTCGCTGTCCCAGACGATCTTGATCTTGGGATGCTTGAACAGGCGATCCTGCAGGATGCGCTCAGCGCGTAGGCTGTCGCGGCGATGCACCAATGTCACCGTGGAGGCAAAATTCGTCAGGAACAACGCTTCTTCGACCGCGGTGTTGCCGCCACCGACCACAATGACTTCCTTATTGCGATAGAAGAAGCCGTCGCAGGTTGCGCAGGCAGAGACGCCGAAGCCTTTGAATTTTTCTTCCGATGGCAGGCCGAGCCAGCGGGCCTGGGCGCCGGTCGCGAGGATGACGGCCTCAGCCAGATAGACATCGCCGCTATCGCAGGTGATGCGGAACGGACGCTGGCCAAGCTCAAGCTTATTGACGTGATCGGTGACGATCTTGGTGCCGACATGGGCCGCCTGCTTTTCCATCTGTTCCATAAGCCAGGGGCCCTGGATCACATCGGCGAAGCCCGGGAAGTTCTCCACATCGGTGGTGATCGTCAGCTGTCCGCCAGGCTGGATGCCCTGAATCAGCACCGGCTCGAGCATGGCACGGGCGGCATAGATGGCGGCGGTGTAACCGGCAGGACCTGAACCGATGATGACGACTTTGGCATGAATAGGAGCGGCCATAATCCGACCTTGAAGGCTTCGAGGGTGGAGTGGTCAGCGAAGAGGCGGGAAATGCCCGCAAAGGCATCGCTGGGGCGTCGAAAGTGTCTAAGGCAAGTCTAGGTCATCTGGCGAGCCATGCAAGATATGCAACCCATATCAGAAAATTTTCCCCAGCAGAGCGTAGGTTGCCTCAGGCGCGAAATAAAATTGCGCGAACCATTTTCAGCGGCTAAAAGTATTTGCGAATCCGGGCGCAAAGACCGCTAGTGCGCTGGATTTGACGTTCGTGTCAGCATTGCGGCGAGTCCTCATTACGAACGTCAAGTCCAAAAGCGCACTAAGTTTCATAGAGTTGCTAGTGTCCCTTCTGGTTCTAACGTTCGCAAACGAGGGTGCTGCAAAGTGATGCGAACGTTAGAACCGGGACACTAGAGGATTGCTGGGGGACTAGAATACTCGTGTCAAAAGACCTCGATGAAATCGACCTGAAAATTCTCAGCGAAATCCAGGCCGATGGTCGAATAACCAACGTCGAATTGGCCAAGCGGGCCGGCATTTCCCCGCCCCCCTGCCTGCGCCGCGTCCGGGCGTTGGAAGAAGCAGGTTACATACGCGGTTATAGGGGTCTGCTGGATCCCCAGCTGCTGGGCTTCGACGTGACGGTGTTCGCCTCTGTTCACCTTTCCAGCCAGGCTGATGCGGATTTGCGGGCCTTTGAAGACTTCGTCCGCCAGGAGCCGTTGGTGCGTGAGTGCTGGATGCTGTCCGGCGAGGTTGATTTCATTCTGAAGTGTGTCGCTCCGGATATGGCGACCTTCCAGAATTTCGTTTCGCATCTGACTGCTGCACCGCATGTCCGCAACGTGCGCACCTCTCTCGTCCTGCATAATTCCAAGGATGCACCCGACGTGCCGCTCGAGCTGAAGACCCCGCAGGGCTGAGACGCTCTCGGCTTCGTGGGAGGTGCTTGGTTTTCGCATGGTGCATCAACGCGCCGCGGCGTTTGCCTTCACCGGAACCTGTTCTACAAGCCCGGTGCCGGGCGCTTCCCTTGCGCCCACTCGCGTTAAGGGATCGCCGTGACTCTGTTTCAGATCGCGTTGCTGGCGGCTGCAGGATTTGCTGCCAGCACGATAAATGCTCTTGCCGGGGGCGGTACGTTTGTGACCTTCGCCGCTCTCGTCGCCATCGGATTGCCAACACTCGATGCGAACGCCACGAGCGCTGTGGCATTGACGCCCGCCAATCTCGCAAGCGTGGCTGCCTATCGTTCTGAAGTCCGCTCGCATTATCGCGAGATGATTCCGTTCGCGATCCTCGGGCTGCTCGGTGGCGTCGGCGGCGCGCTGCTGCTGATCTGGATCGGCGACGGCGGCTTCCGTCCCCTCGTGCCATGGCTGCTCCTCGTCGCGACCCTGATGTTTGCGTTTGGTGAGCGTATTCGCGCGGTCGCCGAGCCGTGGTCGCAGGGGCAGCACATTGTCGCAAAGCTCGTGGCTTACGGTGTGATGGCTGTGGTCTCGATTTACGGTGGCTTCTTTGGCGCGGGGGTGGGCATCATGATGCTGGCCGCGCTCTCAATCGTGACCAGCGACGACTTTCACAAAGCGAACGCAACCAAGATCGTGGTCGCGTTTTTGATTCAGATTGTCTCTGCCGCTTTGCTGATCGCTGGCGGCCTCGTCCATTGGCCGCAGGCGCTGGTGACAATCGTGGCCTCGATCCTCGGCGGCTACTTTGGCGTCAGTGTTGCGCGCCGCATTCCGGCAAAAATAATCCGCGCCGCGGTGGTCACCATCGGCGCGGTTCTGACTGTGATTTTCTTTCTCAGGACTTGATCTTCCCGATGCGCAAATCAGGTCTTGCGGCGCATTGATGCGTCAAGGCTGAGGGGGCCAGGGCCGGCGGCTGCGAGGTAAAGACAGGCGAAGCAGAACAGGATCGCTGCCGTGCCGCCGTTGTTCAGCGGATGCCAGACCGGCGTGCCGGTCTTGAACATGTGGCCCATGAAATACGCGAACGCCATTTCACCCGAGAGGATGAATGCGGAGAGGCGCGAGAACAGGCCGAGCATCAAGAGCGCGCCAAGCACAAGCTCGAGAGCACCTGCGGTGACGATGAGCGGCGGGATATTGGCGAAGTATGGCAGTACCGGAAATTTGAAAATCTTGGCCACGCCGTATTGAAACAGCAGCAGGCCGGTGATGAACCGAAACAGGCTGAGAATCTGTGGCCGCCAGGCCTCGAGAAATTTTTCGCTCATATGCAGTCCCCCTCAATGGATTCGCCCAATTGATATCGCGCGCGGATGACAAGTTAAAGCTGGCGGCCAACGAGATTTAATAACGATTTTGTGGGCTTGGATGGAATAATTCGAAGCGGGGAGTGTCGAACTTCGTCTTTGGTGAGCGCTCCTTACTTCTGTGGCTCGCTCTTTTGCGGTTCGCTCTTTGGCGCGTCCGGGTTCAAACATCGAATCGCCTTTGGCTGGCATGCGATCCCAATGTTCGAGCAAACTGGCGCTGCGGCGTTATCGGCTTCCCGCGTGCAGGTGACGCACTCATCGGTCCAGCGGCTACAGTTCGGCTGGTTGACATAGACGGAGAGCTCTTTGGGCTTGCCGGGCGACGGCACATCCAGTTCGGCTGCAAGAACGCCATTGATGTCGACGCAAGCCATGAAGGCCACGATCGTCAACTTGTACTGCCGCATTCACGCCTCCGCGCTGGTGGAGCGGATTTGACGTTCGCTACCCTGCTTGCCGCAAATTCGTGATGCGAACGTCAAATCCCAGAGCTCCACTAGAATCTTATATTTGCTCGTGGTTCGATTCTACCGTCCGCGAGAGTGCCCGCTCAGATGGGATGCGAACGTTTAGAATCGAACCACTAGCTTGCGCACATGATGTTGTCGGCTCGCATGCAGACAACATAAAGCAAAAATGGCCGGGACGAACCCGGCCATCTCTCGCAACTGAACAGTATGACGCCGAAGCGTTACTTCCAATCCACCCTAGCGATTTCGTAGGCTTTGGCGCCACCAGGCGCCACCACTTCCACCGACGCACCTTTTTTCTTGCCGATCAGGGCCCGCGCAAGCGGCGAGGTAATCGAGATGCGGCCTTTCTTGGCGTCGGCCTCCGGCTCGCCGACGATTTGCCAGACTGCCTTTTTCTCGGTGTCCTCGTCGATCAATGTCACGGTCGCGCCGAACTTGATCGTATCGCCCGAGAGCTTGGTCACATCGATGACGTCAGCGCGGGCGAGCTTGTCTTCGAGCTCTGCGATGCGACCTTCGTTGTGCGACTGCGCTTCCTTCGCTGCGTGATATTCAGCGTTTTCCGACAGGTCGCCATGTGAGCGTGCCTCGGCAATCTGCTCAATGATGCGCGGACGCTCGACAGTCTGGCGCTGCTTCAGTTCGTCTTCCAGCGCGGAATGACCCGCTTGTGTCATCGGTACCTTATCAACCATCTTGTCTTCATCCTTCAATTTCGTGCGGCGATCTCAGCCTTCGACACACGAAACATTCTGGTTTTGCCCGACTGGTCTTCGATGGCCAAGGGCAAGAAAAGAGAACCTCATCTTGACGGACCGGTTCCCGCCAAAGTTCTCACTTTATTGCGCCGGATCGCAATAACTGCTCACATTTCCGGTCCTGGATCGGGATACGCCAAGACCGAAATTTGATCGTCTCTAACTAGTTAGAGCGTGGTGTACCCGAAAGCCGGACCGCATTTCGGCACCACGCTCGTCTTAGACAATTCTAAAGATCGGAGAAGTAACCTTGTAGGGTGCGGACTTCGAGGTCCCCTCCCAGATAAGCCCGGATGCCTTGTGCGGCAGCCAACGCCCCTGAAAGAGTGGTGTAATACGGGACTTTATGCAAGAGGGCAGCGCGCCGCAACGAACGGCTGTCCGCCAGCGCCTGCGGCCCCTCGGTGGTATTGAAAACGAGTTGCACCTCGCCATTGGTGATTGCGTCGACGATATGCGGCCGGCCCTCCAGCACCTTGTTAACCTTTTCAGCAGGAACGCCGTTTTCGGCGAGGAAGCGCTGGGTGCCCGATGTCGCTATGACTTTGAAACCGAGCGACGACAGGAGTTTGACGGCGTCGAGGATACGCGCCTTGTCTATCTCACGCACTGAGACGAACACCGTCCCCTTGCGCGGCACGCGGGTTCCGCCGCCGAGTTGGCTCTTGGCAAAAGCAACGGCAAATGAGCCGTCGATACCCATCACTTCGCCGGTGGATTTCATCTCTGGGCCGAGCACCGTGTCGACGCCTGGGAAACGTGCGAAGGGGAAGACTGATTCCTTAACGCCAACGTGTTCGAGCTTGCGTGGCTTTAGCTTGAAATCAGCCAGCTTTTCACCGGCCATGATCCGTGCGGCGATCTTGGCAACAGGGATACCGACCACCTTGGCGACGAATGGCACCGTGCGTGACGCGCGTGGATTGACTTCAAGCACATAGATGTCGCCATTCTTGATGGCGTATTGCACATTCATCAACCCGACGACATCGAGACCGAGTGCGAGTTCGCGAGTTTGCCGCTCGAGTTCGGCGATTACCGACGGATCGAGCGAATGCGGCGGCAGTGCGCAGGCAGAGTCGCCCGAGTGAATGCCGGCTTCCTCGATGTGCTCCATGATGCCGACGACGAACGTGTCCTTACCGTCGCACAGGCAATCGACGTCGACTTCCGTGGCGTCGGACAGATAGCGGTCGAACAGCAGCGGGTTCTTGCCGAGCACAGTATTGATCTGCCCGGTTTTGTCGTTCGGATAGCGCGCCTTGATATCAGCGGGCACCAGCTCCGGCAGTGTGCCGAGCAGATAGTCGCCAAGTTGCGCCTCCTCGCGAATGATCTGCATCGCGCGGCCGCCCAGCACGTAAGACGGGCGCACCACCAGCGGCATGCCGAGATCAGCGGCGATAAGGCGGGCCTGCTCAACAGAATAGGCGATGCCGTTTCTGGGCTGCTTCAATTTCAGCTTGTCGAGCACGCGCTTGAAACGGTCGCGGTCTTCCGCAAGGTCGATGGCGTCCGGCGAAGTGCCGAGGATCGGCACGTTGGCAGCTTCCAAGGCATGCGCAAGCTTCAGCGGCGTCTGGCCGCCGAACTGCACGATCACGCCATGCAGCGTGCCATTGGCTCGTTCGGTATCGATGATCTCCAGTACGTCCTCGGCCGTAAGCGGCTCGAAGTACAGGCGATCCGCGGTGTCGTAGTCCGTCGACACCGTTTCCGGATTGCAGTTGATCATGATGCTTTCGTAACCGGCGTCATGCAGTGCGAAGCAGGCATGGCAACAGCAGTAGTCGAACTCGATGCCCTGGCCGATGCGGTTCGGTCCGCCGCCAAGAATGATGACCTTGTTCTTGTCGGAGGGCGCGCTCTCGTCCGCGGCAATGCCCGAAAAAGGCGCCTCGTAGGTCGAGTACATATACGCGGTGGGGGAGGCGAACTCCGCAGCACAGGTGTCGATGCGCTTGAATACGGGGCGCACACCGAGCGCGCGGCGCGCGGCCTTCACATCGGCTTCGGTCTTGCCGGCGAGCACGGCGAGGCGTGCGTCGGAGAAGCCCATCGCCTTGAGCGTCCGCATGCCATAGGCATTGGCTGGCAAGCCGTTGGCCTTGACCTTGTTCTCCATGTCGATGATGCCGCGCATCTCGGCAAGGAACCAAGGATCGATCTTGCACGACGTAAAGATATCTTCGTTCGACCAGCCAAGCCGCATGGCCTGACCAACTTGCAGGATGCGGTCAGGCGTCGGTGTGCCGAGCGCGGCGCGGATGGCGTTTTTGTCGTCGCCATGGCCAAGCCCTTCGATCTCGATTTCATCGAGCCCGGTGAGACCCGTTTCGAGGCCGCGCAGTGCCTTCTGCAGACTTTCCTGGAAGGTACGGCCGATCGCCATGACTTCGCCGACCGATTTCATCGACGTGGTCAGCGTGGTGGAAGCGCCGGGGAATTTCTCGAACGCGAAGCGTGGAATTTTGGTGACGACGTAGTCGATGGTCGGCTCGAACGACGCCGGTGTCGCGCCGCCAGTGATGTCGTTGGCGATTTCGTCGAGTGTGTAACCGACCGCGAGCTTGGCTGCGACTTTTGCAATCGGAAAGCCTGTCGCCTTGGAAGCGAGCGCCGATGACCGCGACACGCGCGGATTCATCTCGATCACCACCATGCGGCCATCGACAGGATTGACACCGAACTGCACGTTCGAGCCACCGGTCTCGACGCCGATCTCGCGCAGAACCGCCAGCGAGGCGTCGCGCATGATCTGGTATTCTTTGTCGGTCAGCGTCAGCGCCGGAGCAACGGTAATGGAATCGCCGGTGTGGACGCCCATCGGATCGAGATTTTCGATGGAGCAGACGATGATGCAGTTGTCCTTCTTGTCGCGGACAACCTCCATCTCGAATTCTTTCCAGCCGAGCACCGATTCTTCGATCAGCACTTCATCGGTCGGCGAGGCATCAATGCCGCGCTCAACGATTTCGATGAACTCGGCCTTGGTGTAGGCGATGCCGCCACCGGTGCCGCCCATGGTGAAGGATGGGCGAATGATCGCGGGTAGGCCGATCTCGTCGAGGATGCGCAGTGCGTCCGGCAGCGTCTTGGTCTGCATCGAACGCGGGGTCTCGAGACCAATCTTGGTCATCGCTTCGCGGAAGCGGCCGCGGTCTTCTGCCTTGTCGATGGCGTCAGCCGTGGCGCCGATCATCTCGACGTCGAATTTGTCCAGTGTGCCCTGGCGGCGCAGTGACAGCGCGCAATTGAGCGCTGTCTGGCCGCCCATGGTCGGTAGCAGGGCAAAGCCGCCCGGAATGACGTGACGTTCCTTCTCGATGATCTTGGCGACAATCTCCGGCGTGATGGGCTCGATGTAGGTCGCATCAGCCAATTCCGGGTCGGTCATGATGGTGGCCGGGTTGGAATTGACGAGGACGATGCGATAGCCCTCTTCCCGCAACGTCTTCACGGCCTGGGTGCCGGAATAGTCGAATTCGCAGGCCTGGCCGATCACAATGGGGCCGGCGCCGATGATGAGGATCGTCGAGATGTCGGTTCTTTTAGGCATTAAGTCTCACGGGCAGGAAACTGGGCACAAAAAAAGGGCGCGCATCCGCGCGTCCCTCGAGCCATAGCGCTAGGTTGCCCTTGCGCGCGGGGCTGTCTTTAAACCAGATTTAGCAGGCGGGAAAGGCTTTTAAGCCATCAATCAACCGGCTTTTCCGGTCTTGCTGACGGATATCCGCTGTAGGGAGGTTGGAGGCCCAGCCTGGACTTGAACCAGGATATGAAGCGTTTGCGGCGCCCCCGCGTTGACATTCCGCCACCGGGCCACGGATGGAAGATAAGCCAGCCGGGATCGCGTTGCCCAGCCCAGGTCGCTGTCAGTGTTAACGCGCAGTAGCCAAAATCCCTCGGATTTGACGAAACCGCAGCGGTTCAGTCGGACGGGGTCGCCACGAAGGTCATGCGCGCCGGATTATAGCCAATGTTGGTTTGCGCGCGCGTGGCGTCGAAGCCGGCGGCCTTGAGCTTCGCGATCATGTCCGCTTCCCCATAGCGCTGCAGGCCAATGCTCTGCCGCAGTTGCCAGTAATCGGAGAGCGCGGTGCGAGCGAGGCCCCAGAGAGCGTCGGTGAGGAAGCCGTTCTTGGCTGCGAGTTTGAGAAGCGCCATCACATCTGCGGGAGCGCCAACATCGGGTTGCAAGATATCGCCCAGCACCAGCTTTCCGGTTGGCTTCAAAACCCGCCGCATCAACGCGAAGGTTTTATCCAACTCCTCCGGGGTCATGTACTGCGCCACCGAATTGACCACTGCGAGATCGACGGATCGATCTGGCTGCTGCTGCAATTCGTCCAGCGAGCGGATTGTGATCTTCGGATTTTGCCCAAACCGGGCAGTCAGGCGGCCGCGGACACCGGGCGCGGGCTCTGCCAGGATCAGGTGTCCGCAGACAGAAGCGACGTCCGGGGCCGAAAGCGCCTCGCCACAGGAATAGTCGAGGACCACGGCTTCATGTGAAGGGACGTAACGGATGATGTCATTGGCCACGACGCGAAAGTGCACGTCGCGGTGCAGTTTGCTGACATAAATCGTATGGGTTGAATCGTAATAATCGATCCAGTCTTCCATCGGGCCTGTCCGGAGGATTTTGGGTTCCGGTTGAGGAACCGGCGGGTGTAGGATGCGTTAAAGGGTCTGGCGATCTCTGTCTATCGCCATGATCCCAGATGTCCTAACAGGAAGGTCAGCCGTGAGCAAAACCAAGAATGCTGTCTCAGCCGAACTCGATACACCTACTGATCTGTCGCAGGAGGGGGTCGATAAGATTTCAGCAGCGCTCAATCCGTTGGTCGCTGACTCCTTCGCTCTCTACATCAAGACCAAGAACTTCCATTGGCATGTGAGCGGACGTCATTTCCATGACTACCATCTGATGCTCGACGAGCAGGCCGATGCCATTTTCGCATCGATCGACGACCTCGCGGAACGCGTCCGCAAGATCGGCGGGACCACATTGCGCTCGGTCGGTCACTTGGCCAAGCTCAAGACCATCCAGGACAATGACGAGAAGTTTGTTCCGCCGCGCGAGATGCTGCGTGAACTTATGAACGACAACAAGCAAATGGTTGTCTCGATGCGCAAAGCGCATGAGGTCGCCGACAAGTACAACGACTCGGCCACGGCCAGCATTCTCGAGAATTTCATCGACGCCACCGAACGGCGAACATGGTTCCTGTTCGAGGCGAGCCGTCAGGAAGGCGGCAACGAAGCTTGAGCTTTGTTTGATTGATGTCGCAAAACGCCCGCTTGGAAAGCGGGCGTTTTTGTTTCTGACCACGGAGGATCGGCAAAACGCAGCCTACCTTCTGATGCGGCGATTTTGTCTTGCTGGTCCGATCGAATAAGCTCTGGGATCGTTAGGGGAGCATAATACTTTGCACGAATTTGAATGGATGGTTGGTTTGTTGATTGGGGCGATGCTGCTCTCGGCATTGGCGCGACGGCTCGGCATCCCTTATCCGACATTTCTGGCGCTCGGCGGAATCGCCATCGCGTTTATTCCCAATTCGCCGGCCTGGACGCTTGAGCCCGACCTCGCGCTCGCGCTGTTCGTCGCGCCCGTGCTGCTCGACGCTGCTTTTGATACGTCGATGCGTGATCTGCGCGACAACTGGCTGCCGGTCGCGACGCTGGTGGTGGTTGCGGTCGCCGCTACGACGGCCGCCGTTGCTGTAGTCGTGCGCTGGTTGGTGCCTGATATGCCGATCGCTGCCGCAATCGCGCTGGGAGCCATTGTGGCGCCGCCGGATGCCGCAGCGGCGACGACGGTGCTTCGCAGTGTGAAGTTGCCCTATCGGATTCTGAAGATTCTCGAGGGCGAAAGTTTGCTTAACGATGCCAGTGCCCTGTTGATTTACCGTGTCGCAGTCGGTGCGGCAGTGGCGTCGTCACTCAGTGTAAGCCATGTGGCGCCGATCCTTGCCGCTGCGGTGTTTGGCAGCTTTATCGTTGGCTTCGTGCTTGGGCGGATCGCGTTGGTGATCAATCGCTCTATCAAAGACATTCCATCCGTCATCATTGTTCAATTCGTCGGCACGTTCGTGGTGTGGATTTTGGCAGAACAAATAGGCCTGTCGGGCATTCTGACCATCGTCGTCTATGCGGTGACGCTTGCGCGCAGTGCGCCGGCCGATACACCGGCACGGATTCGTGTACCGTCCTACGCGGTGTGGGAGACCGCGGTGTTTCTGCTGAACGTTCTCGCCTTCATCCTGATCGGGATGCAGTTGCGCCCGATCTGGGAAGGGTTCGATACGTCGCTGCGCTGGCAGTACAGCATAGTTGCCGGCGCTGTTCTTGTGACCGTGATCGTGACGCGCATTGCCTGGGTGATGAGCTACAACACGGTGCTGAGGGCTGCGATCCGTCACTTCGGCTACAAGCCGCGCCGCGCGACGCTGTCACGCCCGACCTTTAAAGGTGGTCTTCTTGTCTCCTGGTGTGGGATGCGGGGTATCGTGACGCTGGCGGCAGCCTTCGCGCTGCCGGAAGGCTTTCCGCATCGGAACCTGATTCTGCTGTGCGCATTTGCGGTCGTGCTCGGCACGCTGGTCATCAATGGCGTGACGCTGCGCCCACTAATCGGCTGGCTTGCACTTGAGGACGATGATCCCGTTCCGCACGAGGTCGGCTGGGCGCGTCGTGCGGCGTTTCATGCAGCGCTTGAAGCCATTAATGGCGACACGTCTGCAGAAGCAGAAATGCTGCGGCTCGAATACCAGCAGATGCTCGACAAGGCTGAAAGCGATCCCAACGGGTTAATGTCGAGCGAACTGCCCGCGGATCCGCTGCGCCGCCAGGCCATCAGTGCCGCGCGGCGTGTGCTTTTTGAGATGCGGAGTTCCGGTGAGATCGGCGACGACGCGTTTCACCGGTTGGAAGAGGAATTCGACTGGGCCGAATTGAGCGCGGCGGCGTCGTAAAGTCGTAAAAATGAGGCGTTTCCTCTCCCGTTACGGGAGAGGAAAGGTATCAGGCGCGCTTCTTCTCGCGCATCAGCTCGGCGAAGCGCTTGAACAGGTAATGCGAGTCGCGCGGGCCGGGTGAAGCTTCCGGGTGGTACTGCACCGAGAACACGGGCTTGTCCTTCAGCGCGATGCCACAGTTGGATTCGTCAAACAGCGAGATATGCGTTTGTTCGACGTTGTCCGGTAGCGTGGTCTTGTCCACGGCGAAGCCGTGATTCATCGAGGTGATCTCGACCTTGCCGGTGGTCATGTCTTTCACCGGGTGATTCGCCCCGTGATGGCCCTGATGCATTTTCACGGTCTTGCCGCCGACGGCGAGGCCGAGCATCTGGTGCCCAAGGCAAATGCCGAACGTCGGCGTGCCGGATTCGATCACCTTCTTAATCACAGGAACGGCGTATTCACCGGTCGCGGCTGGATCGCCGGGACCGTTGGATAGAAACACGCCATCCGGGTTCATCGCCAGAATATCGTCGGCCGACGTCTTGGCATTGACCACTGTGACCTTGCAGCCTTCGCCCGCAAGCAGCCGGAGGATGTTGCGCTTGATCCCGTAGTCGATCGCGACGACGTTGAATTCCGGTTTATCCTGCCGGCCGAAGCCCTTGTCCCATTGCCAAGGCGTTTCGTTCCAGTCGAAGCGCTGAGCGCTGGTGACCATTGGCACGAGGTCCATGCCTTCCAGGCCCGGCCACTCGCGGGCTTCTTCCTTCAGGCCGTGCAGATCGAATTTGCCGTCCTTGGCATGTGCGATCACCGCGTTCGGCATGCCCTTGCTGCGGATCAGGGCCGTCAGCGCACGCGTGTCGATGCCGGCCAGGCCAATAATGCCGCGCGCCTTCAGCCACTGGTCGAGGTGCTTCGTCGCCCGGTAATTCGATGGATCGGTAATCGACGCGCGCAGGATCACCCCGCGGGCACCTGGCGTCGCCGCCATGTTCACCGTCTCGATATCTTCGTCGTTGGTGCCGACGTTACCGATATGGGGGAAAGTAAAAGTAATGAGCTGCCCGGCGTAGGATGGATCGGTGAGGATCTCCTCATAGCCGGTCATGGCGGTGTTGAAGCAGACTTCGCCCACAGCCTGGCCTTCCGCGCCGAGGCCGAAGCCTTCCAGCACGGTGCCGTCGGCGAGCACGAGGAGCGCGGTCGGTTTGAGGTCCGGCCAAGCTGAGGAATTATCGGATGTTGTCATAAGCCTATGACATAACCCTTGCGCTGCGGCGCGTCAAAGGCGGAAAGGTCTGAAATTCATGCCATTTGCACATATTTGACACCCGCCAAGCGCCCCCTAATCTGCCTTTCAGCCGCGGGAACAGAATAAGCGGTAACAGGGCGGGAGACAGGTTAATGAACTCAGCGGGGAATACGCCGGATTTGAGCCAGATCCATTCCGGCGGCGCGATCGGTGGACTGATTGTCAACGCGATTGCACGGTTCGGGGACCGGCCCGCCATGGCTGATGGCCGCGTGCGGTGGACCTACAAAGAATTCGGCGACGTGGTCACCCGTTTCATCGCCCTGTTTCGCTCGCTAGGTCTGAAGAAGGGCAGCGCGTTGTCGATCCTCTCCAGCAACCGTGCTGAAGCGTGGGCGGCGATCTGCGCGGCACTGGTCATGGGTGTGCGCTACACGCCGCTGCACCCGATGGCGGCGGAGGACGATCATGCCTTCATCATCGAGGATGCCGAAATTGATGTGTTGATCGTCGAGGGCGGCAAGTTCGCCGCGCGCGGAATGGCGATCAAGGCGCGGGTCCCCGGGCTTAAGCATCTGCTGTCGTTTGGCCCAATGGAAGGCGCGCGCGATGTGATCCCCGTTCTGGATGATGTCGCGCCTGCGCCATTGGTGGACGAAAGTGCGGCGCACGAAATAGCGTTTCTCGCCTACACCGGCGGTACCACCGGCCGTTCCAAGGGCGTCATGCTGTCTCACCGTGCGCTCGTGACGATGACGTTGCTCATGTTCGGCGATTGGGACTGGCCGCAGGAGATCCGCTTCCTGGCTGCTACGCCGATCAGTCATTCCGCGGGCGTGACGCTGTTTCCGGTGATGATGCGCGGCGGCTTGATGCGGCTGGTGCAGGGTTTTGATGCTGAAGTGTACGCGGGCGTGGTGGCCGCAGAGAAGATCAACGCAACGTTCCTGGTGCCGACGCTGATCTATGCGCTGATCGACAATGCAGACTTGCGCGCGCGTCACGATCTCTCCTCGCTTGAGACAATCATCTATGGCGCGGCGCCGATGTCACCGGATCGACTGCTCGAAGGCATGACGATCTTCGGCAAGGTGTTCGTGCAGCTTTACGGGCAGACCGAGGCGCCGCAGATCATCACCGCGATGCGCAAGTGCGATCATGATGAGACGAAGCCACACAGGTTCGGCTCCTGCGGACGGCCGAGCCCAATGGTCGATGTCAAATTGTTTGACGCCGAGATGCGCGAAGTCGGCGTCGGCGAGCCGGGCGAGATTTGCGTGCGCGGCCCGCTGGTGATGGATGGCTATTGGAAGCGTCCAGACGCAAACGCTGAAACTTTCAAGGGCGGCTGGCTGCACACCGGAGATGTCGCGATCCGGGATGAGGAAGGCTATTTCTATATCGTTGATCGCACCAAGGACATGATCATCTCCGGCGGATTCAATATTTATCCGCGCGAAGTGGAAGACGCGCTGATGTCCCACCAGGCGGTAGCGTCAGCCGCGGTGATCGGCATTCCGGACGACAAATGGGGAGAGGCTGTGAAGGCGTTCGTCGTCCTGAAAGCCGGCGCCATGACCCGCGCGACGGAACTGCAGGCGCATGTGAAGGACAAGCGCGGCGCGCCGTGGTCGCCGAAGACCATCGACTTCGTTGACGTGATTCCGGTCACTGGGCTTGGCAAGATCGATCGCAAGGCCCTGCGGGCGCCATACTGGCAGGGCCGTACACGCGGAGTGGCCTAGCTTCGCTGCTGACTCTTATTAAATGCCCGGCGGCATCACCGCGCCCGCGACAACGCGAGCCAGATGCCACCGCCGATCATGAACCCACCCGAGATGCGTGAGATCAGGCGCGCCCGCCGCGCCGAGAGAATCTTGCCGGCACGGCCTGCCAGCAGTGCATAGGAACCGTCCGACAAGGCCGCGATGATCATGAAAGTGATGCCGAGCAGCACCACCTGCGGAAGATGATCGCGCTGCATGTCGACGAATTGCGGGATGAAGGCGCCGAAGAACACCAGCACTTTCGGATTGCTGAGCAGCACGAGAAACCCCTGCAGGAAAAAGCCTCCGCGTGGCGGCGGAAGTTTCTCGTCGGAGCCGAGCAGAGCAGGCGCGCGGATCAACTTGATGCCGAGCCAGACCAGATAGGCGGCGCCGGCCAGCCGCACCCATTCGAACCAGTAACCCATCGTCGCCATCAGTGACGTCAGCCCGACGGCAATGATGCCGATCACAATGGCGAGCCCGAGTTGCGCGCCTGCAATATTGGTGAGCGCGGCACGCGTGCCGTAGCGCAAGCCATTGGCAATCACGAGCGTAACGATCGGGCCGGGGAGGATCGCCAGCGCGACGCAGGCGGCGACATAAGCGAGATAGAGCTGAAATGACATGATGCTTCCGATGGCTGCTGTCGCATCAAAGAATGAGATTTCGCGCAAACGCAAGCGACGTGAGCCGTTTTCGTTTGGCGCTTGACAGGCAACCATTTGGTTGCCTATAATTTGGACCATGGATGAAGTCTTCAAGGCGCTGGCCGATGTTTCACGACGCTCGCTGCTGGATCGGCTTCATGCCCGCAACGGACAGACGTTGCTCGAACTCTGCGACGGCCTCGCCATGACGCGGCAGGCCGTGACCAAGCACCTTGCGATTCTGGAAGCGGCCAATCTTGTGACGTCGATTAAGCATGGTCGCGAAAAGCTGCACTACCTGAATCCGGTGCCGATCCATGAGATCGGTGAGCGGTGGATCAAGAAATTCGAGCGCGGCAAGCTGGCCGCGCTCAGCGAATTGAAACGGCAATTGGAGAAGCGTGATGAGTAAACCGGAATTCGTTTACGTCACCTTTATCGAGACCACTGTTGAGAAGCTGTGGGATGCACTGACCAGCAGCGAGTTCTCGCGACGTTACTGGTTCGGAACTGAGGTCGTCTCGGACTGGACAGTCGGCTCGTCCTTCGCGCTCGTGATGGATGGTAAAACCACGGACGTCGGCGAGATTCTCGAAGCGGAAAAGCCGCGGCGGCTTTCCTACACGTTTCGTCATATGCTCAATGAAGCCGCGCGCAAAGAACGGCCGTCGCGCGTCACATTCGTGCTTGAGCCGTATGGCAAGCTGGTCAAGCTGACGCTGACCCATGAAGATTTTGCGCCGGAGAGCGTCATCCTGGACGGCATCTCGAAGGGATGGCCGGCCATCCTGTCCAGCCTGAAATCCATGCTTGAAACCGGTCAGGCGCTGGAAATTCCGTTCAAGGCACTCGATATTGCAGAGGTTCAGCATGATTGACGTGACCGCCTTCAAGCCAACCGTCGTTTACACGATCTACATCGCGTCCACGCCTGGGAAGGTTTGGGAAGCGTTGACGACTGCCGAATTCAGCAAAAAGTACTTCTCCAGCTTCGGTGTCGAAATCGAATTGAAGGTCGGTGGCCAGTTCCGCGTTAAGGCGCCGGACGGCTCGGATCACATCACGGGCCAAGTTGTCGAATGCGACCCGCCGCGCAAATTGACCGTGACGTGGGATGTGAACTGGCCGGGTCTGGTGGAAAAGCTCGGCTCGACGCTCGTGACCTATGATGTCGAGCAGGCAGGCGACTGCGTCCGCCTGACGATGACGCAGGCCAATGATCGTCCAATCGATGACGATATCCTGTCCGGCGGTCGCATGGGCTGGCCGGCGATTCTCTCCAATCTCAAGAGTTTGCTCGAGACGGGCAACACGATGGCCATCAAGATGGAGCCGCCGGTGCGAATGCTGGAAGCTCTGAAGAAGTTGGGAATTAAGATTCCATCGTGAGCCGACGGCTCGGCCGTCGATCTAGCCGGATCGCACCCGGTGTCGCTTCTTTATGACACCGGCTCCGCGATCTAGCCCAACGCGCGCAATTCCCGCCGCAACACCTTGCCTGTCGCCGTCAGGGGTAGCGCATCCGTGAACTGGATGTGGCGCGGGTATTCGTGGGCGGCGAGTTGCACTTTGACGAAGTCCTGAATCTCGCGAGCCAGCGCATCGCTCGGTTCACGTCCCGGACGCAGCACGATCCATGCCTTGATGGCTTCGGTGCGGATCGAATCGGGAATGCCGACCACGGCGGCCATCGCCACCGCGGGATGTTTCAATAACGTGTGCTCAATTTCGGACGGGCCGATGCGATAGCCTGCGCTGGTGATGACGTCATCCTCGCGGCTGACGTACCAGAAGTAGCCGTCGTCATCCTGCACGCCGAGATCGCCCGTCAGCAGAAAGCCACCGGCGTATTTCTTCGAAGTCGCGTCTGGATTGCTCCAGTATTCGAGCATCATGCATGGGTTCGGTGCGCGCACGCCGATGATGCCACGCTCGCCGCGTGGCAATTCTTCGCCTTGCTCATTGACGATGCGGACGTCGAAGCCCGGTGTTGCCTTGCCCATCGAGCCTGGCTTGATCGGAAACAGGCTCGAATTGTTGCCGACCACGAGATTGCATTCGGTTTGGCCGTAGATTTCATGGGCGTTGACGCCGAACGTCACGCGCACCCAGTCGAGCAGCTCAGCGCCGAGCGACTCGCCACCGGTGAAGATGCTGCGCAGCTTCACGCCGTCGTGTTTGACATCGGCCTGCCGCATCAGTTTCAGCGCCGTCGGCGGCAGAAAAACATTGCGAACGTTGTGATCCGCCATCAGTTGCATTGCGGCCTGCGGTTCGAACTTCTTCGCACGATGACCGAGCATCGGCACGCCGTGGTACCAGGCCGGGAACAGCGCATCGAACAGGCCGCCGATCCAGGCCCAGTCGGCCGGCGTCCACATCAGGTCACCGGGTTTCGGGAAGAAGTCATGGGCCATCTCCACATTCGGCAGATGACCGAGCAGCACGCGGTGCGCGTGCAACGCGCCCTTCGGGTTTCCCGTCGTGCCGGACGTATAGATGATGATGGCGGGATCATCGGCATCGGTGTCGATGGTCGCAAAATCTTCGGATGCTTCCTCGATGGCCTGCCAGAATGGCTTTGCGCCCGCATGGATCGTTCCGCTGGTGACGTAGATATCCTGCAGATGCGGCAGGCGATCGCGGATTTTGGTCAGCTTATCCCAGCCGCTTTCATCGGTGATGACGGCCTTTGCATTGCTGTTGGACAGCCGGAATTCCAGCGCGTCTTCACCGAACAGCGTGAACAGGGGCACCGAAACGAGACCCGAGCGGAATGCCGCGAGGTGGGCGATCGGCAACTCCACCGATTGCGACAGGAACACGGCGACGCGATCGCCACGCTGCATGCCGTCGGCCTTCAGCACATTGGCAAAGCGCTTGGAGAGGGCGCCCATTTCATCGAACGACAGCCGCTGCGTGGCGCCGGTTTCGTCAACGTAAATCAGCGCGAGGTTGTCAGAGCCATTTGCATGCCGGTCGCAGCAGGCCGTTGCGATGTTGAATCGCTTCGGAACCTCCCAGCGGAAATTCCGGTAGAGATCGTCGTAGCTGCTGGTTTCGGTGAGCATGTCGGTGGCCTTCGCGTTTCTTCCCTGACTTCTTAGGGTTGACGGGAGCGTAGCGAAGACTCCGGGTCGGCAACAACCGAATAATCACGGCAAAAGAAAACTCGCGCCTCCCTGGAAATTGAAGGGAAGCGCGAGCTGGGTTGACGCGATCAGGCCGATTAGTCCGTAAGTGCGGCCTTCACCAGACCGCTGGCCTTGCCGAAGTCCATCTGGCCGGCATATTTCGCCTTCAAGGCGGCAATCACCTTACCCATGTCTTTCATGCCAGCGGCGCCGGTTTCCGAGATCACGGCGCTAATCGCGGCCTTCACTTCGTCCTCGGACATCTGCTTGGGCAGATAGGCCGAGATCACCGCGATTTCTGCGCGCTCCTGCTCGGCGAGTTCGGCCCGGCCGCCTTTGTCATAGAGTTCGACCGATTCCTGCCGCTGCTTGATCATCTTTTGCAGCACGCCAAGAACTTCGTCGTCGCTGAGCGGCGGCTTGCCCTGTCCGCGGGCTTCGATGTCCGCATTCTTCAACGTCGAATTGATCATGCGCAGGGTGGAGAGCTTGCGCTCGTCCTTGGCCTTCATCGCCTCCTTGACGGCGTTATTGATGTCATCGCGCAGCATCGGCGTCTCCTTCGCGGTCGTGCAATCTGTGTGAAATTATTGTGTGATTTAAGGTGTTTCGCCGCCCCGCACAACCGCCGAGCCTAGTGGTCCAATTCTAACATTCGCATCCCGTTTCAGCAGGCACCGCCTGCGAATGTTAGAATTAAAGGACCACTAGCAAATATAGATTTCTAGTGGAGTTTTGGATTTGACATTCGCTGGGCGTACTCGCGGCTGGACGGGGAGCGAATGTCAAATCCACTCCACTAGCGCCGCCAGCGAGGCTGACGCCTGTCGCCGGGGATGGTGTTTACATCTTTAACCAGTCGAGCATCGCAGCCGTCGTGGCCTCCGGTTTCTCGAGCTGAACGAGGTGGCCGCAGTCCGGGATCACCACCAGCTTCGCGTCCGGAATGCCCTCGGCAAGTTCGGTGGAGAACGCATTCGGCACCATGTTGTCGGTGTCGCTGGTCAGGATCAGTGTTGGGCATTTGATCGAGGGCAGAAGCGGGCGCGAATCTGCGCGGCTCATGATCGCCTCAAGTTGATCTATGAACGCTTCGGGGCCGACGTCGTTCGCCATGTCGCGGACGATCTTTTGCAGGTTGGCGTCCTTCAATCGCGATGGATGCACAAAGTTCGAAAACAGCTTGTCGAGCACGGCGTGATAGCCGCCGGCCTTGGTCTCCGCGATCCAGCCGCGGCGGCGCTCGGTGGCTTGCGGCGTTTCAGGGCTCGCGGATGTGCTGAGCAGCGCCAGCCGCTTCACGCGTTCCGGCGCCTGCCGCATGACTTCGAGACAGATGTATCCGCCCATGGAATGCCCGGCGATTGCAAATTCATCGGGCGCCTCGTCGAGGATGCGCTTCGCGATCCCTGCCATGGTGTTGTCGCGGATGTGGTTGGCGAGGATGACCGGCCCGCTCTGCCACAGTGCGGGGATTTGAGGCGCACAGATTCGCGGCGAACACGTGAGGCCAGGGACGAGAATGATGGGAAGCGATTTGGGCATGAGGCGTTCCTGTGATGACGTCCGGCAGATGGCCGCTCGGGCCGGGACGATCCGTCAGTCAGTCTAACCGGAACGAAGATCACATTGCGAGAAAGATCACAGTGCAAGGAAGATCACATGGCGAGCCAGTCCAACAGCGCTGTTGTGAGCGCTTCCGGCTTCTCAAGCGAAGGCAGATGACCGCACTCTGGAATGGTCACAAGCTTTGCGCCCGGTATTGCATCAGCCATCGCGAACGAAGCCTGGTTCGGGACTGAACGATCGGTGTCGCTGGTGAGTACCAGCGTCGGACATGTGATCGATGCGAGCAGGCGGCGGGCGTCAGCCCGCGTCATGATGGCCTCAACTTGCCGCATGAAGGCATCGGGCCCGACCTCGTTGCCCATATCGAGGATCAACTGCCTCAGCGCCGCGTCATTCACCAGCTTCGGGTGCACGGCATCAGCGAACAGGCGTTCGAGCACGGCTCGATAGCCGCCTTGCTTAACTTCCGCGATCCAGCCCCGCCGATGCTCTACCGCCTCGGATGGATCAGGCCGCGAATAGGTGTTCAGAAGTGCCAGCCGCGCGACCCGCTCCGGCGCCTGCCGCCAGATCTCGAGGCAGACATAACCGCCCATGGAATGGCCGGCGAGCGCGAAACGAGGCGGTGCACCGTCAAGGATGTGCTTTGCGATTCCCTCCATTGTGTTGTCGCGCAAAGGACTGGCGACAGTCACCGGGCCGTGCTGCCAAAGGGCTGGAAGCTGCGAGACGAAAACGCGCGGCGAACAAGCAAGGCCGGGGACAAGAACGACGGGAAGCGAGTCAGACATTCAGGATGAAATCCATCTCATCGCGGAAGGTGAAACCGCTGTGCGTGTCATGATTGCTTCATAAAGGAGGCGCGCTGCGGGACATCCCACGACCCTACACGGGGATCAGCTTTCTTGCATGGAGAGCTTCTTCGATCTCACGCAGGATGCGGGCGAGGCGTTCGGCCCATTCGTGCTGTCCAGCCTGGTCCATGATCAGGTCTTGCCGGATTTCGATGCCGGTGTGCATCAGGCCGCGTTTCTCGCCATGCACAGGAATTGTGTAGTCGGTGGTGTCGCTCACTGCATAAGGCTCGTTGTCGCCGACCACGAGGTCGCCTTCAGCACGAAGTTTGTCCCGCAACAGGTGCGGCAGCCGATCATCATAGTGATAGAGCGTGCCGATGTGCCAGGGCCGGGGAATCCCGGCATAGACCGGCGTGAAAGAGTGGAGCGCCACCAAAATCGTGGGTAATCCACCCGCCTTGCGCGCATTGAGTGCCTGGGCGATGCGCGCGTGGTAGGGCGCGAAGATCGACTGCTGCCGTGCCGTGATTTGCTCGCGTGTCAAACCGCTGTTGCCGGGAATTTCCGTGGCTTCGCTGATCAGCGGCACCGAGCCCGCACTCTTGAACGGCCGGTTGCAATCGATCACAAGGCGTGAATATCGCTGTGCGATCAAATGCACACCCAGCTCTTTTGCCAGCGCCGTCGCGACACCGGCTATGCCGATGTCCCAGGCAATGTGCCGCTCCAGCTCGCTTTCGGCTACGCCGAGATCGCCTAGCGCACGGGGAATGAGCCGCCCGTAGTGATCGCATGTAAAAAAGAAGGGCGATTGGCTGTCGGCATTTTCCTCAAGTACCGGCGAGACTTCATCGGCTTCGAGGAGAAGAGAGATATTGCTGAGGTTTTGCTGGAGCATCGGTGGTTGACTGACTGACGCAATTTGGGGTTGATCGATTCACACATCGGTCCAGTGTATGACCTGACACCACGATGCCTTCGCAGGTGATTCACCACAAGGCCAAGTATCGCTGTGCTCTTCCTTTGATCGCGGCGGATATAGGTTGTCGGGTCGTCGTGATGTGAGAACTGCAGTCCATACAGGGCCACGAATGTTGGAGCGTTTGTTTGTCTACGGCACGTTGAAGCGTGAATCGTCTCTCCCGCTGGCGCAGGAATTGAACCGGAGCGCCACGTTTGAGGGCGAGGCCCGCTTCAACGGAAGGCTTTATCTGGTTTCGCACTTTCCCGCCGCTATACCGTCGGACAGGCCTGACGAGTGGGTTCATGGTGAGCTGTTCGTAGTTCGCGATCCTGGTTTTCTTGTGACGCTGGACCGCTACGAGGAGTGCGGTCCAGAGGATATCCAGCCGACAGAATTTAGGCGCCTGGCTCAGACTGTCTTGAATAGCCGCGGGGAAAGCGTCGAGGCGTGGATGTACGTCTACAACCGTCCGGTCACTGATCTTCGGCGTATCGCATCCGGTCAATTCAGTCCGGGCACCGCTGCTGGATAGTCCGAGCGGGCCGACCTCAGTTGTGTCTCAACCCGCGCAGCCGCGCGCTCTCCGAAATTCCGTCACGAACAGCGCAAATGCGAAGGCCGCAAATCCAAGTCCGATCGCACTAAAAGCAGCATTGCCGCCGCGCGTGACCGCAAAGCCGCTCAGTGCCGATCCGACCGCGCCGCCGAGAAAGAAGATGGCAAGATAAAGCGCGTTCAGCCGGCTGCGGATTTCGGCCGGCAGCGCGTAGATGGCTTTTTGCCCAACGACGAGGTTGGCCTGGGTGCCGGCATCGAGCGTAATTCCGGCGATGATAAACAACACCAATGATCCTGAGCTGCCGAGCCACGTCAGGACAAAGGTGATGGCAAGCAGGCCGATGGAGATGCCGGTCACGGCCTGGCCATGGCCCTTATCCGCCAGGCGTCCGGCGAGTGGCGCGATAAACGCGCCGATCACGCCGCTCAGCATCACCGCAGACAATGCGACGTGGCCCAACGAAAACGGTGGTGCCTCTAGCAGCAGCGGCACAGCGGTCCAGAACATCGTGAAAGCGCCAAAGAAGAACGCCTGATACACGGCACGCCTTTGCAGGACCGGCGTGGTCAGCAGCAGGTGCCACAGTGACGCGATCAAAGTGCTGTAGGACAGGCTATGTTTGGGATGTCGCCGGGGAAGCGCAAGCGCCATGATCAGGAGCGCGACGCACATCACGGCTCCAGAGAGGCCGTACATCGCACGCCAGCCGAATTGTCCGCCAAACAGTGTAGAAAGCGGACGCGCCAGCAGGATGCCCAACAACAGGCCGCTGACCACGGTGCCGACGACCTGGCCGCGCCTGTTTTCGGGAGTGAGATGGGCGGCGATCGGCACGATCATCTGCGTGGCCGTTGCGGTGAGCCCGAGCAACAGCGATGCTGCGATGAAGACCCATATGTTGATGGCGGTGGCTGCCGCGATCAGGCTGACGATCACGCCCGCAAGCGTGATCAGGATCAGCCGCTTGTTCTCGATCAGGTCGCCTAATGGCACGATAAAGAACAGTCCGGCGACGTAGCCGAGCTGCAGAACCGTGACGATCAATCCGGCTGCCGAGACGTCGACGCCGAAGGAGTTGCCGATCTGTCCAATCAGCGGCTGGGCGTAATAAAGGTTTGCGACAGTTGCGCCGCCCGCCATGGCAAGCGACAGAATAAGCCAGGGGCGGGGTCCTCCGGTCGAGGAGCCCGTTTGCGAAGAAGACGACATTTGGATCTCTGGGAGGCGTAGCCGCTACAGGGCCGCCAATGGACGCGCCTCTATAACCGATGCGCCGCGATGGAATAATGACGATATGGTGAGCGGCGACGGGTGTTGTATCGCCGAGAGGGTCGTGGCAGCCAATGCTAGTGCCGCGGATTTGAAGTTCTTCCGAATGAGGCCGCAAGTTCGATGAAGAACTTCAAGTCCAAAAGCGGCACGCAATCATAGGTTTGCTAGTGTCCCTTTGATTCCGAAGTTCGCATCCGAGCAAGCCGCAAGCCTGTGCGAACTTCGGAATCGGGACACTAGTGCGCATGGCTGCCGGAAATTTAGGCTGCTCGTGACATCAAGCGGCTTTGGCTGCCGCCGTCAGCGCAGCGGTGTCTTTCACCACGATGGCGAAACGATCCGAGAGTTCGGTCAGCGCCACGCGATGGACGACGCTCGCGGGAATTGTGCCGCCGAGCGGATCAGGCAGGTCACGCGTTGCGGTGGCATTGGCGACAATCGTCGTCCGGTACTTCAGGTCGAGCGCAGCGCGCGCGGTGGCGCTGACGCACATGTGGGTCATGAAGCCCGCAAGGATCAGCTCGGTGCGACCGGTGCTCTTCACCAGTGCGTCCAGATCGGTGCCAGCGAATGCGTTGGGCAAACTCTTGCGCACCACCACTTCCTCGGCCGCGGGCGTTAGCTCGCGCACGATCGCAGCGTAGGGTCCGGCCTCGTCGAACAGCGGGCGGCCCGCCGGCGCATGCTGAACGATGTGAAACACCGGCACGCCGCTGTTGCGCGCCAGTGTCAGCAGCTTCTGCGCTTCGAGGATTGCGTTGTCGACGCCGTCGAGCGGCAGGTTGCCCTTGGTGTATTCCAACTGGGCGTCGATGATCACGAGTGCGGATTTGTCGAGCGCGCTGGGATGGAGCGGCGCACCAGCGATCTGGAGCAGCGTTTTCGGAGCTGAAGTCATTTCGTTGCTTTCGTTGAAAAAATGCGGCGATCGGAGTACTGCCGGACAATAGAACCTGTGTATAGCTTGGACAATCCGGTCATGGGCGGGCCAATCGCCGCGTCGTCCTATATTCATGCTCGGTTGCAGAGGCTGTCCGATTTCATGCGCTTTACGCCCCAATTTCTCGATGAACTACGTGCCCGGCTTCCGGTTTCGGAAGTAGTGGGCCGGCGCGTGAAATTGAAGAAAGCGGGCAAGGAATGGAAGGGCCTGTCGCCGTTCCATCAGGAGAAAACGCCGTCCTTCACGGTCAATGACCAGAAGGGATTTTACCACGACTTCTCCAGCGGCCGGCACGGCGACATCATTCGCTTCGTGATGGAAACCGAGGGCGTCTCGTTCCCCGAAGCCGTCGAGCGGCTCGCATCGATGGCTGGTATGGCGCTGCCCGCAGTGACGCCGGATGCCGCGCGTCACGAGCAGCGCCGCAAGACGCTCTACGATGTAATGGATCTGGCGGCGAAGTTTTTTGCTGAGACGCTGGCGTCGCGCAACGGCGCCAAAGCGCGGGGGTATCTCGGCGACCGCGGGATGCAGTCCACGACGCAACTGCAGTTTCGCCTTGGCTATGCGCCGGGAGAGCGGTTCGCACTGAAGGAGCACCTTGGCAGTCTCGGTATTCCCGTCGAGGACATGGTGGAAGCGGGATTGCTGATCGGCGGCGACGATATCCCGGTGCCGTATGATCGTTTCCGTGATCGTGTGATGTTTCCCATCACCGATGCACGCGGACGCATCATCGCCTTCGGTGGGCGGGCGCTCGAAAAGGATGTCCCTGCGAAATACCTGAACTCGCCGGAGACGCCGCTCTTTCACAAAGGCGATAACCTCTACAACCTCTTCACCGCGCGGCAGGCCGCACATGACGGTGCGCCGCTGATCGTGGTGGAAGGTTATGTCGACGTCATCGCCATGGTCACCGTCGGCTTCGGTGCAACGGTCGCGCCGCTGGGCACCGCGCTGACCGAGAACCAACTCGCGCTGCTCTGGAAGATGGCAGACGAGCCGATCCTGTGTTTCGACGGCGACGGCGCTGGACAGCGCGCCGC
This sequence comes from Nitrobacteraceae bacterium AZCC 1564, assembly GCA_036924835.1. Lineage (NCBI taxonomy): Bacteria > Pseudomonadati > Pseudomonadota > Alphaproteobacteria > Hyphomicrobiales > Nitrobacteraceae > Nitrobacteraceae bacterium AZCC 1564. Next base: position 3,675,487 of record JBAGRR010000001.1, read on the forward strand.
CTATCGCGCGGCGGACCTGGCATTGCCGCATCTGAAGCCCGGCAAGAGTTTGCGTTTTGCGCTGCTGCCCGAGGGGCAGGATCCGGACGATCTTGCGCGCTCCGGTGGGCGCGGGGCGATCGAAGAGGTGATCAATCTGGCGAAGCCGCTCGCGGACGTGGTGTGGTCGCGCGAGATCGAAGGCGGCAGCTACGCAACGCCGGAACGCCGGGCGGCGCTGGAAGCCCGCATCAATGAGCTCACCAACGGCATCCGTGACGAAGTCGTGCGGCGCTACTATCGCCAGGATTTCCAGCAGCGGCTGCAGCGCGCTTTTGCCCCTGAATCCGGAGGAGGCCAGCGCGGCGGCTTTCGCGGTTCCTACCCGTCCAGAGGCGAATCAGCGCCGCGTTTCGCGCCCCGGGCGCCGTTTTCCCCAGGCGGAGGCGGCCGGGCGGGCGGACTATCCACAGGCGGGCGCGCCCTGGGGCGTGGCCCTTATCAGGCCGCCAGCCCCCAGTTGGCGGCGAGTTCCATCATGCGCGGCCAGCGCAGTGCGATCTCCCGGCGCGAGGCTCTGATCCTGCAGTCGCTGCTCAATCACCCCTGGCTGCTGCATGACCATTTGGAGGAAGTCGCCGCCCTGGAATTGGCTCACCCGGAAGCACACAAGCTGCGTGCCGGGATCATCGCGGCCTTCTCGAATTATTCGCACACGGACGATCCGGCGGCGGAAAGCGCCCGGTTGCGCGCCAGTCTGGAAAAATCCGGATATTCTGAACAAATTCAAAAGGTTGAGCGGGCCATTACAACGAAGAATGTCTGGGCCGCCCAAGCTGGCGCCGCGGTGGAAGATGTTCTTCCGACCTGGCATCAACTTGTTGCCTTGCATCGGCAATGGCACTCCTTACTTAGGGAGCTCAAGGATGCAGAATTGGCTCTTGGGCAAGACAGCAGCGAAGCAAATTATGGCTGGCTGCGCGATGTGAAGGCCCGGCTCGCCGAAGTGGATGGCCTTGAGGCGCTGATCGAGGGGTTTGGCGAATCCTCGGGACGGTTCCAGCGCAGTGTTTAACTTGACTAGATGCGAGGCTCGCGCCAAGGCCTTAAAAAGACTCGCCAAACCGGTTTTTTAGCCGCAAAAACAGGGTTAATCGAGGCTTAACGGCCTTGGGCTAAAAGCTGGGACACAAGTCAAATCCGGTCGGGTGGTGCCCTCACAAGCGCCGCCCTTTCCGCACGATGCGGATCAACAATTCTACGTCTACGCGGGCGAATGCGCCCACGTCGTAAGCGCGTTTCAGGAGCGAGTGAATGGCCACCAAGGCAAAGACGGCAGTGATCAAGGACACCAACAAGGATCCGAAAGCCGCCGATACCCCGGAGAAGGATTCCGCGGACGCGCCGTCGCCGTTGCTCGATCTCTCCGATGCCGCCGTCAAGAAGATGATCAAGCAGGCCAAGAAGCGCGGCTTCGTGACCTTCGATCAGCTCAATGAAGTGTTGCCGTCCGATCAGACTTCGCCGGAGCAGATCGAGGACATCATGGCGATGCTCTCCGACATGGGCATCAACGTCTCCGAGTCTGACGACGACGCCGAGGATGAAGAGAACAAGGACGATGCCGACGACGAGACGGACAACGAGCTCGTCGAGGTCACGTCGAAGGCCGTCACCGAAACCAAGAAGTCCGAGCCTGGTGAACGCACCGACGATCCTGTGCGCATGTATCTGCGCGAGATGGGCACCGTCGAGCTCTTGTCGCGCGAAGGCGAAATCGCCATCGCCAAGCGCATCGAGGCCGGCCGCGAGGCCATGATCTCGGGCCTTTGCGAAAGCCCACTGACCTTCCAGGCCATCATCATCTGGCGCGATGAATTGAACGAAGGAAAGATCTTCCTGCGCGACATCATCGATCTCGAAGCGACCTACGCTGGTCCTGAGGGCAAGAACGGTGCGGGGATGATTTCCGGCCCCGCTGGTCCCGGCGGTCAGTCGACCACGGCCGTTGTGAACGGCGATGGTTCTGTCGAAGTGATGGATACCCAGTCTGCGCCTCCGGCGGCTCCTCCGTCGCCGACGCCGTTCCGCGCGGCGCCTGCGGGCGAGCCGAAGGATCCGGGTGAAGCCGCTGCCGAAGCGGACATGGACGAGGACGATGAGTTCGAGAACCAGATGTCGCTCGCGGCGATCGAGGCCGAACTGAAGCCGAAGGTTGTCGAGACGTTCGACAAGATCGCGGACTCGTACAAGAAGCTGCGCCGCCTGCAGGAGCAGGACATCCAGAACCAGCTTCAGAGCGAGTCGCTCTCGCCTTCGCAGGAACGCAAGTACAAGAAGCTGAAGGACGAGATCATCGTCGAGGTGAAGTCGCTGCGCCTCAACCAGGCGCGTATCGATTCTCTCGTCGAGCAGCTCTACGACATCAACAAGAGGCTCGTGTCCTACGAAAGCCGTCTGTTCCGCCTCGGCGACAGCCACGGCGTCGGCCGCGAGGATTTCCTGCGCAACTATCAGGGCTCGGAGCTTGATCCGCGCTGGCTCAATCGCGTGTCGAAGCTCGCCGCCAAGGGGTGGAAGAACTTTGTTGCGGTGGAGAAGGACCGCATCAAGGAGCTGCGTCACGAGATTCAGCAGCTTGCCGCGTTGACTGGTCTCGAGATCGGTGAATTCCGCAAGATCGTGCTCGGCGTGCAGAAGGGCGAGCGCGAAGCCCGCCAGGCGAAGAAGGAAATGGTCGAGGCGAACCTGCGTCTCGTGATTTCCATCGCCAAGAAGTACACCAACCGCGGTCTGCAGTTCCTCGATCTCATTCAGGAAGGCAACATCGGCCTGATGAAGGCGGTCGATAAGTTTGAGTATCGCCGCGGCTACAAGTTCTCGACCTACGCGACGTGGTGGATTCGTCAGGCCATCACCCGTTCGATCGCCGACCAGGCGCGCACCATCCGCATCCCGGTGCACATGATCGAGACGATCAACAAGATCGTCCGCACCTCGCGCCAGATGCTGAACGAGATCGGTCGCGAGCCGACGCCCGAGGAACTTGCCGAGAAGCTCGGCATGCCGCTGGAGAAGGTGCGCAAGGTTCTGAAGATCGCCAAGGAGCCGCTCTCGCTCGAAACCCCGGTGGGCGACGAGGAAGACTCACACCTCGGCGATTTCATCGAGGACAAGAACGCGATCCTGCCGATCGACGCGGCGATCCAGTCAAACCTGCGCGAAACCACGACGCGCGTGCTCGCCTCGCTCACGCCGCGCGAAGAGCGCGTGCTGCGCATGCGCTTCGGCATTGGCATGAACACCGACCACACGCTGGAAGAAGTTGGCCAGCAGTTCTCGGTGACGCGCGAACGTATTCGCCAGATCGAGGCGAAGGCGCTGCGCAAGCTCAAGCATCCATCACGCAGCCGCAAGCTGCGCAGCTTCCTGGATAACTGAGTTACAGTTCATCATCGAAACAAAACGGCGGGCCAAAAGCCCGCCGTTTTTTATTCAGCTATCGTTTCGCGAGGATGCTTGCGGCTTCGATTATTCGCTCTCCACAAACGCCTTGAACGCCTCGGCATACTCGGGATGCCAGCGTGAGAGAGCCGGGCGGTTCTCGACGATGTCACCCATGGCCCATGTCATCCGCTTTTCGTCCAGTTTGCGCGGAACATCGTTGTCCGGACAGAGAATGTAGAAGTCGTTCGCCGCGAGCCGTACGATCATGAAATCGATGGTCTGTTCCGGTGTCCATGCGCCGGCAGGCTTCTCGGTGCGGCCGCGCGCGGTGAGGCCGGTGAACACGAAGCCGGGGATCAAGAGATGCGCGCTCACCTGGCACTGGGGAATGTTGCGCAGTTCGTGCTGCAGGGCTTCGGTGAAAGCCTTCACGCCGGCCTTGGCGACATTGTAGGCGGGATCGCCCGGCGGCGTGGTGATGCCCTGCTTGGAGCCGGTGTTGATGATCAATCCGGGCCGTTTGCGAGCGATCATGCCGGGTGCAAACACCTGCGAGCCATTGATGACGCCCCACAGGTTAACGTCGAGCACGCGCTCCCAGTTCTCCAGCGGGCCAAACATTTGGCTGCCGGGCTGGATACCCGCATTGTTCATCAGCACATCAGTCCCACCGAACCGCTCGCGCACCGCGGCTTGAAGCTGTTCAATTTCTTCGCGGTGGCTGACATTGGCCTCCATGATCATCACATCGGATGCGCCTCCCGGTGCGGCAGCGGCCACGACCGTCGCGGCCTCCGCGAGCCGCGCCTTGCCCAGATCGGCGATGCAGATCTTCAGACCAAGCTGCGCAAACCGCGCTGCTGCAGCGAGACCAATGCCGGATGCTCCGCCGGTGATCACTGCGACGGCATCGGGAATAAGAGCGGGATGCGACATGATGAATTCTCCAAATAACGTTCCAAGCGACGTGATGTCGGAAGCAAAGTCGGTGCCCCGGGGAGGGCATGATGCCTGCTGATACCGCGCAAATGCATCAGGTTTTTGATGCCTGATGCGCAACCAGGCATCGCGCACAATCAGAACCAGATGAATCGATCAGGAATGGCATCGTGTCCCTGTAGCGCAGTGTGGTACGCTTGTGGGATCAAACAATGTTGAGCTGCGCGGGCCGTAGAACCCGTAGAGAGTTCGAGTTCACTGGATGCTAATTATTTCAGCAATTCTTCCGGTAGGCGCATCGGGTCATAATTCCGAGGTGCGTTGTTTCCGATCATCTGGACCAGCGGCCAGCACAAAGAGGCGCCAACGATCGTGGCAATGAGAAGCCTGAATTCGCCGGTGAACACCAGCATGATCAGCGGTCCGACGAAGCAAATCAGGCTGAGCAAGATGGCGCTTATCAGCACGATGTGATGGCGCGCACCCATGTACCCCGCCGTAAAACGAACTGAGGTGGCACCCGCTGCAACAAGGCGTGCATGGAAGTCATGCACGAACGCGCGATAGATGGGCGTTTGTTTTTCTTCGGCGACACCGCGCGCGTTTCCGTCGGTGATGGTCAGCAGGTAGCCGTCGGCAAACTCGATCAGGCACTGGTTCAGTCCGCCGCCGGATTGCAGATGGACGGAGGCAACGTTCTTGAATGGTGCGCTATCGCTTTGGCCATCGAAAGTCCACGCGATCCGGTCCTCCGTCAGCGTCACGCCATGATTGTCATTGCGGAAATAAAAGCCGGGCTTTCCGGCCCTCAAATACACATCGTAACGGGTTTCAGAAGCAGCAATGGGTGCATTCATGGACGAAGTTTAACAATGCGCATCAATATGCGCCAGACTGGGGCAACGCTGCCAGGGGACGTCATTGTTCGGACGCAAGTGCCGTGTCATCATTTGTCTCGCGATACTCAAACGGAGTTCATCATGGTCACGCGCATATTCGCGACCGTCCTTGTTTCAGTTTCTGTTTTTGCCGCCACTCCAGCTTTTGCCGCCCAGTGTGGCGGAGACTTCCAGACCTTTGTCGGAAGCATGTCGCGCGAAGCGCAGGCGGCGGGCATTTCGCAGGCCGTCATCTCGGAGGCTCTTGGTGGAGTGACGCAGGATGGCGCGGTGCTGGCGTTCGATCGGCGCCAGCGCGGCACTTTCAACAAGACGTTCGAGCAATATGTTGCGACGCGCGTAGGTCCCGGGCGGATCAAGACGGGCAAGGCGATGCTGCTGCGTCACGGCTCGTTGCTGTCGCGCATCGAGCAGCAGTATGGAGTGCCGCCGGAGGTCCTAGTGGCGATCTGGGGTCTCGAGAGCGATTTCGGCAAGGGCGATATGGGCAAACTGCCGGTGTTTCGCGTGCTGGCCACCATGGCGCATGACTGCCGCCGCACAGATCTGTTTCAGAACGAGCTGCTGGCTGCTCTGAAGATCGTGCAGCGGGGCGACCTCTCGACGGGCGATATGATCGGCGCATATGCCGGCGAGATCGGCCAGACGCAGTTTCTGCCGTCGTCCTACATCAAGTATGGCGTTGATTTCGACGGCAACGGTCACGTTGATCTGCGCCACAGTGTGCCGGACGTCCTTGCTTCCACCGCCAATCTGCTGAAGACCAACGGTTGGCGGGCTGGCGGCGACTATCACGAAGGCTCGGAAAATTTCGAAGCGATGCGGGAGTGGAATCGCGCCGTGATTTATCGCAAGACCATTGCCTATTTCGCGGACCGGCTGGCAGGACAGTAAGAAAACGCCGTATGCAAAGGGTCGTCAGTAACAAGAACAGGAAGAGGATTCGGCAGGCCAATGTCTGAAGAAGTGTGTTCCTGGCTGGCATCGCAGCAAGGCGCGATGTTGGCGATGATGGAAAAGGTCGTCAATATCGACAGCGGATCCTACGACAAAGCGGGCGTTGATGCCGTCGGAGAGGTCTTTGCAGACTTCTTCAGAAGTCATGATATCGATGTCGAGCGTCTGCCAAGCAGCACGGCCGGCGACATCTTTCGGGCGAGCATCCCAGGGCCCGGAAACGCCCCGATCATCCTGATGGGCCATCGTGACACTGTGTTCTCCAAAGGTGAAGCCGCGCGCCGTCCTTTCACGGTGAAGGACGGACGTGCCTACGGTCCCGGCGTCATGGACATGAAGGGAGGCCTTGTCCTCAACGCTTACGTTCTCGTCGCCTTCAAGAAATTTGGCGGCAATCCGGCGCCGCTGGTGGCCCTGTTGACCTCGGATGAGGAAATTGCTTCGCCCCATTCACGCCGCACGATCGAGGAGACGGCGCGCGGAGCGCGGGCCGTTTACAACTCGGAGCCGGGGCGGGCGAGCGGGAATGTCGTTTCGGGCCGCAAGGGCGGTATCTTCATGGTCATGGACGTTGTCGGCAAGGCCGCCCATTCCGGCGTCAATTTCCAGGATGGGCATAGCGCCATTCATGCGCTCGCGCATAAGACGGTCGAGATCGCTGCGTTGACCGATATGTCGATCGGACTCACTCTGAATATCGGTCTCGTTTCCGGTGGGCAGTCGGTTAACACGGTTGCACCGTCCGCAACAGGTGAAATCGATATGCGATATGCTAGGCATGCCGACCGGGATCGTATCGTTGGCGAGATCGAACGCATTGTCGCGAAGGAGCATGTCGCGGGTACGTCAGCGACCTTGCGGATCAAAGGCGAGTTTCTACCGTTCGAGCAGACCGTGGGAAATGCCAACCTTCTGTCGATCTATCAGCAGGCCGCGCGGCTCAGCGGCCTGACGCTGGAGGGGGAGTTTACAGGCGGGTGCGCAGACTCTGGCTTTACGTCGGCCATCGGCACGCCGACCCTTTGCGGCACAGGCCCGGTCGGAGGAAAGGCTCACAGCCCAGAGGAGTATTTGGAGATCGACAGCATCGTGCCGCGTGCTCAGTCCCTCGCGCGGGCCATTGCCGCGACAACTCCCCTCAAAGCATGATTCAGGTGATGTGTCATAGGTGAGGGCATCGTTTGTGATGCCCGCCGCTGCAGTATGATGCATCGATCAGTCGTGTCTCTGGGCCAAAAACTCGGCACGAAGTTTAAAAATGGCAGACTAAAATAAAGCTCGAGCGGATGGCTCCGCCCGAGCCATTGCCGTAAAATTTGCCGCGTTACTTCTTGGCCTTTTTGGCCTTCTTCGCCTTTTTGGCTTTTTTCGCGGTTGTTTTCTTCGCTGCCTTCTTCGCCTTCTTGGCTTTCTTAGCCATAGCAACCTCTTGGGTTTGAGTTGACGATAACGTCAGGTGAGGCTTGCTCGGCAGAGGGCCATGGTGCAGCAGCCTCACAACAATCCGAACTGATTCGCGTTGTGTTGTCTCGCGCTTTCCAAAGTTGTGCAGAATTTATGACTTTCCTGATTGTTATTAGCGATCAACAGCGTGTTTGTTACGGTTAATGATCGGCGAAGAGTTTGACGACCAGTGTCGGAAACGGGCAGATGGCGGTTGTTGTCCTGCAAGTCTGTTCATCGTCAAAAGTGCGAGACGTCTCCTTCATGGTTTCCAAACCACGCTGCGGATTATGCGATCGGAGTGAGACTCCGTTAAGCGTGCAAGCGCAGGATGCCCTGACTTTTGGGGAAGGGGCACTTCGGCAAGCCGAAATGCGGGGTGAGTGATGGATGGATCGAGCTGCGGAAGCTCGCCAGGGGCAGAATGCGCGTGGTGTCGCGCCATCAGGATTTCAGCATGCTGAGCGTGCCGACATTGTTCGTCGTCTTCGTCGTCAACTTTCTGGCGATCGGTGTGGTTTGGAGCTACGTCGCACGCAGCTACCCGAATTTTGAGGCCGCGCGCTACTGGTGTGCCATGGCGCTGATCGCTGCGCTCGGAGCCGGCACATCCCTGATGCGTGGGCAGATCGATCCACTGATTCCGATCCTGCTCGGCAACGGCTTGGTCATTTTTGCCTGCTGCGTCGGAATGATGGGCATCAGGCGTTTTTATGGAAAGCCCGTATCATGGCTGCCGGCCATCGCCATCACCTGCACAACCGTTGTTTGTCTCGCTGTCTTCAAGATCTGGCATGACGACATCGTTGCACGCATGGCGATCTACTCGATCGGGCAAACATTGCCGCTCGCGCTATCGCTGCAGGATTTGCTGGCACGCGAGAACCGTCCGGTCACTCCGGGGGCCCGGATGGCGGTGTCCATCACGATTTTGATCGCCCTTATCCACGGAGTGCGTTCGATAGCCGCCGTATTTCACGTCGGCGGTCCGGTGGCGTTGGTCGAACTCAATCAATTCCAGGCGGCCATGATCGTGCTGCTGGTATTCGCTGCGATGTCTTGGAATTTCGGCTTTCTGCTGATGGCGATCGATCGTCTGCGAACCGAAGTCGCCAATCTGGCCATGTTCGATGACCTCACCGGCTCAGCCAACCGTCGCCAGTTGTTGGCGCGGCTCGATGAGGAATGCGCCCGTTCCGACCGCGCAATGCAGCCGTTTGCAGTGCTGGTCATGGACCTCGACGGATTTAAGGAAGTCAACGACAACTATGGTCACGCTGCAGGTGACGAATGCCTGCGGCTGTTTACCAGAGCGGTGCAGGGCCAGTTGCGAACCGGAGACCTGTTGGCGCGGATTGGCGGCGATGAATTCTGCGTTGTGCTGCCATCCACCACGCTGCGTGAAGCCGCGATTGTCGCCCACCAGATCATCGAAGCTTGTCGCAATGAGTGCTCGCATTGGAATAGCGCGCCCATCTCGCTGTCTGTTTCGATTGGTATCGCACAATGGCGTCCAGAGATCGGTCGCCATACCGATCGGCTGATCGCCGAAGCTGACCAGGCGCTCTACATTGCCAAGAAAGACGGCAAGAACGGCTATGCGATCCATCAGGAAGCGCAGTCGCTCGAGCCGACGGAAGCAAAGTCTTTTCTCAAGACCGCGTAACGGCTGTTCACCGGTGCTTGCTGAAAACTGCCCTTGCGACTGTTGTTGATTTATCGATTGAAAACCACGTGATTGATTGCTTGGCTGGAGTGAAGATTCCTTAAGTGCTCCGGCTCACTTTACCTTGCATCAGAGGTGAGAGGGAAATGACAAGCGTCAGCACGAAATGGGCGAGGTGCGCCCGGGAGCAGCGACAATGCTGAGTGTGCCGACGCTGTGGATCGTCTTTGTCACCAATTTTTTGGCGCTGGGTCTGGTCTGGACCTACGTCATGCGCAGCTACCCAAATTTTGATGCCGCGCGCTTCTGGACGGCCGCTGCCTTTGTAGCAGCGGTTGGTGCTGCGTCGGCGATGCTGCGCGAGGTGCTGCCTCCGCTCGTGCCCTTGATGATCGGCGGTACGTTGTTGATCGCCGCATGCAGCTTGGCTGCCATGGGAATCGAGCGATTCTACGCGCGCCCTGTTTCTTGGCGCATTCATGCCCTGGTTCTCGTGCTCACTTTCGCCGGTTTGAGCTATTTCGCCGCCTGGAAGCCCAGCACGGCCATGCGCATCGTCACCTATTCGATAGGGCAGTCGATCGTCATCGGACTGACTATTCCTCTGACTCTCTCTGAGCAACGTGAACGCAAGCATCCCGGCGCGCGCCTGGCTGGCTGCATTGCCGTTTTGATTATCGCGGTGAATGTCCTTCGATCCGTGATGGCCGCATTCCATATCGGCGGCGAAGTATCGATGATGCACTTCAATGCGTTCCAGTCTTTCTTGGTGCTCATGCTCGTCTTCCTGTCGATGATGTGGAACTTCGGTTTTTTGCTCATGGCCATCGACAGGTTGCGCAGCGAGGTTGCCGAACTTGCAATGTCCGACGATTTGACCGGTGCCGCCAACCGACGCCAGCTCTTGGCGCGTCTCGATGAGGAATGTGCTCGCTCTGATCGAGCGATGCAGCCGTTCGCGCTTCTGGTGATCGACCTTGACGGCTTCAAGGATATCAACGACGGATATGGCCATGCCGCGGGCGATGAGTGCTTGCGGCTGTTTACCCGTAGGGTGCAAGCGCGGCTGCGCACCGGCGATCTGCTGGCCCGTATCGGCGGCGACGAATTCTGCATTGTGTTGCCGTCGACCACGTTGCGTGAAGCGGCAATTGTCGCTCGTCAGGTGCTCGACGCTTGCCGCGCCGAACATGTCGCTTGGCACGGCACCTCGATCCCCCTCTCGGCATCGATCGGGATCGCGCAATGGCGGCCGGATATCGGGCATCATCCTGATCGACTGATCGCAGAGGCGGACCGCGCGCTTTATACCGCCAAGAACAACGGAAAGGACGGCTATGCGCTGCAGGACCATGTGCCGCCGCTGGCCTCTGCAACAGATTTGCTCAGCAAGATCGCCTAAGCCGCAAGTTATTGAATTGGAGGCTATGCGAACTGTTCAATGCGTCGTCCGCCTTGGTGGCCACGTGATCTATCGTTCATCGCGCGTCTGCTCGCCGGTTAGCCGTGCGCCGGTTCCCCGATGCAGCATGGAGCGCGTCGTGCGCCCGAATGGAGCGGTGGTCTAAAGGAGTGTTCGCCGCTGCGTCTGATCGATGCGAATATCCCGAAACTTGATCATCGCCGGGCCAGAACGCCCGGCAATGATCATTTGATGAGCGGTTGGAACCTCCAAAGCGAACAAAAGTTGGTGGATGTGCTCACAGGGAGTGCATGCCATGGAAGAAGATCCTCGCAAGCCGCAGACAATGGCCCTTGCACCTGTGTTGATATTCGCGCTGATCCTTGTTGCGGTATTTGGCGCAGCGATAATCACCACGCTGGATCATAAGCCCGCCGTGGTTGCCGGAGACAGCGCGCCTCCAGGAACGACAGGCTTGGCAAGGCCACATCCGACAGCTCGGTAACGGAGTATGCGTTGCGTCACGTGCCATCACGCCAGCCAACGTCGAGTGAATGTGCGGCGCATGTAGCCGCGCGCCTTTAAGAGTTCCTGATTTAACTTCCCTCGCGCCTATTAAGGTTGCCACACGGGTTTCGTTGCGATGTCGCACGGACCGGCTAGCGTCTCAGAGCCGGGCTATTGCCGTTCGCCCGGGCACTGCGTGGCGAAGACGTCGGGCGGTATACTGCGCCCGGCGGCTTCGTTTTAACCCCGAGGGCGCGGTCATGATTTCTATTGGTTTTATTCGCTTCCTGAATTCGCAGAAGGAGCCGGTTAGCAGTGAGATCTGGCATCTGTGGAGGGTCGCCCTTCCACGGCGCACGATCACTGGGCGATTGGCATGGGGCAGGGTCTGGCGTCGTCGCGATGGCCGCCACTGGATCTACAAGCAATACCTATCGAGACATCACCATGCGTGAGCGGCGCGCGCGCCCGCGCCTCGTGATCTCACGGAAGGCGCTGGTGCATTTCAAGGGACAGCGTTCGGTGTTTCCGTGCCACGTGCGTGATATCGCGCCCACAGGCGCCGGCGTTCGCCTGCAGGACGTGCATATCTTCCCGCTTGAATTCGATCTGTCGTTCGACGGGTTTCGGACAACGCAACACTGCAAGGTGATATGGCGCGACAATTACTTTTGTGGAGTCGCGTTCTGACGCGTCGCGCTAGTGTGGTGGTTCAGAAGTTAGCTCCATTTTTCCCGCGAATTCTTCCAGCGAACTTCTGAACCTGAACCATACTAGAATTATAAAGTTGCTAGTGTCCTCTCGAATCCAAAGTTCGCTACGGAGCGCGCTGCACGATGAGACGAACTTTGGATTCAGGACACGAGCGACCGACGTGATCTGCATCAGCGGATCTCGAGAATCTCCAGCTCGTGCTCGCCCGCGCGCACCACCTCTCCGACGCTTTTGCCGAACAGTGCCCGCGCCAGGGGAGCGACGTGAGAGATTTTGCCCCTAGCAGGATCCGATTCATCTTCGCCGACAATGCGGAAAGTCTGTTCGCGGCCATCGTCGCGTGCAAGCTTCACGGTGTGGCCGAAGCGGATGTATTCGGTTGAGTCCGCGTTGTGCACAACATGCGCAGTTGCGCGCCGGGCTTCCCAATAACGCACGTCCCGCGCAGCGCGTGCAAACGCGTCGCTCTCGTCCTCGTCTTCGGCTTTTGTGAGGGCGTCGTGCGCGCGTGCAAGCTCGGCCTCGATCTGTGCAAGGCCTTCCAGGGTGACATCGTTCGGATGCTCGGAGATCGACAGCTCGGGCAAATCGATCGAACCGCTTCCATCCGGCTCCTTGACGAATGCTCTGCTCATGAGAATCCCTATATTAAAGGGGTTTCCGGCCTTTTGGACCGCGATGGTTTGACGCAACTTGCGTCGGGCCGGCGAGTTCTTATGTAGGTGAACCTGTGAACAAGGGACGCCCCTGCAACATCATGACGGACGACAGCCTTTTTGACCGCACCACCACGCGCCGCGGCGCTCGTCGTCCGCCGATTATCGATCAGGACGGCAACGAGGTACACCCCAATGACGGCGCGTCCGGCTTCAACTTTAACGGTGCTGGCGCCACATTCACCAGTATCCAGTTCGGCGCTGGCGCTTACTTTGGGCCCCTGACCCGCGAGCAGCGTTTCGCGCGGATCGATGCTCTGGCGAAGCTCCTAGATGTTGCCTTTATTTTGCCTGGCACCAAGGTTCGGTACGGTATCGACGGCTTGATCGGACTTGTTCCGATTGTCGGCGATCTGCTCACCACAGCGATCTCGCTCTGGATCGTCCGAGAGGCGAGGGCGCTCGGCGCCCCGAAACATCTGGTCGCGCGAATGCTTGCCAATGTCGCGCTTGATGGCGTTGTCGGCTTGGTGCCGTTCGCCGGTGACGCATTCGACGTTATGTTCCGCGCCAACATGCGCAACATACGCATTCTCAAACGCTGGATGGATAAGCAGCCAAGACAGGTTTGACCAAGACAGGTTTGAAGAGGCAGACTTGATCAGAATAAGTTTGACCAAGTCAGCCTTTGAAATGCGGGTTTGCAGAAGAAGATAGATCGAAGATCGGATCAGCCGGCAGCGCGCTGCTTTTCTTCGTCGGCCTCTGCAGGTTCCGGCCGGTTGCGCTGAAGCGGAAATGCATCGCTTTCATACAGCGTGCGGATGCCGCTCTGGTCGAAACGCGCTTCATCCACTTGGAGATAAGCGCCATTCAAGGAATCGGCAGGAAGTTGTTCGATCGCGAACTGCACGGCTTCGGCTGCGGTTGAAAACCGGCGGTAGGCAAAACCGGCGCGCTTCTTCTTGCGGATCGCCGCAGGAAAGAGTTCGGCTTCGGTGTTGAAATTGAACGCAGCCATGAGCTCGGCCTTTTGATTGTTGATATGTGGGAACCAACGACATACGGGGCGCGGAAACCGATGCCGCGCGGCGCTGTCACATGCAAGAACAGCCTCTAATATAGGCCTTTTTTTGCCGATTGCGACCCACGAATGGGGCGTATGATAAACGTGCTGAATAGGCACCTGTCGGCTTAATTATCACTTGAAAATCAACGCCATAGCAATAATGCGAGCGGAACGCCTTTTGCGACCCGCTCGCAGGATCGTCTTCAGTTGACCGCTACCGGCTGTTCAAGGGTGGAACCGCGTTGGGTGTCCGTTTTATCGATCCGCCCCGCAGAGATCGGAACCACCTTCAATTTGGTAGCGTAAGCCTCAACGTGAACATCATCATTCGACGCCAGCTGGATTTGGCGCACGGGTGCCTGTTCCATCTCTCCGCTGGCGCCACGCCGGACGGAATACTGCCAGGCATTCAGCATGCCATTTTCATGCAGTGCTTTTTCAACAGCACCGGCATCCTTACCCGTCAGTTGTTTGAGTTCTTTCGCAGTCAGGCCGATGACAATTTCCTGCTTCGGCGTGGTGACCTTGAAGAGCGTCACTCTGTTAACGGCCAAAGCCGGATGAGAGATCACGGCATCAATCAGCAAACCGGCGAGGCCGAGACCTAGCACCGCCTGGCGCGATGTTGTCGACATAGAGATTCCTTGAAGTTTTTTAGCAGCGTTTCTTGTTGTTCGCAGCGCAACATAAATAGGCGCCGCTGCGGCTGATTTAAGCCGCGAGCGACGCATGTCTCCTCTGCGTTCGTTTAAACGTTACTTCGGCAGATGCTTCAGTGCCGCCGAGTTGATGCAGTAACGCAATCCCGTCGGTCCAGGACCGTCGGGAAACACGTGTCCAAGGTGGCCCTGACATTTCGAACACAGCACTTCGGTTCGCACCATGCCGTGCGAGAAATCGCGCTCCTCGTCGATGCTTCCCTCACTGGCAGGCTGCGAAAATGCCGGCCAGCCGCAGCCGGAATCGAATTTTGCATCGGATTCGAACAGAGGCTGTCCGCAGCCGGCGCAAACGTAGGTGCCTGGATCAAACGAATGATCGTACTCGCCCGTAAACGGCCGCTCGGTCGCTTTCTCGCGCAGGACTGCATACTGCACCGGTGTCAGTTCGCGGCGCCATTCGGCATCCGACTTTTCGATCTTGCCGGAGCTGGGCTTGGTTTTTGTCTCAGTCATGCTTGGCTCCCCTTTGTCGTCAGTTCGAAGCGCGGGTGTCCTTCACGAGCACCGGCTTCTCACGGTAGTTTTCAGCGAAGATCTTTTTCAGATTCTCGATCTTCGGCAAATCGTTGAACGCTATATAGGGTTGGTTCGGGTGCAGCGTGAGGTAGTCCTGATGATAATCTTCCGCAGGGTAAAAGGCGCGCAGTGGTTCGATCGTTGTCACGATCTTCTTCTTGTAAACGTTCGCGCCGGTGAGCTGCGCGATATAGGCCTCGACAACCTTGCGTTCTTGCGGGTCTGAGGTGAACACTGTCGACCGATATTGAGTACCGGTGTCCGGACCCTGGCGATTCAACTGGGTCGGGTCGTGCACCACTGAGAAATAGATCTGCAGCAACTTGCCCAGACTGACCTTTTTTGGATCGTAGGTGATCTGCACAGACTCTGCGTGGCCCGTGGCTCCCGTGCTGACCGTATCGTAATTCGCGCTCTGTGCAGGGCCGCCAGCATAGCCCGAGACCGCTTTCACGACGCCATTGGTGTGTTGATAGACGCCCTGGACGCCCCAGAAGCAGCCGCCCGCGAGCACAAGCGTCCTCAGGCCGTCGGTTTGCCCAATATCCGATGTTGGCGGTGGAATGATGAAAGCTTCCTCGGAAGCGCGAGACGGCACGGCGAACCATGACAGTGCCAGGACGCTTGCGGTGGCAAGGGCGATGGAGGTCCGGCGGAATGAGAAGGAGCGCATGGGGATTTCCTCAGGCAGTCAGGTCGTGTTTCGATGCCACAGATACGCGACGAGACCGGTGCCGTTACATTTCCATGCCCACACATGTTTGTGAACCAGGGCGGCGATAGCCCCGGCTAGTGGTCCGATTCTAACGTTCGCATCCCGTCTCGGCGGGCACTCTCGCGAAAGCTGAATCAGAATGATTGACAGCGGAGAGAATTCTTGGAACAAATAGTGAACATTGACTCGTGGGCGGAGGCAGTCAGCTTCTGTCGAACCCGGAACGGAGGAGCCATGTTCGAGCCAGCCACGCAAAGTGAGATTGATCGCTATGACCGCGCTGTCGACAGCGCCATCGCCACCTGTGGCGGCGATCTGCGTGGAGCGATCAAGGCGCTGATCATCGCCAACGAATATCTCGAAAGGGAGTTGGGTCAGGCTCTGGCTGCGCGCTCGTTCTTGCGAGCGAGCGGGGCGTCGAAGCGCAACGTTGCCTAGTGTGGTGGCAGAGTTCGCCCGATCTTTCCTGCGAGTCCTTCCGGCGAACTTCTGAACCTGAACCACACTAGAATTATAGATTTACTAGTCCTCCCGAATCCAAAGTCCGCTACGGAGCGCGCTGCACGATGTGGCGGACTTTGGATTCGGGACGCTAGTTGAGGGTTGCGACCGAGGTGTCTAGGCGCCGGCAGGCTGCCCCAATACGGCATGCTCCTCATATTGCGGCAGCTCATCGGTAATCCTGAACCAGGGGGCCTTGGAGCCAACGAAGATGTGCACGCTGGGCCGGATCGATGGATCGTCGACAAGCGTCCCCATCGGAACGTGAACGAAGGCGCCTTCGCGAACGACTGAATAAAGAAGTGAGCCGCATACTTCGCAATGCGCATTGTGACTGTCTTTGTCGCCGAAGCGTTTCAGCCGATCCTCACCTTTGGCCACGCGCAGTTTCTCGCGTGCAATGCCGGCAAACGGTTTGAATGCTGAACCGGTCGTCCGCCGGCAATTCGAACAATGGCAGTTCGCGGCGTAAAGAAATTCATCGGCCACCGCGTAGTGGACGGCACCGCAAAGACATTGTCCCGCGATCATGCGTTTGCTTGTTTCCTTCCTGTCCGCCATTGGCTTCTCCCTTTACAGTGTATGCCAGGACAGCGTTATTTCATGAGCTCCTTTGCCACCGCCATGTACATGGGAAGGCTGACGGGATCATTCGCGGCATTCGCGGCTATTGGATGCGATGCATAACGCACAATCACCATTTCGGCTTTCGGATCGATGTAGATGCTTTGGCCATAGATGCCGCGGGCCATATACGCATGATGCTCATTGTGGGTGATCCACCACATGTCGCGATAGGACCAGCCCTTGAGCGTGGCATAACCCGCTTTCGCAAACTGATCCTTGTCGCCGCCTTTCTCGATGTCGGCGATAGCGGCTTCGGGAATGATCTGTTGGCGGTTGAACTTGCCATGGTTGCGCATCATCTCGCCGAAGCGTGCCAGGTCGCGGAGGGTGGTGTTCAATCCGCCGCCGCCCGACTCCGTGCCGATACTATCGACCGTGAAGTAAGCGTCACGTTCTGCGCCGAGCTTCGACCAGATGGTGCTCGACAGGAGATTGGCCATCGATTGGCCGCTCGCACGTTTGACAATCCATGCCAGAACTTCCGCGTTTGCGGTCTTGTAGGCGAAGGCTTCGCCATGCTTGCCTTCTTTTTTCAGCGTCACAAGGAAATCGTAGAAGGTGTGCGGCCCGTCGTAATTTGGTGCGCTTGGTACCATTCCCCCAGCCCGCGCGTAATCGAACACCTCGGACTTCGGGTCTGAATAGTTCTCCGAGAATTTTACGCCGATGGTCATGTCCATCACCTGACGTACGGTCGCATCGCCATACGCCGAATACTTTAGTTCTGGAACGTATTTTGTCACAGGGGATGCCGGATCGAGCTTGCCCTCCGCCGCGAGCATCGCTGCCAGTGTGCCGACGAAAGATTTTGTGACCGAGAACGCAATGTGCGGCCGCTGCGGGCTGCCTTCGCCGAAATATTTCTCGAAGACGATCTGGCCGCGGTGAAGCACCAGAATGCCGTCGGTATAGGTCAGGGCAAGAGCGTCATTGAAGGTAATTGATTTGCCGTCGAGGGTTGTGATCGGAACGTTTGACAGGGCACGCTCGGCGCGTGGCAAAGGCGCTGTAGCTATTTCACCACGCGAAACGTTGGCGGTTGGTATCAGCTCGCGAATGTGGCTGAAAGACCAGCGCGTAAACGGAAAGCGCGAACTTGAACCGTCGCTGAAGCGGATGATTTTGTCCGGTGGGGGCGGGAATCCCTGCATCACGCCAATCGCTTTCGGATCAGTCTCGGCCGCGGTGGGAAGCGGCTTCGTCTGGGGCGCTTGTGCATGCGCTGAGATTGCGATTGCTATGAGAGCAAGCAATCCTAACGCGCCGCCCGTGAGCGCGATGATGCGGAGCATCATTTGAATGTTTCCCCGGTTTCTGCGCGTGTTATCTGTCGTAATGCGGTAATCAGGCAGCCTATCCGAGCGGTACGCGGCAAACCAGAGTAGTCAGCACGATGGTGCAACAAAAAACCGCGAGATAGATCTCGCGGTTTTTGGCGATCTATGCGCAATGAAGCGCGTTTGTCAGATTTTTACGGGCAGGGATATCGATTGCCGTCGGTGCTCAGATAAGTTCCCGAGCGAGGATCATAGGAGCGATAGCGCTGTGCGCAATAGGCTGCGTTTTGATTGGCCTGTGCAGCAGACGCGGCGATTGCCCCGCCGATGATGGCGCCTGCGGCAAGACCAATTCCGAGTCCTGCAGCGGTGCCGCCGCCTCCACCGCGCCGATAATAGCCGTGCCGATGATGGTACCGGCGATATTGCACGTTCGTCACGTCGCTGGACGAAGTGACTTTGGAGAGGCCGGCGCTATTCATCAACGGCGCTGAAGTCGCGGGCAGCGAGGAAGCGAGTGTCATCGAGCCGACGAGCAACGCCACCGCAAGACGTCTTGCTGTTCGCATATGTGCTCCTTTTTCTTGGAATTGGTACGTGGATGGATTTGAGCCTTCGCACAACGAAAGTGGTGTGATTATGCCACAGGCTTGATAATACGCGGATTAAAAATCGGTATCAAATGTCGTGCTTTGAAATGTGGATTATTTACTCTTTCTATTCTGTGGGCTTGTAGCCGTGCGCGCGGATTGCGCGGCGATCTTTCACGACACCGATGACCACGCCCATGCGCTCGATTGTCGCAATCGTTGTGCCATCGAGGTTACGATCGCAGTTCATGTGTGTCGGTGCGATATAAAAGTCTGCGTAGCGCCAATCCCACATCTTGATCCAGCGCAGATTGGGTCGTGCGTATTCTTCATAAGAAACCCGTTCACCGCACACGGCGACCCGATAGTTGTGCGTCTTGGCGGTCTCAGGCTCCGTGCGGTCCAGGAAGTCGTGCAACTCCTCGACAGCCTCTGGCATGATGTTGACCCAATAATCGGTGACAAAGCGTCGTGACGCACCCTCCAGCCCGCCGACAAGCTGATTGTAGTAAAGGTATTCATGCGGATGGAGCTCGACGAGCTTGGTCGCTGTCTTGGCATAACAGGCTGCAATAAAGACAAGGCCGCCTATCATCGCGCTACGATGCCAGCGTTTCAGTAATCCGATGCCGTTGCTCAGGCCGATGCCGGCCAGAATTGCGATGGGCGGAAATACGAACAGGAAGTGCCGACAGCCATCCAGCGCAGGACCTTGCGCGATCACCTGGCACAGCACCGGAAAGAAAGCCGTGAATGCAATCAGACCGATATCGCGGCGGCGTCTGCTGTTATCGGCTTTATCAGATGCAAGGGTGGGGACTGCGGTCGCCGCTGCCATTAAGACCGCTGCGCCGAGCGTCAGCAACGGAAGCCTGATCGCGATATAGGTCGGAATGTAGTAGCGGGGAACATCGGCCATCTCGTACATCCGGCCGAAAATGATCGTGCGGATATGATAGTGGAAATCGCCGAATGAAATGAGGCCGCGTATCGGATTGAGCGGAGAGAGCGCTGCGTAAGGCCATACCGTGATCATGATGACGTAAGCGACGACGAGGCCGGGCAAAAGCCACAACATCGATGTCAGGATGAATTGCGCCCGCTCTTTCCAATATCCGGTGATCGGTCTTGGCGTGTTGATCAGAATGGCGAGGCCGGCATATCCAAAGAGCAGGAGGCTCAGCGATCTGATGCCGAGCGCCGCACCCGTCATAACGCCAAGACCGATCACGTGACGCATGCGCGGGATCGGCAAGTCGCGCGTGGCGCGGATCAGGAAGTAGGTCGCACCAGCCATGAACGTGGCCAGCGGAATGCCTTTTGTGTGATTGAACATACCGCCATACCATGAGCCGCACAACGCAAGTGCTGTAATGGCAAAGAATCCCGCGCGCGGACCGGCAATCAGCCGTGCAGTCGTGCCGGTGGCGGCGATACCGCCGATGCCGATCAGGGCGCACAGCAGGTGGCGAAGCTCATAGATATCGACAGGGAGGATGTTGCCGAGCAGAACTGCGACAACGTCGAACAGTCCGCCATAAAGATAGAGGTTGTCAAACTTGAACAGCGACTGGTCGGTGAACCCGCTTTTGTAATAAGCGATGATCAGTTCGCCATAGCGGTTTTGCAGGCCTTCATCATTGGAGACGGCATAGTCCTGGAACGTCCAAAAGGCCATTGCCAGCAGGGCCACCAGTGCGCCTACTGAGGCGAGATCGTAGACATCGCGCGTAGCGATCCAGTTCAGCCACTGTCTTAGCTGTGCCCGGAAAACAGCAAGCAAAGACCGTCGCGGCTCGGATTGTCCGAGCTGTCCGGTAATGGAATCGCTCATGCCAGTGATGCCCCTTGTCCCCTCGTCGCACGAGCGACGTATCCCCCTGCCGGCATCTTTGGCCAGCTTGGGGAAAACCATAGGTGGGGAACTAAGGACCGCTCAAGTAAATTGCGTTTTGCGTTGCGGGAGGCGGCATAAGAAAAAGGTATTAGAGCGCGCTTTCGAGCGAAGTGGCTACCTCGTAGTCCGATTCTAACGTTCGCCCCCGTCTCGGTGGGCATTTTTGCGAACGTTAGAATCAAAGGACCGCGAGCAGATATATAATTCGAGTGGAGCTCAAGGATTTGACGTTCGCATCGCGAACTCGCGGCAAGCAGGGTGCGAACGTCAAATCCGCTCCACTCGTTCGCGTGAAGAAATGCGTCAAAACAAGAATCCAGAGCGTTTCCAAGCGAAGTGGCTACCGGTTCGCGTGAAGAAAACGCGTCAAAACAAGAACTGAGAGCTTCGGTTCTGATTTAATCAGAACCGAATGTGCTTTAGACGACAACGGTCAGTCGTTTGGCTGCGCGGGTGATGCCGGTGTAAAGCCAACGGGCGCGGCTGTCCTGAAACGCGAAGCTTTCGTCGAACAGCACAACATCATTCCATTGCGACCCTTGAGACTTGTGCACCGTGAGCACATAGCCATAGTCGAATTCGTCGTAAGGACGGCGCTGCTCCCACGGAATGTCTTCTATGCCGCCCGCGAAGCAATCCGCGCGGACCGAGACCTTGGTCACCTTCGCGCCGAATTCCTCCTCGGGCGATAGCCGCATGGTGATGATCTGGGATTTCGACTGCGCGCGGGCTTTCACGCGCCAGAGTCCGCCATTGAAGAGGGCCTTCTTGCGGTTGTTTCTCAGGCATACCAGCTTGTCGCCGGCCACCGGCAGCGGATCTTCGATGTTCTGCTTTTGCCGCACGCGCATGTTGTAGGAGCGGCGGGTGTTGTTGCGGCCAACGAGAATCTGGTCAGCCGCCATCACACGGTCAGGATTGAGGCTGTCGCGCCGGACAACTTCGCTGTCGCCAAATGTCCCGACGTCCAACGCGCGGCCTTCGCGAACAGCCATCGACATCCGCACGATGGGATCGTCCTCCGCTTGGCGATGAACCTCGGTCAGCATGGCGTCCGGCTCGGCGTCCGTGAAAAAGCCGCCGCCCTGGATTGGTGGCAATTGCGCCGGGTCGCCGAGCACCAGCAGAGGGCAGTCGAACGACATCAAATCGCGGCCCAGCTCCGCATCGACCATTGAACATTCGTCGATCACGATCAGCTTGGCCTTCGAGGCAGGCGCATCATCCCACAACTCAAAACTCGGCTGCTCCTCGCCGGATTCACGGGTGCGGTAAATCAACGAGTGAATCGTGGAGGCGTTGTCGCACCCCTTGTTCCGCATCACTAGCGCGGCTTTTCCCGTAAAGGCCGCAAATTTCACACTGCCGTTGACGCCATCGGCAATATGCCGCGCGAGGGTCGTTTTCCCCGTGCCAGCATAGCCGAACAGCCGAAAGATCGGCGGCGTGTTGCCCCTGCCGGGCTTGGCCTTGAGCCAGTCTGAAACGGCTTGGAGAGCCCGATCTTGATGTGGTGTGAAAGTCGCCATGTTGCTTGGATAATCTGCAGGGAAGGGAACACGTGCCGGTCAGATGCATAGCCGACTCGGTGCCGCTGTGGGCACGAATATAGTGCGATCCGCGTCTCGAAACAGCAGCGATTCCCGATCGAATTCTAGTGTCCGATTCCGAAGTTCGCATCATTCCGCGGCACCTTTGTTTGCGAACTTCGGATTCGAAGGACACTAGCAAGCTATTGTTCTAGTGTGGCTTTGGTTCAGAAGTCCGCATTCCAGACTCGCTGCACGAATGATGCGGACTTCTGAACCGCCGCACTGGCTAATAAGATACGCCTCGACGAAGGAATGGAGTGGAGCGGGTGGTGAAGTTTTTCAAACGTCTCGTCGTCGCAGTTGTCATACTCTTCGTGATAACAGTGTTTGGCCTGTTCGCGTTCAACTTTTATCGCCACTACACCGCTGGTGAGCCCGATGCACGGCCGCCGGTCATCTACGAACGATCAGACCGGCCATCGCGGGCTTGATGTGCCAGCACAGGTTGCGCGCCGCCCGCTGGTGCTTCTATAAAACAGAACAGCCGAGAAAAGGCGAATGAGGGAAGCCTCATGCAAGCAACAAAAATGGAGAGACGCCCTCATGACTTCCGTATCGTTCGACTTCGCGCCACTGCTGGCTGATGGGTTGCCGCCTGCTGCGGCAAAATGGAATGGCTTTCCAAAATACAATTTTGTCGGTGGCAACAATGATCCCGATCAGGTTCCGGTCGATCGGTTGCTGGCGGCCTCTACCGCAGTCCTGACGCGGGAGGGGAAGACTCTTTCGACCTATGGCCTGAACAGCGGGCCCCTTGGCTATCGGCCGTTGCGAGAATTTCTCGTGGGCAAGCTCAAGCGTGATGCCGGCATCTCCTGCACGGCAGATGAAATCCTTATCACGTCCGGCTCGCTGCAAGGGCTTGATCTGGTCAACGGCATCCTGACGTCGCCTGGCGACACGGTGCTTATCGAACAGGAGTGCTATCAGGGGTCGATCACCCGGCTGGTTCGGCGCGGCGTCAACATCGTCGGCATTCCGCTCGATAGCGGTGGTATGCGGATCGATGCGGTCGCGGGGGCACTTGAGAACCTCAAGCAAAAGGGGATCCGGCCGAAGTACATTTACACCATTCCGACAGTGCAGAATCCCACTGGTACGATCTTGAGCGAACAGCGCCGCCACGAACTGCTCAAGCTGTCGGAAGACTATGGGGTGCCAATCTTCGAAGATGACTGCTACGCCGATCTCATCTGGAATGGCCAGCGGCCGCCCGCGCTTTACGCGATGAGCAAGAATGGCGGGGTCATTCACATCGGCTCGTTCTCGAAATCAGTCGCGCCGGCCTTACGTGTCGGCTACATCGTCGCGCCTTGGCCGGTGTTGTCGCGTATTCTCCCCATCAAAACGGACGCCGGGTCCGGCGCGCTTGAACAGATGGTGCTGGCGGAATTTTGCGAAGCTCATTTTACCGACCATGTGCCCAAGCTGACGCGTGGTCTTCGCGCCAAGCTGGATACGTTAATGGAGGCGCTCGCCGAACAGTTCGGAACCGCCGCCGAATTCGAGGCGCCGAAGGGCGGCATTTTCCTGTGGGTCAAGTTGCCGGACAATGTCGATACGATGAAGCTGTATCAGCAGGCGTTGGCATCGGGGATTGCCATCAATCCCGGCCCGGAATGGTCGACCAATAGCGCTCATAGCAAGAGCCGGCTCAGGCTTTGCTTTGCCAGTCCGTCGGTGCAGGAAATACGGGATGGCGTCGCCGCGCTCGCCGAGGTTTGCCAGCGAGAATTTGGTGTGCCGCGCCGAAGTGCGAATGTCGAGCGGGCCGCGAAGTAGAGGGTAGGGGAAACACTTGCTGAGGAAGATCCTGTTCGGTCTCGTGGCGCTGGTGGTCGTGCTGATCACAGTCATCATCATCCAGCCGTCAGAATACCGTGTGTCGCGAACGCTGACCATGGCAGCGCCTCCACAGGACATTTTCGCACAGCTCAACGATTTCCATCGCTGGGAAGCTTGGTCGCCATGGGCCAAGCTCGATCCGAAAGCGAAGGTGTCGTTTGAAGGCCCCGCTGCCGGGAAAGGCGCCATCTTTGCGTGGTCGGGAAACAGCAAGGTCGGCGAGGGGCGGATGACGCTGGTCGAGAGCACGCCAGACAGTTTTGTCAGGACGCGCACGGACTTTGTGAAGCCGTTCGTGGGCAGCAGTTACAGCGAGTTTACGTTGCGCCCTGAGGGCAATAGCACTGCCGTATCATGGACGATGTTTGGCCAGAACGATTTCATCGGCAAAGCTATGTGCCTTGTGATCAGTATGGACAAGATGCTCGGCGGTGAAATGGAGAAAGGGCTCACCAGCATCAAAGGGCTAGTGGAGGGAAAATAAAAACGCCGGCTAGTGTTCCGGTTCTGACATTCGTATCACGTCGCAGCAGGCACTTTACGAATGTCAGAACCAAAGGAACACTAGCGGAAATATATGAATCTAGTGCGGTTTTGGATCTGACGTTCGTATCACGGACTCGAGGTTAATACGGATACGAACGTCAGATCCACCGCACTAGGATAGTTCCTGCGCCGGCGTTCATTGAGTCGTTCGTGATCAGGCCGCGGCCACACCCCGCAATTCGCCCGATCCAGGCGGTGGGATTGGCTGACCGTCGTCGGCATATTCGTTCAGCTTGTTGCGCAGCGTCCGGATCGAGATGCCGAGAATGTTCGCAGCATGGGTGCGATTGCCGAGGCAATGCTTGAGCGTCTCGAGAATGAGATCGCGCTCGACGTCCGCCACCGTACGACCGACCAGTGCTCGCGTCACTTGCTCTGCGGCAAGCGTCGCGTGAGCCACGACCGGAGCGGTCTTGGTGAGATCGAGCCGGTCGCCGTCTGGTGACAGGATGGCATCCGCACCGATTTCGTCGCCGCTCGCCATCAGCACCGCGCGGTGCATGGTATTCTCGAGTTCGCGGACGTTGCCTTGCCAGCGATTGGTGGTCAGGACGCGTCGCGCATCGGCGGAAATGCGCCGCAGCGGAACGCCATTAGCATCGGAATATTTCTTGGCGAAGTGCTGTGCGAGTTCGAGAATGTCAGCCGGCCGGTCGCGGAGCGCGGGAATCTTCAGGTTCACGACGTTGAGCCGGAACAGCAGGTCCTCGCGGAAGGTGCCTTCGCGCACCGCATCCGAGAGGTTGCGGTTCGATGTTGCGATAATACGGATGTCGACCGGAACGGGACGCGTGCCACCGACGCGGTCGATCACGCGCTCCTGGATCGCGCGCAGCAGTTTCGATTGCAACCGCACATCCATTTCAGAGATTTCGTCCAGCAGCAGCGTGCCGCCGGTGGCTTCCTCGAACTTGCCGATACGCCGCGCGATGGCGCCGGTGAATGCGCCTTTCTCGTGACCGAAGAGCTCGGATTCCAGAAGGTGTTCGGGAATTGCCGCGCAGTTGACCGAGATGAACGGCCGCTTGGAGCGATTTGAGCGGGTATGAACGTAGCGGGCGAGGACTTCTTTGCCCGTGCCGGACTCGCCGGTAATCATGACGGATGCATCGGAGCCGGCGATCTGCTGGGCCAGCTTGATGACCTTTGCCATCACCTCATCACGGTAGATGAGATCGCGGGAATCGTTCGCGACTGCCGCAAGGACCGCCGCGATCAACTCTGGATCGGGGGGCAGGGGAATGTATTCTTTAGCCCCTGCGTGGATCGCCGCGACGGCTGCGCGAGCATCGGTTGTGATGCCGCAGGCGACGATTGGCACATGAATGTGCTCTGCCTCAAGCCGCATCACGAGATCGCGGATATCCAATGCAACATCGACCAGCAAGAGATCTGCGCCTTTGCCACCGCGGACAACGCGCATTGCCTGCTCGCTATCCTCGGCGTGGGTCACCGTTGCGCCGCTTTCCATGGCGATCTTGGTCGCCGTGGTGAGCTGACCTTTCAAAGTACCGACAATGAGAAGCCGCATGGTATACTCCTGTTGATGTCCCGCACCATTCGCGGCGGCAGGTCGTTAATTCAGAATGACTTAAGCTCGTTCAGCCTTGATGATTTCAGTCATGGTCACGCCAAGCTTGTCTTCCACGAGGACAACTTCGCCGCGTGCCACGAGCCGGTTGTTGACATAGATGTCGATGGCTTCGCCGACGCGTCGATCAAGTTCGAGAACGGTGCCGGGACCCAGCTTTAGCAGGTTGGCTACGTCCATTTTTGATCGACCGAGCACGGCGGAAACTTGCACCGGGACGTCGAAAACAGCTTCGAGATCAGACGCGATCCGGCCACCGTAATCATCGTCGTCGTACATCATTTGATCATCGAGCGGCGGCGCGTCAGCAGCATTGAGATCTGGAAGCGGAATGTTGCCTTCTGTGTCACTCATGATTGACCCCCATTGCGAGACGCTAGATAGCGCACGACAAGTTCATTGATTTTGGTTTCGATCGCCTCACGGTCGAGCGTAACGCCGCCATCAGCCCATTCAATCTTGCAGTCGCCGGTTGGAATGTCAGGTTCGGCGAGAATAACGAGACGCCCCTCGAAGCCGTTGCGCCGCGCAAGCTGTTCGATCCGTTCGCGGGCTGAGTCGTACAGAGAGTCGTTGATCCGGACGACGATATGCGGTGTGGACGTCAGGTGGCGGAAGCAATCGCTGACCAGCGCAGTGACCTCTGTGAGGGGCTCGGCCGCCATCAGCTCTGCGCAGAGCTTGCGTGCCACGGCGAGGGCGACCTCGACCGCTTCCGTTTCCATTCGGTTTTCGACGGCTGCAAAGTTCTTCGCGATTGTGGCGACTGAAGACTCGATACCGGCCAGTGCTTGCGCCATCTGCCGATCACTCAGAAGCTTGGCTTCGTGCTGGGCAGCATCAAAGCCCGCGCGGTAACCCCGCGCTTCGGCGTCTGCGACCTGCTTGGCAATCTCTTCCGCAGTTAAGACGTGTTCCTTGGCGGCATTCGGATCCTGCGCCGGCGCGGCGAAGTCGACGTCGAAAAGGAATTTTGCTGGTGCGCCCATCAATACACCAGCTCGTCGTCAGCACGATTTTTCTGCAACATGATTTCACCCTTGGCGGCGAGATCCTTGGCGAGATTAACCAGAAGTGCCTGGGCTTCATCGACATCGCGCAACCGGACGGGACCAGCTGCCGCCATGTCGTCGGTCAGCATCTTGGCGGCGCGGCTCGACATATTGCCGAGGAAGAAGCCGCGAACCGTCTCATTAGCGCCTTTCAATGCGATACCCAGCTTGTCCTTGTCGACGTGTCGCATCAGCGTCTGAGCTGAGCCGGCATCGAGTTTCACCAGATCGTCGAAGGTGAACATCAGCGCCTTGATGCGTTCGGCAGATTCGCGATTATCCTCTTCCAGAGAGGTGAGGAAGCGAGTTTCGGTTTGGCGATCGAAGTTGTTGAAGATTTCGGCCATCACTTCATGGGCATCGCGACGGCG
The DNA here is from genome assembly GCA_036924835.1 of Nitrobacteraceae bacterium AZCC 1564. Taxonomy (NCBI): domain Bacteria; kingdom Pseudomonadati; phylum Pseudomonadota; class Alphaproteobacteria; order Hyphomicrobiales; family Nitrobacteraceae; species Nitrobacteraceae bacterium AZCC 1564. The sequence continues at coordinate 3,703,007 of JBAGRR010000001.1, forward strand.
TGTTTGCGACAGGTTCGACATGAACTCAACGCGCAGGGTCTGCTCGATACGCTCGACGACTTCCTTCTGGACCGCTTCCATCTTGAGCATACGGCCGACGACATCGAGTGCCATATCTTCCGGCAGGATCGCCAGCACGCGCGCGGCATGTTCAGGTTTTAGCTTCGAAAGCACGACGGCGATGGTCTGCGGATATTCATTCTTGAGGTAGTTGGCGAGAACCTCTTCCTGCACATTGGAAAGCTTCTCCCACATATTGCGGCCGACAGGGCCGCGGATTTCGTCCATGATGCCGGAGACGCGATCGGCAGGGAGATATTGATGCAACAGACGTTCGGTTGCGTCGAAGTTGCCCATGAGCGCGCCAGAGGCCGACATACGTGACACGAATTCCAGCAGCAGATCTTCAACAACTTCCGCTTCGACGGTGCCGAGGTTTGCCATCACTCCGGACAGCTCGCGCACCTCATCGTCATGCAGGAGGGACCAGACTTTGGCTCCGTATTTTTCGCCAAGCGCCAGCATCATAATGGCGGCACGCTTGGGCCCCGGCAGAGGGACGCTTTGGGCGCGGCCGCTCTGACGACTTGCTAGGGTTGCGACAACGCCGGTGATGTCATTCGTGTTGGCCGCGGCTTCTTCGGCGGAAGGTTGCGCCGTTGGACTGTTGGTCAGAGCTGGAGGTGTTGCCATGTCGGGTTATGCCGGTTCTGCGAGCCATTGACGGATGATGGAGACGGTCTCGTTCGGATTGCGCTCGGCGAGTTCGCCGACACGTTGTACGGATTGAGCGTGGACCTGGCCTTGAACCTGCGCGACGTCGATCATTGTATTCGCGACAATTTGGGCGGCTTCCGGTTCGGCGGACACCAGCAGCGGAGCAGGCTCTGGCGCAGGATCAGCGGCTAGTACGCGCTTGAGCAACGGGCGCACCACCATGAACACGACAACCAGGCCGAGGATCATCATCACGCCGAGCTCGACGAAATACATGATGTCGTCTTTGGTGAACTGGAACATCCCAAGGAAACCTTTCGGCTCCTGAGACGGAATGATGGACGGGCCTTCTGCGAATCTCAGGTTGACGACCTCAACCTGATCGCCACGCTTCTGATCGAACCCGATTGCCGAACGGACCAAGGTGCCGATGCGATCGAGTTCTTCTTTCGAGCGCGCTGCGTAGACGATGTCACCCTTGTCGTTCTTGCTGTAACTGCCGTCGACGAGAACTGCGACAGAGATACGGTTGACGCGGCCAGCTTCGATGACTTCGGTCTTGGTGACGCGGGAAATCTCGTAGTTGTTGATTTCCTCGCTCTTCTTGCTCTGGTCTTTCGCTGTCGATCCTGAATTCTGCCCTTGGTTGCCGGGGAGTTCGTTGTTGACAGTAACTTGGCCATCCCGATTGTCCGAAGTCTGCGACGCTTCTTCGCGCGACTGGCTCGAACGTAGCACGCGGCCCTCCGGATCGAATTTGTCAGAGGTCTGCGTGATCTTGTTGTAGTCAAAGTCGGCGGAGAGCTGGACACGGGCACGACCGGCGCCGACAACCGACGAGACAATTGCCTCGACTTGATCGCGCAAGCGCTTTTCATAGGCCGAACGACGTTCATCACCGCCGGCACCATCGCCGGCGCCGTCTTCGGCGGCGCCATTGGCCAGCAATTGTCCCGTTTCGTCGACGATGGAGACACGCTGGGCCTTCATGCCGTTAACCGCGGAGGCGACGATGTGTCGGATCGCGCGAACCTGTTGGGGTTCGAGCGCTCCGCGGACGCGCAACACGATGGAAGCTGAAGGCTCTGGCGTTTCGCGCGAGAACAGCGGCCGCTCAGGCAGCACGAGGTGGACACGTGCGGCCTGGATACGATCGATGGCCTTGATGGTGCGGGCCAGTTCGCCTTCGAGGGCGCGGAGATGATTGATATTCTGGACGAAGCTGGTGGAGCCAAGGGCATCGGACTTGTCAAAAATCTCGTAACCGATGCCACCGCCTTTGGGCAGGCCGCCTTCGGCCAGCTTCATGCGAAGCCGGGTGACCTTGTCCTTCGGCACCATGATGACGGCGCCGTCGTTCTTCATTTCGTAGGGGATGTTTTGGCGTTCGAGATCCTTGATGATCGCCGAGGAGTCTTCGTAGCTCAGATCTGTGAAGAGGGTCATCATGGGCGGCGTCGTGACGCGCATGATGACGAAACCGAAGAAGCCAATGAGAGCCAGCGTCACGGCGCCCATCGCTGCCATGCGTGCTGCGCCCAGCCTTTTCAAAAATTCCAATAGACCTTGCAAGACTCAGCCCGCCCCAAGATTCGACACCACGTGCCACTGGGCAGAATTTGCCTAGATATGGTTTCCATATGGTTAACGGCGGTTAACAGCTCCTACGCGTTTCTTAAAGTTGGTCACCGGCAACATCACGGGAAGGGTAGGCTTTTACTGATTTCAGCCTGTGCTGGGTGTTTCGCGCGGCCCAATAACATCGAAGCCGGCTTCAGATCTGAAGCCGGCTTCGAAACACTAACGAAAGGTAAATCTCTGGAGGTTACTGGCGATACTGCTGGATGCGGGTGGTGCGCAATCCGGCCAGACCATGCTGGTCGATGGAGAATTGCCAGGACAGGAATTCGTCAACGGTCAGCGTGTAACGGCTGCAGGCTTCTTCGAGGGACAACAGGCCACCGCGAACAGCGGCCACGACCTCGGCTTTGCGACGGATGACCCATCGCTTGGTTCCGGGCGCGGGAAGATCCGCAATCGTTAACGGACTTCCATCGGGCCCGATGACGTACTTCACCCTCGGGCGGTGGGGTTCTGTCATGGTGTACTCACAAACTCGAAAACAACTGAACTCGTGAGCTGACGTTACCTTCCGCCGCTTAAAATTTGCCTAAACCCAAGCCTAGAATACGATTCTCCTTCGATTTGTCTCAAAACCGTCAACCTGACCCGCTTGAGGCAGGTTGACGGAGAGTTCACCGACGGACTGATCAGCTACTGGTGCCGCCGCTGCTGTTCGGAGCGACCACGCGCTTGATCTGATCTGTTGTGTAGTTTTGGCCGCCAATCGAAAGCAAAGCGGGACTTGCAGTGAGATCGACGGAATCAACCAGTCCCTGCACCTCGGTTGGGATGGCTACGTTGTTGCCGTTGCTGTCCTTGGCTGTGATCGTCATCTTATAGTTGCCGGTGGGCCATTGCGTGCCGTCATTGCCCTTGCCGTCCCACACAAAGCTGAAGTCGCCGCCGTTGATATTCATGTTGCCGGAATAGGCGGTGCGCCCCGATGCATCTTGGATCGTGATTGTCGCTTCGACGTCCTTCGGAGCCGTCAGATTCCAGGTCGCATGTCCATCGAACATTGCCGTGCTGCCGTCGACGGAGACGGTCTGGCCGACATAGACCAGCGCCTGAGTCGATTGCGCCGACTTCTCGATGTTGACGAGCGAGGTGAGCTGATCGTTAGTCTTGAGCTGCTGTTCGACCTGCGCGAACTGCACGAGCTGTTGGGTGAATTGATTGGTATCCAGCGGATCGAGCGGGTTCTGGTTCTGTAGCTGCGTAGTCAACAGGGTCAGAAACGATTGGAAGTTATCTGCAATGCCGCCTGCGCCACCAGCGCCCGAGCTGGTGTCGGTCGTCGTCGGCGGCTTGGTCGACACGCCCGATTGAGGGACCGGTGCCTGATTTGGAGCTGTGGAATCGACGGCCATATTCTGTCTCCTTAAACCCTGATATCGACGCCGCCGCTCGACCCGAGCATGCGGCCATAATTGCGTCCTGCGGCTGGCACAGGCACCGTATTTTCTTCTGCAATGACAAGACGCCGCGACTGGCGGCCCGAACCGTTGTCGTTTTGCTGACCCGACGATGATTGATCACGCAGGCTGAATTGCAGACCGCCGTCTCCAGTTTTCAGGCCGGCATCTTCCAGTGCCTGCTGCAATTGCGGTGCATCACGGCGCAGCATGTCGAGCGTTGCAGGCCGTTCGACCGTGAGGTGCGACGTCACCTGACCGTGCTTGTCAACGTCAAGGCGGACATCGATACGCCCTAGTTCAGCGGGATCGAGGCGGATTTCAAAGCGGCTGTTGCCGCCGGCCGCACGCAGCGCGATATCGGCGGCCAGCCCATCCAGAGGAACTGGTGCGTCGCCAGCGAGAACCGTTGCCGTCAACTGCGGCGCTGGCATCGCAGCGACATTGGGGACGCTCAGCTGAAGCGGCTGCTGTGGCTGATTATTTGCTAACAGAACACTCGGATCGGGCTGCAGCGGCTGGACGGCTGGAGCGGCAGTCGATAGGCGATGCTCGGTCGCCGCCGGTGTATGCGAGGCCATCGAAGCCTTGGATGAATCCTTGCCGTCTGATGAAGCCGCCGCCGTGTCCTGCTCGGTATCAGTCTTGTCAGCCCCGGTCTTGTCAGGCACGGGCTTTTCTGAGCCGGCCGCCGCAGCGTCCACTGTCGTTTTCTCGTGCGCCGATTCTGTCGCACGTTCTGGGGAGGCGGGCGCCGTCGATGACTCGATCACTTGCTTGTCACCATCCTTGCCGGATGCAGCGGTCTTTGCCGATGTCTCGGTGGCTTTGACCTTCCCAGCTCCCTGCGCCTGTTGCGCCGTGGTCGCGGTTGGGATCGCGGCAGTGGCGACCTCTGCTGCCTCCGGGGTCGAAAGCTTCGTGACGTCCGAGGCAGATGCCGCGGTCGATTTCGGGTCGGTCGAAGAAGTGGCAGTGTCCGCACTTACGGAGGTATCGCTTACGAACGCATCAATGGCAGCCGACGGATCGTTTTTTTCTGTCCCCTGGGGCGCCGTAGTCGCCGGTGTTCCTGCGATGGCGTCGATTGCCAAGGGGGCTGCGTTCGCATCGTCCGTGGAAGGCGATGCTGAATCGGTGGCTACGGGGACAACGACCGCAACGGCATTGGGATCAACTGCTGCAGCAGATGGTATTGGCGTCGACGCGTCGGTTTCACCGTCTTTCGTCTGTTCATCTCCCTTCTTGCCGTCGGGCGATACTTTGCCGGTTCCGTCTCCCTTGGCGGGGCCCTGGTTCGTCGCAGCTGTTTTGTCGCTCTGAGCGGCCTGATCAGTCCCTTTGTTATCGGCGAGGGATGAGTCCTTCGCATCCTTTGGAGCTGGGGGCGTTTGAGTCGAGTCGCTTTTTGTCGTGTTTGGCGCGTCGTGCCGGTCGGTGTCGCGCGCGGCGGTATCCGTACGCTGCGGCTGGGCAGGCTGCGGAACCCCACGGGTGTCTCGTGAAGCGGGTGCAGCACTGTCGATCAGCGAGGCAAAGCCATCCGATGGCGCTGGTGCGGAATGGGGCTGCTTTGATCGCGCAGCGTAATTCGGCGCGGACGCGGCAATTTCATGAGTGGCACTGAACACGGGCGACCTTTCACAGGTGAGGTTCATTCTTGTTCAGCAAGGACCGGGCCAACGGTGTATTTTCCAAAAACGGATGTCTTCTCAATAACTTGATTGGTGGGCTGAGCATTGGCGGAGGGGCGAGAACAGGCGCTTTTCTGCCCGCTCGGCAAGTTTTGCCCCTTAGAACGGATAAAGGCCGCCTGCGATTGCTTCGCGGGGGAGCGGACTATAAATAAAGGCCAGCACCCCTAGTGTGGCGGTTCAGAAGTCCGCATATTCGTGCGGCGAGTCCGGGATGCGGACTTCTGAACCAAAGCCACACTAGAACAATAACTTGCTAGGGTCCTTCGATTCCGAAGTTCGCAGAAGAACGTGCAGCGGAATGATGCGAACTTCGGAATCGGGACCCTAGCATTGATGCCGCCGGTTCCATGTAATCGGTTGTAGCAGCAGCAAGATCGGCCGGAACCATGCTCAACAGCCTCGACCTTGAAGGTCGCCCGGAGGATACCCGGGTCGTTGTCGCTATGTCAGGCGGCGTAGATTCGTCAGCAACGGCCGCGTTGCTGAAAGCGGAAGGCTATGACGTCGTCGGCATCACGCTGCAGCTGTACGATCACGGTGCCGCAACACACCGCAAGGGCGCATGTTGTGCGGGCCGGGACATCCACGATGCCCGTGACGTCGCGGAGCGGATCGGAATCCCGCATTATGTGCTCGACTACGAAAGCCGGTTTCGTGAGTCTGTGATCGAGAGTTTTGCCGAGAGTTATGTGCACGGTGAAACACCGGTGCCGTGTATCGAATGCAATCGCTCGATCAAGTTTCGCGACCTGCTCGCGACAGCGCGGGACCTTGGCGCCAAGGTGTTGGCCACCGGGCACTATGTGGCGTCTCGGCGCCTTACGGATGGATCGCGAGCGCTCGTCTGCGCAGCTGATGCTGATCGCGATCAAAGCTATTTCCTCTTTGCGACGACGCAGGAGCAACTGGCCGACCTGCGCTTTCCGCTTGGCGATATGACCAAGGCGCAGACCCGCGAATTGGCGCGCAGGTTCGGTTTGTCCGTGGCGGACAAGCAGGACAGCCAGGATATCTGTTTTGTGCCGACAGGCCGCTACACAGACGTGATCGAACGGCTAAAGCCGAATGCCATGGAGCCCGGCGACATCGTCGATCTCGGCGGTCGCGTCATTGGCCACCATCAGGGCATCGTCAATTTCACCATCGGCCAGCGACGTGGTCTGGGGATCGCCGCAAGCGCTCCTCTCTATGTCGTTCATCTCGATGCTGACACGCGCCGGGTGATCGTAGGTCCACGCGAGGCATTGAACGTCAGGCGCATCGTATTGCGCGACGTGAACTGGATCGGCGATGGCGCTCTCGACCAAGCGGTCGCGGGCGGCCTCGAAATGTTCGTCAAAGTGCGCTCGACCCGTGCGCCGCAACCGGCGTGGCTGCGCCGGATCGACGGCGACTACGAAGTGGAGTTGGTTGACGGCGAAGAAGGTGTCTCGCCCGGTCAGGCCTGCGTGTTCTATGATGCGCCATCGGGGCGGGCGCGTGTGCTTGGCGGCGGCTTCATCAAGAGTGCCACGCCGCGGCATTCACGCGAAAAGCCTGTGTTGCGTGCCGCGCTTGCAGACTAGCGCGCGCGACGGGAGCGGGGCTGGGCAATGAGCAACGATATCGACCGCGCCGGCGTGGCGAGGGCCTACGCGGCCTGGGCGCCGGTTTATGATTTCGTGTTCGGCGCCGTGTTCGATCACGGCCGCAAATCCACCATTGCGATCGCCGATGCGATTGGTGGACGGGTGCTTGATGTCGGTGTCGGCACAGGCCTGTCGTTGTCGGACTATTCGCGCACAACAAGATTGTGCGGCGTTGATATTTCCGAACCGATGCTGCGCAAGGCGCAGGAGCGCGTTCGCGCCCTCAACCTCACCAATGTCGAGACGCTGTCGGTGATGGACGCCAGGAACTTGGCGTTTCCGGACGGCGCATTTGACGCGGTGGTGGCACAATATGTCATCACGGCCGTGCCGGACCCCGAAGGAACGCTCGATGATTTTGTCCGGGTTTTGAAACCGGGTGGTGAGCTCATTTTGGTGAACCACATCGGTGCGGAAAGCGGTCCGCGCAAAATCTTCGAACTTGCGTTTGCACCATTCGCCCGGCGGCTTGGCTGGCGGCCCGAATTCCCGTGGGATCGGCTGGCGAATTGGGCTGCGAAACATGGGGGCGTCACGTTGATCGAACGGCGCCCCATGCCCCCGATGGGCCACTTTTCCCTTATTCGCTACCGCAAGGGCTGACCGCTGTTTGCGCGGAACATCCCCGCGCCGACGTCGTTGGCCCAGCATGAAAGCAAAATTCTTTCTCTCAGTGGTTTGCATGCTGCCTTTGCTTTCGGCGACAGCCGGAGCGCAGGCGCCTCCGGCGCCTGCGACACCGCCTGCGCAGACCGCGCCGCCCAATCCTGCCCGTGACACGCGGTGCACGCCAACCGAAGCAGTGCCTCACAACAACACGGTTGCTCCGAAAGGAACCACAACAGGGCGTGGATCCGACTCGCTTGGCGACAAGCTGGCCAAATCCGACGGAGTGCTGTGCCCGCCGCCCGGTGTGGACCCCGAGATGCATGCGCCGACGCCTCAGGAAGGGACGACGCCGGTCATTCCGCCGCCCGGCGGGGGAGGTGGGGATCCGAATGTCAGGCCGAAGTGAGGATGTCGGAGGCCACTGAAGGGCCTGAAGACATCGAAATCAGAACGTCGAGGTCACTTCCTGAAGCGGCCTGACGGCGTAAGGCGGGACCGAAACGAAAATCGTGACCCTTTCAAGGGTTTCGCCTTGTTTGCTGGGCATCTTGCCCATTAGAGCTGGTCAGCAAATGTCATCGCTTGACAGGCGTTTAGCTGACTTCCTATAAGCCGCTGGTTCATCGCTGTGCCCGCGCGCCGGGCGCGATGGACGTGTGGCGAGGTAGCTCAGCTGGTTAGAGCACGGGAATCATAATCCTGGGGTCGGGGGTTCGAGTCCCTCCCTCGCTACCAGATCTTCGTTGATTTTCAGCCCTTTTTTAAACCGGCCAAACGAGCACGGTCAGCTCGTAGCAACTCGATAGCAACCGGCTCGTGGCATTCAGCGAGAGACCGTATCTTGCGGAATTTCGAATCCTTGCTTTGTGTGGGCGACAGCGTCGGAAACCGACGCGCTCAAGGATTCGAAAATTGGTCGTGCTAAGAGTTCCGCTTTCTGATGTGCGAAACTTCAGCCTTCCAAGCTGAATACGAGGGTTCGATTCCCTTCACCCGCTCCAAGCTCGAAGCGATTGCCATCGTTAGGCTATTTAGCCTGTCCATTTTCGTCAGCGACGAGATCTGCGGTTCTTCATACAACCCTCGTACAATTTCGCGCTGAGCGCAGGCGTTGATCCGGTCGGCCATCATCGGGACGGCAATTATTCGATCGAACGTTTCGGCTGATCACCGTGGATTTCCATCCTACGCACCACGGATCTATTCGACGCCAGTGTTGAACGCGCTATCGAAACTTTAATCGCCCCGCGACCGCCGTGCCGTGCGTCGTAGTGCGCGAATGCGTGCGCCGCGTCCCATGTATCAGCGACAGCGAGCCATCATGTTGGATGAAGCCAGCCGGGCACGCGGATCAAGAGCAACAATTGGCGCATACCGCTGAAGAATCCACAATGTTAGCCGACCGAGCGCTTCATCATCGGCGTCAGCGTCTTGGAGGATAAGATTTGGCACCGAGAGTTGCGCTTTGGTCGGGGGCCATGCCGATGCGCTGACCAGCAGCTCGAACTGCAGCAACCGCTGCCGCGCAGCTCTTCTTCCGGTCATGACCTGCAAGGTCGAGCAAGATCTCAGGAAGAGGCGTCGTCCGACTTTCTTCCCCCCCGACTGTTTGAGTTCCAAGATTTTCGCTGTTCTGGCTTGTTGTGAATTCGTATACATGCATAATATCGCTCAGACAGCGGACAAAGAGACCTCCATCTCGCTTATAATGAATACGATTTCACAAGGCTTTCCCTTAACAAGTAAGGACATAGCTCGGGCCGCGAAGGTCTCGCAGGCGACCGTCTCGCGTGTGCTGTCGGGAAATCCAAACGTCCAACCGGAGACGCGGGAGCGCGTTCTGGCTGTGATGAGGCAAATGAACTATCGGCCGAACGCGATGGCGCGCGCGATGCGCACCAACCGCACCGGGAACATCGGGGTGGTCGTCTCCCGGCTCGCCAATCCGCTTTATCCAGAAATGCTGCAGATCCTCGGGCAGCGGCTCACTGAAGCCGGGTTGCGGATGATGGTCTGGAATACCGACGAGACGGATGAAGGAGCGGCTGCAGCTGCAGTCAGAGAGAGTCTCGTCGACGGTGTCATCATGACGACCGCCACCTCGCTTTCGACGCCGCTCTATGAGGCGGTGATGCTGAACGCGCCGGTCGTCCTCATTCATCGTGTGGTCGAAGGATGGCCCTGCGATCAGGTCACGAGCGACAATGCGAAAGGGGCTGCGACGGTCGCTGATTATGTCGTGCAGGCCAACCGCAAGCGCATCGGCGTGATCGAAGGACCACCGCTCGCAAGCACCATTCGTGCACGCCAGACGGCGTTTCGGACGCGACTCGATGAGCTTAAGCGTCCATTGGACCCGTCATTGTCGATCCATGTGGATTCCTTTTCCCACAAGACTGGATTTGACGCCGCCTCCTATCTGCTCGATCTCGCCCAGCCGCCGGACGTCCTGTTTTGCGTCAACGACGTGATTGCGCTGGGCGCCCGTGATGCCGCGCGTATGCGAGGCGTGGATGTTCCGGGCAAGCTCTGGATCATCGGGTATGACGATATCGAGATGGCGTCCTGGCCGGCATTCGATCTCACCACGGTTCGTCAGCCGCTGAAGCAGATGGCGCAGGAAGCCGTCGCGTTTCTGTTGGAGCGCATTGCCGGCACCGCAATCGATCACAAGACAATTTGCCTTCCGAACGATCTCGTCATTCGTGGTTCGACTGGTGGTCATCGGCTGGAAAAGTAAGTGGGAGTGAAACCATGCAAATGATTGCCGAAGCGGTGCGTCAGACGCCGGTCCGACGAACGGTCGATGTTCTTGTCGTTGGTGGCGGCTCTGCGGGGCTTGCTGCAGCGACGTCCGCTGCGCGACTGGGATCCGACGTGATGCTGGTCGAGAAGAATGGCTATCTGGGCGGCACTCTCGCAATGGTTACGCTTGGGAGCATTTGCGGCCTGTACACCGTAACCGAGGCGGATGTCATTCCGGTGGTGAAGGGATTCGCCAGCGAGTTGATCGAGCGGATGGATCGCGTTGGCGGCATCAAAGGGCCGATGCGTTGGCTGGAGACCGCTTCGCTGCTTTACGATCCAACCTCCATCAAACTGGTGGCCGATGAGATCGTGACCGAGGCCGGCGTGAAGGTCGCCTTCCATAATATTGCTGTCGCGGTCGTCAAAGACGGAGGCCGCATCAAGGGCGTGATTTTTGAGGGTCGGGATGGCCGTTGGGCCTGCATGGCGACAACGGTGATCGATTGCACGGGAGACGCGAATATTGCCGCCCTGTGCGGTGCTGAATTTGAACACGATCCGTCGCTGATCCAGGCGCCAACCACCATGTTCCGCTTTGGCGGCGTGGATACGGCGCAGGCGACTGCCATGACGCGCGACGATCTTCGTAACCACCTCGAAAAGGCCGTTGCGGCCGGATCGCCGTTGCCGCGCACGGCCGGCGGCATGTTCAGCTTCCGCGAAGGAGCCATGCATCTGAACATCACGCGCGTTCTGCGCGGCGAGCGTTCGCCGGATCCGCTCAACACTGAAGAGGTGTCGGAAGCCGAGATCAACGGGCGGAAACAACTCAAGCTTTATCTTGACGCGTTTCGTCGCTTTGTACCTGGCTACGAAAATGCGTTCATCGCAGATATCGGCTCCGAAATCGGCGTGAGGGAAAGTCGTCGCATCAAGGGCGACTACTGGCTGACGCTCGATGATGTGATGAATGAGGCACGCTTCGACGATTCGATTGCCTGCAGTGCCTGGCCAGTCGAAGAGCACGGCGCAGGTCGGGCGACAAAGTGGATATTCCTCAAACCGGGTACTTTCTACGAGTTGCCGTTCCGCATGCTGCTGCCGGTCGGGATCGACGGATTGCTCGTGGCGGGGCGGTGCTCCTCCGCGTCGCATGATGCGCACGCGTCGATGCGTATCGCTGCTGTCTGCATGGCGCTCGGCGAAGCCGCGGGTGTTGCGGCCGCTCAGGCCGGCAGCACGGATATTCGTCAGCTCAAACCGAGCAGCATTCGTCAGCAGCTTGAGAAGCAAGGGGCAATGGTCGGCCCGCTTCCTGAAGCCTCCCAACAATCAAAGTCCGGACAAGTCATTCACGCATGAGTAAGCGCAATTATCGATCCAATTTCGAGCCGGGTACAACACGGTGGGCGATCCGCCGCGCGCAATGGCGTGCGCTCGGGTTGACCGATGAGGACATGACGAAGCCGAAGATCGCCGTGATCAATTCGTCGTCGGAGATCTCGATCTGCTTCAGCCATCTCGATGAAGTCGCCGAGATCGTGAAGCAGGGCATTCGCGAGGCGGGTGGCTTGCCATTCGAAATCAAGACCACGGCGCCGAGCGATTTCATCACCGGCGCGGGGCGCGGTGGGCGCTATCTGATGCCATCGCGGGATCTTCTCGTGAACGACATCGAAGTTGCGGTGGAAGGCGCGGTGCTGGATGGCATGGTGTGTCTGTCGAGCTGCGACAAGACGGCGCCGGCTCATCTGATGGCCGCAGCACGGCTCAATATTCCGAGCATCCTTGTCATCGGAGGCTATCAGGCGTGTGGCAGGCTACATAACAAGCCGGTCGATATCGAAGATGTCTTCGAGTCGGTGGGCGAACTCGCGACGGGTCATATCACCACCAAGGAAATCGAGGAGATGTGCGAGATCGCGGTCCTCAGCCCGGGCGTTTGCGCCGGAATGGGGACGGCCAATACGATGCACATCATGGCTGAGGCGCTCGGCATGACGTTGCCGGGAAGCGCGCCGGTCGCGGCATCCGGGCAACGCATGCGTGATTTCGCGCGGGAAGCCGGTAAGCGGATCGTATCGCTCGTGAATGAGGATCTGCGTCCGCGAGACATTATGATCCCTGCGGCGTTCTCGAACGCGATGGCGGTGGGCCTCGCTGTGAGCGGCTCGATCAACATGTTGCGTCATCTTCAGGCGGTCGCCTCCGAAGGTGGAATCGGCGCGAACGTCTACGAACTCATTCACGCGCTCGGCCGGAAAGTGCCGTTGCTGTGCGCCATCAAGCCGAACGGCAGCGGACGCATCGAGGAGCTTGAGGCGGCAGGTGGCGCACGAGCGGTGATGAAGCAACTCGAGCCGTTGCTCCATCGCGATGTCATGACGGTGTCTGGCCGGACCGTCGGCGAAAATCTGTCGAACATCACGGTTGAGGATGGCGCAATTGGCAGCCTTGAGCGGCCGGTCAGCCCGGGCCCTTCTGTTGTGATCTTGCGCGGTTCACTCGCACCGCAAGGCTCCATCATGAAGTTGGGCACAGGCAAGGCGGCAAGCTTCCGCGGACAATGCCGTGTCTTCGAATCTCAGGAAGCCGCCATGGAATCGCTCGCGCGCGGTGAGATCAAGGGTGGTGAAGTGATTGTGTTGCGGGGGCTGGGTGCGCGGGGAGGTCCGGGCGTGGCGTCGGCGTCATGGTTTGTCGCTGCCGTCAACGGAGCGCGACTGGGTGAAGAGATCGCAGTGATTACGGATGGTCAGCTGTCTGGTCTGAATCGAGGTTTCACCATCGGGCAGGTGATGCCCGAAGCAGCCGACGGTGGGCCGATCGCCCTTGTCCAAAACGGCGACAGTGTGTCGATCGACGTCGAAGCTCGCAGCATCGAGCTCGAAGTGCCGGAAGCAGAGTTGGAACAGCGTCGTGCGGCGCTGCCACCGTTTGTCAATTCCGAAAAGACGGGCTGGCTCGCGCTTTATCAGGATCGTGTTCAGCCGCTGACGCAGGGCGGAACGCTGAAGGCGCGAAGCGCCATCTGATCGGAGCTGATGGCGTCGACGCAGATAACCAAGAAGCGCCCGAGCAGGGCGCCCATCCACAATCAGGAACATCACGGGAGTAAAGCGATGGAAATGACACGTGCGGAATTTTTGAAACTGGCATTAGGACTAGGTGCCGGTGCTGCGATGAGTGCACCACTCAAGGCTTTTGCGGCGGGTCTGACGGGTACCATCAGCTACCTGACTTATGAATCGCTCCCAACAACAAAGAAGGTCACGGGCGATCTGATCGCGGCGCTGGAAGCAGCAAATCCCGGCCTGAAGATCAATCCGCTTTTCACGTCGCCCGAGGCTGTTCGCAAGCAAGTGGCTTCGATGCTGCAAAGTGGCACCGCGCCCGATATCGTCAATCTCGATATCGAAGACGCGACGCTGTACGCTCACTCCAAGCTGCTAGAACCGGTGTCTGATATCGTTGGCACCATCAAGAATCTCCCCGATCGCTGGCGCGCGCGCATTGACGGTCAGGATTTCTTCGTGCCGATGGGCGTGAAGTTTACCTACAGCTGGTATCGTTCCGACCTGTTCGAAAAGGCCGGACTGCAGCCGCCGAAGACATGGGCGGAGTTCGAGGCCGCAGCGAAGAAGCTGACCGGCGACGGCCAATACGGCTATGCGGTGAGCTCGAATGAGACCGGCGACAATCCGGTGTCCTCCCTGTTCAGTTACGCATTCTCCAACGGCGTGAACTTCGTCGATGACGAGGGCAATGTCGTGTTTGACCAGGGGGAAAACAAAGCTGCGCTCGCCGAGACGTTGGCATTCATCACGCGGATGTCGAAGTTCTCGCCCAGCGGAACGAATTTCGGTTGGGGCGAGATCATCAACTCGTTTGCGTCCGGCAAGGTGGCGATGGCCGACTATATCGGCTCCCGGCTGTTCGCCGTCACGAGCCAGAACAACCCGCAACTTGCCGAAGTGACGAAGCCGATGGTGCAGCCCTATGGAAAGGCGGCCGCCAATCGCCTGTCGGCTGAGGGCCTCATGGTCTTCAAAGGCTCGAAGAACAAGGAAGTCGCAAAATCCATCATCACGTATCTGCGCGAAGGACAACGCTACTTCGACTATCTGTGGTCAATTCCGCTGCATGTTCTGCCGGCGACCAAGGAGGATTTCCTAGGCGGCTATCAGCAGGATGATTTCGTCAAGAAGCATCAGGACATCGTGAAAGTTATCGATGCGGCGTGGGACCATGCACGCAATCCGGTCTACGACCTGAAGGGGACGAAGCCCAGCTGGCAGCGTGCACGGATCTATACCAGCACCGTCTACAACAAAATGCTGGCGAACGTGGTGCAGGGCGGTGCCGATCCGTCCGCCGCCATTGATCAGGCTGCAAAGGCGGCTCGCGCGCTGGTCAAGAACGCCTGAGCTGACGGACGCCGATCGTGACGGGAACGAAAGCACTTCGCAGGCTCGATTTTTCAGGCATTGCCCTCTTGCTGGTAGCAATCCTGTTCATCGCAGTGATGATTATTCCCGTCACGTGGGCGATCGTGTTGGGATTCACCAACAGCGGTCCATTCCAGGCCGGCATGACGTTTGCCGGCTTTGACAACTATCAGACCATTTTCAGCGATCCGGCATTCTGGCGTGCGCTCGTCATCGGTTTGATCTATGCGACCATTTCGACGGTACTTGAGGTTATCCTGGGAGTAGGGATCGCAATTCTCATCTTTCGGCATGGCAGCCCGTTCGTGACGAGCTTCGTGCTGATGCCCTACATGATACCGACTGTGACCACTGCGCTGGTGTGGCGTTGGATGACCGACAGTCTCAACGGTATCTTCAACCAATTGATGGTGCATTCGGGCTTGATCCACTCGGCCATCGAGTTCACCAGCACCGGCGTGCTCGCCATGTCACTGGTGACGGCCGCGAGCGTTTGGCAGTTCACACCGTTCGTGGTTCTTGTCATCCTTGCAAATCTCGGAACCATCTCGCCGAGCGTTTATGAAGCGGCGCGCGTCGACGGCGTGAATTGGTGGCAGGAATTGATCTACGTCACCATTCCGATGCTGCGTGCGCCGATCCTGCTCGTCATCCTGCTCCGCGGCATATGGATGTTCAACCGGTTCGATATCATCTGGCTGCTCACGTCAGGCGGCCCCATCGGTGGAACCACCACGCTTCCGCTCTACGCTTACGTTCAGGCATTCGGAAACAACGATTATGGCGTTGGCGGCGCAGTCTCGACGGTCATTTTCATGATTCTGCTGGTGTTCGGCGTCATCTACATCCGTGCTTTCCATCCGGAGAAGGAGGTGGCACGTGGCTGAGCGTCGGTCCCTGTTGCCTAAAGTCCTGATCGGGATCTATCTGATCCCGACGCTGTTTCCATTCTACTGGATGTTGAAATCCGCCCTGGAAACACCGGCGGACGTCTACAAGCCGCGGCTTTGGCTCGGCAGCTTCACGCTTGAAAACTTCAGCACACTTCTGAAGACCACGAACTTTCTCGTGACGGCGTCGAACAGTCTGCAGGCTGCGCTGATCAGCAGCACCATCGTCGTAGTCTGCAGTGGGCTCGGCGGTTACGCCCTTGCAAGGACAAATATCCCGCGCAAGACGCTCATCGCGCAGATTGTGCTGTTCTCTTACATGTTCCCCGAAGTGTTGCTTGGCATTCCGTTCTTCGCACTCTTCCAGAAATTGGGACTGTTGAACTCCATCTGGGGCCTTGCGATCGCTCACGTCACCCTCAGCCTGCCGTTCGGGCTCTGGTTGATGTGGCAGTTCTACCAGGCGCTGCCGATGTCTTACGAAGAAGCCGCGGAGATGGATGGAGCGACGAAGTTCCAGACCTTCTTGATGGTCATGGTGCCTTTGTCGATCCCGGCACTGACGGCCGTGTTCATCTTTGCCTTCGCCGCATCGTGGAACGACTTCGTGCTAGGCCTGATGTTGATCCGCGATGATCAGAAATTCACCTTGCCGATCGCCATGAGCCTGTTCGTGCAGCAGATGGAATTGAACTGGGCAGTGATCCAGGCCGCGAACTTCCTACTCGCGTTGCCCGGTTTGTTGCTGGTGCTGTTTGGCCGCAAATATCTCGTTCGCGGCTTCCAGACCAGTGGCCTTGCGAACTAAGAGCGACAATCATCATGAAGAAGAACTACGACTACATCATCATTGGCGCCGGATCGGCCGGGTGCGTTATGGCGGATCGGCTGTCCGCCAGCGGGGAGCATTCCGTATTGGTGATCGAGGCCGGGGGGCCGGATCGCAATGTCTGGATTCATGTTCCTCTCGGTTATGGCCGCACTTTCTTCAATAGTACCGTCAACTGGATGTTTGAGACGGAGCCGCAGCCGGGCCTGAACGGGCGCCGCATCGCCCAACCGCGCGGCAAGGGACTCGGCGGTTCAAGTTCGATCAACGGCCTCCTTTATGTCCGTGGTCAGCGCGAGGACTACGACGGATGGCGCGATCTCGGTAACCGCGGCTGGGGATACAGTGACGTGCTACCCATGTTCAAACGCAGCGAAGATCAGCAGCGCGGCAGCGGGCCGTGGCATGGGACAGGCGGGCCGTTACCTGTCACGGACCTTCCGGAGAAGCATCCGATCGCCGAGGCCTTTATCGCCGCCGGCATAAAGGCAGGAATTCCACACAATCCTGATTTCAACGGCGAGCGGCAGGAAGGCGTAGGCCCTTTCCAGGCGACAGCCAAGCGCGGCCTTCGTTTCAGCACGGCGAAGGCGTTTCTGCGCGGCGCCCTGAAACGCCAGAACCTTGATCTTGTCACTCATGCACAAGTGACACGCATCCTCTTCGATGGTGTGCGCGCGCGAGGCGTGGCTTACGTCCATGAAGGCCGCAATGTTGAAGTCACCGCCAATCGCGAAATCCTTCTTTGCGCCGGCGCGATCCAGTCGCCGCATATTCTGCAGTTGTCGGGTGTCGGGCCGGAGGGACTGCTTCGCCAGTACAACATTCCGGTCGTTAAAGCGCTGCCTGGTGTCGGAGAGAATCTGCAGGATCACGTCCAGGCGCGCTTCATTCTCGAGACAAAGAAGAAGATCACGCTCAACGACGACATGGCCAATCCGCTTCGGCAGCTATGGATGGGCCTGAAATACATCTTCACGCGAAAGGGACCGCTCGGCTGGTGGGCCGGAATTGCAGGTGCATTTATCAAGACACGCCCCGATCTCGACAGACCTGACGTGCAGTTTCATCTGTACCCGTTCAGCACGGACCGGAAGGATCGCCCGGTTCTGCATCCATATTCCGCGTTCACGCTGACGGTCTGCCAATTGAGACCATACTCGCGTGGTCACGTGCGCTTGAAGAGTGCAGACCCGCTGGTGCCACCCGCGATCTCGCCGAACTATCTGAGTGATCCCCGCGATGCGGACGTGCTGGCCGCAGGCATGAAAATCGCTCGTCAGGTGGCGGCTGCAGAGCCGCTTGCCAGCATGATCAAATCGGAAAAGGAGCCCGGTTGGGTCATGCCTGATGAGGAGTTGCTGTCATTCCTGCGCGCGAAGGCAATGTCTGTCTACCATCCGGTCGGGACCTGCCGCATGGGACATGACGAAAACGCGGTGGTGGATGATGAACTCCGCGTTCACGGCCTTGTTGGCCTTCGGGTGATTGATGCGTCGATCATGCCGACGCTGATCTCGGGCAACACCAACGCGCCATCGATCATGATCGGCGAGATGGGCGCGGAATTCGTTCTCCGCACAGCCGCAGTTCAGAATTCAAAAGCGGCCTGAAGCCGCAGCGGAGCGACGTATCATGTATCCCGAGCTTGGACTTTATATCGATGGAAAATGGATCCGCGGCGGTGGCCGGGTATCTGAACCCGTCATCAATCCCGCGACCGAACAACCTATCGCGGATCTCTGGCATGCCACTGATGAAGACCTTTCACTTGCACTCTCCACAGTGGAGCGCGCCTTCGTAACGTGGCGAAAGGTATCGCCGTTCGAGCGTTCGCGGATGCTGCGCAAAGCTGCGGATGCATTGCGCAGCCGTCGCGATGACGTGGCCATGACGCTGACGCTCGAACAGGGGAAGGTCCTGGCGGAGTCACGCGCGGAAGTCGATGCCGCGGTGGATATCATCGAGTGGGCTGCCGACGAAGGCAGGCGTGCGTACGGCCGTGTGGTAGCGGGAAGAACGTCCGATATTCGTCAATTGGTTATTCCGGAGCCCGTAGGACCCACCGCGGGATTTACGCCGTGGAATTTTCCGGCAACGACACCGGCGCGGAAAATCTCGACTGCCCTTGCCGCTGGGTGCCCGATCATCATCAAAGCGGCAGAAGAAACGCCGGGGACCTGTGTGGAGATCGTGCGCGCCTTCGACGAGGCTGGTGTGCCGGCTGGTGTGCTCAATCTCGTGTTTGGCAAGCCCGCCCACATCTCCGAAAGGCTCATTTCAAGTCCGATCATCCGCAAGATTTCATTCACTGGTTCGGTACCGGTCGGAAAACATCTGACACGTCTCGCCGCCGACGGCATGAAGCGCGTGACGATGGAGCTTGGCGGTCATTCGCCCGCGATCGTTTTTGCGGATGCCGACCCTGTACAGGCTGCGAAAGTCCTGGTCGCCGGAAAATATCGTAACGCCGGTCAGGTTTGCATCGCGCCCAGCCGGTTCTATGTGCAAAAACAAATCGAGGACGCGTTTGTCTCAGCGTTTGTCGCGGAGACGAAAAAGCTGAAGCTTGGTGACGGAACAGAGCCCTCAACTACGATGGGCCCGATGGCCAATCCGCGGCGTCTCGATGCGATGAACGGCTTTATGACCGATCCCGCGCGCGGCGGGGATGTCCTGTACGGCGGATCAAGAGTAGGGAATCGCGGCTATTTCTTCGAGCCCACGATCGTTCACACTCCGTCGGATGATTCCAAATTGATGCGCGAAGAGCCATTTGGTCCGATTGCTCCGATTTCTCCGTTCCGGGAGTTTGATGAGGCCATTTCGAAAGCGAATGCTCTTCCGTACGGGTTGGCGGCGTACGTGTTTACGTCATCGACCAAGACTGCGTTGGCCGCGTCCGATGAGATCCAGTCGGGAATGGTCGCCGTAAACAGCCTTTCGATGACGCTGACTGAAACGCCCATGGGCGGCGTGAAGGACAGTGGTCAAGGCTATGAAGGCGGTACCGAAGGCATTGAAGGCTATCTCCATCGGAAGTTCGTGAGCCTGATGTGAGGAGCAATACGCTCCTCCGGCTCTTCTCATCACATCGATGCGGCCGACACCGCATCCGGAGACTAGAATATGGCATCTGTTGCAATTGACGCCGTACGGAAGGCGTATGGTCCTTTGGAAGTCATTCATGGCGCATCCATTGACATCAAGGAAGGCGAGTTTGTCGTTCTCGTCGGCCCGTCGGGATGTGGTAAGTCGACGCTGCTGCGGATGATCGCCGGATTAGAGAATATCACCGGCGGTGAAATTCGCATCGATGAGCGGGTGATTAACGAGGTCCCGCCGAAAGACCGCGACATCGCGATGGTGTTCCAGAACTATGCGCTCTATCCGCATATGACCGTTCGCGGCAACATGGCGTTTTCACTCAGACTCCGGAAGGCATCTGCCGATGAGATTGAAAAACGGGTCAATCGTGCAGCCGCTATCCTCGGGCTTGAACAGTATCTCGCGCGCTATCCGCGCGAACTGTCCGGCGGTCAGCGACAGCGCGTTGCCATGGGCCGGGCTATCGTTCGCGATCCAAAGGTCTTTTTGTTCGACGAGCCGCTTTCAAACTTGGATGCCAAACTTCGCGTGGCCATGCGCACCGAATTGAAGGAGTTGCACCAAAGGCTGAGGACGACGATCGTCTACGTCACGCACGATCAAATCGAAGCCATGACCATGGCGGACAAGATCGTTGTGATGCGTGGCGGTGTCGTCGAACAGTGCGGGCGGCCGCTCGATGTTTACGATCGCCCCGCCAATACCTTCGTCGCTGGATTTATTGGCTCGCCGGCCATGAAACTCATCAAAGGGCGAATTGAAGGCGCTCGCTTCATGGCGGATAACGGTCCGAGCTTTGAACTTGGAGCGGAATACGCGGTGTTTAACGGCCGCCGTGTAATCTACGGGGTTCGTCCAGAGAATTTTGAGTTTGCGGATTCGGGTACACCTGCGCAGGTCATCGTCGTCGAGCCGACAGGTTCAGAAACGCAGGTCGTTCTGCGAGCCGGGCAGGTGGATATCTCCGTCGTCTGCCGCGAGCGTATCTCAGCAGCGCCGGGCGACGTTCTTCATCTTCGTTCAATCGCGACTAACATTCACATCTTTGATGATGAGACCGGAAAACGGCTTTAGTCTTCCAAATGTTTGCGCAAGCTCGTGCCGAGTATGTTGAAATCAAGGTAAAGAAAAACGCCAGTCGGTCGCACGAGTGCGGTCGGAGTTGTCTAGCTCGGGCGTTTCATCGTCTCCTGCAGAAGGGGTAGCATCTTCTCAACCAGCTCCGCTTTGTCGAATTCGCTGCTGGGCAGGGAAATGCCCAGCGCATAATCGATCTCGTCGTAGGTCCCGAGCTTGATTGCTATAGCGCAATAACCCAGCCCCAGTTCTTCTATCGTTGTCGCGTACCCATCGGCTTTGCCTCCGCGAGGATCTTGGCAATGCGATCTGGATTGGTTTCCGTTAGCGGTGTGGGCTTGACAATATTTTCAGGTTTGACGGCTTCCTTCGCAAGGTCAGGATTGTTGGCAAGCAGGATTCTGCCGAGCGCGCTGCAATGAGCAGGCAAGCGGCTGCCTACGTAGATCTGCATCGTGACAAACCGCCGTCGTTCGGTCGGCGCAACACTGCGAGCGACGATGATCACGTCTGTGCCGTCAAGAACGCCCAGGTGAGTCGATCCGCCGGAAATCGCGGCGAGGCGTTCGAGTTCGCTCTCCATCTGGCGAGGAACACCCAGGCTCCCAAGCGCAGCCATTCCGAGATCAACGATAGAGGGGCGCAGCGAGTAGCGTTTCGAAGCTGCCGCGAAAGAGGACCGGCTACGTTCCATCGAAGGGCTGGGCGCGTCTTTGCAAACCAAGATCTTACAGAATTTGTCTATCGCACGCGGCGGCGAGACGCAGTTGCATCTTCACAAGGCGGCATCTCTGCTGGACCATGCCGTGAAGGCTCTGAAGCAGGAACACCCGGAGTACTCTCGCATCGAGATCGCGGGTGATTTTCGCAGAGGTTGCGAGCTGATTTCGGATCTTGCGCTTGTCGCACAAGGAACGGCGCGGACGGAACGAGAAACCTCCAGCCTCAGGCTCGTGATTAGCGATAAAAAGCACTTTGGCGCGAGCCTTCTGCATGCAACGGGCTCTGCTGAGCATATTGCTGAGCTGAAAACCTTCGCTGAAGGAAAAGGCTTCGATTTGAGAGCTGACGGACTCTATCGCGACAAAAAGCTGATCGCGTCAGCGACCGAAGAAGATATTTTCGGAAGCTTAGGCTTGCAGTTTATCCCGCCGGAGCTACGCGAAGGCCGAGGCGAAATCAAAGGAGCAGCCGAACATCGGTTGACTGCGCTCGTCCGAGACAAGGACCTTCGCGGAATCCTGCATTCGCACACAATTTCGTCGGACGGCACAGAAACGCTGGAATCGATGGCGGAAGCTACTCGAAAGCGCGGCTTTGAATATTTCGGTGTGGCTGATCATTCGCAATCGGCTCATTACGCGGGCGGACTATCTTTGGAAGAGATCGCTGAGCAGCATCGCGAAGTTGACCGATTGAATAGACGCTATGGCAGCAAATTCCGCATCTTGAAGGGGATCGAGGCGGACATTCTCGCGGATGGCTCGCTCGACTATCCCGACAGCATCCTATCAGGCTTCGATTTCGTGGTTGCGAGTGTCCATAGTCGTTTCAAGATGCCGAGAAAAGAACAAACCGACCGCATCCTCAAAGCGATCGGAAACCGGTACACAACAATCTTGGGACACATGACTGGGCGCCAGCTCCAACGCCGCCCAGGATATGACCTCGATATCGATAAGGTTCTGCGCGCTTGCGCCAAGCATGGCGTGGCTATCGAAATTAATGCGCATCCTTGGCGCCTTGATCTTGATTGGCGCTGGCATCAGAAAGCGCTCCAATACGGCTGCATGTTCAGCATCAACCCGGATGCTCACTCGATCCGCGAGCTCGACCACATGCATTGGGGCGTGGAAATGGCACGAAAGGGCGGCCTACCTCCGGATCGCGTCTTGAATGCGATGCCGCTCAACGAAATCCTCCCATACCTCACGAAACGGCGGCGAGCCGCCAACAAAACACGAGCAAGCCACGGTGAGCTGGCCTCAGAGGCGTTAGAGGAAAAGCCAAGCTGACGTTCGCAGACGAGGACCGGTGCGATCGCGGTGGACTGCATCTCGATATGCTGAGCCGACTCTCGTTAAGGCCCTCATGTCCTTCACATCAGTAAGACACGTCGTCATGGAACCAGCGAGTATGGTCGCGATTGGTCCGGCATGTGTGCCATGGCTCTGCGTTCTCACTCACATTCACTTACGCGCGTCCCCGGCGCGCGAAAGGCTCCGATTCCAGGGTTTATCGAATTCTGCGATCCGAGCGAACGCAAGCGTCCGCCGGATGACGACGGATGGGTCTACGAAATCAAAGCGGATGGCTATCGGGCACAGCTTCATCAACGGCCCGGCGAAACAAAGGTCTACTCGCGCACAGGGCTCGACTGGACCAAGGAGTTCGCCTCTATTGCCGCAGTAGCCAAGAGTCTGAAGTCGAGGTCGGCCGTGATTGACGGCGAAGCCGTTGTGTACGGCAGCAATGGGCTTCCCGACTTCCAGAAATTGCGGCGCGAACTCGGCAAGCGAAAGCTCGGCAAGCTGTACTTCCATGCGTTCGATTTGTTGTACCTGGACGGTTACGATCTGAAGGCGGTGGCTTACACGCAGCGAAAGCAGATGCTGAAGCGGCTACTTGCGAAAGCTTCGGACACCTTCGTGTTTGTCGACTACGTCGAGGCTGACGGCGACGAGATATTCGGGAAAGCTTGCGAGATGGGACTGGAAGGCTTGGTCGCTAAGCGCGCGGACGCTCCGTACCGCTCGGGCCGGCAAGAGTCCTGGATCAAGCTCAAGTGCAAGAAGAGCGAGACCTTTCCGATCGTAGCATTCGTCGAGAAGCTTGGCGCTCGTCCGCGGAAGGTGGCGTCCTTGTACGTGGGGCGGCGAGACGGCGACCAGCTCCTGTATGCGGGCAAGGTCCGCACCGGCTACACAGAGAAGAGCGCTCGAGAACTCCGGGAGCGGCTAGATCCTCTGATCCGGACGACTTCGCCGCTCAGCGTTCCAGTCAAGAAGCCGAAAGCGACGTGGGTCGACCCGGAGGTGAACGTCGAGGTGGAGTATGGAGCACTGACGGACGACGGACTATTGCGTGCCGCTGTATTCAAGGGCTTTCGGGGCGACCTAGCGAGGCCCAAGACGCCGAAACGGCGCGCGCCGAGACTGGCTCCGTCGATCTTGCCGCCTCGGATCGGGGTGCCCCGCGAAAACATCCTTCAGCTTCTTCCGGAGGCCATAGTCCCATCGAAGGAAGACCTAGCGCGCTATTGGAGTCGTGTGTGGAAGAAGGCTGTTCCTTATCTTGGACATCGGCCGCTGAAGCTGGTGCGGCACGTTCATGGCACGACCTTCTATCACAAAGGTCCGTTGCCGAAGGACATCCCGGGCGCCGTGCACAAGCTGCGCATCCGAAAGCGCGAAGGGGGCGAGGGTACGCGCCTGTGGATCGATGACCTCGAGGGTTTCCTCGGGCTGGTCGAGATCGGCGCGGTCGAGCTGCATCCGTGGAACGCAATCGTGGATGACATCGAGATCGCCGACCGAATCGTGATCGACCTCGATCCCGGTGTGGGCATTCCGTGGGATGCTATCGTGCAAGCGGCACTGCGGGTGCGTGACATCATGCGTGGGGAGGGCTTCGATCCCTGGCCCAAGCTGACTGGCGGCAAGGGTGTGCATCTGGTGGCGCCGTTTCAGGAGCGGGCGCCCCATGACCAAGCGCACAAAATCGCACGTCGTTTGGTCTCCGAACTGGCTGCTCGCTTTCCGGACCAATACATTCTTTCCGCCCAGGCGGAGCGCACGGGCCGCATCTTCCTCGACTACCTGCGCAACGGTCGTGGGACCACCGCGATTGGCCCCTATTCGCCCCGAGCACGAGATGGTTTTCCTATCGCCGCCCCAGTCACCTGGAAGCGGCTGGAAGTAGGCATCCGTCCCGACGCATTCACGATCCGGCATCCATTCCGAATCGCTCCCGGAAGGGGAAAGCAGAAGGGTTGAGCATGACGTGAGGGAGATAGAAGTGAGGCGCGTGGAGTGCCTGTTGGCCCTTCGACCAGCGTGCCAATTAAATCCGAAAGAACTTGATGTTCAGGACCTTTGATGTCACTGCGCAAGAATTAGAGGCGTTGCTGAGTAGCTTCCGGACGTTGCACTGGCGAACCCCAGTTAGTTGAAGAAGCGTTGCTAAAAACGCCCACTTACGGAACATTCCTGCAAACCTTCAATTAAGCGGCAGATGGCCTGCGTATATCGCGGCCGGCAGGTTTCGGGTGATCGTATGAGCTCCGTGATCAGAAAGGTTGTTACGCAACGATCTCCTGAAGAGGTCATGGCGTTGCTCAGTTCTGTCGCCCTTACAATTCTAGCAGCACTTCTTATAGCGACCCTCTACTTCGGTCGCGAAATATTCGTACCGTTGGCGCTTTCGATACTTCTGAGCTTCGTCCTCTCGCCCGTTGTGGCGCTTCTGCAGCGCATAAGGGTGCCGCGCGGCCTCGCGGTAGTCAGCGTCGTAATCCTCGCATTCATGGCCATTTTCGCTTTGGGTAGCTTGGTTGCTCAACAGTTGACGCAGTTAGCTGGAGATCTACCTCGCTATGAAGCGACAATGCGGGAAAAAATCCGCTCCGTTCGCGGCGCAACGGCAAGTAGCGGCACCCTCGAGCGAGCGGCGGATATGCTTCAGCAACTTGGCCAGGAACTCGACAAACCAAAGGACGCCCGATCTACCTATGACCCCGGATCCTCTGTTGGAGCCGCAACAGCGACTTCTGCTGTTAAGCCCGTGCCGGTTGAAGTGCGACAGCCAGATCCGGGTGCACTCGAAAGTATTCGCGCGCTCATCGCTCCGCTTCTGCACCCGCTCGCAACGACGGGCATTATAATCATCTTTGTGATTTTTATCCTGCTTCAGAGGGAAGATTTGCGAAATCGCCTGATCAGGCTGGCTGGCTCTCACGACCTACAACGCACAACGGCGGCTCTTGACGACGCCGCGAGCCGCCTCAGCCGGCTATTTCTAATTCAGCTGCTGTTGAATTCGGCATTCGGCCTAATCATCGGTGTCGGCCTGGCATTTATTGGGATTCCGAGTGCGATCTTGTGGGGCATTCTGGCAGGTGTGCTTCGCTTCGTGCCCTACATTGGCGCCGTTATCTCGGCTGCTTTTCCTCTCGCCCTCGCAGCAGCTGTCGATCCTAGTTGGACAATGTTGATATGGACGTTGGTCCTGTTCCTCGTTGTGGAGCCTATCGTCGGTCACGTAATTGAGCCGATGGTGTACGGACATAGTACCGGCCTCTCTCCTGTTGCTATCGTTGCCTCAGCGACATTCTGGACGGCGTTGTGGGGCCCGATTGGATTGGTCCTTGCCACTCCGATGACCGTCTGCCTAGTCGTCCTAGGGCGGCATATCGAGCGGTTGGAATTTCTTGATATAATTTTCGGCGACAGGCCCGCCCTCTCACCTGCAGAAATTTTTTATCAGCGAATGTTGGCCGGCGATCCGACTGAGGCGACCGAGAAGGCTGAAGAGTTCATGAAGGAAAGATCTTTATCCTCTTACTTCGATGAGGTCGCTATCAAGGGCTTACAGCTCGCCCAGTTTGACGCGAAACGAGGTGCGTTGGACTACACTCGCATGTCTAAAATTCGCGATGCTGTCAACGAATTCGCCAGCGATCTGTCCGATCAGAACGATGTCGGGTCGGACCACTCCCACACACTCGACGCCGAAGCCGCAGCGGCCGTTGAAGCTGTTTCGGACAGCGCAGTGACCGAGTTGCCAATGCTTCGAAAACGGGATCTTGCAGCAGGCTGGCAGGGCGAATACCCCGTGCTCTGCGTTGCAGGGCGTACCCCCCTTGATGAGGCAGCTGCAAGGCTCTTTGGACAACTTGCCAATGCGCACGGATTAGCCGCTCGTATCCAACCCCCAGAAGCACTCTCCACGGAAAACATCTTTCGGCTTGAAACAGCCGGCGTTGCCTTGGTGTGCGTGTCCTACCTTGATGTCGCAAGCCCCGCTCACATGCGTTATGCCGTTCAGCGTCTTCGTCGCAAGATACCTCACGCCATAATAATGCTTGGATGCTGGGCCGCAGATTTCGACAGCGAGTCACTAGAAAGATTGCGGGAGACAGCAAAAGCTGACAAAGCTGCTGGCTCCCTGCGCGAAGCTGTCGAGAGTTGCCGAGCTGCGGCAGCGCCGCAAGATGGGATCTCGAACCAAGAAAAGTACGAAGCAGTACGGGCCATAAGCTAGAATCCGGATCCGGTTGCGCGGAGGCCGTGCGTCGGCCGCTCGACCCTTTCGCTCGAGGCGAAATTAGCACCTGCACCGTAAAGGAGGGGGTGGTCGTGGTTATCTACTGAGCATCAAGGCCAGCACGAAGCCAACGACTCCTGCTACGACTAGCGAACCGACAGGTTGCTCCTGCACCCTCGATGCGATCGCGCGGCTTCCTTCCCGATAGTATTCGCCGCCACTATTCATCACGTTCTTACCCAAGTTGCTCGCGACTTCACCCACTTTGCCAGCGGTCTCGTTCGTATCGTTCTCCATGGATTATCCTCCCGATGTGACGGGCTAACCGCCGGCATTTCAGAGAGTTCCGAAAGATCCAATTGCCGAATCACACTGCGAGCCGGTGGGTGATGTGCGACCTGGTACCGGTCGATAGCGGCGGTGGCGGAGAGACTTTGGCGTACGCCATCCGGGCTACAGCCGCTCTGTGAGTCAGTATCGTCCGCTATGGACTAATAGGCTCCGAAGTAGCCGTTAGGCTGGCATGAGCCACAGCAGATAACCGCAGCCTGCGGACACCAATAGCCAAGCAATGTGGCGCGATTCCATGGCGAACTGAGTCCTTTGTTCGATAACCGTTGCCGAATGCGGCGAACCCCAGCAGACTAGCCACGCTTCTTTCCTGCCAACAGCGCTTCTCGCCTTCGCTTTCTTCAAGAGGGGCAGAGGCACGCATCATTGCGGAACCAGACGCTTCCGCGGAACATTGGATGCCGATGCCGCGGAAACTGAAGGTCTACCAGACATCCCAGGGCTTTTATGATCTCGCCATCGCGGCGCCGTCGATGAAGGCAGCGCTCGAAGCCTGGGGCGCGGGCAGCAATCTTTTCCATCAAGGATTTGCAAAAGAGTCAGATGACGACAAGGTCATTGCAGCCGCAATCACAAAGCCCGGCATTGTCCTCCTGCGACCGGTAGGATCTGACGCTCCTTTCCGGGAGCACGCCGAGTTGCCGACGACCCTCTCGGTCGACGCAAAGCCGCGCAAGGACAAAGCTCGGCCGCCGAAACTGCAGGCAAGGAAAACACGCAAGGTCGATGAGAAGGCGGAGCGCCGTGCAGCAGACCTGTTTGAAAAAGAACGAGCGCGCCGGGAGCAACAGCTACAGAAGGAAGAGGAGGCCGCCGCGAAGGCCAATGAGCAGCGTAAAGCCGCAATCATGAAAGCTAAGACGGCGCTGGAGGCCGCGGCACGGGAGCATGAGGAGAAAGCGGCACAGCTTGAGAAGGAGCTCCGTGCAGTCCAGCGCCGGGCGGAGGCAGAAGAAAACCGTTGGCTGAAAACCAAGGCTCGGCTGGAAACGGCCGTGCGAAAGGCAAGCGGCTGAAAGTCCGATCAAAGGAACTTTCCAATTTGATTCAGGTTAGGGGGTAGACATCACAACTTATGGAGGCATTCTTGGCGAAGAAGACAGCAAAGCGTACGCCTAGCCGCCGGTCAACGAAGCCGCAGAAGAAGCTGAGCGATCTCTTTCATAAGCGCTCAAGGACATCTACTTCGCCGAGAACAAAATCATAAAGACTCTTCCAAAGATGGCGAAGGCGGTTCAGTCGAAGGAGTTATCCGCGGCGTTCACCAAACACTTGCGCGAGACGCAAGGGCAGGTGAAACGACTGAACAAGGTATTTTCCATCATCGGGAAGCCTGCGCGAGGTAAGACCTGCGCGGCTATCAATGGAATCGCTGAGGAAGGTGCCGAGATCATGAAGGAGTTCAAAGGAATGCCCGCCCTCGATGCGGGCCTCCTTGCTGCAGCTCAGGCGGTCGAACACTACGAAATCTCTCGATATGGCACACTTCGGACATGGGCGAAGGAGCTCGGGATGCGGGACGCGGCGGAGTTGTTACAAGCCACACTCGACGAGGAAGCAGCCACGGACAAAACCCTGACGCAGCTTGCAACTTCCGTCATCAATCTGGAAGCTGAAGAACGAGAGGAGGCGGCTTGATGAAGATCGTTCTCGCATCTGCTTTTGCTCTGGCTATCATGATGATATCGCCATCGTTAGCCCAATCCGTTGGCGAGAAGACAGGAGTTAATTCTGCGCTCGGCATAGCTCCTAAAACACCCGATTTCGTGAAAGAAGCCGCCATGAGCGACTTGACAGAAATTGCCGCGAGCAAGCTCGGTGAGGAACGCGGAAACGCCAAGCAGAAAGCGTTTTCCGCCAAGATGATCGAAGATCACACGAAAACTTCGCAGCAACTGAAAGAACTCGTCAAGCAGGAGAATATGTCAGGAGAGGTCCCCACCTCGCTCGATAGC
The DNA here is from genome assembly GCA_036924835.1 of Nitrobacteraceae bacterium AZCC 1564. Lineage (NCBI taxonomy): Bacteria > Pseudomonadati > Pseudomonadota > Alphaproteobacteria > Hyphomicrobiales > Nitrobacteraceae > Nitrobacteraceae bacterium AZCC 1564. The sequence goes on from JBAGRR010000001.1 coordinate 3,732,366, forward strand.
ACTCACCAGAGCAAGATTGATAAACTCCGGGATGCGAAGCCTGATGATTTCTCATCCGACTTCAATTCAATGCAGATGAGTGCGCATAAAGGCGCGGTTTCGCTTTTTGAACGTTACGCAAAAGGCGGTGATAACGATAAGCTGAAGAGTTGGGCTGCAAAAACGCTGCCGGATCTGAAGCATCATCTCGAAATGGCGCAGGATCTGGACAAGAAGTGAGGAAATCGCTTCCAAATGTGCGTCATTGGCTCGCTGATATCATCCACTCGGATTTTGATGAGCGAACGGTCGCGCAAATATGGAAGTGGCGCATGCGCGAAGTTGCGAAACGTTGCTGGCTGGTTATGACAACCACGAGAATCGAAAGATCATCGCCAACGCCATCCTTGAAGTGCGCGATCAGGAATAACTACCCTGGGAGAGCTGACGTTTGCTAAAGGCAATGCAGAGCATTCTGGAGGATGTCGCTAGGTCGGAGTGAGTTCTTCCGGCGCTTTGTGCTCTCTAAGTACCTCGTCACATATCGTTGGGGAGGTGTAGGAACATTTCTATTCGACCGTTTTAGTCAGCTATCTCGCCTTTTAAATTTGGATTCAAGGAATTTGGTATGGAAAAACCTTTGCAAGTGCAGATTCGCGAACGCGCGTATCAACTCTGGGAAGCCGCGGGAAGACCCGAGGACCGTGAGCATGAATTCTGGTACCAAGCCGAGCGAGAGTTGAAAGGCGACCTCAAGAACAGCTCCAATGAGAGGTCTGATAGGTTCCTGGAGTAAAGTGAGTCGCCAGCTTGCAACACCGGGGAGGTGCCAGCCGCCACTCAACTTGCTGTAAGACTGAATGTAGCCAATGATCTTCCGGTTACGGCGTATGAATGTCCGAATTCAAAAGAAGCTAGTCGAGCGTCTGGCTGATTTGTGTCAATCAATCTTTCTTATCCTGGGCCCTCCGGAACAGTCGGAAGTGTAAAATTCGCGACGTCAAGGTAAGCGTTGTAGATTACGAGGACCGTCGCATCTTCACCGAGACGCAAGATGCCGTTTTGTTGCGCTCGTCCATCCAAAAGCATGCCGAAACAACGGGCATTCGCATCATTCCATTGAGCGTCGGTTATTTCGTCGGCGGTCGGCGAAAGCCAAGTCACGTCCTTCACGTCCAGCGCTTGGTTGTGTGCCCCGACCACGAATCGGCCTCGACACAAGACCAGATAGGCTTTCCTGACCGCTAGTAGCTTGCGGTGAATTCTCGCGGTGCCAAGCCCTGAGAATCGATCGCAAGCCAGTCCAGCCACGTGATTTCATTATCCTGTGCGTACGCGTTGTTGTTGCCCTTCTGATGGTGGCCAAACTCATCACCAGCAAGCAACTTCGCGTTCCATGCGATAACAATAACATCGCGAGCAGATTGTGGGTTTTGTCTCTCCCTCAGCGCGATGAGATGGCAGGGTCATCGGTAACCCGTCAACGCCATGATTTGGCGCGCACGCCGTAGCTAGAACGCGTGGCAGGCAAGGCTACCGACGCGTCGCATGCGGCCGCGCCGTCAACGAGCGAATTGTCGAGACGACCCAAGAAATTGACCGAAATGTCTACCCCTGGCGGATGATATGAGAAGTACCCCTTTTTTGCCTATTGAACCGACTCCAAAAGCTTCTAGCCTCTGATTGGGGCTGTAACTGTGTGTTTTGGAAAAAATGCAAAGCCTCGATCTGAAGTCCCTGTCCGTGGATCAGCTGTGGGACCTTCATGAAGAGTTGGTTAGCCAACTAACTCGCAAAATGGCGGCTGAAAAAAACAGGCTTGACGTGCGCCTTCGTAAACTTCGCCTCCCTGATGGCAAGCTGAAGCATGAGCGCCGCCCTTACCCCAAGGTCCTTCCTAAGTTTAAAAATCCGCATAATCCTGCGGAGACCTGGGCCGGCCGTGGCAAAACGCCTCGCTGGTTAAGTAAGCAGCTTCGGTCCGGTAAAAAGTTGAACGACTTTCGGGTAGAGCGACCCCACGCTTCCGTTTAAGGTACCATCGAACTAAGCCGTGGGCAGATGGATGGGCGAGTTCATCCTTAAGGAGTCCGGGATTGTCTGTGTATCCTGATGAGCTCTATCAGTTCTCGATCCCGCAGTCAGTGAACTCCATGAAGCCATCGCCTGCGACACGGCTTCGGCTTCGCCGATCGAGGCTCCCGAGCTTTGCAGCAGTCCCACGCCCAATCGTGGCGTTAGATTAGCCGGTTAAGAGGCCCTCATAAGTTCGGTACCACGATAGCCGTTGGGGTTCTTCAGCTGCCAACGCCAATGGTCTGCGCACATTTCCGCTAAAGACCGTGTCGATTTCCAACCTAATACCCTCTCCGCAAGCCTCGGATCGGCACAACAGATCGGAACATCACCGGGCCTACGTTCACCGGTCACATAAGGAATTGACCTGCCGCTCACTTCCTCGAATGTCCGAACCACCTCCAAAACGCTGCTGCCGTTTCCCGTTCCGAGATTGACCGTGAGCACTCCGGGCTCCTTTAGGTATCTCAAAGCACTTACATGTCCGGAAGCAAGATCGACGATGTGAATGAAGTCGCGGATTCCCGTTCCGTCCGGCGTGTCATAGTCGTTGCCCCAGACCGTGAGCCTGTCATGTCTCCCAATGGCCACTTGTGCCACAAACGGCAACAAATTGTTCGGGACGCCCAGTGGATCTTCTCCGATGAACCCGCTTTCGTGCGCACCAACCGGATTGAAGTAGCGCAGAATACCAATGCGCCAATCGTCGTCGGACCGATAGAGATCCTTCAGCATTTCTTCGATGAAGAACTTTGTGCGCCCGTATGTGTTTATCGGTCGGAGGGGATGGTTCTCGTCGAGCGGCAGGTAAGTAGGTATACCGTAGACGGTAGCGGACGAACTAAAGACGAGCGTTTTTACCTTTGCCTTCTTCATAGCCGACACGAGCCGCATCGTTCCCAGGAGGTTGTTCTCGTAATATGTAATGGGCCGAACGCTGGAATCGGCCACGGCCTTTAGTCCTGCAAGATGAATGACCGCAGTCACTGCGTAGGCATTGAGTATTTCGTGAATGGTCTTTTCATTTCGGATGTCGGCGTGCCGAAAAACGACCGACCGCCCGCAGATGAATTGTACCCGTTCAAGAGAGGCTTTATTGCTGTTTGAGAGATTGTCGACTGCAACGACATCGAAGCCGGCGTCCAGTAACGCGACGCACACATGGGACCCGATATAACCAGCGCCTCCGGTCAATAAAATCATTTCGGGCACTTTCCGTATTGGCCAACCGGCCTGTGCAATGCGGGCGCAGGCGCCTCTCATTCTCTCCAAAGTCGAGCCCACGATAAGAAATGCTGGGGCAACACGAAGCGCGTCTGGACTAGGCGAGGCCGGAGGCTTGGTAATGGAACATCCCAAATGGTCTTAGGCCTGACCGACTTAGCGAGTCTGTACGGCCCGGGTCGTCATGGCCTTTACCAGTCGATTTCATCGCCATAGCTGACTTACCAGCACGACAGAGTGCAACAGCTTTGAGGGATTACCTCCTCTGCTTCGCAGCAGAGTGCTGATCGGCATAGCCGCCTTTCAAGTCCGGTTGCTTCAGTGGTCATAAAGCGCCGTGCGGCGCCTCACACTTGTCAGAGCAGCGAGCCTCTTGTGGTCTTGCCCGTATGCCAGAGCCATCGCGGCTGCTGGCGCTCACTGGCGGCGCAAAATTCAGGCGCCGCGGGCCTCGAACGCGCGCTGCCGCAAGATCCTGGCCGTTTCGCCCGTGCCGGCTGGTCTTGTGGGGATTTACGAAGCGATGGCCCCCCGGTTTGCAGCGGCTTGAGTTCAGCCGCTTCGTCTTCTTTGCGAGCGGCTCGTCTCCATCCACGGCGTTCCGGTCCAATTTCCTATGGGATACTTGAACTTCTCAGCTTTGGAGGAGACCCGTCAGGATCGTCTTGGTACCGCAGCATGATCTCGACAGCGTCACCCGGCTGCAACTCGGTATCTTCGTTTGCGACAATCCGTTCTTGTCCCTTCTCGCCGGTTCTATTGATGGCAATCTCCGCTCTATTGACGGCTCCTCGTACTAGTTGTGATCGAACCATGGCGGTGTACTGAAGCTTTTCGCTGACGCTCTGCAGCTTTTCGCGAATTTGGTTCAGCCTCACGCTAGTATCTTGCAGCTCACGGAGCAGGTCGAGCTTCCGCTGATCGTCAAGCTTTGACAGCTTTCTGATGAGCTCGTCCTGTTGCTTCTTCAATAGCAGCAGTTGCGCAGAGGTCTGCAACTTTCGGGTTGATGAAAGCAGTACTGCGCGCCGCGCATCCGTAACGCGAGGGCTTATCAAGGAACCCTTGCCGAAGAGATCGGACGCCTTCCGCAGTTCTGCGAGGTCTGACTGAAATCCCTCTTCCTCTTCCTTCTGCTGCTCTGAAATCACGCGGATCTCGTCGTCTCCCTGCTGGATCCCGCGCTGAAGGAACGTCTTTTCCTGATAATAGTCACTCTGCTTCGTCTTTAGATATTCCGTTTCCGCATTGACGATTTCGGAAATCGCCGATTGAGCTATGGGCACGTCCGTCAGAATGCCCGGATTGATCGGCGTCCGTTCTCCGAGCTCATTCTTGATGCGCCACATACGCGCCTGTTCCTTGGCAAACTCTGTCCAAAGGGATGCATACTCGCTTCTCAAGTCTGTTGACTCGAGATACGGGTTGTTCATTCTGATGCGCATGATGTCGTAGCCGCCCGCCACAGCGACGAGTTGGCGTGCTGTGATGGCCGGACGATACGGATACTCACCTGGCTTCGACACGTCCCCATTTACGTATATCGGCCTGTATTCCGCCACTGTCGTCGTGACTTCATTTGCGTCGATCACAACGATGACCTCACGGCCCGAAGTTCTCTGTCGAAACGTCTTGCTCGCCAGCGCGGCGCCGATCTCGGCCCGGATCTGCGATAAGGGGAGGCTGGCTACTGGAAGCGTTCCGATTAGTGGCAACGACATGCTCCCGTCCTTTTGGACGACAGAACGATGTCGTAGCTCCGGCACGCCCGCCACCGAAACTTCTAGTACGTCTCCGATGTTTACTCGATATTCAGCCTTTCCTTGAGTGGCGGAAATTGTCAGGCCAACAGCCAACAGGCCCCATTTGATGCAACGATTCCGGTTCGGCATAGCGGCAATTCCTGTGTTGTGGTCAAGGGGGCGCATTCTTCAACTCTGTTCGCGGAAGGCAGCACGTCGTACGTCGCCGCCGTCCGTGCAGCCGTGCAAAAAGGCGATCCCGCTCAGTGGCGCCGAGCCGCTCAATGTCTTCTTCCGCTCCGTCGATCGATCGGTCTTCTTTGGAGTTCGCATTCGCGTCACACCAATTGGGATGGACGTGGAATTCGAGAATTGGGATGTGATTTCGAGCGGATTGCTTCTCAAATCTTAATCCGGCGCTGCCGCGGCTCAATTCACCACCGGAGTTACCCATTTATTGCCAATTCCCAGCCCCTGACGCGGAATGTACTTTTGCTGAGAAGATGGAGGAAGATGGAGTCGGAGTCACAGGGTGGCGCAGTGCTATGAGTTACGCGTCCTTTCCCAACTTGATGGCCTCTACCAAGCCTCCGGCACTTTCGGTCGAGGGAGGCACAGCACGCTCACCACGCGTCAGGAGGGGCCGAGTGGCCGTCCTGTCGATATTGGCGGCAGCTACCGAATTCCTGTTCGTAGCAGTTGCATCTTATTTCGCGGCAGTCGACTACCATCGGTTGGTCCTGACGGACTCACCGGACCCCTCCAAGTACATTCCGGAATCCCTTCTAATTTCCACATTAAATCTGCTCGTCTCTATAGGGCTCGGGCACTATTCCTGGTTTCATATGCAGCCCCGCCACTTGGTCCTGTGGAACGGCGCCAGCGGCATCTTCCTCGTCTTCTCCTGCTTTCTCTCGACGATATTCCTTCTGGAAATCTCCAAAGACTACTCGCGCGCAATTGTTACGATCCAAGCTGTTAGTGTCAGCCTTGTGGTACTCTGCACACGCACGGTGTGGTTCTCACTAGTGCAGCGAGCCATTGCGTCGGGAATGGTTGAGGCCAGGCGCATCATCCTTATTGGGGACCTGGGTCTCTGCTCGCAGTTTTCGGCCCGGGCGATGGCCACCGGAATTCGCACCATCCGGTCGTTCGACTTTCCGACGGTTCGCTCCTGCTCCTCGGCACCCGAGCTCCCCAACGCCCAGGTCTTTCCTGATACCCGCCAGCTGGTCACGGATTGCAGGCCCCTCCGAGCCGATGACGTCGTCATTTTGGTTTCGCAACAGGACGTCCCGTCTGTTCTCTCGCTTGCCGGCGCCCTATCAGAGCTGCCAGTGGACGTTCACGTCGTTCCCGCTGGGTCTATCGATCTGATGGCCATGACGCGGGTTACTCATTTCGGCAACATGGTGGTGATGCGGATCTTCAAGTCACCCCTTACTCCCTTCAAGCGAGCAATCAAGCGAGCATTCGACGTCGCCGCTGCAATGGCCGGCCTTATTTTGCTTAGCCCGCTCTTCATCATCGTTTCAGTCGCAATCAAGCTCGATTCTCCTGGGCCGGTGCTGTTTGGGCAGACGCGGCATGGTTACAACAACGAACCATTTCGAGTACTTAAATTTCGATCGATGACCGTGATGGAGGATGGCGACAATTTCAAGCCTGTCGCCAGGCACGATCCACGTGTGACCCGTTTGGGACACTTCTTGCGCCGTACCAACATCGATGAGCTTCCGCAGTTGTTCAATGTGCTAGTCGGCGACATGTCCATCGTCGGGCCCCGTCCACATGCAACGTCGCAGAACGAGATGTTCGCCGAGCTGATATCTTCATTTTTCCGTCGCCACAATCTCAGGCCCGGCATTACAGGTTGGGCTCAGATCAACGGGTACCGTGGCGACACCGATACATTTGAGAAGATGCGGTGTCGTGTGGAGCATGATCTGTATTATTTGGACAACTGGTCACTCCTTCTCGACATCAAAATCGTGTTCATGACCATTTTTTCGAGAAGGGCGTATTGGAATGCTTATTGATGCCCCTCCGTCTGCTGCAACTAGCCGACTTCTTAAGCATCCGTCGCCTCCACGGGCGCTTCGCATCATTTGATGTGCGAAGCCTCAGAAGTGCAACCATTATGGCTCGGACTATGCTGCAGCCTTTTAATAGAATGGAAAATTTGACACGTCCCGATAACGCGCCGCCTGACTTTCGTTCGCCGATGGTGACCTTAGCAGATGTGGCAGACTTCGCACGGCGACGTTTCTTGATCATAGCTTTGGTGTGTTTGGCAATGTGGGGCCTCGCTCTACTTTACCTCATTACTGCTGTACCAACGTTTACCGCCGAAGCGGATCTCGCCATTGAATCGAAAGGATCTCTAGGAGACGCTGCGTCCGTCTCAACGACGGTAGAAAGCCAGATAGGAATCATAAAATCTGAGAGTACCGCTCGTGCCGTGATACGGAAACTCGATCTAGCAAAGGATCCTGAATTTATCGGACGGAAAGGTGGCGTACGCAGCAAGATCCGCTCGATAGTCAGGTTGCTCGGCTGGCGCAAGCCGGAGACGGAAGCAACCGCGGAGCAATATGCCTTGGAATCGTTCAAGCGTAAGCTTTCGGTCAAGCGCCTCGGTCTCACATACATTGTCGATATTAGTTTCGACTCCGTTGAGCCTGAGCGAGCAGCGCTGATCTTAAATGCCGTTGTGGAAACATACATCGCGCATCAAATGGACGCAAAATACAAATCGACTTTGCGAGATGAAACATGGATTAAGGATCAATTGAACGAACTGAGCAGTCAAGCGTCAGCAGCTCAAGAGGCTTTGAGGGATTATTATAGCAAGAGAGATGTAGCGGGTTCTGCCAATAATGTCGAAGGTGTCGCGCGATCGCAATCGACGCCGCAGATGCAGGGCGAACTCCGCGAATTGATTGCCGCGGCCGAGACATCCACAAGCGCCGTTGATAATTTTCGGCGCTTGCTGCGTCAGATGGAGGCAACTCGACAGCAATCCTTACCAGCGTTTGAGGCACGTCTGGTCACCGAGGTGTTACCTCCGTTGACAGCGAGTTGGCCAAAAGGCCGAATCGTGCTTGGCATATCGACTGTTGCGGGGGTGCTTCTTGGCATCGCCATCGGGATGCTGCGCGATCAGTTAGACCGAGGCATCCGCGCCGGCGGGGGGGGCTGGACGGAGCTTCAAATAGCTCGCATCGCGCTTGTCCCAAGGGTCAAATGCGGCGGTCTTTGCAGAAAATTGATAACCGTTCTCTTTGGCCTTGCTCAGAAACTGCGGATGAAATCGGTAAGCCTCGGGAGACTAGTCACTTCTAAGTGTGGTCTATCCAATTCAATCGCAACAGACCATCCAAGACGAAACATCGTACGTACAGAAAGTCCAATCTGGACTATTACAGATGTACCACAGTCCCGATTTACCGAGTCGTTTGTTGAAATCAAGCTGGGCATCGATACGATGAGCCGGAGCGGCAAGCGAAACCAAGTGATTGGGATTACCTCGACGCAACCCAATGAGGGAAAGTCTACCGTTGCAGCTGCCCTGGCGCTACTCACGGCACATGCCGAGGCTCGAGTAATTCTTGTAGACTGCAATCTGCGAAATCGATCACTTTCAGCCGCACTAGCCCCGGCTGCCGTATTTGGCATCTTGGATGTCATGACAGGGACGACTTCAGTATCTGAAGCAACGTGGACCGATTCAATATCGCAGCTGGCTTTTCTACCGGTTGGCAATAACCCTCGACCAATTTACGCGAGTGCCGTTCTGGCATCGGAGAAGCTCGACAAACTATTTCAGACTCTCCGCGAGGGCTACGAATACGTCATTGTCGATCTTCCAGCTATGACACCGTTTGCTGATGTTCGTGCCGCGGCACATTTATTGGATTCGGTCATCCTTGTTGTTGAATCGCGCCGAGCGAGTATCGGTGTCGTCGAGCGCGCTCTCAACGTCTGTAGCGACATAAACGAAATTATCCTCGGGGTCGCACTGAATAAGGTCGACATGAAATTTCTGAAACGGTACGAGCCACGATCTTGAAACATGCCGCGCAAACCGTGATACGCGATGTGGCTACGAGGAATTAAGAAAACCTGGACCGAGCATCGGCGCCGCGCCTCACTCGAAATGGAACGCAAAGGCGAGCACGAGTTCTTTCAGGCATCCGCGTTACGGAGCTTCGCGCGGCCGACGTCAACCTATAGCGGTTTACACGGTGTCGACCGATGGACGCAAATCGACTAAACGGGAAGCATTTCTCGCGCCATTTCTCGCAGGGAGTACCCCTTAGCGCCTTGGCGATGATATACAATCAGATACTGAGCTTCGCCGTCGGCGTATTGGTCGCACGAGTGATTGGAGCCTCTCAGTACGGCATCGTCATTGTGGCTCGCAACATTTCGGAAATTCTCGGCATTGTCAGCCCTTTGGGATTAGATCTCGCATTGCAACGACATTTGGGATCTGGACACTGTTCGGCACGACTGAGACAACTGACGGTTTTCCGGTCAGCCGCTTTCGTGGTCGGGATTGCTCCGGCCGTACTCGCTGCGTTGGGATTGGGTACCTATGTCGAGCGATCAATCTACCGCTATCCGGATTTCGCCAATGTCTTGTTCGCAACGCTCGTCGCGCTGCCGTTTGTGACGGACCTGGCGGTGTTGGGCGGCGCATATCGTGGAGTGTTGAAGCCGGAGCCCAGCATAGTAGTAAGCTATATTCTGCAGCCAACATTCAGGGCCACTGTGATGGCAACGCTGTTTGCCTTGGGCTGGCGTTTGTGGGCGGTGGTTGTGGGTACATCTGTCTCATACGTCATCTCATGGTTCATATTGGCCGTGCGAGCTCGGAGAGAGCTGGCACCAGCGGATTCAACCGGGAAACTTGATTGGACCGACACATTGTCGGTTCTTCGCTATTCTCCCAGCCTGGCGGCGTCGCTCATTTTGACCATGTATATCCGTTCGACTGACTCGCTCTTCCTCGGTTACTTCGGATCGGCTGCGGACGTTGGCCAGTACGGCGCCGTGGTTATGATTGCGCAGCTTATTGGCCTTCCGGGATTGGCCATTGGGCAGACTTTGGGTGCTCGCATTGCTCTGTGTAACCGACATAACGATATTGCAGGAATGGAGAGACTTCTGGCGGAAAACATTTGCTTGACGTCGTTGTTTTCGGCGCCGGTGTTTGCCGCCATTGTTTTTTGGGGTGATCGGATCAATCTTGTGCTTGGACCAACGTTCGCTGTGGATGCCTGGGTCGTGTCGATCGTCGCCGCACGAGTGCTGGTGCAGACGATGTTCGGGTGCAGCGGGTTTGCCCTTTCGATGACTGGCTGGCATCTCCAGGAGACCGGGCTTTTAGGGATCGGATCGCTGATCTCGGTGGCTCTGTGCTTCGCATTGATCCCGCGCCACGGCCAGATCGGGGCAGCGTTGGCGGGCTTCATTTCCTTGTCGATGGTCAATGTGAGCCGGTACGCTGTGGTACGGTCCATTTTTGACATCAGGCATGTCAAACTCGCAGCGATAAAGCCAACAGTCTGGGCAGTCGTCGTCGCGGGTGGGACTGATCTGTTGTTGTGCCAGTTTGATGATCGTACGCTGTTGTTCACCCTCTTCGAAATCGTGATCTTCGTGATCAGCTTCGCCGTGTCGGCATGGTTTGTGCTGTTTACCCATCAAGATCGCGAGATGATTGCCAGGCTTATCGCGCCACGCCTCTCAATCGCCGGGGCGGATGAATGAGGTGAGGTCGAGTTGCAGGCCGTGGAATAAGCCTAGCGCGCTGGGTTCAGTGCGGAGTGCATCGGCAATATTTACTTCATCTTGGAGCTTCCAGTGCGGACTCCGGCGTGCGCGTCAGTGGCGATCATAGTTCGCCCGTTCAGGAGCGGAGATTGCGTTTGCTCGCGAGACGGGCTCCGAGCGCAGGTGTGTTGTCCGGAGGAGGTGGGCTCGTGTCTTGCGTAGACGTGACAGTCCGGAAGGTTGCTGTAGTCGCGATCGGGCGCAACGAGGGTGATCGTTTGGCCAAATGCCTGCGGTCGGTGAAAGCGATTGGGGCCCTGGTCGTATACGTGGATTCGGGTTCTACGGACGGTTCCGTGGCGATGGCCCGGGGCGCCGGTATCGATGTGGTCGAACTCGATAGCGGTATTCCCTTTACGGCGGCGCGCGCGCGCAAAGAGGGATTCGAGCGCGTGCTTCGGTTGGTGCCCGATCTCTCCTACGTACAGTTTGTCGACGGTGATTGCGAAGTTCTCACGGGCTTCACCGAGACAGCGATAGCATTCCTCGACTCGCACCGCGACGTAGCGGTCGTCTGCGGTCGGCTGCGAGAGCGTCATCCGCACCAGTCGATCTACAACAGAGTCTGCGACATCGAATGGAACGCGCCGCCGGGGGAGACCGACGTTTGCGGCGGTAACGCGCTGATGCGCGTTGACGCGGTCGAGAGGGTGGGTGGCTATCGGGCGGACTTGATAGCGGGCGAAGAACCGGAACTGTGCACGCGGCTACGCGCAGCCGGATGGCGCGTATGGCGCCTGGATGTCGAAATGGTGCTGCATGACGCCGCCATGATACGCTTTGGACAGTGGTGGTGGCGCGCCGTCCGGAGCGGCTACGGCAACGCGCAGCACGCCCATTTGTTCGGAACGGTGTCCCGGCGCTGGGAGTGGCTCCGAGCATGGTTGTGGGGTGTATGGCTGCCGGTTGCCTGCCTGGCGCTCGGAGTGGCGCTCGGACCTTGGGGCTGGACCTCGTGGCTCATCTATCCTCTTCAGTGGCTGCGCCAGACGCTACGCAAACCCGGGCCCCTGAGCCAGCGCGCATTGTTGGCGCTATTTCAGCTGGCGTCTCGCTTCCCCGAGTGTTGGGGCCAGATCAGGTTCATGCGCGAGCGCTTCTTGGGCCGTCAGCGGCGCCTCATCGAGTACAAATAATCTCCCGTTCACTCATCGAGCGCTCCAAGAGGGCCCAGCTAATGGCACCGAACTCAGCAGCAGCGAATGCCGGCTCAAATGGCATGTTATCGCCCGATAGTTTCGTGGACCAGGAAGATAGATCCATGCGTCTCATGTTCGTGCTCAATGGTCTGATCCCGGGAGGAGCCGAGCTCCATACATTACAGCTTGCGAAGTCACTGGCGACCGATGGTTACCTCAGTAGGATAGTGAGCCTCACGCGCGGCGACTCGAAGCTTGTCGGCCAAAACTCGGCGGAAATCTGCTATGGAAATCGGATTTACAACATTGGCACGCTATTGAGGCTCACACGGCTGATCCGCGCCTACAGCCCCCACATCATTGTCGCGGTAGAAGAGAGACCACTGCTCTTTGCGACCATTTCACGGCATCTGGCGAGGTCAAATGCAAAACTCGTATCAATACTGCATAAGGCGTATCATCGAACTACGAGGGAGCGCGTATTCCACCCCATATACCGCCATGTCGTCGCCCGCGTAGACGCAATGATCTACGTTTCTCAGAGTCAGCGCAAGCTGTGGGAAGATCGTGGGTTCTCGCCTCTCTGTTCCGTTGTCATTCGGAATGGCGTGGACCTGCGTCGATTTTCCGCTCACTCAGTCATTGAATGGAGAGAGCGAGCACGCTCACTGCTGGGTTTTACACCGGATGATTATGTCATAGGCATGTGCGCACAGTTTCGCCCCGAGAAAAATCATTGTCAGTTGATCGACGCCATACGGGTACTCCGAAGTCGACGATATCCGGCAAAAGCGTTGCTTGTGGGAAGTGGTCCTACAGAAGCAGCGGTTGCGCATCATGCCAAAAAAAATGGTGTGCTGGAGCACATTGTCTTTGTAGGACACCAACCGGATGTTCGACCTTACACGAGCGCTTTTGATGTTGGCGTCCTCTGCAGTATCTACGAAGCGGCGCCTCTTGCCGTGTTGGAAATGATGGCAATGGGTCTGCCGGTCGTTATGAGCAACGTCGGTGGGGCTGCCGAAATTGTAGTCCCTGGAGAGACCGGCTTCTTATTTCCCGTTGGAGATACGAAGTCCCTGGTAAGCTCTATCGAGACGATGAGCGACCCGATTAAGCGGGAAGCGTTCGGCTGTGCAGCGTCAAAATTTATTGCGGCGAATTTTGCAGTCGACCGCATGCTCGAAAGTTACAGGGTGTTCTTTGAACATCTATTGGAGCGGCGTCGATGGAACCCCTGACAACCCCACATGCAAGTCGGCGGATAGACTGGACCTACTCAAAGCTCGCAGAGCTGCTGTTAATCGGTCTACTGCTGGTCTTTATATATCCGTTCTTCTTTGCAATTTCCGGGATCGACCCTACCATTCCCAGCGAATTCCAATCGCATTCGAAAGGAGTTTATTTTCTACAGCTGGCGTTTCCGTTTTTGTGCCTCGCAATTGCGCTTATGCATCGTGGCTTAGGCCTATTTCTTCCCCGTGAAATCATGATCTATTCCATGATTTGCCTTACCTCAACCATATGGTCTGTGAATCCATATGACACATTTAAGTTCGCCTTTTTGTTGTTTCTGTATATTTGTTCGATCGCGGGCATCTGTCAGATTTTGGCTATCGAAGCATTTTGCAAAATCATCGTAAAAGTATTGGCATTCTTAATTCTCGCGAGCGTGGTAATGGCGGTGGCTTTTCCAAAACATGGAATCCATCAGCTGGGGGATAGTTCCGAGGGTTTTCATGTTGGCCTTTGGCGGGGGGTATTCATACACAAAAATCTTTTGGGAGCTGCCGCGTGTACCAGCGTTTTCATCTTCTTGTTTTTCCCGCGTCTCGTGGGCACGTCTTTTGGTTTCCGCGTGTTGTGTATTGCCGCGGCGACTGCGTGCCTAATATTCGCTCAATCGGCCGGCTCGTGGGTCGCCATTTGCGCGCTGTTGGTCTTCTACTGCTTAATTAGAGTTGTTCCCGTTGTCGGAAGCGTTCTAGTGCTGATTGTCTTTGGCCTAAGCGGGTTAGCATTTGCAGCCTTCTCGTTATTCAGCGAGGACCTCGTAGCTGTCGTCGGACGTGACACGACCTTCACTGGACGTACCTACATCTGGCCCGTTGCGCTTGACGCAGTGTGGCAGAAGCCGCTCCTTGGGTTCGGTGCTTACGCCGGAACGGCCGATCTCATGCGACCTCTTCTTGTTGGCTGGATCGGGTCTGCCGACGCCCACAATGGCTATCTCGACGTCTTGCTTGGGACCGGGATTGTTGGTCTAGGCTCTTTGCTAGTTTGTATTTCATTGGTCCTGGCAAGAGGCATTGGCCGCGTGAAGATGTCCGCCAGCTTAGAAAGAGATTGCTTTATGCTGCTTTTGATTTTTCCCATTGCAAGCTTGTTCTTTTCGTTCTTTGAGGCATTTCCGATATCGGGGGCTCAGAGCGTGCTCGGCGCGCTGACTTTCTTATCTCTGACCGCGATTCCGTTGTATTTGCGATACGATCACAACGATGATCAATTGCGGCCAACCTGATTGTGTTAGCCGCCTTCGGTCGTGACCCGAACCCCTTCTTCTGAAACGACTGGGGTTCCGGTTTCATTGAGCCCTCGCTCGCTGAAGCTCGGATCTCTCGGAATTGCGCTTTGTGTATCGAGCAGGTGACAGATTGACATGTGCGCTGTGTGGCCGGCGTTTCTTGTCTTTCGCGTTTTGAGCGCTGGCGTCGCAGAGCTCCAGTCCTCGTACTCCGCTTGCATTTGTAGAAAGCCGGGGTGGGCGGAGCGTGTATCAGGCGTCGCGATGACCAAACAGCATGTGAAGGCCGCGCTGGAGGCCGTTCATTCGAGCCTGAAATACTACTTCTGAGTCAAAATGACCAACGAAAATGCGAGGAAGCGCAAAGTGATTTAAAGGCAGAGCGTCGAGTTGTCCTGGACGTGTAGTTACCGCAGTCAAAAAGCCCGCATCCTTGGCCAGATGCTCCTCGCGAGGACCGCATGCATTCAAGTTGCCATAAGGATAAGCGAAGTGCCGCACCGGCTGTTGGATCAAGTTCTGGAGATAGCTTCGATTATCGGTCATTTCGGCTCGCGCGGCAGAACTATCAAGAGTCTTGAGGGCCGGGTGCGAGGTTGTGTGCCCGCCAATCGAAACGAGAGGATGGCGTGACAGCACTTGAATTTCCCTTTCGTCCAGAAAATACGCGTCATCTAAGGCAGACAGTGATACACCAGCCTTGTGGAAGGTTTGATTGAGCATCGCCGCACGATGATAATCCTCATGAACCCACTGTGAAGCTCGGGCTAAGGCGGATACCTTTGTCTGGAAGTCAGGACAACGGAATCGGGTGTCCATTGCATCCACTGTAACGTCATCCCGTGAGCGAATTAATTCGCGCAATCCGAGCCACCATGATTGCAAGGTTCGCGTGGGAGAACCAGTCGGCACATACATGAGGAATGGCGCATTCTGACGCTCAAGAATTGGAAGCGCCGCCGAGACATTATCTCGGTAACCGTCATCAAAAGTAAGAACTGCGTAGCGATCCGATCGGTCGTTTCTTGACACTCGCTCGAGGCATTCTTCAAGGCTCACTATTTTCCATCCTTCTCGCTGTAGCCAACTGAGTGAGTGCTCAAACAGCGAAATTGAGGTCCCGGTTGCCAATTCAGATCGGAATTCTCTCTGTATCTCGTGGAACATGATGATGGCGGCGCGGCCCGCAAACAGGCTGCGAACGGTTGGCATAAGCCCAGCCCAGTTAAACCCTTGGCACACCAAATCCTTCAGTAGCTGCTTCATAGAGCTAAGGGACCACAACAGTTTGGATGAGTGTCAACATTGCGATGCTCATCGACTCTAGCATCGCGTGATCCCGCTGGCCATTGAGTGAACGGTTGTGCCAGCACCGCTCGCGTCAGCGGCCCTACCTATTTGGGAGTACTCCAAAGATAGCGAGGAATGTTCTCGCATCCGCCCGTGGTAACGCCTCTTAGTTCTGTCTCAGGAGATCTTGTTCTCGCTACTATGGGGTAACCATGCGACGAACGCGGGGCTATTCCATGCTGCGGGTGATGATCCTGGGGCTGCGCGGATTCCCGAATGTGCAGGGCGGGGTGGAAGCTCATGCCGAGCATTTGTGTCCGTTGTTGAGAGAGCTGGCGTGCGATGTTGAGGTGGTCGTTCGCTCTCCCTATGTGCCAAATGATCAAGGCAACAGCTGGAAGGGGGTTAGGTACCTACGAATCTGGTCGCCTAGATCTCGCGCTCTCGAGACGATAGTTCATTCGTTTTTAGGGGTGCTGGCCGCGGCTTGGCGGCGGCCAAATGTTTTGCACTTCCAAGCAATCGGGCCCGCTCTGATGGTGCCGCTCGCCCGCGCCTTGGGTCTGCATGTGGTCGTCACGCATCATGGCCCTGACTACGAGCGAGAGAAATGGGGGCGATTTGCCAGAGCAGTGTTGCGCACCGGAGAGGCATGGGGAATGCGGTTTTGCAATCGCCGTATCGTGATCTCTCAGACGATCCGCAACTTGGTACGCGACAAGTATGGCCTGGAATCGAACGTGATACCCAACGGGGTCGACCTGCCAGAATTGCCGAGCAGCACCTCGGCGCTGGAAAAATTCGGGCTAACGCCGGGTCGATACGTCTTGACGGTGAGCCGCTTGGTGCCAGAGAAGCGGCAGAAGGATCTAATCGCGGCGTACGCAACGGCCAAACTGAACGGGTGGAAGCTTATATTGATCGGGGCTTCCGACCATCGGGATGCTTACGCCTCGGAAGTGGCGGCGCTCGCGCGCGCAACCCCCGGCGCTGTGTTGGCTGGCTTCCAAACCGGGCTTACGTTGCGCGAGCTGTATGCCCATGCCGGCATTTTCGTCTTGCCATCGTCTCACGAAGGCTTGCCGATCGCCTTGCTGGAGGCATTGAGTTACGGCCTTCCTGTGGTGGCCAGTGATATACCTGCACACCTGGAGATTGGATTGGAAGCGAAGCATTATTTTCCTTTGGGAGATGTGGATGCACTTGCCACTCAGTTGGAGTCATTCGCACGCATGCGTTGGCCGGTGGAAATGCGTGAGAACACCCGCAGATGGGTAGCTGACCACTATGACTGGCACTCGATTGTGGAGCAAACAATGAGCGTATATCGAAGCGCAATTGAGTAGACACAACGCGTCACAGAGAAGGCGGCTTTCGACACTGCAGAACGATTGAGTATGGGATCGATTGGCCGCTGGTAACGATATCGAGACTGTAGACGACCGCTACTGAGATTTGTTTCTGAAGGTTCGCATCGCAGATATTAGGCGAACGAGCAAGACTGCGGCAAAATTGCTTTGCATCGGCCCAAGACGAAATAACTCTTTATCTGGAGTCCCAGACGCTGATGAAAATATTGATGGTCAATAAATTCTTCTTCCACAAAGGCGGTGCGGAAGCTGTCATGTTTCAAGAGCGCGACTACTTATTGCATTCGGGAGAGGAGGTGGTCGATTTCTCCATGCAAGACGAACGGAATTGTGATTCACCTTACGAATCCCATTTCGTATCCCGCAAGGACTACGAACGCAAAAGCTTCTCAAAAATAGGCCTCGCACTTTCGCTGATTCATTCCCGAGAAGCGGTAAGTAAGATCTCTGTTTTGGTCGACAAAATGCGCCCCGACCTCATGCACTGCCATAATGTCTATCATCAGATAACGCCGTCGATCATCAGTGTTGTCAAATCGCGCGGAATTCCAGTGGTGTTGACACTGCACGACTTCAAGCCGATGTGCCCGGTATACTTGCGTCTGCGGGCGGAGCGCCCTTGCTCGTTGTGCTTGGACGGAGATTTCCGTCAGGTTTTAATGAACCGTTGTGCCGGGGGCGCCATAGGGGCAAGCGCTCTACTCTACATAGAAGCCGCAATTCAGCGGTGGCTTGGTAGCTATGAAAAAGTGGATCGATTTCTAGCGCCGAGCAAGTTTATGCGTGAATCCGCTTTGCATCGCTTCCGATCGGACCAGGTCGTATTGCTCTACAATGGCGTGGATACCGACGAAATCGAGGTGAGCACGCGGGACGACGGATACGTTCTCTATCTAGGGCGACTTTCCAGAGAGAAGGGCGTGGAGACTCTATTGCGGGCCCATGAAGCTGCGGGGACGTGGGACCTGGTTGTTGCCGGGACCGGGCCTTTGGCGCGCGGCTTGCAGACGCGATATCGCAGCGCCCGATTTGTTGGGCAGTTGTCAGGGCAAGCGCTGAAGGAGACGATCGGTGATGCCTCCGCGATCGTGGTGCCATCAGAGTGGTACGAGAATTGTCCAATGTCGGTGCTGGAAGCGATGGCATACGGCAAACCCGTTGTGGCGAGCCGGATAGGCGGTATTCCGGAGCTGGTTGTTGACGGTGAGACGGGAGTCTTGTTCGAGCCAGGCGATGCCGATGAACTCCGAAGCCACATCAGCCGCCTGATGGATGACCCCTCGCTCCGTGCGCGCATGGGCGCTGCAGGGCGGCTCAGAGCAGAGAAGCAGTTTTCCATCGACAAGCACAACGCCAGCTTGCTGGAAACCTACCGGTCGCTAGTAAATGCCTGACGTATCTGGATGAGAGCGGGACCGTAAAAGTTCACCGCGTGCAACAGGATCGGTCTTATCGTCCGACACAGGGAGAGAACTGTGAATGGATATTCGTCAATGACGATAATTACCTTCCGCAAATTGGCAAGGAATGGTCTGTTTTGGGCGCGCCTCAGTTTAGGGGATAGGAGCAACACATCGGGCAGCACTCATAAAGAGCATCGTTTCGACACTCGCCAGAGCATTGAGTATATCAAAACACTATATAATTCTTATATGGACAACGGAAGAATGACCGAGGAAGAGTTGCGAGGGAAACGCTTTCTCGAAATCGGTCCGGGCGACAGCTTCGGGGTGGCCTTGTTGTTTCTGGCCAAGGGAGTAAATCAGGTCGTCGCTGTAGATCGATTTTATACGCCCCGAAACGGTGAGCAAGAGCAAGCGATATACGTCGCTCTTCGAAATGAGCTCACCGATAAAGAAAGACGACGCTTCGACGAAGCTGTTTCTCTCGAGAGTAAACCGATTTTCAATCCAGAAAAACTCACATATCTCTATGACTTACCAATAGAGAATGCGGCAAATAAGCTTAATGTTGGATCCTTTGATTTTGTAGTTTCAATGGCTGTGTTGGAGCATGTGTATGACTTGAGCTTAGCCTTCGATTCGATGGACAAATTATTGAATGAAAAAGGCAGGATGTTGCATGGGGTCGATCTCTCTGATCACGCGATATTCTCGAAACATGGATACAATCCTCTGACATTATTGACGGTTCCTGATTGGCTTTACCATCTCATGTCTTCCTATACGGGGGACCCTAATAGAGAGGATGTGAGTCGCTACCGGGCCAAGCTCAGCTCTCTAGGATACGAGACACGCGTATTGACCGCAAAAGTGGTTGGGTCGAATGCCGAAATTGTTCCGCACGTCGAACGTATCGAAAATCGAGTTCATTATGGAGACGAGCAGCTTGCGATCGTTTCATCTATTCGTCCAAAGCTTCTCGAACGTTATCGCCATCTGAGCGACGAAGACCTTCTACAAAGTGCGATATTCATTGACGCGCGAAAGGCAGGGACAAAGAAAGCTCAGCGTCGCTTTCAGGCATAAAGTCAGCTTGGTGAGACTGCACATATTGATTTGTTCAATGAACTCATTTGTTCAATGAGCGGCAGCAGTTGAATTGGCCACGCTGCCTGATGCGCCGCATGACCTCCTTAATACCGAAGCCATCAGCGCTCGACAGCCGATTTCTGGCGCGCCAGACGTGCTCTGGGCGGCGTTGCGATCATTGACACGGGCCGTAACGGCTGGGTCAGCGGCAATAGGGAGGTTAAGATGCCGGAGCGCATGAGCCAGACTCGCGCAGGCGGACAACGAGCGGAATTTTATCCAGGATTTATACGTCAGATTTCGTCCACTGGTCGAGTTGTGGGGGTGTGGCTTCTTTTCTTAGTCTGCTGGCCCCTCAATGGTTTCGCCATCGATTGTGGTTTTGATGCTGCCGATGTTTCGCATGAGTTCGGCTTAAAAAAGTTCGTCTCTTCCCATTCGCCAAGGCTGGTGCATTCCTCTCCTCGATCAACCGCGTTGTCAGAAGCCATCTACCAAAATACGCCCGGCAATAGCCAAGGAATACCTCTCGGGCTTTCCTGGGATAAAGATACGTCCAGCACTAAAACGGTAATGCCAGCGCCATGTGGGTGGTCGGCTCTTACAGGATGGGCACAGGTTTATCAGGAGGCCGGAGCTCCGGTTAGCCCCAATAAGTCGAGCGGCACTGTGCAGGTACAGGAGTTCAAAACTTACGTTCACCTTACCAACGGAACTTGGGTCAAGGTACAAGATCAAGCGCAGGCCGGCATCGGTGGAGCCCATTACGTAGCGGACTTCTCTGGTGACGCAAATATTCCATGGCACGCGCAAACATTGCCGGATGGCAGTGTGTCCGTGGACGCTCCGCCGGTCGGATACAACGATCATTTTTGGCCCACCGTGCGCGGAATCTACACGCCCGGAACGGTCGATGGTGTCTTCGTTGAAGCGCAGATGAAGACCAACGATCCGAATGCGAATCTGGTTGCCCAGCTTGGCGCCGATTGGTGGCGAAACGCCAGTGCTCGATACGTGGGGTTGAACGTGAACAACACCGCTGTCGGTTTGAACAATTGGATTAAGCTGACGACGCAATGGCAAACGCTGTACTACTCATCGCTGAGTCCAGAGCAACTCGAAGCTGATCCGCCGGCCAGCCTGCTGAACACCATGGATAACCTCCGTCGATGACCTCAATGGTGAAGGGGGGCGAGCGGCGAACATCCGCAAGCCGGGTTCGCAAGGACGACCTGCATGACGGTCCCGCGCCAGAACCCTATCGAGCTACGCTCGACCAACCCGATCGAGCATCTCTTCGACGCGAACGCAATCTGACAGCAAAATCAACTGCTGTCTTGAACCGGCTTATGGGGCGCGTTTCGCCAAAATAACCGCGCGTCTCTTGGATGAGGCGGAGCACTGATGTGCTCGGTCGAGGCGTATCGCGGGTTCAAGAGTGATTGCCCGCAGGAGAGGGAAGTTAGTTCGGTGACGATTATTCTGCACTGCTCCGTGCCTGCAGCCGTCGCGAGCGCGATGGAGCACGGTGGATTGGCACCTCGACGAGGCCGCAACCGATCGCGTTCGATCGATACACATTCTTCGCAACTTGGGAGCGTATACGGCGAATTTCCGGTGCTACCTACATCGGTAAAATCACATTTTGAAAGTTATTTCGCCATCTTCGCTCATTAACCAACCTGCCCAGCAGTCAGGGGGGCAAGTTTCCAATTTCCCACTGCTTTGAAATCTGCTCGCGGTCCGAGGCTGCGAGCATGTGGTATGTCGCGCCTTTGCGCGGCAGTGGAATTCCCCGTCTTCAACTTTCACCTGCAAAGGAGATCTTCGAGTGTCTACTACTGCCTTGACCGAAGCCATCCATCAGAATACGCCCGGCAATAGCGAAGGATTACCACTCGGCCTTTCGTGGGATGTAGATACGTCCAGCACTAAAACGACGCCGGCGCCATCTGGGTGGTCGGGTCTTACAGCATGGGGCCAGGTTTATCAGCAGGCCGGAGCGTCGGTCAGTCCAACTAACGCAAGCGACACCGTGCAGATCGGTGACTTCACGACTTACGTTCACCTTACCAACGGAACGTGGGTCAAGGTACAAGATCAAGCGCAGTCCGGCATCGATGGAGCCCATTACATAGCGGACTTCTCTGGTGACGCAAATATTCCATGGCACGCGCAAACATTGCCGGATGGCAGTGTGTCTGTGGACGCGCCACCAGCCGGATACAACGATCATTTTTGGCCCGCGCTGCGCGGAACTTTCACGCCTGGAACGGTCGATGGTGTCTTCATTGAAGCGCAGATGAAGACCAACGATCCGAATGCGAATCTGGTGGCCCAGCTCGGCGCCGATTGGTGGCGAAGCGCCACTGCTCAATACGCGGGGTTGAACGTGAACAACACCGCTGTCGGCTTGAACGACTGGACCAAGCTGACGACGCAGTGGCAAACCCTCTACTACACTTCGCTCAGTCCGCAGCAATTGCAGGCAGATCCACCGCCCGGGCTGGAAGCGTCAACGCCGACGTCGCCAACTACGCCGACGTCGCCAACCACGCCCACGACCCCAAACATCGCGCCATCCGTGACGCAGGTCTCAGCCTCTCCGGCGACGGGAATCGAGCATGCCGGCGACACGATCACATTGACACTCGGCTTCAGCGAGGCCGTGACCGTCAACGGCACGCCTACGCTGTCGCTCAACGATGGCGGTAAGGCCACCTATGTCGGTGGCTCCGGCACGAGCTCGCTCACCTTCAAAACCACCGTCGCGTCGACTGACAAAGACACCTCGGCGCTAGCCATCACTGGGGTCAATCTTCCGACGGGGGCGAGCGTGAAGGATGCATCCGGTCTTGCGGCGAACCTCTCGGGCGCGGTGAAGACGTTCACCGGTCTCCAGATCGAAGCGACACCATCGTCTTCAACTTCTCCGACCACGCCGACCTCACCGTCGTCGCCCTCAACCGTGACCAAGCCGGCCCTTTCTATCGCGGATCGCACGCTCTCGGTGACCGGCGGCGGCGGCACGGTCGACCTGGGAGTGAAAGTGACAACGACCGATCCCAACGACGTCGTGACCGTGAAAATCTCAGGCCTGCCGGGATACGAAACGATCACGGATAAGCTGGACGGTCACACCTTCAAGGGAAAGAACATCACCTTGACGGCCGCGCAGGTCGACAGCGGATTGACGCTGCAATCGAACTACAAGGGCTCGGCTGATCCGGTCTCAACCCTCACGCTCACCGCAAGCGCCAGGGACCCGGTCACCGGCGCCGTCGCAACATCTGCGCCGCAGACGATCACCGTGAAGGATCCTCGACCTGCGAGTGCTACGACGACAACTGCGTCGCAGCCGTCCACTGCGACGGATCCTATAGCTGCGACCGGTACGACCACGTCCCAGCACGCGGATTCCGTCGGCACGGTGGCAGCCTCCGAGCCGCAGCCGATCATCGGGACGGATCACCCGGCTGCGACCGCCACGACCCCGGCGTCTGCGGCAAGTCACGGCTCTGCCCTGTTCAGCCACATCAGGGACCTAGTCGCTGGCGGGCTTGCGAACTCAGCGCCGCAGGCGATCAACGTGACGGATCATGATCCGTCTGCGACAGGCAACAGCACGGCATCCTTGGCAAGCCAGAGCTTCGCGCTGCTGAACCAGTATCTGGCCGGCAACACCGGCCGGGTCGACTCGGGGCAGATCGTAGCGGCGCTCTCGAATGCGGCCGTCGGGGGTCAGGATTCCTTCCTGACCAGACCTCAACACTGATCCGCTTCCGCACCCGGGCGCTCGGCGCCTGGGTGCGGCACATCGGTCTTTGGAATGCATGAGAAGGAACATCAAGCGCGGCCCGGTAGCCGCGACGAGTTGAGCAAAAATGGCGATGCAGAACGGGAATGCCCACGCCGCAGATCTAGGGCTTCGAGCGCTAGCTCTGTTCCTGCGCCTTCATGGCGTGAACGCTGAGCCCGAGCAGCTCCGCGATCGCTGCGGAAGCAGTGCGATCGGCATTGGCGCGATGCTTCGCTGCGCGCACGAATTAGGGGTCAAGGTGCGTTCGCGCACGACACATTGGAAGCGACTAACGAGCATCGGACTGCCCGGAATCGCTTCGCTCCGTGACGGCGGATTCCTGCTTCTCGGCAAGGTCGAAGACCAGGCGGCGCTCGTGCTGCATCCAACAGCATCGCATCCGAAGCTGATGACGCGCGCCGAATTCGAAGAAATCTGGGACGGCCGCTTGATTCTGGCCGAAACACAGAATCTCGCGAATCGAATGCTTAATTCCTTCGCCGGCATGAGTGTCCCCGGACGTGATCTGGCGCGACGTGTCGTAGAATCCGTACTGCGCGTTCGCGATCCCTTGGTGCGTGCTCGGGATATCTTGATGCGTGCCTGCGATATGCTGATGCGCTCGCGTGTCGCCGATCAAAGCGATCTTGCCGCCAAGCGGGCGAGCACCGAATTCCAGCCTGCGAGCACCGAATCTGACAGTGACGATGAATCCGGACTCGTCGCCCTAGCGATCCTGCTGCGTTGCCATGGCATTGCAGCCGACCCGGGCCAAATCCGCCATCGGATGGGTACCGCGCGCGTAGGTGTTACCGAAATCCTGCGCTGTGCGAAGGACTTCGGGCTCAAGGCGCGGGTCCAGGGGACGAGCTGGAACAGGCTTGCGGTTACTCCGCTGCCGGGCATCGCTGTGCTGCGCGATGGCGGATTCCTGATCCTCGGTAAAGTCGTCGATGACAGTCTTCTCGTTCAGCGCCCGCTGTCTCCCCGACCCGAAACAATGACGCAGGCCGAGCTCGAGGCGATCTGGGATGGCGATATCATCCTGATGACCCGGCGCGCCGCCCTGACAGATCTCTCCCGGCGATTCGATATCGGCTGGTTTATCGGTGCCGTCCACAAATACCGCCGCCTTCTCGGGGAAGTGCTGGTCGCGTCGTTCTTCCTCCAGGTCTTTGCCCTCATCTCACCGCTGTTCTTCCAGGTAGTCATCGACAAGGTGTTAGTGCACCGAAGCATGAGCACGCTCGACGTCCTAGTCATCGGACTGGTCGCGCTGACAGTGTTCGAGACCGTTCTCGGTACGCTGCGCGTTTATCTGTTCGCGCACACCACGAACCGCATCGACGTCGAGCTTGGGGCGCGGCTGTTCCGTCACCTGATGGCGTTACCGATCGCCTATTTCCAGACACGCCGCGTTGGCGATTCAGTCGCACGGGTCCGCGAGCTCGAGAATATCCGGCAGTTCCTGACGAGCTCGGCGCTCACGCTCGTGATCGATCTTTTGTTCACCGTCGTGTTCCTTGCGGTGATGTTCTATTACTCGATGACGTTGACGCTGATCGTTATGGCTTCGTTCCCGTTCTACATCGGCATCTCTGCGGGAGCTGCGCCGCTGTTTCGCCGGCGCCTTGATGAGAAGTTCAATCGCGGCTCCGAGAACCAGGCCTTCCTCGTCGAGAGCGTAACGGGCGTCGAGACGTTGAAGGCCATGGCGGTCGAGCCGCAGATGCAACTCCGCTGGGAGGAGCAACTCGCCGCCTATGTGAGCGCCAGCTTCCGCGTGCTCAGCCTGAACAACACGGCGAGCCAAGCAGTCCAGATGGTCAACAAACTGGTCGTCGCGGCAACGCTTTACTTCGGCGCCAGGCTCGTAATCGGCGGCGACCTGACCGTCGGCGAGCTTGTCGCGTTCAACATGCTGGCCGCGCGCGTCAGCACGCCGGTGCTGCGGCTTGCGCAAGTCTGGCAGGACTTCCATCAGGCCCGCCTGTCGATCGATCGCCTCGGCGACATTCTCAACACCATTCCCGAACCAAGCTTCAATCCCGGCCGTGCCGCGCTGCCGCCGATCCGCGGACAGGTCACGTTCGAGCATGCGACCTTCCGCTACCGCATCGACGGCCCCGAGGTGCTGCACGACGTGTCGTTCAGCGTCGAGCCCGGTCTCGTCGTCGGTATCGTGGGCTCCTCCGGCTCGGGCAAGAGCACCATCACCAAGCTGATACAGCGTCTTTACGTGCCGGAGAGCGGGCGCGTGCTGGTCGACGGCGTCGATCTCGCGATGGTCGATTTGGCTTGGCTTCGACGCCAGATCGGCGTCGTGTTGCAGGAGAACGTGCTCTTCAACCGCTCTATCCGCGAGAACATCGCGCTGGCCGATCCGGCCATGCCCATGGAACGCGTGATCGAGGCGGCAACGCTCGCCGGCGCTCACGACTTCATACTGGAGCTCCCCGAGGGCTACGACACGATCGTCGGCGAGCGCGGTAGCAGCCTTTCCGGCGGGCAGCGCCAGCGTGTCGCGATCGCCCGCGCACTCATCACCGACCCACGCATCCTCATCCTGGACGAGGCCACCAGTGCTCTAGATTACGAAAGCGAGCGCGCCATACAGCAGAACATGAAGCGGATTTCTGCCGGCCGGACCGTCTTCGTCATTGCTCACCGGCTCTCCACCGTGCGGCAGGCCAACCGGATCATCACAATCGAGCATGGCCGCATCGTCGAGGACGGTAGCCATGATGAGCTGATCCGTTCGAACGGACGTTACGCAAAGCTCCATTATCTGCAGGCCGGAATCCATGACGTCCGCTAGTCGAAACATCATCGTATTCCCGCGCACCGAGATTCGCCGCCGCGAACAGGAAATTGCGTTCCTGCCGGCGGCGCTCGAAATCACGGAATCCCCGCCATCACCAATCGGGCGCGCAATCGCGGCGAGCATCATCGCGGTCTTCTGCATCGCGCTAGTGTGGGCGGCATTCGGCAGCGTCGATATCGTTGCAACCGCGACCGGCAAGATCGTTCCAAGCGGCCGCACCAAGCTGATCCAACCATTCGAGACAGGCGTTGTCCGCGCCATCAACGTACGGGACGGACAGAGCGTCAAGGCCGGCGACGTCCTGATCGAGCTTGATCCGACCATGACAGAGGCCGACCAGGAGCGCCAGAGAACCGATCTGGTCGCGGCCGAACTCGATATCGCGCGGCTGCGCGCAGCGCTCGCGGAGGATCCGCTTGCCGCCTTCCGGCCGCCGCAGAGTGCGAGCGCCGCGGAGATCGAGGTCCAGCGTCAGTTCCTGATCAGCCAGCGAGCCGAGCAGAACGCCAAGCTCTCGGAGATCGAGCGCCAGAAGGCTCAGAAGGAAGCGGAATACGCGACCACGTCGGCGAGCGTCGCAAAGCTGCAGGCGACGATACCTGTGCTGCAGGAACGCGTCGACATTCGTAAGAATCTCGTTGAGAAGGCACTGGCTTCGAAGATCGTCTATCTCTCCGAATATCAGGATCTGGTCAGCCTACAGCAGGATCTCCTCCTACAGCAGAGCCGGCTCCGCGAAGCGGATGCGGCCATTGCCTTGCTGAAGGAAACGAGGGAAAAGACCGTCACTGAGTACCGTCGCGCGACCTATGACGCACTCGCGAAAGCCGAGCAGAAGGCTGCGAGCGCTCAGCAGGAGGTGATCAAGGCCGAGCGGCGCGCGAAGCTGCAGCATTTGACGGCGCCGGTCGATGGCATCGTGCAGCAACTCGCCGTTCATACGGTAGGAGGCGTGGTTACGGCAGCTCAGGCGCTCGCCGTAGTGGTTCCGAACGAGAGCCAGCTCGAGATCGAGGCCATGCTCTCCAACCGCGACATTGGATTTGTCCATCCAGGACAGAAGGCGGAGATCAAGGTCGACACGTTCAACTTCACACGCTACGGGCTCCTTCATGGCGGCGTTATCAGCGTGTCGTCGGACGCCATAACGCGCGACATGCAACAGGGCGCGTCGAACAACCGGGCGGAGGGATCCGCGCAGAGCAGCAGTGAGCCGAAAGGTCAGGAGCTGGAGTATGCGGCGCGCATTTCACTAGACAGGTCGCACATGCAGGTGGAGGACAAGCTCGTTAAGCTTGGTCCCGGTATGGCGGTGACGGTCGAGATCAAGACTGGTGCGCGCAGGATTCTCAGCTACCTTCTCTCGCCCTTGTCGAGATACAAGCAGGAGGCGCTGCGAGAGCGGTAATCGACGCAGAGCGCAGTCGTAGAGCATTGCGAGGCGCACCGTGACACGTGAGCTGATGGACTCGGCATCCGTTAATCCTGCCACGGCCGTGCCAGATGCTGCCGTAGGGGCCCTATGATCGAGATCAGCGGAAGCAGTCGATCGCGCCGCTGGAAGCAATCCAGAACATCTCTAGGGTAGAAGGCCGGAGTCCACTCGTCGCATCCCCAACATCAAGAACCAGTCGCGGTCGGCAGGCCCATGCAGTGCAATTACAAGCCGAGATATTCAACCCATTACACTCGATGAATTGTTCCTGTTCCGAAATCGCTTTTGGTTTTGAGGGGAGGGCTCGATCAAACGACGCAGCATCCGTTTCACGCCTCTTGCTGACTTCAGTAGCGCCGGACCTGGGTCGTCCCACCGCCAATAGGCGTTGTGAATCCGATGATGTGGTGGATAGAAACAGCTGATGCCGAGCATTCGGGCCGAGAAGAAATCCTTGAATTCGTCGCGCCAGACATGGGTGGGATCAAGCTTCAATGGTGGGCACGGTTTGCCGGCGGCGGCGCAATAACCAACATGACAGAGATTGATGCCGCAGAGTGCGGAGATCTCCACCTGCCCATCCGTCCGCCCAACGGTTGGCTCGATAAACCGGAAGCCGCCGTCACGCTGGTCGCGCTTGAATTCCATGCTGGCGAAGCCGTTCGTCAAACCAATTGATCGGAAGAAGCGGATTGTCAGATCCTCCAGCTCCTCGGCGACTTCCGGCGCCGCCCAGCAACTAGCGGTCAGGCCGATCTGAGGCGGCCAGGAACGGCCTTTGCGGCCCGTAAATGCGATCGAAGTACTCGGGCCCATGTAGCAAAGGCAAAAGTAGATCGAGTCATTCGACCCCTCAATCCACTCTTGAACAATCACCTCTCCCGCCTTGTCCAGCACTCGCTCGCAGAGCGACCGAGCGTCAGCTTCGGAATCAAAGCGATAAGCCTTCTCAAAAGACCCGTCATACGCTTTGCATCGTCCGTTTGGCTTCACGCATAACGGAGGCCGAAGATCATGGAGGCTATTCAAGTCACCGTGGTTGCGCAGCAAGAAGGTGTTGGGCACCGGAAAGCCACCCAGTTGGGCCAGCCGAAAAAACCGCTCCTTCAGAGTCAAATCGACCAGTAGTTCGTGGGATGGAAGTTGGAAACCGAAAAAGGGAGCTACACGGTTCCGGTGCCGTGACACAGTCAAGAGCGGACGGTCATCGGCAAATATTATGACACCGCCATGAGGCATTCCTTCTCGTAGTCGAAGCAGCTCTTCCACAAAATCTTCGCCGTGAAAGGTCGATACTGCGCATCGTCGCGCATATCGCGATCCCATTGCTAAGTCGCTTGCGTCAACGACGACTACCGAGCGAAGTCCGGCCCGTGCCAAACTGCGTACAACGGATAGGCCGTTTATTCCTCCTCCCAACACTATAGCTGCTGGTGCGCCATCGGGTGTTAAAGCGCTTTGCCCCGGATTTAGTGCCTGATTAGGCATGATAGGCCAATCCTATCTAGAAGACTGACTTTTTTTGACTGCTTCTGGGTGGGCGTCCAGTGGAATTCCAGGGCTGGAAATGTCGGGCGTGCGACGGTGGTGCCCGGTGATGGTGCGAGGCGATTCTCGCCTTCGCCCCACATTCGCTAGATGCATTGCTATCGTGCGGGAGGTGAAGTCGGCGCCGAACACGAAACGCATTACGGGTCCAAACGTTGAAGTCGATGCGTGCCCCACGAAATAGAGTCCGGGGACGGACGATTCGAAGTTGGCTGAGAGCCGCGGAGTTTTCCCTATAAGATGCAGCCGCTCCAACATCGCAGGACTAAGAAACGGAAGACGATGCACGTCGGTCCTATAACCGGTCGCGGCGATTACGTGATCTGCTTCCAGAATTTGAGTGCTGCCGTCCATCGAGACCAATGTTAATTGCACACCATTCCCCAATACTCTCGCTCCCTGCAACGAGCGACCGAGAAGTAAAGGTACAGATGCTACCCGACCCTTCATCGGTTCCCCTGCGGACGCCGAGGGAAATTTTTCTGCTGTCCCAAGTCGATAAAAGTCGGGCAAATAGCGAAACAGCCAAGGCAAGTCCGCGAACAGCCGATGTTTCCAACCAGGGCCGATTCCGGAGACCGGCCGCACCAGAGGCCTTAAGAACGGGTGCGCGCCAGAGCCTCCCCACCTGCCACTGAAAAGGATTGCTGACTTGCGCGAGATAAGCTGAACGTTTCCCACCGCTTCATTTAAGAGCACCGCTATGTCTATTGCGGATGCTCCGCCTCCGAGTACCGCGATGCGCTGACCCTGGAAGCTCTCAAGGTCGTGAGCATCCGCGGAATGCGAGATCTTGTCGCTCGGCAGATTGGAAAGCAGCTCGGGGATATGCCGGAAGTAGCTTACGCCGGTTGCGATCACCACCTTGCGCGTTGTGAAGGATCGTCCACTTTTCATGAGCAGATCGAATCCTTCTGAAATAGGACTCAAGGAAACAAGCTCCTCGTGTTCTACATTCGGCACAAAGCGCTTTTGAAACGCCAATCCGTAAGCCAAGAATGTCTCCAGCGGAATTGGAAGATCCAAATCCTCATAAGGACTGCCATGTTCGCTGCAGAATTGTCTAAGGGTAAAAGACTGTTCAGGATCGGATAGGTTTGATGCGAATCCGGCGGATTTGAGCAGCATGCCTTTCGGCATCTTGCGCATCCAGCTCTCCATTGGGCTGCCGATGATCCGGTGGTCAACACCCAATCCTCGCAAGTGTGCTGCAACGGACAATCCAAAGGGGCCAGCACCGACAATGGTCGCATCGCATAAAGTAGACAATTCACACCTCCCATAAGTCCTCGCCCGACGATCGTCTAGGAACTTGCCCGATAGAGAGGGGCAGCCGCTCTTTTAACTGGCAGATCCGGCGCCTGCGTCAGACTCGTCGCCATGGTCGTTAGAATCCGCTTGGCACGGCGGAGCTTTGCCTTCATGCGCCGCTCCGGACTGTCGTTGCCTATTGCGATCCACTTCAACGCATGCTCCGCATTAGCCAGGCGTGACTTATGCCCAGCAGTGCCAACCATGAAATCGTAGCTGTGTTCACCGCGCAGGATGCTGTCTTCAACAGACAGCACATGGCTGATGAGCCCCGGCTTGAGCCTGCCATCGCTCTCATAGTGAAAGCCGCTTTGGTAGTTAAGAACACGGCGGTCATGCACGAAATTGTACAAGACTCCAATCGTCTGGTCCCCAGCCAACGTCCGTGAGATGCGGACGGCACCCATGGGGACTCCGCGCCCAATCAGCTCCTCGTGAAACGGACGGAAGCTCCGATTTGCAAAGCATCCCTTGCGTCCCCATCGCAACTGATGAAAGTGGGCCAGCAAATCGAACGCGGCGAGGGCCTCCGTTGTCGTTTCCATAGTCCGGAGTTCAACGGGGCCGCGTTCGGCATATAAGCGCATGGCACGGCTGACGGCTTGGCGAGTATTGCGGCCCAATGTGGCGCGGTAATTCGCTCCTTGCTGGTGGATTTTAGCGAAATCAATCCACCATGCCGTATCTGCCCGCTTCACCTCGATAATGAGCCCGGCTCGGCCTGCGGTACGACAAGCGGCCGATTCAAGCTGCGGATCAATTCCGGAGAGCACTAGCTGGTCGGAGTGGCGCAAGCGGTGCGTCAAGGCCTCGAGACACGCCGCTATAATGGCATCGGCCAAAGACCGCTGTGCAAGGATATTATTGTACTCGATACACAATCGGTCGAAAGAAGTCTCTCCCGTTTCATTGAGCAGCCAACGCGCCCGCGCATGCGGCGCGAAACTCCACGAACTCCGCCGGCAAACAATCGCTAAGCCAACGATCTTGCCAGCGGTCCGAGCGACCAGGACTTGCGGTTGCACGCCGTTCGGGAGATGTCGAAGCCAGGTTCCGATCCAGAGCCAAGACAAATAGAACGAGTGATTTGCGCGCGCTTGGAGCTCCTTCCAGGAGGTCTCAAGTTTAGCAATGCATTGCAAGTCTTCCAGGCTGACATCGATGACTGGATCAAGAGGCATCGCTTCCTCCATCGAAGCCAAGCGACAACCCGGTCGCGATCACAATTTCTTGGCCTGACGCTTTCCTAAGTCCCAAGCCTCAGTTCAAATCGGTCTGGGCCGGCAGATCCGACAGACCAGCCAACATCTCGCTCATTTCGGGAAAAAGGCCGTAGCGACCCGGGCAACCGCTGATCGGACGACCACCTGTCGAGATGAATCCGCTCGATTCAGTGCTGGCAGTCTAACCGACCTCACTTGCATTGTCGGTGGCGCAGAAGTGGATGTCAGAGAGGATGCCTCCCTTACGGGGTACCTCCGAAGTAGAACTGCTAACCCGCAATGAGGTTATCATCGATTGTGATTGTGCCGCGTCTCGCGAGGGGAGGGCGAGATGGCGATCGCCGCCGCTGGTACATCGTGCTGCTCTCAACCAACGCGCTCGCGACTTTCACCGAGATATTCGGAGACGTGGCAGAACCGCAGCCGTCCCTCTTGCGAGGCGCAATTTTTTATTCATTATTCCGCTCTGTCAAAATGGCGAGAGCCGCGAGCACTGTCCGGTTGTTAACGTCAAGCTTCTGAAAGATGTGATGAAGATGAACTTTGATAGTGCCGTCAGTAATGCTCAATCTGCGCCCGATTTCCTTGTTCGATAATCCTTCGGACACTAGGCGCATGATCTGATGCTCCCGATCCGTCAGCACCGACAGCACGTGCTCCGCAGTCGCGACGTTTCCTTGCTCGCAGGACACCACCCGATTGGAGCGCGGTAGTTGCAATAGCCTCTGACCATGCGCAACCTGTCGCAGGGACCGCACGAGAATCTCAGGGGCTACTTCCTTCATAATAATACCGTGGGCGCCAGCGGCGGCCGCGATCTCGACTTCGCGGTCGTCGATAGACGCAGTGAAAAGAACGAGCCGAGTACGCAGATTCTCGGAGTTGGCAAAGGACAGGATTTCCAATCCGTCAGGAATTTGGATGTCGAAAATTGCAATGTCAGGAGTCAAACGCCGAATGGCGTTAATGCAACTCCTACCATCACGGCAGGATGCAACAATTTTGAACCCACTTTCTGCGTCGAGCACGTTCGTCAAGCCCAGTAGAACAACTGGATGGCGGTCCGCAGACACTACACTGACACAACGCACAGGTTGATCCCATTTAGCCTCTGCAATCTCAATTTCAAACGCGACGCGTTTACGCGTGTTCCTCGACTACTCCTCCTTCACGGGATCGAGTTCGTAAGAGCGTCCCCGACGAAATCCGGCGCTTGCGTGTTTCTTCATCGGCGTCTACGGCGCTCAAGTTTTTTCGGTGGTAATATTGTCGTGCACCACCAGGAGCGCGCCGCAGCATAAAAAATCGTAACGACGCGGATAGCAGGCATTTTGCTTGCTCTTTGCTGACGCCACTCGATCCGGTGTAGATACCTCAGCCGGATTAAAGTCCCAACTATTCGTGACTTCCTCGATCCGGGATTACGCGCTCAGCGCGGTTTCGCCTATACCTTTAGTTATACGACTTCAAAGTTAAAGCTGGAATTAAAGATATGTTAAAAGGCCACGAGAGCAGCTGACATGATTTCATTGAAAACGGGCTCGAACTTTCAAGTCACAGAGAAGTCCGCGCAACGAAATTTTCTGAATATCTCGAAATAACGCTTCAACCATTTTGGCGATCAACAAATAACCCCGCTAAATGGGAGCGCCAGTAAGGTCCCAACGCATGGCGGAGGATCATCATGCGAACGCGGCAGTCTTTTGCGACCATACTCATCGGGAAAAGTGTTTTGCTTCGAGAAGGACTTTCCAGAATATTGCGCGCAGCAAACTTCCGCATCCAGGCCTCGGTATCGTGCGCAGATGATCTGATCCCGAGCTCTCTCCAGCGATATCAGTCACTGTTTCTTATTGTTCACACAGGTGGCGATTTCAGTTCCACCGTCGAGCAGATAGAAATCGTCCGGACGCAGTACCCAAACGGGCGCATCGCGATCCTAGCCGATTACTATCGGCCGCCCGATTTAATTGCAGCATTCCAGGCAGGCGCAAACGGCTATCTCGTCGATCTCACGACGTGCGATGCATTTATTAAATCCGTCGAACTGGTGATGATGGGGCAAATGATTTCCCCGCCAGCTTTGCTCTCTTTCGTTCGAGACACTGGATCCGGTGCCCACAGCGAGGCTGAGCCGCTCTACGAAAACGCCCCCTCCATTCTCTTTAAAGAAGAGTGTCCGACTGCGGAGAATACGGCTGCTCCACAGTTATCGAGCCGCGAGCAATCGATTTTGCGCTGTCTGATAGAGGGCGACAGCAACAAACGTATAGCGCGTAAGATCGATATCGCCGAAGCGACTGTGAAGGTTCACGTCAAAGCGA
Organism: Nitrobacteraceae bacterium AZCC 1564; assembly: GCA_036924835.1. Taxonomy (NCBI): domain Bacteria; kingdom Pseudomonadati; phylum Pseudomonadota; class Alphaproteobacteria; order Hyphomicrobiales; family Nitrobacteraceae; species Nitrobacteraceae bacterium AZCC 1564. The sequence continues at coordinate 3,766,507 of JBAGRR010000001.1, forward strand.
TTCTTCGCAAGATCCGGGTTCAGAACCGCACCCAGGCAGCTATTTGGGCGATGAGTAACGGTTCACTCACACGGTTGAAGGCCAGTCCTGCCTCGGGAACCGCCGAGGTAGATACGCCGTTTTCAATGTCCAATGACGTAATCGGCCAGGGACCGGTTCGCATTGTGCGAGTCGCAAAGTAGATCAGCTCGAGGCCGCGCAAGCTGCCGTCATTTTGCTGTTTGGGTGCCACGTCTGCGCAAAGCCGATCGCGGCTGTTGTCAGAGAAGCTAAAGCAACACGGGCACGGCTCACGCGAACGGAAGCACTGGAGTTGCGTTAACCCTCTGAACGTCGATCGGAGAAGCCAAGACCTATAGGGTTACCTATTCTGCGCGGCCTTGCCTGCAAGCGGCTGCGGACCTTTTTTTCGCTGCACTTTTGGCAACCGCGTGACTGCACTTTAGGCCTTTGCAGTGGAAGCCTCCGCGAGCTTCTTCCGGACGAAGGTCTGTGCATTTGCATTTGAGGGATTGTGCGTGCGCCAAATCGGAAGATCACGAAATAGGGCCTGGGCGCTCGTCACCGGCCTCACTTGGCCTGTAGCGCTAAGCTTAATTCCTTGGGGTTGGCGCCATGTAAATCCACATCGGAGCGTCGCCTTTGCAATCGCAGGCTATAACTACTCGGGCTCGCCGAACCTCGAGCCTCGGCGCAACGAGCGTTTAGGATCCATAGACCAGCACTCCTACCGGTCGTTGTCTTCCTTGCCATTGGGGGTCCCGTCGCCCCCTCCGTTACCGAAGCCATTATTTCCACGGGGTCCGCCCCGGTTGGAGTGACCGGCTGACTGAGCTACAACAGTCGAATTTAACGATGTCGACAAAAGCATCGTGATAGCGGGGGGAGTGACCGCGGCGAATTTTCCGCAGGTCGCCAAAAATTTGCGGCGATCCTCACTGGCCTGTGAGCCTGGCGCAAACCCGTCGTTTTCTGAAGTCATGGGAACCCTCCATGGTAGGTCGATATCCAATCCTACTCTTAGCTCAAATATTTGAACAATTAAATGTTTCGGAATAAGGGCATTTAATTATACTGATTTAATTGAATGAAGGCCGGTTGGCCAGCCGCGCGCTCTCCAGCGCGGATACTAATTGCGGCTTCAAGAGGCTAACTTGGTATCGATGAAACGGAGGGACGTAATCAATGCCTCAATCTGCTCTCCGTTACTGTTTACGGCACCCAATGTGGGCCGCCTACACCTTCGCGTCCGACCCACTTGAGGCGTTAACAGCCTTTCAAGAACGATATGTCGCAAGCAGCGAACGGCCTGTACCTCCCGATCTGTACCGAGCCGACGGCGATTGGGAGTGCCGGATGCATGAACTGCTCGGTCTACCGCAGGCGTGCCCGGCAAATTCGGAGTTCTGGACCTTATGGCCGAGAGTCATCGGAGAACTGAAAGCTAAGGGCATTCGGGCTGGTCCAGAAAGTTTCAAGTTCTGGAATGACGGAGATGCCGGGTTCGTACGGGCGATCTGGTGTCTCACTCGTCATCTACGGCCCAGCAATGTTGTTGAGACCGGCGTCGCTCACGGCGTTTCATCGCGTTTTATCCTCGAGGCACTTGAACTGAACGGGACTGGTCATCTATGGAGCATTGACCATCCGCCGCTAGAGCAGGTGTGGCGTGAACAGATTGGTATTGCGGTTGGCGACCGATATTCAACTCGCTGGTCCTATATTAAGGGATCGAGCAAGCGGCGCCTTCCCCGGTTATTTTCCCAACTAGGTCAGATCGACCTTTTTGTTCATGATAGCCTCCATAGTGAGCATAACGTTCGCTTTGAGATCGATCGCGCTTGGGCAGCGTTGCGGCCGGGCGGAGCGATCGTCGTCGACGACATCGATACCAATTGGGGTTTCGAATCCTTTGTGCAGGCTTTTTCCGGTCACCAGTCGCTAATTTGCGAAGCTGAGCCGCTGCACCCCGACGTGAGGCGCTTCAACAAAAAAGGACTGTTTGGAATTGTTCTGAAGGAGCCGACGGCGACACGCAACGAAAACTAACGGCCTCGTTGTCGTTAGGCGCCGCATGATCGCGTTACAGCGCGAAGTGATAGCCGAGCGCGGCTGTTGTTCCGGCCGCAGAGCACGCGGCTAAAGCGATTCCTTAGGAAGAGGGCAGAGTGTGTCCGCTCCGCCCAGGTAGTTCAGACGTCCACCTGCTCGGCGATAGCGAGAGGCGATGTCCAGTATCGGGCTCGAACGGGCCATGGACGCATAAGCGTAGACCGTGCCGGGACGGGCTGAGGACAAGTATCCACGCCATACCTCGTCCGTGTATTCCGGAAGCTCTTTGCGCTCAAGTTCGCGTTCACCGCGTTCATCGAACGGACAGAGCTCGACCTTCCTCGCGTGGGCGGGTGCACCTGACGTTCCGACCGTTGCCGAGACCGTTCCCGGTTATGAAATGTCGGCGTGGTTTGGCTTCGCCGCTCCCAAGGGAACGCCCAAGGAGATGATTGCAAAGCTGAATACGGAAGCGAATAGGGCACTCGCATCGGAAATTGTGAGATCTCGGTTTACCGAACTTGGAATGAAACCCGGCGGCGGATCGCCGCAGGACTTCCAGAAGAGAATAGTAGCCGAGGTCGAAAAGTGGCCGAGCGTGGTGAAGGCAACAGGCTTTCAACCTCAATAGCTATGGTCGCGGGTCACAAGATCGACGACAAGGCAGTTCAGTACGTCTGACGCTGTGGTCGTTATCGCGCATAATGCCGCGTTTGATCGACGGTTTGCCGAGAGGTATTGGCCCACTTTCGTTGAAAAAGGGTGTGGCGATCGCAGGGCTCCGGCGAGAAGGCAAGGCCGGGGCACCGTCAGCCTTCACCATGCTCACGACCGAGCCCAGTCCCGACGTCGAACCCTTTCACAATCGCCAAGTTGTGGTGATGAGGCCCGAAGATTGGGCTCACTGGATCTACCTCACTAAGCCACAAGCCGAACTTCTGCGTCCACTTCCCGAGGGTTCATTGGAGGCTGAGACAGTTCGTGGAGGAAGCGACTGATTAGCTTGATGGTGACGCCTTGAGCTGATCGGTATGATGGAGTAGGCGAGCACGTCAGATGAGGGACAAGTTAAACGAAGGGGTTGTCGGCGACACCGCAAAGCTGATGATGCATCGCCACGATCCGTCTCTGATGCAGAAGGTTAAGATGCCCACGCTCATGATGCGCAAGACAGCGCCGCTGGAAAAAGCCGTCAGAATCAGGCTTCACAGCTTTCAGCGGCGTAAAGACGCTCGCGCTAAACCGCTCAGCCAGCATCAAAGCGGGCGAACCTGGAAATTTGCCGAAATCCTCGTCAGGGCCACAGATGTATTTGGCTGCAGAGAGAAGCCGAGCAGTGGCTCGAGCGACCGGCTATCGGACTTGACCAGTACCGCCCGATCGATCTGCTCGCCACTCCAGCAGGTATCGATCTTGTTGAGCAATATCTCGAACGTATCGCATTCGGTGTCTATACGTAATGCTTTTGCCAGTATCATTGAGAGGCAGCCAGATCATGGGGCCGAGGTTGGGACTTGGCAGCGCTATGCGATTAAACGTCCCTGACGCTCAAGCAGACGCTCAGGTGCGCGCGGCAGCGCGATCAGATCTGTGAGAAGTAGTCTAGCGCGACTGATTCACGGCATTCATCGAAAATCGCGCGTCTTTACCTTGATCGTGTCGATGTGCAAGTCGGGGATGTAGATGTCCCGCGTGCGCCAGCCTTTCGGTAATCCACGAGGATCTGGCGTTGGCGATCCATGATGGAAATTATCGCCTCGACCGTGCGGGAGTGGAAACGACGCTTCTCGTTCGCCGACACTCGCAAGCTCTCCGGATAAGTCTGTCAGTTCTTGTGCGACAAGGTGGACGACCTCTCCCTCGCGCTGGATGCGCCCTCGAACGGCGAGCATGCCGGCCGACAGAACAATGCGACGGAACGCCTCGAAAACTTTCGGCCAAATGACAAGATTCGCGATCGCTGTCTCGTCTTCAATCGTGATGAACATGACGCCTTTGGCACTGCCCGGGCGCTGACGAACGAGGACCAAGCCTGCAGCTTCCAATCGCCGGCCGTCGCGAGCCTCCATCGCTTCAGCGCAGGTCACGATTCGCCGATCGTGGAGATCCTGTCGCAAGAACGACACCGGATGGCGGCGGAGAGTTAAGCCGATGTGTCCGTAGTCCTCAACCACTTCGCCCCCAGCTGTCATTGGCTTGAGCGTTACAGCGGGCTCATTGACCTCCGGTACGATCTCATCGCTGCGCGCCGACGCTGCCGCAAAGAGTGGAAGCGGTTCATCCCTTAACGCCTTGATGGCCCAGAGCGCCTCGCGCCGTGCGAGGTCGAGTGATGGCCGGAACGCGTCGGCCTCTGCCAGCTGCACGAGCGTTGCCGAAGGAACGCCGGCTCGACGCCATAGATCATCAACGGAGGCGAAGGGACGATCGGCTCTGGCGCCAACGATGGTCGCCGCGTGGGCATTAGCCAGACCTTTGACCATGCGTAGCCCAAGACGGACAGCGAAGCATGCGTCGTCACCGGTTGGCTCTAGAGTGCAGTCCCAGCGCGAAGCATTGATACACACCGGCCGAACCACGACCCCATGCACTTGCGCATCACGTACGATCTGCGCAGGCGCATAGAAGCCCATCGGCTGGGAGTTGAGGAGAGCAGCACAGAAGACGTCCGGGTGCCAGCATTTGAGCCAAGATGAGGCATAGGCGATGAGTGCGAAGGAAGCGGCATGGGATTCTGGGAAACCGTAGCTGCCGAACCCCTCGATCTAAGTGAAGGTACGCTCGGCAAAGTCCTGTTCGAAGCCATTGGCAATCATGCCGTCGACGAGCTTGTCTTTGAATCTTGATACGCCACCAGAGAACTTGAACGTTGCCATCGATTTGCGAAGCATGTCAGCTTCGCCGGGCGTGAAGCCCGCGCATTCGATAGCCACGCGCATAGCCTGCTCCTGGAAGAGCGGCACACCGAGCGTCTTGCCCAGCACCTTTTCAAGTTCGGGCTTCGGATAGTGAACTGGTTCAAGGCCTTCGCGCCGTCGCAGATAGGGATGAACCATGTCGCCCTGGATTGGCCCCGGCCGAACAATCGCGACCTGAATGACGAGATCGTAGTAGGTTCGTGGCTTGAGCCGGGGCAGCATGGACATCTGAGCCCGCGACTCGATCTGAAACGTGCCGAGCGTATCGGCCTTGCGGATCATTGCGTATGTCCGCGGATCCTCGGCAGGGATCGAAGCAAGGTTGAGATTGATGCCCTTGTGGCCGGCCAGCAGATCGAAGCCGCGCTTCATTGCGGTCAGCATCCCGAGCGCCAGAACGTCGACCTTCATAAAGCGGAGCGCGTCGATGTCGTCTTTGTCCCACTCGATGATCTGCCGTTGATCCATACGCGCTGGTTCGATCGGCACTAGTTCATCCAGGCGATCATGAGTGAGGACGAAGCCGCCGGGGTGCTGGCCGAAATGTCGAGGGACGTTCAGGAGTTGCCGAGCGAGGTCGAGCGCGAGCCGTAATCGGCGATCGCCTAGATTCAGATTGAGTTCCTGCACGTGCTTGGCGTCGACGCCCGTCTCGGACCACGCCCAAACCTGTGATGAAAGCGTCTTGATCAGATCCTCGGTTAGCCCCAGCGCTTTTCCGACATCGCGCAGCGCTCCCTTGGTATGATATCGAACAACTGTTGCGCATAACGCAGCGTGGTCGCGACCATAGGTGTCAAACACCCATTGCATGACGATCTCGCGCCGCTCGTGCTCGAAATCGACGTCGATATCCGGAGGCTCGCGACGCTCCTCTGACACAAAACGCTCGAACAGAAGGTCATTGCGGCCAGGATCTATCGAGGTGATACCGAGGACGTAGCACACAGCGGAATTCGCGGCAGAACCTCGGCCCTGGCAGAGAATGTCCTTCGAGCGTGCGAAGCGCACGATCGAGTTCACCGTCAGAAAATAAGGCGCGTACTTCGCCGACCGATGCGCGCCCTTTCTTCTTCAATCAGTTGTGGTTCGCCACGTTGTTTGACGCGGACGTGTTCTCGCACTTCACTCACACCGGCGTGTTCGCGGGCAACCTCGTTGCGACGCTGACCCTCGTCATGCTCGTTCTGATTTCGGTCGCGCTGGTCACCGCTACGATCATCGTCCCGCTGCGGCCGACAGTCAGAGAAGCCGGCTGGCAGTTGGCCGTCGGCGGCACCGTTTATTTCGCCCTGATCGGGAGCGGGTTCATGATGGTCGAGATCGCTCTCCTGCAGCGAATGAGCGTCCTCCTCGGTCATCCCGTGCACGCGTTGAGTGTCGTTCTGTTCAGCCTGATCCTCTGGGCAGGCTTCGGCAGCCCGGCATCCGAGCGCATGCGCCTCGCCGGAACAGGTAAGCTGTTAGCCTGGAGCGTAGCGAGTGCCGCTTACTTGTTTGCGTTGCCGTTCTGGCTGCCTCCGCTCTTGGTCGATCTTGATGGAGCGGACCTTCTCGTTCGCGCCGGCTTCTGTGTTCTTGTGCTGACGCCGGCAGGCTTCTTGATGGGCTTTGGGTTTCCCACCGGCATGCGACTGGTCTCTGCAATCAACCCGGGCCCCATGCCATGGTTCTGGGGCATCAACGGTGCTGCAGGCGTGCTCGCCGCAAGCGTCGCCGTTGCCACCAGCATTGCCTTCAGTATCGATACGACGCTCAGGATCGGGGCCGCCTGCTACCTCCTTGTCGCCGTTCCCGCAGTGTTATTAATGTCCGCCGGCGCCCGATCCAGCCACACCGCTCTCCGATCTCTGCACCCGAGCGAGCCCACGAATGTTACAGGATAGAGTAGCAGCGATGGCAGGCCCAAGACCCGATCAACGCGCGCAGCATCGCGCCCAGGAAGGTTTCGTGTGAGAGACCTTCACCCAACCCAATGGCGAGCCCGCCAAGAAGTGAGCTCCATCATCGTCGGCAAGATCCTCGAAAAGGACCAGTATGCCTACAGCTTCGACTCGCAGTCGGGCGAAATACGGCAACCTGGTCTCCAAGGGCATCGTCGACCGACCAAGGTCGTGCGTGCGGCGATCCAGAACGCGGCCTCGGTTGCGGGCCTTCTGATCACCACGGAAGCAATGGTGGCCGAACTGCCGAAGAAGAATGCCCCAGCAATGTCAGGTGGCGGCAGTGGCATGGACTTCTAATTGTGTATTTTAAGAATCAACTAATAAGACAGGTTCGGCAGGGATGCTGAGCCTTTTTGCTTTAATCGCAGAATTGAGAGCTGCTCGCTTGATTTGTGGTCGGATTGGCGCGTTAAGTTAGTGGTGGCAGGGCTCAAAGGTGATTACATAAACGCGCGTAATACTTCGGTCTCTCTTTGCGAAAGTGAAGCGTACCGACCTCGAACCTCGTTCAATGTCCTGGTCTTTGCCTGGTTGTCGAGATCGTGCGCGATGCCGAGTCTGACCGCGGCGACCAAATCGCGAGGCCGGATTGGCGTTACGAGGTAGTCAATCGCTCCAGCCTTCATAAGGCGGACACATTTGCCGACGTCGCAGCGGCGGCGGGCGCTCGATAGAGTGAATTCGCCGGGTAATTTTCCTCCGATCTCATCGAGTTCATACGCGGACTCGAAAACACGAAGTAGCGAGGGACGTACTCTTCAAGGCAACTGACCGGCGGAGCGCAAAAGTGGTCGCGAACAATATGGGCTCGCCCGACTCTGACCTAGCCAGGTGTCCGCTTGCTGTTGGGGGCGAAGCGGTCTACGCGTCTATATAGAGATCTACGACGAATGAATGCGGCATATTCCGTTGGGAGCCAGAGGAGCATCGACATTGCGGGTGCAACCCGACCGATTCAAGGACGCTATATTGCCGCAAGTGCTTGCGACGCCCGTGATGATCTTGATCATGGAAAACGCCGCGCTCAATGCCATCAGACCGTTTCTGGATGCACGTGAAAGTGCGGTCGGCACTGCAGTAGATGTACAACACTTCGCCGCCACGCCTTTTAGGCCACGAGCTGTGCGCGACGGCCGAGGTAATCAACGTCGAGGGAAAACGAGTTGACTTCAAGGTGTCGGCAAGCGACGGCATAGAGGAGATCGGCAGCGGAACCCACATTAGCGCCTTGCGATCGAAAAGGGGCAAATCGGGTGCGACCAGAAGGCGAGAATAGTGTGACTCCTCAGTGGCAGTATCAGATTCGGTTCGATGTGAACGATTCTGCTATGGCGGAATCGGTACGCCGAAAACTCCGTGTTCCGGCATTGGCGCCGCTGTTCGATATCCTCGCCGAGCATCGCGCAGCGCTGAAATGCCAGTTCGACTCCTTTGCTGAGTATGTCGCCGCAGCAGAAGAGCAGGGCGTCGAAAACTATCCGCTCTACCAGTGGACGAAGGCGACGATCGAGAATCCGGCGAAGACGGAAAAGTACTTGAAATCCTTTACACTCTATGTGGACGACCGGGAGGTCTATGCTAAGGAGATTGCTGACGCGCTGGAGGCGGACTTGCAACCGCTCGCCACTAGCGGGCTCATCACGCGAATATCCAAGTACGATACCAATCCCGCCAACAATCCTCAGTCGCCGCAGCGCCCCCGCGAGCAGAGCTAGGCCATCTGCGAGGCTGAATGCTCGCTCCTGGCCCATACCGATCAACCCCAACTCTTGTCTTCGTGTCAGTTGTGAGGCCTAGACCAGACATGGTCGGACCGCGGCCAAATCGACGCTTTTGACTTAAAGCCGTCATTGCGACAGGCGCCACTGGCTGTCGGTAAGCCATTTCGAGACGACGGCACTTCTCAGAGCTTCAAACTGGGGACGTCACCGCGGAGCCCGGGACCACGATCCACTGGCACCGCAATGATGGCAGCGACGCCGTCATTTTTTTATCACTGCCGACATCTTCAAACCGACGAACTAAAGGACTTGCGGATCGCGACCTGGAGATCGTTCAAGCGCTGAACCGATGCCGAGGCGCTCCGCCTCGTCCCGCAGGTTGCCAAGTTTGCATGCCGTCTCTTGTCCGCGGCACCGACCCTGTGCACTAGCGGCGCGTCCATATCGGGCAAAGAAGTCGGCCCAGGGCAATGGTTCTGGTCGCGTGTATTCCTCGAGCGCAGTGCTGAAGCGCTCCGCGCCGTCCCAATCCCGAGAGTTCAGCGATGCATCGATCGCATACCGGAAGAACCATAAATGACTGTGGCTCACCGCGCCCTTACGAAGGATCTCCTCACCTTCCGTCAGCGCTGCAAGACATTCAAGCGGGTTCTCAGTCGTGACCGCAAGGTTGCCGAGGATCCACGGGCCCATGAAGCTGAGCCCGGTCTGGCGGCTGATCGCCAAGGCGCGGTACAGCAGGTCCATCGCCTCTGCGTTGCTCGCCTCTGCACGAGCGACCATGGCCAGATCGTTAAGGCTCACCGCCTCGAACCTTTTGGCACCGAGCTGCCGGGCAAGAATCAGCGCCCGCTCGGCATGCAGCTTCGCACGTCCAGACTCGCCCGTCGTGCGAAACACGTTGCACGCCGCGTTGTGGGCAATGATTTCCGCCCGGTTATGCCCGACCCGGGCCGCCAACTCGACCGCGGCCAGGGTCGTCGCGAGCGCCCCGGAGAAATCATTGAGATACACTTGGGTATGCGCGACCATGCTGAGGTTGGCGACCTCGACGCGGCCGGCGCCCGATGCGCGCGACAGCTCCGCGCACCGGCTGAAGTGCCGATAGGCGCTGACCATGCGGCCGCGCGCGTATTCGGCATCGCCCAAACCACCAAGTGCACGCGCCTCCATCTCTGGCCAATTGGCTGTTCGGGCGCAGATGAGTGCCTGCTCATGCTCCGTCAGGCACTCGACGAGCCTTCCAAGCGGGAAACAGAGATTGCCGCGCAGGTGGTGGATGCGCGCGCGCGAGGCGAGGTCATCGACACCCGCGGCGGCCGCAGCCTTGTCCAGCATCGTGAAGGCCTCGTCGAAACGATCCGTCACGCGCAGCCCGGCGGCGAGCCCAAGCCAGGCCTGACACCGCTCGGTGTCGACATCGGCAACAGCCAGCGCCTGCTCGAAAGCAGCAATCGATTCCAAGATTGAACCGAGGTCATGCAAGATCTCACCGCGGCGGAGGGACAGAGCGCTCACATCGCTTCGTCTGCGGGCCAAGGCAAGCCCGCGCTCGACAAGACGTAGCGCCTGTTCGGTCCGGTACTCAGCCGCTTCCGCGCGTGCCGCTTCCAGGTAGGCCCGCGGGGCGCCTTCATCTTTGGCCCGGTCGAGATGCTGCGCGCACAAGGTCAGGTCACGGCTCCTGAACCAATCTGCCGCTCGCCAATGCAACTCGCGGCGACGGCTCCTGAGCAGTGTGTTGTAGATGCCCTCCTGGATAAGCGCGTGGGCGAAGAGGAAGTGATCGCCGTGCGGACGCACCAGGAGATGCCGCACCAAGTCGGTGCAATTCCATCCGGGCTGGTCGAGCAGCGCTTCCAACGCTTCGGCGGTAAATCGCTGGCCGAGAACCGAGGCTGCTTGCACCGCCCGCTTGTCCGGGAACGCGAGCCGATCCAGGCGCGCCTGTACCAAGCTCTTGATTGACCCTGGCACACCACCCTTGGCGCTCTCTTCGGCATGCCGCAACAGCTGCTCCAGAAACAGCGGATTGCCGGCGGCCCGTTCGATGCAGCGCTGGGCAAGCTCACCCCGTGCATCCAGATAGGCCCCTGCGAGCCGGTTGGCCTCGCTCGGCTGGAGCGGGCCGAGGTCGATCGTCACCATTGGCTGGCCGGCAGTTGTCGGACGCCAGGCCTCGTTGAGCGGATCGCGCTCGATCCGCGAGGTCATCACCAGCAGCGCTGGACACCCAGTGACTGCCTCGGCAAGGTTCGCTAGATGATCAAGAGTCGTCCGGTCAGCCCAGTGCAGGTCTTCAATCGCGAGCAGGCGAGGGCGACGGCTGCTCGCTCGGCTAACAAGCTCGGCGACGCTCGCCCGCTTGCCACGGTCACGTGCCGCATTGTCCATTGCATCATAGAGCGTGCGCAACTCGGTCGGTTGCGGCACGTTCAGGAGGTCGTTGAGGTATAGCCGGCGCTCGTCAGCAAGCAGTCCATCCTCGAGGGCCTTCTCGGCTGCTGCCTCGATCTCTTCCCGGCTGCTCTCGCCCGACAGACCGAGCAGACTGCGGACGAGTGAGCGGATTGCGTCCTGGCCGGAGCCCATTCCAAAGTCGAGCACCAGCCCCGCGTGACAAGCGAAGTTTTCCTCCTCTGCCTTCGCCTGGAGCTTCTCGAGCAGGCGGGTCTTGCCGATACCGGCTTCCCCGCGGATGTAGAAGACCTCGCCGAATCTCGTGTCCCGGCACCGCGCCAACGCCGCTTCGAGCTGCTGCAGTTCGCGGAGCCGTCCAACAAAGGCTTGATCGCGGGAGCGAGCCGGTTCGCGAAAGCTGCGCAGTCGCCATGCCCTGACCGGCCTCGCAAGCCCCTGGATCGCGAGTTCGCCGACGTCGGAGCAGTCGATCCGTTCGGCAAGTGCCCGGTGAACTGAATCCGAAATGAGGATCTCGCCTGTAGCCGCCTGATCCGTCAATCGCGAGGCAAGGTTCACGGAATCTCCGGTGACCGTGTACTCAAGGTGGCGCGCGCTGCCGGTGCCGCTTGCGACGACTTCGCCACTGGCAATGCCGATGTGAACGCCAACGGCGCGGCCGAGCTCGGCTTCCAGCGTGGGGATGCGGCGGCCGATGTCGAGGGCAGCCCGGATGCATCGCTCCGGATCATTGCCATAGGCCATCGGGGCCCCAAAGACCGCCATCACGCAATCGCCAATGTGCTTGTCCACGCTCCCGCCGTGATCGACCACGCTTGCGTCGGCAAGGTTGAAGAAGCGTTCGAGGAGGGCGTGGACTTCCTCAGCGTCGAGTTCGTCGACGAGATTCGTGTAGCCGGCCAGGTCGGCAAACAGCACCGTCACCTGCCGCCGCTCGGCCTCCGGCAGGGACGAAGTCGTCAGCGAAATCGAGGCCGCGCCAGGAACAGAAACGGACGCCGGCGCGGCTCCATCACGCAAGGCCGCGATCGCCGCAAGCAGCTTACGACGGTGGCCGAGCGAGGCGACACCGATCGCGATCAGATCGTCGGTCGTCAGTTGGGCGAGGAGCTCGGCGTCAATGTCGTTCTCGCGGAACGATTGCTCGTATTGCCCTAGCCCCAGACCGTGCAGCCAAGCCGCAACGTTCATGGGCGCCTCCTGCCCGGTTCCTCGAATGAGCACGGGCGCTTCAGCCTAGCCCAAATCTCGCAAGTGGGGCTGCGAAATGTTAGCGCACCGGAGGCGTAACAAGGTCAGCTCCTGGCCCTTAGCCGACGTGGCGATCTTGGCTGCCCATGTCGGCTTTCAGGGGTGATCAAGTGCGGATGGGTCACGAAGTCGCCTTTTGATCCCAAAGCGGATGCGAGGTCGTAGTCTGCTGCCGCCAAGTCTGAGCTAAGCGGCGCGTTCCGCGCTTTCAGCTATCCGTTTTCCAGCATCATCAGCCACCCGGAGCGACATGTCAGCCATCCGACGGCCGCTCTCAAACACGCTGGCTACGGTGTCACGGACGACCTCCGTGTGGAGCGCTGCAATTTCTTGAGGATTGCGGCATCGCCAGAGCTCGTTCATATGGTCCATGTTGTTCTCGAATCGGTGCCGAACGAAGTCAAAGTACTCTTGAGAAATCCCGTTCATGCCCTTCATCACCGCGCTGGCGGACTGCAGGATCGTCTGGGCGTTGCGGGCTGACCGTTCCATTGCCCCTTGCGCTTCGTTTCCTGACAAGCCGAGCGTTCGACCAAGCTGAGCCGTAGAACCGCTGAACACGGTCGTCGCCATGTCCACTCCGAGGCGCCAGGTGTTCTGCATCATCTCGGCATTCTGCTGGAACAGATTGGCGCTCACTTCAGCCATTTCCTCTCCGGCCTGAGTGGCCGCCAGGCCGATACGCCGCGTCTGCTCGGCGGTCTTCTCGCTGGTGCGCCGAACGGTCTCTGCAGCACTTTGGGTAACTCTCTCCTCTTGGCGGGGATGAGCCATGCTTCATACTCCCTCTTTCGTGATTGGTGATTTGATTTTCAGCCCATCGCAGAGTGTGCCCCTCCGAGAGCCAACGTTGGCGGGTGAGGGCCGTTCCTACGATGGTGAACTTTTCACCGGTGCTGGAGGTACGAAGGAACGCGGGCTACGAGGCCCAGTTAACAGGGCGGACGAGCTACTTCCAATCCAGTGATGCGACTTGCAGCTGACGGGTCCGTGCATTTTCCACGGACCAGCGGACCAGATAAGGGAACCCGATCAGGCGCGCAATCTGCACCGCGCGCTGGATCGATCCGAGCCGTCAAAAATGCCGAGCACATGGTCACCTACGCTCACACGGCTGATATCGCACAGGCCGTTGAAACGGTAGGTGGTCTCCTTGCACGGCGAACGGCGGGCGAAACGCCAGCGGACCAGAGGAACAACTGAAGTGCGGCATTTCGGAAAACAGCGGATGCTTCATTCCTGGATGATGCTGGCAATAGAGGCCAACCAGGTCATTGGGCTGCGGATGTGGCAGCTGATGGCGGGCGGCAAACGCGCCCGGCGAGAAGCCGAACTAATGGTCAGTGAAAAGATAGACGAGGGATTCAGAGCCGGTGCGAGCCTCGCGGCTGGTGCTTCGGGTGAAGATATCGTTCGTCGATTCAGGCGACGTGTAGCGGCGAATGCGAAGAGATTGGGCAAGCTCAGTTCGCCTCACACCATCAAGCGAAAACGATAACTTCAACTTCACTTGTTACGGATCGCTCCGTGGAAAAGTCTTGAGCGTCTCGCAAGACGCGCTCACCGGCATCCGCGTCCTCACTAGAGGACCAGGATTCTGAGGCGCAGTAATCGCGATTACCGCACCCGATATTTACTTGCGTAGTGCTTGCCGAGAATCTTGCGGGTCTGATCGGCCAGTCTCTCGTTAACGGTCGCTGGCAACTTGGCGCGACGCCTTTGCGGCTTCAGCCGATCGGTTCTCGAGCTCTGTTTTCTTGTCTTGCGCATAGCTGCGGATCAAAGTTGTGAGGGAGCCGCCTTCATTTAAGAGACGATCTCGATCGGCATGCCGATCGAAAGACCAAGATCGCGGTCAGCGCACCCCCGGTTGATGGCGATTTCGGCGAACCCGTTCGAGTTCTCGTACCAAAAGGCCTCGCCTGGCGACTGATCGCTGAAGGTCCTCTCGCGCTCCAGTATGCGACCCGCCGCGGCAAGCCTCGCGTTTAGCGGCAGCATCGCCGCCCTCAACCCAGTCATGGCATTGCCGAAATGGTCCACGTAAACGATCTCACAGAGGTCATCCGGCCAGTCTGCGCGGCGATCCGCGCCATCCTTGCGTGGCTGGCCGGGTGGCTGCTCGCCGCGTGCCAGCATGGCTGCCACCGGCGCGAAGACGTCGCGCCCGTGAAAGCTGGCCGACAGGCGCTCTGGCCTCCAGTCGATGTCCCAGCTGCGCGTCTTCGTGGCACGGCGCTCGATCAGCTCGAACAGGCCGTTGCCGGGGCCCACATACCACCGGCTGTCGGCCTCGAGCACAATGGCCGGGCGCGCGCCGCCGACGCCGGGATCGACGATGCAGAGAAAGACGGTCCCTGCCGGAAACCATGCTGCGTAGACTGCCAAGAGATACGCCGACGCCTTGGGATTGCCCACTGGCGCATCGTAGGGGCCGTGCAACCCGAAATCCGTGAACAGCACGATCATGTTATGCCCCAGTGGGACCTCGGTGGATTTGACTCACGCAAGCGTGCTCAATCACGTCGGTAGGCCTTGAACGAGAGTAGCGCGCCGAGCCCCAAGATGACGATGGCTGTCGCAATGATCACGCCGGTCACTCGGTCAATTCCGGCGGCAATTGCGGCCAGTCCGGTTGGGAAAAGCATTCGTGCAAGCCCGCCGAGGACGGCAAGCCAACCAAGGACGGTGACGAGCAGCGGCCATCCGTACTTCCAGCGATTGTGAGCACGCACGATGGCAAGCCCAGCGACGAACAAGAGGATGCTAGACACAAAGATGATAGCGGGGTCACGGGAAACCTGCTCCGCCAATGTAGGGAACGAGCCAATGTTCAACAGCATGCTGGCAGTGATTGCGACAAGGGTGGGGCCGATCAGGCCGGCGATCGTTTTCGAGGTTGTCATCTGGTTGGTCTCCGGTCCAAGGATACCAATCCGCTTCTACTCTCGCGAGTTGCGAGGCCGAGCGCCGGAGATCGGGCTGGCGGCGCGCGGTGTAGGCGGGGGATCTCAACGGCCGAGATTGTCGACGGTTCGGCTTACAGTCTCCGCCGATCGGGAATAGAATGAGCCGGTGCCCGCGGGGTGCTCGTGCCGTCAGGCGGGCCCGGCTAGACGTCGTGGCGCAACTCTCCGTAACGGCCGTCGGCAAAGAGAGAGATTTACCCAGCGATCCACACGACGAACTCTATGACGCAATCTGAGCGCTTGGAAGGCGTTGCTGGCCGCTACTGGCACCGGCTCGAAGACGGGCGCATCCAGTGCGATGTCTGCCCGCGCTATTGCAGACTCAACGAAGGCCAGCGCGGCCTGTGCTTCGTGCGAGGCCGACAGGATGACCGGATCGTGCTCACGACTTACGGTCGCTCCTCGGGCTTTTGTGTCGGTCCGATAGAGAAGAAGCCACTAAACCATTATCTGCCCGGAACTCCGCCGAATCGGAGGGGAGTCGCTTTAATTCAGCCTCCCGACCAGGTCGGTATTGGATTTAAGTCCGCCATGACGGGACCGCCGAGCTGGGCGCACCTCATGGGCACCGATCAGTTTGGCCGCGACCTGTTCTCCCGCATCGTGTTCGGCGCGCGCACCGCCTTGATCGTGGGATTCTCATGCGCTCTCGTCGGGGAGTCGCCGGTCTCGTGCTCGGCGTGGCAAGCGCCTATTTCGGCCGCCGCCTCGACCTCGTCCTGCAGCGTGTTATGGACGTGGTGATGGCCTTCCCACTGATCATCATGGCGCTCGCCATCATCGCCATCTTCGGCAGCGGCGTCTACAACGTGATCGCGGCGATCACAATTCCGCTCATCCTCCGTTGCGCGCGGGTCGTGTGCTCGAGCGCGCTGGCGATCCGAGAGGTGCCTTACATCGACGCCGCGCGCGCCTGCGGCTTCGGCCAGACGCGCATTATACTTCTCCACATGGTGCCCAACGTGCTGGCGCCGTTTCTGATCATGCTGACCGCCTTTGTCGGGCAGGCGATCCTGGTGGAGGCGCCGCTGTCCTATCTCGGGCTCGGCGTGCAGGAGCCGACGGCGGCGTGGGACCTGATGTTGCAGGGAGGCGCGGAGGAATACGCCTCGACGGCTCCGTGGATCGCCGTCTTTCCGCCCCTTGCGATCGCACTGACCGTTTTCGGCTTCAGTCTGTTCGGCGACGCGCTCCGCGATGCCCTGGATCCCAAGCTGCGCGATCGCTAGTCGGGTGGCAATCTTCCGAAATCACGAAACCATCGATGGCAAAGTCAAAGATGTGAAAGTTCCGCAAATCCACGCCCGCAGCACAGCCTGTTTTGGTCTAACCGTCGTTCTCTTGTCTATCAGGGGGAAACAACGATCGGTATCTGGCGAATATCGGCATTCATGACATTGCCGTTGAGCGTTATGGCCGCGAACATCGTATAACGGCCGGCCGGCAATCGGTTCTTGAAATCGAACCGGAACGAGGAGCTTTCGCCAAGAGGGGCAACGCCGGCAAACACTACACGCTTTTGATCATCGACGACCACAAATCGGCATTCCGCGGGCGTTCGTTTCAACACATCCGGCGGTACGGATGAGAGCGGCATCCGCACAAGGCGGTAGCTGCGTTGAAACTTGTCGATCAGTTCGATGTCGCCCGACAATCGGATCTTATCAACCGTCGAGTCCACTGCAGTGATAAATCCGCGACGCGGGATCGCATAAGAGTCATAGGAGCCAACGCCGAGTGGATAGCTCAAATCCCTGAACGCAGAGAGCACGACGCTGTCGTGCGACCAGCTCTTGAGCTGATAGGGGCCATTGGCCACCAGAAAATGGCCATTGGCCTTGTAGAACGCGGAGAGCGCCGCCCACCGCCGACGTGCCTCGTCAACACTGACGAGCAGGCGCAACGCTTCGGGCCGGTAGCCTTCACGCTCGAAGCTCTCGGTCAAGGCCGCGAATCGCACGTTCAGCGGTTGCCGGCGGACGAGATCCAGCCATTCGATGCCGCGGCGAACGGCTTCCGTCTGCGAGAATGCTGCCCAATTCCGGCCGACCGCTTCCTCCATCAGAACGAGGAGATGCCAGGGCAGCGTACTCCAGGGCGGTGCAGGAACCGCCTCACGTTCCGGGCTCGCGGGTGCGCCGGTCGTATAGACCTCGATCGTGAACACTTCACGGAGGAAATCGACATCGCCGACCCTGACGGATTTGGATGCGGTTTCGCTGCCTACGAGCCGCAATCCGGCAAGCTCGCGACGTATCTGCGCGGTCGCTGTATCGATTGTTTGATCGTAATGCGCCTCGCGGTCATCGCCACGAATGCTCCAACGATATGCAAAGATGTAGGGGTAGAGCAGATCGGCCGTTGTCATCCTCGTCCCGTCGTGGAACGCGGAGCCGAGCAGACGATACACCAATTTTGTCCGTGCGAATTTGCCGGGCCCGACGGCCTGGAGCCGGCCGTTGTCCAGATCAGGCAGCACCGCGTCCGCGGGAATCGCGACCGCATTCTCCGCCACTGCCGATGGTTGCGCAGAAGGCTCGCGACGCTCGATGATCGGCCCGGCCAGGATTGACAGACTCACGAAGGTGTAGACCACCATCAGCGCGGTGAGCGGGATCTGCGAGGCCAAGGCCAGCTTGTGCGCGGCAAACGTCTGCAGCGCCTGCACATGCGCGAGATATACTGCCGCGATGTGCCCGAGAAGAACGGCCGCGAGCGCCGTGTACCAGGCGAAGCGGGCGCCCACGATCGCAATGTTCGGCCGGTAGCTCGCGGTCCCGAGCAGATTCCAGCCGTAGCCGAACGGATCGGAAAGAAGCGGAAGGATATATTGCCCCTGGACCAGAAAGTACACGAGGTAATGCGCAAGGTGATAGCCGAGCGCGATCGGGATCAGCGTGAGGGCGAAGCTCTGGGCGATCTGCCGCGCTGAAAAGCGCCACGCTGTCACCGCACTCATGATCGCGCTCACCATCCAGTAGGCTAACAGGAAGATGAGCCAAAACCCAACTAGGCCGATGCTTCGCACCGTAACCGGACCGAGTTCGGTTACATCAGATAAGCGCGCGATGACCGCGGATTCCGCGGCTGACCATTCGGGTGTCGCGATCAGGCCGTCGTAGAGAACACTCGACAGCAGCAGCAGCACCAGTGCCGTCACCGACGGCGAAACCTGCTCGCGACGGATTAAGCCCGCTCCAAACCCTCGCAGCAATAACTGGAGTCTCGGCTGGGTGGTGGATATATCCGTTGGTGCGAAGCGGGCGAAGGTGCCGAATATAACGGTGAAGAGCTCGCCGTGCCGCAGCCAGGTCTCACCGCCGAAGACGAACATGCCGGTCCAGGTTAGTACGGAATAACCAAGTGCGAAGAAAGCTATGTGTGACGGCACCGCAGGTGTCGGATAAACGAGCTCGATCCAGGAGAAGGCCAGCAGCAAGATCACGGCAGGCCAGACACCGAGGGCGTCGGGATACAGTTTGTCGCGCGCAAGATTGCGGCCACAAAGGTGCCCGTACGTGATCTGCACCGCGTTGAAGACGGTCCGCCATGGATTGATGAGCGGCCAGATATTTCCGACGAACGCGGAAATATAGGCGAGGCCGACCCAGGCAATGATCCAGACGAGCGTGGGCGCGAGGTTGCGGTAGGGATTTTGATCGCCGAGAAAGCCGGCCACCAGCATTGCAGCGAACAGGACGAGAGCAACCAGCTTGAGCGGGACACCCAATGCTGCGACGACTTTTCCGAGCGGGTAGTCGAACAAATCGACGCGCGAATAGGCGCGTGCCGGCGGCGTGCCGCCTACAAACAGACCAACCACCACGAAGGAGAGCACGACCGCAGCCGCGCCGCCGAAAAGATAAAAAGACAACGGCAGGGGGAGATCATAACGCTGGCCGAAGCCGTGCGCGCCGGCTGGTGTGATGCCCATGAGCGAAGTCATAGCCGCGAACAGCCACCATTGGGCCGTTGTCGAGCGCCGCCGGCGCATCTTGTTACGGGTAGACCTCGATACGAACAAGTGGAGCTTCCCCGTGAGATTGGCCGACTGCCCCGGGCGACCCATGGACTTCTATTGGAAACCGCCCGGTGGCGTCCGCGACGAACTCCATCAGGCCGATGGTGCCGGGCTCGATCTTCTTTTCAAGATCATAGCCGTGCAGATGCAGGATGATCGATCGATCCGCGTGCCATCGCAGCCTGACGGCATCGCCTTGCTTGATCCGGATGACCTGCGCGCTCTCCATCACCCGCCCGCGCTCGATGTGGAAGTCGAACGTGAGCTCCGCGGCGCCCGCTGCGACGAGCGTCGCTCTGGTTGCCCAGACGAGCAACATCCCGACGAGACATGCACGAAAGATTCCGTTGCAAGGCATCGTTGCAATTCCTTCATCGAGGCGGGGTAGCCTGGATCTCCGAGATCCGATTGGCCATCCAGGCCTGGTCATAGGGCGACGGCAACAAGGCCGGGTCGGCGATGGCGGACCACATCAGCCGTCCGAATTTGTCGGAAAAGCCTGTGATCGGATTCCAGGCCGACATAGGCTGCGCATCGATTCCGACACGGAGCCAACCGTTCCAAGGAAAGTCCTTCAGCTTCACCGTACGGAGAAAGATCGCTGCGTTGAGGCCCGCAAGGGAATCGAAAGCTATATTCTCGATCCCAGCCGAGAATTCAGAGTTGAAATATTCGTGCTTGAGCGTGTAGCCGACGACGACTTGACGGCAGTCGCTGACGAGGGCTGTCACAACCGCCCGCTCCAGATTGATGCGATCGGCCGGGTCGTTGAAATCGCCGGACTGAATCCGTTGCAGGTCAGATTCCACGCGTTCTTTTGCAGCTTGATCGATTGCGTCGTACAGAACGAGATAAGCTTGGTACCATCCGCTCCTTGCCACTGGCGGGAGCAGCCAGCCATTGATCACGGTCATTGCCGAGGCAACGAGTTCCGGGACGCTGGTTTCCTTAACTTCAACGTCCCAATCCGAGTCTGGCCCCGCTTGTTCGACGCGGGACAAGTGTTTCGCGAAGACGTCGGCGGCCTTCATCTTCAGATCCCCGATTGTTGGCTCAACCTGGCCGTCGGAGAGCAAGCGTCTTTTCGCCGCTTCGGCAAGATCGACATGGTACAAATAATCGCCGTGCAATGGCGTGATCGGATAGGGATGCAGGATGACGTCCGGATTGTTCAAGCTGAGTTTTCGGGCAACGGCACGCGTGATTGCGCAAGCTGTCGCATCCGCTTTTGCATATGACGATTGTGGGTTGATCCGGACCGTCACCAGCGAGCCCAGTGATTCCACAGCGGCGATCAGGTCGGTCGCGGAGCCGGAAAAGTGCAAATCGTTTCCGAGATAGGCATGGATCTTGGATTGCTGCAGCAGGCTCTCCGCGGCGTCGGGAGCGCTGGTCATAATCTCGATCTCATGCGGATAATAAGATGGATAAACCGGCAATTCGTGGCCGCCTCGCACCGCGCCGGCCAGGGTCAAGGCCGACAACAGCAATCCAAGCGTTACACGGCGCTTCATGATGCAATCCCAGCAAACCGTAACCCGCATAGTGCGGGCGCGCGCGACGGGCAATTCATCCGCGCAAGGCTTTCACCACCCTCTCATCGGTGCGCGCTTCTTTTGGCGAACCGTGGAAAATGATCTCGCCCCGATCGATCACATAGAGCCGGTCGCCGATACGAGACGCGGCTGCGAGATGTGATTCCGCCATCAGGATGGAGACGCCCATCGCCTTGATCTTCATGACGGCTTCCGTAAACCGGTTGACCACGACCGGCGCCAGCCCCTCGAATGCCTCATCGAGCAGGAGAAGGGACGGCGACAACATCATCGCGCGAGCAATCGCGACCATCTTGCGCTGACCGCCGCTCAGATGCATGCCTTGGCGTTGGAGGAGGTCCTGAACTTCGGGAAAAACCCCAAAAGCCTGCGTCTGCGGGTCTGAACGTGCAACCTCGTTTCGCCGGCGTGACACCTCATCCCCGAGCCAGCGGCTGATCATCAGATTGTCGTCGACGGATAGTTCCGGGAAAACGCCGCAATCCTCCGGCGAATAGCCGATTCCGCGCTTGGCGCGTTCATGCGGAGCGAGCTCGGTCAAGTCCTCATTGTCAAACACGATCTGGCCTGCCTGCAGCGGCAGGAAGCCCATGATGCTCTCGATCGTCGTGGTCTTGCCGGCACCGTTCCGGCCGACAAGGCACACGACCTCCTGCCTGCCCACGCGCAGCGAAACGCCGTTGAGGATGTGAGCGGGACCGCGGTAGGTGTGGATCGCCTTGACCTCCAGCACGATCATTCCTTTCGTGAAAATGCATCCGGCCCCGAACTGCCGAGCAGGACCATCGCAACGTCGTCATTGCTTCTGATGGCGTCCGGCGTACCTTGCGCGAGAATTGCGCCCTGGTGCATCACGACGATTCGATTGGAATACTTGAAGACAACATCCATATCGTGTTCGATGATCGCGGCGGTGATGCCTTCGCCACGCACGACCGAGGCGATGATGTCCATGATTTTGTCCTTCTCGCGAGTGCTCACCCCGCTCGTCGGCTCATCGAGAAACAAGAGCTTTGGCCGGAGCGCGTAGGCGAGTGCCACATCCAGAAGTTTGCGTTCGCCTTGCGCGAGATCTCGCGCGGGGGCGTTGCGCCTGTCGACGAGTCCGAACTGATCCAGAACCGTGTCGGCTTCGATAGCTACCTCGCGGTCGCGGTCGGCGAGCGCCGCCATGTTCAGGATCTTGCCATCGCGCGAAAAGATCGCGAGCGCGACGTTGTCGAAGGCCGTAAGATCATCGAATAGGTTAACCAGCTGGAAGCTGCGCGCGATGCCGGCTTTCACTCGCTCGATCCCAGACCAGCGGGTTACATCGCGACCCTTGAAGATGATTCTTCCGGAATCGGGAATGAGATGGGCGCTGATGACGTTGCAGAGCGAAGTCTTGCCGGCCCCGTTGGGGCCAACCACGGAAATGAACTCGCCTTCCGTGATGGTCAGGTTGACGCCATCGACAGCGCGCGTGTCGCCGAAATATTTCTTCACGTCGATCGTTTCCAGGAGAGTCATTTCGTCCAGCTCCTGAACTTTGCGGCGAGCCCCGCGGTCGTTCCGACGAGGCCGGCGGGTAGCGCCATGACCAGAATGACGAGCACCACGCCGAGCAGAAGCTGCCAATATTCGGTGCTGGCGATCGCGTAGGTCTTCAGGTAGTTGAATGCTATCGCGCCGACGATCGGACCGGTGAAAGAGCGGAATCCGCCGAGCACGGTCATAAACACGATCTCGCCGGAGAATGGCCAATACAGAATGTCGGGCGTCGTGAGACCGTTGAGAGGGACCCACAGAATCCCGGCAAGTCCCGTAAAGGTCCCGGAAATCATGAAAGCGATCCAGCGATAGCGCAGTACAGAGATGCCGACGAACCGCGCGCGTGTTTCGTTGTCACGGATCGCTTGTAGCGCCTTGCCGAATGGTGAATGAGCGATCACCCACATAAGGATCGTGGAGACCGCGAACAGTGCCAACACATAGTAGTAATAGGCATAGATGAACCGCTGGAACGAGCGCGCCCCCTTGAAATCGACCAGGCCGCCAAGCAACGTGAGATTGGCATAGGGTACCCGAATGCCGTCGGTGCCGCCCGTTACCCAGAAGAACTTGAAGGCGAGGCTCCAGAGAACCTGCGACAACGCAAGCGTCAGGATGCCGAAGAAAATGCGTGTATGCCGAACGCAGACGAATCCGAAAATCGCCGCAATGGTCAGCGTGCCAAGCATCCCGCCGACAATGCATAGCTCCATGGAGTGCACGCCGAAATCTCGCAAGATGAAGGCCACTGCATAGGCGCCGGCGCCGAAATAAGCGGAATGGCCGAATGACAAAAGGCCGGTGTAGCCGAGCAGCAGATTGAAGCCGAGCGCGGCAATTGCCATGATTAGACCGTAGGTCAGTAGCACCGTTTGATAGGGATCGACGATCTGCGGCAGGATCGCAAGCACAACGAGAGCGATCGCAGAGCCGATGGTGATTCGTCTGATCGAAGTACCGGTGGCCGCTGCTGTCGCCATTGTCATGCCCTTCCGAATAAGCCGGTGGGACGGACGAGCAGGACCGCGGCTGCAATCAAGTAAAGAACCGCGAGTTCAATCTCGGGGAAAAATTGGATGCCGGCTGTGCGCACAAAGCTGACGATCAGCGCGCCGACGAGCGCTCCTTGCAAGCTGCCGAGCCCACCGATCACGACGACCACGAACGCCAGAATAAGTACCTCGATCCCCAAGCCAAGGACCGCCGCCTGCGCCGGTACGACAACTGCGCCGCCGAGGCCGGCCATGAAGCAACCGATGGCGAAGGCTTGCACATAGACACGACCGACATTGATACCGAGCGCCGCAGCCATCCGTCGGTCCTGTGAGGTAGCGCGCAGGATGACCCCAAACTTGGTGCGGTAGATAAACGCCCACAGTCCGACGGCCACGCCAAGCCCAACTGCGACGACGAACAGGTTGTAAGTGGGGTACATCAGGCGACCGACGGGAATACTGCCCATCTGGTCCATGATGGCGCCGGCCGACAGTGGCGTGCGGCCGAACAGGAGCTTGATCACGTCCTCGAGGATCATGAGCAGGCCGAATGTAACCAGCAGGTGATATTCCTCCGATCGTCCATAGAGGGGGCGCAGCAGAGTGGGCTCGATCAGCGCGCCGACGGCAGCGACGGCAATCGCACCGATCGGAAGAAGAATGAGCATTCCGGCCAAGCCGAGATTTCCTTCCAGCGCGTGGCCGATCGCACTGCCGACAATCCAGGCAGACACATAGGCGCCTAAGGCGTAGAGCGTCCCGTGCGCCAGGTTCACGATGCGCATGACGCCGTAGATGAGACTTAAGCCCGCAGCGATAAGAAACAGCACCGCCGCATAAAAAAACGAGTTGAAAATCTGTATGACGAAGATCGTCACGGTTTTCCCTCCTCGTCCTTTGCGTCTCCGGCTCGCCCGGCCTTGCCGATTGTCCCGCCATTCCCCAGTTCGATGCGTCCGATCACTGGATTGATCGTGTTCCCGTCGAGAAAGATCGCCGCGAACAACGTATAGAGGGGGGACTGAAGCGTGGTCGGCAGAGATGCCGCAAAGCGATTGTCCGGTTGCCGCACTAGGCTTCCGGAGGCAGCTACCCGGCCGTCGTGGCCAATGACGATGTAGTGCGATTCTGGTCGAATGGGCCGCAGTGTGGCGCGCAGCGTGTCTCGCTGCAGCGGCGCGCGAACGAGGCGATAGTCGCGTTGCTGCTTGACCGTGAATTCCGCGTCGGCGCTGACCAGCAAGAGATCGCCTGCGCGCTCTATCGCGTTGATGAGCGCGCGTGCCGGATAGGCGAAGCGGTCGAATGTGCCGAGACCGACGGGATAAGTGAATTCCCGCACCACTTCGAAAACGAACGCTTCTGGCGACCAGGTCTTTAGCCGGTAGGGTCCGTTGGTCACCAGCAAATGGCCGTTGGCTTCAAGGAACTTGTCGAGACGCTGCCAACGAGCCTTCGCCGTCTCCGGGCCGACCAGCAATTCAAGCGCTGGCGGCCGGTAGCCAGTTTGCGCAAATTCCTCGATCAGCAGGCGGAATGCCTTCAATTGCGCTGGATCGCGGACGAGATCGAGCCACGGCAGGTGGCGCCGCTCAGCTTCACCGCGCGAGAAGGCTGCGATGCCGCGCACGGCCGCCGCCTCCATCAGCGCAAGCACGTGCCAGGGTACCGAACTCCAGGGGGGAGCGATGAGGGCATTTTCCTGTTCGTCGACAGTGAGGTTGTTGAGATAAACCTCGATAATCGGGCTGCGATAGGTGAAGGTCTGATCGGCGATCGACCGCGAGGTTTCCTCCACCCGGAGGAGCTTCACGCCGCGCAGCCGCTCGCGTATCAGCCGCGTCGCGGCGGCGACTTCCGGATCGTGGGGCGCCGCATTCTGGCCGTCGGCGCCCCAGTGGAATGCCAGCGCATACGGATAAAGTAGATCGGCTGCCTCCATCACTGAACCGTCGCTGAAATTCGAGGCTGAAAGGCGATACAGCACTGTGGCCATCGCGCCGTGGCCCGGCCCCACCGGGCCCAGCCTGCCGGTTATGGCCTGCGGCATCAGCGCATCATCGGGAATGCGAACCGTCCGCCGGGTGCCGGATTCGTCCGCGGTGCGGATTTCGGCGCGGTTCTGGACCCATCGGCTATTGTACGGAATGGGCAGGAAGGCATTGTCGCCGACGGTTGACCACACTAGACGACCGGCCGCATCGGTGAACCCGGCGATCGGATTCCAGGCCGCGGTCGGGCGCGGTTCGATCCCAAGGCGCAGCGAGCCATTCCAGAGGAAATCCTTAAGCTTGACAGTCCTTAGGAAGACGGCGGTATTCAAACCGAACTGCGCATCCACGGCCATATTTTCAATGCCGTTGGAAAAGTCGTCAGTATAGAATTCCTGCCGCAGCCGGTAACCGACCACTGCGCGCTCGCAACTGCCGAGCAATACTGCCAGCAGCTCGCGCTCGAGGTTGAGCTGTTCAGTGCGATCCTTGAACTCGTTATGGGTGAGGCGTTCATAGAACTCGTCCGCCTGCTCTCGGTCGCTCGCCTGGCTGATGACCGGGCGAAGCAGCTGGTAGGCCTGGAACCATCCTTCTTTCGTCCAGGGTGGCGCCGGCAAATCATTGAAGCCGATGCCAGCTTCAGTCAGCAATGCGTTCACCGAAGTCTCATCGAGACTTACATCCCAGTCGGTTGGCTGAAAGCGGACTTGCGGCGAGAGCAGGGACACATCCGCGCCGGGGCGAAACGTCAGCGCCGTCGCACCGGTTGGCGTGCGCGGAGCCTTGCCTTGAGACACCCGATCGGCGTGGCCGAGATAATCGGCGTGATAGGGCGTAATAGGATACAGATGCATAACGACGTCAGGTGGCGCGACCAGGGCTGCAGCGGCCTGTTCGATGGCGTGGCAGCGTGCCTCCCGGCCCTGAAGCCGCGATGATTGCGGATTGACGCTGACGGTGATCAGCGACTTGAGCGACTCGACCGACTTTAGATGTTCGGGGATCTGGCCGGAAAAGCGCGGTGCGGTGCCCACATAAACGTGCAGCGGATCAGTCTTGTTGAAGAACTCGCGAACCGCCTCGTCCGGATCGAGCGGCTCGATACGGATTTCATGCGGGTAGAACGAAGGAAAATAAGATAGCTCGTGGTCCGCCTGCGCGATAGACGTAATAACAACCGCGCACGTCAGCCCCACAACCAAGCCGCCTATTCGCGCCCGACGCGAAGCTGCGCGCACAGACATCTTCCGCTCCAGCGCCTGCAGGATATCCCTGCGGCCGAATAACGCGGATGTGGAGTTGCGGCCGCTCGATCAAGACCACATCCCGATGGCCATACCTTCAGCAAGAGGCATGGCCGTCTTGATTGCTGCGTTCAGGCGACCTGCGGCCAAGTCTCCTTAATCCAATTAAAGGTGGCCGTCGGATCGTTGTGACCCTTACCGGGCTTCGGCCAGTGCGGAGGTGCCGTGATATTGCGGATCGGAATGGTGACCATCCGATTCGGATCCAGGATTGGGAACGGGTATTCGGCCACGTTCTTGCTGAAGCCTGTCACCGCGTCCTTGTAGCCCTGGTGATTGTCCGGACGGATGTAGAGATCACCGGCCGCCGTCTCGAAATACATGCCTTCAAGCTGGCTGATAACCGCCTCTTCGTCCGGCCAGCCACCTGTAAGCCTGTTCGCCTTCTCGACAGCCGTCTTGTACATATAGAGCGTGTGATACGCACCATCCGACTGGAAGTTCGGATACTCGTTCCAGCGCTTATAGTACTTGTCGACGAATCTCTTGTTGGCTGGCCAACGATTTCCCGGCGGGAAGGTGAAGTAATAGTTCGCGTGCACGCCCGCGATCACGCCTTCCGGGTGATCCTTGCCGATTGCATGCGGCGCAACGCCAAAAGCAATCGTGCTCGCAAACTTCGCGCTGTTGAACATGCCGTAACGCAAGGCCTGCTTGTACATCGCCACGTAGTCGCCGCCCCAGACCGAAGAAACGATTAGGTCAGGATTTGACGACATCGCCTTGGTGATGTGAGCGGTGAAGTCGGTGGTGCCGAGCTTCGGCCAGCCTTCCGAGACGACCTGGGTACCGGGCACAAGCTTGCTGAACGCGAGACTGAAATGATCGAAGGCATTGCGGCCATAGCTGTAGTCCGGGTGAATGTGCGCGATCCGTTTTGCTTCAGGCCAGGCCTCCGCCGCCGCCACCGCGCAAGTGACGCCGTCCGCTGACTGGATGTTGGTAATGCGGAACGCGAATTTCGGATTCGGCACCGCCTTGTCCCACAGAAAATCGGTGCAGCCGTCGACAAAAATCGTCAGCACCCCAAGCTCCTCAGCGACCGGGCCGAGCGCCGGCGTGTTGCCGCTCGATATGACACCGGTGAACAGGTCGATCTTTTCGGAGAGCTTCATGCGGCGAAGCTCTTTCACGTTGGCGTCTGTGCCGGCTGCCTCGTCGGCGGTGATCGTCTCGATCTTACGCTTGCCAAGAATGCCGCCCTGCGCGTTGATTTCCTCCGCCGCGAGGATGTGGCCCTTGAGTGAAGGCTCGCCGAGCACCGCTGCGGGGCCGGTCAAGAACGTCATGTGACCGAGTCTGAGTGGTGTATCGGGAATTTTTCCTTTCGGCGCTGCCGGAGTTTGCGCCGATGCGGGAGTAATGGCCGGCATCGCGGTTGCTGCCGCGGCAGCGCCGACCGTCACGCCGAGGTTATTGAGGAAGCTTCTGCGGTCTACGTTTCTCTGCTCCATGATTTATCCTCCCTTGTCGAGGACATCGATGATCTCGTCACGTTCAAGCTCCTAATTGGGGCCTCATTGCTACATTTTAGACCATTGCATCGCGCCGAACCACAGCTCTGTGATGTAGCTTTGACGTCCTGGCACCAGCGACGGCCTCTCCAGCCGCGGCCGATCATCGCAGCCGCATGCCAGGCCGTGCTGGGCCATCGATCCTCGTCAGCGGCGTTACGCCCTTCGCCGCATTAGAGCAGTGCTCTCGCACCGACCGTCCCGGCCTCGCGCCCTTTAACGATCAGCGCTATCCTTGCTCTGACGGTGCTTTCAGAGGCTCGGCCCGGTGGCGGCTCCCCGGGGTGCAAGACATCAGCCGCGCAGCCTTCGTTGGTGATCAAATGATGCATGGAGGCCAAAAGGGTTTCGGCATGACCAAGCACGGCCGATCGGGGCACGCGGCGCGATCGCCGCGCTTCCGTTTCCTACAGAAGCTCGAAGCGCAGAAGAACGACCGCAAGGACCGCTCTCGGATCAAGGACCCGAAACAGTCCGTCGACGAGTTATTTCATCCCCGGAAGCCAACACCCACCTGACGAACTATCCTTGGATGGAGCTCCAGGGTAGGCATATGCGCTTACGCCCGTGGCATCGAGCCGGCCGATCGTACAAAGCAGGCTGCAATAAACTGAGCGAAGATCTCAAAGGAGCCGACGATGTTGTTTGGGTTGTCGCTCGTATCGAAGAGGTTTTCAGCATTGTAGGACATGATGGTGACAACGCGCGGCGACTTCGCGTCTGCAGCACCTGAGCCGATATTTGCAATGACTATTAACGTTGCGCAGACCAAGCGACGCGGCGTTCTCATCAGAAACCCCCTGCATCAGCAGCGGATGCTACCACTGGATGTTTTTAGTGCGAAATGCAATTCAGGAGAGGTTTAAGTGATAAATTGCCGCACGGGACCTTGCCGGGAAGGTCACCTTGACTGACATTTGTTGCCGCTTGGCGAACGCGCTGCACGCTGAAAATTGACCGCGCGTTTCTTGGATATTGATCGTCTTACGGGCCGAGGGATGATGTTACCTGATGCTTCATTTAGCGAGATAGTTGCTGCTCTTGAAGGGCACCCCGACTACCGGGTTCTTCGGCGCCTCAAGTATCGGGACAACTTCATAGACGCCGCGGACCAACCGACAAGGACGGGAATCGTCCTCGACGTCGAAACCACAGGACTAGACACGTCATCTGACGAAGTGGTGGAGCTCGGCATGGTAAAGTTCACTTACCTTCCGAGCGGCGAAATTGTGCGTGTCGTTGACACGTTCAGTTCGCTGAATGAGCCGACCAAGCCGATTCCACCTGAAGCAACGAAATTACATGGCATCACCGACGAAATGGTCGCTGGTCAAAAGATCGACAGCGAGGCGGTTAATCGATTTGCGTCTGACGCTGTGGTCGTGATCGCGCATAACGCAGCTTTCGATCGACGGTTTGTTGAGAGGTATTGGCACACATTCGTCGATAAGGCTTGGGCGTGTTCGGTGAATAACATCGATTGGCGGCAGCACGGCTTCGAGGGTTCTCGGCTCGGGTATCTTCTGGCGGGCGTCGGGATGTTCCACCAAGCCCACCGCGCGGTAGATGATTGCCGGGCGCTTCTTGAGATTTTGGCCATTGGCTTGCCGTCTATCGAGCGAACAGCGTTATCGTTGCTGCTTGAGAACGCGCGCAAGAGAACTGTTCGGATATGGGCAGAGCATTCTCCCTTCGATCTTAAAGACGAACTGAAGAAGCGGGGCTATCGCTGGAGTTCTGGCGACGATGGCCGTCCGAAGGCGTGGTACGTCGACATTGATGAGACCTTGGGAGCGGACGAGATTCGCTTCCTGTGTGAACATATCTATAGACGTGACGTAGACCTCCTTACTCAAGTCCTGACTGCCTTCGAGCGGTATTCCGTGCGCGCGTGATATCGAATTCGAGGCTCTTTAGGTTTAGGCAACGAGGCATATATTCGTTGCTATGTGTAACGACTACGAGCAGCACATCCGTTGGAAGCAGTATTGCGACATGATGCAGGCCCTGGAGCTTGGCATCCCAACGCAGCAAACCGAGCTCGACTTGCCAATGGCCAATGATATCAAGATCAACGACCAGGGCCCCGTCATGCGGGCCGCCGGCAACGGCATTGAGCTCGTTCCGATGAACTTCAGCTTCCCACCCTCCAGTCCGCGCGCTGGGCCCGTCTTCAATTTTCGGAGCGAGGGGAGAAATTTTGAGAAGTCCAACCGTTGCCTGATTCCGGCGTCCGCATTCTTCGAATTCACGGGCAGGAAATATCCCAAAGCCAAGCATCGATTCACGCTAAATGGAGGACCTTTCCTGGCGATCGCCGGAATTTGGCGTGAGGGCAAGAACGGAGCGCCAGCTTTCACTATGCTGACGACTGAGCCAAGTCCGGACGTCGAACCCTATCACAATAGGCAGGTCGTAGTGTTGAAGCCCGAAGATTGGGCGCACTGGCTTTATTTGACCAAACCGCAAGCTGAACTGCTGCGGCCACTCCCTGAGGGATCGTTGGAGGCGGAGACGGTTCGTGAAGGCAGCGATTGATCGATGGTCAATGTCGCCCGAGGCAAATGAGCCAGTATTTATCGTGAGCTCTTGCAGCTGTTCCCGGCGACGTTTAGCGGAAATTTCTCCCGACACTCTCGGCGGCCTCGAGAGCTGCCTTGAACTTCCCGCGCTGGAGCGCCTCCCGCCCGGCCAACCCACCGAGTTCGCCATGGTGCTGAACGAGAAAGCGATAAACAGCCCAAGGCCCGCCCAACCGCTCATGCAGCCTCGCAAGCTCTGCATAAGGCTTCCCATCGGCATCGAGTTGCCAAACCGGAAAGCGAAAGCCGCGCTTTGCGCCGTCTAGGCCAAGGACTTGGCCGCTTCGGCGTTTGGTGTTCACGGTCACGCGGGTCGTGCCGAGCATCTCAGCGAATGCATCTGCGCTCAGCATGTCTTCGCCGGCTAGGATCTCGGCAGCACGCAGGCGTCCGCGGTCGCGCGCTGCGGCCAGTGCTGCCTGCAGTTCAGTGTTCATCGCCGTAGTCTTGATCGGCTCGGCCGCTGGAGCCGTCTCATCGATGGGCGTCATGATCGTGCCGCCTTCGGGATTGACATCGACACGGAAGCTGACCCGCCGGCCGGTCGTGCGGCTCTTGGCGATCGCATCCCCATAGCCTTGTAGGAGCGCCTTCATATGCTTTGGATTTTTGGTGAGAACCTTGAACGCGGCGTCCGGGATCTTCAGCTTCGAGCCTACGGTCCCCTTCGGCGCGGGCTGATCCAGACCGATGAAAAACGCCATGGCGGTGAAGGACGGCTTCCCTGCGGTCCGGCCCCGCCGACCCGCGCCGCTGCGATCCCCTGTCTTCGACTTCGAAGCTGCCATGATCCAATCTCCGCCTTAGCATAATGACATGGAGCGAAAAATTCGTAAAGTTCGTAAAGACAGGCGGTGAGCCAGGATGAGGAGCGGATTGAGTCCCTAGACCGGAAGCTCAACGCTGTCGCCGACTCGTAAGACCCCGCCCGACAAGATCGTCACGTAGATGCCCAGATCTCCGTGCCCGTATCGCTCGAGTAATTCGAGCGGGACGCGGATATCGCGCTCGGCAGTATCAGGGTTCACTTCGGTTGCCGGGCAGCGTTTCGTGCGACGCACGCCCCGTACAACGATGTTTCCGATACGGAAGGATCGGTCCAAGAGATCAAACTCTCGCCACGGTTCGATGCCGTCGACGAGGAGGTTTCCGCGGAAGCGCCTTGGATCTACGGGTTTCCCGAGCTTTTCTTCGAACGCGCGTACTGTCGCGAGGTTGATGACGGAGATAGCTTCCATGAGAAGTGGAGAGTGCACGCTGATGTCTGTAAAGCGATGGTCATTGCCTTTGACGATACGGGGCTGGCCCCCAAGCTCAGCTCCGACGAAGTCATTTAGCGCCCGCTCGATCGTGTCGCGACCGCTTTTGGTCTCGATGTTGCCGGACGCGACCAGCGATCCGTCGCGGGAGAGCGAGAGTGTCGAGGTTCGAAAGTCCAGCCGACTCTGTAGCGCGGCCAATCGAGCGAACCGGGCGAGGACCGCAAACTTGGTCTTGGGCAGGGGACGAGGGTTGCTTTCGTCGAATTCAGTATCCGCAAGCGCGAGCGCGTACTCTCGGTCTTGGGGTATACCGCGGCCTGCAACGAGTTTGATTTCATCGAGGTCTTCTGACGATAACCCCTTTACAGGGAAACGACGGATTCCTTCAAGCCTTGCCATCTACAGTCCTTTTAGTTCTTCGCGCCGTACGAATCCCGAGCGGCTCGAACCTCGGTGCCATAAGCAAAACGCTGCGTCTGCATTCTGGCACTTGAGGTTCAATTTTAGGCGATGATTCTGAATTTGATGGTACGGGATTTGCCCACTATCTGTTCAGCGAAAATCGCGCGTCTTCACCTTGATCGTATTGATATATAGATCGGGGATGTAGATATCCCGCGTCCGCCAGCCTTTCGGTAAACCTCGAGGATCTGGCGTGGGCGATCCATGGTGGAAATTATCCCCGCGTCCGTGAGGCAAAGGAAACGAGGAATCTCGTTCGCCAACGCTCGCAAGCTCTGCGGATAAGTCTGTCAGCTGCTGCGCGACAAGATGGACGACTTCGCCTTCGCGCTGAATGCGCCCTCGAACAGCAAGCATGCCAGCTGAAAGCACAATTCGCCGGAACGCCTCAAAAACTTTCGGCCACACCACGAGATTTGCGATTCCCGTCTCGTCCTCAATGGTGATGAACATGACGCCCTTGGCGCTACCTGGGCGCTGACGAACGAGAACCAAGCCTGCAGCTTCCAGTCGCTGTCCGTCGCGCGCCTCCATAGCTTTGCCGCAAGTCACGATGCGGCGGTTACTAAGATCTTGCCGCAAGAATGAAATCGGATGGGTTCGGAGCGTGAGGGCGACGTGACCGTAATCCTCAACGACTTCACTTCCGGCGGTCATTGGCTTGAGCGATACGGCCGGCTCCGTGATCTCCGGAACGACTTCATTGCGCGCCGACGCAGCCGCAAAGAGAGGAAGCGGCTCATCCCGCAACGCCTTGATGGCCCATAGTGCTTCGCGTCGCGCAAGGTCGAGCGATGGCCGGAATGCATCCGCTTCTGCGAGCTCAACGATTGCCGCTGAAGGAACGCCAGCTCGCCGCCATAGATCGTCGACGGACGTGAAGGCTCGATCGGCTCTTGCGCCAATAATGGTGGCTGCATGGGCGTTTGCTAGGCCCTTGACCATGCGTAACCCGAGGCGAACAGCGAAGTGGCCGTCGTCATCTAAGGGCTCAAGGGTGCAATCCCAGCGCGAAGCGTTGATACACACCGGTCGAACTACGACACCATGCGCTTGCGCATCGCGTACGATCACTGAACGAGCCGGCCAAGCCGATACCGCCTGAAGCTACAAAATTGCACGGCATCACCGACGCAATGGTCGCTGGTCACAGGATCGACGGTAACGCAGTCGACTTGTTTGCGTCTGACGCCGTGGTCGTCATCGCGCATAACGCGGGATTCGATCGACGGTTTGCCGAAAGGTATTGGCCCACTTTTGTCGACAAAGCGTGGGCTTGTTCGGTTAATAACATCGATTGGCGGCAGCAGGGTTTCGAAGGCTCTCGACTGGGTTATCTCTTGGCCGGTGTTGGAATGTTTCACCAAGCGCACCGCGCAGTAGATGATTGCCGAGCTCTTCTCGAGGTTTTGGCTTCAAGCTTGCCGTCCGACGAGAGAACGGCGCTATCGTTACTGCTCGAGAATGCGCGCAAGAGAACTGTCCGGATATGGGCAGAGCATTCTCCTTTCGGCCTTAAAGACGAGCTGAAAAAGCGCGGCTATCGCTGGAGTTCTGGCGACGATGGCCGTCCA
Source organism: Nitrobacteraceae bacterium AZCC 1564 (assembly GCA_036924835.1). Lineage (NCBI taxonomy): Bacteria > Pseudomonadati > Pseudomonadota > Alphaproteobacteria > Hyphomicrobiales > Nitrobacteraceae > Nitrobacteraceae bacterium AZCC 1564. The sequence continues at coordinate 3,800,579 of JBAGRR010000001.1, forward strand.
AAGGCGTGGTACGTTGATATTGATGAAGATTTAGAAGCGAATGAGATCCGCTACTTGTGCGAACATATCTATAGGCGAGACGTAGATTTGTTCCCCAGATCATGACCGCAGTGGAGCGATATTCAGTGCGTGGCTAAGCTCGGTCTGGTCTCACGAGCTCGGCGAAGGCTCCTCGCTGGCACGTTCCAGACCTAAGGAGTCTTTGCCGTCCTTTTTGCTATCGATTGTGGGAACAGGAGTGATCTGGCTAATATCGGGCAGAGGCGCCGTCCGCGATAGCGTTGAGAGGACGGACCGAACGATCGTCCAAAGCCGGGTCCCATTGGCTGCTATGGTCGTGCATGAAGCGTAAGGAGCGCAGAAAAAACCGACAATGGTTTTGCCTGCTGACGATTACAAACCACACACATCGCATTGGGGAGTTTTCTCGGCACGTGGCGCGATGGCACGCTTGATGCTGGAGATCCCAATCGACTGTCTACAACTTCACAAATGCCCTGCGATACAAGGCTCGGGTCGGGGAACCGATGACTAGGCGCGGTGGTTGGCAGCGCGCCCTCGCTTGGGTCGTCGCATCCAGATCGCTCATCGAACTGGCGGTCAAAGCCGAATGCCCTGAAACTCCTGCCCCTCTCGTCCGTTGTTGGCTTTGTACGCCTGTTGCTTGCTCCGGAAGAAGAGCGAAGCCCCTCACCAAGTGGCTTCTCAGCAGATCGGTCTGATCCTGGCTGCCGCAATGTGTATGGTAGGGGGCGCCACAACTAGTCCCCGGCTTATCGATCTGAATTGATCGAAGAGCGCCAACTTTCTCCTTCGAGAAAGCCAAGCGCGTAGAAATAGAGTGCTGCGGATTGCCAATCGGCCAGCTGCTGAATTTTTTCGAGAAGGTCCTGGTATTCTAGGGGAAGCTCTGGATTGCTTTCATCCAGACTCAGATCCGCGCCGAACTCCTTGAGGTCGGTATAGCCTTCCTCTGTTGCGGCATAGATTTGTTGGCTCAACCACTGAGTTGTGGGCGTGATTTTCTCATGTGGTGCAATCCCGTTTAGCGCAGACACGAAAAGTTGCGTATCGCGCTCACTAAGACCAAACTGCTTTGTACTAAAGGGACTATGTTTCACTTCATGCTCTCCTACTACCACTATCCACTTCATCCATTGATGCACGGCGACCATTTGTGTCGGTTTGGCCGCGACTGGTTGACCCAGCCGCGATGGCGGGATCATATCCGAACGCGTCGGGGTAGGAGCGTGACGAGGCGATTCGATAAATACGAACGAGAGGTCCTCGCAAATCGCTCCGTCGAGATTCCAAAGGCTGGTTAGATCAAATCCTGGAAGCCCGCTACGCACCGAGAATAGCGATGCGCTTTAAGAAGGGCTGCAGCGACTCGACCAACTCATGCCCATCTCTGTACTCGACAACGAGTTTAGCTTTTTTCTTCCGCACGTTCCATCAATGGCGGTCCTATTCGACAATGCCATGATAAGGGAAGCTGAATTTTCTTGAAGCGGATTCGCTGCGAACGGTTAAGAATCTGGATGATTTTAAGCGTTGAGTTGATGCACATCAGCGGTACAACAACGCGGTTACGGCGACTTGCTAACTCCTTATCTTGTTGACTTTTGCCTTAGGAAGGCTGGTTGGCGGAGAATCCCTCTCTCGCTACCAAATAAAATCAGGCATTTCTCAAATATTCGCATGGGCTACGTTTTTCGTACCACTTACATCGCCATTACCAGATTTTTCCCAGGATTCGATGGGAGCCTTTCGACTCCGGTAGGCCGATCGAAGGACAGGGCAGTTGCCGCCAACATCATGGTGATTGAATTTGTGCCGAATGCACTGACGGATGCGTATCCGAAAAAAAAGGGTTCGATCCGGCTTACCTCATCTCAACAGCAGGGGCCGCAGGTTCGATTGTGCGTCGAAGATAATGGCGTTGGACATGATTTGGACCGAGATGACAGCGCAGCTTCAAGGTGAACGAATACGCTCTAAGTGCTATCCGCAACTGCGGGCCTGTCGGCTGTTCTAGGGGGCATAGACCTGTGGTTTGCGCAGGACTTAGTCGCTGGGCGTTGAAAAAGCACCTACGTGCCGATTTCGAAGAGTGCCACAAAAGGAACTCTAAAAGCCGCTGCCAACGCTTCAAGTGTGTAAAGAGTCGGATTTGCCCGGTTATTCTCGATCAAGCTAATTGCGGCCTGTTCCAATTTCACTTTGGCCGCTAACTCGTCCTGCGACCAACCTCTTTCCCTGCGGAGGCGGCGCACATTCCGCCCAAGCGCCTTCGCAGTTTGCGAAGTTCGCGCGGGAAACCGTTTTCCGAATCCAGACCGGGACGCCATAGCGCACGGTCGACCGATGTTTCAAATCTGGTCCATATGATAAATCATATATTTAGAACTGATGGCGATACTGCTCTTCTTTCAGGAGCAGACGAGCATGGGTCTTTTTCAGATTGAGGGCACGGTCACGTCCAAGGGGGCGAGCCAGCACGATCTTAGCGGTTGTGTGTACTCATTTATTGAGTTGACCGAAGCTAGTGGGCGGCGGGTCAGAGTGGAGAGAGTTGGCGTCTCGTCAGATGTGGATGTTCATCTTGAGCTCGGTATGACAGGAACGTTCTATTTTGACCAACTAATGGGATTCTTGGCGCCAAGCGTGAAGCACCTGTGGGGTGTCAAATCCAGTAGCGGAGAAGCCTGCTTCGACCCGGCCAACATTCGCTTCGCTGTCGGAGTGCGCCATATGGGTCAGGGCATCGTGCTTTCGTTTTTTATTATCGGCTTACCCCTGCTTGCGTTCTCGCTACTCGAAATTCTCGGATCAGCACGAAGCCGCCTTGCTCGGGAGCAGCTTTTCTATGGCGCGACGGGCAATGAGCGGCATAGTGTCCGGGCGCAGGAAGCTGTCCGGATATAAAGCTATGTGTTGCGACGACGGCGCTCACTCCGGCGCTGGGGCAACAGCGTCTATACATCGACACAGGGCCCAGCTGGTGCCGACGCCGCGGATCGATGATGCGGTCGTCGACGCTGAACGGGGCCGATCAGTTTGCCCTCCGAATCGAACGCCAAGAGCTTGCCCTATCCCAAGTCATTCGCGCCGGATTGCGCTCGTCACAAGAAGGACCATGGAAGGCTCCTGCGGTTATCCTCAAGCGATCATCTCAAGTGCCAGGGCGATGCCCTGGCCGCCGCACATCGTGGCGATACTTTCCTGACATCGTCCCGACGCATCGAATGGAGGAGGGGGTGGTCAGCACGGCGCCGGTGTTCTGAGTACCTTGGCGATACCGAAGGCGTTCTATAGGGCACTCAACCCAGTCATCGCGTTTTGCGACGACCATTCAGTCAGGAAATGGCAGGCAAGCATTGCCACAAAAATTTTGCTTCGTCCTCATGTGAAGTATTCTATTGGATCTATTTTCTTAAACCTCAGCAGCCAATTACTTGAAATCGAATAACTGCAGGATTCGCGCGTTGCCGCTGTCTCCTAAGCGCTGCGAGCCTATGTCACATCCTGAGTGGAGTCTCGCACTGCACGGAACGTTCACCGCGAAAGCGATGAGGCAGTGTCTTACTACCCGCCGGAGCGATGACCCTGGCTGAATTGATCTTGAAGCAAACCGAACGCTAGGCGGCCTAAGGATGTCGTAATACTCCATAGAAAAATTAGAACTAAAGGCGGATATTCTTGTCACGGCGGAAAAACACGTCATCGCCAAAATTGGTGATGGAAAGTTGCGTCGAGATTGCTTCCCATCGCTGACTTAAGCAATCGTTTAGGTGCGAGAAGCACAACGCATCACAAGCACCAAACGTTAGCCGTAAGCAGAGGGATTATTGGACGGAAGAAAGGTTGTCGTTTCTAAAACCTACGTAGGCCAGTATTGGTCGGGGCATATCGCGCTAATTTTTCAATTTTATGCAAGCAAATACATACTATGACGTGCAAGCGTTCTTGAATTTCATCCGCTATATGCTATGTATGTCGTGACCCTTACGATTTTCTGATCGTTCGGATGTAACAAAAAAGAGCGCCGAAAGGCGCTCTTTTTACTTTTTGGAATGTCGTTGCGTTTTAGCTTTTGGCCCCACTAGCTCCCAATACATTCGAGTGAAGTTGTCTTAGGATCATTTTGGAGGAGCGCGAGATCGTTCCGCCCTTGACCAGATCAACGGTCATATTAATCGCGAAAACAGGAACAAGGGATCATTTGCGCGAAATTGCAGGATCTCCGAAGCGATACTTGGTCTCGATCATCGCGTGCGGCGTCAAATGTGATGAATAAGGTTTTTTAGCTCCGATTAATTGTCGACAGCTTGTAGGAAGTGACGGTGCATTGCCAGGAAAATCGCATCGAGCTTTGCATTTGTAACTCGTCTGACTACATAGGCTGCTGGTGAAGCGCGATTTCATGCCGTAGGTCACAATGTGAGGGCGAAAAGTGAGCAAAGAAACGCGCGTGATGGCCATACGTTTTCTCAGATTTTCACTCAATCCGAGAATAAAAGGAAAAATCGAAGGTATTAGCGAATTTCATCGCGATCGTTGGTTGATGCCAAGTAGTCGGCAGACATTCACTGCGTTCCTCGTCAACGTTAACCACCGTAGGGAAGCTAACGCGCCAAGATGCGTCGACTTGAGCTTACCTCACTGAGCGCGACGCCCAACGTGATGCGCAAACGAGCTCCACTAATGGTAATTTTTTCTATGTCCGAAGACACAAAGTCGCGGATATTGGCGGCTCTCGACGCGCACGGGAATGCGCCCCTAGCGACAGCAAGTCGTCGGCGCATTAAGTTTCGAGATTTCCCGTGGGTGACACGGGAGGTGATGGCACCTTGGCCGGCGGACGAGGACGGAATACACCGTGTCGTGATGACTGATGTCGCGGCGGCCATTACTTGGCGCGCCTTTGTGCTGGCGGAGATTGCCGCTGGTCGAGGATGTCGCTCGGATCTCAACGAGTACCGTACATTGCTTGGAATCGAGACACGCCCGGCGTTCGATTACGTGTGTCTGGTCGCCCGGCAGCGGCATGTCAATTGCGCCGACGCCGCGCGGACGCGATGGACGAAAGCCACGCAGTGGCTAGTCGACGGTGGGGGAGACATCCCGAAAGGTCGCTCTGCTCGGGATATTAGGTACCTTCGTGAATCCACGCATCGCAAGCTCGCCGCATTGGGCCTGCTTTTGCTGAACCAACCTTTGACTCGACCAGTGCCGACGGCGTTATTTGACGAGCCAGCGCCGCGACCGCCGGCAACAGTGCTTGCTCCAGCTGACGAAGCTGCGATCATGAATTTGAGCCTTTGACGCGCGTCTCAAGATAAGTGCCTGCAGCACGGTTGCCAGCAAGGTTGTCCTGTGGCGACACTCTCGGGCGGAGCGGGGCGTAGGTCCGCCAACCGGTCGCAACGCTGACCGACCGTAGCAACGGCCCGCGCGATCGTCTCGATCTCGGCGCCGTCGACCGATAGCCTGAAACGGATATTATTGATTATTGATTGCCTTCCAACATCGCCTGATCCTGATCGTGCCGCTTGGCGCACCACCGAGCATGCCGTGTCGCTCCACGTATTCGTCGCCATCTCGCCGGATCGTGCTGCAACAGCCACCTATCCTCTAGGCGTGGCAGATACAGTGCATCGGCCTTGTCTGACTTCCGTCGCGGCACTGTCAAAACGTCATCCCGTCTAACGGAATCTTCTGCCCCTCGAGCACATACAGGCGCGACGTCGTGCGCGCCCACCGGCTTCGATGATCGAGCCAGACCAACGGTGACGTCTGAATAACTCGCCCGTCGTCTTCGCTAGGGTGATTAATCACGGTGCCCACCAACGTCGCGCGGTACGTATCGCCGGGCGACTCGGTGATCACAACCTCCCATTCGTCCAGCCGTGGCGCCATCGCGAGCTCGGAGCCTGGCGGCTCCTCTCCCCGCAAGTAGGACTCGAAATCGGATCGAAGTTTCTTTTCATCGAGGGACATATCAGTGCCTTGCCGCGCATTGGTCGCGCGCTTGCAACGTTGCTTCGACCAGTCGCCGTAGTTTCCGCATTGAAAATCGCTCCCGCGACCAGACGCGGGCAATAACACCGAGTTCATCCTCGGCCAGGGGCTCGACATGTGGCCACACGTCGTCCTCGGCGGCCAGGTCGCGCATGATTGACGCTGCCAGCGTCGGCAAGTGATCGAGTGTGGGTGCCGGGATGCGGACGACGCGGAATCTGTCACGAAGCGGCCCAGGCAGAGCTTCGATTGAGTTCGCTGTCGCGATGTAACTCACGTATGAAAGATTGAGTTCAGCATCGAGCGATACGTCGCGGTATCGTGCTGATGTTTCGGCCTCGACGAACGGCAGAAGCGCATCCCACAGACGACCATTATGCGAGCCGCTGCCGGCTTTATCGATTTCATCAACCATCACGAACGGATTAGCGATATATGACTGAACGATTGCACGTGCCGGCACGCTCGGCTGCGTACTCGACCAAGCCTTCGGGGATCCGGAGAACTGTCCATCATGGGCCCCGGCTGCATCGAAGCGATAGACGCTTATGCCGCCGATAAGGCTGGCAACTCGCCTCACCAGTCGAGACTTTCCGGATCCTGAGGGACCAAGCAGGATAGTTGGCCTCAGTTTAACGGGCGCGCCATCCCTGACATCTCGCAATAGTATGTCGATTGCCTGGGTAGCGTGCGGAAACTCAACGTGCATCGCGCGTCGAACGACAGCCACGTCTTTCGCTGTGACGAGCGGAAGCGCTTCGTCCTGCATGTCCTTCCAAACGCCTTGCATGTTACGGACGTCGCTGCGCTTCCCGGCCATCACGACGACGGAAGGGCCCAGGCTCTTCGTCTTGTCCGAGGCGGCGGAGCGCGTTGGCGCGAATGCATTTCTTGCGATCCCGTCGGAGTCATCGAAATCAAGTTTCTCGGTTTCGCAGTATGCGATGCGAAAGATGCTGACCTTGTCGGTAACCCATTTACCCGCGGCAGCCATCCACCACACCTTCAGCCGCGCGGATAGAAGCGCCTTCTCGCGCGGAGAAGCGATGATCGAATGGTGCTTGAGCATCCAATCAACCTGCGGCAGCACAGCCATGAACGAGGTCGGGTCATTAGGGTCGCAAGTCATCATGCGCCATGCGATCGAGAGGTCACCCGCCCATGCATCGCCGATCGTCAGAAGCTCATCTGCGAAGCTCTGCGCCTGTGCTCGCCATGCGCGGCGGTCAGACGCGTCGTACAGCGCCGCCGGGAATGTGCGCTGTCGGTGTTGGAAATGTTGCCTCGTAGCTTCGATCAACGATGTCAGGGCAGTATCCCACCGTTCATGCTTGAGCAACTCCACAGCGTGGTCCATGCCGCTCACGATCGGCCCATCTTTCCAATATATTTTTGCCGCATCGAAAAAATCCGGCCAGGCGATCGCGTGCTTACCATCGGCCAAGTCGATCCGCACTCGTAGCCGGCGGGTCGCCTCATCGGACTTCGCGTTTTTGAGGCTCCGACCGGATCGACTGCTCGACTTACGGTGTGGCGGATGCCATCAGCCGGATCGGCGGTGCCTAGCGCGAGGAGATCGAAAGTCAGCGCGAGAGGTCGGATTTTCGTGAGGACAGGATTGGCGAACGACAGCGCTCGCTTGCGGCGCTTACCAGCCTGTTTCAAGATGAATTCTTTGAGTTCGCTTTCATTCGCTTGAATGTCATGACGCGTACGTACGACCGCGCGGGCAGCTGCAGTGTGCCAATTCGGTGTTGCCGCGAATCCAGCGAGCCAGTCCCATTGGCGATCTGGATCGATCATCGTTGCTCGCCTTCCGGCTTGGGTGGCGCTGGTGGCGGCGCGGACTCGGCGCGGTCCTCAAGCACGGTCTGCAGCCAGTATTCGTGTATCGAATCCTTGGGAGTCATGTTATCCACGTGCTCAAAGTTGCAATCAGTTGTGTGAATTGTGTCATACAAATAGCACCGAATTTCAAGGATTCGTTAGCGCGATGGTTAAGGAATCGAAAGCGAAATCAGGGCCTCGTCGCGGTCCGATGCCAAACGTCGACTCGGACGGCCCGCGCCGTGGAAAACGGGGGCCAGAGCCGCGCCCGGGCGACGCGAAAACCGACAGAATTATCATGAGGGTGCACCCCGATCTGCTTGAGGTCATCGACGCAAGAGCGCGGGAAAAAGACCTGACGAGGTCGAAATATCTTAACCAGGTGCTAGTTGGCTGGTCGAATGCCGACCCCCGTAACCCAAGGCTGGATGCCGCCGGGCGGCGTATTGAAACAGTACTAGATCCTCGGCAATCTCAGCTATCTATGTCGGCCTCGTTCGTCGAGCGGTGGCAGCGCTACGTCGCCGCTCACAACGCGATTTTTGGTCATCCACCGCCGTCCAGTTGGTTCGATGAACTCGATGAACGAGATCAGTACGCCAGTGCGGCCACCCCTCCGAAGGAGCGATAATTCGAGTCTCGGAGTATCTGCGACAATCCGAATCTCGGAGTATCAGCGATAATCCGATTCTCGGATTATCGGGAGACAAGCTCTTTTCCAATAGGCTAACGAACGCCCGTCCCAAGTGTCGCGTTCGAATTCGGGCGACCGGTGCTCGTGGGCTCACATCCATGAACATTCCGAATCTCGGATTATCGTTGGTGAGCAATCCGAAATTCGGAATGTTGTGATGGCAGAAAATACTAAGTGAGGTCGAACAGCGCAGCGCGTGCACGGTCGATCACATAAGAGGGTTGTCATTGATAGGTGGCTTATCGGTCAAACCAATGATGGCAAGGTTTTTGGGGTTTCAACAGCTTAGACTCGTTCTCTGCTTGACAGGTGCCGACTTCAACTCAATCCTGATTCGCACCATCAGGATCACAAATGCTATCGATCTCTCCGACATCGCCAGATATGGGCGGTTTTGCGCCAAAGACGGCCGCGAGCACCTTTGCGCTTAGGGGCTACTGCTACGCTGAGAAGGTGGCGCTGCCGATTATCTGCGAGAAGATTCCGGATGCTACGCTGACGCCCGCTGACATCCCATGGGATTGCAAAGGTGACGGCACACTCTATCCGCACATATTCTTCTACAAGCACGTCCCAACGATCACTCTGATGCGCGGCGGTCGCTCTTTAGTGGTAAAGGGACCGGTGACTCCGATCGCACCACGCATCACCGAAGCCACGGCAATGGGCTGGAAGAAATGGCGTAAGGACTCCGCCAAAGCGGCCGCACTCTCGACCGCCACTGCCAAGGCGAACAACGCAAAGATCAAGAAATACTTCGAGCAGCGCCAGGCCGACAAAGACGCGAAGCGCGAGGCAAAATATCAACGCGCGTGCGAGCGCGCGCACCGACATGGAAAGCCGACGCCACCGCGCCCGGCATACAAGAGGCCGCCCGACCACTGGTACATGTTTATCAAAGATCCCGTGCTGCGTGAGAACCTCACTGCCATTGGCAAAATGGAGTACAACGCAGACCGCCGCAGGCGCTTCGTTCACAAGTGCAGCAACGTCGCCGGCCGCCCCACGCAGTCGTTCGTTGAAGAGTTCAAACATCCCGACGGTAGCCCGTCGACGGCCTTCCGAACTGCGCTAAACATCACTTCATTCGCTCTTTTCAACAGCGCGCTGCCGAAGGGCTCGATCAGCTACGGCTTCGACAAGACGACGTTGCATTCGTCTGGTGAGTCCGGTCGAGCGCCGATGGATGTGCGCGACATGGAGTACATCGTCGTTGATGGTATGCGACGCTGCATGTTCGTGGTCGACCTAGACGGTTGGTGGGTGGACATCGACACGCTGCTCACTGCGCTGCGCAAGTTCCTACTGCCAGAATTTATGCCGAACTTCGTCGTCTATCGTGGTTGCGAAAAGCGCGACGGCGTCGAGAATCCTCATCTGATCTTCTTGCTGCCACCAGGGGCCAGGGTCATCCGCGAAAAAGGCAAGGACAAGCGGAAGCAGTTCAAACTGCACAGCATGATCCAACGTGCAATCGTCAACCACCTGCTCGATCTCGGGGCCGACCCGTGTCACACTAATGTCGATAAGATGAAAAACCCGCTGACTGCTAAGTGGTCGGTCGCCGTGCAAGACGAAAGCTTCACGACCATGGACGAGTGGAGGTCCTTCTTACCGACAATCACGCCGGATCTCCGCGCGATGAAGGCAAAAGCGAAGAAGGTAAAAGCCGCGCGAACCGCCACCACTCTGGCGGAGGTTAACATGTCGTCAGTGATCTGGAACGATGCCGTCGCCGCCCGCAGCTTCCTTATCCGCGCCGCTCAACGCACCCAGGATCCCACCTACATCACTGCTATCAAGACACACGCCGGCTTCGTAGACTGGCTGTACCATCCTGTCCTCGGAGTGGTGACCCGGCGCCTGATTCACCTCCACAGCAACACGCAGGCGGTCCGCTCGGTCCTCCGGGCCCAGCGCGAGTTCGTAGAGCAACTGGGTGAGACGCCAGGGGCGCGTGGTCAGTTCTGGAATCGCGGCCGCGACCGAGAGTACAACTTGTTGTATGACAAGGGTTGCGCTCCCGACCACACGTCGTCCACGGAGGAACGCGAAGACCATAAGCGGATCATGCAGAGTCGAGCCGGAAGGCGCTCACGTGAGTTTATACGTGATTTGCACCTGGGTCTCATCGCTGAGGAGGTTGAACGCCGAATGGCGACCGGTCTCTCTATCGATGAAGTACACGATGCCAGGGCAGATGTTATCAAGACGCTCGATTCCTCCGGTCTCGTTGCGAGATCAACGGCTTACCGCCTATGGTCTCACGTTGTCGAGATTGTCTCACAAGCTGCAAGATATCAAGCAGTACCTTCTGATGCTGCCTTGTCACCGGTTCGCCCTGTTGAAGAAGTTCACCAACCATCCGTTTGTCAGGTCGAATGCGGCAGCACCGAGATCGTTCCCACCCCTTCCGTTCAGCCAGTTTCGGGCATTCCGGTGGTGATGCTTGGCAATAAGCGGATTGACCCTCTGAGAGCTCCCGGGATCCGGCAGAGTTGGCGAGCTGCTGTTGCCAATCGGCGCAAGGTCAACCAGCGTATTCCGGCTACCGTGGATATGGTTCATCTCGATCCGGCTGACGTTGACGATCCAATCGTCAGAGCGGTCCTCATTGAGGATGCTGCGGGGTCATCGGGCTGGTCTCGCACTCGGCACGGTCTGCCGCGTCAGCTGTGAGCATCGCTCAGGCGGATCCCAACCAGCAACTCTTTGGCACCAGTATGAGGGCGGGCTCATTCGGCCTGCAGTCGACGCCATGGATGATACCGATAATCGAATGCCTCTTGCCTGAGCTTGACGCTTGCAGCCAACGGATTGAGGTTCATGTCGAACATGCCGGTGGTTTGCGGAGGAAAGCGATGTCTACAATGAAGCGTACGGACAAGGACGAAGTTGACAGGATCGTCGCCGCGATCGACAAGACGCGGGCCGCGGAGCACTTCCGAAATCCGGATCGCCCCGACTCGAAATTTGTCCGTCGTCGACGTCGTCAGGATCCAGCAATAGGTCGCGCGAAGGCGCGTTTGCGGACAGCTCTCTACCGCAATCGACTGGATCAACGCTGCGCTCCGTCGACGGCCGAGATCGGAATGGCTCTGGTCGTCGCGCTGGCGACCGCAAAGCTCGATGAGTTGACCGAGGCGGACCGCGGTCTGGTTGGCCGGGCTCTCGTTGACTTGCGGGAGCGTGGATTCTCGGTTGACGAGGCAAAGGAGATGTTGCGCGGGCTCCGTCGTCGGCTCGTTGAATCGACTGACGGTAAGGCCGAGTCCGCTGATGACATTGCTCATCCGCTCGAATAGTGGGTTCTGATTGGCGAAATTACATTTCGCAACGTCGTAGATCTTACTCTGAGACGTATCTCGTCAGAGCGCGTCACATTGCGACGTAATTTTGATTAATGACTGGCGCCCAACAGCCGATTGCCAGCGTGCGTCGTCGGCGCAAGCGCGGGGCGGTAGTGCTTCGCCGATTCCTCCGCCGATTCCTATGTTCGATCGATGCTGCACGAGGCGGTGTTCGCCGCATAGCAGTTCGGCGACCTGTCGATCGACATCCCTCACTTGGTGCAACGGGTCGTGGAACGGCTGTCTGCGTATGCACTAGTGTCCGACCGCGCTGCCAATCAGCCGTTGAAGCGCTGCTCGATAGAGCCAGTGTGGTCGCGGGAGGGCACAGCCCTATTCAAGGTTGATGAGGCGCAGTTCAAAGAAAAATGGATGTCATCGCCGGCGCTGTCCAGGCTTCTTCGTAGCGCGGCGATCGGGCTGAATGCTGAAGCCCGATGCGCCGAATAAGTACTTCGAAAAGCCGATACCCTTCGGCCATTCGCAAGGCGCATAGCCCCGCCGCTGAAGATGCTGGGCTACGATATCGTTGTGACATTTTCGATCGCTTACCTCCAACCCGGCTATATGCGGGTTGTGCGACATCCTTCCTCACGTCACGCGGTGTCCAAAGCACGAAGGAGCTTTTGGCGTCAGATTTGCGCTGCTGCTCAGGCCCTTTGATCTTACTCCCCATCTCCTCACCGAACACCAAGTTCGTCTCGGATTCCTGGGAATTATCTGAAAAGAAGCATAAAGCAGCATAAAGCTGCGTTTTGTGAGATTGAAAAGTCTGCCGGTTTTCTGATTTTCAGAAAACGAGGCTTCTCGTTCACCGACGCTCGCAAGCTCTGCCGATAAGTCTGACAGCTGTTGTGCAACAATGTGGACAACCTCTCCCTCCCGTTGGATGCGTCCCCGCACCGAGAGCATGCCGGCCGACAATACAATGCGGCGGAAGGCCTCGAAAATTTTAGGCCACACCATTTGCGATTCCTGTCTCGTCCTCAATTGTGATGAACATGACGCCCTTGGCGCTCCCTGGGCGCTGGCGAACGAGCATCAGGCCTGCAGCTTCCAATCGTCGGCCGTCGCGAGCCTCCATCGCTTCGGCGCAAGTTACGATTTGGCGTTCACTAAGGTCCTGGCGCAAGAAAGAAATCGGATGGTGGCCGAGCGTTAAGCCGAGGTGGCCGTAGTCTTCGACGACTTCGCCCCCAGCTGTCATTGGCTTGAGCGATACGGCGGGTTCATTTACCTCCGGTAAGATCACATTGCTGCGCGCCGACGCTGCTGCAAAGAGAGGAAGCGGTTCGTCCCTTAACGCCTTGATACCCCATAGTGCTTCGCGCCGCGCGAGGTTGAGCGATGGCCGGAATGCATCCGCTCTGCGAGTTGAACGAGTGCCGCTGAAGGAACGCCTGCTCGGCGCCAAAGGTCGTCGACCGAAGCGAAACTTTGATCGCCCGTGGCGCCAATGAGGGTAGCTGCATGGGCGTTGGCTAAGCCCTTGACCATGCTTAACCCGAGGCGCACGGCGAAGCGACCGTCGTTGTCTAAGGACTCAAGCGTGCAATCCCAGCGTGAAGCGTTGATACACACCGGCCGTACCTCCACGCCATGCGCTTGGGCATCACTGGCGCATAAAAGCCCATCGGCTGGGAGTTCAGGAGAGCTGCACAGAACACATCCGGATGCCAGCATTTGAGCCAAGAGGATGCATAAGCAATCAGAGCAAACGAGGCCGCGTGAGATTCCGGGAAACCGTAACTGCCGAACCCCTCGATCTGGGTGAACGTGCGCTCGGCAAAATCCCGCTCGAAGCCGTTGGCAATCATGCCGTCGACAAGCTTGTCTTTGAATCTTGATACGCCGCCAGAGAATTTGAAGGTTGCCATCGATTTGCGGAGCATGTCGGCTTCGCCGGGTGTGAAGCCGGCGCATTCGATCGCTACGCGCATGGCCTGCTCCTGAAAAAGCGGCACACCGAGGGTTTTGCCACGCTCCTAGACGGGCCGGATATGATCGTGGGTGCCTGCATCTCCTGATGTTGTGCGAACGTTTCTTGAGTAGAGCAGGTCGCATGCTTGGTATCCCGCGACGGTACTGACGAATGTGCTGCCGGGCCAGGCAGCACACGATGACGAAGTCTTCGGCCCTGTGGCGGCAATTATCTCTGCAAAAAACGAGGCGGATGCAATCCGCATCGTCAACGCCAATAACTTTGGCCTCGGTTCAGCTGTCATTACGCGCGACCTCGCACGCGGCGAGCGAATTGCTTCGGAAGAGCTGGATGTCGGCGTACCGTGCGTGAATGACAACGTACGATCCGACCCTCGATTGCCATTCGGTGGCGTAAAAGACAGCGGTTATGGACGAGAAGTATCGGACTTTGGCATTCGAGAATTTTGCAACATCAAGACCGTGTCGATTGAGGAGTTGTAAACGAGCGACGGGCGCTCGCAAGTTCTGCCTAACGTCACAATCTCGAAACAATGAAATCTCGAATTGTTTTCATTTCGAGTCTCGAATTGTTTTCGGACTTCTCCTCAGGATAGCCGACTAATCCCTCAGGGTTTACCTCAGCGCGTGAGTGAAAGTTTGAGGGATTAGCCTGCTTTTTTGAGGTAGCTTTTTTGCAACAAGCCTTTGGTTGTACATGGATTTTTTTTCAAATAGCTGGACGCTTTCTGAGAGCCGTGCTTATCCTTGATGCTTCGCCAAGGATCGATGATGCACGCTTCTCTCGTCAGTTACGGCAAGCAGTATGACCACCACAGCGCGGTGAAAATCGCAGCGCGTGCTAGTGGCCGGAAAGCCGTGGTCGAGCGGCGCCTGGCGATCGGCCAGGAAGAACTCGATCGTCGGGCGAAAGAAAAGTCGAAGGCAATCGCCGCAGCGTACGATGCCGTGAGTGGTGGCACTGCGTCACAGGAACAGCGCGATCTCGTCAACAAGACCGAGGACGCGACCCGCCAGATCCAGCGCACGCGCAATCAACAGAGCGCCCTCGACCGCATCTACGTTGAAGGCTGGAACTATCCTGGGTCCGACGTGCTCGGTCTTGTCGCTGGCAAGGCTCACCAGGGACCTCAAACAGTTTTCGGCCTGGCCTCGGAAAACGACCCGATCCTCAAACGCGTGATTGCCTCGGCCGGCAAGCCGAAGCGCCGCGACAAGGAAACAGGAGAGATTCCGAAGAATGCGCTCCGGACGGGGCCGTCCTCCGACAAGTGCTGGCGTCAGATGAAGCCGCTGGTGGCCCATGACGAGACCTACTTCAATTTTTCGGTCAACTGCATCGACATGTGGCGCCACGATCTCGACCGTGACAAGGCCAAGGGAACGAACTGGCTTTACGATTCTGAAGAACACATGATCGCTGATCTGCACCATAAATATGCGATCGGCGCGCTGTCGTTTGTGCCGCAATTTGCGGTCTACACTCCCGACGATTTTTATCCTGGTAAGATCGTAAGCGCGCACGTGTACTACATGCTGCCGGACGACGGCATTGAAGGGCACGGTACATCTGGCGTCTGGAGGGACCAGAAGAGGCAGCTTGGCATGCTCGACATGGTCCAGGCGAAGCTCAACGATCAGCTGGGGGCCGATCCAGGGGGCTTGGCGAACCCTTACAACGGGAAACACCCGACAGGCCCGCACAACCGGTACGTCCGTATCAACACCACGCACCTTCCAACCTTGGGCGAGATGTTTGAAGGCTTAGATTGCCGCTACAGTCGCCGTGAGATGGGCGGCATCCAAGGGCGCAAGCGATTGGCCAACATCGGTCTCGATCCGGACGCGTCTAATTCGTTCTGGATCGTGACGTCGGAGGAGGCGCGGGCCGGAGTCCGCATTGCTTATAAAGGCGATCAGAAGCTGTACCGTAAACCTGAGCATGCAGAACGCGCATTTGATGTCGCCTGGGCGGCAATGCGGGAGCACGTTAAAGCCAGCGGCAAGAATTTGCCGCCGGAATCAGAGGAGGTTCTCTACAATCTGCTGGAGGGCTGCATCAAATCGGCCATCGAGGATTTCAAACCCGACCTCGTCAATCGGGCCGGCTACAACCCTGGCGCCGCCGCTCACCTGATGCGGCCAACGGATAGCGCCGAGGAAAGAATGTCGAAGGGGCAATCGGTCGGCGCTGCCTCCAAGGTCCGTCATTCCAAGCGGCTCATCGCTGAGGCCATCGCTTCCATCGAAGCTGAGTGCGGCGAGATTACGGTGTCGGAAGTGTCTCGGCGTTCGGGTCGCGGTCGCAAGTGCTGCGCTCACCACATGTTCGAGGCACATGTCGCTCGGATCGCTAGTCAGATGCTCGCCATCGTGCGCTCCACCGACAACAACACACCACCTAGGCCGGGGGTGCGCTTTCAGGGGGGTGTGTGGGGGGTACAAACTACCGGTAAGCTAAAAATCAAACCCAGCAGACCACAACAGATCATCGTTGAGCATGCACATCACCCGGATGACATCCCAATTGCATGGCGTCCACCAAACTGGGAGGAGTGGAAGCAGCAAAAACTCCTCGAGTACGGAAGAACCCTACGATCTGGGCGTACCACCATGTCCGGCAAACGCAGGAGAACCACCGGTTCAGACCTGATCGACTTTGTGTCGTCGAGCTCGGTCACCCGATATGTAGGTTCTGAGTCCGGTAGAAAGAACCTCATCTCGTCTGGTTCAAGCAATCACCAGCAGCCTACAGGTCGACGTCGGGGCGAGCAACCGGTGGTCTCGTGTACCAGAACGGCCTCAAGCAAGATCCGGTGACAACACCTAAGTGCCGGTGGTCAGCCTGCCCGGATCGATGACATTCTCATACCATGGTCCTCAGGAGAGCTCCGGTGACCTCGTCATGAGGTGGAAGTCCTGTGTGGATCTGGAGTTATCCGGCAACAAAAAGGGCTTGATCGTTGCTGGTATGAACTCAGAGGTTTCTAATAGTCATTTTGTTGCTGGGAGGATTATGCGGCGGTCGTCGGATATCGACACTCAGGTCGGTCAGATCGATGGACGGCGTGCCAAGGCGCGGGCGCGACGGCGGCCTGGCGTAATGATCTTGACCGGCAGCCTCGTCCGGAGGCCCGTGACATCGGAATGGCCTTGGTCACGGCACTAGGGACGTCTCCTAACCTGCTGGACATAACCAAACTGGAGATACGGTTCGTTGCTGCAGCGCTCGCTGAACTCAAGACCCCGCGGGTCCGATGAGGACCAGACCCTGAAGGCGATGCGTCGGTTACGGAATCATTTGGTGGATCCGGCCGACCGTCAAAGCGAAGAACCTGAATCGAACCGCGACACCGTGCCTTCATTGAATCAAACATCGTCCTCACCTTTTTAGCAATGGGGTGTTGACGTTTGCTGGATGACGGCGGGAGAGCGTGTCTACCGCGACATCATGGACGTCCTATACGGCAGGCTGTCGCCATCGGAAGCCGCGCGCGACGAAGATTGAGCCTGTTGATATCGAGGACAGCGAATACCTCGGAATCGAAGGTTAATACCTCAGACTTTCACTCAAGCGATGAGGGAAAGTCTGAGGGAAAATTGAAATCATTATCTAATTTCCGATGTGATCGATCAAACGTTCGTCGTCGCGCTCGAACAATCCCTCAGCATCATCTCGTAGTTAACGCCGTAGGGAAGCTAACGGCGCGTGCCACATTTGATTCACGCGACCGTGAATCAGATGATGGCGATTGATGTTGCGACAAATGCAAAGAGTAGTAATATTTACTACATAAGACGGGCAATCATCGCGCTGTCTCAGGTACGGAGTAGGATATGAAGAAGATCATCGACGGCAAGCGTTTCGACACCGAGACCGCAACGAAAGTGGACAGCCTCACGAGCGACTGTAATCCAGGCGACGGCTTCTTCGAGGACACCCAGATTTACCGGACCAAAAACGGAAACTGGTTTCTCGCTGGGCGGGGTGGCTTGGCAAGTCGTTGGGGTGGATGCGGTGAATCCGGCGGCATTCGTCCGATCGACGCGTCCGAAGCGCAGAAATTTCTCGAGCGTGAGGGCAACGTCGCCGCGATCGAGGAATACTTCCAGGATTCAATCGTGGACGCGTGATGTCCGGCGTTAAGCTAAGCCCCCGCGCCCGGCGCGTTATCGCCGCCGGCCAGGTGCTCGCCGGCGACCGGTGGCAGACCGCGCTGTCACGGGCGAGCGGTGTCAGCCAGCAGTTGATGTCGTTCATTGCCTCCGGCGATCGCGAGGTCACGGACGAGGTCGATCGAAAGGTAGCTGCGGCGCTGATTGCCGAGGCGGAGAAGGGGCGTAAGGCGGCGGGAAAATTGGAAGAGATCGCAGGCCGGATCCTGCAAGGAATGGATATAGGACGATGAAACTGACCGAATTTCTCAAGCAGGTTCGCGAAATCTACCCAGCGGCCCGCTTCGAATTGCATCCTTTTGACGATGGCGACTTCACCGTGGCTGTTTTGTTTCCAACTTATTCGATCACCGACAGGATCGTGACAAGCGCCGTTGGATGGTGAGGGAGGGGTCCACGACTGGGCGGTTGGGTCAGCCTTGCAGTTCGCCATCGATGCAGCGCAGGACCCCAACGTGATGTGGCCGGACGATCGCGCCGCCGCTTAGGGACAGTCGCTTAGGCCGCCTTTGCCTTCACCTTGCTCTGTCTGAACGTCTCGCGCGGTTGGGGCAATTTGCCGCCAGCCTTCTCGGCGGCGGCGCATGGGCCTTAGACACGCCCCTATCGCGATTGCTTTCAGATCCATCCGCCTGCGCGCCTTTGTGCTGGCGGAGATAGCCGCTGGTCGAGGATGTCGCTCGGATTTCAACGAGTACCGAACATTGTTTGGAATCGAGACACGCCCGGCTTTCGATCACGTATGTCTCGTCGCCCGGCAGCGTTATGTCAATTGCTCCGACGCCGCGCGGACGCGATGGAAGAACGCGACGCAGTGGCTAGTCAACGGTGGGGGAGATAACCCGCAGGGTCGCTTTGCTCCAGGATATTATGTACCATCGTGAATCCACGCATCGCAAGCTCGCCGCGTTGCTGTTGCCGCACCAACCCCTGACGCGACCAGTCCCGACGGCGCTATTTGAAGAGCCAGCGCCGCGAGCACCGGCAGCAGTGCTGGCTCCAATCGACGAAGCCGCGCTCATGAATATGATCCTTTGACGCCCGTCTCAAGCTAAGCGCCTGCAGCGCTGCCGCCGGCAAGATTTCCTATGGCGACACTCTCTGGCAGAGCGGGTCGCCAGGCTCGCCGACCAGTCGCCAACGCTGACCGGAAGATCGCCGACGGCAGCCGCGCGGTGACAAACGACTTTGATCGAATGATCGCCGATGCGTTGTTGAAGGAATCCGATCGAACGCAGGCTCGGTCGAACAAACTTGACGAATCGCGGGCAAGATTGCGAAGGCTCTGGAGGATTGAGACGGACAAGATGCTTGGCGCGACTGGTTCGTACCTTTCGCTGTTCTAGAGCCAGGGAAAAACCTCCGACGTCACCGCGAACGCGAGGTGGCGGGTCGACGAACAGGATGGTCGCCGTACAAGCGCGACATCGTGTGGCCCCACCGACTTCGGTGGTCGAGCCAGACGAACGGTGAGGTCTGAATAACTCGTCCGTCGTCCTTAGGGTGATTGATCACGGTGCCGATCAACGACGCCTGGTATGTCCCGTCGCCGGGCGACTTGGTGATCAGAACGTCCCATTCATCCAGCTGGGGCGCGGTCGCAAGTTCGGCGTCCGGCGCTTTCTCTCCCCGCAGGTAGGACTCGAAATCGGATCGCAGTTTCGTTTCATCTAGCGACATGTCAGTACCTCCGCGCGCACTGGTCGCGCGCTTCCAATGTTGCTGCGACCAGCCGCTGCAGCGTCCGCATTGAAAATCGCTCGCGCGACCAGCGGAGCGCATTGGGGCGAATGCATTTCTTTCGGTCACGCCAAAGTCATCGAAATCAAGATTCTCGGTCTCGCAATATGCGATGCGGAAGATACTGACCTTGTCGCCAACCCATTCACCGGCGGCCGCCATCCACCAGACCTTCAGCCGCGCGGATAGCAGAGGGATGGGATCATCGAATGGTGCTTGAGCATCCAATCGAGCTGCAGCATCAGGGCAATGAGGGAGTTCGGGACATTAGGGTCGCAAGTCATCATGAGCCATGCGATCGAGAGATCGCCCGCCCATGCGTGCCCGATCGTCAGAAGCTCATCCGCGAAGCTCCGTGCCTGTGCTCGCCATGGGGTGCGGTCAGACGCGTTGTACAGCCCCGCCGGAAATGTGCGCTGTCGGCGTTTCGTGAGATCCGGCTGCTACCGTTCGCTTGTCCATGATTTTTGATGCATCTGATGGGGAAGCTAACTGCAGTTAGCTTCCCTGAATCGCACGCTGTGTTACACCTCAGTTACGCTGCGATCCAGAAGCGTCACATGTGACGTCGTCACGAGTGCGACTGTTTTCGCGTACGCCCCCGTTACATCCCCACTTTTGTAACGCTTATTCCGAATTTATTACACGGCGGTAATGTATGAGTGGACAGTCAGATGCGCGCTGCCAGCTGGCCGAATTCGTTTCATCATGGACGGCCGCCAGGGGACAGAAGGCCGCTTTACCGGCAGATCAACCTCGGCGCCGCACGCATGCTGCGCCATCGTTATCCGCCAGTACGCGCTTCTTTGAAGCTGGCGAAGCGCTGTAGAGATTTGTGAGCTGGATCCGTGCGCCGGCTCCATCGCATCTGCCCTAGATGAGGTCGATTCGCGGCCGGGCCTTCCCGCCCCGAACGGCAAGCCAAACAACGTCGAGCGTGGACGGCAAGCCCGGTGGCCAGCCACGCCAAGCCGTACAGCATGGTGCCTACGACCCGACTTCGGCGCGCGTCTGGTATTATCCGACGTGCTGGATGTCGTACAAAAAGGATCGAACTTAATGTCCACCAACGGGTCGATGGCGAGCTTTTACGGATGACCGAATTGCGCCTTGCAGGTTGGGGGTATTGGATGCGGGCTGGCAAACAGGAGACTGTCATGTTGCGAGCTATCATCACTGCAATTTTGAGTGCCCTTAAATCAATTGGTCGTTTCGCCGGCCGCATCGTCGCAGCGCCTTTCGCTGCGCTCGGGGCAATGGCCGGAGGTGATGTCGCCGCCGCTCCACCGCTCATTGAATTGCCGCCGCCGATTGAAGCAGCGACGAATGATAACTCGGAAGTATATAAGCGGATCGCCGACGCGATCCTGCGTTGGGCCTGTACTTCGGTGATTGACGATCGACCGGCACCGTTGCCGCCTGGGCTCCCGCTGGCGGTCAGGGCTTGGCTGCCAGGCCTTTCGCGCGAAGAGTGCGAGGCGATCGTCGAGAGCGAACCGAATGATGTGCTGGCCCACTTTAACGGCATTTCTCCGATTATCGGCGTGCGATCGGTCCAGTCGCTGGCAGCAGTCAGTGAATGGGCTGTGCGCGATAGCAAACCTGCTCAGCAGGAAGTTAGCTCGCCGCCGCTCAGCGCTCCCGCATCGTACGGCGCGCGATAGCCTGATGCGCTTCGGTCTGAAGCCGACGCGTGTCGCGCAGGCGATCGTTGTCGGCGCGCAGCGATGCGATCTCGTTGCGTGCCCGATCGAGCTGCGCGTCGTAGTACTCCAGTGCGGCATACAACACATCGCGGTGCGTACGCTCATGGCGCGCGCGCAACTGAGCGCGGTAGTTGGCGAGGCCGGCACCGAAAGCGCTTGCGAGAGCGAGCGACGCTGCGGCGGCGCCGAGGCCGAATACTCGCTCGTTGAAGTTCGTGTGAGATCCGCCAGCCACATCACCCTCCGTCGTCATCATCAGAATTATTTTTGTATGACATGGTTGATACATATGGCACCGAAAGTTAAAAATTAGTTACCGGCTGAGAATTTGCCAGAAGGATCAAAAATGAAAATTTGGATGCAGTCCGATCTCCACCACGATATCGCGCACAATGCCTACGTGCCGCCGTCTGATGTCGAGTGTGACGTGATCGTTGTCGCTGGAGACGCGATGGCACCGGCTACGCTGGCCCTGCCGTGGCTGCGTAAGGCGTACGGTGGCGACAAGCCGATGATCTATATTCCTGGGAATCACGACTTCTATTCTGACCACCGACACCCAGACACAAAGACCACTTGGGAGTGGCAGCGCGAGCATGCGCCGCGCCTGGCTGCCGAGCATGACATCATCTTCCTCGATGATGCCACGGTCGAGATCGATGGCGTCCGCTTCATTGGATCCACGCTGTGGACCGACTTCTCTGCGCGTCCGGCCTACATCACCTTCGACGACGCCGTGCGCGAGGCGACGCGCGGCATGAACGACTACAAATTGATCAAAATCGGCGCAGGCCGTTCGAAAGACATGTTGCGTCCGCGGGATACGATAGCCGCGCACAAAGTCTCGCGCGCGTTTATCGAGCGCACGCTGGCGGAGCCGACCGAGTGCGCCGAGACGGTCGTGATCACGCATCATACGCCGAGCTACCGCTCGTTGCTCGGCAGCGGCATGCGCTTTGCCGACCTCGACTGGTGCTACGCGAGTAATCTTGAGTCGATGATGTGCGGCGACAGCGCGCCAGCGCTCTGGATCCACGGACACATTCACAAAAATCAGGACTACACCATTGGCAATACGCGCATCGTCGCTAATCCTCGCGGATACCCGATGGGGTTTCGCCCGAATGCGCCGCGTGAGAATGAAGATTTCAACCCGCGGCTGGTGGTCGAGGTCGGTCCCGATCTCACGCCGAAGTTGGAATTCTAGTCAAGATGAGCGGTGGGAGCTCAGCACTCACTTCAAGCGCGCCGGCATCATGGCCTGTGTCGATGCCCATCCGCTGACTTGCGCGAAATGAAATAGGCGATGATCGCCGGCTGGAACGTACGTAAAGCCGACGTCGCGATTCACTCCGGCAATTTCGCGCATCGGTACCTGGCCGATTAACTATCGAATCTGTTCGCGGCGCTGAATGGCAAGGTCTTCAATTATCTCAACGTCGGCACGGCTGGCATTGTTATCTTATTTGCCCTCTCGGGGTTCCTGATGACGGAGAAGATGCGCGGCGGCGACGCCATCAATTCTTATGCAAACGCCTTTATCAGAATCTTCTCCGGCTGTTGGCTTGCCTTGATCCTCGGCGTCATTGTCCATTTGTGGCTTAGCGGTTTATGCCTTTCACGGGTGCGGGGCGGCCTGCTGATCTTTCGTCCTGCTCAAGACCGAAAATATAAGTTTCGGAAGCATCGGGTAGTGAATCGCTATCGTCCAAAGACGCCACGCGCAGCCAGGCACGACATGTATCGCGACGCCACCTGGGCGCAGAACCCGCTTCATTTCGAGGTGCAGCCCTGGTTGGTCCGTAACGTGCTCCATCGTGTTGGACGAGTAGATCACGTCAAATGAGTTGTCGGAGAAGGGGAGGTTCACCCGTCGTAATATGTGAAGTTCTCTTCGGGCGGCTTGAGATAGGAAGAGTGTAGGTCAATGCCGATCACGGATTTAGCTACGGAAGTTCACGTAATTGGCCACCTGTTCCGCTCCCGATTTCAAGAACATCAGATCCCGAGAAGAAATATCCGTGCTTCTTCAGCAGCAATTTCATCTCGGCGTTTGGAGCGCGTCGAGGGTCTCAATTGAATAGATCATGATCTTACTTCTATGGCTGCCAATCGGATCGGCAAGTGCGGCGTCCAAAAATCATCCCAAATGAAGCCACAGCGACTGCATCCAGCCGCCGCGAGCGACAGCGCGATCACTAAAGCTACTCGAACGACCATCACTCAAATTATGCCCACCTTTTGGGGCTGGAACCTATCGCCGCGCATATGGCGCGCAAAACCAAAAACTACTCAAGAGGCTCACTCATGGGAAGCATTCGAGGTTATCCGCAAGCTTGGCCTAATGGTCCAGTAATCAACGTCTTGGGATCCGGTTACTCTGCCCCAGTTAAACATCAATGTCTGGCCCGCTGTGAGCCGCCAACCAACGCGCTTTCCTTTGATGTAAGCCGGCGGCGGGTCTGTATCGATGTTGTCCGGCCTTACATCCTCGATCGTCGTGGCTTCGAAAATCACATCTTCTTCCGCAGTCGCTGATCGCGTCCACGTCGCATCGTATCGGCTCCCTAAGTAGGTCCAGTAAGGAGTGTATCCAAAGAGTGCGCCCTCTGTTTTGACGTCGTCCGACGAGCCATTGGGGATGCCAATACGGAGCTTTGATCGCCCTTTTAACTTTGGAATATCGAAGGCTAGCGCGATGTTTGAGCCGGCGGTGGAGTAGTACAGCGTGTTTGAGTGCCACGCCTGGTAATATCTATCGTCGGCAAAAAACAGAATCCGTCGCATCGAGGCGCGGACGCCTTTGCCTTCTGAAAGGTTCGCAAACAGTTCTTCGATCCCGACGAGGTGGCCGTCTGAACCGATTGCTGCAAAACCGAAATAAGGATCAACGTAAGCGCTTCGGCCATCGAGTTTCATGACTAGAGCAGAATGAGCGCCGCCGTATTGCAGCGACATGTTCATCTGCTCGGACTCGATACCGAAATGCTCAAGGATGGACTGTAGGTCTTTGGCCGCGTCATCGCACCAGCCGTCAACAAACTGATATTTCGTGCCTACGACGAAAGCTGCGGCGAGAACTAACCTTTCTTTCTTCCATCTAATGTGAGGGAGCGCCAAGCTAGATGCCGCCATTGATACAATCACGAGGGTAGAGAGTAGCGCCAGTATTGTCGTTTTTCTCATTTTGTCTCGCGCTGGGGTTGTGAGGCTTCGTTTTGCCCCAAGCGAAACGCTTCGACAATTGTGCAAACGACACACCTCACAGCATTCCGTAGGCTGAAATTGCTGCGGTTGCGAAATCAATCTCAGACTTTTAATTCCTACAAACCGAGACCTCCATGCTCGACCTCGCATCCTGCGGGGGCGCGTTCTCATCTTTGGAGGCGTCGCATGACGCTCAAGTCGACGCCCGAGTCTATGCGGCAGTTGTTTCCGAACGCTCCGCAGCAAATGCTTGATGCCTTTGTGAATAAGCAGGACGCGCTAACAAGGGCGGGGATTGACCATACACAGGACCGATTGGCGTTCTTCTTCGTCGCCAACATCGAGCACGAGTGCGGCGGGTTCACGATTCGCAACCTGAGGGAAAACATCAACTACACGGCGGAGCGGATGGCGGCTGTTTGGCCGAAGCGGTTCGGCTCGGCCGCGTCGATGCGCGCGAAGTATGGGACGGCGCCTGGCTGGCACACCAAAAGTTTAGCTATCTCTGAGGATAACGATGATGCAGGCACTTCCAAGGACGCGAGCCAACTGTTCACGGGTTTTCATCGAAATGGAGAAAAATGCGACTAGAAATCCGGTGTAGAACAGTCCGAGCGGTTCAACCTTTTCGATCTTCCAGCCAAGACTTTCGAAACGTTTGCTCCACGACGCGGCGCGAAAGTGCCACCATTCTGTAAAGCGATTACCCGTCTCGCCGTGCCTGCTGGGGCAAATCAGATCGAGCATCCGGCTCTTTATGCCTTTCACGGGTGCTGCCTCCGTAGGGGCGGCCTGCTGGTCTTTCGTCCTGCTCAAGACCGAAAATATAAGTTTCGGAAGCATCGGGTAGTAAATCGCTGTCGTCCAAAGACGCCACGCGCAGCTAGGCACGACATGTATCGCGACGCCACCTGGGCGCAGAACCCGCTTCATTTCGAGGTGCAGCCCTGGTTGGTCCGTAACGTGCTCCATCGTGTTGGACGAGTAGATCACGTCAAACGAGTTGTCGGCGAAAGGGAGATTCACACCATCGTAATACGTGACGTTGTTTTCAGGAGCCTTGAGATAGGAAGAGTGCAAGTCCACTCCAACTGCGGATTTAGCTACGGAGCTCAGCTCTCGTAATTGGGCACCTGTTCCGCTCCCTATCTCAAGAACGTCAGCTCCAGAAAAAAACTGTCCGTGTTTCTGTAACAACAGATCCATCTCGGCGCTTCGGAGCGCGTCAAGAGTCTCGATTGGATAGGTAAGCATGTAGCAGCCAGCACCCCTGTTAGGCGGGCTCCCTACCACGCCTCCCTTTGCGCGACAACTGTATGGTTCAGGCATGCAACCGCCTACATGGGACGCGCTTGCCAAGTCCGGATGAAAGTTACCGATGTAGCCCCGTCTTGCAGACTAGGACTGTGCGCGATTTGACCATGTTTCAAGAAATAGTTGTATCGGCTTAATATTGCTTTTTATATCTAGATGATGCTACCGGCTGGCTGATCCGGATGCCTCGCGTACTTGTACCCTCCAGAATCAGAATCCATGTCCTTTCCTTCCTTGAACAACCTTAAGATTGGCGTCGTAGGCCTCGGTTATGTCGGCTTGCCGTTGGCGGTTCATTTCGCCCGACATTTTCCCGTCGTTGGCTTTGATGTACGCGAAAAGCGGGTTTCCGATCTGAAAGCGGGTCGGGATCATACCCGAGAGGTAAGCCAATCTGAGCTCGAAGACGCGGCGAAACTTACTTTTTCCACGGATCCGCAGGATCTCGATTCAGTCAATTTTTTCATTGTGACTGTGCCAACGCCGATCAATCAAGCGCTTCAGCCGGATCTAAGTATGCTTGAGAATGCTTCGGCGACGGTCGGGAAAGTCTTGAAGAGAGGCGATATTGTCGTCTACGAATCGACTGTTTATCCCGGGGCAACCGAAGAGCGTTGCGTTCCTATCCTGTCGAACGTTTCCGGGCTGGTTTTCAATAAGGATTTCTTTGTCGGATATTCGCCTGAACGGGTAAATCCAGGTGATGGTGCGCATCGTCTCTCCCAGATTTTAAAGGTTACTTCAGGCTCAACGCCAGAGGCTGCAGAGTTCATCGATCAGGTCTATGCGCAAATTATTACCGCCGGCACTCATAAGGTAAGCTCTATCCGCGTGGCGGAAGCTTCTAAAGTTATCGAGAACATTCAGCGCGACGTAAATATTGCGCTCGTCAATGAGCTCGCGCGGCTGTTCAAGAAGATGGATCTGGAAACGCGTGAGATTCTTGAGGCCGCCGGGACGAAATGGAATTTTCATAAGTACGTTCCGGGATTGGTGGGCGGGCACTGTATCGGCGTCGATCCTTATTATCTGACGCATAAAGCGCAATCGATTGGATTTCATCCCGAGATAATTTTGGCGGGCCGCAGGATAAATGACGGCATGGCCGAGTGGGTTGCATCTGATGTGATAAGGACGATGGCGCGCCGAAAGCTACAGATTGGAGAGGCGCGCATTTTAGTTATGGGCGTCGCCTTCAAGGAGAACTGTCCAGACATCCGTAACAGCAAGGTAGTCGATCTCGTCCGCGAGCTTGAGGCGCTCGCTGGGGAGGTGGCGGTATACGATCCAGTTGTGGATCCGGGTGAGGTTCGCGAAGAGCTTGGCATAGAGTTGCTTAGCGATCCCGCACAGCGAAAATTTGAAGCAATAGTTCTTGCTGTGCGCCACGATCAAATTATCGGATTTGGCTCCGAACATCTTCGCGCAATGCTTGTCCCCAATGGCATCGTTTATGATCTTAAGCAGGTATTGCCGGTTGAGGATACTGATGCGCGGGTCTGATCTTGCGGTGGGTGCGCGCTAGATTACGTGGCCAAATTTGAGCCAATAGCGGCCTGAGACTAGGAATAGCATGCTACGGAAGCTGTCGGCGAGTTGATCGTCGGTATGCAAGCGTCCTGATGGATCAATCACCGCGACTGATAGCAATAGTATCAGCAAGATCACCGAACGCCACGTAATCGGGCTAGGAGATACTGTAATAAGCCAGGGTGGTACCATATCGCTGTCCGCCCAAACACTGGATAGAAAGTAAGTGAACGGTTCAGTGCTCTCGTAATTGCGTCGCCAAGTATTGGAAGAGCTGCAGCCAATTGCAAAAAAGGATAGGTAGTGAAGTTGTCGCTTTTTGTCGGCATAATGAGCGCTTGGCCTATTACTTCACCGGTATCGATACCTGGGTCCACCAGGTGTACTGTTACGCCGCATTGCTCGGGTCGATTTTCATATAACGCCCAATAGCCTCCATGAGCGCCACGGTATGCGGGGGTTATTCCTGCGTGGATATTGATAAACGGGACTGATGTGCAATTCAGAACATCGCGGGAAATGATGCGCGTGCCATTCACGACGATGACATTTGGTTGAAGCCGTTTGATCGCTTCTATTGTGTCACGGCTGTTTACGCTGTCTACCTTGATCGGGCTTGATGGCGGTGCAAGATCTAGATCATGCGCTGCAATGATCTCCTTTAATCGTTTTTTGCTAACCCGTTTCAGGATCGGGTTTATAGTTGTCATGAAAGCAACTTGGGACGCAACTTTAGAGAAACCCAACTTGCGAATACGATTTCGAAGGAAAGCTTTAAGGGAAACGTGTTCCTCCACCACAACATCGACCGCCATAAAGTTCGCCTTAAGAAAATTATAGACGATCCACGAGCTGGCGCCGCCGCTGCACAGCAGGAGAATACGCTGGGTCAAGCAAAATCCCCCATATTAACACTGACCATGCCGTGCCGTTCTCTAGCCAAATGATATCTTCCGATGATTTTGCTGAGCAGGGACATGTTCTCCAAGACATTCAGGCCAAAATTATGAGGATGCCACCATAGATGGAATGTGCCTCCTGTGTTCGCAGCAGCGTCTATTGCTCCAAATATGCGTTGCAGTCGCCGATTGTCAAAACGTTCTAACAGGTGCGAAAAAGGACGCAAAAATCTGCTTGATTGTACATTAATAAGATGGCCATCCCGAATCGGCTTTGGAACGTGCTGACCGGAAAGGTTAACATAGTGATCCGCTAGGCGAGCTAGTCGCCTTACATAGCCTTGTTCCTTACTTGGGGTTGCTGTGTAGAGCCACGATTGTTCATTACCTCGATACGTTTTGAATCCGGCGTGCTTTAAGGCTGTGAGGTGGCTCTCCGAGTATTGATTGCGTGGAAACACGAATGACTTTAATTGGATGTTCTTGCTTCGAGCTATCTGCACCGCAGCGCTTATGTCCGCCTCAAACTGCTGAGGGGTCTGCCCTTCTTCTAAACAGTAATAATGAGAGAATGAATGCGATCCAATCTCCTGGCCTGGGCATGAATTTATCAATTTTACCAAGCTGCCGCCGAAATAGAACTTATCGGATGATTCATTCGTCCCAAGCTCATCTAGGTACTCGTAATTCGATAGTCTGTGGTTCTTGTAGGAGGGGCGCAAAGAGGGAAGGTTTGCAATCAGCTCATCTTTGCTTTCGCAGAACACCATTCCAACCGTCGCCCACGTTGCTCTGATTCCGTTAATCTGAAAAAGGTCCAACACTCGTGGGAGCGCGTCTCGAACTCCTAGAACATTTTTGCCGTACTCAGACGGTGTTAGGTGATCGCGCACACCCCACATCAGCTCAAAATCGAGCGAAATGACGAATTTTGAACTCATGAGGAATCCCGTCAGGTGAGAGAGAGGTGTCTCGCCGTCAACAAGCCCAAAAGCTTGACCTGACGGATATATTGGACCAGCGTGATAGAGACTACTGCATCGCCTCGCTTCGATCCGGATGCGACATTTTCGGTGATGATGCGGCAAACGATTGAATCGTCATCCCAGCCTAGACTTTGACCGCGATGCGGCCGGTGTTGTCTATGTAGTTCAGGAGCAGTCTGCGAGACGGCGTGGAAAAATATTCAGTCACCGCCCGCCTGGCGCCATCCCAATAACCAAAGTCGTCTATGATTAGGACCCCGCCGATCGCGAGGCGAGGATAAAGAATTTCCAGTTCGCTCTTGGTGCTTTCGTACCAATCAGTATCCAAACGAAGAATGGCAATCTTTTCAGGAAGGTTTATCGGTTCCTGCAACGTGTCTTCGACTTTTCCTTTAATGAAGCGAATTCTTGCCTCTGGATACCCTGTCGACAGGACATTCGTGCGAACCTCATCGAGCGGAGCATAACACCACTCGTTCTGTTGCGACGTCTGCTGCTGCTCCCATTCTTTGCGAACATCATGTCCAGCAGCGGTATCAAATTCTGACGGCTCGCTCATGCCTTCGAACGTGTCGAACAGATAAAGATCGCGAATGTCGTTGTGATGCTGGAGACGTTTGGCCACGGTCATCATCGATCCACCGCGCCATACGCCACATTCGACGATAGCGCCTTCGATGCCGCGATTCACGACATAGTCGATGCTGTTCATCAGCGCCCAGATCCGTTCCCTTGAGGTCAGGGTATAGGGCCTGACATCCTCCATAATCTGCATATGCCGCTGGTCAGCCTCGGCAACTTCCAGGAGGTGTTTCTTGCGTATTTCAAGTCCGTACTGACCCAAAAGCTTATTCACGCCGCCGGCGAGCATCTTCGACATCTTATTACCTTCTGTTACCTTTCACGCATCTACGCGCAAGAATGTCACAATTCCGACAAGCATCAATCAAGCTGATTCCGCATCCAAAGGAGCCGAGTCAGGCGGCCGTCACGTCCAAGAATTTCAAACGTGAATAGCAACGATAGAATAAAAAGGCCATCGATGCCGCGACGACGAGGGTTGTGGATAGCCCAATACCGGGCAACCCCATTCGTTCGGTAAGGATATGATTAAGGACAATCTTCAAGCTCAGACTGATAATCGCTCCCCAGAGAAGTATGTGGGTCTGTCGCAATGCAGATATCGCCTGGACCGCAATTTGACTGCAGAGAAAGAACGGGATCTGCCATGAGAGCGTTTGAAGCGCTCCGGCGACGCTGTCCACGTTGGAGACCGCAAATGCTCCTCTCACCAAAATTAACGTCACCACCCAATGAGCCAACAATGACAGGATTAGTGCCGCAAGAGCTCCAGCGCTGAACAGCCCAACCATCGGCATTGTCAGCATTCGCCGCAGCCGTTCCCACTCATTGTTTACAACGCTTTGCGAGATATGGGGCAGCAATGCCGTGCTGAGTGCGGTGCTGGCAAGAAGCAAAGGGAGTTGAACAACTAGATTTGCAAAATAAAGCTGCGAAATGCTTCCTGCCCCGAGTTGAGCAGCGCTACGTTGATCAACGAGAATAGTGGCAGACAGAAAGAGAGCGCCGATAACCACCGGGGCGTACTGCCGAATTGCACCGCGCAACGCGGCTGTAAACCCAAACCATTTGAAGTTAGGCACTTTTCGTCGGGAAAACCAAGCCAACAACCCGCATTCAATGGCCAAGCCTCCGCTGGTCGCGACAGCAACGGCGTATGCTCCTTTCTCTGCGCCCACAACGATCAATACGATGCCAGCTAGGAGTGGCGAGATACAGGGCACAATTGCCGGTAAAGTAAAGCTGCCGTTCAGATTGAACCAGGAGGTCCAGAGAATTTCCATGCCCCTAAGAACAAGAAAAGGGCTCAAAATCACCAATAACTTAAATCCGAAATCGATCTCTGACACCGAGAGTCTATGACCGATAAGTGTTAAGTAGGCTGGACTACAGATAGTCGATACGGCCGAAATAAACAGGAATGCCGTCACCATTAGGCAGCTAAAACTGCCAACCAGGCGACGCATTGCTTCTTCACCGTGTGTTTGGCGTTCAGCCATCGCGGCGGGGATGAAAGCTGCCGGGATCGATCCCAGCATTCCTTGTCCTAAGTAGTTTGGAAGTGCAAGCGCAAGAAGCAGAATGTCGAGATTCCGGTTTACACCGAACTCGTACGCAAAGGCCAACTCGCGAACGACCTGAGCTAGTCGGACGAGGAGCGTCCCAGCAGCCACACCGAGAATAGCCCGTAGAAGACGAGCATTTCTTGGCCCGATTGACTGACCAATCTTCTTAAAGCTCGGCAGCATGAGTTTCACGATGGCCTGTCTTTCCATCGGACAGGAGGGGTTCTATCATGCACATTTTGATTAATTCTCAACGATCTGAGATCTCGCCTCGTCCGACCTGCTTCCTACGTTGGCGAGAAAACTTGTTGACGCGAGTTTGAAGTTGGGACGCAGCGATTGCTCCGCTTCCTCGTGTTTCACTGCATCGCGACATCGCCTGGGGGACGCGAAAGCAAATAACAACGGAATCCAGTAGAAACGAAGGTACATGTGAGTCTGAAAGACTCCCCCAAGCGCCAATGATGTAAGCGCGACCGCAAGGCAAAGCTTATACTCGATCGGTTCCGCCGACCGCCAAAGGTTCCGGTACAAACTGGCAACCAGCGCCAAATAGGAGAGAAGCAAGGGCCAGCCTCCCTCCTCTAACAGCAATAGATAGGCGAGATGAGTGATCCTTTCCCCGCGGAGCGCTTGGGCTTGGCCAATACCTTCGCCGTAAACGCCGTAGAGGTGCCGACGAACGGACTCCAACGATTCCCACATAAATTCCAGCCGAAGGTTAGCGCTGGGTATTCGCGCATCAGGGGCTTCGGTGGATAAAGGCTCTAATTTGGCAGGGGGGGAGAGCTTGGGCCGCTGACCGGATTTTAGCAATCCGAGCCTCAGAAAAACTGGCTCCATCTGCTGGGAAGCGAAATCCATTCTGTATCGGAGTTGATCTGACGTGGATCGAGTGTGCACAATGAATTGGATAGCGCCGATCACGGCAGCAATTCCGAGAACGCTCGCAACTGCAGCTCGCAAAAATATAGCGCGTCTGGGTTTGACGATTAAGAACGCGAGGACCGTGGCAACATAGCTTCCAACGAAGCAGAGGATACCTGACGTTGAGCCAGTTAACAGAAGACATGAGAAAGACGTCACAATTCCAAGCAAGCCAACTGCACGCCAGCGGCGAACTGTTTCAGTAAGAAAGAGTGTCAGGAAAAATGGTAGCGAAATCGAAATGACAATCGCCGCAGAATTTGCGTTTCCGTACGACAATAAGGCTCGGCCCGCAGAAAAAAAAGGATCGGACTGTAGAGTGCAATCCGTGCAAGCCTCACCTACTGTGTACATCAGTTGGACGAGAAGAGGAGAAAGATAAGCCAAAGCGACCAGGCGAATAAAAGTTTGGCTAGTCATGCTCGAGCGAAGCGCCCCAGCTAGAAGTGGGAAAACAAAAAAAATGCAGCCGTACTGGCTTATTGTAACGGCAGCTCGCCAAGAGCTAATTTCACTGCCGATCCAAAGCGGGATAGCAAGGCTATAAGTCACCGATGCGGCGAACATTCCTCCCACGAGCCACATCGGCCGCGCGTTGATAAAAAAGCCCCAAGCGTCGGACCGATGCATAAGTAAGTAGAGAAAAACTATAATCAGGAAGATGTCGGTCAGAGAGATTGCCGAATGAAACCGGGCAATAAACCATGGGCCAGAGATCACAATAAGGAAAAATAGCCAGTAATACACAGTCCTCCTCGCCGGTGGCGGGTTATGCCAATCCGCAGACTGCATTCACTTGGTTTCCTTGTGCACGAATTAGAACAAAGGTTGAGAGCTTACTCGTTTGCAGGAGGCTCAGCCATGCTTGTCATTGATAGATGTCTCGCCGTTATTGTTTGTTTTGCGAGACTCAGCCCCAGGTAAGAATCCTCGAATTTAGGCAAGTCCATAATTCATTTCTCGTGCTGACTTCAAGTGCTGCATGGTCGGCGTAGGGTTCGTTGGCCGAGGCTTGCAACCTCTAGGCTCTCTCGATACAGAGGCCAGAGTCACCCTCACGCGTGGATTGCCGGTCTCGCAGGACGAATGAAACCTAAGATTATCTTCCTAGTGACCGAGGATTGGTACTTCTGGTCTCATCGGTTGCCGATGGCGCGAGCGGCTCGCCAGGCTGGCTTCGATGTCGGCGTCGCAACGCGCGTGGTTGAGTGGGGCGACAGGATCCGGGCCGAAGGTTTTGCCCTTCATGAATTGAGTTGGACTCGCGGGAGCCTTTCTTTGTTAGGCAATCTAGGAGTAGTCCGGGAGCTCGTCCGCCTCTACGCTAAGGAAAGGCCGGATATTGTCCATCATGTTGCTATGAAGCCGGTTGTGGTGGGCAACGTTGCGGCAGCCGCGGCGCGCGTCCCCCGCGTTGTTAATGCAATGACCGGCCTGGGCCATCTTTTCACGTCGAACGCCCCCAAAGTCAAAGTTCTCAGGATCATCCTAGGTCCTTTTCTCAAATGGGCTCTGGCTCGGCGCACTTCCGTTCTTCTGCTCCAGAACAAGGACGATCTCGAGAGGCTCCGGCAACTGGGGTACGCGAGCGCGAAGACGCTCATCATCCGGGGCTCGGGCATCGACATCGATCATTACAGGCCGCAGCCAATCGACCCGCAGGATTGTGTCAAGGTTGCCTACGTCGGCCGCATGATCGAAAGCAAAGGGGTTCGTGTGCTCATCGAGGCCCATAGACTTATTCGTAAAAAAGGATTGCGCGTGCGCCTCCTTCTGGTCGGCGAACCAGACGCCGAGAATCCGGAAGCGATCTCACACGACGAAATGACTCAGTGGGCCAGCGAGCCAGACGTCGAATGGCTGGGTTACTGCAGTGATATTCGTTCACTCTGGGGAAATGCCGACATTGCCGTCCTTCCTGCACTCGATAGGGAAGGCTTGCCCAAGGCGCTACTTGAGGCTGCGGCATGTGGACGTCCACTTATTGCAACGGATGTGCCCGGTTCTCGCGAGATTGCGCTTAGCGAACGGAATGCGATTGTCGTTCCACCGGGTGATCCTGAGGCGCTGTCTCTCGCGATTGAGCGTTTGGCTGCCGACGAAAATCTCCGCGCGACCTTTGGCGCCGAGAGCCGACGTATCGTTGAATCCGACATGTCGCAGGAGCAGGTGGCAAAAAATATTACACGATTGTACCAAGACATGATGAACGATGGACGCCCGGCGGTACATCGGGGTTCACAATGCCTATGACCAAAGTCGTTCATGTCATCTCGGGGCTTCGCAGGGGCGGCGCCGAGACCATGCTTGCAAAACTGCTTGAGGTCATGGACCGGAACCGATTCCAGCAAACGGTTATCGTTTTGGAGGACAAGGGAGTGATGGGGCAGCGGATCGAACAGGCCGGAGTGCCGGTGATCGCGCTGAATATGGCGGGCGTACTCGACTTCCCCCGAGTTTTGCTCCGCATCCGGTCCATATTGAAAAAAGAAAAGCCCAACGTCGTTCAAACTTGGCTTTATCACGCCGATCTTATGGGGACGCTCGCGGCAAAGGCTGCAGGCAACGCCAGGTTGATCTGGAATCTGCGCTGCTCAGACATGAATTTCTCGGATTACAATCCGATGATGCAGCTAATTTGCCGCTTGCTCGCGCGTTTGTCTTCTGTGCCAGAACTTGTCATCAGCAATTCTTTGACCGGCCAGAAGGTGCACAGCAAACTTGGATATCATCCGCGTGCCTGGCGTCTCCTTCCCAATGGCTTTGATACCGAGCGCTTTCGGCCGAATGCCCAGCGTGCCGCAGCATTTCGGAATAGCCTTGGCGTTGTCCCTTCGACGCCGCTGATCGGACTACCGGCTCGCCTCGATCCAATGAAGGATCAAGGCAATTTTCTTGCTGCTGCAGCGATGCTCGTGCAAGACCATCCGCAAGCCAGATTTGCTCTCATCGGGCGCGGCCTCACTCCCGATAACGCGGCCATCGTATCACAGATCGCCGCGCAAGGGCTTGAAGGGCGCGTCCATTTGCTCGGAGAGCGGGACGATATGGAAATCGTGATGGCGGGGCTCGATATTGTCACCCTGTGCTCGGCTTATGGTGAAGGATTTCCCAACGTCCTTGGCGAGGCCTTGAGTTGCGGTGTGCTTTGCGTTGCTACGGACGTCGGCGACGCTTCGGCGATCGTTGGACCGTATGGACGCATTGTTCCGCCCCGTCATCCCGAAGAATTGGCCGCTGCCTGGCGCGAAATATTGGCTCTAAGCCCTGTCGTTCGCCAGGAACTGTGCTCACGGGCGCGGGAGCACATAATCAGCCACTATTCGTTGCGGGCTATCGGCCAAGCATACGAGGAGCTATATAGCGCAGGTGCTTGATTTGTCGATGTCGACCAAATGCCGCTCGCAGGAAAAATGTGTTAATCGGCTGGTCCATGATCCGGATCAGCACATGCAGACGTCGGCATAGAATGGATTTTTACGTGCAACTGGAAATGTACTGAATGTGCGGGATTGCTGGTTTCCTCGACCGTGCGCTCAACTGGGCATCAGCTGGGGATCTGCTGCATCGCATCGCTCGTGCGCTCACGCACCGGGGTCCCGATGATGAAGGCTTCTGGGGCGATCCAGAGGCAGGAATTGCATTGGCACAACGTCGGCTCGCCATCGTTGACTTGTCACCTGCCGGCCATCAGCCGATGTTTTCCACCGATGGGCGTTTGGTGATCGTCTTTAATGGGGAAATCTACAACCACGCGGCCATCCGCGCGGAGCTCGATTTGGAAGCGCCGCAGAACTGGAGAGGTCATTGCGACACCGAGGTTCTGCTCGCCGCTATCAGCCATTGGGGGCTGAAGATCGCG
Organism: Nitrobacteraceae bacterium AZCC 1564; assembly: GCA_036924835.1. Taxonomy (NCBI): domain Bacteria; kingdom Pseudomonadati; phylum Pseudomonadota; class Alphaproteobacteria; order Hyphomicrobiales; family Nitrobacteraceae; species Nitrobacteraceae bacterium AZCC 1564. Next base: position 3,836,909 of record JBAGRR010000001.1, read on the forward strand.
CTCGAGCGATGCGTGGGAATGTTCGCTATCGCATTGTGGGATCGAAAAGAGAGAAGGTTGACGCTGGCGCGGGATCGCATTGGCGAGAAGCCTCTCTATTACGGCTGGATAGGCAGTTCTTTCGTGTTTGCGTCCGAGCTGAAGGCTTTACGCCTCCATCCTGCGTGGTCGGAGCGTATAGATCGCAGCAGTTTGGCGCTCATGATGCGCCATGGTTATGTGCCGGCGCCGTACACGATCTTTCAGGGAATCCATAAGATTAAACCTGGACAGATCCTTGTTTTGGATGAGGGCGCTCGCGACCCTCGCGTCGAAAACTATTGGAGCGCTTGTTCGGCCGCCGAGCGGGGACGCTCGACTCCGTTTAATGGGACTCGTGAAGAGGCTGTCGACAAGTTAGGCGCGTTGTTACATCAATCGCTCAGTGGGCAGATGCTGGCCGATGTGCCATTGGGAGCGTTTCTGTCAGGCGGCATCGACTCGTCCACCGTTGCTGCGCTTATGCAATCCATGAGTTCGCAACCGATCCGCACGTTTACGATCGGGTTTGACGTCAGCGGCTACAATGAGGCCGAGCACGCGAAGAACATTGCCAAGCATCTCGGCACCGATCACACTGAGCTCTACGTGACAGAGTCGGAGGCGCTTGAAGTCATACCGAAGCTTCCTTCGATTTATTGCGAACCTTTCGCCGATCCTTCGCAAATCCCGACTTATCTTGTTTCGCAACTTGCTCGGCGGAAGGTCACGGTAGCTCTGTCCGGCGATGCCGGTGATGAGCTATTTTCCGGCTACACTCGTTACAGCCTCGCCGATCAAGTGTGGGGCAAGCTATCGAGTTTTCCCCTCGGGCTCCGTCAATTCGCAGCTGAACTTTCGACCGCGCTTTCCCCCGCGGCTTACGATCGGCTGGTCGGTCCTCTCGCACGCGTGATTCCGCAGCATAAGCGTCACGCACTCATTGGCGACAAGATCCATAAAGCAGCCGATTTGCTTCCGTTGCGGAATCTGGATGAAGTCTACCTGCGGCTTTGCTCGCAGTGGAAGAATCCTGAAAGTCTCGTGATTGACGGGAAAGAACATCTCACGATGTTGACAGGACTCGAAGCACTCCCCGATCTGGCCGGGTCGGTTGAACGGATGATGTATGTCGACCTGGTGAGCTACCTTCCGGACGATATCCTGGTGAAGGTCGATCGAGCAGCCATGGCCATGAGTCTTGAAACGCGCGTGCCATTGCTGGATCATCGCATCGTGGAGTTCGCGTTGTCCTTGCCTCTTTCGGTATCGCGCGCGGAAGGTCAAACGAAATGGCCATTGCGGCAGCTTCTTTATCGTCACGTACCGCGCGATCTCATCGATCGCCCCAAAATGGGATTCGGTGCTCCGATCGATAGTTGGCTCAGGGGCGCGCTTCGAGATTGGGCAGAAGATTTGTTGAACGAAAGCCGCCTCCGGCGCGAAGGGTATTTCCATCCCGCTACTGTTCGCCAGTGCTGGAACGAGCATCTCTCAGGCCGCCGTAACAACCAGTACATGATATGGAATGTCTTGATGTTCCAGGCGTGGCTGTCCGATTCATCGTCTCAACGCGCAGGTCTCGCGGCGTGAGAGCTGCGCTATCCCCCTCAGTTGGGGCGGCGCTTCTGCCGTGAGTTTTCCGAGAGAAATATTTGGTCTTGTCTGTTGAGAAGCGGACACGGTTACGACATCGCAGTTAAAACGCGTGAGAGCACAGGGTATGACGGCGAATACATCCAGCGAAATCGTGACGAAGCCGTCGGCCTGGCGCGGTGCAGCGGCGTGGACCAGAGCGTCGGATATTTTCGTCATACTTCTCGCTGTATCGCTGCCGTGGTCCACGTCTGCGGTTGCGCTGCTGGCGATTCCGCTGCTTATTTATCACTTCGAGACATCGAAGCATGGGTTCTGGGTTATTGCCGCATTTTTGGGTTCATGCACAGTAGTCATGTTGGCTTCATGGGTGACGTTCATAGATCCCAATATAGCTTACAGTCTCAATCGCCCTGTTGGCACTCCGGTAAAAAATTACATTGTGCAGAGTCAGGTGTTCGCGCTGTGCACGTTTGGGGGATTCGGCGCAGCCGTTTATTTGTGGCGCGCGAATTTTAAGCAGCACGCAGTGGCATTGACTTTGGTGAGCGTTGGATTCCTTTGCAACATGGCATTCGTCGTTAGTTCAAGGCCCGTATGGGTCTGCGTGCCTTTTTTGCTTCTTGTCTTCGCGCTGCTGCATTTTAACCGCCGGGGCGTGTTGATTGTACCTACTGTCGCGGTTGCCGTGGGGGCGTTGTTTTGGGCGTCATCACCGTATTTACGCATGCGTACGGACAGCGTAGCCGTCGAATACGAAGAATATCATGATCAAAACGCTTCGACCTCAACAGGGCTGCGCCTCGAATATTGGCGCAAGTCGCTCAAGTTCATCCAAAATGCGTCCTTGATCGGCAACGGCACGGGGGCAACGAAAACGCTGTTTGAACAAGACGCTGTCGGGAAAAAGGGTGTCTCGGCGGAGGTCATTGGAAATCCCCACAACCAAACGCTGAATGTTGCCGTTCAATGGGGATTGCTTGGTTGTATCGTGCTTTATGCGATGTGGCTTGCGCACTTGAAAATGTTTTTGACGCCCGGATTGATCTCCTGGATCGGTTTGGCAGCAGTGATCGAGAATTTCGTGAGCTTTCTGTTTAATTCTCATCTCTTCGATTTCGGCGAGGGGTGGACCTATGTGTTGGCGGTCGGCGTAGCCGGAGGCATGCTGTCCCGTATTCGCGGTTCTTCAACTGGAGGTGGGCCGAGAAAAGTATCGGGCTCTGCTGGGCAGGCGCAATCATGAGTAGGCCTTTTGCGAACCTGACGTGGCGGAATGTTCTGATTGCGACACACGATGCCTTGGCGACGATATTCGCCGTCTTTGTCGCCTTCTATCTTCGCTTCGAGAGCGGTGGGCTTTTGGAGCGCTTGCCGTTGCTCTGGCGGATTTTGCCCTACTTCATTCTGCTCAGTATCGTCGTTTGCTATATCTTCAAACTGACAGTGACGAAGTGGCGCTTCATCTCGCTTCCCGATCTTTTCAATATCGTGAAGGCGTCGACGGTTCTGGCGCTGGCGCTGCTGGTGCTCGATTATATTTTCATTGCCCCGAATGTTTACGGGACATTCTTCTTCGGCAAGACGACCATCATCATCTATTGGTTTTTGCAGATATTTGCCCTCGGCGGCACCCGGGTCGCCTATCGCTACTTCCGGTATACGCGGACAATCAACCAGGCCCGCAGCCAAAATGCCGCGCCGACAATCTTGATCGGGCGCGCGGCGGATGCCGAGGTGCTGCTGCGGGGGATCGAAAGCGGCGCTGTGAGGCGGATGTGGCCGGTCGGCGTGTTGTCGCCGTCCCCGGCCGATCGCGGTCAGTCGATCCGTGGTCTCCCCGTCTTGGGCGGGGTGGATTACCTCACCGACATTGTCGAGGACTTTGTGCGCCGGCAGCAGCCGATCGAACGCGTCGTCATGCTGCCATCGGCATTTGAAGCGGATTCCTCGGCCGAATCAGTTTTGATGCGGGCGCGTAAACTCGGTCTGGCCGTCAGCCGCTTGCCCTCGCTGGAAGCCAGCGGTGAAGCCCCGCGACTTGCTCCGGTCGCGGTCGAAGATTTGCTGCTCCGGCCAAGTGTGAAGATCGACTATCAACGCCTGGAAGAGTTCGTCCGCGGAAAGTCGGTCGTCGTCACCGGGGGCGGCGGCTCGATCGGATCGGAGATCTGCGACCGGGCGGTGACGTTCGGCGCATCACGTCTCCTGATCATTGAACACTCTGAGCCTGCGCTCCATGCGGTGACCGAAAGTCTGATGGCCAAGTTTCCCGCGGCCGCGATTGAAGGCCGGATCGCCGACATTCGCGATCGCGACCGCATCATGCTCCTGATGAACGCGTTTCAGCCGGACATCGTATTTCACGCGGCGGCGCTCAAGCATGTGCCAATTCTGGAGCGCGATTGGGGCGAAGGCGTCAAGACCAACATTTTTGGCACCGTCAACGTCGCGGATGCCGCCGCGGCTGCAGGCGCCCAGGCCATGGTGATGATTTCCACCGATAAGGCGATCGAGCCGGTCTCGATGCTCGGGCTGACCAAGCGCTTTGCCGAAATGTATTGTCAGGCACTCGATCGGCATTTGGCAAATGATGCGAATGGGAAGACGCCGATGCGGCTGATTTCGGTCCGCTTCGGCAACGTCCTGGCGTCAAACGGATCGGTGGTGCCGAAGTTCAAGGCGCAGATCGAAGCCGGCGGCCCGGTGACGGTGACGCACCCTGACATGGTCCGTTACTTCATGACCATTCGCGAGGCCTGTGATCTGGTGGTGACGGCCGCCACGCACGCGCTCGCTCCGGTGCGCCCTGACGTGTCGGTCTACGTGCTGAACATGGGGCAGCCGGTGAAGATCGTCGATCTTGCCGAGCGCATCATCCGGCTGTCCGGCTTGCAGCCGGGTTATGACATTGAAATCGTATTCACCGGGGTGCGGCCCGGCGAGCGCATGAACGAGATCTTGTTTGCCCATGAAGAGCCGACGGCCGATATCGGCATTGAAGGGATCGTTGCGGCACGTCCTAACGAGCCGCCGCTGGATACGCTACAGACTTGGCTGATGACACTTGAAAAGGCCGTCAAGGGCGAGCAGCGCAACGTGATCGTCGCCGTCCTCAAGGATGCCGTTCCAGAATTCAAGGCAGGAGCGAGATGAGTCCGCCGGCTATGCCCTCATCAAGGTATACATTGGGCCGCAAAATCGGGTGGTAATGTCGACGCGTGAATCGGGCGGGATATTCGAGTTTTGAGATCGGACCCGTGCTTGACGTCAAGATGAAGCTTGGTCGTGCGACGCCATCATCATGCGTCGAGTTGTAACGGTTATAGTCGTCCCACGGGTGGAAATGATGTCAGATAAGGTAGTGTTGGTCACTGGTGCAGCGGGATTCATCGGCTTTCATGTTGCGCAAAGACTGCTGCAGGCCGGGCGGAGTGTTGTCGGGCTGGACAGCATCAACGATTACTATGATCCAAAATTGAAGGATGCGCGGCTAAGTCTGCTTAAGAATGACCCGAACTTCGATTTTGTGAAGCTTGATCTTGCCGATCGCCCCCAGATGCAGGCGTTATTTGCCGAGCACCGGTTTCCCGTCGTCATTCATCTCGCCGCGCAAGCCGGTGTGCGTTATTCGATCGATCACCCGCACGCCTATGTCGATGCCAATCTTGAAGGTTTCACCAACGTGCTGGAAGGATGCCGGCACAACGATTGCCGACACTTGTTGTTTGCTTCGTCATCATCCGTTTATGGAGCGAACACCAAACTGCCATTTTCGGTGCATGATAACGTCGATCACCCTATCAGCCTGTATGCGGCTTCGAAAAAAGCCAATGAGTTGATGGCACATGCCTACAGCCATCTTTACCGTATTCCTTCCACGGGTCTGAGGTTTTTCACCGTCTACGGGCCGTGGGGGCGTCCGGATATGGCGATGTATCTTTTTGCCAAGGCCATCGTCGAAGGGAAGCCGATCAAGCTGTTCAATCACGGCAATATGCGCCGGGATTTCACTTATATCGATGATATTGCCGAGGCGATCGTTCGCTTGATCGATCATGCGCCGAAGGAAGCTTCGGAAACTGCCGCGCTGGATCCGGGAACAAGCACGGCGCCTTGGCGAATCTTCAACATCGGTAATAACCAGCCCGAAGAACTGATGAAGGTCGTTGCGATCCTTGAGAAAGAATTTGGACGAACTGCGATCAAGGAAATGCTGCCTATGCAGCCAGGCGATGTGCCTGCGACGTATGCCGACGTCGATGATTTAATGCGCGAAGTTGGTTTTCGTCCGTCGACCTCGATCGAACATGGTATTGCCAAGTTTGCTGCGTGGTATCGGGACTATCATCGACTGTGAAGTTCAAATTGCTATTCACCGCAGCAACCGCTTCTGTTGTGCTTACGTTTGGGCGTTAGAAATCCATCGACGTTGGATAGCCAATAGGCGCCCTACTAGCCGGTAAGAGCCAGAAGGTCGGGCCGCGTAATGCGCCAAAGCACCTTGCCTGTCGTACGGGTGAGAACCGCAGCCGCACCGTCCGTTGCACCGTTGTGGCCGCCCGCTACCTCATGGATAGCGTCCGGCCAATCACCGCCAGGCAGGCTGGAATCCATCGGTGACCCCCAAAAGGAGCACGGACGTGATAGTCGGTTCGGTAGACGTGGCGCTTTCATAGCCGCCGTCCGATTAAAACAGAAAACAAACCAACAATAAGCGGACGGACGGGCAGTGGGTAAGTCGCCAAGCGTGCCCATGTTTGCGAGACAGATAGGCGAGACGAACGGCTAAAACTGCCGTGTTGAACGTCAGCGGATAGCCGGAGATCAACGCCATGCAATCGGATCGATCACTGCGATGAGCGATGGGTAGCAAATTCTACTTGAACGACGGCATTGTCACCTCTTCTTCCGCCCCGCGTTCGACGCGTCTTTTTGCGTAATGCTGGAGGTTTTCATCTCTGCTCGTCTTTGGCGATCTGATTACCTTCTCGACGTCTTCCGTGCTTGGGCGCGCGATACGTTTAGCTTTGGGGCCCCATCCAGTACGACGCTTTGCGTAGTGGGACGTTGCTGTCGCTGTGCTCTTGTGCCCTGCGCTGGCGGCTATCTCCCAAGGCGACATCCAGGACTTCGCATTGGCCATGCCGACGTGCCTGCTCGTGTAGGGCGCTACGCGCTTGATCTTGATGCTTTGACAAGCTCTGGCAATCCGGGATGCGAGACGTGCCCACAGATGGCGAAAGCTCCCAACCTGGGCGCCGCGCTCTCTCAATCTTGCCAAGAGATCGGATAGGTCCTTCACAGCATCGGTCCCGTAATCGCTTAAATCACGTCGTCGCTCGCTGCCGATAGAACGGCCGTTTGTGGCCTTTGCATTGCGAATAACAAGGTAGCCGTCGCGAACGACGGCTGTTTGCCACTCAATGGGTCTGAGGAAGAGCAAGACATTGTGCGCGAGGAATCTCGCGGCCAATTGGTCGTCCGGATGTTTACCCGCCAATAGTCTGCGGACGAGACGGGCGAGGTGTTCCGGGAGGCGCAGGGCAAGGTTTTGTCGGAGAGCAGCAAAGACTGATCCGAACTGTAACCATTATTCCCAGCGCGGTAACGACAAATCCAAAAATTGTAACGACTAATCCGAGAATTGTAACGAGTAATCCGAGAATTGTAACGACAAGTCCGAGAGCCCGTAGTGGCTAAGGAGAAATGTCACGCCCACTGGCGTTGTTTTTGGTCCGCACGTTCAACGTCTTATGAATCGCAAACTAGGTTACACCTCGCGCGCACCTCACGTACGCCTCGCATACACCTCAGATACTCTGCGATAGGGTTCCATGTGAAAATAGCTTCCCAACGAGTAGCTGAGTGGCCAACTTGCGGTCATTTTTTCAAACCGAAGCGTAAATTACACCTCAGATACCCTGCGATAGCCTGTCTCCTCGTTAACGATCTGTATACGCATGCTGGCCGATGCTGAATTAAGAAGGGCACAAGCTCCTTTCGGAATTTGTTATCCAATAGACTGCCACTGAATGCTGCGCTGTTGGAGAGGCGGGTCGCACCTTCGAAGACTTCGGCGTGGAAGTCACGATCACGAAGGGCAGCTCCTGGCAGATCGTCGCGTGCCAAGGCGGCATAGTGAGTGATCGGAAGGGCGATGTTCGACGTTTAGCCGAGCAGCAATTCTCCGGTGAAAGCCTAATTTGGCCCTCAATGGAAATGACGAGGAAAGTAGCTGCCTATCGACTGCTATCTTCTAAATGAGAGAAACGGATCCTCACCCAGTTCCTCGTGCGGGCTGCAAATCCAGATCACGATGTTTTCCTCCAGATGATCGAGAAAGTTGCCCAGCAGCAACATTCACGGTCATTTGTCAGAGGGAGCCCGCCTCGCGGTTCCACCCGCACAACTTCTCGGCAAATGCCCGCTAAATGAATCCACCCCTGCCTAAGCGTTACGTTGCAATCATCTGCCTACGGCGCGTTCAATCGATATATGCTGAGTGCAGATGCTGATTCGCGGCGGACGTGGAATGTTCCAGTGATAAGTCGAAAGCGTCGCCTCTCAGCACACTGATCGGGCAAGGAGAGGGATCATGTACAATGATACTCTGTTCAATGCGTTTGCGCGCTCATTCGAAGCTCGAAGCGAAACAGATATGTCCATGGCGGACTATCTAGAGTCGTGTCGAGACGATCCCATGAGGTACGCCAACGCTGCGGAAAGAATGTTGGCAGCCATCGGCGAGCCCCAGATGATCGACACGGCCAAGGATCCCCGCCTTGGCCGTATTTTTTTGAACAGGACCGTGCGGACATATCCGGCGTTCGCCGGGTTCCACGGGATGGAAGAGACGATCGAGCGCATCGTCGCTTTCTTCAGGCATGCAGCTCAGGGCTTGGAAGAGCGCAAACAGATTCTCTATCTGCTGGGCCCGGTGGGTGGCGGCAAATCTTCCCTTGCCGAGCGCCTCAAGACGTTGATGGAGGTTCACCCGATCTATGTGCTGAAGGCGGGCGATGAACTCAGCCCGGTGTTCGAAAGTCCGCTCGGCCTGTTCGATCCAGACACCTTGGGTTCGATGATTGTAGAGCGCTACGGCATCCCTCGCCGACGCCTTACCGGCTTAATGAGTCCTTGGTGCTACAAGCGGCTTGAAGCTTTCGGTGGTGATATTTCACGCTTCCGCGTCGCCCGCATCCAGCCATCCCGGCTGCGGCAGATCGCCATCGCCAAAACAGAGCCCGGTGACGAGAACAACCAGGACATCTCCTCGCTGGTTGGCAAGGTGGATATCCGCAAGCTCGAGACCTTCGCGCAGAACGACCCCGACGCTTACAGCTATTCCGGTGGACTCAATCGCGCCAATCAGGGCGTCCTTGAATTCGTCGAGATGTTCAAAGCGCCGATCAAGATGCTGCACCCGTTGCTGACGGCGACGCAGGAGGGCAACTATATCGGCACCGAAAACATCGGCGCGATCCCGTTCACCGGGGTCATCCTGGCCCACTCCAACGAATCCGAGTGGCAGAGCTTCAAGACCAACAAGAACAACGAGGCCTTTATCGATCGCATTTGCGTGATCAAGGTCCCATATTGCCTGCGCGTGACGGAAGAGCAGAAGATCTACGAGAAACTGATCCAGGGCTCTGAACTGGCTCACGCGCCGTGCGCCCCTGCAACACTCGAGACCCTCGCGCGCTTTACCGTCGTCTCGCGGCTACGCAAGCACGAGAACTCCACGCTGTTTGCCAAGATGAGGGTTTACGACGGCGAGAGCCTGAAGGAATCCGATCCCAAGGCACGCAGCGTTCAGGAATACAAAGACGCAGCCGGTGTGGATGAGGGCATGGATGGCGTTTCGACGCGCTTTGCTTTCAAGGTTCTTGCGGCGACCTTCAATCATGACACTGCGGAAGTCGGCGCCGATCCGGTGCATCTGATGTACACGCTCGAACAGGCCATCCGCCGCGAGCAATTGCCTGAAGAAACCGAGAAGCGTTATCTCGAATTCATCAAGGCCGAGCTTGTTACGCGGTATGCCGAATTCATCGGGCACGAGATCCAGAAGGCTTATCTGGAGTCGTACGCCGATTACGGGCAGAATTTGTTCGATCGCTACGTCGATTACGCGGACGCCTGGATCGAAGATCAGGATTTCAAGGATCCAGACACCGGACAGCTTCTCGACCGTGAGCTGCTCAATCAGGAACTGACCAAGATCGAAAAACCCGCCGGAATCGCGAACCCCAAGGACTTCCGCAACGAGATTGTCAAGTTCTCGCTGCGGTCCCGGGCTCAAAACGGCGGCAAGAATCCGAACTGGACCAGCTATGAGAAAATCCGTGAGGTGATCGAGAAGCGAATATTCTCGCAGGTGGAGGACCTTCTGCCTGTGATCTCCTTCGGATCAAAGAGGGACGGCGAGACCGAGAAGAAGCACGGCGAATTCGTCAAGCGCATGGTGGAGCGCGGCTATACCGAGCGCCAGGTTCGCCGGCTGGTCGAATGGTACATGCGGGTGAAGCAAGCCGGCTGAACCGCGTTTGAGGGCGGCCATGAACATCATTGATCGTCGTTTGAATCCGGGTAGCAAGAGTCTCGAAAATCGCCAGCGGTTTCTACGTCGCGCAAAAACGCTGGTTCGTGATGCCGTCAAGAAATCCTCGGAAGCACGCGACATCAAGGACGTTCTTGAGGGAGGCGAGGTCAGCATTCCGCTTGACGGTATGCACGAGCCTCGTCTTTCGCGGGAAGGCGGCGTCCGCGACATGGTCCTTCCCGGCAACAAGAAGTTCGTGGAAGGTGACGTGCTGCCACGCTCGGGCCAGAGCAGTGGCAAACCACGCGAGGCGGGCGAAGGTGACAGCGAGGATGTTTTCCGCTTCGTTTTGAGCCGGGAGGAGTTCGTCGATATTTTTCTCGACGATCTTGAACTTCCGGATCTTGCCAAACGTAAGCTCGCCGAAGCGGAGCAGGAGACACTACGACGCGCCGGATATTCGGTGTCGGGGTCGCCCACCAATATCTCGATCAGCCGCACCATGCGGCTGGCCATGGCGCGCCGGGTGGCGCTCCGTAGGCCGCGGCCGGAAACGATTGCAGAGCTTGAAGCGGAAATGCGCGATTGTGGCGAGGAACGCCGCATCGAGATTGCTGCCGAGCTTGCCTCGCTCAAATCGAGGATCCAGCGGATTTCGTACATCGATCCGATCGATATTCGCTACCGGCGGTTCGAGACGACGCCAAAGCCTGTCGCACAGGCAGTCATGTTTTGCCTGATGGATGTATCCGGCTCGATGTCGGAACACATGAAGGATCTGGCAAAGCGCTTTTACATGCTGCTCTACGTTTTCCTCACGCGGCGGTATCGCCATGTCGAGATCGTCTTTATTCGTCACACGGACCGCGCCGAAGAGGTGGATGAAGACACCTTCTTCCACGGGCCGGCCTCCGGCGGAACACTGGTTTCCAGTGCTCTGGAAGCCATGAAGGAGATCGTCAAGTCGCGCTACCGTCCTGAAGACTGGAATATCTACGCAGCCCAGGCGTCAGACGGCGACAATTTGCATTCCGACGGTGAAGTCACCGCAGGCTTGCTGAAGGATTACATTCTGCCGGTCACGCAGTTCTTCGCTTATCTCGAGGTTGGTGAGGCCACCGGCAATCCGTTTGATACGGCGGATTCGTCACTATGGGCGCTCTATCAGCGATTGCGTACCGAAGGCGCACCGCTGTCGATCCGTAAGGTGAGCAGCCGCGGCGAAATTTTTCCTGTGTTCCACGAGCTCTTCCAGCGCCGCAGCAAGCAGGAGAAGGTTGCGCCATGAACGACACTGCCGGACGCTTGTATCAGGGCGCGGACTGGGACTTCCAGACGCTTCAAAGAATTCATGGCGCTTGTGAAGAGGTGGCCAAATCCGATCTCTGTTTGGACACCTATCCCAACCAGATCGAAGTGATTACCGCCGAACAAATGCTGGATGCGTATTCTTCGGTCGGAATGCCGCTGTTCTACAAGCATTGGTCGTTCGGCAAGCAATTTGCTCATCAGGAGACGTTCTATCGCAAGGGCCTGATGGGGCTGGCATACGAAATCGTCATCAACAGTTCGCCGTGCATTTCCTACCTGATGGAGGAAAACACCGCGACCATGCAGACCCTCGTCATCGCGCATGCCGCGTTCGGGCACAATCACTTCTTCAAGAACAATTACCTGTTCAAGCAATGGACTGACGCCGACGGCATTCTCGACTATCTCGATTTCGCCAAGCGATATACAGCGCAATGTGAGGAGCGTTTCGGTCATATCGCAGTTGAACAGACGCTTGATGCCGCACACGCGCTGATGTCCCATGGGGTCTATCGCTACCCGGGCAAGAAAAAGCTCAATCTGCGTGACGAGGAGAAGCGCGCCAAAGAGCGGCGCTCACACGAGGAAAGCGTCTTCAACGATCTGTGGCGGACCGTACCGACGGGGCCGCACAAGAGCGTGTCTGAACTGAGCGCCGAGCGGCGGATCGCGATGCTCGGTCTCCCACAGGAGAACATCCTCTATTTCCTGGAAAAGTCCGCACCGCGTTTGCAGCCCTGGCAACGTGAACTGCTGCGTATCGTGCGCCACATCGCGCAGTATTTCTATCCGCAGGGGCAGACCAAGGTGATGAACGAGGGGACAGCGACTTATGTCCATTATCGCATCATGACCCGCCTCCTGGAAAAGGAACGTATCTCCGACGGCAACTTCCTCGAGTTTCTGCAGTCGCATACGAACGTCGTGTTCCAGCCTGACTTCGATGATCCGCGCTTCTCCGGCTTCAATCCGTATGCGCTTGGCTTTGCCATGATGCAGGACATCGAAAGAATCGTGACCGCCCCTGACGATGAAGATCGTGAATGGTTTCCCGATATCGCCGGGCGGGGGGATGTGATGGGCGTGCTGCGGGATATCTGGGCGAATTACCGCGATGAGAGTTTTGTCAGCCAATTCCTCAGCCCGCGGCTGATGCGGCATATGCGCATGTTCCACTTGCACGATGATCCCGCCGAGCCGGAGGGCATCCGCGTCGGCGCCATCCATAATGAGCAGGGTTATCGCCGCATCCGTCGGCAGTTGGCCAGGCAATACGACGTTGGTGTGGTTGACGCAAATATCGAGGTCGTCGATGTCGATCTCGCCGGCGACCGGCGCCTGATACTTCGTCATACCGTGGTGAATGGGGCACTTCTGAACGAGGTGGATGCCAAGCGCGTTCTCCAGCACCTGGCCAATCTTTGGAGCTATGATGTGTCCCTGCGCGAGGTCGATTCCTCTGGCAAGGTGCTCAAGGAGCATGCGGCGAGCCCTCATGTGGCGGCGGTTGCGGCTTGAGCCGTTGCCTGACGAAAGCGTCTCGGAGCGTTTGTTCGATGCCTCGGGGAATATCAGTTCATGACGGCTGATCGAGATAATGGGCGGATTGCACTGCTCGGCGCGCCTGTTGATGTCGGCGCACCTCGACGCGGAACACTGATGGGGCCGGCGGCTCTGCGCACGGCGGGTCTTGCCGGTGTGCTTGAAGGGCTGGGATATCGCGTCGAAGACCATGGCGACATCTTGCTGAGGGATTTAAAGCTAACGGACGATGTGCCGCCGGAAAACGCAAAGCACTACGCCGAGATTCAGGCGTGGACTCGGGTGCTGAGTGCTCGCGCCTTCGATCTCGCTCGCTCCGGAGCGATCCCGCTGTTTCTTGGTGGCGACCACAGCCTGTCGATGGGATCGATCAACGGCGTTGCGCGGTATTGGCAGGAGCAGGGCCGGCCGTTGTTCGTCCTGTGGCTGGACGCGCATGCCGATTACAACACACCGTTTACGACAATCACGGCAAACATGCACGGCATGTCCGCAGCCTTTCTGTGCGGCGAGCCAGGGCTCGAGCGGCTTCTGGGTGACGAGCCGCGGGCGTCGATCACGCCCGCTCAGCTCGATCTGTTCGGCGTCCGTTCGATCGACAAGCTGGAAGGCGCGCTAATCCGGGAGCGCGGCATTTCCATCGTCGATATGCGTCATATCGATGAATTCGGCGTCGCCGTTTTGATTCGGCGAGTCATCAACCGGGTGAAGGAGCGCAACGGCGTGCTGCACGTAAGTTTCGATGTGGACTTCCTCGACCCGATTATCGCCCCCGGAGTGGGGACGACCGTGCCAGGTGGAGCAAGCTACCGTGAAGCGCATCTTGCCATGGAGCTCATGCACGATTCTGGTTTGGTACGTTCGGTGGATGTCGTCGAGTTGAATCCTTTCCTGGATGAGCGTGGACGCACAGCTCGCGTCGCTGTCGAGCTTGTTGCCAGTCTGTTTGGTCAGCGGATTACGGACCGCGCGACGCCGACCAATGCGATCATTTCTCCGCGCTAGGCCCATCAGGTCTGCGCCAAAGAATGCGCGCTGTCGCATCAATACGGCGTCGATAGGAAGCTTGAACGATATTGGCTTGGCGTAATGCCCAGCCGCCGGACAAACACCACGCGCATGTGCTCTGCACTGCTGAATCCGCATTCGTGAGCCACGACTTTAAGGGGAAGGTCGTTTGCCTCAAGGCGATTTCGCGCGGCGTCCACCCGAACACTCTCGACGAATTCGGCAGGCGTAGTTTTCGTTTCCTGCTTGAAGATCCTTGCGAAGGATCGCGCGCTCATTCCGGCGATGTCCGCAAGGGTCTCGACGCCGTGAGCATCCTGCAGATGAGACATCACATGGGCCCGAACGCGTGCGATGGGCGATTCAGGTTCGGCCGAGGGGACGAGATACGGGCTGAACTGGGATTGTCCTCCTTGCCGCTGCGCCACCACCACGAGGCGCTTGGCAACGGCAAGCGCGACTTCCGCGCCATGATCTTCGTGCACCAGTGACAAGGCCAGATCTATCCCGGCAGTTACGCCTGCGGATGTGACTAAGGCGCCGTCGCGGATATAAATGCGGTCGAGTTCAACTTTGGCGTTAGGAAACCGCTCGGCGAGGAGCGGGGCATTCTGCCAGTGCGTTGTCACAACTTTGTTGTCGATCAGGCCGGCATGACCAAGCGCGAATGCGCCCGTACAGATCGATCCGTATTGCGGACAGTGGTCGGCCATTTTGGCAAGCCATTCCGTCAGCGGTCCATCGACGTCCGACGTCGGCAGTGCCGGTCCTCCAGCAACCAGCACGAGATCGTAGGGAGGCCCTTCTTCGTCGAACGTAACGTCGGGGGCGATCAGCATGCCGTTGGAGGCTCTGAACGGTGTCCGGCTGCATCCAACAAGGCTGAGAGAATACCCCTTCTCGGGGCCGACAAATCCGTTCGTCTCCGCAAATACGTCCAATGGACCGGCGACGTCCAGACTCTGAACTCCCGGGAAAATCGCAAGGGCAACATTTTTCATCGCGAAATCGGTTTGGTTGTCAGTACCCAGCATCTGGTTATGCCCTGAATCCTGCCAACGATCCAAGCATTTCTGCCAACAAGGCCGTGAGGTGGCGCGCCAAGGCGGAAACCACTGGTCGAATGGCAGATTTCCGCCTGTCGAGTTCATTGCCGCTGCCCGCGCGTTTGCTCATCTTGATGCTTGAAGGTCACCGGAGAACAGCGTGGCGATTCACCTGAACGACGGCGCTCCCGGTCCACACAATGGAGATGAAGATGACAATCGAGCTCAACAAAGGTCTTTCGAAAGAAGAAAAATCTCAGGTCGCGGGCGTATTGTCGAAGGTCATGGCCGACGCTTATGCGCTCTACCTGAAGACGCATGGGTATCACTGGAACGTACGTGGTCCGAACTTCCCTGCGCTGCATCCGCTGTTTGAAGGACAGTATCAGGAGCAGTGGGCAGCACTGGACGATATCGCTGAGCGTATCCGGGCGCTGGGCGAATTGGCGCCGCAGGGCTATGCCGCGTTTGGCAATCTCTCAGCGATCAGGGATGGCGATCCGAACAAAGAGAGTGACGCCATGATCGAGGATCTGTTTGAAGATAACCAGACGATCCTGGCGACGATCCGCAGCGCTTTCCAAGTCGCCGAAGCGGCCGGTGATGAAGCGACAATGGACCTGCTGAATGCCCGGACGGCGGCACACGAGAAGCATTCGTGGATGTTACGCGCCACGCTCGGCGCAAAATAAGGCCTTGCGGTGTGTGTCACATATTCGTGACGACGACGATAAATTCGATCAGGTATTGAACGATAAGGATGACGATATGGCCAAGCTTGAAAATACCAATAACGCACGTAGCAGTTCTCAAAATCAGACCGGCAAGATATTTGATCTGGACACGGGCTTGATTGCTGAAATGCCCGCATCGGCAGAATTTTCAACTGACATAGATGCCGCGTTGACTGAAGCTCTGAAGGAGTCGTTTCCCGCCAGCGATCCGATTTCGTCCCTGCGCGCCGCGTAAGATCACGATCAGTACTGATCGATCTATGATCGATTTATGACCAGTCTTGGGGATATCATGGCCTACACAATCAATATCAACGGAACGCCGCATAGCGTCGATGTCGATGGAGACACGCCGCTGCTTTGGGTCTTGCGTGATGTTCTCGGCATGACCGGCACGAAGTTTGGATGTGGCGCCGCCTTATGCGGAGCCTGCACCGTCCATCTCGACGGGCAGGCGGTTCGATCGTGTATCACCACGATCGACAGCATCGGCAACGGTAAAGTGCTGACGATTGAGGAGATCGGAAAAACGCCGCAGGGCGAGGCGCTTCAACGTGCGTGGCTCGATCTAGAGGTTGTGCAGTGTGGTTACTGTCAATCGGGTCAAATCATGTCGGCTGCGGCGCTGCTGAAAGACACTCCCAAGCCGAGTGATGCAGATATTGACTCGGCAATGTCGGGCAATGTGTGCCGTTGCGGCACCTATCAGCGCATCCGCGCCGCAATCAAGCAAGCCGCGGGAGTCTAAGGTCATGGACGAGCTCATTCTGAAAGGTCAAGTCGCCGACAAAACGGCGATGTCACGGCGCTCCTTTCTCCACGGCACAGGTTTGCTGTTGGGCTTTGCGTTGACCGGCGCGAGCACGGAGACGGTATTTGCGGCTCCTGCATCACGCATAGTCGAAAAAGAAGTGACGGGCGCGTTCGCACCTAATGGGTTTATACGGATCAACCCGACCGGCGCCGTAACTCTGGTTATGCCGATGGTCGAGATGGGGCAGGGCGTTTACACCGCGCTTTCGATGCTTCTGGCGGAAGAGCTGGAAGTGGGGCTTGATCAGATTCAGGTTCAGCACGCCCCACCAAATGACGCGCTCTATGCCAACGCGATTCTGCACATTCAAAGCACCGGTCTTTCTTCCTCAGTCCGTGCCTTCTGGACGCCGCTGCGTCAGGCGGGCGCCGTCGGGCGCAATCTGTTGATCGCGGCGGCGGCTAAGCGCTGGGGTGTCGATCCATCGACCTGCCATGCCAAGAATGGTGTCGTGTTCAATGCGTCCGGCTCGAAGCATCTGAGCTACGGCGAACTTGCGAAGGCTGCGGCGAAATTGCCTGTGCCGCTTGCGGCGAGTGTCAAATTGAAGGACCCGAAGGATTTCACACTGATTGGGACGCGTGCCAAGCGTGTGGATTCGCCGATCAAGGTGGATGGACGCGCACTCTACGGCATCGATACGCGATTGCCGGGAATGAAGGTCGCTGCGGTTGCTATTTCACCCGTGCTCGGGGGCAAGGCGAAGACGGTGGACGAGAAGGCGGCGCTGGCGGTGAGGGGCGTCCGTCAGGTGATCAACATCGATGAAGCTGTTGCCGTGGTTGCCGATCACATGGGAGCGGCCAAGAAGGGCCTCGAGGCAGCCGCCATCACGTGGGACGACGGGCCGAATGGGAAGGTGAACAACGCTGACGTCGTCAAGCAGCTGGAAGAAGAATCCAAAAAGCCAGGCGCCGTTGCGCGTAACGATGGTGATCCAGGGAAAGCTCTGGCGGGGGCGGCGCAACGGCTCGATGCGATCTATCAGGTACCTTTCCTGGCCCATGCGACGATGGAGCCGATGAACTGCACCGTTCATCTGCAGAAGGACAGCTGCGACATTTGGGTGGGCACACAGATTCCGACGCTCACTCAGGCTGTGGTTGCCGAGCTCACCGGCCTGCCAAAAGATGCGATCAGAATTCATAATCATCTGATTGGCGGCGGCTTCGGCCGAAGGCTGGAGCCCGATGGCACCTTGCTGTCGGTCAAGATCGCCAAGCACGTCAACGGCCCCGTCAAGGTGATCTGGAGCCGCGAGGAAGACATCCAGCACGATATGTATCGGCCGTACTATTTCGATCGTCTGTCGGCCGGGCTCGATGCTTCCGGTAAGCCTGTTGCATGGACTCATCGGATCGCCGGGTCATCGATTGTCGCGCGCTACCTTCCGCTGTTGTTCAAGGACGGCCTCGACTTCGATGCGGTGGAAGCCGCAGCCGAGCCGCCCTACGCCTTGCGCAACATCCACGTCGACTATGTTCGGGTCGAGCCTCCTGGTGTTCGAACAGCTTTCTGGCGCGGCGTCGGACCAACCCATAACGTCTTTGTGGTCGAGAGCTTCATGGATGAGCTGGCGCACGCGGCGAAGCAGGATCCTGTTGCCTATCGCAAGGCGTTGCTTGGTCATAATCCGCGAGCGCTTGCTGTTCTGTCGCTTGCCGCAGAAAAGGCAGGATGGGGATCACCGCTTCCGGCCCGACATGGCCGCGGGATTTCGGTGCAGTTCGCATTCGGAAGCTATATGTCGCAGGTGGCCGAGGTCGAAGTGGCAGCCGATGGCTCCATCAAAGTCAAGCGGATCGTCTGTGCAGTCGACTGCGGCATGTACGTCAATCCTGATACGATTGAAGCGCAGGTCCAGGGAGGCACGCTCTTCGGCCTGACCGCCGCGCTTCATGGATCGATCACGTTCAAGGATGGACGGGTCGAGCAGAGCAACTTCGATAGCTATCTGCCGATGCGTATCGACGAGGTGCCGGTGATCGAGACACATCTGATCAAGAATGCCGAAGCCCCGGGCGGCATTGGCGAAGCTCCGACATCTATCGTCAGCGCCGCAGTGACCAATGCGATCTTTGCCGCCACCGGATATCGCGTTCGGACGCTGCCGATCGATCCTGCTTCGCTAAAGGCAACGGGCTGACGTTACGAACTCGCTGTCGTCGATGGAATCCTGGCAATGGAAATCGAAGGTCTTATCAGTGCGAAAAGCAGCTTCGGTTCGGCGGAGACCATTGAACGGCTGCTGTCGTCCATTGAAGGGCGAGGACTTACCGTCTTCGCCCGCATCGATCACGCTGCCGGGGCCGAACAGGCTGGGTTGAGCCTGAGACCAACCACGGTGATCATTTTCGGCAATGCCCGTGGTGGAACGCCGATCATGCAACTGGTCCAGACCGCGGGCATTGATCTGCCGCTTAAAGCGTTGGTCTGGCAGGACGACAGCGGCATCACGTGGCTTTCCTATAATGATCCGGCGTGGCTCGCTCAGCGGCACGGAATCGATCCAAGCGCAACACCTGCGGTAAAGGGGCTGTCGAATGCGCTTGATGCGATCGCGCGCGCGGCAACCTCTGCCACGTAAAGCGGCGATCACGAGCGAAGGCAGTTCCGCCTTTCACTCCGCCGCCAGAGACACGGGTTGGCCAGTCGCTCCAGACGCCTTGATCTTGATGATCCGACCAGAATCATATCCCAGCACATTTGCCAGGATGTCGTCGGTGTGTTCGCCCAGAAGAGGCGAGCGCTCGACCTTGACGTCGTTATCCGACAGTTTCACCGGCAAACCGATCGTTAGATATTCTCCGCGCTCCGGATGATCGACCTTCACCAGCGTTCCGGTGGCATACAGCGCTTGATCTTCGGCGATTTCGCGCATGGAAAGGATGGGACCGCAGGGGATGTCTTCCTTGTTGAGGATATCCATCGCCTCAAACTTGGTCTTGGTCATGGTCCATTGTTCGATGCGCGCGAAGATCTCGTTCAAGCGGGGAAGACGAGCGGCTGGCTTTGCGTAGTCCGGATGCGTTTTCCAGACTGGTTCGCCGATCACATCGCAGATTTTCTCCCATACGGGCGCTTGGGTAATGAAATAAAGGTAGGCATTTGGATCGGTCTCCCAGCCCTTGCACTTCAGAATGCGACCGGGCTGGCCGCCGCCGGAGTCGTTCGCGGACCGCGGAACGGCATCAGAGAACGGAATTCTTTCACCGTACTGGCTGTATTCGGTCAGAGGTCCGTGAGCCAGGCGCTGTTGATCCCGCATCTTCACGCGGCAAAGATTCAGCACGCCATCCTGCATGGCTGCGAGAACCCTCTGTCCTTTGCCCGTGGCCGTGCGTTGGTACAGCGCGGTGACAATGCCGAGCGCGAGATTGATGCCGGTGCCGGAATCGCCGATGCCGGCACCCGTGACGAGCGGAATACCATCGCGAAAACCCGTGGTCGAAGCCGCGCCGCCCGTGCACTGCGCAACGTTCTCGTAAACCTTGCAATCTTCAAACGGTCCGGGACCAAAGCCTTTGACGGAAGCGAAGATCAGTTTCGGATTCAGTTTCTGAATGCGCTCCCAGGTGAAACCCATCCGATCCAGAGCGCCGGGGCCGAAGTTCTCGACGAGCACGTCGCAAACTTTGATGAGCTCTTCAAGAATGGATCGGCCTTGAGGATTTTTGGTGTCGATGGTGATCGAACGTTTGTTGCCGTTCATCATCGTAAAGTAGAGACTGTCGACATCGGGGATATCCCGCAGCTGAGATCGTGTGATGTCTCCAGCTCCGGGACGCTCGACCTTGATCACATCGGCGCCGAACCAGGCGAGGAGCTGCGTGCAGCTCGGTCCGGACTGCACATGGGTGAAATCAAGAATTCTGATTCCGTCGAGCGCCTTTCCCATCCTCTTCTCCTGACTTGTTGATCCGTATGGCGGCGAATCTTTCGTGCGCTGATCGTTGCCGCTTGCCCAAAGCAATCGCCGCGTGCGGATGTCTTTGAACAGGTAGAGCGTAAAAAGCGTCTGGTATACCAGCAATGTCCGCCAGCCGGTCAAACTGGCCAATCTTCCGACAAATCTGGCCAATCGATATTTGATGGCGCAGGGAGCGGGCGTTGACCTGCTCCCTGACCGTCTTTTCATCAGCTGAGCTTGGCGAGAGCTGCGACGATGCCGGCGCCGTAGGCTGGATCAGCCTTGGTGCAATTGGCGATGTGACGCTCTTGAATGTGTTTCGCGACATCTTTGATTTGCTGCGCCGTGTTCTCGAACAACACCTGCCGCTGCGCGGCATTCATCTTTCGGAACAGATTGCCTGGCTGTTGATAGTGATCGTCGTCCACGCGGTGATCCCAGTGATCTGCTGCACCTTCGATCTCGAGCGGCGGTTCGTTCAGCACGGGCTGATCGGTCCACTCGCCGTGGCTGTTTGGCCAGTAAGTTGGGGTGCCGCCCAGATTGCCGTCCGTGCGCATCGCACCGTCACGGTGGTAACTGTGGAACGGACATTTGGGCGCGTTGACCGGGATATGATGGTGGTTCACGCCCAGCCGATAGCGTTGTGCGTCTCCGTAAGAGAAAAGACGAGCCTGCAGCATCTTGTCGGGTGAGTAGCTGATGCCTGGGACGATGTTGGCCGGCGTAAATGCCGCCTGCTCAACCTCGGCGAACACATTCCCCGGATTACGGTTGAGCTCGAAATACCCGACCTCGATCAATGGGAAATCACCCTTCGGCCAGACCTTGGTGAGGTCAAAGGGATTGAAGGGGAAAGCCTTGGCTTGTTCGTTGTTCATCACCTGGATGAAGAGCGTCCAGCGCGGGAAGTTGCCGGCTTTGATGTTCTCGAACAGGTCGCGATGATGAGACTCGCGATCTTTTCCGACTAAAGCTTCCGCTTCCGCATCGGTCAGGTTCTGGATGCCCTGTTGGGTGCGAAAATGGAATTTTACCCAGGTTCTCTCGTTGTTTGCGTTGATGAAGCTGTAGGTGTGACTGCCGAAGCCGTGCATGTGGCGGAAGCTCTTCGGAATGCCGCGCTCGCTCATGACGATCGTGACCTGATGCAGCGCTTCAGGCAGGAGCGACCAGAAGTCCCAATTGTTGTCCGCGTTACGCAGACCGGTATGCGGGTCACGCTTGATGGCGTGGTTGAGATCCGGAAAACGCAACGGATCGCGGAAGAAGAAAACCGGCGTGTTATTGCCGACGAGATCCCAGTTACCTTCTTCAGTATAGAATTTCAGCGCAAAGCCACGGATATCACGCTCAGCATCAGCCGCTCCACGCTCACCGGCCACAGTCGAGAAACGCGCGAACATCGGTGTTTGCTTGCCGATCTCCGAAAAGATCTTCGCCTTGGTGTAACGTGTGATGTCATGGGTCACCGTGAAGGTGCCGTGGGCGCCGGCGCCTTTGGCATGCATGCGGCGCTCGGGGATCACTTCACGCGCAAAGTGAGCGAGCTTCTCGATCAGCCAGACATCCTGCAACAACGCGGGACCACGAGGGCCGGCAGTCTGGATGTTGATGTTGTCTGAAACCGGCGCTCCGGATGCATGGGTCAACGGTGGGCGTTTGGGTACATCAGTCATTGGATTAGTTCCGATCGTGTCATGAATGGATTGGTTGGCCGAGCCGCCGCTGTGCCGAACTGGGCGTTTCCGGCACAGCGGCGCTCAATCACGCGCGTCGCTTGGCCCGCTCGTGAAAGATTGATCCGATGAAGTCGAGGCTTGTCCGTGCGGCGAGCAGCGCGGTGATTCCGGAAGGGTCGTAAGGCGGCGACACTTCGACGAAATCAGCGCCGACGACTTCGAACCGCTTTGCAACTTCGCGTAGGATCTCCTTGCCTTCATAGTAGGTGAACCCGCCGTGGCTGATTGTGGCCGTTCCCGGAGCGATCGAGGGATCGAAACTGTCGATGTCGATCGAGACGTAGACACGCTCGCCATCGGGAATGTGAGCCAACGAGGCGGCTGCGCCCTGCGCCCGCAGCTTTCGCAAGGGAACGACATGAGTGCCGTAAGCCTTTGCAGCTTCCCAGTCCTTGCGGCTAACCGAGGCCATGTTGTGCGGACCGAGCGTCGTGATGCCTTTCACATGGGACATTTCGGACGCGCGGCGCATCGGGCTTCCATGGCCCCATGAGATGCCGTTTCGCTCGTTGATGAAGTCGAAGTGAGCGTCGAGATGGACGATGTGGATCGGCTTCTCGTTGGAGTAGGCGGCGACCGTCGCCATTGTGATGGAGTGATCGCCACCGAGAATGTAAGGCATCGTCTTCGCATCGAGCAGCGCGCGCACCGCCTGCTCGGCATTGGCGAGACTCCGCTTGGTGTCGGCATAGATGACATCGCTGTCGCCGGCATCGACGATCTTCACCTCATCGGCAGTCAGGTAGGTGACTTCGTCTTCAAAGTCGAAGACGCCTTCCGGTCCGAATCCGTGGAACATGGAAACTTCGCGAATGGAACGTGGCCCAAAGCGAGTGCCGACCCGATAGCTCGAGGCGGTATCGATGGGGATACCCAGCACCGCCACATCGGCGCCATCGAGCTTGTCCCAATCCTGGCAGGCAGGCTGACCGGCGAAAGTCGCCAGACCCACAAACGGCAAGTTCATTCGGTCCGGCGTATTGCGGCTGATGTGATCGTTGATCATTGTCGTGTCCTTTCCGAAAGGGAATTCAGACTGCGTTGCTCAGGAGATCTCGTCCGTAATGCCTTGGGCTTCATAGGCACGGCGTACCGAAGGGAGAGCGGTGACTTTGTCGAGCAGCTTCGCGATGTTCGGACGTAAGCGTGGCGGCTTCGTCATCGGGCGTGCCCAGCGGCAAAGCATCACGAAGTAAAAATCGACAGCGCTCAGCGTATTACCGAGGAACAGTGGTCCGTTTGCGCTGAGATGCTTCTCGATCACATCCAGAAAGACGCTTGCGCGTGCTTCGGCTCCGCGTCTCACAACCTCAGTCGCTTCCGCGTTGTTGCCAGTGAGACGATCCGGATACTGATAGATCATCAGCTCTTCCTGAAGCGAGTTGGTCAGGAAGATCAGCCATTGATTGAATTTCGACCGCTCCGGCGTGCCGACTTTGGGAGCGAGGCCGGCCTGAGGATTTTGATCGAGCAGGTGCAGCACAATGGCGGCCGCTTCGAACAGCGCGAGATTGCCGTCGACCAGCGTCGGAATGCGGCCGTTCGGATTGATCTTCAGATATTCCTTGGATTTTTGCGCATTGACCGCGCGGTCGACGAACTTAAGCTCGTAACTAGCTCCCATTTCTTCCAGCACCATGTGGGGCGCCGCACTGGCGTTCGCTGGGTAGTAGTGGAGTTGGTACATCGGACTGCTCCTCAACAATTTCGATGGCATGAACGTAGGCCTGTGCTAGGTTGGCCACAATCGCGGCAATCCGACGATTCAGGCCAAAGGCGCGACGGATCTAGCCGCAGCGTTTTTTCAGGCTTCGAGCCGAGAGGCATTCCTGAAAGGAGTGAGGGATGAGTACGAAGTCGGCGCGGAAACCAATTGCCATCGTGGTGCCGCCTTGTGCGCAGTCGCTGGATGTTTCAGGTCCGCTCGATGCGTTTCTGGAAGCGAATCGCCAATCCAAGAACGGCGCGGCGTACGATGTCCGCCTCATATCGACAGGTGTGGATCGCACGGTGCGGGCCGGGGGCCTGTCGATTGTTGCCGATACGTCCATTGCCGATGACAACAAACCGATCGACACGCTGCTTGTCGCAGGCACACCGGATTACGCGCAGGCTTATTCCAGCGACCAGCTTGCCGCCTGGCTGCGCCGTCGCGCACCAAAGTCCCGGCGATACGGTTCGGTGTGTACCGGTGCATTCTTCCTTGGCGCGGCAGGCCTGCTGGATGGACTGCACGCAACCACGCATTGGCAGCACGCGATGGAATTGGCCGAGCGCTTTCCAGCCGCGAAGGTCATTCCCGACCAGATCTATATTCAGGACGGCGCGCTCTACACATCCGCAGGCGTCACGGCGGGAATCGATCTCGCCTTGAAGCTCATTGAAGACGACTATGGACGAGACCTTGCGCTGATGGTGGCGCGGCGCCTGGTGGTGTTTCTTAAGCGCCCCGGCGGTCAATCGCAATTCAGCGCGCATCTTGCCGCGCAGGTCGCAGACGAGGGACGCATCCAGGCGGTGCAGCACTGGATTCTGGATCATCTCTCGCTTGATCTGACCCTTGCATCTCTCGCCGCGCGCGCCGCGATGAGCGTGCGCAACTTTACCCGCGTCTTCCAGAGCGAGACTGGCATCACGCCGGCAGACTTTGTCGAGATGGCGCGTGTCGATGCCGCACGGCGATTGCTTGAAGACAGTGAAACGCCGCTGCAGCGGGTAGCGTCGCGGTGTGGGTTCTCAAGTCCGGACACGATGCGGCGAGCCTTCTTGAGACGCATTGGCATTGGCCCGAGCGATTATCGGGAGCGGTTCCAGGGATAAATTGCGCCGTTGACATTATGGATCGATTGCTCCATATTTATGGAGCAAACGATCCATAATCAGGTGCGCGTCCGATGGCGAGACCCCGGGAATTTGACGAAGCGAAAGTGCTGGAAGCAGCAGGGGCTGTGTTCTGGGCCAAAGGCTTTGAAGCCACAAGTACGCGCGATCTCACGGAGTGCACCGGCCTTACACAAAGCAGTATCTACGCGGCGTTCGGCGACAAACGCGGAATTTTCCTGCGGTCCCTGCAGCACTATCTCGACAGCATTCTTCTGGAGCGGATCGTTCGTCTCGAAACGACGAAATCCCCGGGACAGGCGATAGTCGGATTCTTCAAGGAGATCGTCGATCGATCACTGGCTGACGCACAGCACCGTGGCTGCATGCTGGTCAACGCTTCGCTCGAGGTGACGGCAGATGATCCCGACCTGCAACATTACGTCGCCGAGGAGACGGCGAAGATCGAACAGTTTTTCCTGCGCTGCGTGATCGCGGGACAAAAGAGCGGAGAGATACCTTCGGATTCGAATGCCGAGAATCACGCGCGCCATTTGCTGTCGGTGCTGCTCGGTCTGCGCGTCCTTGCCCGCATTCGTCCGGATAAAGACTTGTTGAATGGTCTCGTCGAGCCCGCGTTGGCCACGCTCGGTCTCGCGTGGCGTGCGGGAGATAGGAGGCGGTCGTGATTGATCTTTACTACTGGCCTACACCGAACGGTCACAAGATCACGATGTTCCTGGAAGAGGCCGGTCTCGATTACCGGATTCATCCCGTCGACATCAGTGCAGGCGATCAGTTCAAGCCGGAGTTTCTGGCGATATCGCCAAACAACCGGATGCCGGCGATGATCGATACTGCGCCGGCCGATGGCGGCGAGGCGATCAGTGTCTTCGAGTCGGGCGCTATCCTGATTTATCTCGCGGAAAAGACCGGCCGCTTTCTGCCGAATGATGTACGTGCGCGCAAAACGGTCTTGGAGTGGCTGTTCTGGCAGGTCGGCGGCCTGGGACCAATGGCCGGACAAAACCATCACTTTGGCCTCTATGCACACGAGAAGATCCCTTACGCGATCTCGCGCTATGTGAGTGAGACGAATCGCCTCTATGGCGTGCTCAATCGTCAGTTGGCGAAGAATCTATTCGTGGCGGGGAATGAATACTCCATCGCGGATATGGCCGCCTATCCATGGATCGTGCCTTGGAAACGCCAGCAGCAAAATCTCGATGAGTTTCCGCATCTGCGTCGCTGGTTCGATGCCGTCGCTGCGCGTCCTGGCACCATCCGCGCGTATGCGAAGGGCGAGCCTTACAGCAGCCGGCCAACGGTGACTGAGGCCGGAAAATCCATCCTGTTCGGTCAGACGGCAAAGGTTGTGACCAACTAACAATTTCGCTCAACGTCCGGGCAAGCCAACGAGGCGGTTTTGACTGCCGCGAGCCTGCTCGGCTGCTTCGCTGATATCAAAAGAGGCTTGCAAAGATCATGTTGAATAGACGCACGTTTGTGTTCGGAGCGCCGGTCGTCCTCGGCGGGTGCGTGACACAAGAGGGGCCGAAATTCGGAGGGCTCGAAATCGGGCCTGATTCCCACTACGCCTCCATGTATGGCGCGATCACCACGGAGCCGTTTCCCGTTGATGCGGTCGAGCTCGGTAGGGTGGATCCGAAATTCTATCGTCGCGAGGTGGCTTACTCGACGAACGAAATGCCCGGAACGATCGTCGTCGATCCGCACCATCGCTACGCTTATCTGATCCTGAAAGGTGGCCGCGCGCTCCGTTACGGCGTTGGTGTGGGCAAGCAGGAAGCTTTCAATTTTCAGGGCGCAGCCATTATAGCGCGCAAGGCCGAGTGGCCGCGCTGGGTGCCGACACCGGATATGATCAAGCGTGAGCCCAAACGTTACGGTCCTTATGCCGGTGGGATGAACGGTGGTTCTGGAAATCCGTTGGGACCGCGTGCGCTTTATCTCTACGCCGATGGACGGGACACCTATTACCGGTTGCATGGCACCGTCGAGCCCTGGACGATTGGCACGATGGTTTCATCCGGCTGTGTGCGCTTCATGAATCAGGACATCATCGATCTCTATAATCGCGTGCCGGTTGGCACAAAGGTCGTTGTGCTTCCTGCGCGCGGTGCCAATACGGCATAGGCGGCCATCTTGCCGTTGCTTGCATTCGCTGCAAGCGGTTCGCCTCATCTCTGGTCCCGACCGTCTCAATCCCTGCGCGGCACGGCTGCCGCGCACGCGATCAATCATACCCACACCTCGGCTTGCCAACATTTGTGAAGGTCATGTCAAACCACTCTCGTTCATTTACGCCAGCACAGATCGATCGTATTCAGGTGTGGCGATACATTTTTGCGGGGCTGTGCGCTGGTCTCGATAGCATCGGCCTGGCGCGGTTCGCCTTCACCCCGCTCATCCCGGAATTGATACGAGAGCACTGGTTTTCGACGTCTGCGGTCATTTACCTGGGAGCCGCGAATCTGGCCGGCTATCTCGTCGGCGCACTGACAGGCCGGCCAATCGCAAGTCGATTGAATAACGAGCACACACTGCGCTTGATGATGCTGATCATCACTGCCGCCTTCCTGGCATGTGCTACGCCATTGTCATTTGCCTGGTACTTTGGCTGGCGCTTCATGTCCGGGGTTGCAGGTGGTGTGGTGATGGTGCTTGTTGCCGCAACAGTGCTGCCGCATGTTCCCAAAGCCCGCAAGGGGACTGCCAGTGGTGCGATTTTTCTCGGGCTCGGCCTTGGCATCGCTGGCTCGGGAACGATCGTCCCGCTTCTGTTGAATTTTGGATTGAGCCAGACGTGGATTGGCTTGGCTGTAGTATCTGCAATGCTGACTGCCGTCAGCTGGTTCGCTTGGCCCTCATCGAAACTGAGTCCGGTTAGCGCGGCGGAGGACAGCGATCCCAGGGCACCCGCTCATTTCGATCCGCACATCGGTATTCTCTACGCGCAATATGCTTTGATGGCCGCTGGTGTTGTCGCGCCGATGGTCTTCCTCGTTGATTTCATCGCACGCGGTCTTGGTGCCGGCACGTATGTCGGGTCGATGTTCTGGATATGGTACGGTATTGGAGCAATCGTCGGTCCTCCGCTCTATGGGTTTCTCGCAGACCGCATCGGGCCGCGTCCGACCGTAAGAGTTGTGGTGCTGATCCAGTCGCTGGTGCTTGCGGGTATCTATGTGGCGGACAGTCAGCTGCTTCTTGCTGTCCTCACGGTGGTCATCGGGACCTTTGCGCCTGGGATCGTACCGCTGATGCTGGCCCGGGTCCGGGAATCGATCCCGCATGATGTGCACAAGCAGAATGTTGCATGGAGCCGAGCAACGATCCTTTCAGCGGCTGCGATGGCAATCGCCGGATATGCGTTCTCGGCCCTTTTTAATGCCAGCGGCGGTAATCACCGTCTCCAGTTTCTGACGGCCGCCTTGTTACTGGTCGTTGCGTTGTTCGGCGATCTCGGCAATCCGCTCAGAGCGCGCCGTTGACATGCGGGCGGCCTCCGTATGACAAGCCGCGACGAATACAAGAGTTTCTGACGGAACTCCGGCTTGCAATCATTCTCGCGGAATGCCCTTCCGCTGATGCGTGACATAGCGTAAGTCCGGCCGCAAATGCTTTCCCGGACTTCGTGTGCACATGATTCGATTAGACAACATCAGCAAGCAAAATGGCCATCAGATCCTCTTCATTGAAGCCTCCGCAGCCCTTCAAAAAGGGGAGAAAATTGGGCTGGTAGGGCCTAACGGAGCCGGCAAGACGACGCTTTTCCGGATGATCAACGGAGGGGAGCTTCCTGACGAAGGCCAGGTGGCGGTCGATCGAGGGGTGACCATTGGTTATTTCAGCCAGGATGTCGGAGAGATGTCCGGCCGCAGTGCTGTGTCCGAAGTGATGGACGGTGTCGGGCCGGTGAGTGCAGTGGCCATCGAGTTGAAGGAACTTGAAACCGCCATGGCGGATCCAGATCGTGCAGACGAAATGGATGACATCATCACGCGCTATGGAGAAGTGCAGGCCCGCTTCGAGGAACTGGATGGCTACGCCCTGGATGCGCGGGCGCGCGAGGTGCTGGCAGGACTGGGCTTCAGTCAGGAAATGATGGATGGTGACGTAGGCGCGCTGTCCGGCGGATGGAAGATGCGTGTGGCGCTTGCTCGCATTCTTCTCATGCGCCCCGAAGTGATGTTGCTTGACGAACCGAGCAACCACCTCGACCTCGAAAGTCTGATTTGGCTGGAATCGTTCCTGAAGGGTTATGAGGGCGCGTTGCTCATGACCTCGCACGATCGCGAATTCATGAATCGTATCGTCAACAAGATCGTGGAAATCGATGGCGGCTCGCTGACGACGTATTCGGGAGACTATGAGTTCTACGAGCAGCAGCGTGCGATGAACGAGAAGCAGCAGCAGGCGCAGTTCGAGCGTCAGCAGGCGATGCTGGCCAAGGAAATCAAATTCATCGAGCGATTCAAGGCGCGGGCTTCGCACGCTGCGCAGGTACAGAGTCGCGTCAAGAAGCTCGAGAAGATCGAGCGCGTCGAGCCGCCGAGGCGTCGCCAGACTGTCACATTCGAGTTCATGCCGGCCCCGCGCTCCGGTGAAGACGTGGTGACGCTGAAGAACGTCCACAAAAGCTATGGCAGCCGTACCATCTACGAAGGATTGGATTTTGCCGTGCGCCGCAGGGAGCGCTGGTGCGTGATGGGCATCAACGGCGCGGGCAAGTCCACGTTGCTGAAACTGGTGACGGGGACAGCGGAGCCAGATGACGGCAGCGTCGTTCTGGGGGGCAGCGTGAAGATGGGGTACTTCGCGCAGCATGCGATGGATCTCCTGGACGGTGAACGAACCGTATTCGAGCAGCTCGAGTATTCCTTTCCGCAGGCGGGGCAGGGCTCGTTGCGCGCGCTGGCCGGCTGCTTCGGATTCTCCGGCGATGACGTGGAGAAGCGATGCTGGGTGCTGTCGGGCGGTGAGAAAGCGCGACTGGTGATGGCGCAGATGCTCTACGATCCGCCGAACTTCCTGGTGCTGGACGAGCCGACCAACCACTTGGACATGGCGACGAAGGAAATGCTCATCAACGCGCTGTCAGAATATGAGGGGACGATGCTGTTCGTTTCCCACGATCGGCATTTTCTCGCAGCATTGTCCAATCGCGTGTTGGAGCTGACGCCGGAGGGCGTCCACAAATACGGCGGGGGTTACACGGAATACGTGGAGCGCACTGGCCAGGAAGCTCCCGGCCTGCGGAGCTAATTCTGAGATTTGCCGTTGATTATCGTGTGACGCCCTCCCCGGCGTCACACTCGTTTCGAAATCGACTTATTCGAAGCTGGCGACGTCGATCACCGCTTGGGCGAACTCCTTTGGTGCTTCCTGCGGGAGGTTGTGGCCGATGCCGCCCCCGATCAGCCGGTGCGCATATTTGCCGGAGAACATCTTGGCGTAGGCGCTGGGCTCTGGATGGGGAGCACCGTTGGCGTCACCTTCCATGGTGATGGTGGGCACAGTGATGACTGGCGCTTGAGCTAACTTCTTTTCAAGCTCGTCATATTTGCTTTCGCCTTCGGCCAGCCCAAGCCGCCATTGATAATTGTGGATCACGATGTCGACATGGTCGGGATTGTCGAAGGCCGCAGCGGTGCGATCGAACGTGGCGTCATCGAAATTCCACTTCGGCGAGGCGAGCTGCCAAATCAGCTTGGCGAAGTCGTGCCGGTTCTGCGCGTAGCCGGCCCGGCCGCGCTCGGTGGCAAAATAAAACTGATACCACCATGCAAGCTCGGCCTTCGGCGGCAACGGCTTTTTGTTGATTTCCTGATTGCCGATCAGGTAGCCGCTCACCGAAACCATGGCCTTGCAGCGCTCCGGCCACAGAGCCGCGAGGATGTTGGCCGTGCGTGCACCCCAGTCATAGCCGGCGACGACTGCCTTCTCGATCTTAAGCGCATCCATCAAAGCGATGATATCGACCGCGAGCACCGCTTGCTGGCCGTTTCGGACGGTGTCGGCTGAAAGAAAGCGCGTGGTGCCGTAGCCGCGCAGATACGGGATGATCACTCTGTAGCCTTTGGACGCCAGCAGCGGTGCGACGTCGACAAAGCTGTAGATGTCGTAAGGCCAGCCGTGCAGAAGCATCACGATAGGGCCATCAGCCGGGCCCGCCTCAGCATAACCCACACTCAGCGTCCCGGCGTTGATCTGCTTCAGCGGGCCGAACGACGTATGGGTCCCTGGCTTGATCGCGGGAAGGTCCGCAGATTTCGATGTAGTGGACTGGGCGGCTGCGGAATCGATCAAGCCGAACTGTGCGGCGGCGATGGCGACAGCAGCAGTGCCAAAAAAGCGGCGGCGATGGTGATTGATCTCTTCGGACATTGTCTTTCTCCAGTGGATGTGTTCCGGCGCTGACAACATCGAATCCATGTATCTGCGTTGTGTCATGAGGTGTCTAAATTGAAAGTGTGTGTAGCTTGCGGGCGGCTGGATACATGTTGGTACAAACCAGCCCGGCTGACCGGTTGTCGCCCGGAGCTTGTCTAGTGAGGCGCTCGGGCTGTCGCGCATTCAAACACGCGCAGGCGCCACCTTCCACGGCGAAGAAGCAGGCATCATCGCACGACCGCGCGCATAGCTTGTAGAGAAATGTAGCGACTCGGCTCAACGCCACACTTTGTTACATTTCTGATCAATCCGGACACATGCCTGATACGTCTGGACTTCCTTATGCGGCCACTGGCTGGCGCCCGGTCATTCCGCCTTGCCGCCACCAAACGCTGCAAAGGAAGTTAAACATGACCAAGCTCGAGAAAGTCCTGTACACGGGAAAGACCCGCACCACTGGTGGACGTGAGGGTGCGTCGCGCAGCTCCGACTGCCGCCTCGATATCAAGCTCTCATCTCCCGGTTCATCCGGCAGTGGGACCAATCCGGAGCAGCTGTTCGCTGCAGGCTGGTCGGCCTGCTTTATCGGAGCCATGGGGCTCGCCGCTGGCCAGATGAAGATTGCTCTTCCGGTCGATCTGGCTGTCGATGCGGAAGTTGATCTTGGAACGGCGGGCGGCGGCTATTTCCTCCAGGCGCGCCTGAATGTCAGCCTGCCAGGTGTGGATCGCGATGTTGCGCAAGCCATCGTGGACACCGCGCATCAGACATGCCCGTACTCGAAAGCCACACGCGGCAACATCGACGTTGTGATCAATCTCCTCTGAATTGCTTACGACAATGATGGCCAGTCCGAGTGGCTGGTCATCACCTATTCAACCATCATGATGATTATGGAGACGCCCATGATGCGGCTCGCGGTTATCTCTCTTGTCGGAATTTCGATCATGGCATTCCCTTGCGCTTACGACACTGATCCTCGTGAGCCATCAGCGGTTGCCGCGATCGTCGCGAAGTTGTTCCCGGTGGACGGTCGACCTGCAACTTCGGCCGATGATTCCCGGCCTTCGCACAAGGTAATCGCGCCGTAATACACGTGCCTCATGTCAGGCGGCCGGAAGACGCTTAGTTCGGCCGGTCGCCTGCGCTGGTCAGCAAGACAGTTGCGACCAATCCTCCATCCGGATGGTTGCGCAAGGTCAATGATCCACCAATAGCCAGCGCAAGCTGGTGCGCAATCGCGAGGCCTAAGCCTGTGCCGCCGGTATCGCGACTTCGCGACCGCTCAAGGCGATAGAACGGTTGAAGCACCGCCTGAAGCTGGTCCTCCGGGATGCCCGGGCCGTTGTCCTTCACCATGATCAGAATATCGTTATCGGTTTTCTTCTCCACCGAAACGGCTGCACTTCCTCCGAACTTCAGTGCATTGTCGATGAGATTGCCAAGAATGCGCCGCAGCGCGTGAGGCTTCGAATTGATCTGCGCATGCGTGCGGCCCGTAAGATTCACTGCGCTTCCGACATCCTGATAGTCATAGACGAGACTTTGCAGGAATGAGTCGACATCCATCTTCGAGAATTTCTCGGCGGTGCCGTGGGCACTGCGGGCGTAGGCAATGCCCTCGCGGACGAGCTGCTCGATCTGAGCGAGATCCTGCAGCAGCTTCTCTTTGCTCTCCCCTTCCTCGGCGAGCTCAGCCCGGAGCTTCATTCGGGTGATCGGCGTCTGAAGATCGTGGGAGATCGCCGCCAGAATTTGGACCCGCTCTTCGAGATAGTCTGCGATGCGATCCCGCATTTTGTTGAATGCCGTCGCAGCATGGGCCACCTCGCGCGGTCCAGTTTCGCTTAGGCGCGGCGCTTTCTTGTTCGGGTCGAGCGCATCAGCGGCGTTGGCAAGATCCACAAGCGGGCGGATCGCCAGCCGGACGGCATACCAGCAGCACAGAATGAGAAGAGCGAGCTGGGCGACGAGCACGTAAGGCAGCCATTGCGCCAGCGGCATCAGTGCGGGATTCACGTCAATTGTCAGCGGGCTGCCGTCGCTTAAGGTAACATGCGCCTGAAGGCGTTTGCCGTCACCAGGGATTGATTCGACGGTGACAGGGTAACGCTGGCCGGCGGCCTCTCGTATTTTGGCGGCGATCTCCGCACCGCGTTGGCTCATGTCCGGAATGCCGGCGAGACCTCGACCGAGCACAAATCGATATGTTCCGCGGTCGAGCCGCGCGACCCAATCGGCGCGCTCATTCGCAGGCAGACGATCCAGAATGGCGATCGATGTTGCGACGTCTCTCTCCAAAGTGCCAAGCATCATCGTCTTGGCCGTCATATAGCGCTCCAGAAACAGAGCGCTGAAAGACAGCGCGTGCGCAATGATCAAGCCCGTCAACAGGATCAGGAAAAGCCTCGCGCCCAGCGTGCGAGGCCAGAGCTGAAGCCGCTGCAATGCAGCCGTCGTGCTCATTGCCGGCTCTCGCGGATTTCGACCGGCACCGCGAAGACGTAGCCTTCGCTGCGGACGGTCTTGATATAGGCAGGCTCTCGTGCATCGTCATTCAGGCGCTGGCGCAGGCGGCTGACGAGAAGATCGATGGAGCGATCAAACAGCTCGGCTTCACGGCCTTGCGTCAGATTCAGGAGCTGGTCGCGATTGAGGACGCGTTGCGGATGATCGACGAAGACGCGCAGTAGCCGGTATTCCGCGCCGCTGAGAGCAATCGCGGTGCCGTTCTGGTCGAGCAGGTGCCGTGCCGTGGTGTCGAGCTGCCAGTCGCCAAATGCCAGCAGTTGACCGACCTCGGTGACCTGCAGATTGGGCGGCAACATGCGGGTGCGGCGCAGGACAGCCTTAATGCGCGCAAGCAGTTCGCGCGCCGCAAATGGCTTCGCAAGATAATCATCCGCGCCCATCTCTAGCCCGACGATGCGGTCGGTCTCATCCGACCGCGCGGTCAGCATCAGGATCGGTGTGGTCTTGTGTTTGCCCGCGCGCAGCTCGCGGCAGAGCACCAGACCATCATCGCCCGGCATCATGATATCGAGCACGATCAGGTCGACAGAGTCAGTTTCCAGGAATGCTCGCATCTGCCGTCCATCGGCGGCAAGGCTGACGCGCAGGCCATTCTTCTTGAGATAGCTCGATACCAGCTCCCGGATCTCGCGGTCGTCATCGACAATCAGGATGTGATCAACGTGATCCATCGGTCTTCCACCTTCAGTTCGGATTTCCCGATGATTTAGCATCAATTTCCGGCGCGTGGGCAAAGCCGTTCTGAGGAATTGTAAGCCAATGTATCCGCTTGGCGGCCGGACACACTGGCGGACGAAATTGTCGAAGGACCGATGATCCTGCGGGAAGCGAAGCTGCGGGCCGGCTTTTGTATCGAAATGTACAGGCCTGCTCCCACAACACACTTCGTTACATTTTCGCCTGTTCAGGACACATCCGGGATACCTCCACATCGCTTGATGCCGTGAGTGGCTGATCGGCCATTGCGCCCTTGGCGCACCACCATTCACTGCACGGAGCACGATGATGATCCTTCTGGTTGTTGCCTATCTCGGAGGTGTTCTGACGATCCTCAGTCCCTGCATCCTGCCGGTGCTTCCTTTTGTTTTTGCGCGGGCGGAACAGCCGTTCCTCAAGAGCACCTTGCCGATGCTGGTTGGCATGGCGCTGACGTTTGCAATCGTTGCCACGCTCGCCGCAGTCGGTGGTAGCTGGGCAATCCATGCGAATGAATATGGGCGATACATCGCTATTGCGATGCTGGCCATGTTCGGCGTGACGCTGCTCTCGCCGCAGCTTGCCAGCGTTGTGACGCAGCCCATCGTCGCTCTCGGGAATCGGCTGTCGAATGCGACCGATGGATCGCGATCGGCGGCGACAGTCGGCAGCTCGCTGCTGCTCGGCATCGCGACCGGCCTGCTTTGGGCGCCTTGCGCCGGACCGATCCTTGGATTGGTGCTGACTGGTGCCGCGCTTCAGGGCGCGAACGTGCAGACCACCTTGTTGCTCCTGGCGTATGCGGCAGGTGCTGCGACCTCGCTTGCCGTTGCTCTCCTGATTGGCGGCCGCGTGTTTACAGCGATGAAGCAGTCGCTGGGCGCCGGTGAGTGGGTGCGTCGCGGTCTCGGTGTTGCCGTGCTTGGCGGCGTCGTCGCGATCGGGCTCGGTGCTGACACCGGCTTTCTCTCGCGTCTCTCCAGCGTCAGCACGGGCAAGTTCGAGCAGGCGGTGCTCGATGCATTCAACATGAGCAAGGCAAACTCGGCGTCCAGAGTGACAGAGGGTAACAGCATGATGATGGCATCGAACGAACCGCGTCCGCAGCTTCGCAGCATGCTGCCGGTGGAGGGCCAGTTGCCGTCGCTGGACGGCGCGGTCGAATGGCTTAATTCGCAGCCGCTCACGGCTGAACAACTGCGCGGCAAGGTCGTGCTGGTCGATTTCTGGACCTATTCCTGCATCAACTGCATTCGCTCCGTTCCTTACGTTCGCGCCTGGGCCGAAAAGTACAAGGATCAGGGCGTCGTCGTGATCGGCGTCCACGCGCCGGAATTCGCCTTCGAGAAGAACATCGGCAACGTCAAAAAGGCGGTTGAGGATTTCCGGCTCGGCTATCCGGTCGCCGTGGACAACAACTTCAAGATCTGGCGCGCCTTCCGGAACAACTATTGGCCGGCGCTCTATATCGCCGATGCCAAGGGGCAGATCCGGTATCACCACTTTGGTGAAGGCAATTACGACAAGACTGAAGAGGTCATTCAGCAACTACTGGCGGAGGCGGGAAGCCGGAAGGTCGAGACCGGCATGGTCAAGCCGGATGCAAAGGGCGCGCAAGCCGCGCCCGACCTTGGCCACATCGGATCGTCCGAAACATATATCGGCTATGAACGTGCGTCTGATTTTGTGTCGCCCGAAGGCCTGCGAAGTGACGTGGCCCATGATTACACGACCGTTGCGCCCGGACTTAACGAATGGGGCCTGACCGGTAACTGGACCGTCGGACCTGAGCTCGCGACGCTCAACCGGGAAGGCGGCGGGATCACCTACCGCTTCAGCGCACGTGATTTGCATCTGGTTCTGGGGGCACGTTCTGGCAAACCGCTGCGCTTTCTGGTCACGATCGACGGCAAGCCGCCGGGCGAAAGCCATGGGTCAGACATTGATGCCGACGGTAACGGGACCATCACGAAAACGCGTCTCTATCAGCTCGTGCGACAGGCGGGTGAGGTGAGGGCGCGGACGTTCGAAGTCCGCTTCCTTGATCCAGGCGTCGAAGCCTTCGCGTTTACCTTTGGATGAGAGACTACGATGTACGCGATTGCTCAACCGGTCCTAATGATACATGCTGCAGAGTTACGTCATGGTGTCCCAACCGAGTTGCTTGGTCTGTTCGGCGCCTTGCTTCGCATCGCCTTGCCGAGCGTGGATGTCATGAACCAGATAAAGCTGCATCTCATGATGTGGAGCTGGTCGGCGGCAGTGATAGCGCGCTCGATTTCAAGGACGGGTTACCGCTTCCGGTCCTTTCCACAGGAAGCTGAGGTGCCCGCGCCGGAGAACCCGTCTCGCAGAATTTGAGTGCTGATTGCCAACGATCGCGGGTAGAGTGGGGAAAACTGACCGGTCAATTCCTGGATTGCATAATTGTCAGCGATGAACCCTCGGCCCGCGATCGGCTCTTTGATCTCTCTTGAAGAGGCGTTGAACCGGCTTTTGGAAGGCTGTGAGCTTGTTAAGCCGCATGATGTGCCGATACCAGAGGCGCTCGGACATGTTTTGGCCCAGACGTTGACAGCGAACGAGCCTTATCCGGCAAAGAACATAGCGACCCGTGACGGCTGGGCGCTCCGTTCACAGGATCTTGTCGGCGCTACGGCTTATTCTCCAGTTTTGTTGAATGAGTTGCCGGCCTGGATGGAGAGCGGTGATACTCTTCCGGCGGGCTGTGATTGCGTTCTCGAGCCGGAGTTGCTTGAGCAGGCAGGTCCCATCGTGCAAATCATATCCGAAACGATTCCCGGTGCGGGTGTCAGGCGCATCGGCGAAGAACTGAAAGCGGAAAACACGCCGGTTTTAGCGGGCAAGATGTTAGGTCCGCTTGATCTCGTGATCGCACGGGCCATCGGCCTGGAGAAACTAGCGGTCCGTCGCCCACGGGTGCGGATCGTTAATGTGCCGCCGGCGAATGGCAACTCATCGACGGCGCCGTTGATCGCGGACGTTGTCCGCCGCGGCGGCGGTCACGTCGTTTCGATTGAAGCTGCCGGTCGTGATGCAATGTCGATCGCGGATGAGCTCAAGGCGACCGGCTGTGACATGATTGTGATCATTGGCGGAACTGGTGAGGGGCGCACTGACACGACGGCCGCCGCACTTGCGGAGAAGAGTGCGCTTTTGGCGCATGGCATTGCGCTGCAGCCCGGCCGTACAACAGCCATTGGCCAGATCGGAAAGTGTCCTGTTGTCGCCTTGCCGGGAGCCCTGGATCAGGCGCTTGCAGCATGGTGGGCAATCGCGCTGCCGGTTCTGGACCGGCTGTCGGGCCGGCATATATCTCAGGAAACGCTGCCGTTGGCACTCAAGATTTCATCGGGACCTGGAATGGCTGACGTCGTCTTACTGAAGCAAGAAGAAGCGAAGTGGCTTCCGCTCTCCATCGGGGATCTTTCCCTCGGCAGCTTGTCACGCGCAGATGCCTGGGCTGTGATTCCTGGCCGAAGCGAAGGATACGCATCTGGCGCACTTTGCGGTGCCTATCTGCTTCGCGATACCATGTGAGTCGTCTGGATGATTGATCCCTCAGTTTCACTAAATCCTACCATCGATCAGGAGCAGTTCCTTACAATCCTCTCTCGTGAGGAGGCCATTGCTCGTTTCGAGGAGGCGCTCTTTCCGCGTGCTTTGGCCACAGAAAAGCGCGCGTTGTCCGATGCGCTTGGATATGCGTTGGCTGATGATGTAATCGCGCCGCTCGATGTGCCGCCGTTCGATCGCTCGAATGTTGATGGGTTTGCGGTGCGTTCGTCCGATCTCGTGCAGGCTGCGGAAACTGCGCCGGTTCGCCTTACTCTCAACGGTGAAACGATTGCATGCGGTGTCGACCCGCAATTGATGGTGGGATCAGGGACGGCAACGCCGATCGCGACGGGTGGCCCGATCCCCCGCGGTGCAGATGCCGTCATCATGATCGAACACACGCAACCCAATCACGGTGCGATTCGTGTGCGGCGTGCCGTCTCGCCGGGACAGTTCGTCTCCTATGCCGGCTCTGACATCGCGCGCGGCGAGGTGCTGTTGCGCGTGGGGACGATCATCGGCTCGCGCGAAATTGGCATGGTGGCGGCCTGCGGCATCGCGCAGGTTTCCGTCGTGAAAAGGCCGAAGGTTGCAATTCTGTCCACGGGCGATGAACTTGTTTCACCGGGCAAGCCGCTGTCCCCCGCGCAGATCTATGACACCAATGGATCGATCGTGACGGCGGCGGTGAACGAGAACGGCGGTTCAGCGCGCTTCATGGGCTCCATCCCGGACGACGAAGCAAGGTTAGAGGCGGCGATGCGGGAAGCGCTCGCTGATTGCGATATGCTGGTTCTGTCGGGCGGCACATCGAAAGGCGCGGGCGACGTTTCACACCGGATCATTGGGCGGCTCGGCGAGCCAGGCATTATCGCGCATGGCGTTGCGTTGAAGCCGGGAAAGCCGTTGTGTCTCGCGGTCTGCGACGGAAAACCCGTTGTCATTCTGCCTGGATTTCCAACGTCGGCGATGTTCACGTTTCACGACATGATCGTACCGGTGTTGCGGCGTCTGGCCGGATTGCCGCCGCGCACCGACGCACATGTGCAAGCCAAGGTACCGGTTCGTATCGCATCCGAATTGGGACGTACTGAATTTGTCATGGTGTCACTTGTGGAAGGCGATAATGGTTTGATCGCCTATCCATCCGGCAAGGGATCGGGTGCGATCACGGCCTTTGCACAGGCCGATGGATTTTTGCGGATCGATGCGCTTGCTGATCAGATGCCGGCTGGTACTGAGGCGGAGGTGACGTTGTTCACGCCCCATGTGCGTGTGCCGGATCTGGTGATTGTCGGCAGCCATTGCACGGGCCTGGACATCATCACTGCGCCTCTGGCGCGGGCAGGTCTTTCGGTGCGGTCGATCTCGGTCGGAAGTTTGGGTGGGCTGGCGGCTGCGCGACGCGGCGAATGTGATCTCGCGCCGATCCATCTCTTCGATGAAAAGACCGACACTTACAATGTCTCATTTCTCGTCCCGGGCCTTGAACTGATGCCCGGTTATCGACGCATGCAGGGCATCGTATTCAGGAGAGGCGACAGTCGCTTTGAGGGGCTTGATGCGAAGGGTGCCGTCGGTGCTGCACTTGCCGACTCATCGTGCATCATGGTGAACCGGAACCAGGGAGCTGGCACACGCATCCTGATTGACCGGCTTCTGGAAGGTGCGCGGCCGGATGGCTACTGGAATCAACCGAAATCTCACAACGCAGTGGCTGCCGCAGTGGCCCAAAGGCGGGCTGATTGGGGTATG
Organism: Nitrobacteraceae bacterium AZCC 1564; assembly: GCA_036924835.1. Taxonomy (NCBI): domain Bacteria; kingdom Pseudomonadati; phylum Pseudomonadota; class Alphaproteobacteria; order Hyphomicrobiales; family Nitrobacteraceae; species Nitrobacteraceae bacterium AZCC 1564. The sequence goes on from JBAGRR010000001.1 coordinate 3,876,974, forward strand.
ACGATTGCGCCTGTCGCTCATGCGGCCGGGCTAGGTTTCATCCCCTTTGCTGAAGAGCATTACGATTTTGCGCTGGTGACATCTCGCCGGGAGCGACCGGCTGTTCAGGCGTTTGTGGAATCACTGGCATCGGCGGAGACGCGCGCGGCCCTCGAACGGACAGGATTTAGACCTGCTTAAGCCGACTATATGCGAATAAGATAGCCTTGATGCATATTGCGGTATGTCGCCGGGTACGCCGGCAAGCATGATCGGACTTTGATGGCGCAGCTTTCCGACGATTGTTTTGCTTTCGGTGGACCGATGATGTCGGTCGACGAAGCTGTTGCAATGATCGCATCGCGAGTTCAGGCCGTGCAGGATGTCGAGGCCGTTTCACTCGCTGGCGCGGACGGACGCGTTCTTGCAGAAACAGTCGTGGCATCGATGCCGCTGCCGCCGTTCACCAATTCCGCTGTCGATGGCTACGCGGTTCGCAGTGAAGATCTTCCGCTTGCAGGCAAGCAGGCGTTTCCGGTCGTGGGGCGCATTGCGGCGGGCGGCGCGGCCAAAGAGCCAATCAAACCCGCCCAAGCCGTTCGCATCTTTACCGGTGCGCCGATGCCGGTGGGCGCCGATACGGTCTTCATGCAGGAGGATGTCAGGGTCGAAGATGGGCAGGTCTTTCTGCCGGCAGGACTCAAAGTTGGCGCCAACGTAAGGCTGACCGGCGAAGATATTTCTGAAGGCGCGTCGGCGTTGCCATCGGGAACGCGCTTGCGGCCACAGGACGTTGCGCTGATTGCTGCGCTTGGGCTGACGAAGATTAACGTGCGAAGGCGAATTCGCGTCGCCGTGTTTTCAACCGGTAATGAGCTGGTTGCGCCCGGCGCAGAGCGCGTGCCGTCGCAATTGTTCGATTCCAACCGTTACATGCTGATCGCGATGCTCGGTCGCCTTGGGTGTGAGGTCAGCGACCTGGGTATTCTCCCGGATGATCGCGCGTCACTGGCGCAGTCACTGCGCAAGGCGTCGGCCGGCCATGATCTGATTTTGACCTCTGGCGGTGTTTCTACGGGCGAAGAGGATCACGTTAAAGCCGCGGTCGAAGCCGTTGGCTCCCTGGTGTTGTGGCGTATTGCCATCAAACCCGGACGTCCTGTTGCAATGGGCGTGATTGAAGGCACGCCATTTATCGGATTGCCAGGAAATCCGGTCGCAAGTTTCGTGACATTTACCTATGTCGTGCGTCCGACCGTGCTTGCGCTGCTTGGAGCGCCGCAGGACCATCCGATCCCGAATCCGATGAGGGCAGCTTTCGCTTACAAAAAGAAGATATCCCGCCGCGAGTATGTCCGGGTGAATGTCCGTCGCGCGAGTGACGGCATGCTGGAAGCTGTCAAATTTCCACGGGAAGGGGCGGGTCTTTTGTCGTCGCTCGTGGTAACGGATGGCTTCGTTGAACTCCCCGAAGACATCACCGAGGTAAAACCGGGCGATGTCGTCAATTTCCTCAGCTATGCAGGCCTGACGTAGCGAAAGGCGCGTGGCTTCTCCTGGGCTCAGAGTTCACACTTGCACACCAAAGATTAGTGGTCTGGTGGTGGAACGGAACCGCGCGTATTGGCCCGAAGTTGGTCTGGTGGATGCCAAAAGAGAACAATTTGCCCGGCCCCGAGGATCAGGGTGGTAGGCACGGCGGCTCAAAGGGTAGGCCTAAGCCGTCATCGCAGGTCGGTCGGCAGGATCTGGCACACAATAACGAGGCTGGACCAGGGAGGCATATTGTCCGCGCCCAAAATATTAGATGGAACTTTGTGAACTGTAGTTCCTAAATTCCTCCTTTAGTTCAATATGATAACGTCGTTTCAGCGGACATGATGATGTGGACGCCGCTCAAAAAGCGTCTTGCACAATGTATACCACGCATTATCGTCTGCTCGAAATGGAGCAATTCTAATGAATGATGGCGCGCCGCAGCAGGTTTATCCTTTCGAACACCCGGGCGAGGGCAAACGCCGGGCCAAGGCGACCCCGAAGGGGCGTCAGATTGACCCAAAGGCGAGCGAGGAAATCGCGCGGCTGCTGGATGGCAGGTCGCGCCGCCGCGACATGCTCATCGAGTACCTCCATCTCATTCAGGACAAGTACCGTCAGATTTCAGCGGCTCACCTCGCGGCACTGGCCGACGAAATGAGATTGGCCTTCTCAGAAGTCTTCGAGGTCGCCACCTTCTACGCCCATTTCGACGTGGTGAAGGAAGGTGCGCCGAATATCGCCCCGTTGACGATCCGGGTTTGCGATTCGCTCACCTGCGCGATGCTGGGTGCGGAACAACTCCTGCATGAATTGCAGAACAAGGCGGGCCCGGGGGTACGCGTGGTTCGCGCGCCGTGCGTTGGGCGCTGCCATACGGCCCCTGCCGCCGAAGTTGGTCATAATTTCATCGATCACGCCACGGTTGAGAACGTCCTCGCAGCTGCGAAGGGTGGCGACACGCATACTCATCTGCCGAAGTACGTCGGATACGATGAATATGTCGCTAAGGGCGGCTATGCGCTGCTGAACAAGCTACGTTCCGGCGAGCTGTCCCGGGAGGATCTGCTCAAGGTGCTGGATGATGCCTCGCTCCGCGGTCTCGGCGGCGCGGGCTTCCCGACCGGGCGCAAGTGGCGCGCCGTGCTGGGCGAACCCGGACCGCGCCTGATGGCGATCAATGGTGACGAGGGCGAGCCCGGCACGTTCAAGGATCGTTACTACCTCGAGACCGATCCTCATCGCTTCATCGAGGGCATGCTGATCGGCGCGCACGTTGTCGAAGCGCTTGAGGTCTACATTTATATGCGCGATGAATATCCAGCATCGCGTGAGATTCTTGAGCGCGAAATCGCAAAGCTGCCCGCAGGCGGCCCCAAGCTTCACATGCGACGTGGCGCCGGGGCGTATATCTGCGGCGAGGAATCCGCGCTGCTGGAGAGCATCGAGGGCAAACGCGGACTGCCGCGCCACAAGCCGCCTTATCCGTTCCAGGTCGGCCTGTTTGGCCTGCCGACGCTGATCAATAATGTCGAAACCTTGTTCTGGGTGCGCGACATCGTCGAGAAGGGCGCCGATTGGTGGAAATCCCACGGCCGCAATGATCGGCAGGGTTTGCGCAGCTTCTCGGTCTCGGGCCGCGTGAAAAATCCGGGCATGAAGCTTGCGCCTGCCGGGATCACGGTGCGTGAACTGATCGATGAGTTCTGCGGCGGCATGGCGGATGGACATACCTTCCATGCCTATCTGCCTGGCGGCGCATCAGGCGGCATTCTGCCGGCGTCGATGGGCGATATTCCGCTCGATTTCGGTACGCTGGAAAAATACGGCTGCTTCATTGGTTCCGCCGCTGTCGTCATTCTGTCTGACAAGGATCAGGTGAAGGATGCCGCCTTAAATCTTATGCGCTTCTTTGAAGATGAAAGCTGCGGCCAGTGCACGCCGTGCCGTGTTGGTACGCAGAAGGCGGCGACGTTGATGGAACGGCGCGTCTGGGATCGCGATCTGCTCAACGAGTTGAGCCAGGCGATGCGCGACGCATCGATTTGCGGTCTTGGCCAGGCAGCCTCGAATCCACTCACGACCGTGATTAAATATTTCCCCGAGGAATTCTCACCCAAGGAAGCTGCGGAATGACCAAAATTCAATTCGAGCTCGACGGGAAGATGGTCGAAGCAGCGCCGGGTGAATCCATCTGGCAGGTCGCCAAGCGCCAAGGAACCGAGATCCCGCATCTTTGCTATTCGCCGGAACCGGATTATCGCGCCGACGGCAACTGCCGCGCGTGCATGGTCGAGATCGAGGGCGAGCGTGTTCTCGCGGCATCCTGCAAACGCACGCCGACGGTTGGCATGAAAGTGAAGTCCGCGAGTGCCCGCGCGGTCTCGGCTCGCAAGATGGTGATGGAGCTTCTCGTCGCCGATCAACCAGCCCGTGAAACATCCCATGATCCGGACTCAAAGTTCTGGCATTGGGCCGACAAGGTCGAAGTCACGGAAAGCCGCTTCCCTGCGGCGGAACGCTGGTCGAGCGATACCAGCCATCCGGCGATGAGCGTCAATCTCGATGCCTGCATCCAGTGCGGCCTTTGCGTGCGCGCATGCCGCGAGGTTCAGGTCAACGACGTCATCGGCATGGCCTATCGCAACCACGATTCCAAGATCGTGTTCGATTTTGACGATCCGATGGGCGAGTCGACCTGCGTTGCCTGCGGTGAATGCGTTCAGGCCTGCCCGACCGGCGCGCTGATGCCATCCGCGTTGCTCGATGAAAACCAGACGCGGGCGGTTTATCCGGACAAGAAGGTGGATTCGCTTTGTCCGTTCTGCGGCGTGGGCTGTCAGGTCACGTATCAGGTCAAGGACGAAGAGATCGTCTATGCCGAGGGCCGTGATGGTCCTGCTAACCACAACCGTCTCTGTGTGAAAGGACGCTTCGGTTTCGACTACATCCATCATCCGCATCGCATCACCAAGCCGCTGGTTCGGCTGCCGAATGCGAAGAAGAGTTCGATGGATCAGGTCGATCCAGCCAATCCGTTCACGCATTTCCGCGAAGCCTCGTGGGAAGAAGCTCTGGATCTCGCTGCGAAGGGTCTTGTGAAGATCCGGGATGAGAAGGGCGTCAAGGCACTCGCCGGATTTGGTTCGGCGAAGGGGTCGAACGAAGAAGCTTACCTGTTCCAGAAGCTGGTGCGCACCGGCTTCGGCTCCAACAATGTCGACCACTGCACCCGGCTTTGTCACGCGTCGTCCGTGGCGGCGCTGATGGAAGGCCTGAACTCTGGTGCGGTGTCTGCGCCGTTCGCAGCGGCGGCTGATGCTGAAGTCATTATCGTCATCGGTGCCAATCCGGCGGTCAATCACCCGGTTGCAGCGACGTTCATCAAGAACGCCACCAAGCGCGGCGCCAAGCTGATCGTGATGGATCCGCGGCGGCAAGCGCTTTCGCGACACGCTTACAAGAATCTGCAGTTCAAGCCGGGCTCGGACGTCGCGATGCTGAATGCGATGCTCCACACCATCATCACCGAAGGCTTGACCGACGATCAATATATTGCCGGCTACACCGAGGGCTTTGACGATCTCAAGGAGAAGATCAAGGACTTCCCGCCAGAGAAGATGGCAGCGATCTGCGGCATTCATGCGGAAACACTGCGCGAAATTGCGCGGATGTATGCGACAGCGAAGTCATCCATCATCTTCTGGGGTATGGGCGTCAGCCAGCATGTGCACGGCACCGACAATGCACGCTGCCTGATCGCGCTGGCGCTGATCACCGGACAGGTTGGGCGGCCGGGCACTGGCCTGCATCCGCTGCGCGGACAGAACAACGTGCAGGGTGCGTCGGACGCGGGTCTTATCCCGATGTTCTTGCCGGACTATCAGCCGGTCGGGCGCACCGATCTGCGTGAACCGTTCGAGCATCTTTGGCATCAGGACCTCGATCCTGTGCGAGGTCTGACGGTGGTGGAGATCATGAACGCGATCCACGCCGGCCAGATCAAGGGTATGTATATCGAGGGTGAAAACCCGGCGATGTCGGACCCTGACCTCCAGCACGCCCGCGAAGCGCTGGCCATGCTCGATCACCTTGTGGTGCAGGATCTGTTCGTCACCGAGACGGCTTTCCACGCCGACGTGATCTTGCCGGCCTCCGCTTTCGCCGAGAAGGTCGGTTCGTTCACCAACACCGATCGCCGTGTGCAGCTCGCGCGTCAGGTCATCAAGCCGCCGGGAGATGCGCGGCAGGATCTATGGATCATTCAGGAAATCGCCAAGCGCATGGGATTGGACTGGAATTATAGCGGTCCGGCCGATGTCTTTGACGAAATGACGAAAGTCATGCCGTCGCTGAAGAACATCACCTGGGAGCGACTGGAGCGCGAAGGCGCGGTGACCTATCCGGTGGACGATCCGCAGAAGCCGGGCAATGAAATCATCTTCACCACGGGTTTCCCGACGGAGAGCGGCCGCGGCAAGATCGTGCCGGCTCATGTCACACCTCCGGACGAAGTGCCGGATGACGAGTATCCCATGGTGCTGTCCACGGGCCGCGTGCTTGAGCACTGGCATACCGGCTCCATGACCCGTCGCTCGGAAGTACTCGACAATATCGAGCCGGAAGCCGTGGCGTTCATGTCGCCGAAGGATATGCGCCGAATGAACGTCTGGCCCGGCGATTTCATCCGGATGGAGACCCGCCGCGGTGCTGTGGAGGTGAAGGTCCGCTCCGACCGCGACGTGCCGGAGAACATGATCTTCATGCCGTTCTGCTACGCAGAGGCAGCGGCCAATCTGCTGACCAATCCTGCGCTCGATCCGTTCGGGAAAATTCCCGAGTTCAAGTTCTGCGCGGTGCGGGCGGAAAAAATCGAACTGCGAACCGCGGCCGAATAAGGCCGCGGATTCCCATCCGATCGTTCAATCGAGAATCTTGTCCAGCGTGATCGGCAGGTCACGCACACGCTTGCCGGTTGCATGATAGATCGCGTTGGCGATTGCGGCTGCAACACCGACAATCCCAATCTCACCGACGCCCTTGATGCCGAGTGGGTTGATGATGTCGTCGCGCTCGTCCACGAAGATGACCTCGATGTCGTGCACGTCGGCATTCACCGGCACATGATATTCGGCGATGTTGGCGTTCATGACGCGGCCGAACTTGTGGTCGACCAGCGTTTCCTCATGCAGGGCCATGCCGATCCCCCAGACAACTCCACCCAGGATCTGATTGCGGGCTGTTTTCGGATTCAGGATACGGCCGGCAGCGACCGCGCTGACGATGCGGGTCACGCGAACGACGCCAAGCAGTTCGTCGATCTTGACCTCAGCGAAGATCGCGGAATGAACGTTCTTTGCGTAATCATTGTTGCTCTTGAAGTCGGTAGACTTCTCTTTCTCGATCCGATCAACCCCGCTATGCCGCATGACATCGGTGATGGAGATGCTGCGGCTGGCGTCTGACTTCGCAGCAATTATGCCATCTGCAAAGGTGACATCTTCAAGCTTGATCTTTGTTAAGGCAGAGTCCGGCACTTTCTTGGCCAGCTTGAGCAGCTCTTTACGCACTTCCCCGGCTGCGTTCGCGATGGCGTGGGATACAGAGGCCGCTATCCACGACCCGCCTTCGACGGGAGATTGTGGCAGCGTCGAATCGCCCAATTTGATCGTTACGTTCTCCATTGGCAGGCCGAGCGTTTCGGCCGCCACCTGCGCCATGATGGTATAGGTCCCGGTGCCGATGTCAGACGTCGCGCAGGAAATTTCCGCGTGTCCGTTGGCCGAAAGTGTGATGCGGGCTGCAGCCTTCATCTGCAACGCTTCCCAGACGCCAGAGGCCATTCCCCAGCCAACCAGCTCGCCGCCATCGCGCATGGACCGCGGCTCTGGCTTTCGCTCGCTCCAGCCGAAGGCTTCGGCGCCTTGACGATAGCACTCGCGAAGCTCCTTGCTGGTATAGGGAAGATCCTCGTTCTGGTCGCGATCCGAGTAATTTCGCAAGCGAAGTTCGAGAGGATCCATCTTGAGCGCGACGGCAAGCTCATCCATGGCGCATTCCAAGGCGTAGACCCCCGTCGCGGCACCGGGCGCACGCATGTCTGATGGCGTCGGAAGATCTAGCCTTGCCAGCCTGTGGGTATATTTTGTGTTTGGACACTTGTAGAGCGCGCCCGACCAGATCGTGTCTTTCCGCGCAAACTCCTCATACTGCGATGTGATCGCGATTGCATCGTGCCCGATCGCCTGAAGGGAGCCGTCGGCTTTTGCGCCAAGAGAGACCCGCTGGATTGTACCCGGCCGATAGCACAGCGCATACATTTGCTGCCGCGTTAACACCAGGCGTACTGAACGTTGCAGTGCGCGAGCTCCCAAGACAGCCAGGACCACCTGATATTGCGGGCGCAATCCGGATCCGAATGCGCCGCCGACGAACGGCGACACCACGCGCAGATCGGCCGATTTCATGCCGAATACGCTGCACACATAGCGCTGAACGTTCTGTACGCCTTGCGTCTTGTCATAGACGGTGAGCTTGCCGTCGCCTTCCCAGACCGCAGTGGATGCAAAGAGCTCCATCGGATTATGGTGTTCGGTTCCGACGTAGTATTCGCCTTCGTGGCGAACATCAGATGCCGCAAGGCCTGCCTCTACATCGCCGCGCGGCTTTGATGGACTTAGTGCAAAAGTGTCCTCACCGAGCGGGAACGTATGATCGAGCTCATGAAAGAGATCGGTCACGTGTGCTTCTTCTTCGTACTCGATATCGACGAGTGATGCGGCGAAACGAGCGATTTCCCATTCCTCTGCCAGGATCAGTGCGATGGGCTGGCCACTGAATAAGATTCTGTCGTTGTAAAGCGGACGGAATGGCGAACCACCCGGCGCGACGTCGTCCGCGTAAGCCTCGTTGTTGGCTGCGAGAGGAGGACGATTCTTGTGAGTGAGAATCGCCAGAACACCTTCAACTTCAGTCGCCTTGCTGATATCGATCTTAGCAATTCGGCCCTTGGCGATCGTGGATGTTATGACGCTGCCATAGGCCATGCCGGCAACCTTGAACTCCCCTGCGTACTTCGCCGCTCCTGTCACCTTGGCGTGACCATCAACGCGAGACGTCGCGACACCTATGTAAGGAGACATGGCGTTCACCGTATCGTTTTATCTGTCTGCGATTGTGGGGTGCCAAGAGCGGCCTGAGCGAACGCCCGAACAATAGTGCGTCGCGCCAGATTGATCTTGAACGCGTTGTGATCGAAGCCTCTGGCATTACGAAGCAGCACATCGGCGGCGCGCATAAAGACTTCCTGGGTTGCGGTCTGGCCCCGAAGTGATGCTTCGACTGCAGTATCTCGCCATGGCTTATGTGCAACGCCGCCAAGCGCGAGACGTGCATCCTTGATCCGGTTTCCATCGAACTCGAGCGCAGCAGCGACGGAAACGAGCGCGAAGGCATAGGAGAGGCGGTCGCGGATCTTGAGGTATGTATAATTCGTAGAAAATCCCTTGGCAGGGAGTTCGATGGCTGTGATGATTTCGTTCGGCTCTAGATTGGTATCACGCTGCGGTTCGTCGCCAGGCAACCGATGGAAATCCGTAAATGGGATGACGCGTTCACCCGAAGGGCCGGACACCAGAACTTTAGCGTCAAGCGCGGCGAGTGCCACGCACATATCGGAGGGATGTGTCGCGATGCAGGAGTCGCTCGTCCCGAGAATGGCATGCATCCGATTGAAGCCATCAATGGCCGAACAGCCGCTGCCCGGCTCTCGTTTATTGCAAGGTGTCGCGGTATCATAGAAGTAGTAGCACCGCGTTCGCTGTAGGAGATTTCCCCCCGTGGACGCCATGTTGCGTAACTGCTGCGAGGCGCCCGCAAGGATTGCGCTCGATACGATGGGGTAGCGCTGTTCGATCAGCGGATGCCAAGCCAGATCCGAATTCGGCACCAGCGCGCCGATCCGTACGCCGCCATCCTGCGTTTCTTCAACCGTTCTGAGCGGAAGCCGTGAGATATCGATCAAGCGTGTCGGCCGCTCGACATCCTCTTTCATGAGGTCAATCAGGTTGGTCCCGCCAGCGATGAACTTTGCACTGGAATCAGCGGCGATCTGCCGGACAGCGTCAGCGACGTCGGTGGCGCGCGCGTAAGTAAAATTCATCATGATGCACCCATCGCCTGTTGGATCGCTGCGAGGATGTTGGGGTAGGTGGCGCAGCGGCAGATGTTGCCGCTCATGAATTCGCGGATTTCATCCGGCGTCTTTGCCTTTCCTTCCGCGATCAGGCCGGCTGCAGAGCAGATCTGGCCCGGCGTGCAGTAGCCGCATTGAAATGCATCGTGATCAATGAAGGCCTGTTGCAGGGGATGCAGCGAGCCGTTCGTAGCAAGCCCCTCGATCGTTGTCACTGTCGCGCCGTCCTGCATCACCGCGAGGGCCATGCACGAGTTAATCCGCCGTCCATCGACCAGAACCGTGCACGCGCCACACTGGCCATGGTCGCACCCTTTCTTTGTGCCGGTCAGATCGAGATGTTCGCGCAAGGCATCGAGGAGGGTTGTCCACGGCGCGATCTTCAGCTCGGTCTTGACGTTGTTGACGGTCAGCTCAACCGAGATCTTTTCGGGAGCCGGAATCTGCGAACTCGCTTGCACCATTTGCATTACCCCATCGCCTGAAAAGAACAGAGGCGCCAAGGGCAAATCAGGCGCCATTAACCGTTACTGGAACTGCGAAGCTTGGTCTTTTGTTCCGGATGCATGAGAATGGACAGGAAGCCTGACTTAAGTCATTCGGTGACAGGCGAGTATGTGGGCATACCACCTAGAAGTTTGTTGTCGCGGGATACGCGAATTCGGAATACCATCTGGCGTTGCTCGGCCTCTACTGCGATGGACAACGAGCGATGCTTTGTTCTGCGCCACTGTTTCGGGTGGGGAGTGGAGGGGCGGATTGTGGATATTCATCACACGATCCGCGCGGGATGATTGTGCTGGCCTCGCACCTACTCCGAACTGCTCAAACCCGATTTTCAAAAGCATTGAGACAGCAAATATATCGGGTCGCCTCTGACGATGCTGCGCATTCGCAGGTCAATCAGTCGTGCTCAACCGTGGAGTTTGCACACGAAACAATCTGAAGGAGGTAGCTATGATCAGTAGAACCTTGTCCATGCCGGGGCCTCCTCTGTTACATACTCTGGCAGAGAACTGGTGGTTGGTGTTACTGCGCGGGATCGCAGCCGTGATCCTCGGTGTTCTGGCCTTCGTCTGGCCGGGGATCACTCTGGTATCCCTCATCCTGTTGTGGGGCATCTACGCGCTGGCTGATGGCCTGTTTGCGATGTGGGCGGCTGTCGCAGGTCGAAGCGGCGGATTGGTGCCTCGTTGGTGGCTTGCGATCGTTGGCATCGCCGGCGTTCTAGCTGGGATTCTCACCTTCGTCTGGCCAGGCCTGACCGCGCAAATCCTGCTTCTGCTGATTGCGAGCTGGGCCATTGTGATTGGCGTGATGCAGATCTGGGGTGCCATCCAATTGCGCAAGGAAATCGAAGGCGAGTGGTTGTTGATCCTAAGCGGTCTATTGGGAATCGCGTTCGGCCTCGTTTTGCTGGCTCGTCCCGGTATCGGCGCCCTGGCCGTCGTCTGGATGATCGGCGCCTACGCAATTATTGCGGGCGTTGATTACATCGCCCTCGCGTTCAAACTGAAGAGGTACAAGCACATAACGTAACTTTCTCTGAGGCAAACGAGAGAGCTACACGCGGGAAGGGCGATTTGCAAAAGAAACGCCACTCATAGGAGTGGCGGCTCTTACGCCAAAGTGTCGGACACAGCCGGCATGCGCTGAAGCGCGAGCAAAATCACGACAGCGTATTGCTCACCGGGTTGGTGGCAGCAGGAAGCAGGTAGCGCTTCGCCACTACTAAGCTGCGGATCACAAACCAACCGATGATGAGATTGGAGACGACAAAAATCGGCAGCGCGAGTTTTGCCACGATGCCGGTGTGACCCCGTTCGATGAATCGAAGCGCCGCAAGAGGTAGCGCTGACACGCCGAAGCTGTAAGCCCACGCGGACAGCGAGAACGGTTGCTCTCTCAGCCATGGAATAAGCCTGACCATCACCATGGCCTGAAACAGCGCATAGCCGAACAGCATAAAAGCCAGCCGGTCGGGTGGGCCGTCCGTCACCGCCAAATAGGCCACGCAGGCAACGGCGGGTGGCGCCAGATGAATGCCCATGGTCGCGCGCAGCGCCACAGGTATTCCATACGCAAACAGTCGATGCAGGATAACGGACTCCATGATGATGATGGAGAAGAACCCGACACCAAAGAACAGCAGTCCCGGCTCGGGATATCCGAACAAACCACAGGCAATCGCGCTGACGAAGCTTCCGCCGACGGTTGGCATGTAAAGCACGGGTGTTGTCGTCTCCGCTGCGCGGCCGCCCATCCAGAGCCCGCCGACGCCCCAGACGGTGAATGCGAGCTGTCCGGCCATTCCGGCAATGAACAACACGAATGAGATTGCGGGCAGGTAGGGTGCAATCGACCAGCTCGTGATCATTGTCGTCATCGGCACGAGAACGATGAAGAATGACTGGATTGGATGTTTGATTTCGGCCAGTGCTGCATCCGGCGCGTGAATCCACTTGAGCGCATAGAGAATAAACCACGCACTCCAGATCGAAGCCGCCGTCAGGGCCAAAATCTCTCCGATGACAGCAGGTGCATTCCAGATGTGAGCTGCGACGCGCCAGCCGCTGCCAAGACCACCAATGCCAAGCACCATGCCGAACATGGTGGCAGAGAATTTGGAAATATCGATACGCACGGATTGTATGCTTTTTTTGAGGATTGTCTGGATGGTGTGTTGCGCTTTAGAAAACTCGTAGCAACCTCGAGGATTTACCACAATGGACTTCGCGCATACCGCCCAGCAGGAATCCATTCGCGATGCGGTTCTGAAAATCTGCAGTCAGTTCGACGATGCCTATTGGCACGGCAAGGATCGCGATGGCGGCTTTCCTTACGAGTTCTACGACGCGATGGCCAAGGCTGGCTGGCTCGGGATTTGTATTCCGGAAGCTTATGGCGGCTCGGGTCTTGGCATCACTGAGGCAGCGATCATGATGCGCGCGATCTCAGAATCCGGCGCAGGCATGTCCGGTGCCTCTGCCATTCACATGAACGTGTTCGGACTCAATCCTGTCGTAGTGTTTGGAACCGATGAGCAGCGTGCACGCATGCTGCCCGGTATTGTCGAGGGACGCGAGAAGGCGTGCTTCGCGGTCACAGAGCCGAATACTGGCCTCAACACCACGCAGTTGAAAACGCGCGCTGTGCGCAAGGGCGACAAGTATGTCGTCAATGGACAGAAGGTGTGGATTTCAACCGCACAGGTTGCGCACAAAATTCTGCTGCTGGCGCGCACCACGCCGCTCGAGGAGGTGAAGAGCCCAACGCACGGCCTTAGCCTGTTTTATGCGGACTTCGATCGTTCGCGTATCGCCGTGCACGAGATCGAGAAGATGGGCCGCAAGGCGATCGATTCGAACGAGCTGTTCATCGAGAACTTCGAGATTCCGGTGGAGGATCGCATCGGCGAGGAAGGTCGCGGCTTTGAATACATCCTCCATGGGATGAATCCGGAGCGAGTGCTGATCGCCGCGGAAGCCGTTGGCCTCGGCAAGCTCGCGCTGGCGCGCGCGTCCGCCTATGCGAAGCAGCGTATCGTCTTCAATCGGCCGATCGGACAAAACCAGGCGATCCAGCATCCGCTGGCGAAAAGCTGGATGGAGCTTGAGGCCGCCTGGTTGATGACGCTGTCGGCGGCATGGCAATACGATCAGGGGGTGCCGTGCGGGCCCGCGGCCAACGCCGCGAAATACCTGGCGGGCGAAGCTGGTTTCCACGCCTGCGAGCAGGCGGTGATGACCCACGGCGGCTTTGGTTACGCCAAGGAATATCACGTCGAACGCTACCTGCGCGAAGTGATGATCCCGCGCATCGCGCCGATCAGCCCGCAACTCATTCTCAGCTTCATCGGCGAGAAGGTTTTGGGGCTGCCGAAATCTTACTGAAGGGCGAAGAATAAGAATCTAACGCAGCCGATATTCGTAGGAGCACTTGATCTTCAGCTCTGCTTACACAGAACGAGACGAAAAAGATCGGCGCGAAGGCCAGTCTTCATCCCCAGCGAATTAGATGACAGACGTCAGAGATTCCTGTCCGTGGCCTCAGCGGCTCGGTCGATGGCGGCGCTTGCAGCATCCTTTGCAGCATCCTTGGCGCTACCCATCGCAATCCCCCTTACATATATATCGGAAGATTACGGCGGCGTTGACGCAGAGTTCCATATCTGTTGACGTGCGCAACATCTCGCACAATAGCAGCCAACACGACATTTGAAGGAAAGACCATGTCCGGATCGCACGATCATCATCACTCACACGATCATGCGCATGACCACGCACACGATCATGACCGATGGAAGCATGATGGCGTCCGCGTCATTCCAGGCAACCAGCTCGATTCCAATGTGCCGTCGACGGCCGGGATGGATCGCAAGGCCGCGATTAACTTCGCGCGCGTCGGTGCGCAGAAGTTGTGGGCCGGCACGGTGACGATCAAGCCGGATGCGAAGACCGGCGCGCATCATCACGGCCATCTCGAAAGCGTCATCTATGTTGTGCGTGGCAAGGCCCGCATGCGCTGGGGCGAGCATCTGCAGTTCACCGCCGAAGCCAATCCCGGCGATTTCATTTTCGTGCCGCCCTATGTGCCGCATCAGGAGATCAATGCCAGCCCGGACGAGCCGCTCGAATGCGTGCTGGTGCGCAGTGACGGCGAGGCGGTTGCAATCAATCTCGATATCGAACCCGTCGAGAAGCCCGAGACGGTGCTCTGGGTTGATCCGATCCACCGGGACCCCGCGGAGAAAAAATAGGCAGGTAATCGCCGAGAGGAAAATTTAGGCAGCCGGTACTGATCGCCAGGATAGCCATTTCCTCTCAACGGGTTGCACTGCGACACTGTGACTAGTGACGATTATTGACAATCGTCAGTCGTTAGGGGAAGGTTTTGGCAGCGATGCGAGGGCCTTCCGATGGGTATCAATTTCGGTTTTTCAAGATTTACCAATGACTTAGTTTTCGCGAGCGTTCTTCTGTTGCCGCTCGCGCTTGGCGCTTGCACCGAACAGCAGGCCAAGGAAAGCGAGATGGGCCGTCCCGTCCTGGTGACGACCGTGCATTATGAGTCCCGCTCCCCGGAACGCAGCTTTGTCGGAACCATCCGGCCGCGCATCGAAGCCGATATGGGGTTCCGCGTCCCCGGGAAAGTGGCGAAGCGCCTCGTGGAGGTCGGGCAGGTCGTTGAGGTCGGCCAACCGCTCGCCACCCTTGATGAGGTCGATCTCAAATTGCAGGCCGAGCAGGCGGCGGCGGAATTGACCGCTGCGACCGGCGTGTTGGGGCAGGCCAGCGCCGCCGAAGGCCGCGCGAAAGATTTGCGTGCGCGTGGCTGGTCCACCGATGCTCAATTGGATCAGGCCAAGGCTGCAGCAGATGAGGCGCGTGCGCGCCTGAACCGCGCGCAACGCTCGGTCGAACTGACCAATAACAGCCTGTCCTATGCCACACTGGTCGCGGATGCCCGCGGCGTCGTCACCGCGACATTGATCGAGCCGGGACAGGTCGTTGCATCGGGGCAGACCGCCATTCGCGTGGCGCGCTCGGCGGAAAAGGAAACCGTGGTCGCGATTCCCGAGACCATGGTGAACTTCGCCAAGCACGGTGCGGCCAACGTCACTCTGTGGTCGGACCCCGACAAGAAATATGCCGCGAAGCTGCGCGAGCTTGCGCCGGCGGCTGATCCCGCAACCCGCACTTATCTGGCGAAGTTTTCGCTGCCGACCGCCGACGATGCCGTATCGCTCGGCATGACCGCGACGTTGACCCTCTCCGATCCGGAAACCGAGCGTGTCGCGCGCGTCCCGCTATCCGCTCTCTTCAGTCAAGGAAAGGCGCCGTCGCTTTATGTCGCCGACACCAAGACCGGCGACGTATCGCTTAAGCCGGTGACGGTGAAGGCTTACGAAAGCAAAGACGTGCTCATCACCAGTGGTGTCGACGAAGGCGCCAATGTGGTTGTGCTCGGCGTACAGAAGCTCGACCCAGCCCAGAAGGTCAGGGTCGTCTCGTCGCTTGCCTTCTAATTTTGTGAGGGACCCATGAAGCGATTCAATCTCTCCAGTTGGGCCGTAACGCATCCGACGCTGATTCTGTTCTTCATTGTGATGCTCGGCATCGGGGGATTCTTCTCGTACGAGCGCCTTGGGCGCGCGGAAGATCCGTCGTTCACGATCAAGGTTGTGGTGATCAACGCCATCTGGCCGGGCGCGACTGCCACCGAAATGCAGGAGCAAGTCGCGGACCGGATCGAGAAGAAGCTTCAGGAACTGCCCTATTTCGACAAGGTCACGACCTATACCAAGCCATCGTTCACCGCGATGCAGGTTGCCTTCAAGGACAACACGCCCGCGAAGGAAGTGCCGCAGCTATTCTATCAGCTACGCAAGAAGCTCAGTGACATCAGGGGCGATCTTCCTGCCAACCTGATCGGGCCCAATGTCAACGATGAATACGGTGATGTCGACTCGATCCTCTATATGCTGACGGGGAACGGGGCTGACTATGCGCAGCTCAAGAAGGTGGCTGAAGGCCTGCGCCAGCATCTGCTGAAGACGCCGAATGTGACCAAGGTCAATCTCTACGGCACGCAGGATGAGCGCGTGTTCGTCGAGTTCTCCCACGCCAAACTAGCGACGCTCGGAATCACGCCGCAGACGGTGTTCGATTCTCTTGCCAAGCAAAACGCTGTCGTGGCGGCGGGCACGGTGGAGACCTCCGCACAGCGCGTGCCTTTGCGGGTGACCGGTGCCTTCGACAGCGTGAAGGCGGTTGCCGAGACGCCGGTGGAAAGCAATGGCCGTGTGTTCCGCCTGGGCGACATCGCAACTGTGACTCACGGCTTCGTCGATCCACCTGATTTCCAGGTGCGCCAGGAAGGCAAGCCTGCCATTGGCGTCGGCGTGGTGATGGCCAAGGGCGCCAACATTCTGGAGCTTGGCGAGGCGGTCAAGAAATCCACGGCAGAATTCATGGCGGCGGTGCCGCAAGGATTCGAGATCGAGCAGATCGCCGATCAACCCAAGGTCGTCGAGCACGCGGTCGGCGAATTCATTCACTCGTTCATCGAAGCACTCGCGATTGTGCTGTTCGTCAGCTTCATCGCGCTTGGCTGGCGGACCGGCATCGTGGTGGCGCTGTCCGTGCCGCTGGTGCTTGCCATTGTTTTCATCGTCATGAACGCGATGGGCATGGATCTACATCGCATCACGCTTGGCGCACTGATTATCGCGCTCGGCCTGCTGGTGGATGACGCCATCATCGCGGTCGAGATGATGGTGGTGAAGATGGAGCAGGGCTGGGATCGCGTGAAGGCAGCGTCATTCGCCTGGGAATCCACCGCGTTCCCAATGCTCACCGGCACGCTGGTCACGGCTGTTGGCTTTTTGCCGATCGGCTTTGCAAACTCGTCGGTTGGCGAATATGCCGGCGGCATCTTCTGGGTGGTCGCCATTTCGCTGGTCGCGTCGTGGTTCGTGGCGGTGATCTTTACGCCCTACATCGGCGTGAAGCTGCTGCCGAATTTTACCAAGCATTCGCACAGTCATGATCCGCATGCGATTTACGAGACGCGGATCTATCGCGCCTTGCGTCGCGTCATTGAATGGTGCGTGCGGCGCCGTGTCACGGTCGTGCTTGCGACCATTGGCGTCTTTGTCGCCTCGATCGTCGGCTTCACTCACGTGCAGCAGCAGTTCTTCCCCTTGTCAGAGCGGCCCGAGCTGTTCCTGCAATTGCGATTGCCGGAAGGCACGGCTTTTGGTGTGACCAAGGAAAGCACCAAGAAGGCGGAAGCGCTCCTGAAGGGTGACAAGGATATCGAGACCTACACGAGCTATATCGGGCAGGGATCGCCACGCTTCTGGCTTGGGCTCAATCCGCAGCTGCCGAACGAGTCCTTCTCGGAAACAGTGATTGTCGCGAAGGATGTTGCTGCGCGCGAACGCATCAAGGCGCGGATCGAGAAAGCCGTGGCGGATGGTGCGCTATCGGAAGCGCGGGTGCGCGTTGACCGCTTCAACTTCGGTCCTCCGGTGGGCTTCCCGGTTCAGTTTCGTGTGATTGGTCCTGATACCAAGACGGTTCGCGACATCGCCTATAAGGTGCGCGATGTGATGCGCACCGAAAAGCGCGCCGTCGATCCGCATCTCGACTGGAACGAGCAGACGCCTTACCTGAAACTGGCCGTGGATCAGGATCGCGCCCGCGCGCTCGGGCTGACGCCGCAGGACATCTCCCAATCGCTCGCCATGCTGATTTCTGGCGTGCAGGTCACGACATTGCGTGATGGCATCGAAAAGGTCGGCGTGGTGGCGCGCGCTGTGCCGTCCGAGCGGCTTGATCTTGGCCGCGTCGGCGATCTCACGATCTACTCACGCAATGGCGTCGCGGTGCCACTGTCGCAGGTCGCGAAGATCGAATATGCCCATGAGGAGCCAATTCTTTGGAGACGCAACCGCGACATGGCGATTACGGTACGGGCCGATATCGTGGACGGCGTGCAGGCGCCCGATGTGACCAATGCCATCTGGCCCAAGCTTCAGACTATCCGTAATAGCCTGCAGCCGGCCTATCGCATCGAGATCGGTGGTGCGATCGAGGAGTCCGAGAAGGGCAACGACTCGATCAATAAGCTGTTTCCTCTGATGGTGATCGGCATGCTGACGCTGCTGATGATCCAGCTACAGAGTTTCTCGCGGCTTGTGCTGGTGTTCCTGACGGCCCCGCTCGGCATTGTCGGCGCGTCACTGGGCCTGAACATCGCTAACAGTCCGTTCGGCTTCGTCGCCTTGCTGGGTCTGATCGCTCTCGCCGGCATGATCATGCGAAACGCGGTGATCCTGGTCGATCAAATCGAAACGGACGTTGTCCATGGCCTAACGCGACGCGAGGCGATCGTCGAGGCGACGGTCCGGCGTGCCCGTCCGGTGATCCTGACGGCGCTGGCCGCCATTTTGGCGATGATCCCCCTGTCGCGGTCGGCCTTCTGGGGCCCGATGGCGATCACCATCATGGGTGGATTGTTTGTTGCCACCTTCTTGACGCTGCTATTCCTGCCCGGCCTCTATGCGCTATGGTTTAGGAAGAGCCTGGATGAACGTGGTGAGGGTGAGGCTGATAAACGGGTGCCGATGCAGGCGGATCATGTCCGCCATGCGCCGCCACTGGTCGCAGCCGAATAGCTGATTGATAACTATGCTGACATGACACTGCTTCACGACGATACCGACGCCGAAAAGAGGGCCTGTATTCTCGCTACCGCGGAGCGGTTGTTTCGCGATGTCGGGTATCTCAAGACTACGGTCGCCGATATCGCCAAAACGCTCAAGATGAGCCCGGCGAATATCTATCGGTTCTTCGATTCCAAGAAGGCCATTCATGAAGGTGTCGCGCGGCGGCTCATGAACGAGGTCGAGACCGCAGCGGAGGAGATTGCCGCGAAGACCACGCCTCCGGCCGAGCGCCTGCGTGAACTGCTGGCAACCGTTAGCCGCATGAACGCCGAGCGCTTTGTCGGCGACTCCAAAATTCATGAGATGGTCGCCATCGCGATGGAGGAAAGCTGGGGCGTGTGCGAGGCGCACATCCGGCGTATCATGACGACGATCGGCATGGTGATCGCCGATGGCGCAAAGGCGGGCGTTTTTAACGTGTGTGACGTCGAACTCGCTGCCAAGGTCACTTGCGCGGGCATGTTGCGGTTTTTCCACCCGCAGATGATCGAACAGAGCGTTCACAAGCCGGGGCCGACCCTCGATCAAATGATAGACTTTATTGTCGCGGGGCTTACGCTGGGTACGCCCGATATGTCATCGGGCAAAACTGCAGCGGATAAAACGCCTTCATGAGCGACTTCCACGTTTACGAACCTTCTCAGGGCCACGGCCTCAAGCACGATCCTTTCAACGCCATCGTAGGACCTCGGCCGATCGGCTGGATTTCGTCGCAGGATGCCAATGGGCACGTCAATCTGGCGCCCTATAGCTTCTTCAATGCGTTCTGCTATGTGCCGCCGATCATCGGCTTTTCCAGCACCGGCTGGAAGGACACGGTGGCCAATATCCAGGAGACCAAGGAGTTCTGCTGGAATCTCGTCACGGCAGATATCGCCAAGCAGATGAACATGACCTCCGCCAGCGTG
This sequence comes from Nitrobacteraceae bacterium AZCC 1564, assembly GCA_036924835.1. NCBI lineage: Bacteria > Pseudomonadati > Pseudomonadota > Alphaproteobacteria > Hyphomicrobiales > Nitrobacteraceae > Nitrobacteraceae bacterium AZCC 1564. The sequence goes on from JBAGRR010000001.1 coordinate 3,896,826, forward strand.
CCGCACGAGATGGACGAGTTCACCATCTCTGGGTTGACCAAGGCGCCGAGTGCCAAGGTCAAGGTGCCGCGGGTTGCGGAAAGCCGGGTCACGTTCGAGTGCAAATTGACGCAGATGATCCAGCTGCAGGGTGCGGATGGCGCCAAGGCAGATGCCTGGGTGACGTTTGGCGAGGTGGTTGCGGTTTATATCGACAAGAGCCTCATCAAGGATGGCGTCTACCAGACAGCAGAAGCCTATCCAGTGCTTCGCGCTGGGCGCAGGGGGGACTACGTGCAGGTCCGGCCGGACGCCATGTTCGAGATGATCCGGCCACGCTAGTGGCCCGAAGCGAACTTCTGAACCACCACACTAGCGGCGCTCAAGAGCCCGTGAAGCGTGTGTAGAGCGCAGGCTTTACGGGAACGATTCGAGTGACTTAGCGGTTACCGGTTGGGACGTGTGCGTGGTGCGATTTTCAACCGATTTTCATACTTTGCGGATTAACAGTGGTGTTTGACTTCCATGTTCGCTGATTTCCTCGCAACCTGCTGAGTGTTGCTCCCATTGAGGCTCGCCCCAAAGGAATCCCGCCATGAGCTTCTCCCTTCGACGTGACCTCCTGACCCGGCCGATTTTCGCATGGGCGCGCAAGGCGCTGCCGCCGATGTCCGACACCGAACGCGAGGCGCTGGAAGCCGGCGACGTCTGGTGGGATGCGGACCTCTTCACGGGCAATCCGGACTGGTCGAAATTGCTTGCGTTCGCGCCTGCGACTTTGACCGAGGAAGAGACCGCCTTCCTGAATGGTCCTGTCGAGCAGCTCTGCGCCATGGTTGACGAATGGAAGGTCAATTGGGAATGGCGCGACCTGCCGCCGGAAGTCTGGGACTTCATCAAGCGCAATAAATTCTTCGGCATGATCATTCCGAAAGAATACGGCGGGCTCGCGTTCTCGCCCTATGCGCATTCTGAAGTGGTGCGGAAGATTTCCTCGCGGTCCGTGACCGCGGCGGTCACCGTGATGGTGCCGAATTCGCTGGGGCCAGGCGAACTGCTGATGCACTTCGGCACCAAGGAGCAGCGGGACAAATGGCTGCCGGGCCTTGCCGAAGGGCGAGAGATTCCGTGCTTTGGTTTGACGAGCCCTGAAGCAGGCTCCGATGCGGCGTCGATGATCGACACCGGCATCATCTGCAAGGGCGTGTTCGAGGGCAAGGAAACCATTGGCCTGCGGCTGAACTGGCACAAGCGCTACATTACGCTTGGGCCAGTCGCGACGCTCCTCGGTCTTGCCTTCAAGGCTTACGATCCGGATCACCTGATCGGCAATGAGGAGGAACTCGGCATCACCGTTGCGCTGATCCCGACCGACTTGCCGGGCGTCACCATCGGTCATCGTCACCTGCCGGCAATGCAGGTGTTTCAGAACGGTCCGAACTGGGGCAAGGACGTTTTCATTCCGCTGGATTTCATCATCGGTGGGCGTGAACGCATTGGCCAGGGCTGGAAGATGCTGATGACGGCGCTCGCGGCAGGGCGCGGCATTTCGCTACCATCGCAATCGTCGGCAGGCGCAGCCTATTGTGCGCGTGCGACGGGCGCTTATGCGCGTATCCGCGAGCAATTCCATGTGCCGATCGGAAAGTTCGAAGGCATCGAGGAGCCGCTCGCGCGCATTGCCGGCACCACTTACCAGCTTGATGCCGCACGCCGGCTGACCTGTGCCGCGCTCAATCAGGGCATTCATCCAGCGGTCATTTCCGGCATTATGAAGCTGCATGCGACCGAGCGGCTGCGCATTGCTGTTGACGACGCCATGGATGTGCATGGCGGCAAGGCCATCATCGATGGACCGCAGAACTACATGGGAAACCTCTATCGCTCGGTGCCGGTCGCCATCACGGTCGAAGGCGCGAACATCCTGACGCGCAATTTGATCGTGTTCGGCCAGGGCTCGGTTCGTGCACATCCGTATCTGCTGGAGGAAATGAACGCCATCAGCGATCCTGACCGGAAGAAGGGGCTGGACGCGTTCGACAAGGCGTTTTGGAAACATGTCGGCCACGCCCTCACCAATGTCTTCCGGGCATGGGGACGGAGCTGGACCGGCGGCGCCTTCGCGCCTGCGCCGGAAGCGGGTGCCGCGACCCGTTACTATCGGCAGCTCTCTCGTTACTCGACGGCCTTTGCGCTGTGCGCCGATATGGCTCTGCTGACGCTGGGCGGAGCGCTGAAGCGGCGTGAAATGCTGTCAGCGCGCTTTGGTGACATTCTTTCCGAACTCTATTTGCTTTCCGCGGCTTTGAAACGCTGGGAAGAGGAAGGCCGTCAGCAGGCGGATTTTGCCGCGCTCGAGTGGGTGATGGCGAACGGCATCCGCACCATCGAAAATCGTTTGGCCGAAGTGCTGGCCAATATGCCGAATCGTTTCGTGGCGGTGATCCTGAAATTCCTGATTCAGCCGCTGGGCTCCAATCCGCTCGGTCCATCGGACGACGTCATGCATCGCTGTGCGCAACTGATCCTGGAACCGTCGGCTGTGCGTGATCGCCTGACAGCAGGACTTTATCACGCGGATGACGATGGTCCGTTGATGCGGCTCGAAAAGGCATTTTTGCTGGTGACCGCGAACGAAGCGATTGAGAAGAAAATGCGCGCGGCGCACCTGCGTGATTGGAACGAAGCGGTTAAGAGGGGCGTCATCACCGCCGATGAAGGCAACCGGATCAAGGCTGCTCTCGATGCGGTCGCGCAGGTGATCGATGTCGATGACTTTGCACCCGAAGTTCTCTCGCCGATTTATAAAAAGCGGCCGGAACACAAGCAAACCTCACCGGACCGGGCGGCAAGCTGATGACGCGGCCGGTTTACATTATCGACGGCGCGCGGACGCCGTTCTTGAAAGCGCAAGGTGGCCCTGGGCCGTTCACCCCGGTCGATCTTGCCGTGCAGTGCGGCCGGCCGCTTTTGGCGCGGCAGCGCTTTGAGGCCAGTGCGTTCGATCAAGTTATTCTCGGTTGCGTGAACGTCATTGCAGACGAGATGAATCCGGCGCGCGTCGCCGCGCTGCGGCTTGGCATGGGTGAGCGCATGGTGGCGTTCACGGTGCAGATCAACTGCGGCTCCGGCATGCAGTCGCTCGATACGGCCTATCGCTATATAGAAGCGGGCAAGGCCGATCTGATCCTGGCGGGCGGCGCGGAAGCGCTGAGCTACGCGCCGCTGGTGTTTCCGCAGTCCGGCGTCCGCTGGTTCGCGAAGTTCGCCACTGCAAAGGCGCCGCTGGCGAAGCTTGCGGCCTTCCTGAAAATTCGCCCGTCATACTTAAATCCGGTGATTGGGCTCGAACGCGGGCTCACTGATCCGGTGACGGATCTCAACATGGGGCAGACGGCGGAAGTCATCGCACATCTGATGGGTGTGACGCGCGAACAAGCTGACGCCTACGCGGTGGAAAGCCATCGCCGTCTGGCGCTCGCGCAGGAGCGAGGTTTTCTCAAGGGTGAAGTCGAAACCGCTTTTGCGCGGGACGGCAAGTTCTATGACCATGACAATGGCGTACGGCCTGACTCGTCGATGGAGAAGCTCGCCAAGCTCAAGCCCGCGTTTGAGCGGCCATGGGGACAGGTCACGCCCGGCAATTCGTCACAGATTACGGATGGTGCGTGCTGGACGATCCTTGCATCGGAAGATGCCGTCAACAAACATGGCCTCAAGCCGAAGGCTGTCATCGTCGACAGCGCATGGGCGGGACTTGATCCAAGCATCATGGGCTTCGGTCCGGTGCTGTCCTCGACTGAGTTGTTGAAGCGTCACAACCTGAAACTTCAGGATATCGAGACCTGGGAAATCAACGAGGCGTTCGCGTCTCAATTGCTCGCCTGCCTTGCGGCGTGGAATGACGACAAGTTCTGCTGCGAGGTGCTTGGCCTTGATGGGGCTGCAGGCGAGCTCGATCAGACGAAGCTGAATGTCGATGGTGGTGCCATCAGTCTCGGCCATCCGGTCGGGACCAGCGGCAATCGCATTGTGCTGCATCTCGTCAACGCGATGAAGCGGCTCGGGACCAAGCGCGGCATTGCCACCGAGTGCATCGGCGGCGGCCTCGGCGGCGCCATGCTGATTGAGACGGTATAGAGGGAACGATCATGGACAGCCGTATCATGGACGTTCTGAAGGATCACGTGCTCGAACTCGGGCCAACGCCTTCACCAGGGCCGTACAGACACTTCAAGCTCACCCGCGACAGCGATGGCATTGCGTGGCTGTTGTTCGACCGCGAGGGCGCGAGTGCCAACACGCTTTCTGCGGATGTATTGGAAGAGCTCAGCCAGATTGTTGCATCGCTCGAAAGCGAGCGCCCAGCCGGACTGGTCGTTCGTTCTGCAAAGCCATCGGGCTTCATCGCGGGTGCCGATGTCAATGAATTCCGTGATGCGGCCGATCCAGGTCAGGTGGAGACTGAAATCGGCAAGGCGCATGCGGTCATCGATCGATTCGAAGCGCTGAAGATTCCAAGCGTGGCCGTCATCCATGGCTTTTGTCTCGGTGGTGGATTGGAAGTGGCGCTTGCCTGCAACGCGCGCATCGCGATCGACAATGCGCGGTTTGGCTTTCCCGAAGTGATGCTGGGCCTGCACCCTGGCCTCGGCGGCACGGCGCGTTGCACGCATCTGATCAGCCCGATCGAGGCGATGACCTTGATGCTGACCGGGAAGACCATCGACGCCCGCCGCGCGAAAGCGCTGGGGCTGGTCGAAGCTGTAACGCAGGAGCGGCATGTCCGCGGCGCGGTGAAAGACGCGATCTTCGGCCGGCTCCGGCCGCGCAGGCAGAGCCTGCCTGGAAAGATCGTGAACTTTGGTCCTGTGCGAGAAGTGCTTGCCAACCGAATGCGGAACGAAGCAGCCAAGACCGCACCGAAGGAGCATTATCCAGCGCCTTATGCGCTGATCGATCTATGGGAACAGCACGGTGGTGATCGCAAGGCGATGCTGGCGGCGGAGAAGACCTCTTTCGCCAACCTCATGGTCACCCCGACCGCGCAGAATCTGATTCGTGTGTTTTTCCTGCGCGAGCAGATGAAGAAGCTGGCCGATGGCACGAACACCGTGAATCATGTGCATGTGATCGGTGCGGGTGCCATGGGCGGTGATATCGCGGCGTGGTGCGCGAACCGCGGATTGGGCGTGACGCTCGCCGATATGAAACCGGAGCCGATTGCGGGCGCAATGAAGCGCGCCGCGGATTTGTTCGCCAAGATCATCCGCAAGAAGACCGAGGTGCGTGATGCGCTCGATCGTCTGATCCCCGATATGACAGGAGAGGGAGCACGTAACGCGGATCTCATCATCGAAGCTGTCCCAGAGAAACTCGACCTCAAACAGAAGGTTTATGCGGGGCTCGAGCAAGTGATGAAGCCCGGCACCATTCTTGCGACGAACACGTCGAGCATTCCGTTGCAGGATCTGCGCTCGACGCTGAAGTCGCCGGAGCGATTGCTGGGCCTGCATTTCTTCAATCCGGTGTCGCGGTTGCAACTTGTCGAAGTTGTAAGTCACGACACCGTCGACCCGCAGGCACTGGCGACGGCGCTACGGTTTGTCGGCGCCATCGACCGCCTGCCGCTGCCGGTGAAGAGTTCGCCAGGCTTTCTCGTCAATCGCGCGCTGACGCCGTACATGCTGGAAGCGATGGTGATGCTCGATGAAAAGATCGACAAGGCCGTTATCGATGCAGCCGCGGAAAAGTTCGGCATGCCGATGGGACCTATCGAACTTGCGGATCAGGTCGGCCTCGACATCTGTCTCGCGGTCGGCGACATGCTGCGCTCGAAGTTTGGCGAGGCCGCATTGCCGCCGGCACCGGACTGGCTGCGCGACAAGGTGAAGAACGGAGAACTCGGCCGCAAGACCGGAAAGGGCTTCTATGACTGGAAGGACGGCAAGGCCGTCAAGATGCCGTCGCAGATTGCTCCGACCGACGAGATGATTGATCGTCTTGTGTTGCCCATGTCGAATGTGTGCGTTGCCTGCCTGCGCGAAGGCATTGTGGACAACGCCGATCTCGTCGACGGCGCGATGATCTTCGGTACAGGCTATGCGCCCTTCCGCGGCGGACCGTTGAATTATGCCCGCACGCGCGGGCCGGCTAACATAGTCGCAGTATTGGAGACGCTGGAGACGAAATTCGGTAGCCGCTTCAAGCCCGATGCGGGATGGGATAGCTTCACTTAAGTCTAAGGAATCTGTTTATGGCAGAGACGTCCGTCCATGCTGCTCCGGCGCCGACCGAACCGCAGGGTGAGCTCTCCATTCGCACGCTCGCCATGCCGGCGGATACCAACCAGAACGGAGATATTTTCGGCGGCTGGCTTTTGAGCCAGATGGATCTCGCGGGCAGCATCTACGCCTACAAGACCACGCAGAGCCGCACTGTTACGGTTGCAATCGAAGCTATGACATTTCGCAAGCCGGTTTATGTCGGCGATGTGGTGTCCGTCTATGCCACGACGGTGCGCATCGGCCGCACGTCGATCACGGTGCATCTCGAAGCGTGGGTGCAGCGGCGCAGCGAAGCTAAGCTGATTCTGGTGACCGACGGCAACTACACTTACGTGTCCGTGAACGATCACGGCAAGCCGCAAGTGATTGCGCAAGAGTCATTGCGCACGATGGTCTAGTGTGCGTTTCAGAAGTCCGCATCATTCGTGCGGCGAGTCTGGAATGCGGACTTCTGAACCAAAGCCACACTAGATTAATAACTTGCTAGTGTCCTTCGATTCCGAAGTTCGCAAACGAAGGTGCAGCGGAATGATGCGAACTTCGGAATCGGGATACTAGGACTCTGATTCGATCGGAACTGATTCGTTTACTCATCTTAACGATGATGACGTTTGTGCGAATTTTGAGGCGATAACTCCGTTGCGGCATCATGCCTCGCTCATGCCCTGTTAAAGCCGTGGCCCGGTTATAAAACTGTCGCGCGAAGCGCCTACAGGTGCGGCGCGTTGCACAGTGTCATGGCACTATTCGCTTACGTTCGAGTCATTTCGGGCGATAGAGGCCGAAAAAATGTTGGCCTGCAACGTGCATATGGTTGTGTGAAAGCGTCCGGAGAAAAGAAAGATCTGAACTGAAACCTTTTCGACTCTTCGGCGTTAGTGCGAACCAAGAGGCGGGCACGGAAGTCAAAAAGCATGTCAGACACCTACATTATCGAAGTCAGCTCGGAAGCCGCAGGCATCGTCGTTCGTGACAAATCCGGTTTCCGGTTCTTCGCAGCCACCCATCGGTTCAATCCCCTCGACGGTAAACTTTTCAAGAACGCGCGCGAAGCCGAACGTGCTGCGACGCAATGTCTAGCCGGGCGCGTGGAGCCACAACCGGCCTAGTGTGGTGGTTCAGAAGTTGGCTTTATTCTTCCCGCGAGTCCTTCCAGCGAATTTCTGAACCTGAACCACACGAGAACCATAAACTTACGAGTGTCCTCTCGAATCCAAAGTTCGCTACACGATGAGGCGGACTTTGGATTCGGGACACTAACGACCTACAACCGTATACGAAGCGCAGCGGAACTGTGTGCGCTGATGACGTGAAAAAGGGCTGGGATAGCTCCCAGCCTTTGTTGTTCTTGGAAGTCTTGTTTCTCGCTCGATTACGCCATTGCGGGATAATCGGTGTAGCCCTTTGCATCGCCGCCATAGAACGTCGCCTTGTCGAAGTCGTTGAGCGATGCGCCAAGCTTAAGGCGTTCGACGAGGTCCGGATTCGAAATGTAATTTCTCCCGAACGCGATCAGGTCGGCCTTGTTGGTATCCAGCACCTGATTGGCAAGCTTGAAGTCGTAGCCGTTGTTGGCGATATACGCACCGCCGAAGCGCTTGCGTAGGCTTTCATAGTCGAACGGGATATTGCCGCGCGGGCCGCCGGTTGCGCCTTCAATAACGTGAATATAGACCAGCTTGAGGTCGTTAAGGCCATCGACGATGTAGTTGAAGAGGGGCTGCGGATTGCTGTCCGCCAGATCGTTCGCTGGCGTAACCGGCGAGATACGAATGCCGGTGCGATCAGCGCCTGCGACCTCTGCGACGGCTTTGGAAACTTCAAGCATCAGCTTGGCGCGATTTTCAATCGGCCCACCATAAGCATCAGTACGCTTGTTTGCGCCGTCGCGTGCGAATTGATCGAGCAGATAGCCGTTGGCGGCGTGGACCTCGACGCCGTCAAAGCCGGCTTCCAATGCATTTGCCGTCGCGCGCTTGTAGTCATCGATCAGGCCGGGGATTTCGTTTAACTCCAGAGCGCGCGGTTCCGATACATCGGCAAATGCGCCGCCGACGAATGTTTTGGTATTGGCGCGCACAGCGGAAGGTGCAACGGGCGCACCGTTGTTGGGCTGCAATGACGTGTGTGAAATGCGGCCAACATGCCATAGCTGGATGAAAATACGTCCGCCCCGCTCATGGACGCCGTCCGTCACTTTGCGCCAGCCCGCAATCTGCTCCTTCGTATAAATGCCAGGCGTGTCCTGATAGCCTTGGCCTTGCTGGGAGATCTGGCTTCCTTCGCTGATCAGCAATCCGGCGGATGCGCGTTGCCCGTAATATTCTGCAGCGAGTGGGCCGGGCACAAAGCCGGCAGCGGCGCGATTGCGCGTCAGTGGTGCCATGACAGCGCGATTTTTAAGCGTAATCGGGCCGAGTTTGTAGGCGTCGAAAAGTTTGGAAGTCATTTTGGGTGATCCCATGTCCGGACTCAATGCAAATGCATCTATTTAACGGCGCGAAATGATTCAAGCTTGCGCCCGCACAAAATTTGCGCGGGCGCGGGTTATAGCGTCGATGCAAGCGAAGCTTATGAAATCCCTAGGAAATCGCGCTTTCCGAGTTCGACGCCATTGTGGCGCAGGATGTCATAGGCGGTCACGCAATGGAAAAAGAAGTTCGGCAAAGCGGCGTGGTTGAGAAATTGCTGCCCCGTCACCGTCACCGTTTTGTCTTGCCCGATGGGATAGGTGATCTCGCGGGCCTCTCCACCCTGATACTTCTCCGCGGGCAACGCCTTGATGTTGCCGATGACTTTGGCGATGCGCGCCTGTAATTCTTCGAAGGTCGTTTCGTTGTCGGCCATCACCGGCAACTCGGTCTGCGTGAAGCGCGCGCATGCCTTGCCTGAGAAATCACAGGCCAACTGGATCTGCTTCACGAGCGGATACATTGTTGGACTGAGCCGCGCATTCAACAGCACTGCGGGATCGATGTTCTTGTCCTTGGCATGGGCTTCTGCCTTGGCAAGAATCTTGGAGAGGGCGGTGAGCGTGTGAATGAATAGCGGCGCAGAGCCATCGTAGAACGACATAAGGAGACCTTTCCGGGTAAGATCGTGGGGCGGTTGCTCTCAATCCAAATCCTGATCGTGTCAAGGCACGCTTATGTGACGACTAGTGTCCCGATTCCGAAGTTCGCATCATTCCGCTGCACCTTCGTTTGCGAACTTCGGAATCGAAGGACACTAGCAAGTTATTGTTCCAGTGTGGCTTTGGTTCAGAAGTCCGCATTCCGGACTCGCTGCACAAATGATGCGGACTTCAGAACCGCCACACTAGTGCGGTGGATCTGACGTTCGTATCAGTATTAACCGCTGGTCAATCATACGAACGTCAGATCCAAAACCGCACTAGATTCATATTTTTGCTAGTGTCCTTAGGTTCTGACATTCGTAAACGAACTAGCCGCAAGCTGATACGAATGTCAGAACCGGGACACTAGCGCGGTGCACCACGCATCCGCGCCAGCAATTCTGCTGTCGGCCACGAATCAGCGGGCAGGCCGTATTTGGCTTGTATGGTTTTGACGGCTATACGGCTTTGCTGCCCAAGCACGCCGTCGATCTTGCCGACATTATATCCAGCGCGGACGAGCAATTGCTGCAGTTCGCGAATCTCATTGAATGGCAACTGGGCGACGGGTGTTGTCGGTTTGCGCATGAGCGCTGCGCCCGCGATGCGCGTGGCGAGATAGGCGGCTGTCGTCGCATAGGTCAGCGAATTATTCCATTCGGTATAAGCAGCGAAGTTCGCGTAGGCGAGAAATGCCGGTCCGGTGCGGCCCATCGGCAGCAGAACCGATGCGGGAAGGTTGTCGTTCGGCAACGGCCGGCCATCTGCGTAAGTCACGCCCCATGCCGCCCATTTCGAGCGCGGATGCTTGATGGTGAGATCGGCCTGATCCCACGGCAGATTTGCCGGCACGCGGATCTCCTGCAGCCATGGCTCGCCGCGCCGCCATTTCAATGCGGTCGCGATGTAGTTCGCCGTCGACCCGATCACATCCGGGGCGCTGCGCAGCATGTTGCGGTGACCATCGCCATCATAGTCAACAGCGTAGTTGTAATAGTGCGAGGGAAGAAATTGCGTCTGTCCCAGTTCGCCAGCCCATGAGCCGATCATCTCGTTTGGCGTTAGGTCGCCGCGATCGATGATCTTCAGAGCCGCAATCGTTTCATCGTGAAACATCTGCGCGCGGCGGCAGTCGTAAGCGAGCGAAACAAGCGAACGCAATGTCGGCAGCTTGCCCATGTTGGCGCCGAAATCGCTCTCCAGTCCCCAGAACGCGGCGATCACTGCGGGCGGCACGCCATATTCCTTTTCGGCGCGCGCAAAGGCTTGCGCATGGGTCTGAATCTTGGCGCGACCTTGTTGCATCCGGTAATCAGCCGCCATGCGCCCGGCAAATTCAGTGAAGACCTGGCCGAACACGCGCTGGCCGCGATCGCGATTGACGATGCCCTGATCGTACACCAGGCCGGGAGAAGCGGCGGCGATCGCACGCTGCGAAATGCCTGCGGCGGCGGCGTCCTGCTTCAGTTGTGCGAGAAACTGGGCGAAGCTCTGCCCGCCGTGACATGCCGCGCCGCTCTGGGCGGATGCGGGGGAGGCATTGAAGAGGCTAGATGATGTTATGAATATAAGCGCCAGAAAACCATAGAAACGCTTCAGAAAATGCATGGGGGCTCGCTCAAATTCACAATTGCAACAACCGCAGAATTGTCTCGTAAAGCTATCATCTGGTGATTTCATCTTGAGTCAAGTTAGCATGGAACAGCATCACCGAATCAGTTGATGCAGGTTGATGGCCTTACTTCGTTTATTCGACCGTTTATGGGATCTTATGACTATTCCAGACTATCAAACACTCATGCTGCCTCTATTGAAGAGAGCTGCAAAAGGCGAGATTAGTGTTCCTGATATACGAGAGGATATTGCTGACGAATTTAGTCTCAATTCTGAAGAACGGGAATTACTGCTGAAGAGTGGGACGCGTGTAATCGATAACCGACTTCACTGGGCTAAGATATATCTCAGCAAGGCGGGATTGATTGTAACGCCCACACGAGGGCGATTTATCGCTACTTCAGAGGGCAAATCTCTCTTGAATAGGAATCCGGCGCGGATCGATAATGGGGCACTTACTCAATATCCATCCTTTCTTGAATTTGTGCGAGGGCGCGCTGGATCAAGCCTTGGCGGTAATGATAATTCGAGTGAAGGAGCTGGGGTTGCTCAAGTAAACTCTACTCCCGAAGAGCAGATTGATTCCGCAGTAAATGCGCTTCAAGCGACGCTTCGGAGCGATCTTTTGCAAAAAATTCTGAAAAATAGTCCGTCGTTCTTTGAAAAGCTAATCGTCGATTTGCTTGTAGCTATGGGATATGGCGGAAGTATTCAGGACGCAGCAACGGAGTTGTTGGGGCGAGCTGGCGACGGTGGCGTGGATGGTGTCATCAACGAGGATCGATTGGGACTCGATAGGATTTACGTTCAAGCGAAGCGGTACACCGATGGCGTGGTGGGACGTCCAGAGGTCCAAGCCTTTGTTGGAAGTCTCGTAGGGCTTGGTGCATCCAAGGGCGTTTTTGTAACGACGTCTCGCTTCTCTCAACAGGCGAGTGATTTTGTTAAGAATCTCAGCCAACGAATTATACTCATCGATGGGCAGCGTCTCGCGGACCTCATGATTGAGTATAATGTCGGAGTTAGAGTCAGTCGATCGATTGAATTTAAGCGCGTCGATGAGGACTTCTTCTCAGACGATGAGTAACTCACAGCTCCCGCGCATTGCTGAACGAGAATGACGAAATCCGCCTTGTATTCTCATCGAGGATGAGCGTGCGGGTGAGTGGCGGCTCGGCCCGCTGACTGCAGTTCTCCCGTTCACACAGCCGGCAGTTCACGCCGATCGGCGTGCCCTGAATTTTTTCCAGATCCAGTCCGCTGGCATAGACCAGCTTTGACGCGTGTCGGATTTCGCAACCAAGGCCGATGGCGAAGCGCGGCTGCGGCTGTGGATAGGGCGCGGCAGGACGGCGCACCATCTGGGCGAGCGAGAAATAGCGGCTGCCGTCCGGCAGTTCGATCACTTGTTGCAGCATGCGATCCGGCGTGTCGAACGTGGAGTGCACATTCCACAACGGACACGTACCGCCGAATTTCGAAAATGGGAAAGTGCCCGATGAAAATCGCTTCGAGACGTTGCCAGCGTTGTCCACGCGCAGCATGAAGAACGGTACGCCACGCGCATTGGGCCGTTGCAAGGTGGTCAGCCGGTGGCAGATCTGCTCGAAGCCGACATTAAAGCGCTGGCCCAGCACCTGGATGTCGTAACCGAGTGTTTCTGCGGCGGTGTGAAACGCCTGATAAGGCATCATCACCGCGGCCGCGAAGTAATTCGCCAGCGTGATCCGATAGAGCCGGCGCGCGGTGTCTTCAAGAGGTCCGGCGCGATTGACGATCGAATCCATCAACGGCCCGCATTCGGCGAGCGCGAGCTGAATGGCAAGCTGGAAAACACGGCCCGGGCCGTCGACCATTTCCGAGATCAGCACCTGCCGCCGATGGCGGTCCCAGCGACGCAGGGTTTCGCGCATGACGTCGACCGGCATGATGCGCACCGTGGTGGAGTGGCGTTCACGCAGGCGATCGCTCAGCGCTGTAAACAGATCTTGTGGCGTGACGTTCAGTTCGTCGCGCAGCGCCTCTGCTGCGGTCTCCAGCTCGGGAAAATAGTTGCGGTTGGCCTCGATCAGGTCGCGCACGCGTTCGATTGGATTGGCCTCGAAACGCACGCCCGCGCTCTCATCACGATCGGCGAACTGCGCGGCGGCCAGGGTCTCGCCACGCCGGGCTTCAGTGTAGGCCGCATAAAGCCGCTGCAGCGAATGGGTCACGCCGGGGCACAGCTCGGCCAAGTCGCGCAATTCCTGTTTGGGCAGGTCGATCTGTCGAAACAGCGGGTCGGAAAAAATCTCGTTCAGCTCGGCGAAGAAGCGGTCCTCGTCGGCGGTGGCGAGGTCACGCAGGTCGAGGTCATAGGTCTCCGCCAGCCGCAACAGAATCTGCGCCGTGACTGGGCGTTGATTGCGCTCGATCAGGTTGATGTAGCTCGGGGAGATGCCGAGGCCTTCCGCGATTTGGGTCTGTGACAGGCCGAGCTGCTGCCGGATCCGCCGGAAGCGCGGGCCCACAAAAAGCTTTTTGCCTGCCTCTGTCGCCATGCCACCGCCTCACGCACTGTTTGTGACAATATTTACAAGATTACATTTGTGACAAGTCCAGATGTTACATCGCATCATCATTCAAAAGCAAGCTATCTGTACGATTTCAGATGTTTGGCGTTTAACTCCTGCCACGCTTTGCAACGCAATGTCATGAATGTGGAACTGGAGATAAGAAATGGCGAAGACTTTTGAACAGCTCGTCCCGGCACCGAAGGGCCGTTTTGATGGTATCGAGCGTCCCTATACCCCCGCCGAGGTGGAGCGGCTCCGTGGTTCCGTGGACATCAAGTACACGCTGGCCGAGAAGGGCGCGAACCGGCTGTGGGAATCGCTAAAGACCGAGCCGTTCGTGAACTCGCTGGGCGCCGTCACCGGCAACCAGGCGATGCAGCAGGCTCGTGCCGGCCTTCAGGCCATCTATCTGTCGGGCTGGCAGGTCGCTGCCGACGCCAACACTGCAGGCGCCATGTATCCCGACCAGAGCCTTTATCCCGCCAACGCCGGTCCGGAACTGGCGCGCCGCATCAACAGGACGTTCCAGCGCGCCGACCAGATCGAGCACTCGGAAGGTGGCGCAAAGATCGACTGGTTCGTTCCGATCGTGGCTGATGCTGAAGCCGGCTTCGGCGGCCCGCTGAACTCTTTCGAGATCATGAAGGCCTATATCGAGGCGGGCGCTGCAGGCGTTCACTTCGAGGACCAACTCGCGTCTGAAAAGAAGTGCGGCCACATGGGCGGCAAGGTGCTGATCCCGACCGCGGCTCATGAGCGCAACCTGATCGCGGCGCGCCTCGCCGCCGACGTTTGCGGCGTGCCGACCTTCGTGATGGCTCGCACCGATGCGGAGAGCGCCAAGCTCATCACGTCAGACGTGGATGAGCGCGATCGCGAGTTCATCACCGGCGAGCGCACCGCGGAAGGCTTCTACCGCCTCAAGGAAGGCACCGGTCACAAGCACTGCATCAAGCGTGGCATCGAATTCGCGAAATATGCCGATCTCTTGTGGTGGGAGACCTCGACGCCGAACCTGGAGGAAGCGAAGGAATTCGCGGAGGCTGTTCGCAAGATCTATCCGAACAAGATGCTCGCCTATAACTGCTCGCCCTCCTTCAACTGGGAAGCCAACATCGACAAGGCGACCATCGCGAAGTTCCAGCGCGAAATCGGCGCGATGGGCTACAAATTCCAGTTCGTGACGTTGGCGGGATTCCACGCGCTCAATCACAGCATGTTCGAACTGGCGCGTGGTTATCGCACCGAGGGCATGGCGGCTTACTCACGCCTGCAGCAGGCTGAGTTCGCTTCCGAGGTTCACGGCTACTCCGCCACGCGTCACCAGCGTGAGGTCGGCACCGGCTACTTCGATCTCGTGTCCACGACGATCTCCAGCGGCCAAAGCTCGACCACGGCGCTCGCCGACTCGACGGAAACCGCGCAGTTCAAATCTCATCCCAAAGCTCAAGCGGCGGAATAACAGGAGGCTGAACATGACCAACGGCAGCAACTACTGGGTGATTGGCGGCGAGTTCGGTTCGATGAACTTCCACAAGCTCGTGGAAGGCTCAGCCCAGGTCCAGGGCCCCTTCAAAACCCGCAAGGAGGCTGAAGACGCCTGGCGCGTGGTGTCCGAAGAGAATCGCCATCGCGGCAGCGTGCGCTTCTCCATCGTAGAAGAGCCCCAGCGCGCCATGGCCTGAGTAATCTGGCCTGATTAAGCTCGGGGAAGCGCAAGAGGGAGTCTCAAAACGAGACATGGCGTGGCCACGAGCACGCCAATAAAGCGGCGGCCTCGTCCGATTTCCGGGCGGGGCCGCTGTGTTTTGGGCTGTTCAACCTTTATTTCCGGGCCTTTGCCGCCGGTACGGTTACTGATAGGTTAAGAACATTGAAGCAAAGGCGACAAAGCGATGTCCGAGCAAAAGGCAGAAGGTCATTCGACGGAGCTGAAGCCAGTCCGGCTGCGCGACGCCTTGCGCAAAGCCCGGATCGAGGCTGCGGACCGCACCGGCGTCGTGGTTGACCTCCGCGATGCCGAAGTCGCCAGGCTCGAAATTCTCAACGACGCGCTTGATTCGCTTTTTGCGGAAATTCCGTCTGACGTGGATCTGTTCGATCGCGGCATCAGTCAGGGCGATACGCCACGGCTGTGGATTGACGCTGTCGCGCATATCGCGATGGGGCGCGACAAGCGGATCTATCGCTTCGTACAGGACACGCGTTTCGGGCGAATCGTGATTGCCCAATCCCACGATGTCGCAACGATTGTCGATGTGGTGACGGACTATATTGCTCGCCGCATGATCGAGCGCGAACACGCGATGGTGGTGACACCGATGCCGGTGGAGACTCCAGCCGCGCCGGTCAAGCGCCAAAGCAGCAGACTCTGGACCTTCACGTTGGGATTCTTCGCCGGTCTCTGTGCGCTCTTTGGTTTTGCGCTGCTGATGGCGTTGCGTCAGATCTAGTGTCCCGAATCCAAAGTCCGCCTCATCGTGCGGGGCTCTCCGTAGCGGACTTTGGATTCGAGGGACACTGGGGCGTGTACTCATCTGTGGACGCCCCGCCAGATGCAAGCGGTTTTTGAAGAAGATTGGCACGTAGTCGGATGCTGCGATCTGTCCGGCCTCTGATGCAGCGATGGAGCTGCGGGCCCGTATGGGAGTTCGCGGACCGGAACCAAATCATAAATGCGTGCTCCAGGCACGATGAGTACATCTGGTTCTTCCAGCCCCGTCTCGCCGACTGTTGCGCCATACTCTCCTTCGACCGACTACACCTGCGACGACCTCAGGTCCGCGAAGAACTCCAGCAGCTTTCCGCGGCTGATCCGCTTGCTGAATATCGCTCGACCCCCTCATCCGCTCCGTGCGCGTGAAAAACATGCTTGGCGATATCCAACCCGATCATGATAACCTCTGACACGGACGCCTCCCTTAAGTGGTGCTCAACACCTCCACTTTGGCACATCGATGCCGTCGGGCGGGGCGTCCACCCCATCATAAGCGCGCGGTGTCCGCTTTCCGGTGTTAAAGCGGCCCAAGCGTCCGGGCCGGATGATTTCTGCTAATGAACCCAAAGCGGAAATTGTTCGCATTGCGTCTTACTTGATGCCTACGACCATTGATTCCGGACCCACGAGCGGTTCAACGTAGGTTTCGACAAAGCCCGCCTCCTTGAACCACGCCATGCAATCGGCGCCCGTGAAATCGAATCCCTCGCGCGTCTCGATCAACATGTTAAGGCTCATCAACAATCCAAATGCATTTCGCCGGCGTTCGTCGTCGATAACGCTGTCATAGATGATCAATGCCCCACCATAAGGTAGTGCCGCGTAAGCCTTGCGGATCAACATCCGCTTCTTGTCTAATCCCCAGTCATGCAGGATGTGTCCCATGATCAGCACGTCGGCCGCCGGCAAGGCGTCGGCGAAGAAGTCACCCGCGTGAAACGAAAGCCGCTGCGAAAGCCCATGCTGTTCCGCGTAAGCTTCGAAATGCGGCCGCACCACGGGCAGGTCAAAGCCGATGCCGGCGAGATGCGGGTGTGCGCGGGAAAGCGTTACGGGAAGGGCTCCCTGCGCGGTGCCAATGTCGACAAAGGTCTTGTAATCGGTCCAGTTGAATTTCTTGGCAATCGCGTTTGCCGCGCCCAGACTCAGTCCGCTCATGGCCTTGAGAAACCCTCTAAGGGTCTCGGGGTCACTATAGATTTCGTCAAAAAGGTCGCGGCCATGCTTCGTCTCATTTTGAGGATTGCCGGTGCGCAAGCCTTCGGTCAGCGCGCCCCAGAATGGATAGAGCCGAGCGTTCGCCATTTCGAGAATACCGCCGACATACGTCGGCTTGCGCCGGTCGAGGAATAGGGCGGCGGCAGGCGTGTTGGCGTATACGCCGTCTGTGCGCTCCAGTTGACCCAGCGCAACCAACGCATCGAGAAAGTCGCGTACGCCGCGCGGATGGAGGCTCAAGCGACTGGCGACCGCCTCCTCGGTTAGCGGACCATCGGACAGGAGTGTGAACAGCCCGAGTTCTACCGCGCTCAGCAGCGTCTTTGACCCCCAGAACGCAAAACCGAGCTGCATGATCGCGTCAGGGTTCACGGTGTCATTTGGATTAGGCTGAGTCGGCTGGTTCATGAGCGTCCTCCAAGGTCCGGAATGGAATAGGAGCTCACTCGTAATGCCAGGTTGCGGCTTGGGTTCCACACATGATTATTGCATCTGCGCTCGGACATCTTGGCGATCGCGCGGATGCCGATCAGGAACGCATTGAAGTGGAGAAGCATCTGCCGCGGCTCTCGATAGCGCAGATGCAACGAGACTACGTCGTTTTCGACGCGATCTGTCTCAAGCGACTGTTAGAAAGTTTGCGCAGGGCGGGCGTGCGGACTTCTGAGCCACCATACTAGATTAGCCGCTCTTTCTTGATGTCGCCGAGCATCATGTCCTTGGTGAAGCCGCGCACGCGTTGCTCGCAGCGCCATACCCCATTTTCCTTCGCGACGGAAAACAGGTTGTAGGCTGCGGGATGGGTGTGCCCGATTGCAAAAGCTGAAGCGGAAGGTACCCCGATTGCGGGAATTCGGCCGCGAGGGCCATCGAGCCAGACTGTGGCATGGCGGTGATCGTGTCCGTGCAGCACGAGCTCTACACCGTGCCGCGACAGCAACTCCACAAGCTCGTCGGAATCCCGCAGGCGCGCAGCCCAACGACCGGGCGATGTCACGGGAGGATGATGGATGAGCAGGACGCGAAACAGGTTTTCCGAGGCGAGTTGCGGCAGCAGACGTTCGAGGCTCGTACGCTGCACATGCCCGAGTCGCCCGGTTGCCATGAATGGCGCGGTCGGAACGGCGGTCGAAACGCCGATCAGCGCGAGCGGACCTCTGCGCCGCAGATAGGGAAAGGTTGCTTCACTGGCCTGCGCGGCACCGTCGCCATGCAGATAGTCCGCCCACGCCATCGGGAAGTGATCGCGGATGCCGCCCACATAGGCGTCGTGATTGCCGGGCACCAGTGAAACATCGTGCGGCGTGCCGACGCTTTCCAACCACTGTCGCGCAGCGGTGAATTCCAGAGGCAGCGCGATGTTCACGAGGTCCCCCGTGATGGCGATGTGATCGGGGCGCTGCGCCTGCATGTCGGCCACAAGTTCGCCCAGGACGTCGGGGCGGTGGACCGCGTGGCGTTTGCGTCGCCAGTTGAAATAGCCGATGGCCCGCTTGCTCGCGAGCTCACGCAGCCGCGGCTGCGGCATGGGCCCGAGATGCGGGTCGGAGAGGTGAGCCAAGAGAAATGAGGTCATTGAAACGTGACCACCCCACACTGAACTGCTATCACGCTCCAGTATCCTCATCGTTGCAACCCGAGCTAGTGTGGCGTCTCGCAATTGCCGACCTCTCTTGCAGCTGGTGTCTTATCGCCAATTGCGAGACAGAAGCCACACTAGCAACTTAATTTTGCTAGTGTCCTTTCGTCTCCGAATAACCGCACGAGCGCGCCGCAAACTGATCGGTTATTCGGAGACGGGACACTAGTGGTCCGATTCTAACGTTCGCATCCCGTTTGAGGCAGACACTTTTGCGAACGTTAGAATCAAAGGACCACTAGCAAATATAAGATTCTAGTGGAGTTTTGGATTTGACATTCGCTTTGCCGGTCTGCGGCCAACGGGGTAGTGAATGTCAAATCCACTCCACTAGTTTTGCATATCACGATATCGCGGCAGGAATCTCACGCAATGAGCATGCAGGATATTCGAGTGAGATTCGAGCCGCTGATCCGCCGCGTCGTTCATTTTTATGCGCGTTTCGCCCGTGGCATGACGCTCGGTGTCCGGGCGGTGGTACTCGACACCGAGAATCGGGTGTTCCTGGTCAAGCACAGCTACGTCTCTGGTTGGCACCTGCCGGGCGGCGGTGTCGAGACCGGCGAGACCTTTATAGACTCTCTCAAGCGCGAGCTGATCGAGGAGGGCCGGATCGAAATGACCAGCGAGCCGCGATTGCACGGTTTGTTCTTCAACCGGCGGATATCCCGGCGTGATCATGTCGCGGTTTATGTGGTCCGGGCCTTCCATCAGGATCGGATGCCGGAACGTAACCACGAAATCATCGCCTGCGGCTTTTTCAATGTCGCTGAGCTGCCGCCGGATACGACACGCGGGACCCGGCTCCGGATCGCTGAAGTTCTGGAGAACAAAGCGATCACCGAGGACTGGAGCTAGATTGTCCCGAAACCAAAGTTCGCGAACGTCTGAACCACCATACTAAGCTGTCCATCGTTGGTTATCTGAGCAAGGTGGACCCCGATCGCGCGAGATGCTATTCGCCACTTGCCATGTCCGACCTTTCCTTGACCATTCTGGCCGAAACCGCCAACGACGAACAAGCCATCGAGCGGCTGCACGAGCGCACGTTCGGGCCGGGACGTTATGCGCTCAGTGCCTATCGTCTCCGTGAGCATGTCGATCATTTGCTTGATCTGTCCTTCACGGCGCGGATTGGCACCCTGATGGTCGGTTCGGTTCGGCAACTGCCGATCTGCATAGGCGATACGCCGGCGCTACTGTTGGGCCCACTCACTGTCGAGCCGCCATTCCGCGACCGCGGCATTGGCCGCGCGCTGATGGATCGCGCGTTGGCGGATGCAAAGGCCGCAGGGCATCGCCTGATCGTGCTGGTCGGCGACGAAGCCTATTACAGCCGGGTTGGTTTCAAGCGCATCCCAAAGGGACGTACGGCGATGCCGGGGCCTGTGGACCCGGCGCGGCTGCTGGTGTGCGAACTTGCTGAGAACGCTTTTGAAGGCGTCAGCGGGCCGATCCGCCCGGACTGGAATTTCGTTCGGGCCTTGTAACGCCCCGAAGTATCTGCCGATCGATCTCGACGAAATCCGCCCTCTCACTTTCCGGCGACCGCTGGAATGAAGTGAGAGGGCGTCGTTACTTCAGAACTTCACGTTGGCGAACATCCGTACACCAAGGCCAGGCATCAGCACTTCGTCCTTGTTGTAGGAAACGGAGTTACGAATGTCCTCGTTGAGCAGGTTGTCGCCAACGATGCCGACGATGAATTCTCGCGGTCCGAGCCAACTGTCCTTTGCAAGCTTCGTCGTGTAGCTGACCTCCGCCCTCAGCCGATTATATCCCGCAGTCGGCGTTTCAACGCCGCTGACGTCGTTCTGGGCGAAAGCGTGCAGCAGATTGATGCGGGCGAGCCAATGATCATCCCGATAGTAGAAACCGCCGCCGAGGCGCTGCGGGGGAATGCGTGGAACATTGGTGCCGTCAGTGAAGGTGGCGCGTACGATGTCGTACTGGCCTTCGATACCGAATATTCCACCCCAGACCGGCAGTGCATCGTACTGGAACTGGAATTCGCCGCCGCGGAAGATCGCATTACGCTGCGAATAGATCGCCTGCTTCAGTTCACCCATCGGGTTGCCGCACGACGCAAAATCCTCGTCGCACATCACGCCGGTCAGGTTGCGGAAGATGAAGCCGTTGAAGCGTGTGTAATATCCCGTCAGTTCGAAACGGAAGGGGCCAGTCGCGCGCCGCAATCCGGCTTCAACGGTTTGGGCGGTTTCGATGTTGAGGTTGGGATTGCCGATGTCGAAGGTGCCCGTGGCGTCGTGTGGACCGCGCGAGAACAATTCCGCAGGCTTCGGCGCGCGCTCCACATATTGTGCAGTCAGGCTTGCTGAGAGATCGAGCGGCAGGTTCTGAATGAGGCCAATACTTCCGCTCTTCGGTGTGTATTTCGGATTGTGCGCCATATTGGGGCCCACGGGATCGATACCGAGGAAGCTTGCTGGAAATTCCGGTGTCGTGCCGTCGAGATCGACATGTTCGATGCGGCCCGCCACCTGCGCCTTCGTGGTTTCGCTGAACTTGAACTCGTTGAAGATGTAACCCGCAACCTTGGTGTTGTGGTTCGGATCCCACAGGCCATTGAACTGCGAGCCTGGATCGTCGGGGCTTGGCGCGGTCAGCTCCTGATGTGACGCCTGCACGCCAACGGCAGTCGTGAGCGTCGCAAAAGGCAGATTGTACGGTGCAAGCTGCACCTCGACGCGACCTTCCTGCTCCTTGTTGGTGAAGGTCTGCCGGACGCCATCGCTCGCGAAGTCCGTCGGATCAGCGAGACCGATCTCGTTGTGCTTGTAGTCGGTGGCACCTAACCAGAAGCGGATCGCGTCAATGGCAGCCGTGTCTGGTCGATACTCGCCCTTGATGGCGACCTTTGTCTGCTTGCCATCGATACGGGTCTGGTGTTCGGCCCCGTCGATGCCCGGGATGTGATAGAGGGCGTTGTTCTGCGTGACCGCAGCACCGATAAAGCCGCCCGCGAAGAAGTACGATCCGCCGACCGAGAAGCCGTTGGCGCTTGCGGCTGAGTTCGGTTGTTTGCCAGGGCGGAAGTTCGGTTCGCTTAGATAGGGCGCCCCTGGAATGCTGTAGTCTTCAGCCTTCCGGTCGAACGCGTCGACATGGATTGCGAAGTTGTTGCCGCCGGCATCGAGCAGCACAGCGCCTTCACGGCCTAGATCGACGCTCGAGATCGAGGTGCGCGTCTCGAAGCTCGCACAGGGATTGGACGCGGACAACTGCGGCGCTTTGACGTTGTAGCCGTAGGTCTGCATCGTCGGCAGCGCGCTGCAGGGCGAGGATTCCGGGATGCGATTGTTTGTGGAGCTGACAACGCCGCCGATAGCTTGCGAGCCGTAGCGTAATGTTGCCGGACCGCGGATGACCTCAACCTGATTGGTCGACAGCGGATCGATCGGCACAAAGTGATCCTCGCCGAGATCCGACGCGCCGCCGCCGCCGAGGCCGTTCTCGACGATGCCGACGCGATTGACGTCGAGGCCGCGGATAATCGGCCGACTGGATGCGCCCGGAGCGAAGGATGATCCCGTGACCCCTGGCTTATTGTTGAGCAGATCGCCAAGGGTGGCCGCACCACTGCGTCGGATCTCTTCATTTGGCACCACTGTGACCGTCGCGAACTGATCGGTGACAATCGGCAGCGTGCCCGGAAGGTCGGTCGTATCCTGTGCGGGTTCTGGAGCGGGAGTGGCGGCAGGCGCGGTGCCCCCGGCTGCGGCGCGGTGTGGGCGCCGCCGCACAATCGGGCTTGGTGCGCGGACGACAACCTCCGGCAGCGCTGTGGTGCCCGCCTCAGCCGATGACGACTGATCCGCCTGTTGTGCCTGCGTGGGTCCGCTCACGCAGAGCGCCAATGCGACGACCGAGCAGCCGGCCAGCGAGGCGCGAAAGAAACAAATTGACATGACTTTTTGATCCTGATGCCGCCTTGGTCTTCGCTGTGTTGGACGGGCAGCGTGCCGCCATGGGGCGGACTTGAACTTCGAATGTCATGATGGTCACCGCTGCGCGGCAAACATCAGGTTTGGACTGGCGTTCGAGTCAGGATCGAGGAGGGGCGCGAGACTGGAATGCGACAAGGCGCGTTGCCGAGGCGCCGTACGCGAAGTCAGCAAGGACTTCTGTCGCTTTCGTATCGAGGGGGGCTGGAAGAACCGGAGGCGCGGCGTCCACCAGCGCATTCGCCATCGCGATGGTGGCGCAGATGGCGCAGATGTCGGCGGGTTTGTCGTGTTTGTGTCCGCTGCTGTCCGGAGTAAACGCGGACGCATGATCGGAGACCACTGCTGGTGCAGCAAAGGCATGATCGGCGTGAAAGTGGCCAAACGATAGTCCGAGCTGTAGCGCCAGCGCGAACAACGCCAACACCGACAGCCGTCTTGCGTTTGATCTAAGCCACTTCATACCGACAGACGCCCCATACACCCGGCCGGACACTGACGGTCGATCTCAGATGTTATAATATAACATCCCCGTTTGGGGTTCCGCTGTCAACCGGCATGGACGTTTTTTCGACAACGGCGCGTTTAACGTCCTTCGCGCAACCAGGTGGCAGCGAAAGCGCCAAGCAATAGCAACAGTCCGACCAATCCGGCGAAGACAGGCAGCACGCCGATGCCGCGCACCACGCTTGCGTCGCGCATTTTCACGCCGAGCCAGCCATCGCCACGGAATACCGAGGAGGCACGCACGGGCAGGACGCGCGGAAGATCAACGCTCCCGTTGTCGGCGATACGCCGGGAGTCGCCGCCTGTCGCCTGCGCCAGGGGCCGTAGTGCCTCGGTCGTGGATGTAACTTCTGAAAACTCCTTCGGATTGACCGGACCGACATTGATGAGAGCCTTCAGCGTGCCGTCGGTCGCTTGCCACAAGCCAAGCTCGTCGGCATTCGTCGTCGCACGCCATTCGCCGGGCTCGCCCGCAGTAAGCGTGATCTGGCGCGTCGCGCCTGACGGTGACGTCACCGTGATCGGTTGCACGCTGTCCGCCATGGTCTGCCGCACTACCACCAGATCGCGGCCTTCGACCTTGAGGCGAAGCGCCTCTTCGTCGAGTTCGGGTTGCTTCATCAACCAGTGAGAGAGGCGACGAAGGAGGTCGAGATGAGGACCGCCGCCCTCATAGCCGCGTGCCCAGAGCCAGATCTGATCCGACAGCAGCAGTGCAACGCGGCCTTCGCCCTGCCGCGACAGTAGCAGCAGCGGTTTGCCGTCGGCGCCTTCCATCACCGGCGGGTTAGTTGGATTGCGCGTATCAACGAGGCGGAAGAAATGGCTCCAGTGTGGTGGATCGCTGTTCGCGCCCTCAAGCCCACGTGTCACGGGATGACGTTTTCCGATCTCGCTCAGGCGCGCGGTGAACGCCTTTTCGCTGACACCAGTTGGTTCAGCGGGCAGCACCGAGTCTAGTGGTGTGCGCCAGATGCTGGTCGGTCCCGCATAATCCGGCCCTGCCGAGACAAGCACGGCGCCGCCGTTGCGCACATAGCGCGCGATGTTATCGAAATACGAAATCGGCAGCACACCTTGTCGCGCGTAGCGGTCGAAGATGATGAGCTGAAATTCGTTGATCTTCTGCTGGAACAGCTCGCGTGTCGGGAATGCGATCAGCGACAGTTCGTTGATCGGCGTGCCGTCCTGTTTCTCCGGTGGACGCAGGATGGTGAAATGTACAAGATCGACGCTGGCATCGGATTTCAGCAGGTTGCGCCAGGTGCGTTCGCCGGAATGAGGTTCTCCGGATACGAGGAGCACACGCAGCTTGTCACGGACACCGTCGATCGACACGACGGCACGATTGTTGACCGGTGTCAGCTCGTTTGCGAGCGGTGATGCTTCGATCTCGACGATGTTCTGGCCGGCGTGGGGAATCTCGATGTTGACGCTGACCTGTTCGCCGCTGCGCACTGAACGCTCGCTCAACACATCGCCATCGCGCCGCACAGTGACCCGTGCGCTCTCGCCGGTTACGCCCTGATCATCGAGACGATAGGTAATGGTCTGAGTCTGGCCCACGATCCCAAAGCGGGGTGCGGCCACAATGGCGATCCGGCGGTCGCGTTCGTTACTGCGGCCGGTCACCAGCGCATGGACCGGTGCATTGAATCCGACGCCGGCGGCATTCGCCGGGATGTCGTGCACGCGCCCGTCGGTAATCAGAAATGCACCTGCGACCCGGTCTGTCGGAACATCCGACAGTGCGGATGTCAGCGCCGAGAACAGTTTTGTGCCATCAGTCTCGCCATCAGCCTGTCCGGCCTCGACGACACGAACTTCAAGTCCTTTGATCTGCTTGAGTCGATCGACCAGCGCGTCGCGTGCTTCATTGGTTTCTCGCGTCCTGTCGCCGAAATTCTGGCTTGGACTTCGGTCCACCACGACCGTCGCGACAGAACTGAGCGGCTCGCGTTCTTCTCGCGTGAACGATGGATTGGCCAGCGCCAGCAGGATCAACGCCAGCGCCGCAACGCGGATCGCCGCGCCACGCGCACGTGCGAACATCAGCACAGCTGCGATCACGACAATGGCAGCGAGGCCGATCCACAGGACAACAGTCGGAACGAGAGGAGCGAACGTGATACCGTATTGCATTGGATTATTGCCCCAGCCGTTCGATGAGAGCAGGAGCGTGCACCTGATCGGCCTTGTAGTTGCCGGTCAGTGTGTACATCACGATGTTGACGCCGGCCCGGAAGGCGAATTCGCGTTGCCGCGGTTCGCCCGGCGTCATCGGCAGCATCGGTTGACCGTCCGGCTGCATCGCCCATGCACCGGCAAGATCGTTGGAGGTAATGATGATTGGTGAAACGCCGTCGCCACCACGCGCTGGTCGCTCGGAAGAATCTTCGTCTTCATTGCGCGGTAAAGCCTCGACCCAGGTCTCACCGGATGTGAATCGGCCCGGAAAATCGCGCAGCAAATAAAACGTCTTGGTCAGCACATGCTCGCGTGGCACCGGCTCAAGCTGTGGGATGTCGAGCGAGGAGAGAATGTTGCGCAGCGTCAGCATGCCCGGCGTCTGGGAATCGCCACTCGGACCTGGGGGAGCTTCGATGGCATCTCGCGTATCGAACAGCACCGTGCCGCCTTGTTTCATGTAGGCATCGAGCTTGTTGATGGCTTCCTGCGACGGCTTCGGTGCGCCGGAAATCACCGGCCAGTAGAGCAGCGGAAAGAATGACAGTTCATCGCGCGCGGGGTCGACGCCGACCGGATCGCCGGCCTCCAGCGCCGTGCGCTGCGCGAGAAACAGCGTCAGCCCCGACAGGCCCGCTTTGACAATCGAATCCACATCATTGTTACCGGTGACGACATATGCCAGTCGCGTTTGTGCCGCCGCCTTGATGGCGAAGTCGTCGCTGGCCGCGCTGTTGGTGGTGGCAGCTTTGGAACTGTCAGCCTTTGGCGCCTGTGCGAAAGAAGACAATGGCGAGCCGATCATCGATGCGGCCACAATTGCCAAGACGAGCGCGGCCGTCGCCGCGCGTCGCCGCAACACGGCCGCAAGACCACCTCCAAGGATCGCAACAATGATCGCGTCGATCAGGAACAGTGCGAGTGCGGTGGAGAGCAGGATGCCACGCAGATCGCGCGGCTCCGCATTGGTATAGGTCGCGCGGCGTGCCTTGAGTGCTGAAGTGTCCAGCAGTGCAAGCCGGTCTGCCGCCGCCAGCGTGTTCACTGCGAGCGGACCATCTGCCGGTCCATACAGACCGGGAGGATGATCGAGTGTGGCGCGATCGCGGTAGTCCGCACGCAGCGGCTTAGCACTGGATGGCGGCGGGCCGAACGCGCCGAAGCCGTCGAGCGTACGCAGCGGTGCGACGGTCTCGGCACTCGCATCGGCTGCAACGCCGGCACCTGTGTTCGCCGTATAACCCGACATGTCGATAATCCGGCGCAGCATTTCGACGAAGGCACCGGACATCGGCAGATCCGACCAGCGCATGTCGGCGCTGACGTGGAACAGTGCGACGATGCCTTTGTCCCTGTGCTCGCCTGTTACCAACGGTGTGCCATCCTGTAACGAGGCCCAGGTCCGCGAGGCCAACGCGGCGCTCGGCTCTGCCAGCACTTGGCGCGTCACGGTCACATCCTTCGGCACCTGCAGCCCTGCAAACGGACCGTCTGCCGCGAACGACGAAAGCGGTTGCGGCTTCTCCCAGGTGAGGCTGCCGCCAAGGTTGCGATTGCCGCGCCGCAGTTTGACCGGGACGAGATCATCGTCGCCGGCAGCAAGTCGGGGACCCGCGAAACGCACCAGTACACCGCCTTGCGAAATCCATTTATTGAGGCGGTCATAAATCTCCGGAGAGAGCGTGCCCACGTCCGCGAGCACGATCATCGGCAGCTTCTGGTCGAGGAACTGTCCGATGGCGACAGCGGGTGCGGCGCGTTCACCAAGCCGCACATCAGCAAATGGGGCCAACGCGCGCGTGAGGTAGAATGTCGAGGCCAGCAAGGGCTGTGCGGTGTCGCTCGTTGCACCGCTGACAATGCCGACGGCGCGCCGCCGCCAGCGCTTGTCGAGCAACTGTACCGCACCTGCCGAGCGTTCCCCGGCAATCTCAAGCCGTGTGATGTCGTTGCGCAGTTCCACTGGCAGATCAAAGCTCGCTTCAGTTTCCTGATCCCGGGCGCCGAAAGCGAAGCGCGCTTCGCCGATCGGCGATCCTTTCTGGTCAAGGGCGCGGACAAGGCCGACGTCGCCACTGCCGCTGGTTGCGCGTAGCACCTTTACGGTCATCTTCGCGGCGGCATTTTCAGCGGCAGCCAGGGCGTGGGTGGGACGTGTACCGCCCTCGAAAATGGTCAGAGGGCGGTTCTGAATCGTCTTGGAGAGGTTTTCCACGAACTCGCTGCCGCGGCCGGTATCGACGCCGTCGCTGAGCCAGACGATTTCAGCGTTGCCGGTCTTTTCAAGAAATCGTCCGAGCGCGGCCAACGTCTCGACGCGCTCGACGGAGTAAGGCTTTGGCGACAACTGACGCAACGCGACGCGGGCCGTGCCTGCAGGCATCAGCGAGAAGTCGCGGGTACTTTCCGAGAGCGGCACGATGGCGACGGCGCGCCGGTCGGCTTCCGCATTTGCGATCAGTTCATCCGCGGTCTTGATGCGGGCATCCCAGCTTGCGGCCGCGCTCCAGCCATCATCGAGCAACATCACCAGCGGTGCGTCCGAGCGCGCGATGCCTTCACTCGGATTCCACACCGGGCCGGCGGCGGCCAAAATCACCAGCGCGGCTGCCAGCAACCGCAGTGCCGTCAGCCACCATGGCGTGCGCGAAGGGGTTTCTTCCCTTGGCGCAATGTCGAACAGCAGCCGTGTCGGTGGAAAATCGATACGGCGTGGACGCGGCGGCATCACGCGGAGCAGCCACCACAGCGCCGGCAGGCTCAGCAAGCCGACCAGCAGCCACGGTTCAGCAAAGGAAAGCGGAAGACCCATCATGCGCTGCGCCCCGCAAGACCCAAGGCCCGCGCGCCGCCCTTGGCGACGGTCATGCCGTTATGAAGGAAGAGAAGCAGTTCTGCGGCTGAACGATCCGTCGTATGGACCGAGAACAGCCAGCCGAGCTTGTTGGTTTCGTCCCGAATAGCGGCGCGATGTGCGGCAACGCGTGTGGTGTAGTCCCGCGCCCAGGCTTCGGCGCGGCCCGCCGTGATCATGCCAGCGCCCTCAGGCTCCACGAACTCGATTCGCCCGGAATAGGGGAACGTCTCTTCGGCTGGATCAACGACCTGTAGCAATGTTCCATGCGCTCCCGCGGCCGAGAGGCCGCCGAGCATGGTGCGGATCTCGTCAATCGGTGACCAGAAATCCGATAGCACCACGACCTCCGCCAGGGCCGCTGGCACGAACTGCGGCGGCAGGCTGCCGCGTGCGGCGTTGTCGTGCAGGATCGCCTGCGCGATTTTGTCGACGATGTTGCGGCTTGAACTTGGATTCATCAGGCCAGGAATGCCAACGCGCTCGCCGCCCGACACCAGCAACTCGGCCAGCGCAAATGTCACCACCAGCGCGCGTTCGAGCTTACTGTCCCGCGCGGTCTTCGAGGCGAACGCCATCGACGGGGAGCGGTCTGGCCACAGCCAGATGGTGTGTGCCGCTTCCCATTCTTGCTCGCGCACATACAAATGATCGTCGCGCGCGGATCGGCGCCAGTCGACGTTTTGCGAGGCCTCGCCGGAGACGAAGCGGCGGTACTGCCAGAAATTCTCGCCGGTGCCTGCGCGGCGCCGTCCATGCAGGCCGTGAATGACGTTCGCCGAGATGCGGCGTGCCTCCAGCACAAGACGCGGCAGCGACGCAGCGAGCGAACGGCTCTCGCCGTCCGCGCGCCGGACTGCCTCGACCTCCTGAAGAGCTGGCTGCATCCGCGTTGCCATCAGCCAATCCGCGTTCTGAGTTGCTTGATGACGCCGGCGACGGTCTGTCCTTCGGCGCGTGCCGAGAAGGTCAGCGCCATGCGGTGCTTCAGGACGGGTTCGGCGAGATCAAGCACGTCATCGATCGATGGCGCGAGGCGGCCATCGAGCAGAGCCCGAGCGCGGACGGCGAGCATCAGCGCCTGGCTGGCGCGCGGGCCGGGCCCCCATGCGATGGACTTGGCACTCTCTCCACCTTCTTGGCCGGGACGTGCCGAGCGCACCAGAGATAGGATCGCCTCGACGACAGAATCTCCGACCGGCAGCCGGCGCACCAGCCGCTGCGCGGTGATCAGGGTTTCTGCCGTCATGGTGGCTTTGGCCGCCGTTTCTTCGGCTCCGGTGGTTTCAAACAGGATGCGCCGTTCGGCGTCGCGGTCCGGATATTCGACGTCAATCTCCATCAGGAAGCGGTCGAGCTGGGCTTCGGGCAGAGGATAGGTGCCTTCCTGCTCCAGCGGGTTCTGCGTCGCAAGCACATGGAATGGCTTTGGTAGATCGTGGCGTGCACCGGCCACGGTGATGTGCTGCTCCTGCATTGCCTGTAGCAGTGCTGACTGAGTACGCGGGCTGGCGCGGTTGATTTCGTCCGCCATCAGCAACTGCGCGAAGACCGGTCCTGCAATGAAGCGGAACGAGCGCTTGCCGGTGGCACTCTCGTCCAGCACTTCCGCGCCCAGAATGTCGGAAGGCATCAGATCTGGCGTGAACTGCACGCGCTTGGCATCGAGTCCGAGGGTGACACCCAGCGTTTCGACGAGTTTGGTCTTGGCAAGGCCGGGCACACCGACAAGCAACGCGTGCCCGCCGGATAAGATCGTGACCAGCGCGTGTTCGACAACACGTTCCTGACCAAAAATGACAGCCGAAATCGCCTCCCGGGCCGCACGGATATTGCCCGCGATCTGCTCTGCGGACCGTACGATCACGTCTTCGAGTTTTTCAACACTATCTGCCATACTATCACTCCTCGCGTAGACCGCCGTGGCGGATCGCCCGCATTCAGCCGCCCATGCTAAACGGGTGCAAAGGCTAAGTATTCTCTTAATGTAGTCGTCACATCAGGCTTTCCCCACCTTAACGGGTAGGGGGCTTGAACTTCATCACGATGTGGCGAGTATTCGGGCGAGCTTTCTTGCGAGCGGCTCAATGAATTCTCATCGTTCTGCACTTGCACGATCGTGCCAAATAAGGGCGTCAAAGGTCGGGACAAACAATGGCGAACCAAGGGCAGAGGGAACCAAATGCGGCCCAGCGTCTTGATGGGCTGACTGACGCTGCGCGTCGTGCTGTGACAAAAGGCTTGCCGCCGGTTCACATGTGGAATCCGCCGTTTTGCGGCGATCTGGACATGCGGATAGCGGCTGACGGCACGTGGTTCTACTTGGGCACGCCAATCGGGCGGCCGGCGCTGGTGAAGTTGTTTTCCACGATCCTCAAGCGAGAGGATGATAAATATTTTCTTGTCACCCCTGTCGAAAAGGTCGGCATCCGTGTCGACGACGCGCCATTTCTTGCGGTGGAGATGGCGGAAGATGGCGAGGGGAGCGCACGGCAGCTGAGTTTTCGCACCAATGTGGACGAATGGGTGCCATGCGATGGCAATCATCGGTTGCGGTTCGAGGCGTCGGCCGAGGGTGGATTGACGCCATACCTGCATGTCCGTTCGGACCTATGGGCAAAAGTCACGCGTCCGCTCTATTATGATCTGGTCAACATGGGCGAGGAACGAGTCGTCGATGGCCGCGAATTGTTTGGCGTCCTGTCTGACGGTGTGTTCTTTTCGATGGCCGACGCGGCGCAGGCGAGGGATGTGGTTTGACTGATAGTAGTGTGACGGACGCTTCCGCCCGCGCGGCGGCATCCGCCGATATGAGTTCGGGTGAATTTTTTCGCCGGGCACGGGAGCGCCTGACTTTCGATGTTCCCCCAGGGCTGACCGATGCGAGCATCCTAGCGCCGACCGGCGATTTCGGCACCGACGCCATGTTGCAGATCATCGCGAAAGAGAGGCCCGTTCGTCCGGCGGCCGTTCTTGTTCCGATTGTGGAGCGTGAGCTTCCGACCGTACTGCTAACCAAGCGCGCCGAGCACCTGAACGAACACGCCGGACAAATCTCATTTCCGGGCGGCAAGATCGATCCCGCAGACGCATCACCTCTGGATGCGGCGTTGCGCGAAGCCGACGAGGAAATCGGCCTCAAGCAAACCTTCATCGACCCGGTCGGTTACCTTGACGTCTACGCGACAGGATTTGGATTCCGGATTTTACCGACACTTGCGCGGGTTCGGCCGGGGTTCGAA
Source organism: Nitrobacteraceae bacterium AZCC 1564 (assembly GCA_036924835.1). Lineage (NCBI taxonomy): Bacteria > Pseudomonadati > Pseudomonadota > Alphaproteobacteria > Hyphomicrobiales > Nitrobacteraceae > Nitrobacteraceae bacterium AZCC 1564. The sequence continues at coordinate 3,928,485 of JBAGRR010000001.1, forward strand.
TTGACGATCAACCGCGACGAAGTCGACGACGTCTTCGAAGTACCGCTGGCATTTCTCATGGATCCTGGCAATCACAGGCTGGGGTACAAGGAATTTCGCGGCATGCAGCGCTCGTTCTATGAGATGCCGTTCGAGGAGCGCTACATCTGGGGTGCGACGGCCGGGATGCTGCGTGCCCTGTACGAGCGGATGTACCTTGCATGATCCGTCCCGTTCTCACCGAGATCGGAATCTTTCTTATTCCCTTTGCAGTTTATGCGATCATTCTGATTGCCAGGCGTCATGGGATTTTCATTAAGACCTCGTGGCCATTGCAGGTCATCGGCAAGCTGACTTTCGTGGCACTGTTGCTTGTAATCCTGAGTCTGGTGCTGCTGGCGAATTTTTCCGGAGCGCCGCCCGGAACGACTTACACTCCCGCCCATATGGAGAACGGAAAACTGATTCGGGGATCCGAAAAATGAGCGCGACGCGCTCGCTGCACAATGCGACCTGGCTGACATCAGGCCCAGTCGCTCGCGTGCTGGGAATTCTCAATTCCGATGGTGAAGAGGCACGCGTGGTTGGCGGGGCCGTCCGCAACGCATTGCTCGATCTTCCGGTGGGCGAGATCGATATCGCGACCACGGCATTGCCCGAAGAGGTGATCAACCGCGCGAAGCGGGCGCGGATCAAGAGTGTACCCACGGGTCTCGATCACGGGACGGTCACCTTGGTGATCGAGAACAAGGCGTTCGAAGTGACAACCCTGCGCGAGGATGTCGAAACGTTCGGCCGCAAGGCAAAGGTTGCATTCGGGCGTGACTGGACACGTGATGCACTGCGCCGCGATTTCACCATCAATGGCCTGTCCCTGACCGCGGACGGCGTGGTTCACGACGAGGTCGGCGGGTTGGCTGACATCGAGGCGCGGCGCGTGCGCTTTATTGGTGAGCCCGCACAACGGATCGCCGAAGACTATTTGCGCATCCTGCGCTTCTTCCGGATTCATGCAGCCTACGGCAAAGGCGAGCCAGATACGGCAAGCTCCGATGCCTGCATCGCTGGGCGCGGCGGCTTGCGCACTCTTTCTGCCGAACGTATTCGCATGGAGATGTTGAAGCTGGTCGTGGCGCCTGGCGCGGTACCGGCACTTGTCGCCATGGATAATGCGGGTCTGTTGCGCTTCACCGGCGGCGTAGTTTATCACGGTGTCTTCGCCAAGATGGTCGAAGCCGAAGTTCAGCTTGGCCTTGAGCCGGATCCGATTCGTCGCCTTGGCGCCTTGGCAGTTGCGGTGACCGAGGATGCTAAGCGTCTGTCACAACGGTTACGTCTTTCCAATGTCGAAACCAAACGACTTGATTCGATGGGGCATCGCTGGTGGCGGCTCAAGGATATGGATGAGGATACGGCGCGGCGTAGATTCTATCGCATCGGCGACGCGGAGCGTTATCGGGATCGCATCATGTTGGCGTGGGCGCGGGCAGGACGTAACGCGACGTCGTCATACTGGCAGAATTTCGTATCGCTCCCGGATCGCTGGACGCCGCCGGCCTTTCCGCTCAAAGGTGGTGATTTTATTGCCCGTGGCATCGCGGAAGGTCCCGCGCTCGGCCATGTGCTGACGCTGGCGGAGGATGCCTGGCTCGCGGCGCAATTTCCGATGGATGAAGCGGCGTTAAAGGCCATCGCGGATGAAACTGCCGTGCGCTTCACCCGCGATCATCTGCTCTGAGCGTTCAAAATATGGATAGTTGATGCCTGATCGCAGACCGCTAGCTTATGACGCCGGCCTGCGATTTTAGGAGAAGGCTTTAGCCGACTTCGGCCTTGGCCTTTTCATCCTCGTCGTCTTCGTCGTCCTCAGCATCATCTTCATCGTCATCGTGCTCGTCTTCATCGTCGAGTGGCTCAAAGTGAGCGAGTTCGAGAACGACGGACGGAAGCTTCTCGCGAAACAGGTCGCCTTCTTCACCAATCCAGACGCACTCCACGATATCGTCTTTTACCTCCGCAACGGTCAGAGGCTGGCCGCCTGATTTCAGAACAACGACGTCACCCGCTTTCAGTCCCATGATCTGCTCCGTTTGGTGTGCATGGATTCCCGATGAACGGTTCCATCATTCGGGATCATGCGTTGGTAAAAGTGGAATGACGGCACCTAGTGTCCCGAATCCGAAGTTCGCCCCATACTGCAGCGCGCCTCGTAGCGAACTTCGGATTCGAAAGGACACTAGCAACCTATGATTCCAGTGTGGTTTAGGTTCAGAAGTTCGCTTAAAGGACTCGCCGAGAAAATGAAGCGAACTTCTGAACCACCACACTAAAGCGCGATGAGATCAGGATGAATCATCATCGCGCTTTAGGTTATTGTTTGAGCATGATCTTTTCGGAAAACCGCTGCACACTTTTCCGGATCATGCTCTAGCTGCAAGTCATGACACCCTGACAAAACGAAAAGCTCTGGACGGGTTGTCCAGAGCTTTTCGTTCTTAGCTTGCGGTGATTTTCCTTTCGCGGGGAACTACGGCCATTTCACCACTGGTGGCATCGACGACAGGATGGAGTCGACATTGCCTCCGGTCTTCAGGCCGAAGATCGTACCGCGGTCATAAAGTAGATTGAATTCGACATAGCGTCCGCGTCGCACAAGCTGTTCTTCGCGATCCTGCGGCGTCCAGGTGGTTGCGAAATTCCGCCGCACCAGTTCCGGATAGACCTTGGCAAACGCCTGGCCCACTTCCTGGGTAAAGGCGAGGTCGGCATCCCAATCACCGGAATCGTGCCAGTCATAAAAAATGCCGCCGATGCCGCGCGGCTCCTTGCGATGCGGCAGATAGAAATACTCATCGCACCATGCCTTGTATTTGTCGTAAGGCGCGATGGCCGCATGGGCATCGCAGGCACGTTTCATCGCCGCATGAAAGGTTGTGGTGTCGGCGTCGTCTTGCGTGCGCCGCCGATCGAGCACCGGGGTGAGGTCCGCGCCGCCGCCGAACCATGCCTTCGTCGTCACCACAAAGCGCGTGTTCATATGGACCGCGGGGACATTCGGATTGCGCGGATGTGCGATCAACGAGATGCCGGAGGCCCAGAAGCGCGGATCATCAGCCGCGCCTGGAATTTGCGCGCGAAATTCGGGGGCGAATTCGCCGTACACGGTGGAGCAGTGGACGCCCACCTTTTCAAAGAGCCGTCCGCGCATCACCGACATCACGCCGCCGCCGCCGGGCTTGCCGGTGTGATCGGTGCGTTCCCAGGGAGTGCGTACAAAACGGCCAGCCTCTCCCGGATAAAGAGACGGCGATGCTTCAGTCTCAAGTTCCTCGAGATCGAGGCAAATATCGTCGCGCAGGTTCTCGAACCATGTACGGGCGCGCTGCTTGCGGTGTTCGATCGTCGTGACTGGTTTTTCCAATCCGCGTCTCCGTTCTTGTTGTGCGGGAAGTTTAACCCTGCGGGCCGAAATAGGTGCAGCTTTCGTTGCAGCTGTCCCGATGGACGCTGACACGGGTCACGTGGCCGGCATGCTGGACACGTTCCCAGATGAAACGTGTGAGATTTTCCAGCGTCGGTCGTCCGAGTGCTTCGATCTTATTGAGGTATTTATGGTCGAGCATCTTTTGCACATCATTCATGCTGCGCTCGAGCAGGCCAAGATCCATCACCATTCCGGTGTCGGGATCGGGTGTCCCGCGCACACTGACCTCGGCGCGAAACGAATGACCGTGAATTTCCTCGCTGATCTCGCCCAGCGTTGTTCCGGTCAAGGAGTGCGCGGCCTCGAAATGGAAGGTCTTCGTCAATTCCCACATCGCAACTGTCCAGTCCTGCCTGATCCCGATTATCTGATGCCAAGGGTCTTGTGTGTTTGAACGCTCAGCCGCCACTGCGGATGACGCAGGCAATACGCGATCGCACTTTCCGTGCTTTGCGCTATGTCAGGTCCATCCATCGGCTGCAACGAAAACCGTTCGAAGGCGAGATCAGCAAAGTTCTCCGGCGGCGCGCCGGGCTGCGGATAGACCAGTTTCAGCTCGTGGCCCCTGCGGACCACGAGCTCCGCGCCCGCCTTGGGGCTGACGCAAATCCAGTCGAGGCCGGGCGGCGGATCGATGGTGCCGTTGGTCTCGACTGCAATCAAAAATCCCCGGGCGTGCAGCGCATCGATCAGCGGGGCGTCGATCTGCAAGAGCGGCTCGCCGCCGGTGAGCACGGCGTAACGGTGGTCCGGGGAGCCGGTCCACTGGGCTGCGATGGTGTCCGCGAGGGTGTCCGCGGAGGGGTAGCGCCCACCGAGCGTACCATCGGTGCCGACGAAATCGGTGTCGCAGAATTGACACGTGGCGCTGGCGCGATCCTGCTCACGTCCTGTCCACAGGTTGCACCCGCTGAACCGGCAGAAGACCGCCGTGCGCCCGGCATGGGCGCCTTCGCCTTGCAATGTCAGGAAAATTTCCTTGACCGCGTAACTCAACCCGATGTCCTCGTGCTCTCTATGTGGTTGCATCTGGCGGGGCTGCGCCAGGGCCGGTGTTGCCCACAAATATAGGCCCTGTCTGGCGTAATGCCTCGCCCAGCGCCATTGCCACGGTGACGGCGATGTTCAGGGATCGCATGCCTGGCGCGATCGGGATCACCAGCCGTTCGTCGGCAGCTTGCACCACTTCGTCTGGAACACCGGCGGATTCCCGGCCGAACAACAGGACGTCATCGGCCTGATAGGTATGATCCAGGTAAGGGCGTGCCGCTTTGGTTGAAAATAATACCAGTCGGCAGCCGGTTTCAGAGCGCCATTCCTCGAATTTCGTCCAGGAATCGTGGCGGATGATCGTCACCTGGTCGAGGTAATCCATGCCTGCCCGGCGGAAATGCCGGTCGCTGACCGGAAACCCGGCTGGTTCGATAATGTGGGCTTCCACGCCCAGGCAGGCGCAGAGCCGCAGAATCGTTCCGGTGTTTTGCGGAATGTCGGGCTGGTAGAGGGCTATGCGCATCGGAATCCGGCCTTTAGGCCCGGCAGGAAAAGTGTGAAAAATTCTCTACTGTGGGCGGTTTTAGTGCGTCGCACTAAAGTGTGCCGATAGCGGGCTTGCGCTCTCCGGGCAAGGGTGCCAATAGATCGATTCTAGATCGTACGTTTTGCTCGCCTGAGCAGGACAATGTGGTCATTCTGCTACCGCGGGGCCCCGCGGGCTCCGGCTTCTGCTCCTGGGTGCGCCCGCACCAGAAGGGGTAGTCCCGCCGGTTGCAGTTCGGAAAGGGTTTGCAAACGTGACGTCCACCACCTCGGCTGAGCCGACACGCCGTGATTTTCTTTATGTAGCGACAGGAGCCGCGGCCGCGGTCGGCGCCGCGGCGGTTGCCTGGCCGCTGATTTCCCAGATGAACCCGGACGCCTCAACCATCGCGGCCGGTGCTCCGATCGAAGTCGACCTGACGCCGATCGCCGAAGGTCAGGACATCAAGGTTTTCTGGCGCGGCAAGCCGATCTACATCATGAACCGCACCAAGAAACAGGTCGAAGAGGCTCGCTCGGTCAATATGTCCAACCTGCCTGATCCACAGACCGATCAGGCCCGCGTCAAGGAAGGTCACGATCAGTGGCTCGTGGTCATCGGCATCTGCACGCATCTCGGCTGCATCCCGATCGCTCACGAAGGTAGCTATGGTGGCTTCTTCTGCCCGTGCCACGGCTCAGTGTACGACACCTCCGGTCGTATCCGCCAGGGGCCCGCGCCGCTGAACCTGGCAGTGCCTCCGTACGCCTTCGTCTCTGACACCAAAATCAAGATTGGCTGAAGCCCCACTTAGCCGATTGCGTCGCTTCTTCTTTTTCAGGATCGCATCATGAGCGGACCATCCAGCTACAACCCGCAAAATCCAGCTTTGAAGTGGATTGAGCGGCGTCTTCCCCTCGGGGGACTGATCCACTCCTCCTTCATCGCCTATCCGACTCCCCGCAACCTGAACTACTGGTGGACGTTCGGTGCGATCCTCTCGATGATGCTCGCTGTCCAGATCATCACAGGCGTCATCCTGGCGATGCACTACACGCCGCATGTCGATCTGGCGTTCAAGTCAGTCGAAGGCATCGTCCGTGACGTCAATTACGGCTGGTTGCTGCGCTACCTGCACTCCAACGGCGCTTCGATGTTCTTCATCGCCGTGTACGTCCACATGCTCCGCGGCCTGTACTACGGCTCCTACAAGGAGCCGCGCGAGGTTCTCTGGATCCTCGGCGTGATCATCTACCTGCTGATGATGGCGACCGGTTTCATGGGCTACGTGCTGCCATGGGGCCAGATGAGCTTCTGGGGCGCTACCGTCATCACGAACCTTTTCTCCGCAATTCCGTACGTGGGCGACAGCATCGTGACCCTTCTGTGGGGTGGATATGCGGTCGGCAACCCGACGCTGAACCGCTTTTTCTCGCTGCACTATCTGCTGCCGTTCGTGATCGCCGGCGTCGTCGTGCTTCACGTCTGGGCGCTGCACGTCGCTGGTCAGAACAATCCGGCCGGCGTCGAGCCCAAGACCGAGAAGGACACAGTCCCGTTCACGCCATACGCGACCATCAAGGACGCGTTCGGCATGGCCTGCTTCCTGTTGTTCTTCGCCTGGTTCGTGTTCTACATCCCGAACTATCTCGGCGATCCGGACAACTACGTCCAGGCCAATCCGGCGGTGACCCCAGCACACATCGTGCCCGAATGGTACTACCTGCCGTTCTACGCGATCCTGCGTTCGATCCCGAGCAAGCTCGGCGGCGTCATTGCCATGTTCGGTGCGATCATCGTGTTGGCGTTCCTGCCTTGGCTCGACAGCGCCAAAACGCGGTCGTCCAAGTATCGTCCGCTCGCCAAGCAGTTCTTCTGGATCTTCGTGGCGGTTTGCCTTGGTCTCGGCTACCTCGGTGCGCAGCCGCCTGAAGGCATCTATGTGATCGCGGGCCGCATCCTGACTGTCTGCTACTTCGCATACTTCCTGATCGTGCTGCCGCTCCTCAGCCGTATCGAAACAGCTCGTCCGCTGCCGAATTCGATCGCTGACGACGTGCTGGCGAAGAGCGGTTCACGTAAGGCGCCGATGGTTTCGACCATGATTGCCGTCGCGGTCGGCGGTTCGCTGCTCCTCGGTGGCATGAACAACGCCAAGGCGGAAAACTCTCACGGCACCACGCCTCCGTCGCTGAGTTGGTCATTTGCCGGTCCTTTCGGCAAGTTCGATCAGGGCCAGCTTCAGCGCGGCCTGAAGATCTACAAGGAAGTCTGCTCGGCATGCCATGCCCTGTCGCTGGTCGCCTTCCGCAACCTGGCTGATCCAGGTGGTCCCGGCTACACGCCGGCCCAGGCGGCTGCCTTCGCTGCCGAGTACAAGATCAAGGATGGACCGAACGATGCCGGCGATATGTTCGAGCGTCCGGGTCGCCCGGCGGACTACTTCCCGTCGCCATTCCCGAACGAGCAGGCAGCCCGTGCTGCCAACGGTGGAGCGGCGCCGCCGGATCTGTCGCTGATGGCCAAGGCGCGCGGCTATGAGCGCGGCTTCCCGCAGTTCATCTTCGACGCCTTCATGCAGTTCCAGGAAAAGGGACCGAACTACATCGATGCGCTGCTGCAGGGCTATGAAGAGAAGGCGCCGGCTGGTTTCGCGCTGCCGGAAGGTTCGTACTACAACAGGATCTTCCCGGGCCATGCTATCAAGATGCCGAAGCCTTTGAGCGACGGTCAGGTGACGTTCGACGACGGCTCGCCGGCTACCGTCCAGCAGTACGCCAAGGACGTTGCGGCGTTCCTGATGTGGACGGCAGAGCCTCACCTCGAGGCCCGCAAGCGTCTCGGCCTTCAGGTCATGATCTTCCTGATCATATTCTGCGGCTTGCTGTACTTCACCAAGCGCAAGGTGTGGGCTGCGGCTCACTAAGCTGCAGCGATCTCTATCGATCCGCGAAAGGCCCCATTTCGGGGCCTTTTTGCTATTCAGATATGCGGGTCGTCGTTTCGTGATGTGAACGCGTTACTCCATCATTGCGGAACCTAGTGTCCCGATTCCGAAGTTCGCATCATTCCGCGGCACATTCGTCTGCGAACTTCGGAATCGAAGGACACTAGCAAGTTATTGTTCTAGTGTGGCTTTGGTTCAGAAGTCCGCATTCCGGACTCGCCCCACAAATGATGCGGACTTCTGAACCGCCACACTAGTTCGCAGCGGCATTGTGCGCGCGCAGGTCGAATTTCGGAGGACACCATGGGTACTCACATCACGTTCAAGCGTCCCGACGGCAAGGAAGCCAGGGGCTATCTCGCCAACGCCGCGCGTGGCAACGCGCCGGGTGTCGTGGTCATTCAGGAATGGTGGGGCCTGTCCGAAAACATCAAGGCGTTGACGGATCGTTTTGCGCTCGCCGGTTTCGATGCGCTCGCGCCCGATCTCTACAAGGGCGTCGTTGTGCCGTATCACGATACGGAGGCGGCCAATAAGGAAATGACGTCGCTGGACTTTCTTGATGCGACCGAACAGACCGTACGTGGAGCTGTTCAGTATCTGAAGAAGAACAGCGCCAAGGTTGGCCTGACCGGCTTCTGCATGGGCGGTGCGGTGACGATCATCGGCGCGGCTCGTGTTCCTGAGCTCGCTGCAGCCGTCACCTTTTATGGAATTCCGCCGGAGCAGGCGGCAAAGCCGGCTGACGTGAAAATTCCTCTCCAGGGCCATTTCGCCAACAAGGACGACTGGTGCACGCCGCAGGCGGTGAACGCGTTCGAGAAGGCCATGAAGGCAGCCGGGAAGGATTTTGAGGTGTATCGCTACGATGCAGACCATGCTTTCGTGAACGAGGAGCGGGCTGCGGTGCATGACCGTCACGCCGCGGAGCTGGCCTGGGGCCGCGCCACCGAGTTCTTCAAGAAGTATCTGGGATGACCATTTCCGACCTGCGTCAGCAGCCGGCTTTTTTCGACGCGGTTGCTGATCGCATCTGGCGGGCGTGGTGGAAGGACCGGGGCTTTGTGATCGGCTACATCGCCGATCGCCTGCGGGAGAACATGGCGCCAGAGCCCATACCGTTCGCTCTGGTCGCTCACGATGGCGAAACATTTCTCGGGACGGCCTCGGTCATTGCCTCCGATCTGGAAGACCGTCCTCAGTACACGCCGTGGGTGGCGGCCGTATGGGTCGAGCCCGAATATCGGAAACAGCGGATCGGCCGTACACTGGTTGGACGAGCAGCGGGCGACGCATTCGCGCTGGGGATTGATCGTGTTTATCTCTGCGCACCGAAAATGCGCCGTAACTTCTACCTTCGACAGGGCTGGACGCCGGTCGAAGAGGAGGTTGGGGAGCGAAGTTTAACGGTCTTCGTCCAAACAGCCGCTGGCCGGGCCGGGAAGGGCCGATGCGGCCTCGCGATGACATGATCGGGAGGCTCAGAGTCTTCCCTTGACATCCCTGGTTCCGGATGATGTTTTGCCTGCCATGAACACCGTTTTCCGCCCAGCCCGTCTTTGGTGGTCCACCTTCTAAGGTGGCCGGTGCGATCTATTTTATTCAATCGTCGAGGCCGTCATCGCAGAGCGACGGCCTTTTTCGTTTGTCCTGTGTGGCGTTCCTCCAGCAAGTTTCGTAAGAGGACAGCATGAACAGGACACTTTTTTCGCTCCCCGCGCACAGCGATTACCAGACAGCCCGAGGACTCGGGGTCTCGCGATCCGTCGAACATTTCACCGGCGGTGCGGCGCTCGACCGTTTGATCGAACGGCTGGACAGCCGGCGTGGCGTGGTGCTGTCGTCAGGTACGACGGTCCCGGGTCGTTATGAGAGCTTCGATCTCGGATTTGCCGATCCGCCGCTGCGGCTGGAATCGGTTGGAACAGACTTCGTCATCGAGCCGCTCAACGAGCGCGGGAAGGTGTTGCTCGCCTTCCTCGCGGAAACGCTGAACGAGCCCAGCGCTGTCATCACTGAAACGAGTGCGACGCGCCTCAAGGGTCATATTATGCGTGGCGACGCGCCGGTGAACGAGGATCAACGTACCCGGCGCGCATCGATGATGTCGCTGGTGCGCGCGATCATTGCGAGCTTCAGTTCGAACAATGATCCGTTGCTTGGCCTGTTCGGGGCCTTTGCCTACGACCTCGTTTTCCAGTTCGAGGATCTGGTTCAGAAGCGCGCCCGCCAAGCGGACCAGCGCGATATCGTGCTATATGTGCCCGACAGGCTGCTGGCCTACGATCGGGCAACCGGGCGCGGCGTCATCCTCGCTTATGAATTTGACTGGAAGGGACAGTCTACCCAGGGGCTTCCGCGCGAGACGCCGGAAAGCGTTTACGCGAAAACGGACCGCAAGGCCTTCGCGGATCACGCGCCGGGCGACTATCAGGCGACCGTCGAAGTTGCTCGGCAGGCTTTTGCGCGCGGCGATCTGTTTGAGGCGGTGCCCGGCCAGTTGTTCGCCGAGCCATGCGAGCGCACGCCTGCGGAAGTGTTCCAGCGGTTGTGCAAGATCAATCCGTCGCCCTATGGCGCGCTGATCAATCTCGGTGATGGCGAGTTTCTGGTGGCAGCTTCGCCGGAAATGTTCGTGCGCTCTGACGGAAAGCGGATCGAGACCTGTCCGATTTCGGGTACCATCGCACGCGGCGCGGACGCCATTGGCGATGCGGAGCAAATTCGCGAACTGCTGAATTCGCAGAAAGACGAATTCGAGCTCAACATGTGCACGGACGTCGACCGTAACGATAAGGCCCGCGTCTGCGTGCCCGGGTCGATCAAGGTGCTGGCACGACGGCAGATCGAGACCTACTCGAAACTCTTCCACACTGTCGACCATGTCGAGGGTATGCTGCGTCCCGGGTTTGATGCGCTCGATGGATTCCTGACCCACGCCTGGGCTGTCACCGTGACTGGTGCGCCGAAGCTGTGGGCGATGCAGTTCGTTGAAGACCACGAGCGGTCGTCCCGGCGCTGGTATGCTGGCGCGCTCGGCTTTCTCGGGTTCGATGGCAGCATCAATACCGGCCTGACCATCCGCACCATTCGCATGAAGGATGGCCTTGCCGAAGTGCGCGTCGGCGCGACGTTGCTGTTCGACTCCGACCCGGTGGCCGAAGAAAAGGAATGCCAGACCAAGGCTGCGGCGCTGTTTCAAGCGCTGCGTGGTGATCCGCCGAAGCCGCTGTCTGCATTCGCGCCCGATGCTACGGGCTCCGGCAAAAAGGTGTTGCTGATCGACCACGAGGACTCCTTCGTGCACATGCTTGCGGATTATTTCCGCCAGGTCGGCGCGGATGTCAGTGTGACGCGGCATACCCATGCGCTCGATATGATGAAGAAAGAAAAGTACGATCTTCTGGTGCTGTCGCCCGGTCCTGGCCGGCCGGAGGATTTCGGGATTTCCAACTTCATCGACGCTGCGATGCAGAAGGAGATGCCGGTATTTGGCGTCTGTCTCGGCGTGCAGGCAATCGGCGAATATTTCGGTGGCAAGCTCGGTCAGTTGCCCCAGCCTGCGCATGGCCGGCCTTCGCGCGTTCAGGTGCGCGGCGGCACGCTGATGGGAAATCTCCCGAACGAGGTGGTGATCGGCCGCTATCACTCGCTCTATGTCGAGCGCGACAGCATGCCCGACGTGCTGCAAGTCACCGCAAGCACCGAAGATGGCATCGCCATGGCGATCGAGCACAAAACGCTGGCGGTCGGCGGCGTGCAATTCCATCCGGAATCGCTGATGTCGCTGGAAGGCAATATCGGACTTCGAATTGTTGAAAATGCGTTCCGGTTAGGCCGACCGGGCGTTAATGGCTGAACGATTGAGTGATTGAAAGAAAAGATGATGACTCTCGAGACTGACCTGAAAGCGACCGTTCGCGCCATTCCGGATTATCCCAAACCCGGCATCATCTTTCGCGACATCACCACGCTGCTTGGCAATGCCTGGGCGTTCCGTCGCGCCGTCGACGAACTGGTGCAGCCTTGGGCCGGATCGAAGATTGACAAGGTCGCCGGGATGGAAGCGCGTGGCTTCATTCTCGGCGGCGCAGTGGCGCATCAGGTGTCGGCCGGGTTCGTGCCGATCCGCAAGAAGGGCAAGCTGCCGCATACGACGGTGCGGATTGCCTACTCGCTCGAATACGGCATCGATGAAATGGAAATGCATGCCGATGCCATCAGGCCCGGCGAGCGCGTCATCCTGATCGATGATCTGATCGCCACTGGCGGCACGGCGGAGGGCGCTGTCAAGCTGCTCCGCCAGATCGGTGCCGAGGTCGTTGCCGCATGCTTCATCATCGACCTGCCTGATCTCGGCGGTGCCGCCAAGTTGCGAGCGATGAATGTGCCGGTGCGGACATTGATGACGTTCGACGGGCATTGAGCGCCCGCGACGCCCTCACAGCTTGTGCAGGATCAGGTTCAGTTCGATCTCGCGGATGCGCGTGTAGTTGGTCTTGATCCACTGCGAGAGTTCAGAGGATGAACTCTGGTTGTCACGCAAGAAGCGCGTGAAGGAAAAATTCAGCCGGTTGATGATCGATTTCAAAAACGCGGGCAGGGCGGCGATCCGCAACATGCGCTGCCCAGCATAGGCCTTCGGCACGTCGCCGTAGAGCACCTGCTCGTTATCCACGCCCATCAGCGCTCCCCTTGGCAGCTCTGACCGCAGCATGGTCCACGCATTTTCCGACGTCCGATCGCGATCGGCAACGAAGAGGACGATCGGTTCAACGCCGCGGCGGTCGGCTTCCTTCATGAAGCCGATTTCTCCGATCAGCCTGTAGAAGTCATCGAAGGCATGGAAGCCGAGGTCGACGACCTTGGCGATGCCGTCGTTGACGATCAACCGGTCCATCAGCGCCATCTGGCCGAAGGTGTCATCGATCCGGGCGGTCTCCGTCACGTTCGGCAGGTAGTCGAGCAGCGACGGCTCACGGAGATTGATATCGAATGCCGCCACCGCACCGCGCTGCAGCAGCAGGAACTCCGTGAGCAGCCGCGCAATCATGGTCTTGCCTACAGCCGGTCGCGGAGAACAGACAATGTAGACAGGCGTGCGGCGCATTGATGCGACGTCCGATAATCAGATCTCGCTGGTCGACTTCATCGTGGCGCTGTCTTTGGAGCCGACGATTTCCGTCAGCTTGATGCGATCGAACTCGCCCCAGACGTTGCCGAGCCAGTGGCGGACATAGCCGCGCAGCACGAACGAATAGTTCGCAGGTTCGTCACGCGTGCCCTTGTTGGCGACGAATTTGAGGAATGGCACGGACGCGACTTCGACCTGCTCATAGGCCATCTCGTTCAGCTTCGGGATGGTCAGTTCGGTCGCATTCTTGATCTTGTGGAAATAGGAGTTGTACGTCGCCTGATCCCACTCGAAGAAGCTCGTATTGTTGATGAAGTTCTTCACCAGGAAATACCGCGCGCCGTCCATGAAGTTCGCGGTCTCGGCGATCTCATCGAGCGAGGCGATGGAGGGCCCAAGAATGTGGAACACGGCGAAGGTGATCTGACCAGACTTGGCGGCGTCGAGAAAGCCGATGTCGCGCAGCGAAGCGAGGGTCGGAGACAACAGACCTGCGCGGACGTCGATCACGGTGACGCTGCTGCCGGACGAGTTCAGCGTATCGAAGATTTTCATCTGATCGGATGTGGTGGTCACATCGACGATTTCGGTGATGTCCGGGTGGAAACGCTTCAGCGTGCCCCGCGGAGACTCCGTGTCGAACGCGCGCGTCGTCACGTTGTTTGCGTTGAAGTAATCCAAAACGGTGCGCGAGACGGTGGTTTTGCCAACCCCGCCCTTGTCTGCACCCACTACGATGACCGCCGGCTTCGCCATGATGTCCCTTTATGCGCTTAATCGCCGCCGGGTGGAGCCGGCGGAGTCAGGTCACAATGAATTTGGATGGAAGAACTCCAGACTCACGCGATGACCGACTTCGAAACGTTTTTGAGTATGTGACCGCCCGGATTCGGGTCGCCCCCGTTCGGTCCATCCTCTTGCCCTGCTTTCAGCCGGAACATGGCAGAAACAAGGGATAATTCAATTCTTGACACCGATAGTTCGCCTAAATCCCACCGCTTTCCCACGAGGGCCACTGAAGCAGGGAACACCTCGGTTTCTTGCCGCTATCAACGCGGGCCCCATGGACCTGCTGGCGAGATCGGGCTGCCGTCCGAACGGGAACCCCACGGGCCGACAGGCGTGGAGGGAGGCTGACCTGGTTGGGGAGCCGTGGGGTCAGTCAATTCGGCGTCATCATCATCTGGCGCTGATAGGGACAACGGACCGGGATCACGTCCGCCAGCGTATTGCACCAGCGCCTTGACCCGCGCCTCGATCGAGGGATGGGTCGCAAAAAGATCGGCAAACCCTTCGCGCGGGTTATCGACGCACATCTCCATGATCGCCGACGTCGCGCCCGGTAATTCGCCGCGGCCTTCGATTTTGCGGAGCGCCGAGATCATGGCGTCCGGATCCTTGGTGAGTTCGACAGAGCCTGCATCCGCCAGGAATTCGCGGGAGCGGGACAGGGCGAAACGCACCACAAGGGACAAGCCCCAGGCGAGGCCGATCAAGGCCAGGGCGAGCAGGATGACCGCGAAGGCGCCGCCCCCCTTGCGGTCGCTATCGGAAGAGGATGAGCGGCCGCCGCCAAAACGCCAATTCGAGTTGAAGAACATGCGGAAGAACAATTCCGCGAAAAAACCAATGACACCGGCGATGATCACGGCGACGACCATAAGCTGGACGTCGCCGTTGCGGATGTGCGTGAGTTCGTGTCCCAGAACGGCTTCGATCTCGTGATCGTTGAGCGCTTTCAAGAGGCCGGTTGTCACCGTGATGGAGTATTGCCGGCGATTGAGACCACTTGCGAAGGCATTGAGCGCCGGATCATCGATCACCTTGAGCTTCGGCATTGGGATGCCGCGCGAGATGCACAGATTCTCAAGGGTATTGTAGAGCCGGGGCTGCTCCTGCCGGGTGACATCGCGGCCGCCGGTGACTGCATCGATGATCTGCTGGTTGAAGAAATAGGCGATGGCGATCCACAGCGCTGCGCCGATGGTTGCAAACGGAAACGCTTTGAGGAGATCGCCTCCTGCCAGAACGATGTAGTCGTCGAATGGCCGGTTGCTGTTGATCACGACTTCCGCGATCAGCCCGCCGGCAAACACCATGACATAGACCAGCAGGAACAGCCCACCGAGCAGCAGCATCGAACGAAACTTGTTCGATGCAATGTGCGTGTAGAGACCATACGCGGCCATGGCGGGCTGTCCGTGCGCGATTGGATATCAAGCGGTCAGAACTTGACCGACGGGGCCTGTTCGAGTTGCCCGCGCTGTTCGCCAAGATCGAAGAAATCCTTGCGCGTGAAGCCAAGCGCGCCTGCGAACAAGGCGGCAGGGAGCTGCTGAATGCCGGTGTTGTATTCTTGAACGGCGTTGTTGAAGAACCGGCGGCTGGCGGCGATCTTGTTCTCGATGTCGGAGAGTTCGCTCTGCAACTGCTGGAAATTGGTGTTGGCCTTGAGGTCCGGGTAGGCTTCCGACAAGGCAATCAGGCGACCGAGTGCGCCGCTCAGCTGGTTTTCCGCAGCGGACACCTGTGCGGGCCCTTGAGCGGACATGGCAGCATTACGTGCCTTGATGACGTCATCCAGCGTGCCACGTTCGTGCGACGCATAACCCTTCACGGTTTCGACCAGGTTCGGGATCAGATCGTGGCGTTGCTTGAGCTGTACGTCGATATCGGCGAAGGCCTGCGAGACCCGCTGCGACAGGGCGACAAGGCGGTTATAGGCGGCAAACACCAACAGTGCGATGACGACGACGATACCAAGTAAAATCCAGCCGGACGACATTGGGAAAAGCTCCTCGAAGGACAACTGACGGTCGCACCGTAAACGATTATTGCGACGGGCGGCAGGGCCGTCTGCTCCCGATATGTCGGCTTCCAAGGCGAAAGGGTTCACGAACGGCTGATAGAAAGAAGAAAATCCCGCCCCATTTTCGGGAGCGGGATTCCACAGACTGGGTGATCAGATGAATCAGGGCTTGGCGATGTGCCATGCGCCGTTGAGGAAGCCGTCGCCGGTGGTGTCACCCGGCTTGGTGTCCTTGGCGAAGGTGTAGAGCGGCTTGCCCTTGTAAGCCCACATCTTGCTGCCATCGTCGCGGGTCACGATGGTCCAATCGCCGGAGGCCTTGGCGTCAGCGGCGGCCATCAACGGGGGCCAGTTGGTTGCGCAAGGGCCGTTGCATGCAGACTTGCCTGCAGAGTCCTTGTCGAACGTGTAGAGCGTCATTCCCTTGGCGTCGACGTATACCTTGCCTTTCGGCGTGTCGGCGACCTTGGCTGCCTGGGCGAATGCTGCCGACGAGGCGAGCACAAGGGTCAGAGCCGCTGCCGCGGCAAATGTCTTCGACGATATCTGCGACATCGCAATTCTACTCCTGCTGAATCTTGTTCGGGACGCGGACGCGTCGTAACAACAAACTCCCGGCCAAGGGAATTATTCCGCGCTCTCCGAATATTGATCAGGAGGGACCTTGATCCGAAATGTCGGTATTCGGCTGCGCCATTAGCGCGGGACAGCGTCGCCCCAGCGCCATCGCTTGGCCTGCTTGTAGGGCTCTTTGTTCCGGTGCGGAATATTTGCAATGTCCAGTCCGTCAGCGGTGCATAGCTTTGCGGTCACTGCGATCTTTGTCACCTGCGGCTCCGCCAATACGCGCGATGGGCGTTGAGACAGAGGCGATCGTGACAGTACGACGTAGCTGAAGCGTTCGTCTTCGTAGGGAAGCTCTGCGCCTTTAAGATGCTTATGCGTGCGGGAGCGGGAGAGACGCTGCGAGAAGTGACACCAGTCCGGCGCCACCAACGGGCATGTAGCGTCATGCGGACAAGGTGCGATGACATGCGCACCTTGTCCGATCAGATGCGCGCGGATATCGATGATACGTGCATATCCCGCCGGCGTTCCTGGCTCGACGATCAGAAGGGTATCGCGGGTTTTTGACCACATGACATCCGTGAGCGCGGCCCGTTCCGCGTCGTTGAGTTCGTTGATCATATAACTCGCAACGACAAGGTCCGCTGACGGCTGTTCATGAGCGCGCTTGCGGGCGTCTCCCTGTTCGTAACGCACCGTGGACAGGCGCGGACTGGATTGCGTCAGCTCGATTGCAAGGTCGTGGAGGACTGCATTGGCGTCCACCAGAGCAAACTTCTGAAGTGACGTGAATGCCTCCGCAGCAGCCCATGTTGCGGTCCCTGGGCCTGCGCCGATATCGAGCAGGCTTTCCGGCGTGAAATCACGCCGGGCTTCGGCAAGTGCCGTCAAGCATGCGGCAACGGCTGCGTAGGTCGCCGGCATCCGGGCCAGCGCGTAGGTCAGTGCGTCGGTCTCCGTTCGGATCGCGCCTGAGCCGCCTCCACTTCGATAAGTGTGTGATATGGCTGCTGATCGCTGGGCAGCGTCATTGCGTGACAGGCCCTCGGTCTTTTGATCGAGAGCAACTTTCAAAGCAGGGGGAAGATCAGGCGACATGGGAATCCTCAGGCCGATTGCGGCCCTAGTGTCCCGAATCCGAAGTTCGCCTGATAGTGCAGCGCACCTCGCAGCGAACTTCGGATTCGAAAAGACACTAGCAATCTTGGATTTTCTAGTGTGGTTTAGGTTCAGAAGTTCGCTTGAAGGACTCGCAGAGAAAACAAAGCGAACTTCTGAACCACCACACTAGCGATTATGCCACGTTTTGATCGAGAACCTTCATCGCACCGTCGAGGTCGACAGAGACCAACTGCGACACGCCACGCTCAGCCATGGTGACGCCGAACAACCGGTTCATGCGGGCCATGGTGATCGGGTTGTGGGTGATGATGATGAAGCGGGTCTCGGTCGAGCCGGTCATCTCATGCAGCAGGTCGCAGAACCGCTCGACGTTGTGGTCGTCAAGCGGCGCGTCGACTTCGTCCAGCACGCAGATCGGTGAAGGGTTGGTGAGGAACACCGCGAAGATCAACGCCATGGCCGTCAGCGCCTGTTCGCCGCCGGACAGCAGCGACAGCGACTGTGGCTTCTTGCCGGGCGGCTTGGCGATGATTTCAAGGCCTGCCTCCAGCGGATCATCGCTCTCAATCAGGTGCAGTTCGGCTTGACCGCCACCGAATAGCTCGGTGAACAGACGCTTGAAGTGACCGTTGACCACTTCGAACGACGTTAGCAGGCGTTCACGAGCTTCCTTGTTGAGGCTCTGGATGCCTTGCCGAAGGCGCTTGATCGCTTCGACCAGATCATCGCGCTCGGTGGCCAGAGTTCCATGTTGCCCCTCGACCTCGCGCAATTCTTCCTCGGCGCGCAGGTTGACGGCGCCAAGACGCTCGCGGTCGCGGCGAAGCTTTTCCAAGTCGCCTTCAATGTCGGCAACCGGCGGCAATTCCGTGCCCGGCTCGATTTCGGCCATGGCGGCGACGCCATGCGGTTCGACTTCCAGCATGTCGCGAATTTCGCGCTCGATGTCTTCAAGCCGACGCTGCGTGCCTTCCATGCGCTCTTCAGAACGTGCACAGGCTGCGCGCGCGGCAGAGAGGGCTTCAAGCGACGCGCGGGCTTCGCGGTCGGTCTCCGCCATCAGGCCTTCTGCGGTGGCGAGAGCGTCGGCAGCAGCGCGCCGTTCCTCTTCTGCGGCTTCGATCTCGTTGATGATCGAGCGGCGCTTCTCGGCGAAGATGGCTGGCGCTTCCGCAAGCTCTTCGCGCTCATTTTTGAGCTCGACGATGCGGGCTTCAATGGTGGATGCCTGCGAGACCGCATTTTCCTTGCGGTTTTGCCACTCGTTACGTTCGGCGAGAATGGCCTGCACGCGACGGTCTGCGAGCTCAGCCTCACGCGCGAGCGCCTGGGCCTCAGCGCGAACCTGAGCAGCCATGCGGCGATGGCCTTCCATATCCGCACGCGCCGCGGCGAGGCGTTCTTCGGTCTCTGCGCTCGCTGGCAACTCGTCCAGGGCGCCGACAGCGGTTTCGTGCGCGCCCTCCACTTCGGCGCGATCCGCTGCCAGACGCGCATGGGCTTCATCGAGAGCGGAGCGGCGGGTGGCGTGACGGCTGATCTCGAGCTCGGCCGCTGCATGGCGCTCCTTCGCGGCGTTGGCCTCGCGTTGCGCGGCCCGCGCGGCTTCGCGCGCGGCGCTTTCCGCGGCTGCAGCCGCCTTCAGTTCGGCTTCTGCGGTTTCCAGCGCCTGACGCTTGGCGACGACGTCTGCGCGCGCCTGGCCAAGGTCGGCTTCGATATCGACGAGCCGGGCGCGCTCCGCCAGGCGCCGCGCGGCACCGGTCGGGGCGTGGGCCGCAGCGACGAAACCGTCCCAGCGCCACAGATCGCCTTCGGGCGACACCAGTCGCTGGCCGGTCTTCAACTTCGAGGCCAGTTGCGGGCCACGCTCGCGGCTGACGACGCCGATCTGAGCCAGGCGCCGGGCCAGTTCGGGCGGCGCAGTCACGTGGGAGGCCAGTGCTTCGACGCCGTCGGGCAGCGAAGGATCGCCGTGGTTGACGCCGAGGTTCGACCAGCGCATCGGCGCGCTTTCGTCGACCGGCGCGTCGAGATCGTCGCCCAGCGCTGCGCCGAGTGCCTTTTCAAAGCCCTTTGCGACGCTGACGCCGTCGATGATCGGCGGCCAAAGATTTTTGGTTTCGCCCATGACAAGCTTGGAGATCGTCTTGGCTTCAGTCTCGAGGCGCTGCACGCGCTTGTCCGCTTCAGCGAGCGGCGCACGTGAGGCTTCGAGACGAGCCCGTGCATCCACGTGAGCGGCTTCGCTCGCCTGCGTGGTGGCTTCGCTTTCCGCGAGATTCTGTTCAGCGGCTTCCACTGCGGCGACCAGCGCATCAATATCGCCAAGCCCACCGGTTTCCACGGCGAGCTTTTCGATCTCGCTTTCGACGTTGGCGATTTCCTGACCGAGCCGTGCGAGGCGATCGCGGTGGGTGCGGACGTTGGCTTCGAGCTGGTTGCGCTTGGCGGTG
Organism: Nitrobacteraceae bacterium AZCC 1564; assembly: GCA_036924835.1. Classification (NCBI taxonomy): domain Bacteria; kingdom Pseudomonadati; phylum Pseudomonadota; class Alphaproteobacteria; order Hyphomicrobiales; family Nitrobacteraceae; species Nitrobacteraceae bacterium AZCC 1564. The sequence continues at coordinate 3,948,502 of JBAGRR010000001.1, forward strand.
GCGTCAGCCAGCGCAGTGGTCAATTCCGAGAAGGTGCGTTCGGCTGCTGCCAGGATGGCTTCCGCCTCCGACACGCGCTCGTCGGCGCCGCTGCGCTTCTCGACGCGCGACTTGATCTCTTCCTTGAGCTCAACGTCTTCCGTTTCGAGACGGGCGAGCGCGACATCGGCGTCGGACAACTGGCGCTGTTCGCGCTCGATATCGGCCGCGAACTGCGTCAGGCGGCGGTCCAGTTCGCTGCCGCGTTCCTTGGCGCGCGCTTCTTCGCGATCCAGCATTTCGCGCGCATTGGTCAGCCGCTGCAGGCCCGCAGCAGCACGCGCTTCCGCGTCGCGGAGGCTTGGCAGTTCGGAGGCGCGGATCGCCTGGATACGCGCAGATTCAGCCTGTTCGCGCGTACGCTCGGCCTGCTCGCGGACATTCAGTTCATGCGTGCGGCCGGCTTCGGCCACATCGGCATGCGCTTGGACCCAACGCAGGTGAAACAACATGGCCTCGGCCTTGCGGACCTTGGCAGCGACTTCGCGATAGCGGATGGCCTGCCGCGCCTGCTTTTTCAGGCCTTCGACCTGACCTGCGAGCTGGCCGATGACATCTTCGACGCGCGTGAGATTGGTTTCTGCGGCCTTGAGGCGCAGTTCAGCTTCATGGCGCCGTGCGTGAAGTCCAGCGACGCCCGCTGCGTCTTCAAGTACGCGGCGGCGCTGTTCAGGCTTGGCCTGGATGATTTCACCGATCTTGCCTTGGTGGACCAGCGCAGGCGAACGCGCACCGGTGGCGGCATCCGCAAACATGATCTGCACGTCGCGGGCACGAACGTCTTTGCCGTTGATGCGATAGACTGAACCTGCTTCGCGCTCGATGCGGCGCGAAATATCCAGCATGTCGAATTCGTTCATGGCCGCAGGGGCAGAGCGGTCGGTGTTGTCGACCGTCATCGTCACTTCGGCATGGTTGCGTGCAGGGCGGTTACCGGATCCGGCAAAGATCACGGCATCCATGTCGGCTGCGCGCAACGATTTATGCGAGGTTTCGCCCATGACCCAGCGCAGCGCCTCGACGAGGTTCGACTTGCCGCAGCCGTTCGGACCGACGACACCGGTGAGGCCGGGTTCGATCAGAAAGTCGGTTGGTTCAACGAATGATTTGAAGCCATGAAGGCGAAGACGCGTCAGTTTCATGCTGTCGATGCTCGTTTGGCGGGGGAAAATTCACCTGCCGGGACAAGGCTGTAGCACGCCCATCCATCATATCTGAGTCGCGGTATGCGTCTCGAACTGTCCGCACAATGGCGAGGCTGGCCGCGGAGGGCAACCTGGGCCAGGGGCTTTTCCCAAGGGATTTCGGCGAAAATAGTCGATTCTAAAAGGATTTCTCCGCCCACGGCGAGGTTCCGTGGGCGGCTAGTGTGGCGGCTCAGAAGTCCGCATCATTCGTGCAGCGAGTCTGGAATGCGGACTTCTGAGCCAAAGCCACACTAGCATTTTGATTTTGCTAGTGTCCTTTCGCCATTCGGAGGCGGGACACTAGTTCCGGCTCAGCTCTTGAGCAGCGGGTTGATCAGCTTCTGGAAACCTTCCAGCGAGGTCTCGCCCTTCACCAGGGTTCCATTGATGAAGAAGCTGGGCGTCGAATTGACCTTGAGCTTGCTATAGGCCTGTTCGCGCACGTCCAGGATGCCCTTCTGGATCTTCGGATCGCCCTGAACACAATCTTTGATCATCTGTTCGCTGAAACCGGCCTGCTTGCCGACGCGGTTGATGGTGCCAAGTGCATCAGAGGCAAGATCGTTCTGTTGCTTGAACAGGATATCGACCACTGTGAAATATTTCTGGGCATCGTCCTTGGCCACGCAGCGCGCGAGCGCCGATGCCGCCAGCGCAACCTGATCCAGCGGGAATTCGCGGAAAATGAAGCGCACCTTGCCGGTATCGATGTACTCCGACTTCAGCTTGGGGAACACCTCATTGGTGAAGGCGGCGCAGTGCGGGCAAGTCATCGATGCGTACTCGATGATGGTCACTGGAGCGTCCTTGGAGCCCAGTGCCATATCACCCAGCGGGCTCGGCTTGTTGAGGTCCTCAGCGGATTGCGCATTCGCCACGCTGACAAGCTGCCATGGCGACAGACCGGCGGTGGCGGCGAGGCCGGTGAAGGCGAGGGCGGCGGTGAAGGTGCGGCGCGTAATGTTCAACGGTCTGCTCCAGAAAATATGGTGCACGGCGCTAGTGCGGTGGATCTGACGTTCGTATCAGCATTAACCGCTGATCCATCATACGAACGTCAGATCCAAAACCGCACTAGGTTCTTACTTTTTGCTAGTGTCCTTAGGTTCTGACATTCGTAAACGAGCTAACCGCAAACTAATACGAATGTCAGAACCGGGACACTAGCTCACGCCTGATGCGGATGTTCGCTAACTTGAAACGGCAAATGTGGCAATGCCGGGCTGCAATTTCAGGTGTTGGCTCAACCGTCAATTTCGCTTGATCGAGGCCCCGAGTCGGGCCAGCGCTGTGCGCAGGCTGTCATCTTCGACCGCAGAAAGACTGGAGGCGACTTTGGCCACTGCGGCTTCGTCGCGGTCCCTTGGCAGGCCTGCGTGTGCTTTTACGGGTCAGTGGCGCCTGCCGCAGCGCGATTCGGCCGATCGCGTTCCAGCCGAAAAAGCGGTTCACGCGTTCGATAATCACATCTGACGTGTGCTGGATTTCGAGCGCCATCGGTCCTTCGACCCGCAGCACCAGGGTGGCGGGCTCCGGCGGCTGGTCTCCGACGGGCCGAACCCATTGAATTTTCATCGGCTCGGAATTCGCACCCACATGGGCGCCCACGATGTCCGCCCAGCGCGTCACCAGTTCGCGTGACGCGAAGCCTTGCTTGGCGAACGCGTCCTTCAAGGCCGGGCCGAGAAGCACGGATAACGGTTTGGCGAAAAGGGGACCGGGCTTGTTCATTGGCTGTGGTCATGCCTACAAGAAGGTATGACTGTAGCAGGCACGACCGCGCGGCGAAACAAACTAGTGTCCCGATCCACTGCACCAGCGCTCGAAAAATCGCCGAACGAAAGTGGGCGCGGGGTGTTGTTGCTCGCGTGGTACGACCGCCATCGCCGTCAGTTGCCCTGGCGCGCGCTGCCTGGCGAGCGGCAAGATCCATATCGGGTGTGGCTTTCGGAAATTATGCTGCAGCAGACGACCGTGAAAGCGGTTGGCCCGTATTTCCAAAAATTCACAGCACGCTGGCCCACGGTCGCCGCACTTGGTTCCGCGTCGCTGGATGACGTGCTGCGGATGTGGGCGGGACTTGGCTATTATTCGCGAGCTCGCAATCTTCATGCGTGTGCAGTTGCCGTCTTGCGGGATCATGCTGGCGTGTTTCCCGACACGGAGGAAGACCTGCGAACTCTTCCGGGCATCGGCCCTTACACCGCAGCTGCCATTGCGGCCATTGCATTCGACCGGCATACGATGCCGGTGGACGGCAATATCGAGCGGGTAGTGTCGCGGCTGTTCGCCGTGGAGGAGCCGCTGCCGAAATCGAAACCGCAAATCCAGGCGCTGGCCACGACATTGCTGTGGGATTCCCGTGCAGGTGACAGTGCACAGGCGTTGATGGATCTCGGCGCGACGATCTGCACGCCGAAGAAGCCAGCGTGTGCGCTGTGCCCGCTCAACGATGATTGTACCGCGCGCACGCGTGGCGATCAGGAGACGTTCCCGCGCAAGGCTCCGAAGAAAAACGGCAACCAGCGACGTGGCGCAGCGTTCGTCGTAACGCGTGGTGATGAGATTCTGGTTCGCACGCGTCCCGAGAAAGGGCTGCTCGGCGGCATGACGGAAGTGCCGACGTCGGAATGGATTGCCGGTCACGACGACGAGGCTGCACTTGGTCATGCACCTGTGTTGAAAGGAGCAACACATTGGCATCGCAAGGTGGGTGTCGTGACTCACGTGTTCACCCACTTTCCACTCGAGCTTGTCGTTTATACCGCCAGCGTGCCATCGCGAGCCCGTGCGCCTGATGGGATGCGCTGGGTGCCCATTGCGACCCTGAAAGACGAAGCGTTGCCGAACGTCATGCGCAAGGTGATCGCGCACGGCCTTGGTGACTAAGCAGACTTGGCGAATTCCTCGAAGGCGTAGTCGATCATCTATCCCGTGCTCGACAGCACTAGTGTGCGGCTCTGACGTTCCTTTCAGTTTTGCTGCGCACTCTTCGAAGGAACGTCAGAGCCAAAAGCCACACTAGAGTTTGTATTTGCTAGTGTTCCTTTGGTTCTGACATTCGTAAAGTGCCTGCTGCGAGGTGATACGCACAATCGGCGGCTTTGCGTTCAGTGCATCGACCTGGAAGCCCGCGACGCGCTTGTACGTGTTGGCGATGTCTTCGAGTTCCTGCTGTGAAAGCACATCGGTCACAACGTTGAAGCCATCGGGCGCGCGTTCTTCGACCAGTTGCATCACCTGTTCCGGACCGTTGCGGCGGTTCAGCTTCACGAGTTCGGTGGTGGCGGGCCGGCGCTCGGCTTCGTAGGCTTGAAGCGCTGCAGATGTCTCGCCGTGATGGAGGATTTCGCGGGTCAGCACGCGGGCGTCGAGAATGGCCTGCGAGGCACCATTCGAGCCGATTGGGTACATCGGATGAGCGGCATCGCCCAGCAGCGTGACATTGCCGAACGTCCAGCGATCGAGCGGATCGCGATCGACCAGCGGGTACTCATAGGCGTGCGTGCAGTCGCGGATCAGCGCCGGGACATCGAGCCAATCAAACGTCCAGTTCTCGAACCACGGCAGGAACTCGTCGAGCTTCGCCGCGCGATTGTAATCCTCGCGCCGCCACTGATAGGTCGGCGGCAGCAGACGCTCGGCGATCCAGTTGATCCGGAATTTTCCATTCGGCAGTGGCGCCTTGGAAATTGGGTAACAGACGAATTTCAAGACCTCGTGCCCGGCCATGATCATCGTGCGCCCGGAGAGGAATGCGTCGCTCTCGGTGATGCCGCGCCAGAGAATGCGGCCGTTCCAGATCGGCGCACCTTCCTGCGGGTAGAGTTTCTGGCGAATTGCAGAATGGATGCCATCCGCTGCAATCAGCAGCGAGCCTTCATACGTTCCGGCGCTCTGCGCCGTTGCCTTGTTCAGAAAGTCCGCGCGCACACCGTCCGGCGTGTCAGTGAAATTTGCGAGGTGATGGCTGGTGAGAACGTTCTCGGTGCCGAGACGCTCGATCACGGTATCAAGCAGGATTTGTTGCAGCACGCCGCGGTGGATCGAGAACTGCGGCCACTTGTATCCCGCGTCCAGACCGCGCGGCTCGGTCCAGATCGGCTTGCCGTGTTTTGAAAAGAACGACAGCTCTTTCGTACGGACACCGGCAGCGTCCAGCTTGTCGAGCAAGCCAAGCTCAGTCAGTTCGCGAACGGCGTGGGGCAGCACATTGATGCCGACGCCGAGCGGCTTCAATTCGCTGACGCTCTCAAAAACGCGGCACGGAATGCCGATCTGGTGAAGACTGAGTGCGAGCGTCAATCCGCCAATGCCGCCGCCTGCGATGAGAATGGTCATGTCGAGCCTCGTGATACCGGGGGTCATCGCATGAGACCGCGGTTGATCGCAACCATCAAAGCCATTTCAGGCCGTGTTTCGCTGCGGCCGGTCCAGTTCACGGCTAACGTCGCTGATGAGCTTTCTCAACCAGATCGACCCCGGATCCATCTGTGACCGGGTTGGATAGAACATGAATTGTCGATCGATCCCCGGATCAATCGGCGGCGAGACGGTTATGAGCTTGAGCGGCTTTTCGACTGCACGGATGAGGCGGCGCGGCACGAACGCCACCAGATCGGTGCGGGCCGCGACGTGCAGCGCTTCGATGTAACTCGGTACCACCAGCGCGATATGCCGCTCCAGGCCCTTGGTGCGCAACCAGTCGTCGATCAGATCAACACTTTGCCCTCGGATGACCACGGCGACGTGACGGGCTTTGAAGAACGTGTCCGCATTCTTTAGCCGTGCGCCGACCGGATGTCCCTGCCGGACGGCCAGCGCATCGGAGTCCGTGTAGATCTGTTGCCGGTGAAAGCCCTTGAACGCATCGCCGATACTGATGACGATATCGAGGGTGCGCGCGAATTCCGCCGTGAGAATGGCTGGACCTCGCCATGGCACGATCTCGATCGCGATACCTGGTGCAATTCCATCGAGTTTTTTCATCAACGGTGGAATGAGAAGCTCAACGGCGAGGTCCGGCATCATCAAGCGAAATCGCCGTTCGCTGCGGGCGGCGTCAAATTCATCAGGCACGAACAGGCCGCGGACCTGTTCGAGGGCCTGAGCCAGCGGCCCTCGCAACGCGTGTGCACGCGGCGTCAGCTCCATGCGCGGGCCGACACGTACCAGCAATGGATCGCCGAGGGTATCCCGCAATCGCCGAAGCGCGTGGCTCGCCGCCGGTTGCGACAGGCCGATGCGCATGGCCGCGCGGCCCACATTGGCTTCGCGCAGCAAGGCGTCCAGCGCCACGAGCAGGTTGAGATCAATCGAAGCTAAATTCATAGAACGAATATATATCATATGGACTATCGATTGGAAGAATGAAGTATTCGCGGCCAATACTCTCCTCATGATCTCGACCAATGGAGAGAGCGATATGAGTGCAGTTGAAAACAAAAAGCTTATTCAGCAGGTCTTCACCGATGCCGCCAATCGGAGCGGGACGACCTTCCCCGATCACCTTGCGGACGACGTACGCTGGGTAATGACGGGGCAGTATTCCTGGTCGCGGACCTTCGAGGGGCGTGATGCGGTTCTCAACGGCCTGATGGGCCACATCCGATCGCTTTTTCCTCAGCGTCCGCGTACCGTTGCTTTTAATTTCGTCGCTGAAGGGGACTGCGTTGTCGTTGAAGCCAAGGGCGACAATGTCACCAATACCGGCCTGCGCTACGATAACGATTATTGTTTTGTCTGGCGCGTGGAGGGCGGCAAGATCAAGTCGGTCAGAGAGTACTGCGACTCCGCATTGGTCGAAAAGGTGCTGGGACCTTTTCCAGCATTGAAGGCTGCGGGTTAGTCGGTGCTTTCGCTTAATGCAGCCCGGAGGATTGTTCACGCCGGGCTGCGATTTCATCAAACGCGAAAATCAGGCGGCGCGGGTTGCGAGTGCGGCGTCTCGCAATTGCCGACCCCTTTTCCGGTGGCGCCTTATCGGCAATTGCGAGACAGAAGCCACACTCGCATTTTTATTTTGCTAGGGTCCTTTCGTCTCCGAATAGCCGTGCGAGCGTGCCGAGAGTTAGTCGGCTATTCAGAGACGGGACCCTAGATGCTTGAACATGTTGCTTCGCGCTTCATCGTCCATCTCAGCTTTCCACTTGAAGCCGTCCTTCAGCGCGATGGCTTTCGCTGCCGCCGGACGGGCCGAGATTTCGTCATGCAGACGCTTGACGTTCGGGAATTTGCTGAAGCCTTCGTCGCCGAGGATGAAGTTCGTCATCCGCACCCAGCCCCAGACGTCCATGTCGACGATGGTGTAGGTATCGCCGACCATATATTTGCGGTTCGCGAGCCGCTCGTTCAGAACCGAGAGATGACGTCCGGCTTCATACTGATAGCGATTGTGGGCGTAGTCGATCTTCTCCGGCGCAAAGTGCTTGAAGTGAACGGCCTGGCCGAAGTACGGCCCGATGCCGGTCGCCACGAACATCAGCCATGAGAGCAACTCGGCGCGGTTGGTCGGCGTGTTTTCCGGCAGGAATTTTCCCGTCTTCTCGGCGAGGTAGAGCAGGATCGCATTGCTGTCGAACACCTTCACGCCGTCGTCATCGATCGCCGGCACCTTGCCGTTTGGATTGACGGCGAGATAGTCGGGCGAGAACTGCGCGCCGGTGCGAGTATCCACGGCGACTGGCTCGTACGGAATGCCCGCCTCCTCGAGAAAAAGAGCAACCTTGGTCGGATTGGGGGACGCGTTAAAATAGAACTTGAGCATCTAAAACTCTCCCTGCGTGTTTATGGAAGTCGGGGCGCGCTAGTGCGGGTTCAGAAGTTCGCTCTATTGAGGCGAACTTTGGATTCGGGACACTAGCCGCCGTGCTGTTTCATGTGTCGAATCTCAATGCCGCGCAACTGATGACTTCCCGTTAGTGCTCGAAACGACAATGCCCGGCGCAGGGGCCGGGCATTGGGATCATTTTCAGATGTATCGATGAACTATCCGGCTGCCGCCATTTCGTTGCGGATCTCGGCGCGCAGCTCGTCGATGAGCTTGAGGCCTTTTTTGGTCTCAACGTGCCAGAAGGTCCAGCCGTTGCAGGCTTCCGCGCCTTGCGCCAGCGCGCCCATGCGGTGGATCGACCCGACCTTGTCGCCCAGCATGATTGCGCCGTCAGCGCGCACCAGGGCACCGTGCTTCTTCTTCGAATCGACCAGCTTGGTTCCGGGCATGATCATGCCGCGCTCGACAAGCTCGGAGAAAGCCACACGTGGTGCACCGCGTGCGGTCATAAAGGGCGCAAGCGTTGCTTCCGGCAGCGGCTCGACGGCCGCGATGCGTTCTTCGGCTGCCTTCGCATAATCGCGGTCACGTTCGAAGCCAATATAGTTGCGGCCCAGCCGTTTGGCGACGGCGCCGGTCGTCCCCGTACCGTTGAACGGGTCGATCACCAGGTCGCCGGGCTTCGAGGACGACAGCAGCACGCGTGCCAGCAGACCTTCAGGCTTCTGCGTCGGGTGAACTTTCTTCCCGTCTTTGCCCTTCAGGCGCTCCTCGCCCGTGCAGAGCGGGATCAGCCAATCGGAGCGCGCCTGGACATCTTCGTTGGCGGCCTTCAGCGCTTCGTAGTTGAAGGTGTAGCCCTTGGCATTCTCGTCACGCGCGGCCCAGATCATCGTTTCATGCGCATTGGTGAAACGGCGGCCGCGGAAATTCGGCATCGGATTGGTCTTGCGCCAGACGATATCGTTGAGAACCCAGAAGCCGAGGTCCTGCATGATGGCGCCGACACGGAAGATGTTGTGGTAGGAGCCGATCACCCACAGTGTTGCCGACGGCTTCATGATGCGGCGACAGGCCAGCAGCCACGCGCGGGTGAAATCGTCGTAAGCGGCGAAGGACGAAAACTTGTCCCAGTCGTTGTTGACGGCATCCACGTGAGATTCGTCGGGGCGTTTGAGATCGCCCTTGAGCTGCAGGTTGTAAGGCGGATCGGCGAACACAAGGTCGACCGAAGCTGCAGGCAGCTTCGACATCTCGGCGACGCAATCGCCGACGATTATGTGTGACGATGGAGACGATTCAAAATTAGTGCGGGGCGCCTTTAGAGACGCCCCGCGACGCGACACAACCATGACTCAAACTCTGACTCAGGCGACGCAGCCGGCGACGCGGGACTAACAAATCCGACTGTCATCACTATGATCGCACTAGGTAAAAATCGCCTTAATGGTAGGCACGATCATGCTAGGCAATATTTGCCGAGCACGGTATGAATCATTAAGTGGATCCGGTGCTGCATTGGCGCGTTATGATGAGCGCCCGCCGACCGAGGAGAGACTCCGATGCGTTACGATGACTTCCGCCGCAGCGATAACATCGATGATCGCCGCGACGATGATGGCGGCGGATACGGTGGCGGAGGCGGCGGCGGCTTCGGAATCCCGATGGGGGGTGGCGGTCTTGGCATCGGCACGATTATCGTGCTTGGCCTGATCGGCTGGGCCGTGGGCATCGATCCACGCTTGCTGATCGGTGGTGCAGAGATTCTGACAGGCGGTCAGCACGCGCCGACCTATCAGACCGATCGCAGGTCAGCGCCGACAAAGACGGGGGCGCCGACCGATGAAATGGGCAGCATGATCTCCGGCGTACTTGGTGAACTCGACGATCGCTGGAGCGAAATCTTCCAGTCCAGTGGCCAGACTTATCGCGGCCCGCGCATCGTCCTCTTCCGCAATGCGACCAATGGCGGCCGCTGCGGCATGGCGCAGTCGGCGATGGGGCCGTTCTACTGTCCGCCCGACAAACAGATATTCCTCGACACCGGGTTTTTCCGCGAAGTCGAGACACGTTTCCGCGGTTGCCAGGGCAACGCCTGTAAGTTCACTGCAGCTTACATCATCGCGCATGAGGCGGGTCACCACATCCAGAACCTGCTCGGCATTCTGGATAAGGCGCGGCAGATGCAGGAGCGTGCAGGCAGCAAGGCGGAAGCCAACGCCATTCAGGTAAGGGTCGAATTGCAGGCCGACTGCTTGTCCGGCGTGTGGGTGAATCGCGAAGAGAAGAAACGGCCGGGCTTCCTTGAAGCAGGCGACATTGACGCTGCATTGACGACGGCGGCGGCGATTGGCGACGACACCTTGCAGCGCAAGGCCACCGGTCGTGTGGTTCCGGACTCGTTTACCCATGGCTCGGCGGCACAACGCAAGCGTTGGTTCATGACCGGCTACCAGCAGGGCAATGTCAGCGCGTGCAATACATTCGCGCCCGGCGTGCAGTTGTAGTTTCAGATGTCAGCGAACAGCGAACCGAAACCCTTTGTGCCGGTTAACATTGCGGTGTTGACCGTCTCGGACACGCGCTCATTGAATGACGACAAGTCCGGGGCCACGCTGGCGGAGCGCATCATTGCGGCGGGTCATCATCTCGCCGCCCGTGACATCGTCACCGATGACGTCGACGAGATTCGTGCAAAGTTGAAAGCCTGGATCGCGGATGATGGGGTTGACGTTATCATCACCACGGGTGGCACCGGCTTTACCGGGCGCGATGTGACGCCCGAGGCGGCCGAAGCGTTGTTCGAGAAGCGCATGGATGGCTTCTCGATCGCCTTTCATATGATGAGCCACGCCAAGATCGGCATGTCGACGATCCAGAGCCGTGCCACTGCAGGTGTCGCCGGTGCGACGTTCATCTTCTGCCTGCCGGGATCGCCGGGAGCCTGCAAGGATGGCTGGGATGGCATCCTTGTCCATCAACTCGATTACCGGACGCGGCCGTGCAATTTCGTCGAGATCATGCCGCGGCTCGATGAGCATCTGAAGCGAGGCAAGGCGAAGACCTAGCCGGAGGCTACAGCGAGAGCTCCCAAGTCTCGCCCACGAGATCTTGTCCGAAACTATGATGCGGCTCGCTCGCAATGCGCACGAACCCTGCGTTTTTGTAAATCCCGCGAGCGGCATACAGCATGCTTTGGGTCCACAGCGTGATCTTGCGATAGCCGCAGGAACGCGCGAACGTGATGCATTCTGCCACAAGACGTTTGCCCAATCCGCGACCGCGACCAAGTGGATCAATCAACAGCAACCGCAGTTTGGCAACCTCGGTGGACTCTTTGACGAGAAACACTGAGCCGACGCGGCGCCCGTCGATTTCGGCAATCCAGCAACGTTCGCAAGCAGGATCGTAATTCTTGAGAAACTGCGCGGCGATATCGGCGACCAGTCCTTCGAAGGAAATATCCCAGCCGTATTCCTGCGCATACAGCAGCCCGTGCTGCTGGACGACCCATCCCATATCGCCCGGTTGGTGGGGCCGCAGAACGATCTCGGAGCAATCAGCTTCGCCATCAAGCAGTCGTTCGATCGTTGCCATCGCATCGATCAAGCTCTGCTTGCCGGTAATCGAGAGTGTTTGAAGCATCGCGCCAACATCATCGTGCGAGCTTCGATTGAGGCGGCCAAACGCAAGCCGCCCCTTGGCTGTCAATTTCAGCCGGAATTGACGCCGATCTTTAGGAATGGGCTTTCGCGTGACCAGGCCCTTGTCCATGAAAGATTGAATGATGCGGCTGAGATAGCCGCGGTCGAGGCCAAGGTCAGCACCGATCTCTTTGGCGGTCGGCTCATCGCGGTGAGCGAGTTCGAACAACACCCGCGCTTCCGTCAGCGAGTACGGACTTTGCAGAAGCTGCTGTTCGAGAACGCCGATCTTGCGTGTGTAAAAACGATTGAACTGCCGGACGGCATCGACCCCGCTAATCAGGTCGGCCTCATGAGTGTTGGTCATCGAAAGCCTCGTTCGATGAACCAATTCTTGCAACGATTGTTGACGGAGTCAACAATCAATTTGTGCGCGTCACGCTGCTACAAAAATCCTGGTTCGCAGCGTTGCTCTGCCTGCGCGACCGAGCTTGGAAAGCAACTTGGCCTCGGCGCGGCGCGCGCCAGGAGCGTACCCACCAAGCCGTTCGTAGTGATCACGGGAAATCAACAGACCCTGATCGGTGGAGGGACCTGAGATGAAACGCGCGAGAGATCTGACGCTGTTGCGGATGCTGGCGTTGTCGTAGGGCGAACGTGCGTAGCGAAACACGCCCGCACGCGGATGACCGCTGAGCGAAACCGCTTGCATGAATTGCGCAGCTTCGTCGATCCAGCCGGAGTCCAATACCGAGCCGGCATGAATAAACATCAGCCAAGGCGAGCGCGTCTGCTTCGCTCCGGCGGCAAGCGCTGCGGCTCTTGATCCGTCGAATTTCAGAAACTGACAGCCTGCAACGTCAGCGACACGTTCAATCACCCCGGAGCCTGGACGGTCCACCAGCACGACGTCGCGGACCACGCCTGCAGCTGCACCGGGGACGAGGGCTGCAAGAGTCGCAACAACAGGCGGCTCGACGCCTTCGGTGGGAATGACAACGCTGATCATGATCAGATGCAGATGCCCATCAGTCGGTATTTCTGAGAGGCATCGTTATCATCTTGTCACAATCAGAACAGCCCTTCGCGTGCAGCTTTTTGCGGCATTCATTAACGGCGAGCGGGGTAAGCCGGTCACGACAAAGCTACCACACTAGTCGATGCTGCCGCCGATATAGATGTCGACCCCGGGTCGCGTGTAGTAGCCCGGTCCTGACTCATAGGACTCATAAGGCTCATAATAGGTTGGTCCGTAAGCCGGGCCCGGCGCGTAGGCGTATGAATCCTCAAAGGCGCCATAGCCCGCGAAATTCGGGTTGGCCACACAGATACCGCCCGCGCCGCGGATGGAGCGCGTGCAGCTTGCGTAGGTCGGATAGTTGCAGCTCCGGTAGCTTCCACCATCGCTATAGGTGGCACAGAACAGGCCTGCGCTGGCCGGTGTTGAGCTGATTGTTACGGCCGCCGGTGCTGCAACGAGGACAGCCGCGATCGCTAGCAATGATTTCCGCATGAGAAGATCTCCTTTTAAATCCTTGTCGGAGAGGCAACGCCGCTGCAGCGGGAAAGCTCCGCGAAACCGTTGGAGCAACGCGCGGGCACATTGCTGGCTCGAGCGACTCACCAGCTTTGCGACATTCATGCGGAAGGCTCACAGGCCGCGACAATACACCTTCACCCCAGCGCACGCTGGAGTGTGTGGCCCTGTGGAATCATTCACGTATCACTCGATGTCGTCACCAATATACATGTCGACTCCCGGCCGTCTGTAATAACGTGGCGCTGGCGGATAATCAGTTGTTCCATACGCCGGGCCGGGCGCGTAGGCATACGAACTCTCATAGCCGTAGCTGTCGAAGTACGGATTCACGACGCACATTCCCCCCGCACCACTAATCGTGCGGAGGCAACTGGCATAAGTTGGATAGCCACAACTCCGGTAACTTCCACCATCGCTATAGGTGGCACAAAACGGGCCTGCGCTGGCCGGTATCGAACCGATCGCTATCGGTCCCGCAACGATGACGGGTGCGACCGCTAGAAATAATTTGTTCATGAGAAATCTCCTTGCACGGTCAGCGGAGGGAACGCCGCGGCAGCAGGAAAGCTCCAGAACTAATGCTTCATGGTTACGTTGGCGTCTCACTAAGCAAGCCTATGATCTGAGTGGTGCTTTTGGATTTGAAGGTCTTATCGAGCTTGCAGCTTCACTCGGAAGAACTTCAAATCCGCGGCACTAGTTCTTGTTTTGTTCTCATTTGGTGGTATGTTGGAAGCATGAATCGAGCATCCGCCCTCAAACATGTGCCGGCCGCGGCGCCCTCCGAACCAGTGGGGGTGCCTTCGCCGTTTCCGGACATCGAAGTCGCTATCGACAAACAGAGGCGGCGAGGCCGCGGGGCGCGGTCGAACGCCAGCGGGCGTTATGAGGCAGAGGCGCGCGTTTCGTTCGATGATGGGTGGCAGAGCCTTGAGGAGCTTCCGCCATTTAAAACGACCGTGTCCACCGACACTGCGCGCAAGGTGATTACCCGGAACGATTCGCCTGATATCGGCTTCGATCGCTCTATCAATCCTTATAGGGGATGCGAGCACGGCTGCATCTATTGTTTCGCTCGGCCCACGCACGCTTACATGGGGCTGTCCCCGGGCCTTGATTTCGAAAGCAAGCTGTTCGCCAAGCCTGACGCCCCCGATCTTCTGGAGAAGGAGCTGTCGGCAACAGGCTATGAACCGCGCATGATCGCGATCGGCACCAACACCGACCCGTATCAGCCGATCGAGCGCGAGCGCAAAATCATGCGCGGCATTCTCGAGGTGCTGGAGCGAACGGCGCATCCCGTCGGCATCGTCACGAAATCTGCGCTGGTGGTCCGGGATATCGACATTCTTACCAAGTTGGCGAAGCGAAATCTCGTGAAGGTTGCCCTGTCGGTGACCACGCTGGACCCAAAACTCGCACGCACCATGGAGCCGCGCGCTTCGACACCGCCGAAGCGTTTGGAAGCACTCCGTATGCTGGCTGATGCGGGCATTCCGACAACGGTGATGGTGGCGCCGGTGATACCCGCGCTGAATGATTCCGAGATCGAGCGCATTCTCGATGCAGCCGCTCATGCTGGGGTGAAGGAAGCAAGTTATGTCTTGTTGCGCCTGCCGCTCGAAGTGCGCGACTTGTTCCGCGAGTGGCTGATGGCGAACTATCCCGATCGCTATCGGCATGTTTTCACGTTGATCCGGGATATGCGTGACGGCCGCGACTACGACTCGCAGTGGGGAACACGCATGAAGGGCACCGGGCCGATGGCCTGGATGATCGGGCGGCGCTTCGAGATCGCATGCGAGAAGCTTGGCCTCAACAAGCGGCGCTCGAAATTGACTACCGCGCATTTTGTGCGGCCGAAGCGCGGCAGCGAACAGCTCGACCTGTTTTGATCTAAATGTCGCATCCATTCGCTTGGATCCCGGGCTTCTAAAGGCTCATTGAGGACCTTATGAATGGGACATGGGCGATCACGAGAATTTTGAGAAACATAGTGTGGTGGTGTTCGAAACGCCTCGCCTCGTTCTGTGCGCACCACGCGATTCAGATCTTCCCGAACTTCACCGAAAGGTTTTCAGCGTTCCTGACGTCATGCGATACGTGTTCAATGGCGTCGCATGGTCATACGCCGAAGCAGCGGCCTTTGTTCGTGAGCACTTCAATTCCGGAAGCGACAAAACGGGCCTATCCGTTTTGGTGGAGAAGGGCTCGCAGCAAGTTATCGGTTTTGCCGGCCTGAAATCATGCACAGCTTTGGAGCCGAATGATCTCGAAATAGGATTTGTTCTGGCCCGCGAGGCTTGGGGCAAGGGATTCGCGCGCGAGATCGGTCAGGCGCAGCTCGCCTTCGGATTTCAGGAACTGAGGTGCCGGCGACTTCTGGCCTTGGTTAGCCCGGACAATCTCTCCTCGATTCGAACCATCGAAGGGCTTGGGATGAATTACGTAAGGGACCTTGAGATTGGTGGGCGAGGTCCGCGGCGGGTGTATTGTATTCAAGCGGAACAGTGGGATAATCGAAGCTCGACTGAATAACGGGCATGAATGAAAGTTCCAGCTTGCAGTGCACGCCTGATGTCCTCAAGCATCGCCCTATGATTCGAGCAAAACCACCAGCGGTTCCGCGCCCCAAGGTAAAAGATCGCGCGATCGTCGTCACGCCGACGTTCAAGCGCGAACGCGCCTTGATGAAGCGCGACGTTTGGCCTGTGGCTGGATGCGACGAGGCGGGACGAGGCCCGCTCGCGGGGCCGGTGGTGGCGGCGGCAGTGATTCTGGACCCGAAGCGTGTCCCTAAAGGCCTCGATGACTCCAAGCGCCTCACTCGCGAACGCCGCGAGGAGTTATTTGAGGAAATCTGCGCCAAGGCTCTGGTATCGGTGGCTGTCGCGCCGCCGTCGCGGATCGACCGCGACAATATCTTGCGTGCCTCGTTGTGGGCGCTGGCGCAGGCTGTGCGCGCGCTCCCCGAACTGCCGAAGCATGTCTTTGTCGATGGCCGCGATAAGATCGACGTCCCTTGCGATTGCGAGGCCGTCATAGGCGGTGACGGACTCGTTGCCTCGATCGCGGCCGCATCTATTATCGCCAAGGTCTCCCGCGACCGCTTGATGTGCCGGCTGGCGCAAGAGCATCCGGAATATGGTTTCGATTCCCATATGGGCTATGGCGTGCCCGCTCATCTGGCTGCGCTCGACCGCCTGGGGCCGACTGTTCATCATCGGCGGTTTTTCGCGCCGGTCGTTGCGGCCCGCGAAAAGCATGAGGGCAGGGCGGTCTCGATCGATGCGTCAGTCAGGATTGCGATCAGCGAAACAACTGAAGAAGTTACCGGCGGTTGAGGAGCTTGGTTGCTTGATCCGGCGGCGCGCTTTATCAAAGTGATGCATTCCATCGCAAGGCCGGTTCAGGCGTTTCATGCGTTTCACATCCCTGATCGTTGAACTGGTCCGTGCGCGGCCGCGCCTGATTTTCTGGATCGCGGTGCTGGCGCAGGCAGCGCTCTGGTTCATCGTGCCGACCGTTCTGTACGGAAGCCCCCCGGGCGATACGGCAACCATTCTGGTTTTTGGCCGGGAGTACCAAGTCGGCACCCAGCTTGGTCCACCGGCTGCGTTCTGGCTGGCCGACATCGCCTTTCGCCTGTCCGGCAATCATATCTTCGGCGTCTACCTGCTCTCGCAGGTTTGTTTCATCGTCACCTTCTGGGCGCTGTTTCAGCTCGGCCGCGCCATCGTCGGCGGACAGCAGGCTGTCCTGGCCGTGCTGCTCACCGCAACGATCACTGCATTTTCGTTTTCCGGCATTGAGTTCGGTCCGCTGACCCTGGCAAGGCCGTTGTGGGCACTGGTGCTCCTTCATTCATGGCAGATCATCGGGCAGGGGCGGCGCAACGCGTGGTTTGCGCTGTCCATCGAGGCAGGCCTGCTGCTGCTGACGACGATGGCGGCCATTCCGCTGCTAACCATGCTGGCGATCTTTGCCCTGACCACGAAGAAGGGCCGGCACGCGCTGGCGTCGACCGATCCGCTGTTCGCCTTGATGGTCGTTGCGGTGCTCGTGTTGCCCTATGCCGTGTGGCTGGAACGCGGCGCCGCCGTCATCCTTCCGCCGCTGCCGCAGCTCTCCAACATTGAAGAGCGCCTGATCAACTGGGGGCAAATGCTGGCCGGATTGGTGTTCGCCCTGTTAGGCATCGCATTGTTGCTGATCTTGAATTCGCGCAGGCTGAACGGCAAGCGGGAAGGCGCCCCCATCATTTATCGCCCCAGCGTCGCGCCATCGGGGCGACTGTTTGTCTATATGTTCACCATCGCACCCATCCTCGTGCTCAGCTTTACCGCCGCATTGCTGGGAATGGACGACATCATCGGTGGTGATGGCATAGCGCTCCTGCTGGTGGGACTGGCTGTCATCGTTACCGCGAGCGATCTGATCTATCTGCGGCGACAGCACGTGCTGCGCTCGGTCTGGCTGGCGATCATGGCCGCACCGGTGGTCGTTGCCCTCGCGGTGGCTTTTATTCAGCCATGGACCGGCACGGGCGAAATCAAGACGTCGCTTCCAGCGAGCGACATCGGAAAGTTTTTCGGTGAGAGTTTTGAGCGGCGGACCGGGCGCCCGCTGCCCGCCGTTGCTGGCGATCCGCAGCTTGCGCTGCTGATTGGTTTCGCTGCGCCGAGCCGGCCGCATGTGTTACTGGACGCAACGCCGAAGCAGACGCCGTGGCTCACGTTTGCATCGTTCAATCAGACAGGCGGTGTTGTGATCTGGCGTGCCGCGGACACGGTGGGAACGCCGCCGGATGACCTCGTGAAGCGCTTCCCCGGACTGGTGCCAGAAGTGCCGCGTACATTCGAACACGTGGTGAATGGGCGTCAGCCTCAGTTGCGGGTCGGCTGGGCGATCGTCCGGCCGCAAGCGGCGCAAGCTGCGCGTTAATCAATCTCCCTTCGCTGCCGCGAGTGCTTTTTTTATCGTGCGCAGATCTTGCCATGTGAGTCGTTTGTAGATCGGCTGACGCAGCAGATAGGCCGGATGGAATGTTGCCATCGCGCGGATCTTCCGTGTGCCGGTGTTGTAATCGATCCACTTGCCGCGCGTCTTCATGATGCCGTCCTTCACGTCGAGCACGGCCTGCGACGATGGCTTGCCGAGGCATACCAGAACGTCGGGATCGACGAGTTCGATTTGCCGCCGAATGAAGGGCAGGCAGATCTGGGTTTCCTGCGGCGAGGGATCGCGGTTTCCTGGTGGTCGCCACGGAATGACGTTGGCGATATAGGCGCTGGTCCGGTCGAGTCCGATGGATGCCATCATCAGATCGAGCAATTTGCCGGAGCGTCCAACAAACGGCAGACCCTCCAGATCTTCGTCACGACCGGGTGCCTCGCCGACGAACATGATTCGCGCTTGCGGATTTCCATCGGCAAACACCAGTCGCGTAGCGGTCGCTTTAAGCGCGCAGCCGTCGAAAGCTTCAAGCAGGGTGCGAAGTTCCTGAAGCGAGGCGGCTGTTGGCGCGATCTCGCGCGCGGATGCGATGGCGGCGTCAGGGGGAGGCGCGGGCTCCGCAAGAATCCTTTGTGGTGGTGGTGGTGGTGCTACGTTCGCAGTGCGGAATTGAACCGGCTTTGTCGCTGGTTGTTCCGCGGCCGCAATGTCTTCAGAGAGCCAATTCACGGGCTCATCGGACAGTGCGCAATCCACCCCTGCTTCCAGATAGAAGGCAAGAAGTTCGCGGGCACTGGGGGCGCGTTCGGGTGTCATGGTGGTTTCAATGTAGGACGGATTGCGCTGCAGCGAAACGGGGTTGTTCTTGCGCCGAAAATCGGGAAGAACGATGTTTAGAGATATTCTGAAACGAGAATTTTGAGATCAGAGCATGAGCACCGAGCCGCTTCCTCCGCGCGATTCCATGGAGTTCGACGTTGTGATCGTCGGAGCCGGGCCCTCCGGCCTGAGTGCGGCGATCCGACTGAAGCAAATCAATCCTGACCTCTCGGTCGTTGTGGTCGAGAAGGGCTCGGAAGTCGGCGCACATATCTTGTCCGGTGCGGTGATCGATCCGATCTCGCTCGACAAGCTAATCCCGGATTGGCGTGAAGACGGCGATTGTCCGCTGAAGACGCAGGTCAAGGATGACCAGTTCTTCTGGATGACGGGCAGCGGCGCGATCCGGTTGCCGAACTTCATGATGCCGCCGCTGATGAACAACCATCATTGCTACATCGGCTCGCTGGGCGACGTATGCCGCTGGCTTGCTCCCCGCGCGGAAGCTTTGGGCGTAGAAATCTATCCAGGTTTCGCGGCCGTCGAAGTGCTTTATGGCGAGAACGGCGAGGTGCGCGGTATCGCGACCGGCGACATGGGCGTGGCGCGCGATGGCTCGCATAAACCGTCCTATACCCGCGGCATGGAGCTGCTCGGAAAGTACACGTTGTTTGCTGAAGGCGCACGCGGCAGCTTGACGAAGGAGCTGATCGCAAAGTTCGGGCTCGACAAGAATGCCGAGCCGCCGAAGTTTGGCATCGGGCTCAAGGAAGTCTGGCAGATCGATCCGGCGAAGCACCGCAAGGGACTGATCCAGCATTCGTTCGGCTGGCCGCTCGGCAATTCGACCGGGGGCGGATCATTCCTCTATCACTATAATGAGAACCTCGTCGCAGTTGGGTTCGTGGTGCACCTGAACTACAACGACCCCTATCTGTCGCCGTTCGACGAATTTCAGCGCTTCAAGACTCATCCGTCGGTGCGTGGCGTGTTCGAAGGGGGCAAGCGCATTGCCTACGGCGCGCGTGCGATCACCGAAGGCGGCTATCAGTCGGTGCCGCGCCTGACGTTCGCGGGCGGCGCGCTCGTTGGTTGCGCGGCAGGCTTCGTCAACGTTCCCCGCATCAAGGGCGTCCACAATGCGATGGGCACTGGCATGCTGGCCGCGGAGCACGTCGCCGCCGCGCTGGCGGCGGGCCGCGCCAACGATGAACTGGTGGAGTATGAAAACACTTGGCGCGGATCGGCGGTTGGCCGGGACCTCTTCAAGGTTCGCAACGTCAAGCCATTGTGGTCGAAGTTCGGCACTGTACTTGGCGTAGCGCTGGGTGGGTTCGACATGTGGACCAACACACTGTTCGGCTTTTCGCTGTTCGGAACACAGTCCCATGCGAAACCCGACCGCAAGACGCTGGATCCCGCCAAGGCTCACGCACCGATTCCGGGCCCGAAGCCAGACGGCAAGCTAACCTTCGACAAACTATCGTCAGTATTCTTGTCCAATACGAACCACGAGGAGGATCAGCCGATCCACCTCAAAGTTGCGGATATGAACCTGCAAAAGACCTCCGAACACGATGTCTATGCTGGTCCGTCGAACCGTTACTGCCCAGCGGGCGTTTATGAATGGGTGGATGAGGCGTCGGGACCGCGCTTCCAGATCAACGCGCAGAACTGCGTCCACTGCAAAACCTGCGACGTTAAGGACCCTAACGGAAATATTACATGGGTTCCCCCCGAAGGCGGGGGTGGTCCCAACTATCAGTCGATGTAAGCACGATCACGCGAGGATGGCCCGTTGCCACGATTGCGCCATAGTGACTAGGCTCCTCGCCCCATTCCCTCGTGTCCTTGCGGATGAGGGCTAAACAAGCCATTGTTACGTGCTGCTGGCCTGACCGGTCGCACTTTACCAATCATGGAGCCGGCGAGCGTGATGCTTTCACTTCGTTTCAATCGCGTGGCTGCGGCCACGCTCGCACTCGCTGCCGTTATGACGACAGCATCGCCGCTGTACGCGCAGGCGCGCAACAGTGCCAGTGAAGCCGGCGAGGATGCGAACCAATCGGGCTTCCCGACAGCCCGTGATCTGGCCGGCTTGACTGTCTCCGGTAGCTACCTTGCCGCCCGCCACGCAAGTGCCGACCGTGACGCAGGGGCGGCATCGGCGTTCTACCGGGCGGCGCTGCGCTCCGATCCGAAGAACTCCGAGCTCCTCGACCGCGCGTTTATCTCGTCGCTGGCGGATGGCGACATGGATGAGGCGGTGAAGCTGGCTGAGAAGATTCTCGCCGTCGACAAGAACAATCGCGTGGCGCGGCTGGTGGTCGGCGTGCGTGCACTGAAGCATAAGCAATACTCTGCCGCCCAGCAGAACATCAATCAGTCGATTCGCGGTCCGATTACCGATCTCGTGGCGACCCTGCTGTCGAGCTGGGCAAGCTACGGTGCCGGCAATACCCAGGTTGCGGTCTCAAGCATCGACAAGCTGGCAGGTCCTGAGTGGTATCCGATTTTCAAGGATCTCCATGCCGGCCTGATTCTGGAGCTTGCAAACAAGCAGAAGGAAGCGGGCGTGCGGTTCGATCGCGCCTACAAGCTCGATGATTCCGCCCTGCGCGTGGCTGATGCCTACGCGCGCTGGCTGTCGCGCAACAAGGACTCTGCTGCTGCAACAGCGATTTATGAAGCATTCGACAAGAAGCTGGCGCGGCATCCGCTGGTGATTGAAGGCCTCCGCGAGACGAAGGCTGGCAAGAAGCTGGCGCCGCTGGCGGATTCCCCGCAGCAGGGGGCTGCCGAGGCTCTCTATGGCATTGGTGCGTCGCTCACCCGCCGTGGCGGAGAGGATCTTGCGCTGGTTTATCTGCAGCTGGCGCTTTATCTCAATCCGAACCACTCGCTGGCGCTGCTCTCCCTTGCGGATCTCTATGAGTCTGTGAAGAAGCCGCAGATGGCGATCAAGGTGTATGAGCGTGTCGCCGCGAATTCCCCGCTGAAGCGCAATGCGCAGATCCAGCTCGCGACCGACCTCGATGCGGTCGATCGGACCGATGAAGGCATCAAGATCCTGAAGTCCGTCGTCGCGGAAGATCCGAAGGATATCGAGGCGATCATGGCGCTCGGAAATATCGAGCGGGCGCGCAAGAAATTTGCGGATTGCAGCACGACCTATGGCAAGGGGATCGATGTCTCGGCCGCAAACGGCGATAAGCCCAACTGGGTCTTCTATTATTTCCGTGGCATCTGCAACGAACGGTCGAAGCAGTGGCCCAAGGCGGAAGCCGACTTGAAAAAGGCCCTCGAGCTGCAGCCTGAGCAGCCGCACGTGCTGAACTACCTCGGCTATTCGTGGATCGACCAGGGCATCAACCTCGATGAAGCGATGAAGATGATCCGCCGTGCGGTCGAGCAGCGCCCGGATGACGGCTATATCGTCGACTCTCTCGGCTGGGCGTATTACCGCATCGCTGACTATGAAAACGCGGTAAAAAACCTTGAGCGCGCGATCGATCTGAAGCCGGAAGATCCGACCATCAACGATCACCTTGGTGATGCGTATTGGCGCGTCGGCCGGACGCTGGAAGCGAAATTCCAGTGGCAGCATGCGCGCGATCTGAAGCCGGATCCCGAAGAATTACCCAAGATCGATGCCAAGCTTAAGGATGGCCTGCCGGACGATACGTCCTCCGCAGCGACTGCTGAGAAGGAGAAGAAGAAGGACGATGGCAAGGGCGGCTGATCTCTCGATCGGCTAGTGTGGTGGTTCAGAAGTTTGCCCGAATCCAAATCCGCTACGGAGCGCAGCGCACGATGAGGCGGACTTTGGATTCGGGACACGAGATGGTTGACCGGGCTTGACCCGACGCTCCATTCCTCGATAAACGGCACGTTTTCCGGTGATGCGCGGGCTAGTGGTCCGATTCTAACGTTCGCATCCCCGTCTCCTCAGGCACTCTTGCGAACGTTAGAATCGAAGGACCACTAGCAGATATATGATTCTAGCGGAGCTTTTGGATTTGACGTTCGCATTACGACTTTGCGGCAAACAGCGTGCGAACCTCAAATCCGCTCCACTAGACCCGCGCATTCACGTGCCATTGCTCGGAGCGGCTGACCTGAGATGACCCTCTTGACCGACACCGCACGCGCCAAGGTCAACCTGACCTTGCGTGTTCTCGGCCGCCGCATGGATGGCTATCACGACCTCGAAAGCCTCGTCGCTTTCGCCGATTGCGCGGATACGCTGACCCTCGAGCCTGGCCCTCAGCTCGGCCTGACGATGACAGGGCCCGGGGCGCAGGACTGCGGCGATATGTCGGACAATCTGGTGGTGCGTGCGGCGCGCGCGCTCGCCGATCGCGTTCCCGGCCTCATACTTGGTCACTTCACGTTGGATAAGCGGCTGCCGGTGGCGTCGGGAATCGGCGGTGGCTCTGCGGACGCTGCAGCCGCGTTGCGGCTTTTGGCTCGGGCTAACGGCATCGAAAAAGATGATCCGCGCGTGGTCGATGTCGCGCGCGAGACGGGTGCTGATATTCCGGTATGTCTGGCCTCCCGCGCCTGTACCATGACCGGCGTGGGCGAAAATCTGTCGATGCTCGCTCTGCCGGAGATGCCATGCGTGATGGTCAATCCGCGCGTCGGCGTTGCCACCAAGGATGTATTCACCGCACTGGGGCTGAGCAAGGGACAATTCCTCACCGGCGTTGGCGATGTCATGCTGTCGGCGGGTTGGCCGGAGGATACCTCCTTTGATTCGTGGCTCGATGCCATTGACGCCGGCACCAACGATCTCGAGCCTCCCGCGCTGAAAGTCGAACCGGTCATCGGCGGTGTCCTGGCGGCGCTACGCGCAACCGATGGCGTGCGTCTCGCACGTATGTCGGGTTCGGGCGCGACATGCTTTGCGATCTTTGCGAGCGACGCGGAGGCACGTGCTGCCGCGCAGGTTATTGCCAAAGATCACCCCGGCTGGTGGGTGCACGCGGGCGTGCTGAGCTAAATTCTCAGCCTGACTTACGCGCCGATGCGTGCGGCCTGCCGTAGCGATGCTGCAGCCATAACAGCGCAACGCCGAAAACTGGAACGAAGATGTCGGTCCAGAAAATCAGGCCGGCGTTGCCCGGCGCGAAATTTTGCGCCGTGATCATCTGGCGGACATGGCCGACAGCCGCTCCTAGCGTGAAGACGCTGGGGCCGATGATTGAAGCAAGTCGAAGATCGAAGCTGCGGAAAGCTGCCAGCAGTCCGACGGCGGCGAAGCCAAGGCTGGCCATTCCCACTTCAAGCTGGAACGGGCTGTCGGCCCAGCCGATGAATCGTGCCGACATCTCGCCGAAGAAGACGTGCATCACGAAGTTGTAGAAGTTGGCGATGCCGATGCTGAAGAACACGTGCCAAGCAAGCAGTTTCTCCGCCACCCACGCCCGGGTGACGGGCTCCTGCAGTCGCATGAGTGCTATCGCTGAAACGATGAGCCCGATGATGAAAAAGGTGAATGAATAATTTGAGAGAATAAATGTGATTGTGGTTCTTATGACATCAGCCATCCGAAACCTTCACTGTGATAAACTCAGTGCGACCTCGCTAAACAGAAAGCGACAACCTGCTCCAGCGCCGTTTTCATCGGCGATGACGGGAAAAGCGCGAGCGCATCGACAGCCATCGCGCCGTAGTGTTGCGCCCGGCTCATGGTGTCTTCCAGCGCGCGATGCTTGGTCATCAGACCGATGGCGTGATCGAGGTCATTGTCGTTGATTTCGCCGCGTTCCAGCGTGCGAATCCAGAATTCGCGTTCCACGTCGCTGCCGCGACGGAAGGCAAGCACCACGGGCAGCGTGATCTTGCCCTCACGGAAATCGTCGCCGACATTCTTGCCGAGCTTCGCGGCTTTGCCGCCGTAGTCGAGCACGTCGTCCACGAGCTGGAATGCTATGCCGAGATTCATGCCGACTGATCGGCATGCGGTCTGTTCGGCCTTGGGCCGATTGGCGATCACCGGACCGACTTCGCAAGCGGCTGCGAACAGCTCGGCGGTCTTGCCGCGGATCACAGCGAGATATTCGTCCTCAGTGGTGGCGGTGTTTTTCGCGGCCGCCAACTGCATCACTTCGCCTTCGGCGATGGTGGCTGCAGCGGACGACAGGATATCCAGCGCGCGCAACGAGCCGACTTCGACCATCATGCGGAATGCCTGGCCGAGCAAAAAGTCACCAACCAGCACGCTGGCTTCATTGCCCCACAGCATCCGTGCGGAGAGCTTACCCCGGCGCAGCTCGCTCTCATCCACGACGTCGTCGTGAAGCAGGGTTGCGGTGTGCATGAATTCCACTGCCGCCGCGAGCTTGATATGCCCTTCGCCGCTGTAGCCCGTCAGGTTTGCCATCGCGAGCGTCAGCATCGGGCGCAGGCGTTTGCCGCCCGACGAGATCAGGTGATTTGCCACCTCCGGGATCATCGTGACTTCCGAGCCCGTACGCGTCAGGATGGTAGCGTTGACACGCTCCATGTCGGAAGCGACAAGCGTAACCAATTGATCTATCGATGGTGTCGAGTGGCTCTCGAAGGGGACAATTACCGCCACGCCCGGTCTCCGGATGAAAGTTGAGGCCACCATAGAAACTGCCGCGGGGCGCGGCAAGAGCAACGAACGGGCTGTATAGGACGTCTAGTGTGGCGCCTCGCAATTGCCGACCTCACTTTCGGCTGGTCCCTTATCGGCAATTGCAAGACAAAAGCCACACTAGAATCATAGGTTTGCTAGTGTCCTTTCGAATCCGAAGTTCGCTACTGGGCACGCTGCTTGATGAGGCGAACTTCGGATTCGGGACACTAGCGACAGGGAGAAGGCTGCATTGCGCGAACTGATGCGGACCAACGATATGGTATTGGTGTCGGCCGTCGGCGCGCTGCTTGACGGCGCGAATATTCATCATCTTGTTCTGGACAATAACATGAGCGTTATCGAAGGATCGCTGGGCGTCCTGCCGCGGCGTATTCTGGTCCACGAGGATGACAATAAGGCCGCACGGCGCCTGCTGACCGAGGCTGGGTTGGCTCATGAGTTGCGGGACAATGACTGAGCCGAAAGGCGATGTGACCGACGACCTGTTTCTGGGCGGACGGTTACGGCTACGCCAGCCGAAGCGTGGCCATCGCGCCGGACATGATGCAATCCTGCTGGCGGCGGCAACGGCGGCGCGCGCGGGCGATCGCGTTGCCGATTTTGGTGCTGGCGTAGGCGCCGCGGGATTGGCGATCGCAACACGCGTACCCGGTATCGACTTGGTTCTTGTGGAGATCGATGAAGCGCTCGCCGCGCTGGCGCGTGCCAACGTTGACGCGAATCAGCTTGATGCACGGGTCGTCGTGCAGGACGTGACGTCAAGAGCTGCGGTTTTGGCCGAGGAGGGCCTAGGTCCAGACAGTGTAGACGTCGTGCTGATGAACCCACCTTTCAACGACGCCGCGCGCCACCGGGCTTCACCGGACGCCGGGCGGCAGGCCGCTCATATGGCGACGCCGGAAACGCTGCAGGAATGGGTACACGCCGCGCGCCGGGTTCTGAAATCCGGAGGCGTGCTGACGTTGATCTGGCGGGCAGACGGACTGGCCGATGTGATCACAGTGCTTGACCGCGGCTTTGGCAGTCTGGAAATCCAGCCGGTGCATCCTGCTGCCGGATTAGGCGCCATCCGCGTCCTGGTGAAGGCGGTTAAAGGTGGACGTGCCCCGCTGGTTTTGCACCAAGGTCTTGTATTGAGGGACGAGAAGGCGACGGATGCTATCGTTGAGGCCATTCTTGAAGGCCAAGAGGTCCTGCCGCTGGCAACGCCGGCCAAGGGGCAATAAATCCGGCCAGGGGCCTATTGATGAGCCGATTTCGACTCCGCTTCAGGCGCGGACGTGAAGTGGATCGCGGTGAAAAGGGCACCAATTAGCAGCACCAGGAGATAGATTTTCATCGGAGCACCTGTTGGGCTGCGCGCCGGCAGCCGGATACTTCAAAGCAAGATATGTTCCAGTTTGAGTTCATCCCGTCGCGATGCCCTGATAACGCCGGGAAAACATCTTCAACCGGCTAAGTAGCGCGAATTCCGACGCAAAGACAGTAAACCTTTGCTGAATGAACCGTGACTTCTTGATGCCAGTTACCGAATAATAAACCGTAAATATGAAGGACGATCGATGTCTGATGAAAGTGGCCGCGGCGACGGTTTCTTGGACCGGCTCAAGGGCGTGCTGCCCGCACGGTTGCGCGGCGGAGCTGTGGTGCCGGTGGTTCGGCTGTCCGGCGTTATCGGCGCGGTGACTCCGCTGCGGTCGGGGATGACCCTTGCCGGGGTCGCCAAGACACTTGAGCGGGCGTTCACCATCAAGGGCGCCAAGGCAGTCGCCCTGATCGTCAATTCGCCGGGCGGCTCGCCGGTGCAGTCACGCCAGATCTATCAGCGCATTCGTGCGCTGGCGGCGGAACAGAAGCTTCCGGTGCTGGTGTTCGTCGAGGATGTCGCGGCTTCGGGCGGCTATATGATCGCATGCGCAGGTGACGAAATTTTCTGCGACCCGTCATCTATCGTCGGATCAATCGGCGTTATCGGCGGCAGCTTCGGGTTCCAGGAATTGATCAAGAAGTTCGGCATCGAGCGCAGGCTCTATACGTCGGGCGAGCACAAGGCGACGCTCGATCCTTTTTTGCCGGAGAATCCCGATGACGTCGCGCGATTGAAGGCGATCCAGCGCGAAATCCACGACATCTTTATCAATCTGGTGAAGCAGAGCCGTGGTGCGCGGTTGAGGGGCGAAGACGAGTATCTGTTTACGGGTGAATACTGGGCCGGCGAACGCGCGGTGAAGCTTGGCCTTACAGATGCGATTGGAGATATCCGCACTGTTTTGCGCGCACGGTACGGCGACAAGGTGCGGACCCCGGTCATTGCGCCGTCGGCCGGACTGTTGTCGGGTGCGCTGGGACGTAAGCCTGGTGCGGGCTCGATGATGGCTGTGCACAGTCTGCCGGAGGATCTGATTTCGGCGATCGAGGCCCGCGCTATCTGGGCTCGCTACGGGCTTTGACGTGCGGTCTGCCCGGACTAGTGGTCCGGTTCTAACATTCGCATCCCGTCTCGATAGGCGCCTCCTGCGAATGTTAGAATCAAAGGACCACTAGAAAGTATAAATTTCTAGTGGAGGTTTGGATTTAACACTCGCTTCCAGAACTCGCTGCAAGGTGGGTAGCGAATGTCAAATCCACTCCACTAGGAAGTTGTTGGTTTGTGGAGTTCGATAGGAGATAAATCGTGCCGCCGCTGATCCTCATTGTCGCTGGAATTCTTGGCGGCGCGGTTCTGGTGCGTCTTGCGGTGCGCGAGAGCCGACGCATCAACCGTGAGCTTGACGAACTCCGTCAGTCGCACGTTGACAATCGCGACGATGCACCGACGCTGCGGCGTGATCCCAAAACCGGGACATACCGGCCGGGCTGAGCTCTGTATTTTAGCGATTGGGGCGGAGATCTTGGGACACCATGGTGCCGATCCCGATGATGATAACTAACGCCGCCATGATTTCAGACACAAACATGATACGCCTCGGTGCTGTTATTTTTGTATTTTTGGCCGATTGTCCGGCCTTTTGTTCGTGAGCAGATCTAGCGGCGAGTTCCTAACAAAGGCCGTATCGCCGTCCAGCTTTTGCCGCGGCGGTTAAGGGGAGGTTTCGTCAGCCTGTGATGTTTGACTGAATTTCCGGCTGACCCGGCGCTGGCAGTGTTCTGCGCGCAAGAGGGGACTGCCGGCGAACTGTGATGCAAAACGCTGCAAGGCCGACAATCTCCATGGCGTACCTTTCTTGCACGTGCCGCGGATCTTCTGCGCGCTGCCTTTATCGTTAGGTAACCGCCAGCCGGGCGGAAAGACGCGATGAGGGGCGTTTGGTTTCCCGGTTTCCTTGCCTTGATTCCAGCCGTCTGCGCCGATACGGTCCGCGCGCAAATCAGACTTCATCAATCCTTAAAGCGATCTCAGAAACCACCTCATGGACTTAACTCCGCCGCATATGCGCCCCGAACGCTCGTTCCAGGGACTGATCCTCACGCTGCAGCGCTATTGGGCGGACTACGGCTGCGTCATCCTGCAACCCTACGATATGGAAGTGGGGGCGGGCACGTTCCATCCGGCGACAACGTTGCGGGCTTTGGGCCCCAAGCGCTGGAACGCGGCCTATGTGCAGCCCTCGCGCCGGCCGAAAGACGGCCGTTACGGCGAAAATCCGAACCGGTTGCAGCACTACTACCAGTTCCAGGTCATCCTGAAGCCTTCACCGCCGGACATCCAGGAACTTTACCTGAAATCGCTCGCCGCCATTGGGGTCGATTCACACCTGCACGACATTCGCTTTGTCGAGGACGATTGGGAGAGTCCGACGCTGGGCGCGTGGGGCCTGGGCTGGGAGTGCTGGTGCGACGGCATGGAAGTGTCCCAGTTCACGTATTTCCAGCAAGTCGCCGGCGTCGAATGCGCACCGGTGGCGGGCGAACTCACCTACGGCCTTGAGCGGCTTGCGATGTATGTGCAGGGCGTTGATCGCGTGTACGATCTCAACTTCAACGGCCGCGAGGGCGATGAGAAGGTGACCTATGGCGACGTGTTCCTGCAGGCGGAGCAGGAATATTCGCGGCATAATTTCGAGTATTCCGACACGACGATGCTCTTCGAGCAGTTCAAGATGGCGGAGGCGGCTTGCCGCAAATATCTCGACGCTGGCTGGCAGGACGGCAAGAAGGAGCGTCACCTGATGGCGCTGCCAGCCTACGACCAGTGCATCAAGGCGAGCCATGTATTCAATCTGCTGGATGCGCGCGGCGTGATCTCGGTCACCGAGCGGCAGAGCTACATTCTGCGCGTACGCGAACTGGCAAAAGCCTGCGGTGAAGCCTGGATCGCCACCGAAGCGGGCGGAGCGTAAGTCATGCCCGATCTGTTGCTTGAACTGTTCTCCGAAGAAATTCCCGCGCGCATGCAGGCGAAGGCGGCGGATGATCTGCGCCGCATGGTGACCGACAAGCTGGTCGCCGAGGGCCTGGTCTATGAAGGCGCGAAGGCATTCGTAACGCCACGCCGCCTTGCCCTTACGGTTCACGGCATTCCCGTGCGCCAGCCTGACCTCAAGGAAGAACGCAAGGGACCAAAGGTCGGTGCGCCTGACGCAGCCGTACAGGGCTTCCTGAAGTCGACAGGCTTGAAGTCGCTGGATGAAGCGCAGATTCAGAAAGATCCGAAGAAGGGCGATTTCTATGTCGCACTCCTCGAGAAGCCGGGGCGTCCGGCGATCGATGTGATTGCAGAAATTCTGCCCGTCATCGTTCGCACCTTCCCGTGGCCGAAGCAGATGCGCTGGGGCGAGCGTTCGGCGAAGCCGGGCGCGCTGACCTGGGTGCGGCCGCTGCATTCGATCATCGCGACCTTCGGGCTCGAAACCGAAGAGCCGGACGTTGTGAAGTTCGATGTTGCGGGCATCGAGGCCGGGCAGACCACCCGTGGTCATCGTTTCATGGCGCCTGACGCGTTTAGTGTCCGCCGATTCGACGACTATGTCGCGAAATTGGAAAAGGCCAAGGTCGTTCTCGATCTGCAGCGCCGCAAGGACATCATCCTGGCGGACGCCAAGCAGCTTGCTTTCGCGCAGGGGTATGAGCTGGTCGAGGATCAGGTGTTGCTCGACGAGGTGTCGGGTCTGGTCGAATGGCCGGTGGTGCTGATGGGTTCGTTCGATGAGGATTTTCTCTCCATTCCAGGAGAAGTGATCCGCGCGACGATTCGCAACAACCAGAAATGCTTCGTCGTGCGCGACCCGAAGACCGGCAAGCTCGCCAACAAGTTCATTCTGACCGCGAACATCGAGGCCACCGACGGCGGCAAGGCCATTGTTGCCGGCAACGAGCGCGTGATCCGCGCGCGCCTGAGCGACGCGAAATTCTTCTACGAAACTGATTTGAAGACGAAGCTGGAAGACCGGTTGCCGAAGTTCGAGCAGATCGTGTTCCACGAAAAGATAGGGACACAGGCGGAGCGCATCGCGCGCATCGAGAAGCTTGCTGCAGAAATTGCCCCGCTCGTTGGTGCCGATGTCGAGAAGACCAAGCGCGCGGCACACCTCGCCAAAGTCGACCTGCTGACCGAAGTGGTCGGCGAATTTCCCGAGGTTCAGGGCCTGATGGGGAAATACTACGCGCAGGCTGCGGGTGAGGATCCGAGCGTTGCCGCTGCCATCGAGGATCACTACAAGCCGCAAGGCCCGAACGATCGCGTGCCGAGCGATCCGGTGTCGATTGCGGTCGCGCTTGCCGACAAGATCGATACGCTGACCGGCTTCTGGCGGATCGACGAGAAGCCAACAGGATCGAAAGACCCGTTTGCACTCCGCCGCGCCGCCTTGGGTGTGATTAGACTCCTGGTCGACAATTCGTTGAAGTTCAGCCTGGCGAAGATTGCGTCATCGCAGCTCGGCGGACAAAACGACAAGGTTGCTGATCTTCTCGCCTTCTTCGCCGATCGCCTTAAAGTTCAGCTTCGCGACCAAGGCGCGCGGCATGACCTGGTTGATGCTGTCTTCGCCCTCGAAGGGCAGGACGATCTGTTGATGATCGTGCGCCGCGTCGAGGCACTGGGCAAATTCCTCGACACCGATGACGGCAAGAACCTTCTCGCCGGTACTAAGCGTGCGGCGAACATCCTGCGCATCGAGGAAAAGAAGGACGGAAAGTCGTTCGAGGGCGCGCCGGATGCGTCGCTCTATAAGCTCGATGAAGAAAAGGCCCTGGCGAGTGCCATCGATCAGGCGAAGGCCGACGCCAGCGCAGCCGTGGCCAAGGAGGACTTTGCCGCGGCCATGACGGCCATGGCCAAGCTCCGTCCCGCGGTCGATGCATTTTTCGACAAGGTGAAGGTCAACGACGACGACCCATCCGTGCGAGAAAATCGCCTCAAGCTTCTCAACGAGATCCGTGCCGCGACCCGCGCCGTAGCGGATTTTTCCAAGATTCAGGACTGAGAAGATTCAGGACTGAATGGACCTGCCCCGCACTAGTGTCCCGATTTCGAAGTTTGCACAGGCTGCGGCTTGCTCGGGTGCGAACTTCGGAATCAAAGGGACACTAGCAAGCCTATGATTTGAGGGCCGCTTTTGGATTTGAAGTTCTTCATCGCGCTTGCGGCTTCACGCGGAAGAACTTCAATCCGCGGCACTCGGGGCAGGTCTGTCCGGATTCGGGACGAGTATTTACCGTCCGTTAACCATGATCTGAAAGGTTCCACCTGCATAACGGTTTTTTAACCGAGGCTGTTTTTCGGCCCGTGCGAGGACCTTTGGATGACATCGATAGCTGCCTTTACCAACAACGCGTATGCCCAGTTCGGCTCGGCCTATGCGAGGGCCGCTGCGATTCAGCCCTCCCTGGCCAACATCCTGAATGCGAATGACACCGGAAGTTCGGTGGATCCGAATGCTGCGACGAATCTGACGCTGTCGGACGCGGCCCGCGCTCGCTTGGCAAATGCGGCAGCGACCCCGGACTTTGCGACGGTTGCGGGCAATGCGCGCACGTCGCTCGACGATCTCTATGCCGCGGCACAAGTCACCCGGCCGCTCACCAATGACGGCAAGCAGACAATCGATCTGTCGAAACTGGATCGCCGTTCGCTGTTCGCCATTTCAACCAACGCAGGTGGAAAGTTTACGGAGGACGAGCAACGCGTCGCCTCCGATGAACTGAAAAACCGTCTCAATGCCGCGCTTGCCCCCGCGGCAGCGACTGCATCGATGACGGCCAACTATACCGTGGTCTACAAGGCAGCCCTCAATTACCTCGATGGCGCCAGCAGCGAGGAAAAGGCCACATCGACGTGGGCTGCGCAGCACGCGGCGGTTCAAAAGGGATATCAGGCGGCGCAACAGAAGCCGGATGAAATACCCTCTAGCATTCCAGGCGATCTGGTCACGGCCTACCTTACGCAGAATCCTCACGGTACACCGGCGAAAGCAAAGAAGGATTTCGCTACGGTTGCAAAGGACGTGCGCACGGCACTGGATACGCAGGCGCAGGACGCCGTCCAGAATGGCAAGGAACTGGTCTACGAGCCGGGCCGCAAGACCGGACAATTGGTCGATTTCTCAACCATGGATGGCCGCGCACTCTCCGCGATTGCCCTGAACCAGAACAACCTCTTCTCCCTGCAGGAAGTACAGGCTGCGAAGAAGGAACTGAGTTCGCGCACGCGCAACAGTATTCTTTCTGCGATGAAGCAAAGCCAGTCGAGCGGAGACCCTTTGCAGTTCAGCCTTGGCGTCCTGCAAAGCTATTCGGCGATGAGCGACGAGGAGCGACTTGCGACTGACTGGACCCCAGCATTCCGCGACATGCTGATCCAGAACTACAAATCAACCACCAGCATCATGTCCATGATGCAGTCGTCATGACGAAACCGGCCTCGTGTCCCGTCTCCGAATAACCGAACCATTTGCGGCGCGCTCGTACGGTTATTCGGAGACGAAAGGACACTAGCAGAATCAAAATGCTGGTGTGGCTTTTGTCTCGCAATTGCCGATAAGGGACCACCCGCAAGTGAGGTCGGCAATTGCGAGACGCCAGTGATCCGGGCGGGTCTTCGTCGTCATGATTGTTAGTCAATCACCTGCATGACGCGTCGGGTCCGCGGCTCCACCAGCAGCGGACGATCATTCACGATAGTGTAACGATATGTCGTCGCACCGAACCGCTGGGGCACGTCATAGTAGGTCACGCCGGACTCAGGCAGGATTGTGCCTACTCTCACCGGCGTGTTCACCCTGTAGGAGGGAATACGCTCTTCCACAACATACTGCCTGAAGAGCGGACGCTCATCTTCGTCGATGAAACCAACACCGGGACCGCTAAGCCCTGTCGTTACGCCTTCCTCGACGATGATGCGCTGCTGAGCCTGCGCGGCGAACGGCATAGCCGTTGCGCTGGCAAGCAAGGCAACTGCGAGAATCGGATTACGCATGGCTATCGTCTCCTCAGAAAATTTGGGGCTCGGCAATCGTGCCATTGTGACAATCCTCCCCGCGGAGCATCGTTCCTGCGCCATGCGTGGTTTCATTGCGGCATTTTCTGGATCAACAGGAACTTGTATGACCTTCAAAATAGTGTGGCATTCTGCAATTGCCGACCGATCTTGCGGCTAGCCTCTTATCGGCAATTGCTACGAGCGCGCCGCAGGTTATTCGGAGGCGAGACACTAGTCTGCTATCATCAACGCTCATGCGAGGATAAATTTCTCAGCGATTCGCTTTGTCATTCCTCGTGTTTGCCGGAGACCCTCAATGCATCTCTCAACCCATCTTCAGCCGATTGTTGCCCTGGTTGCCGGCATTCTGATTCTCGTGATGCCCCGGCTGTTGAATTTTATCGTCGCGATTTATCTGATTTTGGTCGGAATTATTGGCCTGGGCATCATCAAGTAACGGCCGGCCAGCCCTAAAAGTCACCACATTGAAGTTCAGAATAGCTCTCGCACGGCTTGCGCGGGGGCTTCAAACCGTGGTGTAACCCGCCTGCCGTTTCCCTCACGCAGCGTCTGGAAGCCATGGCCAAAGCCTCATCTAAGCCCAAAAAGCCCCTCGTTAAGTCTTCTGCCAAATCCAAGCCCTCTGCAGCGCCTGCCGCTGCGAAATCAGCGCGCAAGGCGGCGAAGGCCGCACCAGCTGCGGCGAAGAAAGCTGTGAAGGCGCCGGCCAAGTCGGCAGCCAAACCAGCCGCCAAGTCCCGCCCGAAGTCAGCTTCCAAGTCCAAGCCGCCGGTTAAGGCCGCAGCCAAGAGTAGCCCAAAGGCAGCTCTGGCGCCGAAGGCAGGAAAGTGGGTCTACACGTTTGGTGACGGCCGTGCCGAAGGCAAGTCTGGCATGCGCGACCTGCTCGGCGGCAAGGGCGCGAACCTCGCCGAGATGGCCAATCTCGGACTTCCGGTGCCTCCCGGTTTCACCATTCCGACTTCGGTCTGTACCTACTTTTACGCCAACGACAAGACTTACCCAAAGGAATTGACAGCGCAGGTTGAGAAGGCGCTGGAAGCGGTTGGCAAGATCGCGGGCAAAACCTTCGGTGACGCAAAGAACCCGCTGCTGGTGTCGGTGCGGTCCGGCGCGCGTGCTTCGATGCCGGGCATGATGGACACGGTTCTCAATCTCGGTTTGAACGACGAGACCGTTGAGGCACTGGCTTCGCTGTCCGGTGATCGTCGTTTCGCTTACGATAGCTATCGCCGCTTTATCACGATGTATTCGGATGTTGTACTCGGGTTCGAGCATCATCACTTCGAAGACATCCTCGACACCTACAAGGACAGCAAGGGCTATTCGCTCGACACCGAACTGACCGCTGAAGACTGGGTCGATCTCGTCGGAAAGTACAAGAACGCTGTGGCCGAAGAGACCGGCAGCGAATTCCCGCAGGATCCGCACGCTCAGTTGTGGGGCGCAATCGGCGCGGTGTTCTCATCATGGATGAACGCGCGCGCGGTCACCTATCGCCGCCTGCACGACATTCCTGAATCCTGGGGTACCGCTGTCAACGTCCAGTCCATGGTGTTCGGCAACATGGGCGACACCTCGGCGACGGGCGTGGCCTTCACACGCAATCCCTCGACTGGCGAAAAGCGACTGTACGGCGAGTTCCTCATCAACGCACAGGGCGAGGACGTTGTCGCCGGCATCCGTACGCCGCAGGATATTACCGAGCATGCGCGCAAGGAATCCGGCTCCGACAAGCCGTCCATGGAAGTTGCGATGCCGGAAGCATTCCAGGAGCTGACACGCATCTACACGCTGCTTGAGAAGCATTACCGTGACATGCAGGACATGGAATTCACGGTGGAGCAGGGCAAGCTGTGGATGCTGCAGACCCGCAACGGCAAGCGCACCGCGAAGGCATCGCTTCGGATCGCTGTCGAGCTTGCGAACGAAGGATTGATCTCAAAGAAGGATGCGATCACGCGGATCGACCCGGCTTCGCTCGATCAGTTGCTCCATCCGACCATCGATCCTAACGCCAACCGCGATGTGATCGCGACCGGGCTGCCTGCATCGCCAGGTGCGGCGTCCGGCGAAATCGTGTTCTCGTCGGACGAGGCAGCCAAGCTGCAGGGCGATGGCCACAAGGTCATTCTGGTCCGCGTCGAAACATCGCCGGAAGACATTCACGGCATGCACGCCGCAGAAGGCATTCTCACGACGCGTGGCGGCATGACCTCCCACGCGGCGGTGGTGGCGCGCGGCATGGGCAAGCCTTGCGTTTCGGGCTGCGGCACCATCCGCGTCGACTACGGACGTGGTCTGATGACTGTCGGCGATCGTACATTCAAAGCGGGGGACGTCATCACCATCGATGGTGCGATGGGGCAGGTGTTGGCCGGCCGCATGCCGATGATTGAGCCTGAGCTGTCCGGTGACTTCAATACGTTGATGGGGTGGGCGGACCAGGTGCGCAAGCTGAAGGTGCGCACCAACGCCGACACGCCGGCCGATGCACGCACCGCGATCAAGTTCGGCACGGAAGGCATCGGGCTTTGCCGCACCGAGCACATGTTCTTCGAAGAGACGCGCATTCGCACCGTCCGCGAAATGATCCTGGCTGAAGACGAGCAGGCCCGCCGCGCGGCGCTGGCCAAGCTTCTGCCAATGCAGCGCGCGGACTTCGTCGATCTGTTCGAGATCATGCATGGCCTGCCGGTCACGATCCGGCTGCTTGATCCGCCGCTGCATGAGTTCCTCCCGCACTCCCAGAGCGAGATCGAGGAAGTCGCGCGGGCCATGCATGCCGATCCGCGCAGGCTCGCGGATCGCGTACGTGAGCTGGCCGAGTTCAACCCGATGCTCGGATTCCGCGGTTGCCGTCTTGCGATTGCCTATCCCGAAATCGCCGAGATGCAGTCGCGCGCCATCTTCGAGGCAGCAGCAGAAGCTGCCAAGCGCACCGGCAAACCTGTCGGGCTTGAAGTGATGGTGCCGCTGATCGCAACCCGTGCGGAGTTTGATCTGATCAAGGCGCGTATCGACGCGACAGCACAGTCGGTCATGCGCGAGACCGGTACGAAGCTCGACTACCAGACCGGCACCATGATCGAGTTGCCACGCGCTTGTCTCCTGGCGGACGATATCGCCAAGACGGCGGAGTTCTTCTCGTTTGGGACCAACGACCTCACGCAGACGACGTTCGGCATCAGCCGCGACGATGCGGCGAGCTTCCTCGGCACCTACGTCGCGCGCGGCATTCTCGATATCGATCCGTTTGTGTCGGTCGATCGCGATGGCGTCGGTGAACTGGTGAAGATCGGCGTGCAGCGCGGCCGCAAGACCCGCCCGGGTCTGAAGATGGGCATTTGCGGTGAGCACGGCGGCGATCCGTCGTCGGTCGCGTTCTGTCACGAGGTTGGCCTCGACTATGTGTCGTGCTCGCCGTACCGCGTGCCAATCGCACGGCTTGCTGCGGCACAGGCCGCGCTTGGCAAGGCTGTCGCCAGCCAAGCGTAAGCCACTCGTTCACTGGACGACATATCTTCTGCCCGGGCTTGTCCCGGGCAGATTTGTTTTATGTGCTGGTTGCAGCGACAGCCGCGAACACTTTGTTTACCCTTCTTGTTGACGCGCTGTTTACGACCTTGCTGGACGCGATGTTTACCAACGCATTTGAAACGAATGCACGCATCGAAGTCGTCGCTTGCATGTGGCGCGCGGAACGCAGCGATTAACTCGGCGGCAACTTTAATTCGATACGAACGCAATCGATCGAATTGTATCGGTCGTCCATTCGATCCTGTGTGTATGTGTAAGCGTTAGTTGCGTGAGCGTATCGATGCCTGTTTTGCGTAACAGGTCGAAGGGTGCGCGATTTGCGCCCTTCGGCCTTGTTCTCTGTCTACTGACAGTGACACCGACCCAAATCGGCTATCAGGATCTCGCAGCTTTGCTGGCCCGTCAGCCCGGTGTGGCGGAGCGGCTGCAGCAGTATCTGTTTGCGTCGTCGCGGCGCATTCTGCAGGTGGCGTCCTTCAATCTTCCGCGCCCGATCGGGACACAGACGCCTGAAACCGCTCTCTATCGCCTGGCCAGCCTCGATGGCGAGAGCGTCGATATCAACGGTTCAATCAGCCAACATCCGCTGGGCCGCGCGCTACGGCCGTTGCAGAAATCCGATTTCCCCAAGGTGGTCCGCTCCTCAAAAGGAGATCGGCTTCCTCTCCCTGTGCCTGAGTCTGAAGTTCCGCAAGTGACCTCGCCGCAGCAGGATCGAGCGACCCCGAATGTGCGGGGCGCAAAGACCGCTGAAGTCATCGTGCCCGCGGAAAGTGAGATGATTCCATCCGCGCACGAACCGCTCGATGCAGAACTGGAAGCTGCGCTCAATGCTCCTCATCTGCCGCAGTATGAAGCGATGTCATCACTGCAAAATCTCCCGCCTGATCATCCGCTCAACGCGGTGCCGGCGACTTCCTCCGAGGAGACTGCTGCGTCGCCATCGCCAGACCGGGATGGCTTCTCGTTCAAGACATCAAGCCTCTTCTTCGGAAACACGTCCCTTGGCGCTTCGGGCGAGTCGCTGGAGCGTTGGCAGCCTGGCGAAGAGCCGATGATCGTCACGCCGGGCGCAGACCCCGAGATGAAAGTAACCGCTTCATTGCCTGTCGATCCGTCTGCCGTGGCGGGCGGGGAGAGCGTCGCAAACAAGGGGCAGGTGACCGCGGAACCGCAGAGGCCACGGACACCGGCGGAGCGTCTTGGCCTTGATGCGAAGTCGCGTCCGAAAGCGGAGAAGTGCCTGACGGACGCAATCTATTTCGAGGCGCGTGGTGAAGCGGTGCGCGGCCAGATCGCCGTGGCGCAGGTTGTCGTCAACCGTGTGTTCTCCGGCTATTACCCGACCACCATTTGCGGCGTCGTCTATCAGAATGCGAACCGCCATCTTGCGTGCCAGTTCACGTTCGCATGCGACGGCATCCGCGACGTGGTCAAGGAACCAGACATGTGGGAGCGTGCGAAGAAGATCGCGAAGGAAACGCTCGACGGACGCCTTTGGCTGCCTGAGGTCGGCAAGTCCACGCACTACCATGCGTACTGGGTGCGTCCGTCTTGGGTCAGCGAGATGAAGAAGATGTACAAGTTCGGTGTGCACACCTTCTATCGCCCGCGCGCTTGGGGTGACGGCAAGGATGCGCCGACGTGGGGCTCCGCCGCGCAAACAGCGGAAATCTCGAAGGAACTGTCGGCGGAGAAGCCTTAAGCTAGTGGTCCGATTCTAACGTTCGCATCCCGTCTCTGCGGGCACTCTTGCGAACGTTAGAATCGAAAGACCACTTGCAAATGTAAGATTCTAGTGGAGCTTTGGGATTTGACGTTCGCATAACGAATTCGCGGCAAGCAGGGCAGCGAACGTCAAATCCGCTCCACTAGGAGGTTACGCGTCGATGTCCAGCGCAACGTCGAAGTTCGGTGCGGAGTGTGTCAACGCACCGGCAGATGCATAGTCGACGCCGGTTCTTGCAATATCCGAGATCGATGACAGCGAGACGCCGCCGGAGACTTCGAGCACGACACGACCATCGGCAATCCTCACGGCCTCGCGCAAAGTCACGAGGTCCATGTTGTCGAGCATCACGACGTCCGCGAGACCCGTCTCGAGTACCTCGCGCAACTGATCAAGCGTATCGACCTCGATCTCGATCTTCACCAGATGGCCGGCGTGAGCGCGTGCGCGCTGCAAGACGGGTTTCACGCCGCCTGCGACCGCGATGTGGTTGTCCTTGATCAGGATCGCATCGTCGAGCCCAAAGCGGTGATTGAATCCGCCGCCGCAACGTACCGCGTATTTCTCCAGTGCACGCAGGCCCGGTGTGGTCTTGCGGGTGCAGCAGATGCGCAGCTTGGTGCCGCTGGTGTGGCGCACATAGTCGGAGGTCAACGTCGCTATGCCCGACAACCGTCCGACGAAGTTCAGCGCGGTGCGCTCGCCGGCCAGCACGGCACGCGCCGGGCCGGAGATCGTCAACACATGCACGCCTTTGGCCACGGCGCCGCCGTCACGCACATGCGCCTGAATATTGATATCGGCAGAAAGTCGCTGGAACGTCGCGACCGCAAGCGGCAATCCCGCGATCACCCCAGCCTGCCGAGCCACGAGCACAGCATGGGCATGCACCTTCGGAGGAATGGTCGCAATCGATGTTACGTCGCCTGCGCGCCCGAGATCTTCGTCGAGTGCACGCTTGACCGCGTCATGGATGGCAAGCGGTGAGAGGAAGGCTTCCGGGTGCAACAGTTCGGCGGGATCGAGCACTTCGGTCACGTCAGGCCCCCATCGAGCGTTTCTTGATGGATGGTGCAATCATTCCCGCCGCGATCTGCCGCGCCTCGTTCAGGGTCGTCATGGTTCGCTTCTTCTGTGCGGGATCTTCAGCCGGATAATCCGAGCGATAATGGGCGCCACGGCTTTCGCGCCGCGCCCAGGCCGAGGCTGCAACGATCAGCGCAGTGGTCGCCATGTTCTG
Organism: Nitrobacteraceae bacterium AZCC 1564; assembly: GCA_036924835.1. NCBI lineage: Bacteria > Pseudomonadati > Pseudomonadota > Alphaproteobacteria > Hyphomicrobiales > Nitrobacteraceae > Nitrobacteraceae bacterium AZCC 1564. Next base: position 3,989,036 of record JBAGRR010000001.1, read on the forward strand.
CAGCGTGGTGTTGGCCGTGGTCTGTTCAAGCGATGCAAAGGTCTGGATCGCGTCAGCGAGATGATCTCCGTCGCGGATCACGCCGACGTGGGACGACATCATCGCGCGAAGGTCTGCTTCGGCAGACGCGGGCATGGCACCATTTTCGGGCAAGGCCAGCTTGAGCTGTGACGCGCGCGGCGCGTTGAACATCTGACCGTCGATATCTTCCGCGATGCGCGCAGCGTAGACGACCGCTTCAAGCAGCGAATTGGAGGCGAGGCGGTTGGCGCCGTGTGCGCCGGTGCTGGAAACTTCACCGCCGGCCCAGAGCCCCTTGATCGATGTCCGGCCATGCTTGTCCACGGCAATGCCGCCCATGTGATAGTGCGCAGCCGGAGCAACGGGGATGGGTTGTTTCGCGGGATCGATGCCGGCTGCCAGGCAGCTCGCATAGACGGTTGGAAATTTTTGGGCGAAACGAGCTCCCAGCGCCTCTGTCGCGTCGAGGAATGCACCGCGCCCAGCGGCGATTTCCGCGAACACACCGCGGGCCACGATATCTCGGGGGGCGAGTTCGGCGAGCGGGTTCAGCGCCATCATGAAGCGCTCGCCCTTGTTGTTCACCAACGTTGCACCTTCACCGCGCAGTGCTTCTGTGGCAAGCGGAGCGGGATCTTTCCCGACCATGATGGCGGTGGGGTGAAACTGCACGAATTCCGGATCGGCGACGATCGCGCCCGCCCGTGCGGCAATGGCCAGTCCGAGACCGCTTGCCTCGGCCGGATTGGTCGTGACTGCGTAGAGGTGTCCAATGCCGCCGGTTGCCAGCACAATGGCGGATGAAGCGATCGTGATCGGCTTCGACGCGGCATCTTCGGTCTTGCGCACTTGCAGGCCAGTCACCTCGTTGTTGTCTGTCAGCAGCGCCTCAGCGACGTATCCCTCAATCACGCGGATCGATGGCGTCTTGCGCACGGCTTCGATCAGCGCCGCAATAATGGCTTTGCCTGCCATATCGCCCTGGACGTGAACAATGCGGCGCGCGGAGTGAGCTGCTTCGCGGCCGACAGCAAGCTTTCCTTCCAGGTCACGGTCGAATGGCACGCCATAGGCGAGGAGATCATGAATGCGTGCGCCGGCTTCCCGCGCAAGCCCGAGTGCGATCTCCTCATCGACAATGCCGCCGCCCACGGCCACGGTGTCGGCAGCATGGGCTTCTGCGCTGTCGCCTTCCGCAACGGCTGCGGCAATGCCGCCCTGGGCCCAGGCGCTGGAGGCGCCTTCGCCAAGCGGCGCCGCCGAGATCACGGTGACGGGCCGGGGGCTTAGCTTCAGCGCGCAGAACAGCCCGGCTAAACCGCCGCCAACGATGACGACATCGTTTGCTGCGGGTGAAAAAGCGTCTTCGAGAGTTGTCATTGGCGGAGCGCCTTCGAATGGGCGAACAAACTGACCGGCTTTTGACAGTGGTGGCCGGTGACGTCCGGCCACTCATGTCTGGATGGCGATCAGGCCTTTGTTGTCATCTTGAGGTTCGCGCCGATCAGTTTTTCAGGTTGATCATCCGCTCGACCGAGCGCCGGGCCTTGTCGATGATCATTGGATCGATGGTGACTTCCTCGCGCATGTAGACCAGGCTATCGAGGATCTTCGGCAGCGTGATGCGCTTCATGTGCGGGCACAGATTGCACGGACGCACGAAGTCGACATTCGGCAGCTCGGCCTGAACGTTGTCGGCCATCGAGCATTCGGTCACCATCACGATGCGCTTCGGCTGGTGCTTGCGCACCCAGTCAATCATATGCGCGGTCGATCCGGTGAAGTCCGCTTCCGCGATGACATCCGGCGGGCATTCCGGATGCGCGATAATCTGCACGCTCGGGTCCGCTTCGCGATAGGTGCGCAGTTCGTCGCCGGTGAAGCGCTCATGCACTTCGCAAGCGCCCTTCCATGCGATGATCTTCACGTCGGTCTTCGATGCGACGTACTTGGCCAAATACTGGTCGGGCAGGAAAATCACGGTGTCGCTGTTGAGGCTCTCCACCACCTCCACCGCGTTGGACGACGTGCAGCAGATGTCGACCTCTGCCTTCACGTCGGCAGATGTGTTGACATAGGCGACCACCGGCACGCCGGGGAAACGCTCACGCAGCAAGCGGACATCCTCTCCTGTGATGGATGAGGCCAGCGAACAGCCGGCACGCGTATCCGGGATGAGGATCGTCTTGTCCGGGTTCAGGATCTTCGAGGTTTCGGCCATGAAGTGCACACCGCACTGGACGATCACCTTCTCTTTTACCTTGGTGGCCTCGCGCGCAAGCTGCAGCGAGTCGCCGCCGATGTCGGACACGCAGTGAAAGATCTCCGGCGTCTGGTAGTTGTGCGCCAGGATCACCGCATTGCGTTGTTTCTTGAGGTCGTTGATTGCCTTCACGTAAGGCGCCATGAACGGCCATTCGATTTCAGGAACGACGTTCTTCACCCGCTCGTAGAGGTGGGCGGTTTCGCGTTCAACTTCAGGCGTCCATTCCAGCGACGGCATAGGCAATGCGCGCGCACGCTCCGCATCGGTGATGGGCGCGCGGGGTTGTCCGCCGGTCGGCAAGCGGGCCGGATTGCCAAAATCGTTGGGGCCGTAAATTCCAGAGATAGGCATCGCAGCCTCCCAGTCCCAGTCTTATATGCTCAATATGAGCATATTTAGGTTTTGAGAAATCCGGCCTTTTGGGCCGGTCCCAAACTCAGTGAATACTCAAGGACGACGTTGCAACGGCACCATCGTTCCTGGCTCGGTCATTACGGATGACTTATCCTCATAACGAGCAAAACAAATATAACAGGTCTTTGATGGTTGCGCCAGATGGCATGCCAAATAATTACGCATCGCTGAATTGCACCGAGGCCTGCGCTAGGTCGCGGGTTGGAATTGGAGCGCGTCGCCTTTAAGACGTCCTCACAAGCAGACACAAGGATAGGAGTGCGTCGTGGGAACGTTCAAAGCAATCAGAATCGACAAGGCTGAAAAGGGCACCACGGCTGCGCTGACGCAGTTTGACGAAGCGGAGCTGATGGACGGCGACGTGACTGTCGCGGTCGAATGGTCGACCGTCAACTACAAGGACGGCCTTGCGCTGACCGGCAAATCTCCGGTGGTCCGCCGCTTTCCAATGATCGCGGGCGTGGATTTCGCCGGCACCGTTTTGCAATCCTCGCATCCGGACTGGAAGGTAGGCGACAAGGTTGTCTCTACGGGATGGGGCCTGGGCGAAACGCACCTCGGTGCCTATGCAGAGAAGGCTCGCGTGAAGGGTGACTGGCTTGTGCGTCTGCCGGACGGCATGACGGCGCGTCAGGCCATGGCGATCGGTACGGCAGGTTTTACGGCGATGCTGTCAGTGCTCGCTCTGGAGAAGCACGGCCTGACGCCGAAAGACGGCCCCATCGTCGTAACCGGTGCTGCGGGCGGCGTCGGATCGGTTGCGGTAGCACTGCTGGCCAAGCTCGGTTTTCATGTCATCGCGTCGACCGGACGTTCGGCCGAGAGCGGTTATTTGAAGGACCTTGGCGCGGCCGAGATCATCGATCGAAATGAACTTTCGGCACCGGCCAAGGCGCTTGCGAAAGAGCGCTGGGCAGGCGGTATTGATAGCGTGGGCTCGACCACCTTGGCCAACCTGCTCTCTATGACGAAGTATCGCGGTGCGATCGCTGCTTGTGGTCTCGCAGGCGGTATGGACCTGCCGTCGTCGGTCGCTCCTTTCATTTTGCGTGGAGTGTGCCTTTTGGGCATCGATTCCGTGATGTGCCCGATTGGCCCTCGCAAGGAGGCGTGGGGACGTCTTGCGAAGGATCTCGATCACGCTAAACTTGCTGAAATAACTCAGGAAATCGGTCTCGATGATGTCTTCGATATCGGCCCGAAAATTCTCGCCGGCCAAGTGCGCGGCCGACTGGTGGTAAAAATTTCCTGAGGACGTTCAGATTTTACAAACCATACTGCGCCAATGTTGCCATGGTTGGTATGGTAATCAGCGGGTTAAGGAGTAAACCGGCCAGGAGTGATCTTGGACGGTTTGCCCATCCGCAAGTTTAGTAAGTGGAGTCGCCGTATGCTCACGCGTATTGTTCTGGGAGCCCTGCTTGCCGGGGCGGTGACAGTTCCTGCTTTCGCCGAAACGATGAATGCCGACGAAGCCCGCAAGTTTGTCGCCGGCAAATTGTTCGCCTTTAACTGTTTCGATGGCACGAAGGGCATGGGCAAAATTCTCAATGACGGCTCGGCCCAGGGCGCAGTTCAGTTCAGTGGCAATGGCGCACTGCGTCACATGCGTCTGCCGGTGAACACCATCCAGGTGCGGGGCCAGCAGATCTGCGCCTCCATCAAAGGCATGCCGTTCGACCCCTGCTTCAATCTGGACAGGACCGACAACGTGAGCTTCCGCGGCTCCGTGTCCGGTTTGGGCTTTGCCTATTGCGACTTCCGTCGTCAGGGGAATGGCCGCGTGATCCTGGCGCGGTCGATCTCCCGCCCGCGCTCGCTGCGTCCGCCGACACGTTCGGCTGATGCATCGCGTTCAGAGTCCGCGCATACCTCGTCAGTCCGGCGCGAGCCCGAACTCGAGCTGCGCCGCTCGTCTGCCGAGTAATCTCGGCAGATCTTTCTGCCCTATGTCAGAACGAACAGCACCTTAAGCTCGTTTGAAGGAAATGACTCACGAACCGGCGGCAGGCGTTGCCGGCGGCACCGTTTGCCTGAACAGCAGGCGCTGATACAGCCAGCCGATTGCAACAAGTACCAGACCCAAGCCGATGAAGGAGAATGCGCGATAGGCTCCGGTCAGGTTCGACATGTCGATCAGAAACACCTTCAAGATTGTGAGCGCGATAATCACTGCCGAGGCAAATCTCGCCCGTTGCGACGGCAACAGCAACCCTGCACCGAGCAAGATCACGCCAAGCGCAAGCCAGGCGACGGAGTAAGTGTATTGCTCCACGTCGAACGTAGTGCCGCTGCTCATCAGCGGACCGTGATAGAGCCGACGGATTTGGAAGGTGACGTATGCCAGAGCTAAGGCAAGCGCACCTGCCGCAATCGTGTTGCCATAAGCTGCCGGCCGTCGTCCGGCCACGGCATAAGACAGCAAGAGTGCGAGAACTGCGGGCATGGCGTAACCGAGAAGGAGCACATTAACGAACGCTCCCTCAACCCGGATCGGCCAGATCATTGGATTTTCCAGCACAAACAATCCGCCAACAATCGCGATACCTGCGAGCACGGTGAGCAGTATCGCCGCGATATTGTGGATAATGCTGCGAGACCGGACGCGCAGCCGTTCGAGGCCGAGCGCCATGGCCAACGCGACACACACCTGCAATGCGACCTCAGTTAGCCCGGATGATGCGCGATAGATGTCGCCATTGTTGATGAAGTGGCGGATCTCCACGAACGCCAGAAGGACTGTAAACAAGATCGCGGCGGACTCCACCGCACGGAGCGGTGCATCGTCAGCCCGGCGGCGCATGAAGATGCTCGCCGTCCAGAACGATAGCGCCGGTATGCCGTAGCCGAGCAGGAGCCAGTTGAAGATCGGTGTGGTGCCAACGTCGCTGCCGACAATCCGCGGCTCGTATCCGATACGGAGCACAACGATGCCGGCAAGGATGGCAGCGAGCGAACGCAGAAAAGGGATCGGACGCTTCATCGAGATCCAGGCGGTGCCCAGCGACATCAGCGCAAGCGCAATCGTCAACCAACCTTTTTCAAGCGCGAAGGTGAAAGCCAAGGCCAAAGCCGCAAGCGTGCCGGTGGCAAACAGCGCAGTTGAGATCATCTGCCCCGGTCGTGCGTCGCGTTTGGTCAGAAGTTCGGTCGCACCCGCAAATGCTGCGGACAGTGCGATAGCGATGACCGCGAATGGTATGGAGCGGTCGAGGTGGGCAATGCGGGCATAAAGGGCAACCAGCAAGGCGAGGGGCGTGAACACACCCGCGGCAGCCCAGACGACCGGAACAATCGCGCTGATCGAACGACCTTGAGCAAGAAATCCGGCCATCCCGAAAGCTGCGGCAAAACCCGACGCAGTGATCAGATGGAGGTTGATCGATCCATCGTCGGCACGAGCGCCGATCCCGGGCATCGCCCCGCCGGGAACGATGGCCAGATCGGGATTGGCGCGGATCGCCCACTCTGCAAAGACGACGAACACAAAGAGCGCTGCGGCTCCGATAGAGCCGGTGGCAGATTCGGCACGCCAGGCAATGGCGATGGTCGCAGCGATCAATAGCGCAAACACGATCAGGGCCGCGCTGGAATGATCTGTCGTCAGCACCAGCGCCGTTGCGCCGAACAGAAACGCAGTCAGCGATAAGGAGGAGACCGGTTCGATTCGTCCGGGCTCGCTGGAAGGCCCAAACATGAAACCGGTCACCACGAGCAGTGCAGCAAGCGCAAAACTCACGATGATGTCGAACGCGTGGGGCGCGAGCGTTTCCGGTCGGGAAATGTCGAACAACATCCAGACGACGTCGAATGCAATGGTCGTCAGAGCTAGCCATCGCCACAAGCGGATGCGAGCGAGGCCAAAGGCGGCGGCGGTGACAATCGCGATGTAGATGTACAGCGCCCAGTGATCCGGCGCGTCCGATGAGACAAGGACCGGCGTGATAAATGCGCCGATGACGCCGAGTCCTGCCAGCGCGGGTCCATGCAACAACGCTGCTGCCAGCGTTCCCAGCGTGACAAGTCCGAGAAGTCCAAACGCGACGGGCGGTGCGAGAAATCCGTAGAGCGCGTAGGCGGCATATACGGTTGCAAATGCCACGGCAGTGCCCGCTGCGGTGAGAATGGCCGGGATGTTGGCGATGGTTGATGGTGCCGTTGCCGAAGCGCTTTCCTTGCGTCGCGTCAATTCGCCTCCGCCAAGCAGCGCCAATGCGAACAGGCCACCGAGCAATACGCGTACGCCAGGGCCAAGCAGGCCAGCCTCAATGGAGTATTTGACCAGGAACAAACCGCCGAGTGCGAGCGTCAAGCCGCCGATCCAGACAACCCAGCGCGTACCGAGCCGTTCCTCCAGTCCCGGGCGCGTGGCGCCGACTTGATCAGGCGAAGTGTTGGGCGAGGAAACATCAGGTGAGTTGGTGTCTGCGGGCGCCTCGACAGAGGTGATCGGCGCAGCAGCCCTGAAGGGTGGTGGTGACGCTGGTGCTGGCGCTTCTGGTGACTCCGGAGAAATCGGTGGCGCTGTGAAAGTGTCCGCAATCGGCGGCGCGGTCTCGCGCAGAATCCCGCCCGCGACCGACGCCTCCAGTTGGTTCAGCCGTGCAGAGAGTTCGAGAGACCTTTTGTTGGCTTTGCGCGCCAGAAAAATAGCAAAGAGTGCAATGAGAAAAGCAATAACTTCCATCAATCCCCCTTGCGTCATCAGAGCCGCTTCGTGTCGCGCCCGGCAATTTGATCACGCGCAATGCTCAAGCGACCACAAGAGGCCGCTTGTTGAAATGTCTATCGGCGTCCCCGCACACGCAAACCGGGCGCGGGACGTTCCTGCAAAACTTCGCGTCGAAAGCGGAACAGGGCGGCAGGGCGCCCACCCGTCTGGGTGGACATTTCGCCGGTCGGCTCCACAAGCGCGCCTGCTTCCACCAGCCGGCGGAAGTTCTGCTTGTGCAAGTGACGTCCCGAGATCGCTTCGACAGTACGCTGCAGATCTGTGAGTGTGAATTCGGACGGCAAAAGTTCAAAGACCACGGGGCGATATTTCAATTTGGCGCGCAGCCTTGCGATGCCGGTCGCGAGTATCCGGCGATGATCAAATCGCATCGGGATACCCAGCGGGGGCAATGAATTGCGAGCGAGCGCCGCGGGGCGGCCGTCGCGCCGGGCTTCCTCGATCAATCCCGCCTCGTAAAGCAGTTCGTAGCGGTCAAGGACCCGTTCCTCGTCCCAGTGAGCGCCATCGGTGCCGAAATAAAGCCTCACGCGGTCGTTGCGCGGCAGTGCGCGCTCAGCGTTCGATGTTTCGGATTGCGCCGCCCAGTTCTGGAGCGCGGGAAGGATCTCCTTCTCGATCAGCGCCGGACGATCCTCGCGCCAGTCTTCCCAGGGAAAATATCGATACCAGGGCTCAAACGTCGCTCCTGCCACCTGTGGCTTCGATGTGTTATCCGCCGCACGCGTCAGCGCGAGATAGCCGACAGAGGCGACATGCGCATCGGTATCGCCGCGCTGGGCATGGCGCCCACGGTCGCCGAATGTGTAAAGCTGTTCGACGTAACCGAGCCGCAAACCTGTCTGCTCCTGCACCCATGCGCGCAGGCCGATTTCGAAGGTGCGGTGGGTCACGGCATCGAATGGACCGAAAGGCAAACCCGCGAGCTTTTCGCCATCACCGCCCGGTGCAGTCAGAATGAGCGGCTCGTTGCCATCGAACGACACGATGGCGGCCGTCAGTCCGATCTCGATCGGAATAAGAACTTTGTCGATCATGTCGCCTCGGTCATCCGCATGCCGGCCGTGCGCTTACTCAATATCGACACGAAATGGCTGTCCCTCGATGCTCATGTTGCCGGGGCCAATCTCATCCAGCGCGCGGATCATGCGGCCATCGCGGCCGAGCACGCGATCGGCGAGCGTCACAATCAGGCGGTTAGGAAAGGCGCTCGGTGATGCCGTGCGAATTTGCCGGGCGATGGCCGATTCATCGCGATGCGGGTTGAGCGCGCACGCGGCCATAAACGCACTTGCGGTCGAGCGGCTGATGCCCGCGTAGCAATGAATGACCATCGGCGCTGTGCGATCCCATGCGCGGATAAAGGTCAGAGCCCGCATGATGTGAGCCTCGGACGGCGCGACGAAACCTTCGGCGGGCTCCGTAATGTCGTCCATCGAGATCAGCAAGTGATTGGCTTCCAGTACGGAAGCCGGACGCACCACTTTGCTGACATTGCCCATGACAGTGAGGATGTGGCGCGCTCCGGTGGCTTCTACAGTTGCGGGCAGCGCAGCGAGCGAACAAACGTGGATCATGGCAGTCCTTCTCTCTAGTGTCCCGATGCCGAAGTTCGCATTATCCCGCTGCACCTTCGTTTGCGAACTTCGGAATCGAAGGACACTAGCAAGTTACTGATCTCGTGTGGTCTGGTTCAGAAATTCGCTTGAAGGACGTGAGGAGAAGATGAAGCGAATTTCTCAACCACCACACGAGTGAGCGCAATTATAGGCATCCGTGCCGCAAACCGCCACCGCGTGGACGCTATTTGAACAGTGTCTTGAATCGCGCAAGGAACTGTTTTTCGGCCCGGCCGGCAGACCAGGGAGTCACATAGTCGCGCTCGCTCGCTGCTGGCAATTTGGGATCGCGGCCGAACAGGCGTTTGGCTTCCGCCTCGGAGAAACCAGCAAGATGAGTGGCTTCGAGATAGGCGGCGCCCATATCGGCCGCCTTGATCTGCTGTTCGATTTCGGCGGGCAGGACAGCGGGCAATCCGAACCGCATGTGAATGGCGGCAAGCAGGCGCTTCTCCACGACCTTGTAGGAGCCGCCAATCACAGCCTTGAAGGGCGAAATCATGTCGCCGATTACATATTCCGGTGCATCGTGCAGCATTGCGGCGAGCCGCACCTGATGATCGATGCGCGGGTTTCGCGTGCGCAGCACGGCTTCGACAAGCAGAGTATGTTGCGCCACCGAGAAGATATGCGCGCCGTGCGTTTGGCCGTTCCAGCGCGCGACGCGCGCAAGGCCATGCGCGATATCCTCCACCTCGATGTCGAGCGGCGAGGGATCAAGCAGGTCGAGGCGACGCCCGGACAGCATTCGCTGCCACGCGCGAGCCGTTGAACGGGAAGACTTCCGGGAGCTCATTTCGTTTTCAGGCGCGCCGGGCGTTTCGCCTTGCCGCATGTCTCGTGGCAATGGCATGTCACGAGATGGTCGTTGACCATGCCGGTGGCTTGCATGAAGGCGTAGACGATGGTCGGTCCGACGAACTTGAAGCCGCGGGCGACGAGCTCTTTCGACATCTTCGTTGAGATCGGTGTCGCCGCGGGCACGGATGCGGTGGTCTTAAAATTATTGATCTTGGGCTTGCCGTCTACGAAGTCCCACAGAAAGGTGGAAAAGCCGGGGCCTTCTTCCATGATTTGCAGATAGGCCTTCGCACTGTTGACTGTGCCTTCTATCTTTGCGCGATTACGCACGATGCCGGCGTCATTCATCAGCGCCGCAATTTTCTTGTCGGTGTAGCGCGCGATCTTGGCGGGTTCGAAATCGTCGAACGCTTTGCGGAAATTGTCGCGCTTGCGCAGGATCGTGATCCACGACAATCCCGCCTGGAAGCCGTCGAGAATGAGTTTCTCGAACAGTGCCCGGTCGTCGTACTCCGGTACACCCCATTCGGTGTCGTGATAGGCGATGTACAGTGGGTCTTCACCGGGCCACGGACAGCGATGCAGGCCATCGTCATGCAGGCGCGCGCGGGTCATGCGGAGGCCTTCTTGGGTGTGGTGCGGACATCATCTGGAGCAACCAAGGTAATTGGTGCCGCGCCTGCGACCAAGGGCAATCCTGCATCGAGAGCGTCAGTCACACGATCCGTCCGCAGCAGCGCCAATCCACGTCCTTCCGCCGACGAGCCCATGGTCCCCACCGGCTTATCACCCGCAAGGATGCTGACGCCTACGCCGGGGGCTGGTCCGTCGAATTTCACGCGAATGGTGCGCGTCCGCGCGGTGCCGCGATGCTCCATGCGTGAAACGACTTCCTGCCCGACATAACATCCCTTATCAAAATCTACGCCGTGAAGGCGATCCATGTTTGCCTCGTGTGGAAACGCATCGCCGTAAATGAAATCGGCGCCGCCGTTTGGTATGCCGCAGGCGATGCGATGAGCTTCATAAGCGTCGTTGCTCACGAGTTCTGCACCAATCGCTGCGGCAGTTGCGTCTGCAAGATCATCCGGGACGAGGATGCGCCACCCGATTTCCGAGCTGCGTGGATCTGCGAAGGCGAGGTCTGGCTTGGTGGCGGGTTCACCGCCCCATGCTGCGAGGACGCCAAGCTGGGAAGAGAGATTCTCGATGGTGACCTTTGCGCGCAATTTGTAGAAGCCGAGCCGGTCGGCAAGAGGTTGCGCCACAGCGAGAGGACAGTCGAACACAAAGCCGCCACCGTGTGGGGCGGGCACTTCGGTCACGAGAAAGTCCGCGATAATTTTTCCTTGCGGCGTCAGTAGTGCGCCGAACCGGCCAATCCCCGGTTGAACCAGTTCAATATCGGTGGTCACAAGACCGTCGAGAAAGCGGCGAGCATCCTCTCCGCTGACCTTGATCACGCCGCGATCCGGCAGAAACGCTGCTTTCATGGACAATTTTTCCGAAGTTCTTTGGGGAAATGCACCCGGCCGATATTACATTGCAACGTAAGGCGCTAAGGTGCCGGCAACAAGGCCCGCGCGGCCATCAGCCCGTGCATAAAGTCGGGTGTAGATACAAGACGAGCTTCGAAGTGGCCCAGACATTTGATGTGATTCTAAAATCCGGCACCGTCGTCAACCAGGATGGCGAAGGTGTGCGGGATATCGGTATTTCCGGCGGGCGTATAGCCGCCATCGGCGGGCTGGGAACTGCCAGCGCCGCTGAAGTGATCGATTGCAAGGGGCTGCATATTCTTCCTGGTGTGATGGACACGCAGGTGCACTTCCGCGAGCCGGGGCTCACTCACAAGGAAGATCTCGAGACCGGTTCGCGCAGCGCCGTGATGGGCGGTGTCACTGCCGTGTTCGAAATGCCGAACACCAATCCGCTCACAGTGACGGAAGAAGCGTTCACGGCCAAAGTGAAGGCTGGCCATCATCGCATGCATTGCGACTACGCTTTCTTCATCGGCGGCACGCGCGAGAATGTGCAGGAACTGCCGGAACTCGAGCGCGCACCGGGCTGCGCCGGGGTCAAAGTTTTCATTGGCTCCTCAACCGGCACGTTGTTAGTGGAGGATGATGAGAGCCTGCGGCGCATCTTCAAGGTCATTCGCCGCCGTGCCGCGTTTCACGCTGAGGATGAGTACCGCCTCAATGACCGCAAGGGACGTCGGGTCGAGGGTGATGCCCGCTCGCATCCGGTATGGCGTGACGAGATCGCGGCGCTGATGGCGACGCAGCGGTTGGTGAACATCGCCCGCGAGACCGGCAAGCGCATCCATGTCCTGCACATCTCGACCAAGGAAGAGATCGACTATCTGCGCGATCACAAGGATGTCGCCTCGTGCGAGGCGACGCCGCATCACCTGACGCTGGCCGCTCCCGAGGCCTATGAGCGACTTGGCACGCTTGCGCAGATGAACCCGCCGGTGCGCGATGCAAGCCATCGCGAAGGCATTTGGCGCGGCATCGAGCAGGGCATCGTGGATGTTCTTGGATCCGATCACGCGCCGCACACGCTCGAGGAAAAATCAAAGACCTATCCGGCCTCGCCGTCAGGCATGACCGGTGTGCAGACACTGGTACCGCTGATGCTCGATCATGTGAATGCGGGGCGGTTGTCGCTGGCGCGTTTTGTCGATCTCACTAGCGCTGGTCCGGCGCGGCTCTTCAACATCGCCTGCAAAGGGCGGATCGCCGCGGGTTACGATGCGGACTTCACCATCGTCGACCTCAAGCGTGAGGAGACGATTACCAACAAATGGGTCGCGTCGCGCGCGGGCTGGACGCCCTATGACGGCGTGAAGGTGAAGGGCTGGCCTGTCGGCACTTTCGTGCGCGGACAGCGTGTGATGTGGCAGGGCGAACTGGTAACGCCCTCGACAGGCGAGGCGGTGCGCTTTCTGGAAACGCTGAAGCCCTGAGATATTCGGGCTGCGGCTTACTGCTTGAACGAGACGACGGAGAACTCGCCGCTGCGAACGCGGCCGGCGAGACCTTCCACGAACGTCGCGACAGCATCCTCACCATAGGTGCTGACCAGTTCGGCGAACGCGGCGAACAGGCTTGCCTGCGCGAGGCAATCGCCGTCTACGCCGTCATGACGCGCTTCGGCCCAAGCCTCGTTGAGATAATTCAGTGCAGCTTGCTTTTGCTCGTGGTCGGGCAACAGATCGCGACCGGACGTTAAATAAGAACGGTACGTCATGAATTTCAGAAACCTGTAACGGGCGTCCGGTGGGATTAAGGCAGCTTGAAACTGCCAACAGCATTAGCACGCGGGCGCGAGTCGCCTAGAGCAGTTCTTTAGGAAAGGTTAACGGCAAGCAAGCAGTTTATCAGAAAGTTTCCCTCTTTGGGGTGGCCGGCAACTGTCTGAAAAATCTGCACTAATTCGCGTAGCGGGCCGTCAGATCGCGCGAAATTTTCGAGCCTTCTTCGAGATAACGGCGGATCGCGACCGTCGCTGCCGGGGTACAAGTTCGATAAGTCTGTTGAAAACCATTATAGCCGCGGTTGAAGCTCGCGATCATGCGCGACCGTCGGGCGCCAGAAGGCGTCTCCGCATCAACCAAGGCTTGCATTTCGGCACGCCATTTCTGGCCTTCATTGGCGCCGCAAATTCCGCGCAGGTAATGCAGCGTTCCGAGAATTTCGGCGAGCCGCAGGAGGTCGCCATCGAACGGTGCAGCCGCATCCTGTGCCCGGGCGGAGACGGGAACAGCCACGGCGGCCATGAGCAAAATTGCGAAAACGCGTCTGAGCATGAAGGCTGCCATATGCCCGTTCAAAAGGCCGGAAGCAAGGCGGCCCGCTAGTGTGATGGTTCAGAAGTTCGCTCAATTTTTCCCGTGCGTCCTTCCAGCGAACTTCTGAACCGAAACCACACTAGAATCATGAGCTTGCTAGTGTCCTCTCGAATCCAAAGTTCGCTACGGAACGCGCTGCACTATGAGGCGAACTTTGGATTCGGGACACTAGCCTTGATCAGGCACCGACCATCCGGCGTGCAGAGGCTATCACGCTCTCAAGTCCGGTGGTGATGGGGAGGCCCCCGAGATCATCGGGCGGCAGCCAGCGCGCGTCGTCCAACTCGTCATTGAGCATGATCTCGCCGGAAACCCAGCGCGCGGCAAAAGGCAGGATCACGAAGTGGCCGTGTCCACCGGTTCGTGCCGGGAGCGCCTCACGCCAGCCAGCAAGTCCGACAATCTCGATCGCGAGTCCGGTTTCTTCGCGGACCTCGCGGGCGACCGCTTCGGTCAGGCTCTCGCCAAACTCCACCCGCCCACCGGGGAAGGTGTAGATGCCTTTGGCTGGCTCGCGGGCCCGGCGAACAAGGAGAACCTTGCCGTCGCGGAAGATGCCGGCGCTGACGGCGAGCTGGGGCCTGTTCGTTGGGATCTGCGTGGTCATTGCGTCATGATGGTATCGACATCGGCCTCATCGCTGGGGCCGTTGATGACCGCACCGGCGTGTGTCACCAGCGGCTTGACCCAGCCGATCGCCTGCTCCGCCAGGGTGATCCGGGTTTTATCCGATTTGGCTTCCCGCATCGCGCCTCCGACAGCCGTAAGGATCGAGGTCATAGCGCCCGTAATGCTGTCGAATTTATCCCGGATCACAGGATTGGCCGAATCATACACGCTGATCGTGAGGTCGCGGCCCTTCAGATTTGAAGCCGCGAAATGCTCACGATAGCTCAGGGGGCGCCATTCGAGGAAATCATCCGCGCATTCGGGCATGTCCGGAATCATTTCCAGCAGCATGATGGCTTCGTTGAAATGATTCAGGTAATCGGTCGCAAGGCCCGTGCGCGGATTGATATTCGCGTCCAGCAACATTCGCTCGCGCTCGGCCGCATCGAGGTGCGTTATGGGAGGTGCATCGGGGGCAGGGCAGGACATTGCGGGAGCCAAATGAGACATCGCACCGACTGTCGGATAACCCGAGTTAAAAGCGACTGAACAAGTTCCGCGGTTGTGTAATTTTCCGCCTCCAAATCCCCATTTCGAGTCTTTTTATGTGCGGCCGATACATCATTGCATCACCTCCCGACGTTCTCCGGCGCCTGTTTGGCTACGGCGAGCAGCCGAACATGCCGGCCCGCTTCAATGTCGCGCCGACCCAGCCGGTGCCCGTCGTGATCTTCGACAATGGCGCCCGGCATTTTCAACTGATGCGCTGGGCGTTCATGCCGGCCTGGGTCAAGGACCCGCGCCAGTTCGCGCTTGTCATCAACGCGCGGTCGGAAACCATTTTTGAAAAGCCGTCCTTTCGGAATGCAATCAAGCGCCGCCGCTGTCTTTTGCCCGCGGACGGCTACTACGAATGGCAGACATCGCACGGTGCCAAACAGCCGTTTTTTATCCACCGCGCCGACGGCCGGCCGGTGGCCTTCGCGGGGGTTGCTGAAACCTGGAGCGGACCGAACGGCGAGGAGGTCGACACGGTGGCGATCGTGACAGCCGCAGCCAGGCCGGACATGGCGGTGCTGCATGGCCGCGTGCCGGTCACGATCGATCCCGAAGATTTCGAACGCTGGCTCGATTGCAACGCGATGGAGGCTGAAATCGCATCCCTGATGGTTGCGCCCGCGGAAGGGACGTTTGTCTGGCACGCGGTGTCGCGGGCAGTGAACAGCGTCGCGAACGATGGTCCGGAATTGATCCTGCCGCTGAGCGCCGAAGACCTCGCCGCCTCTGAGGCTCTTGCAGATGCACAGCCGAAAAAGACCCGCAGCAGCGCGCCGAAGCCTAAGTCTTCCAGTAAGCCAGTGCCGCTTCCGAAGGAAGACGATGCGCAAGGATCGTTGTTCTAGTGTCCTGAATCCAAAAGTCCGCCTCATCGTGCAGCACGCTCCGTAGCGGACTTTGGATTCGAGAGGACACTAGTAAATCTCTGATTCTAGTGTGGTTCAGGTTCAGAAGTTCGCTGGAAGGACTCGCAGGAAAAATCGGGCGAACTTCTGAACCACCACACTAGTCCTTAAAGATGTTCAGGGCTGCATACTGCAGCAGCATGATCGTCTTGGCGTCGACGATCCTGCCGTCGTTGGCCATCGCGAACGCTTCGGTGAACGGCAGTTCGAGGACATCGATATCCTCACCCTCGTGAGTTAGTCCGCCGCCGTTACCGATCCGCATGTGCGGCTCATAAGCCGCGACGAAGAAGTGCAGTCTCTCGGTGACGGCGCCGGGGCTCATAAACGCCTCGAAGACCTTCTCGACCTTCTCTATGCGATAGCCTGTTTCCTCCTCAGCCTCTGCCTTGATGCGCGCCTCGGGTGTATCATCATCGAGGAGACCGGCGGCGGTCTCGATCAATAGGTCGTCATAGCCGTTGACGTAGGCGGGATAGCGAAACTGCTTGATGAGCAGCACGGTGCGCTGTGCGAGATTGTAGGGCAGCAATGTCGCGCCATTGCCCCGGTCATAGGTTTCGCGATGTTGGGTCTGCCATTCTCCGTTCGAGTGCAGCCAATCGAATGTCGTCGTTTTCAGGACATACCAGTTGTCTGACAATAGACGAACGTCCTTGACGCGAATGCGGTCAGCTACACTCATAAAGGTGGCCTCAGTGGAAGGTATGGATCAGGGTGTCGGCTCGCGCCCGTCGAGCCATTTCGCATACAT
The DNA here is from genome assembly GCA_036924835.1 of Nitrobacteraceae bacterium AZCC 1564. NCBI lineage: Bacteria > Pseudomonadati > Pseudomonadota > Alphaproteobacteria > Hyphomicrobiales > Nitrobacteraceae > Nitrobacteraceae bacterium AZCC 1564. The sequence continues at coordinate 4,005,571 of JBAGRR010000001.1, forward strand.
GATACGCGGCTGTTCATCGTAATCGAGCGTTTCGTAGAAAGCCTGGGCGTGCGTATTTTCCGGTCGAACCAATAGATGCAGCTTTTCGATGCCGCGTGCGCGCAGCCAGTCTTCCGCTGCGGTGACGATTGCACGTCCGTACCCATTCTTGCGGTGGTCGGGATCGACAGCGACATAATAGAGCCAGCCACGATGGCCGTCGTGTCCGACCATGACGGTCGCAAGGATCGACTGCTGATCGCGTCCGACTAACACAGTGGACTCGGCGCCCTTACGGGCTCTCGCCAGATCGGCCCTGGGATCGTTCCAGGGCCGTGTCAGTTCGCATCGTTCCCACAACGTGACGATGCCGGCTTCGTCTGCGTCCTCGGCTGTGGAGATGTCGAGGTTGCTTGATGGCATCGTCAAAGACCCGATTTAAAGGACCTTGCCAGGGTTCATGATGTTGAGCGGGTCGAGGTTGGCCTTGATCGACCGCATGATGGCGAGCGCCACCGGATCCTTGACATGCGGAAGTTCTTCGCGCTTCAGGATGCCGATGCCGTGCTCGGCGGAGATCGATCCGCCGTGTTTGGCAACGATGCCGTGCACGAGATTGTTCACATCGTGCCAGCGCGCCATGAACCCCGCCGTGTCGGCTCCGACCGGCTGGCTGACATTGTAGTGGATGTTTCCGTCACCAAGATGACCGAATGCGAACGGGCGCGCGCCGGGAATGAGGTTTGTGACGGCTGCGTCTGCCTCGATCAGGAAATCCGGCACTGCGGCCACTGGCACCGAGATGTCGTGCTTGATCGACCCGCCCTCGGGCTTCTGTGCCGGGGAGACGATTTCCCGCAATTTCCAGAACGCGTTACGTTGGTCGAGGTTTGCTGCCAGCACCGCATCCAGGACAATGCCGTCTTCCATGCCCTGTGCCAGGATCGCCTCAATCGTGTCGCGTGCATCGTCGCGTGGAGATGAAATCTCCATCAGCACGTACCATGGATGCGGACCAGCCATCGGTGCACGGACGGATGGGCCGTGCTTGACTGCGAAATCGATGGCGATCTGGGGCAGTAACTCGAAGCTTGTCAGGCTTCCGGCTGCGGTGTTGCGCGAGATGTCGAGCAGCTTGAGGGCATCGGCGGGGGATTCGATCGCCGCGAATGCGGTTTCAACAGAGCGCGGTTTGGGAAATATCTTCAACGTCGCGGCGGTAATGATGCCGAGCGTGCCTTCCGCGCCGACAAACAGGTCGCGCAGATCATAACCAGTGTTGTCCTTCTTCAGGCTAGAGAGACCGTGCATGATACGGCCGTCCGCCAGCACCACCTCCAGACCAAGCACGAGATCACGCGCGACGCCGTAAGCAAGCGCTGCAATGCCGCCGGCGTTGGTCGAGAGGTTGCCGCCGATCGTGCAGCTTCCTTCAGCGCCCAGTGACAGCGGGAAGATCCGATCAGCGTCCGCGGCGGCTTGCTGCGCGTTGACAAGGATCACGCCCGCTTCGACCGTCATGGCGTTGGATTTCGTATCGATGGACCGAACTTTGTCCAGCCGGCGCAAAGACACCACGACTTCGCCGTGATGAGGCGTCTGGCCGCCGACGAGACCGGTATTGCCCCCTTGCGGGACGAGCGCTGTCCTGGTCTCGGTCGCGAGCTTGCAGATGGCGGCAACTTCCGCTGTCGACCCCGGCCTTAGAACAAGAGGCGAGCGGCCCTGATACAGATTGCGCTCCTCGACAAGGTAAGGGGCCACTTCATGCGGATCGGTCAACGCGTATTTTTCGCCCACGATGGCCGCGAAACGCGCAAGCAGTTCAGGTGAAAGAGTGGACGGCGGTATTTGCACGATATTCATGTCTCGATTCATCTCTGCGGATGTTTGTAAGTTTCAAGTTGGAACGGCTGCGCGCCGCAGCCGGTCATTGATTGCTTCGCCAAGTCCCTCGTCCGGAACCGGCATCACGGCGATGGCACGTGCTCCCTTGGTGTCGAGCGCGCGAAGATAACTGAAAAGGTTGGCTGCCGCTTCCACGAGATCGCCCGTTGGGGACAAATTCATGGCTGCCGCACCTCCGGAAATTTCGTGAGGGCCAAATGCCAGCAGCGCCTCATCAGGATCCAGATGCTTCGCGTTCAGCCGCACCGTGGTTCGCGGCGCATAGTGTGAAGCCAGCATGCCTGGTGCCAACGGGTTCGCGTCGGTTGCGTGGGTTTCCTCAGTGATGCGGCTGAGCGGCTCACCAAGCACACGCTCGATGTCCTCACGGGGGAGGCCACCCGGCCGCAGCAAAACCGGTGTTTCAAAACATCCGACAATCGTCGATTCGACACCGACGGAGACCGGTCCGCCATCGATGATCAGATCAATACGCCCGGCCAGATCGCTGAAGACATGTTCGGCTGTCGTGGGCGAAACATGCCCCGAAATATTGGCTGACGGCGCGACGACCGGCCGGCCGAACGCGCACAGGATGTCATGCGCAACCGGATGGGCGGGCACACGCACGGCGACAGTATCCAGTCCGGCCGTCGCGAGGTCGGAGACCGGGCAGCCGGACGCCTTCGGCAGAACCAGCGTGAGTGGTCCCGGCCAGAAGGCTTCAGCGAGACGCAGGCTTCGTTCATCGAACCGGGCAATGTCCCGCGCCGCCTTCAGATCGCAGACATGGGCAATCAGAGGATTGAACGACGGCCGGCCCTTGGCCGCATACAAGCGCGCGACCGCGCGCGCGTTGGTTGCGTCGGCGCCCAGGCCGTAGACGGTTTCGGTCGGGAACGCGATCAGCCCGCCAAAGGCCAGGCAGTCTGCGGCGGATTCTGCCGCTGCGCCCTCTGCGGGGAGAATTGTCGTGGTCAAGCTGGGTTTCATCTGGAGACTTTACGCCGGGCTGGTGGTCCGATTCTAACATTCGCATCCCGTCTCAGCAGGCACCTCCTGCGAATGTTAGAACCAAAGGACCACTAGCAAATATAAGTTTCTAGTGGAGTTTTGGATTTGACATTCGCTTGACGAACTCGCGACCGGGTAGGTAGCGAATGTCAAATCCACTCCACTAGCGTGGCTTTTGGCTCTGACCTTCCTTCGAAGAGTGCGCAGCAAAACTGAAAGGAACGTCAGAGCCGCCACACTAGTCACTTTTTTACTCTGTTGATCCTTATACCGCTTCTTGCGGTTTGCGGGAGCCGACGCTATACCGGCCCGGCATGTCGGAGTGTGGCTCAGCCCGGTAGAGCACTGCGTTCGGGACGCAGGGGTCGCAGGTTCAAATCCTGCCACTCCGACCATTTTTCATAGTTTTTTCAGTGAGCCACCTTGCCGAGGGCGAGCACTGCACTCAGCTTTTGGTGCTCCTACGGTACTCCTACGTCACGTCAACCCAAAACTACGCCCTTCCCGAAAGGGGAAAGCGATTCGTGAGTTTTCTAGTGGCGAAAAAAATTCGCTGACGGCGAACAAATTCCATTGTAGGTTCGGTGCGAATCAGACACCTATCATACGTCGAATTAAATCAGGGATAGCCTTCATTCATTGGAGACTGGCAACAGGTCTCCGCGGGGGGCAAGCAATTGCTCCCTACCTACTGGCCGGTTCGCGCTGAGCGTATCGGGCGGGCGAGCGCCGAAGGGGCGCTCGCCCGTACATGCAGGGAATACTGTTCTCGCCCTTCCTCAAGGCCCCGAAGGGACTAGCGCTTTTGCTAGTCGGTCAAGAGGAGACCCAAATGAGTAATGAGGGTTATTTCGATCGAGGACAGCGGCGTACGAAACTAAGTAAGCGGAAGCGGTGGGCAACCATCTTAAAGCGACCGCTCACATTTAAGACGTTGGTGATTGTTGGTGTTTGGACGACCCGCGTTATTTGGGCCGTCTACCGAATCTCTAAGGTCTTTCGGGAGTAGACGCCTCCCTGTTTTGTATTGGAGAGAAAATGCTCAACGAAGCACTGAGATTAATCCGTGTTTATCACGATGCAAAGCAAGGCGACGTTGCGCAGCAGCTTGGCATTTCGAAGTCGTATCTGTCGGAGATCGAGAAGGGACGTAAGAAGCCGACGCTTGAGATTGTCGAAAAATACTCTTCAGTGTTTGGAATTCCCGTATCGTCGATCATGTTCTTTTCAGAGCAAATCGAAGGTGGTCGCTCGTTGACGAACGTTCGTCTTGCGGTGGCAGGAAAGATTGTAAAGCTTCTGAAATTCATTGAAGCGCGCTCGGACCACCTTCATGCCGAGCAATGAAAAGCGTTATCCGATTAATCAATCGCCCCTGTTCAAATTGAAAAGGCGCGCAAGACTTGCGCAACTTTTGGGTATCAAGGATCGCGAGCTCCGTTGGCTTACGAGTAACGCTGACGCCTTATACCGCGAGAAAGATATACCGAAGAAAAACGGAAGCGGTCTTCGTCACATAGAAGACCCCCAACGCCTTCTGAAGCAAGTCCAATCGAGTCTTGCTCAACTCTTGAGTCGCATCGATCCGCCCGATTTTCTGTTTTGTCCCGTGAAGGGACGTGACTACATCCAGAATGCTGCTCAACATCGCGGCAACCGTGTTGTGCGTTGTTTAGATATTCATAAATATTTTCCAAATACACGCGCGCGAAGAGTCTTTTGGTTCTTTAATAAGGTCCTTTGCTGCGAACGTGATTTGGCAGGAACGCTGACAAAGCTTTCTTGCTATCGGGAGCATTTGCCAACTGGCAGCCCGCTCAGTCCAATTCTGTCATATTATGCGCACTTGGATGTCTGGTCGTCCGTTGCACAAATTTGTAAGGCGCACGATTGTGTGCTGACGGTGTACATCGACGACGTCACCATATCGGGAGCGAAGGTTGGCGACGCGATGATGTGGGAAATCAGACGGGCGATCCATCGCGCCGGTCTGCGCTATCACAAGGAAAAGCTCTACGTGGAGCGTCCTGCCGAAATAACCGGCGTCATTGTCGATGGGGGAACGTTGATGCCGCCCCACCGCCAGCACAAAAAAATTCGAATTGGCGAGGCGATCCTGAAGACGGAAAAGACGCAATTTCTTGCGCAAAAAATTTCAGGTCAGCTCACTGGGCTAAAGGGACAACTCGAACAGATACGCATTCAAGGTAAGACGCCACAGCCGACAAGATCACTTGGTACTCCTACCCCTGCATTTTCTGCATCTGTTCACGTGTTTTCGTTGGGTCGATATGAAATAATTCAATGATTTAGATAGGCGTGACAAAGTTCGGGACGCAGGGGTCGCAGGTTCAAATCCTGCCACTCCGACCATGATTTCAATGGGTTAGCTCCGCCCCCGCCCTTGAAAAATTGGGCCGGCTAGGTTGGCCGATGAAACAGTTTCTCCGATCGCCTGCGCGGCCGCGTCCAAATGCTAGGCACGCGGTGCCGTAAACGCTCGAATGTTTCGACCAACGTCCTTGGCGCGATCGAGCATGCCCCAGTCATACGATCATCGCCCGCAGCAAAGCGTGTGGTCAGGAAAGGTTGTGGCGTAGCCGAGGGCCCTCGAGAACCCCGGCCGCAATTGCCGTTTGCGGCCTGAACCGGACCTTCGGGCCTGCGAATGGCAGCGAGATACATATTAGGCGATAACGTTAGCCGCTGCCATGCTAGATGAGCTGCTTCAAAGCCATTGCATCAAAGGGCGCTGCGCTTTTTTGGTCATTGTCGAAGTACACGTAGACGTCGAACCCCTGTTTCTTCCAGGATTTGACCGTCTTTGCCCAGGCCTTCAAGGTTTCCTTTGAGTAGCGGCCCTTGTAGCGGCCGCTGGGGCCATGCCCTCTCACGTATAGGAAATCTGCCGTCCTTCGCCAGGGCGCGGGGGCATCGTGATGATCTGACAGGCACAGCGCACAATTGGCGTCTCTCAGGATGTTAAAGACCGAGGAGATGTACCAGCTTGGATGTCGAAATTCGAAACTGTAACGGCGCTTGTTTGGAAGGAGCTTGATAAAGGAGCTGAGGCGTTGCGGATCAACCTCGAACTGGGGTGGCAACTGAAAGAGAACGGGTCCGGCCTTTTCCTGTAACAGCGACAATCGATCTTCAAGAAGTTCGAGGCTGTTCTCGCATTGATCCGTGAGCCGCTTCCAGTGAGTTATGAATTTCGAGGCTTTCCAGGCGAACGTGAAATCGTTTCCGGTTTGCTCGTACCAACTCAAAACCGCTTCGCGGGTTGGCGTCCGATAGAACACGCCGTTCAGTTCCGCCGTAGAGAACTGGCTGGCGTAGTACAACAGCTGATGCTTTGCGATCAATTTAGCCGGAAAGAAAGCGCCTCGCCAGGAAGCATAGCGCCAGCCCGATGTCCCGATAAGAACACGTGACATATGCAAAAATATTCCCGACGCGAGGCTCGCGCGATTATGCCGTTTGACTATCCTTTATTCCCAGAGCGGCTTTCTGGCGTGCGTCCTGGCTGGGTGTTCGAACAATCACCTCATGCCCGTCGCGGATCGCCAAAGATGCGGCCGCGGCAGCCGCTTCAAACGCAGCTTCTTTGGTGGAATATGCCATTCCAATCGCGCCATCGTGTTGGACGGCCCAGCCGTCGCCTTTGGATATGATGTCAAATTGCGTAGTTCCCATTCGTAGGTCTCCAACCAAATCGAAGCAGTAGCCGAGCGCTGGAATCGAACACAACGAGCTCCTCAGTACTGATAGGCATCATCCCGCGATGCCGCTCGCCATACCCACCGCCGATTCCGAGATCCACTCTCGGTTCCAGCTGGGATGACGTTAGATCTCTCGTTCTACGCGTTCGAAGAACCGCTAGCTCTTCGAACAGTTCCTCGGTGAAGTTGCAATCCGGGTCAGTTCCGCGCGGGCAAGCCGGTCCCAACCTGATGCTGGACTTCTGCAGGCGCTTCCTTTGCAAACACGAGCCAGGCAAACATCAGAACGCCCACACAGATGGTGGCTGCACCAACACCTACGACAGGTGCGGCTGGCAGATTGTAAAACTCTTCGACGTATAGGCCGGGCAACATCGTCGCGATGCCAAAGGTGTAAACGCAATAGTGCACTGCCGCTAGGCGTCGATTTGCCTTCAATGGATTGAGGGCATAATAAGCACCGAATATTGCGCTTGTTGCCCAACCGAGAAGATTGATGTGAGCGTGAGCGGGAATGGAGACGTGATTGTCAGATATTCCCATTTGCATTCCGACAAATAAACCAAATAGCAGGCACACAACTGCGGTTTTAAAAAACAGACCCGATATATTCCGCATTCAATTTTCCCTTCACTCTCTTGACGGTGTTTTGACCGCAGATGAGTGGCTGGCGTTGAACTATCGGGTTCTTGTTGCTGACTTGTTTCAGAGCCAGCGGGAAAGGTTACCTTTGTAGTCTTGAATGCCGCGAAGCTGTCATCGGAGCCATGTTGATTTTGAGGACGGTTGAAGTGATCACGATCCTGCTCCTGCTTCTTCGGTCCCGCTCGCGCTCCGTCCCACCGCGGTGCTCCGTATCGCGCGCTTTTACACACCAAGGAGTCTCGCAATGAGCTATCCCATCGATATCGCGATCGAGCCCGATGTCACGCCGTTCTTCGACCGCGAGACCAACACCATCAGCTACGTCGTCAAAGACCCTTCTTCACCGTCCTGTGCAGTTATCGACTCCGTGATGGACATTGACTACGCGGCCGGTCGCATCAGCTACAAATCCGCCGACCTCATCATCGACCATGTCCGTCGCAATGGATTGCACGTCGAGTGGCTCATCGAAACCCATGCACATGCCGATCATCTTTCGGCTTCGCCCTATATCCAGCAAAAACTCGGCGGTAAGCTCGGAATTGGCGAGCACATCGTGACCGTGCAGCAGACCTTCGGAAAAATCTTCAACGAGGGTACGGAGTTTCAGCGCGACGGCAGTCAATTCGACCGGCTGTTCAAGGATGGCGACACTTATTCGATCGGCGACCTGAACCCGTTCGTCATGCATACCCCGGGGCATACGCCAGCCTGCACAACTCACGTTATCGGAAACGCGGCCTTCACAGGTGACACATTATTCATGCCCGACGGAGGAACGGCGCGCGCCGACTTTCCTGGAGGCGACGCTCGCACGCTATACCGCTCTATTCGCAAGATCCTTGAGACGCTGCCGCCGGAAACCCGGTTGTTCATGTGCCACGATTACGGCCCTAATGGTCGGGAAATCCGGTGGGAAACCAGTGTCGGCGATGAGCGTCTGCACAACATCCATGTCCGCGACGGTATCAGCGAAGACGCCTTCGTGGAGATGCGCGAAGCCCGCGACAAGACCCTTTCGATGCCGCGTCTCATCGTGCCGTCGCTCCAGGTCAACATTCGCGCCGGACATCTGCCTGAGCCAGACGAGAGCGGAAAGACCTTTCTGAAAGTGCCGCTGAATACACTCTAAGCCAGGAAGCTTGTCGTACTTTACGAAGCCACTGCGCGATCAGATCGAGCATGCCTTTCGGGAAGAGAGCAAGCGAGACTCACGTTTGAAGATTGGTAGCTGGAATGAATTTCGCTAACAGCGGCGTGCCGTTCATCAGCCGCCATTCGGACCCTATCGCCACACTGGTCGCGCCGCCCCAACAACGTTTAGGCTCGGTCGCGATTAACCATCTGGCAACGATGTAGTTGTCGTGAGACGCTGTCGATGACATGGTCTTTTCATGGCCCGGTGGCGGAATGTCTACGCGGGAGCGCAGCAAACGCTTCTTATCCTGGTTCAAATCCAGGCTGGGCCTCCAAGTTTAAGTGTCGATGGAAAGGTGGCTGAGTGGCTTAAGGCACCGCTAACGCGGTACACGGTTAACCCGTGTCGAAGGTTCGAATCCTCTCCCTTTCCTCCATGCTTTTTTGAACCCGGCTCAGCCTTGATTGGCTCGGCCGGGTTTTTAGCTTTCTGTACAAGTTGTGATGCCAAGTATAGCCATCTGCCTTGCGGCTATTCTGAGGGATCCTTGTCATCGTCGATGAGCTTGGGCGGTTCATCGTAGCCGCGTCTGCTGCTGTAGAAGAGCAGGACCATCAACCCCACGCCTATCAGCAGTGAGAAGAAAATACCGAGTCCCATCGCAATGTAAGCGTGGCTTGACACCGCCGTATCGTCGCCGACGGTGAGTCCATCGTAGGCAAACCAGGCCGATGCTCCGAGCAGGACGAGCAAGATAGCAACGATCACTATAGTCCCGATACGCATGAAGCTCTCCTGCCTTTTGTCCAAGGTGCCGATCGTTCAGCGGTTCTGTTCTATTCTGTTCGCATCCTAAAATAGTTATGAAATGCTTGGTCGGTCAGCAGTGCTGCCACATTATTTCTTCTTGGAAAGCGCTGCAGCACGCAACCCGCGGAGCTTATGGCGATTATTGGCGCAAAAGGAGGTCCGCTATGTTTGACCAAGCATTCGAGCCGAAGCTGGCGGCGGCGATGAGGTTCGCTCTGGACGAAGTGTGCCGCAATCTTCCCGCACGTTACAACGATCACAATTGCCGCAGTTTTGTCGCTGCAAAAATCATCGAACGAGCAAGTTCGGGTGAAAAGAGCACCGAGAGCCTCGTCAGCGCCGGGCGTGTAGCCGTGGCCGAGATGATTACGCTGCATGGCCGCGAAGCCGCTTAGGAGCAACGCTGCGCTTGCATATAGATCCGCATGTGGTCACGGGATGGTGATGCATCCCGTACACCTGGGTGTATGCCAATTATCCCAAGTCTTCCTCAGTCCAAGTCTTCCTCAGCCTAAGTCTTCCTCAGCTGGGACTGCTGGTGTGTCGCTCTTCAGACGTGCAGGCCCAACAATCTCTAAATTGCGAGCCGGATATACAGGCTTCCTTTACTCACAGTGGCTGTTGCTCGACCCGAAGGCCTAGACACTTCTCATAAGCCTTGCCACCCATTTCAATTTAACCTAGCCTTGCCGAATAAGCTGCTCTGCAATTTTGAAATGTCCTTCACGTTATGCGGTTTCCGCAGAAGGAAGGTGGCAATGCGGCAAATCTCTTTATTCAAGACGTTTGATTGCCTCCGCGATTGTGCGGAGTGAGCGTTCCGTTCAGTTGGTAGACTGAGCGGAAAAGGTTCGCTTCTTAAAATCAGGTTGCAGGAACATCCGGCTGCGCGCTGCAAGATGGCGCAGAGGTTGTCATGTCGGCGCGATCAGGTGAAGGAAAACTGCATCGGCATCAGATTGAATTGTAATGCGAGTGTAAGGGAGGAGGGTTCATGACGGCGTCTAAGCTGCCAACCTTTTTGATTTGGAAATCTCCAAAACCCGTATTCGCACTTTTCGGATTTGCCCTCAGTCTCCCACTCATATTCAGTGTGTCCATCGCGCCGATACAGGCCTCACCCTGACGGTGAATCGTAACGATGGTGGAATGCCATGGCGACGTTGCGAGCGGATATCGAACGAAGCGATCAGAGACTGAAAGACCGGCAGACTGACGATATGGTCTGGATACCCGGCGGAACATTTCGCATGGGATCCGACAGTCACTATTCCGAAGAAGCGCCAGCCCATCGGGTATCTGTTGATGGCTTCTGGATGGATCGGACGCCGGTGACGAACCGGCAGTTCAAGCAATTCGTCAAGGCGACAGGGCATGTCACCTTCGCGGAGATTGCGCCTGATTCAAAAGACTATCCCGGCGCATTGCCGCATATGCTCTATGCGGGCTCCCTTGTGTTTGTGCCGCCACGCCATCCTGTCGATCTTCGTGATTGGAGTCAGTGGTGGTCGTTCATGAAGGGAGCGGATTGGCGCCATCCCTACGGGCCGAAGAGCAATATCAACGTGCACGACAATCATCCCGCGGTGCACGTTTCATTTTCAGATGCGCTCGCCTACGCAAAGTGGGCGGGAAAGGATCTGCCGACCGAAGCCGAATGGGAGTTTGCCGCGCGCGGCGGCTTGGACGGCGCCGAGTTCGCTTGGGGTGATGAACTTACGCCCGGCGGCGTGCACATGGCCAACACATGGCAGGGTGAATTTCCTCGTCAAAATCTTAGCGAGGATGGCTTCGAGCGCACCTCGCCGGTGGCCTCATTTCCACCGAATGGCTACGGGCTCTACGACATGATCGGCAATGTGTGGGAGTGGACCAGTGATTGGTACATCGCTCGCCACGAAGCGGATGCGGCGAAACCCTGCTGCATCCCAAAGAACCCGCGCGGCGCGCTGGAAACCGAGAGCTACGATCCTTGCCAGCCGAATATCAAGATCCCGCGCAAGGTGCTGAAGGGCGGCTCGCATTTGTGTGCGCCCAATTACTGCCGCCGTTACCGGCCTGCTGCACGTCACCCCGAGCCTATCGACACATCGACGAGTCATGTCGGCTTTCGCTGCGTCGTTAGAGATCGGCCTCCTGAATAGAAACGCAGGAAGGAGCGGGCGACATGACATCCGACACTCCTTCACGCGGCGCTATTACCTTTACATGGCTCGTCCTCGCTCTCACTGTTCTGCTGCTTGTGTGGGGAGCTGTCAGGTACGGCATTTCACTTGATATTCAGCAACGGTTCTGGAGCGATATTTTTGCTCGCTTTGGCGGGCCGATGACATTTCGCTTCTTTCTGCAGCCGACGATGGCGGCGATCGCGGCGATCCATGACGGCGTGAAGGACGCGCGTGAGGGCCACAAGTCCTTCTTCTGGAGTGCATGGCTGCATCCCTCAGAGCAGCCGGGCCGTTTGCGCGAGGGGCTGATTTCTACGGCGCGCATCATGCTGCTCGGTATCAGCATGGACGTGATCTACCAGTTCAAGGAGCTCGATGTGTTTCATCCGGCGGAGGCCGCCGTGATCGCGATCCTGCTCGCGGTGGTGCCGTATTTCATTTTCCGGTGGATCATTGAATGGATCACACGTTGGTGGATACATCAGGGAAGGTCCGTACAATGACCCAATCGGTTACCCGGCAATCGGACCCCGATCAGATTTCGGTCGAGCTGTCGTCACGCCGCACCGGCATGTCGTTCCAGCGCACGCGGATGAGCGCGGATCGTACATTGATGTCGGTGATCCGGACGTCGCTCTCGCTCATTTCGTTCGGGTTTACGATCTTTCAGGTCTTCCAGAAGCTGAGAGATCAGAACATCGTCACGCACGCAGCATCTGCACGGAATTTTGGCGTTGCTTTGGTTGCGCTTGGCATTCTGATGCTAATCGGCGGCATCATCTATCACGGCCAGTTCATGGCTCACTTGAGAACGGAACGTAAGGCGATGACCGAGGCTGGTCTCGTTCACGGTGAGAGCAGTTTCCCCGTATCGCTGACGTTGATCACCGCGGTTGTTCTTTTGTTTGTCGGAATAGCAGCCATCGTCAGCATGCTTTTCGAGGTTGGTCCGTTCGGGTGAGGAGGTCGTATGGCAAAGCGCCTCGCAAAGAAAACATCCGCAAAACCCGTCAAGGAATCTGCAGCCCAAGCCACAAAGAACGCTGCGGCCACATCAAGTGAGCGAAAGGTGACAAAAGCGACTGAGTATTCAGCATCGAAGAAAGGGAGTGCGCGTATGGCCAAGACTGACAAGCCGAACATTCTGGTCATCTGGGGCGATGATATCGGGATTTCGAATCTAAGCTGCTATTCGCACGGGTTGATGGGCTACAGGACGCCCAACATCGACCGCATCGCCAAAGAAGGCATGATGTTCATCGATTCGTACGGAGAACAGTCGTGCACGGCGGGGCGCTCATCATTTATCACGGGGCAGAGCGTGCTTCGCACGGGCCTTTCCAAGGTCGGTATTCCCGCCGCGCCGATCGGTATGAATGACAAGATCATTACGATTGCAGGGGCACTGAAGAACCAGGGCTACGCCACCGGTCAATTTGGCAAGAACCACCTTGGCGACCTCAATCACATGCTACCGACCAATCACGGCTTCGATGAGTTCTTCGGGAATCTGTACCACCTGAACGCGGAAGAAGAGCCGGAGATGTATGATTACTATCCGGAAAAGGACTTTCCCAATCTCGTTAAAAGCATCAAGCCGCGCGGCGTTATTCACTCCTGGGCGACCGATAAGGATGATACGACCGAGATGCCACGCTGGGGCAAAGTCGGAAAGCAGAAGATAGAAGACACCGGCCCATTAAATACCAAGCGCATGGAAACCTGTGACGATGAATTCGTGGCGGCGGCTACGGATTTCATCAAGCGTCAGAACAAGGACGGCAAGCCGTTTTTTGTCTGGCTGAACACCACGCACATGCACTTCGTGACACACACAAAGAAGGAGAGTCTTCGCCAGGCCGGACGCTGGCAGTCCCCCTATCACGACACCATGATCGACCATGACAAGAACGTTGGCCAGATGCTTGATCTGCTGGACGAGCTCGGCATCGCGGACAACACATTCGTGATGTATTCGACAGACAATGGACCGCATCGGAATTCATGGCCGGACGGCGGAATGACACCTTTCCGCAGCGAAAAGAACACCAACTGGGAAGGCGCCTTCCGCATTCCGTTGTTGGTGCGTTGGCCGGGTAAGATCGAGCCGGGCTCTGTTTCGACAGAGATCATCCAACATCACGATTGGTTCCCGACGTTTCTTGCGATCGCAGGCGAACCTGACATCGTCGAGAAGGCCAAGAAGGGTTATCAAGCCTGCGGCCGTACTTACAAGAACCACATCGACGGTTACAACCTCGTGCCTTATCTCATCGGCAAAGAGAAGCAGAGTCCCCGAAAGCTGTTCATGTATATCAGCGATGACGGGGACATCCTCGGGGTCCGCTATGACAACTGGAAGATTGTCTTCATGGAGCAGCGTCTTCCTGGCACGATGGGCGTGTGGGCTGAGCCCTTCGTACGTCTGCGGCTGGCGAAATTTTTCAATCTTCGCACCGATCCATACGAGTTCGCGGATATCACCTCGAACTCCTACTACGAGTGGCTACTTTATCACGCCTACATTCTGTACGGCGCGATGGCAATTTCCCAGAAGTTTGCGGAAACCTTCAAGGAGTTTCCCATCATCCAGAAGCCAAACTCGTTCACAATCGATGATGCGATCAAGATGATGGAAGGCACCGTGGGCGGTGCATCACACTGATCGAACGAAGTCAGGCGGCGAATATCTCGCCGCCTGACTTGTCTTCGAGCGGAAGGAGGAATGTATGGCTTCTGATGCGCTTCCATCCTGGAGCGATTGTCCGGCGCGCACGGCAATTATCGATTTCGTTTCCAAGGTCACCAACAAAGACGGTCCGGACTATGTATCGCCGGCCGAACGCATCGCAACCTTCGATAACGACGGAACGCTGTGGTGCGAACAGCCGATGCAGGTACAGCTCTTCTTCCTGATGGATCGAGTGAAGAACCTCGCCGAGAAGCATCCGGCCATTAAGGAACGCCAGCCATTCAAGGCGTTTCTGGCACATGATATGGCGACGCTCCATTCGCTCGGTAAGCGAGCGACGATGGAGCTATTCTTCGCCACTCATGCTGGCATTACCGAAGATGAGTTCGATGCTGCGGCGCGTAAGTGGTTCGAGACTGCGCGGCATCCGAAGTTCGATCGACTGTTCAAGCGCTGCATTTATCAGCCGCAAGTCGAGCTTCTTCATTATCTTCGTGAGCACGGATTCAAGACGTTCATTGTATCCGGCGGCGGCATTGATTTGATACGTTCGTTCGCCGAGGAGGCCTATGGCATTTCAAGAGAGCAGGTGATCGGCTCAAGCGCGAGACTGCATTTCGAGATGCAGAACGGGCAGGCTGTTCTCATGAAGGTTGCCGAGCTGAACAGCTTTGATGATCGGGACGTCAAGCCGCAGAATATTGGCCTGCACATCGGACGCCGGCCAATTCTGGCATTCGGGAATTCCGACGGCGATCTCGCGATGCTGAGATATGTGAAGACAGGCCCGGGCGCGCGGATGGCGCTGCTTCTGCATCACGATGATGGCGTGCGAGAGACGGCCTATGGCCCCGAATTCAAACTGAGCCCCCTGATGGAAGCCCTCGACAGGGCCGCAGAGTACGGAATCACAGTCGTTAGTATGAAGAATGACTGGAGGACAGTCTTTGGAGACGCTTAGCCTGATGAAGGAGTGGCTTGTTTTCTCGACCGAGGTATCGGCGACGGTCATCGACGCCATCGCGCTGCTGGTGGTGGTGGTCGGGACAATCGAGGCCGCAATCGGCGGATTTCAATTGATGTTCTCCTCGCCGACTGGACATGAGAAACGCGCGGTCTGGCTTCGTTATGCGCGATGGCTGGTTGCAGCACTCACGTTCCAATTGGCCGCCGACATTATAGAGACGTCTATCGCTCCCTCCTGGGATGACGTGGGGCGCCTCGCAGTGATCGCTGTGATTAGAACCTTGCTCAACTACTTCCTGGAGCGGGATCTCGATGAGGTTCGCGATCGGCAACGTGAGAAAGTGGCGCCGTTAGGCGAGGAGAGCCGACCGGCGTCCCCGACTCGTTGAGAAGCCAAGAGAACCGACCGTCCGAGTTCGCTGATTGCGGACCTAAGAGGAGGAAGATCATGTCGACACTCGACGTCTTTGCGTGGATCGTTCTCATCATTCTGGTCGTCAGCGCCTTCGCCATCTTCTTCATTGCAGGCTGGTTGCCCGGCCATATCGCCAAGAGGCGCGGGCATCCCTATGCACAGGCCGTCACCGTTGCGGGCTGGGTCACCTTGATCTGTGGCTTCGTGTTGTGGCCGCTCACACTGATCTGGGCCTATGTCGACGTCCCGGCCTCTCGTAAGCCGGAGCAGATTCGATGATCGTCGCGATCCTGAACGTCTATCTGGTGCTGCTCTTTATTCTCGTACGAATGAAGATCGTCCCGTTCAATCTGTTCTGGAAAGTCTCGCCGCTGATCGTGTTGATCTTGCTGCTGATCGGGCTGTTTATTCCAATGAACTGGGGCGCGCCGCAGGGACCGGCGCTTGTCGTGCGAAACTCCGTTGCGATTGTGCCGGATGTGGCAGGCGAGGTGATCGATGTTCCGGTGAAGCCCAACACCCTGCTCAAGGCTGGCGACGTTCTGTTCCGCATCGACCCGGTGCCGTATCAGGCACAGGTCCACGCCATCGAAGCGCAGCTCAAGCTCGCTTCCCTTCGTCTCTCCCAGATGACGCAACTCTTGGAAAGTGATTCAGGGCGCGCCTTCGACGTCCAGCAAAGGCAATCGGAGGTGGATCATCTGAAAGCCCAACTCGAAGGCGCACAGTGGAATCTCGGCAAGACGACGGTGAGAGCGCCGGCCGATGGCTACGTGACCAATCTTGCGCTCCGAAAAGGCGCCCGCGTGGCGAGCTTACCGCTGTCGCCTGTCATGGCGTTCATCGATACGACGGATACCATCGTCGGCGTGGAGATCGCACAGATCAATGCCAGATATCTAAAATCAGACCAGCCTGTTGAAGTAACTTTTAAGTTTGCCCCGGGCAGGATTTACGACGGAAAGGTTGATAGCGTTCTGCAGGCGATCGCCCCGGGTCAAGTTCAGGCTTCGGGCCTTGCCGTGACGCCGAAGGCAATTCAGTCCGCCCCGTTTGTGGTGCGTGTCAGACTTCAGGATGCAGATTTTACCGCATCTTTGCCCGCAGGCAGCACGGGTGAAGCTGCGATATTTACCGATCATGTCAAAGTGGCTCATGTGATTCGCAAGGTTCTGCTACGGCAGATCGCAATCTTGAACTACGTTAATCCGTTTTAGCTGAGGCGAAGGCGTGCCATGTTCGATCGTTCGAGTACATGATCGGGGAGATTAAAATCGGAAAAATGGCAGCGCTTACTCGCCCGTGGAATCCAGCAAAAGGAAAGGTCGTCCGGCTTGGCTTCAAGGCGTCCATCACTGCGCTCTTCGTCTTCCTTGTTCTCGCGATCGGTCTCACGCTCGTCTACTTAAGTTTTTCGCGAATCTCCTCCATCACTGAAGCTGCTGCCAGCAAGTTCATCGACAAGGTAGCTGAGCTCTCTGCTGACCGGATCGGATCTCAGCTCAAGTTGATCAAGGACAATCTGGAGATCCTACGGGATCTTCCTTCGATTCAGGCCGGAGCAGTCAACAACGGCCAGCAATTGAATCCGCTGTTTGCGGCGATGCTGGAGAACAATCAGCAGCTCTTCATCTCTATGTCGGGTATGAGGACGGCTCGTTCATTGAATTGGATGCGGTCGACCGAGCCGGAGAGGGCGCTCGGGTGAAGCTGGGAATGCCGGATGACGCACGTTTCCGCTTGGTCGTCATTTCGGGAGCGGACGGCGACCAACAGTTAGAATCCAAGCGGATATTTCTTTCGAAGCAGCTTGGCGTCGTGGCGGAGGCGCCGGGACCGCGCAACTACGATCCGCGTGATCGGCCCTGGTACCACGACGCCAACCGGAATGACGGAAGTCTTTTGACCGGACCTTACATCTTTTTTGCAACAGGCAAGCACGGCTACACGATCCGATTGCCCTTGAAGGCAGGAAAGCAGGGCGTGCTGGCTGGTGACGTGCTGCTCGATGCCACAGAAGAGCTTTTGAACAAGGAGAAGCTGACCGAGTCGGGTATTGTCTTCCTGTTCGACGATGCCAATCGGATTCTCGCGCATCCACAGATGTTAGAGCTCTTGAAACGCGAGGCAGCCATACATGGCGAAGGCACGCTCCCCCGTATCCGCGCCGACGATATGAGTGGTGTTCTCAACGCGGTTCACGCTTGGCGGGCGTCTGGGGTTGAGCAGCAATTCTTTCGTGATCCTGGCGGACGGCTCTATGCCGCAGCTTTCCGGGAAATACCGATCGCTGGCAATGCCAATATGCGATTGGCGGTGCTCGCGCCTGTCGATGAATTTTTTGCCAACATCCTGTCGGAGCGTAATCGTCTGTTTGCCATTACCATCGGATTTGTCCTTCTTATGCTCCCGTTGGTCTTCTTGGTTGGGGCATTGTTGTCGAGATCTCTTCAGGCGCTGGCGAATGAAACCGACAAGATCCGGAAATTTGAACTGGTTTTTGCGCCGCCTGTGCGATCGTTGATCCGCGAGATTGATGATCTTGGCCGCTCGGTTTCAACGATGCGCACGGTGACGCAGACCTTTTCCAATTTTGTGCCGAAGCGTCTGGTTGAGCAGCTAATCCGAACGGGAACCCCACTTCAGCTTGGCGGGACGCGCCGAGAGGTGACTCTATTATTTACGGATGTCGAGAATTTCACCGCGATCACCGAAAAGGCAGATCCCAGCCAGGTGATGCAATACACCTCTCGCTACTTCGCCGCTATTTCGGAAGAAATCATGAAGCATTTCGGTACGGTGGATAAATTCATCGGAGATGCGATCATGGCAATCTGGAATGCGCCAGCCGATGATCCCGATCATGTGCGTCACGCCTGCGCTGGTGCGCTTGCCATGTTACGGGTCAACGAGCGGCTGAACGCGGAGTTCGAGCAGGAGGGATGGCCAGCCTACAAAACCCGGTTTGGCTTGCACGTTGGAGAGGCCGTGGTCGGCAATATCGGTTCCGAAGACCGCATGAATTACACCGCGCTCGGCGCGACGGTTAATCTGGCCGCGCGCCTTGAAGGTCTCAACAAGAACTACGGAACGTCTATCCTAGTCACGTCATCTGTGCGCGAACGTGCAGATTCAGGATTTATATTCAGAAGCGTCGATCAAATAAGTCCCAAAGGCTTTGCAGAATCGTTCGATATCTTCGAGCTGAGATGTGAGCGTGACAGCAACAGTGATGATGATTTCTGTCAGGATTGGGAGATCATCTACGCAGCCCTTAAAAGCTGCCCCACCCCCGAAGAGGTGGAGGCTTCACTCGCATCGTTTCTCGCGAAGTATCCTCACGACGGCGTCGCCCGTTACTATCATCAGAAGTTGTTTTGCGGTCACCAGCCGAGTTTATAGTTCACGCGCGGAGCCATGTTTTGGGTGTGCGTGCTGTAAGGGCGAGACTGACAGCTACGCGTTCGTGCTGCTCGTCGTGCGAATCAAGACGGGGATTTGAGCTTCTCAGCGGCCTCCGACCCTTCGCCAGTTCTCACCGCCACAAATCGCGCCGACGCATCCTTCGACACGCAGCGAGTTCGGCCCAGTCCATGCGATCTTGCTGTCATACACGCCGCCGTCGTCGGCATTGTAGATGCGGCCCGCCCAGCTACCGGGTCCGCTCGGACGCATCCCGATGAAGAGCTGCACGCCGATCATCGGGCGCGACGCAAGAGATGCGTTGGGGTTCTTGGAATCCGTCTGTGGCGCCCCGGTGGCGGGGTCGATCGGCTCGCGCAGCCAGACGACCTTGCCGCAAAGCGTGCCTCCGCATTGGCTGATCTGAATTCGGGCGTCACCTTTTTCCGTCAACCAAACGCCTGCTGGGACTTCTTCCTGGGCTTTCACGGTGGAAAATGCGCACGTAAAAAATACGAGTGCTAAAATAAGATTCAATTTCGACGTCATGATCAGCCTTTGTTATTCGCGCCTTCGCGGTTGCGGCGAACCTACACGGCCCCGCCGGACGTTTCAAACGGCATTGCCGTTCTCATCCCTGCGCCTTCTGACGGCCGTCACCTCGCGCACGGCCTCCAATTCCTTCAGCTTTTCAGGAAAAGACGCAATATCTCGTGACGAGACCTTGTTCAGAAGAACCATCAGCTCGGTGCTTCTGTTTCCAACGCGAAAGCGTTTGACCTGACAGGGCCTGAGGACAGGCGATTCTCTCAAGTCATCAGGTGTTAGGCTCCGTGATCCACCTCGATCTTTGAGTTGGCATGTCCGGTTTCGCGATCAGTAGGCCTCTTTCAGCGGGTTCATGCCGGCCGGAATGAGGGGAATAATGGTGGGATCCCAAAGAGGTACCATTATCCGCAGGATATGCACCCCCTCTGCCTCATGTCACACACGGTTTGATGGCTCATGGAAGTGCTGGAACGGCCTTGAAGTTATTGCTTTTGTGCTGCTTTTGTCCCCCTTATAACGAGGGACATTAATTCAACATGGTGGGATGCGGCCGGCTAGGCTGAGGGCATGCACGAACTTATTCACGACATTACCTTTTGCATCTTGTTTGCCTGGGTGCTCGGTCTTGCGGCTCATTTCTTTCAGCAGCCGCTGATTCTCGCCTATCTGGTGGCGGGCTTCTCCATCGGGCCGTACGGAATGCAATGGGTCCAGTCGCAGGACTCGATCAGCATCATCTCTGAACTCGGCCTGATTTTCATGCTGTTCATGATCGGGCTGGAGATCGATCTGAAAAAGATCATCCGTGCAGGGCGCGTGATTCTATTTGCCGCCGGCGGCCAGCTCATAGGCGCCTGCATTCTCGGCGTCGCCTTCTTTGTAGCCATCGGCTTGTCGCTGGGCGGGAGCAAATTCGACGCGATCTACCTGACGGTGGCCTGTGCGCTGTCCAGTACGGTGATCATCGTCAAGGTGCTGTATGAGAAGCGTGAGCTTGACACCCTTCCAGGCCGAATCACACTCGGCGTGCTGGTGCTGCAGGATATTTTCGCAATCCTGTTCCTGGCGGTTCAGCCAAGCCTCGCGGATTTGCAGATCAGCATCATCCTAATGTCGATCGGTCGCGTTTGTCTGCTGGTCGCGACCGCGATGATTCTCAGCCGTTTTGTGCTGCCGAAGTTATTTCATCAGGTGGCGCGGCGGCCGGAGCTTGTCATGCTGGGAGCACTGGCCTGGTGTTTCCTGATTGGCGAGATCGCAGAGCGTCTGCATCTCTCCCGCGAGATGGGGTCCCTCGTTGCCGGCGTGTCGCTCTCGACATTCCCTTATGCGCTTGACGTCACCGCCAAGGTCACAACGTTGCGGGATTTTTTCATCACGCTGTTCTTTGTCGCCCTTGGCATGACCATACCGGTTCCCAATGGCTCGACCATTGGGCTCGCGCTCGTCATTGCCGCGTTCACTGTGGTGAGCCGAATGGTGACGACCTTTCTGCCGCTCTATTTCATGAAGCAGGGCCTGCGGGCTAGTCTTTTGCCGGCGATCAACCTTTCGCAGATCAGCGAGTTCTCGCTGGTCGTGATTCAGGTCGGCCTCACCGCAGGGCATATCGGAACGGAAACGGCCAGCGCCGCATCGTTTGCCTTTGCGATCCTTGCCGTGGTCAGCACGTTTGTGATGACACGCAGCGACCAGATCACCCGGTGGGCCATCGTTGTCTTGAAGAAAATGGGCGTCCGCGATCTCGGTGATGTTCGACATGTCAGCGGCGCCAGTTCCGAAGAACGGCACGGCGAAGCAAGGCGCGTCCTCATTCTCGGCTTCTTCCGCGCTGCCAGCGCGCTGGTCAGCGAGATCGAGCAGAAAAATAAATCTCTGCTGGATCATATCAGTGTCGTCGATTTCAATCCGAATGTCTTCCGCACGCTGACGGCGCGCGGCATTCACGTGATCTATGGCGACATCAGCAACATCGATACGTTGATGCACGCCGGTGTCAGCAAGGCCGAGATCATCATCCTGAGCGTGCCGGATGCTCTTCTCAAAGGCGCCAACAACGAGAAGCTGGTTCGCCACGTGCGCTCGCTCAATCCAAAGGCAAAGATCATTTCGACAGCGGATCTTCTGGGAGATGTTCCTGACCTCTACGCTGCCGGAGCGGACTATGTTACGGTCACCCGCATTACCGATGCGCAGGAACTCTACAAAGTCATCGATGCCGCAGATCAAGGGCTGATCGAGAGCAAGCGTGCGGAGCTGGACGCTCTGCTGCGCGAACGCAGGGAAGTCTTGCCCTGACTTGACGGCAGTGTGATCGCCCTCGAAGTTTCAGACGTGATATCCGGCAAGTCGATGATTTCAGGGCGGGCTGATGACCCCCTGAGATCGCACGGTGTGGATTTGATCAATCCTGGAGAGGTACATGCGCGACTACAGCGAAGAAACGCTTACACAGGCCGTTCTCGATCGCGTTCAGCATGCGGCCGATCCACGCACCCGGGAGATGTTACAGGCGCTTGTACGCCACGCGCATGCATTCGTTCGCGAGGTCCGGCCGACGGAGGCAGAGTGGAAGCTTGCGATCGATTTTCTCACCGACACCGGCCAGATGTGTGATGATAGGCGGCAGGAGTTCATCCTGTTGTCCGATACGCTCGGCGTATCGATGTTGGTCGATACGATCAATCATGCGCGGGGCGGCGGTACAACCGAAACCACGGTACTCGGCCCCTTCTACGTCGATCATCCGCCGACGGTTGAGCTTGGTGTCGATATTTCCGGCGGGCTGAAAGGCGAGCCTCTGTTTGTCGAAGGTATCGTCCGTTCTGAGAATGGAACCATTTTGCCCAGTGCTGTGGTCGATGTCTGGCAATCCGATGATGAGGGTCACTACGACCTGCAGTTCAACGATCCGAACCTGTTCTTTCTGCGCGGGCGGTTGCGGACGGACGAGCAGGGGCGCTTCTGGTTCTGGTCGATCATGCCGCGAAGCTATCCCATTCCGACCGACGGCCCGGTTGGGGCACTGCTGGCGGCTGCGGGGCGGCACCCATTTCGCCCGGCACACCTTCATTTCATGATCGCTGCGCCCGGCCATGACAAGCTCATCACTCATATTTTTGTAGAAGGTGACGATTACCTGGACTCCGACGTGGTATTCGGGGTCAAGGATTCGCTTATCGCCGACTTCGAGACTCGCACGGAAACCACGAGCCTGAGTGGCGTGCACATCGATCGCCCTCATCGCTACCTGCGCTATGACTTCAGCCTGCAGAGCGCGCCGGGAGCTCCCGCCGCCTGATCAGTCGTTTCGCCCTGCGGAAGCGCGGCTACCGAAAAGCGGCCTTCGGCGCGCAAATAAGGGCCTTGCTGCGGTTTTTTGCCGGTCATATCTATGATTTGGCGCGAACAAAATCAGGCAGATGAGCCGCTATGTTAACGGCGCAGTTGCGCGAGCCCCCGCCCTGCGCCATACGATCTGCACCCTATTGAAGGTACGAGCGCGTTTATGGCCCATTCCATTCCTGAAGTTCTGAAAGCATTCGCCGCCGGCGAGATAGTCGTGGTCACCGACGATGACGATCGTGAAGGCGAGGGTGATCTGATCGTTGCCGCCACGCTTTGCACCGCGGAGAAGATGGCTTTCATCATCCGCCATACCTCGGGCATCGTATGTGCGCCGATCACCTCGGACAACGCCCGCCGGCTGCGGCTCGACCCGATGGTGGCCCAAAATGATTCCAACCACACCACGGCGTTTACGGTCTCGATCGACTACAAACCCGGTATGACTACCGGCATCTCCGCTGACGAACGAACAGCATGCTGCCGTGCGCTTGCTAACCCCAATGCAGGTCCCAGCGATTTCGCCCGCCCGGGACATATCTTCCCGCTGATCGCACGCGATGGCGGCGTGCTGCTGCGGTCCGGCCATACCGAAGCGGCGGTCGACCTGTGCAAGCTTTGCGATTTGCCGCCCGTGGGCGTGATCAGCGAATTGATGAACGACGACGGCACGGTCATGAAGGGCGAGCAGGTCGTTAAATTTGCTGCTGCTCACAATCTCAAGCATGTCACCATCGCCGACATGATTGCATACCGTCAGGCGCGCGAGAAGCTCATCGAGCGGGTCTCGACATTCACCGTCGATAGCCCGATCGGCATGCTTGATGGCTATGCCTATCGCTCGCCATTCGATCCGATCCACCACGTCGCCTTTGTCTATCAGGGCGTCGGCAACGGTCAGAATGTGCTGACCCGGTTTCACAAGCCGAATATCGTGAAGGACATCTTCTTCGGCTCGGGCCGCGTTCTTGCGGCGCTCGAGCATTTCAAGAAAAACGGCAGCGGCGTTCTTGTTTATCTGCGTGATGGTGCTGCAGGCGTTCCTGTGGCGCCGCTGGAAGAGACACATTCAGCCGAGGCCGATCGCAATCGGCAATGGCGCGAGGTTGGTGTTGGTGCGCAAATTCTGCGCGACCTTGGCGTGACGTCGATCCGCCATCTGACATCGTCCACTCACGACTACAAAGGTCTTTCAGGGTTCGGCATCGAAATCGTTGCCAATGAACCATTCGAAGGATGAACGTCGTCGCGCCGGTTCAAAGAGAGGGAACTAGTGTCCCGTCTCCGAATAACCGATCGGTGTGGCTTCTGTCTCGCAATTGCCGATAAGAAACTAGCTCCAAGACAGGTCGGCAATTGCGAGACGCCACACTAGTTTAAGGCTTGCAACCTGATACTGACGATTTATCGTAACCAACACCAGCAGACTTAAAGCTGAAAGGACTATTCCATGAGTGCGCGCCCGCAGAGCAAGGACAAGCCCGCAAAGGCAACATTCCAGTGGGACGATCCGTTCTTGCTCGACGATCAGTTGACTGAAGACGAGCGCATGATCCGCGACACCGCGCGTGCCTATGCTCAGGATAAGTTGCTGCCGCGCGTCTCGCAGGCCTATCTGGAAGAGAAGACCGACCGCGCCATCTTCAGCGAAATGGGCGAGTTGGGTCTGATCGGCGTGACCCTGCCCGAGGAATATGGCTGCGCCAACGCGAGCTACGTGGCTTACGGTCTGATCGCGCGCGAGATCGAGCGCGTCGATTCCGGCTATCGCTCGATGAACAGCGTGCAGTCGTCGCTGGTGATGTATCCGATCTATGCCTACGGCGATGAAACCCAGCGCAAGAAATATCTGCCCAAGCTCGCCTCCGGTGAATGGGTTGGCTGCTTTGGTCTGACCGAGCCGGATGCCGGCTCCGATCCGGACGGCATGAAGACCCGCGCCGAGAAGGTCGCCGACGGTTATCGGCTGACCGGCAGCAAGATGTGGATCTCGAATGCGCCGATCGCCGACGTGTTCGTGGTGTGGGCGAAGTCCGCCGCGCACGACAATCAGGTCCGTGGCTTCATCCTCGAGAAGGGCATGAAGGGGCTCTCGGCGCCGAAGATCGGCGGCAAGCTGTCGCTGCGGGCGTCGATCACCGGCGAAGTGGTGATGGACGGCGTGGTGGTGCCGGAAAGCGCGCTGCTGCCCAACGTGGCGGGGCTGAAGGGGCCGTTCGGCTGCCTCAACCGCGCGCGCTACGGCATTTCGTGGGGCGCGATGGGCGCGGCGGAAGACTGCTTTGCCCGCGCCCGGCAGTACGTGCTCGACCGCAAGCAGTTCGGCCGGCCGCTCGCCGCGACGCAGCTGGTGCAGAAGAAGCTTGCCGACATGGCGACCGAGATCACGCTCGGTCTGCAGGGCTCGCTGCGCCTCGGCCGCTTGATGGACGAAGGCAAGATGGCGCCGGAAATGATCTCGGTCATGAAGCGCAACAACTGCGGCAAGGCACTCGACATCGCCCGCGTAGCCCGCGACATGCACGGCGGCAACGGCATTTCGAGCGAGTTCCACGTGATGCGCCATGCGCAGAACCTCGAGACGGTCAACACCTATGAGGGCACGCACGACATCCACGCCCTCATTCTCGGCCGCGCCATCACCGGCATCCAGGCGTTTATGTGAAGATGCCGCGCGATTGATCCTGCAACCGACATGTCATGGCCGGGCCCATCCCCGGCCATTGACATGTTCGCGTCCGATCAGGCCAACATGGACACAGGCACATGAGTGATAACGACGACATTCCATTCAACCGGGATTTTCCGCTTGCTCCCGGCGTCGTGGACGAAGTGGTTCCCGGCGTGCGCCGTGTGTTGTGTAACAATCCCAGTCCTTTCACATTTACGGGCTCGCTGACCTACATCGTCGGCCGCGGCAATGTGGCGATCATCGATCCCGGTCCAGTTGACGAAAGCCACGCACATGCGGTGCTCGACGCTGTGCGCGGCGAAACGGTGACGCACATCCTTCTGACGCACACCCATCGGGATCATTCCCCGGGCACTGCGCGCCTCAAGGAAGCGACCGGCGCAACTGTCTATGCTGAAGGGCCGCACCGCGCATCGCGCCCGGCCTATGCCAGCGAAAAGCGTGTGACGGAGTCCGGTGGCGACTGGGATTTTCGACCGGACGTGACGCTCAAGGACGGCGACATTATCCAGGGCGATGGCTGGAAGCTCGAAGCCGTCACGACGCCGGGTCACACTGCCAATCACATGGCGTTCGCATGGCCGGAGCGTAAGCTGATGTTCATTGGTGACCACGTGATGGGTTGGTCGACATCGATCGTGGCGCCTCCTGATGGCTCGATGGTCGACTACATGGCGTCGCTCGAAAAGCTGACGCACCGGGACGAGCAGCTCTACTTCTCCGGACACGGGCCTGAAATTCCCGACGCAGTGCGCTTCGTGAAATTCCTCATCCGCCACCGCAAGGCGCGTGAAGCATCGATCCTCTATCGGCTGGCCAAGGGAGAGGCGGACATCCCGACGATCGTCCGCGCGAGCTATATCGGGCTTGATCCGAAGCTCGTCAGTGCGGCCGGATACTCAGTGCTGGCTCATCTTGAGGACCTTGTGGCGCGCAATGTGGTGGCGACCGATGGCGATCCGACCATCGACGGGACCTATCGTTTGGTCGCACCCTTGGCCTGAGGCTTGGCGGGCGTCATCAGTTTCTTGACCGGCGCGATGTTGTCGACGGCGGTATTGAGGTCTTCGGTGAATTTGGTGATGCGGGCCGCGTTGCTGCCGAGATCGTGCTCGAAAAAGCGGGACGATGAGCGGATATCAACGCGCGAGCCATCGCCGTCCGGTGCCACGCGAATTGAGACATCCTCACGGAATCCCATGATGGGCGTGCGTGCCACAGCCTCGATGCGCCCTGGGCGTTGTGGCGGTTGCGGCGGGCGCTCATCGATGATCAGCCACTTACGCCGGTTGACGATGCGCAGGACAAGCTCATAGGCCCTTTGGGGTGCGATATCGATCGTGATTGGTTCAATGTCCGGATAGGCAGCGCGCTGTTGCTCCGCGGAATAAAGGCCGGCGTACACCGCTGAATTCGCCCCGTCAGTAACCCGCAGTGGCGCGAGCGTGTCGAAACGCGGCGGGTCGATGGCGTCGGTAGTGATGTCGTGAATGGCCGGGAGTTTGCGGTATTGGTAGGCGAGATAGGCCGGGTAGGCCAGGATCGCCGCGTTGATCAGGAAGGCCAGCAGAATGAGGCTCATGCCGCGTGAGCCGTTTTGCCAAATTGCGGCAAATGCAGCCAGGCCAACCAGGATAGAAAGTCCGGCACAGGCGAGCGCGCCAAAGAAGGTCGCCAGCGCTGGTCTTAGCTCAAGAAATCCGAACCGGATCACCACGATCGAGGCGACGGCCGCCAGCAACGAAAACACCGCCAAGCGTCTCGACCAGACGGCGAGGGCGGAAAGTGGCTCTGTTTGATAGGCAGCAGAGAAGCGGCGTCGCATGCCTCGAATATCCGTTCGTGCGCCGGCTGGAAGGGTCCGTTGTGCTAGTGTCCTTTCGTCTCCGAATAGCCGTGCGAGCGCGCTGCAAACCGGTCGGTTATTCGGAGACGGGACACTAGAATCTCATATTTGCTAGTGGTCCGATTCTAACGTTCGCAAGAGTGCCCGCCGAGACGGGATGCGAACGTTAGAATCGGACCACTAGCGCATTTGCGGGGCGGCTGTGAAGCAGTCTCTGCGGGAAAATTATTGATAAGCAAAGGATTTTTGGCTTGGCCAGTTAATCAGGCCGCTAGGTGCCTTCCAAAAACACGATGCCCGGGGCGAGCCCCGGGCACCATCGAAATCAGCCGATCAAGACGGGGGTCTTACGCCGCGGCAGTCGGGAACTTGTAGTTCTTGAACTGATCCCGCAGCGCCGTTTTAAGGATTTTGCCGGTGGCCGTGTGCGGAATGGCCTCAACAAACTGGACGTCGTCCGGCATCCACCACTTGGCGATCTTGCCATCCATGAATTTCAGGATTTCGTCCGGCGTCGCGTTCTGGTCCGGCTTCAACTGCACAATGAGCAGCGGCCGCTCGTCCCACTTCGGATGGTGCACGCCAATGACGGCAGCCTCGAGAACCTTCGGATGAGCAACGGCTAGGTTTTCCAGGTCGATCGAGGAAATCCATTCGCCGCCGGACTTGATGACGTCCTTGGAGCGGTCGGTGATCCGCATGTAACCACCCTCGTCGATGGTCGCGACGTCACCCGTGTCGAAGAAGCCGGCCTCATCGAGGATGTTGGTCTGGACGCGGTAATAGGCCTTCGCGACTGAAGGCCCGCTGACCTTGAGGCGACCGAAGGTCTTGCCATCCCACGGCAGGAGCTTGCCGGCATCGTCGGTGATCTTCATCTGAACGCCGAAAGGCGGATAGCCCTGGGTTTGAAGGACATCGAGCGCGGCTTCGCCGGTGAGCTCCGCGAATGGTGGCTTCAGCGCACCGACGGTACCGATCGGGCTCATCTCCGTCATGCCCCAGGCGTGGCGGGCTTCGACACCCATCTCGTTGAAGGCTTTGATCATCGAGCGTGGCATCGCCGAACCGCCGCAGATGAGGACCTTGAGATGGGGCAAGGTCTTTTTTTCGGTGGCCATGTACTGCAACAGCATCAGCCAGACCGTCGGCACGCCGGCGGTGTAGGTCACCTTTTCAGTCGAGAGCAGCTCGTACACCGAGGCGCCATCGAGCTTTGGTCCCGGCATCACCAGCTTGGTGCCCATGCTCGGCGCTGAAAACGCGATGCCCCAGCTGTTGGCGTGAAACAGTGGGACCACCGGCAGCATCACATCCTTGGCTCTGGTGCCGAGCGCGTCGGAGTTGTTGGCCATCAAGGCATGCAGCACGTTCGAACGGTGCGAATAGAGCACGCCCTTCGGGTCGCCCGTCGTGCCCGAGGTGTAGCACATGGCGGCGGCGGTGTTCTCGTCGAACTCCTTCCACTGGAAATTGCCGTCGACTTCCGCGATCCAGTCTTCATAGGCGATCGCATTTTTCAGCGTGGTTTGCGGCATATGTGCCTTGTCGGTGAGCACGACATAGCGCTCGACGGTTGGCATCTTGTCCGCAATTTTTTCCAGCAAAGGCACAAACGTCAGGTCCGTCATCATGATGCGGTCTTCCGCATGATTGACGATCCAGACGATCTGATCCGGAAACAGACGTGGGTTGACGGTGTGGCAGATGGCGCCGATACCCATGATGCCGTACCAGGCTTCAAGGTGGCGCCAGGTATTCCAGGCGATGGTCGCGACGCGGTCGCCGAGCTTGATGCCTTCGCGATCCAGCCGCTGTCCGACTCTCAACGCGCGGGCGCGGATTTCGGCATAGTTGGTGCGATGAATTGGTCCTTCAACCGAGCGAGTCACGACTTCTTGTTTGCCGTGAATCGTTGCTGCGTGATCGATAATTCGATGACACAACAAGGGCCAATTTTGCATCAATCCGAGCATCCGATGTTTCCTCCTCAACAAAACTTTTTGTATTTGTCTGGTGATCGTTTGCTCCCCGAAGGGATCTGTATGAACTCTAGCGCGGACGAAGCGGGCCGCAAATGGTCTTCTGCTTGGCATGCCAGCGGCATGATGTCTGTTGTCCGGGTGTTTGTGCTGGTCGCGTGCGTCATCTTTGCGGGACAGGTGGACGCTGCTGTGCCGTTGCCGCGTCCACGGCCGGCCGAGGCACCGCGGATTAATGAAGCGCCGGAGAAGAACGGCCAGGGCAGTCAGCAGGCGCCAGAGAATGGGGCCGGCAATTCGGAGGCAACGCAGGCCAAGCCTGCGGCGCCGTCCGCTTGCCGTCTTGCCCTGACAGAAAGCATTGCTGTCGCGCCGAGTATCCCGCCCATCAAAGGACCTGGCGGGTGCGGCGGCGAAGACCTCGTGCGGCTTGAAGCCGTCGTTTTGTCATCGAACCAGCGGGTGGCGGTGAAGCCTGCCGCCATCCTTCGCTGCACCATGGCGGCGGCTGTGGCCGATTGGATTCGTACTGACATGGCACCGCTCGCGGCGAGCCTCGGCACGACGCTCAGCGAGCTCGATAATTTCGACTCGTTCGAATGTCGTGGCCGCAACCGTGTCAGGGGCGCGAAGCTGTCCGAGCATGGCCTCGCGAATGCTCTCGATGTGCGCGGGCTCAGGCTGTCGAATGGCGTCACACTCTCGCTGACGGACCGGACCCTGTCACGCGACACTCGGGAAAAGGTTCTTGCGTCGGTCTGTACGCGTTTCACCACCGTGCTGGGGCCGGGGTCGGACTGGTATCACGAAGATCACATCCACCTCGATCTCGCTGAGCGGCGCAACAGCTACAAGCTCTGCCATTGGGGCGTATACGATCCGCTTCCGGCCGTTGCTCCATTGCTGCCGGCCGAACGCCCTGCGGAGGCTCCGCCGCGCGAGGTCGCCAGTCATCAGTGAGCCTGAAAGAAAAAAGCGCCGGATTGCCCCAGCGCTTTCCTGTGTTTGATTTGTTCGCGAGCTGTTAGATGCCGCTGGAGTTGCCCTGCAACGCCATCTTGGAATTGAACGGCGAGTCACCCTGCTTGGGATCGAGCACCACCACAACGGTGCCTGGTTTCGCGCGGCTATAGAGATCGATCACGTCCTCGTTGGTGAGGCGGATGCAGCCGGAGGAAATCGACGCGCCGATATATTCCGGCTGGTTGGTGCCATGAATGCGGAACAGCGTGTCCTTGTTGCCCTGATAGAGGTACAGCGCACGCGCGCCAAGCGGGTTGTCCGGACCGCCGGGGACGGATTGCGGCAAGCCTTCGATACGCTTGTGAATGTCCGCCGTTGGTGTCCACTTCGGCCATTCCTGCATGTTGCCAACGCGGGCAATACCGGAGAACGCCAAAGCCTCTTCGCCGACGGTGATGCCGTAACGAATCGCTTTGCCGCCTTCCAGAACGAAGTAGAGGTAGTGGTTGTCGGAATCGACGACGATGGAGCCCGGCAATTCCTTGCGGTGATAGTTGACGATGGCGCGGCGGAAGGGCTCAGCGACAGCGACCTTCTCATAGCGCGCTTTCGCAAGGTATTCCTTGTCGCGCGGCTTCAGGTTCGCTTCGGGCGATTTTTCGTATGTCGTGGAGGTTGCCTGCATGCAGCCGGCGAGCATGGCACCCGCGAGCAGAACGGCAATTTTTGAAGTGAACGAAGACATTCCTTAAGTTTCCAATGGATACTGGGGCGTGTCGTCACCCCTCAATCTAGCCAGACGAAGCTTCCGATTCCGTTACCAATCTTTCTGCGTTGAAACCGTCGGTTTTTCCAGCGTTTCGGAGGCCGTTTTGCTACGCAGCACACGCTGTGTGGCTTTCGGGGTTCATGTGGCAAGTTGACGCACCCTCTTGGCCGCGGAAGCCAAAACAAAAGCGCCACTTTGAGGCGGCGCTTTTCGCAATATCGGAAATTGGAGCCGGCTAGCGCCCGCTGCCGCCTTGCATGGCCATCCTGGAGTTGAACGGCGAGTCGCCCTGTTTGGGATCGAGCACCACCACGACGGCGCCCATCTTGACCCGGTTGTAGAGGTCGATCACGTCCTCATTGGTCAGCCGGATGCAGCCCGACGAGATCGAGGCACCGATGTATTCCGGCTGGTTGGTGCCGTGAATGCGGAACAGCGTATCCTTGCCGCCCGAGTAGAGATAAATCGCTCGTGAACCCATGGGGTTGTCGGGGCCGCCCTTTACGAAGGTCGGGACGCCGAGGCGGGCAATCTCACCCTTGGTGGGATGCCAATCGGGCCATTCGCTCATGGCGCCGACCTTGGCGATACCTGACCAAGCCATTGCCTCATCACCCACAGTGATGCCGTAGCGGATCGCCTTGCCACCCTCCAGCACGTAGTAGAGGTAGTGGTTGTCGGAATCAACGACGATGGAGCCCGGCGATTCCTTGCGATGGAAATCGACGATGGCGCGCCGGAAGGGGGCTGCCACAGGCACCTTTTCGTAGCTGACTTTTGACAGGTACTCCTTGTCGCGCGGCTTAAGGACGGCGTCTGAGGTCGCCTCGTAGGTGGTCGCCTGCATACAGCCGGCCAGCATGGCTCCTGCGGCGAGAAGGAGAAGTTTCGAAGCAAAAGAGGGCATGACGGATTTCCGATCAGGGAGCGCTGCGCGTCACTCGGTCACATGGCTTTTGAGACACGCTTCTGTTTAGCGCGCCGCCATATAAACGACGTCCCTTGCCATATTTCCAGTCATTCTCTGGTGATGTTGCCACGCAGCACCTGACCTGTGGCTTTGATGCCGCACTTTGCCCCGTAGCTGGCTTGTTAAGCTAAATATTGGCTCTGTCAGCGCTTTTTCGGCGCTCCGACAATCCATCTCCAGTGCGGCAAAT
Organism: Nitrobacteraceae bacterium AZCC 1564; assembly: GCA_036924835.1. NCBI lineage: Bacteria > Pseudomonadati > Pseudomonadota > Alphaproteobacteria > Hyphomicrobiales > Nitrobacteraceae > Nitrobacteraceae bacterium AZCC 1564. The sequence continues at coordinate 4,037,715 of JBAGRR010000001.1, forward strand.
CGGTTAACCAGCGTGGTTTGTGACATCCGGATGTCGCGGCCACGTGCCAGAAGGCTTGCCAGAATCGAATCAATTTGCGCTTTGACACGTTGTGGCGGTCTCAGCTAACCGCAGCGACTAGTGTCCCGATTCCGAAGTTCGTACAGGCTTGCGGCTTGCTCGGATGCGAACTTCGGAATCAAAGGGACACTAGCAAACCTATGATTTGAGTGCCGCTTTGGATTTGAAGTTCTTATCGAGCTTGCGGCTCACTCGGAAGAACTTCAAATCCGCGGCACTAGCCTTCGCATTTCCGGAGTTGCCCATGCTCACAGCCTATGTTCCCAGCGCAGCCGGCCTGAAGAAGTTCGATGGTCTTCAGCCTGATGCGCTGCCCGGCGAAGCGATCTGGATCGACATGAAGACGCCGTCGCCGGGTGAGGACAAGGCGGTCGAAAAGCTAGTCGGCATCGAGATTCCGACCCGTGAGGACATGCAGGAAATCGAGATTTCCAGCCGTCTCTATACGGAGAATGGTGCGCGCTACATGACCGCGACCCTGATGTGCGGGGCGGACTCGCTGGCGCCGCGCACTACCCCGGTCACCTTCATCCTGACGGATCATCGGTTGGTGACCGTCCGATACGACGAGCCTCGGCCATTTGCGCTGATCGCGGCCAAGCTCGGACGCAGCTGTTCGCCGAACATCACGGGCGATGGCCTTCTATTGGAAATCCTCGACGCCGTGATCGATCGCTGCGCTGACATTCTTGAACGCGCCGGGGCAGATGTGGACAGCGTGTCCTCACAGATCTTCGAACCGTCGGCGGAGAAGGGCCATGCGCGGAGCTATTCCCAGATCCTGCTCACCATCGGCAAGAAGGGTGACATTACCTCGAAAGTACGCGAGAGCCTGGTCTCGATCGGGCGTCTGATTTCCTTCGTCACGGTCGAAACCGATGCAGGCCGCTGGAGCAAGGAACAGAAGGCGCAATTCAAGACCCTGCAGCGCGACGTCTCATCCCTGACGGACCACGCGTCCTACCTATCCAATAAGATTACGTTTGTGCTCGACGCCATGCTCGGCGTGGTCAATCTCGAGCAGAACAACATCATCAAGCTGTTCTCGGTGATGGCCGTAGTGTTGATGCCGCCGACGTTGATCGCGTCCGTCTACGGCATGAACTTCAAAATGATGCCTGAGCTTGAATGGCCGCACGGATATCCGATCGCATTGGTCATGATGCTCATGGCGGCCGTGCTGCCGTACATGTTCTTCAAATGGAAGCGGTGGCTCTAGTGTTCCGGTTCTGACATTCGTATCACCTCGCAGCGGGCACTTTACGAATGTCAGAACCAAAGGAACACTAGCAAAAATACGAATCTAGTGCGGTTTTGGATCTGACGTTCGTATCACGGACTCGCGGTTAATACTGATACGAACGTCAGATCCACTGCACTAGTTATTTGGCGAGCTTTGCGATCGCTGCTTTGATCGAGCGCGCCGCGTCATTGTAGCCGGACCAGGCCTTTGTCTTTCGAAGCAGTAAGGGGACGGTTCGCAGCGTGTATTTCTTTGGGTCGAGATCGCTGCGCACCTGAGCCCATGTGACTGGCATCGAGACCGGCGCACCATCGCGTGCGCGCGGTGAAAGCGGGGCAACTGCTGTCGACATCCGGTCGTTGCGCAGGTAGTCGAGGAAAATCTTACCCTTCCGCTGTTTCTTCGACATGTTGAGCAAGTAGAGCTCGGGATTGTCGGCTGCCATGCGTTGACACACCTCCTGAGCGAAGGCCTTTGCCGTTTTCCAGTCGATCTTGTCTTTCTTCGCGTCCTTCAGCGGCGAGACAACGTGAAGACCCTTGCCGCCCGTCGTCTTGCAGAAACTCTCTAGACCAAGCTCCGCCAATCGGTCACGCATCTCACGCGCGGCATCGATGACAGCGGTGAAGTCAACGTCAGGCGATGGGTCGAGGTCGAAGATCAGCCGGCCTGGCACGTCAGGCTCATCAGGCGCGCAATTCCAGGGATGCAATTCGAGGCCGCCAATTTGCGCGACTGCGATAAGGCCCTCGATGCGGTCGATCTGAAGATAGGGTTTGCGATCGCCGGACACCTTCACCAATTCGAGCAGGTTCGACATTCCCGTCATGGCGTGCCGCTGGAAGAATGTGTCGCCATTGATGCCGTCCGGCGCGCGGATGATGGAGCAGGGACGCCCCTTGATGTGCGCGATCAGCCAGTCGCCGACGCTTTCCATGTATTGGGCAAGGTCGAGCTTGGTGATGGGTTCGCCATCACCGCCGTCAGGCCACATCGCTTTGTCCGGCTTTGAGATCGTTACACCCATGATGACTGCGGTGCCTTTCGGACGCTTTGTACTGGCCGATCGTGTCTTCGTCTTTGTTGCTCTTGCCGGCGCGGGCTTCGAAGGCTCCGCCACCTCCGTCTTAACTGGTTCGTCGGCAGTGACTTCGCTGGCCGATTTATCCTTTCGTAGCCCCTTGAATGCCGCTTGCCGGACTATGCCATCGCTGGTGAAGCCGGCGAATTCGATTTCCGCAACCAGTTCGGGCTTGAGCCAATGCACATCCGAAGTTTTCTTCGGTGCGTTCGTGCCGCCGAACGGGCTTTTATTCGCGGCGTTGGCTTTGAGTTCAGGCATGATCTGTTTGACAATAGACTGCCCATAGCCGGTCCCGACAATTCCCACGTAAGCGAGGTGATCGCCGCGCGGCACGCCGACCATGAGCGAGCGGAATTTGCCCGCGGTGGTTTTCCACCCTCCGATTACAACTTCATGCCCGGCCCGGCACTTGGCCTTTGTCCAGGTTTCATTGCGGCCTGACTGGTATGGCGCGGATACCATCTTTGAAACGATGCCTTCGAGCGACATCTTGCAGGCAGACTCCAGGATCGCATCGCCGCCAGTCTCGAAATGATCCACATACTGGATGACGCCTTTGTTGCGCCTGCGCCGGCCGTCGAGCAGCGCCTGCAGCCGCTGCTTGCGTTCAGACAATGGCAGCTTGCGCAAATCCTCACCGTCCGAGAACAGCAGGTCGAAAGCGTAAAAGATCAATTTATCGGTTTTGCCGTCGGATAACGCTGCTTGCAGCGAGGCGAAACTTGGGTGCTGCTCATGGTCGAGCGCAACGATTTCGCCATCGATAATTCCGTCGGGAAGTTTTGCTGCCTCCTTGGCAATCGTGGAAAACTTCTTGGTCCAGTCCAGCCCCTTGCGCGTCTTCAGTGAGACGTCGCCGTCTTCGACTCGCATCTGAATACGGTATCCGTCGAACTTGATTTCGTGCACCCAGTCTTCGCCGGCTGGCGGGCGGCTCACTGAAACGCAGAGCTGTGGGGCGAGGAAATCCGGCAGCTCGGCGATGCGCTTCGCGCCCGCTGTATTCAATGTTGTGCTTTTGGTGGGCGACTTGCTTCGCAGTTTTGCCACGGCCGCTTTCTTCGCCGGTGGCTTCGTAACACGGTTTTTGCTCTCACGCTGATCGGCAGCGAGGCCTTGATTCGAATTCCAGATTTGATTGGCTTTTGCGGTGCTTGACTTGGTCATGAACGGCTTTGGAGCGCGGCCCTTGCCTTCGGCGATCTGCTCCATGGTTCGTCCGGATGCGACGGATTTGTCCTCCTCCAGGATGTCGTTCTTCACGCCTTCGCGGGCATAGTCGTCGCGATGCTTGATCAAAAGCCAGTTGGTGCGCTTGCCCCCGGTGCGGTCATGCTTCATGCGGACCAGCACCCACTCACCATGCAGCTTGTCGCCTTCGAGCGCGAATTTGAGATCGCCTTTCTTGAAACCCTTATCAGGGTCTTCCGACAGCCAATAGCCGCGGTCCCACAGCATCACCGTGCCGCCGCCATATTGTCCTTTGGGAATTGTGCCTTCGAAGTCGCCGTAATCGAGCGGATGATCTTCAACCTCGACTGCCAGGCGCTTGTCTTTCGGATTGAGCGACGGGCCGCGTGTGACCGCCCATGACTTGAACACGCCGTCGAATTCCAACCGCAGATCGTAGTGCAGGCGGGTTGCATCGTGTTTCTGGATGACGAAGCGCCGTACCTTGGATGGGGCGACGGCGATGTTGCCGCTTGGTTCGGATGTTTTCGTAAAGTCGCGCTTTGTTCGGTAAGTCTTGAGGCTTTTGCGGGCCACGATGTTTCCCCACCCGAAGGCTGTAGATCGAAGCTAGTCGTCCTATTCTAACGTTCGCATCCCGTTTCGGCGGGCATCTCCTGCGAACGTTAGAATCAAGGGACCACTAGTGTGGTGGTTCAGAAGTTCGCTCCATTTTTCCAGCGAGTCCTTCCAGCGAACTTCTGAACCTAAACCACACTAGAATCACAGGCTTGCTCGTGTCCTCTCGAATCCAAAGTCCGCTACGGAGCGCGCCGCACGATGAGGCGGACTTTGGATTCGGGACACTAGCAAAATCAAAATGCTAGTGTGGCGTCTCGCAATTGCCGATAGGAGACCAGCCGCAAGAGACGTCGGCAATTGCGAGACGCCACACTAGCCGGAACGAAAACCCCCGATCCCCGTTGAGGTTCCAATCCCGCCAAACTTCAAACTTGATGTCTGGAGGTTACTGATGCCGCGCCCGTACTGGAAAGGGACATTGAAGCTGTCACTCGTGATGTGCCCGGTGGCGCTTTATCCAGCTTCCAGCTCAGCCGAGCGAACGCGATTTCATATGATCAACACGGAGACGGGAAATCGCCTCAAACAGCAGATGGTCGATGCCGAGACGGGTGATGTCGTGGAAGGAGAACAAAAGGGCCGCGGCTATGAAATCAGCAAAGGATCTTACGTCCCCATCGATAAGGATGAACTGGACGCCGTTCAGCTCGAAAGCAATCACGCCATCGATATCGACAACTTCGTGCCGCGCGACGAAATCGACCGCCGCTATCTCGATCATCCCTATTACATGGTGCCGGATGGCAAGGCCGGTATCGACGCTTTCGCGGTGATCCGCGATGCCATGAAGGATCAGGACCGTGTGGCACTGGGGCGCGTCGTGCTTGCGAACCGCGAGCGCATCGTGGCCATCGAGCCGCTTGATAAAGGCCTGCTGGCGACGACACTGCGATATGCCAGTGAGGTGCGGGACGAGGCGGATTACTTCGATAAGATCAAGACGCCGAGGGTGTCCAAAGACATGATCGACCTCGCCGTCCACATTCTTGAAAGCAAGGGCTCTCACTTCAATCCCGAAAAATTCAAGGACAAGTACGAGAACGCCTTGAAGGCGCTGGTCAAGCGCAAGGCATCGGGCAAGACAATTGAGCAGCCCGAGCCCGAGGAGAGGCCGGACAATGTGATCAATCTGATGGATGCGTTGAAGCAAAGCCTGAAAGGCAGGGCGGGGCCTTCACGCTCGACACGCCGATCGCGGACGACGTCTTCGCGCCGGAGCACAAAGAAAGCCGGCCGCTCGACGGCCCGGCACAGGAAAGCAAGTTAGGTTGCTGGCGCGTTTGACTGCGCATCAACGAGCTTATCGCGAAGCGCTTTGACCTCTGTGGTCAGCTTGATGATGTCGGGTATGGTGAGGCCAGTTGCGCAACCGATCGCCTCTGGAATGCCTTCGGCCTTCTCCTTCAGCGCGCGGCCCTCGGGCGTAAGCTGAATGCGGACAACACGTTCGTCCTCGCGATCGCGGGTACGGTGGATCAATTGTGCGGCTTCAAGTCGTTTCAGCAGGGGGGTGAGCGTGCTCGATTCCAGCAGCAGCATGTCACCGATTTCGCTCACGGTCTGGTCGTACTTTTCCCACAAGGCGACCATGACCAGGAATTGCGGGTAGGTGAGGCCGAGCGGCTCCAGCAATGGTTTGTAGAGCCGCGTCATCGCGTGCCCTGCGGAATACAGCGCGAAGCAGATGAAATTATCGATCTTCAGAAGGTTAGCTGCGTTCGGCGATGCCATGGACCTGCCTCCTCACGCTCCAATTTAGGACGCGCACGATTGAATCGTGCAAGCGTTTTCCGGCGGGCAGCCATGCATGTTTATATATCGCACGATTAGATCGCGCACGATATAAGTTCTTTCACCTGGTTCCCACCGCGTAACCGAGATCCGAGCTTCGAAACCAAGGGAGATGACGATGTCTGTGAAAGTTCTCTATCGCACCCAAGCTACTGCCACCGGTGGCCGCGACGGCAAGGCCGCGACCAAGGATGGCGCATTCCAGGTCAACCTCTCGACTCCGAAGGAGCTCGGCGGTGCCGGCGGTCCGGGCAACAATCCGGAACAGCTATTTGCAGCGGGATATGCGGCCTGCTTCATCGGCGCCATGAAGGCAGTGGCGGCGCAGGGCGGTCCGAAGGTACCAGCGGATGCAACAGTAACGGCTGATGTCGGCATTGGTCCGCGGTCAGAAGGCGGATTTGGCCTTGATATCGCGCTTGCCGTGTTGCTGCCAGGTCTTGAACGGGCTGCAGCGGAGGACCTTGTTGCCAAGGCACACCAAGTTTGTCCGTATTCGAACGCGACACGCAACAACGTCGACGTCAAGCTCACGGTCGTCTAATGGCAGCAGACTAGTGTGGCGGTTCTGAAGTCCGCATCGTTCGTGCGGCGAATCCAGAATGCGGACTTCAGAACCAAAGCCACACTAGAACAATAACTTGCTAGAGTCCTTCGATTCCAAAGTTCGCAGACGAACGAGCGGCGGAAGGGTACGAACTTTGGAATCGGGACTCTAGTCCGTCGGCCAATGGCCGATCGACCGTCGATTGTCAGACGTGCTGCCCGCCGTTGATGTGGATTTCCGCGCCATTCACGTAGGACGACGTCTCGGTGCATAGCACGTAGATGATCTTGGCGACCTCGTCGGGCGTGCCGAGCCGATGCATCGGGATTTGGCTGTCGACGATCTTCTCCGTGCCCGGAGACAGGATCGAGGTGTCGATTTCGCCCGGCGCGATGGCGTTGACGCGAACACCGACGCGGCCGAAATCCGCAGCCATTTCGCGCGTCAGTGCTGCGAGCGCAGCCTTTGATGTCGCATAAGCTGCGCCTGCAAACGGATGAACGCGCGAGCCCGCGATCGATGTCACGTTCACCACCGAGCCTTTCACGGCCTTCAATTCCTCGATCAGCCCGCGTGCGAGCATGATGGGTGCGAAGAAGTTCACACGGAAGACATGGCTCCAGAGATCGACATCGGTGTCCACCGAGCCCATGCGCGTACCGCCCGGACCCTTCGGTGAAATCGCCGCATTGTTGACCAGTGCGTGCAGCGGGCCGCCCTTGAGCCGTTCACGGATTTCGTCGATGGCACGCGCTGTATCCTTGTGATCGGACAGGTCAACCTGGATGTGGTCTTCGGGGCCGGCATCCCATGGGCACTGTTCGGGAAACGGATGGCGTGAACAGGTGATTACGCGCCATCCGGCGCTGGAAAAGCGGATGACGGTGGCATGGCCGATGCCACGGCTCGCGCCGGTCAGAAGCATCGTCCGCTTCGGCGCATTGGAATCGGCTGGCGTGGGGTTGGGCATGGGAAGGGGTTCTCGGCTGCGGGCTGTCGCGTTTAAAAACTATGTATCACGGATAGAGCCGCGTTTTGTCCCAAGCAGCATCTGAAGACGCGCGGCGGAATTCGATACGATCGTGCAGGCGGAAGGGGCGATCGTGCCAGAACTCGAACGTCTGCGGGATGATGCGCCAGCCGCTCCAGCCCGGCGGGCGCGGCACTTCGCCGATGGCATATTTTGCGGCATTGAGCGCGATTGCCTTTTCAAACGCCATCCGACTTTCCAGTGGCTGACTTTGCTTGCTGGCCCAGGCGCCGATCTGGGCCTGCTTCGGCCGGGTGGCGAAATAGGCATCCGCCTCGGCTTCGGTCACAGTTTCGACCTTGCCGCGGATGCGGACCTGACGGCGCAGGGACTTCCAGTGGAAGAGGAGTGCGGCCTTGGGATTGGCGGCGAGCTCGCGGCCCTTGGCGCTGGCGACATGGCTGTAGAACACGAAGCCATGGGCGTCGTACCCTTTCAGCAGGACCATCCGCACATCCGGCAATCCATCAGCATCGACGGTTGCAAGCGCCATCGCGTTCGGATCATTGGGCTCGGATTTGACCGCTTCGGCGAACCAGATGGCAAAAAGCGCAAAAGGCTCCTCCGCAGCGGTGAAATCACCGGAAATTAACTCACTTGGGCTTTTGATGGTGTCTGGACCGTTCATGTTTGGAGTACCGGTTTGCGTCCCGCCGCGCCACTCAGCGCCGAGCCCCTGTTGTGCGATCGTTCCCTATATAGGGCACACGGCGCCCGCGGCCTATCGTCGATCCGCAAGCTTTTGCTTGCCACCGCCCTTGTCATCATTGGTGTGTCCACCGGGGGATGCAGCTTCCGGCTGGGCAACGTGTTTGCCAAGAATGACAAGAAGGAAGATCTTTCCGATGTTACAGGCTCGATTGGTCCTGTAGTGCGGGTGAAGGACGATACGGATCTCACCGATGCGGATCTCGCGCTTGCCCGTAATGCGGCGTCTGACATTCTGACGCGCGGCGGTAAAAACGCCAGCCAGCCTTGGGAAAACCCTGAAACCGGCGCGCGTGGCTCGGTCACGCCTCTTGCCTCGACCTATACCAGCGAAGGACGGACTTGCCGTGACTTTCTCGCCAGCTACGTGCGCGGCAGCAATGAAGGCTGGCTGCAGGGCGAAGCCTGCCAGGGCGGCAAGGGACAGGCATGGGAAATTCGCAACATGAAACCTTGGAAGCGGAGTTAAGTGATTTCGAAACTGCCGCGGCGGGGGTGGACCCGTTGCGGAAATATGACGAAAACCCCAAATAATCCCAAATTATTGGGTAAAGGCCGACCGGCCTGACTTGAATTCCAAGGAGATTCAACGAATGCGCGACCCCTATGAGGTCCTGGGGGTGCAGCGGGGGGCCAGTGCTGCGGCGATCAAGAGCGCTTATCGCAAGCTCGCCAAGAAGCACCATCCCGATGCCAACAAGGGCGACCCGAAAGCGGCCGACCGCTTCTCTGAACTGAATATGGCGAATGAGATTCTCGGCGACGAGACCAAGCGCAAGCAGTTCGATCGCGGTGAAATCGACGCTGAGGGCAAACCGAAATTTCAGGGTTTTGAAGGCGGCTTCCCTGGCGGCGGCGGCGCGCGCCGTGCTGGGCCGGGCGGCTTTGAGTACACCTTCCGTCAGGGCGGAGCGGGGCCGGGCGGCGGCGCGGGCTTCGCCGGCGGCGGTGGTTTCGAGGATATTCTCAAGAGCATGTTCGGCCAGGCCGGGGCTGCGGGAATGCGCGGCGGACGCGGCGGCGCGGATACGTTCGAATATGAGACGCCTTTTGCGGCCGATCTTGATCTCAACGTCACCATGAACGTTGCGCTGGAGGAGGCCGTACAAGGTGCAACGCGCCGCGTGCGGTTGCCGACCGGCAAGGAGCTGAACGTCAAGATTCCGGCAGGCGTCGAATCCGGTCAGCAGATCCGGCTGAAGGGCCAGGGGCAGGAAGCCCCGGGCCATCGTCCCGGTGATGTGCTGATCACGGTGAACATCGCTCCGCATCCGTACTTCAAGGTCGATGGCGCAAACTTGCGGCTCGATCTGTCGATCACGCTGTATGAAGCCGTGCTCGGCGCCAAGGTCCGCGTGCCGACGCTCGACGGCGCGGTGCAGTTGTCGATCCCGAAGAATACGTCGAGCGGACGTACCTTCCGCCTGAAAGGCAAAGGACTTCCCAACAAGGGAGAGCCAGGCGATCTGCTCGTGACCACGCGTATCGCACTGCCGAACGGCAATGACGCGGAGCTCGAGGCGTTGATGGAAAAATGGCGCACCGATCATCCCTATAATCCGCGCACCGATCTCGAATAACACTACAGGACATACGATGTCGTCTCCGCGAACGTGGAGACGACATGTTTATGCTACGCGCCCCGCATAGCCCGTCTGACTCGTCGCACAAACGCGCCTTCTTCTAAGACACCAGACCGCCCTGTTCCTATGTGGGCAAGCGATCCGGACACTGCCACCAGACGGTGGTTCGGACGCCACAAATCTGCGTTGATCTATATATAAGTATATACTTATATATAGATCAGATGGCTGCCGCAGCACCGAAACTTGACCTCGTCTTAAAGACGCTCGCCGATCCGACGCGCCGGGCGATGTATCAGCGCATCGTCAATGCGGGCGAAGTGACGGCAACGTCGTTGGTGAAAGGAGCGCGTGTCTCGCAGCCTGCGGTCTCGCAGCATCTGCGGGCATTGCATGGTGCAGGGCTTGTGAGCGAGCGGCGCGAAGGCCGCAACGTTCATTACAGCGCGACACCAAAGGGACTCGCTCCGCTAGTGGATTGGCTCGGCCACTACGGTCAGTTCTGGCGCGAGCGCTTTGGCGAACTAGAAAAGCTGCTTGGAGAGTTGAGTGATGAGTGAGACCCAATCGATCGTCGTGGAGAAGACGCTGCTGCATGCGCCCGAGAAGATCTGGCGTACGCTGACCCAGAGCGCATTGATAGCAAAGTGGCTGATGCCCAACGATTTCGAGGCGAGGGTTGGACATCGCTTCACCTTCATGACAAAGCCGGTGGGCGATTGGGACGGCGTCGTCCATTGCGAGGTGCTCGACTGCGATCCGCCGCGTTTGCTTCGCTACTCGTGGAAGGGCGGCTCGGATGCAAATCCGAAATACGGGTCAAAGCTCGATACCATCGTGACGTGGACGCTCACGCGCGCCGATGACGGCACTCACGTTCGCATGGAGCATTCTGGCTTCCGCCTGCCGGAAAATCAGTTCGCATGGGGTGCGATGAGCCCGGGCTGGGGGCGCGTGCTGGATGGCATTGCGAGAGTGACGGCGGAAAATGCTTAGCTGCGCAGATTGAGCGATCTGCGCATCACGACTTCTGCGCAGAGCTGCATGGCCCGCATGAGGCAGTCGCGGTGGTCGCCGGAATCACCCGCAGCTATAAGCTGGCGCATCGCGACTAGTGTGGTGGTTCAGAAGTTCGCGCCATCTTTCCCGCGAGTCCTTTCAGCGAACTTCTGAACCTGAACCACACTAGAGTCATAGATTTACTAGTGTCCTCTCGAATCCAAAGTCCGCTACGGAGCGTGCTGCACCATGAGGCGGACTTTGGATTCGGGACACCTAGTGGTTCGATTCTAACATTCGCATCCCGTTTCAGTAGGCACCTCCTGCGAATGTTAGAATCAAAGGACCACTAGCAAATATAAATTTCTAGTGGAGTTTTGGATTTGACATTCGCTTGACGAGCTCGCTGCAAGGTGGGTAGCGAATGTCAAATCCACTCCACTAGCAGGATTCAAGGCCGCAACATTCGATGGATAGATCAAGATGGATCGGCTTTGCCTGCTTGGGTGTAACTGCGCTGGGATGGGGTTTTAACTGGCCCGGTATCAAGCTGTTGCTGCGCGAGTGGCCGCCGTTGTTCGCGCGGGGACTGGCCGGCGTAACAGCCGCAATTATTCTTGCCGGCATTGTGCTCGCGCGAGGAGAACGATTAAGCGTGCCGCGCAAAGCGGTGCCCCCGCTGCTGTTTGCAACGTTCACCAACGTTTTCGCGTGGATGGGCTTTACGACCATCGCCATGAAATGGGTCAGCGTCAGCGAAGGCGCGCTGCTGGTCTACACCATGCCAATCTGGGCGACGCTGTTCGCGTGGCCGATCCGAGGGATGCGGCCGACGACGCGTGACGTTATCGCGCTGGTTCTTGGGCTCGCTGGGCTCGTTGTTCTATTTGGCGGTCAGGGCTTCGCGTTTAGCCACGACAAGTTGGTGGGCATCTTTCTCGCACTCGCGGCGGCCATTCTTTTTGCGCTTGGAAATGTGCTGAACCGATCGCAGATCCCGTTGTCACCAACTGCACTTGTTGCTTGGCAGGTTGGGCTGGGATGTTTCGTGATGCTCGTGCTCGGGCTAACGTTTGAAAAGCTCGATTTCAGTGCGTTGTCTCCCACCGGCTGGATGGTCATGATCTACATGACGCTTATCCCGATGGGCGTGTGCTACCTGACCTGGTTTGAAACCTTGCGACGTCTTCCGCCGGCGTCGGCATCGACAGGAATGTTGCTGGCGCCTGTGATCGGCGTGGTGTCGGCAGCGATTGTGCTGGGTGAGCCGCTAGGCGTGCGAGAGATGATTGCGATGGTGCTGACGCTCAGCGGCGTCACGATCGCGTTGCAGAAATCGTGACGCCGGTTTCTCGATAGAAGCTTACAGCCCCGTTTTCTCGGTCTGGTCGTAAACCAATCGCGCAACATGCTGCAGCCGGTCGCGGTCGGTCGGTCCTGACACCACGTAGCCGACGCCGCGGTCGGCCCAGAACATGGCCCCGTTGCCGTCATTCGCCGCGTAGCGCATCTGCGTCGCTTCGGTGGGCGCTCGCGAGCCGTAAATCGTATAGCGTTCGCCCGAAGCATTCTCATACATCAGAAACGCTGCGGGCCCATTGGGGCCGGGCAGCAGCCTGCCGCCGACCAGCTTCAATCCGCTCGCGTCGAGTTCAGGTGCGCGAACTTCATATCCGCAGCGTTTGGACAACCATTGCTGCAGATGGGCGCGTTCGCTGCCTACCACTTCCACAGGATGGCGAACTTCGACCACATACAGTCTGTGGGCGTCGAGCGCATCGATGGTGAAATTCGCGAACATGGATTGCTTTGTGTTGGCGCCGCGCGCGATCCAGCCGACGCTGCCGCCGGCAACGAACGCCACAAGCGCCGCGGCGATCGCGCTCATCATCCAGCGCCGGGGTGGCCGCGCCAGTGCGTCGAGGGACAGGCGAGAGGGTACGGGCTCATCGGCAACCGCACCATATTTCGCCTGCAGTGCATCTCTCATCGAACGCCATGATGCGACGCGCGCTGCGTCGTCCGGATGAGTTGCCAGCCATGCCTCGACGGCGGCGTGGCGCTCTCCCGGCAATTCATTGTCCACATAAGCGTGGAGTTCGTCTTCCGTGACGGGAATGTTACTGTTGGTCATCAGAATATCTTTTCCGTCCTTAATCTGATTTCATTTAACGCGCCGTAATGCCGGGCGCTCGCCGTCCAGGCTTGCCCTCACGTGCGCTCTCGCCCGAGCGAGGCGCGACATCACGGTGCCGATCGGCACCCCCTGGATGTCGGCGACATCGCGGTAGCTCAAACCTTCCAGCACGACGAGCAGCAGCACCGTACGCTGGTCCTCAGGAAGCGTCGCGAGCGCCCGGGAAATATCCCGGCCCTCGGCCTCCGTGCCGCTGGCATCCGCCGTGGTATCGTACAGTTCCGTCATCGTCGGCTGCCGGGCCAGCGACCGGCGGCGGTTCCGGTTGAGGTTGGTCAGGATCGTGTACAACCAGGCGCGCAGGTCGCCGCCGACGAACAGTCTTTCCGAGCGCAATGCGCGGACCAAGGTATCCTGCACCAGATCGTCAGCGAGATCGGTGTCCCGGGTTAACGCCCGCGCATAGCGCCGCAAGGCCGGAATCAAGGTTTCGACGTCGTGGCGAAAATCGTGGTTCATCAGGGGCTCTGTGCGGGCCGGCACCTCCGCCCCGTTTGTACAGATAAAACACCGAGAAGACGGCACTATTCCGCAACTTCGGAGGGTAAGGTTAGCTAGTGTCCCGATTCCGAAGTTTGCATCATTGCGCTGCACGTTCGTCTGCGAACTTCGGAATCGAAGGACACTAGCAAGCTATTGTTCTTAGTGTGGCTTTGGTTCAGAAGCCCGCATTCCGGACTCGCCGCACGAATGATGCGGACTTCTGAACCGCCACACTGGGTCCGCCCCTTGTCCAGCTTGAACGGCTATTGCGGCTATGCCATGAGGAGCGCTCGTTTCTCCGGCAATGGACATGAGTTAAATGGCTGAAAATATGGGCCTGATGCGCGGCAAGCGCGGTGTGATCCTGGGGGTCGCCAACAACCGGTCGATTGCCTATGGGATCGCGAAATCCTGCCGCGACCAGGGCGCGGAACTCGCCTTCACCTGGCAGGGCGATGCGCTGAAGAAGCGCGTGGAGCCACTGGCCAAGGAGCTCGGCGCCATTACGCTGGGCCACTGCGACGTCACCGATTTCTCGACCATCGATGCGGTGTTCGATGAAGTGAAGAAGCAATGGGGCAAGATCGATTTCCTGGTCCACGCCATTGCCTTCTCCGACAAGGACCAGCTCGACGGCCGCTACATCGAAACCACGGCGGACAATTTCTCCAAATCGATGCTGATCTCGTGCTACTCGCTGACCGCGATTGCGCAGCGCGCCGAACACCTTATGACCGATGGCGGCTCGATTCTGACGCTGTCCTATTACGGCGCTGAAAAGTGGATGCCGCATTACAACGTGATGGGGGTCGCCAAGGCCGCGCTTGAAGCCAGCGTCCGTTATCTCGCGGCAGACCTCGGCGAGAAGAACATCCGCGTGAATGCGATTTCGGCGGGACCGATCAAGACGCTCGCCGCATCAGGCATCGGCGATTTCCGCTACATCCTGAAGTGGAATGAATACAACGCGCCATTGCGCCGAAACGTCACCCAGGAAGAAGTCGGTGATAGTGCGATGTATTTGTTGTCTGACCTGTCACGCGGCGTGACCGGCGAAGTGCATCACGTCGATTCCGGTTATCACATCGCGGGAATGAAGCGCCCCGATGCGCCGGATATCTCACTGTCGAAAGAATAAGTCTCCCCGCGCATGCCCACCGTTTATTTCGTCCGCCATGGACAGACCGAATGGAACGCCGCTGGCCGTTTTCAGGGTTCGCAAGACATTCCGCTGAATGATATTGGCAAGGGGCAGGCCGTTCGCTCCGGTGAGCTGCTGGCCGACATTCTTGCCGGCGATTCTCATGATCCGGTGAAGATGCCATTCGTGTCCTCTCCGCTTGGCCGCGCCCGCAACACCATGGAATTGTTGCGCGGTGCCCTCGGCGTCCAGCCGCATGGTTACGAGCTTGACGATCGCCTGCGCGAAATCGGCTACGGGCACTGGGAAGGTTCGACCCTGGCGCAGATGGAAGTCTCCCATCCCGAGCTCTTCGCGGAACGTCAGGCCGACAAATGGGGCGTGCCTCCGCCAGGCGGCGAGAGCTACGCTTCCGTCACCATTCGTGTGCGCGATTGGTACGACTCGCTGTTGCAGGATACGGTCACGGTCTCCCATGGTGGGACGATGCGCGCGCTGATGGTGGCGCTCGACGTCGAAACGCCAGTGAGCGCGGTTGATATGTTGGTGGAGCAGGGCGTGGTGTACGTGTTCCGCGACGGCCAGGTGACGAAGCATAGTTAATGCTTCGTTAAAGTGGCACTTTAAGCGTATTTGACGCTCCCGACCCCGCGCGTTACGACATCGCATCAAAATCGCGATTTAGTGCCGCGGGTTTGAAGTTCTTCCGCGTGAGACCACAAGTTCGATGAAGAACTTCAAATCCAAAAGCGGCATTAAGATCATAGGCTTGCTAGTGTCCCTTTGATTCCGAAGTTCGCATCTGAGCAAGCCGCAAGCCCGTGCGAACCTCGGAATCGGGACACGAGCGGCTTCACCGAGGTCGGGTAATTTATTATGTCTTTCAATACGTTCGGCCATCTGTTTCGCGTGACGACCTTCGGCGAAAGTCATGGGGTTGCGATCGGCTGTGTCGTCGACGGTTGCCCGCCGCGCATTCCTCTAACGGTTGAAGAGATCCAGCGCGATCTCGATCGCCGCCGCCCCGGACAGTCACGGTTCACGACCCAACGGCAGGAAGCTGATCAGGTCAAAATCCTGTCCGGCGTGATGGACACGGAGCATGGGCAGGTCACGACCGGCACGCCGATCGCACTCCTGATCGAGAACACCGACCAGCGCTCGAAAGATTATTCCGAGATCAAGGACAAGTTTCGCCCCGGCCACGCCGACTTCACCTATGAGGCAAAGTACGGTCTGCGCGATTATCGCGGAGGCGGACGCTCGAGCGCGCGTGAAACCGCAACGCGCGTTGCGGCCGGTGCCATTGCGCGCAAGATCTTGCCCGGTTTGAACGTGCGCGGCGCGTTGGTGCAGATGGGGCCGCACAAGGTTGATCGCGCCAACTGGGACTGGGACGAAGTCGATCGCAATCCATTCTTTTGCCCGGACAAGGCCAAGGCGGAATTCTTCGCCGAATATCTCGATGACATCCGAAAGAAGGGCTCCTCCATCGGTGCGGTGATCGAAGTGGTCGCTGAAGGCGTTCCGGCAGGGCTGGGGGCGCCGATCTACGGCAAGCTCGACAGCGACCTCGCGAGTGCTCTGATGAGCATCAATGCGGTCAAAGGCGTGGAGATTGGTGCGGGCTTCGGTGCGGCTGAATTGCACGGCGAGGAAAACGCCGATGAAATGCGCATGGGCAATGACGGACCCGTATTCTTGTCTAACCATGCCGGCGGCATTCTCGGTGGCATTTCCACGGGGCAGGCTGTGGTGGCGCGCTTCGCAGTGAAGCCGACATCGTCGATCCTGACGCCACGCCGCACCATCGACAGGTCCGGTGCTGATACCGACATTATGACAAAAGGACGTCACGATCCGTGTGTTGGAATCCGTGCAGTTCCAGTCGGCGAAGCCATGATGGCCTGCGTGATCGCTGATCACTTCCTGCGTCACCGCGGCCAAGTCGGCGGCTAGAGTCCCGAAACCAAAGTTCGCCGTGCTTGCGGCTTGCTCGGATGCGAACTTCAGAATCCAGGCTCAGAAGTTCGCTGGAAGGACGCGCGGGGAAATGGAGCGAACTTTTGAACCACCACATGAGCCCGGGCTTGACCCCGGCTCGCTAGGTAACGCAAAACTGGCGCATGCTGGCCGGTGAACTTCAAAGCGTTGCGGACTGGTTGATCGATGGCGCGCGCTCCGCGTCACGTGTTGACGAGTTCATGGCGCAAACCTGCGAGCGGATGGTTGATTGCGGCGTACCGCTGTCGCGGGTCGGCGTGTTCGTCAGTACGCTACATCCCAATATGATCGGCCGCAGTTTCATCTGGCGCCAGGGTTCCGGCGTCAGCATGGGAAGCATGGCCTACGGTTCCGAGGAGTCCGACGATTATCTGTCGAGCCCGTTGTCCATCGTTTTCGAACAGGGGCTTGAGGTGCGGCGCCGGCTGCTGGATTCAAGCGTCGGCAACTCGCCGTTTCTGGCCGAAATGCGTGCCACCGGCGCGACGGACTACATCGCCCTTCCGCTTCAGATGTCCGATGGCGAAGTCCATGCATCGAGTTGGCTGACCAAGGATCCCGACGGCTTCAGCGATGCTCATATCGACGGTATGCGGTCACTGCTGCCGCCTTTGACGCGCATGATCGAAATCTGGCTGCTGCGGCGAACCGCTGCCGGGCTGCTCGACAATTACGTTGGCCCACGGGCGGGCGCGCGGATTTTAGCTGGGCAGATTCGCCGCGGTCATACGGAAACCATGCACGCCGCGATCTGGCTCTCTGACCTGCGCGGTTTTACGCCACTGTCCGATCGCCTGCCACCGCAAACGATCGTGAACCTCCTGAACGCCTATTTCGATTGTCAGGTTGCTCCAATCCTCAAGCACGGTGGCGAAGTCCTCAAGTTCATGGGCGACGGGCTGTTGGCGATCTTTCCCATCGCCGAGAATGAAGGGGACGCTGCCACTGTGTGCAGCCGGGTTCTGGAGGCCGCGCGCGAATGCCGGGCCAATGTCGAAGCAATGCGCTACGAAAACGGTTCAGAAATCCTCGATGGTTTTCGTTTCGGGCTGGCCTTGCACACGGGTAAGGTGCTGTACGGCAATATCGGCGGCGGTGATCGTCTCGACTTCACCTGTATTGGGCCGGCAGTGAACCTGGCCGCCCGGATCGAAAAAATCACCAGCCGGCTCAATCGCACCGTTCTGGCGTCAGCCGACTTTGTACGCCATACGGATTGCCAGTGGACAGACCTTGGACTGTTCTCAGTCGCGGGATTTTCAGCCGACGAACGGGTTTATGGTTTACCCGAGGAGTCGAGCGGGGCCTGTTCATGAGTTGTACGACACAACCCAGGTGCACCCGGCGGGACTTGGTCATCGCTTTGTGATTGGTCACTGAGCAAAAGCTGCGGAATGAATATCGCTTTCAGAGGCATTGCGCCAATGCGGCGCGACTTGTTTCGGGGCAGTATTTCATGACCGAGGTCATTTCCGGCTCCATTAGCGCATCTTTTTCCTTACGCATCATCACGCGCGCCGAATTGAAAGACTGCGATGCTTGGGCGTCCGCCTTTGCAGAGCTCAGGAAAGATCGCCGCTATTACGAGATTATCGAAGATACCCTGCGGGACCGGTTCGACTATGGTTACCTCGCCATTGTCGATGCGGCCGGGACGATCCGCGCGGTGCAGCCGTTCTTTCTTCTGGATCAGGATCTGCTGGAGGGGTTGGGGTCAGATTGGCGTCTCGTATCGTACATCCGGCGACACTTTCCCCGCCTGTTGAAAATGCGAACGATGATGGTCGGCTGCTCCGCAGGTGAGGCGCATCTTGCAGGGACAGACGATCTACCGTCAGGACTGGTCGCAAAAATCCTGTCCGAGGGGATCGTGCAGAGCGCTCGCTCCGTTCGTGCTCATCTGATCGTTCTGAAGGAATTTCCGGCGGAGTATCGCGAACCACTCAGCTGCCTTCTTGAAAAAGGCTTCACCCGTATTCCCAGCATGCCGATGACCAAGATGGACACCGGGGGTTTTCCCGATTTCGGTGCCTATGCGCTGGGGAAATTAGGCGGTCACACGCGCAGGCAGTTGCGGAAGAATTTCAAGGCGACGGAAGGCATCGAAATCCGCATGAGCGTTACCGACGATGCGGGGAGCTTTATCGGCGAGATATATCCGCTTTATTTGCAGGTGTTCGAGCGATCGAAATTTCATTTCGAGAAGCTTACGGAAGATTACTTCCGTCAGCTCGGCGAACGGATGAAAGATAAGACGCGTTTCTTTGCCTGGCGTCGTGACAACGCGCTGGTCGCATTTGCCCTGTGCATGGTGCAGGGTGATGCACTCTTTCTCGAATATATCGGCCTGGATTACGCCGTCGCGATCGATCTGCACCTGTATCACTGCATCGTGCGCGATGTTTTCAATTGGGCCGTCGCGCACCAATATTCATGTATTCGAAGTAGCGGGCTGAACTACGAGCCGAAATTGCGTTTACGCCATCGCCTCGATCCGATCGATCTCTATGTCCGCCACACGTCATTGCCGGCCAACGCCGTGCTCAAACGGGTGTTGCCGCGCATCGTTCCAGCGCGTTACGACGCGGTGCTGAAGAAGTTTCCCGATTACAGCTCCCTCTGGTGAGGCATCGTTCTATGCCGTAGCTGGTAAATCACTACGGTTACATAAAATTCACATAAGCGTAACGGGTCGCATAATCTCGATGAGGCTTCGAACCACGAAATCGGGACGATTTTCTGGGTAGCATTCTTTGTCGGGAGGCGTAAAAGCCCGCTTTAAATCCCACTGTTCCTCATGCTTCAAGCCTAGCTCGATGGTCCCCTCCGGCTTTTATCTCGAAGCTCCGCGAAGACTACGAGCGCTCGTCCGAGCGCGTGAATCCAGCCTGATCGTCATCGCGGCGCTGATCGGCGCCATCTCTGGTCTGCTGGTGGCCGCCATGAGCGGCGCGGTTGAAGTGCTCCATGTCGCGCTGTTCGATATTCCGATCGGCGCGCGCCTGTCGGGTCAGATATCGATTGACCCGGCACGGGCCGTCGCCGTGCCAGCCCTTGGCGGGTTGGTGCTCGGCCTGGTCCTGCTGGTCTTGCTGCGGTGGCGGCCGGGGCGGGAGATCGACCCGATTGAGGCGAATGCGTTGCACGGCGGCTATATGTCGTTTCGGGGTAGCATCATCGTGGCGCTGCAAACGATCTGGTCGAGCGGTGTTGGTGGCTCGGTCGGGCTCGAGGCGGGCTATACGCAACTTGCGAGCGGAGTGGCATCGTCCGTCGGCCGGGGCTTTCATTTGCGGCGTGTGGACCAGCGCGTGATGGTCGGTTGCGGAGCTGCTGCAGCAATCGCCGGGGCGTTCGGAGCGCCTCTTGCCGGTGCCTTTTATGCGTTTGAGCTTGTGCTCGGCAGTTACGCTCCCGCGAGCCTTGCTCCCATCGGCATCGCAGCGGTCACAGGCTATGCGGTGACGCATGCCTTTGCTCCACTGTCCCTCGGCATCATGGTCCGGCAAGTCGGCGAAGTCGTGGGGCAAGATCTCGCCATCGCATGCGTTCTCGGATTGCTTGCAGCGCTGACCGGCATCGCCATTATGCGCGGCGTCGCGTTGTTCGATACGCTGTTGTCGAAAATCAACCTTTGGTCTCCGCTACGCCCCGCGCTCGGCGGATTTGTTGTCGGTCTCATGGCACTCATCACGCCGCAGATCCTCGCATCTGGCCACGGAGCGTTGCATCTCAACAGCATGGTTGTGCTGCCCGTGACGACGATCGCCATCATCTTCGTTTTGAAGGCCTTCGCATCCATTGCTTCACTCGGCTCCGGCTTTCGCGGTGGCTTGTTCTTTGCGTCGTTGCTGCTTGGATCGCTGGGGGGACATTTGTTCGCCGCGGGGCTTGCCGTCGTGTTCCCGCATCTGAGTTTTGATCCCAACGTCTACGCCGTCATTGGGATGAGTGCGTTGTCGGCTTCGATCATCGGTGGTCCGCTGACAATGTCCTTCATCGCGCTCGAGGCGACGGGGAACTTCTGGCTGACAACGGCGGTGCTGATTGCAGTGATTATTTCGATGCAGGTCACACGGGAGCTGTTCGGCTACTCCTTCGCGACCTGGCGTTTTCACCTGCGCGGTGAAACCATTCGCAGCGCGGCGGATGTGGGCTGGATCAGGGATCTGACAGTGAAGACCATGATGCGAGCCGATGCGGTGACGATCGGTGCGGATACGCCGATCAACGATTTTATCACCAAATTTCCGCTCGGATCGAAAACGCAGGTGGTGGGTATCGATGCCAAGGGTAGCTATGCGGGCGTGATTTTCGTCGCGGAAGCACATGGGATGAAAGACACGCCCGGAGCGAGCGTGAAGGATATTTTGCGCTATCGCGATGCAACCTTGTCGCCGGGAATGAACGTGAAGCAGGCTGTGGCCGCGTTCGACTCCGCAGAAGCTGAATCCCTCGCCGTCGTGGATTCCGCGGATCATGGACGAGTGATCGGAATTCTCACTGAGGCGCATACGCTGCGCCGGTATGCCGAAGAATTCGACAAGCACCGCCGCGATGTTCTTGGAGAAATATAACTTTCCTGTGCGCGGTTTCAGTGATGCGCGCGCTGGTTGATGACTTTAGCAAATCATTAATAGCGACCTATGTGAAATCACGGCCCTGCGGCTCTGTAGACGGCCAATTAGCAAAATAAGTGCAGGTTCACGCAGCCTTTTGGTCGATTTGGAGCAGCGCGTTGGAGTTTCTGCGGTCGATGCTGATGCATTCCAGCCGGACCTTTGTCTGGTCGGCGACCGCATGCGGACTCGTGGTGCTGCTCTCGTTTTTTACCGCGATCGGCTACGATTTCTATCGAGCAACCATCCAGATGAACGAGCAGGCGGCGATGAATATCGCTTCTCTCGCCAGTCAGACCGTCGAACGCGACATTGAACTTTATGATCTGTCACTACAGTCGGTTCTCGATGGCGTGAACGATCCCGATATTCTCTATCAGGAGCCGGGATTGCGGCAGAAAGTCCTGTTCGACAGATCGGCGACGGCACCGGGACTGGGGTCCCTCGTTGCTCTCGATGAAAAGGGAGATTTTTTTCTCGACTCCCATGGATTTCCGCCACGCGTCGGAAATTTTGCCGACCGGGAATATTTCAATGTCCATCGCGATCCCCGGATCGGGCTTTATATCAGCAAGCCCTTCAGGGCTCGTTTGCAGGAGAGCATTTGGAGCATTTCCGTCAGCCGGCGCATCAACAAGCCTGATGGTGGATTTGGCGGCATCGTTTCCGGAACAATACGGCTCAGCTATTTCGAGCGGATATTTAACAAGGTCGCCGTGGGGCCACGAGATTCGATCGTGCTGCTCAAGGATGATGGCACACTGGTCGCGCATAATCTCAACGTAATGGATCAGATTGGCGCCGACTGGCATGTGGCGCCGGTCTTTACGCATTTGCGGAGCCGTTCCGAGGGAACGTTCGCCAGCGATCGGTCAATGGACGGCGTTGCCCGTCACTTTGCATTTCATAAAGTCGGTCAGTTGCCGCTTGTCGTCGTTGTCGGGTTGTCGACTGATCAGATCCTTGCACCGTGGCGATCGAAGATGCTGGTGCTGGCCGGCATCTTCGCGATCATGGCGAGCAGCGTGCTCATGCTCGTTTGGATGCTGGAAAGCGAGCTCCGGCGGCGGGCTGCGGCAGAAAAGGCCGCTGAATTGCTGGCGCGCACGGATGGCCTCACAAAACTCTCCAATCGCCACTGGTTCGATCGCGGGCTCGCGCGCAAATGGAGCCGCGCCGCG
The DNA here is from genome assembly GCA_036924835.1 of Nitrobacteraceae bacterium AZCC 1564. Lineage (NCBI taxonomy): Bacteria > Pseudomonadati > Pseudomonadota > Alphaproteobacteria > Hyphomicrobiales > Nitrobacteraceae > Nitrobacteraceae bacterium AZCC 1564. The sequence goes on from JBAGRR010000001.1 coordinate 4,060,197, forward strand.
CGCGATAGCAGACCAATGTCGTTGCTGATGATTGATGTCGATCATTTCAAGTCGTTCAACGACACCTACGGCCATCAGGGCGGCGATCATGTTCTACGGGCAATCGCCGGCGTCATCAGCAATTCCATCAGGCGACCTGATGATCTTGCTGCCCGCTATGGCGGTGAGGAGTTCGCGGTGGTGCTGCCGAACACCGATAGCCGCGGGGCAAGTCACATTGCGGCGGCTATTCGTGATGGTGTGCGCGCCCTACAGATCGGTCATGGCGGCAGTGAACACAACATCGTGACGGTCAGCATCGGATTGGCGACAGCGGTGCCCGGTTCCGGCGCCGCGAACCGCTGCTCCTGGTTCGGGAAGCAGACGCTGCGCTTTATCGCGCGAAGGACAGCGGCAGAAATGCCATCTGCGTATGCGATACGACACCGCTCGATTCTGGATCGCTTATCAGCCGCGCGGGATGATCACTGCGAAATACGATTGCGGCCTGCGTCAATTCTCTAGTTCTCAAGAAAATTTTAGCTCTGCGATACGCAATAAATCCCGGCATGGAACGTTATGTTTTTCGGGGGCGCACACCTTCGGTGGGAGTGAGCCATGCTCAGAAAATTCATGATTGCAGTTGCCGCCGTTGCGGCAATTGCTGCGTTTTCACCAATTGATGCTTACGCGCAGCGCGGTGGTGGCCACGGCGGCGGCGGTGGCGGTTTCCACGGCGGCGGTGGCTTCGGCGGTGGTGGCTTTCGCGGTGGCGGTTTCGGCGGGGGTGGGTTCCGCGGTGGAGCCATTGGCGGTGGTGGCTTTCGTGGCGGAGCTATGACGGGCGGAGGATTCCGCGGCGGAGCTATGATGGGGGGCGGCGGATTCCGCGGCGGTAGCTTTGCTGCCGCGCCGGGTTTCCGCGGCGGTGGCTTCGGTGCTGCACGGGGCTTCCGAGGTGGAAGCTTTGCTGCTGGGCCTGGCTTCCGAGGTGGAAGCTTTGCTGCTGCGCCGGGCTTCCGAGGTGGTCGCTTCGCCGCTGCGCCGGGTTTCCGCGGTGGTCGTTTCGCCACCGCGCCGGGTTTCCGCGGAAGCTTTGCTGCCGTCCCCGGTGGTCGCTTTGGTCCCCGTTTTGCTGCCGTGCCTAGAGGCGCGCGCTTTGCCGCCTTTCGTCCAGGATTCCGTCACGGCTTCCGTCGTGCGCATTTCCGGCGCTTCGCTCCGTTCGCAGTCGGCTTTGGCGTTGGCCTTGGTTGGCCTTACTACGACGACTACTACTACGCGTCGTATGATTCGGGATGTTTCGATTGGCAGCAAGTTCCAACACGGTTTGGATGGCGCTGGCGACGCGTCTATGTCTGCGGCTGAGGTTATGCCTCAGAAAATCAGCGGCCTCGAACTATCATGAACCGGGGCGTCGCGTTGTTCTGCGCGGTTCGAGGTCGCGAGCTGTCACCTTCGCGAGCTGCTAGCCGAAGTTCCGGATAAGACCGCGCATTTCGTTCTCGACGTCCTAGAGCTTGTTGCGGAGCAGGCGTCGCGCCGCGAGAAAGTTACGAAGGGCCGGCTGCTCGGCGGCTCGACGTGAACCGAGCTTGAATTGGCCGAGGCGCATCATCTGGGCGATCCCGCGCGTATCAGTCGGTCTCGTTTAAGCTGGGCCGAAAGCGCCGCCGCGCTCGTTCTTACGAAAGCTCCGCCAAGAGCCTTCTGTGGTGCGGCTTTAATTATCGGGCCTCGCTCATAGCGAGCGGACCTCGCCTGTCATCATCTGCTGTCTAAATGTTGTGTACGAACGACTTTGTTGCGATGGTTGCATCGTTACGCAGCTATGTTTGCGCCCTCATGGCTCTTGCTCACGTGTAAGATCCCCCGAACCGGCCACGAAGCGCATTGCGCTGCGGCACGCCTCAGGGCCTGCCGGGAGCTTGTTGGACAGTTACGCCCAGAGTGTCTTCGACGCCATGATGAGAACCGCCGAGATCAGTGACCAGGCCGGAGAGCGTGTCATCCCCGTCGAGACGGCAGCGTTCCCCGGAACACGACAGCGCATTCCTGCGGGAATTTGGGCGCTCGGCTTTGTCTCGATGCTGATGGATATCTCCTCGGAGATGATTCACGCGCTGCTGCCAGTCTATATGGTGGTCGTGCTCGGTACCTCGACGCTGGCCGTCGGCATCATCGAAGGTATTGCTGAGGCGACTGCCTCGATCACCAAGGTCTTCTCGGGAGCGCTCAGCGATTGGCTCGGCAAACGCAAGTTGCTCGCGGCTCTTGGCTATGGTCTTGCTGCTTTCACCAAGCCAATCTTCCCGTTGGCCGCATCGCTCAATTGGCTCGTTGTCGCCCGTTTCATCGATCGTGTGGGCAAGGGCATAAGAGGTGCTCCACGTGATGCTCTCGTCGCGGACATTGCTCCGCCCGAACTGCGTGGCGCGAGCTTCGGCCTGCGCCAATCGCTTGATACGATCGGTGCCTTTGTCGGCCCGCTCCTCGCCATCGGCTTGATGTGGCTAACAGCGGATCATTTCCAGACGGTATTCTGGATCGCCGTCATTCCGGCATTTTTCGCCGTCGCGGTGCTCCTGGTTGCCGTGAGGGAGCCTGAACGACCGAAGGGAATGCGTAGGGTTCGGATGCCCCTGCATCGCGAGGAGCTACGTCGATTGGGCGCGGCCTACTGGTGGGTTGTGGCGATTTCCGCGATCCTTCACGCTCGCTCGGTTCAGTGAGGCGTTTCTTATCCTTCGTGCGCAGTCGATCGGCCTACCGCTGGCGCTCGTGCCGATCGTGATGGTCCTTATGAGTCTCGTCTATTCGCTGTCGGCTTATCCTATCGGCATCCTGTCCGACCGAATGGACAAGGTGACGATCCTGATCATTGGGCTGGTTCTGCTCGTTCTAGCCGATCTGGTCTTGGCCTTCGCAACCGGCGTTTTCGCAGTTGGTGTGGGCGTCGCACTATGGGGCCTTCACATGGGATTTACTCAGGAGCTGCTTGCCGCGTTTGTGGCCGAGGCAGCGCCAGCGGAGCTGCGCGGCACCGCCTTTGACATGTTCAATCTGATTTGCGGTCTGGCAATGCTTGCCGCCAGCGTTATCGCTGGGGCGCTGTGGGACACGGCCGGCCCGAAGGGGACTTTTCTCGCGGGCGCTGCCTTTGCGGCACTGACTGTCCTGGGTCTTCTTCGTATCCGAGGACGGTTGGGCGAATTACGCCATAGCTGAGATCAGATCACTGATGCGCTGCGGCCTGCGGCTCGAGTGCTGACCCTAGTGTCCCGAATCCAAACTTCGCCTCATGGTAAGCGCGCTCCGTAGCGAACGTTGGAGAGGACACTAGTAAATTTACGATCGCAGTGTCCCGATTCCGAAGTTCGCAAAGGCTTGCGGCTTGCTCGGATGCGAACTTCGGAATCAAAGGGACACTAGCAAGCCTATGATTTGAGTGCCGCTTTTGGATTTGAAGTTCTTCATCGAGCTTGCGGCTTCACGCGGAAGAACTTCAAAATCCGCGGCACTCGTGTGGTTTAGGTTCAGAAGTTCGCTGAAAGAACTCGCGGGAAAAATGGAGCGAACTTCTGAACCACCACACTAGTTAGGCTTCTGATTGGAGTGGCCTACTCCTGGCAGGGTGCACCCATGCCTGACACAACTCTCGTTCTGGAATCTACGATCACATGTCCGAACTGCGGCCATCGCGCGACCGAAATCATGCAGGCCGATGCGTGCCAGTATTTCTACGAGTGCAAGGCATGCGGCGCCCTTCTGAAGCCGAAGCCGGGGGACTGTTGCGTGTTCTGTTCGTACGGCACCGTGCCGTGCCCGCCAGTTCAGGCTGGTGGCGGCGAGGCTAGCGATCGCATGCAGTAGGTGAACTGGGCCAGCATCGATAGTTCCGACATGCCATTCCCCGCCAGCGGTTTGCTGTATTTCATCACGCTGTGTTGATGTTCTAGACATCAAAAGCAATGTTTTGTATATGCATATGGTAGTTTCATAAATGAGTCTTTCATGATCACAGCCGCACAAATGCGGGCCGCCCGCGCGCTCCTTGGGATCGATCAGCGCCAGCTTGCGGAAATGGCCGGTCTGTCTGTGCCGACCATCCAGCGAATGGAGGCCAGCGAAGGCAATGTGCGCGGCGTGATCGAGACTTTGACCAAGCTGGTCGAGGCCCTCGACAGGGCGGGTATCGAATTGATCGGCGACAAAGCCGTGAGCACGGGTGGGGGACGAGGGGTTCGCCTCAAGGCACCTCCATCCTGAATCTCGTCATCCAATTAAACGAAAGAGCGGCGCCGACCGCGATCCGGCCGACGATCCCGCCCGAATGGTGGCAAAGGAAAGGATCGTCATGGCTGCCGCGACAATGAAGCCAAGTTTCGTCGAGCTCTATACGCCCAAGCTTTTCACAGTCCTGAAGGAAGGCTACGGGCTGGCGAGCCTCAAGGCCGACGCCGTGTCCGGCCTGACGGTCGCCATCGTAGCATTGCCGCTCTCCATGGCCATCGCGATCGCGTCGGGTGTGACGCCAGACCGGGGCCTGTATACGTCCATCATTGGCGGCTTCATCGTTTCCGCCTTCGGCGGCAGCCGATTTCAGATCGGTGGGCCGGCGGGTGCCTTCATCGTGCTGGTTTCAGCAACAGTCGCTCAGCACGGCGTCGATGGCCTTTTGCTGGCGACCTTCCTCTCGGGGCTGATGCTGGCAGCGGTCGGGCTGCTGCGGCTCGGTACCTTCATCAAGTACATTCCGTATCCGGTCACCGTCGGCTTCACGGCCGGTATCGCGGTGATCATATTCGCCAGCCAGATCAAGGATCTGCTCGGCCTCAGTCTCGAAAAGGAGCCGGGGCCGCTGTTGCCGAAACTGGAGGCGATCGGTCATGCGTTGCCGACGGTCAGCCCGGCGGCAGTGCTGGTCACCTTGGTCACGGTAGGCATCATCGTCGCGGTCCGGCGCTATCGCCCGCATTGGCCATCCTTCATCATCGCGGTCGCGGTCGCTGCCGGCGGCGCGGTGCTTTTTGGCTTGCCGGTCGAGACGATAGGCACCCGTTTCGGCGGCATCCCGCAAACGTTGCCCATGCCGCACCTGCCGGAAATTTCCTATGCGCGGGTGATGACAGTGCTGCCCAATGCACTGTCCTTCGCGCTGCTCGGCTGCATTGAAAGCCTGCTGTCGGCGGTCGTGGCCGATTCCATGACGGGGCGGCGGCATCGCTCCAATTGCGAGTTGGTGGCTCAGGGGCTCGCCAATATCGCCTCGCCACTGTTCGGCGGCATTTGCGTAACTGGCAATATCGCTCGCACAGCGACCAATGTGCGCTCCGGTGCGCGTGGGCCGGTCTCGGGCATGCTGCACTCGGTCTTCCTGCTGCTTTTCATGCTCCTGGCCGCGCCGCTCGCATCATACATTCCGCTGGCAGCGCTGGCAGGCGTGCTTGCGGTGGTGGCCTGGAACATGGCCGAGAAGCACGAATTCGCAACCCTGATGCGGGCTTCATGGGGCGATGCGGTCGTTCTGCTCGTCACCTTCCTTCTGGTGATATTCCGCGACCTAACGGAAGGCATCCTCGTCGGCTTCGCCCTCAGCGCGCTTCTTTTCCTGCATCGCATGGCCCAGGCGGTGGAGGTCGAAAACGCCCGGCCCCAGGTCGAGGAGGATAAGGCCGATAGTGTCAACGGAAACGGCCGCGGGCCCTATGACGTCGGGTTGGCCACCGATCCGGACGTGGCCGTCGTGCGCGTGTCGGGCGCCTTCTTCTTTGGTGCGGCCGCCGCGGTCGGGGCAGCACTCGACCGTATCGGCGATAAGCCCAAGGCGTACATCTTCGATCTGTCCGCCGTATCCGTCCTGGATTCGACGGGGGCCGCCACGATTGAAGGCTTTGTGCGCAAGGCCAGCCGTCGGGGCGCCGCCGTCTATGTCGCCGGCGCGACGCCCGCGGTCCGTCGCGTGCTCCTGATTCATGGCATGAAGCCGCCGCGCGTTCGCTTCCGACAACACCTGGAAGATGCCGTCGTTAGAGCTGGCAAACAGCCGGTCGTCGCGACGACAGACGCTTGAAATGGCAATAGCGAGAATGGCCGACGGCTCATGCTGCTGCCGTGGGACCGATTCAATGGTCGAGAGTGGCGCGTTCGAACACGCTATGGATGGCGCCGGCAACGTCTATGTCTGCGGCTGACTATGCCTCAAAAAAAATCGGCGGCCTCGCAGCCGCCGATTTGCTTTTAACCGAGGAACGTTGATTAGGCGGCGCGAACCGTCGCCAGGAATTTTTCAACTTCGGTCTTGAGGCGGCTGCTGTCGCTGGACAGCATCTGCGCCGAAGAAAGTACCTGACCGGACGCGGCACCGGTTTCGCCGGCACCGCGGCTGACATCGGCTATGCTGCTCGCGACTTCGCCGCTGCGTTCGGCTGCGTACTGCACGTTGCGAGCGATTTCCTGCGTCGCAGCACCTTGTTCTTCCACCGCCGCAGCGATGCTCGAGGAGATTTCCGAGATCATGTTGATGGTCGTGCCGATTTCTTTGATCGTCGCGACCGATTCCTGTGTTGCCGACTGCATACCGGCGATCTGGGCGCTGATCTCGTCGGTGGCCTTCGCAGTCTGGGCTGCCAGCGCCTTGACTTCCGAGGCGACGACCGCGAAGCCGCGGCCGGCTTCACCCGCACGCGCAGCTTCGATGGTCGCATTAAGTGCAAGCAGATTGGTCTGTTCGGCAACGGCGGTGATCAGCTTCACCACGTCGCCGATACGGGCCGCGGCCTGTGAGAGTTCGGCGATGCTGGTGTCAGTCTTCTGTGCCTGACGCACGGCCTCGTTGGCAATGCGGCTGGATTCCTGGACTTGGCGGCCGATTTCGGCGACCGACGAGGTGATTTCCTCGGTGGCAGTTGCGACCGACTGGACGTTATTGGAAACTTCCTGTGACGCGGTCGCGGCAGAGCCGGAGGTCTTGCCGGTGGTTTCCGCGGTCGTGGTCAGCGTGTTGGCCGCAGCTTCAAGCTCGGTCGAGGAGGACGAGAGCGAGTCGACCAATTCGCCGATCAGCGTTTCGAAGTCACGCGTGATCCGGTCCACGCGCTGGCCGCGCTGGATTTTGGCTTCCGCATCGGCTGCAGCCGCTTCGTCGGCAGCCTTCTTGGCAATGAGGGCTTCTTTGAAGACTTGAAGCGCATCCGCCATTGTGCCGATTTCGGTCTTCTCGCCCTGGTGCGGGACTTCAGCGCTGAGATCGCCTTCGCCGAGCGCTTTCATTGGGGTGACGATGGATTCGATGCCGCGCGAAACGTCGCGGACGAGGTAGAAGCCGACGAGCAAGCCAGCGATAACGGCGAGGCCGAGGGTGCCGACCACCAATTTGATGGCCATCGCGTAGCTGTCAGCGGCCCGCTTGCCAGCCGCTGCGGAGCCGGCATTGTTGAGGTCGATGTCCTCTTTCAAAATCTGGTCGGCCTTGACGCCGATCAGATTGACGGTTGTCGTGTTCAATTCGTGCGCTTCATGGGTCGAGGTGGAATCCGCTTTGCGCGACAGCTCGAGCACTTCCTTGGCAGCCATTTTGTAGCGGGTCCATTGTTTCACCCACTCGTCATACAGAGCTCGTTCTTCTGGCGACGTAATCAGCGGCTCGTAGATCGCGCGGATCTTGTCGTTGCTTTCTACGATGGCGGCGAGCAGTCCTTCTTGCGCCTGTTTCTCCTCGATGGTCTCCGCAAGCATGTGCTCGCGAATCACGTTGCGGTAGCTGATGACACCGGCGCGCAGGTCGCCCAATGCGCGGACGCTGGGCAGCCAGCTGGTTTGGATTTCGGTCGCGTTCGCGTCGATGTCCTGCATCTGGCGAAGAGCAAGCAAGCCCATCGCGCCCATGGCGACGAGCAGGAACGCGATCACAGCTGTGAGCTTGGCGCGGATGGAAACCTTGGATAGCATGATGAAAATCCTTGGGTTTTTTCTAACCCGTTGCGGACGAGACTGATGCCGGAGCCGTTTGGGGGAAGCCGGTAGACGAACAGGGCAGGCCGTCGAACTCCAATCGCCTTGCGGCGGCTGGAATCCGTCAGCTTACTTTCGCCATATTGGGTGAAGGGTTGGTAAAGGTACGTTCGGCTAAAGGAGCCGCGGCTTGTGCGTCTTGTTGGCGCTGAGCGGCTCTGCATTCAGCGAACACAGAGTGTTGGCCAAAGAAAACGGCGGCCGGTTGGCCGCCGATCATGTGATCTGACGTTTGGAAGGTCAGGCTGCCCGGATGGTCGCCAGGAAGTTCTGCACCTCGAGCTGAAGGTGGTTGCTTTCCTTCGAGAGCGATTGGGCGGCGGTCAGGACCTGAACTGAGGCCGCGCCCGTTTCGCTATTGCCGCGATCAACATCCGCGATGTTTGCAGCCACCTGGGCGCTGAGTTCGGCTGCCTTCTGCACGTTGCGGGCAATCTCTTGGGTCGCCGCCCCCTGTTCCTCCACGGCGGCCGCGATGGTCGATGAAATCTCGGACATCAAGTCGATGGTGGAGCTGATCTCCTTGATGGTCGCAACCGAATCCGTTGTCGCGGCCTGCATCCCGGCGATCTGTGCGCTGATGTCGTCCGTCGCCTTGGCGGTTTGGGAAGCGAGGGCCTTGACCTCAGAAGCCACCACGGCGAAGCCCCGGCCGGCTTCGCCCGCGCGGGCGGCCTCGATGGTCGCATTGAGCGCAAGCAGGTTGGTCTGTTCGGCAATGGCCGTGATCAGCTTGATGACGTCGCCAATACGGGTCGCGGCCTGGGACAGCTCGCCGATGCTGGCGTCGGTCTTCTGCGCCTGCTGAACCGCCAGCTGGGCGACGCGGCTCGATTCCTGGACCTGCCGGCTGATTTCATTGACGGACGAGGTGATTTCCTCACTGGCGGTCGCGGTCGATTGGATGCTCTCGGAGACGTTTTTCGAGGCGCTTGCAGCCGAATTCGAGAGCTGCCGGGTCAGGTCGGCCGCATTGGTCAGCGTGCCCGCAGTGGCTTCCATCTCTGTCGAGGCGGACGATAGGGAGCCGATCATCTCCCCGATCATGGACTCGAATTTACGGGTGGCGCTGTCCATGGTCTCGGCCCGGCGCATTTTGGCGCTGGCCTCCTGAGCCGCGGCCTCGTCAGCCGCGGACTTTGCGATCATGGCATCCTTGAAGACCTGCACGGCATCGGCGATCTGGCCGATTTCGGTGGCTTCGCCCTGGTGAGGAACCTCGACACTCAAGTCTCCGGTCGCGAGGGTGCGCATCGGCCGGAGGATAGAGCCGATTCCGCGGGCGATGTCGCGAACAATGGTGACGGCTGCACATAGTCCGATCACGACCATGACGGCGAGAACACCGAGCACGATGCGGAAGGCGAGGATGTAATCGCTCTTGGCGGTTTACGCGGAGGTTGCCCCGCCTTTTTCATTGAGGTCGACCAGCTTGAACAGGACGTCGTCCATGGCGCGGCCCGGCGGCGTCGCCTTGTCGGTATTGATCTCCACAGCCTTGGCGAAATCGCCCTTGGCGGATGCCGCGATCACGTCGTTAGCGGCATTGCGATAGTCCTGCCAGAGCTTGCCGAGCTGGTTGAAAAGCGCCCGTTCCTCGGCGGAGGAAATCAGCGGCTCGTACTTGCTGATCGCGAGATCGTAGGCCTTGACCCGGTCGTCGAGGGCTTTGTTGATGCTGGCCTTCTTCTTCTCGTCGGAGATCAGGATGTGATCGCGCAAGATCGCGCGATAACGCGCCGCCTGAACGCGCAGTTCGCTGATCTGGCGGATGCTGGGCAGCCAGGTCACCTGAGTGTCCTGTGCGGACTCATTGATCGCCCTCATCTCGTAGATGGCGAAGGTGCCGAGGGAAATTGGGGCAATCAGCAGAACGGAAACAAGAGCAATCAACTTGTTGCGAATTGAGAACTTCGAAAACATCTCCGGTATCCCTTGGGCGGCTTATCTGCGCGCAAAAAAAGGCCAGTCGAATGGAATTCGACTGCCGGGGGCAGCGTGGTCGTGTCGGCAAGTTCCAGTCGGACAATGACGCAAAATGTGCGTAATCCGCACATGACAGCCTAAAGAAATTGCGTGAACCGTTGGTAAATGGCCACCGTTATGCCGCCCGAAGTGATTAGAAACAGGGCAGATCGTTCGAAGCGGCAGCCTATCCCTTCGCCATCCAGGACGCCTCTAGGCAGGAGCGGTCGCACACAGCTACGTGCGTAGCGCAGGTTTCCGCTTTTCCGCTTCGGTTCGTCGTGACACGATCTAGTGTGGTGGTTCAGGAGTTCGCCCGGTTTTTTCTGCGAGTCGTTCAAGCGAACTCCTGAACCTGAGCCACACTAGAATCATAGAGCTATTAGTGTCCTCGAATCCAAAGTTTGCTACGGAGCGCGCTGCACGACGAGGCGGGCTTTGGATTCGGAACACTAGGTATCAGTCCAGGGAGGGTCGCCATGCGCTGGTGTGTCTCGATCGGAGTGGTTCTTGCCGCTGGCGCGTTGTTGGCGAGTGATGCAACGAGCGTGGCGGCGCCGAACACAACACCGGTACAGGATCAGAAGGTCGACGAGTCCAAGCGCGTCGATGTCGAACTGATCCTCGCTGTTGATGTGTCCTATTCGATGGATATGGATGAACTGGCGCTTCAACGCGAAGGCTACGCTGGTGCCATCACGTCAACAGAATTCCTGCAGGCACTGAAGACTGGCCCGAGCGGGAAGGTCGCTGTGACCTACGTTGAGTGGGCGGCTTCCAACGACCAGAAGGTTGTCATGTCCTGGCGCATTATCGATGGTCCGGAATCCGCCGACGCCGTCGCCGAAGAGATTTTGAAGGCGCCATTGCGCCGCGCCTCACGAACCTCGATCTCTGGTGCGATCAATTTCGCGATGCCGTTGTTCGAAGCAAATGAGTACCACGGTCTTCGCCGCGTGATCGATATCTCCGGTGATGGTCCGAACAACAACGGCGAGCCTGTCACGGAGGCGCGTGACGCGGCCCTCGCCAAAGGCATCACCATCAACGGCCTGCCGATCATGGCCAAGGAAACCAACTACGCGACCATGGATATCGAAAATCTCGATTTCTACTATGAGGATTGCGTGATCGGCGGAGCGGGATCATTCGTGGTGCCGATCAAGAGTAAGGAAAAATTCAAGGAAGCGATCCGCACAAAATTGGTGATGGAGGTCGCAGGCCGCGTGCCGGAGCCTCGGATCATCCCCGCCGCGACACGCGAGCCTCGCGTGTCGTGCTTGATCGGTGAGAAGATCTGGCAGGAGCGGTGGGGGCGTTGATATGCCGTATCAGCGGCGGAAACGTGCCACCAGCTCGACATGTGGCGTGTGGCGGAATTGATCCACAGGCGTGACGCTGTCGAGTTTGAAGCCGCCGTCGAGAAGGATGCGCGCATCGCGGGCGAATGTCGCCGGATTGCACGACACGGCCACCACCCGAGCGATCTTGCTAGCGGCGAGCTGTTGGGATTGCGCCTGTGCGCCTTGCCGCGGTGGATCGAACACCACGCAGTCGACATCCCGCAACTCCTGCGGCATCAGCGGCCGGCGAAACAGATCGCGCGCTTCGGCTTTGATCGGCTTCAAGCCTTGAGTGTTCTTCACAGCGTGCTGTAGCGCCGCCACCGCAACCGCGTCACTGTCGAACGCCGTCACCTTGAATTTTTCCGCAAGTCGCAGGGCAAACGGGCCGAAACCGCAAAACAGATCAGCGACATGCTTCGCACCTTTGCAGAGTGTGACCGCCAGTCCGGCCAGCGCTTCTTCGCCCGCCAACGTTGGCTGCATGAAGGAGCCCGGCGGCAGGGTCACTTCGGCTTTGCCGATGCGCATAACAGGCGCCCTGCGCATAATGACGAGTTCGCCGTGCCGGGTTAGCCGTGCGAGATCATGCTTTGCTGCGAGCTTCGAGAGAGCTGAGAGCATCGCGGTGTTGAGTGGGCCTGAGCCGCGTACATCAATGTCGAGGCCGTTGTCCGCAGCGGTGATCTGGATGTCGAGCGGCTTGCTGACGGGTTTGAGCAGTTCGGCGATCTCGTTGGCCGCTTCAACGGCGCCGCGCATGGCGGGGGCGAGGATCGGACAATGGTCGATGGCGATGATCTCATGCCGTCCCGCAGCGGCGAAGCCGACACGCAGGATGCCCTGCTGGCTTTGGCGGGCGTGCATGGTCATACGCCGCCGGCCGGTGCCGTGCGCGTCGATCAGATCCTCGACCTCGCAGGCGATGCCAGCATGGGCAAACGTATCCACGACAAGCTGCCGCTTCCAATTTCGATAAGCGCTGTCCTGCCAGTGCTGGATCGCACATCCGCCGCAAGTGCCGAAATGCGGACAGAACGGATCGATGCGCTCAGGGCTTGCTTCGATGACATGAGCAAGTGTTCGACGGTCAGCATGGCCGGGGGAGGGGAGGACATCAACTGTCTCGCCACCCAACGCATAAGGCACGTAGATGCTCGCGCTATCAATGAGGGCCACGCCGTCACCGAAATGGCCGACATGATCGATGGTGAGGCGTTCAGACATTCAAGACCATCTTGTCCCGGTGATCAGCCGCGCCGCGCGCCGAGGAAAAATTCCGTATTGCCGTCGCCACCCGTGATGGATGACGGAAATACCTTGATCTCAGCGCAGCCAAGCGAAGCCGCGAACGCCGAAATATCGTCGCAGACCGCGCGATGCACCGCCTCGTCGCGAATGATACCTTTCTTGGAGTGCTTACGATCTGCTTCGAATTGCGGCTTGATCAAAGCGAGCAGATGCATCGGCGCTGCGGCGAGCGGCAGCACCGCGGGCAACACATGTTTGAGGGAAATGAAGCTGACATCGATCACCACGATATCGGGACGCTTCTCCAAACGCTTGCCTGCCAGCGAACGGATATCGGTTTCTTCCATCGAGATGATTTTGGGGTTGCCGCGCAGGCTGGGATGCAATTGCTCCCGCCCGACGTCGATGGCATAGACAAGGCTTGCGCCGTAGTTCAGCAGTACCTCGGTGAAGCCGCCGGTCGACGCGCCGACATCGACACAGACATGGTCTTCAATATCGATGGGATATTGTTCGAGCGCGCCAGCGAGTTTGACCCCGCCGCGCGATACCCACGGGTGGGCCGGCTCGGCATTGATTACGGCGTCGTCCGGGATCGTCTCGGAGGGCTTGGCGATCGGTTTTCCGTTGGCTGTCACCCGGCCAGCTTCGATCGCAGCCTGAGCTCTTGCGCGGCTTTCGAACATGCCGCGCTCAACCAGCAACAGGTCCGCGCGCTTGCGTCCGCCCATGCCTTTCCTTTCGGATACTAGTGGAGCGGATTTGACATTCGCTACCGGACACGCAACGGGGCTCGTTTAGCGAATGTCAAATCCAAAGCTCCACTAGCATTTTATTTTTGCTGGTGGTTCTTTGATTCTAACATTTGCAACGGTATCCGCCGAAACGGGATGCAAATGTTAGAATCGAACCACTAGGCCAGCTTCGCAGTTTCGGACTTTACATCTTTGCCGAGCGCTTCGAACACTTTGTTCACGATGCCCTTGGCGTCAAGACCCGCCTGCGCGTACATCGTCGCAGGCGAATCCTGGTCGATGAAGATATCCGGCAATACCAGCGTGCGGACCTTCAGGCCACGATCAAGCGCGCCATGATCGGCCAACGTTTGCAACACGTGGGTGCCAAAACCACCGATAGAGCCTTCCTCGATGGTGATGAGGACTTCGTGTTCGCGCGCAAGCTTCAGCACCATATCGAGATCGAGCGGCTTCATGAACCGGGCGTCGGCCACCGTCGTGGACAGGCCGAGCGTTTCCAGATCGTCGGCGCCCTTGAGGCATTCACCGAGGCGGGCGCCAAAGGACAGCAGAGCCACCTTGGAGCCTTCACGCATGATGCGGCCCTTGCCGATTTCCAGCGGAATGCCGACTTCGGGCATCTCGACGCCGCGGCCTTCGCCGCGTGGATAGCGTAGCGCGCTCGGCGCGTCGTTGATCGCCACCTGGGTTGCGATCATGTGGACCAGATCGGCTTCGTCGGCCGCCGCCATGATCACCATTCCCGGAAGGCATCCGAGATACGCATTGTCGAAGGCACCTGCGTGGGTCGGGCCGTCAGCGCCGACGAGACCCGCACGGTCGATCGCGAAGCGCACAGGCAGGCGCTGGATTGCCACGTCGTGCACCACCTGGTCATAACCGCGCTGCAGGAAGGTCGAGTAGATCGCGCAGAATGGCTTAAAGCCTTCTGTCGCGAGACCGGCTGCAAAGGTCACCGCATGCTGCTCGGCGATACCGACGTCGAAAGTACGCTTCGGGAAGGCCTGACCAAACATGTCGATGCCGGTACCGCTCGGCATGGCGGCGGTGATGGCGACGATCTTTTCGTCCTTCTGTGCTTCCTTGATCAGGCTTTGCCCGAACACAGCCGTATAGGATGGCGCGTTGGACTTGGCCTTGGCCTGGGCGCCGGTCAAAACGTCGAACTTTACCACGCCATGATATTTGTCGGGTGCAGCCTCGGCAGGCGCGTAGCCTTTGCCCTTTTGCGTGACGACGTGAATCAGGACCGGGCCATTGCCAGCATCGCGCACGTTCGTGAGGACGGGCAGCAGGTGGTCGAGGTTATGACCGTCGATCGGCCCAACATAGAAGAACCCAAGCTCTTCGAACAGCGCGCCACCAGTGACCATGCCGCGCGCATATTCTTCCGCGCGCAATGCACGATCTTCGAAGAACTTCGGCAAGCGGTGCGCGAGGTTCTTCAGCGCTTCACGGGCGGAGCCGTAGGTGTGGCTCGAAATCAGCCGCGCGAGATAAGCCGACATCGCGCCCACAGGCGGAGCGATCGACATATCATTGTCGTTGAGGATGACGATCAAACGCGAGTGCATGGCGCCCGCGTTGTTCATGGCTTCATACGCCATGCCTGCAGACATCGAGCCGTCGCCGATCACCGCGATGACGTTGTTCTTGCCGCCAGTGAGGTCGCGCGCAACAGCCATACCGAGGCCGGCCGAAATCGAGGTCGAGGAGTGCGCGGCGCCGAACGGATCGTATTCGCTCTCTGCCCGCTTGGTGAATCCGGACAGGCCATTGCCCATGCGCAGCGTACGAATGCGGTCGCGGCGGCCGGTGAGAATCTTGTGAGGATAGGCTTGATGGCCGACGTCCCAGATGATGCGATCATCGGGTGTGTTGAAAACATAGTGCAACGCCGTGGTCAGTTCGACGACGCCGAGACCTGCGCCGAGGTGTCCCCCCGTCACCGACACCGCGTCGATGGTTTCCTGACGCAGTTCGTCGGCGAACTGGCGCAACTGCTCGGGCTTGAGCTTGCGCAGCAGGTCCGGCGTCGGCGCGGCATCAAGAAGGGGGGTCTTGCTCGAATATGACACGTCAATCTTCCGCAATGAACAAGGGGATGAGCCGCCGGCCCCGGCAACAGAAAGGCCATCAGAGGTCCGAAGCGGCCCCGTGGCTTATACCAATTCCAAAGGCATGCCAATCCGTCAGGTGGACGTAGGCAGGCTCACTTCTTGGTCATTTTGGACCGGAAACGGGTTCAAATGGCCGAATTTCGGCTGATTTTACCGAAGTCTCTATCGCGTGTGCAGGCATGCCCCACGCGCATGCATCACCCCTCGAACATATGTGGGGAACGTAAACCCGAGGAGGGCGCGCGCTATGCCGAGTCTGGAAAAGGGCGGTCGGTGTGGCGACTCGCGTCTGCTTACTGCACGT
This sequence comes from Nitrobacteraceae bacterium AZCC 1564, assembly GCA_036924835.1. Taxonomy (NCBI): domain Bacteria; kingdom Pseudomonadati; phylum Pseudomonadota; class Alphaproteobacteria; order Hyphomicrobiales; family Nitrobacteraceae; species Nitrobacteraceae bacterium AZCC 1564. The sequence goes on from JBAGRR010000001.1 coordinate 4,075,930, forward strand.
CGAGCGGCTCGGTCCCGGCAGGTTGTCCGTTGGCGTCGGTGGTGATCTTATCGACGCGCGCTTCTGCTTGCCGCAGCAGCTCTTCACAGCGCCGCTTCAGGCTTTCGCCGCGCTCATAGATCGCAACGGATTCCTCAAGCGGCACTTTGCCGTCTTCAAGCCGCTTCACGATCGATTCAAGCTCTTCGATCGCGCGTTCGAAGCTCAGCGTCTTGACGTCCGCATGAGTGTTATCGGCCATTCAGTATCCCCAATTCAGTTCCACGCTGCAGAATCTAAGAATGATTTACGGGCGCAATGTGGCGGCTCTTTAGCCTGATTTGCCGTGTGCTGGAAGCGGATGGTGAATCCTAGTTGTTCATCAGCGCTGCGACATGCACGGCAACGGAATCACGTAAGCCCTGCAGATCATAGCCGCCTTCGAGCACCGAGACGATTCGTCCCTGCGCGGACTTGTCGGCGATTTCCATCACCTTGCGTGTCACCCACGCATAGTCTTCTTCCTTGAGTTCAAGGCTGCCGAGCGGGTCACGCCAGTGCGCGTCGAAGCCGGCGGAAATCACGATGAGCTCCGGCGCGAATTGCTCCAGGCGCGGCAGGATCGCCAGCTCGAAAGCTTCGCGGAATTCGCGGCCGCCATTGCCAGCGCGCAGCGGCGCGTTGACGACGGTGTCTTGCTCGCCACGCTCTGAGGTCGAACCGGTGCCGGGAAACAGCGGCATCTGATGGGTCGAGGCGTACATCACGGTCGGATCGGACCAGAAAATTTCCTGGCTGCCATTGCCGTGATGGACATCGAAATCGACTATGGCTGCGCGGCTGATGCCGTATTTGCGTTGCGCGTAGCGCGCGGCAATGGCTGCGCTATCGAAGAAGCAGAAGCCCATCGGCTTCGCGGTTTCGGCGTGATGACCCGGCGGGCGCGTCCCGACGAACGCGTTGGTCTTGGCGTTGGTCATGACGGCATCGACCGCAGCAACGGCACCACCGGTGGCGCGCAATGCGGCTTCGAGTGTGCCGGGGGACATCGATGTATCGCCGTCGAGATAAATCATCCCCTCTTTCGGAGAGATGTGACGCAGCTCATCGATGTATTCGTTGCTATGGCACAGCGCGATGGTGTCGAAGTCGGCTTCCGGCGCTTCAATGCGGACCAACGGTTTGAAATGATCCGCCGCCAATCCCTGCTCGATGGCACGCATACGGTCCGGGCGCTCGGGGTGACCGGGAGAGGTCTCGTGATTCAAGCACGCGGAGTGATAATAGTAGAGTGTCGGCATGGACAATGGTCCTTTAACGCTAGTGTCCCGATTCTGACATTCGTTTAATTGCGGCTAGCTCGTTTACGAATGTCAGACCCTGAGGGACACTAGCAAAAATATGTATCTAGTGCGGTTTTGGATCTGACGTTCGCATGATGGACTCGCGGTCAATACTGATACGAATGTCAGATCCACCGCATTAGAGGCGCCTGATGGCGCCGATCTCCCGTTCATTTTGGCCTAGTGGTCCGATTCTAACGTTCGCATCCCGTTTGAGGCAGGCACTTTTGCGCACGTTAGAATCAAAGGACCACTAGCAGATATTGGTTGCTAGCGGAGTTTTGGATTTGACATTCGCTTTGCCGGTCTGTGGCCAAACGGGGTAGCGAATGTCAAATCCACTCCACTAGGCGCTTGATCAGGTCGCCCCTGTTCGGGTTCCTCGAATAACACGGGGATGCCCAGCACAGGTCAGGGAGCGACACTCATATAAACCTTGGTTCTGACGTTTAAATATCACGCTTTCTTGCGGGCGAAGAAGGCCTTGAAGGCGTCCATCGCCTCTTTCGAGCTCATGCGCTCACTGAAAAGGTGACTTTCCTGCTCGATGCGGCGAACCAGTTCGTCTGGCGGCTGCTTCAGTAGTTTGCGCGACAAGGCGACCGCTTCGGCCGGAAGCGCACAAATCTCCCGCGCAACCTTCCGAGCTTCAATCTCGGTGTGGCCCGGCGCGACCACGGCGTTGACAAAGCCGGCTTCCTTGGCCTCCTCTGCACTCACGGTGTGCCCCATCACCAACATTTCGAACGCACGCTGATGACCCATCATCATCGGCACCAGCAGGCTGGAAGCTCCTTCGGGGACAAGGCCAAGATGGATGAACGGCGTCGAGAACGTTGCCGCTGTGCTGGCGAGCACGTAGTCGCAGTGGAAGGTGAGGGTGGTGCCGATGCCGATGGCAATGCCATCCACTGCGGCGATGATCGGCTTGGTGTTGTGCACCAGCGAATGCAGGAACTTCACCGCGTTCATGGGGCGCGCTTCGCCCTGCGCTGCACCGCCCGCTTTCAGAAAATCGTCGAGATCGTTGCCGGCAGTGAACACGCCGGAGCCGCCGGTGATGATCAGGCAGCGGATTGCGGGATTGTTCTGCGCCGTGTCGATGGCGTTACTCATCGCCGCGTACATGTCTTGCGTCAGCGCATTCTTCTTTTCCGGCCGTCGTAGCGTAATGACGCGTGTTGCGCCCTCGTCGGTTACCAGTACGTGCTCTGTCATGATCAATCCTCGAAATGCGCGGCTGATTTATTTAGTGATCCGATTCTAACATTCGCATCCGGTTTCTGCAGGCACCTCCTGCGAACGTCAAATCCACTCCACTAGTGTGGCCTCTCGCAATTGCCGATCACTCTTGCGGCTGGTCTTATATCGGCAATTGCGAGACAGAAGCCACGCTAGCATTTTGATTCTGCTAGTGTCCTTCCTCTCCGAATAACCGTGCGAACATGCCGCAAATTGGTCGGTTATTCGGAGACGGGAGACTAGCTGGCGCAGCCCAAAAACCCGTCTTACATCATCGGTCAGAACGGTCATGTTGGCCAATGGATTTCCGGCGTCATTTCTACAAAGGGAGAGTTCGATGCAACTCACCGGCATTCATCACCTCACCGCGATTTCCGCCCACGCCAAGGGAAATCTCGCATTTTACACCGGTGTTCTTGGTATGCGGCTGGTGAAGAAAACCGTCAATCAGGACGATGTGAGCGCATATCATCTATTCTACGCGGATGGAAAAGCCTCGCCTGGCACGGATCTGACCTTCTTCGACTGGCCGACGGCGCGGGAGCATCGCGGTACGCGCAGCGTGGCGCGCACGGGGCTACGGGTGAATGGAGAGAAGGCGCTTGGCTTCTGGCATGATCGCTTGCTCAAACTTGGCGTGCACACCGGCAAGGTGACAGAGGTGGATGGCCGCCTGACACTGCCGTTCGAGGACCCTGAAGGCCAGCGTTTGGTGCTACTGGATGACGGCGGGAGCGGTCAGGCGAATCCGTGGGAAAAAAGCCCGGTGCAGGCTGAACACCAGATTCGCGGACTTGGCCCTATCGTGTTGAATGTGCCTGAGCTCTCGCGAACCGAGCGCGCCTTGGTTGACGTCATGAACATGAAGCGCGTTCGTGATTACGCGTCGCCCGACGGAGAACACCGCATCCATGTCTATGAAATGGGCGCGGGCGGACCCGCGGCGGAAATCCATGTTATCGAGCAGAAGGACCTTCCTCCCGCGCAGCAGGGCGCCGGCGGCGTTCATCACGTCGCATTCCGCACGCCAGATGAAGAGAGCTATCACGGGTGGACCAAACGGCTGTCCGATTTCGGCATCAACCACAGCGGTGAAATCGACCGCTTCTATTTCCGCAGTCTGTATTTTCGCGAGCCGAACGGAATCCTGTTTGAGATCGCAACTGATGGGCCCGGCTTCGCGACCGACGAGGCCATGGAAACCCTCGGCGAAAAGCTTTCGCTACCGCCGTTCCTTGAACCGCGCCGCCGGGAAATCGAGGCGGGTCTCAAGCCGCTCACATAGGCAAGCGCATAAATTGAGCCGTTCTCTTCGCGCCTCTCTCACCTGTGTGTGATCGCGTAACGTGAAACCTTTTGATCCGAACCTGATAATGCATGACGGAAGTCGCTTGAGTTTCCGCCGGACAGTTGCATCGGAAAGGAGACGATCATGACAAAGTTTGCGCTTGCTGTTTTTGCAGCAATCTCGCTGTTCGCGGCGTCAGGTCTTGCCCATGCCGGCGAGGTGATTTCGGACCAGCGTTACTGGCCGAGTGAGGTGATTCAGGATCAGCGTTACTGGCCGAGTGGAGTGTACGGATACTACACCGACAGGACACATCCCCGATTCAACGCCATGGCCAGCATGTACGGCGTCCGTACCACTGGAAGTTCGTTCGTCTATCGGGGCGGACCGAAGACGGGTACGCGCGATTATGTACCAAGCACGCCCTGGTAGCGCAAAGATGGGTTTTCGCGTTGTGCCGGATCTATGTTCGGTTCTGATTGAATCAGAACCGAAGCTTTAGATCTTTGAGGGTTTTCTTCACGCGAAAATGCTTTAGGCGATCAGCACGGCGTCAGCGCCATTGACGGCATCGGCGCTGTCAATCACGGCGCGTTCCAGCGCACCAGACTGCACAGTTACGTTCTCGGCGAAGAAACGGGCCAGCGTGACGTAACGGCCGGCGTCGCCCTGCACGGCGTTGGCGCTGCGTGCAGCGAGCGCTTCGTTCGCCAGCATGCAGCCGCCGAGGGTGGTCGAGAACAGGCGGAGGTAGGGCGTTGCGCCAGCCAGCGCATCATTCGGTGCGCTCGCGATCTTCTCCAGCAGCCATTTGCTGGTGCGCTCGACTGAGGCGACTGCATCGCGCAGCTTCTCGCCGGCAGTGCCAAAGGCCGGATCATTCGAGGCTTCAACCTTTGCGACAACCTCGGACAGTTCCTTCAGCAGATCCCACACGGCTTCACCGCCGGACATCGCCAGCTTGCGCATGACGAGATCGTTGGCCTGTACGCCGTTGGTGCCTTCATAGATGGTGAGAATGCGGGAATCGCGAACGTACTGCGCTGCGCCGGTTTCCTCCATGAAGCCCATGCCGCCGTGCACCTGCACGCCGATTGCCGCGACCTCGTTGCCGATGTCGGTAGAGAAAGCCTTCGCCATTGGAGTCAGCAATGCGCCACGCGCAGCGGCCTTGGCGCGTACTTTCGGATCGCTCGCGCGATGCGAGATATCGATGGCGACGGCGGTTGCGTAACAGATGGTCCGCGCTGCAGCCGTGAGCCCGCGCATCAACATCAGGTTGCGCTTCACGTCCGGGAACATGATGATCGGATCGGAGCCGTCGCCCTTGCTGCCTCGTGCCTTGCCCTGCCTGCGTTCCTGCGCATAGGCGAGCGCGCGCTGATAAGCGCGGTCGGCGATGCCGACGCCTTGAATGCCGACGCCAAGCCGCGCTTGGTTCATCATCGTGAACATCGCGGACATGCCGCCGTTCTCCGCGCCGACGAGATAGGCCACCGCGCCGCCCTTGTCGCCCATGGTCATGGTGCAGGTCGGCGACGCATGAATGCCGAGCTTGTGCTCGATGCCGCTGGCGTAAATGTCGTTGCGTGCGCCGAGGGAGCCGTCGGCGTTGACGAGATATTTCGGCACCAGGAACAGCGTGATGCCCTTGGAGCCGGGTGGAGAGCCGGGCAGGCGCGCCAGCACGAAATGAACGATGTTGTCGCTCATGTCGTGGTCGCCATAGGTGATGAAGATCTTGGTGCCGAACAGGCGGTAGGTGCCGTCGGCCTGCTTCTCCGCGCGGGTGCGCAGCGCACCGACGTCGGTGCCGGCTTGCGGTTCGGTGAGCTGCATTGTGCCAGGCCATTCGCCGGAGATCAGCTTTTCGAGATAGATTTTCTTGAGTTCCTCGCTGCCGTGGGCATCGAGGGCGTCGATTGCGCTTAAAGTCAGCAACGGACACAGCCCAAAGGATAAGTTGGCCGCGCTCCAGATTTCGTTGACTGCGGAATGCACCGCGAGCGGCAAGCCCTGGCCGCCCCATTGTTCCGGGCCGGACACCGCGTTCCAGCCGCCGTCGCACCAGCGCTTGTAGGCATCAGGCCAGCCCGGGGCGGTGACCACGCCCTTGTCTGTGAGCTTGATGCCCTCGCGGTCGCCGATTTGGTTCAGCGGCTCCAGGATTTCGCTGGCGAACTTGCCGGCTTCCTCGATCACCGAGGCGGAAAAGTCGCCCTCATAGCCATTATAGTGTCCGGCCTCGATGGCGGCCAAAAGCCCGGCGCCGTGATTGAGAGACAGCAGCATATCGTTAATGGGGGCGCGATAGGTCATAACCTTGAACTTTCCTGTGCGGCAGGACCGAGCACGCCTTTGAAAAATGGCGGATTCTCAAAGCCTGCGGGCTGTGTTTGGGACAAGGTTAGCGGCGAAACTCATTTCGCGAAATGGCTGATTTGCCTGTTGAAACTCTCGAATCCGGTCTATAGACCAGCGTTGCTACGAGGGATCGGCGCGGCTATGGTCCCGCCACTTCCCAGACAGAGCGGATTTCGGCAGCGGGGCGGGTAACCCTCCGGCATTTGTTGAAACGCTCGGCGCTGTTGGGGCGTCGCCAAGTGGTAAGGCAGTGGATTTTGATTCCACCATGCGGAGGTTCGAATCCTCCCGCCCCAGCCAGAAATCTCCCAACCCATTGAAATGGCTTTAATTTCCTGGATGATCTGGGGAGTTCAAGTGAAACTGTATCACGCGCCTGTAGCACAGGAGTGTTCACTTGCGCGCAGTTCAACACGTCTTTCGTCGCGGCGCGGTCTACTGGTGGCGGCGAAGGCTTTTGAAGAAACCCGGGGAGAGTGAACTCACCCCGATTGCCCTCAGTCTCAGAACACGTGAGCTTTTTAAGGCGCGCATTATCGCTGCGCATTTGGTGGTCGCCAGTGATCGCATCTCGCGACAGGAGGGAAGGGAAGTGCTGTCGCCTGTTCAGGTCCGCTCGATATTGGAGTCCGTTGCGCGTACTCATTTGGCCAAACTGGATCGGCTGGCGGCGCTAGAGACTGCTGATGGCATTCCTGCTGCTGAAAGCCGCGCCTCTGATCTTACGATGGGATGGGCCAGACGGCTTCAGGCTTCCCAGGGCATGGCTGCGGTGGTTGGTGATGATGAGCATCGCGTGCTGGCGGAAAACGGCCTCAGCCCTGATGAGATTGAAGAGGTCAACTTAACACTTGAGCTCCTTCGTAGAGCGTCGCGCGGCACCTTTCCACGCCAAAAGTTCACAGCCTTGCTGGAGGCTTGCGGCGCACCTCAAGGCGAGGGGGACATTCGTCAGGCCGAGCGCATCTATTATCGCGGGCAAGCCGCGGCGCTGCTTGCGGTCGATCGTCGATGGTCCGGAGATTTCGTCGAGGATGATCATCTCATCGATGAGTTACTAAGCCAGCAGCAGCCGATCGTTTCGAAAGCGATAACTGGGGTTGCTCAGCAGGACATTCCAACCACACAGCCGCAAGCCATCGATCGAGGTGCCTCCCCGCAAGAAACCAGCGCGCCAGCTGTGACCGTTGCCGATGAGGCAAAGGAAACCTCAATCCTAAAACTCGCAGAACGCCTTTTTGAGGAAAAGGCGAAGCTTGGGGAATGGAATGCCAAGACCCAGCGCCAGGTCGCATCTGTGGCCGCTCTTTTCGTGGAGATGATCGGTGACGATCATGTGCGGTCGCTGGCCCAGAACAGGATTGCTGAATATCGTTCTCTTCTGCTCTCACTCCCACGAACATACGGTAAAGGCCAAAACGATCGGAAAACGCGTCTTGCAGTCTGGCTCGAGCGCGCCAAGGGAATGCCGAAAGATCAGGTCGGACGCGAGCCCGGCACGCTCAATCGCCATCTTTCGCAACTTCAAGAGGTGCTTGTTTATATCGAAGCGTGCGGCCACAAGATCTCGGAATTCACCGGAGTTTCAAAGCTGCTTTCGAAAAAGAAGGGGCGTGCCCGCGACGAGCGAAATCCTTTCTCTCCTGAGGACCTGGCGGCCATTTTCCGACAACCGCCTTGGACTGGCTGTGAGAGCCTCGAAAACCGGATGACACCGGGACCGATGATTTATCACGATGCCCTGTATCTCGTGCCCTGTCTTGCACGATACACGCTCGCGCGGCGTGAGGAGCTTTGCGGCCTCGACGTTGAGGACCTGTTGGAAGAAGACGGGATCCCCTACATCTTTATTCGTCCCAACAAACATCGAACACTGAAGAATGCACAATCGAAACGCCGAATTCCACTCATCAACGAAGTCGTCCGCCTTGGATTTTCTTCAATACCACTCAAAGATTAAAGCGCTCGGCCATCGATTGCTTTTCCCCGAGCTCCGCGCCGCAAGTGATCGGACGCCCTTGGGTGACGTCTTCTATGACGATTGGATCAAGGTTCAGAACGTCGCGGTCCCGAATGCTGCGGAAGAACGCAAGGTCTTTCATTCATTCCGAAAAACAGGTGGAGCTGATCTGAAGCACATGGGTGTCGCCTCGGAATTAAGGGCGGATATTCTTGGGCACCGTGGTGCGAATACCACAGAAGAAAGATACGCAAGCACTGCCAAGCTACATCGGATGCTTGAGGCGCTGCAGAGGCTTCCGATAGTAACAGCGCATATCGAAGCGAGAGAGATTTTCTTGCGGCGCGATGTTCGTCAAAACCGACCACGTCCGTCAGCTCGACCCAGAAGACAGATTTAAGAAGATACGAGAATCATGATTCCGAGTCGGGGGGGGGGGTCGAGTCCCTCCCTCGCTACCAAACCCAGCATAACCGCTTGATTTCCCATACTTGACCGATCGAAATTTCGAGATGAGGGATGTCTTATTGATCCATCCCAATCATCGTCGGATCAATGTGTAGGGAAAGATCATCACAAGATCGCCCTCGCGATTGATATGAAATCTGTCGACACGGCGTTGGCGACAGCGCGAGTCAACCGCTTGCCGCTGTCTTGCCTTTCAGCCACGTCACTATTTGGTGAGGCGAGATCGGGTGCACGGGAATGAAGGGTCCGTTCGGGCCTAATGCGTCTTCCACTGCCGAGATCACGCAGGCCGCCGCGGGAATCGTGCCGCCTTCTCCGGCGCCCTTTACGCCGATTGGATTGCGCGGCGAAGGCGTCTCCATGTGATGGATCTCAATCGGCGGCATTTCCGACGCCATCGGCAGGAGATAATCGCCGTAGGTGGTTGTCAGTGGTTGGCCTTGCTCGTCATAGATCATGCGTTCGAACAACGCATTGCCGATGCCGTGCACGACACCGCCACGAATCTGGCCATCGACGATGAGCGGATTGATCAGTTTGCCGCAGTCGTGGACCACGACATAGCGAACCACTCTGACATCTCCTGTTTCGGGGTCGATTTCGACCTCGCAGGCATTCGCGCCATAGGCGAATGTCAGGGCATTGGAGTTGAAATATGCCGTCGCGGCGAGATCGGGCTCCATGTTGCCAGGCAAGGGGACGCCGGTGGTGCCCGCGAGCGCACGCGCGATCTCGGATAGTTTGATCTTCATCTCTGGCACGCCCTTCACCTGGACCGCTCCGCCTTCGAGTTCGAGGTCGTGCGCACCCACCTCCAGCTGGTGCGAGGCGAAGGTGATGGCTTTCGCCCGCACCTTATCTGCCGCGAGCTGAACCGACGAACCTGCCGTCACGGCGATCCGGCTGGCGATGGTGGAGATGCCAAGCGGAAACTTCGCGGAGTCCGCCGTTTCAACCGTCACATCTTCCAGTTCGACGCCGAGCGCGTCGGCAGCGATCTGCGCGAATGCGGTGCGATGGCCCTGGCCCTGGCTGGAAGCGCCGGTGGCGACAATAACCTTGCCAGCCGGTGTCACACGAATCGAGGCACCTTCGAACGGACCGAGCCCGGTGTCCTCGACGCAGGACGCAATGCCGAGTCCACGGAGCTTGCCGCGCCGCTTGGCCTCGTTGCGCCGCGCTTCGAAATCCTTTGCCGCAATTTTGTCGAGCACAAGATTCAGCGCGCCGGTATAGTCGCCGCTGTCATAGGAGATAGGAGAGCCATCGCGCGTCTTCAGGCCGGTGATGTAGGGCATCTGCTCGGCCTTCACGAAACTGCGCCGCCGTACCTCCTGCCGGTCCATGCTAAGATGGCGCGCGATGCGGTCGGCAAGGCGCTCGAGCAGGAATGCGACATTGGGCCGACAGGCGCCGCGCACCGGCGATGTCGGCACCAGATTGGTGAGCACGACGTCAATAGTAAGATCGAGCGCTTCGAGCGCATAAGGGCCGGGGAAACTGGCGATGGCCGTTGCGGGCAGGATCAGGCCGTAGGGCGCATAGGCGCCATTGTCGTGAATGCAGTGGCCACGAATTGCGCGCATACGCCCGTCGTTATCGAACGCCACGTCGAGCGACCAGACCTGGCCGCGCTGCTGCGTCGTCGCAACAAAATGCTCCTGGCGGTCTTCGATCCACTTCACCGGCCGCCGGATTTTGATCGCCGAAAGCGCGACGGCGAATTCCTCGGCATAGACATTGGCTTTTGGCCCGAAGCCGCCGCCCACGTCAGGCGTCATGACCCGAACGTCGTTTTCGTCGCGTTCGAGATAGGCCGCGAGATGCCGCCGAACCATGTAAGGCGACTGCGATGAGGTCGAGATGGTCAGCGCGTCGGTCAACAGGTCGATGTTCGCGACCACGCCACGGCACTCCATCGCATGGCAGCCACCGCGATGGATGTCGAATTGTTCGGTCAGAACATGATCGGCCTTGGCAAACACTTTGTCGCAATCGCCGAAGCCTGCCGTCATGGTAGCGGCGATGTTACTGGCATGTTGCGAATGCGTCGTCGGCGAATTGGCCTCGTGGGCGAGGACGACATCCGACACCGCAGGCAGATACTCGACATCCAGCATCACCGCGGCCGCGGCATCCTCCGCGTTGGCGCGGCTGTCGGCAAGCACGATAGCGATGGCTTCCCCGACGTGGCGCACCTCCGTATCGCTGAGCGGATGATAGGTGATCGGCGTCTTCAGAAGCGGATGCTGCGCCATCGGCGGCATCGGTCCCTGCGCGATGTCCGCGAAATCGTCCATCGTATAGATCGCGACCACCCCCGGCATCGCCAGCGCGTCACTCTTGTCGATGCTGCGAATTCGGCCATGGGCAAAGCTCGCGCGGACGAAGGCGGCATGGAGCATGCCGGCCAGCTCGATGTCGTCGACATAGTGACCTTTACCCGTGAGCAGGCGCGCATCTTCCACGCGGGTGACGGCAGCTCCAAAGAAACGTCCACTCATTTCTGGTTCGCCTTTGCCGTATCAAGTGCCGACTGCACGATGCCCTGATAGCCGGTACAGCGGCAGATATTTCCGGAGATCGCGGCCCGCACGTCCTGTTCTGTCGGGGCTGGCGTCGTCCGCAAAAAAGCTTCAAGCGTCATCAGCATGCCCGGCGTACAGAAGCCGCATTGGAGCCCGTGATTGGCCGCAAACGCCTGTTGAAGCGGAGACAACTCGCCGGGTTTGCCAAGGCTCTCCACGGTCTCGACCCTGCAGCCGTCAACCTGCACCGCCAGCATCAGGCATGAGCGGACCGGCGCACCGTCGACGATCACCGTGCACGCGCCGCAGACGCCATGCTCGCATCCGATGTGGGTGCCGGTCAGTCCGAGCGAATGGCGCAGAAAGTCGCCAAGATGCATGCGCGGGTCGATCTTTGCCTCGCGCTGTTCCCCATTGAGCGTGAACGCCACGGATCGTTCGGTCATGGCTGGCGCTCCAGCATGCTGCAGGCCTCGTTCAGTGCGCGGCGGATGAGTACGCCGGCGAGATGGCACCTGTAATCGGCGGTCACGTGAACGTCTTCCATGGCCTTGAGCGCACGGGAGGCGGCCACGGCAGGTTCGGGGTCAAGACTATCGATGTGCTGGCCGATCAAGGATGCTTCGGCCTGCGACAGCCGCCGTGGTGAAGATTCGACGCCGAACGACAGGAGCGCCGCGCGGGTTATCCGACCATCCGTGTTGGACTCGATCAGAGCCGAGCCGCCGGCAATGGCGAAGTCACCGTGTCGTCGCGCATATTCCGCGAATCCGTACCCATGCCCCTTCGCCCACGGTTTGATTCGGATCGTTTCGAGAAATTCCTGCTCGCCAAGCGCAGATTGCAGCAGCCCACCAAACCACTCGCTTGCTGGAATGACACGGCGACCATCCGGACCACCGACGATGAACTCCGCGTCCAATGCTGCGCACATCGCCGGCTGTTCGGCCGATGGATCAAGATGACAGCAGCTGCCTCCGATCGTACCACGTGCGCGGGTCTGGATATGGCCGACATGTTCCAGTGCGCGGCTCAACAAGGGAAGCCGGGTTTTGATAATGTCGGATGACAGAACGTCAGCCTGCCGCGTCATTGCGCCGATTTCGATACCTTCCGCCGTTTCACGGATTCCCGCGAGGTCTGAAATGCGGTTGATGTCGATCAGGTGATCGGGGGCGAGTACCCGGAGATTCATCATCGGCATGAGCGATTGCCCGCCGGCGAGAATCTTAGCGTTCTCCAGATGGGCGAGCAGTGAGCTGAGTTCTTCGCGCGTTTGCGGGCGGTGATATTGAAACGGCGGAGCCTTCATGTCGATTGTGCCAGATCGAGGAACTTCGAAATCGTCTTGATGAATCCCTCGGGCGCCTGCGCCATTGGCGCATGACCACATCCTGGCATCTCGACCAAATCGGCCTTGGGCAGCGCCTTCGCCAACTCGTGGGCCATTTCGGGCGGCGTCGCCGCATCAAGGCTACCAACCACGACCAGAGTCGGATTGCGTATAGTGCCGATGTGAGGCGTCAGATCCAACGCAGCAAGTGCGTGGCAGGCCTCGGCGAAGAAATCGGGATTGGTCTTGACGAGCGCGGCGCGGCGCTCGGCCATGATGGCGGGATTGGCGGCAATGAAATCTTCCGGGAATAGCCGTTTCAGAGCGACATCGACGATCGCCTCCATGCCGCTTTGGCGCACGCGATCGGCCATCGCATAAAATGACTGCTTGCCCTCCGGCGAAAAGCCAAGGCCGGTATCGGCGAGCACCAGCCGGTCGAACTTCCCGCCATGACGGATCGCGAGCGTGCTCGCGACGAACCCGCCAAAGCCATTCCCCAGCACGTCGGCAGTTGTCCCGAGGTTGAGGGCATCGAACAGACCTGAAATGCGATCCGCGATTCCCTCGATGGTCGAGCCGGCCGATGACGAGCCGCCGAAGCCGGGCAGGTCCGGAACGATGACACGCCGCTGGTTTGCCAGTGCCGGAACGATTCTATCGAAAATGGCGCGGTCTGCGAGCAGCGAGTGCAGAAGAACCAGCGGCTTGCCGGTGCCGGTTTCGACAATATCAAGCGTGCCATCGCGTAGGCGAACGGATGTCATGGGAACCTCTCAATAGACGCCGAGCAGTTGCTCGACCAAACGATCATTAGAGCGAAACGAGTCAGCGTCGCCTGCATGCGCGACGTACCCGGTGTTGAGCACGACAACTTCGTCTGCGATGTCCAGCGCCAGCTTGATGTTCTGTTCGACGAGAATGATCGACAGGCCGCTGTCGCGCAGTTTCTTGAGCACGATAGCCACCTCGGCGACGATCTGCGGCGCTAGGCCCTCGGAGGGTTCATCGAACAGGACGAGGCGCGGGTTGGTCATCAGGGCGCGGCAGATCGCAAGCATCTGCTGTTCTCCACCGGAGAGCGAGCCGGCGAGTTGACGCTGACGCTCGTGCAAGCGCGGGAACGTCGCATAGACCTCATCAAGTCCCCAGCCGGAGCCGTCTTCGGAACGGCCGGGGCGGGCAGCCACGGTTAGGTTCTCGTAAACAGTGAGCGACGGAAAGATGCGTCGGCCTTGCGGCACGAGCCCGACGCCTTTGAGCGAAATCGCTTCAGGCGACAGTCCCGCGATGGATTGGCCGAACAGATCGATGCGGGCAGCTTTGGCCTTGACCAGTCCCATGATCGCGCTGATGCAGGTGGTCTTGCCGGCACCGTTGCGTCCGAGCAGCCCGAGTACACGGCCCTTCTTCACGTTGAAGGAGAGATTATGCAGCACGTGGCTCTCGCCGTAGAAGGCGTTCAAGCCGTCGATGGTGAGTGCGTCAGTGTCCAAGATACACCTCTCGGGTCTTGGGATTGGCGACAACGTCGGCGCGGTTTCCTTCCACGACCACCCGCCCATGCTGCATCACCGTGATGACATCCGCAAAGGCGAGAGCAACATCCATGTCGTGCTCGATCATGACGATGGTCACGTCGCGTGGAATGGATTGCAGGAGGCGTTGCACATCCTGGCGCTCGTCCGCGGAGAGACCGGCCAGCGGCTCATCGAGCAGCAGTAGTTTCGGTTTTTGCGCGAGCGCCATGGCAATCTCGAGCCGGCGTCGCTCGCCATAGCTGGTTTCCATCACGGTCCGGTCGGCAAGATGGTCTAGCCCGACGAGTGCAAGTGTGGCGTGCGCTTCATCCCACAGTGCCGCTTGCCGGCGCAGGTCGGACCACGGGTTGAACCGAATCTCGCGCAGGCCGACAAGAGAAATGACGACGTTATGGAGGAGCGTATTTTTCGGAAACAGCGTGATGATCTGGTAGGTTCGCGCCATGCCAAGATGGGTGCGCTGGTTGGCGGACTTCCGGGTCACGTTCTCGCCGAAAATTCGGATCTCGCCTTGCGAGGGCGGATAATCGCCGGCAATGAGGTTGAAGAACGTCGTCTTGCCGGCGCCGTTGGGGCCGAGCAATAGCCGACGTTCGCCGGCAGGAACGCGCATTGTGACGTCGCGCACCGCCGGCAATCCGCCGAAGTAGCGGCAAAGCCCGGTCACTTCGAGAACAGGCATTGTCATCGGGCACGATCCTCGGCGATGGATGCTACGCTTGCGGTCTTGTCCGCGCGCGGCGAATTCCTCAACGCGCGGAAGGCACGCTTCGCGCCCGGTACCAGACCCTCGGGCATGAACAGAACGATGGCAACAAAGATGACGCCGAGCAGGATCAACCAACGAGTGATATAGGCACTGACGACGTTCTTGAGGATGACGACAAGCGCTGCGCCGACCACCGGCCCGAGCAGCGTCCCGGTGCCGCCGGCGATGACCATCAGCAACGTCTCGGCCGATGTCGTGAGGTGAAGCGCTTGCGGGCTGACGAACTGGTGATAGTAGGCATAGAGCAGACCGGCGACCGCGCCCCAGAAACCGGCGAACACAAAGCTCAGCCACTGGATCAACCACACATTATAACCGAGCGCGCGCATCCGTCGCGGTTGGTCGCGCGTGCCTTGTAGGCTTTGTCCCAATCCTGACTGGATAAAGCGCGCAATGCACCAGAGAGCGACGGCAAGAAGGAAGAGGACGAAATAGAAGAAGATCGTCGGGTCCGTCAGATCGAGATTAAACGGATGCGGCCGTTTTAATCCGCCGAGACCATTGTCGCCGCCGGTGAGGCTCGCCCATCGATAGGCGACACCCCACAGGATCTGACCGAGGGCCAGCGTGATCATCAAGAATCCGAGGCCGGAGGCACGCAGCGCCAGATAGCCAAACACCATCGCAAGGATAGTCGTTGCGCTGATGGCGATGAGCGCGCCTGCGAGATGCCCGAACCCTGCATGGGCCGTAAGATAGATCGACAGATAAGCGGCGACACCAAGGTAGGCTGCATGACCCAGCGAGATCATGCCGCCGAAGCCGATCAGCAGGTTCAGACTGAGAGCGAGAATGGCCGCAATCGCGATCTGGCTCGCGATATTGACGTAATACTCGGAGGTCACGAGCCACGGCATGGCCAGCAATACGGAGAGCGCAATCAGCCACAGCAGGAGAGGGGAAGCGAGAATGCGCATCAGATCGCCTGCCTTCCGAACAGGCCCGTCGGCCGCAGTGTGAGCACCAGAACCATCGGCAAAAATAAGATGACATAAGCGAGATCGGGAAACAGGGCCTGTCCGTAGCTGTAGATGAAGCCGATGATCAGGCTGCCGACGAAAGCGCCGAGCAGGCTGCCGACGCCGCCGAGGATGACGACGACCAGTGCCAGCGGCAGCATGTCCGTATCGAGGCCTGGATAGACCGACAGAATAGGCCCGGCGAGAACGCCGCCGGCACCCGCGAGCGCAGAGCCGAGGCAGAACACCATGGAGAAGAGCACGGAGGTCCGGATTCCCATGGCGCGCGCCATGGTGAGATCGTCGACGCCCGCGCGGATCATTGCGCCCAGGCGGCTGCGCTCTAGCAGAAACCAAAGGGCGGCTGCCAGGGCGAAGGCGACGCCGATCACGAACAGACGATAGATCGGAAACGCCAGATGCGAGACGCGAAGCGCGCCGGTCAATTCGCTCGGCATCGGCACAGGACGCGGATCACCAGTCCATATCCAGACGCAGGTGTCCGCGATAATGAACGCGATGCCGAGCGTCACCAGAACTTGCGCGAGCGGCTGACCATTGAGCCTGCGAAGGATAAAGCGCTCTATAATGGCGCCGAGAATGCTGATGGCGGCGGCGCCGAGCAGGATCGCGATCCAGAAATTCACGCCAGCTTCGATCGCCGACAGCCCGACATAGGCGCCAAGCATGAAATAGGCACCGTGGGACAGATTGACGATGCGCATCAGGCCGAAAATCAGCGAAAAGCCTGATGCAAGAATGAACAGGAGGGACCCGAACGCCAGACCGTTCAAACCCTGAATGATCCAGAAGTTCATGCGGTCCCTCCCGACGATGCGTTACTTCGCCGGCGCCCAGTCGCGTGAGTAGACGGGACTCTTGAGAAATTCATCCGCGCCGTAGGTCCAGAACTGGCTCACGGACGGATAGGTCTTGATCACGACGTTCTGCAGTCGGCCGTCCTTCTTCTCGACCTTGCGGATCGCGATATCGAGGATCGGTTGGCCGTAATTGTCGAGCTTCACAGGGCCGTAGGGGCTCTGAGGAATGTTGACGTTGCGCAAGGCCTTCATGAAGGCTTCCTTGTTCGAGATGTCGCCCTTCACCTGTTCCAGCGCATTGTTGAGGAACTGGCAGGCCATGTAAGCGCCGACGGTGTAGTAACCGGGGTCCGCGCCGTAAGCCTTGCGGACGGCTTCAACGAACTTCTTGTTGGCAGGTGTGTCGATGGCGGCGCTGTACCAGCCGGCCGAGACCACGCCGGCGGCTTCGTTGCCCATGCGCTTCAGGATGCCTTCATCCACGGTCGTCATGGCGCCGAGAACCGGCTTCTGCATCCCATAGTTCTTGTACTCGCTCAGGAACTTGATGCCGTTGCCACCGGCGAACGCCGCAAAAACAGCGTCGACGTTCGGATCGATCTGCGTGATGTAGGTGCCGTATTCCGCAGCATTGAGCGGCGACCACAATTTCTGGACGACCTTGCCGCCGTTCTGCTCGAACGTGCGCTGGAAACCGGCCGCGATTTCATGTCCGAACGCGAAGTCGTCAGCGATGATCGCGATCTTTTTGTAGTGCAGATCCTTGGCAGCGTATTCGCCAAGCGGATGGTGAGCCTGAGCGGATGTGCCGACGGCACGCACGAACCAGGGATTGGGTTTACGCTGGGTCAGATCTTCCGCGGCGGCGGAGGGCGAGATGATCGGCGTTTTGGTCTGGCGGATGTAGTCGTCGATTGCGAGTGCTTCGAAGGCAGCGAGCGGGCCGATCAAGACTTGTGCGCCGTCACGCTCGACCAGTTCCTGCGCCTTGGTTTTTGTCACCGCGGGCTGGCCGGCGGTGTCCGCGATGATGACGTCGATCTTTCGTCCGGCCATTTCGCCGTGATGCTCGTCCATGCACAGCTTGAGTCCTTCCTCCATCTGTCGGCCACCGGCGGCCAGGGCCCCGGACCGGACGGTCATGAAGCCGACTTTGAGCGGCTCTGCCGCCTGTGCGGGCGCCAGAGCGAACGCCGCAAGAATCGTCGTCGATAGAAGGATGCGGAAACGCATGCCATACCTCCCCTAAATCCAGGCTTGATACATCTGGTTTTATATTTTTATCGACTCATAAGATGTCACTTGGTTCTCGGTTGAGTCAATGACTCAAATCAGTTTGATGGATTTTAGCCGATTTTATTGGATATTTTGACCATTGACCCGCTATGTTGAGGACCATATGAATGTTGTCGGTCAGTTTTGTGATATCTCACAAAGTCAAATAGAGCAGTCGCAGATAGGCATGCAGGGACAACGGATTTATGATTCTTTGAGGCGGGGAATTTTGACCTGCGATCTGCCGCCGGGGCGTGAATTGCGGGAGCAAGAGCTCGCCCAACAGTTCGACGTCAGCAAGTCGCCGGTGCGCGAGGCGCTTCAGCATCTCGTTAGCGAGGGGCTGGTGATCGTGATTCCTCGCCAGGGTTACCGGGTGTCCCCCGTCTCACTGCGAGATGCCAATGAGATTTTCGCGTTTCGCAAGGCGCTCGAACTCTCCTGTATCGCGGAGTCGGTCAAGAGCGCGTCCGACGAGGAATTGAAGGCGCTGGATCGGTTTCGCGAGTTCGATGGCGACTATGAGAACGAGTTCATCAACTACAATCGAGATTTTCACTGCGCTCTGGCACGATGCTCGAACAACGGCCGCATGGCGCGGACCACCTGCGACCTGATTGAAGAGACCGAACGTCTTGTCAGGATGAGCGTGGCTGCTGTTCGCGGACCCAAGGCTCACAAAATCGTCGAAGAGCACAACGCGATCATCACCGCGGTGCAGGAGCGGGATTCTCGCCGGGCTGTGGGCTTGCTCAAATCCCACGTCTCGGCTGCGGTGAAGCGCTTTAGTACAGCTCTCGAATGGACGGCGATGCAGGCCTGACTGCGCTTTCCTCAATCGCAACAAGAACGGGACACGTCAATGATCGACCGCAAGAATCGTTATGGCCTCACGGCTGCCCGCATCCATGATGCCGATGGCAGTGCTCGCCGCCCCTCATCGGCGACCATCGATGTTCACTCGCATATCTTTGTGCCGGAAGCCGCCAAAGTCGCGCAGCCACATCTCGATATCAGTCGCATCTCGCTGGCCCATTTCGCCGACGATGCCACCAAGGCGATCAACGCGGGTCAGGAAAAAGACATCAACGAGGTGATGACCACGATTGATCGGCGGTTGCGCGATCTCGACAGGATGGGAATCGATATCCAGGTGGTCGCGCCTGCGCCTGGCCAGTGCTACTATCATCTCCCTCCAAAAATCGCGGAACAGGCGCATCGGATCGCCAATGACGGTGTTGCGGAATTTTGCGCCCGCAAGCCGGACAGGTTTCTCGGCATCGGAGGCGTCACACTGCAGGAGCCTGAGTTGGCCGTGCGCGAACTCGACTATGTGATGACCCATCTGAAGCTGAAGGGCGTCCAGATCCTCACCAATGTCGACGGCAAGGAGTTGTCAGACCCCGCTTACAGGCCGTTCTTCGTCAGGGCCGAACAGCTCGGCGCGTTCATCATGCTGCATCCCAACGGCTTCACCCACGGCGAGCGCCTGACTCACTTCTATTTCAACAATGTGGTCGGCAATCCGCTTGAGACCACGCTGGCGCTTCACAATCTGATATTCAGCGGAACGTTGGCGAGATTTCCGGATCTCAAGCTCATGGCCGTACATGGCGGCGGTTATCTGCCGTCCTATTCCGGGCGCATCGATCATGCCTGGGGTGCGAGACAGGATTCGCACGGTGATTTGCCATTGCCGCCGACGACCTATCTACGTCAGGTTTATCTCGACACTGTCGTCTTCAGCTATCACCAACTGGCGTATCTGCTCGACGTGTTCGGTCCCGACCGGATCCTGATGGGAACCGATTATCCCTATGACATGGCCGAATACAATCCAATCGGGCACATCGCGGGTGTCAACGGCATGGACGAGACGACGCTGGCGCAACTGGCCGGGGGCAATGCGAGTCGGCTGCTGCAACTCGATTTGTAGCACTGCATGATGTGCAATCCGACGGGTGGAACTGGCAGCATAAACCGCTGTTTGCTCTTGACTGTTTCGGCAAGCCATTCGGCGATGCCCCACGGTTGATCGGCCGTGGATACGGATTTAACGGGGCATATTCGCCGTACCGTCACGCGGGCGACAATCGGTGACGACGGACTGGCCGCGCGCGGGATCAAGACAGATGTGCGGGCGGTGTGGACGTTTGTTCATGCCGAAGGGCTGAGCTTCAAAAAAAGATCCGGCCGACCGAACAAGAACGCCCCGATATCGCGCGTAAACGGACGCGCTGGAAGGCTCATCAGGGCAGGATCGACGCTTCGCGTCTGGTCCTTATCGACGAGACATAGATCAAGACCAACATGGCGCGGCTGGGCGCCGAGCGGACAGCGTCTCCAAGCATCTGCGCCTTTCGGTCATTGGAAGACCATGACCTTCATCGCGGCGCTGCGCCACGACCGGATCAGCGCGCCGTGGACGCCCCCATCAATGGCGAGCTGTTCACCCTGTATGTTGAACAGGTGCTGGCGCCTACCTTGGCAAGGGCGAACTCGTCATCCTCGACAATCTCGGCAGTCACAAAGGCAAATCGGCGCGCAATGCCATCCGCACCACCGGAGCCCATCTGCTCTTCCTGCCGCCCTACAGCCCAGATCTCAATCCGATCGAGCAGGTCTTCGCCAAACTCAAACACCTGATGCGAGCCGCACAGCCTTGCGACGTCGAGGCGACATGGCGAAAGGTCGGCGAACTCCTCGATCTCTTCTCCAACGATGAGTGCGCCAACTATCTCAAAAACTCAGGATATGTTTCCGTATAAAAACAGCACGCTCTTAGATGCTATTAGAACGCGCGTGCCGCTCGTGGTGCTTCACGCGCTGCAGAAGGCAGTTTCACGATCAATCCCTTCGCCGCTGCTCAAATGCCGAAACCTGCCAAGCAGCGAAACCAACCTCGCCAGCCCTAACAGGGAAATCGTCGACGCCTCCGTCCGCGCCTACCTCAGCGTCCTCGACGTGGCGTCCGAACTTGACGCACCCTGGCTCACGATCAATTCCGGCTGCAAGCACATGCTGCTGCCGCCAGACGACCGGTTAGTGCACATCTTCCGCGCGAGCCTGGAGCGCCTCGTACGCACCGCCGAGCGGCGCGGCGTGCGCCTCCTTCTCGAGAATATTCCTGGGACGCTGCTGGGCGATGCCCCAGCCGCGAAGCAGTTCCTCGACGCGGAGGATTACGGTGCCATCGATGTCCTCTATGGCGTGACGAATGCCGCCGCGCTTGGCGAGCGGCCGGCGGACGGCATCCGTCTCCCGGCCGACCGCATCCGCCTCGTGCATCTCTCGGACGCACCCGCCGGGCAGTGGCGACACGATCCCGTCGGCACCGGGGCGATCGACTTCGCGGAGATCCATGGCGCGCTGGGTGACATTGGCTACAAGAACGGTGTCGTGCTTGAGGCAATCAGCGACGACACGCTGAACGACCTAGTTGCGTCACGACAGCGTCTCGCCGAATTCGGCTGGAAATTCGGGGCTGGCTGAGCACCGAACGAACACTCACACTAGTCGGGCACGACATAGTTACAGACGTAGGAAACGTCGCGGGCGGATAGCAAATTGTTGCAACTTGAGCAGACCGCGACTGGCGTAACGACCTTACCCGAAGGATGGACGAAGTCGAAGTTGCTACGTCCGCCGCGGACGACCCATTTCTCCCCCCATACTTTCATGAGTATCATTGGCCCGTAGCTGTCCAGCCCCGTCTCAGTCAGGTTATAGCCGCCGAGTTCTTCGTTCTTTTCGATGAAGCCGGCTCGTTGCAGGTTGAGAAGTCGCCCGGACAACACGCTCGGAGCAATCAAAAGGGCATTGATGAAATCGTCGAAGCGGTGATTGCCGTGAAAGAGCTCCTGAAGAACAAGGAAGGTCCATCTGTCACCGACAATCGACAACATCCGTTCCACTGAGCAAGGACGTCGACCCTGTACCGACCCGTCCCAGGTAGATCTCCTGTGCCGCTGGGCGGTCTTGGGACGTGGAATCCAGTAGTCCTTCGGAATGCGAATACGTATGTCGCGTGCTTGGACGGCCTCACCCGTCTCTCGCCAAACGACCCTAGCCGAAAACCAGGATCTACAAGTCTTGTGGAACAGCGCGAGCGGAGGTGTGCCGTCGCACATCCACTTGTCCCCGAACCACATCATTCCAAGCGTTATGGGGTAAACGTCCCGTCCACGATCGGTAAGCCGATATTGTTTGTGCTGGCCCGGCTTGCCGATCCGCTTCAGGATTCCGTTCTTCTGTAGCCGTTCAAGTCTTTTGCTCAGGGTGGCGCGAGGAATAGCCAGTTTGCGTTGGAATTCAGCGAATCGGCATGCGCCGAAAAACGCCTCCCGAATGATCAAGTAAGTCCAAGTATCCGCAAGGATATCGATGGTCGCCGATTCCGCCGAATGTCTGACGTAACCCTGAGGAGGGTAACGGTCAGGACGCACACCCCCGTTGGGGCCGGGAGCGCCTTCCATCTTCCGCACGGGTAATTTGGGGACGCGAGACGGCAACTTAGCAGGCAATCGGATCGGGCCCCGTTGCCGAGCGCGCCAATTCGAGCTCAGCTTCTCGCATCTTGAAATACTGCACTTTGCCGCTGGCTGTCGTCGGAAATGCGTCAACAAGTCGGATATATCGCGGAATCTTGAACGTCGCGATCCTGCCTTTACATCTCTCTCTCAGTTGCTCGGCTGTCATATTCGCGCCGGGCTTCAATTTGATCCAAGAACAAACTTCCTCGCCGTACTTCAAGTCTGGAAGCCCGAATACATAGGCCTCGGCAATTTCGGACATTGTAAGGAGAAATTCTTCGATCTCGCGAGGATAGATGTTCTCTCCGCCGCGAATTATCGTGTTCTTGCTTCTTCCGACGATCTGTAGATAACCGTCGGAAGTCATCGCTGCTAAATCGCCCGAATGCATCCAGCCGTCCTTGTCGATGGCTTCGCTGGTGCTTTCCGGGTTCCGCCAATAGCCCTGCATAACCGAATAGCCCCTGATGCAGAGTTCGCCACTGACACCGCGCTCGACCGTTTGGCCGGTCTTAGGGTCGATGATCTTGGCTTCGATGTGAGGGTGGACCGTTCCGACGGTGGTAACTCGCTGTTCATTGCTATCGTCGGGAAGCGTTTGGAAAGATATTGGAGACGTCTCCGTCATGCCGTAGGTCACCGTGACTTCGCGCATGTTCATGCGTTCGACCGCTTGACGCATCGTTTCGATCGGGCAGGGCGCGCCACCCATGCAGCCAGTCCTGAGAGTAGAAAAATCGGCTTTGTGAACCGCTTCATGCGTGAGCAACGAGATGTACATTGTCGGAACGCCGTAGAAAGACGTGCAGCGTTCGCGCCGGATCGCATCGAACGTCGTCTCCGGATCGAAGCTTTCCCCAGGCAGCACGATTGCGCTGCCATGGGTCATTGCGGCAAGCGCCCCGAGAACGAGACCGAAGCAGTGAAAGAACGGAACAGGCAGGCATATGCGATCAGAGCTCGTCAGCTTTTGCCGCTCACCGACGAAATGTCCGTTGTTGAGGATATTTCGGTGCGTCAACAGCGCACCTTTCGGACGTCCGGTCGTCCCCGAGGTATACTGAAGACTGCAGGGATCGTCAGGAGAGACCGCGTCCTCGGCCGCCTCGAGCCGTCTTCTGTTTTGTGGCGAGCGGTTCAGGAATTCGAACCAGTTCGAGCCGGACTCGTCAAAATCGAAGTAGATGATTTCTTCGAGATCGGAAAGTTCGGAGCGAATGTTCTCGAGCGCGCCCACGAACGAATAGCCACGAAACGCACGCGCGGCAAAAACGAGCCTAGCCCCTGAATCGGCCAAAACGTGCCGTGCTTCTTCTTGCCTTAGAGCAGGGTTGACCGTCACAACGACTGCGCCAACGCGCACTGCCCCATGATGCACGACCAGCCACTCGATCTTGTTCGCCGACCAGATCGCGATTCGATCTCCCTTCTGGACTCCTATCGCGAGCAGAGCTCCGGCCACCCGATCTGCATCGCGATCCAATTCCTTGTAGGTCAATCGTTGGCCCTGGAAGATGCTTACGACAGCATCGTTCGCACCGTATCGAGCGGCAGCATCGCGCAAGGCCCCTCCGATGGTAACCTCAAGAAGCGGGGACTCTGTGGCCCCTATGACATACGAAAGTTCGGCGCTCGCCATTGTCTCCCCCGATCGGTCAATTCGTTTTTCAACTATGATCTTGCTCCCAGCAGGAAATTATCCAACGCATCCCCCTCGGGGTCTGCGTTCGCAGCGGCGCGGGCGCCGCGTACGGCGGTCGTCGCTGATTTCACCTGGCGTATTGCGGGATCTACAAGCTTGTCGAAGATCAGATCGAAGCTGCGTACGCCCCGTCGATACGTGCCGCTGTATCCTTTCACGAGGTCTGCGCATTCGGCGACCTCGATACCGAAGGCGTAGTCCAATAGGGCGGCATCCTTGACTGCCGTCAACCAGCGTGTTGTGAGCGCCTCCTCCTGCGCGAACCGCCAGGAACGACGACGAAGCACTCGGGCGCGCGCAAGCAGCCGCATTAGCAAAAAGCCGGATATGGTGTCGCTTCTTACGTGAAGTCCGACGTGGAAACGATGCTCGAGTCCGCGCTTTCTGAGCCAACCGAGAAACGCATCGCTGACCTTGGGGGGGAGCAGCGCGCAAATCTCTTCAGGACCAGGCTTGAGATATTCGACGATCCGCAGACCTTCGCCCGCCTTCACGCGTGTTTCACGGCGCACAATCGCAAACCGATCCGCGCGAGTCTTCAGATCGGCGACCCTGATGACGTCCTCGTACGTCATGCGGAGCGCTAGAAGCCGCGCTGCTTCCAGCGTGAGCTTCCAACCCTGATCGGCTCCGCGGACCTCACGGTCCGTCGAAAGCACATCGCGCACCCGCCGCAGATATAGATCAGCGTAGGCCTTGTCCTGATAATCGAGGCATCGCCTGTACCCGGTTCCGACGACATGTCGTGTTTCCACGGGAAATTCGGCGTCGACAAGCTGAGATGCAGTCGCTGCTGACGCGGCCGGCGCCGGAGAGGCGGGAAGAGTTCCTCTCGCGGCTTCGAAGCCATAGCGATATCCCTTGAGGCTTGCCGCAACCGATTTTCCGGATTTCTTGATGGCGGCTTCGAACAGCTCGGGGGCGATGCCGAGGGCGTTCGAGCCCGCGAGGGTGCCGAGGATCACCGCGTTGATGACTGTTCCGGCTTCGAGCGCTGCGCTCTGCATGTCAAACACGAGAGGTCGCTTGGCGGCCGCATGGATCGCGTTCAACGCCGCCTGGGAGTCGAACCGTCCGTCGAGCATAGAAATTTTTTCGGTCGTCGCATAAACTCGGTGATTGGATGCGATCAGAGTCGTCCTGTCGGGCGAGATATAGCCTCCCTCTGCTGCCCGAGCTGCTTCGAGTAGCTCGGACGCCATCATTACATCCACACGCCCCGGAATGGGGGTAAGAGCGAAGACAGGACGGGCTTGCCCAAGTTCTTCCTTTGGGACCGGCAGGTACTCGATGTAGTAAGTTGTTGCACCTGTGCGCTGAGCGACACCCGGAATCGACGTTCCCTGGACGAGGAAGCCCGCGCTGCGAATGGCTTCGATGGTCCAGTCCGATAGAACGCCACCTCCTTCACCGCCGAGAGCAGCAATCAAGATGGAGCGCGTCTTGGAAGATCCCATGGTCATGCTACGACCCTTTGACGTTGCTGCATGTAGCGGATGAATGTGCTGCGGATGCGCTCCGCGGTACGATCGAGGAACGTCGGGTTTTGGATCACTTCCGCGCGGTAGAACGACGGACAAAGGACCGCGGCATGCGCTACTTCACCGCAATTGCCGCAACCGACGCACCCGTCGTTGACATAGGCAACGGGACTTTTTCGCAGTGGATCCGAGTTGCTTTTTACGGTGAGCGTCGGACAGCCCGAAAGACGAACGCAAGAGTGATCACCGGTGCAAGTCGTCTCGTCCACTCCGTACTTGGTCCGGATGACGCGCTTTCCTTCCTTGACACGGGCCGCCGTCGCGGGTTTCTCCCTCCGCTGGCGAGCCAACATGCATTCGCCTTCTGCGATGATGACCCGAAGCCCTTTCCCTTGGGCGAGAATGGCCCGTTTGAGAGCCGTGATCATCCGGCCAATGCGGTACGAACCGACCGTCTCGATCCAAGTGACGCCCACACCGCGCAACGCCTTCTCGATATCCATATCGCTGACTTGGTTGCGGGAGTTCGAGCCGGTAGACGGGATGTGCTGATGGCCAGTCGCCGAGGCGTAACCGTTCTTGAGCAGAACGAGTACACCCTCATCCTTGTTGAAGACGTGGTTGGCGACGCCTGTCGTGAGACCCTGGTGCCAAAAGCCGCCGTCTCCCATGATACTGACAACCGGTCTCTTCATCATCGACGAGAGCCCGACGGATGACGCTAAGCCTAAGCCATACCCAAGGATCGTATTACCTATCTTGAACGGTTCCAGAGTCGCGAAGCTGTGGCACCCGATGTCTGCGCTGACGTGCACTTTCCCCACCTGCTCCTGAACAAGTTTGAGTGCGCTGAAGACCGGACGTTCAGGACAGCCGGTGCATAGTCCGGGAGGACGACCAGGCAGCGGTCCTCCGAGCAACTCTGCGGCTCTGCGCTTGTTATCCTGAAACGATTTCACCGCGAGCGCGGCCTCTTTGGTGTCGAGACGGGCCGGGCGGGCGCGCACCAAGAATTTGTCGAATCCATCGATTAGAACCGCGCCGACGTATTCGCCTGCCATTGGCAGGCAATTCTTTCCATGGATCTTCGTTGCGATGCCGGCATCGGACAGGAGGGCTTTGATATCGTTCTCTATGTAATTGGGCTGACCTTCCTCGATGACGAGGATCGCCTTCTTGTCCCGACAGAAGTTCTCGATCTCGTCCGGGACGAGCGGATAGACGCAATTGAGGACAAGCAGAGGTATGCGCGAGTTGCCAAAGTCATCCGCAAGGCCGATAGCCCGTAAGGCGGAGATGACGTGATTGTACATGCCGCCCTGCATCACGAAGCCGACGTCGTCGAACTCGCCTGGAAAGATCTCGTTGATCTTTCGCTCCCTGACGAAATCGACCGCTGCGGGGTACCGGACCTCGATCTTGAGCTTTTCCTGAACGTATGTCGCCGGAGGTAGGCTGATCCGATTCTTGTCGAAAACGGGAGATTCGATCACGCTTCGCTTCGACATCGGCGCGCGCCGGTTCTCGTTCGCCTCGAACCTGCCGCTCAAATGGCAAGCCCGAATGCGGAGCTCCATCATCACCGGAGTATTAGAGGCCTCCGAAAGCTCGAATGAACGCTCGACGATGTCAACGACCTTCTGCAGGTCCGGACGCGGATCCATGAGCCAGATCTGCGACTTTGTCGCGATCGCATGGCTGCGCTCTTGGATAATACTGGATCCTTCACCGTAGTCCTCACCGACGACGATCAGCGATCCGCCAACGACGCCCGCCGAAGCCAGATTTGAGATCGCATCGGCAGCGACGTTCGTCCCCACGATCGACTTGAAAGTCACGGCGCCGCGAATGGGATAGTTGATGGAGGCGCTTAGCATCGCTGCCGCGCCAGCCTCATTCGCGCATGTCTCGAGATGGATGCCCAGCTCCTCCAGCAAGTCGTGCGCGTCGCTCAACACGTCCACGAGCGCGGATACTGGGGCTCCTTGATATCCGCCGACGTAGGATACCCCCGATTGAAGCAGAGCCTTGGTCACGGCGAGGATGCCTTCGCCCTCGAAGACCTCACCCTTGCCGACACGAAGCTGCTGTACTTCCTCGTGAAAAGAACGCTCCGGCATGTTACCTCCTATTTATAGCTGGCCGATTCTGGCTTTGAGGTCCGCTACGGAAACGATCGTCCGGACGTGGCTGGCGTTTGCGATTGCGCGGCCATCACAGGTGACCGACGCGGAGAACGTAATCCTGCGCTTATTCGTTTCCGCCACGGTCACGACGACGTCGGCGCTCCGGCCGAGCTTCGCAGCCCCCACATGCTCGAGAGTGACCTGGGATCCGACGCTGTCCATCCCGTCGTCGATCATGGTCAGGAGCAGATCGCGACACGCGAATTCGATATCGGCGAGGATGCTCGGAGTCGCATAGACGCGAAGTTCCGGCCCCATAAACGAAATTGCCCTTGCTTCGTCGATCTCGATCGTTCGACTGAGTTCTTTGCCAACTTCAACCATTGAAGTACCTCCAAAGGCCTCCGTTTACACCATTTAGTTCAGATATGGAAGTCACATCGCGCGGAATGCTATTGTACGGTGTTCTTTTGCGACGAAAAGAACGAGGCGGCCGAAAAATCGAGCGGAATGATTTTCTGTGGTCGGTTGTCGGCCTGATGCGATCTGTGATGGAGTGCAGTAGATTTCGACGGAAATTATAGCATATCGCGCACTCACGCTGCCTGATGTGTCCTTGCTGATAGCTGTGTCTGGGGCAGCTTTGCCGCCCACGTGTTTGCTTTTATAGTTGAACTAAATGCGTTGGGTGGTCTCAGGTTTGAAAAATGCGCAATCGTCGCGACTGAACCTTGCCTCTGTCGATTGGGGGGGCAGTCGACCTCCGGTGTGAGAAGGTGGCCGGCGATTCAAAAAGAAGCGCCCCCAAAGAGGAGGTGTCTGGCCGCGCCTCCGATACCATCGAGGACTCGCGCCAGATGTGCTGCGGTCATCGCGCGTTCCCGCGAATCCATGGCCTCTGCATTCTCTCGTATCTGCGAGGTGGCTCATTTGGCTGAGGCAGAGTGACGCGGCGCGCTACGATCGCTCGGCTGTTTGCTGATCTCGATCATCGTTGCGTCCGGACCTGCAACGACGTCATTTAGTTCAGATATGGGAGTAATAGAGTAAATGGGTGCGGGATTTGCCCCTATTTTCAATGATGAAAGGCCGCGAATAGCGTCATTTATCCCTGCCGTATCCTTCGGTTGGTGCGCAGTATCTGTCCGAGGTTTGGCGCTTGGGGCATCAAAAAATCCCGCTAGATTAAGGCATTTCTGGCTGACTCTTGCTCAGAGTGCTCATCCTTTTGCCGCGTCTGCCTCGGTTCAGGCGGCTAAAAAGAGACTTTTATAGTTGAACTAAATATGTTATGGCTTCGTTCAGGTTAGACAAAGGAGAAGAGAGATGGTTGCGACGAAATCGGCGCCGACGCCGCTTGCTCAAACGTCAGGTCGCGCTGGATGGCCGGATATCTCGGGGGACTACGCGGCCGACACCAGGGCATTCGCGCAATACTGGCGGGAAGGGCTGGCGAAGCTTGATGGCCTTCCAGCGCGTCGCGATCGCAGCGAGGAGCAGAAGATGGCCGCAATTGCCGTCATCGATGATGCGCGAAAGTCTCGGTCTCGCTTTCTGTCCGCCCATGCGGTTCGCCTCTATCGTGAGCTGACAAACGATCTGGGGCGCTTCAGGCGGGTGGAAGATCTTGCATATGCGGTTGCCGAGGCCGTACCGGGCCTATGTCCCACCAAGGAGCGCGTGGCGAGCGAGTCGACCTTAGTGCAGGCGGACAAGGACGGTCATGAGGTCGACCAGGGGCTGTTCTTCAACGCCGTGCTTGCCGATCGCGAATGCGGACTCCATCTCTGCCATGCGATGTTGCTGCCGCGGAAAGAGGCGGTGGATCGGCTCGATCAGCTCAAGAAGGAGGGGCGGGTCAATCTGGAGCATGCCGCGGTCGAGCGACAGGGCAAGGCCTCCTTCGTGTATCTGAAGAACTCCCGCTATCTCAATGCGGAGGATGATACGACCGTCGCCGACGTCGAAACGGCGGTCGACCTGGCGCTTCTCGACCCCGAGACCTCCGTTTGCGTTCTCCGCGGTGGAAAGATCGAAGCCGGTAAGCATGCCGGACAGCACGTTTTCTGCACGGGCATCAATCTCACGCACATCTATTACGGTCGCCTGTCGTACCTCTGGTACCTTATTCGCGACCTGGGCTTCATCAACAAGTTCTACCGCGGCCTGGCGCTGCCGGACGTTCCGCCGGACGAGATGGTCGGCGATTCGATCGAGAAGCCATGGATCGCGGCGATCGACAAGTTCGCGATCGGAGGTGGCTGTCAGTACATTCTCTCGACCGACTACAACATCGCCGGCAAAGACGCGTACATGACGCTGCCAGCCCGGAAGGAAGGCATCATCCCCGGCATCGCGAACATGCGGATGCCACGTTTTGTGGGAGATCGGGCCACGCGGCAAGCGATCATGGCGGACATGCGCATCGATTGCGATAGTCCCACGGGACGACAGATCTGTGACTTGCTCGTCGAGCCCGAAGCGATGGATGCGGCAATTCAGGACACGATCGATCGCTTAACGAACTCGGGCGTCGTTAGCGCATCCGGTAATCGGAGAGCCATGCGTATCACGGCAGAGCCGCTCGATATGTTCAGAACATACATGTCGGTCTATGCGCGTGAGCAGGCCTACTGCCATTTCTCGCCAGCGCTGATCAACAATCTTGAGCGGTTCTGGAACGCTCAAAGCCGAAAAATCTGACTGATCCGCGGCGCGCCCGGAGAAGGTGCGCCGCTCTTTCAATTATAGGGAGCCAGGGATGAGCAATATTTGGAAATCACTTCGCTTGACGTTTTCGACGGCGGCGACGGCATTATTGATGGCGCAAGCAAGCTACGCCCAGCAGCCGATCAAGATCGGAGCGATTCTTTCCGTGACCGGTCCAGCTTCGTTTCTCGGTGAGCCGCAGAAGCGGACAATCGAGATGCTCGCGCAGCAGGTGAATGCGGAGGGTGGTATCGCGGGCCGGAAGATCGAACTGGTCGTCTACGACGACGGAGGCGATGCCAACGCTGCCCGGACATTCGCGAGCCGCTTGATCGATCAGGACAAGGTCATCGCAATGGTCGGCGGATCGACGACCGGCACGACCATGGCCATGCTGCCCGCCTTCGAGGAGGCGGAGATCCCGTTCATGTCTATGGCTGGCGCGCTGCAAGTAGTCCAGCCCGTCAAGAAGTGGGTCTTCAAGACGCCGCAGACCGATACGATGGCCTGCGGGAAGATCTTCGAGGACATCAAGGCGCGAGGTCTTTCGAGTATCGCCGTCGTCTTCGGAACGGATGGGTTCGGGCGGTCGATGCGCGACCAGTGCGTCGCCGTCGCTCCGAAATACGGCATCAACATCGTGCATGAGGAGAGCTTCGGACCCAAGGATTCCGACATGACTCCTCAGCTCACGAATGTGAGAGGCAAGAAGGACGTGCAGGCGATCGTCGTTCCCGGTATCGGACAGACCCCCGCGATACTGGCCCGCAACTACAAGCAGCTCGGTATGACGCTGCCGCTGTACGTCAGCCACGGTGTCGCCTCCAAAGAGTTCATCGATCTGTCCGCGGGAGGCGCGGAAGGTGCGCGATTGCCTGTTCCGGCGCTTCTGGTCGGGTCCAAGCTGGCGACCGAGGATTCCCAGCGGGCTCCGGTTTTGGCCTACACGCAGGCCTACGAGAAGACAGCAAATCAGCCAGTGTCGGCGTTCGGTGGCTTCATGCATGACGGCTTCCAAATGGTAGTCGAGGCGATCAAGCGGTCGGGATCGACGGAGCCGGCCAAGATTCGTGATGCGCTGGAGGCCACGAAGGGCTTCGTGGGCGTCAACGGCATCTATTCGATGACCGCGAAGGACCACATGGGTCTCGACCTCGCGGGATTCCGAATGGTGGAGATCAAGAACGGCAACTGGTCGCCTATCGCTTCCGGGAAGTAACGGGCAGAGCTCCTAGCCGCTCCTATAGAATGGGTATTGGCATGGCCGCTGATCTACTACAGTACGCTTCCTCCGGCGTTACGATTGGTGCAGTCTACGCTCTCGTCGCGTTGGGTTTCACGCTGATCTACAACTCGACGCACGTAGCCAACTTCGCGCAGGGCGACTTCGCGATGTTGGGGGCCATGACGACCGTTTTCGTCGTGACCGGCGGCTTGCCGACATTCCCCGCTGCGATACTCGGCACCGGGGTCGCAGCGGTGGCCGGTCTGGCGCTGTACCGGCTCGCTATCGATCCGGCACGCAGCAGTCCCGTCCTTGGATTGATCGTTCTCACAATCGGTGCATCGATCTTCGCAAAAGGGGTCGCGCAGCTCGTCTTCGACAAGAGGTTTCATTCGTTGCCTTCTTGGTTCGACGCGGGTCCGATAAAACTCCTCGGAGCCACGATTCAGACGCAGAGCTTGGTGGTTCTTGCGGGAACGATCGTCGTCGTTGGAGCGCTCGCGGCGTTCACGACGAAGACGCTACTGGGCAAGGGAATCCTTGCAGTCTCGCAGAATCCCCTGGCGGCGACCCTGATGGGAATGAACGTGCGCTCGATCGTCACGCTGGCTTTCGTGGTCTCGGCCGCGATCGGCGGTTTGGCGGGCATCATGGCTGCTCCCATCACCCTCACCAGCTACGACGCTGGCACCATTCTATCGCTCAAGGGATTTGCCGCCGCGATGTTGGGCGGCATGGGAAATCCAGTTGGAGCGGTCGTTGGGGGCATCGTCCTCGGGATCGTTGAGGCGTTCGGTGGTGGCCTGATCTCATCAGCCTACAAGGATGCATTCGCCTTTCTGGTCATTCTGATCGTGTTGGCAGTGAGGCCGCAGGGCTTCTTCGGCTCGATTGCAAGGGAAAGAGTCTGACATGCGCTCGGTACGCTCACGATTACTGCAATTGGCGATCCTGGTTGCGATCATCGCCATAGCTCCGCTCTTGGTGCCCTCCAACTACTACCTGCGCGTCATGACCCTGATATACGTCTTCGGCTTGGCAGCCGTCGGGCTGAATCTGCTCATGGGCTTTGCCGGACAAGTCAGCCTGGGGCACGCCGGTTTCGTCGGCATCGGGGCGTATTCGGTCGCACTGGGCTCGGTGCACTGGGGGCTACCAGGATTATATTCGGTTGTGCTCGGTGCCTTTGTGTCGGCCGCGATCGCCGCCCTGGTCGGTCGTCCAATTCTCCGGCTGAAGGGACATTACCTGGCGGTAGCGACGTTGGGATTCGGCTTCCTGATCGCTCTGCTGATCACAAACGAAGCAGGTCTGACCGGGGGCCCGGACGGAATCAGCGTACCTCGACCAGTCGTATTCGGATGGCGCCTCCGGACGGTCGAGCAGTGGTACTGGATTTCGGGCGTGGCCCTCGTCGTGGGCGTGTTCATTGCGCAAAATCTCGTGGCCAGTTCCACGGGGCGGGCATTACGCGCCATTCACGATAGCGAGGTCGCGGCACAAGCGATCGGGGTCGATGTCGCGAAGCAAAAGCTGAAGGTGTTCGTCGTCTCGGCCGTTTACGCCTCCCTCGCCGGATCTCTTCTAGCTTTTTGCAACGGCCACATCACCCCCGATTCCACTGCCGGATTTCTTCGAAGCGTCGAACTCGTCACGATGGTGGTGCTGGGGGGGCTGGGCTCCGTTCTAGGCTCCGTTCTAGGGGCGGCAGTCCTCGTTCTCCTGCCACAGGTCCTGACGGTCTTCCACGATTACGAGCATCTCATGCTCGGGCTTCTCATGGTCCTGTGTATCGTGATGTTGCCAATCGGGGTCGTGCCGTCACTCGCCAAGAAGTTCGCGAGGAGCGGCGCATGAATGCCATGCTCGAAGTATCCTCGGTTTCGATCGCTTTCGGCGGCATCAAAGCCGTTCGCGATGTGTCCATCTCCGTGCCTGTCGGCACTGTGTTCTCCATTATCGGCCCGAATGGTGCCGGCAAGACGACGCTCTTCAACATCATCTCCGGTGTGTACTTGCCGCAAGGTGGTGCGATCCGACTGAACGGTAAGGACGTAACCCGAATGCGGCCGGACGCACTTGCAAGGGAAGGGATGTCGAGAACGTTTCAGAACCTGCAAGTGTTCATGCAAATGAGCGCCGTCGAAAACGTCATGGTCGGCAGGCATATGCATGAGCGCAGTCGGATGTTTTCGCAGTTGTTCAGTCTTCCCTGGGCAGTGCGCGAGAACCGGGCGAGTCAAGAGCGATCGCGGGAGTTACTCCAGTTTGTGGGGCTTGGTTCCTATGCGGATCGTTCGGCTGCAGCGATGCCGTACGGGGCGCTGAAGAAATTGGAACTCGCGAGGGCTCTCGCGACCGAACCCAAGATGATCTTGCTGGATGAACCCGCCGCCGGGTGCAATCCAGCGGAAACGATGGAGGTCGAG
The DNA here is from genome assembly GCA_036924835.1 of Nitrobacteraceae bacterium AZCC 1564. Classification (NCBI taxonomy): domain Bacteria; kingdom Pseudomonadati; phylum Pseudomonadota; class Alphaproteobacteria; order Hyphomicrobiales; family Nitrobacteraceae; species Nitrobacteraceae bacterium AZCC 1564. The sequence continues at coordinate 4,110,004 of JBAGRR010000001.1, forward strand.
AAACTGGTCAGGAAGATCGCAAGTTCCGGAGTGACGGTCCTTTTGGTTGAGCACGATATGAAGCTCGTCATGAGGATCTCCGACCGGATTCACGTGTTGGACGGAGGCCAGACGATTTGCGAAGGGACGGCCTCCGAGGTGCAGAGGAATGAACGCGTGATAGCCGCCTATCTCGGTGATCATGGAAGGCGCGAGGCAGCCAATGCTTGATGTCAGGGGTTTAAGCAGCCGCTATGGTCGGATCGAAGTGCTTCACGACGTCAGTATGACAGTATCCGGTGGACACATCGTCGCCTTGATTGGAGCAAATGGTGCCGGTAAGACCACCTTGCTTCGTGCCATCTCCGGTGTGCAGCCGATCAGTGCCGGTCAGATCACCTTCAAAGACAAGTCCCTGAGCGGAGTAAAAGCAAATGCCCGCGTCAGATTGGGCCTGGCTCAGGCTCCGGAAGGACGTCAAGTGTTTGCCGGGCTTTCGGTCGAAGACAATTTGCGATTGGGCGGTTGGACGAGGTCGAAGACGGATTCCGACGCAGGCTTAGAAGCTGCCTACGAAATGTTTCCCATACTGTTCGAGAAGAAGAGCTTACCGGCGGGCTCCTTGTCGGGGGGGCAGCAGCAAATGCTGGCTATATCCCGGGCGTTAATGAGCCGACCCAATCTGCTACTGCTTGACGAGCCGAGCATGGGCCTTTCTCCGCTGCTGATCGATCAGGTCTTCGAAGCGATCTGTTCTCTCAGGAATAGGGGTCTCACGATCGTGTTGGTCGAGCAAAATGCCAACCTTGCCCTATCGATTGCCGACCAAGCCTGCGTCATGGAGACGGGACGGATTGTACTGACGGGGACCGGCAGCGCGCTGCAGGCAGATCCCCGCGTGCGAGAGCTCTATCTCGGCGAGTAGTTGGTCGCTCCGGCGCGCCGCAGAGCGCCGGGCGCCCCGTCCGCGATCATTCATCGACCTTCGGACGTACTCCAGCCAGAGTGCGCGCAAAAGCCTTTTTGCTCTCTATTTCCATTCCGCGAGCGATCTGAACGCGCTGCGCCTGCGGCGATCCTGCCCCGTGAAGGCTTTCGGTTAGATAGCCCACCGCGTTGCGTCCGATAGTCATGTTCTCGATCAGGCGGAGAATTCGCATGCGATCGACCGTATCGACGCCATCGCGTCCTTTTAGGAACTTGCGGATCAAAGGCCCGGTCACGTTGCTCAGTAGGTCCCTTTCGGAAGGCATCGTAGCAACCAGACCGCCCGCGATGTCCTGTGCGAGCCGCGCGATCTCGAATGGAAACCTCGTAACGTTGTGCTTCGCGACGTTCGAAAGCATCGGATCGTTGTAGACCGCACCGGAGGCTGCCTTCGAAGCACGGTATGCGCCGGCGATGCAGCTCGAATAAACTGTTTCGTTAAGGTGCGTCATCTCCACGAGCTTGTCCCTGATGTGCGATGCGTTCTCTACCCCGTTGTGAGATGCAGCCTCTGCGGCCGCACCAATCAGCACATCGCCGAGACCGGTTTTGCAGACGTAAGACGACCTGTGATAGGTGGTGAAGCGCTCGACAAGTGAACTAGCCATCTGCCATTCGCCGTCCATGAAGACGTGCGCGTGCGGAATGAATACGCAGTCGAACACGATGAGGGCTTCCTGTCCCGCGAAGCCGGCGTTACCGGCGTCCAACGCGCCGCCATCCACGTTGCGGGTATCATTGGTTTGACGGCCCAGGATATACGTCAATCCAGGAGAATCGGCGCGAATGGCTCCGACGACGGCCCAGTCCCGATCTGCTTCAGTGAGCCTCATTGTCGGCATCACTATCAGCCAGTGGGAATTGATGGCGCCAGTCTGATGAAGTTTTGCGCCCGATACGTAGATTCCGTCCTCTTCGCGTCTAACGACATGAAGAAACATGTCCGGGTCGGTCTGTTGATGGGGAGACTTGGAGCGGTCGCCCTTCGGATCGGTCATCGCGCCTCCGATGACCACATTCGCAGCCTGTGCCCGTTTCAGAAACGCTAGAAATCGCTGATGGTAGGACGTGCCGTATTCTTGATCGGTGTCGAACGTGATCGAGTGACACGCGCTGATGGCGTCCAATCCAACGCAGCGTTGGAAGCAAGTCCCCGTACGACGCCCCAGTTCGCGCTGCATCTCATGCTTCACGGCCAGATCGGCGGGGGTGACCGGGACGTGAAGGAATCTACTGGTGCGATCGCCTGAATCACCTATGGGTACGCTGGCCAAGTCCTGCTGCTCGGAAGCCAGTCGGTAAGTCTCGGCCATGGCATTGATCGAGGGGAAAATAACCGGGTCGTCGACGGGCTCTTCGACGGGCTCGCCTCTGTAAAAGACGTTCAACCCACGCCTTCGTAGGGAATCGATGTACGCCTGCGCTGACCCGATCGGACGAGAGAAGTCCTCCCATAAAGCGTCGGCATTCCGCATAACTTCTTGTTTTGAGGAGGTCATGTTCCTTCTCTCCAAAAAAAGGGACCGGGCTCGCCCGGCCGACTCTGGGAGGAACCTAAAGAAGTTACTTGCATAATTGAACTAAAAAGTCGTGTCAAGCCTCATGGGCGTCCCGCGTTCGCACGTTGGTCCGATGGCCATTCCCTTTGCGAAACTGCGTGTTGGTTTGCTGTGGGGTTCGTGGCAATATCAATGGCGCTATCTCGATAGGAGAACGTATTGAATCCGGCGCAGTCCCTTAAACGGCAGGTACAACCAAAGAGGAGATCCGCTGACACCGCCGTCGGCGCGAGCAAGTCGCAAAGCGCACCGCGCGAGCGCAAATGCTCAGTTGCACGGACAGTCGTCATCCTCTCGGACGCCTGGACGTTCCTCGTGATCCGAGAAGCGTTCTTCGGAGCGCGTCGCTTCGAGGAATTCCGGACGATGCTAGAGATCCCGCGGGCGACGCTGACCGACCGACTTCAGCGGCTCGTCGCGGAGGATATCTTCCGCCGGATCGAGTACTCGGAAAAATCGAGTTGGGTGGAGTATCGGCTGACCCGGTCAGGTATGGATCTCTACCCGACTTTCATGGCGCTCATGCAGTTCGGAGACAATTGGCTTTCCGAAAAGCAAGGCGTTCCGTTGCAGCTCATTCACACGCAATGCGGACAGGTCACGAAACCATACGTCGGGTGCTCGCACTGCCGGGAAAAAGTGGTGGCCCGGCGCGTTTCTTATCGCGATGGTGCTGGCTCGGGCTCTGTGACGGTCGAGCCGATGAAGCGCTCGCGACGTTCTTCGGATGACAATCAATTCAATCGGGGAAGGCCAAGTTCAGTATCCCGAGCGCTGCAGGTGATCGGAGATCGATGGAGCTTTCTCGTCATCCGGGAGGCTTTCTTCGGCGCGCGCCGGTTCGACAAGCTGCAGAGCGAACTCGGAATCGCCCCCAACATCCTGTCCGATAGGTTGTCTCGCTTGGTCGAGCGAGGCATTTTCATGAAGCGCATGTACCAGAGCGGGCCCGACCGCTTCGAGTACCTGCTTACTCCCATGGGGTTCGATCTGTACGGACCTCTGATCATGATGATGGCGTGGGGAGACAAGTGGAGGTCGAACGGCAAGGCCCCTCTCGTGCTGACTCATCTCGACTGCGGGCACGATTTTACGCCTATGGTACTTTGCAGCGAATGTCGCGAGCCGATCGCCGCGCACTCGATGGAGTACCGCATGCGCTACAATCCGGATCGCTTCGGCGGGAAGAAGAGCAGCCGGGCGCTTCCCGGTTGAAATAGACGTCCTTTCCGGTCAGCGATTGCGGGTGGCGCTCTCTACTGTGATGATCTCAGCCAAACTGGAGATTGCAATATCGGTCGCAGACTTCGGCCAGCAAACAGTCCGGCCGGCCTCCTGATCCTGGAAAGCATTGTCAGATCGCATCCCCCTCAGGCTTCGACGCGATGGCGAGAAAGGTCTCTTAGTGAAAGCCGTTCTGCTTCGTTCTTGGAAGATGTCGAGTGCGACCTATCGCTATCCCTGGTGGCTCTTGCTGCGAGTGCCGAATAGATAGCCAATCGCTGCGGCCATGATCAGTTGGATCGTGCTGGATATATCCGGCGAGACGTGCGCGCGCCCATCGGTTGCGATTGTGTCGGGCGCGGGAACGAGGCTTGGTAGCAGGCCGCCATAGCGATACCATGCGAACCCTAGGGCACCCACCACAGCGATTGCACCAACAAGCTTCAAGAAGGAAAACAAGCCTGACGGTTGATCGTTTGCGGTCGAAGATACGAGCGCATGGCGTTTGATGCTTTGCCGATCCGAAGCTTGAGTGGGAGCCGAAGGCTTGGCGAAGGCTGCCGGGCTAACGGCGCTTGGAGGCGCTCCCGCTGCAGTGACGTCATCGGCGGCCTGTTGTCTGTCTTGGATTTCTTGCGCGAACTTCTGGAAGAAAAGCCCAGACATCTTCTTTGCCGTGGCATCGATCAGGCGGCCGCCGAGCTGAGAAAGCTTGCCGCCGATCTGCGCGTCGACCTCGTAGTGCAGTACGGTGCCGTCCCCATCGGTTTCCAGGTGCACGATTGCGGTTCCTTTAGCGAACCCGGCAACACCGCCTTGTCCCTCACCACGGATTTTATAGCCGTTCGGAGGATCCAGATCGGATAGAGTCACGGAGCCCTGAAAGCGGGCGGTGACCGGACCGACCTTGATGACCGCGACCGCGGTCATCTGCGTATCTGAAGATTTTGTCAGTTCCTGACAGCCTGGAATGCAGACTCGCAGGATTTCCGGGTCGTTGAGGGCATTCCAGACGACCTCGCGACTTGCCGGAATGTGTTGCTGGCCACGCATATCCATGGATGATCTCCCTACCTGAAGGAAAGCGACGTGCGAGCTGACAGCGGACGTGCGACGGAGCTCAGCTTGACATCTTCAATAATAGTCTAGTAATGCAAGTTAATTAAAAGCACAATACGGCTCAAAAAGCGGATGTAGGAGAGCGGCCGCGGGATGTCGAAACGGGACCATCGATCGATAGGTGCGCGACCTGGCCAATGGCGACATGACGTGTCGCCGATGTCTTTGAGGCCAATCGCATGAAGCCCGCGCCATTCGACTTCGTTCGCCCGAGTACGATCTCCGAGGCATGTGAGGTGCTGGCTGAATCCGGCGGTGACGGAAAGGTCATAGCCGGCGGGCAGAGCCTCATGCCAATGATCAACTTCCGGCTCGTAAAGCCGTCGGTTCTGGTGGACATCAACGGCATCCCGGACCTTTCGCAAATCGAGTCGAAGGGAGATCGACTGCGATTGGGTGCGACCGTGCGCCATTACATGACGGCGACCGATCCACTCATCCAAGAACGGATACCGATCCTCCACGAGGCCATGCACCACGTGGCCCACCTTACCGTACGAAACAGAGGTACCTTTTGCGGGAGCGTCTGCCACGCGGATCCGGCGGCGGAGATGCCCATGATGACGCTGCTGCTCAACGGGCAGATCACGGCCCGCTCGGTTCGGGGTGAGAGGCAGATCGTAGCCCCCGACTTCTTTCAGGGCTCCCTGATGACCTCGCTGGAGCAGGACGAGTTCGTCACTTCGATCGAGATCGATACGCTGTCGGCGGACGTTGGTTGGGCTTTCGAGGAGTTCGCGAAACGGCATGGAGACTTCGCGCTTTCTTGCGTCGCAACCACGATGAGCATGCGGGACGGGGCAGCAAGTGGCGTACGTTTCGCGATGATGGGAGTGGGTGAGACACCGCTGCGACTAGACTCGGTCGAGGCGCTCGTCGAAGGTCGAGAAGTCACGCCACGCCTCGTGAGCGAGGTGGTCGAATTGCTCAACGACACTGTGCAGCCCAACACCGACCTTCATGCATCTGCCGACTACCGGCGCCATCTCTCGGGGGCATTGGCCCGTCGGGCTCTCGACACCGCATGGCGTCGAGCGGCCCGTTCCGTGGAGCGCGCATGATGCCAACCACCAAAGTCACGCTGGTCGTCAATGGCTTGACCTGCAGCCGTGAAGTCGAACCGCGGATGCTCCTCAGTGACTTCCTGCGGCACGAACTTGGACTTACCGGAACGCACGTAGGATGCGAGCACGGAGTCTGCGGCGCCTGTACCGTCTTGCTGGACGGGAGGAGTGCCAGATCCTGTTTAACCTTGGCGGTCCAGGCGCAAGGAATGCAGGTGGAGACGATCGAGGGGATGGGGACGGTCGATAGTCTGGGACGTGTTCAGGAAGCCTTCCGAACGCATCATGGACTGCAGTGCGGCTTCTGCACGGCCGGAATGATCATGACGATCACGGACATGCTCCGGCATCATCCGCTCGAGACGGATGAGCAGATTCGGGAGGCGTTGTCCGGGAACATCTGTCGATGCACCGGCTACCAACACATCGTCGACGCCGTCCGCGAACTGGCGAAGGAGAGGGGTCCCTTGAGATGAAGTTGCATTTGCTTCCGGGAGGTCGGTTGCGCATGAGACGGTCGATCTACGTGCCGGGCTCGGCAAAGGAAGAGACGATCGAGCTGCCGGTCAACGCTGCGCTCGTTCGTCATAAGCAGGCGAATTTACTGTTCGATACGGGCTGCAGCCCCGAGGCCGCTACCGAGCCGGAACGCCGGTGGGGTGGGCTCGCACGGGTAATGACGCCGATCTTTAAAGCCGAAGGAACGGTGGTCCAGCAGCTCGGCGCGATCGGTCTCACGCCCGACGATATTGATGTCATCGTCTGCTCGCACCTCCATCCCGACCATTGCGGATGCAACGAGTACTTCCGTCGTGCGACGATCTTCTGCCACGCGGCGGAGCTCGAAGCTGCGCGGGCGGACGGCGCCGAACAGCAGGGATACCTGCCTCAGGAATGGAATCAGCCGCAAGGGTTCAAGACCTTCGACGGCCAGCACGATGTGTTCGGCGATGGAAAAGTGGTGCTCGTGCCGATGCCTGGGCACACGCCGGGTTCAACCGTCGCGCGTGTCGGGCTCGACCGTGACGGCACTTTCGTGCTCGCGTCGGACGCGGCGCCTTTGCAAAGCTCCATCGATGTCGGCGTTCCACCCAAGAACACCTGGAACATGGACTTGGCTGCGGCCGCCCTGGTGGAACTCAAGAAGTGGCGCGATGCCGGAGAAACGGTCGTTTCCGGACATGACGACGAGCAGTGGAAGCATTTGCGGAAGGCGGCAGAGTTCTACGAATGACCCGTCCCGAGCCTTCGATCGCGCTTCGGCCAAAACTGGTCGGCGAACGCATCAAGCGGACCGAGGATCCGCGGCTGCTCGCCGGCGTCGGTCGGTATGTCGATGATATCAATCCGCACGGGACACTTCATGTTGCTCTGCGGCGATCGGATCAGCCGCACGCCCGGATCATCAGTGTTGACGCAGGTGACGCCCTTTCGATTCCGGGCGTGGTCGCAATCTATGACGCGACCGACATTGCGGGTGAATACAGCCCGGCGATTCCCACCTCGAGGATGCCGGGTTACTACGCCACGCCGATCCGGCCATTGGCGGAAGGCAAGGTACGCTACGTCGGCGAACCCGTCGTTGCGGTTCTGGCCGAAAGCCGCTACGCCGCCGAAGATGCGCTGGAACACATCTCGATTGAATACGAGCCCTTGCCGTTCGCGATCAGGCAGATTGACGCTGTCAAGGATGATGCTCCGCTATTGCATGAAGAAGCGGGTACGAACACGATCATCCAGAGGGAGTTCAAACGCGGTGATATCGACAGCGTGATCGCTTCCGCACCGGTCACGGTCAAAGGCCGTTTCCGCATGACTCGGAAGACCGCGGTCTCGATGGAGAATCGGTCGTATTTGGCGGAATGGGATGAACGGAAGCGCTCGCTGACGCTTCACACGTCGTCGAATATTCCGGGCGTCATCCGCGACGTGCTCGCCGACTGTCTCGATCTGCCGGGAACGCGGGTTCGCGTCGTTGCGCCAGATGTCGGCGGCAGTTTCGGAGGAAAGGGGTCTCTCTACAGCGAGGAGATGCTCGTCTGCATCCTGGCGCGCAAGCTGACGCGGCCGGTCAAGTACGTAAGTGACCGTCTCGAAGACCTTTCGGCGACCAGCCAGGCATTCGACGAATTGATCGAGGCCGAACTAGCAGTCGACAGCGACGGCACGATGTTGGGATTGCGTGCCGACGTGATCGGAGACGTTGGCGCCTATTCGATCTACCCGTGGACAGCCGCGCTCGAGCCGGTGCAGGTGGTCAGCTTCATGCCCGGACCATACCGGATGGAGCACTATCGCGGCCGCATCCGGGGTGTTCTGACGCCGAAGCCTCCCACCGGTCCATATCGTGGCGTAGGGCGCCCATCCTCGACATTCGCGATGGAGCGCCTGGTGGAAATGGCCGCCCGCAAGATCGGTATGGATCCGGTCGAATTCCGGCGGAAGAATTTGGTGCGTGACGACGAATTCCCGTATCGAACCGCTTCGGGGATCATCTGGGATAAATCCGCATTCCAGGAGTGCCTCCAAGGCGCCTGCGACCATGTCAACTATCCGGCGTTGGTTCGCGAACGCGATATTGCGCGATCCGAGGGGCGGTGGGTTGGGATTGGACTTAGTAGCTACGCCGAACTCACGGGGATTGGTTCACGGATATCCGTCGCCCCTGGCATGCCTATCAATACGGGAACCGAGACGTCGAAGATCGAGATAGATTCGACCGGTGCCGTCACAGCCGCTTTCGGCGTTTCCTCTCACGGTCAGGGGCTGGAGACGACGCTCGCTCAGGTGATAGCGGACGAGTTAGGCTGCAAGCTCGAGGACGTCCAGATCCAGCACGGCGATAGCTCGCTTGTCCCCATGTCGACCGGCACGTACGCAAGCAGATCTGCAGTGCTGGGAGGGGGGGCCGCCACCCTTTGTTCAAGGGTCGTCAAAGCCAAGGTCCTGCGCGCCGCCGCCTACTTGATGGAGCAGAACGTCGACGATTTGGACATGAGTCAGGGGATCGTCAGCAGCCGCACCTCCAATAAGACAATGACGCTCAAGGACGTGGCCTCTGCGGTCTACAAGCAGATGGGGCGCATACCGCTGAGCCAGCGCGAGGACCTCGTCGGCTCGGAGACGTACGATCCCTATCTCGGTACTGCCTGCTCGTCGACCCACTTGGCTATGGTCGAGGTAGATCGAGAAACGTACGGTGTTCGCATTCTTCGCTACGTCGTTGCCGAAGATTGCGGCAGGATCATCAATCCCATGATCGTGGACGGTCAGGTTCACGGAGCGGTCGCGCAGGGGATCGGCGCAGCGCTTCTCGAGGAGATCGTGCACGACGATCAGGGACAAGCGGTCACCGCGAGTCTTGCGGACTATCTCGTCCCAGTCGCCACGTCCGTTCCGGACATCGGAGTCGTTCACATTGAAGCGGATCTTCCGAACAACGTCGGGGGTTTTCGCGGAATGGGCGAGGGCGGAACGATCGGAGCGCCGGCGGCGGTTGCTAACGCAGTAGACGATGCGCTCGCGCATCTGGGCGTTTCGGTACAGACCCTGCCGGTGACACCTGAGCGTATCTTCCAGATGTTGCGGGATCGTCGGGAGGTCGATCCATCAGTGGGCAGCCTAACGTGATGGGGCATGACTGAACGGCGTTGCTCGGTTCGCGAGACCGTCGAGATCGTACTCGACAGTTGGACGTTCCTGTTCGTTCGCGAAGCGTTCTTCTGCATTCATAGCTTCGACAAGTCACAGCGCAGGCTTAGCATATCCCGTCAGACGTTTTCGACGAGGCTGGCTGCTCTTGTCGAGAACAGCATTCTGGAGATCGTTTCGACTACCGCTTCATCAAGATAGGACACGATTTCTCTCGACCGATGCTCGTGATGATGGGGTGGGGCCACCGTTGGCTTGCCGATGCGAAGCCATCGGTCAGGTTGCGCCACCACTGCTGCAAGTTGGATTTTGACGCACTCGTCGTCTGCAGCCACTGCAGGGAGCCGATCGCTGCAAACAACTCCATCGATACGACGAGCTACGGAGGGTTTGGCGGCTCGCGAATTCTCCGCGGGGCCCTGATATCTCGCAGCGAACTGGCCGAAGGCTAGGTAGTTAGCGGCACGTTTGTCGTTCGTATTTCGGCGCACCGGGACGGCCGTCCGCGACGTGGAGCCATAGGGGACGGAAGCCGTTCGTCGCAAAGAAGGTTGACACGCTACCCGAAAAGTAGTTCAGCTATGAAAGTCAATGTAAACAACCAAATTCTCGGGATCGTCCGGTGCAGGCATTCACGTTCCAGTCGACCAAATCCTCCCTCGTCGAGCCGGCTGGCTCCGCCCGTATCGGTGAACTGGCGCTTGGGCTGGGGTGCCGATCGGTCCTCCTGGTCTCCGATCCGGGAGTTGCAGCGGCCGGACTGCTCAAGCTCGGCCTCGATGGTTTGCAGAAAGTAGGCATTGCCGTCACGGTATTCACCGATGTCGAGGCGGATCCGCCTGAGCACGTCATCATGTCCGGTGTCGAACGGGCCATCTCCGCGAAGGTCGATGGCGTAATCGCTATCGGCGGTGGCAGCTCGATGGATACGGCAAAGCTGATTGCCCTCCTGGCTGTAGGTCAGGAGAAGCTATCCGACGTTTACGGGGTCGGACTTGCGAAGGGGCCGCGACTCCCGTTGATTCTTGCGCCGACCACCGCGGGCACAGGCTCGGAGGTCACACCGATTTCGATCGTCACCACTGGTGAGAACGAAAAGAAAGGTGTCGTGTCGCAGGTGTTGCTGCCAGATTGGGCAGTGCTCGATGCCGACCTGACGCTCGGGTTGCCGCCTGCGGTGACGGCAGCCACGGGCATAGATGCGATGGTGCATGCGATCGAGGCATATACCTCGAAGCGGCTCAAGAACCCGGTTTCGGATTGCCTAGCGCGCGAAGCATTAAGGTTGCTGGGTGGCAACATCTTCGAGGCTTGCACCAACGGCAAGAATCGCGTTGCGCGCCAGGGCATGTTGCTCGGCTCGATGCTTGCCGGAATGGCATTTGCCAACGCTCCTGTAGCGGCTGTTCACGCATTGGCCTATCCGGTCGGTGCTCGCTTCCACGTTCCTCATGGTCTGTCGAACGCGCTCGTTCTGCCTGGCGTCCTGCGCTTCAACGCGGTTGCCGCGGAGCCACTCTATGCCGAGATCGCCGATGTCCTGCTTCCCGGCGAAAAGGGCGGCTCGCGCGAGCGCTGCGCGGCGTTAATCGATTATCTGGCCAGTCTGCCGGCATCGCTGGAACTGCCGACGCGGCTGCGCGATGTTGGGATCTCGCATAACCATCTGCCACAACTGGCGGAAGATGCGATGAAGCAGCAACGGCTGCTCATCAACAATCCGCGGGAGGTGACACTCGATGACGCACTCGCGATCTACGGCGGTGCGCTATGACCGAACGTGCGCGTCCGCATCGCCGCTCGGACTATGCGCACTTTCGCGTTATGACGACGCGTTGGATGGACAACGACTCCTATAGGCACCTCAACAACACCGTCTACTACTCTTTCTTCGATACGGCGGTCTGCCAGTATCTGATCGAGAACGGAGCTCTGGATATCAAGCATAGCCCGGTCATTGGCCTCGTTGCCGAGACTAGGTGCGGCTATTTCAAGGAAATATCCTTTCCTTCGGTGGTGCACGCCGGGCTTCGAGTCGAACGACAGGGCAACACCAGTGTCACGTATGAAGTCGGCCTATTCCGCGATGATGACGATGACGCGTGTGCGCAGGGTCACTTCGTGCACGTGTATGTCGACCGCGCAACGAGCCAGCCAGTCCCGCTGCCAGATGGTCTAAAGGAGGCTATCGCTCCACTTCTGTTGCGAGATCGCACCGTGGCGGCCTGAGCGGAGATCGGCGAATGGATATGTTCGGCACAGTCAAGCTTAAGACGTCAAGGGAGCGCCTGTGGCGGGCGTTCTGCGATCCATGCCTGATGCAGCAATGCATCCCCAGTGGTTGAGATGAAGATGGCAGATATCACCCTTTCGATCAGCGATGGCGTTGCGACTGTAACCATCGATCGGCCTAGTGCTCGCAACGCCATGACGCTTGCCATGTGGAACGGCATGGCCGACACGTTCGAGAAACTAGCCAAAGACAGAGAAGTTCGGGCTGTCATTCTGACAGGGGCAGGCGAGGACTTCAGCGTCGGCGCCGACATCGCCGAGTTCGACCGCGTCAGAGCCGACGCTTCCGCGAGCAAGGCTTATGAGGTTGCCGTTGACGCGTGTTCGGATGCTATCGCCGGTGTGCCGCAGCCTGTAATCGGGGTGATTTCCGGATACTGCCTCGGCGGCGGATGCCATTTGTCGATGGCATGCGATTTCCGCTTTGCAATGCCCACGGCCAAGTTGGGAATTCCGGCGGCCAATCTTTCCATCGTCTACGGGGTGCGAAGCACTCGACGGCTTATGTCCCTCGTAGGGATTACCAACGCGAAACGGATCCTTTTCGCAGCGGAACGTATCGATGCTCGAGCAGCGCTGAACATGGGTCTCGTGGATCGAGTCGCCGACGATCCGCTCGGCGATGCGCATAGCCTGGCCGCCCAGATGTCCTCCAAGGCGCCGCTATCGATTGCGGGAGCAAAATACATACTGAACGAGGCGGTTATGGGAGATGAGGGTTCGCTCGCCCAAGCGATGATTGACCATGCCTCAGATAGCGAAGATTACCGTGAAGCTCGCCAGGCCTTCGCGGAAAAGCGGCAGCCGAAATTTAAATGGTGCTGAGATGAAATTTGGCACGGCACCGGTATGTCGCGCTGGCGAATGGGCCAGACGGCTTTTCGTTCGATCGAAACTAAGCAGTGAGCAAGGAACAGACTTATGGACATGAAACTCAAGGGCAAGGTCGCGCTCGTCACCGGTGCCGCAAGAGACGTCGGTCGCGAAATCGCGTTGAGTCTTGCGGCGGAAGGCGCGACTGTGGCCGTGAACTATCGGGGTTCGAAGGACGAGGCTGCGGGTGTCGTCGCCGAGATCGAAAAGGCGGGCGGTAAGGCCATCGCTTATCAGGCCGACGTCGCGGACTACGATGCCGTCACGAAGATGGTCAATAGCATCGCTAAGGATTTCGGCGGTCTCGACATCGTCGTGAACAATGCCGGCGTGGCACTCCGCAACCGCTTCACCGAAACCAAGCCCGAGGAGTGGGAGAAGCAGATCAACATCTGCCTCTACGGCGCGATCCATGTCTCGAAGGCCGCGGCTCCATATCTCGAAAAGAGCGGCGACGGGCGGATTATCGCGATGGTCGGCGACTCATCCCGGGTTGGCGAGTCGGGCCTGGCCATTGTCGCGGCGGCACGCGCAGGCGTTATTGGCCTCATGAAGTCGCTTGCACGGGAGTTCGGGCGTTTCGGTACGACGGCCAATACGATCTCTCTTGGCCTCATCGAGACCGCGCATGATCGGGCTTGGGTCGACGCCAATCGCGACAAGCTGACGAAACTCTATCCGTTGCGCCGATTGGGCCAGCCGCAGGATATCGCGCCCATGGTGACAATGCTGGCTTCGCCGCATGGGAGTTGGATCACCGGCCAGGTGATCAGCATCAGCGGCGGCTTCAGCATGGTCTGATACGGGCAACCGGACTAACCGGAGGGAACATGCTGCAGACCGATCTGATCGCGCCAATCTCCGTGTTGATCCAGCGGCATGCCGGGGAGCGGGGAAGCAAGACGGCGTTCGAGGACGCTGAAGGGACGATCACCTACAGCGAACTCGCGAGACGGACGGCGAACCTTGCCGGCCATTTTGCTGACCTGGGTATCCGTGCTGGCGATAAGGTCGCGATCTTCCTGCCTAACTGCGTGCGATGGGTCGAAGCCTGCTTCGCTATCGCTAGGGCCGGCGCGGTCAGCGTTCCCATCAGCTACGATGCGACCGAGAGCGAAGTCGTTTACCGGTTGCAGGACGCTGCCTGCACAATGGTGATTACTACCGACGAACGGTCGAATTTCATCGAGTCAATCCAGCCGCAATGTCCGAGTCTCGACAGGGTGGTCCTGATCGAGCGCGGCCAAACGAAGGTGAAGGCCGTCCGCTACGAAGATCTGGCCTCGACAAAGGCAGGCTCGGCACCGCGCGACTCCCTTACGATGCACGAGCCGGCGTTCATCATTTACACTTCCGGAACCACAGGCCGTGCCAAGGGCGTCTTGCTGTCAACCCACAGCATGCTCTGGGTCACGGCATCTTGCTGGGCGCCCATCGCCATGCTGTCCGACACGGACACGGTCCTCTCGCCCCTGCCGTTGTTTCATTCATACGCATTGAATCTTTCGGTGCTGGGTGTGCTGGCTGCGGGAGCCAGCGAATACATCATGGAGAAGTTTTCCACCAGCGATGCGCTTCGGTTGTTGACTACCGGCAAGTTCACGCTGTTTCCAGGTGTGCCGACAATGTTCCACTACCTGCTGGAAGCGACCAAGGGCGATGATAGAGTGAGGCTCGGCGCGGTGCGGCTCGCTCTCTCCGCCGGGGCCATTATGCCCGCGCCGCTCAATCGTGCGTTTGAGGCGAAGTTCGACGTCAAATTGCTGGACGGCTACGGAATCACCGAGACGTCCACTATGGTGACGATGAACTGGCCAACCGGAGGGCGCGTGCTCGGCTCCTGCGGCCTGCCGGTGCCCGGCCTTGGCGTCCGCATCATTGACCAGACCGGAAAGGACGCTGCTCTGGGCGCCGAAGGCGAGTTGGTCGTGCGCGGGCCCAACGTTATGCTCGGCTATCACAACAAGCCGGAAGAGACCGCGACAGCCTTGCGTGATGGCTGGTACCACACCGGAGACCTCGCCAAGAGCGACGAGAACGGATTCCTGACCATCACGGGCAGGCTCAAAGAGTTGATCATCCGCGGAGGACAAAACATCGCGCCAGCGGAGATCGAGGAAGTCGTCGGAAGTCACGAGCACGTAGTCGACTGCGCCGTGATCGGCGTACCGCATCAGCACTTGGGCGAGGTGCCGGCCCTGTTCGTGGTGAGCCGCGTATCCTCGCCGGATAGTGAAACGATTCTCGCGCACTGCCGCAAGCATCTGTCGTCCTACAAAGTGCCCGAAAGTGTGTCCTTCATCGAAGAAATTCCGCGAACAGGCTCCGGCAAGATCATGCGGTTCAAGCTGCGCAGCGCTTTCGAGTCCAAACCTGCAGGATGAATTCTCAATGACTGTAAATATGAAGATCGCAAACACTGCGCCTGAGCTCAAAGATCCGTCGTTGCTGCGTAGTGCTTGTTTTGTGGACGGAGCATGGGTCGGCGCCGATAGCGGGGCGACGCTGACGGTCACCAACCCGGCAACCGGCGGCGCACTGATGGCGGTTCCGAACATGGGAGCCGCAGAAACCCGTCGCGCGATCGCCGCCGCTGACGAGGCTTTACCGTCTTGGCGTGCCAAGACGGCCAAGGAACGCGCGGCGATCTTGCGGAAGTGGTTCGACCTGATGATGGCCAATCAGGAAGACCTCGCAATCATCATGACGGCCGAACAAGGCAAGCCGCTGGCAGAGAGCCGTGGCGAGATCGCCTACGCCGCCTCCTTCATTGAGTGGTTCGCGGAGGAGGGGAAGCGCGTCTACGGCGACACGATTCCGGCATTTAGTCCAGACCGCCGCATCATCGTACTGAAACAGCCGATCGGTGTCTGTGCAGCGATCACTCCATGGAACTTTCCCGCTGCCATGATCACCCGGAAGGCTGGTCCCGCACTGGCGGCGGGTTGCACGATGGTCGTCAAGCCGGCAAGCCAAACGCCGCTCTCGGCGTTGGCGCTCGCCGTGCTGGCCGAACGTGCAGGACTCCCTAAAGGCGTCTTGTCCGTAGTTACAGGAGCGGCCAGCGCCATCGGCGGCGAGATGACTTCCAATCCGACGGTGCGCAAAGTGACGTTCACGGGCTCGACCGAGATCGGCAAGAAGCTGATGGCGCAAGCAGCGGCTACCGTCAAGCGTACCTCGATGGAACTCGGCGGGAATGCGCCGTTCATCGTCTTCGACGATGCCGATATCGAGGCCGCGGTTAAAGGGGCTCTAGCTTCGAAATATCGCAATGCGGGCCAAACTTGCGTCTGCGCCAATCGCCTGTTCGCGCAGGACAAGGTCTATGACGCCTTCGTTGCTCGGCTCAGCGAAGCCGTGAAAGCAATGAAGGTCGGTGACGGTTTCGCGCCCGGTGTCACCATCGGGCCACTCATCAACGCGGAGGCTGTCGAGAAGGTCGAGGAGCATATCGCCGATGCCGTCAAGAAAGGTGCTCGCATCGTGACCGGGGGACAGCCTCATGCGCTCGGCAAGTCCTTCTATCAGCCGACCGTGCTGGCGGATGCCAAGCCGGACATGCTGATCTTCAGAGAGGAGACTTTCGGTCCGGTCGCGCCGATTTTCCGCTTCAGTACCGAGCAGGAGGTGATCAAGCTCGCCAATGCGACCGAGTTCGGCTTAGCCGCCTACTTCTATGGCCGCGACATCGGCCGCATCTTTCGCGTCGCTGAGGCACTCGAATACGGCATCGTAGGCATCAATGAAGGCATCATCTCCAGCGAAGTGGCGCCGTTCGGCGGCATGAAAGAAAGCGGCAACGGTCGCGAGGGTTCGAAATACGGTATCGAAGACTATCTTGAGATCAAATATCTCTGTATCGGCGGAATATGAGGACCTCGTGTGCGGGCGCGATGCTACCAAGCCCGCCGAAGCCTCGTAAGGCATCGGCTGGCCAGTAGCTGATGCCGATTGCCGGCAAAAGCAGGCGAACGAGGTGCGGCAAAGGAAGCCAGAGACAAGGTCGCAGTGGAAGTCGACCTAACAGAAAGCTTGGCTCGTCCGAAAGAATATGGGGCGTGAGCACTTTTCGCCTCAAAAATCGATGGATAGCCCCGGGCCTCCGATAATGTTCAGCTTCGTGGTCGGCTGCGTCTGCGGTTTTGTGATCTGGAGCTTCGCGCTGGCCAGCATTCCCTGGACGAGCCGTATACGCAGCAACGCCATCTAGAGTCGGCCTCGATTGAGGCAATCCGCGATTGACTCGCTTCAAAAAAATGCGTCTAGTTATGCAAGTAACTGAGATTATGCATGTAATGTAGCGGATTGCCCCGCAGTTCTTTGCTTTGGGAGGAAGAGCCATGAAGGCCGGAGTGCGCAAATTTCTGTTCGCCGTCTCGGCGGTGGTCATTTTCTCGAATGCTGCCGGCGCGCAAACCGCCGCGATCTCCGACGATGTCGTGAAGATCGGGGTGCTTACCGATATGTCGGGCCAGTTCTCCCACGAATCCGGCGAGGGGGCCGTGACCGCGGTGAAATTGGCCGTCGAGGATTTCGGCGGCAAGGTGCTGGGCAAGCCGATCGAGGTGTTAGTCGCCGACCACCAGAACAAGCCCGACATCGCCTCGGGGCTGGCACGCAGATGGTTCGATGTCGATCATGTCGATATGGTCGCCAACCTCATCAATTCCTCGATTGCGCTCACCGTCTCCCAGCTTGCAAAAGAGAAGAACAGGATCGCTATCATCAATGGCTCGGGCTCATCGCGCCTCACCAATGATGCCTGTACGCCTAACAGCGTCCACTATGCCTATGACACCTACGCGCTCGCACGCGGCACAGGAAGCGCGCTGCTGAAGGCCGGTCAGAAGAGCTGGTATTTTCTCACCGCGGACTACGCCTTTGGTCATGCGCTGGAGGCCGATACCTCCGCGGTCGTGAAGGGCTTGGGCGGAGGCATCGTCGGATCGACGCGATATCCGATCGAGACCTTTGACCAATCCTCATTCCTGCTTCAGGCGCAGGCGTCCAAAGCTCAGGTGATTGGCCTCGCGGGCTCGGGCACGGTCCTAGTGAATGCGATCAAATCGGCCCAGGAGTTCGGCATCCCGAAGGGGGGCCAGACGCTTGCCGGCTTGCTGGTCTGGATCACGGATATCAAGACCCTCGGATTGAGCTCAGCGCAGGGCCTCGTGCTGACGAACGCGTTCTACTGGGATCGCGACGACGAGACGCGCGCTTGGTCCAAGCGCTTCTATGAGCGCACGAAGCGGATGCCTCATATGGGCGACGCCGGCGACTACTCCTCGACCATGCACTACCTCAAGGCGATCGAGGCGGCCGGCAACGACGGGGCCCAGGCGGTGATGAGCAAGATGCGCGAGATGCCAATCAACGACTTCTTCGCCAAGAACGGCCGCATCCGTGAAGACGGACGAATGGTGCACGACATGTATGTGTACGAGGTGAAAAAGCCGTTGGAATCCAAGGGTGATTGGGACTACTACAAACTGCGTGAGGTGATCCCAGGTGAGCAGGCGTTCCGCCCTCTTAAGGATAGCGTATGTCCGTTAGTCAAGAAGGGATGATCCGCGGGGGCCTCATCGCGGTGTGATCTTAGCGTCCCTTCGGATGAACGGCCTCTCTTGGGAGCTTTGGAAATAGATCAGGAGGTCGCTGCCGATGGTCGACAATCATCCGGGGCGGCCGCCGCCAGTCGTTTGGTTGAGCCTGCAACCGACATGCGTCGGTGACACAGAAGCCGGAGCATTGTCGCGACGTTGCGTCCAGCCCTTCTCAAACAAGACGCGGTTGGAGCGCGATCGTGCTCATGAAGCTACGCGACGGTCCGAAGCGCCTTTAGTAGACTGAGGCGCGAGGCCGGCGGGATATGACTTACCGACGTCGGCCGCGCCTTACTTGAGCGAGATCCCGTTCGACGTTGCGCTCCGCGTTGCCGCCGTGGCCTTGAGCTGTTGATCGGTGTCAGCGAAGGATTTGGGCAGGACCACGTTTTTCGCGTTGACCAACAGCAAGACGAATTTGACGCGGCGAGGCCGCCCGACGATCCGAAGTTGCATCTGAAATGAATGCGGGCAAGTCGAGCGAACCTTGATGGCAACGAGTGATCTTCTCGCTTAAGCCGCTCTGATTTTAGAGAGTAGCCGATCGATACTGGAACGAAGGTCCTCGGACTGTACACCAAGCTGCGTCGCCGATTTCGAGACCTCGTCGGCTGCCACGGCAGTGTCTTCGACAGACCGATTCACGCCGCGGATATTTTCCGAAAGCTGGGCGGTGCCAGTCGACACTTCCTGAACATTACGCGCGATCTCCGAGGTTGCAGTATCTTGCTCCTCAACGGCGGCGGCAATGGTCGTTGCGATCTCACTGATGGAGCCTATTGTCCGACCTACTCCATTTATGGCCTGAACGGCCTCGGTGGTTGCATTCTGCATCGTGGCCACTTGCGCCGCGATTTGCTCAGTAGCCCTCGCAGTCTGTGTTGCCAGAGTTTTTACTTCGCTTGCGACGACCGCGAATCCTTTACCCGCGTCTCCAGCCCTCGCTGCTTCTATGGTGGCATTTAGAGCCAACAGATTGGTCTGGCTCGCGATCTCGCTGATCAATTTGACAACATCGCCAATGTTCTGTGCCGCCACGGAAAGACTGTTGATGGTCATATTGGTTCGATTAGCCTCTTCAACGGCGTTTGCAGCGATCGTAGCTGATCGCGTAGCTTGTTTCCCGATCTCCGAGACGGACGCAGATAGCTCGCTTGTGGAAGCTGCTACGGATTCAATAGACAACGAAGCGTGGCGAGCCACGCCTGCGACTGTTGCGGTCTGACCGTTAGCGGCTTCGACGATAGCTGACATGCTTCGAGAGGTTGACCTCAAATCGCGTATCGCGTCTGCAACGGTGATCAGCGAGGAACTTACGGCGGCTTCAAATTCGTCTGCCACTTGATTCAACAGCTCCACGCGATCCCGATCGGCTTGCGATCTCAAATTGTCTTGCTCTCCGCGAAGCTTTTCAGCTTCGGTCATAGAGCACTTGAATACGCGCACGGATTTCGCCATGACGCCGATTTCATCGGATCCCTCGGCCGGCAAGATTGCAGAAAGATCACCTGCGGCCAGTTGATTCATCGCGCGGGTCATGACCCGCAAAGAATTAATGATTCCTCTGCCCATCAGGAGCGACAGAGCCAGCGTCAGAAAAAGTGCGATCCCGATCAGTGCTCCGGTGCGCCAAAGCTGTATACGGAAGATTTCGTCGATGTCATCCAGATAAACACCTGCACCGATGGACCAACCGTACGGCTTGTACCCGGCCGAGTACGATATCTTTGGTAAAGGCTCTTGGCCGCTCGCGCGAGGGTAGCGGTATGCTACGAAGCCATGATCGACACCTTGGCTCACAAATTCGACAAGACGCTTGATAAACTGTACGCCATCGGGATCCGCGGCGGCCATTAGGTTGGTGCCCTCAACCTTCGGATTTGGATGCACGACAACGTTCCCGCGCATGTCGAGCGCGAATACGTAGTCGTCCTTTCCGAATTTTAGCGCTCGCAGAAGCTCCTTGCTCCGAGCAAGCGTTTGTTCTTCCGACAAACCCGCCTTTATGGACGATTGGCGATCCTGCTCCAGAGCGTTAATGGCGAGACCTACCACGTCTTCCAATTTGGATTTTCTGTCCTCGACCAAGTTTGTGCGAAGCGCAGACAGACTGAGCCAGGCTACCGCGGCAATGCCGACAACAGACGCCGCCGCGATGACGATCAGCCTAGTGGAAATCCTCATGTTTCCGCGCATAGCCACTCTCTCCTGGGCATGATATGTAGCTTGCATTAATGAACTAATTGGCTTAAAATGCCTTTAACGAACTCCGCACCTGCTGACAGGAGTCGGCTGCTTTCATCAGTCGGCATCCGCATTTGCCTGCCTCGTCTCGCTGAGTGTAGTCCTAGCGATCGGGCGACTGGCCGCCGCGTAGCTGGGTTAGCGCCGGTGATTGCTATATCGGTGCGTTGATGGCGTACGGTCGCTATAACAGAGCCGTTCCCGGGCACTATGGCATCGAAAGTTACTCGGCGGGCTCGTCCCGCATAAATCAGCCAGCTGGTCCAGATCGAATGGCTCGGCGAGGCGGGCATCCATATCCATATGTTCGAGCGTCTTGCGTAGCTTCCATGCCGGAAGTTGCGGAGGTTTGCGTCCGATGGTGGCAACCACATCGGCATAATGGCGCAGAAGATGGATCGTCAGGCTCTCGATAAGGCCTTTGACGGAACATTGGACTAGCCCGAGTCCCGCCCAGTTTAGTCGTGACTTCAAACGACACTTCCGGCGTACGGCATCGGAAAAGGCCAAATGGGTTCGCCAGAATCTCGGTGAACTTGACTGAATGTCTTGGCAGGAAATCGCCGCTTAGAGGCGCAAAGCTATCGTTCAACGATGAATCTACGCGTTCTGCCTTGCGTCAAGATCGATATTCGACCGTGAGCGATTCGAACTTTTTCACCGCCGAACGCCGTCGCTCCTACGATTTTCGCCTCTTGGCTATCTCCCATGCTTCGCGAGAGCGTAGCTCCGACGGAGATCGGCGGCAATTTTCGGCGTCGATGTAAAGGAAATGGAGGACTTGGCGCGCCATTCAGAATAGCGAACTTAACTCGGAAATTCAGTACATCTTTAGCATCGTGAACTTGCCCGCATCCGCGCGGCTCTGAGCTCGCAAAGACCAAAAGAAGTGTCCCCTATCCTGGTCGACCTAAATGCCTACTTCGTCTTGAGCAGCTTAAAGGTTTACGCGCCCGTCAACCATGATCTTTGATCAGCTTGTGCGCTGTATCGCAGGAGTGTATCACTTCCTCAGAAGCGGCGCGTGAATAGTTCGTCGTTTCAATGGGTTAGCGTGCAGGCTTGCGGAGGTTCGAATCCTCCCGCCCCAGCCAGTTAAGTCAACAAAATCAGATACTTCGCGAACCGCCTATTTCCATTCCGACTCTCGGTCCACTGCCCATTCCGACTTGATGTTCGTTTTGCGTTCTTTGACAGAAGTGGTTGCGCAAACTTGCGAAGAGAGAAGCATGCTCAAATGCTGCCCTCGCACGTAGTCACTGTGACGTAATTTACGCGCTGATTTAGCTGGCGGTCATGCACTCGACACCTCATGATGCGCTGATCGCACGTCGGATTCGCGATTAAGAGGTCGTGGTGGACCCCAATTACCTTTGCCTCGTTGAGGCTTTGTTTCGTTGTTCGGACTTCGCAAGTGCACAGGTGTCCGGAGCAGCAGATTGCGATCATTCCTTATTTGGCCTTTGTCTTGTGCCAACCGTCCCTAAGGAAGGAATTTTTGGATTTGCTGAATTCGTACAAGCGTTCGCTTTAATAGTTCTGATCTACACTTTCACTGAAGCGCGCTATAGATTTCGACTACACACCGCTCCAATTCCCCTTTGGGGAATCTTTTTGCGGGCACAGCCTTTATCGGACTTGCCACGCTGCTGAGCGACGTAGTCTTTGCTAAAGGTTTTCCTCTTCCCGCCTTCGTCGCTGATCAAGCATATTTGCAGCTCAGCCTAGGTCTTATGTTCTTGGGCCTCATTCTCGTCTGGCTCTGGTACGCCTACATAAGTCCACCGCTGTTCGGAACACGTAACGCACTGGCATACACGCAAGCGGTATATCGGTATGTCCTTCAAGGGGATCAGAAGGATCTTCCAGCAATCGCTGCGGAAATTGAGCACTCGGCGCGCCGTATCATCGAGCACGCGAGTCGATTGCCTTCGATGGAAGATAAGCGACGACGAGAAGGATGAAAAACCAACGTCAGCACATTATGCGCACGACCTATTGCTGATATTGGGCAATAGACGCTTTTGCCGTGCAGTTATCGCGGGCGCTCCTAACACCGCAATCGCGCTTTTCCAAGCCATGTCGGAGCTGAAAGAATACAGCTTGCCTGCCGGTCAACTCGCGTCAAACCTTTCAACAGAAGCTCTTGAACACAGACTCGCTGCTATACCACGAAGAGGCAGGTTATTATTCGGGCTATCTCGGCTATGTGAAGTCCTTCACTAAAGCGCTCTACGGAGATTTCCATCTTGTTGAAGGATTAGCGGGCAGTAATCACTCGCCGCTAGATGTTCGTCCCGACAATCGATGGAATTTTGACAGCCAGCAGATTGTCGCATATTCGCGTGCTTTGCTGACAACTTTCGAAAGCGCCGTAGTAAAGGACCCGTTTGGTCTTCATTCATATGCTTTAGCTAGAGCCTTCACGACTCTGGAGATGGCTTGCGCAGATTTGCGCAAGCTGAACGACAATCCTCTTCCTGAGGAGAGCCATGAAATAACAAGGCGGATTGGCGAGGTTATTCATTTCGTAAATGATGCAATTGAGATTCTTGAGAAAAAGGGGTCTCAAAAGGACGACGCTGCGCTGGCGGGTAGAATCATGGAAGAGACCCCATGATTACTACGATGAACTTGCAAGCCTAATGTTTGAGATTATCGGCCGTGCGTCGTCCGTTACCACGAGAGATTTCCTTGGCTGGACCACGCAGTACAGTTTGGTTTGGACGCAATTCTTCAATTTCGATGATAGCGAAACTCGCAAGATAATTCTCTTCAAGTTGCGCCGCTTATTGTATGAGGAGATTACTTCTGGGCGAAATTATAAGTCAGCCAAGTATCTCGGCTTTTGCTTGAACGTTATGGGGCTGCAACCTCTTCCGAGGTATAGAGGGCTTGAGCAGCCACTTCGTCGAGCGGTGATCGCTTGGGCGCGCAGAAATTATCTCTCGTTTGCAGACGCGTACCCGGATGTTGCGGCCGCTGCTCTTGTGGGAACCATTTCGTTCGATGCAGACAATAAGCGCTTGGTTAAAACGTATTCCAAAGGGCTGGAAAAAGTCGCCCCTACGGACATGCTTGACTTAGAGGGACGACCTGCAAAATCGGCTGGCACCACCGAAGGACTTGCAGTCTAGCCGCAGTAACCTTGTCCAATTGCTCCGCTTTCTTTATAAGAACTGACACGTTGAGCGTAAAGCGTTCGCGGGATTGACGCGCTCGCTGCCAATACACAATTTACATACACAGGCGTTCTCGTTCGCGCACAGGCATTTGACATCCGACGAGGCGCGAAGTATCGCCAAAGCCATCGCGCGCTTGCCTGAATTTTTGAAAGCTGAGCCGGAATTCCCGGCGCGTGGCCTTAAGCGAGTGGGGCGCTATTGGCGCTCATCGCACCCGTAGCACGTCGCATTGCAGTAATGTTGCTTCCTCCTCGACGTTTTGCTTTGATGCGCTGACCGTTACAATCCAAGCTACTGGGGGCATCTCGATGCTAAGCTCGATTGGAGAGCCAGACCAATTCGGAGAGGACCTTGCTCCAACTCCAAGACTGAGCCGTGACTTAGGAAAGCGAACTCGATAGTTGTCGGCAAAATCTTGCGTTAAAACTGCTCTAACGCGGCCAACTGTAATCGAACGAACATCACCTACGAATCTGATTAGATAGTTCGGAACGACAAATTCATATTCCGAGACTTCGAAGATAGATTCGATTAACCTCTTTACAGCCACGTCAATGAGGTCGAGTACGTCGCTTGGGCTGACGTGTATGCCTTCTTCTCTATGTCTCTTTCATGCGCAGCCTTCGGTCCCAAAAGCTTCGCCGCTCGCGAGACCAACTTAGAAAGCGGAGCCGTAACGGACGCGTTCAGGTCGACCACAGTGCCATCAAACGCGGCAAAATGTGCACCGCTAACGATCTGCGCGAACTCTTCGTCCGATTTGGCGACTGCATTCCGGAAGGCTTCGATAAATTCTGCCGCAGCTTGTCGTAACTCGCTATCCGATTTCTGGTTGCCGCTCACCCAAGCCCCTGCCAAAAAACCCCACTTATATTGCTACATCAAATCGAAGAGAAAACACGGTTCTTCAATTTCAGTTCAAGGAAAATGCCGCGCTGCACCCGATACGATCCGCCAGGATGGGGTAAGATCATTCACGGAAAGCGTATAATCGAGAGCGCACCTTTGAGCTATGCGAAGACGCTCTGGCAGCACTTGGCAGGTTCGAGGAAACCTGCGTGTTTCCCATTCCAGACTCTGAAATAGGAAATAGGATCCCGCATCGGTGCGCCAATGGTTCCGCGCAGCAAGACAGATGCGCTAGATCGCGCCAGCATTGCAGCCTCGCTCGCCGGCAAAATCACGCCCTTCAAAATTCTGCACGAGCTGTTCATGGTGGCGCGGCTCCCCAAGAACTCGAACGGAAAGACGTAGCGTTCATCGGTCCGCAATTCCCTGCTACTGGGCGATGATAAACCATAGCCAGATCGATGGCCGCATGGCTGTGTCGGAGCAAGAATTTGAGTTCTGCGGTGCTTGTATCCATTTCGTATCTGAGGTGTGGGTAAACAAGGAGGCTATGTTCGCAGCTAGGGGCTCTCAAGTGATAGATCCAGCCCACGATAGTTCAGCCATCCAAACTTTCTTTCTTGTAGTGATCTCATGGCGAGTACTTATCAAGGCAAATCAAATCGAACCAATCCGCAACAAAAGTGGCTACAAGCGTTCAAAAGAGGCTGCTACTCGACGTCGCAATATCAACAAAGTCTAGCAGCCAGTCGATAAGCAAAGATACAAGATGGAGTCAGTCCGCCAATTGATAAGGAAATAGGCAAAATGGAGTCAGTCGGCGGAGCGGACTGATAAGAAAAAGATAGAAACCGAGCTTATCCGCAGTGCTTTTCTTTATGAAGTGTTTGGCTACGATCCGAGTGATCCGACGATCAGGACCGATGACCAGGAAGCGCTCCCGCGCTATTCCTTAGAGTACTCCCAAGCTCGGATAAACACCTCAGCCCAAGCGGCCGCTTGGGTCAATGACTCTCGTGTTAGGTGAGTTATCGAATACGACAAACTTGGCACTACGATCATTACGGTTGATTGTTCATTCGGAGTGCCAAGCCGACTGTAGCTCACTCCGCGATGCGTGTACCAAGCCCGTGTTGGTTCACCCTCACGTCTTCGCGCGCATTGAGGACGGATGTCGTAAGGATTACGGCAGCGGCCAACACCCAGTAGTACCATGCATCAAGACCAGTAAAATTGAAGACTAAAGGCGCGATTATGAACACCAGACCGACCGCGCGATCGACCCACAGGTGCATCCAGTACGGAACGAGCTTGATTAAGCCCGTCTGGTGATTTGTGATCGCGGCAAGCAGGAACGCCGCGACACCGGTCACGACTGAGAGCCACATCGCAATTGGGCTACTTCGACCCAATTCCAGCACGAATGGTGCGCCGATCAATACAATTGCGACGGGATAGTCGATGAGGTAGGCGTGGATGGCTTTTGTGACGAAGCGGAACGGCATGACGTGGCTCCTGGTGTGTGTCGCTTATTAGATCCGAGTGTGTCACCGAATGCGGGCCATCGCCTATCAACGGTTTTAGGCGTCAGTTTTGCTGGGCCCATCTCGATGGCTTAAGACGCCATTGAAGATCTTCGGCGGGTACGGTGAAAAGCTATTCCGCGGAGGGGAGCATTAGAAATGCCCGCTCGTTATTGTTTTTATTCCCCCTTTCTCCCTGCGTCCGGGGCATGGTTTACGCGATCAGCGACGGCCGTTCCGCGCGTCGTAATCTCCGGAGTATTGGCATCAAGTTGGCAATACGAGTCCTGTCGCGAAACTCTGAAATGACTTCGCTGTAAGGAATAGCCAAGCCCGTGCTGATGATGAAATGCGTCTGCAATCCGGCGCTCGCCTTGAGCTTTAGCATTCTTCCGCCGAGGCAGTATTCCTCACCGCCATGGAAATTATACATGCCAGTTATTGGAGGACTTCGTCACGCGCTGCGACAAGTGAGTACCTTGGTTGCAGATTTCATCGAGTAACGCAGAGGGCGAGCTCGGACGGATATTTCTCAATTACGTGGAGGAAAAAGGTATGCGCATTTCGCTACTGATCGGCGGAGCGTTTCAGAGCGCGGTTGCTACAGCCGTGTTCGCCGAGTCGGTATCCGATGACGTGATGCGGAAGCGCTATCTCCCCGAATGTACTGCATCGGGCGACTTGATCCCGCCGAAGAATTTTCAATGAGCGGGCGTTCGTGGCTCACCGCGCACTCCTGGCACGCTCAACGGCGGCAAGGCCAATTTTCCTGAATTTCACAACGTCTACGTCGAGCCAGGCTCATACGAGATCTAAAATGAGTCGAATTATCTTCCGTCAGGAGACCGTCATGCAAATGAATCGAATTACGACCGTCGCGATGGCCGCGGCGGCCGTGCTCACGGCGGCGCCGATCCAAGAGGCGCACGCCGAATCAGCCAGCGCCAGCGACTCGGAAATCGCGCTCTTGAAGCAGCAGGTCCGGCTGCTCGAGCAGAAGCTCAACAAACTCCAGAAGCAGACGTCGGCGAATACGGCAGCCACTGCGAATGCCAAGGCCGAAGCAAAAGCCGAAGCCAAGGCCGCAGCAAAGGCTGCGGTCGCCAATGCCAACGCGGCCATCCCGGCGAAAGCTCCGGTGCCGTATTCCGGCGCGGTGGTATCGATGCCGAACAACCGGCCGACCATCTGCACCGCCGATGGCGAGAATTGCGTCGGCATCACGGGCCGCCTGCACTGGGATGTCGGCGGTTACGACTATCATCCCAACACCGCGGCGACCTCGCCGCAGCGGTTGGATTCCGGTCAGAATGTCCGCCGCGCACGCATCGGCCTCGCCGGCAAATTCCTGAGCGACTGGAATTTTGCCCTGATCTACGACTTCGGCGGCACCTCCGACGGTTTTGGCGGTGCAGCGGCCGGCTCGCTTCCGGGCGGCGGCACATCGGGCATCGAGAACGCCTATCTGAGCTACACGGGCCTCAAGCCGTTCGGCGGCAAGATGGCGATCGAAGGCGGCATCATGGACATTCCTTGGACGCTGGACGAGGCCACGAGCTCCAACGACATCACCTTCATGGAGCGCTCCTCAGCCCAGGTCATCGCGGTCAACGTCGCCGCCGGTGATTTCCGCTCGACCTTCGGCACGCGCTGGTGGAATGACTCGGTCTGGGTCGGTGGCTATGTCACCGGTCCAACCACAGGCTCGATTCACTCCGCCTCCAGCGTGACGCCCGCCGGCTCCACCGAACAGTATGGCGCGGTCGTCCGCGCCGCAGGCCAGCTTGTCAGTGGCAAGGAGTACTCGCTGCACATCGGCGCCAACGCCGAGTGGCTGATCCAGCCGCCGCGCAACCTTGTGACCAATGCCCAGACGGTGTCCTTCAGCGATCGTCCCGAGCTGCGCATCGATCCGACCACGCTTATTTCGACCGGCGCAATCGCCAACGCCTCGGGCGTGCAGGTCTACGGCGCTGAAGCGGCGGCGACCTATGGACCGCTGTACTTACAGGGTGAGTATTACTGGTACAACGTCGATCGCGATGCCTCGACGGGATTGGCGCCGGTGGGCGCGCCGAGCCTGCAGTTCCAGGGTGGCTATGCCCAGGCAAGCTACGTGCTGACCGGCGAAACCCGCACTTACAACACGTCAACCGCCGCCTATAACGGCATCAAGCCGCGGGATCCGTTCTCGCTGCAAGGCGGCGGCTGGGGCGCCTGGGAAGTCGCGGGCCGCGTCTCGACCATCGATCTTAATGATCGGGTCGGAACAGCGCTCGGCGTCGCAGGCGGCCGGCAGACCGTCTACACCGCCGGCCTGAATTGGTACGTCAACAACAACCTCCGTTTCATGCTGAACTATCTGCATGGCGATGTCGCCAAGCAGCAGTCGCCGACGTCAACCGTGGATGTCGGCTCGACATTCGACGCAGTTGCCATGCGCACCCAGTTCGCGTTCTAAGACAGCTCGTATCTGTTACGATCACATGCGGCAATCCAGAGCAATCTGGATTGCCGTGTTGTTATGCGGTGTTGGATCTCACGCGTGTTATGGGACGCGTGCCGTTTTACGACCGTCGCGGCAGTATTCCCCACCGCCATGGAAATTATACACGTCAGCTATTGGAGAACTTCGACCCGCGCTGCGACAACTGAGTGCCTTGGTTGCAGATCTCATCGAGTAACGCAGAGGGCAAGCTCGGATGGATATCACTCAATTGCGTGGGGAGAAAAAGGTATGCGCATTACCCTGTTGATCGCCGGAGCGGTTTCCAGCGCGATTGCTATAACGGCCGTGTTCGCTCAGTCCGAATCCAATGACGCGACGAGGAAGCGCTATCTCCCCGAGTATACCGCATCGGGTGACTTGATCCTGCCGAAGAATTTCAATGAGTGGGTGTTCGTCGGTTCACCGCTCACTCCAAATGCGCTCAACGGCGGCAAGGCCAACTTTCCTGAATTTCACAACGTCTACATCGAGCCAGGCTCATACGAGATCTACAAGAGGACAGGTGAGTTCCCGGAGGGGACGATCTTCTTCAAGGAATTGCAGCTGGCGCTCCCAGCCGAGAACCCGGATGGATCGCGTACTGAGCCTTCCGGGCGAGGCTTTTTCCCCGGAAAGTTGAACGGCGCCGACGTTACGGTCAAGGATACTAAGCGCTATGCCGACACCGGAGGCTGGGGTTACTACAACTTCAATCACCATGAGCCGAAGGCACCGACGGCCAAGCTGCAGCCCAAATCTGAGTGCGCTTACTGCCACATGGCGAGCGCGAAGAAGGACGACATCTGGACTCAATTCTATCCGCTGCTGGACAAATGAAATCGTCAACGAACGCTACCAGTTCGCGTACAGAGGGAACCGTATCATGAGGATCGTCGGTGCCGTGGGCATCGCGATGGCAGGATTGTTTCTGATCGGCGCCGTCACTGCCGACAATCTCGGCGACGGCGCGCTCACAGTATCGATCCCCGAGGTTTCTGCCCCCACCCACCCGTAGGATTGTGCCATGATGGCAACAACCGAAACGCTTCACAGCATCCTGCGCACTTCGCGTGGCCAACCCATCCTCAAGCTGCAATCCGAGGAGCAACGAGCCTCTCTTGCCCTCGATCTTCTTTCGCTGGGAAGCCGCGCGGCACTGGGGGTCTCGTTCTTGTTGTCGGTCAGCGACCGGCTCGGGTTCTACGGCCATCCAGGCGAGCGCGGAGTTTCCTGGGGAACATTCGAGCGATTTTTGGGCTACGCGGCCAAGGTAAATGCGTTTGCACCAGCATGGATGACGACCTTTCTCGGCACGGCCGCGACTGTGCTGGAGCTCTTATTTGGCGTTACGCTGGTACTCGGATTCGCGTTGCGGTGGGCGGCTTTCGGCAGCGCGGGCCTGCTCCTTCTATTCGGTTCAGCCATGGCGATCTCGTTCGGGATCAAGTCGCCATTCGACTACTCTGTATTCTCTGCGATGTGCTGCGCCCTATTTCTGGGTCTTGCCGGCTCGAATCGATGGACCGTCGACTCTTTACTGTGATGCTCCAATGGCAAAGCGCTCTTCCACCTTTGCTTTCGGAAGCTACCCATGGCCGCTGGCATGACCGGAACATATTCAGCAAAGAGACAAGTAACCGAGGAGACAATTCATATGAAGGCGATCGTCGTAACGGACCAGGCCGCTGGAACGGCGGGGATGAAGCTGGTGGAGCGGCCCGAGCCGCAGCCAGCGATAAACGACGTCATCGTTCAGGTTCATGCGTCCGGATTCACGTCGGGTGAACTGACGTGGCCCTCGACCTGGACCGATCGCCTCGGCCGTGACCGGACGCCGGTGATTCCCGGGCAAGAGCTGGCCGGAGTGGTCACCGCTCTCGGCTATGGCACGAGGGGACTGTCGGTGGGACAGAGGGTGTTCGGCCTCACGGACTCGTATCGCGGCGGCACACTGGCGGAGTATATAGCTATCGAGGCTCGCAACCTCGCGCCGCTTCCGGGCGACGTCGATTTCACGGTGGGGGCGAGCGTGGCGATGCCGGGCCTCACTGCGTGGCAGGGACTGTTCGTGCACGGCCGCCTTCAGACGGGGCAGAGCGTCCTCGTGCACGGCGCGGCTGGCGCGGTCGGTTCGATGGTGACGCAGCTTGCACGTGAGTTCGGCGCCTACGTCATCGGCACTGGACGCGCTGCCGACCGTCAGACCGCGCTTGACTTCGGCGCGCAGGAATTCGTCGACCTCGAGAACGACGTCCTCGAAGACGTCGGCGGAGTCGATCTGGTGTTCGATGTCATCGGCGGCGACATCGGGATGCGGTCCGCACGCTTGATTCGGGCCGGAGGTACGCTGGTGACCATCGCCGGGCCGACCGACGCGCGGCCTGACAACGGCTTGACGATCGACTTTGTTGTCCTGCCCGATCGCGCCCAGCTGAGTGAGATCATCCAGCGGGTGCGCGACGGACGAATTCGGACGAACATCGGCACCGTCGCCTCCCTCGACGATGCCGTCGCTGCCTTCAACCCGACCAAGCGACGCGCGGGGAAGACGATCATCCGCGTTCGTCCGTGAGCGACGCGCGCCCATTGATGCACGCGGCTTTCCGGCGCTGTCCAGGTCGCCGACTGCATCCAATCAGCCCCCAGCCACAAAGAGGCATTTATGGCTTTCACGTTAAAGATTAACGGCACACCTCATAAGGTCGATGTCGACGGCGACACCCCGCTGCTGTGGGTGCTGCGCGATGTGCTCGGTATGACCGGGACCAAGTTCGGCTGCGGCCAGGCGCTGTGCGGCGCCTGCACTGTGCATGTCGATGGCCAGCCGGTCCGCTCCTGCCAGACGCCGGTCGATAGCGTTGGCAACAGTGCGGTCACCACGATCGAAGCGATCGGCCAGGGACCGCAGGGCGCGGCCCTGCAGAAGGCGTGGCTGGAGCTGGAGGTGGTGCAGTGCGGCTACTGCCAGTCCGGCCAGATCATGTCGGCGGCGGCGTTGCTGAAGGACACACCGAAGCCGACGGATAACGATATCGACGCCGCCATGTCGGGCAATGTCTGCCGATGCGGCACCTATCAGCGCATCCGCGCTGCAATCAAGCACGCTGCGGGAGTTTGAGATCATGGATGAGCTTATTCTGAGAGAGCAGATTGCAGACGAAACAGCGATGTCGCGGCGCGCCTTTCTTCAAGGCTCAGGTTTGCTGCTTGGTTTTGCGCTGACTGGTGTAAGCACCGAGTCTGTCTTCGCGGCACCTGCTTCGCAGGTGATCGAAAACGAGGTTACGGCTACTTTCGCGCCGAATGGATTTATACGGATCAATCCAACCGGCGCCGTGACCCTTATCATGCCGATGGTCGAGATGGGGCAGGGGGTTTACACGTCACTCTCGATGCTTCTCGCTGAAGAACTGGAAGTGAAGCTTGACCAAATTCAGCTTCAGCATGCGCCGCCAAATCATGCGCTTTACGTCAACTCGATCATAGGCATTCAAAACACAGGTGGTTCCGCCTCTGTCCGTGCCTTCTGGACACCGCTGCGTCAGGCAGGGGCAGTAGGTCGTAATCTGCTGATTGCGGCGGCCGCAAAGCGCTGGAATGTCGATCCGGCGACTTGCCGCGCCAAGGACGGCGCCGTGTTCGATGCGTCAGGCTCGAAGCATCTGAGCTATGGTGAACTTGCGAATGCCGCGGCGAAATTGCCTGTGCCGCCTGCGGCAAACGTCAAATTGAAAGATCCGAAGGATTTCACCCTGATCGGCACGCGTGCCAAGCGCGTGGATTCAGCAATAAAGGTCGATGGGCGCGCGCTCTACGGCATCGATACACGACTGCCGGGTATGAAGCTTGCGGCGGTTGCTATTTCGCCTGTGCTCGGTGGCAAGGCGAAAACAGTGGACGAGAAGGCCGCGCTGGCAGTGAAAGGCGTCCGGCAGGTGGTCAATATCGGTGAAGCTGTTGCCGTGGTGGCGGATCACACAGGTGCGGCGAAGAAGGGGCTCGCGGCCGCCGCCATCACGTGGGACGACGGACCGAACGGCAAGGTCAACAACGCCGATATCGTCAAGCGATTGGAGGAGGAATCCAAAAAGCCCGGCGTGGTTGCCCGTAACGTCGGTGATGTGGGGAAAGCACTTGCGGAGGCAACGCAACGGGTTGACGCCATCTATCAGGTGCCTTTCCTAGCCCATGCGGCGATGGAGCCGATGAACTGCACGGTTCATCTGCAAAAGGATCGTTGCGACATCTGGGTGGGGACACAGGCGCCTACGATCACGCAGTCTCAGGTGGCCGAACTCACCGGCCTGCAAAAGGATGCGATCAAAATTCACAATCATCTGATTGGCGGTGGCTTCGGCCGAAGACTGGAAGCCGATGGGACGATCCTCGCCGTCAAGATCGCCAAGCACGTCGACGGCCCGGTGAAGGTGATCTGGAGCCGCGAGGAAGACATCCAACACGATATGTATCGGCCGTACTATCTCGATCGGATGTCGGCTGGACTTGATGCGGCCGGCAAGCCGGTCGCCTGGACGCATCGGATCGCCGGCTCCTCAGTCATGGCTCGCTATTATCCTCCTTACGTCAAGGACGGATTGGACCCCGATGCTGTAGAAGCGGCGGCCGAGCCGCCCTATGCACTACCCAATATCCACGTCGACTTTGTCCGGGTCGAGCCCCCTGGTGTCCGGACGTCCTGGTGGCGCGGTGTTGGACCGACTCACAATGTCTTTGTGGTCGAAAGCTTCATAGATGAGCTCGCGCATGCCGCGAAGCAAGATCCCGTCGCTTATCGCAAAGGATTGCTTGGCCACAATCCGCGAGCGCTTGCCGTTCTGTCGCTTGCTGCAGAAAAAGCAGGGTGGGGATCACCACTTCCCGCGCGGCATGGCCGCGGGATTTCAGTACAATTCGCATATGGAAGTTACACGTCGCAGGTCGCGGAGGTCGAAGTGGCGGCCGATGGCTCTGTCAAAGTCAAGCGGATCGTCTGTGCGATTGACTGCGGCATGTACATCAATCCCGATACGATCGAAGCACAGATTCAGGGTGGAACGCTTTTCGGGCTGACTGCGGCGCTCCATGGCTCGATCACCTTCGAGGATGGACGCGTTGAGCAGAGCAATTTCGACACGTATCTGCCGATGCGTATCGACGAGGTACCGTTGGTGGAGACGCACTTGATTAAGAATGCAGAGGCTCCGGGGGGCGTTGGTGAAGCTCCGACAGCCATTGTCAGTGCTGCAGTGACCAATGCGATCTTCGCCGCGACCGGCAAGCGCGTGCGCAGCCTGCCGATCGATACAAATTCGCTGAAGTCGTCGTCTTAGTTCTTGCCCGTCATCCCGCGCGTGTCCCGGCGCGCGGGATGACGGTCTGGGACTAAAGCCAAGAGCACAACGACTATGGGAGCGTTCGTGTTCTCCGTTCGGAAGAAGTCACCTCTCAGAAAGAGGCCGTCTTGAGGTGCAAAGTCGATCCGCTTCGAAGCTGTGATATGGGCTCCCTATTTGGTGCCGGCGAACGTCTCAAGATGTCCCTAGAATCGATGGCAAGACGCGAAGTTCAGTGGTACGAACGAGCACGGCGACGCCCTCGCTGATCCTTGGAGAACAGGCTTCGGAGCA
Source organism: Nitrobacteraceae bacterium AZCC 1564 (assembly GCA_036924835.1). NCBI lineage: Bacteria > Pseudomonadati > Pseudomonadota > Alphaproteobacteria > Hyphomicrobiales > Nitrobacteraceae > Nitrobacteraceae bacterium AZCC 1564. Next base: position 4,144,274 of record JBAGRR010000001.1, read on the forward strand.
CTATCGGTGCCAGTAGCCAAGCGGTAAAGGGCCACTATATTCATGCGGAACACTTCGAAAGCGGTTCCAGGGCAAGCTCTCGGCGAGCAGAATGTTTCGCTGCCCACGGGCTCCACCGTCAAATTGTCTGCAACAGACCTCAACAACTTGATGCAGGCGCTCGACATCGATGTCATCGGGCTAACTGAGCTTCTGGTGCCGCCCGGCCATCGAGTGGAATTGGGAAAGATTGACGCACCCGCGATCCACTACAACTTGAGTGGCGAGGGACGCATATCTATCAACGGCGGACCAAAGATGCCGTTGAGCCCTCATTTACTCATCATCGTGCCGCCGAACACTCCGTTCATGATCGAGGTTGACGGCGGAAGTGGCCCACCGAAGCTCATTTCGAGAGACTGCTGGACTCGTCAAGACGGCATCCTCCGCATCGCGGCGCCGAACGAGAAACCCGAAATCGTTCAGATATGCGGCTTTTTTAACGCATCCTTTGGTCAGTCTGTGAGGCTGTTCGGAGAACTCCGCGCACCGGTGATCGAGCAGTTCGAGCCTGCGGACAAGATCGATCTGAAGCTTCGCGAGGCTATGGACGAACTGCTACAGCAAGAGGTCGGTGTCGGAGCCATGACAGCGTCTCTGCTCAAGCAAGTCATTGTTTCATTGGTGCGACGATCCCTCAGGTCATCCCAGCAGTGGACCGAGCGATTCTCGATACTTACCGACAGGCAGGTCACCCGCGCTTTTGCAGATATGGTGGCTCGGCCGGGAGCTGCCCATTCAGTTCAAAGCTTGGCACACAGTGCGGGATTGAGTCGTTCAGCGTTCATGGCGCGGTTTTCGGACATCTTTGGACGATCCCCGATGGTCATCTTGCGAGACTTGAGAATGCGCCAGGCCGCGATCGATTTGACGACAACGACGATGTCGATCGACGTCGTTGCTCAGAATGCGGGCTACGAGAGCCGTTCAAGTTTTGTGCGAGCTTTTCGAAAAGCGTACAAACGAGATCCGAGCGACTATCGGCGGTTAGCCAAGTCGGGCGATGCCCAGGGCGGTATCTGAGAACGAGGTGCCGAGGTTTACAGTGGCAGTAACTACTAGGCACCGATAGCCTTGTTTATCGCACCGAGGCTGCTTGCAACATTTCGCTTCAATTTGATCGCAGCAAAGGCGTACCCCCCGGAAGCGCCATCAACGAAGTGCACGTGATTAGCTTGCGTAGGTGATGGCACAAAGCATGTAAGATTTGCCGCCAACTGGCGATGCGTTCCAAAAAAGCATGCGCCTCGTCGCTGAGCCTCTTCCAAGCGTGCGTCTATGACGTCGGCGAGTCCAGATGAGCAGTCCACTGTCATACGTAGGCCGTCATCGAATTTTCGGAAGTCTGTATTCGCCACGAGTTCTCGTCGGAACCGAGCTTCATGAAAGCCGCCAATAGGAATTCCCAGTAGGCTGCCCACCCGCGCCAGAATGGAGCGCAAGCACTTCGCGGCCCAAGCTGCAGAGGTGATCTTTCGGCTGCCTGTCTTGATGGCATGATCAAGATGGCCGCCGGTCCAAGCAGGTAGCGGGCCTTCGGCAGGCAATGGATGTAGGCCGGGATCATCTAAACGGAGCCTCCGCAGGAGCTCCTGAATGAGCTCCACGAAAGAAGTCGGATCATCGCGCGGAACGACGATAAGAGACAGGATGACGCCGTGCTTGGTACTGATCGGCGCAAATCGGCACGAAAGACCTGTGAGGTCGGCTGTTACTCCCATGGGTGCGCGTGGGACGAGATAGCTGCCTTGCTTGAGTTCGCGCTCGGCCCAGGCAAGCCCCCCGCCGGCAAACATCGCGTAGGTGACATTCGGAGAGGGCGCGAAGCGGGCTACCAGGACGTCCAAGTGCTGCGCGCGAATGTCCGCGATAGGAATGATCGCAATGCGCAAGGTGAGACCGAATACGTCTTCCGCCCAAGCGGCGGTTTTTGCCAACGTATCCTGGATGATGGTCGAATAGGCGCCCGGCGCGGCGAAGCTCGCGCCATCTCCTCCGAACGTGAACGGAAACTGTAGGTCGGGTAGTGCATTGCTGACGGCAGCAAGAACCGCCGCACCGGCCGTGTTCACCTCGCGGTACCGTCCTTGTTCAATAGCTTCGGTCGAATGGCTAACGTCCGTAACGGCGATGATCCAGTCATCAGGTACAGGGCGATACCGATCCCGCCGCATCACTTCATCAAAAGCGTCGAAGGGCACAAGGGCCCGATAGAAGTTGTCGTCTTGGACCTCTTGGTCGACCGTCATTTGAAAAAGACCGACTGCGAAGGTTTGCTCTGACCCATCCACCATCATTTGCGCGCCTTTCGTCGTCGTCGGAGTTCTGAGTGGGGCGCGCACTGTCCATCGGCGCTATGCCACCGCGCCTATCTCACCATGCGCTTCCGCTCAATAGCTATCCCGACGGACGACTGGATACACAATTCGGGTTCGTGGTCAGCACGCCTCTGGCGGCGAACTGCGGAAGCTGTAACGCGAACCGCTGGAAGGTGAAACATGCGTTTCCACGAGGATTAACGTCTTCCCCGCCGGGATTTTTTTGCGGGGAGCGTAGGCAGTCACGCGAGATGCGCGGGTGGGGGTGCGCTCGGGTTAAGCTCTCCTTGTCGTCTCGAACAGGAACCATGTGCGACGTTCAGCCTCATCGATCCAGTTTTCGATCAGGCTGGCCGTGGCGACATCGCCATACTCGTCGCAGACATTGTGGGTCTGCCGCATGCGCCGGGTGAGCGCCAGATTTCCTTCTTTCAGCTCGGCCAGCATGTCCTCGGGTGTGACGAAATCTGCATCATTGTCCGCGATATGCTTCACCCTAGCGATGTGGCCGATCGAGCGGATCGTCGTGCCGCCGATCTTTCGGGCTCTTTCTGCGATTTCGTCTGTCATCGCGAAGATCTGCGTGGCCTGCTCATCGAGAAGGAGGTGATAGTCGCGGAAATGCGGACCTGAAATGTGCCAATGGAAGTTCTTGGTCTTGACGTATAGAGCAAACACGTCCGCCAGAAGCGCGGTAAGGGCGGCCGAAATATCCTTGGTCGCATTGGAGCCGAGATCGCTCGGCGTGTCGAGCGGCGCCTCGCGGCGCTTTATCGCGTCTTCTATACTCATTTTGATCCCCAGAGCTCTTAGGTTCGCTTCAGATCCTCGACCAGCATCGCTGTGGCGTGGCGCGCGAGCGCCTGGGTCGGGGCGTTGGTATTGCCGCTGGTGATGTTCGGCATGATCGAGGCATCGATCACCCGGAGGCCTTCGACCCCGCGGACCCTGAGCCTTGCATCAACAACCGCCCGCGCATCCTTGCCCATCCGGCACGTGCCGACCGGATGCCACATTGTTTGCACGACACGCTTCACCCAGTCGGCGATCTCAGCGTCCGACTGGATGTGCGGACCGGGATCCATCTCCTCTTCGATTACTGACGCCAACGACTCCTGCGCCATAACCTTGCGGATCGCGCGCACCGATTCCACCGCGGCCTTTAAGTCTTCCTCCTCACCGATGAAGTTCGGGTTGATGAGGGGCATCGACGTCGGATCGCTGTCGGCCAGCCGCACCCAGCCACGGCTCCTGGGCTGAAGCACCACGAGTTCAAATGTGACGCCCGAGCGGTCGCCCGTCGCGCTGAGTTGTTCGTTCAAGACGACTGGAGAGTGATAACATTGGATCGTCGGGTCGGCGGAGAAGTCGGACGGATTCCAGTGGGTAACCGTTTCGATGCCGTTACCCGACGCCGGGCCATCCTTGGTCACAAGATAACGCACACCCGCCTTTAGGGTGCCGAGGCCATGCGCGGCGGCCTGATAGCCGAGATCGCCTTTCACATAGGCGCGGACCGGTATCATCGGGTGGTCGTGGAGATTTTCGCCTACCTCCGGAGAATCGACGATCACCGCGATGCCGTGCTGGCACAGCTGCTCGGCCGGTCCAATGCCTGAGTGCATGAGAATTTTTGGACTGTGGACGGCCCCGGCCGACAGCACAACTTCGCCGGCCATGATCATCTCATTGTCCATGAGCTCGACGCCGACAGCTCGCTTGTTCTCGACGAGAATGCGAACGACCGTCTTCCCCGTGAGCAGGGTTACGCGGCCCGAGGCGAGATGCGGACGCAGATAAGCATCGACCGCGCTGCACCGCTGGGCATTTCCAACCGTAGACTGCACAGGCGAGACGCCGATCTGGCTCTCGCCGTTATAGTCGGGATTGTAGGGGACGCCATATTCCTGGAAGGCCTTGAGACAATATTGGTTCAACTCGTTGATGCCTTTGGGCAGCTGCACCGCCAGGCCACCATTGATGCCGTGATATTCGTCGTGGAAGGTGTCGTTGTGCTCCTGCGCCATGAAGACGGGGAGCAGGTCTTTATACGACCATTTGCCGGTGTCCCCGACCGCGACCTGCCACGCGGCATAGTCGCGTGTCTGACCACGGACGTAGCACATTGCATTGATCGACGAGCCGCCGCCGAGCACCTTGGCTGAGCGAAATGCTCGCTTGGTGCCATGCTGGGGGACCGTCTCATATTTCCACACATGCCTATCATGCGCGAGAATATTAGCGAAACCGGCAGGGATGTGGATGAACGGATCGCGATCCATGTCACCAGCTTCAATCAGCGCGATCGACGCATCGGTGTGTTCGGCGAGATAACTTGCGACGACGCAGCCGGCTGCGCCTGCGCCAACAATGACAATGTCGTAGGCTTCCTCGGACATCAGTGTTTTTCTCTTTTCGCACTAATTTTTAGGGTTCAAACAGCGCCTGTAGCTGGCGCCGCGCCATCACGGCTCCATCCTGAAATCGATTGGACCATGCTTTTCGAAGATGACCTTGGAACGCTGGCGAGGGAAATCACCTCTCGCCATGGAGTCGATAGACGATCGTTATTGCCGCCTGCCTCGTAGCGTGATGCATCGTGAAGAATGCCACGAGTCGCATCGCACCTCGAAAGTAACGTTGCTAATCTCTTTGATTGTGCGAGACGAGACGGAGATCGGCGAAGCTCGACTTGCCTCGATAAATGGGCGAACCGCTTCGAACGCTCGGCGAAGCGAAAAAATCAGTTCGCGTGTCACACCGGCTCCTGTCGCATCGTCATGACAGGGGATCAACAGAACAAGAGGGAAATACCTGCCCGCGCGCCGTTTACATCGTCAAGCAGCCTCGACCTTGTAGCCGAGCACCTCACCGCCAAAATCCTCAATGGCCATCCGCGCGGGTTCGACCGGGTATTCGCCGCCATAGACGCCGGACTGCTCGTTCAGGATGCCGACCTTGACACCCTGTGCCGACGCTGGCGCCGCGAGCAACAGGTTGCACACGGCGGCCGCGGCGAAAAATCTCGATTTCATTTTTATGTTCTCCCCAGCCATCGGCGTCACCGCAACTCACTCCGCTGCGGCCGCCGTCATGTGGGGTGGCTTGCCCTCGTTCTTGCCTTCCGCGAGGTTGCGCACCACCATGTAGAAGATCGGCGTGAAGATCAGCCCGAACAGCGTGACGCCGAGCATGCCGAAGAACACGGCGACGCCGATTGCCTGGCGCATCTCCGAGCCGGAACCGGTGGACACCACCAGCGGCACCACGCCTAAGATAAAGGCGAACGACGTCATCAGGATCGGCCGCAGGCGGAGCCGGCAGGCCTCGATGACAGCTTCCAGCCGCGGCCTGCCTTCGAGCTCGATGTCACGCGCGAACTCGACGATCAGGATCGCGTTCTTGGCCGCGAGTCCCACCAGCACCAGGAAGCCGATCTGGGTCAGAATATTGACGTCCTGGCCCATGATGCGCACGCCGAGGGTGGCCGCAAACAGGCACATCGGCACGATCAGGATCACCGCGAAAGGCAGTGTCCAGCTCCCATATTGCGCCGCCAGCACGAGATAGACGAACAGCACGCAGATCGGGAAGACATAGAGGCCGGCATTGCCACCTGTGACCTGTTGATAGGACAGATCTGTCCATTCGAAGGAAAAGCCGGTTGGCAATGTTTCGTCGGCCAGTTGCTTGATGGTGTTAAGCGCGGTCCCCGAGCTCACTCCCGGCGCCGGCTCACCCTGCAGTTCGGACGCCGAGTAAAGATTGTAGCGCGCGACACGATCGGGTCCCGAGATGTCCTTGAAGTCCACGACGCTTCCGAGCATTACCATGTCGCCCGCGGCGTTACGGGTACGCAGCCGCGCGAGATCCGCAGCCTCCTTGCGGAACGGGAGATCGGCCTGTGCGGTGACGTGATAGGTGCGCCCGAACAGGTTGAAGTCGTTGACATAGGTCGAGCCGAAGTAAGTCTCGATGGTGTCGGTGACATTGGCGATCGGCACCCCGAGCTTCTGCGCCTTGACGCGATCGATGTCGACGAACAACTGCGGCGTGTTGGCCGTGAACGGAGAGAAGACCGAAGTCAGGTTTGGCGACTTGCGCGCGGCCGCGACGAGCTCGTCGGTCGCGGCTGCGAGCTGCTCCGGACCGCGCCCTTGTCGATCCTGGATGCGGATCGCGAAGCCGCCGCCGGTGCCGATGCCCGGGACTGCGGGCGGTGGAATGACGATGATGAAAGCGCCCTGGATCACCGACAGCCGCTTGCGCAGGTCAGCCGTGATGGCTTTGGCCGACAACCCCTTCTTCTGTCGTGTTTCCTGATCATCGAACACCGGGAACAACGCCGCGGCGTTGCCGACCTGTGTCCGCGTCGCGCCGGAGAAGCCGGTGAAGGCCCCGACACGGACGACACCTGGTGTATCCAGCGCAATCCGCTCGATTTCGCGCACCACCGCCGTTGTCCGCGCCAGTGACGCGGCGCCTGGCAATTGCGCCGAGATGATGACGTAACCGCGATCCTGGTCCGGAATGAAGCCCTGCGACGTGGTGACCAGCAACCAGCCGGCGCTTCCAATCAGCACGAGATAGATCGGGAGCATCACCACCGTGTGCCGGATCACGAAGTTGGCAGCGGCCGCATAGCCGTTTGCCAGGCGATCGAAGATGCGGTTGAAGAGCGCAGTGAAGCTGTCCCATCCGCGCGCGATGATGTTCCAGCGTGCCGGCGGACGTTTCTTTTCATGCGGAGTAAGTATCTGCGAGGCCAATGCCGGCGACAGCGTCAGAGAGCAAAAGCAGGATAGCGCGGTCGCGACGGCAATTGTGACGGCGAATTGCTGGAAGAACTGTCCGGAAATGCCGCCCAGGAAGGCTGTCGGCACGAACACCGCGCAGAGCACCAGCGCGATAGAGATCAGTGCACCGCCGACCTCCTCCATAGTCTTGAGCGCCGCGTCGCGGCGACTCATACCACGCTGGAGATGTCGCTCGACATTCTCGACGACCACGATAGCGTCGTCGACCACGATGCCGACCGCCAGGACCAGACCGAAGAGCGTCAAATTATTGATCGAGAATCCGAGAGCCGCCATCACCGCGAAGGTGCCGACAAGCGACACCGGGATCGCGATGATCGGGATGATCGCAGGCCGCCACCCCTGCAAGAACACCAACACCACAATGACGACGAGCGCCATCGCCTCGTAGATCGTCTTGATCAGTTCATGGACTGATTGGGCGATGAATTCGGTGGGGTTGTAGCCGATATTATAGTCGAGCCCCTTCGGGAAGTTCGTCTTGAGCTTCGCCATCGTGTCGGAGATCTGCTTCGCGGTGGCGAGCGCGTTCGATCCGGGCCGTTGTGTCACCACCATTGCGACAGCCGACTTGCGCAGGATGAAGCTGCTGGTGGCGTAGGACAGCGCACCGAGCTCGACGCGAGCGACGTCGCGAAGTTGCACAGTACGGCCATCGGAACCGGCCTTTACCACGATGTTCTCGAATTGACTGATATCTTTGAGGCGGCCAGTGAAGACGAGGTTCGGCTGGAATGCGCGATCGCCGATCGGCGGCTCAGCGATCTGCCCGCCCGTGATCTGCAGGTTCTGCGCCCGGATCGCTGCCAGCACCTCGCTCGATGTTAAACCGAGATTGGCGATCCGGTCGGGATCGAGCCACAACCGCATCGAGTAGTCGCGTGCGCCGAACATCTGGATGTCGCCGACGCCGTCGAGCCGTAAAAGCTGATCGCGGACCTGCAGCAGCGTGTAGTTGGAGATATAGAGCTGATCAAACGTGTCGTCCGGCGACAGCACGAACACAGCCATCAGGATGTCAGGCGAGTTCTTACGCGTAACGACACCGTTGCGCTGCACTTCCTCGGGCAGCCGCGGCTGCGCAATCGCGACGCGGTTCTGCACCAGCACCTGCGCCTTATCGAGGTCGGTGCGTGCCGAGCTTGAAGGTGACGGTAATGGTGAGCTGGCCGTTCGAGGTCGCCTGGCTGTAGAGATACAGCATGTCTTCGACGCCGTTGATCTCCTGCTCGATCGGGGCGGCGACGGTGTCGGATACGGTCTGCGCCGAGGCGCCGGGATATTGCGTGGTGACCGTAACGGTGGGTGGTGCCACCTGCGGATATTCTGAGACCGGCAGCGTCTGGTAGGCGATCGCGCCGACGATCAAAAGCACGATCGACAGCACCATCGCCAGGATGGGCTGGTTGATGGAAAGCCTTCCAAGATTCATGGCTTGGCACCTGCGGGCTTATCGCTTGCCGGCGCCTGCGCCATTTTCGGTGTCACCTTGGCGCCGACGCGCGCACGCTGCAGCCCGTCGACGATAACGTGATCGTCTGCCTTCAGGCCCTCGCGAATCACGCGCAGCCCTTCATCGAGCGGCCCGAGCACGACCGGCCTTGCCTCCACCGTGTTGTCTTCCTTGACCACGAATACGATCTTGCGCGACTGGTCGGTGGCGACAGCTGTGTCCGGGATCAGCAGCGCCTCGTAAGGCGAGGAGCCGATGATCCGGACCCGGCCGAACTGGCCGGGCAGGATCGAGAGATCCTTGTTCGGAATGACCCCACGGCTCCGCAGCGTCGCGGTCGAGACATCCAGTCGATTGTCGAGGAAGTCCATCTTCCCTTCATGTGAGGGTTTTATCTCGCCCGTCAGCGTCACCTGCACCGGGTTCGGCGTGTCGCGCGAGCTCGGTCGCTTGCCTTCGAACCACAGTCGGCTGTTGCGCTGATAGGTCGCCTCGTCGACGTCGAAATAGATGTAGATCGGATCGAGGGATACAATCGAGGTCAGTAGCGTCGCGCCGCCCTCGCTGCCTTGCACGAGATTACCCGGAGTCACTAGATGGCGGCCGACGCGGCCGGTGATCGGCGCCACCACGCGGGTGAATTCGACGTTCAGCTGTGCCGCCTTCAGCGCGCCTTCGGCCTGCGTCTCGGCGGCACGAGCAGCCTGCAGTGCCTGACGGCGCTGATCCACGACTTGTTCGGAGACCGCGCTGGTCTGCACGAGGCTCAAGCCGCGCTCGAGCTCGCGCTTGGCAAGCTCCCCTTTGGCGCGTGCGTCGGCGAGCTGCCCTTCGGCTTGTTGCACGACCGCTTCGAAGGGGCGCGGATCAATGATGTAAAGCAGATCGCCAGCGCGGACGATCGCACCATCCTTGAACTCTACACTGTTGATGAAGCCGCCGACGCGGGCACGGACCTGAACCTCCTCGATCGCCTCGAAGCGACCGGTGAATTCGTCCCAGTCGGTGACGGTCCGTTTAACCGGTTGCGCCACCGTTACCGGCGGCGGAGGCGGCGCCGCCTGCGATTGCGCCTTCTCGTTGCAGCCAGCGAGCGCGAGCGCGAACAGCATACCGATCGATGCGCCGCCGCATCGTGCAAGGCGGTGAAGCGAACCGCGATCAAGCGGGGTCGCCGGAGCCGGATACTCCGTTCTGTCAGTCGCACTCACTTTCGTCTCCCCAAAGGCTTAGAATGTTGCAATTAGATTGGACAGGTCGGCCATTACCGTCAGCCGGTCTTGATACACGCGGCGGCATTCGCGCCGCTGTTCCGATGCCGATCTCGGACTTGATTTCAATGCGCCGCCGCTCTCTTGGACAAACCGCTGGACCTGGCCGAAACCGAGGCCCGAACCTTGCCCAACTGGCTTCGTCGTGAAATTGGAGTCGAACGCTTGCTGAAGCACTTCGCCCGCCATGCCGCTTCCGCTATCCGCGACGATGCTTCGGAGAATGACCTTGCGGCGCCGGCGAGGGAAATCACCTCTCGCCATGGAGTCGATAAACGACTGTTATTGTCGCTCGGCGGGCGGCGTTAGCGAGAAATGCCACGAGCAGCATGGTGCTCGAAGCCGACGTTTTATTTTGCAGAGGCCTCTAATCCACGTTCACGCCGAATTAGTAATCAACGCCGTCGCGGCTTACACTCCGCGGACGTTCTCCTTCCGCGAGGACGGGCGTGTTGCGTCCGTCTGTGTGGAAAGTCAATCGGCAAAGACAATCGCTGAAGGAGCGATCGTCGGTCCGAAGGCCGGGTAGGGTACCGTCTCCTCGAGCCTCAATAGTGTGAGGCTGAGTTGGAAAGCAGTGCGCTAGTTCGCATTTTGTCCGAAGGGGATTTCAGCACACCGGAAGCAGTGCATTGTTCTCGAGTAGAAGCACCGTTGAGCCCGTTGCGGGCATTCACGGATTTACTTATCGGGTAGGGTCGACGCGAGTCCACGGAGCATTCCTACCGGTTATGGATATGATTGCTTTACCTGCATGGTCACCGAATTTAAACGCGCCGACTGGGGCGAATGCGGCGCTGAGATTTAGCACGAATCCCAATATCGCTGCGGATGGCGGGCCCCCTCGATCAAGACAAACGGTATAGCAGTTAGCAACGCCGCTTCGCTTGACGCGCTTAAATACAATGAAGGGACGCTCTATGACACCACAGGACAAAGCATCCAAACTCAGAGAAGTTTTCGTCGCGAGCGATCCCACCAATCATGGTGCGCTGGTTGGTCGTGTCGGTGCATCTCAGTTTCCTATCGGCGGTCCAGATGCTGTCGGCCACGTATCTCCCGGTCCAAATCCTTACGATCTTCTTAGTGCATCTCTCGCTGCATGCACCGCTATGACCGTTCGTTTTCAGGCGCGGCGCCAAAAAATTCCGCTGGAGCGGGTGGAAGTGGCCGTCAGCTTCAGTCACGGCCCCCAGGGTGAAAGAGATTCGTTCGAGCGCACTCTCGTGATGGAGGGAGAACTCGACGCACAACAGCGCGCATTCTTGCTGGAGGCCGCCAACCTCTGCCCTGTTGGCCAAATTCTTGGCATTAGTGCGGATATTCACACACGCTCGGACGCCACGACTTCCAGCCATAACGCAGGCACTCAGGCCATCTATGAGGATGATCTGGCTGAACTCCGGATCCCGTATATCGATCCGGATTGAGCTTCTCTCGTGCCGTCGTCACCACGGGCACCGCAGTCGATCATGCCCGCGGCGTCTTGAGTTCCGTAAACCCGTGACTGTGGATGCCTCCCCTGACCCGGCGATCGTGGTGTGATGCCTCTCCGCGCTGGAGGGCGGAGCTTCCTGGTCATTGGAGGCTTGCGGCACAAGAATGCTCAGCAGTCTGCGCACGAGAGCCGCTCCACTGAGCGAATGAATGGCTTATCGTTCCTCAAGCCTCGTCGACTGTGGCGGGAAGGCCGCTCGTGCGTTCGACCTGCATTGGAAGCTATCCCGGGAGTGCGCGCCACTGAAATAGCATGTGGCCTCGACGTCGCCACTGTGAACGGCGAGTCGAGCTAGAAGCTGACGATGCCACCTCGGTATAAGCCCAGAAGGGATCGTCGAGTACGCCGATATGAGCGACGACTACACCCGACGTTGCAACCCAACCGAGCTCTTTCCCGTCCTCTGGTAGGTTCGCGCGCGCGGCGCACTGCTGCTCGGCGCTGGAGTGCTCTGGAGTCCAGAAAACGTGTCCATCCGTCCAGGGGCGGCTCACGCGGGTTTCATCGCGCCGTCGCCAGTGGCAACGTGGCTTTGGAGATAACGCCTCCGCGTGTTGCGTGATGTCGCATGGCCATCGCGCGTGCTCAGTCAGGATTAGTTGACGGTGAACATTCAATGGAGCTCCACCAGGTTCGATACTTTCTAGCCCTTGCAAATACGCTGAATTTCACGCGCGCGGCGGAGATGTGTAACGTCACGCAACCGGCTCTGACCAAGGGCGTGCAAAAGCTGGAACAGGAACTTGGGGGCCAGCTCATCTACCGAGAGCGCCAACTCACCCACCTCACTGACTTGGGGAAGGCGGTGCTGCCCATGCTTAAGCGCACGCTTGCATCGGCGGAGGCTGTTCGACGTCGCGCGCGCGAGTTTCAGCAAAAGGAGGTGGCGCCACTAGCTATCGGTCTCGCCCCCTCCATTTCCGCTTCGCTCGTTCTTGAGCCTATCGCTGAAATTCGCAAATTCGTACCTGCCCTCCATGTCGAACTTCGAGAAGAGTCGCCAAGCCGCCTTGTTGAGCTTCTGTTAGAGGGCGACATAAATGTCGCCTTGGTTGGTGACCTTGACGATAAACCAGAACGTATCGACGATTGGGCGTTGTTTGCAGAGCGATATGTCGCTGTTCTCGCCCCATCGCATCAGCTTGCAGATCTTCCAGTTGTCGGAATGAAAGCGCTTCGCGAAGCCACTATCCTGGATCGCTCCAACTGCGACGTGGCTCCGAAATTTCAACATCTCTTGTTTCCAGATGCGCCGCCGCATCACAATCATCGCAGCAGCCGGGACCTGCACCTGCAGCATTTGGCAGCCGCGGGTCTCGGAATAGTTCTTGCTCCTGAGCATATGCCCCGGCTCCCGTCCCTAAAGGCGCTTCCGATCGAGGGGGATCCAATATGGCGAGAGGTCCGGCTTCTCGCTGTGCAGGGGCGTCGATACTCACCGGCGCTTGACGCCTTCGTAAAGGTTGCGCGGCTACGCGACTGGTCTCATCACACGGGATCGCCTCTCCGAACCGAGTATCAAAGCCACTTCGAAGCGACCGGTGTGTCTGCGTGACCCCGCATATCGCCTGTTCCTTGAGATGCCCGGTGTGAGCGCCGAATTGATGTCCGACCATTTAACCAAGACCCTCAGTCAGGTGCGTAATGAGCTTTTGGCCGGGCTCAGTGACATCGACCGGGACGCGTACATCCATCTCGTCGATTGGCTTCGCACGACTGATATCGCGTCTCGCGCATTGCGGGTTGGCGATAGGGCGCCAGATTTTCTTCTGCCCGATGCACATGGACGGCTTCATTCGTCCGAACACCTTCGCGGTGAAGGGCCGCTTGTTGTGAGCTTCTACCGGGGTGGGTGGTGCCCATTCTGCAACGCAGAGCTTCGCGCTCTTCAGGCGGTCAAGACCGAATTTGATAGTTTAAAGGCGAAGCTCGTTGTGCTGTCTCCCGAGACCCGTGATTTGCCGAGGCAGCTGAAACGGCAATTGAACCTCGACCTGACGATGCTCGCGGACGTCGACCATGGCGTGGCGATATCTTACGGCGTCCTATTTCGCGTCCCAGAGGAAACCAAGGCGCACTATGCGGCGCTCGGTTACGATTTCGGGAACCGCCATGGATTGACCGAGTGGATGCTGCCAATCCCGGCGACTTTCGTGATCGGTCAAGACGGCGTCGTTAGAAGCGCTTTCGTCGAGCCTGATTTTACGATCCGCCAAGAACCATCCGACGTCCTTAACAATGTTCGCCAACTTGCTGGATCCCGGGCCGAAGATGCTTCGGCATCCGACGAATGATGTCGTCCAAAGGACATCTCCGCCGACGGAGCGCCGGCTGCTGGATCGCCAACGAGTTTGCGCCAATATGCGGCGCTGTGGCTCAGGCAAAAAATACACGTAGCGACGGAGCGTGAGTAGTGACCGATATCGGATTTGACGATCTCAAAACCATCTACCCCCCGCCCACAGAACGCGTGATTGCGAAAGCATTGTCGCGGATCGATCGCCACGCGACCAACTTCATCAACCTTTCTCCATTCTGTGTGCTCGCCACAGCCGGTCCGGATGGCACCGTCGATGCCTCGCCTCGCGGCGGCAACCCTGGTTTTGTCTCGGTTAAAGATGGCAATCGGTTGCTGATGCCCGATCGCCCAGGCAACAATCGCATTGACAGTTTTCGCAACCTGCTCAGTGGTTCGGGTTACGTGCAATTGATCTTCTTTGTACCGGGCCTTGATGAGACGTTGCGCGTTGGCGGCGACGCAAAGCTATCCGCAGATCCGGAATTGCTGCAGGCCATGATCGAATTCGGCAAACCGCCGCGCGCGGTGCTGGATATCTCCGTACGCGAAGCCTACTTTCACTGCGGCAAGGCGCTGATGCGCGCAAAGCTTTGGTCGCCCGACGCACGCGTGGCACGATCGGCGCAACCCAGCATCAGCGAAGTGATCCACGAGCAAACAGGAATGGGCACGCCTGAATCTCATGAACAGGTCGAAGCTCGGTTCATGACACTTCTCTGACCATGAATAACCGCGACGCATTCCCGAAGGACAACACGGTTCGACCATCCAGGATCCACTACCGGCAACGGATCGCTCTCGTCGGCGTTTTTTGAACGGGAACATGGCGGCCCATGTCCATGGCATCGATTTCATAGCCACAGGTCATTGGACCGTCGAGTTTCGCGGTCGCATTTTCTCGTCCGCAAAGGAACTCGGAAGATGACGACATACCACACACGAGGAGGTGGATGATGAAGGCAATCGTGGTAACGGACCAGGCTGCGGGAACGGCCGGGATGAAGCTGGTGGAGCGGCCTGAGCCGCAGGCAGCAATCAACGACGTCCTCGTTCAGGTTCATGCGTCGGGCTTCGTCGGGACCGAGTTGGCGTGGCCCTCAACCTGGACCGATCGCCTCAACCGTGACCGAACACCGTCGATCCCCGGACACGAACTCGCTGGAGTGGTGACCGCGCTCGGCTATGGCACGACGGGGCTATCGGTGGGACAGCGCGTGTTTGGCCTCGCTGACTGGCATCGGGACGGCACATTGGCGGAGTATATAGCGATCGAGGCGCGTAACCTTGCGCCGCTCCCGGGCGACGTCGACTTCACCGTGGGCGCGAGCCTGCCAATCTCTGGCCTCACCGCGTGGCAGGGATTGTTCCAGCACGGCCGCCTTCAGGCGGGGCAAAGCGTCATCGCGCACGGCGCGGCCGGTGCAGTCGGGTCAATGGTGACGCAACTCGCGCGATTGGCGGGCGCTTACGTCATCGGCACCGGACGCGCCGCCGACCGTCAGAAGGCGCTCGACTTCGGCGCGCAGGAGTTCGTCGACCTCGACAACGATACGCTGGAAGACGTCGGCGGAGTCGATCTGGTGTTCGATCTTATCGGGGGCGACATCGGAAAGCGGTCCGCGCGCTTGGTTCGAGCCGGAGGAACGCTGGTGTCCATCGTTGGACCGTCCGAGGCGCGGCCCGCCGATGGCTTAGCGATCGACTTCGTTGTCGAGTCCGATCGTGCTCAATTGAGCGAGATCGTCCAGCGGGTGCGCGACGGACGATTGCGGACGAACATCGGCAACGTCTCGACCCTCGATGACGCCGTCGCCGCCTTCAATCCGAGGGAGCGACGCCCGGGGAAGACGATCATCCGCATTCGTCCGTAATCGACACGCCTTCGATGCACGCGGCGGCTGCGTCCTAACGGACGCGCCGGGGCAATCTGCGAAACAGTCCATGGCCCGTTGCATGAGATGTCGAACGGGCTCCATCCCTCAGCATTTCCAGCAAAGAGCGAAAACGCTCGCGTACCTCGACCTATTCTCTCATCTATAAGACTAACCATGACCAATGAAATGACCATGACCAACGCCGTCATCGAATGCATCCTGAGCCGCAGCTCCGCCAAGTACTACGACGCTGCCGCCACCTTGAGCGACGACCAAATCCGCGAGCTGGTGAGAATCGGCACCACCGCGCCGACATCCTTCCACTTGCAGAACTGGCGCTTCATCGCCGTACGCACGCCTGAAGCCAAGGCCCGGCTGAGTCCGATCGCTTGGAATCAGCCCCCGATCACCGAAGCAGCCGTTACCTTTATCGTCGTCGGCCAGTTGGCTGATTCCAGCGTGGTGCCAGAGCGCCTGGCACCGGTGGTGGAAGCGGGCATCATGCCGGCAAAGATGGTGCCGGAATGGGAAATTCCAGCACGCGGTCTGTATCAGGATTTCCCGCAGCGCCAGCGCGACGAGGCAATACGCACCGCAACCTTCGGCGCGGCGGCGATGATCTATGTGGCCCGCTCATGGGGCTTGGGATCGACGCCGATGATCGGTTTCGATGACAAAGCGGTGCACCGCGAGTTTGGACTGGCCGAGGACGAAGTGCCGGTCTTGCTGTTGTCAGTCGGCGCGGAGCGTCCGGGCAACTGGCGGCAGAAGCCGCGCCGTCCGGTGACAGATGTGCTTGATCTCCTTTAATTTTTTTTAAGCAGCAACTTACGGAAACTACGATGCCAAGATGTGCGGCTCTGAAGCCGGAACAGGTGCCGGCCGATTCGAAATCGACTCTCGATGCGTTCACCAAGAACATCGGGTTCACCCCAAATATGATGGCGACCTTCGCGCAGAGCCCGATTGCGTTCAACTCATGGGCCGCTCTGCTCGGCTCCTTGAGTAAGGCGCTCGACGTGAAGACGCGTGACAGCATCGGTCTCGCTGTCTCCGAAGTAAATGGCTGCAATTACTGCCTGACCGTTCACAGCTATACGGCCGAGCATATGGCCAAGCTGTCGGCCGATGAAATCGTTCTCGCTCGGAAGGGCCACGCCACCGACCCGAAGCGGGACGCCGCCATCCAGTTCGCGCGCAAAGTCATCCAGACCCGCGGCCACGTCAGTGACGCCGATCTGAAAGCCGTCCGCGATGCCGGCTACACGGATGCGAACGTCATGGAGATCGTTGCCCTGGTGGCGATGTACTCGTTGACGAATTTCTTCAACAACGTCTTCGATCCGGAGAAGGACTTTCCCTCCGTCACACCGGCTGGATCGATCTGAACTCTATCGGGTCGCATCTCTGAGGGTGCTTGAAGGTTTTATGTGATGCGAGCGTAACGCCAGAGCCCGGACGCACCAGGAAAGATTCTTGGGAACGCGTCCGGGCTGTTCGTATGCGCCAATATTTTCACGGGTAAAGCATGAACAAGTCACAGAAGGTTGTAGTCGTCACCGGCGCGTCACAAGGCATCGGCGCTACAGTCGTAAAGGCATTCCGAAAGCTCGATTACTGCATTGTCGCGACCTCTCGTTCGATCAAACCATCGGGCGACGAGAACATCCTGAGCATTGCAGGTGACATCGGCGACCCCACAACCGCCCGACTTGTCATCTCTGAAGGCGTCTCACGATTCGGCCGGATCGATACGCTGGTGAACAACGCCGGCATCTACATCGGAAAGCCTTTCACCGAGCATACCGCGGAAGACTACGCCGCCGTGATGAATGTGAACATGGCTGGCTTCTATCACATCACGCAACTCGCGATCGCCGAGATGGAAAAGCTTTCGAGCGGCCACGTGGTGAGCGTCACGGCCAGCATAGACCAGGTTGCGATCAGTGGGGTCTACTCGGTCTTAGCAGCTCTGACGAAGGGCGGCATCAACGCTGCCACGAGGTCACTGGCGATCGAGTACGCGAAGAAAGGCATCCGCGTAAATGCCGTCGCGCCGGGAAACATAAAGACGCCGATGCACGCACCTGAAATTCACGAAGCGCTCGGAGCTTTCAACCCGATCGGACGCATAGGTGAAACAAGCGATATCGCCGACGCCGTCCTCTTTCTCGACTCTGCGCCGTTCATCACTGGCGAGATTCTGCACGTCGATGGCGGGCAAAGCGCTGGCCACTGAGCTGGCCATCGCTGATCGTCAAGGAGGGAGAAAGTGACACTCAATCATCCAATTTTCACGCGCTGGCCGGCGCAGCACCCCGATCGGCTCCAGCTCTTTTCCCTGCCGACGCCGAATGGAGTGAAGGTCGGCATCATGCTTGAGGAAACGGGCCTCGCCTACGAGCCGCACCGGATCGATATCTTGGCGGACGAAAGCCACGACCCGGCCTTTCTCGCGCTGAACCCCAATGGCAAAATTCCCGCGATCTACGACCCGAACGGGCCGAACGGCATGCCGCTCGCACTGTTCGAATCGGGCGCGATCCTCCTCTATCTTGCCGACAAGACGGGACAATTTATCTCCGCCGATCCGAACATCCGCTACGAAACAATCCAGTGGGTGATGTGGCAGATGGGCGGGGTCGGACCTATGTTCGGCCAGGTCGGCTTCTTCAACAAATTCGCCGGCAAAGCCTATGAGGACAAGCGCCCGCGCGACCGCTACGCAACCGAGTCGGCGCGGCTGCTCGGTGTCCTCGACGAACGGCTCGCGGGCCGCGATTGGGTGATGGGCGCTGACTACACCATCGCCGATATTTCTCTGCTTGGCTGGGTGCGCAACCTTGTTGGCTTTTACGAAGCGCGCGAGCTGGTTGGCTTCGACCGCTTTGTTCATGTGCAGGCGTGGCTCGACCGTGGCCTCGCGCGGCCGGCGGTGCAGCGCGGGCTGCAAGTGACGTCGGCCTAGTAAAACCATTGGGATCGATCGCATGAACATCCTCCATATTGATTGCAGTCCGCGCCCGGAATCGCACAGCCGCCAGCTTTCAGCGGCGATCGTCAACAAGCTCCTTGCGGTCGCGCCTAGCGCGAGCATCAGCCGGCGAGACTTTGCCGCCACCCCGCTGCCGCACGCTTCGCCCGAATACGCGACTACCCTGTCGTCGCCGGCCACGTTGGCGGCCCCGCTGAAGGGCGCGCTGGAGCTTTCCGAGACGCTTATTCAGGAAGTCGAGGCGGCCAATGTGATTGTCATCGGAACGCCTATGAACAATCTCACCGTCCCCTCGGTCCTCAAGGCGTGGATCGATCAAATCCTGCGCGCCGGTCGCACCTTCAAATCGACGCCGGCCGGGAAGGTGGGAATGCTCCGGGATCGTCCAGTGTTTATCGGCATCGCTTCCGGTGGCGTTTTTACCGGCGACCGAGCCAACCAGCCCGATTTTCTCACGCCGTATCTATCGGTGGTGCTGGGGAGCATCGGGCTGAAAACCCTGCAATTCTTCTCCGTGCAGGCCACTGCGTTTCTCGACCGGGACCAGGCCACATTAGCGAGGGACAAAGCGCTCGCGGCGATCGACCTCACGGTCATAGGAGAGTTCGCATGTCTATGATTGAAGTCACCGCCGCGCCAAAGCGTGCCGTCAGTGCGCCAGCAATATAAGAACCCCGTATTTTCAGGAGCATTCTATGCGATCGGTCGAGATCAAAGCCATTGATAACAACGACTTTGATATTTGGCTTCCGCTGTGGAAAGGCTATCAGCGATTTTACGAAGTGGATATCCCAGAGGCCGTGACGCTCGATACCTGGGTGCGCTTCTTGGACCCGGTCGAGCCGATGTATGCAGCGCTCGCCATGGTCGGCGAACAAGCATTCGGGCTGATGCATTGGCTCTACCATCGATCCACCTGGACGACCGGCGACTACTGTTATCTTCAGGACCTGTTTGTTGCGGGTGACGCGCGCGGCGGTGGCGTCGGCCGCGCGCTGATCGAGCATGTCTATGCGGATGCGACACGTCGTGGGGTCCCCCGTGTGTACTGGACGACGCACGAATCCAACCATAACGCCATGTGGCTTTACGACCGTATCGCTGATCGCTCGCCTTTCATCCAATACCGAAAACTATTTGCCTGACTCGCGCGTGCGGGCGGCGCGTCGGCATCCCCCACGATCCGATCAACGTAGCGAGATCCCATGTCCCAAGTCGACTGGCTGAGCCATCTCCTGCAAATTATCACCGTCACCGGCCAACTGGAGGTCCGCTGTGCCTACGGTGCCCCTTGGCGCGTGGCCTGGCCCCAGTCCGCGGCGCACGAGATTCCCTACCACGTCGTGCTCAAAGGCAGGGCCATTATCGAGGATCCGGAGACAGCGACGACCAAGGAGCTGGTGGGCGGAGATATCGTGCTCTTGCCTCACGGCTCGGCGCACGTGCTGCATGATGGCAGCGGGGTTGTGCCGGGGCCGACCTATAATCGCGAGCGCGCCGCCGGATGGATGCTCAGCGCGAACGATGGCCAGGGCGAGCACCTGGACATGTTGTGCGGGCGATTTTTCATCGCGCCGCCCCATGATCGGCTGATCCGCAGCTATCTGCCCACGAATCTGGTGGTACGAGCCATGAACGGCAAAGATGATGCGGACATCGGATCCGCTTCGAACGACCTGGCTAGTCTCGTGGGGCTGATGCGGAAGGAGTCTGCCAGCGACAAGCAGGGGGGCAACGCTATCCTCAATGCGCTTTCCTCGGCGCTGTTCACTCTGGTGCTGCGGGCGGCGAGCGAATCCGAGCAAGCACCCGAAGGCTTGTTGGCGGTGGCAGGTCATCCACGACTAGCTCCCGCCATTTCCGCCATGGTCACCGATCCGACGCGGCCTTGGAGTCTGCCTGATCTGGCCGACCTGTGCGGCATGTCACGCGCCACCTTCATGCGGCACTTTCAGGGCAAGCTGGGATGCTCGGCCGCCGACCTGTTGACCGATATCCGGATGAGCTTGGCCGCCAACGAGTTAAGGAAGCCGACGATGAGCACCGAGGCCGTGGCGGAGGCAGTCGGGTATCAATCGGTAGCCGCATTCCGGCGTGCGTTTGCCGACAAAATAGGGATGACGGCCGGGGAATGGCGCCGTTTGGCGCGCGAGGGCACGTAAACGCGCTTCGTTTTCGGTGCTGTGCGGATGAGGGCTTAGCCGTGCGTCGGCATGAAGCGCCGGCCGCTTCTTTACGCGCTAACCGTGACGCGCTCCTCCGCTTCGACGGGAAGTGAATCTCGATCGCAACGAGACGACTTGCGGCGCGCCATACCATGGATGGCTGGATCGACTGTCCGCGTCGGTTTGATCCTTTTGAGCATTTCTTTGAGCAGACCGCGTCTCGAAGCCAGCGTCGGCTAGCCTTACCAAGATGAGGCTAACAACCTGCTGAGGGACACCCCATGACCACCGCCATCATCGAAACCGCTCGGACCCGCAATGCTACCGAACGTCTCGTCATGACCAATGCAGTCATCGAAACCATGCTGAGTCGCAGCGCTACGAAATATTATGACGCCGACGCGACTCTGACCGACGAACAGATTGCCGCTCTTGTCGAGATCGGCACGTCGGCGCCGAATTCGTTCAACCTGCAGAATTGGCGCTTCGTCGCCGTGCGTTCGCCCGAGGCGAAGGAGCGGCTGCGGCCGATCGCCTGGAACCAGGCGATGAGTACTGAAGCGGCCGTGACATTCATCATCATCGGTCAGCTCGCTGATGCGAGCGAGGTACCCGAGCGCATGGGCCCGATGGTGGAAGCTGGCTACATGCCGGCGGACCATCTTCCCGAAGCGGAAAAGGGTGCCCGCGGCATTTACGACGACAAACCGCAGCAGCAGCGGGACGAGGCGATCCGCAGCGCTACTTTCGGCGCGGCCGCGATCATTTACGCTGCCCGGTCGATGGGCTGGGGTTCGACGCCGATGATCGGTTTTGACCCCGCCGCGGCGAGAACGGAATACGGTCTCAAGAACAATGAGATCCCCGTGATGCTTCTCGCGGTCGGACCGATGCGTGAGGGGAACTGGCCGTCGAAGCCGCGCCGGCCCGTGCTCGACGTCCTGAGCTTCCGTTGAACCGTGGAGCGTGCCGGAAACTGTCTGCAAAAGCCGGCTCGTCCGAAAACGCTCTCGTGCCTCAAGCGATCCCTTCATAGGACTAACCATGACCAACCCTGTTATTGAATGTATCCTGGGCCGCAGCTCCGCCAAGTACTACGACACTGCCGCTACTGTAAGCGATGATCAAATCCGCGAGCTGGTGCGCATCGGGACAGCCGCGCCGACATCCTTCCACTTGCAGAACTGGCGCTTCATCGCCGTACGCACCCCTGAAGCCAAGGCCAAGCTGCGTCCGATCGCATGGAATCAGCCTGCGATTACCGAAGCCGCCGTTACCTTCATCATCATCGGCCAGTTGGCCGATTCCAGCACAATACCGGAACGCTTAGCGCCTGTGGTTGAAGCGGGTATCATGCCGGCAAAGATGGTGCCGGAATGGGAAAGCCCGGCTCGCGGTCTGTATTTCGATCAGCCGCAGCGCCAGCGCGACGAGGCTGTACGTTCCGCCACCTTTGGCACCGCGGCGATGATCTACGCGGCCCGCTCATGGGGCTGGGGTTCGACGCCGATGATCGGCTTCGACGCCGAGGCGGTGCACCGCGAGTTCGGCCTGGCCGAGGACGAAGTGCCGGTCATGCTGTTGTCGGTCGGGCCGGAGCGTCCGGGAAACTGGCCGCAGAAGCCGCGCTTGCCCGTGGCCGACGTCCTGCACTTCGCATAACCCCGTTGAACTCAATCGTTTAAGGAGAACTACGATGCCAAGATGTGCTGCTCTGAAGCCGGAACACGTGCCGGCCGATTCGAAACTGACCCTCGATACGTTCACCAAGAACATCGGGTTCACCCCAAATATGATGGCGACCTTCGCGCAGAGCCCGATCGCGTTCAACTCATGGGCTACCCTGCTCGGCTCGTTGAGTAAGGCGCTCGACGTGAAGACGCGTGATAGCATCGGCCTCGCGGTCTCCGAAGTGAACGGCTGCAACTACTGCCTGACGGTTCACAGCTTTACGGCGGAGCATATGGCCAAGCTGCCGGCCGATGAGATCATCCTCGCTCGCAAGGGCCATGCCAGCGACCCGAAGCGCGACGCGGCTGTTCAGTTCGCGCGCAAGGTCATCGAGACCCGCGGCCACGTCAGTGACGCCGATGTGAAAGCCGTCCGCGATGCGGGCTACACGGATGCGAATGTCATGGAGATCGTTGCCCTGGTGGCGATGTACTCGTTGACGAATTTCTTCAACAACGTCTTCGATCCGGAGAAGGACTTTCCCGCCGTTACGCCGGCTGGATCGATCTGAACTCTATCGGGTCGCATCGACCATCTCCGAAGGTGAGAGGTTTAGCGTGATACGAGCGTAACGCGAAAGCCCAGATGCACCCAGGAAAGATTCTTGGGAACGCGTCTGGGTTTTTTCGTGTGTGCCGACAATGTTCGGCCCAGCCGGGTATATGTCCCGGCGCGTGTTCCGGCGTTGGCCGATCGGGCCTTTTCGACGCCGGCCGAGAGGGGGCTGAGAATATCGATGGTTTATTTGATGGGCGTGGTCAGAGGGTTGTCATTAGTGTCGAGGACGAAGACAGCGAGCAGCTTTGCCGGCTCTGTCTTGCTTGCGTTGCGGCTGATCGAATGGATCGCGCCCGGCTGTTCGGACCAAGTTTCGCCCGCCCGATAGATGCGCGTCTCGCCGTCATTCACCTTCGACTCGATCGCGCCCGAGATCACATAGGCGTATATGAAAGCCGACTTCGCGTGGGTGTGGGACGGCGAGGCTGCACCCGGCGCGTAATCGACCTCCAGGGCGAGTAGCGACTTGCCAGGGATATTCGGAATGACCGCCTCGAAGTTCTTCGTGACGGTTTGCGCTTCGCCATCATGGGCGGAGGCGGGGCTGGCCATCGAGAAGGCGAGCGCTACTACGGTGCCGGCGACGAGCGAGCTGGCGATAGCCGAGCCGACAGTCCTCGATAATTTCATGGGGGTCTCCTTTGCTGCCCGCGCGCGGCAGGGCGGATCGGCGCAATAGCTTCAATCAACGTCGAGGCGGCCGCGCGTGCTCGGCCAGCCGAGTGAGTCGCAGAATCGGACGTAACCCACAAAATTAGAAATTCCCTTTGGACATGCATTCGATAGTCATGGGGTATCGTCGCATAAAGCGTCGTGCGCGTACGTCCCGTCCGTCCTCGATCAGCCATCGAGGAGTGCGCTGTACTCGAGGTGCCGGAACAAGCCAAGCGAGCAGTATATCTGGACGAATGGCGACGGATCTTGGATTCGTGGCGCGATGCGCGGACTACTTTTCCGTGGTCGCGGTAACCCATTTGGGGTTTGGGGGAAACAAGCGTCAGTGTGCGATCTGCTACGCTGTCCTATTGCGACCACTCGGCGCATCATCCGAGAAGCTTTCTTTCCTGGCTTTCAACCGGTTGTCCTAGGAAGGAGCCGGCGTTCTCGCGGCGCATCGAAGCTATGATCAGCGTCGACGGCCGACGAAGGAGAGTAAACCATGAAAATAGTCGTGATCGGCGGCACTGGCCTGATTGGCTCGAAGGCCGTTGCCATTCTGCGCCGAGGCGGCCATGAGGTCGTCGCCGCATCGCGCAAAGGTGGCGTCAACACCGTCACCGGAGAAGGGCTCGAAGAAGCTATGGCCGGCGCACAGGCGGTGATCGATCTTTCCGATGCGAGTTCATCAGACGCCAAGGCAGTGTTAGCATTCTTTGAGACCTCCGGCCGCAACCTTCTCGCGGCAGAGGTCGCGGCGGGCGTTCGGCACCATGTCGTGCTATCTATCGTCGGGACCGACCGGGTACCTGGCCAAGGCTATTACCGCGCGAAAGTCGCCCAAGAGAAACTGATCGAGGCTTCCGGTATCCCCTACACGATCATCCGCTCGACCCAGTTCTTCGAATTCCTCGGCAGCATCGCCGATGCGAATACGGATGGAATGGTTGTCCGGCTCCCGTCAGGCTTGCTTCAGCCTGTCGCGGCTGACGACGTTGCTGCCATCGTCACCGAAGTGGCCCTCGCGGATCCGCGAAATGGGATCATCGAGATCGCGGGTCCGGAACGAGCCCCGTTCGACGAAATTGTCGCTCGCTATTTGAAGGCGATTGGCGACGCGCGGGAGGTCGTGAAAGATTCCGAAGCCCGATATTTCGGCGGGCGACTCGAAGCGAAGTCGCTCGTACCATGGGGCGAGGCGCGTCTTGGCTTCATCTACTTTGAGGAGTGGTTACGCTCGCGGAAAGGAGCATGATTAGGTCGTCGCGAGCCACGTCGACAGCGCGCGATGCCACCATCGAGAAGGCGACGGCCGCATATGGCGGCGATGATGGTTCGAATCTGGTCTTCGTCCTTATTTATTTCCTCCCGGCTTTGCTGGCCTGCTGATTGCGGGCGCCGAACGGGTCAGTCTCGCGGGATGAAGTCGACATGCGGCCCTGGCTCGATGATGAACACTGCGAGCGTGGCGAGAACGCAAGCGCCCGCGGCGATAGCCATCGCCATGTAGAATCCTGAGAACAACTGAGGACCACCCTGCTGCAGGACGCCGCCGAGTAGAGCGATGGAGAAGAGCGACGCGGCGCGCGAGACCGCGCTGTTGACGCCAGACGCGGTCCCGGCGCGATCTGCCTCGACGGAGGTGAGGACAAGTGTCGTCAACGGCGCGATCGCGACGCTCATGCCCAGCGCCAGCAATAGGATGGAGGGGAAGATGTCCGCCCAATAGGTCGCGTTCGGACCGATGCGGAGCGCCATCGCGCATCCCAACGCGACGACGGCACCGCCAGCGAACAATGGCGAGCGCCGGCCGAACCGGCGGCAGAGTATTCCGGCGAGCGGCGAGACGACCGTAATCAGCACTTGCAAGGGAATGAAGGCCAGGCCCGCCGCCAGCGTTGGCAGGTTCGCGCCCCGGATCATCACGAACGGGATCAAGGTTAGCATAACCGTGAATGGCCCGTAGAGGAGCGCGGTGAACAGGTTCGCACCGACGACCGATCGCGAGGCGAAGAGGGACGGGGGCAGCATGGCGCTGTCGCCTAATCGCCGTTCGGTCACGATGAGGCCGGTTAAGCCGCTCAGACCGATGATCAGGGTGACGAGCACCCAAAGGTTGAGACCGGAACCGTTGGTCAGGCTGGTCAGCCCTGCGCCCAGCCCGCCGAGCCCGACTGTCGAAAGGACCGCGCCACCGACGTCGACCCGGATGTGGCTGGTCGGTAAGTCCTTGGGTATCCACACGCCGCCGATGGCCAGCGCGCCGGCAACGACGGGCAGGAGCATCAGAAAGGTCGTCCGCCAGGACCCGTGATCGAGGATCGCGCCGGCGATAGCGGGCGCGACGCCGCTGGCGACAGCCGCGGCGGCAGACCAGATACCGACCGCACGGGCTTTCTTGTCGGCGGGAAAGGCCTGCCCGAGCACGGACAGGCCGTTAGGCAGGATCAAGGCTTCGCCCAAGCCTTGCAGCAACCGGCCGACGATAAGCGGCGCGAAACTCGGCGCGAAACCAATCGCGGCCGCGCCCAAACCATAGAAAGCGATCCCCGTGAGGAAGATCCGTTTCTGTCCGAACCGGTCACCAAGAGCGCCGGCGAGCAAGGTCAGGGCCGCGAGCGGAAGGAGCTCGGCGTTCATCACCCACTGCAGCTCGAGCGGTGACAGGCGCATGTCTTGGCCAATCGCCGCCAGCGCGACCGTGACGATGGCGCTGCTGACGAAGACGAGGCAGCTGCCCAGGCTCGACGCGGCGAGCACCCTGGCGCTGCCCTGCGCGCCGACGGTCTTAGGCTCGGAGAGCGCCAGGCCGCTGTCGGTCAGGATCAGGGAGGCGCTGCCCACGATCTAATCTCTCAGGTTAGGTCGCGCGAGTCGCGGTGCGCGAGCTCATTGGTCAGCAGCCTGAAGCTGTGAGCTGCCGTGGTGCACATATGTCAGGCGGGATGTCGCACCGCCGTGCCTTGATTATTGTCGATAATGTAACGCCAGAACCCATCTGCGCCGCGCCGCATGATGTCGCTCGCTGTGCCGCGCATGTGCACTATCTTGCCGTCAGGACCTGTTCCGTCAATTGACCAGTCCAGCACAATCTGGGCGGTGTCGTCGCCGACGAACACATGGCGCACATTTGCCTTCAGCGGCAGGCCGAGCTTGATATCGTGCTCGAGTATGGCCGTGAACTCGGCGCGATCAGTGATAGTTCGCCCGTCGTTCGCGATGAACACCGCCTCCGGGCGTACAAGGCCATCATTGCCTCGATCTTTCCGGAGTTAAATCGCTCGAGCAGAGACGGGATAACGCCTTCGGGTTCAGTTGGGAGTGGAAACCTCTCGGAAATCAGCGATCTCCTGTTGGTGTTAGTTGAGATCTTCAACAGGTAGCCACTGATCGCGGCGAGGGACGAAATTCTCCAATAGCTGACGTTTATAATTTACATAACGTTGAGGAATGGTGCCGCGCCGCCGCGCCGCGAGCAGCTATAGCGATCGTCTATCGAGTCTATGGCGAGAGGTGATTTCCCTTACCGAGGTTCGACTGCCACGGTGCGAGACTGCCGTCAGAGACGCCTACAACCCAAAACGAGACTGCAAATGACCACTCCTACAAACCGGAGACGGCGAGCTTGTCGCCAGGAGGCGCAGCCATTTGTAGAGCGGTGCTACCTCAGCATTATCGATGCGGAGCCTTGCCCGCGAGAGCTCGGGCGGGAGGCGTCGCCTCGATGCCGGCGTATGGTGCTCGCGGCCTGTGTGCTCGCATCGTCAATGGCGTTCATCGACGCGACAGCGCTGCCCGTTGCCTTACCGAGATTGCGCACTGATCTCGGAGCGGACCTCACCTCCGTTCAATGGGTTCTCAACGGGTATATGCTGGCGCTCGCCTCGCTCACATTGATCGGCGGAGCGCTCGCAGATGTTTACGGCAAGGCGCGCATGCTCGCGCTCGGTTGCGTCCTGTTCGGTTTGGCGTCCGCAGCTTGCGCACTGGCGCCTTCGCCCGCCTGGCTGATTGCCGCCCGCGTCGCGCAGGGAACAGCCGCAGCGATCGTCACCCCCGCCAGCCTTGCTCTGATCGGGGCTACCTATCCGCGCGTGGAACGGAACCGGGCGATCGGCGTATGGGCAGCGGCATCGGCTCTCGCCACCGCCGGAGGTCCGGTCCTGGGCGGCTGGCTGACCCAGACCTTTGGCTGGCCATTCGTATTCTGGATCAACCCACCCCTCGCGCTCGTCGCGGTGGGAATTCTGCTGCTCTTCGCGCCCAAAGATGGACGCATCCAGCGCAGGTTCGACGTGATTGGTGCCGCGATCCTCGCTTCGGCGATAGGGACGCTCACCTGGGTGCTCAGCCAAATCGGCCCCAGCGAAGCTCACGCCGCCCCGGGCACTCCGGCTCGGTCGGGCACGGTGCTTACGATCGTTGGGGGGCTTGGCGTTGTCGGGCTCGCCGTCTACGCGTTTTGGGAGCGCAGAACCGAACACCCGATGACGCCACCGCGTCTAGTGGAGAACCGCGCCTTCCTCGGGCTGAACGTCGCGACCCTCATGATCTATGCGGGGGTTTCGATCATGTTTTTCCTTCTACCCTTTGACCTCATCGATCGCCGAGCCCTGTCGTCGACTGACGCCGGGCTGGCGTTCCTGCCCTTCACGCTCGGCGTCGGACTCTTGTCGGGCGTCTTCGGCGGACTGGCGGACAAGATTGGCGCGCGAGCCATGCTCATCGTGGGCCCTGCGGGTGCGGCGCTTGCTTATGTCTGGATGGCGCTTGGCCAAGAAGAATCTTTGATGCTCGGCGTGATCGGACCCATGACCCTGCTGGGCCTGTCTTTCGCTGCGCTCGTGGCCCCGCTCACCGCGTCGGTCATGTCGAGCGTGGATCAGGCCGACGAGGGGCTCGCTTCCGGCATCAACAACGCGGCGAGCCGGATCGCGCAGCTTGCAGGCGTGGCACTGGCCGCCGGCGTCGCGTCTTTCGTGTCCGGCTACGAAGTCGGTCTCGCCGTAGCCGCCGCGACCTCGATCGGCGGCGCCTTTACAGCTGCAATAACCCCGACGCCGGACGCAGCAAAAGCGGGCGGTTCGGGAGGGGCTTAGAAAGCGTGGAATTCAAGCAGATTCGTATTTCCCAAACGTAACAGACACTCTCAACTTCACAGAAGCAGCCATGCAGAGCGGAGTGTCTCACCGGGCGGACATCACAATAGGGACACTACAATGACAGATTACGTTCTGATCCACGGCGCGTACCATGGCAGTTGGTGCTGGACTCGCGTGCGCCGCCTGTTGGCGTCCGAAGGACATCGAGTGTTCACGCCGACACTCACCGGCCTTGGAGAACGGTCGCATCTCTTGAGCCGTGAAGTCAGTCTCGACACTCACATCGCGGATGTCGCCAACCTCTTGGTTTGGGAAGAGTTGCGCGACATCGTTCTGGTCGGGCATTCTTATGGTGGGTTTGTGGTGCGCCACGTCGCCGACCGGATGCCGGACCGAATTCGTTCGCTGATCTATCTCGATGCCTTTGTGCCTGACAACGGAAAAGCTGTTTTAGACTACGTACCCGACAAGGGTAAGAAAGTCCGAGAACTGGCCGCGGCAAAGGGCGATGGCTGGAAGTTCCCGCCGCCTCCAGCATCGTTTTTCGCGGTAAACGCGGCAGACGTCGATTGGGTGGACCGACAGTGCACGATGCAACCATTGGCCACTTTTGAAGCGCCGGCGCAGATCAGCGGCGTCTGTGATGCCATTCCAAACATCGGGTACATCCGGGCGCGGAGCTATGACAGCCCTCATTTCGATGGCTTTTACGCCCTCGCGGGAGAGCGCCGCTGGTGGCGGGAGGAGTTTGAATGCGGGCACGATGTAATGCTCGACATGCCAAATGAGCTAACGGCGCTGTTGCTGCAACGGGGGGTGAAGAGAGGCCCGCATTCGGGTCCAATCCTAGCAGCTGAAGATAAGGCAAACATTCGCCACGAGGGCAGGGGGCTTAGCGTGCTTGCGCCGCGAGCCCTTTTCTTTCAAGAAGACGATGTAGCGGCGCGATTATCGTGAGAATCTCTGGGCCGGCATCGATCTCACTGACGATGAAATGTTCATTTATCTGAACCGACGAGCGCTGCTGGTAGCGGCTCCCATCAGAGCGAAGGCCATTCCAGCAACCAAACAAAAGACCGCGCCACGATCTTCGCCCAAGCCGAAGATCAGTGAGACCAAGGTGGAACCCAGTGACCATCCGACGTAGCGAGCCGCAGCATTCATCCCGCTTGCGGCGCCGCTACGCCCTATGGGTCCAGCCGTCATCATCGTGGTATTGTTCGGGGTCTGGAAAAGGCCAAAACCGATACCGCAAAGGGCAAGCCGCCATACGACATCCCACTTCGCCGGAGTCGTCGGCAAGAAGACCATCAGAAGTAGACCAGCCGCTAACAACGCCAAACCGATGCTGCAAATCACCGAACCGGGGTAGCGGCTTGTCAAGCGACCAGCAATTGGAGCCGTGACGGCGGTCATTAACGGCCAGGGCGTGACAAGAAATCCTGTTTCCACGGCTGAAAGATGCAGCCCCGCCTCAAATAAAAACGGAAGGGAGACGTAAGCCAGAATTTGTGCCGCGTAGGCGCAGACAGATGTCCACACCGACAGGGTAAACACAGGTATACGGAAAAGATCGAACGGCAACATTGGCATAGGGTGCTGCAGCTGTTGTCGAACGAAGAGGCTAAAACAAACGAGACCTGCTACGATCTCTCCTGTCGCGATGCGCACATCCCCGGTACCCAGCGTGCCTACCCCAACGACGAAAAGCCCGAACGCTAACGCGTTGAGAGCGGTCCCGGCTAGATCGAGAGGGCGAGCAACCCGAACGTCTGGTGGTGCGGCGGCAATAAATAGCGGCACCGCGAGGCCGAATGGTACATTCACCAGAAACAACCAGGGCCATTTTGCCACGGCAAGTATCGTCGCCGCGATGGTGGGCCCCAGTGCTCCAGGTATCGCCACCGCTAACGCGACCAACGCGAGGCCCTTACTGACCATGCGGTGCGGATAGATCACGCGTACAAATGCAACGCCGGCTACAGCGATCCCGGCCGCTCCAGCACCCTGAATCAAGCGCGCACTCACCAGCATCGGCAACGTTGGAGCGAATGCGCAACCCAACGACGCGAGAACAAAAATAGCTAGACCGATGGCATAAACCCGCTTCAGACCGAGTGACTCGGCCAGACTTGCGACGGGCAACAAGCAGACTGTTGCCGAAAGCTGATAGGCATTCACGACCCAAACGGTCGCTGCATCACTACTGGCGAATGAACGCGAGATATTCGGCAAGGCGATATTCGCAATCGCGCTTCCGAGGGAACTTAGACCAAGCCCTAGCAAGACGCAGAGCATCGCCCAGCGGCGCCTCGACGCCGTTAAACATTCGGCGCCGTCCATCAAGATGCAATCCCTGGCGCGAGCTTCGGGCGGTCGACTTTGCGCATTTCTCAGGAGTGGATTCTGTAGGTCGATACTTGATGTCGAGAGAACAGTTGAGTTGTGTTTGCCATAGCGTCACGTGTTGGGAGTCCAGATTCCGTGTCCGAGAATCTGCAAGCTGGTTTTCCGCTTTGACGGGCAGTGTGCCTACGCCTCAATACCGAGCTGAGGACGGAAGAAATATCGGGCGCAACACCGATTCAAAGTAAGGAAAGCAGCATGGAACAGTCCCCGCAGATCGGCGACAGGATCACCGACAAATCAGCGCCGCCCGATGACAACACTGTCCGCCACTGGATCGGGTCGACGGCGTTCGGGCATTGGGCCGAGCTGCGGAATTGGATTGAAGAATACTACCCTGGTGTTTTCGCGCCGGAGTGGCTCTATCGTGGCAAGAAGCGCGGTTGGTCCCTGCGTTACAAGAAGACGAAGGCATTCTGCACCTTCCTGCCGGGATACAAGCTGTTTTCGGTCGAGGTGGTCTTGGGGACAGCGGAGCGAGAGAAGTTTGAGGCGCGGCGTTATGGCTGGCGTTCGCAGCTGGTCAAGCTCTACGATGAAGCCCGAACATATCCTGACGGGAAATGGCTGAACGTTGGTATCTCGTCCGTAGGCGATCGGCATGATGTGACAGAGCTTTTGACCATGAAGCGCCCTCCAAAGTCACGCGGTTGACAGTGGCGTTCTCTTGGGTTGGACCGCTCAACAAATGATCATTTCATTTTCTGCTCGAGGTGACGGACCTGCTGTTTCAACAGTGCGATCCGCTCGCTGCCGACGACGGATCGGCTTGTATTCAACTGATACTGACGCCTTTCCAGAAAGCTACGCGCCCTTTAATGTTCGCGGCCGCCGTTGAAGGCTCTGGGTAGCACCACGCCGCATCTTCGTTGGTCTTGCCATTGACGACGAGCGAATAGTAGTTTGCCATGCCCTTCCAGGGGCAATGAGATATCGTTGAACTCTGCTGAAAAAACTCTTTGTTGAGCGAATTTGCCGGGAAGTAGTGGTTTCCTTCGAGAACAATCGTATCATCTGACTCTGCGACTACTGCGCCGTTCCAGGTAGCCTTAGTCATTGTTCATTCCTCTCTCTGCTAACTGCGGGCATGCCGGTGCTAAATTGCGAACACCGTCGCGGACGCCTTCTGTGTGAACCGCGAAGACTGTGGCACGCCATGTAGTTCATCTGAAATAACTAACGGGAATGAATAGGCCTCCGACATGCGGCTGCCTTCAGAGATTGAGGGATGGAGGAAGACCGTGGATCATAACCACGGGTAATCGATTCCATTCATTGACACGTGATTCACCAGCAAAGATTTTAGCAACGAACAACTTTGCAAGCGGCATTCGCCCAGTACTTCCCGATGGCGTGGTGCTGACCTGTAGACGCGCGCTAGTCGTCCTCGATCACCATCTGCTCATCCCTACCCCTCGACTTTGGGCCTCGGCGGGATGGGCCTTTGTCGTCCGAATATCTCGTCCATGTCAGCGCACAGCGGATGCGCGCGCGGGTGCTGAAGTCGTACCTTTGGCCTCCGGCAGTGTAGGCGACCATCGCTCACCTCAGTGCTTTAGGCGAGTGATCAGCGCGCACACACCAACCAATACCCAGCCAAAGGCGAGTAAGCTTAGTATGGTCTTGCCGCCAATACCGAGCCAGCCCGTCTTTTCTATCCCATAGGCCCGCGCCCGCCACGTTATGAGAACCCCGGTCACTATGAGCATGGGGATGGTGGCAAAGCTATCGGCGAACGAGGGAATGCCCGTTGTGGCCTTAACGAAGAAATAGACCGCGAGCAGGACTGCCGTGATCGCGAAACAGAAGATCGAGATGATAAGCGCCTGTCCCCACGTCAGGGGGCGGGCGAAGAACTTAAGGAAAGTCGCGGCCGGGATCGATATCAACAGCGTAAAAACCGTCAAACCGACGGCGACTTGAAGCAAGGCAGCCGACATCAAAAATCCCCTTCAAGTTGATTCTCCGGGCGGAGGTCTGTGTAGACTCCTGAGAAGAGGCTCGACCGGATGTCGGAGGGGGTTGTCCGGCCGAGCCTGCCGACGGCGATGGGGCAGCCGTCGGGAGTGGAACGAGAGCTTTCACCGATTAACGCGCCGATATCGGTATCATCGTCCCTGATGCCGAGGAGTTATAAAATCAATGTGCGGCACGCTCTTGTTGCGGTGAGCACCTTGTGGAACGTTTTGGTGTGGCGCCTATGAAGACGCTGCCACCACACGCAGTGGTCCACCACGGACTAGGAATATCTGATGCCAAATACTCAGAAGGCGCGAACTCTGAGTCTTGTACGCGATACTGGAGTTGATCCAGAAACTCTGTCGTTCATTTCGGCCACGGAGGCGCAGCTGTCGTCGGTCCTAATTGGTTTGCTCGACCAGAGCGACGACTGCGTAAAAGTCCTCAGTCCTGATGGCCGCTTGAAGTACATGAGCTGTAACGGCCGCGTGGCTATGCAGGTAGACAATTGGCAGTTGGTCTATGGCCAGTTCTGGTGGGACCTCTGGCCGGAAAGCGCGAGAGAGATTGTGCGAGAGTCCGTGCTTACCGCCGTGTCCGGAAGGAGTGTCCGGTTCGATGGATACTGCCCAACAGTCCGCAGAGAGCCGCGATGGTGGGACGTTTATGTCTCGCCGCTTCGTGACTCCAAAGGATCTGTTTGCGCGCTACTCAGTACCTCCAGGGACATTTCGAACAGCAGGCGGGCACAGGAGAGCCTTGAGACGATCGCATTGGAAATGCGTCATCGACTGAGGAATGCCTTTACCCTCAGCGCAGCCGTTGCAGAAATGAGCGGAAGAAACACGCCCGAACACAGAGAGTTTGCTAAGGAGTTGTCAGGCCGGTTTATGAGATTGGGCGTTGCTCAGACGCGCATTTTGGATGCGGTCTCGGGCGCCGAACCACTGCCGGCCTTAATTGCCACCTTGGTGGGGGTGTTTGATGAACGGGCGGCGGTCTTGAAGTTGGGTGCGCTCCCGGACGTATCGGTCTCTGAGCGGCCATCGCGCGCGGTTGCGCTGGCCCTCGGCGAGTTGTGTACGAACTCCATGAAGTACGGGGCGCTGCGGCACGACGGAACCATTGACTTGCGTGGAGAGAACATCGGATCGACGGTTATGCTTCGCTGGTCAGAGTCACTCAACGTGGGTACCAATGTGGGCGGCGCACGGACAGACCGGTCGGCCACGGGCAGCGGCAGCGGGCTGGCGCTCATTCGCAGAATGTTGGAGTCGCATGGCGGCCGACTGGACGTTCGGTGGACGGCGACCGGGTTGGAGGTCAGCATCCTTTTGGACCTGGCCGATCGAGTGTCCGCTTCGTAATGGCAAATCGATGCTACGCGATGGAATTGAATCTATAGCCATCGGTTGTCGTACATCCGATGTCTGTCCAATGGACGCCATGGTTATCTTGTGCAGATCTAATCTTGGAGATGTGACATGATAGACTATCCGCTCTCAGAGATCGAACGCCGGATTACTGTCATGCGTCAGCACATTCACGCCATGTTGAGGCACGCAGATGCCCTGCGCGGGGACGACCGGCAAAAAGCCTTCAACGCTGCTGACGAGTTGACGAAGGGTCTGGATGCTCTGATTGCAGAGCGCAACGCCCTAGCGCACGACGCAAATTGAAGCTCTTGTGAGCCGCAGCTTCGGCCACTCGATGGTAGCCGTAGGCGGTCATGAGTTTGAGCGTAGGTCACGGGCGAAGTAGTCCACGAATAACCGCGCCGCCAACTTGGCAGCTCGGCCAGCGGGAAACAAAGCATGGACTTCAACAGATTTCATCTGCCAATCTTTGAGGATCTGAACGAGCGCACCAGACTTCAACTCCGCGCGGCAACCCCAGAGACTGCAGGCGACGATGCCGAGGCCTGCGACACTAGCCGCGACGGCTGCCTCGTTAATATTGCCGGACAAGGGGGATTCGACCCGAACCGAGAGGGCTCGTCCATCCTTCTCAAATGTGCACGTCCCATCAGACCCGGGCGGCCCAATCATAACAGGATGCATCGCCAATTCTGCGGGAGTCTTCGGTCGTCCTTCTCGTTTCAGATAAGCGGGTGACGCCGCAATTAGACGGGGGTTCGTTCCAACCTGTTTGGATGTAGCTGTTGAGTCCTCAAGCCTTCCGAATCTGATTGCGACGTCGATGGCGTCGCGGATCAGATCCTGCCTCCCGTCGTCCATCGCCAAGTCGATTTTAAGCAAAGGATGACGCGCCATAAACGTCGGCAAGCGTGGGATGACTTCGCGGATCGCCACGCTCGCCGGCAAGCCTATACGCAAGAGGCCACGTAGCGACCCCTTGCCGTGTATTGCTTGGTTCGCCTCCTCCAGAATCCCCAATGCCGGTTCGACGCGGGCCAAGTAGTCCGCGCCTGCCTCCGTGAGCATCACGGCCCGAGTCGACCTGTTGAATAAGTGCGCGCCCACCTCGCGCTCCAGGGACGCGATCAACCGCGACGCGGAGGGCTGTGACAACCCCAGATCCTTACCTGCTTTCGAGAAGCTGCCAGTGCGAGCGACTCGTACGAACAATTTCAGTGCGGCAAGCCGGTCATTCATGTCGTTTCCAAATAATTGTTAGTTGGCATTCGGACTTCCGACGATCGTCAAAACGTGGATTCTACTGCCCGATGATCGAGCCAACAAGGCAACGCAATTGATATCCCTGCAACAGAAACTCGACGATTGTAACGCGAAGTTTCGTTCAAGCGCGAGTGTTGAGGAGTTGATGGCCACAGATCAGAGCATCCGGGAGGCCATTGAATCGGGTCAAGTTTTGCGAGTCCGTTCTGCGGGTGCAATCGCGCCAGGGTTCGAACTTCCTGATGAGAGCGGAAAGGATCAGTCACTGGATAGATTGCTGCAGAGCGGCCCATTGGTCCTTGTCGTTATTAGAGGAAGCTGGTGTCCATTCTGTAGGATCGAGCTTCGAGAGCTTGAAAGGGTTGTCGGGCAGATAGTCGCTGTGGGCGCGTCCTTGGTCGTAATTACGCCGGAGACTATGGAGAGTTGCCGCCGCGTCGTTCGAAGGAATGGCCTCAGTTTCTCACTACTGAGCGACATTGAGGGGCAGTTGACGAGAGACTTAGGCTTGCGCCGAGCGGTTCCCCCCTATGCGCGAGCGTGGCTCGAGAGAAACGGAATCGACCTGCACACCTTGAATGCCGACAAGAGCTGGGCGCTCCCGATTCCTGCGCGATTCGTAGTGGGGCGTGATCGAAGGATCGTGTACGCCGAAGCGAACGCGGATTACCGACGAAGAGGTGAGCCTGAAGAAGTGATCCCTGTACTGGAGAGAATAGCGCTCGACTCGAGACTCTGAGCAATTGTCCCCGTTGGACCTACTGAACCGTCTCATTCGACGAAACGGAAGCGAAAGCCGATGGAACTGAATCAGGTCCGGTATTTTGTCACGTTGTCCCGTGTACTGAATTTCACGAGGGCCGCGGAGCAGTGCAACGTGACGCAACCCGCGCTCACAAAAGGAATCCGCAAATTAGAAGGCGAAATGGGCGGTGACCTTGTACATCGAGAGCGGCATCTGACGCAGCTCACGCAACTTGGCAAGCTCGTGCTACCGCACTTCCAAGCGATAATCGAAGCGGCGGACAAGGTGAGAGACCAAATCCGAGAGCTGGATAGAGGAGCCGAGTCATTGCGGATCGGATTGACGGCGTCGGTCTCGGCGTCGGTGGTGGGTCATCTAATAGGGCAGGTGACGTCCAAAATGCCGGAAGTGCGAATAGAGGTGACGGACGCACCCATGGCCGAGATCCCGGGGCTTCTGCTGGAGGGCGAGATCGAGGGGGCGATCGCCGGAGACATGCCTGAGCTTCCTGAGCGGTTGGATCAGTGGAAGCTTTTTGAGGAGAACTACGTCCTGCTTCTCCCGAACGGCCATCATCTTGCCGGTTTGGATCCTGTGCCTCCGCGACTGCTTGAGCAAGAAGTTTGGTTGGACTGGTCTGAAGGCTCGGTGTTGGAGCGGTTCTGGCGCCTTCACTTCGGCAACTCATCCCCGAACATTCGTCACCGCGCGTCTAAGGACGCGGTGCTGGTGAATATGGCGGAGGAAGGACTTGGGATCACGTTGGTCCCGGCTCACATTCCAACGCCACCGCGAGTTACGCGTCGGGTCATCGGGGGCGAGGCGCTCCGTCACGAGGTCTCTCTGCTTGCTGTCGCCGGCCGACAACATCCGACTGCTCTCGAGGCCTTTATCAAAAGTACCCAGAAATACGGAGGGAGCGTAAAGTCCCGGCTGCGGACTCTAGATGATGTGGTCTAGGTTTCCGGCTTCTCAATCTTCTCTTCAAGAGTCTCCGAGACTGCAGCGTTGTTGAGGTTTGAAGATGGTTCCGAATTCCGAAAGGATGACTATCGAATTCAGCCACTGCGCCAAAGTGCAGAACGCTCTAAGTTGCGGGAGCAACGCCGATCGATCAACGGGGTATGAAAGATGTCACCACGGATAAAGCTTTTGGACTTTGACGACGCTTCAGAGGGCGCTAAGGCGATCCTTAAGAAAGTGGGAAGCTTCCTAGGATTTGTTCCCAATCTGCACCGGTTGATGGCAAACAGCCCTGCCGTCCTCACTGCCTACGCCAGCATGCGGGAAGCGCTCGGAAGAACACTCGACCTCAAGACCCGCGAAGGAATCGCTCTTGCTGTTTCAGAGGTGAACGGCTGTGACTACTGCGTTAGCGCCCACCAATTTCTATTGGCGAAAGGCGGGATCGTCGATCCGGAAGAGTCGCTCAGGAACCGTCAGGGCTACTCCGACGATCCGAAGCGGTCCGCAGCGATCACCTTCGCACTGCGAGTAGTTATGACGAGTGGTAATGTCGAGGACGAAGTATTAGCGGTCGTTCGGAGCGCTGGATTTACAGATGCGGAGATTCTGGAGATCGCAGCCCTTGCTATTCACTATCAGTTGACGAATGCGATCAACAACATCGCGCGAACGCCGAATGACTTCCCGGTCGCGGTCCGCCTATCGGCGGAGGCGGCTTGAGGACAGCCGGCGACCCGCGAGGGTCGCCGGCAGATAATGGAGCAAATACCTATGACAAAGCTCCTAGGATATCGCCACCACGGAGATGATCCAGCTAATCTCGGTGCGCCCGGCCACATAGCGTAAATTCCCAAGCACAATCTTCAATGGGGAGATCGCACTTCTCTCAGTCGGCCGAGATAGTCCCGTGAGCGCATCTCGATGAGGCGCGACACAGCCCGCCGTGACTCCAGCAATTCAGGGAAAGTGCCGCACTGATCGGGTGGCGGACCTATTGCCCCGCCGAAAGCTGCAACCATGCCGAGATAAATGCTGTGTGGCTCGCCATCTGCGGAAACGATGAGTTTCACATGCTGTTCGTAGAGAACATCGATAAGTGAACAGAGGCGCTTAACGTGATTCCGATGATCGAATCTCGCGGGCAGACTATCGATAATGAGGGTATGAAACCTCTGTGCTATAGCGATGTAATCTACGGCTGCCATTGGGGTGAGGCATAAATCGCGGAAACTGAAACGAGCAACGCCACGCGCCTGAAGCGGTACGCGGATCGTTCGACCTACTACGCGGAATGTTAGCGACTCGGGTGGGACATTGTCGGTGAGACGAGCGAAGACACGATCAAGTTCGGCCTTAGCATTCGCATCTGCTGGCGTATACCAGCCCCCTTTCTCCTCCCGTTTTTCTAGACGAAAGTCGGTGCGAGCATCGAGGTTCACGACATCAACATGCAATTTCAAAAGTGCGACGAAGGGCAAGAACAATTCACGATAGATGCCGCCTTCATAAAGGCGATCCGGATCGACATTAGAGGTCGCAACCAGTACCACGCCTTGAGAAAGCAATTCGGTTAAGACGCGTCCGAGCATCATGGCATCGGCGATGTCTGTAACGGCAAGCTCATCCAAGCAAAGAAGCTTCGCTTCATTCGCGAGCGCCCGAACCATACGTGACAGCGGATCACTATCGCTCCTACGGCGACTTTCCATCTTCTCGCGAGCTTTCCGGAGACGTTCGTGCACATCCGCCATGAACTCGCGAAAGTGCATCCGGCGCTTGGCTTCCAGCGGGGCACTCTCGAAAAAAAGATCCATGAGCATGGTCTTGCCTCGGCCGACTCCGCCAAAAATGTAAATTCCGCGCCGCTTTTCGTCAGAAATCTCTCCGCGACCGAGAAGTTGGTTCAAACCAAAGCGAGTCTGCTTGACGTCTCTGAGTTGGTGGCCCAACGCATCGAGCGCGACCACCACAGTCTCTTGCGCCGGATCGCGCTCAATTGTTCCACTCGCAACGAGAGCGTCATAGCGCTGGGTGATGGTAGCGGGGTCCGATGAAACGGAGGGGCTCATCTGACTCAGAGGAAGAATGGCCGAATGCCGAGTTCGAGACCAAGAATGACCAGGAAGATCAGGAACCAGCGCCGAAAAGTTGCGGCGCTTATGCGCTCACGGATCGCTGTTCCGACTCGCATGCCCAGCAACGATGGGATAACTGCAAGCGTGGACAACGTAACATTATCAAGATGAAACGCTCCGCCACGAGCCAGGCCCGCCGCAAGCGCGATTGTCGAGACCGTGAAGGACAGCCCAAGCGCCTGGATAAGATTATCTTTGGAAAAGCCGAGGGCCTGGACATAGGGAACGCCGGGGATCACAAAAAAACCAGTTCCTCCGGTGATTACCCCCGTCGTCAATCCAATAACAGGCGATAGTAAACGCTCAAGGCGCGCGGGAACCGACAACGGCTTCGCCCACAGGCTATACACCGCATAGAGAACTAAGGCGGAGCCCATTCCAACACTTGTCCATTCGGTATTGGTGCTCGTCAGAAGCCATGAGCCGGCGAGTGTGCCAACCACGATGCCGAGCATCATCAGCCAAAGCCTTTTCATCACGCCAAGGAAATCCGGTCCCGTAACCAGTTGCCAAACATTGGTGACAAAGGATGGAATAACCAGCAGCGAAGCTGCGCTGACTGGCGACATGACCGCCCCGAGAACACCCATAGCTACGGTTGGCAGCCCCATCCCCGTCACACCCTTGACGATCCCTGCGAAGAAGAACGTCAACGCGATAATCAGGACCTGCGGCGAAAAGTAATCGTTCATTTTGACTCACTCGGACTGGGCAGTGTTGTATTTGAAGGCTTCGTGTGAGCCGATGGCACGCGCGGGCATATGGCGTGACAGATCGGCGAGCAAACCTAGCTCTCATCAAGACGAGACTTCTCCAATCCCTTGTTCTTCCGTCAAAATCGAGAATATGGCATCGCGTGTAGACAAGTACTCCAGCCCGTCAAACGTCACAATTTGCCATTTCCGATGAGTGGCTTCGGCATAACCGAAGGAAAAGAATGCGCTTCGATTTGACGGATATGCGGTTGTTCCTGACCGTGGTGGAGCAAGGCAGCCTCACCAAGGGCGGCGAGAGCATGAGCTTGGCTCTTGCTTCCGTGAGCGAACGCATTTCCGGAATGGAAGCTTCGCTTGGCGCACAGCTCCTGGAACGAAATAGGCGGGGGTGACTACGACTGCGGCCGGTGAAGCCCTGATCCGCCATGCCCGTTTGATCTTAAACCAAGTGGAGCAGATGCGCGGGGAGCTGCGCACCTACGGTACTGGCCTGAGGGGACGCATCAGGCTCTTGTCCAACACAGCTGGGCTGGCTGCTTTTCTGCCGAACCAACTCGGCCGATTCTTGGTGACTTATCCAGATCTTTCCATTGATCTCAATGAATGGCCAAGCACCGAGATCGCCGTGGCCATCGCAGAAGGACGTGCTGATTTAGGCGTTGTAGCCGATATCGCCGATTTGGCTGCGTTACAGACTCGCGTTATTGCGCAAGACCAGCTCGTCGTTGTGGTGAGCAAAACGCATCGCATTAGCGATCAACAATCGATAGCTTTTGGAGACGTCGTGGGTGAGGCGTTCGTCGGCCTGTCCGACGCTGCGCTGGAAGCGCATTTGGGAGAACGTGCAGCCCGCCTGGGTCGCCAGATTTACTACCGCATTCAACTCAGACGGACTGAGCACGTTGCGATGTTGATTGAGTCCGGTGTTGGGATCGCCATTTTATCAGGGGCTTCCGCTAAGGATTTGGGGCACCTCGGCTTGGCAATTGTGCCGCTGCGAGACCCTTGGGCGCTTAGGCAGCTTCATCTTTGCGCGCGTGATTTCTCTGCGCTCACGCCGCACGCCGGCTTGCTCGCGCAACAGCTTATGGAGCCGAAGGTCGCTATCCCTTAAGCGCTATGGCGTAGACATAGTGCCCATCTACATCGTTCCCTGCCCAGTCGCGTCAGGGGAGCGGGTTGCTCGGTCTCTTTAGCTGATGGCTTCGATCATCAAATCTCGACCATTGAACATGAACGTCTCACCAGCGCGCTTCCCTTGCATTTCAGCGTATATGGGCGCTTGAGTAGATATGCCGATTACGTCATTTCCGCCACATGCGAACTTTCCGGTCGAGACAGCGATTACGAAATAGCGACCACCCATCTTTACTAAAGCGCCTTCCTCAACCTTCGTCTTCGGCCCGAAGTCGATGGTCGCAAGTTTCTTTATTTTGGCAAAGTGATCGAATGCAGCATCGTCGAGTGCTTCAGAAAGACTGCTTGCGATCTCAGCCTGTGCTTGCTCGTCGTCATCCACCGTCTCGCTTCGGTCAAGGCGCGCGCTGTTGAGGTATTCGAGATACTGCTCCCTTGCACTCTTAAGCTCGTGCGCTTCGAGTAGAAACATGGTCTCTTTCAGGAGTTCTTTATCCATTACGGCCTCTATCAGATCTTGTTTTAGCCTACCGTCAGCGGTCGCTTCACGACGATCGGCAATTTCAATCACGTGTTGTCAGGAACGTCGACGGCTTGAAAAGGAACTCTGCTCAGTCGTGAGTCTCGAAGGATG
Organism: Nitrobacteraceae bacterium AZCC 1564; assembly: GCA_036924835.1. Lineage (NCBI taxonomy): Bacteria > Pseudomonadati > Pseudomonadota > Alphaproteobacteria > Hyphomicrobiales > Nitrobacteraceae > Nitrobacteraceae bacterium AZCC 1564. The sequence goes on from JBAGRR010000001.1 coordinate 4,186,388, forward strand.
CTTGTCACCAACCAGACATACCGTTGCTCCGCAAGGTCGAATCCCAACATCGAAAAGGATTGGCCGAATGGGCACTCAGGGAAGTCCGGAAAGTCGATTCGAAGGACAAATCTCTCAGGGTCCTGATCGAACTCCTCTTTGTACACCTTGCGAAGTCCATAACGACTTGGAATGTCATCATCCGCGAAACGGGACACCACGCGGTTCGCCGAAAGACAATCGTACAATTCAGGAGTGCAATCTGAATCCAGGACGTCGAACGCGTCGATCAGAAGTCCCTTTGTGTTCGCTCTGCGATTCGTGATTGCGTAAATGTTGGAGCGGTCTCCAGCTTCGGGAGAGCTTTCGAACCGCAGTGAGGCATCGACTTGGATGTCGGTTGTCGTGATAGGTTTCCCGACGGTCAAATCCAACAGTTGCCCGTCCTTAATTCTGAAGTCGTGGTTGTATCCGCGCCGCTCAAAATCGGACACGGCGTCGATGAAGTCGTTCACCTGGAGGGCCACCTGTAGCTCCTTTAACGCTGCACACGAATATTCTGATCATCCGACAACGGAGGAATGCGGACGCTGCAACTGACCGTAGATTTTAGGGCATCATCCGTGAAGTTACGCGCCGTTATTGTTTTCATTCCTCCGGGCGCGACCACTACGGAGACTCCGGCGCTCGATCTCCAATGAACGAAAAGCTCCGCCCTTCAGGGCGGAAAGGCATCACCTCGCGCGCAGCTCGGACCCTATCGCGAGACAAGGCAGCGGAAGACGCTGGCGAAGGCGGGCAGCAATGACGTGCCGCTGGAATTCCGGGCTCAAACGCGAAGCCGGTTGATGGTGAGTCATCACACGCTCGCCGCAGCAAGGATCCTAAGAGTAATCACCACCACTCTGCTGCGTGAGGTTCCCGAGATAGTCCCGCTTTCCAATGGGCGCACCCAAGTGCCGCAAGATCCCATGTGCCGTCGCGATATGGAAGAAGAAATCCGGTAAGACGAGGTGCCGGATGTAGTCATCTCCGCTAAACCAACCACGCACGATAGGTGGGCTCAATTCGTATGTGTGGGACTGCGCCGCGGCTAACTCCTCAGGCCGCAGGGCCTGAAGGTAGTCACGGGTCTCAATTAAGCGCTGCTTGATCGCTGGGTACGAGATTGCAATTGTACGGGACGTCGGCCGACCGCGCTGCATAAGTTTGCATATGTGAGCGTCGACTTTATTGCAGCCTACCGTAAACTGCTCGCCAAGTGTCAACATATCTGGAGCAAGCCTAGTTTGTAGAAGGCTCCCGGATTCGGCGCCTTTCGATCGCTCTAAAATTTCTGCATGATCGAGGTAGTTCTCCATCACGCCTAGGCCATGCAGCATCACCGGTACGATGATATCATAGACGGAAAACGACATGGCTACCTATCACACGCCTCAAAGAGCCGACATTGATGTGCTCGACACACGCGAAATTTAGTGTCGTAGGACTGGATATCCGTTGACGTAAATCCAATCAGTCGACTTTGCCGGTATATGGCAGCCTTGGCAGTCGGCCTTATAGTCCGTTGAAGTTGTTTTCGTTGGCTTGTCCGCATCGAACCACGACCAACCCCACCCGTCACCCCAAAGTGGGTTTCCGGGATGACTATTTTTGCTGTCCTTCACCATAACAAACCAGCCCTTGAGCTTGTCAGCATGGCTGACGGTGCCGGTCGTCATGTCATCCGTCGCGGTCTCGAAGACTTCCTTCACGAGTACTGTGTTGTCTGGAAAATGCCCAGACTTGCGATAGGCATCGATCGCTCCAGGAGAAGCATAGACGGAATGCATCTCCTTTGAACCTTGCCCTTTGTCTGCCGCAATGGCCCAAGTTCCGAGCGCCTGATAAACAGTCTGATAGTCAGTGGGCACACGCAGGTGACCCTGGGCGTCAACTACTTTAGCCGCGCTATTTCCTGCGGCTCCACTCAGTTGAGCCAGAGCTGTGACTGAGCCTGCCGCCAGCGACAAAGCAGCAGCGAGAATAACTGCCTTTGAGGTTTTCATTGTTAGAATCCTTTCGTTTGGGGCAGGCCGTACTTTGGTCCGAACATCGATCGTCGATGTAACCACGCTACGCAGAATGATACTGCCTGTCAGGGCGGATTCTGAATTCCCGTTAGGCATATTTTCTATAGGCGACAGGTATGGCGCGACGTGCTAAGTGCCGTGAAGCCTTGAAAGTTCCCTTTTTTAGGCTGGGCCCCTCTAGCCCATCAGATCCAATCGTCCCGCCGGCGGATGGCATTCAAAGCAACTTCGATTTTCTTTTCAGATTGCTCTTTGCTTTTCGGCTCCATCGCCGCGGCCCTCGGGTTCGTGGCGGTAATCAGATTTTGGCAGTCGCACTTGATGTTATTTCAAGGCGGCCATCCGAAATCGCGCGGCTCGCTAATGCCTGTCGTGCCGACTCACGGCCGGTCATTTCGCGCGCGCCTTCAAGAAAACCACCGGTGCGGCTCCGCACAAATATCTTGCCGACTTGAGGGGCGAGGAAGCCAAGCGGGTGATGCTGATAACCAAGCTTGCGCTTGCCGATATCGCGCTGGTTTGTGGCTTCGGGGATCAGAGTTACTTCACGCGCATTTTCTCGCGCAGCGTGGCTGCAGCCCGGGCACGCGGCGCAGGAACAACTCCGATGGATAATCGGCGCGTTTTTTACGCGGGATTGATCATGACCGTACGCGTGCCGGCCGCGAGATACGCCAGGACGAAAAACGCGCCGAGCCAACAATGCGGCACGCGGTGGATATCTTTCAAATTCGTCATCGTGCTACGTCCGGGCGCAGCGCAAAGTCCACAGCTGAGTCGAACGCTTCAACCTGCAAGCATCGAACACATTGTAAGCGCACCGCAGCAGATCGCGCGAGCGGTCGGTTATAAAAGCCGCAGCAGCTTTCTCCGCGCCTTTCGCCAAGCGCGCGCCAAGTGCACGGCTACATCCCGGCCGACTCTGAGGGCAATGGACAGAAGACACGGCGACGTGGCCCAGCTGCAGTACGCAAAGCCGCCGCGATGCGGTCGCGCCCGAATTTAGGTCCATGATAAATGGTTATAGGATAGATAGTCACACGGCATTTCCCTTTGTCAGGCGGCGGCGGCACCCTCCAACCAATTCGCAGTATGCGATGAGGGCCGCTGTGCTGTGACACACAGCTTCGGGCGCTTCGGTCGCGCTGGACCATCAGGCAAGCGCGACAATCGAGAGACCACAACCAGGAGGCTACAAATGTCAGTTCAGAAGCCAGTTCTCACGGCGCCCAAGGGCGGTCAGACGGTGACCTTAGGCAAAGGCTCGACCATCGAGTTGAAAGTGGAGAGCAGCCAGTCCGGAGGCGACTATGGCGCTGTCCTGTGGACGCTGCGGGCCGGAGAGGAGCCGCCGCTCCACACCCACTCGCGCGAGGACGAGCTGGTCTTCGTGGTGCAGGGGCAACTCATCGCGCGGGTCGGCGATACCCGCGTCGAGGTGGGGCCCGGCGCCTACGCGGCTCTTCCCCGCGGTGTGCCGCATACGATCGAGGTGGTCGGCGACCAGGCGACCCTGCTAGTCAGCTTCGTGCCGGGTGGGTTGGAGCGTTTCTTGGTCCCAAAGGACGGCAAGGAGCCCAACCCAGCCGATTTCGGCATAGCGCTCGCCTAAGGCATGATCCAGAAAAGCGTGCAGCGGTTTTCCGAAAAGATCATGCTCAAACAATAACCTAAAGCGCGATGATGATTCATCTTGATCTCATCGTGCTTTAGCAGCGGCACCGCGGTGCGTGGCGTTCGTGACTACGCCCGGACCACGGCCATCTCCGCGATCTCTCGCGGCTCGCTAATGCGCGTCGTGCCGACTCACGGCCAGTCATTTGGCGCGCGCCTTCAAGAAAATCGCCGTTGTGGCTCCGCACAAATATCTTGCCGACTTGAGGGGCGAGGAAGCCAAGCGAGTGATGCTGACAACCAAGCTTCCGCTTGCCGATACCGTGCTGATTTGCGGTTTCGGGTATCAAAGTTACTTCACGCGCATTTTCTCGCGCAGCGTGGCTGCAGCCCGGGCACGCGGCGCAGGAACAATTCCGATGGATAATCGGCGCGTTTTTTACGCGGGATTGATCATGTCCCGCGCGTAGGAAGGCCGATGCCATATCCGCCGCCATGAGCCTCGACGATCGCTCGCGCTCCATTGTAGGTCGCATGCCGCGATCGGCATGCCGAAAACGGTGGCAGTGCGCGCTAGAGCTATCACGTTGTTCAGAAGCATTTGGCGATCGATCGATCCCACACCGAAAGCAAGTCCGGCTTGCTGATCGACCAGAACCAAGGCGCAATCCTTTGGGATATCGCCGTCGCGGTTCCAGGTTTTTGTGTCATGATTCCGGTAACTCCAGTTATCGGGGATTTATCACCGCGGCTTCGCTTCTGCTGAGGACAGCACAGCCTTGAAGGTGATTTCGATGAGCTGTTCAGGAAAGGCTAGTCTCGTCACACCGATCAGGTTACTGGCGCACTGAGGCCGTGCCGTTCCGTAGGCCTCCTTGCGCACCTTGCCCGCGGCGGCGAATGCGGCGTCGACATCGAGGACATAGAGCGTCTCCTCGACGACGTTGTCCAGCGTTGCCCCGAAGCGCGCTAAAAGCTTGACGGCATTGGCATAGGTCGCCCGCATCTGCTGTTCCATCATTGAGAACTCGGCCGGCTTGCCGGATTCATCGAGAGAAGCAGGCGCGATCAGGTTTCCCTTCTCGTCGTGGCTGAGCTGGCCAGAGACATAGATCGTGTCACTAACCTTGATTGCCTGTGCGTATCCGTAGGCATCTTCCCACGGCACACCGAAATAGGCGGCCTCTTTACCATTCACCGCGGCTGCGTTTACGTCGTTGCTTTGCATATCCAGCCTCCTAGATTCTCATCTGGCATTGCGTATCGCTCGCGGCCCTGAAATTTTCAGTACGACGATGCTTTGGAGGGTGACCTTGCAACGCCGGCGAAGGAAATGAGCTCTCGCCATAGAGTCGATAGATGATTGTTATTGCCGCCGCGCCGCGTGATGCCGTAGTGAGGAATGCCACCAGCCCATCTCCGGAGACTCCGTTGCTGCCCTTGAACCCAATCGAGGTTGCGCGTGCCAACGCGTTGCCGTCCTTGACTATGATGCCGCTCCTACGGTGGATTTGTCGTGCGCCACGTCGCCGACCGGATCCTGGACCGAGGTAAGAGAGGAGAGGATATTGCCATTTTGCATATGGGCATGATGCCTAAAGAAAATTTCGGAAATCCGGAATTGCGTTACGTGGGTATGAACCTCCCATTTCGGGATCGAGTATTGTAGCGAGTGAAAGTTGCCGAGTGTGGTTCGAGCGGATAACCGGGTGGATCGCTGAGCCTTCGGCGTAGTGCATCCAAAACACGTGACCTTCGTATGCAGGATCTTAAGTCCTCGGTGTACGCCGGTCTCCGCCGTTGTGCCTAAGAATGTAGTCGATGTTCGTGGCAGATTCAGTCACGACTTTGCCGCCATCAATGATGATAGGCGACCTACCGAGCGGGTGAATCGACTTCAGTTCGGATGGGACAGGTTTCACTGAATCCTGATTATACCTATTGTCTAGGTGTCCAAGATTCAGCGTAATACACCTATCGTCGGATCAAGTATCCTATGTAGCTGGCGATCATGCGTCATACAGGTCGCCCTGATTGTTCTTCTTCGAACGTCACCGCCACATCCGCGTTCGCGGAAAGGCGAACTTGCTGACCCTCAACTTCAGCGACAAGGCCGAGAATGATGAAATGATTATGGTCTTTGTGACCGCCTTCGCCACTGTCGCGCTTCGCGAGTTTAATTCGACCATCGACAACATCCTCGACCGTGCCGACATGCACGCCGTCGGCACCAATAACTTCCATGTTCTTCGCAATCTTAGTGTTATGCATTTTTACATTCCTTAGTGTCCAACGGGTGTTGTCCGCTATCAAAACTCTGTCGCCTAGCGAACTGGGCGCATCCGCACGCCGCTGCGTCCTACGATGCTCCAATCTTCCCATCGATGAGCGCAAACACGTCATCAGCGACCACCATGAATCCGTTGCGTACCACAATGCCGGCTGGATCAATGAGTACGAACCATGGAGTGCCTCCCGTGCGGTAGTTCTCCATGGTAGTTGGCGGGTCGCCTAGAGCTGAGCGGCCTTCATGGCCGATTGGGATCCGGAGCCCGTAGCGCTCACGATCGACAAGCAGTTTATCCCGGGTGTTTACATACGCTCCTTCGAACGTCGTTTGGACCACAGCAAAGGCAACATCTTTGCTGACTGTACCTTCAATGATTTCGATCAAGCTCGGGAAGCCGTGCGTATGACAACCTGGGCACCAATGCTGATAGAAGAAAAGTATACGAAAGCGGGGACCGAGTTCCTTCAGCGTGAGTGCGGGGCGCTCTTTGCCCTCGGCGTCAATCCAATATGGTATGGTAAGTTCTGGCGCTTGGCGCCCTAGGATCCCGTTAGCCATATCACGCTCACCGTTGGGGGTGGCACAACGACTTCACGCCGCGGCGTGCCTTCGCGGCAGCTTCCACCCTGGTCGCACAAAGTGGCACGTGTAACCGCTCGGATACCGCTCAAGATAATCCTGGTGCTCAGGCTCAGCTTCCCAGAAATCGCCGACCTGTGTAACCTCGGTGACGACCTTGCCCGGCCATAAACCCGAAGCGTCGACATCCGCGATGGTATCTTGAGCAATCTGTCTTTGTTCGTCACTCGTATAGAAAATCGCCGACCGGTAGCTCAATCCGCGATCGTTACCCTGCCTGTTCGGCGTTGAGGGATCGTGTATCTGAAAGAAGAACTCCAAGAGATCACGAAAGGTCGTCTTGTCCGGATCAAAGACGATTTCAATAGCTTCAGCGTGGGTGCCGTGATTCCGGTACGTTGCATTCCTCACGTCACCGCCAGTATAGCCAACCCGCGTTGAAATCACGCCAGGAAGGCGTCTGATAAGTTGTTGCATTCCCCAGAAGCACCCACCGGCCAATACCGCCCGCTCAGTCCTTTCCGTCATCGCTAAGCCTCCTGGTTAGGAAATAGTTTTATGTAGTCGCCGTAGCCTTCCGCCTTCAACTTGTCTCTTGGAATAAATCGAAGCGATGCGGAATTCATACAATACCGAAGGCCGCCTTTCTCGCGCGGGCCGTCAGGGAAGACATGTCCAAGATGGCTATCGCCATGTTTGGATCGGACCTCCGTACGCACCATACCATGGCTACGATCGACGTTCTCGATCACATTGCCCGCTTCAATAGGCTTGGTGAAGCTGGGCCACCCCGTACCACTGTCGAACTTGTCAAAAGAGGCAAAGAGGGGCTCTCCCGATACGACATCAACGTAAAGACCTGGCTCCTTGTTGTCCCAGAAGTCATTCGCAAATGGCCGCTCGGTGCCGGCATTCTGAGTCACGCGGAACTGCTCCGGCGTCAGGCGAGACAGCGCCTCGGGAGTTTTGTCGTAGGTCGGCATTTTGCGGTCCTCCAAGTCGGTGCTTAGCTAAAGATAAGCAGTTGGGTGCCCAGCGTCCAATGATCTACGGCTATTGAAACTATGCCAACAGCCTAGTGGGCTGCCACGCGACCCGTACCGAGAGAGGTTGGATGCAAAATCACTTTGAGAACACACTTGCGGAGTTTCCGGTCGGGTATAGCGAAGGATACTATGCGGGGCGTCGATATGCTGTAACCTTACACCGGTCTCGCGACGGCAAGCGCGTCAGTCTCTTTGCGCGCCAATTGGCGGGCCACGACGTTGTCAGTTTTAACTTGTACAAGCTCAGCTCGGGCATTAGCGCACTCAAGCCCTGCCAGATGCCGAGTGAAAAGGTCGTTGCCTTCGTCAAAGGCTATGTGCCGGAGAGTGGCCCAACGCCGAGCTGTATCCAGGGTCTAGATGCCTAAACGGCGTTCGAAGAAACAAGGGCTCGTACGGCCTCAATAATGGCGTCCGGTTCCTGACGAATGGTAAAGTCCGGCTCGACGAAGGCACTTCTTATGCGACCTTCTGCGTCAATCACGTACGTCGCGGGTATCGGGAGCATCCAAAGGGACGACCCGTGTCGGGCTCCGAAGTCGAACCCGAGGCCTGAATAGTGTGCCTTCGTCTCGTCAGGGACCCTGAAAAGCACACCGTATGAGGCGGCGACCCCGTAGTCTACGTCAGAGAGGACCTTGAGATCCAAACCTTGACTCCGTTTTAGTTGCCGGGGGAAGTCTTTGGTCTCTGGCGTCAGCACGACAAGGCTTGCGCCGAGTTGCTCGAACTGTTGCTTCGAGGCTTGGAGTGCGCAGAGCTCCGCGGTGCAGAATGGGCACCACCCTCCACGGAAGAAACTCACGACGAGCGGTCCATTGCGGCGTAGTTGTTCGGAGGAGTGAAGCCGCCCGTCTGCATCGGGAAGCAAGAAGTCCGGCGCGGTGTCACCGACTTTCAAGGCGTGTGACGCGACTTCTGCGGCGCGGATCCAATCCACCAAATGGTGATAAGAAGCCCAATCAGCAGGGCTGAACGTTGAGAAGAGCTCGTTGCGGATTTCGTCAAGCGTCTTGGCGGTCGCTTCTGTCAATGTTTCGCTCGTCCGTTGCGGGTCTGCGGAACCTAGTATCTCGCCGGCGATCATCTTGCTCATGCGACGGCGCTCTCGAGTTTAGATCGCAAGGAGTGATGCGCTCGCCGCTCAGGGACAACCTCGAGTGACCAGTCTCGCAGGCGAGCGACCTTGAGGAATGCGTCCAATGCGGGTGAGTACCGGCGCCCCTGCACCGCCAGCAAGCGTACCTCGCGCCAGATCGGGTCTCCTTCGATCGGAACGGTTTTGAGCGCCGAAAGGTGCGGCATGTGTTCGGGCGCGAGTATCACACCGAAGCCGGCTGCAGCCATGTGCTGAAGGTGTGTGTCGTTCTCGCTGCAGTGACCGTAATTTGGCGTCTCTTCCGAAAAGCATGATTTTTTTGCCTTTGGCGCGACGTCACAGCCTGCGCGCTCGAGAATGGTTGCTTGACGTAGTTCCTCAACGCCAATTGCGGGCCGGTCCGCAAGTTCGTGCGTTGGGGCCAATACAGCAACGTAGCGTTCTTCAAACAGGGACCAGTCGTCAATACGTCGTGGCATGTCTTGCACGTCACCGACTATCGCAGCGCTAATTTCGCCGCCTAGCAGTAACTCGATAAGCTTGTCAGCGATCGCCTCTCGAAGTTCTACATGGAGGCCGGGGACGAACTTGGAGACCTCCGCGATCGGATCGAGCACTAGAGAAGCGGATATCGACGGGGCGATTCCGATCCTTAAGGGTGCAACATCCTTATGTTGGAATGCTTTAGCTCGGCGACGAACTGCCTCCGCTGACGCAAGTGTGCGCTCAAGCATAGGAAGTACTTCCTTCCCGAGATCGGTGAGCTGCGTCAATTGACGCTCGCGGTGGATCAATTGCCCACCTAGCTCTTGTTCCAGTCTTTGTACGCCCTTCGTTAGAGCAGGCTGTGTGACATTGCACTGCTCGGCCGCGCGCGTGAAGTTCAGCGTGCTTGCGAGGGCCAAAAAATAACGAATTTGGTGAAGCTCCATGATGTCTACCGCTACTCTATCAATGTTTGGAACATTGGCGATCCGCCCGGCGAATCGTGCCTGCACACAGACCATCCAGATCGCGTCGTCGAATGTTTGCACTTGCGTCGGTGTGACGAAACTAGTCTCACGCACGTCTGGACGAGCGCGGATGTCGACCCGCGACGTCGCGCGTGAACGCGTCTATCGAGGCAATTTGCGGTGCGTTGCGCCCTACGGTCTCGCGCATGCGCGAGAAGCCGCGTGCGAGCCGGTCTACCCCCGCATCCCCGCTTGGGGCCTGCCGCGAGATTGAGAGACGGCTGTGACCCTCGGGCACAGCGGGCTGTGGTTGTGAGCACGCCTAGTAGGCCACCAGAAGTTACTCGCACAGCGGCCTTATGAGCGGCTGTTGTCGAGATATTTGTTGAGGATGCGGCCGGCGCGTTATTTTCGTCTGTCCCATCGTCCGAAGGCAAAGAAGATACTCGATCGCATAACGTGTTTTAGGCACTTTCCGGTTCTTAGCGACGAGCCTCTTAAGGTAAAGGAATGAAATTGATGCCTGTCGGTAATGATAAGTAGAACGCCATCGGATCCGGCGTTTGGCGCGCAACTATTCCATTCTTGTTCGTTATTGAATCGATGCTGGCACTGGCGTGAGATAATGGGCGCGTCCGTCTTCGATTTGTGCGTATGTGGTCATGTTCTTTGTTCGCTCGGAACAGAGAGTAACGTCGTGCATGCCGTCCGGGCCGAAAGGTCCTCTGCAGTTCGAGCCTGATGGATAGGGAGTTCGATCCGATGAAGAAGTATTCCGGCCTTCTAATCCTTCGCCGCGACGTCCTTTCTTTGGCGACTGTTGGCGCCGCAGCCTTGGTAATTGATGCTGTGGTGTCCGAGACGGCGGCTGCGGCTCCAAGCGATGCGGGTGGCAAGCGCAGATCCCGCTACCAAGCGAATTCTTCGGAAGTCAAAAATTTCTACCGGGTGAATCGCTACCCCGCGCAATCCCGCTGAGTGACGCGCATGCTTGTAAAAAAGTCGGATCGCAAACCAAATCGGGGAACGTTCGTCGCGGAGCTTGGTGAGCGGCGCGATGGTGAGATAGGTCGCCGCACTTTTCTGCGGCGTGCTGGTCTCACGGCAAGTGCGTTGTCTGCGCTAGGCGCCTTACCGCTCAAGGGAATCCGAAAGGCCGAAGCCGGGCCGCCGCCTGCGCTCGGCGCGAAAGTCGTAAGTCGCAAGAATATCTGCACCCATTGCTCGGTTGGCTGCTCGGTCGTCGCTGAGGTTTCCAATGGCGTATGGATTGGCCAGGAGCCTGATTACGATAGTCCGATCAATCGCGGGTCACATTGCTGCAAGGGCGCTGCCGTTCGCGACGATGTCTTGAGCCAGCGTCGATTGCGGTATCCCGTCAAGCTCGTGAACGGCCAGTGGGTTCGAGTGTCCTGGAAGCAAGCGGTCGACGAGATCGGCGACAAGCTGCTGGATATCCGCCAGAAGTCTGGCCCTGACGCTGTCTATTGGCTTGGGTCGGCAAAATTCACCAATGAAGCCGCTTATCTGAATCGAAAGTTCGCGGCTTTCTGGGGCACGAATAATTCAGATCATCAAGCGCGCATCTGCCATTCCACGACAGTCACCGGAGTCGCCAATACCTGGGGCTATGGTGCAATGACGAACAGCTACAACGACATCCGCAATGCCAAGACCATCATGATTATGGGTGGCAACCCGGCGGAAGCACATCCGGTTTCGCTGCAGCACATTCTGGAAGGCAAGGAACTCAACCGCGCCAATATGATCGTGATTGATCCGCGCATGACGAGGACGGCCGCGCACGCGACGGAGTATGTCAGAGTTCGTCCCGGAACCCACATTGCCACCATCTACGGAATGCTGTGGCATATCTTCCAGAATGGCTGGGAAGACAAGGAATTCCTTAGCCAGCGTGTTTATGGCGTCGACGACATCCGAAAGGAGGTGTCGAAGTGGTCTCCCGATGAGGTTGAGCGTGTTACCGGTTTGCCCGAGGCGCAGGTCCGGCATGTCGCGGAAACCTTCGCCAAGCAGAAGCCCTCGACGTTGATCTGGGCCATGGGGCAGACGCAGTTTGCTACGGGTACAGCCAATGTTCGCGCCAGTTGTCTGCTGCTGCTCGCAACCGGCAATGTTGGGTACGTCGGTAGCGGCGCCAATATTTTTCGCGGCCATACGAATGTGCAGGGCGCGACTGACCTCGGGCTCGATGTCACGACGCTGCCGCTTTACTACGGTCTTTCCGAAGAGGCGTGGCGTCATTGGTGCCGGGTTTGGGAAGTCGACTACGACTGGATGAAATCGCGTTTCGCAAGCAAGACCCTGATGGAGGCGCCGGGAATTCCAAGTACGCGATGGTTCGACGCCACGTTGTTGCCGAAGGATCAGGTCAGCCAGTCTGACACGCTGCAGGCGATGTTCGTGATGGGACACGGCGTCAACACCATCACCCGTATGCCGGAGGCCGTTCGCGGCATCGAGAAGCTCGAACTTCTGGTCGTTTGTGATCCTTACCCGACAGCCTGGTCGGTGCTTTCAGAAAGAAAGAACGGCACCTACCTTTTGCCGGCCTGCACCAGCTTTGAAATGGATGGTTCACGCACCGCGTCCAACCGCTCGCTCCAGTGGGGCGAGAAGATCGTCGAGCCGGTGTTCGAGTCGCAGAATGATTACGACACCATGTACCAATTCGCCCGAAAATTCGGGTTTGCGGACACGATGTTCAAGAACATCAAGGTCGAGAATGGCAAGGTGTCGGCTGAAGACATCCTCCGGGAAATCAACCGCGGCGGATGGTCGACGGGTTATTGTGGGCAGTCGCCGGAGCGCCTCAAGGCGCACATGAGAAACCAGGCGAAGTTCGATCTGGTCACGCTGCGCGCACCAAAGGATGATCCGGAAGTCGGCGGTGACTATTATGGACTTCCCTGGCCATGCTGGGGAACACCCGAGTTCAAGCATCCGGGAACGCCAATCCTCTACAACACCAATCTGCCGGTGAAGGAAGGCGGTGCGACGTTTCGCGCCCGTTTCGGCGTCGAACGCATTGTCAAGCGCAAGGTGATGGAAAACGGGCGGGAGATTGAGAAGGAAGAGCACGACAACCTGCTCGCTGAGGGGGCTTACTCGGTTGGGTCCGAAATCAAGGACGGTTATCCGGAATTCACGCTCGGCGTGCTGAAGAAGCTTGGCTGGGACAAAGACCTGACAGCTCAGGAGTTGAGTGTCATTCAGAAGGTCAATCCTGCCAATCCCGACAATGTGTCTTGGTCGACCGACCTTTCAGGTGGAATTCAGCGAGTGTCGATCGAACATGGCTGTTCGCCATACGGCAATGGCAAAGCGCGCATGATTGCGTGGAATCTTCCCGACGCCATTCCGGTCTATCGCGAGCCGATCTACACGCCGCGGCCTGATCTTGTCGCAAAATATCCCACGCTGCCCGACGCGCGTCAGTTCCGCGTGCCGAACATGGGTTTCAGCGTTCAAAAGGCTGCGGTGGACAACAACATCGCGAAACAATTCCCGCTGATCCTGAGTTCGGGCCGCCTCGTCGAGTACGAGGGAGGCGGTGAAGAGACGCGCTCGAACAAATGGCTCGCCGAACTCAAGCAGGAAATGTACGTCGAGATCAACACGATTGACGCCAATGAGCGCGGCATCACGGATGGAGCCTGGGTCTGGGTCTTTGGACCGGAAAGCCAATCGAAAGCCCGGATGAAGGCGCTTGTCACCGAGCGAGTCGGGAAGGGCCTTGCATGGATGCCGTTTCATTTTGCCGGCTGGTACGAAGGCGATGATCTGAGAAGCCGTTATCCGAAGGGGGCTGATCCCTTCGTGCTCGGCGAGAGCGTCAACACGTTGACGACCTACGGATATGATCCCGCCACCGGAATGCAAGAGCCCAAGGCTACGCTCTGTCAAATCAAGGCAGCATGAGGAACAAGCAATGGCCCGAATGAAATTCCTTTGTGACGCCGATCGCTGCATTGATTGCAATGCCTGCGTCACTGCATGCAAGAACGAGAATGAAGTGCCATGGGGCATCAACCGCCGCCGCGTCGTTACAATCAATGACGGCAAGCCAGGCGAACGATCGGTGTCGATGGCCTGCATGCACTGCACCGACGCGCCGTGCGCGGCGGTGTGCCCGGTGGATTGCATTTATCCGACCGAAGACGGCATCGTGCTGCATTCGAAGGATTTATGCATCGGCTGCGGCTACTGCTTCTACGCCTGTCCGTTCGGAGCGCCGCAATATCCAAAAGTCGGAAACTTCGGCTCGCGCGGTAAGATGGACAAGTGCACTTATTGTGCCGGCGGCGGCGGACAAGAGCCTTCGGGCAGTGCGGCGGAGTTTGAGAAGTATGGTTCGGACCGCTTCGGCCAAGGCAAGTTGCCGATGTGCGCCGAGATGTGTTCGACAAAATCCTTGTTGGCCGGTGATGGCGAGATCATCGCGCAGATCTACAAGGAACGGGTCCTCAAGCGCGGTTACGGTTCCGGTGCCTGGGGATGGATGACGGCGTATCACGAGACTGTCACGGTCTGAGCGTCGATTGTGATGGTGCTTGGCATGCTGTTGCGCGGACGTTTTGGAAGGACGAGCGTCATGGCGTTGTTTGGGTATTTCCGTCCAGTAGTCGCGGCCTTGGTTCTGTTGGCAATGGCATGCGCTACTCCGGCATGGACTGAGGTGCGAGGGCCGGATGGTGCGCCCAATCCGACCGCGAGCAGTGTTCATGAACAGACAGTGCTGAAGGAATTTTCGCGCGCCCAAGGACGTATCGATATTCCGGACACCAAGGCGGCTGTTTTGATCCAGCCTGCGGGACGTGCCTGGGATTACTTCCATGAGGTTTTGCTGCGCTGGGGCGCCGCAATCTTGATCCTGGGAACGATTCTGCTGTTGGGAGTGGCCTATCTGGTCATAGGGCGGCTTCGCATCGAAAGTGGACGCTCGGGACTGAAGATCCTGCGTTTCAAGGCCATCGAGCGGTTTTCGCACTGGTTGACCGCCGTCTCTTTCGTGATCCTTGCATTGACGGGACTGAACATCACTTTCGGCAAGAAGCTGCTTCTTCCCGTGCTGGGTCCGGAGACATTCTCGAACGTCTCGCAAGTCGCAAAATACATCCATAACTTCGTCAGTTTCGCGTTTGCGGTCGGCATTGTTCTCATCGCGGTGATCTTTATCAAGGACAACGTCTTCAACCGTGTCGACCTTGTGTGGCTCAAGCAGGGTGGTGGCTTCATCAAGTCGAAACATGCGCCGGCGGGACGGTTCAATCTCGGCGAGAAGCTTGTATTCTGGCTTTCGCTCGCCGCAGGTTTTGCGGTGTCTGTCTCCGGATTCCTTCTCCTGTTTCCGTTCTCCGTCACGAACATTCTCGGCATGCAGGTCGCCCAGGTAGTGCACGCTGTCGTTGCCGTCCTGTTTGTCGCACTGATCCTCGGCCACATCTATATTGGCACCTTAGGTATGGAAGGCGCCTTCGAGGCGATGGGCACGGGTGAGGTCGATCTCAATTGGGCGAAAGAACATCACGATCTCTGGCTGGCCGAACTGGAGGCGAAGGGGAACGCTCCGCGCCCGCCCATGATCGCTACGCCCGCGGAATAAGGTGGGCGCCGAAAGGCAGTCATGGCCACGCAAGGTGCCGCTCATAACTTCTTGATCTGTTCCTGCGACGACACCATGCCGCTCGATGCAGAAGCCGTGCGCCGGGGCTGTCGAAGCGAAAGCGTGACCACGGCTCATCAACTCTGTGGTTCGCAGCTCGATCATTTCCGGATGATTGCCGGACAGGACCTGCCTCTCACGGTGGGCTGCACCTTCAGGAAAACGGCGTTGTCAGATGTTGCGGTCGAGGCGGGGCGTACGACGCCTGTCGTCTTCGCCAATCTGCGCGAAACCGCTGGTTGGTCCAGTGATGCAGCCGCGGCGGGTCCCAAGATGGCGGCGTTGCTTGCCGCCGCCTCCGTGCCGATGCCGGAGGTGGCTTCTGTGCCGGTTGAGAGCGGTGGCGTCATTCTCATCTATGGCTGTGATGAAAGCGCGATCGAAGCGGGGCGTCTGCTGCAAGATCATCTCGATGTTACAGTGATGATCGTTCCCCCCGCAGCAATGACTCTTACCGCGAACGTCGATTTCCCTGTGGTGAAAGGTAAAATCAAAACCGTTACTGGGTCTCTCGGCGCTTTTGAACTGACAGTCGATGATTTCGCGCAGCCGGCGCCGTCGTCGCGCAGCGTTTTGGCGTTCGGATCGTCGCGCAGTGGCGCGCAGTCACGTTGCGATATCATTCTCGATCTTTCACGTGGTACGCCGCTGTTTACGGCCTCTGATCTTCGCGACGGTTACCTCAGAGCAGATCCCGGCCACCGTTCCGAGATGCTGGAGGCCGTGCTCAAGGCACGTGATCTGACCGGCACGTTCGAGAAGCCACGCTTTGTGTCGTTTGATGCTTCGCTGTGCGCGCATTCGCGTTCGCAAATCGTCGGATGCAGCCGATGCCTCGATCTATGTCCCGCCGGTGCCATCACGCCGCAAGGCGATCACGCCGCCATCGATCCGCATATTTGTGCGGGTTGCGGGCAATGCGCTGCGGTCTGCCCGACCGGTGCGGCATCTTATGCCTTGCCGCCGGAAGATGTCTTGATGCGAAAGCTGCGTGCGATGATCCTCGCTTATCGCGAAGCCGGAGGTGTCAATCCTGTCATCCTGTTTCATGATGATGCCCACGGTGCGCCGCTAATCGATGCGCTTGCACGGTTCGGTAACGGTGTGCCAGCGAATGTGCTACCATTTTCGGTCAATGAAGTGACGCAGGTGGGGCTGGAGAGCCTCGCGGCGATCTTTGCCTATGGTGGTTCGTCCGTCAGGTTCTTGCTGCGCGAAAAGCCGCGTCACGACGTCTCCGGGCTGCGTCGCACCATTGCGCTGGTGTCACCCATTCTCGCCGGTCTTGGCTTTGATTCCAACCGTGTTTCATCTATCGAAACCGACGATCCCGATGTTCTCGGCCTTATGCTGCGTGAGATCCCGGTCCTGACTACCACGTCGCGGCCTGCGAGCTTCCGCGCCATTGGCGACAAGCGAGGCGCGTTACGTTTTGCTTTAAGCGAGCTTCACCGCGCGGCGCTCAATCCGGTCGATGTCATCCAGCTGCCGGCGGGTGCGCCTTTCGGAATGGTGAATTTGGCGGTTGATGCTTGTACGCTCTGCTTGTCGTGCGTTTCGGCCTGTCCGACCGGCGCGCTTCGGGATAACCCCGATCTGCCGATGTTGCAGTTTAGGGAAGATGCCTGCGTACAATGCGGACTGTGCGAGGCAACTTGTCCTGAGAACGCCATCACCTTGCAGCCGCAGCTTGATTTCCGCGCGGCAACAGCGCCGCCACGGATCTTGAAGCAGGAAGAACCGTTCTGTTGCATCCGGTGCAGCAAGCCATTCGGTGTGAGGAGCACGATCGATCGTGTCGTCGCGAAACTCGAGGGAAGCCACTGGATGTTCAAGGGCACCGGCCGCCTCGATCTTATCAGGATGTGCGAAGACTGCCGTATTGCTGTCGTCTCCGAAGAGAATTTCGATCCTTACGGCGGCCCCGACCGCGTAATCCGCACCACTGACGATTACCTGAAAGAGCGTGAGGAGATCGCCAAACGAGGGCCAGTATCCTGAATACACCGACGTCCGTACGCCATGTCATCAAACGGGAGCGTCGCCCATGAAATTGTTGCGCACCATCCAGCTCGACGCTTCGGACAGGTTCGTCTTCGAACATCCCGCCGAGCCCGGAGAATGGGCGGTGTCGGGTGCGTTCGCATTTCTGGGGGCGGATGTGCGAGCGTTGCAAGGCAAGCCACGCACGGCGTTCCGTGCGGGTTTTCTAGGTGTGAGTTCGCTCGGCCGGTCGACATTGGCTCAGGTTGTCAACGTGTCGAAACAGGACCATGCAGCGGTGGTTGAAATGCTTGCGGGGCGGCTTGTTGAGTATTTTAGCGCCCCGGATCTTGCTGTGGCGACCAATGCTGCGGAGGAGGAGATCTCCTTTGTGGCCTCGCTCTGCGATCATCCACCTGGCGTGATCATAGCCGTCACGCGTACCTTTGAAAGTGGCGTAATTCGCGAGGCGTTTCGCACCCTGCGCCCTGGTGTTCAGACGCCGTCGTCCGCCTTCCAATTCATAGAAGTCGTCGGCGAAGATGTGCCGGACGAGCACGTCGACCTCGCCAGATTGATCGGGGAGAAGCCATGAGCGTGACGCGCGATTTCTGGCTCACCAGCGGCCATCATTTGCTGGATCGAGATGCAGAGGGGCGTTTGCGTATCACCAGTGATTTTATAAAGGCATATCTAGCCAGACCAGAGCTCGTGCCGCCGGGGGACGCATGTTCGGCGGAGCGTGAATTGTATCGATTGCTGTTCGAGGATCCGTTGCGTCCGGTCGCGAACTCTCAGATCTCAGTCATCGCGGATGCAGATGCGCGGGAGAATTGGAGCGTCTTGATCGAGTGGCGCGATCACCTTGCCAGCGTCGATACGCTTGAGGCAGCTTATCTCGATATCGTCCGTCGCTCGCTTAGGTTTCCTCACATCTTCATTAGCCAGTTGGTGCAGGCAATATTGCGGAATATGCTGAACGATTGCGACGACGTATTCGTGCTCCGCGCCGCGGAAATGTTCTTCCGGCCACAAAAGTTCAACTTGCAGGAAGGTACGATGCTCGCCACCGACTTGGAGACCGCGGAGCATCATGAGGGCCGGAGGGACTCACCGCTCGTTGCCCTGCTAGGTTTGCCGCCGACGTCAGGTGTCGATGTTCTTAGCGATGGTAATATGTCGAGTTACTGGTCCCGCAGCGATATGTTCGACATGGCGCTTGATTTCACGGGCGGTCAGCGTGGATTGACGGCGCTGGGTGAGGTCGTTGCGCGATGGATATCGCATCTCCTCGCGGTTGACGTTGTGATCGAGCCGTTGACCGAACTGCGGGATACGCCTCTGGTGTGGTATGTCGGGTTGGATTCCGATGCGACGCGCCTCGGGAATTCACTCTGGAATAACGATGAGATCGACGAGACGGCATACAGCCGAATACTCGGCCTTTATCGTCTGACATTCACCAATCCCGCCGACGTTATCGAGAGAGTGCGCGGCGAGCCGGTTTATCTCATAATCGCAATAGGGGAGGACGAAGTCCTCCGCCTGAAGCCACAGAATCTTGTGACGGGCCTGCCCATCGCCCAAGTGGAGAACGTCAATTGAGATCGACGACTCTAGCGAGTATTCCAGTCGGTGTTGTGGTCGAGCGTCGCAAGGCAAGGAGTCCATGGGCGGACCATTTGTGGCGGCCGATCTCTGTGCTCGCCGGAATACCGGCGGTCGAACCGTGGACGCTGATCAGTGCCGATGCGGACGTCGCGGTATTTTATGTCGGTCAAGGCACCATCGAACTCCATCGGACCGAGACGGTTTACTACCGCCAGAATCTGACATCGGGTGCGCCGAAATTATGGGTGGTGATGCGCCACACTGCGACGGGAGTCGAGTTGGTCGCGGTGACGGCAGATCCTGCAGAAGGAGAAGCGCTGACCGACGCCGGGGATGACATCGTGGAGACGGTGTCTATGCCTGGACCGATCGCTGCGACGATCGATGAATTTATCGCCGTGCATCACGTCGAACAGCCTTTCATCAAGCGCCGACGTACGCCGTCGGAACATCAGGTTTCTGGCCGTCAGGATGGCAGAGTGGAGAAACGGCGAAATGGCTGAGAACTTCGCTTCGCGGTGGTCGCGATTGAAAATATCTCGAGCGGACGAAGCTCCCGCGCCAACCAATGACGGTGCGGGATTGCCGGACGGCGCTGGTGCCGTGACTGGTGTGCAGGATGAAAGCGGCAATTTGGACTGTGACGAATTGCCAGAGCAGGTCTTCGATGTAACGTCTCTGCCGTCAATCGATTCAATTACCGTGGAGACGGACATCCGAGCGTTTCTGCAGACCGGTGTGCCAGAGGACCTGAAGCGGAGCGCGCTTCGTCGGGCGTGGACAACCAATCCGGCTATTCGGGACTTCATCGGCATTGCCGAGAACCAGTGGGACTTCAACGATCCAAACGGCCTGCCGGGCTTTGGACCATTGCGTGACACCGACAACGTCCCGATGCTCGTTGCGCAGGCACTGGGCCAGTTCAGGAATGCCCGCGCCTCGATCGACAAGGTGAGTGCATCAAACGCGCCTTCAGATGAAACGAGAGAGGTGCGTGCGTCACCTCTGGCCAAGGGAGATGTGAAGGCAGGTGTAGAAGTCCTCTCTCCAGCGGTGGCGGTTCAGCAGTCTCCGATCCAAACGGAGCATGACATTTCATTTGCAGAACGCGGTCAAACGGGGTCTGGGGAGCAGGAGGAGGTGCGTCGTCGCCGGTCCCACGGTGGTGCGTTACCGAGATGAGAATTCGTGATATGCGATCACATGTTTCATCAGAGGCCGTAACGTTGTGTCCAATACGATAGACACCCCGATGACGATCGATGACACGGATCTGGCCCGAGCTCAGGAATATGCGTTGTTGGCCAACCTGCTCGCACGCAGTCCGAATGACGACATGCTCGCACGCATTGCTCTGTTGAGGGATGATGCAAGCGAACTCGGTCTTGCGCATGCCAAGTTGGCGGAGAGCGCAGCGAAGACGACTTCTGAAATCGTATTGCGAGAGTATTTCGATCTGTTCAGCGGTCTCGGCAAAAACGGGCTGTTACCCTACGCCTCGTACTATGTTGCAGCTTCTCTTTACGGGCGGCCGCTCTCGCGGTTGCGCGAGACGCTGCAGGAACTCGGCATCGCCCGCTCCGACGCCAACACCGAGCCCGAAGACCATGCTGCGACCTTCTGCGAGATCATGGCCGGCATGGCCAACGGGGACATTAAGGTCTCCAGCGCGTTTCATCGTGAATTTTTCGAGGAACAAGTTGCGCCATGGATCAGGCGGTTTTTCACGGACCTTGAAAAATCCTCCGTCGCAAAGTTCTACGCTCGGGTTGGGATGGTCGGGCGTATCTTCATGGATATTGAGGCCAAGGCATTTAAGCTCCAAAGCTTTTAAACTCTCTGGTTCGTGAAGGCGATCTCAGATCGGTAACCAAGACTTAGACGAATTCATTGTTTGAAAACGAGGAAGCGAGATGCGCGTATTTATGTTCTCATGTTTGGCTATCGCGCTCATCGCCGTAAGCGCCACTGTCATTCTGGATTCCGGCTTCCAGGAATCGGCGTCGGAGGCTTTCACGGCGTACGGCGTGCGTGGGCCGGCGTTCGATTAAGCGTGTAGGTGTTCTAGCTGATCTCTTGTTTAACACGCGTAAACACATCTCAGCATCACACGGTCAGACCGGCTGCGCTCACAGAGAGGAACTCGCAGAGGGATTGCTCGTACGTGTCTTGCCGGATTGGGAATTCGGGAAGATCGAGCTGCATGCCGGCTCGCCCGCAGGGAAAGCTGCGGAAGCTGCCGCGCAGGGCTTGACGGAGTTTCTTATTGTGGAATTCGCCAAGATCACACGCTTCAGTTAGGACGATCGGCAGCGGCGGTATAACGACCGGATATCGACTTCATGGCGAGAGGTGATTTCACACTGGTTCGCAAGGGATTCAAAGTGAATACGGCATCGCATGACGGCTTGACGCGATAAGACCGCGAATTCACAGCGAGCCAGGAGGTCGATATGCCCATCGGAAAGGTAGCCGAATTCCCGTTCCAAAATTCAAGCGACGGATCCTCAGTCTCTGTATCGACAGACCAGATCGTAATTCTCGCGGACCGCGGGGGAGTGGCGATTGGTTCGGGCCGGTTGTTTAGTGCCTTTGTTCGTCCGCCACGCGCCAATGCGCAAGACTTCTCAAGCCAATCAAGGTCCGTCGA
Source organism: Nitrobacteraceae bacterium AZCC 1564 (assembly GCA_036924835.1). Lineage (NCBI taxonomy): Bacteria > Pseudomonadati > Pseudomonadota > Alphaproteobacteria > Hyphomicrobiales > Nitrobacteraceae > Nitrobacteraceae bacterium AZCC 1564. The sequence continues at coordinate 4,207,950 of JBAGRR010000001.1, forward strand.
TATCCCGCTGGTAGGGGAAGACGGCGTGGTTACTGGTGTACTCTGCCACGAGGTTCCATCAGCGGCAGCCGCAAACTGCGTCGCGCGCTTTGACGGCCGGGACTTGGAGACGGTCAGCGAGATAACACGCGTCGCCGTCCATGATATCAATAACCTTTTGGCCGTGATCGACAGCGGCCTTCGACTCCTAAGTCGCCAAGACGACGAAGAAGGACGGGGGGCCATCCTTGGAAAAATGCGCGAGGCTATCGGCCGAGGAGCGCTGTTGAGCCGGCGTATTCTTGACTCCATGCAACCGCGCACCATGTCGGTCGGGGTCAGCGCGGCGAGCCTTCGTGTTGCGGGCTTAGTGGAGACACTCCGGACAAAACTTCGATCTACGGTGGAAGTACGCGCGGCGATAGACCCGGAGCTGTGGAAATTTCGCGCTGACCCGGACGGACTTTACCTCACGCTACTCGGGCTGTGCGAGAACGCGGCCGATTCTATGCCCGAAGGTGGCAAGATCGTCCTTTCGGCACAGAACGTGCATGAGGATGCGGACACAGCGCGACGTCTTGTCAGCTTCTCGATCTTGGACAACGGTGCGGGTATGTCAGAGCAAGCAGTTGCGCTCGCCTTCGGCCCGCGCACCTCAACCAACACATCTGAAAAAAGCCGCGGCGTCAGCCTTGCTCAAGTTCAGCACTTTGTGCAGCGTCAAGGCGGCGCCGTGACAATCCGCAGTGAACCCGCGATAGGCACGTTGGTCAGGCTGGTGTTCCCATCAGTCGTTTCGCCCTCGATGTCATCAGCACTAGGTGGCTGCCCTAACCGTAGCGGCGGCCTGTCGAGGATCGCATACACTCCGTCGGCAACCGGTGACGGTGGCTTTTTCCATCTAACCGATGTGGAGGGCAGCGCAGAAGATACTTAGGTTGCGTATCTTGGAGGCGATTAGCCCATGGAACTAAACAAGTCTTCCAGTTGGCTCGACCGCGCCGTCGACCCGAAAAGGGACCACGTTCTCGGTCCTCCAAATGCAGAGATATCACTTGTCGAATACGGCAGTTACGCGTGTCCACACTGCCGGGCGGCCAACGCGAGAATCGCAGAAGCACGCGATCAGTTGGGCGAGAGGGTGTGTTACACCTTTAGGCATCTACCCCTTACGGATAACATGATGGCTTTCCGGGCCGCGGAACTGGCGGAGCTCGCGCCCACACCTGAAGCTTTCTGGAATGCTCATATCAAGTTGATGACGCGATCCCCTCGACTCACCGAGGAGGATTTGTTCGCCGTGGCAACTGACTTGGGACTGCCTGCGGACTTCGCATCGATCGAGAATGACGCTATTCGCCGCGCCAGGGCTCGTGTCGAGGAAGACGTCGCGAGCTCGCGCGCAAGCGGCGTAATGTTCACGCCGACATTCTTCATCAACCGACGACGCTACGACGGTCCTTGGGATGAGAGCTCATTTGTTGATGCGATGCTCGGAACACTTGGGCACCGGGTGCGCGTTGCGGCTCTCGACTTCGCAAGTTGGGGCCCGTCCGCTGGCATTTTGTTGGTCTTGGCAACAGTGGTCTCGGTCGCGATCGCAAACTCACCGCTAGGTCCAGTGTTCGACTCATTCTGGCACATGCAGTTCGGCATAGCGCTCGGCGAAGTCAGCTTTCGGATGTCGCTTTTGCACTGGGTCAATGACGGCCTCTTGACGATTTTCTTCCTCGTTGTGGGCTTGGAGATAAAGCGCGAACTCACTATCGGTCACCTCGCAAGCCGTCGATCCGCGGCGTTCCCGATTGCAGCTGCAGTCGGTGGGATGGTGGCACCAGCGCTAACCTACATGGTCGTCGTGCCGACAGGTTTGTGGTCGCACGGTTGGGGCGTCCCAATGGCGACGGATACTGCTTTTGCGATTGCGCTGATAGCCATGATGGGCTCGCGCGTGCCAGTCGAATTGCGTATCTTTCTTACTGCTGCCGCCATCGTCGATGACATCGGTGCAATCCTCGTTGTCGCAGCCTTCTACTCAGGTGACATGCATGGGTGGTTTTTGCTCGGGGCATTTGCGGTCACCGGGGGGCTTGCACTTCTGAGCCGCTCAGGGGTCTACGTGCTAACCCCTTACTTGCTATTGGGGCTCGTGCTCTGGATTCTCGTTTTCGCAGGCGGACTGCATGCGACCTTAGCTGGGGTGGTGCTTGCACTGTTTATCCCGACGCGGCCGCCCGCGAACCTCTCATTGCTCATGACTCAAGCGAGCACGATTATTGCTTCAGAGGCAAAGCACGAGGGCGAAGTGCTGAGACACGGTCCATCGACACCGGCTCTTCGCGCACTGGACGCGATTCACGATCGTATCGAGTCGCCAGCGGACCGACTGCTGCGGCGTGCCGGTGCGAGGTCGAGTTACCTGGTGTTGCCACTCTTCGCGCTGGCGAATGCCGGCGTCTTTATTAGCCAAGACGTGTTTCTCGAACACAAGCGGTTTATGGCCGCGATCGTTGCAGGCTTGGTCGTAGGCAAGCCTGTCGGAATTCTCCTTGCGACGGGGGCGGTGGTGTGGGCTGGCGTGGCGGCGAAGCCGGCAGAATACTCGTGGCTCCAACTCGCGGGTGCGGGGTCGCTTGCGGGAATAGGCTTTACAATGTCGCTGTTCATAGCGGGACAAGCATTTCCGATGCCGCTGGACTTCTCGGCCGCAAAGGTTGCCGTGTTCATGGCATCTACCGCGTCCGCCATAATAGGCGCGACTATCCTATGGAGCGCGTCTCGCTACAACGTTGCCGCTAGTGGCGGCGGCAAACGCGTACCGGAGCTTGGCAGCAAGGCCGTGTGACTCTGAAGATATCAGATTAATCGTAACGAAGCAGAAGAGAAATTACATGATTTTACCGAATGGCGCGACTGTAGCTGTCGTGGACGGAAGCAGAATTCGTCTCTTTCATAACAAGGGCGCTGAACACGGTGTGCACCTCGTCGAGATTGCGGCTGAAAGTGTTGAGCGAGAAAACGCAGGATCAGGGTCACGTCATCACACCGGGGCCGCAAATCCTGATTCCGCGCGTCTGTCTGAGGATGACTTCAGCGCAGCGGCCGCCGCTGTCCTTAACAGGCTAAGCCTGGATGGCGCCATTGAGCACCTTGTGTTGATCGCAGATCCCAGGACGCTGGGTGAGATGCGGCGACACTTCAGCAGCCAAGTTGTTCGGAAAGTTATCCGCGACTTTCCCAAAGACCTTACCAGCCACTCCACAAAGGAAATCGCACACATGATCTCCAAAGCGTGACAAGTGCGAATATGGGATTCTGTGACCTCAGCCTTGAGGCGCGCTCCTAGTCGGCAAAGCCCTCGGGTTGTGACAGTCGTGACGTGACAGACGAAAGGTGACGCGAGGCACATACCCCGACCGGTCGACATCGCCCCGCCCGCAAAATGGGGCGGACTGGATGAGAATTCATGAGTGGTGCGGCTAAGTCGTCGATGATGGCTACTACAATTTACTCAACTGCACCAATCTCTAAAGGACCCAACGCGGCGCGATGTCAGGACGTTAGCATGAGCAGAAGGCCGAAGAGTACCGCGACTACGTCTCGGGGCGGAGCGCAGGCGTCTCTCCTTGACGCTGCAACAGGAAGTGCGACGGAGTATTTGATAGCGTCGTGCCAGACAGAGCGCGCTTTGAAGGCTGGAGAACACGCGCCATCGTTTCGGTTGCCGGATGAGGCGGGCGTCGAGGTTTCGTCAGAAGCGCTTTTGAGCCGAGGTCCCATGCTCCTGATGTTTTTTTGCGGGAGTTGGTGTGTGCCCTGTAACTCGGACTTGCGCGCTCTTGAAAGGGTTCGGAAGACGGTCGAAGTGAGGGGGGCCACCGTGGTGGGTATTTCCCAGCAGACTGTGGAAGAAAACCTCAAGACGCGGCATCGCTTAAAGCTTGGTTTCTCTATACTCAGCGATCGAGGGGGCCTTGTCTGCTCGCAATTCGGCGTTCGCTGGCAAATACCCGAACTACTCCGAGGCCTATATCGTAAGAGCGGTGTTGATCTAGCTCTCCTAAATGGAGAGGGGAGTTGGACGCTTCCGATATCCGCTACTTTCGTTGTCGATCGCGCCGGCCTCATCATCTGCGCAGAAGTAAACCCCGGTCAGGTTGGCCGGTCCAACCCTCGGGATATCCTACCTGTTATCGGTTATCTGTGCGGCTCGCACGCCGTGTGATTGTGCAATGACTTGTTGCACAATTGCTTGTTCGGCCGGGCCTTCGCGAACCGGACCGAAAAAGTAGCCGCGCGTTAACTCTCCGGGCCAGGACGGCAAGAGAAGCGAGAACGTGGCCAAACGCCCTTTCGGCGCAAGAACGGTCGTCTCCAGTCAGTCGTTCACACTTAGAGAAAATGGCTCGATGTTCGAAGCGACCCCTTTGGCATTTTCATCATGCGACCCTACGGATGTGGGGGACGCATTAGTAAGGAATGTTGCAACAGGAGGCGGTTATTCCGGCATTGGAAAGACGCGACTTCCCTATTTGGAGCTATGAGGCTGCCGCATCGGACGCCAAGATCATGGCGAATAATCCGTCTGGATCCGTCCATTCCGCGACTGGAGCCCAACCGCCGGCCCGGAGGAGCGTTCGGGCGCTCGGAATGTCGTACTTGTAGCTATTCTCTGTGTGGATCGTCTCATCAGCTACTAGTTGAAACGGTACGCCGTCGATTTCGAAGAACACAGGTTCGGTTGCCCGAAGATGCATTTCGATCCGAGAGTCGAGACTGTTCCACCGCACCAAGTGCTCAAAGCGTGAGACAGGGATGTTTGCGCGAAGTTCGCGGTTGATACGATGGAGGAGGTTGAGATTGAATTGCGCGGTCACACCGGTTGCGTCGTCGTAAGCAGGGATAAGGACGCGCGTGTCCTTAATCATATCGAGACCGATCAACAGTGACGCGCCAGAACCAAGTGTGAGACCGATTGTTCGGAGCAGGTTCACGGCATCATAGGGTGTCGAGTTGCCAAGGGTAGACCCTGGAAAGAACCCAATCGGGGACTCACAGGAAATCACTGAAGGCAGGGAAATCGGCCTTGCAGGCAAGGAAATTGGCTTTGTGAAGTCTGCCTCAACAGGCAGCATCGGGATGTGGGGAAAACGCTTTCTTAGGGCTCCTACGGAGCCACGGAGAAATTCTCCTGAAATGTCGATCGGAACGTAGGATGCGGGCGCCAGGGCTTGCAGTAGGATCGGTGTCTTCGTGGACGAGCCTGATCCGAATTCGACAAGCATGCGGCCGCAGCCAAGTATGCGGCACATGTCGGCGACATTAGTCTGAAGAATCGAGCGCTCTGCCCGGTACGGGTAATATTCAGGCAGCTGGGTAATTGCCTCAAACAAAGCCGATCCCTTCGAATCGTAGAGCCATCGAGGCGCAATTCTGCGGGGGGTCGACGAGAGGCCGGTCAGAATGTCATTTCTGAACTCGTTGTCGTCGTTGAGTGAGGATGTTGGACGTTGGACTTCTAGAACCGACATTGAAAATACCAGGTCGAGGAGAGGAAGTCCTTTTTCGCTCCTGTTCAGCTGAGGTTCCAATAACCGGCAGGAATGGTTTAACTCGGCTCTTGGCATGCTTGACGGGTAGATTCGCCAAGAACTGCGCTAAGACGACCGCGTGGTTTCCCGCGGAGTCTTTAGCCCCGTAGACCAATGTGGTCCTTCTCCCGCCAATCTGCGCTAGAAGCTCTTCGACCGCAGAACTCCCGCGGAGTTTCGCCATGTAACGTGTCTTGAATTCAGTGAAACGATCCTCTCGGTGGTCGAACCAGGTGCGTAAATCACTTGTCGGAGCGATCGCCTTGCACCAAAAATCGATTGCGGCCACAATCTGTCGACTTAGACGCGTACTCCATCTGATCAGAAGGCGTGTCGTATCCCCGCTTGATTTTAAAGACACTCATCAAGCTTCCCTACCCATGAATGGTCTCGGCACCATTGGCATCAGGGTAATACTGCGGAGCCTCTCTGCGGTCGAACATCCCATAATCACGAATAACGCGAACACGCCGAATTCGGGCTCCGTCCGGCACGGTAAACTCCTCCTCGAATCGTTCCGCAGCCTCTTTGTTTCGCCAAGATACGAGAAGTGCAAGATCGCCAGGTGTCAGAATCGCATCGAACACATCCCACCCCAGCAGACCATCGGCGCGCGGGTCCAAACCTAGGTATTCGGCACAGTCAGCGGGATTAGACGTCTCGTTCCACTCCGAAGGCCGGGTCATCGTTATGATCGTGAGGGCCGTGGCTTCGCTGACCTCGGTCTCGTCTAAACGCTGTTCCTGGATTGTGAATCCCTTCGGCACCTGGTTATCACTCGTAATCTGGCCGATGCGGAGATGGTAGTCTTTCAGGATCTCATCGCGGCCCGTCTGCTGCGCTTTTTGGTGCTTCGCTCGGGTCCGCCACCTCACGAGTGCTTTCTCATCGCGCCAACCTGAAAGAGACAGGATCCAACCCTCCCGAGTAAGACTCTTGTATCGAATATTGTCGATGAAACCGTCGATTTGCTCCAGCTCTGGCCGAAGCTTTTTTGCCGCATCTAAATAGGCGTCCCATTGTTCAGGTTTGGGATTAACCTCGAAAGCTACCGAGAACATCTTCAGTCTCCAAAATCAGATAGGAATTACCGATGTGGCACCAATGGGCGTCTTCCACACGAAGTTGTTCGTATCGACGCCACATCAGCTAGTTCTTGTTGGCCTAGGCTGCTTTCGCTGGTGGGCAGAAAGGAAAGTCTATCGGCGTCTGCACGAAGCCAAACATTTTGTTCACGTTCTAATTACAGGACGCGATTGTTTCTCCTGCCCTCACTTCACCCGCTCATTGTGTTTCTGCGTGCGTCCCGTGGGAAGTCGATGAAGTTGAGATGGAGCTTTCCACGTAATGAGATGGAAATATCAAGCACGCGTCCGCCGCGTAAAAGGGAGCGCTCGCTATGCTTTTCATTACTAGAGGTTATGGGAAGCTTCGATCCGCATTGCGCCGAGTCTGCCTCTAAGCGGTGGCGTTTAGCGCGGCAGACTCACAACCTTTGTCAATGCCAGGGAGTTGGCCCCTTCGCCACATTTGGTTCCAATTTCTGACCCGCGCGACTTTAATGAATGCGTCCAGCGCGGGTGTGTAGCGTCTGCCCGCGATGGCTAATAGGCTGACGTTCCATCGCATTGGATCATCTCGGACTGGCCGCGCAATCAACGAAGACAACCGTGGCGTATGCTCAGATGAAAGCATAATGCCTAGCCCGGCCTCTACGAGGTGTTGGAGATGACTTTCGTGCCTGCTTCGGTGCGCGACCTTAGGCATCCGTTTGTCAGTGAAACACTGGTCCCAGAACCGCTGAGTAAGGTCACAGCCGGTTCGTTCCAGCCAAGTAGCCTCGAGCAAAGCGGCGACAGGTATGAACTGCATCTCCGCCAGGGGGCTGTTGTGATTACTTAAGACGAGAAAGCGCTCTTCGAACAGATTCCACCGATCGATGCGCTCGGGTGGATTGACCGCGTCGGCCGCAACTGCCGCGCTGATCTTCCCTTCGAATAGAAGTTCAATCAGATGATCCAGTGGTTCTTCGATGAGTTCGACCTGGATGCCTGGTACAACACGGGCAACCTCAGCGAGAGGTGCCACCAAAAGATTTGCTGAGACGCAGGGAGTCAATCCGATCTTTAGCGGAGCATTATCCTTTCGTTGGTACTCCCGAGCAGCAATTCGAGCTGAATCGGCTGCAGCGTCCAAAGACTGGAGGGATGGCAAGACCAGCTTTCCAAGTTCCGTCAGCTGCGTCAATTGCCGCTCGCGGTGAATAAGCTTGCCTCCTAGCTCAAACTCAAGCTTCTGGATCGCCTTCGTCAGTGCTGGTTGCGTCACATTGCAGTATTCCGCCGCGCGAGTGAAGTTCAGGAGGCGCGCGAGCGTTAAGAAATACCTTATTTGGTTGAGTTCCATTCGCCCTCCTTTCCCCCTAGGAAGGTGATTCGAGTATCAGTCATCGCGTCGTCGACAGGGTGGTTTGTGAATCCGCCTTGGCCTTCCGCGGACATTGCTGTTCTCAACGAACGAGACGAGACCAGAACATGAAAGCGATGCGGTTAAGGCGGCGCACGTGACGTCTTCCACGTTAGCCGCCTCGAGGATCGAAAGAGCCGTACGATGAGGGATATCAGACAAGACGTTAGTTGAGGACGATACCTGCAGCATAAAGTAGCCAAATGGAAAACGGCTGAGCCTTGCCATTGATCTCTCTTGCCACTCACCTCCAAATCACGCAAGGACGGCGCCGCGTCCATTCATGTCAAATGCAAATAAATAGGCGCGCGCTATGCTGGATCCTGTCTGTATGCTCAATAGTTATCGAATTCATTCCTGTTGTGCATGAATGATGTGACCTCTAGAGCCGCCGCTAGTCTATCCGCAGTTATCGATTCGGTTTCCAGAAGTCATGAGTACACGATCGCGTATCAGCGTAGAAAGTCGTCGTCATCCGGACAACCGATGACAATGCTGATGAACGCCTCTAGTAAGGGAACATGATGATGACTTCGCGAATCGCGATCTGCACCGCCGTAACACTCACGACCGGCCTGTTGGCATTTTCTCCGAGCCATGCGCAGGACAAGATGTCTAAAGATGGCATGACAAAGGATTCGATGTCGAAGGACGGAATGAAGAAGGATCACGACGGCATGAAGAAAGACGGAATGAAGCGCGACGGTAAATCAAAAGACGGCATGTCTAAGTAATGTTGCTAGAACACCCTACGGCGCCGCGCCGTAGGGTGTTCTTTCCGCGCGGACCATCTGGTCCATGGAGTATGTGCGCGTTACATCGAACCCAAGCTTACGCTCAAACCGACTATATGAATTAGTGCAAGCGTCTCAGAATCGCGGGTTCGCGGGCGAGGGCCTGAGACCGTCGCTAATCGTCTCGCCGCGACGCGATGACCTTGTAAATCAAATCACGCTCTTGGCCGGAAGCGGATGGCCGAGCCTAGTGATTAGTTGCCACTGAACGAGTTGTAACCCTGATCTTCCCAGTAACCCCCTTTGTAATCATTGGTCACTTCTAACGAGGTTACGTACTTAGGATTTTTGAAACCCAACTTAGTAGGGATTCGGATCTTCATCGGAAATCCATACGCCCGAGTGAGGGGCTTTTGGTCAAATTTGAAAGCCATAAGCGTCTGTGGGTGAAGCGCGGTAGGCATGTCTATCGTGTTGCTATAACCTTCGGCACATCTAAACCAACAATATTTCGCACGGCGGTCAGCGCCTACCACTTCAAGGAAATGACTCAGGGGCGTTCCGGACCAGCTACCGATAGCACTCCAGCCCTCGACGCACACGTGGCGCGTGATTTGGGTGACTTCGACGAGCGCGTAAAGCTCGGGAAGAGACCAGGATTTCTTGTTATCGACCAGCCCGCTGACCTCAAGCCTGTAAGTGTCGGCATCGAGTGAGGGGGCCTCCGCCTCAGCGTAGTACGCGTTGAACGGAAAGGGCCGAGTGATCTCGCTCTCGGAGAACGTAGGCGCGAGTTTGTGTGGGTCGAATATCCACGACTGCACAGCATCATTGAATTTTGAGACGTGCCGGAGAACATCTTCAGCGGAATCTTCGTCGACGACTTCGCATCCTGTCAGCAACGTCAGCGCGCCGAAGCCCGCACCGAGCGCCAGGAATTGCCTCCGCGTAGCCGGCATCATTATCTTCGATGCGTCACGGACGAGAAGTGACTTGTCGACGCCTGGAATTATTAGTTTTCGTCGTTTCATCGGTCACTCCGATTATGAGCCAACTAGCATTGCGCGAATGCTTTTAGGGAACAGCAACGCTAACGTCACGTGGACAGCTAGAAATGCGACGATCATGCCCATGCAAATGAAATGTACGTAGCGCGCTCCGTCGTAACCGCCGAAGAGAGCAGCAAGTGTCTGAAACTGCACCGGCTTCCACATGGAAAGGCCCGACAGCACGATCACGACTGCAACCGTGATAATACCCACGTAAAGGAGTCGTTGGACGTCGTTATACATTGCGATGTCTTCGTGAGAGAGCGTGCCGTGTAAGGCCGCTTTGGTGTCGTTGATCAACACCTCGACGCGTATAGGAAAGAGCTTCTTTCGAAAGCGCCCGGTGATGAGTCCGAGGGCGATGTAAAAAAGTCCGTTAATCGCCAAAATCCACATCGCAGCGAAATGCCAGAGCAAGCCGCCACCGAGCCAGCCGCCGAGGGTGATTGAGTGCGGGAACCGAAAATTGAAGAGAGGGGAAGCATCGTAGATCTGCCAGCCCGAGAGGACCATCACGATCATAGCCAATGCATTTATCCAATGCATCACGCGGGCCCAAAGTGGATGAACGGCCCTCGTCTGTGCGAGCCGAGAAGTAACTGATCCCATGGGGTAGTATCTCCAAGAGCAACGTCGACGGCACCGTGCGCTAATGAGTGCGTGTCGTGAAGACCTCGTCAGTGATCAATTCCATTCCAGCACTCTATCAAGTGAGCCGGAGAGGTGGCAGCCGCACTACACGAATGAACGGAAGTAATGATCGCGATAACCACCCGGCATTAGCCAATATCAAAGAGCCGGTTACGGTGACGGTTGAAGGTAGCGCGCTGTTTTTGGATAATAACCGATCTGTGCGGCAAGGTTGTCGCGATCGCGCGCGGCGCAAAGGGGCACGCCTTCAGGTCAGAAGCGGAGAACCATTCATCATGAGAGCAACAGTTGCATCGTTTGCTCCCCGCAGTTTTCATCAGCTCTCGCTGGCGGTCGTCGCGGGCCTTTTATGCGCGCTCGCAATCACGAAAACCCTTCCACTGACGTTAGATGCAGCATCCGCGCTCGTGGCACCGCTGTGCGCCGTCAGCAATCCGTCCGGATCGTCGCTCAACCGCGTCGACATTGTTGCATCCTATCCGTTAGCCAATGTTGCTGGAAAGCGTGTCACGGTTGTTCGTGTTTCTTATGGACCTGGCGGCTTTACTCCGCCTCATCGTCATGCCGGAGCAGTGACAGCCTATATCACAAAGGGCGAGATCCGTTCGCAGCTCGGCGGTGGCCCTCTGGAGACGTTCACGGTCGGACAATCATTCTTCGAGCCTCCAGGCTCGACGCATATTGTCTCGGCAAATGCCAGCACCACCGAGCCCGCGGAGTTGATCGCGGTCTTCGTGGCAGACGAAGGCGCGGAGTTGACCACTCTTTTGAACTGACAGTTTCGAGTCCGAGAAATGAAAAGAGGTTTCTCGCGTCGATCGCGGCGGCAAACTTTTTTTGGTTCAACACGGGACGATGTAGATCAGCGTCGGTTCGAATACGATTCTTCGCGATGGCAGATGATGTCGACTAATCTCGAAACTGCGCCCGATTCCTGTCCGGCTTTCGGCAAACAGCAGCGCGCTTGGATCAGTCAGAAATCGCATTTCAACCATCGAGCATCTCGAGGTATTCAGGATGCTTAGCGGCATACTTGGCCATAAACGGACACTTCGCTATCACGCGTTGCCCTTTTTTTCGAAGAATTTCGAAAACCTCGTGCGCTAGTTGAGAGCCTACACCCTGGCCTGAGAACTGGGGCGGAACCTCTGTATGAAGCAACGTTGTTCGGTTGCCGTCCGTTGAGTAATACGACACGGCCAATTCATTGCCGATAGACATTTCAAACCGGTGCATTTCGACATTATCGTTGATTTGTCCAAGCATCACCGTCCTCCCGCCTTGAACGCTCACAAACGGGTGCTCGCGAGAACAGCATCGCGTCGCGTCATCAGCTCCTCGAGTTCGATGGATGCTTGCTCGATGCGGTCTCCCACAGAATCGCCATCCGCCGGAGCGGATAGCGCAGCAGCTTCCGTCATCTGTCTAATGTTGTCGCGTAGCTCCACGATGCAGGCGTCAATTTCGGAGAGAGAGAGCTGATCGGCCATCTGAATTGCTCCGTTGTGTGAGACAACCTGCCACTGCCGCAAGCATTTGGTCAGCTCGAGAGATCGGGGGCCCCGGTAAGGGTAACCCACGTGGCGTCGGGCTCGAAATCGGCCGCGAGCGTGGTTTCACTAGCCAGGCGGGACGAGAGAGTGTCCTTGACCGTGGACAATTGATGTTCATCGCGCATGAATCCATGCACAAAAATGTGACCACACTCAATGAGACTACCTCCGCTGAAGAAGCAGCCCGCATCGATTTCAGTAATAACGACTTGGACCGTGTCCGCTGCATCTCCCGTGACGTCGCTGTGTACCCGTGTAATAGCTTTCGCAATTCCGGCTTTGCGTTCTGCCGATAGTGTATCGCGCGGAATTTGGACGAGGTAGCGAGACATGGAAGTTTCCTAGGGTCAGCGATTGCGGATATTCTGACTTTGCCGTCTTACGGTATAGGATGTTCCTTTAAAGATCGCTGTCCGCCCAGTTAGCAGACGTTTCCCAACGGAGTCTGGACAGAGCTATCAGTTCTCCTTCGGTGGAGTAGTGGTGGATCTCATACCTCGGGTCGAGCACCCGGCGGCGGGGAATGTCTTCGTCGTCGATCACCTCTATGCAAAGCTTGTTTGCTCTCACGTACTTCCAGATATCCTCTTCGCATGAAAATGGGATCTCGGTTTGGTCGTCGATGCAGAAGAGTGAGTATTTCATGGGTGGTCTCTACTTCCGCTACGCGGGATGTTGGACCAGCTAATGCCAAGCTCAGGCATGATCAATAGAACAGCCGAGGCGTCACTAGGCCGGAATAAGCAACGGTGGCGTAACTTAATATGTTTCGGAATGCATGTGGGCTATTATATTTATAACCGGAATAATGGGTCACTAAAGTGACGCTGCGTCGGCGCGTGATAACTGAGTGGCATTGAAACCATAATCCGCAAGACAACCGCTCTGGTCAAACCTGTCCGCGCGCCCCTGAGGCGAGGCCGAACTTCCGAGAGTCGGCCTCGCGGAGGTGGTGTGCCGCCCAGGCCTCCTCCTCCTGCGTGCGGCTGTTTCCGTCGCGGTGGGCCTATGCACCCGACATCAAGAGACGCTGTCTCGTTATCGAATTGTACACATGGTTCACGCGGTGGACGTCTGGTAGGTACTACGTCCCTTACTCGGCTTTTGAGCGCTTTGCCGATTCAGAAGCCAATTTTACATCGTCCGCTCCTAAGGACTTGCGAAGACGAGGCGTCGCGAACTCAACGAAGCTGCGTAGCTTGGTGGGTACCATCGATTGAGCCGTATAAATCAAACTCACCGGCACGGGCGCTGGTTCGAAGTTCTGCAGTACAATCTTGAGCTTCCCCGCCCTTACCGCGTCGGCCACCTGGTAGGAAAGAACATGGGTAATCCCCACACCGGCGATCGCGGAGTCTATCGCCGCCTCTGCAGTGTTGATGTTGAGACGACAGCGCGGGCGAGGACCTTGGCGCGAGCGTTTATCCTTATCCACAAACACCCACGATGTGCCCGCACCCATGCCTGAGAAGGTTACGCACGTCAGATCCGCCAGGTCATCGGGAGTCTTAGGGATGCCGCGCGCGGCAAAGTATGCCGGGCTACCGCATACTACCCGCCGAATAGTGCCTAGACGCGTGGCAATCATGCTGCTGTCGGGGAGCGTGCCAACACGGACTGCTAAGTCGACATTGTCGTCCACCAAGTTGATGGCGCGGTCTGCCAAGGTCATCCTAATGTTGATGTCCAGGTAGCGCCGAAGGAAGTCGTTCACTACCGGCACCACGTGTATCCGCCCAAGGACGATGGGAGCGGTCATCGTTAGTTCACCCCGAGGTGAGGTATATTCGCCCGCCGCCTGCGCTTCGGCCTCAGAGACGCGTTCTAAAATTGCCTTCGCTGCTGCCACGTAGGCGGCGCCCGCGTCCGTTAACTGGAGCTTTCGTGAGCTTCTCGCGACCAACTGAGTCTTGAGGTGCGCCTCTAGGTCACTGACCTTACGGCTGATGGAGGGGAGAGGGATGCCAAGCTTGCGCCCAGCAGCTGAAAAACTGCCGGCCTCTATTGAGGCAATCAGGATAGACATCGCTTCAAGACGGTCCACTCGGATCTCGCTTCTACATTTTTCAATCCGTCGATGGGGTGTAACGGATAGATCCGTCGTTTGGTAGGACAAACCTTACCGACAACGAGGCAGCTCTGCCAAAATGGGTAGTGAGAGGCGGGCTGGAAGCCTCAAGGGGGAGCTTCCACTGGTTCATCGACCTCAGGAAAGTCCACATCAGTGGCGATCACGTTATTCAGCAGATTCGTTAACGTGAATTGCACTGCTAGTGCAATGATCTCCATCACTTCGGCATCTGTGTATCCCGCGGCTTTGACGCTTTCGAAGTCCTCATTGGCCAATTTCCCGCGCTTTAGGGTAACCTCGGCAGCAAATTTTAATGCGACCGCTCGCTTGGGACTCTCACTCTCGGCTTTTCGGTTTAGTGCCACTTCGGTGGGGGACAGGCGCGCAAAGTTCTCCGCGTTGAACGAATGCGTTGCGACACAGTAATCACACCGATTCACCTCGCTCACGGCCAACGCAATTCCCGTCCGCGTCTTGACGTCGAGGGCGTGCTTGAGAGCGTCCTGCAGCCCTACAACGCCGTTCAATACATTCGGCGATAGCGCCATTAATCGATACAGATTAGGAACAAACCCGAACCGCTTCATGACGACATCAAGCACCCGCCTAGACGCCTCAGGCACATCATCCCTGTCCGGGATCTTGATCCTGCTCATAAGAAGCCTGCTGCTTACGCGACTGTAGTTTTTCGGTAGGCCCGGATACATTCACTCAGAGGAACAGCGGCCAACTATAGGACTCACCTTTACCGCTCTCGGTCGATTGCTTGCGGCCAACTGACGCTTCGATTTTAGCTGTGCAGGTTTGGATCCTACCAACGACTGCGAGGCTTAAACCGAGCTCAATCGCTTCCTTCAATCGATTCCAAAGCCTCTTGGTAGCGCTTTCTAATTTTGGGGGCGGCGCGGTCGTCCTCATGACAAATCCTGCAAGGTGGTTGAATGCGTTTAGCGAGCCGGAAGATAGTCGTGCCGTTTCGCAAAATAAGCGGGTGAATCCGATAAGGACGCTCTCATAATCTGAGAGCTTGGGTGCTGGTTAAGCGGGGCGGTGGCCGCGTTCCTCTGTATCGCGATGAGGGACTCGGCGCGGTGCGGGTGTTCCATTCCGCCAAGGAATGGAAAGAATTCCTCAAAGTCCATCCGCGCAACAATGCTCTGACCTTGATCCTGCGGGCACTGTTGCTGAGCAAATTACGGAGCCCCGAGACTGAACAGGGGATAATTGGAGGGAGTTTGTGGTTCGCGTTACGATCAGGCAGGCGTCAGTCTCGCTCAGTAGTCGGGGCACGCGAGGTGGCCAAGCGGCACCTTCTCTTTATGTCGTGATACTCTACGGAGGGTCTTCCGTTCATCTCGATGCTCCGGTACGACGAGAGCATACACAAATGTCCGAGTGCGACGGCAACTGCGTCCCGATCAGGCCGCAGGGGGCACGCTACTGGCTCTGGAGAGAACGGCAACAAACGCGATCGAGAAATCTTCGCCGTGCTCGCGGAGTTGTAGAGGTAGCCAACGGCACTAGCTGCGTGCCATGTTGATACCTCGGAAGCCAGCAAACCGACAGCTATGACACGCCGATAAGACGGTTCATTGTGCCGACAATGACCAACCGTCACGTCGATGGTGCTTAGATCGGCGCAGGCGGAGGGTACGGTATTCGTCCTATGTATGGTACTAGCCGCGTTTTCTTTGCCGCGCTTCATGATGCCGTAGCGCATCAACGATCACTTTGAATGCAGCTGAGTTCTGCCGGGACGTCGGGTAATAGATATGGTAGCCGTCGAATTTCGGCGACCAGTCGTCAAGCACGATGACGAGTTCACCTGACCGGACGTGATGCATCACCATGTCTACGGGAACATAGGCGATGCCGAAGCCTTTCACGGCGGCGTCAATCATCGCGCGGGAGTCGTTGAACGTCAGTTGCCCCTCGACGCGCACCCGGAGTTCGGGACCATTCTTGGCGAACTCCCATACATAATGACCGCCTGCCGCCTCACGCCGCTTGATACAGACATGCTTCATGAGGTCTTGCGGGTGCTTCGGTTTCGGATGCTCTTTCAGATATGTGGGCGAAGCGACCGCGACGAGCCGCCAATCCGGGCCTATGCGCACCGCGATCATGTCTTTCTCGACGCTCTCACCGAGGCGGATGCCCGCGTCGAAGCCGTCTTCGACGATGTTGCGGAAAGCCGTGTCGAGGCTGAACTCGACCTTGATGTCGGGATATTTTTTTAGCACTGGCAACAGCTTTGGCCAGACGACTGTTTCCAGAGCATGGTCCGAGAGTGTCATCCGGATGCTGCCCGATGGCGTGTCGCGCAGGGACATGAGCGCCGCGATGTCGCGCTCGATGTCTTCAATGCGCGGCGCAAGTGATTGCTGAAGTCGTTCGCCCGCTTCGGTCAGTCCAACGCTTCGGGTCGTGCGCGTGAGAAGCCGCAGGCCCATCTGCGACTCGAGGCGCTTGATCGTATGACTGAGCGTTGACTGCACGACGCCCAGTTTCGCCGCAGCCTTGGTAAAGCTGCGCTCGCGGGCGACGGCCACGAAAGCCACTAAGTCATTGAAATCTTGGCCTGCCATGGTTTGCAGTATTCATGGCTCACATCGATTAATGCAAGCAAATTATACCGTCTAATCGAACGCCGCGCGAGGCTCTATGTGTCGCCGGGAACAGCGCCTGCCTGGCGCTTCTTCGGATTCAGGACACTAGATGGAAGTCACGACTGATCAAAAGACCACGCAGCCGATGGCTGCGTGGAGCGCCGTCTTCGCGCTCACGCTCTGCGCTTCCACGCTGGTCGCATCCGAGTGGATGTCTGTGAGCCTGCTCACGCCGATGGCGGATAGCCTGCATTTGACGGAAGGACAGGCCGGGCAAGCCATTTCTGTCTCCGGCTTATTCGCCATCCTGACAAGTCTCTTTATCTCAGCCGCAACGCGCGGCATCGACCGGCGCTCCGTTCTGCTGTGGTTGACCGGACTTACGCTGATCTCAGGAATAGCTGTGGCCTTCGCGCCCGACTCCACGATTTTCATGGCCGGTCGCGCGCTCATCGGCATGGCGATCGGAGGCTTCTGGTCAATGTCTGCCGCAACAATGATCCGCCTCGTGCCGGCCAAGGATGTGCCGCGCGCACTTGCAGTTCTCAACGGCGGCAATGCCCTCGCGACGACGATTGCCGCGCCTCTCGGCAGCTTCCTTGGCCAGTACATTGGCTGGCGTGGTGCATTCTTCTGCGTCGTGCCGATTGCAGCGCTGACCCTCCTTTGGCAGCTCGCCACGCTGCCGAAGATGCCGAGCCAGGAGCGTGCAAGCGCGGCAGCGGCATTCAAGGTCCTGCGCCGCCCTGAAGTGCCTTACGGGATGCTCGCAGCAGCGCTGTTTTTCCTCGGGCAGTTCGCGCTCTTCACCTATTTGCGGCCATTCTTCGAAACGGTGACGCGCGTCAATGCGACGACCATTTCGGCCCTCCTGCTTGTGATGAGCGTTGCTGGTCTTATCGGCACGTCCTTGATTGGATTTGTTATTCGCCAGCGTCTTTACGCTTCGCTCGTCTTCATGCCGCTCGCAATGGCGGTGATGGCCGTAGCGCTGACAGCATTTGGCTCCTCGCTCAGCGGTACGGCCGCCCTGATGTTCCTGTGGGGCTTCTTCGGCACGGCGGCACCCGTCGACTGGTGGACGTGGCTCAGCAAGGCGTTGCTCGATGATGCAGAAGCGGGCGGAGGTTTGATGGTCGCTGTGGTTCAGCTTGCAATCACCACCGGCGCTGCTGGCGGCGGCGTGCTCTTCGATAGCAGCGGCTATCGAGCCACTTTTCTCTTCAGCGCCGTGATCCTCACTTTCTCATCACTCGTCATTTTGATTGGAGCGCTTCGCCGCAAGTCAAAGGCTGACTCGCAATGTGCTGGGTGCGCGCCAATAAGCTCGGCTCTGTGATGCAACCTGCTTGCGAAACTTCTGTTGGAAACGAACGCCGCCCCAGATTACTGGGCCCCCTTCGGACCGACGACATCAAGGAGGCATTAAATGCAGATAAGGCAAGCAGGCTCTCAACCTTCTGCCCGCGGCCCGGCGGAGTACTTCACCGGCACTGTCCGTATTGATCCTTTGTTTCAGGCTGCCGATCCTTCGCGCGTATCTGGCGCACACGTGACCTTTGAGCCCGGAGCGCGCACGGCATGGCATACGCATCCCTTTGGCCAAACGCTCATTGTGACTTCCGGCTTTGGCTGGGTGCAGCGTTGGGGCGGCTCCGTCGAGGAAATCCGTCCGGGCGACGTGGTGTCGTTCGAACCTGGCGAGAAGCATTGGCACGGCGCGTCCCCGAAGACGGCCATGAGCCATATTGCCATTCAGGAAGCGCTCAACAGCAGCCCGGTTGAGTGGATGGAGAAGGTGAGCGACGAACAATACCGCGCAGGCGCCGCGGCCCAATAGGAGGAATCGCGGCGACATGTTCGCTTCTGAGCGTGGTCCGCCTTCAGGAAATGACAGGGTGCGGCTTCCCTAAACGGGAGATGGCGCTGGATGTTGGCTTAGGCAAAGAGGACTTCGATGGACTACACACATTTGGGCAGGACTGGGTTGAAGGTCAGCCGAATTGCGCTAGGCACGATGAATTTCGGCGAACTGACCGATGAGGCGACAAGCTTCTCGATCATGAACGAGGCACTTGAAGCCGGCGTGAATTTTTTCGACACTGCAGACGTCTATGGCGGACCGCAATCGCCCGACATGGCGAAAGGCTTCGGCATCTCGGAAGAGATCGTCGGGCGCTGGCTGGCGCAGGGTGGAAGGCGCGAACGCATCGTGCTCGCGACCAAGGTGTACCAGCCAATGGAGACCGGTCCGAACGACCGGCATCTGTCCGCTTACCATATCCGCCGTGCATGCGAAGCGAGCCTGCGTCGCCTGCAGACCGACCATATCGACCTCTGGGATATCGCGACAGCGCAGTGCGCAGCTACTGCCCGTAATCTGCTTGGACTCGCCTCTGAACAAAGTCTTTATAACCTGAGCCAGCGCACGATCGAGCTGGAGGTCATTCAGGCACTTCGGCATTTTGGGATTGGCCTCATCCCATGGAGCCCCATCGGCATGGGATTGCCGGGCGGAGTCCTCTCCAAGGTGAAACAGGGACGCCGGGCCTCGTCGCATCTGCAAGCGCGGATCGAGACGATGCGCCCGCAGCTTGAGGCCTACGAAGCGTTGTGCAGCGAATTGGGTAAAGCTCCATCCGCCGTGGCGCTTGCCTGGGTGCTTCACAACCCAGTTGTGACGGCTGCCATCAGTGGGCCGCGAACCGTCGAGCAGCTTCATGAGAATCTCGACGCAGCCTCGCTGGCACTTTCGCGACAGACGCTGGTGAAGCTGGACGAAATCTGGCCCGGCCCGGGCGGCGAGGCGCCGATGGCCTACGCGTGGTGAATGTCAATTTTGCCGCACGGCGCGGCAACAGAAGAACAACAATGAAAGCAACCGTCCTCTACAGTCCCGGCGCCCGCTGCGGATAGCATAACTGACAGGCTGAAAATGAAGAACCGATCAGTCACTGCGCGGAACAGTGCCGTCATCGTCGCATTCATCGTACTGGCGCTCGCGGGCTGCGATTCGAGCGCGCGGAAGAACGAAGCGGCACAAGCCAAGGCTCCGCGTGTCGTCGCTGCGAAGCCGACGCTTAAGACGATCACGGAATGGGACGAATATACGGGACGTTTCACCGCGGTCGAAAGCGTTCAGGTGCGCGCTCGCGTCAGCGGGTATCTGACCGCGATACATTTCACCGACGGCCAGATGGTCAAGCAGGGCAATCTGCTCTTCACCATTGATCGTCGCCCGTTCGAGCTCGCCGCCGCGTCGGCGGATGCCGAAGTCAAGGTTGCGGAATCCGCGCTCGAATTCGCGCGGCAGGAGCTGTCCCGGGCCGAAGCACTCCGGAAATCGGACAGCGTGCCTGAGAGGCTCATCGACGAGCGAGCGTCCACCGTTCGACAAGAAGAGGCTCGTCTCGCTGCGTCCCGCGCGAGCCTGGATCGCGCCCGGCTCGATCTCGAATTCACGGAAGTGCGGTCCCCCGTTTCAGGCCGCATCGACACGCACACCGTCAGCGTCGGCAATCTGATCAGCGGCGGCGACACCAATGCGACACTTCTCACCAACATCATTTCTCTGAATCCCATCCGGCTGACCTTCGACGTCGACCTGAACGCCTATCTCAAATACGTTCGGGCAACACAGGACGGTCTCGCCCAAGCCTGCGGGAAGGCGCCAACGCCGTCAGGGTCGCTCTGCCGGGCGACAAGGGATTTCCACGGTCGGGCAAGCTTGATTTCGTTTCCAATCAAGTCGATCGGGGCAGCGCCACGGTCCGCATGCGCGCCGTCATCGATAACAACGATCTTTCGCTGGCCCCCGGCTTGTTCGCGAAGGTGCAACTTGCGGGCAGCGCTGCGCATCAAGCGATGCTGGTGCCGGACGAAGCGATCTCGACGGATCAAGGCACGCGGATCGTCTTCATCGTTCAGAACGGAAAGGCTCAACTCCGCAACGTCACCATAGGACCGTTGGTCGACGGGCTGCGGGTCGTCCGGGACGGAATCAAGCCGGATGACATCGTCGTTACGTCGGGCATGCAAAATATCAGGGCGGGCGATCAGGTCGCCGTCGCCGAAGGGAGCCCCACTCCTCAGCACAGCGCCGCAGCCGGAACAGGAGCCGTCGTACGATGAACCTCGGCCGCTTCTTCATCGACCGCCCCGTGTTCGCGATCGCCATGTCGATCGCGATGCTGATCATCGGCGTCGTCGCGGCCAGCAGACTTCCGGTCTCGCAGTATCCGGAGGTCGTGCCCCCGACGGTCACGGTGCTTGCGCAGTATCCCGGCGCGAGCGCGCAGACCATCGCCGACACCGTTGCGACGCCGATCGAACAGGAGGTCAACGGCGTCGACGACATGATCTACCTGCAGTCGCAATCGACCCAGGACGGCCGGTTGAATCTGACGATCACGTTCAAGATCGGTACTGACCTGGATAAGGCACAGGTGCTCGTCCAGAATCGCGTCGCGCTGGCGGAGCCGCGCCTTCCGGACGTCGTCCGCCGTGTCGGCGTAACCGTTCGGAAGAATTCGCCGGACTTCCTTGTCGTGGTTCAATTGATCTCGCCAGACCACAGCTGCGACGGGCTCTACATGTCGAATTACGCCGCCCAGCAGATCGTCCCGGTCCTGGAGCGCCTTCCCGGCGTCGGCGACGCACAGATCATCGCAGAGCGCGAATATGCGATGCGGATCTGGCTCGACCCCGACAAAGTCTCGGAGATGGGATTATCCGCGGCCGACGTGGTTGCTGCACTCCAGTCGCAGAACGTGCAGGTCGCCGGCGGTAATCTTGGCAGACCGCCAATTTCCGAGCGACGCGCCTTTCAGGAGCCGATCTCCGTCCAGGGCCGTTTCCTCGATCCCCGCGAATTCGAGCAGATCATCGTCAAGCGCGATGACGGCCGGATCGTCCGGCTCAGGGACATCGGGCGGGCCGAACTCGGAGCGCGCGACTACGGCACGAATGCCTACATCAACGACTCGTCCGCGGTCGCGATTCTCATCTTCCAGCGCCCTGGAACCAACGCGCTGCAGACTTCGGAAGACGTTCAGAACGTCATGAAGGGGTTTGAGAACAAGCTCCCGCTCGGCGTCAACTATCTCATGACTTACAATCCGACGGAGTTCTTCGTCCGCACCTCGATCGATGCTCTTCAACACACGATCTACGAAGCCATCGCGCTGGTGGTTCTCGTGGTTGTGGTGTTTCTCCAAAGCCTCCGCACCACGATCATTCCGCTTCTGGCGATCCCGGTCTCGTTGGTAGGCACCTTCGCGGCCATGGCAGCCCTCGGCTACAGCATCAATACGCTGACGCTGTTCGCGCTGGTCCTGGCCGTCGGTATCGTCGTCGACGACGCCATCGTTGTCGTGGAGAACGTCGAGCGCTATCTCCACGAGGGCATGTCGCCTAAGGATGCCGCACGCAAAACGATGGACGAAGTCGGAGGCGCGCTGATCTCTATCGCATTGGTGCTGGTGGCAGTTTTCGTGCCGACAATGTTCCTCGACGGGATCACCGGCCAGTTCTTCCGCCAATTCGCGGTGGTGATCGCGGTGGCCACGGTCATCTCGGCCTTCAACTCCCTCACGCTCAGTCCCGCGCTCGCCGGCCTTTTGCTCAAGCCTTACGACGGCCACTCGACCGCGAAGGCCAATGCCTTGTCGCGGATGGTTCGGCCTTTCGTCGACGGCTTCAACAGGTTCTTCGACGTGATGTCCGAAGCATATGGAAAGCTCGCGCGCCGGGTGGTGGGAGGAACGGCTGGAATGCTGCTCGTCTACGCCGTTCTTGTCGGCACGGCTCTGTGGCCCTTCTCCATCGTGCCCCGCGGCTTCGTGCCGGCGGCCGATCAGGGCTATCTCATCGCAACCGCCGAGCTTCCGCCGGGAGCCTCTCTTCAGCGCACCGACGCGGTCGTGCAGGAGATGGGAAAGCGGGCTCGCCAAGTCCCGGGCGTGGAATGGTCGCACATTTTCGCGGGCCAGAACTTCTCGACCGGAACGCTCAGCTCGAATACGGGCGTCGTCTACGCGCAATTGGAAGCATTCGACAAGCGGCACGACGAGTCCAAGTCGGTCGCGAATATCCAGGCAGAGCTCCAAAAGCGCTTCGCCGACATCACGGACGCGAAGATCAACATTTTGACGCCGCCGACCATGCGCGGCATCGGCGCGTCGGGCGGATTCTCGCTCCGCATTCAAGACATCAACAACCGGGGTTCGGCGCAGCTTGACGGCGTTACGCAGAAGTTGCTCACGGCTTTGCGCGCGGACCCGCGCATCGCCTTCGCCTTCTCGCCCTTCAGCGCCACATCACCCGGCTATTTCCTCGACATCGACCGCACCAAGGCCGAAATGCTGGGGGTTCCGACGCAACGCGTGCATGAGACCTTGGAAACGTATCTCGGCAGCGCTTACGTGAACGACTTCAATCTTTCCGGACGAACCTATCAGGTGATCGTGCAAGCCGACGGCGTCAACCGCCTCGACGTCGAACAGATCGCCAAGCTGAAAGCCAGGAGCGACTCCGGCGACATGGTGCCGCTCGGCTCCATCGCAACTTTCCGGACGATCACCGCACCGGACCGGGTGCCTCGCTACAATCTTTATCCGAGCTCGGAAGTGATCGGCAATTCCATTCCATCGATGAGCTCCGGCGAAACCCTGGCGCTGGTCGAACAGATCGCAGCGAAGACTTTGCCGGATGGCTACGCGACCGAGTGGACGGAACTGTCCTATCAGGAAAGGCTGGCCGCCGGTGGCGGTGCGCTATTCGCCCTCAGCGTTGTCTTTGTGTTTCTCGTTCTCGCGGCGCAATACGAAAGTTGGTTCTTGCCGCTTTCCGTTATTCTGATCGTGCCGATGTGCCTGTTGTCCGCGATCGCCGGTGTGATGTGGATGGGGCAGGACAACAACATCCTGACCCAAATCGGGCTTGTTGTCCTCGTCGGGCTGGCGGCGAAGAACGCGATCTTGATCGTGGAATTCGCGCGTGATCTCGAATTGGAGGGCGAGTCGATTGTGGATGCCGTGGTGCATGCCTGCAGACTTCGTCTGCGCCCGATCCTGATGACCTCGCTGGCCTTCATTCTCGGTGTCGTGCCGCTGATGCTGGCCAAGGGTGCGGGCGCCGAACTGCGCCACGCGATCGGCACGACGGTGTTCTTCGGGATGCTGGGCGTCACGGCCTTCGGGCTGATCTTCACGCCCGTGTTCTACGTGGTGATCCGGCGGTGTGCAGAGCTGCTTCGGCGCCGGAAAGCGCGAGGAATGAGCATGGCAGCAGATCCGTTGAGATAGGCGGCCTTGCTAACCAAGTTGTTGTGCCGATATCGGAGCTCACCCGACCTGAGTCCATGCGAATTCAGCTTCTGACGAACTGTGTTGTAAAGGTCTTGGGTTGCACGGTTCATCTTCGCTGATTCAGTCAGAGCTAGAGGACTGAATCATGATGGGACATCAGTTGGGTGAGCAGGGCTGCGTTGTTCTACGAGTTTTCGCTCGATCGGCACGTTCCGGCTGATCATCTGTTGCGATCGATCGACAGGTTTGTGAATCTCGATGAGTTGAGGCGAGAGCTTTCTCTCTTCTACAGCACCATAGGGCGTTCTTGATCGCTCTCGAACTGACGATCCAGATGCTGTTGGTCGGTTATGGCATCCGCTTGGATTTATGCGCTTTCGCATCAGACTGTCGTCGATAACCACACTCGCGAATGGCTGGCACTGTGATCGACACGTCGCTCTTGCTCTCGATCGAGTGCGGCCAGTCAAAGATGGCAGCGAGCGACGAGGGCGAACTCCACGGTGTCCGCATGGGCTTGCCGCGGGCATCTCCCCATTTGACTGCGATGTGTCGTCAAAGAGGACATGTGTCCTTCCAAGAAGCAGCTACGTACAACTAGACGACGCGCTCCAACGCGAAAATCGCAGGCCAATCAATGGCCTGCGTCCCTGGCATCCAGGTTGCTGTAGAGGAGGAATAGGAAAAGGGAGGAGTGTTATGAAGAAAAGTTGGGCCGCCATCGTTGCTGCCGCATTTGCCGCAGGGGCAATGACGCCGACATTCGCGCAGGTGTCGAACGATGTCGTCAAACTGGGTGTTCTCGATGACATGTCGGGACCCTACGCCGACATTCAGGGGCCCGGTGACGTGGTCGCCGTGAAAATGGCGGTTGAGGACTTCGGCGGAAAAGTCAACGGCAAGGCAATCGAAGTCGTTTCTGCCGACGTCCAGATGAAAGCTGATGTTGGCGCTGCGATTGCGCGCCGCTGGTACGACGTGGAAAATGTCGACGCGATTTTCGGCCTTGGAACCTCGGCCGTTGCGCTTGCAGTCCAAGGTCTTGCTCAGGAAAGAAACAAGGTTTCGATCGCGACATCCGTTGGATCAACAGCGCTAACGGGTAAAGCGTGCTCTCCCACCGGAATTCATTGGGTGTACGACACTTATGCGTTGGGGAAAGGTACAGCGACGGCTGTTATGAAGCAGGGAGGCGGCGATACATGGTTCTTTATCACCGCGGACTACGCATTCGGTCATTCGCTTGAAAGCGACACTGCTGCCATTGTTAAGCGAAACAACGGAAAAGTCATCGGCTCGGTTCGTGCGCCAGTAAATTCCTCCGACTTTTCTTCCTTCTTGCTCCAAGCGCAATCTTCCAAAGCGCAAGTGATTGGTCTTGCCAATGCTGGTGCTGACACGATCAATTCGATCAAGAATGCGGGCGACTTTGGAATCGTCGCCGGTGGGCAGAAGCTGGCTGGTCTTTTGGTGTTGATTACCGACATCCACACGATCGGCCTTAAAGACGCTCAGGGTTTGCTCTTTACCGAAGCCTACTATTGGGATCAGAACGACGAAACGAGGGCCTTCGCCAAGCGTTTCGCTGAGCGCCATGGGGGAAAACCACCGACCATGTTCCAGGCCGGGATCTACAGCGCAGCGACGCATTATCTGAAAGCGATCAAGGCGGCGGGAACGGACGAAGCTAAGGCAGTCATCGCAGAGATGAAGAAGATCCCGGTCAACGATTTCATGACCAAGAATGGGACCATCCGCGATGACGGGCGAATGATGCGGGAAATGTATCTGCTTCAGGCCAAGAAGCCATCCGAATCGAAGGGTGAGTGGGATCTGATGAAGGTTGTCGCAACCATACCAGCGGAGGATGCGTTCCGTCCGCTATCGGAGAGCGAGTGCCCGTTGATCAAAAAGTGATGTTTCAGCGCGGGGGAGCGTCTCCGGCGCGTCCCCGCGTCGTTCTCAAGTCTGGTCGATTTCTGCGAGCCTCTTATAAAGAAACGATCTCGAGATACCTAGCAAGGCCGCGGCTTTCTTCTTGTTGCCGCCACAGGCAGCAATCGCCTCCGCGATTTCTTCCTTCTGAACTTCAGCGATCACATTCTTCAGATCACGTGCAGATTTCGCCTTTGGCGCATCTCTTAGTGTTGAGTGCCGGCGTTGCGGCATTTCGGACAGATCCTCGACCCGAAGCGTCGCTCCGTCTGAAAAGACGAAGGCTCGCTCCATTTCATGCTGCAACTGTCGGATGTTGCCGGGCCATTCCCTTTCCATCAGCTCTGCCATGGTATCTGCGGCGATCGACGGTGCGGGGCGCGCATGCCGATAGGCAATATCCTGTAAGAATTTTGCTGCGAGAAGTGGAATATCGTCCAGTCTTTCGCGCAGAGGGGGGAGTTCAATGACAATCGGTGAGATCCGGTAGTAGAGGTCCAGTCGAAAGCTGCCTCCCTCCACGAGACTTTGCAGATCCTTGTTCGTTGCGGATACCAGTCTGAAATCGACGGCTCTGGGGCGTTGTCCGCCGACACGCTCGACCATGCGGTCCTGAAGGACACGAAGAAGCTTAGCTTGAACTTCAAGCGGCATGTCACCGATTTCGTCGAGGAAGATCGTCCCGCCCTCTGCCTGTTCAAATTTCCCCTTTCGTCCTTTTTTGTCCGCCCCGGTGAAGGCGCCTGCCTCGTAACCGAACAGTTCAGATTCAACCAGCGTTTGGGGAAGTGCAGCGGCGTTGACGTTCACCATAGTGCTTTCGCGTCGTGGGCTTAGGTGGTGCAGTGCGTGAGCTACGAGCTCCTTGCCCGTCCCGCTTTCGCCGCGGATAAGAACGGGAATTTCCAAGGGCGCAACTTTGATGATCTGCGCTCGCAATCGTTGTACCGCTGGACTGGAACCGATAATGGCCTCGAGCCCATAGGCGCGTGTCTTGAGTGTTTCGGTTTCTCGCTTGTAAAACTCGACCTCTCCTTCAAGCGCGCGAATGCGAGCGCTGAGAGCGTCGACCTGCTGAGGTCCCTTGAACATGACGCGCCCGATTGCGCCGCGTATCTTCCCGTCACGCCTGATCGGAATTCGGGAAACTACGCGTTCGGAGCCTCGCATTCGTTGGATGCTGCCGACCTCAGCTTTTCCCGTCGCGACGACGTGATGCAAACGCGTATTGTCGATAATGCGCTCGACGGGCTGACCATTCCCTTCGCCTGGTTTTAGGCCGAAGAAAGCCTCGTGAATAGGCGAAATATAGACCACGTTCGCATTTGCATCGACCACGGTCATCGCATCGAACGGGTCGCTCAGCAGATAGTTGAAGATGTCCCACGCGAATTCGACATTATTGATGAAGTTGAGTACTGCATCTCCGGGCGAAGGACAAAATAAGAGCAATTCGCCCTCTTCGAGGGTACAGAGCAGGACGGCGAAACTCTTTCGATCGAGATTGAGAGTGGTGAGTCGACGCTCGCGAAGTTCATCAACCCAGATTTTGTCTCCAATTAGCGACTGAACACGAGGATCAGTTCCGACGCCAGTTGCAACAATCGGCCGAGTCCGTCCATCAGTGAGAAGCGCGCCCGCAAGTACAGGCAAAGATGTCCTTGGCATTTCTGTTGTGTCCTTCTTGAGGACACATCAACACTCCGCGCCGCAGCTGGCAAGGACATTCAGACTGCGCCCGGAATGACTCAAGGCGAAACGATCCAGTTTGGCAGCGAAAATTGGATCATCTGCCGCGCTCACGACGTCCACTGCAGTTGGCACGGCGGTTGCTAACAAAAGAAAAGCGTCTTCTCATTTGCGGGAAGATCATGCCGCAGTGCGAGAAAGTTATGCGACCATTCCTGACGATCCATCATCCCGCCAAGGCCAAAGCGTATTACGAGCTTGGTCTCTGGACTGAGGATACCTTCTATGGGCTGGTTGCCCGGCACGCAGCCGAGCGTCCGGAGACGATTGCACTGCAAGATGGACGACGCGCGTTGTCGTGGCTCGAGCTTCGTCAGCTCGTAGATGGTGTTGCCGCGGATTTGCGCGAGTATGGACTGGCCGGAGGCGACCGAGTCTCAATTTGGATGTCGAACCGCGTAGAGGCGGTCGTCATGTTCCTCGCTTGTGCCCGAGAGGGCATTGCTTGCAACCCCTCGCTGCACAAGACGTATACCTGCGCTGAAATATGCGAATTGTTGACGTCGCTGTCGGCAAGGGCGCTGCTCACCGAAGCGAGTTGGGGAGCCGATCGTTCTCAAGTCGATTTCGATGCGATGCTTGTTCGTATTCCCTCTCTGAAGGCGGTCTATACTCCGGATTCTTTTCCTCGGTCCATCGAGAGCTCATCCCCTCCGAATATGGACCCTGATAAAATCGCCTATCTCGCGTTTACGAGCGGTACGACGGGTCAGCCGAAATGCGTGATGCATTCTGACAATTCGCTGCTGGCAAATGCGCGCGACTTAGTGCGCGACTGGGGGCAAGGGCCTGATACCGTTCTGTTATCGCTATCCCCATTGTCGCATCATATCGCTTGGGTTGGTGTTGCTCAGTGGCTTCTTGCCGGCGGTCGCTTCGTCACCGACGATCCTCCTGCAGGAATGAGCCGAATCGATTGGATCGAGGCTACCGGCGCCACATACGTTTTGGGTGTACCAACGCACGCCATGGATATCCTCGCTGAGCAATCGAGGCTCGGTCGTGCCGATCTCGGCAAGGTGTCGGTCTTTTACATGGCTGGTGCGCCAATTCCGCCAAGCGTTGCCGCAGCATTTGTGGAGCAGGGTATCAAGCCGCAGAACGTTTACGGCATGACCGAGAATTCGTCGCACCAGTACACTCATCCAACCGACGATGCCAATGTGATCGTCGAGTCCTGCGGTCGAGGCGGCAGAGCTTACGAGGTGAAGCTGTTTGACCCGAATGACCCTGATAGGGAAATCGCTCCCGGAGAGATCGGTCACATCGGCGGACGAGGAGCTGCGCTGATGCTTGGATACTTCAATAACCAGGCGGCTACCGAAGGAAGCTTCAACCGGGCCGGATGGTTCATGTCCGGCGATCTCGGGGTCATGGACACAAAAGGCAATCTGCGCATTGAAGGGCGTCTGAAAGATCTCATCATCCGTGGTGGACACAACATCCAGCCATCGCACATCGAAGCGATCGCTGTGCGCCACAAAGATGTCCAGCGTGCTGCCGCGTTTCCTGTGGCTGACGACCGTCTTGGGGAGCGGGTGTGCATCGCAGTCTCCGGGACCATCGGTGTGGATGAGCTGCTGAATCATCTTCGTAGCAATGGGCTGTCGAAATATGACATGCCGGAATACTTCCTGCGTCTAGACGAGTTTCCTTTGACGGCCAGCGGAAAGATTCTCAAGCGCGAGCTCGTTCTGCAGGTCAGGCGAGGCGATGTGCAACCGCTCTTCATTCGCGATCAGACGACTGCAAAGTCGGCTTGAGCTGGAGAAGACCGTCATGCTTCCGCTCGAGAACGTCACCGTCCTTGATTTCAGCACACTCCTGCCGGGCCCGCTGGCAGGGCTGATGTTGGCGCGGGCCGGCGCCCGTGTCATCAAGATCGAACGTCCCGGAACGGGGGACGAGATGCGAAGTTATGAGCCGCGATTTGGCGACCATAGCGTCAATTTTGCCCTTCTCAATGCTGGCAAGGAAAGCATTGAGATCGATCTGAAGTCGAG
Organism: Nitrobacteraceae bacterium AZCC 1564; assembly: GCA_036924835.1. NCBI lineage: Bacteria > Pseudomonadati > Pseudomonadota > Alphaproteobacteria > Hyphomicrobiales > Nitrobacteraceae > Nitrobacteraceae bacterium AZCC 1564. The sequence goes on from JBAGRR010000001.1 coordinate 4,237,647, forward strand.
CGACGCGATCGAGCGCTTGCGCCCTTTGCTGGAAAGCGCAGACATCGTGATCGAGCAGTTTCGTCCCGGCGTTATGGATCGATTGGGGCTCGGCTATGCCGACCTCAAGACGATCAATGAGCGCCTGATTTACTGCTCAATCACGGGGTGGGGACAAACAGGCCCCAAGGCGCTGGTTGCGGCTCATGATCTCAACTACATGGCGGAATCGGGCATCCTCGGATTGAGTTGCGGAAAAGATGGCGCGCCCATTCTTCCTCCTGTGCTCGCCGCGGATATTGCTGGAGGCGCTTATCCAGCGGTGATAAACATTTTGTTGGCGCTGCGGACCCGGGAGCAGACAGGAAAGGGTGCCTTCCTCGATATTGCGATGGGGGAAAACCTCCTGTCCTTCGCCTATTGGGGGCTGGGCAATGGCTTCTGCGCCAAGCAATGGCCCGGATCGGGCAGTGAGCTCGTGACCGGTGGGAGTCCGCGCTATCAGATCTACCGGACATCCGACGACAGATACGTCGCAGCCGCTCCACTCGAAGAAAAGTTCTGGATCAATTTCTGCGACGTTATCGGTTTGCCTCATGATTTGCGGGCATCGAGCGCAGATCAGGGACGCGTTATCGATGCTGTTACTGGCATCATCAGGACAAAGTCCGCCGCGGAATGGATGAATCAATTCGCCGGCCGCGATGTCTGCTGCTCGATCGTCGCAAGTCTGGAAGAAGCAGTTGCCGATGAGCACTTTGCTGCCAGGAATATTTTTGACCGCCGTCTGACGGTCGGTCGTGATGCGATACCGGCTCTGCCGTTGCCGATTGTTGCAGAGTTCTCCGCTGACACCGCCGATACTCCGCCGCGTCTCGGTGAGAGCACGGCGAAACTTCTCTGACCTCGAGGAAAAACCAGATGCGCGCTTTTCAAGTCGTGGAGCATGGACCTCCGTCGTCGCTTCAGATCAATGAAGTCGGAGACTTAAAGCCGACGGCCGACCAAATTTTGATTGATGTGCGCGCTGCAGGAATCAATTTTCCTGACGTTCTCGTTGTTTCAGGCAAATACCAAATTCTTCCCAAGCGCCCGTTCACGCCGGGCAAGGACCTTGCTGGCGTGGTGTTGCGCATCGGTGAAAATGTCACGCGTTTTGCGCCGGGCGACCGCGTGCTGTGTCATGTCGAGAATGGCGCGTTTGCCGAACAGGCCCTTGTGACCGCCGAACAGACCTTCAAGATTCCCGATGGCTTGAGCTTCCAGCATGCAGCAGCGATGGGGCTTGTTTATCAGACTGCATATCTTGCACTGGTCGACAGAGGCGGATTTACCAAAGGAGAGACGGTCCTCATAGGAGGAGCTGCAGGCGGTATCGGTATCGCCGCAATCCATCTTGCAAAAGGTCTCGGCGCGCGCGTGCTCGCGGCGGTCAGGAATGAGGATGAAGCGGCGTTTGTGACGCAGAACGGCGCCGATCACATCATCGATATTTCCGGTCCGGACATCCGGGATAGTTTGCGAGCTCAGGTGCATGCTGCAACGGATGGTCACGGAGCGGATGTGGTCCTCGATCCCTTAGGCAGCGATTTCTTCGGCGCAGCTCTGCGGGCCATGGCCTGGTGTGGCCGGCTTGTCGTCATCGGTTTCGCGGCCGGCGACATTCCCACTGTGAAGGTGAATTATCTTCTGCTGAAGAACATCAGCGTTTCAGGTCTGCAATGGAGCGATTATCGCGACAGAGCGCCTCAACGTGTTGAGGATGTTCAAACCGACATTTTCCGCCTTTGGAAAGAGGGCTTCGTTAGGCCGCAACTGATGAAGGAATATCCTTTCGAAGAGTTGCCAACAGCTCTTGACCTGATCTCGGAAGGAAAAGTTCGCGGCAAGGCCGTTATCGTGATGGCGTCCTGATTACTCTACGAAAAGAGAAATAATCAATTGAAGAACCATCTCGAACACGCGGCCGCAACGACAATGCCTGCCGATGCATTGCCTGTCAGGTCGACGGGACAGGGATTCAACCTGCTCGCGGGCGTACGGGTTGTTGATCTCACCACATCAGTTGCGGGCCCATCGGCCACCATGTTGCTCGCAGATATGGGCGCGGAGGTCCTGAAGATCGAGCGGCCGATTGGCGGTGACGATGCCCGCTCGTGGGGACCTCCATTTCTTGACGGAGAGTCGCTCTGGTTTCTCAGCGTGAACCGCAACAAGAAGAGCATTGCGCTCGATTATTCCAAGCCGGAGGGCTTGGACATTCTCTACAGGCTGATCAGCCACGCGGATATCATTGTGGTCAACCTGTCGCCACGCGTCGCACGCAAGCTCAAGGTCGATCCGGCCACGCTGCAGCAACTATATCCGAGCCTGATCTATGTTTCGGTCACCGGCTTTGGTCTCACAGGGGATCGTGCTGATTGGACCTGCTACGATCTCATCGCGGAAGGCTATTCCGGTGTGATGGATCTCACCGGCGCTGCCGGCGGCGAGCCGCAGAAAGTTGGTGCCCCCGCAGCGGATATGCTTGCGGGTCAGGATGCGGCGTTTGCTGCCGTCTCGGCGTTGTATGCACGTCAACGAACAGGACTGGGTCACGTCATCGACGTGGCCCTGGTCGATTCCATGACGCGTTTTCTCGCCTGCCGGATCACGCCATATCTGGGTTCGGGTGAAATCCCTACGCGTAGCGGCGGCAAAGACAGCGTGATCGCGATTTATCAGAGTTTCGACACGTCAGACTATCCGATCACGCTCGGCCTCGGGAATGACAATCTCTGGCAAAAATTCTGGACAGCGATTGGACGCCCGGAAGTAGCTGCCACGCCGGGCATGAAGACGAATGCCGAGCGACGTAATCGGCGTCCCGAGATCGTCGCCATGATCTCGGAGATTTTGCGTGAAAAGCCGAGGAGCCATTGGCTGGCATTGCTTCGCGAAGCGCGCATTCCCGCGGGACCGATCAACTCGATCGATCAGCTCGTCGCTGACGAAGCGCTCCAGGAACGTGGGATGTTTTATCGCACAAAAACGGCACATGGCCGAATGGTGCCGCAAGTCGGAACCGGCATTGTGGTTGATGGCCAATCGAACTCTCCACGCTCTATGCCGCCCGCTCTCGGGGAGCACACTGAGGACGTGCTTTGGGGGCTTCTAGGGATCACCGACGATGAGTTCCGGAAGCTGGACGAAAAGTCTGTAACAGGAAGGAAATAACAATGACGTTCGAAACAATCATCTACGAAGAAGACGGCCCGATCGGAACGATCACGCTGAACCGGCCTGATGATGGCAACAAGTTTAACGTCACGATGTGTCATGAGATTCGGGACTGCATCAACAGCATTCGCCGGGAAACCCGCACGCGAGTGATTGTGATCACCGGGGCGGGAGATAAATTCTTCTGCATCGGTGGACGGAAGGATGGAATGGAAGATTCGATCCTCTACGCTGGCGTTCTTCCGACACTTGAAATGTACGAGTCGATCGATCGCCTTCAGAAGCCGGTCATTGCCAGCGTCAATGGCTTCGCGGTGGGCGGCGGACATGTGCTTCAGGTGATGTGCGATCTGACCATTGCCAAGGAAAGCGCGATTTTTCGCCAAGTCGGTCCGATGATGGGGTCCTTCGATGCGGGATACGGTACTTGGTATCTCGAAGATCTCGTTGGCAAGAAGAAAGCCAAGGAAATGTGGTACCTCAATCCAAAAATCTCCGCGCGTGAAGCCCTCGAGATCGGTCTCATCAACAAGGTCGTGCCTGACGACAAATTGAAGGAAGAGACGCGGGCATTTGCGCTTTCTGTTGCTGATCGGGGTCCGTTTGCGCTTGCTTCCATCAAGGCAGCGTTCAACGCTCGCCATGGCGGTGTATCCGGGCTTGCCCGCGTATCCCACGATCTGTTGCTTCGTCCTTATCTCGATACTGACGAAAGTCATGAGCTCTCAGAGTCGTTCGCGGCCAAGCGTAAGCCCGACGCGTCCAAGTTCGGGAAGTAGTTGATGGCTGTTGAACTGATCAGGCAGGATGGCTGCGGGCTCTTGCGCTTGAACCGACCGGAAGCGCTGAATGCGCTTTCCTTTTCCATTCTCGGCGAAATCTCGGCAGCCATCGACGAGGTGGCTGGCTGGGATGTCCGGGCGCTTGTTGTAACTGGAGCGGGCGAGAAGGCGTTCTGCGCCGGCGCGGATATCAAGGAGCTGCGCGGAAGGAATATGACCGCGCAGAAGCGCGGCGCTGAGTTTGGACAGGCGACGTTCAGTAAGCTCGAACGTCTCCCGTTTCCGACAGTTGCCGCGATCAACGGCTTCGCGTTCGGCGGAGGACTGGAGCTTGCGCTTGCCTGCACATTCAGGCTCGCCAGTCCGAATGCGAAAATGGGGCTTCCGGAGATAAAGTTGGGCCTCATTCCCGGATATGGAGGCACCCAGCGCTTGCCGCGCCTGATCGGTGAGGGGCGTGCTTTGGACATGATCTTGCTTGGCCGCACCGTGTCAGCGCAGGAAGCGCATTCGATCGGTCTTGTCCACCGGATTGCCGAACAGGACGTTCTTGCTGAAGCAATGGCTTTCACCAAGGAATTCTCCTCCTATAGCTTGATTGCATTGGGGCTGGCGCGCGAAGCCGTCACCAGAGCACTCGATGTGCCGGTGCATGAAGGATTGAAGATCGAGGCGGATCTCTCGACGCTTGCTTTCGGATCCTCGGATGCTGAGGAAGGCATGGCGGCTTTCTCTGAAAAACGTCAGGCAAAATTCAAAGATGAGTAACGGACAGGTCATTGTCACTGGCGCGAGCCGTGGAATTGGTGAAGCCATCGCGGTCGAGCTGGATCGACGCGACTTCAGCGTTGTTGCTTTGTCACGCAGCGGATCCACTGCAGTCGGCGTCGGCATGATATGCGACATGACGGATGAAGGCTCCATCGCGCGCGCGATCGCGGAGATCGCTGCAAAAGGCCCAATCGTTGGTTTGGTGAACAACGCCGGCGCGCATGAGGCGTCTCCCAGTGCAGATCTCTCACTTGCAGAATTTGAGAGGTGCATGCGGCTCAACGCATCCGCCGTTCTCGTAGCATGCCGCGAAACCTATCCGCATCTCAAGGATGCGGGCGACAGTCTCATCATCAACATTGGATCATTCTTCGACAAGATGGCAGTGGCCGAAAATCTTGCTTACTGCGCGTCCAAGGCGGCGGTCGGTGCGATCACACGCTGCCTGGCCTCGGAATGGGCGAAGGACGGGATCCGGGTCCTGGACATTGCGCCAGGCTATGTAGAAACCGAATTGAACCGAGATTTCCTGGCGAATCCGAAGGTCAAAAGCTGGCTCGAGCGCCGCGTTCCGGTCAAACGCGCCGGCACGGCTGCAGAGGTCGCTCGATTGGTAGGTGCACTGTACTCCGAGAAGATCGGCTTTCTGACCGGCGAGACGATCTACATCGATGGCGGACACGGAGCCAACCTCTGATGAAGATATTCGAGCAATTGGAACGGCGGCGATCGTGGGACGAGAACGAGCGATTGCTGCTGGATCAGGTCGATCGCGTGGTCGAGCAGGTGATTGCGCCTAACGCGTCTCGGGTCGACAAGGCAGGCGAGTTTCCTTGGGCGAATGTCGATGCGATCAATCAGCTCGGGCTGAATTCGATTTTTATCCCGGAGGCGTACGGCGGAACACCGATGTCTTTCCGTGTTTACCTCGCGGTGGTGAAACGCATTTCGGAGGCTTGTGCGTCGACTGGGATCATCTACGCCACGAACTTTCACGCGATGAAGCCTCTTATCCAGTTCGCTTCGGAGGAACAAAAGGAACGTCTTCTTCCATGCATCGCCGAAGGCGGTCTCGCTTCGCTTGCGATCACGGAGGAGAGCGCGGGCTCCGATGCGACCGGCATGAAGACAAGATTCCAGCCGGACGGCGATACGATCATCGTCGACGGATCGAAGCTGTTCATTACGAGCGGCGACGTCGCCGATCGCATCCTTCTATTCGGAAAGTATGCCGGTATCGATGATCCCAAGAAGGCGATTTCCGTCCTCGTGCTGGAGAAGGGTACGCCGGGCTTTGAAGTCCTGCGCCTTGAAGAAAAGATGGGACACAGAGGCTCGTCAACGGCGGCGTTGAGGTTCGATGGCTGCCGCGTGCCCCGTGCCAACCTCGTGGGAAAGCCCGGAGATGGTCTTGGCATTCTGCTGGCATCGCTTAACAGGTCGCGGCCCAGTGTTGCTGCGCATGCCCTGGGGATTGCCTTCGCGGCGTTCAAGGACATGACACGCTATATGAATGAGCGCCGGCAGTCTGGCCGGCGGATCGTTGATTTCCAGGCCAATCAGTTCTTGATCGCCGATCTTGCGACGGATCTTGCGATGGCTGATAGCTGGCTTGATTATCTGGCTGACCTCATCGAAGCAGACGCTGATGATTTCGGCCTCGAAGCCTCGATGGCGAAGATGCGCGCTTCGGATCTGGCGATGCGCATCGCGATGGAGGCCGTGCAGATGCATGGCGGCTACGGTTATTGCAGTGACTTTAGGGTCGAACGATTGATGCGCGACGCGAAAATCACGCAGATCTGGGAAGGCACGAACCAGGTGCATCGACAATTGATCGGACGGAGCTTTGCGACAAAATGACGAGAAAGATTCAAACGGTTGGGGTCTGCGGTGCCGGTGGAACCATGGGCGCGGGAATTGCTCTTGTAGCCGCACGCGCTGGGTTCAGAACGATATCCTACGATGTCTCGAGCGAAACGCTCGAGCGGGCAGCAAAGCAATCGGCGGCATTTTTGAGCAAATCCGTCGAACGCGGAAAATTAACCCCGGAAATACGGGATACGATCCTAGCGGCCATGAGTCATACGACAGACGTCAGCGGCTTGGAATCCTGCGACCTCGTCATCGAGGCTGTGTTCGAGGACCTCGGCGTCAAGCGCGATCTTTTGAAGCGTCTCGATGCGGTCTGCGCCGAAGACGCTATCTTCGCTTCCAATACATCCACGCTCTCCATTACTGAAATCGCATCTGGTTCGAGCCGGCCTGATCGCGTCGTTGGAATGCACTTCTGCCTGCCGGCCCAGCTCATGCGGCTGATCGAGATGTCGCCCGGTATTCTGACATCGGACGAAACATTTCAAACGGCATGGAAATGGACCGAGGCGTGCAACCAGATTCCGGTCAAGACGCAGGATAAGCCTGGCTTCATTCTCAATGCATTGCTTGTTCCGTTCAATAATGACGCCATTCGTGCTGTCGAAGCTGGCGTCGCCTCCGCTGCGGATATTGATCTCGCAATAAAGACAGGACTTGGCTACAAGATGGGGCCGCTCGAACTGGTCGATCTGGTTGGATTGGACACGCAGATCCGGCTCTGCGAAGCATTTTATCCGATTACGCTTGATCCGCGGGCCGCTACTCCACCATTGCTGAAGCGGATGGTTGCCGCCGGTTTACTGGGACGCAAATCCGGACGCGGCTTTTTCACCTACGACGGCAATACGATGTTCGGAGCCTGATCAACATGAATTATGCGATCATCAAGAGTGGCGAGAGCCGATCGTTTCCGGACGCGGATGCGTTTTATGACAACGCAACAAACGAGGCGCAGGCGGAAACCGTTATTTATAGCGGCACTCCGTTCAAGCCGGATGCAACCAAGGCTCTGATCCTTATTGAGCTCGGGGATGAATCTCTCGCTGAGCACACGGGCGAGGAGGGCTTTTCCAACGTTCTCGGCTTTGCCCGTTACCGGAATGGAGACGATGCTCCTTCCATGCTGATCGAGCTCGTCAAGCAAGCCAGCCACAGCGAACAGACGATCCTGGCGGCACGTGAATTCTTTCAATCGCACGGATTCCAAGTCGTTGTTTCGACCGATCAGATCGGGCGGATTATCAATCGATTGGTCCTTCCCAAATACAACGCGGCGCTTCGGTTTCTGGACGAGGGATTGGCAAGTCAGCAGGACATGGATCTCACCTGTAAACTGGGTCTTGGCTATCCTGATGGTCCGATCGAGCGCGTTGTGCGCGGCGGGCTCCACCACCACTATGCGCGGACAAAGGCTTTGTTCGACACATATGGTTCGCCGTCTTATGCGCCGCCCCGGCGTGCCGTGGTAGCCTCGCGCCGAATTCCGTTCAGCGAGAAAACACGCAAGTGACCGCAACTAGCTTCGTCCTTGAAAGGAGCGCTGGCCGGGCTTGCCGGCGCGATGAAGGTGTTCGTCGCCCAAAGCGGCTCATTGACGGACGTGCACTGGATTATGTCGGGTGAGTGGTGTTCTGATGACTCTGATTGGCGGCCGCGGCTGTGTTCAGGCCGGTGGTTGGGGCTTTTGTCGTCATCGTCATGCAGCAGTATCCGGCCAGCTTCTGCGAGTGGGTGACGGTGTTCAGGGTACGATCTTCGTCATCTGAGTGCTGACCTTCCGCCGCGGTGTCATCGGCGAAGTCGTCCAATACAATCGTTCGCTGTAAATGGCTGACCCCAGTTCCGCCCCTCCCTGATGTATCGAAGCGAAATCCCTGATTAGGGACGAAACTTCCCTGTTCGATTTCTCAGGGAATTGTGGGAGAAAGAGCCTAGGGAAAAGGATCTTTGAACACCAAGAATGCCAGCAATCGTCAGCTTAAGGGATTTTCCCTGTAAAGTTCCCTGTTTGCAGGGAATTCTTGCGGAGAATGGTTCGAATTGGACTACGTCGCCAGCCAGAGCGATCGGGTCCTCTGAATGACAGCGAAATTTCCCTTGCTTGGGTGCTGATACACGGCAGCGCGACACACGCCTGCTGCACACAGGTGTCGTTAACCATGACGAAGGCGACGAGGCGCGCGTCGCCTTACGGGCGCATGAAGGCGAAGTCGGTGTCCGGATCGCAGTTGTCCGCCACGAAACGCAGCTCCGACTGCACGTCCGCCACGCTCCGCGTCTGGAGGTACTGCGCGACGATAAGGCCCAGCATCGAGCGGCACATGGCGTCTGCATCCACTCCCTCGGTGTTCGCTTCAGTGATGGCTGCCTTGAAATGACGTTCTGCGATGGTGGCTGCGGACATGTGATCACTCCCTGACGTCGTGCCTTTAACCTTGTGCAGGAAGGGGAAGCAGGGACACTGATCGAGATCAAGAGAAGGTCTGAAAGAGCGGCGAATCGGCTAGGCCCTTTTTTCACGAACTCCGATTTCACTTTCATCTCACCGATGCCGTCGATCTTGCGTCGACGTTGTGCGCGATCAGTGGCGCGGGGCTAATTCGTATTCCATCGCGTTTGTTTGAGATCGCCCGGCGTCAGATTGATTACAAACTTCTCATCCGCTGAATACTGCCCGCGTTGCGGACGCCGGACCGCGAGCAGTCGTCGAACCACCGATTTTCGTGTCGCCGATGGAGGTTGGATCGAATGGCGCGACATGCTGAGGAGCATCAAAGCTATCGGATGATGCTCCCCGTACAGTTCCTTCTGCGAGGATCTTTCAGCGCGACAATAGGGTCGCGGCAGTGTCCATCGCAATCGGCTCGTTCCGTAGCAATGCGTCGATCGCATCCTCCTCCCAGCGCTGGCTCTCGATGCTGGTCAAAGGATTGCGGAGCAGACGATGCTCGAGGACGAAGCGCGACAGAAGCAGCCGACGAGCACCTCCGCGTTCACCGCCAGCACGCGCGCCCTCGGCTGCCATCAGGACCATCGTTGCGGCATGATAGAGCAGCCCGGCGGCGACCCGGCAGAAGCGCTCGTTCTCCGGGGCGGCAGCGACCTCCTCTGCGAAGCTGAACGCGGAGTCGACAGCCTTCTCAATCCGAGTCCGGAACTGCCCAGGAACTCCCGATGCTGCCTTCAGCCGCTCGTCGAGATCCTTGCGAAGATCGACATGTGCCCGCTCTTTTTTCAGCGACCGCTGCAAGGCATCGAGCGCGTTGATGTTGCTGGTGCCGTCCCACAACACGCCGAGATGCGCGTCCCTGACGAGCCGAGCGTTCGGCCAATCTTCGATGTAGCCGTTGCCGCCACGCGCCTCCATGGCGCCAGTCGCGACTGTAATGTTGTCGCGGCAGGCGCGGTACTTCGCGAGCGGAGTCATGATGCGCAGCAGCTTTTCGGCCTTCGGGTCGCCTTCGGCATCCGATACCATTCCGGTATACATCAAGGCCGAAAGCGCCTGTTCGGTCGGCACCATCAGTTTCATCAGCTGCCGCTGCATCAATGGATGGTCGATGACCGCCTTACCGAATGCGTTGCGACTACGAGTAGCCGCCAGCGCCTCATTGAGGCAGCGTCTCATCATGCCGGCGGCGCGCGCGAGATGGGACACTCGGCTCGAATTCACCATCTCAAGCATATGCTTGAGACCTCGGTTCTGCTCGCCGAGCAGATAGGCGACGGCACCGTCGAGAATAACCTCGCCGCTCGCCATCGAATTGCTTCCGAGTTTGTCCTTGATACGCGCAATCCGATAGGAATTGCGCGAGCCGTCGGGCAAGGTCTTGGGCATGAAGTATAGCCCCAACCCCTTGCCCCCAGCCTGGGCGCCTTCCGGCCGCGCCAGCAGCACGACGACGTCGGCGCTGACGTTCGAACAGAACCACTTCTCGCCGTAGAGGCGCCAGTGATCGCCCTCGGGCACTGCCTTAAGTTCAGCGGCTCCGACGTCCGAGCCGCCGGCCTTCTCGGTGATGAACTGCGCGCTACGCATCAGTACCGACATGTCCTGCGACAGCATCGCCGAAAGATATCGGTCCTTGAGCTCCTGCGAGCCATAGCGTCGGAGGAGCTCCGACGAGCTTCCCGCCATGTTAACCGGACAAAGAAGGCCGAACTCAGCTTGCGAGAACAGATACTGGAAGACATATTTCGCGAGCGGCGGCATCGCCGTTGGCCAGCCGAGTACGCCCGGCCGATAAGCCATCGCGTGGATGCCGAAACGGCTATAGGCTATGTTCTCCATCTCCTTGTAGGCTGGGTGATATTCGACCGTTTCATCATCGCGGCCGTACCGATCGCGAGAATTCAGCCTCGGCTTGTTCCGCTCGGCCGTATCGGACAGTTCCGCAAGGCGCCCGCCACAGAGAGCTCCCAGTTCAGTCAGATGCGGCGTAAGATGCGCTAACAACGCGGCATCCATGTACTGCGGCAGCACCGTCGCGATGTCGCGGTCGTCGGTGAAGAAGTTGCCGCCTTCGGCACCCGTTGCCAGTTTCTTCGAACGCTCCGCCGTGGCGGCGCGGCTCGCAAGTTGACGATTGCTCGCTTCAGGCGAGATGGTTCTGCCCTGATAATTCATGTCTCACCTCCGGGATGGTGGTCTTCACTGTTTGGGGATACCTAGCTTTTCGATGAGTTCGCGCGAACGAGGTATCTCGGTCGCCATGAACTCCGCGAGAAATTCCGGCTTCGTGGACGGTGCGAGGATCATACCCTGGCCGTCGATGGCAGACTTCACCGCGGGCTCCTTCAAAGCTGCCACGAAGGCGCGATTGAGTGTCGCGATGATCTCGGGCGGTGTACCCTTCGGCACGACGACGCCAAAGAATACGCTGGAGTCAAAGCCCTTGAGTCCTTGCTCGTCGAACGTCGGGACGTCCGGAAGCAGTGCAGTGCGCTCTAGCGTGGTGACGCCGAGCGGCCTGATCGTGCCAGCTTTGATCTGCGACGATGCCACGAAGGCATCGGTGATAATCAGCGGAATCTGTCCGCCGATGACGTCGTTCATGGCGGGCGCTGCCCCGCGGTACGGCACGTGGAGCAGATCGGTCCCGGCGCGGGAATTGAGGAGTTCGCCCGCAAGATGGGTGGATGCACCGACCCCGGAACTGCCGAAACCCATCTTGTTTCCGGACTTCGCATAGGCGATCAGGTCGTTCAGGTTCTTGACCGGTACATCCGGATTCGCCGCCAGAACGTTCGGGATTTTGCCGATCATGATGACCGGATCGAAGCTCTTGATCGGATCGTAGTTGATCTTGCCGAACAGGCTGACGTTGATTGCTAAGGGACCTGACGTCCCGAACAGCAGCGTGTAGCCGTCGGCTGGCGAATTTGCCACGAACTCGGCGCCGATGTTCGCTCCGGCCCCGGCCTTGTTCTCGATGACAACCTGCTTAGAAAGGTGGATACGCAGCCCCTCCGCCAGATTACGTGCCAGCGCATCGGTCGGACCGCCCGCCGCGAATGGCACGATGAGCTTCACCGGTCGTTCGGGATACTGGGCCTGGACCGGCGACGCCGCGATGCCCGCAATGACCGCCAAAGCGGCAATAATCTGTCTTTTCATTTCTTGCCTCCCGGACGCCCGATCATTGGTTTCCAAGCCGGGTTCCGCAAGGCGTATCCGGCCCAGAGCTTTGTTGTCTGCTGCAGTCGGGCCATTGCGAAAGTTGCCCGAACGTACTCATATCGTCCAATACATGTTGATCGACGATCGATACCGCCTCTGTATGGATTGGAATGACCATGGATCTCCGTAAACTGCGTTACTTCGCGGTGCTTGCTGAAGAGAGACATTTCGGGCGGGCTGCCAAACGGCTCTCGTTGTCGCAACCCCCGCTCAGCCTTGCCGTGAAGCAACTCGAAGCCGAGATCGGCGCAAAATTGTTCGAGCGCAACAGCAGGAACGTGGCGCTCACACCCGCAGGCGAGGCTCTGAAACAGGAAGCCCTGTTCTTGCTTCGCCGCGCCGACGAAGCGCGTTCGCATGTAAAAGCGGTGTCGGAAGGGAAAGGTGGCCGTCTACGCGTCGGCTTCGTTGGATCGATGCTCTATCGCGGATTGCCGGACGTCATCGAGGCCTTCAAGACCGCGTCAGCAACAACCGATATTCACTTGCGGGAGCTGAACTCTGTCGAGCAAATCGCAGCATTCGGGCGGGACGAGATCGACCTCGGCTTCACGTTCGGCCGCAGTATTCCGGAAGGCCTGGAGGGGTTCCGGTATCATTCAGAACCGTTTGTTGCTTGTCTTCCGATCGGACACCGCCTCGCTTCGGCAAAACGAATTTCTCTTGCCAAGCTCGAGCATGAAGAATTCATCTTCTTCGCGCGCGACATCTCGCCGGACTATCATCAATCCATCGTCGCTGCCTGCCTCAGCGTTGGCTTCGCTCCGAAAATCCGACATGAAGTCCGACATTGGATGAGCGTCGTTTCGTTCGTCGCACACAGGATCGGCGTCTCGCTCGTTCCGTCGACGCTTACCAAATCGAACATTTCGAACGTCATCTTCGTACCTCTGAGCGATGCAAAAATGCGTTCCGAGACCTGGTGTGTTTGGAATCCCAGGGGATCGGCAGGGCAATCCCTCCAGAACGCAATCAGGGCGGCAAAGGATCAGTCTCGAGCTATGGCTCGCACATAGACCTAGAGGCTAGGCCATTTATCGCCCGCAACTGTCGGAGGTCCGCTTCCGATGGATACTGCTGAAGAAGTCGTTCGATCGCAGCGAGGTCCGTCGCTTTGTGACAATGGAGGCGATAGCCTCACGCCAGTTTCGGCGCTGGCATCGCGATCGCCTTTCAGGCGAAGGTCGCCGCGCGGCGGCTTGCGAAAGCTCGCTGGGTGTGCGGCGTTCAATGAGGGCTAAGGACGCATAAGGAAGCGCAACCAGTCAGGTTGATCGGAGGCTCAGATGATTTTCAAAGGATGCGTCGTGCTTACGACAATCAACAATAAGGAGCAGGCCGAGAAACTTGCGAAGGCCGTTCTGGAAGCACGTTTGGCAGCTTGCGCTCAGATTCAGGCTATTACGAGTTACTACTGGTGGGAAGGAAAGGTCGCCAACGATGCGGAGTATCTTATCCACTTCAAAACAGATGCGGCTAAGTACGACGCGCTCGAGAGCACAATCCTGGCTCTACATCCCTATGACACGCCCGAGATCATTCAGCTTCCCATAGAAGCGGGCTCTTCGAAATATCTGGCATGGATCCAGAAAGAAACTGGTTAGGGCAAGACTGCTATTCGAGTCAAAGCCTGCAGGTTGCTCTGCACGGTCAGATCGGTCACGCAGTCCATTTCCAAATATTGCAGGGTCGTACTCTTCACCTCATGGCCTGCACGACGTCCATGGGTGAATCCTCTTATAGAAACATAATGACTACCGTTGCACGACAAGGCCCTGAAACTGCGGGTTTTGATGAAGATCAAGCTGCAATGCCGCAGCGATGCTAAAGCTTCGTTCTTGCTTTGGTTCGCAGGGCGATCAAAGAACTGGCCGCTGGCAGCTTATGAAATCGATCTGATGGTTGAAAATTTTCAGGACATCGGGCTTCTCTTTCCGACGGTTCCGGCGGCGGATATGGCAGTGCTCACCAAGCCGACGAAAGAAATCAGCGACGCAATTGCTGCAAAGGACGTCGAGAAATTCAGTCAAGCCTATGGAGAAATGACTGCAGCCCGCAATGCCTGCCGTCAGGCGATTGGTCGCGCTTACATCGTTATTCAGGTGCCGACGTCATCTCCATTCAGCGACCAGGTGTTTTCGCCTAAATAGCCACGATCACATTTGCGCGCATCAGACTGGATTTGCGCTAGCTCAAAAATCTCAACGCTCGTTCTGATACAGCTCTCTCGTCAAAATTTGATTTTGGAGAATTGTGTTGTCTGAGCCTCTTCGTCAATTGAACTTAACAGCCGAACATCGATCGCCGCAGGTGGGCGAGAACGAGACTACACGCGTCTTAATACTTCCTCTTACGAATCGTGCCGTTCAAACGGCCTCTTCAGGAGCGGCGTCTGCGGTTCGCGTTGATGGCAGTGGGAGTGGCCACCGCTGCAAGTGGCGGAGGCTTTTATTGGTGGAAGCATTATCAGTCTCAGCTGCGCCCCCGGATTGGCTGGAGTAACGGGCGTATCGAAGCCGATTGGAGCGCTGTTTATCGTTTCCGCTCTGTGCTTGTTCGCGCATCCTGAGATTTACGATCGTTCGATGCCAGCCGCTGATCAGTGCCTCCAGCGCCAATTACTCACTTCGGGCATGTCAACACCATGGGCTCGGACATATTGCTGATGTTCGACCAGTTTGTCGCGAATACCTTGTTTAACATAAACCGCAGCGGCGCCGAGTTGTGGCACCCGGTCGATGACGTCGCCGACGAGATGAAATCGGTCGAGCCTGTTGCGAACGGCCATGTCGAAGGACGTTGTCGTCGAACCCTCTTCCTCGTAGCCGCGAACGTGAATGTTGGCGTGATTGGCTCGTTTGTAGGTCAACCGGTGGATCAGGGTCGGATAGCCATGATAAGCGAAGATCACGGGCCTCTCGGTCGTGAAGAGGGCGTCGAAATCGTTGTCGGTCAGCCCGTGCGGATGCTGCTCTTTCGATTGCAGCGTCATCAGATCGACAACGTTGACCACGCGGACTTTCAAGTTCGGCAGTTGCTCTCTTAGTATATCGACAGCGGCGAGTGTTTCGAGTGTCGGAACATCGCCCGCGCAAGCCATCACGACGTCCGGTTCGCTGCCGCGATCGTTACTGGCCCATTCCCAGATGCCAATGCCCTGCGTGCAATGTTTGACGGTTGCATCCATGGACAGCCATTGCGGGCTGGGGGCCTTGCCAGCCACGATGACGTTGACCCGGTTCCAGCTACGAAGGCAATGATCAGCCACATAAAGCAGCGTATTTGCGTCAGGCGGCAGATAGACGCGGACGATATCGGCCTTCTTGTTGACGACATGGTCGATGAAGCCGGGATCCTGATGACTGAAGCCATTATGATCCTGCTGCCAGACATGTGAGGTGAGCAGATAATTCAGTGAGGCGATCGGCTGTCGCCATGGTACCTCACGCGAGGTCTTGAGCCATTTGGCGTGCTGGTTGAACATCGAATCCACGATGTGGATGAAAGCCTCGTAGCACGAAAAGAAGCCATGGCGGCCGGTGAGAAGATAGCCCTCCAGCCATCCCTGACAGATGTGCTCGCTAAGAATCTCCATCACTCGGCCGGAGGGGCCAAGGTGATCGTCCTCCGGAATCGTGGCGGCGTCCCACGATCTATCTGTCACATCGAACAGCGCCTGCAAGCGATTGGAGGCCGTCTCGTCGGGACCGAAGACGCGAAAATTCCGGTTGGCTTCGTTTGCCTTCATGATGTCGCGCAGGAAAGTGCCCAGCACGCGTGTCGCTTCGGCGTTCGATTTGCCAGGAGCGTTCACATCGACTGCGAAGGATTTGAAGTTGGGAAGACGGAGCGGGCGCTTTTGAGCCCCTCCATTCGCGTGAGGATTGGCACTCATGCGTCGTGTGCCAGTCGGGGCGAGTGCGCCGATCTCGGCGCGAAGCCGGCCGCTTTCGTCGAAAAGCTCCTCGACATGATAGCTCCGTAGCCATTCCTCGAGCAATTGCAGATGCCCTGGCTTGGTCATGTCGCTGAACGGCACCTGGTGCGATCGCCAAAAACCTTCAGTTTTAAGGCCGTCGACTGTCTTTGGTCCTGTCCATCCCTTCGGAGTTTTTAAAACGATCATCGGCCAGCGAGGTCGCTCAATAGTGTCGTTGCTTCGCGCCTTGTTCTGAATGTTGGCGATGCCGGCGAAAGCTGTATCGAGCGCCGCGGCCATTTTTTGATGCATCTCGGCAGGATCATCGCCTTCGACAAAGATTGGCGCGTAGCCGTAACCGTCAAACAGGGAGCGGAGCTCGTCGGGCGATATGCGCGCAAGGACGGTGGGATTGGCGATCTTGTAGCCATTCAGATGGAGGATCGGGAGGACAGCGCCATCTGTGGTGGGATTAAGAAACTTGTTGCTGTGCCAGGAAGTCGCAAGCGGACCTGTTTCAGCTTCTCCATCGCCAACGACACAGGCCACGACCAAGTCCGGACTGTCGAACACAGCGCCATAGGCATGAGACAGGGAATAGCCGAGTTCACCGCCTTCATGGATCGAGCCCGGTGTTTCCGGCGCGGTGTGGCTCGGAATTCCGCCCGGAAATGAGAACTGACGGAACAGACGGCGCATCCCGTCATCATCCTGCGTAATTTCAGGATATAGCTCGCTATAGGTCCCTTCGAGGTAGGAGTTGGCGATAATGCCAGGTGCGCCATGGCCGGGCCCGGTCACGAACAGGGCATTGAGATCCCTCGCCTTGATGCAGCGATTGAGATGAACATAGATGAAGTTCAGACCCGGAACAGTGCCCCAATGCCCGAGCAGGCGCGGTTTGACGTGCTCGATCTTGAGTGGGGTTCGCAAAAGCGGATTGTCCAAAAGGTAGACTTGGCCAACGGAAAGATAGTTGGCTGCCCGCCACCATGCATGCATCAAATCAACTTCAGACTTCGACAGCGGCTTGTTTGATGACATGCTTTGCTCCGAGATGAAGGGGGTGATCAGATCGGTGTGGATGCGTCCTTGTCCTGCGGCTCTCCAATGAGATGAGATCGACCGCGGTCGGCAAAAACATGGCGGGAGCGAAAAGCGGATAGCGCATATGATGTCCGATCACCGTCGCAACAATGCAGTCTGTAAAGAGCGTCACGACGCCAAAGGCGATCACTTCGAATTTGTTCCATTGTGATTGCGCAAATGTCAGTATGGAGGGACCCGTGCCGAACGTTGTTGCCCAGAAGAAAGCTCCTCCGGAGTATGTTGACCTAGTTGTGCGGACCCCGCCGATTTGGCTAAGACCTTGAAATGGATTCCACTCGATCGCGTTCTCCATGCGGCCGAAGATCGACCGACCGGATCGCCGACGATCTCATTGGCGCTGGCCTATCAGAACTGGGCTTGGCACATTGCCAATTCGTTAGGGCGCCGTGCTCAGCCGCCGGGAAGGAGCTTGAGCAGTCCACAAGACTCGTAAATCCGCCCGTCGTTCTACTTACGCACAAGTGGGCTTTGATATCGAGTGGAGACTGAGTGTGGCGAAAGCGATTCTCACGCTGAATGCCGGATCGTCGAGCCTCAAGTTCTCATTGTTCGAGATGCAAGGCGCCGACCGTCTGGCACTCGTCTCAAAAGGGATCGTGGACGGCGTTGGATTAACGCCGCGCTTTGAGGTGTTCGATACATCCGGAAAAAGGCTCGAGCAGCGGGCCTGGACAGATCGCTCTCCGGATTTTTCCGAGCTTCTTTCTGTCGTGATTGAATGGTCGGAGGCGCAGCTTGGTTCGAACACGCTGGCTGCTGTCGGGCATCGTGTGGTGCATGGCGGCCCAGACCATGACCGTCCAGAGCTGGTGACGCCGCAGCTTCTGAAGCTTCTCGCCGATCTCACGCCGCTGGCGCCGCTGCATGAACCGCACAATCTGTCTCCGATCCATGTTCTCGAACGGCTTCGCCCGCAATTGCCGCAGGTTGCCTGCTTCGATACGGCTTTTCATCACAGCATGCCTGTGGTCGCGAAGCGTCTGGCTTTGCCTCGCGCCTATGAGGCGGAAGGAGTGAGGCGGTATGGCTTTCACGGACTGTCGTATGAATATATCGCCGAGCAGCTTCAGGTGATTTCGCCGGCTCTCGCCAAAGGCCGCGTGATTGCGGCTCATCTTGGTAATGGTGCGAGCCTCTGCGCCTTGCGGTCCGGGCGAAGTATTGAGACGACGATGGGTTTCACGGCGCTCGAAGGGCTGATGATGGGCACTCGATGCGGAAGCCTTGATCCCGGCGTGATCCTTTATCTGGAAGAGGAAAGAGGCATGACGCCTAAACAGGTCTCGGAGCTGCTTTACACCAAATCCGGGCTTTTGGGCGTGTCCGGCGGGATTTCAAGCGACATGAGGGACCTGCTCGCCAGTTCGGATAGCCGTGCACGGGAAGCAGTCGAGTTGTTCGCCTATCGCATTGTCAAAGAGGTTGGTGCGCTGACAAGCGTCCTCAGCGGTTTGGACGGTGTCGTATTCACGGCAGGCATTGGAGAGCATGCGCCGCAGGTACGTGACATGGTTTGCGCGCAGCTAGGCTGGTTGGGCATTGTCATCGACAAGGACGCCAATGAAGGGAATGCAGATAAGATCAGTTCCGCCGGCAGCAAGGTCGAAGTGCATGTGATTCCAACAAATGAGGAAATGATGATTGCGCGCCATACGCTGGCCACGATAAGCAGGGCTTTGGGGTGATCGCCTAGGACGTGTGGCGGGCGGGGCGCGCGTCTTGGGGCTGATCAAACTGAATCATCGAGAACGGCCCGCGCGCGGGCCAAGGTTTTCTCCGGTGTGGCCGATGCGTCGACAAGGTGCCAGTCGATGTGACCCAGGTCGTAGGATTCCTGCTTTAAGACGACCTCCGATGTTGCATCCGACGCATCGGGGGGTCTAATGTCCACACGCTTCATACGGGTTGCGACATCAGCTGTCAGAAACAAGCCGCAAAACGGCACATTGCATTTGGCAGCTAATGCAGCGCTGTCGGAGCGTTCATTTTCGCGTGAAAACACTGCGTCAATGATGACGGAATATCCCTGCGACAGGATGCGTTTGGCTCGTTCGACCAATTGCTTGTAAATGAGCTGTGCGATTTCCGGCCGGTAAGCTTCGCCAGGCAACTTGTCGATATCGGCAGCGCCAAAGTGTCTTTTGCGGATAACATCCGATCGCAGCACGATCGCGCCCGGAAGCGGTTCGACGAACGGCGCCAGATTGCGCGCCAGCGTTGATTTTCCGGTGCCTGACAGGCCGCCGACCGCGATGAGCTTTGGAGGCGCCGGTTTGATCAACCCGCGTGCCAGCGAAAAATATGCGAGAGCCGAGCGTGTGGCTGCCTCTCGCGTGGCGGGGTCTCTGTCTTGTCTTGCAAGAAGCACATGGGATCGGACGGCTGCGCGTATCGACATGAAAAGCGGCAGCGCCGAAAGTCCGTCCAGATTGTCGGAAGGCGTGCTTTGCAGATAGCAATTGAGAAGGGTGTTGGCCGCGTCACTCTGCTCGTAATGCAGCAAGTCCATCACGGGGAAGGCAAGATCGTAGAGGACATCGGTCGTGGCGATGGCCGGGTCGAACTCAATGGCATCAAATAGCGCGGGCTTCCCTTCGATCAGTGCGATGTTTGCAAGATGGAGGTCGCCATGGCAGCGGCGAACCAAGCCTTTGCTTTCGCGCTGGCGCAGCAGGTCATGAACTCTTTCAAAGACGGCAAGGCTCTCGCGATCAAGTTCGTCGATGGATTGGCTATCGTAATGGCCGGAAAAGGCTTCCGAATTTGCCGCAATCAGGGAGGGGATGGATTGAACCCAGGACGAGTGCTTATGGGCTGCCGCCTTTTCGTGGGCACGGACAATTGAATCCGCAGTGTCTTCAGCGAGCTTGCGGTTGACGGAGCCCGCGCTCGCGAGCCTATCGAGGGTCTTCGATTCATCGAACCGGACCATGTCTACGGCCCATTCCGCTACCGGCCCTTGCCCGGCGATCTCCAGCCCGCCATCTGGCTTCTTCGTAATGGCAACAACGCCACGATAAATTTGTGGTGCGAAAAGACGGTTGATTGCGATTTCCTGGTCGCAGGCCTCCTTCCGTTTCTCCAAAGTCGAATAATCGAGGAACGGAAATTTGACCGCGCGCTTCACCTTGAGTGCGCGTGATCCTGCTAGGAAGACCGAGGCAGCATGGGTATCTATGCGCTGCACCGAAGATCCGCGATGGGTTTGCGCATCGCTCAGGAATGCGAATACTGATTCCTGATCCACACCATCTGACGTTGATTCTGAAGCCGCCATCTCAAGGCCTCAGAACAGCTGCGCCCACGAAGTCGCCATTTCGCAGAGCCGCTAGGACGTCATTGGCCTCGCTCAATGGGTATTCGGTGGTTCGTGTTCGCACCTTGGCTTGCGGCGCAACTTTCAGAAAGTCGATACCGTCCTGACGTGTGAGGTTGGCCACGGACATGATCTTCCGCTCTTCCCAGAGAATGTCATAAGGGAAGGAGGGAATGTCGCTCATGTGGATGCCGGCGCAGACGACGCGGCCGCCTTTACGAACCGCCCGGAGCGCCGCCGGCACGAGAGCGCCGACAGGCGCATAGAGGATCGCGGCATCAAGCGGGTCAGGCGGCAAAGCCTCAGATGAGCCCGCCCAGACTGCACCGAGTTCTCTAGCGAAGGCTTGCGCTGCATTATCGCCGTTGCGCGTAAAAGCATAGACCGATCGGCGCTGCCAGCGCGCGACCTGAGTAACGATATGTCCAGCGGCGCCGAAGCCATAGATCCCGATCCGACTTGCATCACCTGCCATTACCAGGGATCGCCATCCGATCAGTCCCGCACACAAGAGGGGCGCAATCGAAACATCGTCGCCTTCTTCTCCAAGCGGAAATGCGAATCTTGCATCGGCGATGGTGTGGGTGGCGAAGCCGCCATCGCGGGTGTAACCCGTGAACAGGGGATGATCGCAAAGATTTTCCATTTTCGAGGTGCAATAAGGACATACGCCGCAAGTGTGCCCGAGCCATGGAATTCCCACGCGCTCGCCCAGCCTATGATCATGCACATCCGGTCCGAGCGCATCCACGTGTCCGACAATCTCGTGACCGGGGATGATGGGATATTTGATGTGCGGCAATTCGGCGTCGACGACATGAAGGTCGGTCCGGCATACACCGCAGGCGCTGATCTTGATGCGGATTTCGCCAGGCCCTGGAACTGGATCAGGCAAATTTTTCATCTCCAGTTTCATTCCAGGACGAGGAAGTACCATTGCTCGCACGGGATATTCCTCAAGTTCAAAATTTTAGGCCACAAAATTTAAGTCTCAAAGATTTCTAGCGTTCCCGTCCTGCGCAAATCTTGACTCTGGTCAAACCCGAGCCTGATCCAACGGATTCTTCCCTGGCCCGGATTGCCCCGTCTCGATTCTAAAAAGTCTGAAGAAGCCTGACTGTTGAGAGAGATCAAAATGCCGCGCAGCCGATTGTGCATAAGAGCTCAATCCATGCGAGTGAATCATGAGTGCCGGGCCCGAGCTGACAACGAATTTCAAAGATGGTGAGGCCGAAATCCGGCCTGCCGGGTCATGGACAGCGTCGCAGACCACGACTTTGGAAAAGCTGCTTGACGGAACGATAGGGGCCGTGAGCAGTGCGCAGGTTCTTAAGCTGAATTTGTCGGACGTCCGGGAACTCGACACCTTTGGTGCGTGGCTTCTGGAAAAGCTGACCCGTCGAGCTAAGGAGGCCGGCCGTTCGATCACCACCGTCGGCGTTAGCGACCGCTTTTCCGGACTGATCGAGGAAATCCACACGGTCAATCGCCGCGCCGGGCCTCAGCCGAAAAAGCAAAATCCGATTCTGCTGAGGCTGGGCCAGATCGGCCGTTCTACTGTTGCGCTTCTGCAGGAGCTTCTTGTTTTTCTTCAGATGCTGGGCGCGTTCACTGCGGTCATCGGCCGGGTGATCCTGCACCCGCGCAACCTGCGCCTGACCTCACTGGTCTATCAGCTCTACCGGGTCGGCTGGCAGGCCATTCCGATCATTGTCCTCATCACCTTTCTGATCGGGGCGATCATCGCTCAGCAGGGTATCTTTCATTTCCGCAAATTCGGGGCCGAATCCTACGTGGTCGGATTCTCGTGCTTCGCGAAATCGGCGTCCTGATCGTGGCTATCATGGTCGCTGGCCGGTCCGGCAGCGCCTACAGGCGGAGCTGGGATCGATGAAGATGCGTGAGGAAATCGACGCATTGTCGACGATAGGGCTCGATCCATCCGAAGTGCTGATTCTGCCGCGCGTGGTCGCGCCGGTCATCACGCTGCCGATCCTCACGTTCATCGGATCGATGGCCGCGCTCTACGGCGGCGGCCTGATCTCATGGGCTTATGGCGGCATGAGCCCGGGGATTTTCATCGCAGA
Source organism: Nitrobacteraceae bacterium AZCC 1564 (assembly GCA_036924835.1). Lineage (NCBI taxonomy): Bacteria > Pseudomonadati > Pseudomonadota > Alphaproteobacteria > Hyphomicrobiales > Nitrobacteraceae > Nitrobacteraceae bacterium AZCC 1564. The sequence continues at coordinate 4,260,388 of JBAGRR010000001.1, forward strand.
TTGCCACAGCTGAATGCAAATGCGGCAGTGGATGGATTTAACCAGGCGTTCGCCGACATCGCACAGGAAATCGTCACGTGGACCGTGAACAATGCAAAATGAACTGGTGCAGCTGATGATACTCGGTGAGTGCGGCTTCAGCGGTTGCTTCCATTCTCTAACGATTTCAGGAATGCAATGAGATCACTGGCTTGGCCGGGATCGAGCTGGAATTCAGGCATGCTTGGATGGCCGGTGTAAATTCCCTCCACAAACGCTTCTGCCAGTGTGTCAACCGGATATCGCTTGTGGAGTGTGCGGAAGGGGGGCGCGATCTTGAGCGGGCTTGCCGTCACGCGATCAATCGAATGGCACTTCGCGCAATTTGCGCGGGCGAACGTTCGCCCACGCTGAACCGCGGGATCTTCCATCGCATAAGCGAATCCCGTCACACCAGTTATTAGAACTCCGGCAGCCAGAAGAGATTGGGGCATCGAAGAAGCTTCCCTTGTTCATCAAAACATAAACGCACAACCCTGCGATCGAAGTTGATTTTGATCAAACCGCCGTGGTTAGACGTTGCCCAAAAAGCTGGAAAGTTTTGAGGAGGATCAAGCTCTGTGCGCCGATCCTCGCTTTAACAATGACGTGCTTATTTGGGCGCGAGCAGATGATCAAATCCCTGACGAAGTTGCTGGTCGGAAGTTTGTTGCTCTATCTCGCGGCTCATGTGACCCGGATCCACCATTTCGGCGATATCGTGCCGATTGGTTTTGAGCAGGAGCCTCAAGTTGGCTGGCGGGTTCAAGTCGCTTTCATTCTTATGAGCATGGAGTTGATTGCGATTGGTGTTGGATGTCTGGCGACTATCTTTTCGCCGGTGCGGCGTTGTTAGGCTCCGGAAAGCAATCGGCATCAAGCCGGATGGGCGGTCTTTGTTAGGTCAACGTCAACAGAAGCGGGCATCATAAAATCAGGTAACTGCGGGCAGAGCTCGGTGGGCTGTTCCGGCAGAAGGCCCAACACGCTGCGAACATTCGCAGTGAACCGTCAGCCAGATGAGGTTTGCGTGAAGGCCGATTGTTCGCGGGGCGCGCATTAATTTTTCACAACCTGCGCGCGCGACGCGCGCTGTTTCTAGCAGTGCTGGAGCAACAGGGTCCTGCTCTGCCAGACATTCTCGATTTCGTGAGCTTCTCCTCAAAGCGTTCCTTTACGGATTATTAAGGCGACCTCCGCCGCCGCTCATGCTCAGATGTGGTATGTTTTCAACGAGTAAGCTCACGTTCTCGTTGAAACCCGGCCGCAAGCGGCGGCGCGGCTTTATCCGTGCGGGCCGCATGCTGAAGGACGGAGGGCGAAGATATGGACCAGCCGGTGAAATCCCGGCCGGAGACGTCGCGGGCTCATAAGGTGAAGGCCCCGCAGCGCAGGCTTCGTCGTTTCCTGAAGTGGCTTACGCTGCTGGTTTTAGCCGTGGTTGCCGGCACCTTCTGGTGGACTCGCGAAAAAGTTCAACCGCCGCCGCAAGGGAACGGTCGTAACGCTCCCGTTATCTCGATCGTGCCGGAAGTGGTCGGGAAGGGAGATATCGGTGTCAGCCTCAATGCGCTCGGCACCGTGACCTCGCTCGCGACGGTGACGGTGCGCACGCAGATCAGCGGCTACCTGATGAAGATCAATTTCAAGGAAGGCGATGAAGTTAAGAAGGGCGATCCGCTCGCTGAGATTGACCCACGCCCTTATGAAGCCGCATTGGCTCTGGCCAAAGGAAATTTAGCGCGCGACGAGGCTCTCTTGAAGGGCGCTCGGGTCGATCTCACGCGCTATCAAGGCTTAGCCGCGCAAAACGCCGTTCCGCGCCAGACGCTGGATACTCAGGTTGCATTGGTCGCGCAATATGAGGGCACCGTGCAAGCTGATCAGGGTGCGGTTAAGGCTGCCGAGGTCAACCTGCAATACTGCCACATTGTCTCGCCTCTCGACGGCCGTGTGGGATTACGCCAGGTGGATCAAGGCAACTACGTCACGCCGGGAGATACGAACGGTCTCGTCGTGATTACGCAATTGCATCCGATCAGCGTTGTCTTCACGCTGCCAGAAGACAATTTGCAGGCGATTGCAAAACGGCTGGTGGCTGGAGCCACGCTGCCCGCGACGGCCTATGACCGCAGCGGGGTGAACAAGATTGCGGACGGCGTCTTGCAGACCTTCGACAGCCAGATCGATCCCACCACAGGAACGATCAAGCTGCGGGCTCAATTCTCCAACGATGAAAGAGCACTTTATCCGAACCAGTTCGTCAATATCCGGCTGTTGGTCGACACGCATAGGGATGTGACGGAGATGCCGGTCGCCGGCATTCAGCGTGGCGTGCCGGGCACTTTCGTCTATTTGGTCAATGCAGACAGCACCGTATCGGTCCGCAAGGTGGAGCTCGGCGCAACCGCTGGAGATCGTGTCGAAGTTCGATCAGGATTGTCGCCGGGAGACCGGATCGTGGTCGATGGGGCGGACAAGCTGCGAGATGGCGCAAAAATCAATCTGCGGACCGCAACCAGCAGCACACCCTCCGGGCAGCCGAATTCGGCGAGTGAGAAGTCTCATTCCGGCAACGGTCAGAAGCAATGAGCCCTTCGCAGCCATTTATCCTGCGGCCGGTGGCAACCACCCTGTTGATGGTGGCCATCATGCTCTCAGGAATGTTGGCATTCCGCTTTCTGCCGGTCGCCGCACTGCCTGAAGTTGATTATCCCACCATCCAGGTGCAGACCTTCTATCCGGGCGCAAGTCCAGACGTGATGACGTCGTCGGTGACGGCGCCGCTGGAGGTGCAGTTCGGCCAGATGCCGAATCTCAACCAGATGAGCTCGGTGAGTTCGGCAGGCGCCTCGGTGATCACGCTTCAATTCGGCTTAAGCATTTCCCTCGACGTTGCGGAACAGGAAGTGCAGGCCGCTATCAATGCCGCAGGCAATCTGCTGCCTTCGGACCTGCCCGCGCCACCCATTTATGCCAAGGTCAATCCGGCCGACGCGCCGATCCTGACGCTGGGTTTGACGTCGAAGACTATGCCGTTGACGGAGGTCGAGGACTTCGTTGATACGCGGCTTGCGCAAAAGATTTCCCAGCTTCCGGGCGTGGGCCTCGTCAGCATCAGCGGCGGCCAGCGACCGGCCGTGCGTATCCGTGCCGACATTCGCAAACTCGCGGCTTATGGCCTCAATATCGACGACCTGCGCACAACATTAGGTAACGCCAACATCAACACGCCGAAAGGCACTTTCGATGGGCCGATGCGGGCTTATACGATCAATGCCAACGATCAGATCCGGAACGCGAAAGACTATAAGTCCCTGATCGTCGCCTACAAGAACGGCTCGCCCGTGCGGCTCAGCGATGTCGGGGACGTGGTGGACGGCGCCCAGAACGACAAGCTGGGTGCCTGGATGAACAGGACGCCGGCGATCATCCTGAACATCCAGCGTCAGCCGGGTGCAAATGTCATTTCGGTCGTCGCGGGGATCAAGGCGCTGTTGCCGCAACTGCAGGCTTCGTTGCCGGCTGCCATCGATGTTGGCATCCTGACCGACAGAACGGTCACCATCCGCGCCTCTGTCAGGGACGTCGAATATGAACTCGCACTGGCGGTCGTCCTGGTGGTTCTGGTGATTTTTGTGTTCCTGCGCAGTTCGCGTGCAACGCTGATCCCCAGCCTCTCGGTGCCTCTCTCGCTGGTCGGTACGCTCGGTGTGATGTATCTCGCCGGGTTCAGCCTCAACAATCTCTCGCTGATGGCGCTGACGATTGCGACCGGCTTTGTGGTGGACGACGCGATCGTCGTGATCGAAAATATCTCTCGCTACATCGAAGAGGGTGAATCGCCACTGCAAGCCGCCTTACGCGGATCGGAACAGATCGGCTTCACCATCATTTCGCTAACGGTATCGCTGATCGCAGTGTTGATTCCGCTGCTGTTCATGGGCGAGGTCGTCGGCCGGCTGTTTCGCGAGTTCGCAATCACACTGGCGGTCACCATTCTGATTTCGGCGGTGGTATCGCTGACGCTGGTGCCGATGGCCTGCGCCAAATTGCTGAGGCCAGCGGCAGACGTGCATGAAAACGCGTTCCAGCGCTTCAGCCGCGCGTCATTCGACCGGATGATCGAAGCCTACGGGAGGGCACTCAACTGGGTGCTGGACCGGCAGACCCTGGTTCTGCTGGTGGCGCTTGGCACCTTGGTCCTGACCGGAATTCTTTATGTCGCGATTCCGAAGGGCTTTTTTCCACTCCAGGACACCGGGGTTATTCAAGCCATCTCGGAAGCGCCGCAATCGGTATCTTATGCAGCGATGGCGCAGCGGCAGCAGACTCTCGCCAGCGCCGTTCTTGAAGATCTGGAGGTCGAGAGCCTCTCGTCGTTCATCGGGGTTGACGGGGCCAACTCAACGCTCAATAGCGGCCGTCTTCTCATCAATCTCAAGCCTCACGATCAGCGCAGGTCGAGCATCACACAGGTCATGCAGCGACTGAAGGACCGCACGGCGGATCTGCCTGGCATCACGCTCCACATGCAGCCGGTGCAGGATTTGACAATCGAGGGAACGGTCAGCCGGACGCAATACCAGTTCATTCTCCAGGATGCGGACACCGCGCAATTAAACGAGTGGACGCCGAAGCTGGTAGATCGGCTCAGGCAGCTCCCTCAGCTTGCCGATGTGACGAGCGACATTTCTGCCAATGGTCTGGCGGTGTTTGTGGATATCGACCGCGATCAGGCGGCGCGCTTCGGAATCACACCCGCCACCATCGACAATGCGCTCTACGATTCCTATGGCCAGCGCATCGTCTCGACAGTCTTCACCCATTCAAATCAGTACCGGGTGATCCTCGAGGCCGATCCCTCCCTGCAGCAGTCGCTCGATTCCCTGTCCTCCATCTATCTTCCGTCTTCGGTCGGCGGGCCTCCGGTGCCACTGTCGGTGATGGCGAAGACCCGGATCGAAACCGCGCCGTTGCATGTCACTCATCTTGGCCAGTTCCCCGCCGCCACTGTCTCGTTCAATCTGGCGCCGCGCATGTCCCTTGGCGAGGCAGTCAGCGCCATCAAGAAAGCCGAGGCGGATCTCGGCATGCCGGCGAGTATGATTACGAGTTTTCAGGGAGCGGCGCTGGCCTTTCAGTCGACGCTTGCCAATCAGGCTTTCCTGATTCTCGCGGCCATCGTGACCGTCTATATCGTTCTGGGTGTTCTCTATGAGAGCTTCATTCATCCCATCACGATTCTTTCGACGCTTCCATCGGCCGGTATTGGCGCGCTGCTGGCGCTGATGGTTGCGGGTGAGGATCTCACCATCGTGGCAATTATCGGCATCATTCTTCTGATAGGCATCGTCAAGAAGAATGCGATCATGATGATCGACTTCGCGCTGGACGCGGAGCGTAACGAGGGAAGACCCCCGCGTGATGCGATCTATCAGGCTTGCCTGCTGCGCTTCCGGCCGATTTTGATGACGACGATGGCTGCCGTGCTAGGTGCGCTACCGTTGATGTTGGGTACGGGCGCAGGGTCCGAGCTGAGGCATCCGCTCGGTATCTCCATCGTCGGTGGCCTTCTCGTCAGCCAATTGCTGACGTTATTCACGACGCCTGTGATTTATCTGTGGTTCGACCGTCTCTCGCTCCGACTCTCCGGTCAATCGCCGAGCGGGCGTCAGGCCAGCGGATGGGCTGAACCATGAGCCTGTCGAGCCCCTTCATCAGGAGACCGGTCGCGACGACGCTTCTGACGTTTGGGCTAGCAGCGGTCGGCGCTGTGGCTTTCTTCCGGTTGCCCGTTGCTCCGCTTCCGCAGGTTGATTTTCCGACCATCTCCGTACAGGCCACCTTGCCGGGCGGCAGTCCAGAGGATGTCGCCACTACCGTGGCGAGCCCGCTGGAGCGTCATCTCGGCCAGATCGCCGATGTGACTGAGATGACATCCTCAAGCACCGTCGGCTCGACACGCATCACGCTGCAATTCGGATTGAATCGCGACATCAATGGCGCGGCGCGGGACGTTCAGGCCGCGATCAATGCCGCGCGTGCTGATCTTCCACCCAGCCTGCGCACCAACCCGACTTATCGCAAGGTCAATCCGGCCGATGCACCGATCATGGTCCTGACCCTGACGTCTGACACATTGACGCGCGGTAATCTTTATGATGCAGCGTCCACCGTGCTTGCGCAAAAACTTTCGCAGGTGGAGGGAATTGGCGAAGTGATCGTCGGCGGCAGTTCGTTGCCGGCGGTGCGTGTTGAGCTTATTCCGCAGGCTCTCAACAAATATGGCATCGGTCTGGAAGATGTCCGCGCAGCACTGGCGAGCGCGAACGCGCACAGTCCGAAAGGCGCAATCGATGTCGGCGATCAGCGCTATCAGATTTATGCGAACGATCAGGCGTTTAAGGCCGACCAGTACAAGTCGCTCATCATTGCCTATCGCAACGGTGCGCCCGTGCGTCTTTCGGATGTCGCCGAAGTCAACGATTCCGTCGAGAACCTGCGCAATGCGGGCCTCGCCAACGGCAAGCCAGCGGTACTTATCGTTCTCTACAGGCAGCCTGGCGGCAATATCATCGGCATCGTGGATCGCGTGAAGGCGGCTCTTCCGCAACTGCGTGCGTCAGTATCACCAGCCATCGATCTTGATGTCGCACTCGATCGCTCGACCACGATCCGTTCGTCGCTACGCGATGTCGAAGTCTCGTTGCTCATCGCTGTCTTTCTTGTGGTGGTGGTCGTGTTTGCGTTCCTCCGGAATGGACGCGCTACACTGATTCCGGTTGTGGCAGTGTCAGTCTCGCTGATCGCGACGTTCGCCGTCATGTATCTGATGGGCTACAGCCTCGATAATCTTTCGCTAATGGCGCTGACGATCGCGACTGGGTTTGTTGTCGACGATGCTATTGTGGTTCTCGAAAATATCACACGACACATCGAAGGCGGCATGCCGCCGAAGGAGGCGGCCTTGCTTGGGGCAAGGGAGGTCGGTTTCACGGTGCTGTCGATGAGTGTGTCACTGATCGCTGTATTCATCCCGATCCTTTTGATGGGCGGGATCGTCGGACGGCTGTTCCGTGAATTCGCCATGACGATCTCGATCGCGATCATGATCTCGCTGGTGATCTCGCTCGCGACAACGCCGATGATGTGTGCGGTCCTCTTGCGGCGGGACCGAGGTGAACATCGTGGTTGGCTTTATCATGCGAGTGAACGCTTCTTCGAGCGCTTGCTGAACGGTTACCGCCGAACCCTAAACATCGCCCTCGCGCATCCGCGTTCGATGTTGCTGCTGCTGCTCGGTGTTCTCGTTCTCAATTTCTATCTCTACGATATCATCCCAAAAGGATTCTTCCCTCAGCAAGATACCGGACGCCTGATCGGCGTCATTCAGGCCGACCAGAGCATCTCGTTTCAACTGATGCAGGAGAAACTTACCCAATTCGTCTCGATCGTGAAGAAGGACCCGGCAGTCGATACTGCGGTTGGTTTCACAGGCGCCGGCCAGACCAATTCCGGATTTATGTTCGTCTCGCTGAAGCCGATTGACGAGCGCAAGATTTCTGCCGACCAAGTTGTAGGGCGCTTGCGACGAGAGCTTGCGGTCGTGCCCGGCGCGACGCTGTTTCTGCAGGCGGTTCAGGATATCCGGGCGGGAGGCCGCGCAAGCAGCGCCCAGTATCAGTATACGTTGCAAGGGACGACGCTGGAGGAACTCAACGACTGGACACCAAAGATCGTCGCTGCTCTGCAGGCAGAGTCGACGCTTGCCGACGTCAACAGCGATCAGCAGAACAAGGGACTCGCGTCGGACTTGGTCATCGATCGGGATTCTGCGGCCCGTCTTGGAATTACCGTCAGTCAGATCGACAATACGCTGTACGACGCGTTTGGACAGCGGCAGGTGTCCACGATCTATGTGGCGCGCAACCAGTATCACGTTGTTATGGAAGTGGCGCCGCGTTATTGGCAGAATCCGCAAACTCTGCAGGATGTCTATGTCAGTACCTCGGGCGGCCAGGTCGGCGGCTCGCAGGCGACCAATGCCGTGGCGGGAACTGTGGTGGCGCGAGGAGCTGCAACGTCTGCAAGCGCCATCGCTTCTGACGCAGCCCGTAATCTCGCGACGAACTCCATCGGCGCGACCGGCAGGGGCGCGTCCTCCACCGGCTCTGCCGTCAGCACATCCAGGGAGACGATGATCCCGCTCTCGGCGGTGGCGCATTTCTCACAAGGTACGACGCCGCTGGCCATCAATCATCAGGGCCTGCTGGTCGCGAATACCATCTCGTTCAATTTGCCACCGAATGTTTCACTCAGCTCGGCGATATCGACGATCGAAGCGACGATGAACCGGATCGGGGTCCCAGCCACGATTAAGGGAACGTTCCAGGGAACGGCAAAGATCTTTCAGGATTCGCTCAGCAGCCAACCCTATCTCATTCTCGCGGCGCTCGTGACCATCTACATTGTCCTCGGCGTTCTTTATGAAAGCTATGTACATCCGCTGACCATACTCTCGACTCTGCCCTCGGCCGGCGTCGGTGCGCTGCTCGCGCTGATGGCTTTCAACATCGAGTTCAGCATCATGTCGCTGATTGGCGTCATTCTACTGATCGGGATCGTGAAGAAGAACGCGATCATGATGATCGATTTCGCGCTCGATGCCGAACGCGCGCGTAACTTGTCGTCGCGTGATGCCATCTATGAAGCTTGTCTCTTGCGCTTCAGACCGATCATGATGACGACGATGGCGGCGATGCTGGGGGCGGTTCCATTGGCCATCGGATTTGGCGAAGGCAGCGAACTCCGCCGGCCGCTCGGCATCGCCATCGTCGGTGGTTTGATTCTCAGTCAGATGCTCACGCTCTATACGACGCCTGTCATTTATCTCTACCTCGACAGGTTCCGGCTCTGGTCCCGGGGACGTGGCTCGGCCACTCCGCTTGCTCCACTTTCTCCAGGGGAATGAAATAGCCATCGGGAGGACGTCCGCGTTGCTGTAGCCGAAAAGTTGGGGCACGATTGGGTCGTATCGGGGTCTTCATGGGTGATGCAGGATTAAAGTCATTCCCTGCAGGGAAGAGCCGTCGCGTGCACGGGGCTTTTGCTGCGTTGGCCGTCCTGTTGTTGGCGCCGGGACTTTCCGGGTGTTTCCTTGGCACCGAACGGCCGGATCCAGCCATCCCAATTCCCGCGAAGTATGGTGAAGCACCACGGGGGCCTGCTGATGCGGCTGTGCCTGCGCTCGACTGGTGGCGCGGATTTCGGTCCAAGGAGTTGACTGGCCTGATCGAAGAAGCCCAGACGGTCAATCTCGATATTGCGGTGGCGATTGCCCAGATCATCCAGGCCGATGCACAGGTTGGTATTGCAGGCGCACCCTTGCTGCCCTCGGTGACTGGGATGGCGATAGCGGAGCAAATGCGCCAGTCGGCTTCGTCGATCTCGATCGGCGGCAGAACGTCAGGACCGATAACCTTCTCGCAGTACAATGTGGGGCTGACCGCCAGCTATATGCTAGACTTCTGGGGCAAAAACCGCGCGACGCTCTATGCAGCGGAGGAAAACGCGATCGTTGCGCGCTACAATCACAATGTCGTTGCGCTCACGACGGTTGTGACCGTCGCCAATACTTATTTTCAGATTCTTGCAGCACAGGATCGCCTGCGCGTTGCGCGCGATAATCTCGCCGCAGCAACCCGCATTCTCGACCTGATCAAGCGGCAATTCTCCGGCGGAACGGCATCTCAGCTCGAAGTGTCACAACAGGAGGCTCTGGTCTCGACCGTTCGTGCCTCGATTCCTCCGCTCGAAGTCACGCTCCGGCAAAACATCGCAGCGCTTGCCGTATTGGTGGCCCGCGCACCGGCGGACTTCAAGGTGCGTGGCGGCGGAATGGCGCAGATCAGTGTGCCGCGCGTCACGCCGGGCCTGCCCTCGGAGCTGCTCTATCAGCGGCCGGACATCCGGCAGGCGGAGGAGCAGCTTGCATCCTCGAATTTCAGCGTCGAGGCGGCTCGGGCTGCTTTCTTTCCGCAGATACAGCTAACCGCGCAGACGGGATTTCAGAGCGCAGCGCTCGCAGCCTTGTTCGTTCCGGGCGCGTGGTACTACACCCTTGCGGCAAGCCTGACCCAGCCGATCTTTGATGGCTTTCTTCTGCAGAGCCAGCTTGAACAGGCGAAGGGTGTGCAGCTGCAATTTCTGCAGGCTTATCGCAAGGCTGTCCTATCCGCATTTTCCGATGTCGAGAAAGCGCTCGTCGCCTTGCAGCAGACAACGCGGCAGGAACGGCTCCAGGCCGAAGTCGTAACCAATTCGCGCACGGCCTTCGATGTCTCGGAGGTACGGTTGCGCGGTGGCACAATTAACCTGATCACAGTCTTGCAAACACAGCAGACCCTGTTTACGGCCGAAGACACACTAGCGCAGGTGCGGCTGAGCAAATTACTGGCTGCGAGCAGCTTGTTTCAGGCCCTTGGAGGCGGATGGAATCCGGAGGGCAACGTTGCGGTCCTTAACAAGGACTGTCTTGCGCGTGCGCCAACTAGTGGCGGCTGTGGACCTGCTAATCGGCAGTAGTTCGGTCCACTGCTCCAGTCTCGCTCAGCCTGTTCAGGATCTGGAGCGTTCGGCAGCCTTAATGGCGTCTAGCGCCAACCGAGCGCCGGAGCCACGTGGGTCAGGATCGATTCAATGATGTGGGCATTGTAGGCAACGCCGAGCTGGTTAGGTACGGTTAAGAGTAGCGTATCAGCCTCAGCGATGGCCTCGTCCTTCTTGAGCTGTTCGATGAGAACGTCCGGTTCGGCGGCATAGCCGCGGCCGAAGATCGCCTGGGTTCTCTCGTCGATGAACCCGACTTGATCCTTGTCCTCGCCTCCACGCCCGAAGTAAGCACGATCACGATCGTCCATCAGGGCAATGATGCTGCGGCTCACCGAGACCCGTGGCTCGCGTGCATGGCCGGCTTCTTTCCAGGCGGCGCGGTAAACTCTGATTTGTGCAGCCTGCTGCACGTGGAAAGCTTCGCCGGTTTCGTCGTTCTTGAGTGTCGAGCTCTGCAGGTTCATGCCGAGCTTCGCTGCCCATACTGCCGTAGCGTTCGACCCGGCTCCCCACCAGATGCGATCGCGCAGTCCTTCAGAATGCGGTTCAAGTCGCAGTAACCCCGGTGGGTTCGGAAACATGGGGCGAGGATTGGGCTGCGCAAAACCTTTACCGCGCAGAATGTCGAGGAGCACCTCAGCATGACGCCGCCCCATGTCAGCATCAGTCTCGCCTTCGGCCGGCTGATAGCCGAAATATCGCCATCCATCGATCACCTGCTCGGGCGATCCTCGGCTGATGCCAAGCTGCAAGCGCCCTCCTGCAATAAGATCGGCGGCGCCTGCGTCTTCTGCCATGTAGAGCGGATTCTCGTAGCGCATGTCGATGACCGCCGTGCCGATCTCGATGCGGCTGGTTTTTACTCCGACGGCTGCCAGCAACGGAAAAGGTGACGCAAGTTGACGTGCAAAATGATGAACGCGAAAGTACGCTCCGTCAGCGCCCAACTCCTCAGCCGCGACGGCGAGATCGATGGATTGCAGGAGCGTGTCCGCCGCCGAGCGGGTTTGCGATTGTGAAGAGGGCGTCCAATGCCCAAACGAGAGAAATCCGATTTTTTTCATCTAACCAATCTATTGCTGGCAAGGTCCCGTTGCGACCCTCACTGTGAGCAGAACTACCCTGCGATTTACTGAATCGCTACCACAGGTCACCGGCGAAAATCTGATTGCAAGCAGCATTTCGAGGGGGAGGGGTGTGCGCGATCGCAAATTGTCTTCCACGACAACTCCTGCCTAGGCTTCGACGTCCAGCCAGCATCGAATGAAATCATACACAAGGGGAGAGCAAGCAACGCATTCGGCAACATGATCGGCCCGCCGAACTGTTGGGTGGACAGATGAGTTTGAAAATGAAGGGAGTGCAAGAAAATGAATAGAATAAAACTTGCGACATGTCTCTTAGTCGTTCTCTCCGGTTGGTCCGCGCCGCTTCATGCACAGCAGCAGGTTATGGGCGCTGCTCCAGAAGCAAAGAATATGAAGCTTGTGGGGATGAATGATCTGCAGTCGCGCAGCGGCTATCAGCCAACTATTCATCATCAGGGAGATCGCTGGATCGCCTATATCGGCCATCACGGTGGTACGGATGATGTTCCTGATCCAGTTAATCCTCAAACCGGAAAGCCTGAGCCAAACGGTACGTCCATTGTCGATGTGACCGATCCCGCTCATCCGAAATATCTGCGCCACATCCCCGGACAAGAGGGAAAATATGAAAGCGGCGGCGCGCAGATGGTCCGCGTGTGTGACGGAAAGACGTTGCCGAAGGGTGATCCCTCGGCGGTCTATATGCTGCGTACCTTCGGTAGCGAGGCACACGAGATTTGGAATGTTGCTGACCCTGCCAATCCGGTTCTGGTGACGCGAATTGGTGGATTGAAGGATACGCACAAGAGCTGGTGGGAATGCGACACGGGTATCGCTTTTCTTGTGTCCGGCGCGCCGGACTGGCGAACGAAGCGAATGACGCAGGTTTACGATCTCAGTGACCCTGCTCATCCGGTCAAGATTCGTGATTTCGGATTACCCGGTCAGGAGCCCGGTGCGACCGGTGCGGTTCCGACGGAAGTCCACGGCCCGATCTCACTCGGCCCGAAGGCCAACCGCGTTTATTTTGGCTATGGCACAAACAAAGGAGGCTTCTTGCAGATCGTCGATCGCGACAAGCTGATCAATGGGCCCAAAGAGCCAACGCCGGAGAATTTGCGATACCCCGAAATATCGCGCTTGCCGCTGTCGGCCTTCAACGGTGCTCATACGACGTTTCCGATGAAGGACATGCCGATTGCTGAATTTGCCAAGGATAAAGACGGAAAGACTCGGGATATCGTGATGATCGTCGATGAAGCCATTCTCAACGAATGCGGTGAGCCACGGCAGATGGTGTGGTTCGCTGACGTCACCGTCGAGAACCGGCCGATGATGATCTCCAGCTACACGGTGCCGGAGGCCAGCGGTTCGTTCTGCGAGCGGGGTGGGCGGTTTGGTTCGCATTCGTCGAACGAAAGCATGGCGCCGGTGTTCTATAAAAAGATGGCGTTTATTGCCTTCTTCAATGCCGGCGTTCGCGCCCTCGATATCCGTGATCCCTACCATCCAAAGGAGGTTGGATATTTCATTCCATCGATTACGCCCGCGACTGACAAGCGCTGCGTCACCGTCGATGGCAAGGAACGTTGTCGCGTGGCAATCCAAACCAACAACGTGGAGACCGATGAGCGCGGTTATATCTATATCGTCGATCGTGCCAATACTGGCCTGCACATTCTGGAAGTGACCGGCGAAGCGCACGACGTCGCGGGGCTTAAATAGTGCGGAAGTGAGGTTGGCGATGGTGCGGAAGACGATCATGATCGGGGCGGGTATGATCCTAGCGATCATCGCGTCTTCCGCCGCCTATGTCGGCACCTCTACGCCCGTTAAAGCGTGGCAGGACATCGTTTGGCCGTTCCCACGCGATGGCTGGCCGTCCGGCCATGCGTACCGTTGCTCGTCCGCATCTTGCGGCAGCGAGATGGAAATCTACGTTCGTCCAAAGATCGGCTTCTGCAATTGTGACACGGGTGTCGCGGATGACGACGAAGTGGATCGGGTGACTGATCTCGATCTGATCAGCCCGCGCTTCCGGCCGCTGGAGCGGGGGCAAGTGGTGCATGTCGCCGGCATGGCGGGGCGGATGAGACACTACAGCCTCGACATGAAGGATGGATCGGCGCGGCAAGCTGTTGGGATCGCGGTGTCACACCGGTGCAATCTGATGGTCGCGGCGGTACAAGGCAAAGCCAGCGCGGTAGATCTTCAGCAAAAAGCACTCGAGCTTCTTTCATCGAGCGACGAAGTTGGCTGGATCAAATCGGCGATGCAAGGAAACTAGGCTGTATCCCTGATTTTCTTTACAAGCTGCACAATGTGCATTGTAAAGCTGAGCTGCGTTCACCTTTGTGCGGTGTCGCAGTTGGCGATCGCCAGAACCTCATGCAGTTCAGAAGCGTCCGCTTGATCCATGTGCGCCGCAATACTTCCGAGCAAGAGAGGAATTCCAGGACTGCAAGCCATTCATTCCGATTTTCAACTCGGTAAAGCTGGATTGTGATCGAGGTTTTGGTTTAAGACGATGCGTGGTTGCTGCTCTTGTTGCATGCGACTGCTTGTTTATCGATGTCATGATCGTACTATGAGATTGTCCCATGGCCCTCATATATCCGCGCGAAAGTAATGCAGCGCACGCGCCGCGCCTATCACCTGATTATAAGAGTACAGTGAAGCGCTCGCCGACCAAGCCGCTGATCATTATTCCCCATACGCTGTCGGAATTAACTGGCCCTGTCTATGGCCAGGAGGCTGTGCGCGCGAATGACCATGATCTCACGATCCAGCATCAGGGGGAGCCGCTCGGCGAGCGGATCATCGTTCATGGACATGTCCGCGACGAGGATGGCCGTGGAGTCCCGAACACGCTGCTGGAAATCTGGCAGGCAAATGCCTGCGGGCGTTACATTCACGTGGTCGATCAACATCCTGCGCCCCTTGATCCGAATTTTACCGGTGCGGGGCGAACCAAGACCGATGCCAGCGGCTATTACAGGTTCATCACCATCAAGCCGGGCGCGTATCCGTGGGGCAATCATCCCAACGCCTGGCGTCCGGCGCATATCCACTTCTCGTTGTTCGGCCATTCGTTCATCTCGCGCCTGGTGACGCAGATGTATTTCCCCGGCGATCCGCTGTTCGCCTATGATCCGATCTTCAATTCGGTGACCGATGAGAAGGCTCGGATGCGGATGGTCTCGAGCTTCGACCTTGAACACACCAAGCCCGACTGGGCCCTCTGCTATCGCTTCGACATTGTCTTGCGCGGGCGCAACGCTACACCTTTGGATAACGACTGATGAGCGGCATTACTCCATCACAGACTGTCGGCCCCTATTTCAAATACGGATTGACCCCGGGTAGCGACTACCAGTGGAACGATGCCTTCAGCAACGACCTAGTGACGCCGGACGTCTCGGGCGAACGTATCCGGATTGTCGGCCGCGTATTCGACGGCGACGGCAAAGAGATCACCGACTCGATGCTGGAAATCTGGCAAGCGGATGCACAGGGCCGTTTTGCTGATTCACAGGATGCGCGTTCGCTTCCTAACACCGCTTTTAGAGGTTTCGGCCGCTGCGGGACGGACAGCAAGGGCTCCTATTCATTCCATACGATCAAGCCGGGGCCGGTAGCCGGGCCGAATGAGCAGCAGGCGCCGCACATCCTGCTCGCGGTTTTTGCCAGAGGCATGACCCGACAGGCGCAGACACGGATTTATTTCGAAGACGAGGCTGCGAACGCTACGGATCCCATCCTTGCGCTCGTTCCTGCGGAGCGCCGTTCGACGTTGATCGCTGTCCGGGAGCCGGGCGACGTCGTGACCTACCGGTTCGATGTTCATCTGCAAGGTGACTCGGAGACCGTATTTTTCGACCTGTGAGCGCCTCATACATCCGGCGATAGCTGCAAATGCCCCATATTGTCTGCCACTATTCAGCTGGTCAGGAGATGCCGCCGATCAGCGAGGTGATGATGGCGCTTCATCGCGCTGCGGCTTCCACCGGCGTCGTCAAGGCGGAGGACCTCAAGATCCGGGCTCAAGCCTTCGATGACTATCTGGTCGCAGGGAAGGCTCAGTCATTCTTCCACGTGTCGCTTTATCTGCTCGCCGGACGAACGCCACAGCAGAAGGAGGCCCTGAGTCTCGAGCTGCGGAGCACTTTATCGAAGCTCCTCGAGAACACGCACAGCATCAGTGTCGATATTCGCGACATGGATCCGGACGCTTACAAGAAACGTCTGAAATGAGGGCTTCTAGAAATTGTAAGCAATCTCCCTCGCCTGCTTTCGCGCCAGGCTCTGAATGTTGACCAGAGTATCCGGCGGTGAGGCCGTCGGTTCAATCGTCATGGTGGAAACGTCGTTGCAACCGACTATGCGAAGCCAATGCTCGAAATACGACTTCTGGTGATCGAAATCCGACATTGCACTGCCGGCAGAATATTCAAATGAGCTGCTGTAGACCACTGCTACGCGCTTCTTGAGCCGGCCAACATAGCCTGTGCTGGGTGACCAGTCGAACAAAAGGCCGGGTTGAGTCACGACATCGATGAACCGTTTCAAAACGAACGGGATGCTCCAATTCCACATTGGCACGCTGAACAGAAGTTTGTCGTATGAAGCAAGCAGGTTAGCTTCTTGCGTAATCAGCGACCACGCTTTCGCTTGCTCGGCGGTTTGGTTTAGCTTCCGCAAGACAGCGTACTTCGCCTCAATCGTTGCGTTGTCCATGATTGGAAGGTCGTAGGTCCACAGATCGATCGTATCAATCTTATGTGCGGGATTCTTTTCCCTATAAGCGTCGATAAACTCTCCAGCGATGGCCTTCGAGTAAGACCGATCGCCTCGCGGCGACGACGAGATGTGAAGGAGGCTAGTCATTGAATACCCTATATATCTTCCTAGGAAGGAAAATGACCGGTTGAGGGCTCGTTTGCAATCCTTTTCGGATAATGTTCCGACGAAAGAACATCTTTTAGTTTGTGCATTGCGACATTCAGCGCTTCGGTCGAACAATTCGAAAAGCCGAGCACAAGGCCAGACACTCCCGGCTGAATTCGAAAGTGGCTGAGGGGCGTGATATCAACGCCAACGCCTTTTGCTGCTTCGCTAAATGCGACGTCATCGGAATGCTCATTGAGGAAAGCCGCCAGATGGGTCCCTCCATTGCGTCGAATAGGACGAATTCGGCCGCCGGCTCTCTCACTGATCGCTGAGATGAGCGCGTGCTGGCGTGCCCTATAGAGGGAGCGCATTCTGCCTAGGTGTCGGTCAAAATGTCCTTCCCTAATGAAGCGGGCCAACACGTCTTGCATAAAGAATGGCTGATGGCCGTCCATGGTGGTCCGCATCATTGCGAACTGTTCCACCAGCAATCGCGGAACAACAATATAAGCGATGCGCAGTGAAGGAAACAAAACCTTGCTGAACGTACCAATATAGATTGTTCGATCATCCACCGTGCCATCTGCAAGGGAGTCGGGTGGATTTCCCGCAAAATGAAACTCGGTATCGTAATCGTCTTCGATAATCCATGCTCTCGAAGACTGTGCCCAGCTTTGGATGGAACGGCGTCTCTCGAGGCTAAGTGACATGCCGAGTGGAAATTGGTGCACCGGCGTAACGACTGCGAGCTTGGCCTTCGGCCATAAACTCGGAATGAGGTCGGTTCGCATTCCTTCGCAGTCGACGGGAACAGGCCGTACGGTCAGACCCAGGCTGCGAAGAGCATTTCTTGAGGGGACATGTCCCGGATCTTCAACGCAGGCTTCATCGCCGGGAGTAAGAAGAGTGCGGGCAGCGAGTGTCAATCCCGCTTGATAGCCCGGAACGATGATGATCTGCTCGATATCACAACGCAGCCCCCTTCGCGTGAGGAGATAGGCGGCCAGCAGTCGCCTCAGCTCGGTGTGCCCTCGACTAACCTGGTAGGCGAGATTCTCTGGCGCCTGCGCTCGGGCACATCGGATGATTGTCGCGTTCCATGCCCGAAAGGGAAATCGATCGTATGCCGGAATGCCAACCCTGAATGGCCCATGGGTGGAGGTATGGCTCGTCTCAATATCGAGGGGCGAGATATTTGGTGAGCGAAGATTGTGAGCCTGTCGTTCGCTCGCGATCCGCTTTGCGGATAAGGCTTTAACCGTTGTGCCCCCGCCGACCAGCGTTTCGACGAGATTCTCGCCGGTCAGCAACTCATAGGCGGTCAAGATGGTGTTACGGGAGATATTAAGCTCCGCGGCAAGGCTGCGTGTGGAGGGAAGTTTGGTCCCCGCCGCGATTTGCCCGGACACGATGGCATACTTCAGGCGTTCGAACAGCCGACGGTGGAGGAAGGTTCTAGACCCATCGAGTGTACGAAGGGAGCCGATCAATGAGTCTGGGAAGGTTGATCGCGGACGTCTTGGTCTCGCTCCGCAGCTCTGAGATGTTGTCTGTTTAGTCATGATCTTCCGGTCCTAAGTGGCCTCCTCGAACAAGCGGTAATTGGCACTTCATCTCCCACAAAAATATCGACAGGATTTCGCTTTCGACGTGCGTGGGAGACGACAGATGTCGCAAGAATTTCCGGTGACCCAACGTTCCAAACTCCAGCTTTTCGGAATTCGAGGCAGTCACCAAAAGAGCGATATCTATGCCGCTATCGATTCCTCGCTGTACGGCACGGTCGCCTACACGATTGGAGACCAGCCTTTCGCGACGCCCACCATGGTCTGGCGGCAGGACGATTACATCTATTGGCATGGTTCGGCGGGGAGCCGGATGCTTAAAACTGTGGCTGCTGGTCCCAACGTCAGTGTCACATTTGTGCATGTCGATGGGTTTGTAATGTCGCGTCTGGCCTCCGCACACGCGATGAACTATCGGTCGGTTATGGTGTTCGGAAATCCCGAGCCAGTGGAAAGTCTCGAGGAGCGGAGGAACCAGCTCGAGTTTTTTCTGTCGCGTCTCTTCCCCGGACGTTGGGATGAAGTGAGGCAGCCGTCGCTCGATGAACTGCGATCGATCATCATGGTTCGGATGCGCATCCAAGAAGGTTCGCTCAAGAAGAGAGCTGGCTTGCCTGGCGATGGACGTCCAATTTTCGGTGGCGAGAAGTTGTTTGAGCAGGCCTGTTGGGCGGGAACTCTGCCGATAGCGACGTGCGTCGGGACAGCACAGGACGCCAATCGCCTGAAGGCGTCCATTAATCTTCCGAACTACATTACGACCTTCGCTGATCGTTTCGGCCTGGCGACTCGCATCGAGCCTACGAGTGAAGCGATCGCCGCAGAGGTTGTGGAGGTGCGGCACGTCACTCCGCGTATCAAGCTCTTCAAGCTCAAGCCAACGGATGGCATGTTTCCGCGGGTTAGTGCTGGCGCGCATTTGAAGATCGGTGTGGTCCTGACCGACCAGACGCGAGATTATCGGCAGTATACGATCGTCAACGCTGACAAGGACGGGGCATGGTACGAGATCGCTGTTCTGCGCGAAGAAAGCGGGCGCGGCGGATCTCTTTATATGCATGAGAACGTACCAGTCGGGACGATGGTTCAAGTGCTGCCACCGGAGAACGATTTTCCTCTCAGCGTTGAGGCGAAGCACTCGGTTCTTATCGCTGGTGGCATCGGAATTACGCCGATTATCGCGATGGCTCGCGTCCTTGAGAGTTCGGAGGGGACTGTCGAAGTCCACTACAGCGCGAGGGGAGCCGAGGAGGCAGCGTTCTTGAAAGAACTGCAGAGCCTGAGCGGTGCGCATGTCAAATTTTACGACACGTCGCTGGGGAGCGCGCATCGAATGGACCTCGAACAGGTACTGGGCGCGCACGAGCCCGGTAAACACGTCTATGTCTGCGGCCCGCATCAGCTCATCGCAGACGTGCTGTCCGTCGCAGAAGGATACGGATATCCGGCTAACGCGGTTCATCGCGAAGCCTTCAGTGCGCCGGCGCCGAAGTCCAACGACCAGCCGGTGCAGATAAAGCTTGCGAAAACTGGCAAGACGGTCACGGCAAATCCTGGGCAGTCGATTCTTGATGCTGTTTTGTCAGAGGGCCTAGAAGTCAGTCATAGCTGTAAGCGTGGCGAGTGCGGGCTTTGCACAACCAAGGTGATCGGAGGAAAGCCGGATCACCGCGATCATTTCCTGACAGCCGCGCAGAAGGAGAGCGACAGCTCCATGTGTATCTGCGTCTCCTGGTCGCGTTCGCCCTCGCTTCTGCTGGATATCTGAGGATCGATATCCAGCTCTCGGATCTATCGAGTGCCGGATCCCGCCGGCGTGAAAACCGAAATTGGTGCGGGATCTCGGCTCGGCGGCGGTGGTACTCGTCCATCGATATCCGTGAAGCCGTATTCGGTGGCGAGCTCCGATGCCAATAGGATCTGACCTGTCTTCTTCATGACGTCTTGATCATTGGCCAATGCCGCGACGGCGCGTCCGACAAAGAGGGGTGTTTCGCCCCGTTCGGCGATGAGCTTCGCCAAAGCCGGAGGAACACGGTCGGGCTGGGCAGCTAACTTCTCGCTCTTGATATAGCCGGGCCAAATGGACACCGCTGTGACTCCGAATGGCTTCAGTTCGTGAGCCATGTCCCGTGCCATTCTGTCCACGCCGGATTTCTGAACGCCGAATGCCACGTTGAATGTGTACCGGATGCCTCCTCCCGACGAGGTGTTGACAATCAATCCTCGTCCGCGATCCAGCATCAGCGGAACCGCAAACTGGCTCGCGACGAAATGAGATCGCAGACCTACGGTGTGCATCATATCCCACACGGAGACTGGGATTTTCCAGAATGGCACGTTCACGGGCATCACGTTTGGCGCGCCAAACACGTTGTTTACGAGCACGTCGAGCCGGCCATAGTCCTTTCGGACGCGAGCGAAAACGTCCTCGACGGACTTGTCATCGGAGTGATCGCATTCGATTCCAACGCCTTTGCCGCCTGCTTGTGCAATTTCATCTATCGTTTCGTCGAGTGATCCGGGCCAGACAGCACTTCCGCTCTTTCGTGTGCGTGCGGTGACAAAGATGGTTGCTCCCGCTTCTGCGAGGCCCAGTGCAACACCTTTACCGACGCCTCTGCTCCCTCCGGTCACAACGGCTATGCAATTTTCCAAGGGTCTGGCGCCCGACATCAATTCTCTCCCTATTTGATATGACCGTCTGTAATCGCCCCGCTTGATCGAGGCTGAGCGGTTTACGTCTTCGAACTTCGCGTTGACAATAAATCTTCCTAGGAAGATAGTATGTCGGGCATGAACCTTCGTCAACGTCAATAAGGATTGCATCGATGATCACTAGGGAAGAAAACGAACTGCTTTGCCGCGTCACCGGTGATGCGCCAATGGGAAAAATGCTTCGTCAGCATTATTGGCTTCCCGCCGTGCTCTCCTTCAGAGTCAAGAAGGGTGAGGCGCCGGTTCGTGTGAAGCTGTTCGGCCAGAACTTCGTGGTGTTCCGAGGCGCGGACGGGAAAGTCGGTTTCATGGACGAGGCCTGTCCGCACCGGGGCGCATCGCTGGCGCTTGCCCGCGTCGAGGACTGTTCGCTGCGATGCCTATTTCACGGGTGGAAGATCAGCTCCGCCGGTGAGGTTCTCGACGTTCCAAATGAGCCGAACAACCCCAAGGAATTCGCGAAGACTGTCAAGGTAAAGTCCTATCCAACACGCGAGGGCGCTGGCTTGATCTGGGTTTGGCTAGGTGAAGGTGAGGCCCCGCCGTGCTGCGATTTCGAATGGATGGACCTTCCGCCCGAGCAAGTCTATGCGGCCGGCATTGAGCTGAACGCGAACTGGTTGCAGGGCGTGGAAGCAACCATTGACTCGTCTCATATCGCGTTGCTGCATTCGAGCTGGACTGCGACGTCAGCCACCGACTTTGGTGCAACACGAGCGAATAGCGCTGTCAGTTACGAATTCGATAAGACATCGTATGGATTTCGCGCCGCAGCGCTTAGATCTGCGCCCGATGGTTCTTGCATCGCTCGCGTGACAGAATTTGTCATGCCGTATTATGGGCTGATTGCGCCGATCTTCTCCGGCGCCCAGCAGGATCGAACCGCAATTATCGCAGTCCCCATTGACGATGAAAATCTGATCCAATGGTACATCTACTACAATCCGGAAAAGCCGGTTGACTCCTGGCGCCGGACGCAGCGCGCCAATCAGTGGCCGATGGCTGGAGGTTTGCCTGGAGATCGTAGCAACAACTGGGGTCAAAACCGCCAGATCATGGACGCCGGAAATAACACCGGCTTCTTTGAGATCGTAATCGAAGACTTCGTTGTCATGGTCAGCATGGGGCCGATCGTCGACAGAACCGCGGAATATCTCTGCTCGGCGGATCAGGCGATCATCCGGGTGCGCAGGCAGCTTCTTGAAGAAGTCAAAGCGTTCATGGCCGGAAAGGCGCCGAAGAGCGGGCAGACGGCAACGACATCCTATCGAAACATTCGAGCCGTCGGTGGCCGTCTGGCGTCGACTTCTGACGATTGGAGACAGATCCCCCGATAGTTCTTTGGATTATCGCGCGGCGTTCCTCTCAAGGCGCCGCGCGGCGCAACGATATTTTGATGAGGGTATCAAATGGCAGACTGGAAAGCTCTCTGTCCGACTTCGAAGCTCTCTGAAGGAGAGCCGGTTGGAATCAAGTGCGGTGAACAGCGCATTGCGCTTTACATGGTGAACGGCGAGGTTTTTGCTACAGACGACGTCTGTCCGCACGCATTCGCGCTCATGTCGACGGGTTTCCTCGATGAATATATTATCGAATGTCCGCTTCACGGAGCGATGTTCGACATCAGATCGGGGCGCTGTCAGCAGACGACCTACAAGGATATCCGGACATTCAACGTCGAAGTGCGGGAAGGACAGGTGTTCGTCGACCTCGCAGCCGAGGGCGTAAACTGAGCCGGGTTGGTTGTCGCACCGATTAGCCGGACGATGGATCATCCATCGTTCGGCTTTTCATTATTGCGAGTGAATAGGCCTTGCGCGAGCAATCAGCCGACGAAGCGTCGGCATCGCGCAGGTGAGGGCGATCAGTATAAGACCGAAGACGACGCCTGATAGCCCCTTTGATATATGCTCCGTCCAATTCGGTACGATGACGATGAAAGCAGCCCCCAACAATGCTCCTCGCAAACCGGCAAGGCTTCCCAAAACGAGTCCGACGACAAGCGAGATCGACAGGTGAATTGTAAACGCTTCAGGCGCGACGAACTGAACGAGGATTGCATTGATTGCTCCAGCAATGCCGGCAAAGGCAGCGCTAATTCCGAAAATCAGAATTTTGTAATATGGCACGTTGATGCCCAGGGCGGAGGATGCAACCGCGTTCTGCTTGATCGCCATTAAAGCACGACCGGATCTGCTGCCAAGAATGTTCAGCGAGACGATGTAGAGCGCGGCAGAGCAGAAGAGAACGATATAATAGAGCCATTGATCCTGGCTCAAATGTAAGCCGAATGGCACGTCCGGCTTGCTAAGATAAATTCCCTGAACTCCGCCCGTGACAGAGTCCAGCACAGACAGCTTCAGGATCGTTGGCGTCGCCGCACCCACGACAAATGTCGCGATCGCCAGATAAACACCATCCAGCCGGAGAGCTGGAATCCCGAGAAGAAGCCCCAAGGCAAAAGACGCTGCGCCAGCGATAACAAGAGCGAGATAGCAAGGTACGCCGCTTTGCTCCATCAATATTGCGGCGACGTATGCACCAAACGCGAAGAAGGCTCCGTGCCCCAATGAGAACTGGCCGCTGATGTCGACGAGAAGAGTTAGTCCCAATATGGCAATGGCCATCACCATGACCTGCGACACCTGAAAAAGGCTGAAGTCAGATGTAAGATACGGCAGGATAAGAGCGCAGAGGAGAATAGTGACATCGATTGAAAAGGATGCTCTGCCGGAATTCCAGCGCATGAATGTCTCCGATCGGCTGAAAGTGAGAGAAGTCAAAATCGCTTAACGGTACGGTGGCCCAGGATGGAGCCCTTCTTCACGACCATCAGGACGACGACAATGATGAGCGCGATGACCGACTTGAGCTCCTGTCCGATCACCGGAACGTATGTTCCTGCGAGGTTTTCGAGAATGGCGACGGCATAGCCGCCGAGAACTGCCCCTAGCGGGCTGGTTAAGCCACCCAGGAGTGCGCCGGCGAATCCGGACAGCGCAGTCGACAGCATCATGTTGGGCTCCAGAAACACGACCGGAGCGATGAGGGCTCCGGCGATGGCTCCGATTGCCGCTGACAGTCCCCATGCGCAAGCGTTTACATTACGTACGGAGATTCCGACCGTGTGAGACGCTGTTCGATTATCCGCCGCGGCGCGTATCTTGAGGCCCGAGCGCGTGAATCGAAAGAACACGAAGATCGCCGTGAGCAGAGCCATCGTGACGAAAAGCATACCGGCTTGATGGATCGACATTGACTTTATTCCGAGAAAGTCGCCGGTTCCGAATGGTGACGGAAAGGTCTTGACCGACGATCCCCACAAGAAGCTCGCCAAACCGTTGAAGACCGAAAACAGGCCAATATAGATGACGATATGGCTCGTTGGTGCTTCATCTCTGATAGGTTCAAAGATCGTGGCTTGGATCAAACTGCCGATTGCGAATGAGGCGACTGTTGATAGCGCGACCGCAGCGGGAAATGAGCAGCCCCATTGAATGAGTTGCCATGAGATGAAGGTCGAGAACATGGCCATCTCGCCTTGGGCGTAATTCAAATGCCCGACGGCAAGATAGATGATGACGACGGCTAGTGCCGTACAGGCGTAGATGGAGCCTGTCGCAACACCTGAAGTGATTTGCTGAATGAACAGATCCATGACTTGCTTCAGTGCCCCAGATAGGCTTGGCGTATGTTCTCATCGGCGCGCATGGCTTCGGCGTCTCCCGACATGGAAATGGCGCCGAGTTTCATCAGGTGAGCATGATCGGCGAGAGATAAGGCCAGGTTGGAATTTTGTTCGACGAGTAGCATCGACAGCTTCTCGTCCCTCTTTAAGCGCGCGAGTATTGCGAACACTTCTTTGACGATCGAGGGGGCCAGCCCAAACGAAGGCTCGTCCAACAGAACAAGCTTCGGTCGCAGCATCAGGGCTCGGCCTATCGCCAGCATTTGCTGCTCTCCGCCCGACATAGTCCCGGCCTGTTGCCTGGCGCGTTCGGCAAGTCGCGGAAAGTAGGCGTAGACACGATCGCGATCTTGTCTGATCGACTGCGCACCCCGTCTCGAAATCGCGCCGAGGGACAAGTTTTCCTCGACTGTCAGTCCTTTGAATGTTCCTCTGTCTTCCGGGACATGAGCGATACCAATGCGAGCTGCTTTCTCCGGGCGGTCTCCTGAAATATGGGACCCACAGAAAAGAATATCACCGGACGACTTGATCATTCCGCTGATAGCCCGAAGTATCGATGTCTTGCCTGCACCATTCGCACCAAGGAGCGCTGTGACGCGGCCCTCCGTGATTGCGAAAGATATGTCCTGCACAGCCGTTACACCGTTGTACTGAACGGAAAGGTTCTTGATCTGCAGAAGTTCGCTCAATGCTCACTCTCCCCAAGGTAGGCAGTGACAACCAAGGGATCGTTCAGGACGCTTTGCGGGGCCCCGTCAGCGATCTTTTTACCGAAGTTGAGCGCGACGATTCTATCGGCGACGCCAAGCACCATGCCCATATGATGTTCGACCAGCAGTACGCTGATCTGATAGCGAGCACGAATGTCCTTGATAAGTGATGACAATTCTATCACTTCCTCATGGTTCAAACCGCATGCAGGCTCATCGAGCAGCAGGATTTTGGGGCCAGAGGCGAGTGCCCTTACCAGCTCGATCCTCTTGCGAAGACCAAAGGGGAGATTCTTGACTTTGTGGTCGGCTATCGGCCCCAGCCCGAAGGTTGCTATCAGATCCTCTACGCCTCGCATCATCGTACGCTCGGCGCGACGGCTGGCTCGAAGACGCAAAGCATCAGCAAGAAACGGACTTCTCGCCTGCATATGCTGACCGACGAGCAAATTCTCACGAGCGGTCATCTCAGGGAAGAGAGCGCCGTGTTGAAACGTTCGCCCGATACCACGTTCGGCAATCCGGTAGGTCGGCTCATGGGTTATCGGCTTTCCGTTGAAAACGACTTCGCCTCGGCTTGGCCGCGCCAGCCCGCTCAAACAGTTGAACGCCGTTGTTTTTCCCGCACCATTTGGGCCAATTAAACCCAGAATTTCGTTTTTCTCGACGTCGAAGGTCACATCGTCTAAGGCGGTCACGCCGCCATATCGAACATCGACATGCTGGAGTGAGAGCAAAGGCTCGTGGTTCGTTTCCGGAGCCATCGATCACTGCACGGAAATAGTGTTGGTCAGTGGAACCCAGTTCGTTCCGTTAAAGCGCTGAGGCCGAAGTGTCTTGATGATGCGGTAGTCGTCGGATGCTGTGCTCACGGTAATGCCGGGTATTAGTCCGGGCAGTACAAGATGGTTCAGCGACGTTGCTTTCTTCATCAGATTTTCTGGCGAAATGTCCGAACCGCAGGCCTCGATAACTTTCGTCATCAAAACTGCGACGTTGTAACCGGAGAAGTTCAACTGGTCTTCGAGGTCACCGTCGGGATAGTACTGCTTCATGAAAGCGAGCCATTCGAGATAGCTGGGATCGTCCTTCCACTCAGGATCGCCAACGCTTTTTGTCGGAGTAGCTGATATCGCACCCTTGGCGTATTCGAGCCCGGCAGGCCTAAGAATGGTCGATATGAAGTTGCTTCCGATCGGCAGAAACTGCTGAGCACGCCAGCCAATCTCGCCAGCCTTCCGGATAGCTTGCGACGTGAATTTTCCCGTCGACGCATTCAGGAAGACGTTCGCATTTGTAGATGCGAGCGCGATGATCTGAGAATCAATTGTAGCCGTCGTGACCTCGTAAGCGGATGCAGCGACGATTTCCGCTTGGGGATCACGCTTCGTGAGTTCTGCCTTGAAGCTTCGGAGATATTCCTTGCCATAGTCGTCGTTCTGGTAGAGCACTGCGACACGGGCTTGAGGCATTGTATCGGCAACGAGGTCTGCGTAGACCGCCGCCTCGGTGCTGAACAGTGTCATTCCTGCAATGCTATAGGGGCTCGTTTTCGGATCTGCGAAGCGGTCTGCTGCGGCGAACACGAACAGCTGTGGGATTTTTCTCGCATTGAGGTATTTCTGGACCGCAGAATTCTGCGCAGTGCCCATGCTTCCGAAAATTGCGACCACCTTGTCGCTCTCGACCATTTTACGGGTTTGCTCGACTGCCTTCGGAGGACTGTAGCCGTCGTCAAGTGAGATCAGCTTGATCCGCCGTCCATTGATTCCGCCACGGTCGTTGATCATCTGGAAGTAGCGTGTCTGAACCTTACCGACGGAGCTTAATGCGGATGCGGGGCCGCTGTACGGCATCGTTTGACCGAGCACTATCTCTTCATCAGATGCGGATGCCGCTGACGTTAACGCCATGCACATCACCGCCAGCATCAGTTGCCACAGATGCTTCTTTGCTTTTCTTCCTGTCGTCATGATCGCGCTTCCCCCCTTGATTTTGTAGTTCTTCTAAAAATCTTCTTCCGAGGAAGATAAATTGTCAAGCGCCTCATGTCGCTGTTCTGTCGCAGTTTCTGCACCAACGATGGATTGCCTGATCGAGAAGCACCGGTAAGTTCACCCAATCTGTTGTTTAAAATGTCTCGCCCAATTTCTGAGCGGACAGTGCGCAAAGTTGATGCTAAATGGAGAGGGATATTTGAGATGGAGCGCGATTACCTTCGGCCGTTCCGGGATCACTCGCAGGGTTTTTAGATGAAACGAACGAACAGCCGCGGGGCCGCTTCTGCGGAACAGCCGGCGCGACGACGAGGTAGGGAGACAATCTACGATGACATCGAAGCGGCCTGGCTGACTGAGCGGCCCGATCTCGATTTGAGGGTGGCCTGTACGTTGCTGAGGATGGAGCGTGCGAACCTGATGCACGAAGCCAGAGTGCAGGCGATTTCGAAGGCGATCGGGCTGGTGACCGGCGATCTTTATGTTTTGCTGGCGTTGAGACGTTCCGGCAAACCCTACGAATTGCGCCCGACCGATCTATTCCGAGCTTTGCTGGTAACCTCTGGTGCCATGACGAAGCGTGTTGCACGGCTTCAGGAGGCGGGTCTCGTGTTGCGGGTTTCAGCCAATGACGATGGGCGATCGGAATTGGTGCGTTTGACCGCAAAGGGACTTGCGATTGCCGACCGGGGCATCTCCGAAATTGCGCGGTCCGTCCAGCACCTTATGATCGAGAGCGAGCTCACGGAGCATGAAATAGACGTGATGGACCGCGCTTTTCGCAAGCTTCTGAGCGTAAAGGCAATCAAGTTTGACGAGGCGGGGGGAAATAAGCGCGTCTCCGGGCCACGTGCCAGAGCTTAGAAAACCTAGACCAGGAGTGGCTTGGCCGTTGCGGCCATGTGCTTCAGGAGCGGAAGGAAGCGATCGATCATCTCTCCGGTCGATATGCGGTCGACATGCGCGCCGATATTGGCGGCGGCGATGATGCCGCCGTCATATCTGTGGATCGGAACGGAGATGGACCGGAAACCCTCCTCCGCCTCAAGATCGACCAGGGAATAGCCCTTGCTTCGATCTGTAATGATCGTGGCGATAACGAGAGGCTTGTCGGTAATCGTCTCTGGTGTTTGCGGTTCTAGCGTCATCCTATTGATGGTCGCAGCCAATTCATCGTTGGAGAGCCGACCAAGCAGAACGCGTCCGACCGATGTGCAGAAAGCCGGAAGCCGATAGCCGATATCGACACCCGCCGGGAAAACCCGGGCCGGACTGGCTCGTGCAACGAACACGACTTCATCCCCATCAAGCACAGCCAGCGAGCAAATTTCCTTCGCTTTCGTCGAGACCTCGTCCATGAGGGGTTGCATCACGGTGCTGATCTGGTTGGACGCAAGATATGTCGAGGCAAGCGTGAGAATGCGTGGCGTCAGCGTGAACAGCCGATCGTCACCGGCAACGAAGCCGGACTTCTGAAGCGTCATCAGGATTCGGCGGACTGTTGCGCGGGGCAGATTGGAGGCCTTGGCGATATCGCTGAGCGTCATCGGCCGATGATCGGCCGCGAACGACTGAATGACCCTCAGGCCCCGATCCAGGCTTTCGATGAATTCGGTCCCGTCGGGCCTGCCGTCCTTGTCCTCTGCCGTCCGCTTGAGTTTGGGCATTGCCGCGTGTCAGTCCGCTGATTGAATTGGCTGATTCACCAAAGGAAATAGCGAATCAGCCGATTATGCACCAGCACTGTTCGCGGCCTTGAGGAGAGATTTGAAGTCGAACGACAGGTCCGCAACCTCTTCTTGTGATGGCGAAATGCCCCCGGCGATAAGCCGTCTCGCGGCCATCTGATCCCCAGAGCGATTGATGCTGTCGACGGCAATCAGCCTTCCCAGCCTGTAGTAGAACACCGAGAACTTTCCGTTCTCGATCGATCCCCGGACGACCTGGCTGTCGAAGTTGCGCGAGATCCCGACAATTTGGAGTTTGGCGTCATACTGGTCCGACCAGAACCGGGGTACGCTTTCATAGGGGCCCGTGTCCCCGGCGATCGCGAGGCCAGCGGCTTTGGCTTGATCTTGTGCGTTCTGTACGGATTCAAGCCGAAGCCATTCCCGCGCGAAGACGTTGTAATGTGAGGTGCAGTCGCCGGTCGCAAAGATGTTTGAAACGCTGCTGCGGCCATGATCGTCCACGACGATGCCATTGGTGCATTTCAAGTCGGCGCTCTTGGCCAATTGGTCGTTGGGAAGACCGCCGATGCCGATTAGGACAATGTCTGCGGGAATTCTCCTGTTGTTTCCGCAGAGGACCGCTGCAACTCGCCCATTTCGTCCTTCGATCGAAACGGCCGTTTCCTCAAGCAACACGTCGACCCCGTTCTGCGTATGCATGTCGAGGAGGAATTCGGAAACGACAGGTGATACGGCTCGTTCGAGCAGACGGGAAGCGCTTTCAAGAATGGTCACTTTCTTGCCGAGCTTGGTCGCGGAGGCTGCGACTTCGAGGCCGATAAAGCCTCCGCCAATCACGACGATCTCAGACGCATCATGTAATCTCGCTTTGAGATCGACCGCATCATGAAGCGATCTGAGATAGCAAACACCGTCCAGATCCGCGCCATTGATGGGCAATTGCCGCGCATGCGAGCCCGTTGCAATCACGAGCTTGTCGAAAGCCAGTTCTGAACTGCCGCTGAGCAGGACTTTCCGCGATCGCGTGTCGATCTCCAGCGCGCGAGTCCCGAGTACGAGATCGATGCCTTTTTTCTCGAAGAATCCGGCGTCGCGCAGGATCAGGCTTTCCTCACTTTCGAGATCGAGAAGAAACCCTTTGGACAGTGGTGGCCGCTGATAGGGAAGGCTGTTCTCATCTGCGACAATGGTGATGCGTTCGGCGTAACCTGAATCGCGCGCAGTCAGGCTGGCCTGTACGCCCGCATACGAGGCGCCAATAACGACGAGGCCGCTCATGTCTCGGTCTCCGGTACGTAGACTGTGAGGGGGTCAACAGGGAAGGGGGCTTTCAACTGACAGCTCAAGCGGCTGCTTGGTTTCCGCGTGGCTGTCACTGCGCCCAGCAATTCAAGCTCGTCTTCCTTTGGGGCCGGAAGATGACTCAACTGCTCCTCATCCACGTACACGTGACATGTCGCGCAGTCGAGGCAGCCGCCGCATTCGCCTTCAATGCCGGTGATCCCGTTGCGAACCGCGGCGAGCATCACGCTCGCGCCTGAGCCGGCCTCGATCACGCTCTCAGTGCCATCTCGTTGAACGAACTTGATGTGAGCCATTGACGCACCCTCATTTTGATCAATAGACGAACATTAGTTCGTCTATTGAACTAATCAAGATGGAATTTGGAGCGGCTCACAGCAAGAGTCTTCTGTTAATGCAGCATTAGTTAGCAGTTGCAGCATCTAAAATAGGCTTGCAGCGGGCTCGAATTAGAGGCAGTCTAAGAAAACTTCGAACTTATGTTCGTCTATTGAACAAAAACATATGGGGAAGCGGCATGAGGTGGTCGACAGGGCTATTGGTCCTCGGAAGCATTGTTCTGGGCTCAGCTGCGTCTCCCGGCGCATTCGCGCAGCAGTCCGACCTGAACGCGGCTGATCTCATTCTGGCGAATGGAAAGATTCTGACGATGGACAGCCAGTCGGCGGTGGTCGAGGCGCTGGCCATTCGGGACGGCAAAATTCTCGCGGTGGGAAGCAGCGCGGCGGTGAAGCCGCTGGCAGGTTCGCACACGAAGGTTATCGACCTCGGCGGCAAGACTGTCGTTCCGGGGCTGATTGACACCCACGCCCACTTCAAGGCCGCGGGCCTCGGCGAGTACGTGGTCAATATGAGCCGAGCGAAGACAGTCGCGGAGGCTCTCGATGCCATCAAGGCATTCGCTGCCAACAAAAAGCCCGGCGAATGGATTATCGGCGGTGCTTGGCATCCGCCCTCACAGCTCGCGGAAAAGCGCTATCTCACCCGACAGGAAATCGACAGCGTTGCTCCCAACAACCCGGTGTATCTGCGCACTGTCGGGCATTTCTCGATGGCCAACAGCCTCGCTTTGCAGAAGGCCGGCGTCGACAAGAACACACCAGATCCGAGCGGTGGATCGTTCGAGAAAGATAAGTCAGGCGAACTAACGGGCGTTCTTGTCGAGACCGCCATCGATCGCGTCGAGAAGGCGGTACCTGCCTGGACGGAGCAGGACCAGATCCGGCAGTTCAAAATCGCTGAGAACGTTTTGAACAGCTATGGAATCACAAGCGTTGTGGAGGGTGCCACCGAGGCAAAGGACGTCCAGACGCTGCAGAAAGTTGCCCTGTCTGGACAGGCCACTCTTCGTGTGGGCGCGATGTACCGTCCCGAGCCGCCGAAGGAACTGGCGGCCTGGGAAGCCATTATGGCAGGTAACGGTGCATCTTCCGGCTTCGGCGATGACTGGCTGAAGTTTGCAGGTATCAAGATCTACTACGACGGCGGCATGACGCTGAAGACGGCGTTGATGCGTGACGAATACCCCGACTCACACGACCATTATCACGGCATCACACAGCAGACGCCTGAGCGACTGAAGCAGCTGATTTCGATCTGCAATCGATACAACTGGCGCGTTGGTGTTCACGTGGTGGGCGATTTGGGCGTCGACCAGGTGCTCGATGCATTCGAGGCTGCGGACAAGGAAAAATCGATCAAGGATCGCCGATTCGTTCTGATCCACGCGAGCCTGATCACGCCCGAGCAAATGGAGCGGGCTCATCGTCTTGGTGTGCGAGCCGATTTCCAGAACGTCTTCATGTGGGACAAGGCTGCGACCGTTGAGCGTTTCCTCGGGAAGGCCGTTGCGGACCGCGCTGTTCCCACAAAGACGCTGATCAAAATCATGGGGATCGACAGCCTTGGCGCCGGCACTGACTTCCCGGTAAACCCCATCAACCCATTCCTCAACATGTACATCATGGTGACCAGGAAGGACCCGAACGGGCATGTCTATGGCGCTTCGGAAGCGATCAGCCGCGAGGAAGCCTTGCGCCTCTACACCAGTGCTGCATCGCGATACATGTTCGACGAAGGCCGGAAGGGCACTCTACAGCCTGGAAAGTTGGCCGATCTTGTAGTCCTCTCTGCAGACTTCATGACGGTGCCCGAGGAGGACATCAAGAACATTAAGGCCGACATGACGTTGGTTGGCGGCAAAGTTGTATTTCAGCGTTGAGCCGCCGCGCAGCTCGACGACCTCAGACCCGAAGGAGACACTCATCATGATGAGCCAACAGCAAAACGATCTGATCACCCGGATAGGTCCGAAGGATCCTGCTGGAAAACTCATGCGGATGTATTGGCAGCCCGCCGCGCTCGTGGACGAGCTCGAGGGCGATCGGCCAATCAAGGCTGTCAAGCTGCTCGGCGAGAACTTCGTGCTCTTTAAGGACGAAAGCGGCCGCTACGGTCTCATGGACCGGGATTGCCCGCACCGCGGCGCCGACCTCGCATTCGGTC
Source organism: Nitrobacteraceae bacterium AZCC 1564 (assembly GCA_036924835.1). NCBI lineage: Bacteria > Pseudomonadati > Pseudomonadota > Alphaproteobacteria > Hyphomicrobiales > Nitrobacteraceae > Nitrobacteraceae bacterium AZCC 1564. The sequence goes on from JBAGRR010000001.1 coordinate 4,293,177, forward strand.
GCTTGGAGAATGGCGGTTTGCGTTGTGCATTCCATGGCTGGCTGTTCGATGTTGAAGGCCAGTGCTTAGAGACGCCGGCCGAGCCTGTCGGGTCGTCGTTGTGCAAGAACATCAAGCAGCGCGCTTATCCGGTCGTTTCGAAGGGGGGGATTCTTTGGACGTATCTGGGAGAGGGCGAGCCGCCGGCATTCCCGGAGATCGACTGCTTCGCAGCACCGGACGCCTATACATTTGCTTTCAAGGGGCTGATGAACTGCAACTGGCTGCAGGCCCTTGAGGTCGGTATCGATCCCGCACACGCCTCCTTCCTGCATCGCTTTTTCGAAGACGAGGATACGTCGTCGGCCTACGGCAAGCAGTTCCGCGGTGCGTCCGCTGACAGCGAAATGCCGATGACAAAGATTCTGCGCGAATACGATCGTCCGCTCATCAATGTGGAGCAGACCGAATATGGCCTGCGTCTGATTGCCCTGCGGGAGATCGATGATCAGTGCACGCATGTTCGCGTGACCAATCAGCTGTTCCCGCACGCCTTCGTTATCCCGATGAGCACGGAGATGACGATTACGCAGTGGCATGTGCCGGTGGATGACGAGAATTGCTACTGGTACGCGATCTTTACCAGCTTCACGACGCCGGTCGACAAGAAGAAGATGCGCGAACAGCGGCTCGAGCTCTACGAGCTTCCGGACTATGTTTCGCGCAAGAACAAGTTGAACGATTACGGTTTCGACCCGCATGAGCAGGCGACTGCCACCTACACTGGCATGGGCGCCGACATTAACGTGCACGATCAGTGGGCCGTTGAATCCATGGGCGCAATTCAGGATCGCACCCGCGAACATCTTGGCCAATCGGACAAGGCCATCATCCAGTACCGCCGGCTGCTGCGGCAGGAGATCGAGAAGGTGGCTTCCGGCGGCAAGCCGTTCATGTTCCTAGATGAAGCGCATGCCAAGAGTATTCAGGGGCCCGGAACGATGGATGGTATCGGTCCGACCAAAGGTTGGGAAACATACTGGATGGAGGTCGACGTGAAGCGGCGGAGGGGCGCGCCTTGGGCGGCGCCTGTGCCCGCCGATATCGCGCAAAAGGCGCCCCATCTGACGGCTGCCGAGTAAGGCCGCAGCGGAGGACATCGTTTTGAGTTTCGTCAAGAAGCACGGCCTTTGGTCCGATGAACAACAGGAGGCGGCGACTCGTCTGCGACGCGTCGCCGAGGAAAAGAAGCTGGATTCCATCCGGCTATCGTTTCCCGATCAGCACGGCATCCTGCGGGGGAAGACGCTCATCGCGGGCGAAGCGCTGCGGTCGCTCGAAAACGGCTGTTCGCTCACCACCACGATGCTGGCCAAGGACACTTCGCACCGGACGGTGTTTCCGGTCTTCACCGCCGGCGGTGGTTTCGGCATGACCGAGATGCAGGGCGCCAGCGACTTCTTGATGGTCCCGGACCCTACAACCTTCAAGGTATTGCCCTGGGCGCCGACGACCGGTTGGTTGCTTTGCGATGCCTATTTCTTGGATGGCCGTCCCGTGCCGTTTGCCACCCGCGGATTCTACAAGTCGGTTTTGAACCGGCTGGCGGAGCGCGGCTTCGATTTCATGGCGGGGCTCGAAGTTGAATTCCACATCTTCAAGGTCAACGACCACAAGATGGCGCCGGAGCACGCCGGCCAGCCTGGCGAGCCGCCGGATGTCACGCTTCTGTCTCACGGTTATCAGTATCTGACGGAGCAGCGCTACGATCAGATAGAGCCTGTTCTGGAGCTGATCCGGCGCGACGTTGTCGCTCTCGGTTTGCCTCTGCGCTCGATGGAAATCGAGTATGGACCCAGTCAGGCGGAATTTACGTTCCAGCCGACGACTGGTCTGGTGCCCGCGGATACCATGGTGCTGTTCCGCAGTGCCGTAAAGCAGATCGCGCACCGCCACGGTTATCACGCGACCTTCATGTGCCGGCCGCGCATCCCCAACGTGGTGTCGTCCGGCTGGCATTTGCACCAATCGCTGGTGTCGCGCGTCAATGGCGAAAATGCCTTCATGTCGAAGGTCCAGACCGAAGATATGTCGGAGCTCGCCAAGGGATATCTCGGCGGATTGCTCGAACATGCGCGCGCCTCGACCGTGTTCACTACGCCGACCATCAACGGCTATAAGCGCTATCGGTCTTACTCCCTTGCGCCTGACCGGGCGATCTGGGGCAGGGATAACCGGGGCGTCATGATCCGCGTGTTGGGTGGGCCGAATGATCCAGCCACGCGGTTCGAGAACCGGGTCGGCGAGCCCACCGCGAACCCATACCTCTATATGGCGTCTCAGATTCTATCAGGTATGGATGGGGTAGATCGCAAACTCGATCCGGGACCCTCGGCCGACACGCCCTACGAGACGAAGGCAAGCCTCTTGCCAAAAACGCTACGCGAAGCGGTGTTTGCACTGCATGACGACCCATTCTTCCGCAACACAATGGGAAAAGAACTGGTAGACTATTACGTCCACATCAAAAATGCGGAAATCGATCGCTTCCAGAGCGAAGTGACCGAATGGGAGCAGCGCGAATATTTCGAGATGTTCTGATTGAAATTGAATAAAGTCGCCCGCAGCCAGGCGCTGTGTCAGGTGACACGATGAGGGAGTGAGATGAGGAATCCAGCAAAATTACTTTTGGCGTTGGCCGCATTGGGCATGACGAGCGCGACGGCATCGGCAGACGTCATCAAAGTGGGCGTGATCGGCACAATGTCCGGGCCCTACGCGCTGTTTGGTACCAATTTCAAGAGAGGTATCGATGCGTGGGTGTCTCAGCATGGAAACAAGGTCGGTAATCACGAGATCCAGTTCATTTATCGTGACGAAGAGGCTCCCAATCCTGCGAAATCCAAGGCCCTTGCGCAGGAGCTGATCGTCAAGGACAAGGTCCAGTACCTGGCGGGCGTTTATTTCACGCCTAATGCGATGTCGATCGCGCCGCTGCTGGAGGAGTCAAAGACGCCGCTCGTCGTCATGAATGCTGCAACGTCGGCCATCGTTGAAAAAAGCCCGTACATCGTGCGGACATCATTCACGATGTGGCAGAATACCGTTCCAGCCGCCGAGATCGCCAAAAAGAATGGCGCGAAGAAAGTCGCGATAGCGGTGAGCGACTACGGCCCGGGCATCGATGCTGAGGCTGCATTCAAGAAGACGTTTGAGGCTGCGGGCGGTACGGTGACGGAAGCGATCCGCATGCCGCTGAACACCACGGACTTCAGCCCGATCATGCAGCGGATTAAGGACTCCGGAGCCGATACGATCTTCACGTTTCTCCCGGCGGGGCCGCCGACTCTTGGCTTCGTCAAGGCTTACATCGATAACGGTCTGAAGGCTGCCGGCGTGAAGCTGATGTCGACTGGCGACGTCGTCACCGAGCCCGATCTGCCAAATATCGGTGACAGCGGCATCGGCATTCTCTCGACCTACCACTACGCCGTTTCTCACGACTCGCCCGAGAACAAGGCGTTCATTGACCAAATGGTGAAGAACGGCGGAAAGCTCGACGAAGTGACCATGACATCGGTCGCGGCGTATGACGGTGCACGCTTGATCTACAAGATGATTGAAGCGACTGACGGCCAGCGCGACCCGGCGAAGGCAGTCGGTGCTGTGAAGGGCATGAAGTGGGTGAGCCCGCGTGGTCCGGTTTCGATCGATCCCGAGACGCGGCACATTCGGCAGAATGTCTACGTTCGCGAGGTCAAGAAGGTGGATGGCAAGCTCATCAACCAGGAAACCCAGACGTTCGATGCGCAGCCTGATTGGGCGCTGAGCAAGAACTAAAATTCGCTTGAGGTCTCCGCAGCTGCGCGCTGCGGAGACCTTTTTTATTTTCCGTAGACTTAGGCATCGGCAGGGACGACGGAATGACGGAGAGTTCAACTTCTCTGCGCTTGCTCAATGGACGCATCTACCGCTCGGCTTACGATCAATCTCCAGCCGAGGCTCTTTTGGTCCGGAATGATAAGATTGCCTGGGTTGGAGCGGAGGACGATGCTCCTGCCGCGGATAGGACGTTCGACCTGAAGGGGGCGACCGTCATTCCTGGCCTGACTGATCCTCACATTCACCTGTTTGCCATCGCGAATGCGCGGCTGCTGGTGCCCTTGGGGCAGCAACATGCGTCGTCGATCGGTGATGTCCTGGATCGGCTTGCGACGCGCGCGCGTAGCGAGCCAAAAGGCAACTGGGTTCAGGGCGTGGACTTCGATGAGAACAATCTCGCCGAACATCGCTATCCAACGCGCGATGAAATTGACGCTGCTGTTCCTGATCATCCCGTAATGATCCGCCGTTTCTGCGGCCACATCGCCATTCTCAACAGCGCCGCATTGCGAAACCTTGGATTCGACGAGGGATTATCAAACCCCGAGGGCGGCGTTTTCGGCCGGTTTCCTGATGGCCGTTTGGACGGCAGTGCCATCGAAAGCGCCGCCGAGATGGCATTTCGCGCCATGCCACGAACCGATCGCGCCGTGCTGGCTGAGGCGCTTCGCCATACGATCGATGATTGCCTGCGGATGGGAATGACAGCAGCCGTGGAGGCTGCGGTGGGGTTCACCAGCGGTTTCGATGAGGAGTTTGCCATCTGGCAGCTTCTCCGGCGCAATCAGCCGCACCCTCCGGTGCGGCTTGGTTTCATGCTCCAGCTCGATCCGGAAGAGGCGGCCGAGCGAGGGCTTTCGCCGGGCCTCGATCCGGATTGGCAGTGTGCAACGCTCAAATACTTCGCCGATGGCATCGTTGGTGGACGCACGGCGGCCGTGAGCGAAGAGTATTGCGACACGCCGACTCGCGGATTTTTCATGCGTGATGAGGCGGACCTTGAGCGCGTGATCATCGAGGCGCATCGCGGCGGATGGCAGGTGGCCGTACACGCGGTGGGTGATCGCGCCATCTCTCATGTGATTGGCGCTTACGAAAAGGCGCAGCAAGCGGCTCCTCGTGATCACGCGCGCCACCGCATTGAACATTTCTTTTGCCCGCCGGCCGATGGCTTTGAGCGCATGAAGCGACTGGGCGGTGTGATTGTCATGCAGCCGAGTTTTCTGACGCGTATGCGCCGTTCAATCCTCAATGGCTTCGGAGAGCGTGCTCATCGAAACTATCCCGGCCGCTCAGCCCTCGATGCCGGGGTCAATTATGCCGGGAGCTCTGACGCACCCACGGGACTTACCTCTCCCTGGGCCGGAATCGCGGACGCGGTCGATCGGGGGGCCGCGGGCGGCGATCCGATCGGGCCGGGCGAAGCGCTGACCGTGCGGCAAGCGATATCGAGCTACACCCACGGTGGCGCCTATGCCATGAAGCAGGAAAACTGGCGGGGCGCGCTTGAGCCAGGGATGGCTGCGGATCTGATCGCGCTTGACTGCGATCCATTTACTGCCATCAATCCCGATCTTCGAAACACCAACGTAATGATGACGATGGTTCGTGGCCAAGTCCATCACGATGCGATCGGTCAGACCTCCGCGGCAACCGCGGCGGCGTCCGCCTAGGGAGCGTTATGCAGACAATTCTGAGCATTGCGTTTGACGGCCTTGCCTACGGAATGGTGCTGTTCATCATTTCGATCGGGCTGTCGATCATGATGGGCCTAATGCGGGTCGTGAATCTCGCCCACGGGGCGTTCGCGATGATCGGCGGCTATCTCGCTTCTTATGCAATGCGCGATCTCGGCATGAATTACGCGATTGCGATTATTGCGGCAGTGATCGGAACCATCATCATTTCGATCCCGTTCGAAATTCTGCTCTATCGTCGGATTTACCGGAAATCTGACGCTTTAACGCAGTTGCTGCTCACCATCGGCATCACGTTCTTTATTATTGGCATCGCCAATTTCATTCTCGGGCCGACGCTGAAGCCAATTCCATTGCCTGCCGCATTAAGTGGTCCGATGGATATCGGCTTTCGCATGGTACCCACACACCGCATCTTCGTCATCGTCTGTGGCGTGATCGCAGCTCTCGCACTTTGGTTTCTCATCGACAGAACTGAATTCGGCGTGCGCCTGCGCGCTTCCGTCGACAACAGTGACATGGCTGATTCCCTCGGCATCAGGACCGAGTGGATTTATGCAGCGACCTTTGCGCTGGCAGTGGGGCTCGGTGCTTTCGGAGGCGTGGTCGGGGCGGAGCTTATGCCGATCGAGCCATTTTACGCGCTCCGCTACATGGTGACGTTTCTGGTGGTTGTCTCTGTGGGCGGCGCGGGATCGATCACAGGCGCCATTTCGGCATCATTGTTGCTTGGATTGGCTGACACGACAGGAAAATATCTCGCGCCGGAATATGGTGAGTTCTTCTTCTATCTTGTCGTCATCCTGGTCGTTTTCCTGTTCCCCCGAGGACTGTTCGGGCGGGCCCACTAGATGAGCACTTTTTCCAGATCGGCTGTGATGCGGCTAGAATCCTTTCCTCTCGCGCAAGAAACGCTGGGTATTTTGTCCATCGGTTTCCTTGGCCTCGTGGGCTATCTGATCTTCCCCGAAGATCTCGCGTTTCTTACACGGCTGATCAGCATCACCTTGCTGGTTTTGTCGCTCGATCTCGTAACGGGGTATTGCGGGGTCGCCACCCTTGGACAGGCCGTTCTCTACGGCGTCAGTGCGTATGCCGTGGGGAATGCCGCCATCGCGGGTATTGGTGATCCGATCCTGTTGCTTCTGATCGGCTTGGGCGCCGGCATTCTCATGGGGCTTGTTTCGGGCGTCCTGATCACGCGGTTTCGCGGTCTCCCGCAACTCGTCTTGTCAATTGCGTTCGGTCAGCTTGTGACCGCGCTGTGTAACAAGCTCTCGACACTCACGGGCGGAAGTGATGGCTTGGCGGGCATTACACCAGCGCCGGTGTTCGGTATCTTCCACTTTGATATGTACAGCCGCACGGCGTTTGTCTTCTCGCTGATCATTCTGGCGATCGTATTCGTCTCGCTGTTGCGCTTTGTCCGTTCGCCGTTCGGCTTGTTATGCCGTGGCATCAGAGATGATGATTTGCGGGTGCAGATGATCGGCGCGACCGTCTATCCACGGCTGATCATCATGTATGGCGTTTCCGGTGCCGTCGCAGGCGTCGGCGGCGCATTGAACGCGATCACGGCTGGTGTTGTCGGATTAGACAGCGTGGGCTTCGAGCGTTCGGCTGAAGTACTGGTCATGCTGGTGCTCGGCGGTGCCGGAAATCTGTGGGGTGCCCTGTTCGGCTCGATCATCTTCCAAATCTTTGGACACTATGTGTCGTCGACCAATCCGTTCCATTGGATGACCCTGGTTGGTCTGCTGCTGATCCTGGTCGTGGTGTTCGTGCCGCGCGGCTTGTCTCACGGCGTTGCGGTTCTGTGGTCAAGGCTGATCAAGCGGGAGGCACGTCAGTGACGGATCTTCTCAAGCTGGAGGGATTGTCGAAGTCGTTTGGCGGTCTTCACGTCAGCCGCGATATTTCATTTGGTCTTGCCGCCGGCGATCGTGTTGCATTGATCGGGCCGAACGGTGCGGGGAAGACGACACTTGTGAACGTCATCTCCGGAGATCTTGAACCCACAGAAGGGCAGCTTTTTCTCAAGGGAGAGAACATCACCCATCTTGGCATCACCGGACGCGTCCAGCGCGGCCTCGTTCGCACATTCCAGGTCACGCGGCTGTTCAACAGCCTCACCGCCGCGGAGAACGTGGCGCTCGCAATCATGCAGCGCCGCGGGATTACACGGCGCGTATTCTCGGTTGCAACCAACAGGCCCGACGTTCGCGAGGAATGGGAGCGGCTCTTAGGCTCGTTGGGCATAGCGCATCTGGCAAGATTGCCCGTGTCGAAACTTGCCTACGGTCAACAGCGGCTTCTCGAATTGGCGATCGGCCTTGCGCTGAAGCCGAAGGTTCTTCTGCTCGATGAACCAGCGGCCGGTGTGCCTCATGACGAAGCGCCAAAAATTCTCGATGCTATTGATCGCCTGCCGCCTGACATCGCAGTGCTGATGATCGAGCACGATATGGATCTTGTTTTCCGGTTCGCGAAACGGGTTCTCGTTCTCGCCAATGGCCGGCTCATCTTCGAGGGCACACCTGAGGCCGTGACTGTCGATGCCGAGGTGCGCCGCGCCTATCTAGGGAGCTATGCCGATGCCCGCCGCACGGCTTGACGTCGAAGGCCTGAGCGCCGGTTACGGACCAACGCGCATTATCCAGGGCCTATCTTTCAATGTCGAAGCCGGGGACAGGCTGGCGATCCTCGGCCGTAACGGCATGGGAAAAACCACGCTGTTGGCGACGCTGATGGGGCTGTCCACGCTCCATCACGGGACAGTCAAGGTTGACGATGTCGAGGTAACGGGACGCCGGACATCCGCACGCGCTCATATTGGCGTTGGCTACGTGCCGCAAACGCGTGATGTCTTCCGGTCGCTGACCGTCGAGGAAAATCTGTCGACGGGCCTGAAGGGACGGCCGCGTTCAGCGCTGGAAGAGGCCTATGAGATGTTTCCGCGGCTCGGCGAGCGGCGGCGAAACCTTGGAGGGCAATTGTCCGGCGGCGAACAGCAGATGCTGTCCATGGCAAGAACGCTCCTTGGCGAGCCGTCGATCCTGTTGCTGGATGAGCCTCTGGAAGGGCTTGCGCCTGTCATCTGTGATGAGCTCATGAACATGATCTCCAACCTGGCCGCATCAGGAAAGATGACCATCCTCCTAGTGGAGCAGCAAATCGAACGCGCTCTGGACTTTGCCAGCCGCGTGATGATCCTCGAACGCGGGCGCTTGGCCTGGCAGGGCGCTTCCAGCGAACTGAAGTCAGATCGCGCGCTGGTAGACCGGCTGCTCGGCGTGGGAATCCACTGAACTTTAGCCTTTGCGATCCTTCATTCGTTCGACCAGCATCTGCGCAGTCAGGAGGCTCGACGGAGAGGTTCCTTTGGCGGCCAACTGGACCAATGTGACTTGAGTTGCCTCAAGTCTTTTGTCTCGCAAAGGAATGGCAACCAACGTTCCTGCAAGCAGTTCCGGCATGGCCGCATCGCGCGGAAGAAATGTGCCGAGTACAGTTTTCCCGACGATGCTGCGGGCAAAGGCGAGGGAGTTTGTTTCGCCATAGAGTTCAAGCTGTATGTTGGCCTGTGCGCAGGCGCGATCGATCTCCTGTCGGATGCCGAAAGTTGGGTCGGGCACGATCACCCGCAGACCTGCCAGATCCTTCATCGTGCAGGCGTCTCTATCGGCCATCGGATGATGCGGAGAGACGATCAGGCAAAGCGACTGGCGCATCCGCGCCAGCTCAACGAGATCGCGCCGTGGTGCTCGCCCGAAAACAAGTCCAAGATCGACTTCGTGCCGGCTCACCATTTCAGCGACGTCCCGCGAGCCAACCGCCGTAATGGCAATGGAAATGCCGGGATATTCCTTCGCCAGGTCCGCAACGAAGTCTGACAGAAAGCTCGCGAGCAGGCCCTCGACGGTTGCAATCTTCACATGACCGCGCTGCAGCGAGCCGAATTCCTCGACCTGATCCCGGACGCGTTCAAGCTCCCTCTGGCTCTCGACTGCATATCGGTAGAGCACCTGACCCGCGCTTGTCAGAGTCATGCCGCGTGCACCACGCTCGAACAGCTTGACCGCTAGCTCGTCTTCCAGGCCTTGCACCTGCCGGCTGATGGCGCTCGGCGCGATATTCAGGGATTCGGCGGCCTGTTTGACAGATCCACGCAAGGTCACTTCCCGAAAGTATCGGATGGCAGCGGATTCGAGCATGTTTCCTGACTCGGAGCGGAGGTCGGCGGGATGCATCAGAACGAGGCGAAAGATGCCTAGTGTGGTGGTTCAGAAATTCGCTTGATCATTCCTGCGAGTCCTTCCAGCGAACTTCTGAACCTAAACCACACTAGAATCATAAGTTTGCTAGTGTCCTCTCGAATCCAAAGTTCGCTACGGAGTGTGCCGCAATATGAGGCGAACTTTGGATTCGGGACACTGGCGTTCGAATTTTGAGACCGCTCGCTTCTAAATTCAATGCTTTTATTCGACCCCTTGTTTTGTCATGCTTTCGTCAAGTCATTCTTTCGCTCTCGGTCCGTGATGGAGAAATTAGATGGCTCGTTCTCGGTTCATTGCGCGTTGCCTGAGTTCATTTTTGTTTGCCGCCAGTTTGGGATCGTACGCGACCGCGGCCTCGGCTGAAGATGTTATTCGCTTCGGAGCGCCGCTCCCTCTAACAGGGCCCTTGGCCCCTGAAGCCATCAAGCAGCAGCAGGGCTACGATCTGTGGGCCGAGCAGGCCAACAAGGCTGGCGGTATCTCGGTCGGTGGCAAGAAATACAAGGTCGAGATCGTCTACGCGGACTATCAGTCGAACACCCCGCGTGCGGTGCAAACATCCGAGCAGATGATCACGCAGAACAACGTCAACTTCCTGTTTGGCGCGTTCGGATCCGGTGCAGCGAAAGCAGCGAGCAGCGTTTCCGAGAAGTACAAGGTGCCGACGATTGCTGCGACTGCGTCATCGGCTCAGGTCTACGATCAAGGCTACAAATATCTATTTGGCACTTTCACGCCGAACGACACGCTGACCACACCTCTGACGCAGATCGTGAAGGCGAAGGCCCCGGACGTGAAGAAGGTCGCCATTCTCGCACGCAATGATCTCTTCCCGCTGGCAATTGCGCAGGAGATGGAAAAGTCAGCCAAGGCCAATGGGATCGAGGTTGTTTACTTCGAAAAGTACGCCATCAACACGCTGGACCACTCGGCAACACTCTCGCAGATCAAATCGCTTGCGCCACAATGGATCTTTGTGACGGGCTACATCAACGATCTGTTGCTGGTCCGCAAGCAGATGGCTGATCAGCAGATCAAGGCGACCGTGGTTTCGATGATCGCAGGCCCGGCTTATCAGGAATTCATCGACGCAGCGGGGCCAACCGCAGAAAACGTGACCAGCGCGGCGTGGTGGCATCCGGCCGCCCAATACAGCGGCAAGGATATTTTTGGAACGACCGCCAACTACGTGAAGCTGTTCCGCGAGAAGTATAAATCCGATCCCGACTACGCCCAGGCATCCGCCTCCGTCTCCGGCGCCCTGTTCCAAATGGCGATCGAACGGGCGGGGTCGATCGATCGCGACAAGGTGCGTGACGAACTGGCTAAACTCAACGAAATGACGTTTTGGGGGCCGGTCAAATTCGGCTCAACCGGACAGATCAACTCGCTTGAGCCGCCGGTTTTCCAGATCCAGGGCGGTAAGCCGATCGTGCTTTCCCCGCAGCTCATCAAGCAGGGCGAATTCAAAGCCGGCGTGAACTGATAGCTTGCAACAGCAACGCAGACGGGAAGCGGGATGCTAGCGGCTCAGGTTCTGATCAATGCATTGGTGCTGGGCTGCCTCTATGCGTGCATCGCTATTGGCTTCTCACTGGTGTGGGGCGTTCTCAACGTCATCAACCTGATCCACGGCTCCTTCATCGTCCTTGGAGCTTATCTCGCGTGGGGACTGTATCAGTCGCTTCACCTCTCGCCGTGGTATGCGCTTGTCATCGCAGCCCCGCTCTTTTTCTGTCTCGGGTACATCGTTCAAAGAGTTGTTCTAAACCGTGTGATCACCGCACCGGTTCTGGTCACGCTGACATTGACGTTCGGGCTCGACCTGATCCTGAACAACGCGATGATCTATTTCTTCAAGGCGGATTACCGGAAACTGACCCTGTCGCCGCCCATGGGATCGGTCTCGCTGTTCGGGGTGGTCGTCCCGGTTGACCGGCTGCTTGCAACAGCTTTTGCGCTGGCTTTGACGGGAATTTTGTACCTGATCCTGCGCCGCCTGAAGGTCGGGCGCGCCATCGTCGCTGTCAGACTTGATCGCGATGCGGCCGTGTTGATGGGCGTCAACGTCAAGTCGATCTACGCCATCGCCTTCGGTCTCGGCGCTGCTCTGGCTGGCTGCGCGGGTGTGCTGATGGCCCTGATTTTTCCGATCTCGCCGTTGACCTCGTCAGCCTATCTGGGAAAGGCCTTCGTCGTCTGCGTGCTGGGAGGTCTTGGTAGCGTCTCCGGCGCGCTCGCGGGCGGAATCCTGCTTGCGCTGATCGAGGGCATTGGCTCGGCTACGATCGGACCGGCGCATGCCACGACATTGTCGTTCATATTGCTGATCGTCTTCCTGATCCTGAGGCCACAAGGTTTGCTTGGCCGGAGAGGATTCGAATGACACGCTCAAATGTCATCTTGCTGACGATTGTCGTCCTGATCGCGACACTACCGTTATTTGGCGGAGCCTACGCCCTGCGGCTCGGCACCATCGCTTGCATGTACGCCATTCTCGCATTGTCTTGGAATGTTGTGGGCGGACTCGCGGGATATCCCTCATTCGCCACGGCCGCCTTCTTCGGCTTTGGTGCTTATACATGCGGGGTCTTGCTGTCCCGCGATGTGTCCATGGCGTTTGCCGTGCCTGTTGCGGGCATTGCCTCTTTTGTTCTCGCCGCTTCGCTGGGAGCCGCGCTGCTTCGCCTGCGTGGGCATTACTTTGCTATCGCGAGTCTCTCACTCATCGAGGTGTTTCGCGAGCTCGTCAACAACGCAACGGATCTGACCGGCGGCGGCATGGGCCTGAATATCCCATTGGGCGCCGGATCCGGTGTGATGACCGACGCTACGTTTTATTTCGTTTCGATGTGGGGGGTACTGCTTGCGACCACGTTGATGGTCATCATCGTCGGCGGATCCAAGTTAGGCTTTGGCCTTGCCTGTATCCGGCAGAACGAGACAGCGGCCAATATGATCGGTCTCAATGCCACTCTCTATAAGAGCGTCGCATTTGGATTGTCGGCCTGTTTCGTCGGTGCTGCCGGAGGCATCTATGCGGCATGGGTCCACTATATCGATCCGTCCGACGTGTTCGATATCCTCTATTCGGTCAAGCCGATTGTCATGGCCCTGATCGGTGGTCTCGGCTCACCGCTTGGCGTGCTTCTCGGTGCATTCGTCTATCTGGGATTGGAAGAGGTCGTCTGGCGCAACTACATCCAGATCCACAGTGGGGTACTTGGTGTACTGATCGTCCTCCTGTTGCTGTTCCTGCCGCATGGTTTGATGTCGGTTCGCTCCCGCCTTCTCGCATGGAGGCTGAAGCATGTCTGAGATTCTCAGACTTGAATCCGTTTCCCGCCGTTTCAGCGGCTTGCAGGCGCTGCGCGATGTGTCGCTGAGGGTGAACAGGGGAGAGGTTCTCGGTCTGATCGGGCCGAATGGTGCCGGAAAAACAACGCTGGTGAATGTCGTTACAGGCGTTACGCCGGCAAGTTCTGGGACCGTGACGTTCATGGAGAGGGACATCACGCGGGTGAAGACCTATCAGTCCGCAAGGCTTGGCCTGTCCCGCACTTTTCAAACTCGTTCAGCCGTTCGCAGAATTCACGGCACTGGATAACGTGGCCGCCGCGGCGCTTTTCTCGCAGCCCGGACAATCCTTGAAGTCTGCTCGGGACGAAGCACGCGCGCATCTGGCATTTGTAGGTCTGGAAGCACAGTCGATGCAGGCTGCAGCCACGTTGACGCTGGCCATGCGCAAGCGACTTGAGCTGGCCAAGGCACTGGCAATGCGTCCAAAGCTTCTGTTTCTTGATGAAGTCAATGCTGGCCTGAACAGCGCGGAAGTTGAGCGGGCTACCAAGCTGATCCATCAACTTGCTGCGGCCGGTATCACCATCGTGATGATCGAACACCTCATGAAGGTCGTTCTGAACGTCTGCACACGAATCGTAGTGCTCCATAATGGCAGTTTGATTGCGGATGGAGCGCCGCGGGACGTGATCAACAATCCCGCAGTCGTGGAGGCGTATCTCGGTCAGCAATATGCGCAGAGGGCTGCTGCTCATGGCTGATAGCTCGGCTCATGCACCGATTCTTGAGCTGCAAGGATTGCGCGCCGGCTATGGCGAGGTGCAAGTTCTCTGGGGTGTAGACCTCGTGATCCGAAGCGGTGAAATTACGGCGCTGATCGGCTCGAACGGCGCAGGCAAGACGACGCTGATGCGAGCATTGTCGGGTCTCGTTCCTGTGCAATCCGGCAGTTACCGTTTCGAGGGGGAGGACCTCACCCGCGCATCGGCCGCGCATATTCTGTCGCGCGGCATCGTCCACGTTCCGGAAGGCCGGCGACTGTTCGGCGCGATGAGCGTGGAGGACAATCTGCTGATGGGGGCTTATTCCCGGACGATCTCCAACACAGAGACGAAGCGCGAGATGGACCGGGTCTACACCACGTTTCCAAAGCTGCGCGAGCGGCGTCACCAGGCGGCTGCGACGCTGTCCGGTGGCGAACAACAGATGTGTGCCATCGGCCGGGGGCTGATGAGCGCGCCGAAACTGCTAATGATCGACGAGCTGTCACTTGGCCTGTCGCCGTTGCTCGTGGAGCAGCTCGTTGCCGCGCTGCGTTCATTGAACGCGGACGGAATGTCAATTCTGCTGGTGGAGCAGGATGTCACCATCGCGTTGGATCTGTGCGATTCAGCATTCGTGATGGACATGGGACGGATTGCGCGGTCGGGTTCTGGTCCAGAACTCCTCGCAGATCCGATCATCCGAGACGCCTATCTCGGCGTGCTCGAAGACTGACTTTCAATTCTGTTTCCAACTCAAGAAAAAGAGGCAACATGATCAAGACCGTCGAAGCGCCCAATAGCGGCTACAGGTTCATGCCCGGCGTTAGTCAATATTCAGCGGGTGTTGGAGCATTGCCCGGATTTGCTCTTGAACGGGTGCGCTTTGCCAAGCCGGTGCCGTTGCGTCAAGGCTTTGAGCGTATCGCGCAGATCCTGAAGGACGCGGGTCGGCCGCTAACGGCATTTGCGGCGTGCGAATTGCGGTCACCGGCTCCATTTACAGAGAGCGGATTTGTTAGTTTCAACGCGGAGTACATCGGCTTCCTGAAAGCGTGGGGCCTGATGCAGGATGGCGTCAATCCGGTGGCACGCAGCAACGTCTGTCCGAAGGTCGACCCTCCAGCGGAGCCGGGCTTCTATGCTTTCTCCTATACGGTTCCTGCATCGAATGCGCCGGCTTCGTTCGTGGTGGCAGGGAGCGGCGAAGCACCGGAAGGCAAGTCGAACTACCGCGATCATGCCATTCGCCTTGGTGATACGTCACCAGCAGCGATGCATGAAAAGGCCAAGTGGGTGCTTGGTGAGATGGAGCGGCGCATGAGCGCGTTTGGTGGCGATTGGAGCCAGGCCACTGGCGTGCAGCTCTATACGGTTCATGACATCTATCCGTTCCTGGAAAGCGAGCTCGGCAAGCGTGGCGTGTTGCGGCATGGTTTGACCTGGCATTTCAACCGGCCGCCGGTTGTCGATCTCGAGTTCGAGATGGACTGCCGATGTGTGTACAGTGAGAGGGTCGTTCAGGCTTAGTAATTTCGTGAAGGAGCGGGTTCGCGCTGGCGAGCCCGTTCCTGAGGCCCGCTTTCGATCGAAAAGCTAGCGAGGATAGAAATACACGCAGCGCAGGGATGACCATATTTCGTGCGGGTTGTGTCGTTCCGGAAAGTATGTCGTCATTCGTGGATAATCTCGACCCAGGATGAATCGATGGCTTTCCAGTGCAACACCCCGGCGATCCCGACCGTTCAGGAAGATAACGACACGCTGCGTATCACCCGCTGGGATTTTCAGCCGGGTGCGGTCACCGGATGGCATCGGCACGGATGGCCATATTTCGTGATCATGCTGGTCGATGGCACTTTGCGGATTCACAACGGGAAAGACGTTACCGATGTGCCGCTCGTTGCCGGTCAATCCTATATGCGGCAGTCGGGCGTCGAGCACGACGTCATGAACGGCTCGCCGCATCCGATCGCGTTCATCGAGATCGAGGTCAAGCGGCCCGAAGCTTTGGCCTGAAAGGAGGCCGAGCGTTCTTTGCTCGTTGCTTCGAACTTTCCGAAAGCTTAGTAGCCACGTTCCCGGTTGATTGCGTGACGGGTCCTTTGGCCCGTGCGCACAGCGTCCGCTGTTGTGGCAATGGTCGCCTTGATGGCATTCATGCTGACATCGCAGGCGTCGTGAGGCGTCACGATAATTTTGGGGTGAGTCCAGAACGGATGTTGGCGGCCAAGAGGCTCCGATGAGAAGACATCGAGCGAGGCCCCGGCAAGCTGGCCTTCGTCGAGTGCGGTCAGTAAGTCCTGCTCGATCAGATGCTCGCCGCGTCCCACCTGAATGAGATAGCCGCCGCGTTTCATCTTTCTGAATGTCGTGAGATTCAGAATTCCCCTTGTTTCCGCCGTGAGTGGCAAGAGATTAATCAGGATCTCTGTATTGTTCAGCATCGCCGAAAGTCCTTCGGCCGCATGATAGGCCTTTACGCCGGCCGGCACGGATTTCATCGTGCGGCTCCAGACGTTAACCGGGAAGCCAAGAGCCATGACATCGTTGGCCACGCGGCGCCCGATCTCGCCATAGCCCAGAATGCCGACTGATACGTCCCTGGCGCTTCGCTGAGAAAGGCGCTGCCAGACGCGCTCGCGCTGTTGTGCGAGATAAGTGGCAAAACGGCGCTGATGCCAGATCACATGCCAGAGTACGAAGCCGGACATCATCTCCGCCTGAGCAGGATCAACCACGCGCACCACATCAATGCCACGCCGGAGGCTGGGGCAGCTAAGGATATTGTCGGCGCCCGCGCCGATCGAGCAGACAGCTTTCAGCTCTGGGTAAGAATCGAAAGCATCGCGCGCCGGATGCCACGCGACAGCGAGCCGGACATCGCTTGGATTGTGTCGATCGCGATGATCGACAAACGTGATGTGGTCGAGCTCACGAATGATGTCGGAGAGATAGTCTCGCAGATCGAGAGTGTCACTCAAGAGAACGCAGTGCATCGCTCAGGCTGCTTGAGACGGTGATTTCTGCCCCGGAACAGCTGCCAGCAATTCACGCGTATAGGGGTGTTCTGGCGCGGCGAGAAGGGCCGCGGTGGGCTTCATCTCCACAATGGAGCCCTTCTGCATCACGGCGATGCGATCGCAGATTTGAGCGGCAACACGCAGATCATGAGTGATGAACAGCATCGACAGACCAAGACGCGCCTTGAGATCTTCCAACAAGTTCAGAACCTGAGCTTGCACCGAAACGTCGAGCGCAGAGACTGCTTCGTCGGCAACGATAATTTCCGGATCGAGCGCGAGTGCCCGCGCGATGCCGATGCGCTGGCGCTGTCCGCCCGAGAATTCGTGCGGGAAGCGTTCCATTGCGCCGGGATCGAGCCCGACCATTCCGAGAAGCTCCTTTGCACGCTGCCGAGCCACAGCAGGATCTGCGCCATGGGCGATCGGACCGTCGGTGATGATCTGTCCGATCTTGCGCCTCGGATTGAGCGACGCGAACGGATCCTGGAAAATCATCTGGATCCGGCGGCGCTGCTTCCGCAGCTCTTGTCCTCCAATTTGGGTAAGGTCGATATCGCCGATCCGCACCGTCCCGCGATCGGGTTCGATCAGGCGCATGACAAGCCGAGCGACGGATGACTTGCCGGAACCGGACTCGCCAACGAGACCAAGTGTTTCGCCTTGATGGATCGCAAAATTGACTTCCCTGGCGGCCTGCACCTTGCGATCCGGCCGGAACCAACCTTCGCTGGTGACATACGTCTTGTCGATGCCGATGACGTCAACAGCTCTATCGCGCTCGACCAGCGAGGGCCGTTGTGGCGGGTGCATCGACGGCACGGCCGCGAGGAGCGTGCGCGTGTAGTCGTGCTGCGGTCGCGATAGCACGTCTTGCGCTGTACCGTGTTCAACGACGTTGCCGTGACGAAGCACGACGATGCGGTCCGCGATGTCGGCCACCACGCCGAAATCGTGGGTAATAAAGAGAACCGCCATATTGCGGTTGCGCTGGAGATCGCGGATCAGCTTCAGGATCTGGGCCTGCGTCGTGACATCGAGAGCAGTCGTCGGCTCGTCCGCAACCAGCACCGCAGGCTCCAGCGCCAGAGCCATGGCGATCATGGCGCGCTGACGTTGGCCGCCGGATAATTGATGAGGATAGGCTCGTACAATGCGCTCGGGCTCTGGCAAGCCGATCTCGCGTGCGAGATCGATGGCCTTTTGCTTTCGCTGCTTCGGTGTCAGCAGCCCGTGCGCTTCAAAGACTTCGGCAATCTGGTCGCCAATGCGCATCAAAGGATTAAGTGCCGTCATCGGCTCCTGGAACACCATCGCGATCCTGCGCCCGCGTACATCCCCCCAGGCGTCTTCGTCGAGCGAGAGAAGGTTGCGTCCTTCAAACAAGATCTGTCCGGCCTCGGTCTTCACGTTGCCGGGGAGAAGACCCATCAGTGCGTGGGCGCACATCGATTTACCGGAGCCCGATTCTCCAACGACGCAAACGATCTCACCGGGTGTCAAATCGAAAGAGACGCCATCGACCGCATAGGGACGATCCCCGCCGACAGGCAACGCGATTTTAAGGTCCTTGATTGCGACGGCTGGGCTGAATGTCATGATCAACGTCCATCCTTCGCAAGGCGCGGATTGAGCGCGTCGTTCAGGCCTTCACCGATCAGGTTCAACGCCAGCACTGAGAGCAGGATAGCGACACCGGGAAAGACCGTGATCCACCAGGCCTGCCGGATGACCGTTCTGCCCGCACCGACCATGTATCCCCACGAGATCAGGTTCGGATCACCAAGACCCAGGAAGGACAGGGACGATTCCAGCAGGATCGCCGTTGCGACCATCAGAGAGGCAAGGACAATCACGGGCGAAATCGCGTTCGGCAGGATTTCGCGACAGATGATCCAGCCATTGGTCTGGCCGGTCACCACTGCCGCTTGCACATATTCCCGCGTTCGCAGTGAGAGTACTTCGCCACGCACAAGACGTGCGACCGGAGGCCAACTGACGATCGCGATAGCTGCGACGATCGAATAGATCGACGGCTGCATGATCGCGACCAGTACGATGGCAAGCGCGAAGCTTGGAATGGTCTGGAAGAACTCAGTCAGACGCATCAGCGCATCATCGGTTCGTCCGCCGAAATAGCCGGCGACGGCTCCCAGCGGTACGCCGACGGCGAGCGCGACGAGCGTTGAGATCAGGCCGACCAAAAGCGAGACCCGTGCGCCATAAATAATGCCGGCCATAACATCGCGGCCAAGCGCGTCCGTTCCAAGCGGCACTGTGGGCAAAGTGAATGGCGGAATGAATGGCCGCTGCACCATGCGCCAGGGCGAGTTGGGGAACATCAGCGGTCCGACGACGGCGATAAGAATGGCGAGCACCAGGATCGTCAATCCGATCAAGCCGCTGGGGCTGCGCAACATCTGCTTTGCGAGTTTCTTCATGACGTGTAGTTGATGCGCGGGTCCACCGCTCGATAAACGAGATCGGTGATGAGGTTGAAAATCAGCACCATCGCGGAGCAGACCACGAATACGCCGAGGAGCAGGTTGTAGTCGCGCTGGATCAGTGCGTCGTACATCAGCCGGCCAATTCCGGGCCATGCAAAGACGGTCTCGGTCAGCACGGCGCCTCCGATCAGCGTTCCAGAGTGAAGTCCCGCGAGGGTCACGACCGGTAGCAGGGCATTACGCAGAATGTGGCGACGCTGGATGACGGCGTCGCTAACGCCTTTGGCGCGGGCCGTCTTGACGAAGTCGAGCCGCTTAACCTCAAGCATCGACGCACGCGTCATGCGCGTATAAGTCGCCATGAAGAAGAACCCGATCGTCATGGCCGGCATGATGAGATGCGCACCGACATCGAGCACGTGGGCAAAGCCGGTGTAATTTGCGCCGACCGTCTCGTAACCGAAGCTTGGTAGCCAATCCATCCAGACCGAGAATACAAGGATCGCTATCAGGGCGATCCAGAACAGCGGCGTCGCGTAGAATATGAGTGCAAGCACGGTGATGGCTGTGTCGGCCCAGGTGCCTGCGAACCGCGCCGCCAGCATTCCAAACAAGATGCCGAATATCAGTGAGATCGCGAATGCCGTCAGAGTGAGCAGTAGTGTAGCCGGCAATCTCTCAAGGATCAGTTGGGAAACCGGCATTTGCTGGCGGAACGAGAAGCCGAGGTCGAAGGTGACGATTCCCTTGACGTAACGATAGAGTTGCTCCGGCAGAGGCTTGTCGAGGCCGAACTTCTCGCGCAACTGCGCCACGAAAACCTGATCGCTCGCGCCGGCTTCGCCGGCCATGACGACGGCCGGATCGCCTGGCGCAAGTCGTATCAGAAAGAAGTTCAGCACCACGATGGCGAGCAGGACGATCACGCCCTTCACGATCCTCTGGGCAATGAATGATAGCATCAGAGGTCCGTGAGGTCCTGATCGAAAGTGGTTCGGCTACTACGCATCGATATTTGGATTTCCGATGCGCTTATTTGTCAATCCAGGCGTCGCGGAATCCGTCATTCACGCCGATCGCCGTCGTGATCAGATTCTTGATCTGGCAGTGGGTGATGGTCGGGAATTGTAATTCGAGCTGCCATGCCACCGGCACGTCTTCGACGAGAATCTTCTGAGCCTTCTCGTAGATCTCCTTGCGCTTCGAATCCGGCGTTGCCACTGCACCATCGGCAAACAGCTTGTCGATCTCCGGATTGGAATACCCCTCAACGTTGTTGAACTGCTGGCCTTTGACGATCTGGCTGCTGACATAGTTGCGGCCGACGCCAAGCGCAGGATCGCCATACTGGTACAGATAGGAGAAAGCGATATCGTAGTCCCAATCGCCGATTCTCTGGTTCGAACCCGCAACGTCGGTTGCGATCATTTCGACGTTGATGCCGACGTCCTGCAGATTTTGTTTCACAGCTTCACCCCAACGTTGCCATGTCTCGCCGTAGGGCAGGGGCTGGAGGCGAACCTTCTCCCCCTTGTAACCGGCTTCCTTCAGCAGTGCTTTGGCTTTTGCTGGATCGTAAGGGTATTTCAGCACATCAGCCGTGTAGTACTTGAGTGTCGACGAGGACGGACCGGTTGCGATCTTGGCGTATCCGTTCCAGATCACATCCTTGGCGAACTCGCGATCGACCGCATACATGACGGCTTGGCGGAACTTCTTGTTTGCTGTGGGGCCGCTGCGGTTGTTGAGCCACATCCAGGCGAGGGGAGAGAAGAACTCCCATCCTGCGCCGGTCACGCATGTGTTCTTCAGCTTGCTGATGCGCGGAACTTCGAAGTTCTCGACAGAGCCGCCGGGCAGCACGTCGACTTTTCCAGTCTCGAAGGCGACCGAGCGTGCTGCTGCGTCGGGAATGACCTGCCAGTAAATCTCGTCAATGTATGGCTTGCCCTTCACGTGATAGTTCGGATTCTTCACCAAGTGGATGTAAGCACCTTTCTTCCACTCCTTGAACATGAAGGGACCCGTGCCAATAGGCGCGTTGTTGGCGGCGTTGGTCTTGAAGTCGGTGCCTTCATAGATGTGCTTTGGAAACATCGGCATTGAGCCGACTTCGAAGATTCCTATGAATGGACCGAAGGGCTGCTTCAGCGTGAAGACGACCGTGTAGTCGTCCGGCGCTTCGACTTTCTCAACCTGCATCATGTTGCCGCGGGCGCGCGCATGAGTTTGCTTGAGCATGTCGATCGAAAACAGCACGTCCGCCGAAGTAAACGGCTTGCCGTCGTGCCAGGTGACGCCTTTCTTCAGGTGAAAGGTATAGACCTTGGCGTCATCGCTGATGGTCCAGCTTTCCGCGAGCCCGGGTTGCGGCTCGAGTTTTGGGCTGTAACGCAACAAGCCTTCATAGATATTTCCGGCGACCATCTGCGTCGGGCCGTTCTGGATCATGGCCAGCATCAGGCTCGGCGGTTCGGGCTGGATCACTGCATTGATGACGCCGCCCATTTTCGGCTCTTGCGCGAGGGCGGCTGCGCTGATGCTGCAGCTTAACATGAGGCCGGCCACTATCTTCTTCAGCATAAGGTCTCTCTCTGTAAGGACTGACAGCAATGTGCGTTCAAATCAGTTCATGAAATCCGGATCTGTGCGTGCGAGCATTCGTTTGAAGGCCGCCCATTCAGTGTCCGGCTTACCTTCAATCTCCATGCTGTCGTAGAAACTTGCATATTGCCCAGCGGTTTTGCGCGCGACGGCGGCTGGCGGTTTGACGACCTCCACGCCCGACGCTTGGATCGAAAGCTGCGCACGGCATGAACGCTCCATGTTATGCATGAGCTTGAAAGCTTCTGCCACCGAACGCCCGCACGTCAGCAGACCGTGATTGCGCAGGATCATGACGAACTTGTCGCCAAGATCCGCGATCAGGCGCTGACGTTCGTCCAGATCAAGCGCAATGCCTTCATAGTCGTGGTAGGCGAGCCGATCTGTGAACTGCATCGACCATTGATTGAGTGGAAGCAGGCCTTCTGCCTGACAGGAGACGGTCACGCCTGCAACTGTGTGCGTGTGAAGCACACACATCGCGTCCTTGCGTGCTGAATGAATGGCGCTGTGGATGGTGAAGCCTGCGGGATTGATGCCGAGCCCGAGAGGATCATCAATGATGTTGCCATCGAGATCGACGGTCACAAGGTTGGATGCCGTGACCTCTTCGAAGCGCATGCCGTAAGGATTGATCAGAAAACGATCATGCCGTCCCGGAAGACGCACTGAAATGTGAGTGTAGATGCTGTCATCAAGGCCAAGCCGGTGAATGAGCCGATAGGCGGCGGCGAGGTCGATCCGAATTTGCTGGGTGCTGTTGTCGTAGGTCTCAGGACGTGCGTGAGCAGTTGCAATCATTGTCCACCTTTTGCTGACGACAGGCTGACACAGTCTTGAACGATGTCGCAAGATTAAACTGTCGACAATCGACGACTAAATCTTATACATGGATCAAACGGTATTTTTCATGCGGCTCATATCCCCTCCAGTTGGATTGCCTTCACTGGCTGAAAATCATCTTGTTGGTCAGGTGGCTCGCATTTTGACTCAAGCCATTGTGCAGGGGCGGTTGCCTCCGGGATCAAAAGTCGTTGAAGCCGGTATCGCGCGTGAGCTTGGCATCAGCCGTGCGCCGGTGCGTGAAGCCGCCAGACTTCTTGAACGCCAAGGACTTCTGGTCGCCAGCCCGCGTCGCGGGTTTTTTGTTCGCAAGCTGGAAGCCCGCGATATCGACGAAATTTACGATCTGCGTATCTGCATCGAGCGTCACGCGGCTGTGCTTGCTGCACGCAACTGGACGCCTGCGGCCCGTGATGCGTTGCAGCAACAGATCGACACGCTTCATCGCATGGCGGATATCGATGATCCGGCACGGCAGGTCGAAGAAGATTACCGCTTTCACCGCCTGATTTGCGAAATCGCGGGCAATCGCCGCCTGCTGCAACTGTTCGATGACTTAGCATCGGAGTTGCAGATGGTGATCGGTCTGATCGGTCGTCTTTACGATGATCCTGCCAGGATCGCGCGCACACATGACACGTTGCTGGCTGTGATCGAGGAAGGGCATCCTGAGCGGATCGAGGCGATCTTCAGCCATCACATCGATGTCGCTTGGCGCGAGGTGAGCAAACTCGTGCGAAATATTCCTACGTCTGACAGTGGAGAAACCTTGTGAAGGCCGTCTATACCGAACGCCACCGCAGCCATGATCCGCAATTCTATCTTGTTCGCGGTGTGGTGAAGCGCACGACTGAACAACCCGAACGCGCCGATCGATTGCTTAAAGGTTTGGCCGTAGGCAAGCACACGCTGGTTGAGCCGACGGTCTTCGGGCAGGGTCCACGCGCGCGTGTTCACAGCCCTGAATACCTGCGCTTTCTTGCCGATGCCTGGGAGGAATGGACCGCGCTTGGCGATGCCGGTACTGAGATGATCCCTAACATGCATCCGGTACGTCATGCAGCGACTTATCCCGCCCACATCGTCGGCAAGCTCGGATGGCATACCGTCGACACGTCCGCTCCCATGGGACCGGGCACATGGGACGCGGTCTGCGCGGCAACGGACGTGGCTGCGACTGCTGCTCAACTCGTGATGGATGGCGAAGATACGGTCTACGCGCTTTGCCGGCCACCGGGACACCACGCCTATCGCGATCAGGCCGGCGGATTTTGTTTTCTGAACAACAGTGCTGTTGCGGCGGCTCATCTTCGTCTGAAACATGAGCGCGTGGCGATCCTTGATGTTGACGTTCACCACGGCAACGGCACGCAGGGGATCTTCTATGAATCGCCGGATGTGCTGACTGTCTCGATTCATGCCGATCCAGAACGGTTCTATCCCTTTGTCTGGGGATACGCGCATGAACGCGGCGCAGGTCCGGGTCTTGGGACCAATCTGAACATTCCGCTGCCGCTCGGCACGAAGGATGACGGCTATCTCCAGGCGCTTGGCGTCGCGGAGAAGACCATCGCGTCATTTGCGCCCACAGCGCTGGTTGTTGCGCTCGGCCTCGATGCTTCGGAGCATGATCCGCTCGCGGGCCTTGCTGTCACGACCGACGGCTTCCGCCGCATCGGGGCGGCCATCGCAAGAATAGGTCTGCCGACCGTCTTCGTTCAGGAGGGCGGATATCTCTCGGATCTGCTCGGCACCAACCTGACTGCCGTTCTCGCGGGCTTCGAAGAAGCGCGCTAATCAAGAAAAGCGATATCGGAGCGAGCGCCTTCCACATCCATCAAGAGCGCACGCGCTGTCCACCGCCTGACAGCGCATGTTTCATCATTCAATCGAGAAAAGAAGAAAAGGACATCATCCATGAGTCTCGATCCCGCCCTTCGCGATCGCATCATTGCGTCTGTTGACGAGGGTTTCGACCAACAGATTGGCCTCAGCCAGGACCTGATCCGGTTTCCGTCAACGCGGGCGCAAGAGCATGCGGTGCAGGACTTCGTCTTTCAGACGCTGCGCAAGCGCGGCTACGCCATGGACCGCTTCGAAATGGACCAGGAGGCGCTGGAGCGTCATCCGGGTAGCGGCGCGTTCAGCGAGGAGCATTCGCGTGCGCCGATCGTCGTTGGCATCCACCGGCCTCACAACGAGACCGGACGCTCGCTCATTCTCCAGGGCCATGTCGATGTGGTGCCGACCGGACCGACAGAGATGTGGACCCATCCGCCATTCGATCCTGTGATCGAGGGCGACTGGCTCTACGGCCGCGGTGGCGCGGACATGAAAGTTGGCCTTGCGGCTAACATTTCCGCGCTCGATGCCTTGCGGCGCATCGGGTTGCAGCCGGCTGCAACTGTCTATGTGCAGTCGGTGGTCGAGGAAGAGTCGACTGGCAACGGCGCGTTAATGGCGCATCTGCGTGGTTATAAGGCTGACGCCGCCCTGATCTCTGAGCCCGAGGGCGAGCGGCTCGTCCGCGCCAATGTCGGCGTGTTGTGGTTTCAGATTGAGGTTCGTGGCTTCCCCGTGCACGTGCGCCAGATGGGTACCGGCGCCAATGCCATCGACGCGGCTTACCGTGTGATCGGTGAGCTGCGGCGGCTTGAAGAAGAGTGGAATGCGGAGAAGGCAAACCACGAGCACTTCAAGAACGAAAACCATCCGATCAACCTGAACATCGGCAAGATCGAGGGCGGTGACTGGGCGTCGTCCGTGCCTTGCTGGTGCAAGATCGATTGCCGTGTCTCAGTCTATCCAGGAACGTCGGCGGAAGAGGCGATGCGCAAGATCACCGATCGTATTGCCGCGTTTGCAAGGTCTGACACCTTCCTCGCCAACATGCCGCCGGTGACAACCTTCAACGGCTTTCAGGCGGAAGGCTATATCCTTGAACCGGGGTCGGAAGCAGAAGCTGTTCTCGGGCGGGCTCACAAGGAAGCGACCGGCAAGCCGCTCCAGACCTTTATGACGGCGGCTTATCTCGATGCTCGCGTCTACGCGCTTTTCGACAAGATCCCGACACTCTGCTATGGCGGTCTCGGCGAGAACATTCACGGCTTCGATGAGCGCGCCAGCCTTGCGTCCACCAAGCGGATTACCAAGGCTATCGCCTTGTTCATTGCGGAATGGTGCGGCACCGAACCGGTCAATCCGTAATTAGCGAAAAACAGCGAGGTGATCGGAGGGGAACCAGTCACTTCGCTGTTACGCGGTCTCAGCCAGAATGCATCGTGCTGCGCGGTTGTGCGCGAGTTCGATGTTCGGGGGCAGTGCTTCGAAGCAGCGCGGCTGGGCCGAGCTGCAACGCGGTGCGAACGAACAATTGACCGGCTGTTTGTCGAGGGAGGGCGGCGTACCGGGAATGGTCTCCAGCCGGTCCCCCCGCTTGGCCCCGTGAACCGTCGATGACAAAAGCCCGCGTGCGTAGGGATGCATCGGCGTCCGCACGATCTGGCTCAAGGTGCCGGTTTCGACGATCTGCCCGGCATACATGACCGCCACGCGATCGCAGATTTCAATTGCGACGCCAATGTCGTGGGTGACGAAAATCACCGACATGCCGAACTCGCGCTGTAGTTCGCGCAGTAGCAGCAGGATCTGGATCTGCACCGTCGCATCCAGTGCCGTGGTCGGTTCATCCGCCAGCAGGATCTTCGGTTTGCAGGCGAGTGCTAACGCGATCATAGCGCGCTGCCGCATACCGCCGGACATTTCGTGCGGATAGGCATCAAGCCGGCGCTTTGCGGAGGGAATGCGGACGACGTCGAGCATTTCCAGCGCGCGCGCCATAGCATCCTTATGGCTTTTGCCCTCGTGGCGCATCACGCTTTCAGCAATCTGCTGGCCGATCGTATAGACAGGGTCGAGGGCAAGCGCCGGCTCCTGAAAGATCATCGACACCGTCTGTCCGCGAAAAGCGGACAGTTCGTCGTCATTCAAGGCCAGCACATCGCGCCCCGCGACCTGCACCTGTCCAGTGATGATCGAGCGCTTCTTCGGCAACAGCCGCATCAGCGCCCGCAAGGTCACGCTCTTGCCCGAACCGGACTCGCCGAGGAGCCCGAGAACCTCACCCTGACCCAGGGTGAGGTTGACACCGTTCACAGCGAACGCGGTGCGTTCGCCAGTGAAGCGGACATTGAGATCGCGAATCTCGACAAGGTTGCTCATGGTTTGTCCGGGATCTTGTCGTGGAAGTCGGTCGCGCGCTGGAAGCTGGCGCCGATGCGCAGAATTGTCGCCTCGTCAAATGGCCGGCCCACCAGTTGCAGGCCGATCGGCAGGCCGTTGCGCGAGAACCCGGAGGGGATAGCGAGCGCCGGCAGGCCGAGGTAGTTGATCGGGCGCGTAAAGCGGGTCAGGTTCTGTATCACGGCTTCCGCCCCGGGTTTGCCGCCCACATCGCTGTCCTCGATGGTCGGAGCTGGCACGGGAGCGATCGGTGCAAGCACGGCATCGATACCCTTCGTCGCTGCCAAGTGTTCAGCGAGTGCCTGGCCGCGCCAGCGCATCACCTCAAGATAAGTGATGGCGGGGACAGCCAAACCGTTCTGCAGACGCATCAACACCTGCGGGGTGTAATCCTGCGGGCGTTCGATCATCCAGGCCTTGTGGAAGGCCGCTGCCTCGACCGCCAGAACGAGCTGGCTCGCCGATGTCAACTGGCGCTGATCCGGCAGATCGACTTCGACAACACGTACGCCTTCTTTTTTGAAGACCGCAAGTGCTTCATCCATCACGCGTGCGACCTCCGCGTCGAGATCATCGAGATAGAAGGACTTTGGCACACCGATAGTCGTGTCTTTCAACGGAAGACTTAGACCAGCCATATAGTTCGGCACGTCGCCGCTGATCGCTGTTGGATCGGCCGGATCGGCTCCCGCCATCAGGCCGAGCAGCAGCGCGCAATCCTCGGCGGTGCGTGCCAGCGGACCAACGGTATCGAGCGACTGGGACAATGGCATCGCACCGGCGCGGCTAACGCGGCCCACTGTGGTTTTCAGTCCGGTGACGCCGCAGAAATGCGAGGGCATTCGCACCGAGCCGCCAGTATCGGAGCCGAGCGCAGCAAAGGTCAGGCGCGCAGCGACGGCTGCGCCGGATCCCGATGATGATCCGCCTGTGATGTGATCGTACGCCCACGGATTATGGACCGCACCGTAATGCGCGTTATGGCCGGTCGGGCCATAAGCGAATTCCGCCATGTGCAGCGAGCCGAGCCGGATGGTGCCGGCATCCTTCAGACGTTGCAGCGCTGTTGAGGTTGTGGTCGCGACCCAGTTCTTGCGGATAATCGAGCCGCAAGTGACGACCTTTCCCGTCTCGTAATACATGTCCTTGTGCGCAAGCGGCACGCCATGCAGCGGGCCGGCTTTCTGTCCCGCCGCAAGGGCCGCGTCAGCAGCATCCGCCGCCTTCAAGGCTTCATCAGCCTCGATCGACATAAAGGCATTGAGGGCGGGCTCCCACTGGGCGATGCGGTCCAGGCATGATTGAGCGACTTCGCGGGATGAGAGCTTCTTTGATGCGATCGCTTTCGCAACGGTCGTGAGCGACATTAGGGCCGGTTCAGTCGCGGTTCGGGGGCCTTGATCGTTCATTTGCGATCTCCCGCCAGTTGAACAACAACGTACGTTGACGGCTCGATGTCAAACGGCAGGGTCCCTGAGATGGGGGCAAAGCCTTCGAAGGCAGGCCCGATGGAGTTGGCGATGCGTGTTGCGATATCCGCGGTGACGGGAACGCCGGCCACTTTGGCCGTGGCCGTGATCTCTTCAGCGGTGGGTCTTTTACTCACGAAATCATCCTTGGGTTGTTGGGGCGCAGCTGTGGCCCGAGTTCGGAATCGCCATGTAGCAGGCGGCCTGGTGACCCATGTTATCGATCTCTGTCAGCTTTGGTCCGGCTTGCGAGCATAGCGGCTCTGCGAATGGGCAACGCGTATGAAAGCGGCAACCCGAGGGAGGATCAATGGGGTTGGGCGGATCGCCGGTAATCGGCGGCGTTTCCGTCCGCTTGTCCGGATCGGAGGATGGCATCGCGGCCAGCAAGGCGCGTGTGTAAGGATGCGCCGGGGCATCCCACACCTGATCCACGGGGCCGAGTTCGACGACTTCGCCGAGATACATCACCAGCACGCGGTCTGAGATGTACCGGACCACGTTGAGGTCATGACTGATGAACAGATACGTTAGCCCGAACTCGCGCTTGAGATCGACCAGCAGGTTGAGTACCTGCGCTTCGACCGATTTATCGAGCGCGGATACGGCTTCGTCGAGAATGACCAGGCGCGGCGACAGGGCCAGGGCACGCGCAATGTTGACGCGCTGGCGCTGACCGCCGGAGACCTCGTGCGGATACCGGTTGGCGAAGACCTCGGGCCGTAGCCCGACCTTGCCGAGCAGTTCGCGGGCGAGAGCACGGGCATCTGCGTCGCTCCTCCCATGAACCTTGGGGCCGAAGGCGATCGATTCCTCGACAGTGAGCCGCGGATTGAGAGACGCGTAGCTGTCCTGAAACACCATCTGCATGGCGCGTCGCAATTCACGCAGCGAAAGCGCGCCGCCCACCAGCATGCCGTCATAGACGAATTCGCCCGCGTCACGGTCCATGAGATGCATGAGCAGGCGTGCGGTTGTGGACTTGCCACATCCGGACTCACCGACAATGCCGACGGTTTCTCCCTTGGCGATCGAGAACGTCACATTGTCCACGGCGCGCACGGTCTTGCTCTTACCGAACAGTCCGCCGCGAACCGGAAAGTGCTTGGTGAGGTCAGTCACCTGCAACAGAGGCTGCGCTTGACCGCCGAGATCTTCGATCGGCTCAAGCATGTCGATGGGTTGCGCTCTATTTATCATTGGCGTCAGTTCCGAATATCCATCGCGCTGCGCATGCCGTCGCTGAGCAGGTTGAAGCAGATCGAGACCGCGAAGATCATCACGCCAGGAAGTGCGGCGACCCAAGGGTTCACATAGATCGCTGTGCGCAGGGTATTGAGCATCAGGCCCCATTCCGGCTCCGGCGGCTTGGTGCCGAGGCCGAGAAACGAAAGACCCGCGGCGAGGATCATCGACACAGAAATCAGCCCGGTTGCGTAGACGAAGATTGGCCCCAGGACGTTTCCAAGCATATGGACGCGCATGATGGTCAACGGTCCCGCGCCCGATGCTCTTGCTGCATCGACGAAATCCATGTTGCGCACGCCGGTGGTGACGCTTTCGGCAACACGTGTGATCTGTGGGACGAACACGATGGTCAATGAGACAATCGAGTTCACGATGCCGGCGCCAAGTGCGCCGGAGATCGCGATTGCAAGCAGCACGGACGGGAAGGCGTAGAAGATGTCGACGGTGCGCATGATGGCGGTGTTGAGCTTCCCGCCGACATAGCCTGCGACCAATCCCAGCGATGTTCCGATGATAAATGCGAAGATGACGGGAAGAATGCCGATCACCAGTGACAGGCGGCCGCCATATATCAGGCGGGACAGCATATCGCGGCCGAGCTCGTCGGTGCCGAGCAGATAGCCGGGCGTCCCGATGACGCGAAGCCGGCGGATCATCGAGCCTTGATAGGGATCGGCGAGATGTAGCCACGGCGCGATCACCGCCGAGACGAAGATCGCGATCAGGATGATGGCGCAAGCCATGCTGACCTTGTCGCGCAGCAGGCGGCGCCCCACTGTCGCCCAATATCCCCGCGCCTTTGTTGGCGGTGCAGCCTGGACCGCTGTGTCAGTCATTGTGACCATAGGTCCATTCCTCAGCTTCGTTTGATGCGCGGGTCGATCGAAGCCTGCACGATATCGACCAGCAGATTGAGAATGACGAAGAACAGCGCGAGTACCAGGATCGTGCCTTGCAGCAGCGGCAGATCGCGCTGGAAGATGGCCGAGTTGAGAAGCAGGCCCGAGCCCGGCCACGAGAACACCGTCTCGATCAGGATCGATCCACCCAGCATGTAGCCCAGCTGCAGGCCCATGACGGCGAGGGCGGTGGGCGCCGCATTCTTGATGACGTGGCGGAAGACGTGCGTTTCGTGCAGGCCCTTGGCGCGCAATGCCTCAACGAAATCCTGCGACAGAATATCGCCGGTCAGCGCGCGTACGGTGCGCGTGACGATGCCCATCGGAATCACTGACGTCGTGATTGCAGGCAGAATGAGATAGCGGATGTGCTCCCAATCCCAGCTCCACGCGCCGGATCCGCCGGGACCCGCGCCCACCGCAGGCAGCCAATTGAGCTGCACCGAGAAGATGATCACCAGCACCATGCCGAGCCAGTAGTGCGGCACTGACACACCGGCGATGGCAATCGAGGTCGCCACCTTGTCGACCCATGTATTGCGGAAATAGCCGGCGACGAGACCGAAGAACAATCCGAACGAAAAGCCGATTGCGGCCGCAGCAAGGGCAAGCATGACGGTGTTACTGACCGCGCGCATGACCTCTGACAGCACAGGCCGTCCTGTCGCGATGGATGTGCCGAGATCGCCGTTCACCGCTTTCCAGAGCCAAAGTCCGAATTGAACCGGCAGTGGGCGGTCAAAGCCATAAGCCACGCGCAGTTGATTGGCGAGCTCCTGCGAGGCATCAGCGGGCAGGATCGCAACCAGCGGATCGCCTGGCGTGATGTGCACGAGCAGGAAGCAGACGAGCGCGACGCTGATGATCACGGGAATGACGTACACAATGCGCCGGGCGGTGTATGCGAGCACGGGTCACCTTCGAATTCGTAAATCGCAGGCATCATCGCCGTGTTCGGAGCGATGATGCCGATTGATGTCGTAGTGACGGGCAAGCCAGTGCCGTGCCCGCCGAGTGCTTCGACGCTATTGGACCGTCACCGGAGAGAAATCGACAAACCAGCTCTTCGGCTGCACAAGCCCCTTGATCTTCGGGCTGACTGCACGAGGACCGACGTCGTGGGCCACGAACAGGAACGCGGCATCGTCCACGGAAGCGGCGTGCAGCTCCGCGAGAGCCTTGTCACGTTCAGCCGGATCGAATGTCTGCCGCGCCTTCTTCACCAGGTCGTCAAACTTGGGATTATTGATGAAACCCCAATTGTTCGACACCGGGGGCGCCATCTGCGACTGGAGGAAACGCACCATGGCGAAGAACGGATCCATCGCCGCATAGGTCACGTTGATGGCGTTGGTGCCGTTGGCGCTCGGGTCCTTCACGCCGCGGCGCCAATTGGTGAACAGCGTATTCCATTCGATCACATCGAACTGAACGTCGAAGTAACACTCCGCCAGCGCCTGCTGGAGATACTCATTCATCGGCAACGGCAGCATCTGACCAGAGCCCGATGCCGAGGTTTGAATCTTGACCGAGAGTTTCTTGTTCGGACCAAAGCCTGCTTCCTGCATCAGCTTCTGCGCGGCGGGTAAGTTATACTTGATCTGGAATGTGGGATTGCCGCGCCATGGATGCCCCGGCTCAAAGGTCCCGGTAGCAGGCACCATCAGGCCAGCAAGCAATCCCTCCTTCAGGCCTTCACGGTCGATACAGAGATTGGCTGCCTTGCGCACACGAATGTCATTCCATGGCGAGCCTTCGATGCGCGAGAATTGCCAGGGCCAAACGTGAGGCTGCTCGTTCTTGTAGATCTTGAAGCCACGCTGTGTGAGCTCTTTAACAGCGTCAGGGGCGGGAGCTTCGATCCAGTCCAATTGGCCTGACAGCAGCGCCGCCGTACGCGCGTTCGCTTCTGGCATCGGCAGCAGCACCATTTTGTCGGTCTTCGGCACACGGGCCTTGTCCCAATAGTTATCGTTCTTCACGAGTTCAAGCCGTTCACGCGGCGTAAACTTCGCCATCTTCCATGGGCCGGTGCCCGATGCATCGCGTGCGAAGGCAGCCCATGCAGCTTGCGACTTTGCCTTGGCATCTGCGCTTTCAGCGGCATCGTAAAGTTTCTGCCATTTGGTCGGGCTCGCCATGAACAGGTTAGTCAGATTGATCGGCAGGAAGCTGTCCGGCTCCTTGGTGACGAGTTCGACCGTCATATCGTCGACCTTGCGCGCCGACAGCAGCGTCGGCATGCGGGAAGCGGTCACGCCAACCTGACTTGCGTCGTACTGCGGCGCATCGGTCTTCAGGACCTTGTCGACATTCCAGACCACGGCGTCCGCATTGAATGGCGAACCATCATGAAACGTCACGCCGGGGCGGAGCTTGAATGTCCATTTCGTCTTGTCGTTCGCCTCGACTGCCCATTCCGTCGCGAGGCCCGGGATCACAACGCTCGCCTTGGTGTCGGACGAGAGATCCCACATGGTCAGAGCGTCGTACATCGTCAGGCCGGTGAAGCGATTGCCCTCAAATCCTTGATCGGGCTGGCCGAGCGTGCGGGGAATATCGGCGGCGGTCATGCCGATGCGCAAAACGGTTTCGGCGCTAGCGGTATGTGCCAGTGCCGCCGAGGCAATAGCCAGCGTGAAGATGGCCGTCGCGGCGCGCCATTTTGCAGACTTGACGATACGCATAAGATTCGTTCCCTCTGAACTTCGATGGTTAAATCTTATGCAACGCCTGTGCCAATGAGCGTGTGGACCGCTCCTCCGTGCTGAAGGAGCCAAAACTGGCCGCTCGCGAACCGTGAGCGCACTGAATGGGGGATGATCGGTCGCCCGGCGAAGTCAGTCGCAGTTGCTCGCTGCATATATAATGAGTAGCGGCACTTCTGACCTTGGCGTTACGGACCGTGTGCGTACAACCTGTTCTTCATGCTTATTTTAAAGGCAGTTTCGGTGCTCGAAAGCGTGTCGGACTGATGTCGATAGTGGCTGTGCCGCCGCTTGCTTCAAGGATTGGCATGCCAATCAGACGGCTGTGAATGTCTGGCGTCTGATCTGCCGTGAGCTGACAGAGCTTGGCATCAACTTTGCAAATCAAGCTCCAATTGGGTTCTCCCACAACTGGAGCTGCTGTGAGATGAGTATTAAAAGTTCAATTGCTGTCGCGGCATTGGCAGCCGTTTTGGGTGCGATCGCGCCCGCGACAGCCGAGACGGTGGTGCGATACGGCATTTCGATGGCCGATATTCCGCTCACCACAGGGCAGCCCGATCGTGGTGCAGGCGCCTATCAATTTACCGGTTATACAATTTACGATCCGCTGGTCTCATGGGAGATGGACGTTGCCGATCGCCCGGGAAAATTGGTGCCCGGCCTTGCAACAGAGTGGAAAGTTGATCCCGCAGACAAGACGAAGTGGCACTTCACGCTTCGCAAGGGCGTGAAATTCCATGACGGAAGTGACTTCAACGCCGATGCGGTGATCTGGAATCTCGACAAGGTTCTGAACGACAAGGCACTGCAATTCGACAAACGCCAGAGCGCGCAGGTGAAGACGCGCCTTCCGTCGGTCGCGAGCTACAAAAAGATTGATGACTTCACGGTCGAGATCACCACAAAGACCGTAGACTCGTTCTTTCCGTATCAGATGTTGTGGTTCCTGGTCTCCAGTCCCGCGCAGTATGAAAAGCTCGGCAAGGATTGGGATAAGTTTGCGAGCCAGCCATCCGGCACCGGTCCGTTCAAGCTGACGAAGCTAGTTCCGCGTGAATTGGCGGAACTGACGAAGAACTCTGATTACTGGGACAAGAACCGGATTCCGAAGACGGATAAGCTCGTTCTCGTTCCGATGCCGGAGGCGCTCACCCGCACCAATGCGCTTCTCGCGGGCCAGGTCGATTTGGTCGAAACGCCCGCGCCGGATGCTGTGCCGCAGTTGAAAGCGGCCGGCATGAAGATCGTCGACAACATCACGCCGCATGTCTGGAATTATCATCTCAGCGTGTTGCCGGGTTCCCCCTGGACCGATGTGCGACTGCGCAAAGCGCTTAATCTCGCGATCGATCGTGAGGGTATTGTCGGGCTGATGAATGGTCTCGCCAAGCCAGCCAAGGGCCAGGTTGACCCCTCGAGTCCATGGTTCGGCAAGCCGACATTTGACATCAAGTACGATCTGGCTGCTGCGAAGAAGCTGGTGCAGGAAGCAGGCTATTCGAAAGAGAAGCCGCTGAAGACAACGTTCATCATCGCGCAAGGCGGCACCGGCCAGATGCTCTCGCTGCCAATGAACGAATACCTGCAGCAGTCGTTCAAGGAGATCGGCATCGAGGTCGATTTCAAGGTCGTTGAACTTGAAACGCTCTATACCCATTGGCGCAAGGGCGCGGCCGACGAAATGAACGCAGGCATCACTGCGAACAACATCGCCTATGTGACGTCGGATCCGCTGTACGCGATCGTGCGCTTCTTTGCTTCCGATCAGATTGCGCCGGTGGGTGTGAACTGGGGCGGCTATAAGAACCCGAAGGTCGATGCGCTGATCAACGAAGCCAAGCAAACGTTCGATCCTGTCAAGCAGGATGAATTGATCGCGCAGGCGCATGCGCTCATTGTTGATGATGCTGCGCTCGTGTGGGTGGTTCACGACACCAATCCCCACGCGCTGTCGCCCAAAGTCAAGAAGTTCGTTCAAGCCCAGCACTGGTTCCAGGACTTGACGACGATCGGCTTCTAATCCCGAGCCGCAGTAGACTTCAGGCGCGAGATTTATCTCGCGCCTGCTCTTTTGTCGGGGGATAATCGCTCTGCCTTTTAATTTGCCTTAAAGAACCACGCGCCCCTTCGGGGCATAAGACGATCAGCGCTGTTCACAAGAAGGACTCTCCATGCCGGCCGACCTGGATACCTATATCGATACCGTCGCCGAAGCGCTGGCATTGCCGGTGGAGGAGGCCTGGAAGCCGACTATCCGCGCAAATCTCGACGTCTCGCTCAAGATGGCTTGGATGGTGCAGGAATTCCCGCTGCCTGATGAAATCGAGCCAGCCAGCATCTACAGAGTTTAAGGGTGGCAGCATGAGTGATCTGGACTGGTCGTCCGCTTCTGCAATTGCAGAGGCTGTATCGAGCCGTAAAGTGCCTGCGCTGGATGTCGTCAACGGCGTGCTGACGCGAATCGAAAAGCATAACCCCGTCCTTAACGCGTTCACGGATGTGCTTGCCGAGCGTGCGCGTGCGAAAGCCACCAAAGTCGACAGTGCCATTGCACGTGGAGAAAAGCTCGGTCCACTTGCGGGCGTTCCATTCGCGGTCAAGAACCTTTTCGACGTGGAAGGACTGCCGACCCGCGCAGGCTCGAAGATTAACCGCACGCGCGCGGCGGCCACCCGCGATGCGCCCTTGATTGAACGGCTGGAAGCGGCAGGCGCGATCCTGGTCGGCGCCCTGAACATGGGCGAATACGCCTACGACTTCACCGGCGAAAATATTCACGATGGACCGTCACGTAATCCGCACGATGTGACGCGCATGACCGGTGGCTCGTCCGGCGGTTCAGGCGGCGCGGTGGGAGGCGGCCTCGTGCCGCTGGCTTTGGGATCGGATACCAACGGATCGATCCGCGTGCCGGCATCGTTTTGCGGTGTGTTCGGGTTAAAACCGACCTATGGCCGGCTGTCCCGCGCGCGGTCGTTTCCCTTCGTTCCAAGCTTTGACCATCTGGGGCCGTTTGCGCGAACAGCGCGGGACCTTGCTGCTGCTTACGATGCAATGCAGGGTCCGGATGCTGACGATGCCGCTTGCGTGGATCGTCCAATCGAACTTGTGTCGCCGTTGCTCGATCAGGGGCTTGGTGATTTGCGTATTGCGCTTGCGGGTGGCTATTTCCAGAAAAATCTCTTCCCTGAAGCTAAAGAGGCAATCGCGCGGATCACGAAAGCTTTGCCGCTCTCGCGCGAGGTCGAACTTCCAGAGGCCATGCGGGCAAGATCGGCAGCCTATGTCATCTCGACTTGCGAGGGCGCATCGCTGCACCTCGACCGGCTGCGTACGCGGCCTAACGACTTCGATCCAGCTGTACGCGACCGCCTTTTCGCCGGGGCGATGATACCTGCACCGCTCGTCGATCGCGCACAGAAGTTCAGGCGCTGGTACCGGGCACAGGTGCTTGAATTGTTCAAGTCGGTCGATGTGATTATCGCTCCTGCGACACCGTGTATGGCACCGAAGCTGGGACAGACCACGTTCGTGCTCGATGGTGTCGAATTGCCGGTTCGCGCCAATATCGGAATTCACACCCAGCCGATATCGTTTATCGGTCTGCCCGTTGTCGTCGTGCCGGTGCCTCTTGAGCCGATGCCGATGGGGGTCCAGATTATCGCCGCGCCATGGCGCGAAGATACCGCCTTGCGTGTTGCACACGCTCTCGAACAGACCGGCGCAGTTCTGGCGAAGCGCCCGAAAGGATTCTGAAGTGACCGTCGAAATTGACCAGCCGGATGTTGTTGCCGAGGTCAGCGCCGCCTTTGCGCGGTATGAAAAGGCCTTGACGACGAACGACGTTACCACGCTGGATGAACTGTTCCGCAATGATCCAAAGACCATTCGTTACGGCATCGGAGAAAATCTTTACGGCTATGATGCGATCGCATCATTCCGCTCCGCGCGAAGTCCTGTCGGGCTGATGCGTCAGTTGGCGAAGACCGTAATCACCGCTTACGGCCGGGATACCGCCGTCGCATCGACGTTGTTTTACCGTGAGACAACGCCGGGCAAGGTGGGGCGGCAGATGCAAACATGGGTGCGCTTTCCCGAAGGTTGGCGCATTGTCGCCGCCCACGTCAGCGTGATCGATGAGCCCAAGCAGTAAAGCGTGACTAGCTGCCCCGACGCGATCCATCAGATTACCGGGGGCGGTGCGGCGATATTGGCAATGGTATCCGCTATCAGCGGTTATCCCTGCATAGGTGCAAAAAGCGTTGCGGATGGACGCGAGAAAGTCTGGCGACCATTTTTGAAGCCGCAGACGATGTCGGGCAACTCGGCAATCGCATTCTGGCTGCTGGTCGTATTGAGCACGATCATGTCTGCCGGATTCCCGACGGCGATGCCGTAGTCCTTCAAATTCATCAGTTTCGCGGGATGTGTGGTAACGAGATCGAGGCAGGTCTCGAATTCGCTGATCCCTGCATGGGCGACATTGGCGTAGAAATTTGCCATGCGCAGCAGCGAGCAATCTCCGAATGGCGTGAACGGATTGAGCACGTTGTTGGTTGACACCGAGCAAAGGACGCCTTTGTCGATGAGCTTGTGCGCCGGTGTCAGGCCGCGTGGAGACTTGTGCGTGACGTCGCGTCCCATCAGGTAAAGATCGGTCGCCGGAAGCACGGTCACCGCGACGCCAGCCTCAGCAAGCCGGCTAGCTGCGGCGTCGAATGCGTCCGGCGGCAGGGCGGAGAGTTTGGTCGCGTGGCCAATGGCAACGCGTCCGTGATAGTTGCGCCGCTCTGCTTGCTGGCAGACCTCTTCGAGATGCCACCAGGAGGGATCGAGATCGAAGTCGAGATGCAGATCGACATCCACATCGAAAGCTTGAGCGAGGTCAAATAGCTTCTCGATCTGAGCATTCGGATCGGTGTCCATATAGGGACATCCGCCGATCAGGTCGGCACCGTCGCGTAGCGCCGCGACCAGCAGCTCCTCCGTGCCGGGGTCGTTGGTCAACCCTTCCTGTGGAAATGCACAGATTGACAGGTCGATCGCCCAGGCATAGTCACGCTTTAGCGCCTTGATTGCCTGAAAGCCGCGCAAGCCGATGCGTGGATCGATCTCCACATGTGTGCGCATGCGCGTGGTACCCTGGACGATAGCGCGTTCAATGACACGGGCGCCTCGCGCGTAAATATCCTCGACCGTGAAATCCCGCTTCATGGCCGCGACAGCGGCGATCGCCTCGCTAACTGTGCCGTGATCGTGACCGCAACGTCCGAGAAGGCAGGCCTTATCGAGATGAATGTGGGTCTCGACAAAGCCCGGAAGGACGAGTTGTCCGGCTGCATCAAAGTCGAGCGCCTCGCATGCAAGCTGTGTTTCGATAGCTGCGATGCGCCCATCGCGGACGCCAACGTCGACAGGAGAGGGTCGACCGGGGACAACGGCCCGGTGAAGAATGAGGTCGAAGGCGGAGCGGGCGGTCATTGCAGGCAAGGTGTTAGAGGTGAATCAAACTAGCCCAATAGTGGTCGCGCCGACACCTCCAGATTGTGTGCAGTTTGGTCTGCAGATTGTTCAAAATATGTGCATGCAATTGGCGGGCGGATTTGTAAGCTGCCGTTCCAAATAGGAGCCGATCATGTCCGTTGCCGCGCGAGTTGAATCGACAGCAATGTCCGATGCCGAGATTGTCGAGGCCTATCTGGAGGCATCGATGATTCCTGATCCGGATCGTGCGGCTACGTTCATGAAGCCCGGCGCCGTTATCACCTTCACTGGTGGACGAGACTTCGACCATCCTCGTGGCC
The DNA here is from genome assembly GCA_036924835.1 of Nitrobacteraceae bacterium AZCC 1564. Taxonomy (NCBI): domain Bacteria; kingdom Pseudomonadati; phylum Pseudomonadota; class Alphaproteobacteria; order Hyphomicrobiales; family Nitrobacteraceae; species Nitrobacteraceae bacterium AZCC 1564. The sequence continues at coordinate 4,332,363 of JBAGRR010000001.1, forward strand.
CGACCGGCTTTAATGCACACCGGTATCGCTGGGTGAAGAAGAAGATGGAGCGTTTTGACGTCTGTCCGGGCGCCGAGGAGACGATTGTTTACAGCATCGGCACACTTTATGGCGAATGGCCCGATGGGACGCCGTTTGAAGGCAATCGCTATGTCGACCGGTTCGTAGTGAAGGATGGTCAGATCATCAAGATGGATGTCTGGAACGACAGCGCCGAGCGCATCCTTATGCAGCGCGGGATCGAGGCCTGATTACTCCGCAGCGTCCCGGATGCGCGCGACCTTAGCTTTCTTGTTGCTGTCCGCTCGCGTCTCGTCTTCGGTATAGGGGGCGAGAATATCGATCAGATCACGGCCACGTTGCGGAGCAGGACTGACGAGCGCCCGATTGGCTACGGAATCCAGATGATTGTGCATCAGGCTCATGACCTTGGCCTCGTCGCCTCTTGCCAGGGCTGAGATGATATTCCGGTGCTCGTTGATCGCGCACTCCGATGAATGAGGCCGGCTATAGAGCGAAAGCGTGAGGCAGCATCGATACGCAACCTCGCTGACATAGCGAATGAGGATCGGGCTGTTCGTCATTTGCGCGAGCAGGATGTGAAATTCGGTCGCCAGCCGGATCGAAACAGCATCAGAGCCGTTACGGGCTGCATCTTCCGCATCGACATGGGCGATTAGCGTTGCAACCTGACCCTTCGTGAGCTTTCCCGCGAGCTGTCGCACCACCAGGCGCTCCAATTCAATACGAATATCGAAGGCGTCGCGCGCCTCCTGCCAGCTCGGCGTTGCGACAACCGCAATCCGATTGCGTCGCAGTTCGACAAGCCCTTCTGCCGCAAGCTGCCCAAGCGCATGGCGTGCGATGGTTCGGCTCACGCCAAAGCGTTCACCAAGTGTATCTTCGGGGAGTTTAGCTCCTGGCTCCAGCGCCTGTTCGATGATGGCCCGGCGCAAGGCGCGACAGATCGTACCGACTTTGTCGGAAGAGCCTGCATCTTTCTTGGCTGGGCGCGGCGCCATTCGTGAATTCCGATAGCGGATATCTAAGTGTCATGCATTCCGTACCATGGCTGCCGCAAAATTCAGCGCCTCAATTGCATGCACTTTGATGGAGCAACTGCACAAAATAAGACCGCTGCAGAGCGCCGACTTCTCCGCAATCCCTCATCTTGTAAGGATTCTTCTCTGGCATCGTGCTTGCATACACTTCCTCGTATGAGCCGTATGCAAACACATCTTCGACTAAACTCCGACGATAGTTCTGCGCTTGACGTGCCGCTTGCGGGTGCGCCCATCGCGATTGAGCTGTCGGGAGCATCCGTCACATTCGGCCGCGGTGCGCGGTCTGTGCCTGCGCTATCCGAGACGACGTTGCGCATTCCTGATGGGGAATTTCTTGCGCTTGTCGGTCCTTCCGGATGCGGCAAGTCGACAATTCTGAAACTGGTCAGTGGTCTGGTGCAGCCGACAACCGGCGTTGTCGTGGTCGGCGGCCGCGAAGTAGCGGCGAAAGCGCTCCGCGTCGGCATGGCGTTTCAGAATCCGACCATGCTGCCGTGGATGACGATCGAGCAGAACATCATGCTGCCGCTCAAGATCGTCGAACCGTTCCGATCGCAGTTCAGGAAACTCCGCAAGACTGAATTCCGAGACAAGGCGCATGCCTTGCTGGAGCAGGTCGGCCTTAAAGGATTTGGGCCGCGCTTTCCCTGGCAGTTGTCCGGTGGCATGCTTCAACGTGCCAATCTCTGCAGGGCGTTGATCCATGATCCGCGCATGCTGCTGCTCGACGAACCGTTTGGCGCGCTCGATCAGTTCACCCGCGAAGAACTCTGGTCGATTCTTCAGCAGCTCTGGATGACGCACAAGCCCACAGTGCTGCTTGTGACCCACGATTTGCGTGAAGCCGGATTCTTAGCGAGCCGCATTTGCGTGATGAGCGCGCGGCCGGGACGCGTTCTCGATGACAGCCATGTCGAGTTCAGCCGCCCACGGACAGTCGCCATGACCTTTGAGCCGGATTTCGTCGCGCTGAACCAGCGTCTGCGTGACCTCATCGTCGACGCGCGGACGGCGACTGCAGAAGGAAGGGTGTGATCATGCCGGAGTTCAGCATTCGCCAGAAGGCATGGTCAGCGGGCCTGATCATCCTGTTCTTCGTGGGCTGGGAATTGTTTTGCCTGCTGACCGGAATGTCTGACCTTGTGTTGCCACGGCCTTCGCAGGTTCTGACGACATTGATCGCGCGTTTTCCGGTACTCTGGCCCCACATCGTCCAGACGTTGGTAACAACGATGGCCGGCTTTGTGCTCGGCGTTGCTCTCGGCGTCGTGCTGGGCGCCTTCATCGGTGCATCGAAGGTAGCTTACGACACCTTTTATCCTTTGCTCGTCGGGTTTTCCTCCATCCCTAAGGTCGCCGTCGTTCCGATTTTTGTTCTTTGGTTTGGTTCGGGAACAGTGCCGGCGGTTCTGACCTCGTTGTCGATCTGCTTCTTTCCAATCGTTGTTAACATCGCAACGGGCCTGGCGACGACGGAGCCCGAACTGGAAGATGTGCTCAAGGCACTGGGTGCTAGCAAATTCGACATTCTTTGGAACGTCGGGTTGCCGCGGACGATGCCGTTCTTCTTCGCGTCTCTGAAGGTCGCGATCAGCTACGCCTTTGTCGGCGCGGTTCTCTCCGAAACCGTCGCGTCGAACCGCGGAATCGGCAACGTGATGATGACGGCCTCGTCGAACTTCGATGTGCCGCTGGTTTTCGCCGGACTTTTCATTCTCGCCGCCCTCGGCGTCATTCTCTACGTCGCGTTCTCGCTGATCGAAGGACAGGTCACCGGCTGGGCGACGCGGAAAAACGATCTGGTCGCGACATGAGCACCGGATCCCCTCGTTTTCACCAAATCGGCGTTTTAACTTCGTAAGGAGATTGTCATGTTTGCCAGACTGGGTGCTGCGTTGTTGGGAAGCCTGCTATTGGCGGGTGCTGCCGCAGCACAGGAGACGACCATCAAGTTTACTCTCGGCTGGAAGACGCAGGGTAGCGATGCGGCGTTCTTCTACGCCAAGGACAATGGCTTCTTCAAAGAGGAGGGGCTCAACGTTGTCATCGACCAGGGGGAGGGCTCCGGCGCGACCGTGACGCGCATCATGTCCGGCGCGTATGACGCCGGCTTTGGCGATGTGAATGCCATCATCCAGAACGCCGCGACCCGGCCGCAGGATGCCCCGGTGATGGTCTACATGCTGTGGAACAGGCCGCCATTCGCCATCGTCACCAAAGCAACGAGTGGCATCAAGACCATCAAGGATTTTGAGGGCCACACTCTCGGCGGTGCACAAGGCACGCCGACCACACGTTTGTTGCCGGTGTTCGTGCACAAGAACGGGCTCGACAACGACAAGATCAAGGTGTCGAACATGGCGCCCAACTTGCAGGAGCCAATGCTGATCAAGGGTGATATCGACGCGGCTCTTGTGTTCAATATCACCAGCTATTTCAATCTTGTGCTCAACCGTCAAGACCCCGACAAGGACTTCAGATGGTTTTCGTTCGGTGACTATGGCCTTGATCTCTATTCCAATGGCCTGATGGTTTCGCGCAAGCTCCTGGCTTCAAATCCTAAGGCTGTCGCCGGTCTTGTCCGCGCCGTGAACAAAGCGGTCATTGCCGTGGGCAAAGACCAGAATGCGGGGATGAAAGCGACGGTCAACTACGATAACTTGATCAACGCCGACGTCGAGAAGCGTCGCCTCAAATTTTCGTATGAACAGTTGATCGTATCGCCGGAGATGAAGGAAATTGGCGTTGGAGACATCAAGGACGACCGGATGGCACGTGCGATCGGCATGGTGGTCGAGGGATATCAGCTCTCGCGCACGCCGACGCCGGCCGAAGTGTTTTCCCGCGATTATCTGCCGCCGCGCGCAGAACGAGAGCTGGTCTACATGTCGAACTGACGAGAACGGCGAGTGCGGTCATGACCACTGAACTCGCCGTCGACAGCATTTTCTGTGGCCCTGACCATGGGTGCCTGAAGAACGCGGTTCTCTGCTATGACAACGGTGTCATTACGTCCATTTCCGGCGGCCACGCGCCGCCGGCCGGGCCGCGGCGCTTAATTGTTCCCGCCTTCATCAATGCCCATGATCACGCGCGCCCCACGGCATCGTCGTTCGGTGCTGTGAATATGCCACTGGAAAGTTGGATTATGCGCACGGCTCTCGGGACGCCGCCCGATCCTTATTTGCAAGCGGCCTCGTCGATGGCGCGTTCGGCGCGCGCCGGATGCGCAGCGATGATGATCCACTACACACGTCCCAGCGGAACAATGTCGCTGCTGGATGAGGCGAAAGCTATCGCACAGGCGCGGGCGGATGTCGGAATTCGCATCGCCTTCGCGCTGGCAGCGCGCGATCAGAACCCGCTGGTTTACGGGGATAGCGGGCCGGTTCTTTCAGACCTGCCGGGCGAGGCTCGCAAGGTGGTTGAAGAGCTGTTCGTGCGCCCGCCGATGCTGCCGCGCGACTACATTGCATTGACTGAGGATATTGGGGCTGCAATCGCGGGGCCGATGGTGGACGTCCAATTCGGCCCTGCAGGCGTTCAGTGGTGTTCAAAGCCATTGCTGGAGGCGATCGCGGAGAGCTCGCATAGAACTGGCCGCCGCATCCACATGCATCTCCTCGAGACCATCTATCAGAGGCGATGGGCCGATAGCGCTTTCCCAGGCGGAATGGTCCGTTATCTAAAAGAGATCGGGTTGCTGTCGGAGCGGCTGACACTGGCGCATTGCATTCACGCTACGCCAGAGGAGTTGGGGATGATCGCGGAATCCGGGGCACGCATCGTCACCAATTTCAGCTCCAACCTGCATCTTCATTCCGGTCTCGCGCCGATCAGCACGGCGCATAAGTGCGGATGCGACATTGCGGTTGGCGTCGATGGCACGGCCCTGGACGAAGACGATGATGTGATCCGCGAAATGCGCCTTGTTCAGATGATGCATGGCGGGCTGGGTTTCGAACGAACCTGGTCGAGAGCAGAATTTCTTGCCTTGGCGATCAGGAATGGCCGTCGTGCCACCGGCGCCCCCGGTACTGGTGAACTCGCGCCGGGAGCGCCAGCGGACTTTGTGGTGCTCGATCTCGATCGGATTGACCGTGATGCGATCATGGACGTCGATCCCGTGGAATTACTGTTTGCGCGGGGCAATGCGTCTCACGTGATCGACGTCGTGGTCGATGGTCGAACCATTGTGAAAGACGGCAATCCCGTCAGCCTCGATCTCGCTGCTATCGATCAAGAACTGCGTGGAATGTACCGGAAAGGCCTGCACAAGTTTTCCCGTTTCGAGCAAGCGTGGAAGCCATTCGAGGGCACTCTGACCAAGTGGTATGGCGCCCAGATGGGATGTTCATAGTCTCGGCTTTATACGAGAGATATGCGCTTATGGATGTGTATCGAGAATGGCGTCGGTCGGCGGCATCAAGCGACTTCCGCGGTGCGCGTGGCGTCGAGCACATTCTTCTTGAGATTGAAACACAGTCTCTGGTCATTGCGTCAGCAAGCTTGACCTGAATTGAGCAGCGCGGAAACCGTGCGCCTTTAAATGGGGGATATTTTGCAGTTCGATTTCTTCTGCCGCTCTAATTTAATCGTCGCATCTAAAAATATTGGCCTTCCTAAGCAGCTTATTTAATTTTCTTAAACGCGGAATTGACTCGGAGAATAATGTACTTTTAAATCATTTAAATGCTGTTCGAATAGGGGCATCGGGCTCCCATCGGTGCGATCAATACTTTGGTGTGGTGGTTTAGAAGTTCGCTCGATTTTTTCTGCGAGTCCTTTCAGCGAACTTCTGAACCCAAACCACACTAGAATTATGAATTTACTAGTGTCCTCTCGAATCCAAAGTCCGCTACGGAGCGCACTGCACGATGAGGCGGACTTTGGATTCGGGACACTAGGCATGCCGACGTTTGCACGTGGATCGGCCATGGTTTGGCTTGGCGCGCGCTGGCGCACGGTCGCTTGGATGTTCTCTTCAGGCCCAGTTGGCAGCGTAGGAAGGCACCATGCAGGAAGAACTTTATACAGATGGCGTCGACGAAGTCATGATTAGCGGCACGATCGTGCGTGTCGATTTGTTCAGCCTGTCGCCAACCGAACGCGACGCCAACAATTTCCCGAAAAAAGTGTTTCGGCAGAGACTGATTTTCTCCGCCGAGGGATTCGCAAACTCCGTAGAAGTTATGCAAAACGCGCTTCAGGGACTGGTTGATGCCGGCGTGGTCAAGCGCAATCAGCCAAGAGGCGTGACGGCAAATCCCGAAACAGGCTCGGGAGGTGAGCGTGGCAATTCGCCCACCTCCAGCGCTCAGCGAGCGCCAAATGCATCAACAAATTTCCGCTGATGTGGAGCGCGGCAACGAAGCTGCCGAAATTGATCAGCAAGAATCCGCTCCACAAATACATACGGCTCTCGAATGCCTGGTAAAGATCGCCAGACACCATGGTGTTGATCTCTCAGTCGATCGTCTGCGCCACACTCACGCTGTCGCAGACGCTGCGATCTCGCCGACCCAGCTCCTGCGAATAGCAAAGGAAGCCGGCTTCCGCGCACGCAGGGCTCTTTTCTCCTGGCATGAATTGTTCCAGCTGCGCGACGCCTATCCGGCGCTCATTCAACTCGCAAACCTGAACTGGATCGTTGTGCTGGCAGCGGGCGAAGATCCCAGCGGCGAAGCCCTGCTGATTTTTGATCCACTGGCTGATCGGCCTGAGCCTTTCCTCGTTGGCAAAGACAGCTTCTGCCAGAATTGGCGGGGCGATGCGATCCTGATCAAACGGAACCAGGCACATTCCTCAGCCCCTCGGCCGTTCGGATTCAGATGGTTTATTCCTGAGTTGATCCGCGAGCGGAGGCTTTTCGCTGATGTCGCGGTCGCCGCCATCCTGCTTTATGGCCTCGGTTTGATCACTCCGATCTTTTTCCAACTGGTCATCGATAAAGTGCTGGTGCACGAAAGTTTCAGCACACTTTATGTGTTGGCAGTGGGCGCCGTCGTTGCACTGGTGTTCGACTCGATATTCACATTCTTGCGGCGCTATTTGCTGCTCTATGCCACCAATAAAATCGATATCCGCATTGCGACCAAGACCTTTGGTCATCTTTTGGGTCTCCCCATCACTTTTTTCGAGCACATCTCGGCAGGTGTGCTCGTCAAGCACATGCAACAAGCAACCCGCGTCCGGGAATTTCTGACCGGCCGTCTCTTTGTCACGGTGCTTGATGCGTTGTCGCTGTTCGTATTCCTTCCCGTTCTGGCGCTCTATAGCGTGAAATTGACGGGCCTGGTGCTGGGTTTCACCGCTCTGAGCGGATTTGTGGTTGCCCTGCTGGTAGGGCCGTTCAGGCGGAGGCTATTCAACCTTTATCAGGCAGAGGGCGAGCGACAGGCCATGCTTGTCGAGACCGTGCATGGAATGCGAACGGTCAAGTCACTCGCCATGGAGCCGCTGCAAAGCAGAGCGTGGGATGATCGCTGCGCGCAGTCGGTTTCGATGCGGTTCGACGTCGAGAAGATATCGGCGGCAGCGCAGTCGGTAACGGGGCTACTCGAAAAACTGATGATGCTGGGGATCATTTGCTTGGGCGCGCTCGATGTCTTCAGCGGCGCGATGACGATCGGTGCGCTCGTTGCGTTCAACATGCTTGCCGGGCGCGTATCCGGACCGCTCGTCCAGATGGTCACCATGGTGCATGAGTATCAGGAGGTCGCCCTGTCGGTGAAAATGCTGGGCGAAGTCATGAACCAGCAGGAGGAGCGGGGAGGCAGACGTGATGGCCTGCGTCCCGACCTGAGCGGAGAGATCGAGTTCGAAGGCGTGTCATTTCGCTATGGCCCCGACGGCCCGCCTGCCCTGGACGACATTTCCTTTAGGATCCCCGCGGGAACGGTGTTCGGCATTGTGGGGCGGAGTGGCTCCGGCAAGACAACGTTAACGCGGCTGATTTCCGGGCTTTATCCGATCCAGCAGGGACTGTTGCGGATCGACGGTTTCGACGCTCGGGAGCTGGACCTTGTTCATTTGCGCAAGAGCCTGGGATTCGTGCTGCAGGACAACTTTCTGTTCCGCGGGACTGTGCGGGACAACATCGCGTGCGTGAAGCGCGGCGCGACGCTCGATGAGGTGGCGCAAGCTGCCAAGCTTGCCGGCGCGGATGAATTTATCGAGCGGCTGCCGCGCGGTTTCGACACCATGCTGGAAGAGAATGCCGAGAATCTCTCAGGTGGCCAACGGCAGCGGCTTGCGATCGCGCGTGCACTGATCACCAATCCGCATCTTCTCATCCTCGATGAAGCGACGAGCGCACTCGACTCCGAGAGCGAAATGATCATTCGCCGCAATCTCAAACGCATTGCCGAAGGGCGCACCGTCATCATTGTCTCCCATCGCCTATCGATGTTGTCGGACGCGGATGCCATTCTGGTCATCGACCGCGGGCGGATAGTCGACGTCGGTCGGCACGACAAGCTTCTGACCCAGTGCACAACCTATCGACATCTCTGGAACCAGCAGACGAAGCAAATCGCATGACGATCGCGGATCGAAGACCACCTGACGCGAAGGGCGAGAAGCCAGCTAGCTCCCCGCCGGCTGCTCGTCGGCGTTCGTTAAGGCATCGCAAGGTACGGCAGTCGGTGGTCACGGAGTTTCAGCCCGACGCGGTCGAGATCGAGGAGCGCGCGCCTCCGCGCGTTGCACGCATCACTCTTTACTGCGTCGTTGCGCTGATTGTGGCTGCGATTGCGTGGGCCTCGATTTCCCGCGTGGATACGATCGTGACCGCGCAGGGCAAGCTGATTGCAACCAGTCCCAACGTTGTGTTGCAGCCGCTTGAAACGTCGGTGGTACGCACTATTCACGTCAAGATTGGCGATCTGGTCCGCCAAGGACAGCCGCTGGCGACACTGGACCCGACGTTTTCGCAAGCCGATGTTGATCAGCTGCGCACACGAGTGGTCGCGCTGGATGCGAATATCAATCGTCTGAATGCGGAGCTGAATGGCGAGGACTTTACAGCGGGGGATTCAACGAATTCGGACGAGATTTTACAGGCGAAACTGTTCCTTCAGCGCAAGGCCTATTATCAGACATCACTGCGCAACTATGACGCCCAGATTGCCAGCGCACAGGCGAATCTGAAGACGAGCCAGGACGAAGCGGTGATGCTGCGCCAACGGTTAGAGACGTTGCGGGCGATCGAGACCATGCGCAGTACGCTGATGGATAAGGAAGTCGGATCCAAGCTCAATTTCCTGCTCTCTCGCGACGCGCGCCTTGACGTTGATGGGGCTCTGTCCCGTAATCAAGGAAATCAGGTCGACTACAAACATCGCATCGAAAAAGCGCGGGCCGAACAACAGACTTTTGTCGAAGATTTTCGCCGCAATGCGTATCAGGAACTGGTCGATACGCTGGCAAAACGAAACAGCGTGAGAGAAGATCTTAAGAAGGCAGAGCTGCGCCGGCAGTTGATCGTGCTCACGGCGCCAGTCGATGCCGTGGTGCTGGAGATCGCAAGTCGCACGGTGGGGTCAGTTGTCCGTGAGGCTGAAACGCTGTTTGTGCTGGTCCCGCAGGATGTGAAGCTTCAAGCGGAGGTTAACGTCGACGGTAAGGACATCGGTCGTGTCGCGGTCGGCCAATCTGTCCGGATCAAGTTCGATGCATTTCCGTTCCAGAAACACGGGACGGGATCCGGCACCGTGCGCATCGTCAGCCGGGATGCGTTTACTCCGGATACGAAGGCGGAGCTCACGCAGCATATGTCGGCGCCCTATTATCGGGTGCTCATCGATATTACCGACGCTGAGCTACGCGCTCTGCCGGCTCAATTCCAGATGACTCCCGGAATGGCTGTAACCGCGGAGCTGAAAGTGGGCAACCGCAGCGTGATCTCGTATTTCCTGTACCCTCTGCTCAGAGGATTGGATGAGAGCATACGCGAGCCGTAGGCCGCGTCGTCATCAAGCTTCGCCAATGGGATGGCTGGCCGGCCAGACAGCCAGGTCGCTCACTCGTGTGGAACGATGGTGTAGGTGGTCGTGTACGGTTCAACGCGGAGCGAAGTGCTGGAGATCAGTCCGATCTTCGCGGTGGGCGCCTGCTGAAGGTCGCCATTCGGGCCACGACGGACACCATATTGCCAGACCGTGACGTCGCCCTTCTGGGCCAGCGCGTGCGCCACGGCGCCGGCATCCGTACCGCCAAGCGCCCTCAGTTCAGCATCGGAAAGCCCAATAACGATTTCATCCTTGACGGTAATGACCTTGAACAGATTCATTCTGTTCTCCTGTGCCCATGCACCTTGCGCTGCGGCAAGAGCCAGGGCCGCCAGAGCGATACGTGTTGTAAATTTGCGCCGGGAAAGCATCTGGTTATCCTCAAAAGCGGTGATGCGTGAACGGCCATGGCATGATCAGGTCTTCGGGACTCCACCCAACCGGGGCCGCACGATGCATTTGTCGCATCGATTCCTGAAAAGGTTCACGACAATGGGAGCGCAATAGAAGAGGGTCTATATATAGAGAGACAATATAAAGCCGTAAGTTCAGGCAGACGCTGGGGGCGCTAGTCTCGGACGATTGGCTCGAAGTCGAGTCCGGATATGATGAGGTTGAAAGGGGCGCAGTTCAGCGCTTCAGTCGCTTGTCTCGCTCCTGCAACAAAGCTTCAAGCTCTTCAGCTTGCTGTGCGATCCGGTTTGAAGTTCGCTCTTCGTCAGCCGCCCCAGAGCTTGCTGCGGCTTGTTCCGTGAGCTGTCGAATATTATAGCGAAGGACTGCAATCCGGCCCTCGATCTCCGACGTCGAAAGCGCGCTGTAATCGCTCATGGCAATCATCCGTCATTGGGCTAGTGATCCGATTCTAACGTTCGCATGCCGTTTGAGGCAGGCACTTTTGCGAACGTTGGGATCAAAGGATCCCTAGCAGATATTGCTTGCTAGCGGAGTTCTGGATTTGACATTCGCTTTGCCGGTCTGCGGCCAACGGGGTAGCGAATGTCAAATCCACTCCACTAGCTTCAGCTCACTATGGCATACTTTGCAACTGCACAAAATTGACAAGAACGCCTCGGAGGCGAAGTCGCGGCGTGCGGCGGCGCACAAAAGATGACCCGTCTCATTTGCATCTAGTGTGGTGGTTTAGACGCTCGCTCGATCGTCCTGCGAGTGCTTCCAGCGAACTTCTGAACCTAAACCACACTAGAATCATAAATTTACTAGTATCCTCTCTCGAATCCAAAGTTCGCTACGAAGCGCGCTGCACGATGAGGCAAACTTTGCATTCGGGAAACTAGCGAGTATCTCAGTCGACGTTCTTACGAACAACTATCGTACAACGATAGTATTACGATTTTGTCATGTGAGATTCAGGCCGTTTCACTTGCTGGCGATGTCGGCGCGGGTACAATCCTCTCAAGGCTGATCCATACAGCTTTGCTCGAAAATTGAGGAACACCCATGTCGATTTTATCTATCTTGCGTGATTGCAGGCCATTGAAAGCTGCATCTGGATTGACGGCGTTGTGCCTGCCGATCACGTTGGCTGGACATGCGTTTGCCGCTGACCCGACTCCGATTAAGATTGGTGTTATTGCAGAAGCTCAAGCGATCGCAGGCGCTTCCATTCCGCAGGCCGCGCAAATGGCGGCCGAAGAAATCAATGCCAAGGGTGGCGTTGATGGACGAAAGATCGAAATCGTCACCTACGACAATCACAGTTCATCGGCAGATTCAGTCCGCGCATTTCAGCGCGCCGTCAACGAAGATAAAGTCAACGCCGTTATTTCGAGCTTTATCAGTGAAGTCGTTCTTGCCCTTGAGCCCTGGGCCTCGCGCCTGAAGACCCCGCTGATCACGCCCGGCGCGGCGTCCAACGAGATCAGCAAGAGCGTTCACAAGGATTATGAAAAGAACAAGTATACATTCCACGGCTATTTGACGTCCGCGGCTTTGGCTTTGTCAGTTTGCGACGCAGCGAAAGAATTGCTTGTGGACGGCAAGAAGATGAAAACCGCGGTGATCATGAGCGAGGATGCTGCATGGACCAAGCCACTCGACGTTGGCTATGAGGAATGCCTGCCGAAGGTGGGCCTGAAGGTTCTCGATCACATCCGCTTTTCCCCTGACACCACGGACTTCACGCCTATCTTCAACAAGATCGAAGGCACGAAGCCGGACGTCATCATTACCGGCATCTCGCACGTTGGCGTGCAACCGACGGTGCAATGGAAGAACCAGCAGGTGCCGATCCCAATGCTCGGCATTAGCTCGCAGGCAACGAACAGCACTTTTGGCAAGGATACCAACAACGCCGCTGATGGTGTGCTCTATCAGAGCGTGTCCGGCCCTGATGTGGCTGTGACGTCAAAGTCGATCCCGTTTACCGACAATTTCAAGAAGAAGTTCGGCAATTATCCGTCCTATGCCGGTTACACGGCATATGATGAGGTCTACTTCATAGCGGATGCGGTGAAGCGGGCTGGCACGACAGATGCCGACAAGCTGGTCGCAGCACTTGAGAAGACCGATTGGGAAGGCACCATCGGCCGCGTTCAGTTTTATGGTAAGGATGATGAGTTCACTCACTCGATCAAGTACGGCAAAGGCTTGATCACGGGACTTCTGCTTCAGTGGCAGGATGGCAAACAGGTCAGCGTCTGGCCGAAAGAAGTTGCCAAAGGTGAGCTGAAGTTCCCGGACTTCATCAAAACCACCACGCATTGAATCCGAGTGAAACGCTCCCGAAAAATCCGGGGGCGTTTTGCATGAGTTGTTCCTCGAACGAGACGGCTTCCGCCGTCGCGGAGCCTGAATGCTTGTCTTACAGATTCTGATCGATGGCTTTGCCATCAGTTCGCTTTATGCGCTGGGTGCGACCGGATTTACACTGATCTTCGGCGTCTCAGGCGTACTGAACCTTTCTCATGGTGCATTGATGGTGACCGCTGCGGTTGCCGCGTGGGCAGCATCCAGCGTTTTGCAATTCAATACCTACGCCGGTGCTTTGATCGGGGTTCTCACGGCATTAGTCGCCGCAATCGCGACCTACTTTATTGTCGTGCAACCCATCCAGCGATCTCGCAGCATCCCGTCGGAAGAGAAGGAGATTTTCGTTCTGACGGCCACACTTCTCTGGGGCATCATGCTTCAGGAGCTGATTGCTTATCTCTTCACGAATAACGCGAAGACCGTGCTGCCCATCGTGGCAGGTGTCGTCGATATCTTGGGCGTCCGCACACCGCGGAACGAAATCTTCACAGCGATTGTTTGCTGTGTGGTCATCGGGCTCCTCTGGTTGCTTGTGAACCGCACACGCACTGGTAAGGCCGTGCTGGCCGCTTCGATGAACCCGAGGGGAGTAACGCTGCTCGGCCTCGAACTGAATAACATCTACATCGCGGTCTGGGCGATTTACGGAATTCTAGCGGGTATAGCCGGCGTATTGCTCGGAATGTTTCTCGGCGTGAGCTCCTACAGTGTAGGTCCCCTGACGGCGAGTGCATTCTCGATCGTCGTGCTCGGCGGTCTTGGCAGCGTGTCGGGCTCATTGATCGCCGCCTTCGTAGTCGGATATCTCGAAACCTTCACCGCCTATGTTGTTTCCCCAGCCTACCGGACGATTCCTGCGCTGCTTCTCCTGGTCGCTGTGATGTACATCCGCCCGCAGGGCCTTCTCGGGAGGAGATAAGCAATGCGTCTGTTTACTTCGCGCCTTTTCTGGATCGCGGTCGCAGTCATCGCTATTGCGTCCACCTTGCCGCTCTATGTCTCGGGCTACATTCTCGGCTTGCTGACCGTCGCCTATTACTTCGGCGTCTTTGCCATGTCCTGGGATCTGCTGTTTGGCTTCGCCGGGGAGGTGAATTTCGGGCCAACATTCCTGATCGGCGTCGGTGCCTACACCGCGGGTATTCTCAACAATCAGTACGGTTGGTCGGTCTATCTCTGCATTGTGCTCGGTGCCGCAGCTTCTGTCCTCGCCGGTCTTGTGCTTGCTTTGCCTGCGTTGCGGGTGCGTGGTCCGTATTTCGGCCTGACCACGCTCGTGGCAGTGCTGATGTTGCAAAACTTTATCGTCGTGTTTGCGGAGTTGACCGGCGGTGAGATTGGTCTGACCATCCCAGATGTCATCGCCATCAATGCGAATACCAATTACTGGATCGCACTTGGATTCATGACAATCAGCGGAGCAATTCTGTTTGGTCTGTCCCGCTCACCAGTTGGCCTCGTTCTTCAGGCCAGCGGACAGGATCCCGTCCAGGCGGGTGCGCTCGGGTTCAACATCATCAAGCACAAACTGGCGGCTTTCATTGTCAGCGCCTTCTTCTCCGGTCTTTCTGGTGCTCTGCTCGTATTCTACTTCGGCACGGCGTCCGTCGGAACGGTTGTTGACGTTGGCGTCGGCGTGCAGGTGATCGTCGCGGCAGTATTGGGTGGCCGGCGAACCGTGCTTGGCGCTGCACTCGGCGCCATCTTTCTGATCTGCGCTGGTGAACTTCTCAGGCCGCTCGGCGAACTGGCCACGTTTGTTGTGTCTGCCGTCGCACTTGTCGTCATTCTGTTCTTCCCGAATGGATTTTTGGGATCAATTCTGTCTCGGGGAGCACGCGCATGACCGTCGCGGAAGGCAATGCACCGATCCTTCAGGTCCGCGGCCTGACAAAGCGCTTTGGCGGCCTGACGGCCGTCAAGAACCTGAGTTTCGATCTGAAGGAAGGGGAGATCTTCGGATTAATCGGACCGAACGGCTCTGGAAAGTCGACTGCAATGAAGTCGATCATGGGCATCGAGCGCCCGACCGCAGGCAATGTCATCTTGAATGGGGAAGACCTCGCGGGCCGGCCGTCGCACGAAATCGCGCGCCGCGGTTTTGGCATGGTCTTTCAGCATTCGCGGCCGCTCAATCGCCAGACTGTTCTCGAAAACATCATGGTCGCCTTGCTGCCGGACAGCCTGTTTAAGCTGTTCGCCGATCGCGCGCTGATCGAACGCGCACGCTGGATTGCCCAGCGCGTTGGACTTGAGAAAGTCATCGATCGCAAACCGCCGACGCTTCCGTTCGCGGATTTGCGTCGCCTCGAGCTTGCGAAAGCCATCGCTCGGGATCCGAAGGTCGTTCTTGTGGACGAACCTTTTGCGGGCCTGACGTCAGCGGAGGTTGGGGTCTTCTCGGACCTGATCCGAAGTTTCCGGGACGAAGGCCGCGCCGTGATGCTGGTCGATCACAACGTCAAGAGCGTTGCGGCCCTCGTCGACCGGGTGCTTGCTATGTATTTGGGCGAGGAGATTGTCACGGGGCGTGCCGAAGACGTGATGAAGAATGAAACCGTCCGCCGGGTCTATCTCGGCGGTACGATCCAGACCTCCGCCCGGCCGGAATCCAGCTTTACCGATAAGCAGCCGCTGCTTCAGGTCGAGAATATCGGCGTTCATTACGGCAAGGCTCAGGCGTTGGAAAACGTCTCGATCCATGTGCATGAAGGCGAGTTCGTTTCGGTCGTTGGTCTCAACGGTGCCGGAAAGACAACCCTATTCAATACGATTTCCGGACTGTTGCCTTATACCGGCAAGGTCATCCGCGCCGGTGAAAACCTGCGTGGCAAGTCGCCGGCAAAGATCGCACGAAGCGGGGTGGTGCATTGTCCGGAAACGCGTGAGCTGTTCGGTGAGATGACCGTTCGCGAGAACCTCGATCTCGGCGGTCAGCATCTGGACAAAGCGGCGCAGGAGAAGCAACTCGCCTGGCTATTTGATCTGTTTCCGATTTTGAAACAGCGCCAAGGTCAACTGGCGCAGACGCTGAGCGGTGGTGAGCAGCAAATGCTCGCCATCGGCCGTGCATTGATGATGCAGCCGAGGATCCTCATTCTGGATGAACCGACGCTGGGTCTGGCTCCCATTATTCTGGAGCAGTTGTCCAAGGCACTTGAAAAGCTGCGCCAAACCACATCGATCACAGTGCTGCTCGGCGAGCAGAATGTGACCTTTGCGCTTCCCCATGCGGACCGTGTTTATGTTCTTGAGCATGCACGGATCGTCTGGGAGGGGGGTCCCAAGGAGTTTGCAGAGTCAGCGGGGGCGAATTTCCTGTAAACGCTCCTTCGATTTCAACAGATTGTCGATAGGGATTCCCTCAAGAGCCGCGCGGCCGGGGCCGTTCCGCGTCCACGCGACCAGGGGGCAGCTTGTGCTTGTGCTTTTCAGTTGAAGTGGAAGACGAGCGGTGTTTTGCCTGCGATTTCCAGGGCGGGGCTCTCAAAATCGCGGCTTGAGTGGAAATTTCTCTTCTGCGGAGTATCCGGAGAACAAAGGTGTTGCCGGGGCTTCAAAGAAACAATGCCAAACCATTGTTGTTGAAGGACATTAGGCGCACATTTCGGAGGTCTCCTACGCACTCCAGATGCTCATGCGCGAACAATTTTACGATCCGTTTGGTGAAGAGGCTGTCGATGCGACGACATCCCGCGCTCCGATCGCAAGCGCACCCTCATATGTGGGCATCGCGACATTCTGGTGCATCGTGATCGCATTGGTGGCCGTACGGGTCTTTTATTTCGGCTGAGCTGCGAGTTGGCCGTGGCCGTTGAAACGACGCGCGTTTTTTGACGTTGGCGAAATCAGGTCCTCAAAGGCTGCTGCCGCGGGAATGTGAATCCGGCCGGGTACGCTGAGCTTCCATAATGTGCGTTCGATGCGGAGACCGCGCATGGGGACAATCTTCAATCGATTGAGCGCGAGCTGATCTTTCACGCTGGCGCGCGAGACGATGGAGACACCGAGTCCCGCAGCGACAAGCTGTTTGATGGCTTCGGTGCTGCCAATTTCGAAGCTTTTTGCTGGCTGAATGTTGTGATTGGCGAGAGCCTGCATCACGACTTCACGTGATCCTGACCCGGCTTCCCGAAAAATAACGACTTCACCCGCAAGATCCATCGGATCGATCGGCTCTTTTGCCGACGCAAATGCATGATGCGGCCCGACGATCAACTCCATGACGTCGGTTTGCCAGCCTTCCGACGCCAGCCCATCTTCATCGACCGGCCCCTCGACGAGGGCGACTTCGATGTCGTGCCGAAGCATGAGGTCCGCGATATCGCGTGTATTCGCGCTGATAAGCTGGAGGTCGATCCCCGGATAGGCCGTGTGGAACGCACCCAGAAACTCTGGCAGCAAATATGTCGCGATGGTCGTGCTGGCCCCGATCCGCAGGGAACCGCTATCGAGACTTCTCAGTGCGCGGAGTTCTTCTTCCGCCGATCGTTCCGCCGAAAACAGGATGTCCGCGTGGCGCATCAGTGCCGCGCCTTCGCGGGTCGGTGTGACACCCTTTGAGGTGCGGTCAAGCAGGCGGCATCCCAGTTGCAGCTCGAAGTCGCGCACCCCTTTCGAGATCGACGGCTGACTTATGGACAAGGCATCGGCAGCTTTTGAGAAGCTGCCGGTCCGGACCACGGTCGCGAACAAACGAAAAAGGTGGAGGTTGAGCGGCATAACTTTTCTCTATAGGCCTAAAGAGAAAGGATATTATCCGTCCTAGCCCGGGCGATGTACAATTTTCTTCTCTTTTGGAGGGGAAAATTGCTTCATCGAGTCCTCGCCGCGACCGGCAAAACACGCAAAAACCTAATCGGAGCAGGAATCGAAAGGGCGCCAGGCATCATTCTTTGCCTCGGCATTTCGGTCGTCGCCCTTGGCGTTCAGGCTGTGGAGGCCGCCAATTTCGGTCACCCGTACGTCGAGGGGCTTGTGGTTGCCATCCTCCTTGGGATGATCGTCCGCTCGTTCTGGCAGCCCGGAAAACACTGGCTCTCCGGAATAGCATTCTGCGCAAAGCAGCTTCTCGAAGTCGCGGTGGTTCTGCTTGGCGCCTCGCTCAGCTTCGCGGCCATCGGTGCGTCCGGGCCGCTGCTGTTGGCGACCGTTGTGATGACGGTCGTGATCGCGCTGGCGTTCAGCTACGGCGTCAGCCGCGTGCTGGGCCTGTCCACCAAGATGTCCATCCTGATCGCCTGCGGAAATTCGATTTGCGGCAATTCCGCAATCGCCGCCGTTGCGCCTGTGATCGGCGCCAACAGCGATGACGTCGGTGCCGCGATCTCGTTCACGGCCATTCTCGGTGTTCTCACCGTGCTCGGCCTGCCGCTCCTCGTGCCGATATTCGGTCTGTCGTCGTCGCAATATGGAATTCTGGCTGGTCTGACGGTTTATGCCGTGCCGCAGGTTTTGGCAGCGACTGTGCCGCTTGGCATTGTGAGCACGCAGATCGGCACACTGGTCAAGTTGCTGCGCGTGCTGTTGCTTGGGCCTGTTGTGATTGGACTGTCGCTGTTCTCGCACAAGCTCCGGGGAAAGGAAGCTGCAACGGTCGGAAAGCGTGGTCCTTTGACGTGGGTGCCATGGTTCATTCCAGGCTTCATTCTGTTTGCGATTTTGCGGTCTTTCGACGTGATCCCCAGCATGGCGGTTGGACCGCTTGCCACGATAGCAAGCCTTCTGACGGTCGTATCGATGGCGGCTTTGGGCCTTGGTGTGGATGTCAGGGTGATCGGCCGTGTCGGCGGGCGCGTCACCGCCGCCGTAGTAATGTCGCTGGTTGTTTTGATCGTGATCAGTCTCGCGTTGATCCGCTTGTTCTGATCGCGTGACTACGCCGCGCGGCCGCCGGCCTTTTTGGCGGCCCGGGTCTTGGCAGCCTTGGCTGGCTCCTCAGCAGCAACCTTTGGCCGAGCGCCAGGCCCGGGGTGGACATGTACTTCCTTCGCGAGCAAGGGCTCCCCGCATTCGGAGCAGACCATGACGGGGTTGAAGTGCTTGTGGCATTTCTGGTGCTCATGAAGCAACGGACGGCCACGTTCGTCGACCATATGGGTATCGCCCCAATGCACGATCGCCATCATGATCGGGTAGAGATCGAGACCCTTCTGGGTCAGGATATATTCGAAACGCTTGGGCGATTCCTGATAGGGAATGCGGCGCAACACGCCAAGGCGCACCAGCTTCTTCAGCCGTTCGGCAAGAAGGTGCCGGGTAATTCCCAGTGCAGACTGAAACGCCTCGAACCGGCGGGTGCGCAGGAAGCACTCCCGCAGGATTAACAGCGTCCAACGGTCGCCGATCACAGCGATGGTGCGGGCCATCGAGCATGGCTCTTCCTCAAGGGCATCCCATCTCATGGTAGTCTCCAGTCAGCATCTGCGGTTCGTTCGGTTCCCCGGCCATATTAACCGAGCGATTCCGCATTCTAAATAGGTACTGAGATTGATACAGGCCCTCGATTGGCGCGCCAAAGAGTAGAATTACCTCAGGAAATCGTTCGGAAATTGACAGTTCAAAAATAGAACTTTAAATCTTACTTATCGCCCGAACCAGCGGGGGCCGTTAGCCGGCCCCAAACGCCCCGACATGATAACGAGCGCCTAAGGAGAAGTCCGGTGGTAGATCCCTTAAAGGTCGAGTTTCAGTTCGATTTTGGCAGTCCCAACGCCTATCTCGCGGAGAAAGTGATCCCGGCCATCGAAAAGCGAACTGGCGTGAAGTTCGAGTATGTCCCGGTTCTGCTCGGGGGCATCTTCAAGGCGACCAACAACATGTCGCCCTTCGACTCGCTGCGCGGCATCAAGAACAAGCCAGAATATCAGGCGCTCGAAACTCAGCGCTTCATTCGCCGGCACAATATTACAACGTTCAAGCCGAACCCGTTCTTCCCGGTCAACACGCTGATGCTGATGCGCGGTGCCGTTGCGGCCAAGTTCGAGAACGTCTTTGATGAGTATTTCCGGGCTGCCTATCACCATATGTGGGAAGATCCGAAGAAGATGGACGATGTCGAGATTTTCCGGGCCGCATTTAAGTTGTCGGGCATTGACATCGACAAACTGATTGTGCGTGCACAGCAGGACGACGTGAAGAAGAAGCTGATCGAACTCACGAACGACGCCGTCAATCGGGGCGCGTTCGGCTCGCCGACATTCTTCGTCGGCAGCGAGATGTTCTTCGGCAAGGATCAGCTCCGTGATGTCGAAGAATCGATCGTCGAGCAGCTCAGCGCCGCCAAGGCCAAAACGGCTTGAGTCTAGTGCGCTGGATTTGACGTTCGTATCAGTATTGCAGCGAGTCCTCATTACGAACGTCAAATCCAAAGCGCACTAGTTTCATCAAGTTGTTAGTGTCCCTTTTGGAGAGTGCTGCAAAGTGATGCGAACGTTAGAACCGGGACACTAGCAAGGCAAATCTCGCGGCCGCCAAGGCCGCGGCTCAATAAGTAATCAAAAATGCAAAACGGCCTCGCCAAAACAACAGGAAAGAAGCAGATGTCAGGCCCACTCAAAGGCGTTCGCGTGCTGGATCTGACCGGAGTTGTGTCGGGGCCGTTTGCGACAATGTTTCTCGCCGATCAAGGCGCGGATGTGCTGAAGATCGAGCCGATCGGCGGTGATATTACCCGCCGCAGCCGCGCTCCCATCGACAAGGCCGGTGAGTTCTCGGCTCTGTTCATCTCCTCCAACCGCGGCAAGCGCTCTCTGTCGGTCGACATGAAGACCGATGCCGGGCGAGAGGTTCTCACCAAGCTGGTCGCGCAGAGCGATGTTCTGGTGCAGAACTTCAGGCCTGGGACCATGGAGCGCCTCGGGCTCGGTGCAGAAGAGCTGCGCAAGAAGCATCCGCGTCTGATTTATGTTTCGATCAGCGGCGTCGGTGACAGCGGGCCTTACGTCAAGAAGCGCGTCTACGATCCAATCGTGCAGGGCCTGTCAGGCTTCGCCGATATCCAGTCCCAGCCGATCACCAACCGGCCGCAGATGATCCGCACCATCGTTGCCGACAAGACCACTGCGGTGTTCACCGCGCAGGCGGTCGCCGCGGCGCTGTATGCCCGCGAGAAGACGGGGCAGGGCGACCACATTCAGGTCGCGATGCTCGATACGATGATCTCGTATCTGTGGCCCGAGGGCATGATGCAGTACACCGTGGTCGGCGCTGAAGAGACCACCATGGATCCGAATGATCGGCCAGATCTCGTGTTCAAGACCCTGGACGGCTATATCACGGCCGGAACGATCTCGGATTCAGAGTGGCAGGGATTCTGTAAGGCCACCGGCGATCCGGAATTGGCCAAGGACGAGCGCTTCGCGACACCGGGCGGCCGCTTCATCTATGCGAAGGCGCGCATCAACAAGATGCAGGAATACATCGGCTTGCGTACCACCGCGGAATGGCTGGAGCGGCTCGACGCTAATGACGTGCCATGTGCGCCGATTCTCCGCCGCGGCGAGATCATCCACAATGAGCAGGTGATAGCCCGCGGTCTCATTCAGGAATTCGATCAGCCGTCGGTTGGACGCGTGCGGCAGCCGAAGCCTGCGGCGCGCTTCGAGGTCAATGAAGTGGTGATCGGTGGTCCGGCGCCTCGCGTGGGCGAGCATACCCGCGCGGTGCTGGAAGAGTTGGGTTACAGCGCTACCGCGATCGACAAGATGGTGGCGGACAAGGCGGTCCGGGTAATGAAGTAAAATCCGCTCGCGTGCGATAGAGGAAAAGCGCCGTTTACGGCGCTTTTTTTGTTCCCAGGATTTTCAAAGCGCTCCCGTGCCGCTTACGCGGGGCGATAAACGGGTTCGCCCGGCTTCGGTCGAACGTTGGCTGCACTGCCCTGCTGATAGGCCGGCCGAGTCTTGATGCGCTCAAGGTAGGGATGCGCGTTGTCGCAAATGCCGACGCCGTATGCGATGGCCCATTCGAGACACGTGGTCAGCAGGATGTCTGCACTCGTGAAGCGATCGCCCATCAGGAAGGTCCGTCCGTCTGACAATGCGACTTCGACATGGCGCAACTGCTCGCGGAAATACTCGCCGGCTTTCGCAACGACGTCCGGCGCGATGCCGTAGATCGGCCCGAGCGCGTTAGCGCTGTGCCGCCGCATTACATAGAGACTGGTCGAATCCAGTTCCGTGACGATGAAGAAACACCACTCCAGCCACGCGGCATACTCCCGCTGCGCCTCCGGAATCAGCGACTTGTCGGGCGTGGAATACGTCCGGGAGAGGTAGGCAACGATCGCCGCGCTTTCCCCGATGCAGAAATCACCGTCCTGAAGAAGCGGGATTTTCTGTCGAGGATTGAGCTTGGTGTATTCGTTCGTCTTCGTTTCGCCAGTGCGGGGACCAATGGCCTGGGTATCGTACTTCAATCCCAATTCCTGCAGTGCCCAATGTGGCCGTATTGTGCGACTGGTCCCGACACCCCAAAGGGTTAGTTTCGGGGCCGCGTCCATCACCATTTCTCCACGGAGGGGCGAAGATCCAGCTCGTGGGTCCAGCCGTCCCGGGTCTGTTGATGGGCAAACCAGTAGGCTTCGGCGATGGATGACGTCTTTGCGAGGCTATCCGGCGGGATGTCGCTCACGTCGATGCCTTTTTGGGCCTTGAAGCGCTGATGAATGGCTTCGCTGTCCACCGCGGAGTCGATCAGCAGGTGAACCACGTGAATGTTCTTGGGGCCGAGTTCGCGGGCCATCGCCTGAGCAACCGCGCGCAGACCGAATTTTGCCGACGCAAACGCTGCGAATCCCACGCCGCCGCGCACGCTCGCGGTGGCGCCTGTGAAGAGAACCGTGCCGCGGCCACGTTCCAACATGTAGCGTGCGGCTTCGCGGCCGACCAAGAAGCCGCCGTAACAGGCGAGCTCCCAGGCCTTGAAGAACAACTTCTCTGTCGTTTCCAGCAGTGGCTTGTTGACGTTCGAACCCGCATTGTAAAGGCAGACTTCGATCGGGCCGACTTCCTTTTCAATGCGCGCGAACAATGCCTGCACGTCTGATTCCTGCCGTGCGTCGACGCTGAAGGCGCGAACGTCGCATCCTTCCGCTTTCAGCTCGTCGACAATCTTTTGTGATTTTGCAGCGTCGCGGCGTGCAATGCAGACTTTATAGCCGCCCCTCGCGAAACGCTGGGCAACCGCTGCGCCAATGGCATCCCCCGCACCCACGAGCAAAGCTACGCTGCCATTCCGAGCCAAGTTAACCTCCCCGATTTATAAGTTCTTATTTGATACTTTAATCATAATCCGACGCCATTACGATTGTAAATGACCATTCACAGGGAAACACATCGTTCCCTATTTTCGCCAAGAAAGGGTGCGTCACGCGACCGGATGACCCTTTGCCAACGAATGTGATTAGATAGTTCTAAAAAAGAATGTTTGTTTGTGGAGGGCCGTGCTCAACTCCCATCCGGCGGTGGTTAAGTCCGCCGTTTGTCAGCCGCTCCATTGATGGCAACGAAGAAGTTGTCGCCTTTGTGCTATTGCTGAAGGGGGCGTCCGTCACGCCCTCGGAGTTGATGAGCTACGCGGGCGGACGGCTCACGTTCTACAAGCGCGCCTCACAGATCATCGTGCTTGACGCGCGGCCGGACAACTCCACCGGGAAAATTCTCAAACACAAGCGGGCGGAGTCGGTGAACGGCGCCTGACGTCCTTCTGCACTTTATAGTGCTCGGCGCTTCGGTGATTTCCAGGTATGACGCGAGGACGCGTCAGATCGTTGCCTTGAAGGCCAGCGCCGCTTCGCACCATTTCGCGACCCTGAGCAGTTTCAAGTTCTCGCCAAACGGCGCGATGAGCTGAATGCCTAAGGGCAATCCACGCGGACCGATGCCGGCGGGAAGGGCAATGGCTGGAACACCAAGCGTTGTCCATGGCACGCACAAGCCAGGATCGCCGGTCTGTGACAGGCCTTCAGGTGCTTCGCCAGTCGCCGCCGTCGTCAGCACCGCATCAAAGCCGGCTATCGCGGTGGTAAATGCCGCGCGCAGCGCAAGCTGAGCATCGCGTGCCGCGATGTAGCTTGTCGCGGAAATGGTTTGTCCGCCCTCGACAAGTGCTTTCAGGCGGTCACTCGTCTTGTCCGGGAATCTTGCGACAAGATCACTGAAGTTTGCTGCACCTTCCGCGCCGTAGAGCGTGGCTGCGATCTCCGGTAGTGCACCGAATTCCGCGGGCAGCGGGAACGATTCCACGATCGCGCCCGCTTCGGTGAAGCGTTTGGCAGCGGCCGCAAGCAGCGCGCTTTGGCTTTCCTCCAAGGCTGGCGATGCGGCAGGCCGCAGCCACGCGATGCGCGGAGCCGAGAAGGGCGTAATCCCGTCAGGAGAAACTTGAAATGGCGCGTGGCGTGCAGCACCAGGACCGCCCGTCAGCAACGACAAAGCGTAGCCGACGTCGTCGACGCTGCGCGCAAAGACGCCTAGATGGTCGAGAGATTGCGAAAGGGCGCGCACGCCTTTCAGGCTGATGGTGCCGAAGCTCGGCTTCAAGCCTACGATTCCGCAGAACGCTGCCGGTCGAAGAATTGAGCCGAGCGTCTGGGTGCCAAGCGCGAGCTGGACCGACCCGCTCGCGATCGATGCAGCCGAGCCCGAGGACGATCCGCCCGGCGTGTGGTTGCGGTTCCATGGATTGCGTGTGGGACCGGGATGACGCCAGGCGAATTCGGTAGTCACCGTCTTGCCAAGGATGGTGGCGGAAAGATTTTTAAGGCGAGTAACGATCCAGGCATCCTCGCCCGGCTGATGATCGGCATAGACTGGCGAACCGTAAGTGGTCGGCATGTCGGCCGTATCGACGAGGTCCTTTGCGCCGACGGCGATGCCGGCCAGTGGGCCATTTCCAGAAGAAGCCATTGGTGGTGCAGACGGAAGGTATGAGAAGGCCTGAAGCTCGGGCTCAAGCGCTGCGGCTCGCGCATGACTCTCGTTGATCAAATCTTGCGGTTTCGCCGAGCCGGCCTGAACCATACGGAAGGTGTCGAGAAGCCCTCGACGGGTCTGGGCAGTGTTCATGTCTGATGCATCCTTTGCGGAACGTCATACTGAAACACAAACGGCCTCGGGCCAAGCCCGAAGCCGCTTGAAACAGCTTCGACGATATCAGTTCGTCACTGTTGCCATTGCCTTTTCCATGTAGGTGCGAGGCACGAAGCTCTTGTAGTCCGGCTGCGCTGATAGGTTGCCAAGCGCGATTTGCGTTTCGAGGGCGAGCTTGAGCGCATCCGGCGTGATGTCGACGCTGGTCGGGTAAACGTTATCGGCGAGCATGCGCTTCACCGCGGCTTCCACCACGGCGGGCTCAAGTGTCGGGAATTGTTTTTGCGCGATCTCTACTGTGCGAGCGGTGTTCTTGTGCATGAAGCGGACCGCCATTTCGAGCCCATTGGTCAGGCGCTGGGCGAGATCGGGATCGACGTCGACGCGAGCGCTGATGGTCGAGAAGGCGTATGCGCCATATAGCTGTGGGAAGCCGACGACAACCTTCATGCCCTTCGCGACCACCTGATCGAGACCTGGTTCATACATTACCGCGACTTTCGCTTGTCCGGCGGCGAAGGGGCCCGGCTCTGTGCCGAGCGGCACCTGGATCATCTGGACGTCCTTGTTGGCGTCCATGCCGTTTTCCTTCAGCAGCTTGATGAACAACGAGGTGCTGGTGGTTGGCATCGTCCCGGTGACGATTTTCTCGCCTTTAAGATCCTTGACACTGGTGAACTTGAAATCCGGCGTCGCGGCAATCCAGACGGCAGCGCCGTTGACAACATTGGCGATCGTGTTGACGGCGGCTCCCTTCGACGCCGCGATTGCTGTCCACTCGGGCCCATGGAGCGAGAATTGCGCGCTCTTGGAAATAACAGCCGAGAGCGCGACGCTGCCGGAGCCTGCGCTTTCCTTTGTCAGGTCGAGGCCCTGCTTTTCAAAGAAGCCTTCGTCCATGCCCACATAAAGAGGCAGGTAGAGCAGCGACTGGAAGGCTTGGGAGATGGTAGCTTTCCGCATTTCAGCAGATGCGGGGACTACGGCTGCAGCGGTGAGGGCGAGGCCGAGCGAAAGCGCGCCGAGCTTTGAAATCAGTCGTTTCATTGACAGTCTCCTGAAGAATATCAGACGTTGATCTGGCCGCCGCCCTGCTGCTGCTTCCAGGGAAGCAAATGGCGTTCGGTGATTTCGACCATGTGGTAGAAGGCGAAGCCCACGAGCATGAGCGTGAAGAGGCCGGCCCAGACCGTGTTGAGATCATAGAGACTGGAGGCCACGTAGATGACGTGGCCGAGCCCGTGCTGGGATGAAATGAACTCGCCGACGACGGCGCCGACCAACGCGAAGCCGATATTGATGCGGAAGGTGGCGATGATCGCTGGAAGTGTCGAGGGAACGATCACGCGCTTGAAGATGTGGTGCTTTGAAGCGCCCATCGAGAATAGAAGGGCCTGCAGATCCTTGTCTGAATCCTTGGCGGACTGATAGGCCGTGATGAGCGCGACGATCGACGTCAGGGAGATGGCCAGCGCCACCTTCGACAGAAGTCCGGTGCCGAACCAGAGGATAATGATCGGCGCGAGTGCAATCTTCGGGACGGAGTTGATGGCAGCGATGAACGGCTCGACCAGCCGTGCCACGAACACCGAATACCACAAGGCGAGGCCGATCACCGAACCGATCACAGTGCCAAAAGCAAAGCCAAGAATAGCTTCAAAGACGGTGTAGCCGGTATCAGCAAAGAGCGATCCGTTCGCGATCGAAGCCACGAGATTATGCAGGACCCCACTGGGCTGTCCCACAAGAAAAGCGGAGAGCCAGCCCATCTTCACGGCGCCTTCCCATAACAAGAAGAAGCTGACGACGGCCAGGATCTGAAGCACGCTGCGCCCGATCATGGAATCGAACACGTTGCTGCGTTTGATCTGGCGGGGACGTGACGTTGTAGTTGTTGCGGGTTTTGCGGTTTGCGCCATCTCGGTCATGCGCTCTTCCTGGTTTGAATGTCGAGTTCGGCACACAGGGTATGGAAGTATTCAGAGAAGCGCGGATCGCTGCGAGCGGCGATCGGCGAATGTTCGTTGAGGGCGATGTCGTGAACGGCCTTCACGCGAGCAGGGCGCTGACTGAGAACGACGACGCGCTTGGACAAGGCCACCGCTTCGTCGATGTCGTGGGTGACGAGAACGACGGTCTTGTGAAAAGTCTCGACGGCTTCCATCAGGACACCTTCGAGATAGAGACGCGTCTGGTAGTCGAGCGCTGAGAAGGGCTCATCGAGCAGCAGAATGTCGGGGTCGAGCACCAATGTGCGGATGAGCGCCGCACGCTGCCGCATGCCGCCGGACAGCATTTTCGGATAAGCGTTCTCGAAGCCGGAAAGACCGAACGTGCTGATGTATTCTCGCGCGGTGTCCAGTGCGAGCTTTGGATCAATGCCCTTGGTTTCGAGGCCGAGCAGAACATTGTCCAGCACGGTACGCCATGGAAAGAGCAGATCCTTCTGCATCATGTAACCGACGCGGCCCCGCAGGCTATCGACTTCCTGTCCGCGGTAGAGCAGGGTGCCCTCATCGGGATCGACGAGACCTGCAATGATGTTAAAGACGGTGGTTTTACCGCAGCCGCTTGGCCCGATGATGCTGACGAAGTCTCGTTCGTGAATGTCGAATGTCAGGCCATCGAGAACCTGAGTTTGTCCCTGCTTCCCGGAAAAGCTCTTGCGAATGCCATTGAGCCGAAGTTGTACCTGAGGTGATGACATGGCGTCTCCTGTGCACATGTCGGTCTAGCAACTGCTGTGCCAGTCGAAGAAAAAGCGCGATTCTGTCGCGGTCTTTGGATGAGTTGGACTTAGATCCTATAAATAGAACCGTCCCTTATGCCTCTGACTGAGGCATGTGATTATTTTTCCGGCGTGCCCGTCGTGTAGGCCGCGCTGCTGTTTCTTTTTGCTCTGTGAGTGATCGTGTGGCTAATTAAATCCGGTTCCGGCCGGATCGGTGACCTTTATGACAAAATCTCAAACTGGGTCAGATGCGAAGCGTTGCTGGGCAATGATCACGCAACTCGTGACACTTTTGTCGCCAAATGGCGGCTCCCGCACGATCTTGCGGAATCTTTCATCGCGGCAATGAAGTTACACACGAGATCACATAAATTGGGATAGGGTACGATGAGGGGAAAAGGAATGGATCGCTGATCTTGTCATGATGTGGCGTGGTTTGAGGCGTCTTTCAGTCCATCTCATCGTTATCGGCTCGATATTGAGCTCACGCCTCGCAGCCGCCGAGGAGCTCATCCAATTTGAGATGCCAGCCGCGTGTGAGCTCGGCCGCACCTGCTATATCCAGAATTATGTCGATGTTGATCCTGCGCCTTCAGCGAAGGATTATCGGTGTGGCACGCTGAGCTACGATGATCATAACGGCACTGATTTCCGATTGCCGTCGATGAAGGTCCAGCGAGCAGGCGTCGACGTCATTGCCGCCGCCGCGGGGAGGGTCGCGCGCGTCAGGGATGGCATTCCGGATGGCGTGTTTCTTAAATCGGGACGCGACGCGGTCAAGGGCATGGAGTGTGGCAACGGCGTCGTGGTTGAACATCCCGGCCGGTGGGAGACGCAATATTGTCACATGGCTAAAGGGAGTATCCGCGTCAAACCCGGAGATGATGTCCGCGTCGGACAGCCGCTTGGCCAGATCGGTCTTTCGGGATTGACCGAATATCCTCATCTTCATTTTACCGTGAGGCATGAGCGTAAGCTTGTTGACCCGTTTGCGTATGGCGCTCCAGACAATTCATGTAGCGGCGGCAAATCCCTTTGGGATCCGTTGCTTCGGGATCAACTCACCTATCGGGAAAGAGAGGTCCTGAATGCCGGCTTCTCGACTGGTGCCGTGACGATGGAGGCGATCGAAAGCGGTGACGCGGAACAGGAAGAGTCTTCCCGAGAAGCGCCTGCGTTGGTTGCTTTTGTCCGGGCGATTGGCCTGAAGGCGGGCGATATTCAGAAACTCGCGTTGCGAAGTCCATCGGGGCAGGTCATTGCGGAAAATCGCGCGGCAGCTCTTGAGACAAACAAGGCTCAATTCATGCTCTTTGCCGGACGCAAGCGGCCGTCAAATGGATGGGATGCCGGTGTTTATCGCGCAAAATATATCGTCGAACGCGATGGCCAAATTGTCCTCGAAAAGGACGTGGCTCATACGGTTCCGTAACAGCACATCACCAATGGCTCAGAACCGCACCTCTCGATTTTTGTTTTGACGCGTCTTCTTCACGCGAACCGCTAGCCACTTTGCTCGACGCTTTAGAAAAAATCCTTGGTCAGAACTGCGACTTCCGTTCTGTTTCTGGCGTTGAGCTTTCGCATGATGTGGCGCAGATGCACCTTCACAGTATGCTCGCTCATGCTGAGTTCGTACGCGATCTGCTTGTTGGCCATTCCCTGACAAAGCGCTTCGACGACCATTAGTTGACGCTGAGTCAGAAGATCATTTGCTTTCGCCGCCGTTCCAAGCTTGTCGCGATTGAGATCAAGACTGCTGACCGGCACAAAAGTGCCGCCTGCTTCAACGAGCCGCACAGCCTCCACAGCGACATTGAACGGCAAACTTGTCGGGATGTAGCCGCGTGCTCCGCCCTTAAGCGCACGGGTGACATAGGTCGCGTCGTCGCTGTCGGACATAATCACAATGGGAATGCCGGCCGCTGCTGTCTCGAGACATTGAAGATCGATGCTACTGGACGGGCTGTTACTCTCCGCGAAAAAGACAACGATCGATGGTTCGAGGGCATCCTGGTCTCTGGCCTCTTTCCAAACTGAGATATTCTCGAATGCGAAAACCTCGTGGCTCTGGTACGAAATTTCGAGGCAGCGGACAAAACAATCGCGGAAGAAGGCGCGCGGATGAATCACCACGATTGCCGGTCTTTTGACAGTCTCGGATGGGTGTGAGTGGCCATTGGCGCGGTTTGAGTCTTGAGCCTTTGGTATCTCTGGAATCGTGATGTGCGTGTGCTGAGCTTTAGTGTCGCTATCGCGAGCTCGCATCAGTTGATGTTGAATTTTCGGTGGCAGTGATTGCTTTAACGCGGATTGCTGCGCTGAAAACTGATTTGCGTCGCCTGCGGATTGAGTGGATCGGGCGAGCACGTTTTGAGAGAATGTCTCAGACAGCTTGTCGGGAGTTCGCCGCTTGCCGCGAAAAGGATTCGAGTGGCCCGTGATACTCATGGAACGCCCCTGGTGAATGATTTTCTAAAATGCTCTTGAGTGTATTCCTGCTCCCTGCGTGTGATGATCAGAAATCAAGTTAATCAATTTAAGCACATTAAGGAAATGCGGCCGCGCCGACAATGTCTTTTTCTTACAGCTTGCCACAATTGAAAGTTCCTCCGTGCGTTGATGGACGTCCGGCTTCTGGCATATTTTTGGTTGTGTTTAATTGCGGCGACACGGATGCGCTGAGGCCCTCAAGTGCGGTGATGCTGTTTGAGCGGACGTACACAGCGCACAGGAAGATAGTCAGGCGACTACCTTGCGGTAGAGATGCCACGTAGCGTGACCGAGCACAGGAACTACGACCGCAAGACCCACGAAAAATGGCAAAGAGCCGATGAGCAGGAGGATCGCCACGATCAGGCCCCAGACCGTCATGGGGATCGGATTCTTCGTCACGGCTCGCAACGACACCCGCATGGCCTGACGTGCGGACGCATGGCGATCGAGTATGAATGGAAACGAGACCACGCTGATGCATAGCGCGGCCATGGCGAAAAGAAATCCGATTCCACATCCGACAATGATCAGCACATAACCAGCGTATGTCGTGAGTATGCGGGAAAGAAAGTCGGGAATATTCGCCGCAGGTTCATATCCGAATGTGGCGATATAGATTTCATTCGCGACCACCACCCAGATAACAAATAATCCGAGCAAAATCGTCCCCACACCCAGCATAGCACTGAAGGCGGGAGCGCCGAGGACGCGAAGGATGTGCCATGCAGTGATATCTTCGCCACGCTCGCGGAGGCGACTGAGTTCGTAGAGGCCGAGCGCGGCAAAGGGGCCGATGAGCGCGAACCCGGCGGACAGTGGGAAGAGAAGCGGAAGCACCGAATACCCCAGGACCATCCTCACGAGTATGAGCCCGACAACAGGGTAGATGACGCAGAGGATGATGGCGTGACTTGGGACTGCATTGAAATCCTGCCAGCCGAGCCGCAGCGCGTCCTGCACATCCGACAAACTGATACTGCGAATATGCGGCGGGCTGGCGATGCGCGGTACGCGGGAGTGAATCCGTGTTGCCTTACCGGAATAGGGCGTTGCCATGGCACTGCCTTCCTTGCGATCGCAAAGAGGAGGGTACGCCGCAGAAGCTTGGCCTTCGCCGCGTGAAGTGGCAAGACACCGGCCCGGTTGACGAAGAAAGCCAACACAGCCTCATGGGTGACCTTAACTCTGTTAAGGCGCGGAGCGATCGGATAAATTGTGCGTCTGCACAGGATCGTTGTGCGCCGCATCCTGTCACGGGCATGAACGATCTTCTTCTATTGACGATAGCGCCGCTCAGTATCATGTTGAAACGGTGCAGGCCGCTGGTCCCGACGAGCCCGGCGGTCGATGGGAGACTGTGTCATACTTTGACGTCGCGGCCGATTAAATGGGCGAGGCAAGGGACACAGCGATGGCAGTTTTGAAGTAGGCCAACGCTACATTGTAAAAGCTCCGCCCTTCTATTCGTGTCTGTCGCCTTTCAGGCAAGGACGAGCGAGGAATGGCTGTTGCATTCTTATTACTTTTGATCGCAGTGGCATCGGTGCTCTTCCACTTTATGAGCCCGTGGTGGTGGACGCCGATTGCCTCGAACTGGCGATACATTGACGACACAATCATCATCACTTTCTGGATCACAGGCGTCGTCTTCGTCGCGATTGTCGCATTTATGGCTTACTGCGTGTTTCGATTCCGTCACAAGGAAGGGCAGCAGGCCGCTTATGAACCGGAAAACAAGAAGCTCGAATGGTGGCTCACAGTTGGGACAGCTATTGGCGTCGCCGCCATGCTCGCTCCGGGTCTGATCGTCTGGCACCAATTCGTCACCGTGCCTGCCAATGCGACAGAAGTTGAGGTCATGGGTCAGCAGTGGCGCTGGAGCTATCGCTTGCCTGGAAAGGATGGCCGCCTCGGAACAGTCGATGCCAGATTCATCAGCCCGGATAATCCGCTTGGATTAAATCCGGACGATCCTAATGGCCAGGACGACGTCATCCTTGAAAGTGATGATCTGCACCTTCCAGTCGGCAAGCCCGTGAAAGTGCTGCTCCGCTCCATCGACGTGGTGCACGATTTTTATGTCCCCGAGTTCCGAGCCAAGATGGATATGATACCGGGGTCCGTCACTTATTACTGGATTACGCCAACACGCGCTGGCTCATTCGAAGTTCTCTGCGCCGAGCTATGTGGCATCGCTCATGCCCAGATGCGCAGCAACGTCATTGTGCAGGAAGAGCGGGACTATCACGCGTGGTTGGAGAAACAGCAGACGTTCGCTGAGCTCACGAGCAAGCGGACCGCGATGAAGTCGATGTACGCATCGGACGGAGAGGTGCCGGCGACCCGTCCATGAACTGAGAGGCAAAAATGCCCTGTTGAACGCCGCGCGGAGGATAGGCCAGGAGAATGTTCGATGGTCGATGTCCCGTCTGGTGCAATCACCGGTTTGGTGCCGCCGGCTGAAGTCGGCGATGTCGAACTTTATCATCCCAGAAGCTGGTGGACAAAATACGTCTTCTCCCAGGATGCCAAGGTTATCGCCGTCCAGTATTCGATCACGGCGATGTCCATCGGCATGGTCGCGCTGGTGCTGTCTTGGCTGATGCGGCTGCAGCTGGGATTTCCCGGAGTGTTCTCCTTCATTGATCCAAGTCAGTATCTGCAATTCATCACCATGCACGGCATGATCATGGTGATCTATCTGCTCACCGCGCTGTTTCTTGGTGGTTTTGGAAACTACCTCATCCCACTGATGGTGGGTGCGCGGGATATGGTTTTCCCGTACGCCAACATGCTGAGTTACTGGGTCTACCTCCTCGCCGTTTTGGTGCTGCTGTCCACCTTCTTTGTCCCCGGTGGCCCTACGGGCGCGGGCTGGACGCTTTATCCGCCTCAGGCGATTCTTTCCGGAAGTCCGGGGCAGGAAGCCGGCATCATTTTGATGCTGGTGTCACTCATTCTCTTCATCATCGGATTCACCATGGGTGGCCTGAACTACGTGGTGACGGTGTTGCAAGGTCGTACGCGTGGGATGACCCTGATGCGGATGCCCCTGACGGTGTGGGGCATCTTCACTGCGACAGTGATGGCGCTTCTGGCATTCCCCGCCTTGTTCGTTGCCTCCGTGATGATGTTGTTCGATCGCCTTCTCGGCACGAGTTTCTTCATGCCATCGCTCGTCGAAATGGGCCAGCAACTGAAATACGGCGGCGGAAGCCCTATCCTGTTTCAGCACCTGTTCTGGTTCTTTGGTCATCCCGAAGTCTACATCGTCGCCCTGCCGGCTTTTGGCATCGTGTCGGACCTCATCAGCACGCACGCCCGGAAGAATATCTTCGGCTATCGCATGATGGTGTGGGCAATCGTTGGCATTGGAGCGCTCAGTTTCGTGGTCTGGGCGCATCATATGTATGTGAGCGGGATGAATCCGCGCTTTGGATTCTTCTTTGCCACGACCACGCTGATCATCGCGGTGCCGACGGCGATCAAGGTCTATAACTGGATATTGACGCTGTGGCGCGGAGATATCCACCTCACTGTGCCGATGCTGTTTGCGCTTGGGTTCATCGTGACATTCGTCAATGGCGGACTGACGGGTCTGTTCCTGGGGAATGTGGTGGTCGACGTTCCGTTGTCGGACACGATGTTTGTTGTGGCCCATTTCCATATGGTGATGGGCGTTGCGCCGATCATGGTGGTGTTCGGCGCGATTTATCACTGGTATCCGAAGGTCACGGGGCGCATGCTGAACGATGCGCTTGGGCGTTTTCACTTCTGGGTCACGTTCCTTGGCGCCTATGCAGTCTTTTTCCCCATGCACTACCTCGGGCTTCTGGGGATGCCGCGGCGCTATCATGATATCGGAAACACGGCCTTCATCCCGGCTTCAGCGCACGATCTGAATGCTTTCATGAGCATTGCCGCGCTCGTCGTCGGCGCAGCTCAGATCGTCTTTGTGTTCAATCTTATCTGGAGCCTGACCAGGGGAAGAGAGGCGGGCGGTAATCCCTGGAACGCGACCACGTTGGAATGGCAGACACCCGAAACGCCGCCGCCGCATGGCAACTGGGGCAAGGAGCTTCCTGTCGTCTATCGCTGGGCCTACGACTATAGCGTTCCCGGCGCGACGCGGGACTTCATTCCGCAGAATCAACCGCCATTGGCATCGGCTGCAGTAGGGCATTCGCCATGAGTGCAATCGTCCTGTTCATGGCCGGTGTGGCGCTCATCGCCGGATGGTGGCTCTCGCAGCAGCGTCTCGCGTCGAAGCCGTGGCTGGAAGAGGGCGTGATCGGCGATTTTGGTCGGCCTGCACGGTGGCCTGCCGCCAAGGTTGGACTCGGAGTGTTCCTTGCGGTCGTCGGTTCACTTTTTGCGCTGCTGATCAGTGCCTATGGCATGCGCATGGACCTGATCGACTGGAGAGCGCTTCCCGTTCCCAGGTTGCTATGGTTCAACACTGGCGTACTGGTCTTGAGCAGCATCGCGCTGCACTGGTCGCTGGTGGCAGCGCGACGGGGATTTGACGACAGTACGTTCCTTGGTCTGATCGCTGCGGAAATAACGGCGATTGTCTTCCTGACCGGCCAGATCCTTGTGTGTTGGCAGTTGGTCAACGCCGGCTATTTTGCCGCGAGCAATCCAGCGAACGCTTTTTTTTACCTGATCACGGCCATCCACGGGCTGCACGTTCTCGGCGGTCTGCTGGTCTTGAGCAGAGCGCTGGCCAGGGCCTGGCGCAGTGGAGCAACATCGCAGTTGCGCCTGAGCATCGAATTGTGCGCGATCTATTGGCACTTCCTGCTCTTGGTTTGGTTGATACTGCTCGGTCTGCTCACCGGGTGGACGAGCGCTTTTCTCACAATTTGCCGTCAACTGCTGAACTAGGAGGTGGAGCCGATGGCTGACAGCGTGTTTGCTGGTAAAGGATCGGCATTAAAGCCTGGCTGGCAAGGTATTGTCGCGGATTGGTCCTCCGATCAGCGCGCATTCAAGAATGTGTCCTGGGGGAAGGCTATGATGTGGATCTTCCTTCTGAGCGACACCTTTATATTTGGCTGTTTCCTGCTCTCCTATATGACCGCCCGGAGTTCAACGACGGTGCCTTGGCCGAACCCGAGCGAAGTCTTCGCGCTGAACATTGCTGGTCACCATATCCCGCTCATTCTGATCGCGATTATGACCTTCGTTCTGATCAGTAGCAGCGGCACAATGGCGATGGCGGTCAACTTCGGTTACCGCCGGGACCGCGTGAAGACGGCGATCCTGATGTTGGTAACGGCAGCGTTCGGCGCAACGTTCGTCGGCATGCAGGGGTTCGAGTGGACAAAGCTGATCATGGAAGGCGTGCGTCCCTGGGGTAATCCATGGGGAGCGGAGCAGTTCGGTGCGAGTTTTTTCATGATCACGGGATTCCATGGAACGCACGTGACCATCGGCGTCATCTTCCTGATCATCATTGCGCGAAAGGTCTTGCGTGGTGATTTCGATCACGAGCGTAGAGGCTTTTTTACCAGCAGAAAGGGAAACTACGAGATCGTGGAAATCACCGGCCTGTATTGGCATTTCGTCGATCTCGTATGGGTGTTTATCTTCGCCTTTTTCTATCTGTGGTGAGGTGAAACATGACTGAAGTCGCATTGCCGTCAGTACAGGTCCCCGCAAAGTCACACGCGGAGGGACAGCAGCATCCGATCAAACTTTACCTCGTGGTTTGGGGATGGCTCTTCGTCCTCAGCACAGGGTCCTACCTCGTCGATTATTTTCAGGTGCAGGGACATCTCAGGTGGTTTCTCATTCTACTCTTTATGATTTTGAAGGCGGGGTTGATCGTCGCTGTCTTCATGCATATGGCCTGGGAGCGGCTCGCGCTGGCCTATGCGATCCTGGTCCCACCCATCTTCGTGGTGGTGTTTGCGGTCCTGATGGTCTTTGAATCCGATTATACGCTGCTCTCGCGCATGATGTTTTTCGGAGGAGGACAGTAGGCGCAATGTCTTGATGCCGAATGGAGGGGTGTCATGACCACATACGTGATGCTTGCGAACTGGACTGATCAGGGGATGCGTAGCGTGAAAGACTCGGCAAAGCGCCTCGACAAGGCAAAGAAGGCGCTCAAGGACATGGACGGAGAGTTCAAATTGTTCTTCATGACCATGGGCGACTTCGACATTGTCGCAATCTACGAGGCGCCGGATGATGCTGTTGCAGCGCGGTTCAACCTGCAGCTTGGCATGCTTGGAAACATTCGGACGCGCACCCTGAAAGCTTTTCCGGAAGCTGCCTATCGGGAGATCATTACTTCGTTGGACTAGTGCCGCAGATTTTGTTCTTCGGAGTGAAGCCGCAAGCTCGACGAAGAACTTCAATCCAAAAGCGGCACTCAAATCATAGGCTTGCTAGCGTCCCTTTGATTCCAAAGTAGCAAGCTGCAACCCCGTGCGAACTTCGGAATCGGGACGCTAGTTTTAGCAGCAGACCCTTGAAGAGCTGCAGATTCTCTTATTTGATTGAAATAAATGGGGAGAGCTCGCTGATCGGTATCCGGGCCTCTCAAGTGTTGGAATGTGCATGTTTTTTAGGGCAAGTATATTTTCAGCGGTCTTGTGCTTTCTGGCATTGCTGCCCGCCATTGGAGAGGCCGTAGAGGTTGATACCGAGCACATGTTTGGATTTATGATCGGATCCGATGTCGGCGACGTTGGCGAACGTGAAGTTCAGAGCAAAACCACGGCGAGACTCTCCAAGAGCGGCGGGACATATCGAGCGATTTCGCAGGCCCTTGAATTGGAATTTGTCCCTGCAAAGAATTTTCGCGTCGAATTCGGCGGGACGCTCGCTGCAAACAATATCAATAATGTCCCGGGCTTTTCCAACACGCGCCAGTTCGACTTCCAGGGGGCGGCGGCCGAATTCCGATACCGCTTTCTGGATCGAGAGACCGCGTCTTTCGGTCTCACGTTCGGTGTAGGATTGCACGCAGATCGTATCGACGAAACGACCGCTGCGCGCGTCCGAGGCTATGGCACGGAGTTCGTGCTCGCGTTTGATCGCGAGCTCCTCCCGGACCGGGTCGTCGCAGCCTTCAATCTGCTCTATGAGCCGGAATGGACAAGTCCGGCTATACCAGGTGCGGCAATCCACCGAGAGTCGACCATAGGAGCCGCGGCAGCGCTCATGGTTCAGGTCCACCCCGGAGTTTTCATCGGTGGCGAGGCCCGCTACTTGCGCCAGTACGAAGGGATAAATCTGGGCGAATTCTCTGGCGATGCTGTGTTCATCGGACCGACAGCATTCGTGAAGTTATCTGAGCGCTCAAGACTCACTGCCGCCTGGAGCTTTCAGGTGTCCGGAAGCTCAGTTGAAGCAGCGAGCCATCTCAACCTCGTGGAGTTTGAGCGGCACCAGGCGCGACTGATCTTCGGCGTAAATTTTTAACCCGCGGCACGCGGTCAAGCTGTCCTTGCGGCGATTACGATCCGGAAAGCCGCTTTGCCTCGCCGACAGAATTCATGCACTCGGCTTCCTTGCCCTGACGGTCGAATTCACGGGCGCGGTCAAGTGCTGCGCTGGCTTCCGAGGTATTCGTTGTCGCATCCCGGGGAGGCATTTGGCTTTCCGTCGCGGCGCTCATGGCCGCCGTTGCCGGCGGACCGCCGGGAGGAGCAGCCTGACTTCGCGTGGCCTCATCCATCGCCGCCGTCGGTGGATGCTCCGCGGATCGCGTCGTCTGCTGTTGGGCGGCAGGAGCCTGACCTGCTGTCTGGCGGCGAACATCTTCCGGTGACGTCGCGATACCCTGAGTTTGTTCACTCATCGCGGCCGTCGGTGGATGCTGGCCGGCCTGACCTGTCGTTGTTCGCGTTGAAACTGCTCCTGATGTCGGGCCGGTTCCTGCATCTTTCGAAGCCAGAGCTTTTGTCAGACTGTCGACCTGCTCGGAACAAGGGCCAGCAAGAGCCGCGCCATTCAGCGCGAATATCGCGCACCCTGCAAAAATAAGCGTTTTCGCGTTCATCGGATCGTCCTCCATCGGTGTCGGACAAATGCCATTCGCGGCGTATTGTGAGAGAAAATTCCGTGCAACCCGATGGTGTTCCCGGAAAAGAAGGCACGGAAACGGGAACTTTTTGAACCCTGGATAGACGCTCATCCGTTTATATATCATTCGCCATTCGTAGCGAGCTGACGTAGCGAGGTGACCAAGATGATAGAGCTGATTGTGACTGTCTGTGCCATTGCCTCTCCATCGACCTGCGAAGAAGCCCATCTCCAGTTCAATTGGAGCGGATCGCCACGGCAATGCGCGATGGCCGCACCGCCCTACATCGCTCAGTGGGTCAGCGAGCATCCAAAGTGGAACGCAGTGAAATGGCGCTGCGAATATCCCGGAAAGAACGACAAGGCGTAAACAACAGCTCCGTTACGTCCTCTTTGATCTAGCCGTATCCAAATCCGCCCCATCGTGCAGCGCTCCGTAGCGGACTTTGGATTCGAGAGGACAGGAGTAAATCTATAATTCTAGAACGGGCGAGCCGCTACCGGTTGCAGTCCTTCAGATCCTTGTCTTCAATCGTGAAGACCGCATCAGCCTTGATCTCGATGTCGCGGGCGAAGCATATGCGTCCGTTGGGATAACCAATCTTGGCATCGTAGCGCCCAGGCTCGATGCCGGTGATGCGCAGCCGCTCGTCGTGATCAACTTCCTTGTCTTTGTCGTTCAAGGTCAGGTTTGGGCCCCAGGCATCCTTCGTTGCTGGCGACAGCTGAAAGCTGCTGACCGTTGCGGTTGTCAGATTCCAGAACCGAATGCCTTTGCCCTGTGCTTTCAGTTCGCTAGAGCCTGCAAGCATGAGCGCAATCAGAACAAGCAACCTTCGCATGGATAAAGTCTCCCCCAACGCAAGACAGAGTCAAAGCTTAACACTCTACGGAGGCCTCGCCTATGAGGCATCCCGAGTTGATGGACTCCTTCTCATTCGCTGAGCGACCTCATGCTGGATCGCTTCAATGTCGTTCTTTGTTCGAGCTTTGCGAGGGATCGGAATCGGAATTTCTGCTGCGATGCACATCGGATGTGTCGCGAGGATGAAGATGCGATCGCCGAGCCGTGCAGCGTCGCTCACATCGTGCGTCACCAGCAACGTTGTCAGGGGGCGACTGTCAACCAGCGTAATGAGCTCGTTTCGCAAATGGGCGGCGAGGGCTTTGTCCAGCGATGCCAGCGGCTCATCGAGAATGAGTACGTCTGGATCAATTGCAAAGGCGCGTGCAAGTGCAACGCGCCGGGCCAGCCCGAGAGAAAGTTCGTCAGGATAGTGAGTGCGATGCTCAGTCAACTCCAGAACGGAGAAGAGGGCGGAGAGTCTTGTTTCGTCGACCTCTTGCATCACGAGCCGCACATTGTCTTCGACAGATCGCCATGGAAGAAGCCGCGGTTCCTCAAACACCATTCCGATCCGGGTACTGAGAGGACGATCGATGTGCCCGCGATAGTCGCGATCCAGGCCGGCAACGATCCGCAGCATTGTTGTCTTGCCGCAGCCAGACGGACCTACGAATGCCGCGACCTCACCTCGGCCGAGCGCGAAGTGGACATTGCGCAAGACTTCCAGCCGCCCGCCAGCGGCTGTCACAAAGAACTTCTGATCGATTTTGACCTCAAGCAGCGCGCTGCCGCCAGCGGGATGCACGTCTTTCAAAGGGTTGCACCAGAAACGTTTCGATCATCATCACAACGGCAGCGAAAGCCAGGGCATACGCAAGGATATGGGTAATGTCGAACAGCTGAAAGGCCGTACCGATTTCGAAGCCGACACCATTGGGGCGCCCCAGCAGTTCGGCAACCAGCACAATCTTCCAGACCAGCGATAGGCCGGACCGGGCTGCAGCTGCAATGTAGGGCGCGAGCTGCGGGATCACCACGTGGCGAAAGGTCCGCCCGCGTGGCATTGTAAAGACTGTGGCCATTTCGTCGAGCCGATGATCAAGTGCACGTGTGCCTTCGCGCACGGTGACGACCGCGTTCGGCAACTTGTTGATGGCAATGGCGGCAATGGCCGCGACCTCGGTCAGGCCCGCCCAAATATAGGCCAGCACGATCACCACCAGCGCCGGCAGATTGAGGAGCAGGATCAGCCAGGGATCACCTAAGCGATCTGCCGTCTTTACGCGGCCCATGAGATAGCCGATGGCGATCCCCAACGTCATAGCGAGTGTGAAGGCGAGGGCGACGCGGGCAAGCGTTGCACCGAGATGGAGCAGCAGAGCACCGGAGCGGGCTTCTTCGATGATCGTTCCGATGACGGCTGGAGGTGACGGAAGCATCTGTGGGCCGATTGCGAGGGATGCAATCCACCATGTGCACAGGAAAATCAGGAGCGACAACAAGCGCGCCATTGGTCAGCTGCCGGGGATATTGCGGTAGAATGTTCCCGCATCAAGCTCAAGTGATGGTCCCACCAGATCGGTGCCGCCGGCTGCTGCCAGCACGCGGTACAACACGCGAGCATCCTTTTGTTCGTCGGCGATGGGCCGGCGTGGAATCCCTTCGCGGTAGCGATCTCGATAGGTGCGTAATGTTGCCCTATCGGGTGCTCCAGTGATGGATGCGATGTTCTCCCATTCCTCATCGGACGTGGCCAGGATCTCCTTTGCTTGCCGTGTCGCAGCGATAAAACGGGCAATCAGGTCGCGGTTCTTCTCGGCCCATCGTTCTTTGAAGACATAGCCAATCATGGCGGTTGGTCCTTCGGCGCCGAGTTTAGGCAGAACATCTTCCACGCCGCCGATCCGGCGAAAGCCCTTGGCTTCCAGTGCAGCGCAGAAATTCCAGTAGTTGAGTGTCGCGTCCATCTCGCCGTTGGCGGTTTTCGCCGCGAGCAGGGACGGGGCGCCGAAAACGATATTCGCTTCCGATTTGATGTCGATGCCATCCTGTTTCATGGCTGCCTGAAGCAGGATCCAGTTCTTGTCGATGGCACCGCCTGCGACAGCCAGTTTGTGGCCCTTTAGATCAGCGAAGGTGCGGATGGGTGAAGAGGCCTGCACCATGACGGCGCCAAGCGCGCTGGAATAAGGATAGAAGACGAGCTTGGTCCCAAGCTGCCGCTCGCGCGACACCCACAGCCAGTCGGCGATGATCACGTCAGCGGAGCCGCCGCGCAAAGCGATCTTGCCTGCTTCGGGGCTGGCGAGCTCGGTGACAGCGATATTTAGGTCAGCCTTCTTGTCCAATCTATGTGCGCGAACGACGGCGAGCTCCCACGCGAGCGTGCCGGTTTTCTGGATCGCGAGGCGCAGGGTGTCGGCGGCCTGTGCCGGGAAGGTCAGCCAAAGCAACGGCAGAGCAACGAGCAAGCAGCGAATGAGCGCTGAAACAATGTTTTTCACGTCGAAGCCTTTCGATGGCGGATCTCTCCATGGCGATGTGTCGTCAGACAACGAGCTTCACGATTTCCCGTTCAACCAATTTCGACTACCATAATGGCAATCGAACTGCCGCGAGGAGTGCGATGATCGCTAAACAGATATGTGTGCTTGTGGTCGCGTGGGTTGCAACAGCTTCAACGTCGCAGGCGGAAGACCTGAACGATTATCCAACATCAGCCCGGGCGGACTATGTGTTCGGCTGCATGAAGGCTAACGGTGAGACACGGCACTCGCTCGAACAGTGTTCATGCTCGATCGATGTCGTCGCGAGTCTATTGCCCTACGATCGCTATGTCAGCGCGGAGACTGTGCTGAGCATGGCCCAAGTGCCTGGTGAGATGGGAGGCCAGTTCCGATCCGCCGAGCAGGCTAAGAGCGCGACGAACGATTTGCGGCGGGCGCAGGCTGAAGCGGAAGTGCGCTGCTTCTAGAGAGCCATAGCGAAATTCACTCACGCTTACATAGCGGACGACTCAACCGGCCATTCTCCTTTAAAGACGCGGCCGTCCGTATCCTTTGCTTCGACGCGGAATTGCTGCGCGCCGTTCGAGACATACGAGAAGCGGATGTTGGGATCCTCCGAGATCGAAATTCCTCCCTCCATGGCAAGCACAAGCTTGTCGCCCTGCCAGATGCGTAATTCGTCGATGAAGAGAGCAGGGATATAAAGGTGAGTTACCTGATCCATCTGCAGCCCCGAATTATTGGGGTGTCCGATCATCAGCTGCGCTTCGCGCGCGCCGCTTGCCGGTGCATCGGTTGATTTCGCGAACTGCCTGAACCGCATTTGTCCAAGACGTTTTTTTGCCTCATCTGCAGTTTTGGCAGCAGGAGCGGAACAACCGCCGGATGCTTTCACATAGGTTTTGACCATGTAAAGCTTACCGTCATTGAGCTCGGCGACCGCATGAACCGTTGTGTAATTGTTGATGCGCACACGCGTCGAAATCTCCGATACTCCCGCCGCCTCGCCAACTTCAAATTTTGCAGCCATTGGGGCGGGATTTTCATCGATCACCAGCGTGATTGACTTCAGGTGTCGTGGGTCGCCCGATGGCAGGGTCGTGCGCAGGATAACGGGGACAATCGCAGCGTCTTCAGCGCGCGACGGCATCTCGATCGAAATCACGCCCGCGCCGTCATCAATAGGCCTATTGTTAAAAATATCCTGAACGAGGCTTGGCCACGGGTCTGTGCGTTGAGGAGGATCTGCATAGGACGCCGTCGCGGCAAACGTAGCAGCAAGAGCGACGCCAATTAAGCCAAGAAAACGACCTGTCATTCTGCGCATTGGTCACGATCCCTTCAGCCAGATCGGAAAGCTTACACCGGTTGCCGCATTATTCCCACTCAAGCTCTGAAAATGCTGCAGTCGCGTTGCGCGAGTTATAATCGTCGAACAGTTGCCACTGCGCCCTCTCGGAAGCTCCAGCATTCTCTGCAGCAGTCGATAGTGGAACGCCGCGCTTGATGAACGTGCGCGTATCCGACGCGAGCTTCTCAAGATAACGCTGTTCTTGAGAAATTGCGCCTGGCCAATCGGCAATTGAACCATGACCTGGAACCACACGTTTCGCTTCAACGCCGGACATTATCTTCAGAACGTTGAGCCAACTGACGATGCTGCCATCCAGGACCGGGACGTGCTCGCGGAAAATCAGATCTCCGGCAAACAGAGTTCCCGTGGTGCTGTCGAGAACGGTGAGATCGTTATCCGTGTGGGCTGCTGGCCAAGCTTGAAGGACCAGATTCCTGTTTCCAATGTTGAGCGTAACTTGATCATCGACGAGGAGTGTCGGCGAGATAATTTTGACATCGGAAATCAATTCTTCGCCCATCAAACGGCGAAAGGCATCGATGTAGAATTGACCGTGTGTGGCCAGCGCTCTTGGCAGATTTCGATGACCTACAAAGGTAGTTTGGTCATGAGCGAATGCTGCGTTGCCAAAGACATGGTCCGGATGGCCGTGTGTGTTCACGACATATCGGATCGGCTTTGGGGTGCGTATGCGAATTGCTGAGAGGAGGCGGCGGCCTTCCTGAGCGCTTCCACCGGTGTCGATGACCGCTACCGCATCATCTCCAATGATAAAGCCGACGTTGGCCGTCGCGCCTTCATTCTCTCGTGTCATCAGCGAGATTTCGCCAATGTGAACGAAGACGCCTGGCGCGATTTCACTCATTTTTAGAGGCGCGATGTCGTTCTGCGCTCGCGTTGCCACCGCTGTCGCGATGATCATGGTGAACGATGTCAGTATCGCGACAGCACGATTCATGAATGACTCTTTGATTCTCTTGCGGCGGTGCACTCGACGATTTCGCCGAACAAGCAATGAATGTGCGATGTGGGAGCGCGACAGCATGACGCTATGCAGTGTTAACAAACGCGGTGGTACATTTCTGTTGCGCGCTCTGAGTGACCAGCATAGCATTTGCTTGTTTCCGACTCTAACTGGACTTCGGTTGACTGGGATCGCCGATGTTTTCATCGGAAAGCTGATGCGGGGAGACGAATGTCTCAGGACGCTCGCCTTTGTCGCTGATGCTGTGACGCGCTGCCAACCTGACACGCTGCCACGATAAACCCTGGTTGACTGGGGCCTGTAATAAAAACGTGGGAGGATACGTGATGCGCAAGGTCATAACTGCGACCTGTCTTGCGAGTTGTCTTGGCATCGGAGCGGTGTGGACCGCAGGTGCCGCGTATGCCAATGACGAATTGATCAAGATGCAGCAGAACCCAAAAGATTGGGTTATGCCAACTGGTAACTACGCCAACCACCGCTACTCTCAACTCAAACAAATCAACGCAGACAACGTCGGAAAGCTGCAAGTGGCTTGGACGTTCTCAACCGGCGTGCTTCGCGGTCACGAAGGTGGACCGCTTGTGATCGGCGACATGATGTATCTTCATACGCCGTTCCCGAATATTGTTTATGCGTTAAACCTGAAGGACGAGCAGAAGATCGTCTGGAAGTATGAACCGAAACAAGATCCGAACGTCATTCCGGTGATGTGCTGCGATACGGTCAACCGCGGTGTGTCTTATGCGGATGGCAAGATTTTCCTTTATCAGGCTGATACCACTCTCGTTGCTCTCGACGC
The DNA here is from genome assembly GCA_036924835.1 of Nitrobacteraceae bacterium AZCC 1564. Lineage (NCBI taxonomy): Bacteria > Pseudomonadati > Pseudomonadota > Alphaproteobacteria > Hyphomicrobiales > Nitrobacteraceae > Nitrobacteraceae bacterium AZCC 1564. The sequence goes on from JBAGRR010000001.1 coordinate 4,377,064, forward strand.
CAAGGACGGAAAAGTCGTCTGGTCGGTGAAGAACGGCGATCCCGGCAAGGGAGAGACGGGCACATCGGCGCCGATGATCGTCAAGGACAAGATCTTTGTCGGCATTTCCGGCGGCGAGTTCGGGGTTCGTGGATCTCTCACGGCCTACAATATCAAGGACGGCAAGCAGGTATGGCGCGGCTATTCAATGGGTCCGGATAGCGACACATTGATGGATCCGCAAAAAACAACTCACCTTGGCAAGCCGGTGGGTAAGGACTCCGGCACCAACACCTGGCAAGGCGATCAATGGAAGATCGGCGGAGGTACGACGTGGGGATGGTATGCCTACGATCCCGAATTGAACCTGATCTATTACGGGTCGGGCAATCCTTCGACGTGGAATCCGAAGCAGCGGCCCGGTGACAATCGCTGGTCGATGGCGATCTGGGCGCGCGATCCCGACACTGGTATGGCGAAGTGGGTGTATCAGATGACACCCCATGACGAGTGGGACTACGACGGCGTCAACGAAATGATCCTGGCCGATCAGAATATCGGCGGGACCAACCGCAAGATCCTGGTGCACTTCGATCGTAATGGCTTCGGCTATACGCTCGACCGCGCCACCGGCGAACTGCTCGTTGCTGAAAAGTATGATCCGAAGGTCAATTGGGCGACCAAGGTCGACATGGACAAGAACTCACAGACCTACGGGCGTCCGCTCGTGGTCAAGGAATTCTCGACCGACCAGCAGGGTGAAGATGTCAACGTGAAGAACATCTGCCCGGCGGCTCTTGGTACCAAGGACCAGCAGCCTGCAGCATTCTCACCAGAGACAGGTTTGTTCTACGTGCCGACCAACCATGTCTGCATGGACTACGAACCGTTCCGCGTGCGTTACACGGCAGGTCAGCCTTACGTCGGCGCGACCCTGTCCATGTATCCGCCTCAGGGTGAAACCCACATGGGCAATTTCATCGCTTGGGATGCGAAAACTGGAAAGATTGTCTGGTCCGACAAGGAGCAGTTCTCCGTCTGGTCCGGTGCACTCGCGACTGCTGGTGGCGTGGTGTTCTACGGAACACTCGAAGGCTACCTGAAAGCGGTTGACGCCAAGACAGGTAAGGAACTGTACAAGTTCAAGACCTCGTCCGGCATCATCGGCAACGTCACCACCTACGAGCAGGGCGGCAAGCAATACGTTGCAGTGCTGTCCGGTGTCGGCGGATGGGCGGGCATCGGCCTCGCGGCTGGCCTGACTGATCCGACGGCAGGCCTCGGTGCGGTGGGTGGCTACGCTGGCTTGCGCAACTACACGGCGCTTGGCGGCTCGCTCACAGTGTTTGCGTTGCCGAACTAGTCGCAGCGCACAATGCATCAACCGGCGCGTGGAACCTTTCCTCGCGCCGGTTCGTTTGACCCATCAACCACAACAATAATCAAAAATGAGGAAAGCCCGTGCACAACGGTTTCATCGCCGCAGCGTTGTTTGTTGTTCTTTTGGGAGGAGGCGTGGCTCTCGCCGATGGCAGTGGAGACCCGGCTGCTGTCAAGGAAGAGAATGGAAAGTACTTCGACAAGGATGGCAATCCGACGTTCAAGGTCCAGGCCGATGGAACGGTCGATTGGTACACTTACTCCGGTTACCGTCGTTATCATTCGGAGTGCCACGTTTGCCATGGACCTGATGGCGAAGGATCAACGTACGCACCAGCTCTGAAGAATTCGCTGAAGACCATGAACTATGCGGATTTTCTCACGGTGGTCGCGAGCGGACGCAAGAACGTATCGTCATCGCAGGAAAACGTGATGCCGGCATTGGGCGATAATCCGAACGTTGCTTGCTACATGGATGATATCTTCGTCTACCTGCGGGCACGCGCGAACGATGCGGTTGGCCGCGTGCGGCCGGCAAAGCACGAAGGAAAGTCGGAAGCCGCCAAGCAGGCGGAAGACTCCTGTATCGGAAAGTGAGCGGCAACGCTCGATACGGGACCAGCGAACGAAAATCAGAAGGAGGCCGCGATGGCAAGAACTGTACCACGCGGGGCGTTTGCATTTTCCTTATGTGCCGCATTGATCGGGCTACTCCACGGTGTGCCAGCATCAGCGCAGGCCTTGCCTGAGGGGACGGATCTTTCGATTGAGCTTGTCGACCCCAAAGTTCTTCGGGTCTGTGCCGATCCGCACAATCTCCCATTCTCCAACGAGAAGGGGGAAGGCTTCGAAAACAAGCTTGCCGAGTTTATGGCGCAGAAGCTCGACAAAAAGCTCGCTTACGCCTTCTTTCCGCAGGCCACTGGTTTTGTGCGGATGACGCTCGGCTCCCATCGCTGCGATGTGATCCTCGGTTTTCCGCAAGGCGATGATCTCGCACAAGGCACTAACCCTTATTACCGGACGTCCTATGCGATCATTACCAAGAATGGTAGCGAGCTTGATGATGTGACGACGCTGGCGGACGAGCGCCTCAAGAGCAAACGGATCGGTATTGTCGCAGGAACTCCGCCGGGCACGGCCATGGCGGCGAACGGGTTGATGCGAAATGCCAAACCTTATCCCCTTGTCATCGATACGCGGATCGATTCCTCCGCCGAAGCGATGGTCAAGGATATCAGCTCGGGCCAGATCGATGCGGGGATCCTGTGGGGACCGATGGCGGGCTATTACGCCAAACAGGCCAATCCGCCTCTGCGGGTCATCCCCCTCGTCAAGGACAAATCCGGACCGCAGCTCGCTTACCGCATCGGTATGGGTGTGCGCCCGGCGGACCAGAACTGGAAGCGGCTGCTCAACCGGTTCATCCAGGAGAACCAACCAGAGATCAATAAGATCCTGCTCGACTTCGGCGTTCCGCTGCTCGACGAAAACGACCGGCCGATTACAGCCGAAGTGCTGACGAAGTAAGTCCGATGCGGTGGTTGCCGCAGGTGATGGCAATCGCACTGTTAATGTCACAGTCTGCATTTGCGGAAGACGCTCCGCCAGCTGAGCCCGAGACTTACCGTACGGACAACTACCGTGCGCCGGTGCCTGCCACACTCAAGGGCGGGCGCGTGCTGAACAGTGACGAAGCGGCGGCCATCTGGCGCAGCGGTTCAGCTGTGTTCATCGATGTGCTGCCGCACCCGCCACGCCCCAATCTTCCCGCCGGCACCGTGTGGCGTGAGCCGCCACGGCACAATATTCCTGGAAGCATCTGGCTGCCCGATACGGGATATGGCGAGCTTGCTGCCACCACTGAGGATTACCTGCGGCAGGGCCTTAAGCGCGCCACCGGCGGAAAACGTGACAAGCTTCTCGTGTTTTACTGCCAAGCCGATTGCTGGATGTCGTGGAATGCGGCGAAGCGGGCTTTGTCTTATGGCTACACCAATGTCGCCTGGTATCCGGACGGCACCGACGGCTGGCAACTGTTCGATCTGCCTGTCGAGGATTCAAAGCCGGAGCCTCGCCTCACGGAATAGGAGGCGGTTATTCCATTTCTTGCTGGATCGTGCGTCCCAGCGCAAACAGGCGTTGATCGATGATCGTCGGAACCTCGCACGCGAAGCGAATGACCCTGTTACGGTCCTCGAAGATGCGGGTTTCCCAGGTCAGCTGATTGGATAGCTCTTCGATCTTGGCTTGATCGGGCGTTGGAGCATCCTGAAGCTCATGAAGCGCAAGCGTATCGCTTCGGATTTTGTCCGCGGCCGCTCGTTGCTTGCGGGTGACGCGCTCGAGGCCGTTCATTACCGACGAGCGTTGGGCGTTGAGTGACTCGAACAGCCCGGCAAACAGCATTTTCCCGTTTTGAACTTTGTCTTTTGAGTTCGACAAGAAATCCGTGATCAGCTTCTCCGCGTCCTCCATTGAGGTCCGGCGCGCGGCGAGCCGCGCGACCAGCGAGTCAATCTTGTCGTCTGTTTTCCATTTGTTTGTAACATCATCCAGCGAAGGTCCTGCCCACACCGCAGCCAGGGAAATTTCCGGCACCTTTGCCTGCGCGCATGGCCAGTCGGGATATCGAGGATCGGCGGCAAGAGCCTGAACCGCTGCGCCAATGACCAAAAGCGCGGTGAACAGAAGGGTCCGTTTGCTCATGTTGTCTCACCTCCCGCAGGGGCTCGGCGCAAAAGACCGCGCGAAGGATCGTAAGCGATGACTGCGGCAATCATGAAGAGGAGTGTGCATCCGGCAACCACGCTCAAGGACGCCCAGTTGATTTGTCCGTAGAGCGCGAAGCGGATGAGCTCGACCGCGTGGGTGAACGGGTTGAATTGGCAGACGTAATAAAGTATCGGGCTTCCTTCCCGCACGCGCCACAGGGGGTACAAAGCCGATGAGGCGAAGAACATCGGGAAGATCACGAAATTCATGACGCCCGCGAAATTCTCCAGCTGCTTGATGCCGGATGATATCAGCATGCCGAGAGCGCCGAGCATCAGCCCGGACAGGATCAGCGCGGGAATAACCGTGAAATATCCGATCGTGGGGGGCTCGATCTCCCAGAACCACGCGATCAACAGGAACGCGTAGACCTGCACGATGGAGACTGCCGTTCCCGCGAGCAGCTTGCACGACAGCAGATACCAGCGCGGCAGCGGACTGATGAGCAGCGTCCGCATAATGCCCATCTCCCGGTCGTAGACCATGGACAGCGACGACTGCATGCCATTGAAGAGCTGGATCATCGCCATCAATCCAGGCGTGATGTAGACCTCATAAAGAATATAAGTCTCATAGGGGGGGATGATGGACACGCCGAGCACCTGACGGAAGCCGGCGGCGAAGATGAACAGCCAGACCAGCGGCCGGACCAGTGCGGAGATGAACCGTTCGCGCTGGTGCAGGAAGCGCAATCCCTCGCGCCAAACGATGCCTTTCAGGCACGTCGCGTATTGCGAGAGCGAAAGGCCGGTTGATTGTTCCGGAACGGTTGTGACGGTCATGGCGCGGTGCTCACTGTTTCCACGTGTGCCCCGGTCAATTGGACGAACGCGGAGTGGAGGTTTTGCGCTCCGACTTCTTTGATCACTTGCGAGGCTACGCCATGGGCCCGCACCTTGCCTTGATGAAGGACGACAAGATCATCATCGGGCGTGACCTCGTCAAAAAGGTGGGTCGCCCACAGCACGCTGATGCGGTCTTCGCTGACCAACCGTCGCACATAAGCCAGGATGTCAAAGCGTGCCTTGACGTCGAGGCCGACGGTGGGCTCATCGAGTAAGAGCAGGCGAGGCCGGTGCAGTAACGCGCGGGCGATCTCGAGGCGTCGCATCTGTCCGCCGGAGAGCACGCGAACCTTGTCCTTTGAGCGGTCAGCAAGACCAAGGCGACGCAGCAGATCATCGGCCCGGGCCAGCGCTTCGCGCTTGCCAATGCCATGCAGGGCGGCGTGATAGACGAGATTTTGTGCGACCGAGAGATCGAGATCGAGCGTGCGTGGTTGAAAGACGACACCGAGCATGCGCAGAGCTTCGCTCGGATGGTGCCGGATGTCGTGATGGAAGATCTCGATGCTTCCCGCCTGCACGCCAAACAGCCGGGTGATGAGAGAGACAAGGGTACTTTTGCCGGCACCGTTGAGGCCCAACAAAGCCAGGAACGTGGCAGGTGGGATCGAGAAACTCACGTTGTCGAGCGCTTGGCGGGTGCCATAGGAATGGCTGACGCCGCTGACAGAGAGTGCAGCCGGTGGGTTCGAGGAGGCCGGTGAACGCTCGTCAGGCGCTACTGGTGTTCTGATCGGGATGTCTGTCACGGTCATTGCTGCGAAATTGTCACCCCCCAGGGTAATTCGCCGACCTGAATGGTCTTAATGACCTTGCGCGCGGCGACATCGATGACGGAGACATCGTTGGAGACGCCATTCGTGGTCAGCAGATATTTTTCATCCGGCGTGAACGCCATGTGCCACACGCGCTGGCCTACCAGCAGATATTTGGAAACCTCGTGAGTGGTGGCGTCGATCACGGCAACGCGATTGGCTGGCCCAAGGGCAACAAAGGCGGTTTTGCCGTCGCGGGTAATCGCCATGCCTACGGGTTGGATCGCCTCGCTGCGCATGCCGGGAATATTGAACGAGATCTTCTTCGTGATCGTCTGCTTGGCCGGATCGATGATCGCCACTGTGCCACCGATCTCAGAGGATACCCAGAGTTCCGAGCTGTCGCTCTTGTATTCGGCATAACGCGGACGCGAGTCGACCAGTATATTCGCGACAATTTGATGCGTCTTGGTGTCGATGAAATGTGCCATGTTGGTGGTCTCGGATGTGTTGATCAGGATCTTTCCATCCGGGCTGAGCGTCATTCCCTCTGGCTCGACGCCGACCTGAACATCGCCGATGCGGGCGCGCTTCGCGATATCGATAATCGTGACGGTATTGTCGTTTTCGTTGGCGACGTAGAGAACTTTTCCGGCGGCATCCTGCGTGAACAGTTCGGGGTCCGGCCCGGAGGGCAGGCTGTCGACCACCTTTTGCGTCGCAGTGTCGATCATCTGGATTGTGTCATCATCGCCTACGGCGACAAGCACGAACTTGCCATCCTTCGTGAATTCGATGCCGCGAGGGCGTTGACCGACTTTGATGGTGTTGATGACGGCCCATTTCTCAGTATCGATCACGGAGACTGTATTGCTCTTTTCGTTGGATACATAAGCGAGGTAGGCATTGGCCGGCGTTGCGGCCGCAAGCAACAGGAGCGCTCCGAATAGAAGGCAGTGTCGCCGCATGCGTTACCTCCAGTGTGTTATTTCAACTTGCACTTGGTCTCGGGGCGATCGTAGCCAAGCGTATCGAGTTCCGATGTCTGATGCAGAAAGCCTTCCTGCGGTGAGACGGACACCACCATGCGGCCGTCCGCCAGCAGGATGGGCTGGCGCAGTTGCAGATTCCAATCGCGCAATGTCAGCCGCTGGCCCTTGAAGGCGGCGAGCGAGAAATCCTTACTCTTGAGAAAATCCGTGACGATTTTCGGATCGCCGGAGCGGGTTCGGGAGGTTGCCTCTCCGATCATGCGAACAGCGGTCCAGGCCTGCATGTCGAGTGCCGTCATCAGCCGTGAATTGAGCTTGATGAAGCGATTTTGCATCTGCACGGCGCCCCATTGATCGTGCGCCGCATCCCAGCTTTTGGGAACAAGGCCGGCCGATCCGGCAACAGGCCGCGGGTCCCATGTGCGGTACGGCAGATAAGGCGCGAAGACTTCGTTTTCATCCGCGGCTACCAGAACGTCATAAGCAGGGGCCTGCTGGGTGAACACCGGCATCTGTCGCTGGATCTGTGTCACGCCACTGTCGGTTCGGCGCGCGCCTCCGGTGTCTTCGAATACACGCTCCTGGACAATCTTGGCGCCGAAGCGTGTCGCTGCCCGGCGCAGCGCGTCCGCATAGAGCTTGTCCTCCGGGTGCGACCCCAGCACCAGGAACCAGCGTCTCCACTGCTTCCAGACCAGATACTGAGCAAGGCCATCGGCCAGCATGGAGCGGGTTGGCGCGGTGTGGATCACATTGCTGCGGCAATCTTCCTCTCGCAGCCGGTCATCGATCGCACCGGCATTGAAGACAACAGTTCCGCGATCCCGGATAGCATCGGCTGCTTTCAGAAGAGCATCAGGCGGAAGATCAGCGACGACAAACGCGACTTGCTGATCAGCAAGCTTGGAGATTGCCGCGGCTGGATCGTCTCCGTCCTTGAGCCGGACTTCCTCCAAGGTGAAGCGCTGGTTGAGGAACTTGCCTGTGGTGTTGTTGTCTTCGATCGCAAGGCGGGCTCCCGCCACGCCGTTATCTTTTGTCGGCAGATCGACGAGCGAAAGCGTGGGCTTGATCTCGTCGCGGGCCAGATAACCGACCTTGATCGTGGTCGGATCGGCCGCATGAGCAACCGATATAAAGGCACCGACAGCAATCAGGCTGCACACCAGTCGATTCAACGCGGTCTCCGTGATCGAGCCCTAGTGCGCTGGATTTGACATTCGTACCAGTATTGCGGCGAGCCCTCAGCACGAACGTCAAATCCAAGAATCGCACTAGCTTCATAGAGTTGCTAGCGTCCCTCCTTGTTCTAACGTTCGCGAACGAGAGTGCTGCAAAGTGATGCGAACGGTAGAACCGTGACACTAGGTGAATGATAAAGCCTTTCTCGTCGGAAGATATGGCCGATCGGCTCGCTGCGGGTATGATATTTTGCCGCCGTGTGCAGTGCAGCTATTTTGGAGGACGCCGCATGAGGGCGAATTCACTTGCTGGTGTGTTGCTGCCGGTTGTCTTGTTCGCGGCGCCTGCACTTGCTGATCCGCCGAAGGCCGCCGTGTTTGATTTCGAGCTTGTCGACACCAGCCTGCAAGGCGAAATCAGTGGTGGTCCGCGCGCCGATGAGCAGGCGCGATTGAAGAACGCCAGCGACCAGCTCCGCAAAGGTCTCGCGGACTCCGGCAAGTTCCTGCTGGTGGATATTGCGCCGGTCAGCGCTGCGGCGCACAACAGCAATCTTCAAGCGTGTGGCGGATGCGACGTGCGGCTCGCCCAAAAAGTTGGTGCGGATCTATCCGTTACAGGTGTGGTGCAGAAGGTGTCCAATCTGATCCTCAACATGAACGTCTATATTCGCGACGTTCATACCGGGCAGATGGTTGCTGCGGCGAGCGCAGACTTGCGCGGAAACACCGATGAGTCCTGGTCACGAGCGGTCGTCTATCTGCTGCGAAACCGGCTGCTCGCTCCGAAACCAGGCACCGTGCAGTAGGCTGTTAGTCCGCTAGTAGTCAGGTCCGTAAAACACCAATAGCCCGCAGAAAGCGGCGCACTTCCAAGTTTAGCGTCAACCACTCTGCTGCAGTTAAAACACGCATATGTGCAACGACAATACGAATGGGGCGGAGACGATTAAAGCCTTCCCGAACCGCTTCTTCATGCTTGAATGTAGAGCGGAAGCAGTCTCGCCAATTGGCTCGGCTTAGAATGATGTCGGTGTAGTCGGCAAAGTCTGCATAATGGATGAGGGGTTGTTCAATCTCGCCCTTAGCCAGTGCTTCGGCCCTTTTAGCTTGCCACTTATCATGCATTCCAGCCGGTAGGCGTGTTTGCCACGGTTTGGAATCGATAGAAGAAAGCCTCTTCTCAATGAAGAGGCGAAGCTCTCGCTCAAAAACAAAGAGCCATTCATAGGCTCCCTTATTGAAGCCAGGAACAGATTCAGCCGGCGGCGGAGCAAGCTCAGCTGCAACAAGGCCAAGCTCGATATGGGTAATCGAAAGTGCGGCTTCGAATCCTTCGGTAGGGAAGTCCGTAAGTTCAGAATTGAATCCTTGCTCTTCAAATACGGCAACGCGGCCGGCTGGATCGTCAAGCAGTGGGCTGACATCAATTTCAGCTTCTCGCCAATCCCCTATCTCCGCCCGCAGGCCTAACACCAAGGCCGGTTCGAACGGCGCAATAGTCCTTACAGCCGCACCCATTGCAGCTAATTCGCCCATCGCACGGAATGACTTTAAACTATCCTGTATGTTGATCAGCGGGGTCCGAAAGGCGGCCATCTGACGCTCAAAATCAGCGCGCATCTTGGCAAGCGGTTCGCTCCACTCTGGCCTTGCCATTTGCTGCACTAGCTTGGAAATCTCCAGCAAGTCATTATGAATTACTGGTCGAAACTGACTTTCATAACGCGCAACGGCTTCACGCAAACCGGACATGTCTAATCCATCTGCTTTTGCAGAGGTGCGAGAAGAGATTGTTGAGCCTCAAACTGCTTGGTGAGCATACGCGCGGCTTCTGCGGCTCTTGACAAATTCATGGCCTTAAAAGCCTCCAAAGCGGGGCGTGTGGCCAATTCCATTTGCTTTAGAGCCTGTACGGCTTCAACGGACGGCTGAAGAGCCTTGTAGCTTTCCAATTGCTTAGCCAACTGCTGACTGGCTTGTAGCTGTTTCATGAGCGAATCTGAGTGCTTCATGTGGCGGCTTTGCTTCAAAGAGGCATCTGTTAGGAGTTTGCGTCTATGCTAATCGAGACGAGCAATAGCTCTGGCGAGAGTCGTCCCTCCGGATCCTTCAGCCCAGATGGGCTCTTGGTCAAGCCGTTCTGTCTGTGGCACATTCGAGAGATCTGCAGCCTCAAAAATCGGCAACTTTTAGCACTGATTTTGGCGCATAAGGGTGCCTGAAGGTGAAATTATTAAATAAAATCAGATGCTTCAGGTGGACCCATTAGGCCGTCAGGTGGTCAGCCGCTTGGCGTGCCAGCGTAGGTGATCTTCCATGAAAGTCGAAATGAAATAGTAGCTGTGATCGTAGCCGCTCTGACGGCGCAGGGTGAGGGGAATGCCCGCTTTTGCGCAGATCTCCCGCAGAAGCTCGGGACGAAGCTGCTCGTTCAAGAACTGGTCCGCGTCGCCATAGTCGACGAGAAAGTCAGAAAAGCGCGCACCATCCTCGATCAATGCAATAGTATCGTATTCTCGCCATGCCTTGCGGTCGTCTCCGAGATATCCGCCCAAGGCTTTCGTCCCCCACGGCACTTGCGACGGAGCGACGATCGGCGCAAAGGCGCTCGCGGCGCGGAAACGATTGGCATGACGCAAAGCAATCGTCAGTGCGCCGTGGCCTCCCATCGAGTGCCCCATGATGGACTGCCGGTTCATGTCGGCCGGAAACTCGAATTTCACGACTTCCGGGAGCTCTTCGGTGATGTAGCTCAGCATCCGATAATGCTTCGCATACGGCTCTTTTGTTGCATCGACATAAAAGCCGGCGCCGAGCCCGAAGTCGTAGGCGCCGGCTGGATCGCCGGGGACGCCCTCACCGCGCGGGCTAGTATCAGGTGCGACAAAGATCAGGCCGAGCTCGGCGCACGCTTTCCGGTACTCTCCCTTTTCCGTGACATTGGCATGGGTACAGGTGAGGCCTGACAGGTACCAGACCACGGGCACCTTGACGTCGGATGTCCGTGGCGGAACGAACACCGAGAAGGTCATGTCGGTGCCGGTTGAGCTGCTGGCATGTTTGTACACGCCTTGCCATCCACCATGCGATCGATTGAGGGAAACGGTTTCGATCGCCATGTGTCTCTGCCCGGATCAAAGGAGTATGTCAGTTGCGATAATCAGCCGATCTGGCGGTTACTGTGCGTGCCACTAGTGTGGTGGTTCAGAAGTTCGCTTCATTTCTCCGCGAGTCCTTCATGCGAACTTCTGAACCTGAACCACACTAGAATTATAGGTTATCTAGTGTCCTTTCGAATCCGAAGTTCGCTACGAGATGCGCTGCATGATGAGGCGAACTTCGGATTCAGGACACTAGACCGGCCGTCAGGTCAAGCCGCCATCTTTGCTTTCGCTGTATGGGCGGCAATCGCATCCATGAGCGCCGGCGACAGGCAGTCATAAGGTTCGAGACCAATCTCCTTGAGGCGGGCGCGTATGCCGCTCATTTCATTCGGATCGACCCCCGATTCAATGACAGACGAGACGAAAGCGGCAAACTGCGGCGCGGCAGAGCCTTCCTCCTCGAACAGCTCGGGATGAATGAAGTCGAGGCCGTAGAACGGATGGTTCGGGTTCTCGATGCGGCCGTACATGTGCGTGCCGCAGGCACTGCAGGCATGGCGCTGAATAACAGCAGATGCGTCGACCACCTTCAGCTTGTCGCCGTTTTCCAGCACGGTCACGTTGGTGCTTGGCACGACAGCGACCACGGAAAATGTCGCGCCCTCCGGTTTCCAGCACTTGGTGCACCCACACGCATGGTTATGTGCGACATCGCCCTTGATGCCGACTTTGACAGGCCTGTCCGTGCATTTGCAGACAAGGGTTCCACCGGCGAAGTTGCCGGTGCCTTGACGGATTCCATTATCGATGGATGGATGAAGACTGATAGCCATGACTCAACCTCCCTTACATTTGCATTTGGCCTTGTTGATTTAGTAGACGACGACCGAGCGGATGGACTTTCCCTCGTGCATCAGATCGAAGCCCTTGTTGATTTCCTCCAATTTCAGAACGTGAGTGATCATCGGATCGATTTCGATCTTGCCGGTCATGTACCAGTCGACGATCTTCGGCACGTCGGTGCGGCCGCGCGCGCCGCCAAAAGCGGTGCCCTTCCACACGCGGCCTGTCACTAACTGGAAGGGGCGGGTGGAAATTTCCTTGCCCGCTTCCGCAACGCCAATGACCACAGAGACACCCCAGCCGCGATGACAGGCCTCGAGCGCCTGTCGCATCACATTGGTGTTGCCTGTGCAGTCGAAGGTGTAATCGGCCCCGCCATCGGTCAGCGTCACGAGATGTTGCACGATGTCATCGCTGACTTTCGACGGATTAACGAAATGGGTCATGCCGAAGCGGCGGCCCCATTCCTCTTTCGCATCATTGAGATCCACACCGATGATCTTGTCGGCGCCGATCATCCGCGCGCCCTGGATGACGTTCAGGCCGATACCGCCGAGGCCGAAGACAACGACGTTGGAGCCTGGCTCGACCTTCGCTGTGTTGACCACGGCACCGACACCGGTGGTAACGCCGCAACCAATATAGCAGGCTGACTTGAACGGGGCGTCCTCCCGGATCTTCGCCACCGCAATCTCGGGAAGAACCGTGAAATTGGAAAAGGTTGAGCACCCCATATAGTGGTAGATAGTTTCGCCCTTGTAGCTGAAGCGCGATGTTCCGTCGGGCATGACGCCCTTGCCCTGGGTGGCACGGATCTTCGTACATAGATTCGTTTTGCGGCTGAGGCAGCTCTTACATTCGCGGCATTCCGGCGTGTAAAGCGGGATGACATGGTCGCCCGGCTTGACGGATGTCACGCCAGGGCCAACCTCTCGAACAATGCCCGCGCCTTCATGCCCGAGTATCGAGGGAAAAATACCCTCGCTGTCGAAGCCATCGAGGGTATAAGCATCGGTATGACAGATGCCCGTCGCCATGATTTCGACGAGCACTTCTCCAGCTTTAGGACCTTCCAGATCAAGTTCAACGATCTCAAGAGGGCGCTTTGCTGCAAAGGCGACAGCGGCGCGTGTCTTCATTGGTGCGGTCTCCTCTCAAACGTTCCTGCCTGAGCCTAGACTTCCAAATTTTTTGACCTGCTCGTCCCGTATTGCGCTGAAATGAACGTCGCTGTTTAGTTGTTCTAACCTCGAAAGCTGCGTCAAATTGCCGAATGTCTTCAGTCCGGCATCCGTCCTTCAGTGAGTGCTGTTCTTGCACTCAAGCCGTGGCCTTTTCGAAAACCTCTCCCGCAATGCAAAAAGCATCGGAAGTCTTTGCTCAGCGGTATGAAGCATTGCATGCCCATACCGGACGTCAAGAGATGTGATTACATAATTTCAAAGGCGTGCGCTGGTTTTGGTATGCCGTGAAATTCTTCTGAAGGTCGGCGTTGTCTGTGTATGGCCGTCATTTGATCGCGGCAGAAGCGATACTTGAAGCTGTCGCAGATCCGACGAGGTCAGTTCGTCAAGTCAGTTTGCTTTCCATCGCCAGTCGGACCAGTTCCGCCGATGAACGAACGCCGAGCTTCTGACGCATGAGCGAGCACGTGTTCGCGATGGTCTTGTAAGAGGCGCGGATTAGCCAGGCAATTTCTGACAGGCTCTTGCCGGCGCTGAGCAGCCTGAGAATTTCAACCTCGCGCGCCGTCAGTTTCGAGAGTGGATTTTGGCTGAATTCAGGGCCGGAGAACGCAAGGCTCCTTGCCACGTTCAGCGGAAGAAAAACGCCGCCTTGACAAACCTCCCGGATCGCCTCGACAAGGTCATCGGGCTCACCGCATTTCGAGACGAAGCCTTTCGCGCCCGCGTCGATCGCACGTGCAGCGAAAATCGGATCATCATTCATACTGAACATGATAAGGCGTGCACTTGCATCGCGCGTCAGAATTCGTCGGGCCAGCTCGAACCCGGAAACGCCGGGCAGATTGATGTCAATCACACCAACGTCGGGACGTTCGCTGATAAACTGGCGTTCGCCAGCTTCTGCATCCATGGCCTGGGAGATAACAACATTGGGGTCACCCGCGAACAGAGCGCGGCAGCCAGATCCAACAATCGGATGATCGTCGACAATCAAAATGCGCATGGCAAGTACATATCCCTTTGCGCTGCAGCATGTGTGAGGTCGCTTAAGTCCGGGTATCTTTCCTTCGGCTGGATAGCGCGATGCTCTACACGGGAATTAAATAGCTGGTATTTTTTCCTGTCAACGTAGCTTTGTTGGGACATGCCCCATGTGGACGAACGCATCTCTGCGCCTTCGCCTGAATCTCCTCATCGCGTTTGTTCTTGTCGCCGGTTTGATCATCAATATTGGACGGCTTGTCCTCGAAGCCGGACCGCGTGTCGCTGCTGAAGACCAAAGCGTCACGCGACTGGCGAAGGGGCTGATCGAAGCTTTCATTTCCGATCTCGGAGAAGCGTCGAATCCGGAGCTCAAGCTCGAAGGGATCGCGCAAGACCTCAGGCGGTTGCGACACGTCACCATCACGCATGAGAGTAACAGCGGCAATGGTGAGGCGATCGATCCTCCCTCTGACGCACACGATGATGTCAATCAGCCGCCGGTGTGGTTCGTGCGATTCGTCCATCCAACCCAAACGACGGTCAGTCTACCCATCACTGTTGGGGCGCGCTCGTTCGGGTCGCTCGTGATCAAGTCAGATCCGAGAGACGAAATCACGGAGATCTGGCAGGGCATAGTCACGCAACTGGCCGTTGGAACTGCCGTGACAATCACGCTGCTGTTTATCACGATGTTCGTTGTTGATCGATCACTGGGACCGGTGAACGAACTCGCCAGAGCCATGGGCAAAATCGGCGCTGGCCAATACGGAATACGCGTGGAGCCGAGCGGCTCCCCGGAAATCGCCGAAATCTGTACCGGGCTGAATAATCTCGCCACGGCATTGAAACAGGCCGATGACGACAAGCGAAATCTGGCAGCTCGAATTGTTTCGTTACAGGATACCGAACGCAAGGAGATTGCAGCGGAATTGCACGATGAGTTCGGGCCTTGTCTTTTTGCACTGCGCGCTCATGCGTCGTCTCTTGCAAATCTTACGCGGAGCACTGAGCCCGATTTCTCGGCGCTCAGGGCTGCTGGGCAGGCGATCCATCAACAAATCAACGCGTTGCAGCAATCCAATCGCAACGTTCTTGCCCGGCTACGCCCGGTGGGTCTCTCGGAGCTCGGCCTGCATGCTGCCCTTGAAGTTCTGTTTCGCCATTGGCGCGAGATAAGGCCGCAGATTGCAATCACGACACGTATTTCGCCTGAGATCGGCGGCTCTGGTGAGACCACCGATCTGACGATTTACAGAATTGTACAAGAGGCTCTTACCAACGCGTTTCGGCACTCAAAGGCAACGCGTATCGACGTCACGATAGCACCAGATGATGGTAGCCGAGCCATTAAGCTCCGGATCGAGGATAACGGCGTAGGTTTGAATCCCGATCGCGCGAGCGGCCTTGGTCTGACCGGTATGCAGGAACGGGCAATGGCGCTTGGCGGCCGGCTGACGGTCTCGTCTACGAACAAGGGTGTCAGCGTAGAGGCGACTGTCCCGCTCCCGGCATAATTCGAGTCATGCTTCGTCAGAGGTGTTCGGGAATTTTTCCCGATCGAGCCGGGACCTTTTGAAGGTGTAGCATGGACGGCTGAGCTTCTAATGTTCGCCACGTCCTCAAACCTCGCGGTCCTGGCCCGAGGATAATAAGGGGGAAGGATGGACGCTCGGGTTGTCGGCCTATCCATTTGTCTGGTCTCTGTTTCTTGCGCGGCGAATGCGCAAAGTCAGTCGGCAGGAGGCGGCGGTTCAACCGCCCTGCCGACCATCGATGTGTTCGCCCCCACGCCGCTTGCGGGCTCCGGCACCGGCTTCGACCCCAACAAGTTCCCTGCGGCGGTCTCGGTCGTCACACCGAATGAAATCCGGCGCACAGATTCTCTCAATATCACTGATGCATTGCAACAATGGGTGCCGGGTATCATCACCAACGACGTCGCGGGCAATTCATTCCAGCCTGACGTTCAATTTCGCGGCTTCACCGCGTCCCCCGTGGCCGGCACCCCACAGGGGCTCGCGGTCTACCAGAATGGCATGCGCATCAATGAAGCGTTCGGCGACACGGTGAACTGGGATTTCATCCCGACGACCGCCATCAAGTACATCGACGTGATCTCCAACAATCCGGCGTTCGGCCTGAACGCCCTGGGCGGAGCCCTGAACATTCAGATGAAAGACGGCTTCACCTATCAGGGCGCCGAAGTGAACGTGATGGGCGGCTCCTTCGGCCGGTTTCAGGGATCGGCCCAATGGGGCCAGCAGGTCGATAAGTTTGCGATCTACGGCGCGCTCGAGGGCGCGCGCGAGGACGGCTACCGCGATTTCTCCGGATCAGTCATCCGCCGCTTCTACGGCGATGTCGGATACAAGACGGACAGCAGCGAATTCCATGTGAACATGGGCGCGGCGCATAACTGGTTCGGCGCGGCGGCGGCCGTGCCAGTCGAATTGTTGCAGGAGCGGTGGAGCGCGGTCTACACCACCCCGCAGACCATGGAAAACCGCGTCGGCTATCTCAATTTCACCGGAAAGGCGGATGTCTCCCCGACATGGACGCTGGAAGGTTCGGCCCGCGTGCGGGTGTTTGATCAGCGGACGCAGGATGGCAATCCAACCGAAACGGAGCGATGCACCAATCCGGCCTTGCTGTGTTTCGGCGACGATACAGTGCCTGCGTTTGGGCTGAACGGTGCGCAGTTGGCCAATCCTTTCTCGGCCAGTGCCACGCTCGGTGAAATTGATCGGACGTCCACACGCTCGACATCGACGGGCTTGACGCTGCAGGCAACCAACACGGACCAGCTCTTCGGCTTCAACAATCGCTTCGTGGTCGGCGGCAGCCTCGACTATGGCGTCACCCACTTCAATGCGAGCGCGGAGCTCGGCACCATCGGCCCGAATTTCGTCGTTAGCGGTTCTGGCATCTTCCTCGGTCAGTCGGGTGACCCAATCTCGATCGGTCCGGTGTCGTTGCGCACCACCAACCTCTACAGTGGCCTCTACGCACTCGACACGCTGGATCTCACCGACCGTTTCTCGGTGACGGTGGGCGGTCGATTCAACACGGCGAACATCAAGCTGGAGGATCAGATCGGCACCGCGCTGAACGGCGATCATAGTTTTACGCGGTTCAACCCGTTGGCGGGCGCAACATACAAGATCACATCCGATATCAGCGTCTACGGCGGCTATTCGGAAGCCAACCGCGCGCCGACACCGCTTGAGCTTGGCTGCGCCGATCCGCTTCGTCCCTGCATCATCGGAGCCTTCCTCATCTCGGACCCGCCGCTCCAGCAGGTCGTGTCCCATACCGTCGAGGCAGGCTTCAAAGGCAATCATGAGTTCGGTGCCGGCTTCGGAACGCTCAACTGGAAGCTCGGTGTGTTCCGCACGGACAACGATGACGACATCCTCGCGATCCCGAGCCCGGAACTGCAAGGCTTTGGCTATTTCCAGAACGTGGGCGCTACGCGGCGGGAAGGCGTGGAGGCGCAGGCTAATATCAAGGCCGGTCCGCTGCAGTTTTATGCGAGCTATGCCTATGTCGATGCGCGCTTCCGCGACGCCATCACGCTCGGTTCCAACAGTCCGTCTGCCGTCGACGGCGTGATACAGGTCATTCCGGGTAACCACATCCCCGCGATCCCCAAGCATCGGATCAAGGCCAGCATCGACTATGCTGTGACCGATGCGTTCAAGCTCGGCGGCGATATGCTGTTCGTCAGCAATCAGTTCTTCGTTGGCGACGATTCAAACCAGCAACCCACACTTCCGGGCTACGCGATCTTCAACCTGCGTGGATCGTATCAGATCAACAAGACATTCCAGGTTTACGCACGCATCGACAACGTCTTCGATCGTCGTTACTCGACACTCGGCACGTTCTTCGAGAGGGACGACGTTCCCAACTTTAACAATGGTGGAGCGGAGTTCACGGACCCGCGTACCGTGACCCCGGCGCGGCCGCGGGCCTTCTATGCAGGTTTAAGGGCGACGTTCTAGCCGGAACCTGATCGGGCTATGTGCGCATTTGTCCGATGGAACCGGCAACTTTCTGCAACAGACTATGTTATATGGGTGGTCTTTTTATAGCAGAGGTTTGGCGAGGATCGTCCCTGACCTCGGGAGGAGCGAGGAATGACCTGGAAAACTCCAAAGATCGCTGAAGTTTCGGTCGGCATGGAAATCAACATGTACGCTTGCGCGGCGCGCAAGTAGCCGACCGGAACGCTAATCGTTTGTAGCGGCTCGTTTGCGATTCATCAGCTGTCGCTGATAAATCGTGGATGGGCCGTTATGCTTTTTAAAGCGCGGACATGAGAAGGATTGCGCCTGTCGCGACCAGCGCGAGAACCCAAATTAAGTCAAGATTGATCCAGGCGCTCCGCAGAATAGCAACGCCAACCCATTCGTAGACCAGGATTGCGACTGCCCCGGTCACAATCAACATAGCGGTCGTGTGAATTCCGACAGCGGTGAGCATCGTCGTGAACGAACTCCCAGGTGTGATCTCCTTGATAGCGGAAGAGGAAAGGCACAGCGGGATCAGCACGGGGAGGAGCATGAGACCTGCGCCATGCGCAGTCGCCATCAGAAACGCCCAGATGGTTAGACCGGCGAGGCCTGTCTTCATGCCGACGCGTACGCGGTGCCGGTGACCGTAGATGTGATGATAGATCGCCCACCCAATCAGCAACAAGCCGGACGCGATTAACACGGCGCGCTCGCTGATGATGAGACCTGCCATCACCACAGCGCTGACGATGATGGCTACGGAAAGCGCATGCCCAAGCGCGATAGACGGCAGTGCCTGAAGAATGATCGTGCGGTTTTGCCGATGCAGGCCAAGCGCGACGGCGAAGAGCCACCCCATTGCCGGATTAAGGCCGTGAAAGGCCCCCAGGCCGGCTACTGTCAGCCAGGCCCAAGTATTGGTCATCTATTCCTCATCCAAAATTTCGGCACGCTGATTGCGGGTTGCTCATTAAGGATAACAGTATGAATCCGAAGAGCAGTCGCCGCCCTCGAGGCGAACTTGGTGCGGACGGTGGGTATCGGGCCATTTGACGAAGAAATCTTTGTCGAATGCGATCCCGCCATTTGGGTTGACGTCGAGCTTCACCATCCAGCCCTCGATCCCCTCTGGATAGAACTGCGCGTCAATCGCACCGTAAAGCGAGTTGGTGAAATAGACCCGCTGTCCGTCGCGGCTGATTTCCACCATTTGCGGTCCGCCGTTCAGTGCGCCGTTCTTGGCGCCTGGATGCGAGGCGCGCGAGACGATGCCGCCGATCCGGACCTTGCCGGTGAGTTTCGGTTTGAACGGGTCGGACACGTCGTACTGCTGAAGGTCGCCCGTTCCCCAGCAGGCTACATATAAAAACTTGTCGTCCATGGAGAGGTCGATATCCGTGACCAGCGGCGGCACCGCCTTGAACCCTTTCAGCATTGGCGGCAACTGGTCTTCTGTGGCGGGCTCAGCCGGAATCTCGATGACTTTGGTCACGGCCCATTTGTCACCATCGCGGTGCCACACCCAGATCGACGACGACAGGTTTTCAAGGCTCAGCACGCAATTGACGAAGCCATAGGCCTTGGTCGGATCGTGCGCCGGGCGCAGCTCGAACGGGAGCTGATACTTGTCGCCCAAATCGATGGTCTGCTGGTGCTTGCGCGTGTGCAGATCCCAGAAATGAAGTCTGCGGCCGTATTTGGCGCCGAGCAGGATTTCAGGAATGAAGCCGTTCTCGACCATGTCGGGAGTGCCCCATTCGCTGGTCACGAGCGTGTCGTGGCCAAGATGCCACCAGGCGTCGTAAGCCAGTTGCTGCGGACCTCGATCGATCTCCCATTGCCCGCGGACATCGAAGGTTTGGTGATCCATCAGGAAGATGCCGCCCGGCGCTTCGCCTTTCGCATTGCCCAACGCCGAGACGTAGATTCCCTCAGGACCGCAGTGAATCGTGTGTGGGCGCGTATAGCCGGCTTTTTCCGCAACCTCGGAAGGCTCGATCACCTTGACGATCTGCGGCTTGGCTGGATCTGGCTTGGTGTCGATGATGTGGATGCGGGACGACCGTAGCCCAGGAACGACGAGATAACGCCGCTCGATGTGAGGATGTGGCGCGTTCGGGCATAGCGATGATGAGCACGCGTTCCAGCCGAAATGGTGGAGTTCGTCCCCTGCATTTGGCATCGCCACTGTATTGATGATTTGAGAATAGGTCTTCGACTTGGGATCGACATCGACGACGGCAATGCCGTCCGGATTTTTTTGCTTCGGATCGAAGGCCGCAACGTAAGCAAGCTTTTCCGGGGAAGCCTTCATCGCCATCCGCGGTGAAGGATAGAACGTTGGGTCGGGTTTCCACGTCGCCATGTTTAGCCCTCCAAATTTATGTCCGGGCTGTGTCGGACACAGACGATCAATGAAATGTCAAAGCGGTAATGCCTTACTGTCTGAGTTGGTTCGTATTGCGTCGTGATTGTCGCGAAAGCTCAATATGGAGGCGCCTTGTGAGCGCGTTGCACCTTTACGGCCTCAGTCCACCAATCGAGATCGTCAGCAAAGCGGCTAAAAGCCCGATCGAGTTGCTGTCCGGCGTCGCCGGTCGATTTGCCCTCAGCCGTCAATGCCTGTTCGATAGGGCCGACCGTGATCGTACTTGAGATTACAACCATGCCCATTTCCGACAAGGTGCCGTGCCAAACAAAATTGGATCTGGCGCCTGCAATACGGCCGGCCGAATAACTGACGATTGCCGCCGGGCGCCAGAACCATTCCTCAAGAAAATGGTCTGTCAGGTTCTTCAGGCCGGGTTGCATGCCCCAGTTATACTCGCCAGTGACGAAGACGAACGCATCTGCGGCCTTGATTTTGGATGCAAGCGCTTCCATCGCCGGCGGTGCGGAGCCGGGTGCATATTCCTTGTACATCCGGTCAAGCATTGGCAGATCGATGGCTTTCGCATCGATGAGTTCGACATCGTTGCCGCGTGTACGCAGGGCATTGACGATATAGTCGGCCAGACGAATTCCTTTTCGATCGGAACGATACGAACCGTAGAGAACGAGAATGCGGTGGGTCATGAAACTAATGCCTTAGTTTGAGATTAGAGCCGTTTTCGTTGTTTGCTTGCCATCGATCATCTCTATCGTTCCATGCCCGGAATTTGTGGCGCCGGTGCGTTGCTTTAGACGTGGGTAAGTTTTAGCTTGGTTGAGCCAGCGGCCGCATCGAAGCAGCGAACTGTGAGTTATTGCCCGCCCAAAGAGGACAGGTGCAATGGCTGAAATGCCCGCAACCCGCTACGTTAAATGCGACGACGTCTATATTGCCTATCAGGTGATTGGCGACGGGCCTTTCGATCTGATGTTTGTTCCGGGCTTCGTGTCGAACGTCGAAGCGGTATGGTTATCGCCAGACCGAACTGCGTTCTTCAAGCGGCTTGCTTCATTTGCGCGTGTCATTCTCTTTGACAAGCGCGGCACTGGAATGTCCGACCGCGGTTCGCAGATCTTTACGCTCGAACAGCGCATGCACGACATGCAGACCGTACTGGATACGGTGGGGTCCAAAAGCGCCGCCTTGATGGGGGTGTCAGAAGGTGGCCCGATGTCGTTGCTTTATGCTGCGACTTTTCCTGAGCGGACCTCGGCACTTGTCTTGTACGGCTCCTACGCAAAACGCGCCTGGTCTCCGGACTACACATTCGGATGGACAGACGAACGATGGAAGATCGTTCTAGAGCACATCGAGCACCACTGGGGGACGCCGCTTGGAATCAGTGCCACGATGTGGGCACCGAGCATCGCCAATGATCATCACGCAGCGGAACGCTTGGCCGCGTATTTTAGGGCGTCGGCAAGCCCAGGTGCTGCGGCTGCGATCATGAAAATGAATCGCGAGATTGATGTCCGGCACATCCTGCCTGTGACGCGTGTCCCGACGCTTATCGTCCATCGCGCAGGCGACCGCGTCATTGATCTTAAGCACGCGCGCTACATGGCTTCGCATATTCCCGGCGCGAAGCTGGTTGAATTGCCGGGCGAAGATCACATGCCGTGGTTTGGCGATCAGGCCACGGTCCTGGATGAAGTCGAGCAATTTCTAACGGGAAGGCGGCACGCTTACGAACCGGACCGCGTGCTGGCGACCGTTTTGTTTGCCGATATCGTAGATTCGACGGCACAGGCGGCGGCGCTGGGTGACAGCTCGTGGCGAGAACTGCGCAATGCATTCTATGCGAGAATTCGCCGGGTGCTGGAGCAATATCGAGGCCGTGAGATCAATACCTCAGGCGACGGACTTTTGGCGGCGTTCGACGGGCCCGCGCGCGCGGTCCGTTGCGCCACCGCGATCCGCGACACGGTGCGTTCGCTCAATCTCGAAGTGCGCTGCGGTCTGCACACCGGCGAGTGCGAAGTGGTCGGCAATGATATCGCAGGCATTGCTGTCCATACTGGCGCTCGCGTGGCCGAACTTGCGGCTCCGGGCGAAGTCCTGGTCTCGCAAACGGTCTGTGATCTTGTCGCCGGTTCAGGGTTAGCTTTCGAAGATGGCGGCACCTACAAACTGAAAGGCGTCCCGAACGAATGGCGTCTGTTCAGAGCGCTCGCGAATTGAACCGCTTACCCCCATCCCAACAATTGATCCGGGCGATCGCGTGGTCGCGATCTTTTCGGTGATTCTCTCGAAAAGAATGTGTGACGGCTGGATGATCCCAGTTATGGACGCTCCGAATTCGCGGCCTTACGAGCTGAAGGCGTGCTCCTGACGGCTCGTGCAACGTGCCATCCTAAAGCAAACAGATTTGTGAGATATTCCACATCATTTCAACAAGTTATGATGTATCTGGCCTGAGTGTGTGGGGCCGCGCGGTGGCAGCCTGCACTATTAGAGTCTGAGATCTAACGACCAGACGCTCGCCCTGAAAGCAGGCCTGTCTTCCAGGGTATGCGCGTCGCCCACGGTTTTGATATGCACCATCGCAGGCCTCGCACAGCAGAAGCGAAGGCGGGTGAGGGAGGACGCCGATCTTGGCAGGTACGACAACGGAGCTGCATTCCGCCAGGCATGCAGCTGTCGCGCTCACAAACGTTGATGTCACGTTCCGGCTGACCGGCGGTGGCAGCTATCGCGCGGTGGAAGGTGCGACGCTGAATGTGGCCGACGGAGAATTCGTGGCCATCGTTGGCCCGACCGGCTGCGGCAAGTCGACATTGCTCAACATCGCCGCCGGGCTGATCGCACCTGCCGCAGGGCGCGTTGAGATTTTCGGTTCCTCCATCACAGGCCTGAACCATCAGGCCGGCTATCTGTTTCAGGCGGATGCGCTGTTTCCCTGGAAGACCGCCATCGAGAATGTCGCCATCGGTCTGGAAACAGCCGGAATGCCTTCCTCGGAAGCGGGGGCAAAAGCGAAAGGCTGGCTGGCGCGCGTTGGCCTTGGCAATTTTGCCAACCATTATCCGCATATGCTGTCGGGCGGACAGCGCAAGCGCGTCGGTTTGGCTCAGGTGCTGATCCGCGATCCCAAGATCCTTCTGATGGATGAGCCATTCGGCCCGCTCGATGCGCAGACACGCCAGATCATGGGCAATCAGCTGCTGGATCTCTGGAGCGCGGACCGCAAGGCGGTCATCTTCGTAACGCACGATCTTGAAGAGGCCATCGCGCTGTCCGACCGCGTCGTCATCATGTCGGCTGGGCCATCGGCGCGCATTCTCGGCGATTGGAAAGTGTCGCTCCCACGCCCGCGCGACATCGCCGAAGTGCGATTGGAGGCTGCCTTTCACGATATTCACCGTGATATCTGGCGCACGCTGAAGGCAGAAGTTCTGAAAAGCTACGAACAGACAGCGGTGGTGTGATGCAGCGTTTGAAGCTCGGTCTCCTCCAAACCCTTGTCGCCGTCATCTGTGTTGTTGTCTGGCATCTGGCTACGACCGTTCTGGTTGGCGGAAAGCCGCTGTTTCCGCCATTTTTCTTTTCCACGCCGCTTGATGTCGTCTCGCGTATCGTCAAGTGGTTCGCGGAAGGTACCATCTGGCGTCATCTCTGGATCACGCTTTCGGAATCGATGCTGGCGTTCGTCGCGGGCTCCGTCGGCGGTGTTCTTGTGGGCTTCTGGTTTGCGCGTCAGCCGCTCGTGGCGGCGATTTTCGATCCGTACGTGAAAATGGCAAATGCGTTGCCGCGCATCGTCCTTGCTCCGATTTTCACGCTGTGGTTCGGGCTTGGCATCTGGTCGAAGGTGGCGCTCGGCATCACGCTGGTCTTCTTCATTGTATTTTTCAACGTCTACCAAGGCGTCAGGGAAGTGAGCCCCACGGTGCTGGCCAATGCCCGCATGCTGGGAATGAACGAGCGGCAGCTCATGCGCCATGTCTACTGGCCATCGGCCATGTCGTGGATGTTCTCGTCCCTGCACACGTCGGTCGGCTTCGCCGTGGTGGGCGCGGTCGTGGGCGAGTATCTCGGCTCCGCTGCGGGGCTCGGCTACCTCATTCTGCAGGCGGAGGGAACGTTCGACATCGCCGGGGTCTTCGCAGGCATGTTTGTGCTGGCAGCCTTTGTTCTGGTCATTGATGCCATTGTGACGATGGTGGAGCGGCGCCTCTTGGTCTGGCGGCCGGCGCAGGCTGATGGACGGACCTGAGCGCTTTCCAGAGCGGGCTTCCTCGCTTAGTCTTTAAATCCAATGGTGGCCAAACGGAATGGATCACCTAACGTGCGGGAGAAAACGATCATGATGGCGCTCTTTCTGCGGCGACTGATATCTGGCCTGGCTGCGCTTGTCCTGATGTCCGGTGTTGCGTTCGCGCAGGCGAAGGTGACGATCGCTGTCGGCGGGGCTGCCTGCCTTTGTTATCTGCCAACAGTGCTGGCAAAGCAGATCGGCGAATATGACAAGGTCGGTTTGAAGGTCGAGATCGTGGACTTCAAAGGAGGTTCGCAAGCGTTGACGGCGGTACTCGGCGGAAGCGCCGATGTGGTTTCCGGCTATTTCGATCACTGCGTGAATCTTGCCGCCAAGAACCAGAACCTTCAGGCCTTTGTGGTCTATGATCGATATCCCGGGCTGGCGCTCGTCGTGGCGCCAAAGAACAGCGGTAGCATCAAGTCGATCAAGGACCTTGCCGGGAAACGGATTGGGGTCAGCGCGCCCGGTTCATCCACCGACTTCTTCCTGAAGTATCTGTTGAACAAGAATGGCGTCGATCCGAACTCCGTCGGCGTGATCGGCATTGGACTTGGCGCGACCGCTGTCGCGGCGATGGAGCAGGGGAGTGTCGATGCGGCCGTTATGCTCGATCCGTCGGTCACGCTACTTCAGGGCAAGAACAAGGATCTTAAAATCCTAAGCGATACCCGCACGCAGCATGACACGCTTGAGGTGTTCGGCGGCGAATATCCGGGCGGCGCACTCTATACGCGAGCAGACTGGATCGTCGCGCACCAAAAGGAAACGCAGGCGCTGACCAATGCGATCCTGGCGACATTGAAGTGGATCCGTGCGCATACTCCGGAAGAAATCATGGCAATGATGCCTTCCGAACTCGTCGGCGCGGACAAGGCGCTTTATCTCGCAGCGCTGAAGAACACGATTCCGATGTATTCGCTGACGGGAAAAATGGACCCCAAGGGAGCTCAGGCGGTGCTCGACGTCTTCAGTCAGTCGTCGCAGGACGTGAAGAACGCCAAGATCGACCTGTCGAAGACCTATACGAACACATTTATCGAAAAAGCCAATTAGGAGAGGGTCCGGACTCCGCAGGCGATCACGCATCGTCGCCTGCGGAGCCGGATGGGCTCTCATTCGTTGTAAAACAACCGTTGCAATCGTCGCACGAGAGCAGCCCCTGAGCTGACTTGCAGGAAGCCGCGCTGCCACTATTCCGTGCCTTCGTTCCGCCGAGCACGAAAGAAAACTATTTCCGTACGGACAGAACCAGGGAATAATCTTGATAGCTGCCGATCCGATAGGTCGGCCAGCCTAGTGTGGTGGTTCAGAAGTTCGCTTCGTTTTCTCGGCGAGTCCTTTAAGCGAACTTCTGTACCTGAACCACACGAGTGTGGCATCTCGCAATTGCCGACGTGCCTTGCGGCTGGCCGCTTATCGGCAATTGCGAGATAAAGCCACACTCGCATTTTTATTCTGCTAGTGTCCTATCGTCTCCGAATAACCGTGCGAGCGCGCGGCAAATTGGTTGGTTAGTCGGAGACGGGACACTAGAATCATAGGTGCTAGTGTCCTTTCGAATCCGAAGTTCGCTACAGGGTGCGCTGCACTATGAGGCGAACTTCGGATTCGGTGTACTAGATTTGATCGCCTGCAAGATAATTGCCTTACGGTTCTTTATTCGTGCGGAGATGGTCGTGAATAGTTTGCTAAGCTCGTCCGGCATTTCGGCTCTGGTTGCGGCATCTTCACATAGGCGCCTTCGGGTTTTTCCACTTCTTGCTCTGCTCACGCTTGGGGCGTGCGGCGAAAAGAAGGAACAGGCCGCAACACCACCTCCACCGGTTACCGTTGCACAGCCCACCAGGCGGGTCGTGACGGATTGGGACGAATTCACCGGTCGCTTCGACGCCATCGAGCAGGTCCAGATCCGGGCGCGCGTCACCGGATTCGTCATGAGCGTGGATTTCAAGGACGGTGCCATCGTCAAGGAGGGAGATCTTCTCTACACGATCGATCCCCGGCAATACGAAGCCGCCGCGGAACAGGCGCGAGGGCAGCTCGATGACGCCAAGGCGAAGATCGATTTTGCGCAGCGTGAACTGGAGCGCGCTGAATCACTGATCAAGACCCAGGCGGTTGCCGAGTCCATTGTCGATCAGCGGCGGCAGGCCCTTCAGGTGGCACAGGCTGCGGCACTGCAAGCCGAAGGCGTATTGAAGCGCGCCCAGCTTGATCTCGAGTTCACCAAGGTTCGCGCGCCGATTGATGGACGCATTAGCCGCCACCTCGTGACGATCGGAAATCTGGTGCAGGGAAGCGAAACCGGCGCGACACTGTTGACCTCGATCGTGTCGATGCACCCGATCCACGTTTATTTCGACATGGACGAGTCCATTTATCTGAAGAACAGCCGGCTGTGGTTCGAGGGCAAGCGACCGAGTTCGCGCGACACACCAAATCCGGTGCACGTCCTACTCGCTGGTGAGACCAAGCCTTCCCATGAAGGCCGGATGGACTTTCTCGACAATCGGCTGGATATCGGGACTGGTACATTGCGTGGTCGCGCGCTGGTCGACAACCACGACCTGTCGATCCTGCCCGGTCAGTTTGCCCGGGTCCGCGTGCTCGGCAGCGCGCCCTATGAAGCGCTCCTGTTGCCGGATACAGCCGTCGCCACAGATCAATCACGCAAGATCGTTTTCGTGGTCAAGAACGACGACACCGTCGAAGCCAAGCCGGTGACGCTCGGGCCGCTGGACGATGGGTTGCGGGTGATCAGGGAAGGACTGAAGCCTGACGACAGGGTGATCGTCGAAGGCCTGCAGCGCGCGCGCATCGGCGCAAAAGTCGCGCCCCATGCACAGACAACTGCCAGCATCAGCGGCACAAAGCCATGAATCTCGGACGCCTGTCCATCAACCAGCCAATCCTTGCGATGGTCTTGTCCATCGTTCTGCTGATTGTCGGCGCCATCGCGTATACGACATTGCCCGTTGCCGAATATCCGCAGATCGCGCCACCCACTGTCGTTGTGACCACGCAATATCCGGGCGCCTCCGCGCAGACTGTGTCGGACACGGTCGCGACACCGATTGAGCAGCAGATCAATGGCGTCGAGGACATGTTGTACCTCTACAGCCAGGCGACATCCGATGGTCAATTGAACATCACGATTACCTTTAAGCTCGGGACTGATCTCGACAAGGCGCAGGTCCTTGTCCAGAACCGCGTGGCCATCGCCCAGCCTCAGTTGCCAGAGGAAGTGCAGCGCAACGGCGTCGTCACGCGAAAGAACAGTCCTGACCTGCTGATGGTCGTCTTCATGCTGTCGCCGGACGACACCTACGATCAGCTTTACATTAGTAACTACGCCCTGCGGCAGGTGCGAGATCAATTGCTGCGTCTCGACGGCATCGGCGACATCCAGATCTTCGGTGCACGCGACTACTCGATGCGGCTTTGGCTCGATCCGGACAAGATCGCGACCTTGGGAATGACCGCGGGCGACGTGCTGACAGCCATTCGCGCCCAGAATCTGCAGATCACGGGCGGCATGATTGCTGAACCGCCGATTGCGGATCGGGCGTTTCAGCCCAGTCTGACGTTCACCGGCCGCTTGAGAGATCCGCAGCAATTCGAAAACATCGTCATCAAGGCGGGCGCAGATGGCCGCACCGTTCGGCTGCGCGACGTTGCACGCATCGAGTTAGGCGCGCTGGCCTACACCACCAACAGCTTCCTGCTGCGCAAGTCAGCCGTAGCGATGCTTGTTTCGCAGCGCCCGGGTTCAAACGCGCTGGCCACGGCGAAGAACATTTCCGATGCGATGGTCAAGCTAAAGGCCGATTTCCCGCCGGGGCTTGAGTACAACATCGGCTACAATCCGACCGAATTTATCGCCCAGTCCGTCCATGAATTGATCAAGACGATCTATGAGGCGATGATTCTTGTCGTCATCGTGGTGTTGGTGTTCCTGCAGGGATGGCGGCCGGCGATCATTCCCATCATGGCAATTCCGGTGTCTTTGGTCGGCACCTTCGCCGTCATGGCTGCGCTTGGCTATTCGATCAACAATCTCACGCTGTTTGGTCTGGTGCTGGCTGTTGGCATCGTGGTCGATGACGCCATCGTCGTCGTCGAAAACGTGGAGCGGCATCTGAGCGCTGGCATGAGCCGCCGCGATGCGGCGCTCCTGACCATGCAGGAGGTCGGCGGCGCGCTGGTCTCGATCGCGCTCGTACTTTGCGCGGTGTTTGTGCCGACAGCTTTCCTTGGCGGCATCTCCGGCCAATTCTTCCAGCAGTTCGCGGTCACCATTGCTGTCGCGACTGCCATCTCATGTTTCTGTTCGCTGACACTGTCGCCGGCGCTCGCCTCGCTGATTCTGCGACCGCATGAACACCATCG
Organism: Nitrobacteraceae bacterium AZCC 1564; assembly: GCA_036924835.1. Classification (NCBI taxonomy): domain Bacteria; kingdom Pseudomonadati; phylum Pseudomonadota; class Alphaproteobacteria; order Hyphomicrobiales; family Nitrobacteraceae; species Nitrobacteraceae bacterium AZCC 1564. The sequence goes on from JBAGRR010000001.1 coordinate 4,406,189, forward strand.
TCCGCCGGCGAGCTGGAATTTCATCGCGCGTGGGTGGGAAAAATTCACCGGCGCTTTCAACCGCCTCTTCGACCGTCTGTCCCACGGCTACGCAGCAACGGCCGAGTTCGTCATCCGGCACTCGGTGACGATGTTGCTGCTTTATGCTGTCCTGATCGGCAGTGCGGGATGGCTGCTTGTCACCACGCCGCAAGGTTTCATTCCCGCGCAGGACCGCGGCTATGTTATTGTTTCCGTCCAATTGCCGGGGGCGGCATCGTTGGCGCGCACCACCGAGGTCGTCCGTCAGATCGAGAGGATTGCGCTCGAGACGCCTGGCGTTGTTCGTGTGCCGTCATTCGCTGGTCTATCCGGCGCGACACGCACGCAGTCCAGCAACGCGGCGGCGCTCTTTCCGGTGTTCGACGAGCCGGAGGTACGCGTCAAGAAAGGCCTGACCGCCGCCGTCATCACCGCTGAATTGCGCAAGCGCCTGTCGGTGATCGAAAATGCGTTTGTCATCGTCGTGCCGCCACCTGCAGTGCCCGGCATTGGTACCGGCGGTGGTTTCGTCATGCGCGTGCAGGATCGCCAGGGGCGAGGGCCCGAGCTGCTAGCAGCCGCCACCGATGAGCTGGTGAATGCGGCGCGTAAGGCGCCCGGGCTGACAGCGGTGTTCTCGCCGTTCACCGCTAACACGCCGCAGGTCTTTGTCGGCATCGATCGCCAGAAGGCACAAATGCTGGGTGTTCCGATCCAAAATATCACTGATGCTATCGAAACCTATTTCGGCTCGGCCTATGTCAACGACTTCAACATTCTGGGGCGAACCTATCACGTGACCGCGCAGGCCGATTTGCCGTTCCGCAAGGAGACGGCGGATCTGGCGCGCTTGCAGACGCGGAACTCGGCCGGACAAATGGTCCTGCTTGGAAGCGTGGTCGACTTCCGCGACATATCAGGGCCTGATCGCGTGGCGCGCTACAATCTCTATCCGGCCGCGGAGCTGCAGGGCGACACGTTGCCAGGCACGAGCTCTACGACAGCTCTCAACATCATGCAGAAGCTAGCGCACGAAACGCTGCCGAGCGGCTTTTCATTCGAGTGGACTGACTTGTCCTACCAGCAGGCGACCGGTGGTCAGACTGGTCTCTATGTCTTTCCGATCTGCGTGCTGTTCGTGTATCTGGTGCTGGCTGCGCAGTACGGCAGTTGGAGCCTGCCGTTCGCCGTGATCCTGATCGTGCCGATGTGCCTGCTTGCGGCCACGATCGGTGTTCGCATCATGGGGCAGGACATCAATATCCTGACCCAGATCGGCTTCGTCGTGCTGGTGGGACTTGCCGCGAAGAACGCCATTTTGATTGTCGAGTTTGCGCGCGACATCGAACGCGAGGGACGCAATCAACTGGAAGCCGTGATCGAGGCCTGTCGGCTCCGCTTGCGCCCTATTCTGATGACGTCGTTTGCCTTCATCCTCGGCGTGCTGCCGCTCGTCATCTCGACGGGCTCCGGCTCGGAAATGCGTCAGGCAGTGGGCGTCGCGGTATTTTTTGGAATGCTCGGCGTGACATTGTTCGGACTGATCTTCACGCCGATCTTCTACATCCTGGTGCGGCGCCTGGCGGGCGGAAAGTTCGAACCGGTCGAGAAGACCTGATCTCAACCCCGGCTGTTTCGAGATTACCTGAGCGACGGCTTCTCGGCAGGCGAACCGGTTTTGTCTGAAATCTTTCGCCCTTGTGCCTGCAGACTGTTCTGCATTCTTCGGAGCGTGCCTTCGAGTACGCTTCTCACCGCAATGCGTGCGCGCCGCTTATCGCCGGCCGCTATAGCATTGTAGATTTCGAGATGCTCTTCGTAGGCCGCTGCGGCGGTGTCGGGTTTCTTTGCGGAGGTCGCCCTAGCGGAAGCGATGGCGTCGTGCAAATGGGGCTGGAGAAACTCCACGAAACCGATGATGAGCGGATTTTGCGTGGCGATAGCAATGGCGCGGTGAAATTCGATGTCGGCCGACAAGGCTTCGTCGAATGACTTCCGCGACGGCTCCATGGCCTTCAGGCACTTCTCCATTTTCTTGAGATCGGCGGGTCTTCGTCGCTCGGCCGCAAGGCTCGCCGCCTGAACCTCGACACCCATGCGCAGCTCCAGCACCTCCAGAATGGCGCGAGCCTTCCCATTGGACTTGGTCAACCGAAACGGGCGATCGATGGTGTCCTTGGCGACGAACACGCCCTTGCCCTGGCGGGAGTCCACAAGGCCATCGGCCTTGAGGCGCGACAGTGCCTCGCGAATGACCGTGATGCTCACGCCGTAGGTTTGCGCGAGGTCTTTACCTGCGGGCAGTTGCTCGCCAAGTCCGTATTCACCGCCCACGATCGCCTCTCGCAGCGCGACCGTGATGCGATCCGCAAGACTCTGTGGCGCAACGGTTTGTTCAATTCGTCTGGAAGGCATGATTGCTTTCGAGTGCGCGTGTCATTTTGCCGAGGGAACGTGCTTTGCCAGAATTGCCTTAACTAAATGGAGTACAGCATAATGCTTACTGCAATACCTAGGAAATTCGCAAACAACCTTCAATGCAATCCTCAATAGGCAATTCCTGATGGCCCCAAGCGCATCGTTCTGGGAATTTTCGCTCACTGTCTATTCAAAGTCCGGTGTTCCGGACGCCTGCCTGGAGCTTCAGGACCAGCATGGGGCCGACGTCAATATCGTGCTCTTCATATTGTGGGTTGCGGATCAGGGGCGCCGCCTGAGTGCCCAGGACATCAGCAAAATAACCAGCCTGGTTGCGGATTGGCAGAATGAAGTCGTGAGGCCACTTCGCCTCGCGCGTCGTTTTTTGAAGGTGCCGGCCGCGGAGTGGCAGCTTCAGGAAACGGCTGCGCTTCGAGAACGTATCAAGGCGGATGAGCTGGAGGCCGAACGCTTGCAGCAAAGCGCGATGGCGAGCTTCTTTCATGGTCATGCTATGGGGCAGCCAGACGAGTCGAACATGGCCGCGCTTGCGAATCTCCAAACGTATGCAACGTCGCTCGGCGTTGTCTTCCCCGAGCCAGTTATATCGCTGCTGATGAAAGCGGCACGTAACGAGATGTGAGACGGTTCGAGTGCAGCGTACTGCACGACGACAATTTATCTTTTTAACTCTGTTGCTTGGTCCGCATTTCGCACTTGTTTGAGCGGTGCAGCGTGCTGCTTGAATTTCATTGTGTGCTGCAGAAGAGCTTGCGCGGTGCATCATATGTAATCACCTGTTGCCTCCAATTTAAGATTGCCTCGGTCAACTTATAATATAAGCTGATAACATGAACCTCAGCCGGGGAGATCTTCAGGTGTCGGACAATCAGAGTTTGCGGGGCTTCCTAGAAAACACCGAAAAGCAATTTCCCGATGAAGTTCTCAGGATCAGGGAGCCGGTCAGCAAACGGCTCGAAATGACGTCGGTGGTCTTCGAACTCGACCGCCTGAACAAGAGCCCGGTGGTGATCTTCGAAAACGTCGAAGGCTCCGATATGCCGGTGGTTACGAATATCGCTGGCAACCGGAATCTGTTGGCGCATTGCCTGAAGACGAATGCGGCCGATCTACCGACCACATTTCGCGATCGCTGCCAGAACTACATTCCTTGCGAGCTGATCTCCAAGGGTGCGTGGGATGACGTCGTTCTCGAAGGCGATCAGGTCGATCTTACGAAGCTGCCGATTCCGTTTCAGTTCACCGTGGATGCCGCGCCCTATATCACCGCCGGTCAGATCACGGCACGGGATCCGGAAAGCGGGGTGGACACGACCGGCTTCCATCGTCTGATGCTGAAAGGCAAGAACAGGCTCGGCGTGTCGCTCCATTCGCGACGGCGCATGTATGAATATCATCGCCGTGCAGAGGCGCGGGGACAATCGCTGCCCGCTGCCATCGTGATCGGCAATCACCCTCTGCATTACATGGGGTCGATGGTCTACGCCTATCCGCCGAATGTCCGAAAGTACGAAATCATCGGGGGGCTGTTTGGCGAACCTTACCGTGTGGCGCGTTGCGGCGTGGGCGATCTGGAGGTTCCTGCGGGCGCCGAAATCGTCATCGAAGGCGAGATTCTCGCCAATGTCCACGAGCCCGAAGGTCCGTTCGGCGAATTCACCGGATACGCGTCTTACCGCAGCACACAAAACGTTTTTGTTGCGCATCGTGTGCGGATGAAGCGTGATGCGTTCTTCCACAGCGTGGTGTCCGGAATGTCGCGCGACCACATCCTGATCTCGTGCATTACGCGCGAGGGCGAGATCCTCAACGCGCTTCGCCGCAATCTGCCGAACGTGCGGGCTGTGCACGTGCCACACAAGACCTGCGGCGCGTTTCTTGCGATCGTTTCGATGAAGAAGATTGCGGACGGCGAGCCGAAGATGGCCATGCTGACGGCGCTGGGCACGGAGCTCTACACCAAGCAGGTCATTGTGGTCGATGACGACGTCGATATCTTCGACATGGAAGATGTGATGTGGGCTGTGGCTACGCGCGTGCGCGCCGAGAAAGATATCCTCCTGGTGCCAGGCGTGAAATCGGCCATTATCGATCCGACATCAGACCCTAAGAATTTCACGGTGACCAAGATGGGCATCGATGCCACGGCACCGCTCGAGGAAGGCTTTGCCGAACGATTGGTCATCTCGGACGAGCAGCGCGCGCGTGCGCGGCAAATCCTCGCGAAGGCTAATGTCGCGGTGTGAGGTGCTGGGGCGCTGAACCGCGACTGACTGAAGATTGAGGCGACGAAGGAAAATTCAAGAAGCCAGAGAACTGGCCCGTTTTGTGCAACACGCAGGCAACTAACGACTGATCACACATCTTCATGGAGTAGAATGATGAAACGACGTTATATTGCGTGGTTTTCCCTGTTTTTTGCGATCATTGCCGCGCCGCACGCCGCGAGCGCGCAGACGAAGGTGCGGTTCACACTCGACTGGATTCCAGGAGCGACGCACGGCGCTTTCTTTGTTGCACTTCAGAAGGGGTACTACAAGGCCGAGGGCCTCGACGTCACCATTGACCGCGGCAAGGGATCGGCGGAGGTTGTGCGCCAGCTTGCTGCCGGCGCTTACGACATGGGATTCCCCGACATCAACGTCGTGATGGACTTCAATTCCAAGAATCCCGAGCAAGGTTTTCCGGTGTTGATGAGTGGGTACGAGGAGGCGCCTGCGGCGATCTTCGTGTTGAAGTCGAGCGGCATCACCGAACCCAAGCAGTTGAACGGCAAAAAACTTGGTTCGGCGGCGAATGACTCCACGTTCAAGCTGTTCCCGATTTTCGCGAGTAAGACCGGCATTGACCCAGCCTCGATGCAAATCCAGTACATCGAGCCAAGTCTGCGAGAGGTGCTTCTTGCGCAAGGCAAAGTGGATGCCATCCCTGGGCAGGTCTTTAACTCCTTGCTCGAACTGCAGGCCAAGGGCGTCAAGAAGGACGACATCAAGTACTTTATGTACAAGGATTACGGCCTCGAGCTGTACGGCAACTCGATTGCCGCATCGCGTAAATTCCTGAAAGAACATCCCGATGCGGTCAAAGGATTTCTCCGCGCCACTTTGAAGGGGCTCAGGGACGTCGCGAAGGACCCTGAAGTCGCGGTGAAGGCCGCGTTGACTTTCGAGCCACTGTTGAATGCGGATATCGAGCGGGAACGTCTCCGCGTCGCGCTGGATTGCTGCATCATCACGGATCACGTCAAGAAGGACGGGTTTGGCGACGTCAATCGCGAGCGGCTGCAAAACATCATCACGCTGATCACCAAGGCCTACAATCTGCCGCGCCAGCCTTCAATAGAAGAGGTGTTCGATCCATCCTATCTGCCGCCGAAGAGCGAGCGGATGATCAACTGACCAAGAGCGTTCTGGCCGAAAGGATTCCCCGCCGATGTCGTTTATCCAACTGACTGACGTTGATTTGGTCTATGGATCCTCCGGCGGGAAGACGGCCGGTGATCACACGCTCGCCGTCTCCGGCGCCAATATCAGCATCGGACATGGCGAGTTCATCGCCATCGTCGGTCCGAGCGGTTGCGGAAAGTCAACACTGCTCAAGCTGATTGCAGGATTGGTGCGGCCCAATCGCGGAAGTGTTCGTGTGAACGGTGAGGAAGTTTGCCGGCCCCAAAAAGTTGGGATGGCGTTCCAGAACGCCACGCTGCTACCGTGGCGAAACATCCGCGACAACGTGATGTTGCCGCTCGAAATCGTCGAGCCCTACCGCAGCCGCCAGAAGGCAGATCACGACAAGAATTGCGCGCGGGCGGAGGAGCTGCTGGCGACGGTCGGGCTGTCAGGTTTTGCCGACCGTATGCCGTGGCAACTGTCGGGAGGCATGCAGCAGCGCGCGCAGCTCTGCCGTGCCCTCATTCACGAACCTTCGATCCTATTGCTGGATGAGCCGTTCGCGGCGCTCGATACTTTCACGCGTGAAGAGCTCTGGAGTGTGCTGCAGGATTTATGGTCGTCGCGGAAGTGCACGATCATTCTGGTGACGCATGAGCTCCGCGAAGCGGTTTATCTCGCGGAAACGGTTCACGTGATGAGCGCGCGTCCCGGGCGGATCGTGAAAACGAGCAGCGTCGATATCGCGCGTCCGCGCACACTGGATTCCACCTTCCAGCCTGACTTCGTCGAGCTGGTTCACGACCTGCGGGATCACATCGGCCGGGGGAAGAAATCTTGACGAACGAATCGATGGGACGCCTGGCGCCGTGGCTGACAGCACTGGCCTTTATATTCCTGTGGTGGCTGATCATCGTCGCATTCGGGATCAAGAGCTTTATCCTTCCGACGCCATGGGAGACCATGAAGGCGCTTTACACTTACCGCGGTCCGCTTTTCACTAACGGAATGGCGACGCTGCTCACGACCTTGCTGGGATTTGGCATCGCCGTTGGCGTCGGTTTAGTTCTCGGCATTCTGGTCGGGTCCTCTCGCCTCGTTTACCAGGCGCTTTATCCGCTCCTTGTTGCCTTCAACAGCGTGCCTAAAGCTGCACTTGTGCCGATCTTCGTCATCTGGTTCGGGACAGGAACGGTGCCGGCCGTTGTCACCGCTTTCATGTTGTCGTTCTTTCCCGTGGTCGCGAACGTCGCGACCGCATTCGCGACCATTGAGCCAGAGTTGCTGGAGGTGATGCGGTCGCTCGGTGCATCGCAACGGGACATGACGATCAAGATTGGAATTCCACGGTCTCTGCCATACTTCTTCGCCTCCCTGAAAATCGCGATCACGCTGGCATTCGTGGGATCAGTGATCGCAGAGATCGTGGCCGGCAACAGCGGCATCGGCAACGTGATGTTGGTCGCGGGATCGAACTTCAATGTGCCCCTGGTTTTCGCCGCATTGGTCGTCGTTGGCGCCATGGGTGCCGGGATGTATGCGATCTTCGACCTTCTGGAACGTAGGCTGACGAGCTGGTCCGTGCGCGGGGCCAGCGTGGCACAGCACGCAACGGGCGGCTGAGTACGAGCGAAATGCGTAGAGAGATCATGAGCAATCAGACCGGCGCGCGGAAAGCAAAAGAAACGAATGCTCCGCGCGTGATCGTGGGCATCACGGGAGCGTCGGGGGCCATCTATGGCCTGGCTGCGCTGAAGGCGCTGCGCGCCGCGGGCGTAGAAACCCATCTTGTGGTGTCCCGATCGGGGCAGATCACCATGGCCCACGAAACAGAGATCAAGTTCTCGGATTTGCCGGCGCTGGCTGATGTTGTCTATCGGATCGACGACATCGCCGCCGCCATTTCCAGCGGCTCGTTCCAGACCATGGGCATGATCATCGCGCCGTGTTCAGTCCGCTCTCTGGCGGAGATCGCAAGCGGCGTGACCTCCAGCCTGTTGACGCGCGCCGCCGACGTCGTTCTGAAAGAGCGCCGTAAGCTGATCTTGATGGTGCGTGAGACGCCGTTCCACCTCGGCCACCTCCGGTCGATGACGCAGGTCACCGAGATGGGGGCCATCGTCATGCCGCCGGTGCCTGCATTCTATGCCCGTCCCGCGACCTTGGACGACATGGTCAATCATTCAGTGGGTCGCGCACTGGATCTGCTCGGGATCAATAACGATCTGGTCCGACGCTGGGGTGAGACCGTCGGGATTGGGGACGGACGTCAAGCTTGATATGTCGAAACGACATTACTTACTTGAAGGGACAACAAAAGAAGCGGGTGACGAGAGACACCGGCTTTTGTGTTAGTTGGCTGATCAGCCGCTGCACTTCGGCAGCAGCGCATTCACGTCACGAACGAGATCGGGCATCACCTGATCCGCCGTCCGCTTGCCCGTCACCAGGCTCTCAGTGTGGTTCTTGATCACTTCAATGATCTTCAGCGAATTGTCGCCGGGGAACGACGCCCAGTCGGTCAGCAGCGGCAGTTGCTGGATGCTGGTCATGTGGTTGGGGTTTTTCGCGTAGAATGATCCGAGCAGATCCGGCGTTTTCACGGCGATCTCGTTGCCGGGCATGTAGCCGGTAGTGTTCACCATCTGGGTCTGCCCGATGGCGCCGGTCACGAATTTCACAAACTCCCACGCTGCACGCTGACGTTCGGCGTCCTTCGCAAACACCATGGCGACATTGCCGCCGGCGGGCAGCTTGCCGTTAGCCGCTGCGAGCGGGAAGGCCACGGTCTTGAACTTGAAGCGCCCTCCGATCTGCCGCTCGGCTGCGGCAACATAGGAGGTTGAGTCCACCAGGATGCCGATGGTGCCGGCAACGAACGACTGCCGCGCCTGACCAAGCCCAAGGTTCGGCATGCCCGCCTTACTAAATGACTCAAGGGTCTTTAGTGCCCACATTCCGTTGTCGTCGTTGAACGCAATACTGCATGCATCGTTCTTCAGCACGCGCCCGCCTTTGCTCGTGATAAGCGATTGCACGAGCCAGTTTCCGGTCTGCTCCCACTGGAAATAGAAGCCGGTAACAGGCGTACCGGCCTTTGCTTCGATTGCCTTTCCTGCGCTCACGAGATCCGGCCAGGTCTTTGGTAGCGACGTGATATCAAGTCCGGCTTTCTCCACGAGATCGGCGTTGACGTAGAGAACCGGTGTCGAAACGGCGAAAGGCAGCCCGTAGAGCTTTCCCTTCCATTTGCCGAGTTCCGAAAGCGTTGGGTAATAGCCGAGCTTGGTAAGGCCGCCGTCTTTCTCGGCAAATCCATCCAGCGGCGTGCCAAGTCCGCGATCCACGAACAGACCGATCTGGTTGATGCCGTTAAACGCCACATCGGGCAGATGACCGGTGAGCTGATCGCGCAGGATCTGTTGCGCGGCTTCCTCGTAGCCTGCGACGGGATTGCGGAATTTTACCTTGATGTCCGGGTGTGCTTCGGTGAAACGCTTAGCCAGCTCCTGCTGGAGCGCGTTGAATGTTCCAGGCGTGGTGTAGAGAACGTCGAGCGTCACATCGGCGTAAGCGCTGCTGGTGACGGCGGTCGCAAGTAGAACCGTCGCCGCGAGTTTGCGGAGAGAGCGAGAGGGCACGCGATCAAACATGGGCATGTTCCTTGGAGACACTACTTCATGGTGGTGATCGTCAGGCCGTCGATGAAACGGCGCTGGGCGAACAGGAAGGCGAGCAGCAGGGGAGCGACGATAACCACGGCGCCTGCCATCAGCGGACCGAAGAATTGCCCGGCTTCATCGTCGCGGAAGAGAAGAATGCCGAGCGCGGGCGTCGAGAGCTCTTCGCTGCGGATGGCGATGAGCGGCCAGAACAGGTCGTTCCAATGGGCGACGACCGAAAAGATGCCGAAGGCGGCGAGAGCGGGCGCGCTCATCGGCATCATGATGCGCCAGATGATCTCGAATTCGCTCAATCTGTCGAGCCGTGCGGCGTGGATGACATCGTCTGGAATCGAGCGGAAAAACTGCCGCATCAGGAAAATGCCGAATGCCGAGATGATCCATGGCAGAATCAACGATGCATAGGTGTTCAGCAGTCCGAAAACGTACAGAAGCACAAAGTGTGGGATGGCCAGGGCTTGTGGCGGCACTAGCAGTCCGACAAGAACGGCCGCGAATAGCGTATCCCGCCCGCGGAAGCGCAGCTTTGCCAGCGCGTAGGCGCAAGGGATGCAGACGAGGAGTTGAAGCGCGAAGATGGCTGCGCACACCATGGCCCCGTTGAGCAGGAAGCGGAACATGGGCGCGGCGGTGAGGGCGGCGCGGTAATTCTCAACGCCGTGAAAGGCCGTGGGCCAGAGATGGAAATCGGCGCGAAAGATTTCCTCCGGCGGCTTCAGCGAGAGGCTGATCATCCAGACGAAGGGCACGAGCGCGAACGCCGCCGTCATCGCGAGAATGGCATGCCGTGCGATCCTGCCAATCAGCCTATTGTGAGAACGCGCGGTCATGTGTAATGGACCCGCCGTTCCAGAAACTTCGCCTGGGTCAAGGTGAGCAGCACGACGATGCTGAGATAAATCACGGTGAGCGCCGCGCCGTAACCGGTGCGCAGGAAATCGAAGCTCTCGGTATAGAGTCGGTGCAGCAGAACTTCGGATGCGTAGTTGGGGCCACCTTGCGTGAGCACGCGGACACTGTCGAATACCTCGAACGCGCGGCTTGCCGACAGGATGACGATAAACATCGTGACAGGGCCGAGCATGGGCCACGTCACGGTGCGGAACCGGTCGAAGATGCCATCCGCACCATCAACCGTGGCGGCATCGTAGAGTTGCTGGGGGATCGCCTTCAGGCCAGAGACAAAGAGCACCATGGCAAACCCAAAGCTTTGCCAGATGCCGATCGCCGCGAGAGCCAAGAGGGCAGTGTGCTCGTCTCGGAGCCAGTTCACGCCCGAGATCCCAATCGTACCGAGCAGGCGGTTCACGAGGCCAATGGTCGGGTGCAGCATCGTGCCCCAGACAATGGCCATGGCAGACATGGTCGACATGACGGGAAGAAAGTGAACAGCGCGATAGAAGCCGCGCAGCCGGGGGCTGGCTTCGATCAACAGGGCGGTCACGAGGCCCAGCAGCACCGTTCCCGGAACGACAACGCCCACATAGATCAATGTGTTGATCAAGGCCGTCCAGAATGCCAGGTCAGCAAACAGAGCTTTGAAGTTCGCGGCGCCAATGAAATGGAACGTTGCAGAGCCGAGTTGCCAATCGGTCAGTGAAAAGACGATCACTGCAATGGCGGGACCGAAGAGAAGAACAATCAGCAGCAACAATGCCGGGGACACCGCGAGCCACGCGGTTTGGCCTTCGCCGCTCGATCTGGGGCGAGGAAGACTCACATGGCTTGCCGGAGCCGCATGTTGAACCACGATCGTCATGGTCAGGCCGCTGCCAGAACAGGTTGGCTCTGGCGCTTGCCAGCTTTATCGAATTGCAGCAGCCGGGATGGATCGACGTTGATTCCGATTGTCCGGTTGATATCGGGGCGTTGGGCTTCAGGATGTGTCCGCACGACGATTGTGCCTGCGCTGCCGCTCAACGCCACGTGCAGGAAGATGTCCGAACCCAAGTGTTCGATATTCACGATTGTACCGTCGAACATGCCGTGGCCCGGCAGCACCACTTCGGCTGCCTCGGGCCGGAAGGCGACATGTGTTGTCTGTTCGGCCGACAGCGATGGCCAATGCGAGGCAGCAACGACATTGATCTTGGGAGTGCCGATCATCTCCGCCACGCGCAGGTCCTGTGGATTGCGATAGACTTCTTCCGGCGGGCCGATCTGCAGCAGCTCTCCGTCCATCATGACGGCCACGCGATCCGACATCGTCATCGCTTCCGATTGATCGTGGGTGACGTAGACGAACGTGACGCCGAGACGCCGATGCAGGGCGGTAATTTCGGAGCGCATCTGGACGCGCAGCTTGGCGTCGAGGTTGGAGAGCGGCTCATCCATCAGAAACACGGATGGGTGGCGCACCATGGCGCGGCCCAATGCGACGCGTTGACGTTGGCCGCCTGAAAGCTGTCCCGGCTTGCGGTGAAGCAGATGGGCGACGTCCAGCATCGATGCGGCTTGTTGGACGTTGGCCTGGATATCTTTTTCGATCGCTCCACTGCCCGGCAGCGCGCGCCCGATGAATGGCAAGCGCTGCGCGAAGCTCAGGCGTCGCGTGCGCAACGGCAGGGCAATGTTGTCGAAGACGGTGAGATGCGGATACAGCGCGTAGGACTGGAACACCATGGCGACATCGCGTTCCTTCGGGCGCTTGTGGTCGACGCATTGTCCATCGACGATCACTTCGCCGCTGTCCTGCGCTTCCAGCCCGGCAAGAATGCGGAGCAAGGTCGACTTTCCGCAGCCGGACGGACCAACAAGCGTCAGAAACTCGCCGTCGCGAATATGGAGCGAAATGCCCTTGACGACCGGAGCCTCAGCATAGCGCTTTTCGATCCTCCGCAGCTCGATCTCAGCCATGGCCATCTCCCACATGAGAGGACTGAAGGGCGCGTCCATCCATGCCTGAGACGGGCAGGCCGAGATGGGCGAGAATGGTGGGCGCGATATCGATGACGCTTGCCGTCTCGTGCCGGATGCCATTCGCCGCAAACCCGGCGCCGGCAATCATCAGGAATGGTGACTGCTCGGCGTCGCCGAGGCCACCATGCTGGCCGCTTCCGATCGTGTCGTCTTTGCCTTCCGTGCGTTTGGCCGCAACACTCGTGCCCGGCACGCCGTAAGAATTTGGTTCGCTGCTTGCGCGCATCGAGACGGCGAAGGCGAGGCCGTGATCGCGCGATTGCCCGACGCTGGAGAGTTCATCGGCATGAAGAACAACGCCGGCCCAATCCTGACTCTTGAAGAAATCTCCGAGCTGCGACTCTCGCGCAGCAGCATCAGAATGCAGATAGACGAGGGCGGATGTTCCGTTGGATGCGATAACGACGTCGTCCGACTCGAGGCTTGTCTTCAGCCCAGCCTTCACCAGCTCTTCTTCGATATGAATCACACGACTCACGGTTTGGTGTCCGTGGTCCGAGCCAATCAGGAAAAGCACTTCGTCGCGATCGGTGAGATCCTTGACGGCATCCATCACAAGCTTGGCGTTCTGATCGGCCTGTTTCAGAACGGCAAGATGCTCTGACGATCCGAGTGGGTGCGCATGTTGGGTTGAATCCGGTTCGCTTAACCAGAGAACGCCCAGGGCAGGGACCTGCGATGGGGCAAGCACGACTTTGCGAATGAAGCGCTCAGTCGTCACGCGATCGCCGTCAGAATCCAGTGTGATGTGGAGATGATCCTGCTCCGGGACAGGACGTCGCCCCGGTCCGAACGATCCGGCACGGTGATACACGTGACCGTGTCCGTCTGGGTCGTGGGCATAGGCGGCGCCCGGCGACACGTTGCTGAAGATGACCGCGCCGCCGTGGTCTTTGACGCGTTCCGCAAGAGTCGGGACCGCGAGTGAGCGGCCCGTAACGCGCCGCTTATGCTGGAGAAAATCCGGATGCCCGGCGTCGTGCCGCACCAGGCGTCCATTTTCCACAAGCGCCATGGTGTTGCCCTGCAGGCCATGGCGTGCCGGATAACAGCCGGTGGCAAGGCTCGCGGAGACAACACGCGTGCACGAGGGAAATACCGTGCGATAGGCCGCGAATTGTTCAGCATGTTTCGCAAACGCCGCGAGATGCGGCGTCGTGTCAGGCGAGATCAGATCGCGCCGCAGGCCATCGAGATTGACGAGAATTGCGCGGCGCATGGTCAAGCCTTCGCGTGATCTTCCGAATGTGTGCGTCTGACAGGTACCGCGGTTACGCGACACATTTGTGACTATTAGGGATCATTTGTGCCGACGTGTGAATTACGCTATGAAACGCGAACGGAGGAGCGCCGTGCTCGACAGACCCAACAAAGACGAGAGTGACTATTCGCCGGATGCCGCGCTGATGGCGCGGATTTGCTGGCATTATTTCAAGGAAGGGCAGACGCAGGACGCGATCGCCCAGCATCTCGATATCACCCGCAAACGCGTGAACCGGATACTTGCCGAAGCGCGGGACACCGGCTTCGTACAAATCAGTATCAATAGTCCGGTCAGTGTCTTTGGTTCGCTCGAAAGTGGTCTGGCGGAGAAATTCAATCTACGCCGCGTGATCGTTGTTCCATCACCAATCAATGGCGGTGATGCGCGGCCGGTCGTTGGTGCTGCCGCCGGTCAATACATCTCGGAGCACTTGCCGAGGCCCGGTACACTCGGCATCAGTTGGGGTGGCACGATCAACGCAGCCGCTCAAAACCTGGTGCGCCGGGTGGGGAAGGATCACCGCGTCGTTTTGCTTTGTGGCGGTCTGGCTCAGAGCGCGCATGTCAATCCATACGACAATGCGGCCATGGTGGCACGCGCGCTGGATGCTGCGTGCTACTACATCACGGCGCCCATGTTTGCGGATACCGCAGCTCTCAAAGAGGCACTCGTCGCCAGCGAACCGATACGGTCCGTGCTGGCGATGGTCGCGCAGCTTGATATGGCGCTGTTGAGTGCCATCGATCTTTCCAAACAGTCAAAAGCGCTGGAATACGGCCTGATTGACAAGAGCACTTGGCAATCATTGCTCAAGGCTGGCGCAGTCGGTGACATTTGCGGTCACTATCTGAATAAGGACGGAGAAGTGATCGAGCATCCGCTTGCCGCGCGCGTCGTCAGTCCATCACTGCAAAACCTTCGTAAAGTGCGGCAGCTTGTTCTGGCTGCCGGTGGGATACAGAAGCTCGCAATCGTTCGTGCCGCGATCCGAGCGGGGCTATGCCATGTGCTCATCACCGATGAGGACGTTGCCCGCGCGCTTTTGGCCGGTTGATCAGCGAACTTCCAACGAACCGCGAACATCTTGTATGATGGGGCAAGCGATTTTCCCATCACTGGATGTTCAAATGGACGTTGAATTGAAAGCCATCGACCATGAGAGCCTCAGTCGAACGGTTTACCTCGCGCTCTGCGATGCGATCACCAAGGGCCAATTTCGGTCCGGCGACCGGTTGAAGATTCGCGATATCGCAGCTCAACTAGGCACAAGCGTCACGCCGGTGCGGGACGCTATCTTGCGGCTTGCACATGATGATGCGGTTGTCTTTCGCTCGGCACGCGACATCCGCATTCCGCATCTGAGCAAAGCGCGTTACCTCGAGATCCGCGCGATACGTCTCAAGCTGGAAGGTCTGGCGGCTGAGAATGCCGCGCGTCTCGTGACAGACGAGGACATCGCCGACCTGGAAGCTATCGTGAAGAGCAATGAAGAGGCGTTCGTCCGCGGTGATTTCATCCGTGGAGCTGAACTCAATCAGGCCTTCCACTTCAGGGTCATGCAGATCGCCAGAATGCCAGTGTTGTCCGGTGTGATCGAGCGCATCTGGCTGCAGATGGGGCCCGTCATCGCAGATGCTTACATCGATGGTGGGCGCTCGATGATCGAGCATCATTATCCGGTAATCGAAGCGTTGAAGCGGAAGGATCCCGACGCCGCGGCTGCGGCCATCATGAATGACCTCATCAAAGGCGGGCAGGCCGTCTACGACCGCGTTTCAACGCTAGACCGGGACAGCGAAAGCGACGCGGCGACGAAGTAGTTTCCTCAACTTGGCGGTCGCGGAGGCAGGGAATATCGAGGGCGACAGGTATAAAGACTTGCCGATATCTCGATTATGATGCATCATACATCAAAACGGTTGGGCGAACTGGATAAAGATTAAGCGCGTCTATCCGTTGGAGTTTTGTTCGATGACGGCGAATGCGAACCGGCACAGAGAGCCGGCTTCAAGGAGCGAAGCCCATGGGGCAACACTTGAAAAGCTCGGGGAATTGCTCGAGGTCGCCGCGCCGCCTGTCGCCGATGCTGAGGCTCAAGAGCTGGCGCGCGAGCATTTCGGCCTTGACGTTACAGTTGAGCCGCTTGTCGGCGAGCGCGATCGCAATTTCCATCTGCGCGACGGCAACGGCCGCGAATACGTCTTGAAAGTCATCCATCCGGCTGAAGATGAGGCGGTGACGGATTTTCACAGCAAGCTGTTGTTGCACATTCAGGCCGCGGATCCGGAACTGGCGGTGCCGCTGCTTATTCGTCCGCAGAACAGTGCCGCGAATGAAGCGGTGTGGCGAACGGACGAACATCCGCCGCGCCGTGTGCGATGCCTCACCTATCTCGCAGGGTGTCCGCTTTATCGGGCGGAACGGAGCGCTGCTCAGAAGCGAAACATCGGCACATTCCTCGCGCGCCTTAACCTCGCGCTGCGTGGCTTCCGCCATCCCGCGGACGGTCATGAGTTGCTGTGGGATACAAAGCATGCCAACCGGGCACGCTCGCTGCTGAGTAATCTGGATGAGGCGCGTAAGGCTCTTGCCAATCGTGCGCTGGATCGCTTCGTGTCGCATGTCGTGCCGCTGCTGTCGCAGTTGCGCGCGCAGGTCATTCACAACGATTTCAACCCGCACAACGTTCTTGCGGGCGTTCCGCGCCATGAAGAGATCGCGGGCGTGATCGACTTTGGCGATGCCGTGCACTCGCCGATCGTGCAGGACCTTGCGGTTGCGGCGGCTTATCAGTTCGAGCCAACCGGCCATCCGCTCGAAGGGCCAGCCGAGATCGCGGCGGCCTTTCACAAGCTGCATCCGTTATTGCCGGAAGAGGTCGAGATTCTGCCCGACTTCATCGGTGCGCGGTTTGCGCTCGCCATTGCGATCAGTTTCTGGCGCGCTGCAAGACACCCCGACAATGCGACCTACATCATGCGGAACCAAAATGCCGCGTGGTCCGGACTTCAGCGTTTGAACGAAATCTCCCGCCATGAGGCCATCGATTGGCTTCACAAGCGTATCGGAACGAGGTGACCAGATGACGATGATCAATGCCTTCGATGCATCGGCCGCAACGACTATGGCCGAACAAGAGCGCGCTTTGATTGCGCGCCGCGAGCGTGTGCTCGGGCCTGCTTATCGCTTGTTCTACGCCAATCCCGTGCATCTGGTGCGCGGCGAAGGCGTCTGGCTCTACGATCCCAACGGCAATGCGTATCTGGATGTCTACAACAATGTCGCCTGCGTTGGTCATTGTCATCCTCATGTGACGGCGGCGCTGAGCAAGCAGGCCGCGACTCTCAACACGCATACACGCTATCTGACCGACGGCATTCTCGATTATGCCGAACGCCTGCTTTCGAGTTTCCCGAAAGAACTTTCCAATGTGATGTTCACTTGCACGGGCAGTGAGGCGAACGACCTCGCTTATCGGGCTGCGCGGACGTTCACCGGCGGCACGGGCGTGATCGTCACGCAGCTTGCGTATCACGGCGTCACCATCGCGATTTCCGAAATGTCGCCATCGCTCGGCAGTGGCATCGAATTGGGCTCTCATGTCCGCACTGTGCCTGCGCCGGATCTGTATCGCAGCGGCGGCAAGGATGTCGGCGAAACTTTTGCCGAGAATGTGCGCAAGGCGATTGCCGACATGCAGGCCCATGGCATCAAGCCTGCGGCGTTGCTGGTGGATTCGATCTTCGCAAGTGATGGCATTTACGCCGATCCGGCAGGTTTCCTAGCACCGGCTGTGGACGTGATCCGCAAAGCTGGAGGCGTGCTCATCGCGGATGAAGTGCAGCCGGGCTTCGGACGGACAGGTGACGGCATGTGGGGCTTTGCCCGCCATGGCCTCATTCCTGAAATCGTGACCATGGGTAAGCCCATGGGAAATGGCCATCCTATGGCGGCGATGGTGGCCCAACCGGAAATTCTGGAAGTCTTCGGCAAGCGCGCACGCTACTTCAATACGTTCGGCGGCAATCCGGTGTCCTGTGCGGCGGGAATGGCGGTGCTCGAAGTTATTGAGCGGGAAGGATTGATCAAGAACGCAAAAGATGTCGGCTCGTATATGCGAGACGGCCTGCGCACGTTGGCGCAGCGTCATCAATTGATCGGCGATGTGCGCGGGGCGGGACTCTTTGTCGGCGTTGAACTCGTCAGCGATCGCGCTACGCGTGAAGCCGCGACGGCAGAAACGGCTCGGCTGGTCAACGGCCTGCGCGAGAAGCGCGTGCTGATTAGCGCCTGCGGTCCCGGCGCGAACATCCTGAAAATTAGGCCGCCACTCGTCTTCTCACGTGCAAATGCCGATATTTTCCTCACTGCCATGGATGAAGTGCTGACGGATATTGCCCACGGCAAATGACCGACGCATAGTGCCACCCGTCCAAAAAGGATGATCCAAAAAGGAGACAGGGATGACGTCTGGTGGCAATGAGCTGATCCGTGCAACGGCCTGCGCGATCGTTGACAAGTTGAACGCAGGCGATGTCACGCCGCTCGAACTGCTGGATGTGCTGGAAGCGCGCATTGCCGAGGTGGACGGCAAGGTCAATGCGCTGCCGACCCTTTGCTTCGATCGTGCTCGGGCGAACGCCAAGGCTCTGATGGAGAAGCCGCGCGGCCAGCGCGGCCGTCTCGCGGGCCTGCCGGTGCCGATCAAAGATCTCACGGA
Source organism: Nitrobacteraceae bacterium AZCC 1564 (assembly GCA_036924835.1). Classification (NCBI taxonomy): domain Bacteria; kingdom Pseudomonadati; phylum Pseudomonadota; class Alphaproteobacteria; order Hyphomicrobiales; family Nitrobacteraceae; species Nitrobacteraceae bacterium AZCC 1564. The sequence continues at coordinate 4,424,624 of JBAGRR010000001.1, forward strand.
CGTGGCCGGGGTGCTGACCACCCAAGGCTCGCCGATTTTCAAAGATCGCGTTCCTGAACAATCCGGCACCGCCGTGCTGCAGCTCGAATCCAGCGGCGGCATTGTCTATGCCAAGTCCAACACGCCGGAGTTCGGCGCCGGTGCCAACACCTTTAATGAAGTCTTCGGCCCGACGCTCAATCCGTGGGATCTGTCGAAGTCGGCAGCTGGATCGTCCGGCGGAGCCGCCGCGGCTCTGGCCAGCGGTACGGCCTGGATTGCCCACGGTTCGGACATGGGCGGCTCGCTGCGCAATCCGGCAAGCTTCTGCGGCGTCGTTGGCATGCGGCCTAGCATCGGCCGCGTTGCCGTGACGCCGGCAGCGGCGATTGCCCGGACGCTGAATGTCAACGGACCGATGGCGCGCAACGTCGAAGATCTGGCGCTGATGTTAGACGCCATGTGCGGCGAGCACATCGGCGATCCGGTGTCGCTCCCCGCATTGCCGATCTCCTATCTTGATGTGGCGCGATCGGGCCGCAAGCCGAAGAAGGTGGCCTATTCGCCCGATCTCGGGATCACTCCTGTGGATCCCGAGGTCAAAGCCATCACACGCAAGGCGGCAGAGCGTTTTGCGGAAGCGGGCGTAATCGTCGAAGAAGCGCATCCGGATTTGAAGGAGGCGCACGAGTGCTTCCAGACGCTGCGTGCTTACGACTTCGCCATCAGCAAGGCCCAGTTGCTTCGCACCAAGCGTGATCTCCTCAAGCCGGAAGTGATCTGGAACATCGAGAAGGGGCTGAAGCTCACGGTCGAGGATCTGGAACGTGCGGAAGCCCAGCGTCTTGTGATGATGAACCGAGCGATCGAGTTTTTCAAAACCTACGATCTGTTGCTGGCGCCGGCCACCATTGTGCCGCCGTTCCCGATTGAAAACCGTTATGCCGCCGAATGTGCTGGTGTGAAGTTCGATAACTACGTCGAGTGGCTGGCGATCGTTTACGCCATCACTTTGATTTGCAGCCCCGCGATGTCGATCCCTTGCGGATTTACCGCGTCCGGCCTGCCCGTCGGGCTTCAGGTCATTGCCGCGCCGCGCGGTGAGGCTCAGCTTCTGGCCGGAGCGAAAGTGCTGGAAGACATTCTTGGACTGCGCGGAACGACGCCGATTGATCCACGTCCGGCGCGATAAAATCGCGGCTCCATCACGTAGCGGCGGGTGCCATTGGTGCCCGCCGTTCTGTTCGTTAGATATCGCGGGACCAGAGATAGAAGTCCTGGCCATGCCAATGGTTCTTGAGCTCGCATAGTTGCTCGAAGCGAAGTTCTTTCAGCAACGCGATTGAGCCGACATTGGTCGTCCGCGTATCGCACCAGATCCGCGTTCCTCCACGTTCGGGCGCTGAGGCGATCAGATGCTGCAGGATCTCCCGCCCGACGCCGTGGCCGCGGACATCAGGGTTCACGCCGTACCAATGAATCCAGATGGGCCCTCGCTGATCTTCGGTGATTGCGAAGCCGGCGAGTGCGTTGTTCACAAAGGCGAGAGAGATTGCGCGGGCGTCGTCCGCGATCCGCCGCTGCAGTTCGCCTTGTGAAAACTTAGCGATTTCATCCGACCGCGCCGCTTGCGAATAGATGTCGAGCGGCTCGACGACGCGAGCAAATAGCGCCACGATGTCGGGAACGTCTTTCGCAGTTGCGTACCGGATATCGATTGCCGAATTCATGGGCAACTCCTGATGTCGAGAAGCCTAAACGTCGATTTACATGGATGCAATATCGTATACAATATTGATCCCGGCGCCCGGGGCTATGGGCGCATTCCAGGAATTTCGCGGAGCAATATCATGGGCATACGTCCAAATTCGATCGAAGCACGGGACGTCGCTCATGTTCTGCATCCTTATACGAATGCCATAGTCCACGAGAAGGAAGGCCCGCTCGTCATTTCCCATGGCGATGGCATCTATGTCGTCGACAATGACGGCAACCGCTACATTGAGGGGCTAGGCGGCCTGTTCTGTGCATCCCTCGGTTTCAGCGAGAAGCGGCTGGTGGATGCAGCCATCCAGCAGATGCAGAAGTTGCCGTTCTATCATTCGTTTGGCGGCAAATCCCATGAGACCGCCATTGAACTGGCGGAACGACTGATCGCGCTTGCGCCTGTTCCGATGTCCAAAGTGTTCTTTGCGAACTCGGGATCGGAGGCGAATGACACCGCGATCAAGATCGTCTGGTACTACCATAACGCGATCGGGAAGCCGGCCAAGAAGAAGATCATCTCGCGCATGCGCGCGTATCACGGCGTGACGATTGCGTCGGCGAGTCTCACGGGATTGCCGAACAATCACCGCTCATTCGATCTGCCGATCGACCGTATCCTGCACACGGATTGCCCGCATTATTATCGCTATGCTAATCCGGGCGAGACGGAAGAGGAGTTCGCGACACGATGCGCGGACTCGCTTGAGCAACTGATCCTGCGTGAGGGACCGGACACGGTCGGTGCGTTCTTCGCGGAGCCGCTGATGGCGTCTGGCGGTTGTGTCGTGCCGCCGCCGACATACTACGAGAAAATCCAGGCCGTCTTGCGCAAGTACGATGTTCTGTTCATTGCCGACGAAGTGATCTGCGGCTTTGGGCGCACCGGCAACATGTTCGGCTGTGAGACGTTCGGCATCAAGCCGGACATGATCTCGATGGCGAAGCAGCTTTCAGCGGCGTACCAGCCGATCTCGGCGCTGATGATCAACGAGAAGGTTTATCGTGCGATCGCATCCGAGAGCGGAACGATCGGCACCTTCGGTCACGGCTTCACATATGGCGGCCATCCCGTTGCAACCGCAGTGGCGGTTGAGACGTTGAAAATCTACGAGGAGCGCGACATCGTCGGTCACGTTCGCTCGATCGCGCCGGCATTTCAGGCCGGGATGCGAGAACTCCGCAATCACCCGCTGATTGGCGAAGCGCGCGGAACGGGCCTGATCGCAACGCTGGAAGTGGTGCGCGATAAGGCGACAAAGGAGCCGTTTGATCTATCCCAGGGCGTGGCCGCCTACGCCGGCAAGCGAGCGCAGGCGAACGGCGTGATCACGCGGGCGTTAGGGGACACTGTGAACCTTTGTCCGCCCCTGATCATTACAGCAGCGCAGATCGAGGATCTGTTGGCGCGCATCAAGCTATCGCTCGACGAAACGCTGGCGTGGGTCAAGGACATCGGTCTTAAATAACGATGCGACTCCAACGTTGCGGGTCGCCGATAAAAGGGCTTTTGAGAAGGGTTGGACACTGATGCGGAATTTTGAGGTTCCCGGCCGTTCACTGGCTGTCGCGCGAAACGGCATGGCGACGACATCCCACCCGGCGTCAACCCTTGTCGCGGTGGATATTCTGCGGGCGGGCGGCAATGCCATGGACGCCGCGATTGCGGCCTGTGCCGTTCAGTGCGTTGTCGAAGCGGGATCGACCGGGATTGGTGGCGACTGCTTTGTACTTTGGTCGCGCAACGGCTCTAGCGACATCGTGGCTTACAACGGTTCCGGCAAAACGCCCGCCGCGGCAACTCTCGACTGGTATCGCAACAAGGGTATCACAACGATCGACAGGCAGACGCCGCATGCCGTCACTGTGCCGGGTGCGGTTGAAGCGTGGTGCCGTCTCAACAAAGATCATGGGCGCATGCCGATGACGGAGGTGCTGGCGCCCGCCATTCAACTGGCGCGTGGGGGCTATCCCATCACGCCGCGCGTCTCCAACGATATCGGGCAGCAGCTCGATCTTCTGAAGGCTGACCCATCGGCGCGGCGTACCTTCCTGGCCGGCGATCAGGCGCCGCCTGTCGGCCATATTCAGTATCAGCGTGAATTGGCGGCAACGATGGAATTGATTGGCCGCGAAGGCCCTGACGCGTTCTATCGCGGCGATGTCGCCGACGAGATGGTGAGCCATCTGCGGAGCCTCGGCGGGTTGCACACGAAGGAAGACTTTGCCGAAGCCGCGGGCGAATACGTCAAGCCCATTTCGACGAACTATCGCGGGCGAACGGTTTACGAGTGCCCGCCGAACGGCCAGGGCATCATTGCGCTGATGATCCTGAACATCCTGTCGCGCTTCAAGGTGAAGCCTGATCCGCTCAACGTCGATAATCTTCATATCGAGATCGAAGCAACGCGGCTTGCCTATGCGGCGCGTGACGCGTTCGTCGCGGACATGTCGAAGTCTCATGTGCCTGTTGACTATCTTCTGTCGGATAAACTCGCCGACGAACTCGCCGCGAAGATCGATCTCTCGAAGGCGATCCAGCCGATGCCGTCCTTCAACGCGGCCGAACACAAGGATACGGTGTACATTTCCGTCGTCGACAAGGATCGAAACGTCGTCAGCTTCATCAATTCGTTGTTCCACCCGTATGGCAGCGGACTGATGGCGCCGAAGTCGGGCGTGCTGTTCCACAACCGCGGCATCAGCTTCGTCGTTCAGGAGGGGCATCCGAACGCGATCGGGCCGCGCAAGCGTCCCATGCACACGATCATTCCGGGAATGGTTGTGGAAGGCGGCAAGGTCTGCATGTCGTTCGGTGTCATGGGCGGACACTATCAGGCCATGGGCCATGCTCACTTCTTGTCAAAGGTGTTTGACCACGGCCTCGACCTTCAAAGCGCGATCGATCAGCCGCGACTGTTTCCGTTGCCCGGAACAGCCAATGTGGAAGCAGAAAAGATCCTGCGCGATGCAGTCGGCCCAGAACTCACGCGGCGCGGCTTTCACGTCCAGCCGCCGCGATGGGCGATCGGCGGAGCGCAGGCGATCTGGATCGACTGGGAAAACGGCACGCTGTTCGGCGGCTCGGATCACCGCAAGGACGGTTGCGCGCTGGGGTTCTGATACCCTAAGGATGATGGGCTTGAATTGGCAAGCCTGAGAACGTTGATGAGCAAAGCGGCGATCGTCAAAAAGCAGTCGCGCCAATCGGTGCGGCATACCACCTATGACCGTCTCAAGGAGATGATTCTGACTGGCCGGCTGCGCCCGTCGGAACGTTTGTCGGAGAGTCGTCTTGCCGAGCGTATCGGCGTTAGCCGCACGCCGTTGCGCGAAGCCCTGATGAAGCTCGAGGAGGAGGGGCTTGTTATCGGGCAGAGGAACGTCGGTTACACCGTCGTTGATCTCAACGTTGAGGCCGTTTGCGATCTTCTTGTGGTGCGCGAAGCGCTCGATGCATGTGCAGCCGAGCTCGCGTGCAAGACTGCATCAGACAAGGATCTCGACGTTATTCGTGACATCGTCGCGCAGATGGTGGAGCTCCATAAGAGCAAGAAGACCAAGCCAGCCGACGTCGCGCGTGACCTTGAGCTCGGGATCAGAATTCATAAAGTGATCGCTGAATCGACGCGCAACGTTGCGCTTATCAAGATGACCGAGCAGGTTTATCAGCAGCTTCAGCTCGCGCTGTGGCTGGAAGTGCTGTGGGTCGATCTCGAAGACACCGGTCTCGACGAACACCGTGCCATTGCGGATGCGATTTGTGCGCGCGACGGTGCCGCGGCGGCCAAGGCGGCACGGCGTCATGTACGCAGTTCGCTGCAGAACATGACCAAAGTGCAGGAGATCTATCGCTATCGCCGGATGGGTGTTGATGGCGAGGCGGCAAGCGCTGTGGTTGCCGTACGTCCCCGGCGCGCAAGAAACGGCGCGAAAGCAAAAGCGGTTTAGCAGCCATAGCGTTTTCGAGCGAAGTGGTTACCGGTTCGCGTGAAGAAAACGCGTTAAAACAAGAATATCTAGACGGGCAGCGCCGGCCGATCGATGATTTGGCGTAGCGCAAAGCTCGATTGAATACGAAACACGTGAGGCAGGCGAGATAACTGGCTCTTGTGGATGTGTTCGTAGTCTTCGATGTCGCGGGCCGCGACCGTGACGAGATAGTCATCGGGGCCTGACATCAAAAAGCAGCGCACCACTGAAGGGCATCGCTCGATGGCTTGTTCGAAGCTGCGAAGCGCGTCCTCGCTTTGGCTGTCGAGCGTGATGCGAACGATCACGTTGACGCCGAGACCAAGCGCCTTATGTCCAAGCACCGCTTGATAGCCAGTGATCACGCCCTCTTGTTCGAGCGCCTTTTGACGGCGCGCGCAGGCGGTCGGAGATAGGCCTATCTTTTGCGAAAGCTCGACGTGACTCGCTCGTCCGTCCTTCACCAGCTCCTTTAAGAGGGCGACGGAAAATCGATCAAGTTCACTCATGTTGGTTTCGATCTTGAATTTGCAGACCTGCGCCTGAATCGGGCGTATGTAATGTAGCGTTCATTATTATAGCCCGAAAAGAGCGCGAACGTCGCGATAAAATTGCGTCATCAAACAGGAGATGTTCGCGATGTTGATCGGCGTTCCCAAAGAAATCAAAGTCCATGAATATCGCGTCGGCCTGACGCCGGAGGCGGTCCGCGAATACACCGCTGCGGGGCACTCGGTGTTGGTGCAGAGCGGCGCAGGGGCCGGCATCGGTGCACCCGATGCGGCCTATGAAACTGCCGGCGCATCGATCGCTCCATCGGCGGCGGAAGTGTTTGCGAAAGCGGAAATGATCGTAAAGGTGAAGGAGCCTCAGCCGTCCGAATGGAAGCAGCTTCGCAAGGACCAGATTCTCTTCACCTACCTTCATCTCGCGCCCGATCCCGATCAGGCCCGCGGGCTGGTTGAATCGGGTTGCACGGCAGTTGCCTATGAAACAGTAACTGACAAGGCCGGTGGCCTTCCGCTGCTGGCGCCGATGAGTGAAGTGGCCGGGCGTCTTGCCATCGAGGCTGCAGGGCTGGCGCTGCAGCGGCACGCTGGTGGCCGCGGCCTGCTGCTTGGCGGTGTTCCTGGCGTTTTGCCGGCGCGCGTCGCCGTGATCGGCGGTGGTGTCGTCGGCACGCACGCGGCGCGCATGGCTGTGGGCCTTGGCACAGATGTCGTGGTGCTCGACAGGTCTTTGCCTCGCCTGCGTGAACTGGATGAACTGTTTGCGGGCCGCGTGCGCACGCGCTTCTCGACCCTGCAAGCCATCGAGGACGAGGTTGCGGCTGCCGATGTCGTCATCGGTGCGGTGCTCGTTCCCGGTGCCAGCGCGCCGCGGTTGGTGTCGCGCGCAATGTTGGGCCGAATGAAGCGTGGTGCGGTTCTTGTGGATGTCGCCATCGACCAAGGCGGCTGCTTCGAGACCTCCCACGCGACGACCCATGCTGAGCCGACCTACGAAATCGACGGCGTCATTCACTATTGCGTTGCGAACATGCCCGGTGCGGTTCCGCTGACGTCCAGCTATGCGCTCAACAACGCAACCTTGCCATTCGGACTGGCGCTCGCCGCAGGCGGGATCGATGCCGTCATGTCCGATCCGCATCTCGCGGCCGGGCTGAACGTGCATCGCGGTGCGATCACCAATCAAGCCGTCGCGGACAGTCTGGGTGTGTCGTTCGTGCCGCCGCAAACAGTGCTTGCCGCTTAAGCCGAAATTTTTTTCGAGATTAACGTCAGTATTCCGATGCTGCTTCTTTGATCATCGCATGCTGACGTTCTGCTCTCAGCCCGCAGGGTCCTTGGCCCTGCGGGCTTTTTTTTGTGTTCCGCTGCCTTGAAGATGGTCACGCATGCTGAAACGCGCCGAGCACGACGCTTTTATCTCGCTGATGCACAATGGCTTTCATGGTTGACAGAAAACTGGCTACGATTTTGTATACAATCTAGGATTCAAATTGCGGCGCTGGCTGCTTGATGCCAATATGCCGGCATCAACCGCCACGTAAAAAATAAGGCGGAGCGAGGGAGTTGAGTTGCTGATGCCCACACAGGCTGCCGCTGCGATCGATCGACCGCGTGCTCATAACAGCACCGATGGTCAGGCCATTGTCGTCAACCAATTGTCGAAGCGCTTTCGCGTTGATGACGGCGTCGTCACAGCGCTCGACAAAGTCTCGCTCGATGTTGGCCAGGGCGAATTCGTTGCGATCGTCGGCCCTTCGGGATGCGGTAAATCCACGCTGCTGAAAATTCTGACCGGGCTTTTGGCGCCGAGCGCAGGTGAAACCCGTATTGGCGGCATCGTCACCACGGGGCCGCGCCGCGACATTGGAACAGTGTTTCAGGCGCCGCTACTGTTTGCATGGCGCACCGTGCTTGAGAACGTGATGCTGCCCGCGGACGTGCAAAAGCTCGATCGTGAACGCTCCTTGCAGCGCGCGCATTCGCTGCTCGATCTTGTGGGGCTGACTGATTTCAAACGCCGTTACCCCAATGAGCTGTCCGGCGGCATGCAGCAGCGCGTCTCCATTGCGCGGGCATTGCTGCATGATCCGGCAATCCTGCTGATGGACGAACCATTCGGCGCGCTCGATGCCATGACGCGCGAGCGCATGAACCTCGAGCTTCAACGGCTCTGGCTGGAGAGCAACAAGAGCATTCTGTTCATCACGCACTCGATTCCCGAAGCTGTGTTCATGGCGAACCGCGTTGTCGTCATGACGCCGCGCCCGGGACGCGTGGCGGAAATCATGGATATCGATCTGCCTGCAGGGCGGGGTCTTGAGATTATGAACTCTCCCGAGTTCGGCGCCTATGTCAGCCGCATTCGGGCACATTTTGGTTCGAGCGGAGTGATCGACTGATGAACAGCGACAGCCCGATCCGTCCAACGCTTCTCAATCGCGCCATCAGCGTCGCGCTGTTCTTTATCCTGCTCGGACTATGGGAATTTACGGTCAGGTACTTCAACGTGCCGGCCTTCGTGATCCCGAAGCCTTCGTCGGTTGTGGTCGCGCTTTATAATGGCCTGGCCAACGGTCTCTATCTCTGGCACATGGGAATTACGCTCGCTGAGGTCCTCGCGGGATTCGCCATCGGGTCGGGCATCGGTTTCCTGCTCGGGGTCGGCATCGCGACCAACCGCTACGTCGAATACTTCGTTTATCCCTATGCGATCGTGCTGCAGTCGTTGCCCAAGGTCGCTCTCGCGCCGCTCATTGTGTTGTGGTTTGGCCTGGGTATCACATCGAAAGTGATTGCGGCCGCGCTGATCTGTTTCTTTGCCGTGATGGTGAACACCGTCGCAGGCCTGCGTTCGGTCGATCAGGATCGTGTGGACCTCGTGCGCTCGCTGGATGGCTCGAACTTCCAGGTGTTCTGGATGCTACGCCTGCCTGCCGCGTTGCCGTTCATCATGGCGGGGCTCGAAATCGCGCTGACCTTTGCCTTGATCGGCGCCGTGGTCGCGGAATTCATCGGCGCGGAAAATGGTCTTGGCATGCTCGTTCAGAGTATGAATTTCTCGATGGACGTCGCCGGCTCATTCTCTGTTCTTGTCGTGCTTGCCGTGGTGGGCCTCGTGCTCAACCAGCTCGTCGCGCAGATCCGCAAACGATTGATCTATTGGGAGCGGCGGCCAGACACGACCGCGCCTGAACCCGAAGACGCGGATGCTCACAGCGTCGTCCAGACGCCATCGCGTGCGACATCCTGAACATAGAACGCCTTATCATCCCAAAGGAGACGTTGATGTATTCTCGAACGATGTTGGCGCTTGCTGCCGGTCTGGCCATCGCCGTTTCAACAAGTCCCGCCAGCGCGCAGAACAAGATCCGGCTTGGCTGGTGCTCGAATACATACAGTGTGGCGATTGCCCAGTTCGCCGTTGCGCAGAAGAAGGGGTGGTTCAAAGACAACAATATCGACTTCGATCTGTTCACCTTCGGCGGATCGAACGACTGCATGCGCAATCTGGCGACCGGCGAACTCGATGTCGCGCTGGCCTCTCCGGAGCCGCTGGGAATCCTGTCGTTGCAGGGCGTGAAGGCGAAGGTGTTCTATTCCCTCTATCGTCGCAACATCTTCGGTATGGCGGTGGCTGCCGATAGCAACTTCAAGACTTATGCCGACCTGAAGGGACAGTCGATCGGCGTCACCTCGATGGCGTCCGTCGGCGTGACGATTGCCCGCGCATTGGCAGCCAATGCGGGCCTTAATCCGCAGACTGATATCAGGGTCGTCGTGACGGGAGAGCCGGCCCAGACCGCAACGCTCATGCGCCGCGGTGACGTGAAGATCCTGAGTCTGTTTGATACCTATTACACCCAGGTTGAACGTGCAGGCATCAAGTTGCGCCGTATCCAGGACCCGGAGATCAAGCGCTTCCCCAGCAACGCCATGGTCGCGATGGACACCACCATCGAGAAACGGCGGACCGATCTCGTGAATTTCGCGCGCGCACTTTCGATGGGCACGGCTTACTGCATTGCTCATCCCCGCGAGGCGATCAAGATCACCTATGAGGTGTATCCGCGTCTCAAGCCGTCCAGCGGCGATATTGAGGAGGCGATTACTCGGGACGAAGCCATCCTCAATGATCGCATCGAGACATGGCGGCTCGACAACCCCAAGACCGACCAATGGGGCGCGGTCGATGTCGGCGCCTTCCAGTCTTATTTTGACTGGCTTCAGAAGAACGAATTGCTGAAGGGCAAGGTTGATGCGGCTCAGGTGACGACAAACGCCCTGATCGCGGACATCAACAAGTTCGACAAGAAGCTCGTTGAAGAAAAATAAGCCGCGAGTGATTTCTCGCTGACCGGACGCCTGGACTTGCCGAAAGGTCCCTGGCGGCCGGTCACGCCGACCTGACCATTCATCGACAAGGCGCGCAAAATTACCTACATCGATGCAGCCACAACCAATGGAGCATCGCTGTGACGGAACGTCCAAAGCCGGAGACCCGCGCGTCTTTTCCGCATTTCCGAATGATCACGACGCGCTGGATGGACAACGATGTCTTCCATCACATCAATAACGTGACTTATTACTCTTTCTTCGATACGGCGGTCTGTCAGTACCTGATCGAAGCTGGATTTCTCGACATCTCAAAAAGCGAGGTTATTGGACTGGTGGTGGAAACCACGTGCCGGTACTTCCAGTCGATTGCATTTCCGTCCAGAATCTACGCTGGCTTGCGTGTCGGCCATCAGGGCAACAGCAGCATTCGGTACGAGATCGGATTGTTCAAGGATGACGATGATCTCGCATCAGCTCAGGGCCACTTCGTGCACGTTTACGTCGATCGCGTGACCAATAGGCCCGTTCCATTGCCGGAGGCACTCAAGGCCGCGATTGCACCGCTGAAACTGCAAAAGGCGTGAGAGTGCGTCTAGTGGTCCGATTCTAACATTCGCACCCCGTTTCGGCAGGCGCCTCCTGCGAATGTTAGAATCAAAAGACCACTAGCAAATATAAGCTCCTAGTGTCCCGTCTCCGAATAACCGACCAGTTTGATTTGACATTCGCTTAACGAACTCGCGGCCAGGTGGGTCGCGAATGTCAAATCCACTCCACTCGCTGCAAGGCTGCCATCGGTTTGAGCGATGCGCAGAGGATTGCCGCGAGCAAATATCGGCTTATACATAGTCTTGCTGGTCCATTTTGGGACCGAAAATTTCATGTACCGGCTCCGGGAAGATCATCCGCTTCAAGCTGCGGGAGACGCTTGCCGCTCCGGTCAACAGGACTTCATAAGATGGCTTCAAAACTGACACTCAAGGATCCGACATTGTTGCGGGACGCCTGCTACGTGGGCGGCGCATGGGTTGCGGCCGATGGCGGCGGCACCCTCAAGGTCGACAATCCGGCAACCGGTGAGATCGTCGGCTCGGTGCCGAACATGGGTGCGGCCGAGACCAAGCGAGCGATCGAGCTGGCCAATGCGGCGCTGCCGGCCTGGCGCGCCAAGACCGCGAAGGAACGCGCGGTCATTCTGCGCAAGTGGTTCGATCTGATGATGGCCAACCAGGATGATCTTGGGGCCATCATGACCGCCGAGCAGGGCAAGCCGCTGGCGGAGGCCAAGGGCGAGATCGCCTATGCCGCGAGCTTCATCGAGTGGTTTGCCGAAGAGGGCAAGCGCGTCTATGGCGACACCATTCCGCCGTTCACCGCCGACCGCCGCATCGTGGTGCTGAAACAGCCGATCGGGGTGTGCGCCGCGATCACGCCGTGGAATTTTCCCGCCGCGATGATCACCCGCAAGGCGGGCCCGGCGCTCGCGGCCGGCTGCACCATGGTGGTGAAGCCCGCGAGCCAGACGCCACTGTCGGCGCTGGCCCTGGCGGTGCTCGCGGAGCGTGCCGGGGTGCCGAAGGGCGTGCTCTCGGTGGTGACGGGTTCGGCCACCGCGATCGGCGGCGAGATGACCTCGAACCCGATCGTGCGCAAGGTGACCTTCACCGGCTCCACCGAAATCGGCAAGAAGCTGATGGAGCAGTCGGCCTCCACCGTGAAGCGCACCTCGATGGAGCTCGGCGGCAACGCGCCATTCATCGTGTTCGACGACGCCGACATCGACGCGGCGGTCAAGGGCGCGATGGCGTCGAAGTACCGCAACGCCGGCCAGACCTGCGTCTGCGCCAACCGCCTGCTGGCGCAGGAAGGCATCTATGACAAGTTCGTCAAGGCGCTGTCGCAGGCGGTGAGCGAGCTCAAGGTGGGCGACGGGTTTGAGACCGGCGTCACCATCGGCCCGCTGATCAACATGGCCGCGGTGGAGAAGGTGGAGGAGCACATCGCCGACGCCACCGCCAAGGGCGCCAAGATCGCGGTCGGCGGCAAGCGCCACGCGCTCGGCCACTCGTTCTATCAGCCGACGGTGCTGACCGACACGACGCCCGACATGCTGATCTTCCGCGAGGAGACGTTCGGTCCGGTGGCGCCGGTGTTCAAGTTCAAGACTGAGGACGACGCCATTCGCCTTGCCAACGACACCGAGTTCGGGCTCGCCGCCTACTTCTATGGCCGCGACATCGGCCGGGTGTGGCGGGTGGCCGAAGCGCTGGAATACGGCATCGTCGGCATCAACGAGGGCATCATCTCGACGGAAGTGGCGCCGTTCGGCGGCGTCAAGGAGAGCGGCAACGGCCGCGAGGGCTCCAAGTACGGCATCGAGGACTACCTCGAGATCAAGTACCTCTGCATGGGCGGAATTTAATCGCGCCTTGCCGATGAGATCAGGATGATGCGCTCACGCGCATCATCCTTTTTTCAGGTCTTGGACTTGTTCATTGAACCTGTTTCAATCCCCGCTGCTCCATTTCGCTGCAAGTTTTGAATAGATGTCGGTGGCCTCGCGAATGCGCTGCACCGAACAGTACTCGTCTGTCTGATGGGCTTTGGCAGCTTCGCCCGGTCCGAGAATAATGGTCGGAGGATTGCCGAAGGCGGGCGTCAGCGCCGACGCATCGGTAAAGTAAGGAGCGGTTTTGGGCTCTGTGCCGATGTCTTCGCCGGTGACCTCGCGTACAACCGCATAGACATCCTTGAACCATGGTGAGGACGGATCGGTCCAAACTGCGCCGACGTCAACTATCGGCTCCAGCGTGATATCCTCACCAAGCTCCGCTTTCAGGTGTTCCTGAATGCGTGAATGGTCGAGTTCGGGAATGCTGCGAATATCGATTCCGATCTCGGTGCGGTCGGGCACCGAATTGACGTTGAGCCCGCCATGAACGGTGCCGACGTTGAGCGTTGGTACGCCGAGATACGGATGCGGCGCCACGTTGAATTGAAACTTTTCAAGCACGAGCAAGGCGCGCGCGGCTTTGTAGGCGGCGTTGACGCCGAGATGCGGCATCGAGCCGTGAGCGGTCACTCCTTTCAACGTCAGCTTGAGCCACAATGCGCCCTTGTGTCCGACAAGCGGCACGTTCGACGTAGGCTCTGCGACAACGATCGCGCCGGCGCGGCCGAGCTGACCGCCACGCGCCAGATGAAACGCGCCTTCGCATCCGATTTCCTCGCCTGCGGTGATCACCAGCACAGCGCCGCTGGTGTCGCGCAGTTCGTTCGCCATGTTTCCGATCGCCGCAACGAAGGCTGCGACGGCGCATTTCATGTCGCTGGTGCCACGGCCGTACATCTTGCCGTCAACGATCTCACCGCCGAAAGGATCGACACTCCACGGCGCATTACCGAGCGGGACGGTATCGACATGACCTGTGAAGCACAGCGGGGCCTTGCCGTTCGCTCCGCCAATTCGTGCGATGAGATTTGCACGATCGGGCGCGAAGCTATGGATGGAGGTTTCGAGTCCTGCGCCCGCCAGAATCTTTTCCAGATGCGTGATGCAGGCCAGTTCATTTCCCGGCGGATTGATGGTGTTGAAAGCGATCAGTTCACGCGAGAGTTCGACGGGATCAATTGTCATGAAACGATACCTGCGACTAGTGTGGCGGTTCTGAAGTCCGCATCATTCGTGCGGCGAGTCAGGAATGCGGACTTCAGAACCAAAGCCACACTAGAATAATAATTTGCTAGAGTCCTTCGATTCCGAAGTTCGCGGAAGTACGAGCCGCGGAATAAGGCGAACTTCGGAATCGGGACTCTAGTGAGAATTTCACTCTGCGGTATTTCTATCCGCGAAACTACACGGAGGCCACTCGCGTGGCAGCTTCGCGGGGTTTTTGCTGTGCAACCTGATCGTCTGGCGCCTCGCTGGACCGGCGATGCAGATTAATTATCAGCCGATTATCCAATGGTTGGCTTGCCAAGGTGCATGCACTTTGCGAATACTAGGTTCCAAGGCGTTACAAAATAAAAATGCGCCGCCAACCGGGAGAAAACAAATGCCAATCGGATCGATCCGTACGGCCCTGCGGGCCGGCTTTATCGCATCAGCATCCATGTTGCTGATTTCGGCTGCACAGGCGGCTGACCCTATCAAGATCGGCGTTACCGTTACGCAGTCTCCGCCGGGATCGGTCGTTCAAGGCACGCAGGTCAAGGATGGCCTCGAAGTCGCTGCGAAAATCATCAACGATGCTGGTGGCGTGAACGGTCGCCCGATCCAGTTGGTGGTCGAAGACACCCAAGGCTTGCCAGAGAAGGCGCGCGCTGCCGTCGAGAAGCTGATCACGCGTGACAAGGTCGTCGCGGTGACGGGCGAACATCAGAGTTCAGCAGCGCTGGCCGGCATGGAAGTCGCCAAGCGGTATCATATTCCGTATGTCAACACGAACGGCTGGTCGGATGCGATCCGCGAGAAGGGTTACGCGGAGGTCTTCAATCCGGGCAACTACAACAACCGCGTTGGTGATGCTGTCGCAACGTCGATGAAGGCGCTCGGCGCCAAGCGCGTGGTCGCATTCGCTGAGAACACGGACTACGGCATCGGGCTTGCGAAGGTGATCGGAGCGAAGCTCAAGGAGCAGGCGCCGCAGATCGACTACAAGTTTGAAACGCTCGATCGCGCATCGAAGGACTTCCTGCCTGCCATTCTTCCGCTGCGTGCCAATCCGCCGGATGTCGTCATCGACATCATGCTGCCGCCGGCGGCTTACATCATGATGAATCAGGTCTACGAGCAAGGCATCGCGCCATCGGCAAAGACGTATTTCTATGATGCATCCGGTCTCGCCGATTATCCTGACTTCTGGCAGAACGTGAAGGAAGCCGGGAAGGGCCTGCTGGTGTTCGGTCTCTATCATCCGAAGATGAGCCAGCCGCCGCTCGGCAAGCAGGTCGGTGACGCATACACCGCCAAGACCAAGAATGAGCCAAACCGGTTGCTGTTCCAGGCTGCGGACTCGCTCTTCGTGATCGCCGATGCCATCAAGCGGGCCAACTCGACCGATGCCGATGCCATGATCAAGGCGTTGGAAGACACCAAGCTGGTCGGCACCCGTGGGGAGATCACCTTCTCGAAGGAAGGCGGTTACAAGAATCACCAGTGGCTTCAGGTTCCTTACGTCACATTCCAGATGACGGAGATCAACCAGAAAGTCGGCAACTCAGTGCTGGTCGAGGAGCCGGGCAAACCGCTCGATCCGTCGAAGCTCTGGAAGCCAACCAAGTAACGACATCTGGCGATTACGATGACTGGAGCGCTTGCCGTTGACCTTGCGGTCAACGGCCTTATCACAGGTCTGTTCTATGCGTTGATGGCGATCGGTCTGTCGCTCATCTTCGGCATTCTGCGCATTGTGAACTTCGCCCACGGCGAATTCTACATGGTGGGCGCGTATGCCTACACCATTGTGGCGCTATCGCTTGGCGTGCCGGTTTGGATGTCGCTGCCGGTCGCCTTCCTGATCGGCGCTGCATTCGGCTGGCTGACCGAACGATTGCTGATGCGTCCGCTTTACGCCGGCTACGCATCGTGGGGACTGATGCGTGACGAATACGCTGTCATCGTCACGTTCGGCTTGTCCCTGTTCCTCATCAACCTCGTGGACAAGGCGATTGGTCCTTATGCAATGCGCGGCCCGACGCTTGTGGATGTCAGCCGCGTCACGATCGGTCCGATCCTGATCAGCGGTCACCGGTTGGCCGCCGCTGGCATCGCGATTATTGTGATTGCGACGGCGGCTGCGCTTATCAAATGGTCGTTCTGGGGCAAGCAGATCCGGGCGGTTGCGCAAAACCGCCTCGGCGCATCACTTGCCGGCATCGACACCGCGCGTGCCAGCAGCATCGTTTTCATGCTGTCGGGCGGATTGGCTGCGTTCGCAGGTGCGTTGCTGTCGCCGGTGATCAATGCGTCACCTGACGTCGGTGCGTTCCCGGCGATCAAGTCCTACATCATCGTGGTGCTCGGCGGCATGGGCTCTGTCCCTGGAAGCATCATCGCCAGCCTTCTGCTGGGTGTGATCGAAAGCTTTGGCGCCGTGTATCTGTCTTACGATTACCGCGACGCGTTTGGTCTTGGATTGCTCATGTTGTTCCTCCTGTTTCGTCCGCAGGGCCTGTTCGGCGAGAAAGGGAGGGAGGTGTGATGTCAAACGAAGCCTCTGTCCCAAACAAGCTGTCATCGTCCAAGCTCTCGAATGCGAAGACGGAAACGGAGTTTCGCGTCGCTCTCGTTGTGTTGGCCGTGGTGGCGCTCATCCCGGCCGTGGTGAGCAATGCCTATTGGCTCGGTGTGCTGGTCGTCTCGATGTATTTCGCGATCCTGGCGGGCGCGTGGAATCTGCTTGCCGGCTACACCGGGCAGTTCTCGCTGGCACCGGCGACCTTCGCGATGATCGGCGCGTACGCCACCGGTCTTCTGGCGGCTAACTTCGGCGTGCCGCCGCTATTGGGTATCGTCGCCGCCATTCTGGTGGCAGGTGTGATCGGTCTCGTGCTGGGCCGCATCGTGCTGCGCCTCAAGGGACCGTATCTCGCACTCACCACGCTGAGCTTCGCGGAAATCCTGCGGCTGATTGCATCCAATTCCATCAACGTCACCCGTGGCGACCTCGGATTGAGCGTTCCTGGTCTCTTCAACAGCCGCCTCGGCTGGTACTATCTCTTCCTGGGCGTGCTCGCCGCGTTGCTGGTCGGACTCTATGCACTGTTGCGTTCCAAGGCCGGTCTCTTTCTGCAGGCGATCCGCGACGATGAAGTCGCTGCCGCGCGCAGCGGTGTCGACGTGGTGTTCTGGAAAACCGCGGCATTCGCAATCTCGGCGGCCGCCTCCGGCTTTGCGGGTGCGCTCTACGCGCACTTCGCGGAACTGGTAACGCCTGAACTGGGGCTGATCGGACAGACCGGATTGATCGTCAGCATGACGGTGATCGGCGGCATCGGGACGCTGGTCGGGCCGGTCGTCGGGGCATTCCTCGTCTATGTGCTGTCCGAGTGGTTGCGCGACATCGGCGGTTATCAGCTCGTCGTCTTCGCCCTTCTGGTCATCATCTTCGCGCGGTTCTTCCGCGACGGTCTGTGGGGGATTGCAAAACTCACAGTGCAGCGCTGGAGGTCAGCATGAGCCTGCTGTCAATTCGCGGCGTTGTGAAGCGCTACGGTGGTCTGACTGCCGTCGACAATGTCAGCTTTGAGGTCGAGCCCGGCGAGCTGGTGGGCCTGATCGGTCCCAACGGATCGGGCAAGACGACACTCCTGAATATTCTGAGCGGTCACGCTGAGCCGAACGCAGGCGATATTCTGCTCGACGGGGAAAGCTGCATTGGCCTGAAACCGGAGCAGCTTGCGCATCGCGGCGTGATGCGGATGTTTCAGCTCACGCGCGTTTTCCGCCGCATGAACGTGGTCGACAATCTGCTGGTGGCCGGCCGCGCGCAGGGACTGGATTCCGCGGCCGCGACGGCGCGTGCCAATGCGTTGATCGAGGAACTGCGCCTCGGTGTGGTCCGCGACCTCGATGCTGGACACCTGTCCGGCGGCCAGATGAAACTGCTCGAATTCGGCGTATGCTTCATGGTGCCGCCCAAGGTCGCGCTGCTCGACGAGCCTTTCGCCGCCGTGCATCCGATCATGAAAGAGATCATGAGCACGTTCATCCGCTCGCGGCATGCCAGCGGCCAGACTTTCATTCTGGTGAGCCATGATATGCCGGTGGTGGTTGAGCTCTGTCCGCGCTCGGTCTGCATGAATGCGGGGGCGGTGATCGCCGATGCCTCGACGCGCCATGTGCTGAGCGACGCCCACGTCATCGAAGCCTATCTCGGAGGGCATGCCGCGTGAGCAGTGTTCTCGTTCTTGACAACGTCACCGCCGGCTATGTCGGCGATATCGATGTTTTGCGGTCGCTGAGCCTGAATGTCGAAGCAGGATCCATCACCGGGCTGATCGGTCTGAACGGCGCCGGAAAATCCACCGTGATGAAGGCGATCTGTGGGTTTCTAACACCCAAGACCGGCCATGTGGTCTATGAAGGCAACGACATCACGGGTCTCGCGCCTCATCATCTGTCAGCGCGCGGCATCTGGTACATTCCGCAGGAATCCAGCCTCTTTCCGTTTATGACGGTGACTGAGAATCTTCGGTTGCCGATGGAAGGTCTCGGCCGAGCGACGGGGAGCCCCAACCGGGCGGAAATCGATCGCCGCTTCGAGGAAATGCTTGCGAAGTTTCCGGGCCTCAAACCTAAACTGAAGGCGCAGGCGGGCGATCTCTCCGGTGGTCAGCAAAAGATGGTCGAATTCGCCAAGGCCTGGCTGATGCGGCCGCGTCTTTGTCTGATCGATGAGCCGTCGATTGGCCTTTCACCGAAGATCGTCGAAGAAGTCTTCGAATGGATTCGGTTGTTCGCCTCCGAGCAGATGGCGATCCTGCTGGTGGATCACAATGTGCGTCGCGTGATTGCCATGTCGCAGCGGATTTATGTGCTGAGCCTCGGCGAGATCACGGCGTCGGGTGCACCGGAAGATTTCCAGGGCAATCTCCACGAGCAGGTGAAATCCTGGCTCGGAATTAATTTCTAGCGGCGCGCTCGCAGTTCGCTATAGGCTCCGTCGGTGTCGTCGCCACCGGAGTCGCTTGCATCCATGTCTCTTTTGTCGCCCCAAATCATTCGCGCCGAGCTGCTCACGGCGGCACGCTTTTCCGCGTTCGGCACTGTGCTCGAGGCAGGCAATCAGGCCGGCAGGCTGGTGAATCAAGGGCGAGCGCGGCGGCTGGAAGGCATTCGCGCGTTTTCGCACGAGCGGGGGAATGTACCTGTTGTTGACCTGTATCAGGTCGATCGCTCCGATCTTCCCTTCAAAGTAACTTGCTTCGAGCGCCATCCGTTATCGGATCAGGTTTTCACGCCGATGGCTTGCGCCCGTTATCTCGTGATCGTGGCGCCCGACGATGCCAATGGACAGCCGGATCTCTCAAAGGTGTCGGCGTTCGTGGCGCAGTCAACGCAGGGCATCTGCTATCGCAGAGGCACCTGGCATGCACCGATGATTGCGCTCGATGCACCCGCCCTGATGTCCATGCTGATGTGGGAAGCGGGAGATAGCCGGGATTGTGAGGAGTACTGGCTTGATGCGGGCCGCGATCTGATCGTCGAACTTTTGGCTGTGTGAAGTGTCTCTCTCAAGCCATCCATTTGTGATGTTCTACGAAGCGGTCAGCCAGCAGGTCGATGAAGATGCGCACCTTGCTGGAGAGGTGACTGCGGTGTGGGTAGATCGCGTTGATGGAGAATTCGACCGGCCGATAATCTGGTAGCAGCGGGATGAGGCTGCCGTCGGCGAGTTCATCCGCGACAAGGAAGCTCGGCGCGAGAAACAACCCGTGTCCCTTCAGTGTCAGGAAGCGCAACAGCTCGCCATTGGTTGAGATGACGTTGCCGGTGACACGCACCGTGACAAGCTGCTTGTCCGGTTCTTCGAAGCGCCATTCGTCTCTGTACGGATAAAACGTGTATTGCAGGCAATTGTGATTGGTGAGGTCCGATGGATGCTTGGGCTCCGGATGGGTCTCAAGATAAGCGGGCGTGCAGCACAGAATATGGCGCCACGGGGACAGCTTGCGGGCGATCAGGCTGGAGTCCGGTGGCGTTAACGTACGGATCGCGAGATCGTATCCCTCTTCGATCAGGTCGATCATCCGCTCACCGGTGGCGAGCTCAATCGACACGCCCGGATAAAGCGAGAGATACTCGTCGAACACCGGTGAAAGGAAACGCACGATGTGGGTGTTGGTGTAGACGCGCAGCGTGCCGCGCGGTGTCGAATGTAGGGCGTCGGCAATGCGATCCGCTTCGTCGAGATCCATAAGAATCTGGCGCGACCGCTCGTAATAAGCCTTGCCAATCTCCGTCAGGCTCACCTTCCGTGTGGTGCGGTTCAGAAGCCGCGCGCCAAGCCGGTCTTCCAGCGACTGAATATGGTTGCTGACCATCGTTACGGACATGTTCAGCCGCCGCGCCGCTGAGGAAAAGCCTCCGGTTTCAACGACTTGTCCAAACACCGTCAAACTTGTCAGTCGGTCCATCGCCGCGTCGGATTATCCGCTCCTGGTTGATGATCCTTTCGGATTTTCCAAGATTATCAGATCGAGCAGCCCGCTGCATCTTCCTGTCATCAAATCAGGCCGGCTTCGGCCGCGACAGGAGGATGAAATGGTTGAGATGCCCCGCACCGAAAGCTTCCAGCAGGCTGCGGAAGTGGACCACGATGGGACGCCAACTTCGGAGCAACGAGAGGAGCCGGCAAAGGTGCCGGTGCGCGCGCAGATCAAGCGTGGTGCGCTGGTTCTCGCGCTTCTCGCCGGTACAGCTCTTGGCGGGTATTACGGCCATGACTACTGGACCACGGGCCGTTATCTGGAAACCACTGACGATGCCTATGTAAAGGCCGACTACACAACCGTCGCACCTAAGGTCGCGGGTTATATCTCCGAAGTGCTGGTGCAGGACAATCAGCCGGTGACGGCGGGGCAGCTACTCGCCCGGATCGATGATCGCGATTTCCGTGCAGCGCTCGCGCAGGCGAACGCCGATGTCAACGCTGCGGCCGCAGCGATTCGCAATCTCGATGCGCAGATCAGTTTGCAACACTCACTGATCGAGCAGGCGCAGGCGGCGATTGATGCCTCTCAAGCGACGCTCGACTTCGCCGACGCCGATGCCATCCGCTATCGCGATCTCATGAGGACCGGATCGGGCACCACACAGCGGGCGCAGCAGACCGAGTCCATCCGAGGTCAGGCCGCTGCTCAACTGCAGCGCGATCAGGCGGGATTGATTGCCGCACAGAAGAAAATCGCCGTGCTCACCACGGAACGTGACCAGGCGCAGGCGCAGCTCGAGCGCAACCGTGCGCTGGCACAGCAGGCAACGTTGAATCTCTCTTACACGACGATCACTGCGCCGGTCGACGGAACGGTGGGGGCGCGTTCTTTGCGCGTTGGCCAGTTCGTGGCGGCAGGAACGCAATTGATGGCTGTGGTGCCGCTGCATGCCACTTACGTGGTCGCCAATTTCAAAGAAACTCAGCTCACCTACGTGCGCGACGGCCAGCCGGTCGAGCTGCGGATCGATAGCTATCCGGACGTCAAGCTCACGGGACGCGTCGATAGCCTCTCGCCAGCGAGTGGCTTGGAATTCGCGTTGCTGCCGCCGGATAACGCCACCGGCAACTTTACCAAGGTCGTGCAGCGCATTCCCGTGAGGATCACGCTGGATGACTCCAGCCTGACCGGAATGCTGCGGGCTGGAATGTCGGTCGAGCCGACCGTCAACACCAAACAGACGGTTATTGCCGAGCGAAGCCAGCCCCGCAATCAGAAGCCTACGGCTGTGGGATCGACAGTGCACGGCGCGCCCATGGTCGCCAGTAACTAACGAGTTATCCGCCCGATCTTCAACTCCGGCCGGATAGTGTTTTCCGACTTTCCTCGATTATCGCCCGCCGGCGCATCCGGCATGGTGTCTGGCAATAGCCAGATGGAGCTCAGTCATGACTGCCCAAGCCATCTCTTCCCACAGCCCAGCCGCAAGAGTTGCAAATGGAGCGACGCAGACGCCGAGCCACAGCGCGCTCAAGATGTGGGTCGCTGTGGTGGGATCGACGCTCGGCGCGTTCATGGCGGTGCTCAATATTCAGATCGTGAATGCTTCGCTTGCCGACATTCAGGGCGCGATTGGGGCCGGCATCGATGACGGCGGCTGGATTTCCACGTCCTATCTCATTGCCGAGATCGTTGTCATTCCGCTTTCGGCGTGGCTCGCGCGCATTTTCTCCATCCGTGTTTATCTGCTGACCAACGCCGTGTTGTTCCTCATGTTCTCTGTGGCCTGCGCGTTCGCGGCCAATCTCGGGCAGATGATTGTGCTACGCGCCATTCAGGGTTTCACCGGCGGCGTGCTGATCCCAATGGCATTCACCATCATCATCACGCAATTGCCCAGGGCCAAGCAGCCGGTCGGTATGGCGCTGTTCGCGCTCTCCGCGACCTTTGCTCCTGCCATTGGACCGACGATAGGCGGCTACCTCACCGAAAATTGGGGCTGGCAGTACATCTTCTATGTGAACCTCGTGCCAGGCGCGATCATGATCGCGATGCTGTGGGCCTCGCTGGAGCGAGCACCCATGCAGCTCAACCTCCTGCGTGAAGGCGACTGGGCCGGCATCGTCACGATGGCGATCGGGCTCGGCGCACTACAGACCGTGCTCGAGGAGGGGAACAAGGACGATTGGTTCGGCTCTCCTTTCATCGTGCGCCTGTCGGTCATCGCTGTTATCGCGTTGTCTTTGTTCCTGGTGATTGAGCTGACCACCAGGAAGCCGCTGCTCAATCTCCGCTTGCTGGCCCGCTGGAATTTCGGCTTCGGAATTCTCGCCAACTTCCTGCTCGGCATCGCGCTATACGGATCGGTGTTTATCCTGCCGCTCTATCTCGCCCGCATCCAAGGCTACAACTCCGAGCAGATCGGCATGGTGCTGGCATGGACTGGATTGCCTCAGCTGGTGTTGATCCCGCTGGTGCCGCGCCTGATGCAGCGCTTTGACGCTCGGGTTGTGATTGCCATTGGCTTTGCGTTGTTCGCCGCCAGCAATTTCATGAACGTCCACATGACGATCAATACCGCGGCAGATCAGCTCTTGTGGCCGAATATCGTTCGCGCTGTGGGTCAGGCTTTGGTGTTCGCACCGCTTTCGGCCGTCGCGACAGCCGGTATCGAGCAGGAGAATGCCGGATCGGCCTCCGCTCTGTTCAACATGATGCGAAATCTCGGTGGTGCTATCGGCATTGCCGCGCTGCAGACGTTCCAGACCAAGCGCGAGCAGTATCACTCGAACATTCTAACCCATTCCGTCTCTCTGTTCGAGGAAGCTACCCGCAGCCGCATCCAGAAGCTGACATCCTATTTCCTCACCCACGGCGTCTCGGATCTGGCCACGGCGCAACACAAGGCGATCATCGCGGTAGGTGCCCGCGTCAAGCAGCAGGCGAACATCATGGCATTCAGCGACACGTTCTATCTGCTTGGAGCCGTCCTGATCGTCGCTCTCATTGCAACACTCCTGCTCAAGAAGCCTGGACGCCTGAGCGGTGGCGGGGCGCACTAAGGGCCCAACGTTATCGACTTCACCAGTTGTTGCCTCATGTAAGGAGAGTAGTCATGAACGCTCACGATCGATCCGGCATCTCCATTTCTTCTCCAACAGAACGGACATCGACATCAGCGTCCGGCCTCGCGATCATCGAATGGCTTGGCGGAAACGAATGTCGTGACCTCGATGATGCCGCGTTGGTTGGGGAGCTGGGGCGACGCGTCAGTCTTGCCGGGCTGCCGCTTGATCGCCTGTCGCTTCATTTTCGAACGCTGCATCCTGCGATCGCGGGCCGCACCATTGCATGGGCGCCGGGTGAGCCGGTCGAAGTCTATGAGGCCGGGCATGCGAAGGCGGCGTCCATGACCTTCCGGGAAAATCCGGTCGCCCGGGTGATGGATGCAGGAGAATGTCTCGTCGTTCGCGCCGGTGATCCATCCTTCTCAAGCTGGAAAGAAATCGGGCTCTTCAAGAGCCGGGCGTTGCGTGAATTCTTCATTGCGCCTCTGAGCAGTGGAGAAGGTCCCGTTGGCATCGCCGTGTTTGGCACGATGCGCGCGAGGGGCTTCAGTGCGATGGATCACGCTTTTCTGGAGCGCGTTTTGCCGTGTTTGCGAACGGCATGCGAGTTACGGGCGCTGCGGCGGCTCGAACTGCCGCTTCTTGATAGATTTTCCGGTACACGGACAGCGGAGCGAATGCTCGCCTCCGGGCTTCTGGGTTACAAAACCGAATCGACCGACGCTGCTCTCATGCTGGTGAAATTTGAGACCCAGGTTGGGGACTTAGAACCAGCGCTCATGGAAGAGACGATCAGAGAGACAACATCGATCGTTTCAAGACTCGGAGGTTTTGTCCTCAGCATCGAGGACGATTCAATGCTGGTGATGTTTCCGCAGGAGGCCAAAACGGCCTGCATGGCAGCAGTGGCGGCCGCCGAACACATCACGGAAAAATCAAAGGATGAAGATTCCTCATCTGAAGTCTGGCCCGGTGTTGTCCTCCACTATGGAGAGCTGACATACGGTCAGATCGCAACGCCGTTTGGGGTGCGGCTTGCCATGAGTGGCCGTGACGTCCATCATCTCAAAAAGTTGGGACATGTTGCCTCGCATGGCATCACTTTGTCCCAGCACTTTTCCGAATTGGCAGGGATGAAGACGAGCGTTGGTTTGATGAGCGGTTAGTTCTGCATGCCCCAGCGCTGGACCGTTCTCTTGGCGATCACGCGGAAAATGAGATTCTCCACCGCAAGACCGATGAGAATGACCATGAGGAGGCCTGCGAAGACTTCCGGGACTTGAATGAGATTCTTATTCTCGAAAATGTACCAGCCCAATCCGCCGGACCCGGATGAGACACCGAAAACCAGTTCCGCAGCGATCAGCGTGCGCCACGCGAACGCCCAGCCGATCTTGAGGCCGGCGAGAATGCTCGGGAAGGCCGCCGGCAGCAAGATCTTGCTGACAAGCGAGATGCCGCTGAGCCCGTAGTTGCGGCCAACCATGCGCATGGTGTTGGAGACCGAGCGGAATCCAGAATGGGCATTGAGCGCGACGGGCCACAGAACCGAATGGATCAGCACGAAGACGAGGCTCTCCGTTCCAAGGCCAAACCACAGCAGCGCTAGCGGCAGCAGCGCGATGGCTGGCAACGGATTCAACATAGATGTCAGGGTTTCCAGCAGATCGTTGCCGATGCGCGATGTGATGGCGAGCACAGCGAACGCGAATGCCAGAATCAGCCCGAGGCTATATCCGATCAGCAGAACCTTGATCGAATCCCAACTGCGCAGGATCAGGTCACCACTGCTGATGCCCTTCCATAACGCTCTGATGGTGTCACTGAACGTCGGGAAAAGCAGAGAGTTATCCAGCCAATTCGCATAGACCTGCCAGATCACGCAGAGCAAAACGACGATCGCAGTCTTGCGGATGAAGCCGTTGTTATAGGCATGTTCCCAGAACGGCAGCGGCTTGTGTAGGATGGTGTTGTCGCTGGCGCGAACCACCTCGACAATGAAATCCTCGCGCCCGTCAGCGGCTGTCATCGAGTTCATGAGTGCATGTCCTCTTGCTCGGAGGCGCTCTGGCCGAACAGCAGGTGATCGATCGTATCGGAAAGCTTGCGGCCGGACAGGAGATGGACGGCGTCTTCGCCGCTGCTGCTCAGCTCAGCCTTCACTTGGCCCGGATGTGGTGACAGAAGAAGAATGCGGCTGCCGATCTTGATCGCTTCCGGAATCGAATGGGTGACAAAGAGGACAGTAAAGCGTGTGTCGTCCCACAGGCGAAGCAGATCATCCTGCATCTTGCGTCGGGTTAAGGCATCGAGCGCTGCGAAAGGCTCGTCCATCAGCAGGATATCCGGCTCCATCGCCATGCCGCGCGCGATGGCAACGCGTGCTTTCATGCCACCCGACAGCATGTGCGGATAGGAATCGGCGAATTTCGCGAGGCCGACTTTCTCGATGTAATGCATCGCCTTGTCTTCGGCCGGCTTGCCTGACATGCGTCCACTCGCGGTCAGTGCAAAGACCACGTTCTGCTTCACGGTTTTCCAGGGCAAGAGCTGATCGAATTCCTGGAACACCATCATGCGGTCCGGACCCGGCCGTGACACCGGATTGCCTTTGAGGCGAATTTCACCCTCAACAGGGGAGAGATAACCGCCGACCGCCTTCAGCAGCGTGGACTTGCCGCATCCCGATGGTCCAAGCAGGACGTACCGATCCGATCGATGCACCGTAAAATCGACGCGGTATGTCGCAGTGATCAGAATCTCGGTAGTCTTGTACTGGAGCGTAACGCCCTTGACCTCAAGCAGCGGGGTCGAGGGCGAAGTCTCTTCGCCTCGAGGAGCGGGCATGTGCATCAATCGCCTTTGAGACCGGCCGCTTCCGGGAAGAACAGGTCTTCGACGGACTTCGGAGCCTGCTTGATGGTGCCGACTTTGGCCATGAATTGAGCCGTCTTCACGACCTTTGCAGGCTTGAGCGTGTATTCGTAGTCCTTGTCGGAAATCATCTGATAGATGTCATCGACCGTGTTCTTGGTGTCCTTCGCGACGTCGAGATAGAGCTGCGCGGCCTTCCGCTTGTCCTTGTTGATGATGTTGATCGCCTCGCTCAGGGCGTCATAGAAGGCACGATAGACCTTGGGATTGGCGTCGCGGAACTTGGTGCTCGTCGAAAGCACCACGGCCGTGGCCGGACCACCCAAGGCTTCATAGTTCGTCGTGACCAGATGAGCTCCGGGCAGTTTCATTTCCTGCTCATAAAATGGCGACGACGTGTAGTGTGCATTCACGCCGGCGGTGTTGTTCGTCAGTGCGAGCAGTCCATCGGGATGCGCCAGCGAGATCGTGAGCGGATCGAGCTTGGTGTAGTCCTTTTCGCCGAAGGCTGCCGCCGCGGCCATCTGTAGCATGATCGCCTGCGTCGATATCTTCACGGATGGTACGGCAATCTTGTCCTTCGATGTGAAGTCCTTGATGGTCTTCACATCAGGATTGCGGCTGACGAGGTACAGCGGGTAGGTCGTCATCGCCGCGACGCCCTTGATGCCCACGTTGTTGCGCGTCTTGTCCCACAGTGTGATGAGGGAAGGCGCGCCCTGGGCCGCGAAATGAATGGTGTTTGAGATCAGCCCATCGTTCATGACGCTCGGACCTGCGACCTTGGCCCACTTCACTTTCAGGTCGGGAAGTCCGGCGGCCTTTGCGTTCTTTTCCACAAGCCCTTCGCGCTCCATCACCATGAGCGGCAGGAAGCTCACGCCGTATTGCTGGGCGACGACGAGTTCGCCGACCTCCGCGCGCGCACCCGTTGTCGCGGCGGAAAGCGCAGCAACGGCCGCGATGACAAGCCTTGTGAATGTCCGCATGAACTCCTCCGGATGTTCGTTGTGTCTCGCGCCCTTGTTGAAACCGGGCGCTGTTGATGATGTCCAGCGCTGCGACGAGCATTGCTCACGGCAGACATCTTGACCGATGATTATCGATAATCTAATCGATATTCAAGGTCGAACTTAGCGGGTATCCTTTGCCTGGAAGGCCGCAAAATAACGGGCCGTCACAACATGAAAAAAGTAAGAATTGGGTCGGGAGCGGGCTTTGCAGGGGATCGTATCGAGCCTGCACTCGAACTCGCTGAGCGCGGCGACATTCAGTATCTTTCATTCGAGTGTCTTGCGGAACGCACGATTGCGCTCGCGCAGCAGGCGCGCCGCAAGGATGAGGACTCCGGTTTCGATCCGCTGTTGATCGATCGCTTCAATGCGGTGCTGCCGGCGTGTCACGAGCGCGGCATCAAAATCATTACCAATATGGGCGCGGCGAACCCGCAGAGTGCTGCGAAAACCGTTGCAGCCATTGCCAAGAAGCATGGAATTACGGGCCTGAAAATCGCCGCCGTTCACGGCGACGATGTGATGGATCAGATCGTCGGTAGCGATCTTCCGCTGATCGAGCGCAAGGGACGCGTGTCCGATCT
Organism: Nitrobacteraceae bacterium AZCC 1564; assembly: GCA_036924835.1. NCBI lineage: Bacteria > Pseudomonadati > Pseudomonadota > Alphaproteobacteria > Hyphomicrobiales > Nitrobacteraceae > Nitrobacteraceae bacterium AZCC 1564. The sequence goes on from JBAGRR010000001.1 coordinate 4,452,883, forward strand.
CGATGGCAAGATCGTTTCGGCAAATGCTTATCTCGGCGTCGAATCGATTGTCGAAGCGCTCAGGAACGGCGCGGATGTCGTGATCACCGGGCGGGTGAGCGACCCCGCTCTATTCGCTGCACCATTGGTCCATGAATTCGGCTGGCGCTTCGATGACTGGCATCGCGTCGGCCAGGGTGTTTTGATCGGCCACCTGCTTGAATGCGCAGCTCAAGTGACCGGCGGCTATTTTGCCGATCCAGGCTACAAGAATGTCGCGAACCTCGTGCGAATTGGTTTTCCGTTTGCCGATGTTAGCGAAGACGGCTCTGCTGTGATCAGCAAGGTGGATGGCTCAGGCGGGCAGGTCAGCGTGAGAACCTGCAAGGAGCAGTTGCTCTACGAGGTGCATGATCCGTCTTCTTATATTCAACCGGATGTGGTGGCCGATTTCTCCAACGTGACATTCACGCAGGAAGGGCCTGATCGGGTCGCGGTGCGCGGCGGCTCTGGACGTCAGCGGACCGATACGCTGAAGGTGACGATCGGATATCTCGACAGCTATGTCGGCGAGGGGCAGATTTCCTACGCGGGTCCGGGTGCGTTGGCGCGCGGTCAACTCGCACTGGATATCGTCAAAGAGCGCCTGAAGATGACGGGCGTCGCCACCACTGAGACCCGCTTCGATCTGATCGGGGTCAATTCGGTCCACCGCGGCGCCGCAGTCGGGACCGGTCCGGAGCCTGAAGAAGTGCGCCTTCGCGTTGTTTGCCGCACGGAGACGATGTCGGAAGCGATCAAGATCGGCAACGAGGTTGAATCGCTATGGCTGAACGGCCCGTCCGGTGGAGCCGGCGCCTGGAAGTCGGCGCGCGAGGTAATTGCGGCGGCGTCGACCTTGCTGCCTCGCTCGGGCATCAAGACCCACGTGACTTATGAGGTTGTCTGATGAAGTTGCGCGAGCTTGCCCATGCACGAGCCGGCGATAAGGGAAACGTCTCCAATCTGGCGATTTTCGCCTATGAAATTGGAGACTACGCGTATCTCGCCGAGCACGTGACCGCGGAGCGTGTGAAGGCCCATTTTGCCGACATCGTTGGTGGAGACGTGGTGCGTTACGAACTGCCGAACCTCGCCTGCTTGAATTTCGTCATGCATGAGGCGCTGGGTGGCGGTGTGACGCGTTCGCTGTCGCTCGACGCGCACGGCAAAGCGTTGAGTTCGGCGCTGCTCGAAATGGAAATCCCGGACAAGCAGTCCGAACGGAAAACCGCCCGCTAGTGGAGTGGATTTGACATTCGCTCCCCACCGGAGCGCGAGTTCGTCAAGCGAATGTCAAATCCAAAACTCCACTAGAAACTTATATTTGCTAGTGGTCCTTTGATTCTAACATTCGCAGGCGATGCCTACTGAGGCGGGATGCGAATGTTAGAATCGGCCACTAGGCACGGCGCTTACGTCGCGTCTTCCTCATAGAGCGACAGATAAAACTCTTTCGGGTGCTGAATGTGCTTGAGGCACAAGGCGGAGAGCGCCTTGCTGTCCTTGCCCGAGAGTAGCTTGATCATCGCCCAGTGCTGGCGAACCGCCTCCTTGCGCCAGGTCTTATCCGACATGTTGCGCATACGGATGGTGTGGGTCAGCAACGAGTACATGCGGATCGCATCTGCCAGCACTGTGTTCCCGCAGGCCTGATAGAGCGTCTCGTGAAAGAGATTGTTCGCCTCGAACAGCTCGACCACATTACCCTTCTCGCTGGCGCGTTCGTGCTTGGTCTGGATGGCTGTCAGGCGCGCGATCAGCTCTTTCGAGGCAGGCAGGCGGATGCCGGCCGCGGCCCTGGCTTCGAGGATGCCGCGAACTTCATAAAGATCTTCAACTTCCTTGCGCGTGTAACTTCGGACGCGAACGCCTTTGTTTGGCTGGCGGATCACCAGGCCATTGCGCTCCATCTCCTCGAACGCCCTGCGGACCGCATGCCGCGATGTCTTCGTCCGCTCCATGATCTCATCTTCGATAAGATGCTCTTTCGGCTGAAGCCGCCCGAAGATGATGTCGCGCTGCAGTGTGTTCGCGATATCCCGCCATGCTCCCGTCGCGCGGGCTGGTGTTTGATCTGCTGTTTTTGTCTCGGATGGCATCGATCTGAATTCAGGAATGCTTTGGCTTGGAGGATGATTTGAATTGTAAACTTTGGCAATGCCGTCCTGCTTCGCACGCAAGCTGGGTATGACGCAACAGGCATGCCTGCAACAGGAACGGCGCTGGCAACCCCATCAGGGGAGTGTCTATAGTGCCTTCAAAAACGGGAGGCACTTGGATGGCGTATGTCGAGGCGTCCGGCGCGAAGCTTTATTACGAAGAGACGGGGCGTGGATACCCCATCATTTTTGTCCACGAATTCGGGTCCGATTGCCGCGAATGGGAAACGCAGGTCCGCTACTTTTCCCGATCCTACCGGTGCATTGCCTATAACGCGCGAGGTTATCCTCCGAGCGATGTGCCGGAAGATCTTAATCAATACGGCTGGGAATTTTCCGTCGACGACATTGCCGTGGTGATGAGGGGCGTCGGCGTCGAGCGAGCGCACATCGTCGGATTGAGCATGGGCGGCTACGCTGCGCTTCAGTTTGGATTGCGGTATCCCGGAAAGGCCTCCGCAATTGTTGCTGCCGGGGCGGGGTCGGGATCGCCTCCGTCTCATCGCGAAGCCTGGTTGCGGGATACGCCAGTGACTGCGCGCGGCTTTCTCGAACGCGGCATGGATGCCATGGCGGAGGAAATGGGCAACAGTGCGACGCGCATTCAACTCAAATACAAGGACCCTCGAGGCTGGCAGGACTTTGTCGAGCACCTTCGTCAGCATTCGCTACGAGGGATGTCGAACACCATGGCACGGTATCAGACGCTCCGTCCATCGCTTCACGATTTTCAGGACCAGTTCGCAAAGCTGACGACGCCGGTCCTGCTCGCGGTTGGCGACGAAGACGCGCCAGGCATTGAAACGAATCTGATGCTGAAGGCAGCAATTCCGACCGCGGGTTTGTGGATGTGTGCAAATACCGGGCATGCCATTAATCTGGAGGAGCCCGCCGCATTTAATGCGGAATTGTAGCGCTTCTTCAGTGCGGTTGAGCGCGGAAGCTGGCGCGCGGGCTGGTCCCGCTAGTGTTAGCTGGGCCAATGTCATTCGCAGGATCGGTGCGGGGTTGTCATGGACCTGAATCTTCGCGGTCAACGCGCGTTAATCACAGGCGCTTCCAAAGGGATTGGAGCAGCGGTGGCCGAAAGCCTTGCGGAAGAGGGATGCAATCTTCGTCTGGCCGCGCGCAACGAAGCGGAGCTTGAAAAGGTCGCGGAGAGACTGCGGACAGCGTATGGGGTCGAGGTCGATGTCCATCCGTCGGATTTGCGCAAGCCGGAGGACATCGAGGCACTTGCCTCGGTTGCATCAGACATCGATATCTTGGTCAACAATGCCGGCGACATACCTGGAGGATCGCTTGACAAGATCTCGGAGGAAGTCTGGCGTCACGGCTGGGAACTCAAGGTGTTCGGCTATATCAACCTGACACGGCGCGTTTATCAGCAGATGCAAGCGCGGGGGCAGGGCGTGGTCATCAACATCATTGGTGTGGCTGGTGAGAAATTCGATTTCAACTATATTGCAGGAACGGCAGGTAATGCCGCGTTGATGGCTTTCACGCGCGCGCTCGGCAGCCGCAGCCTTGACGATAACATTCGTGTTGTCGGCATCAATCCCGGCCCGGTGCAGACCGACCGCATCGTCACGCTGATGAAAACCCAAGCGAGAAACGTGCTCGGTGATGAGAGCAAATACACCGAGCTGCTTACACGCTTTCCAAGGGGACGTGCCGCCAAGCCGCGCGAGATCGGTGACATGGTGGCGTTTCTTGCGTCCGAACGCTCCGGTTATACAACCGGAGTCGTACTCACCATTGACGGTGGCATCAGTGCGAAGAACGGATAAGCTTCGTTGCATTGTCTGCCATAATCTGAGATGAGCACCACGCTGAAGTCGCGCGCGTTTGATTGTTCGAATTGGAAAATAATTGATGGAATATCTGGAGCGTCAGCTTAAACGCGCTCAATCGATTGCGGATCTGCGAGTGCTGGCACGGCGCCGATTGCCCAAAGCGGTGTTTGATTTCATCGATGGTGGCGCTGCGGATGAGCGTACGCTGCGAGGCAATGAAACTGCGTTCGACGACTGGTTTCTAATCCCGCGTGTAGCTGTTGATGTTAGCAACCGTATCCTGGAGCGTCGCTTTCTCGGGGTGGCGTCGAGCATGCCGATCATGCTGTCTCCGACCGGCCTTGCGGGATTCTTTCGCCGCAACGGCGAAGTGCTGGCGGCACAAGCCGCCGCACGCAGCGGCTTGCCGTTTTGCCTCTCCACGAATTCCATCGCTTCCATCGAGGAGGTGGCGAAGGCCGTGCCTGATGGTGATCGCTGGTTTCAACTCTATTTCCTGCGCGATCGCGAGTGGATGGACGGTTTGCTTCGGCGCGCGGCCGACGCGCGTTATCGCGTGCTGTGCTTGACTGTCGATTTGCCGCTAACGGGCAAGCGCGAGCGAGACGTGCGAAACGGCTTTACGTTGCCACTTCGCCCCACGTTGACATCGGTGTTCGATATGGCCTGCCGGCCCGGATGGCTGCTCGATGCGATGAAGTCACCGCCGAAGTTCGGGAATTTCGAGATGGCGTCGTCAGGCAGCTTTACGAGCGTTGCGCAGCACGTCGCCTCATTGTTCGACCCCAGCGCCAACTGGGATGATGTTGCCCGCATCCGAGAGCGCTGGAAGGGGCCCATGGTGATCAAGGGCATCCTCCATCCCGCAGACGCTGTGAAAGCTGTCGAGCTCGGTGCCGAGGCCGTGATGGTCTCCAATCACGGCGGCAGGCAGCTCGATCACTCGCCACCTGCCTTGACGGCACTGCCGGAGATTGCGCAGGCTGTGAATGGCCGCGCAGAAATTATTCTCGACGGCGGCGTACGGCGGGGAACAGATGTTCTTAAAGCGATTGCGCTCGGGGCGACCGCTTGCGCGAGCGGCCGATCGTTTCTGTGGGGACTTTCCGCGGGTGGAGAAGCTGGCGTCAGGCGAGTCATCGAAATATTTCATCAGGAGATGGACAATGCCATGGCGTTGCTTGGCACGCCGAATATTGCCAGCATCGCGGCAGATCATGTTCGCCGTTGTTCCAGTTTTTGAAGGAGGTGCATAATGACGCGACGTGTTGCACTCGCCTGCCAATTGCCGTCCGACGTTTTGGAAAAATTCTCTGAACAATTTCATCTGGAATTGATCGCAGGCGGGGGGCCGGGCCAACGTCCGAGCCGGCCCGAAATCCTTGCCGCGCTTGAGGGATGCGATGCGCTGATCATTGCACCGCCCACTCAGGTGGATCAGCCGCTTCTCGATGGCTGTCCTGCATCGGTCCAGGCGATCGGAACTTATTCAGTCGGCCACGATCACATTGATCTGGCTGCCTGCCGAGCCAAGGGAATGCCCGTTCTTTATACCCCGGATGTGCTGACGGATGCGGTCGCGGAAATCGCGCTGTTGCTGATGCTCGGCGCAGCACGGCGCGTCACCGAATCCGAAGCGCTGGTGCGATCGGGGCAATGGACCGGCTGGACCCCGACGCAGCTCGTCGGACATGGTCTGACCGGAAAAGCCTTGGGCATTTATGGGATGGGACGTATCGGGCGCGCGGTCGCGACGCTGGCGAAAGCCTTCGGCATGAGCATCCACACCTATGATCCGCGAAAGATGGATAACCGCAACGCTGATATGGCTGTCGTGCATCAGGATCTCGATGTGTTTCTTTCGACCATCGATGTTCTGCTTCTCGCGTCGCCGCTGAATGATGAGACGCGCTATTTCCTCGATAAGGACAAGATCAACCTGATGAAACGCTCGGCCATCGTGGTCAATGTCGGCAGAGGTGACCTGATCAAGGATGATGATCTGATCGATGCCTTGCGCAATCAAAGGATATTCGCGGCTGGTCTGGACGTCTTCAGCAATGAGCCGAAATTCGATGCGAGATATTTGAATCTTCCAAATGTGTTCATGCTGCCGCACATCGGGAGCTCGACCATCGAAACGCGCGTCATGATGGGGCAAGTCCTGATCAGCGGCCTGCAGGATCTGTTCGCCGGACGCGAGCCAGTGAACAGGCTTGTTTAAGTGAAGCTAGAAGTGAGGCGGTGAAAACTGCTCAAGGGGATTGGAAACGCGACATCCGTTTCGGATGCCGCCGAGAGAGGACAGGGGCACAACAATGAAGAAAAGTATCAGAGCATCACTGCTGACGATCAGCCTTTTGATGGGATCGACAGGGCTCGCGATGTCCGCAGAGCCGCTCAAGATCGGCGTTATGAACGATCAGGCCGGCATCTTTGCCGATCTGGCCGGACCGGGCTCGGTCATCGCTGCGCAGATGGCCGTGGAAGACGCCGGCGGAGAGGTGCTCGGCCGTGAGATCGAGGTCCTCGTGGCGGATCATCAAAACAAGCCTGACGTCGGCGCGACCATCGCGCGCCGCTGGTATGAGGCGGACAATGTTCAAGCCATCTTCGATATTCCCGTATCGTCGGTCGGCCTGGCGGTTCAGAACGTTGCGCGCAATTTGAAGCGCATCGTGGCATTCTCGGGCTCGACCAGTTCGGAACTGATCGGCAAGGCCTGTTCGCCGACCGGCTTCCAGTGGACGTTCAACACAGTATCGGCAGCCAAGGGCACGGCCTCCGCCATCCTCAAAGATGGCGGTGACACCTGGTTCTTCGTCTCGACCGACTACGCCTTCGGACACGCGCTGGAGCGCGACGCTTCCGCCGTGGTCGAAGAGCACAAAGGCAAGGTCCTGGGGACGGTCCGTCACCCTCTCGGCACCACGGATTTTGCGTCCTATCTCCTGGCCGCGCAGGCTTCAAAAGCCAAGGTGATCGCGTTGGCTTCGTCAGGATCTGACCTGATCAACGTGATCAAGCAGGCGGATGAATTTGGAATTTCCGCCGGAGGGCAGAAGGTCGCAGCTCTTCAGACTTTCATCACGGATACGCACAGCCTTGGTCTGGAGAAAGCGAAGGGATTGTTGCTGACTTCGGCGTTTTACTGGGATCTGGATGATGCGACGCGCGCATGGTCTCGCCGCTTCGCCGAGCGCAACAAGGGACGCATGCCGACCATGGTTCAGGCGGGCGTTTATAGTGCCGTCGCGCATTACATCAAATCCGTCGCCAAGGCCGGAACTGATGACGGCGTGACCGTCGCAAAGATGATGCACGAAATTCCCGTCAATGATTTCATGACGCACAATGCGCGTGTCCGTAACGACGGCTGGGTGCTTCGTGATCTCTACCTGTTTCAGGTCAAGAGTCCTGCGGAGTCCAAGGCGCCGTGGGATTACTATCGTTTGATCCGGCCTATTCCTGCAGCAGATGCCGCGCCGCCCGAAACTACGGGCTGCAAGGGAGCGCAGTGATCAGTCCTTGAGAACTGTTTAAGAAAAGCCTGCCATCCGGAGGAGATGGCAGGATTTTTTACTTTGCGATCAATGGAGAATGGAATCCAACTTCTGATTTGCTAAAGAGCGCTGCTTATTTTTCTTTGAAAATTTACTCTACTTCTCAACCCCGGTTTAGGCCAACGCGCGTAGTCTCGGTCGGCTTTGTGGCGTGGGGTTGTCATGGGACCATCAACAGGTATCGCGCAAATGTTCGCCGCATTGAATGCGACGAATGAGGCGATTCTTCGTACAACCTCGCAGGATGATCTCTATCAACGGGTCTGCGACGCCGCTGTCCACGAAGGACGATTTGTTCTTGCGGGCGCGCTTCTGGCGAACGGAGAAAGGCTCGAGCTCATCGCTGGAACAGGTGGTGACGAACTCATCGCGTTGCGAGACTGCGTGATTTCGACAAGGGACGACGCGGTCGAGGGGCGCGGCCTCGCCGGAACGGCATTCCGCACGGGCCGATCAAGTGTCACAAGCGATTACCAGAACGATGAGCGGCTGAAGCCGTGGCTCGAAAAGGGGAAATATCTCGACATCAAGGCCGCAGTTGCTGTGCCCATTCTCAAGGATGGGGCGAGCATTGGTGTCTTCCTATTTTATCTCAGCGAAGTAAACACGTTGAATCGTCAGATTGTCGCGTTGATGGAGCGCATGGTCGAAAACGTGTCCTTTGCGTTGGGCAATTTTGAACGCGAACGGCAGCGCGAGCGGCTTGCACTGATGTTCAGTGCGCTGAGTGCGACCAATGAGGCGATCCTGCGCTCGCGGTCTGCGAAGGAGATGTTCCAGCAAGTCTGCGATGCGGTCGCCGGTCCGGGCAAGACCGTTGGCGTGGGTGTCTTTCTCAAGCCGCCCGCCTCGTCGTGGTTCAGATTGGAAACAGCTTCCAGCAGCGTCATGGGACACCTCAGCCAGATACGGGTTTGCTGTGATCCTGATCTTCCAGAGGGGCAGGGGCCGACCGGAATAGCTTTCCGGACAGGCCTTCCTAGCATCAGGGCTGATATTACCGAAGGCCAGAGCGTCGGCCACTGGAGTTCATTGGCACGTAAAGCCCGAGTCCATGCCGTCGCAGCGTTTCCTCTGCGGAACGGGAATAACATCGTTGGCGTGATGTCCTTCTATTTTCATCACGATACCGCGCCATTAGACGATGAAATGGTCGATCTGCTGAAACGGATTGCCGCGAACGTTTCCTTCGCACTCGAGAACTTCGACATTGCAGAGGAAAAGATGCGCGCGGAGCAGCGCATCAAGTATCTTGCGTCTTTCGATACGCTGACCGGCCTCCCCAATCGCGTCACATTCAATGACGGCCTGAGGTCCGCAATTCAGGTAGCAAAGGCACGGAACGAGAAGTTGGCGATCCTGTTTGTCGATCTCGACCGGTTCAAGGTGATCAACGACTCCCTGGGGCACGCCGCCGGCGATGCTCTGTTAATCGAGATCGCAGATCGTCTGTCGGCGATCTCGCAGGTCAACAATCGGATTGCACGGCTCGGCGGCGATGAGTTCGTCATCACGCTGGAGGGCGTTGCCGACAGAGAGCACGCTTTACTGGTTGCACAGCTGGTTCTGGGCTGCTTCCACCATCCATTTTATCTGAGCGGGCAGGAATGCCGTGTCACGTCCAGCATTGGCATTGCCTTGTATCCGGAAGATGGCAATGACGGAGAAGCGTTGATCCGCAATGCGGATATCGCAATGTACCGTGCCAAGGAGGCTGGAAAGAACTGCATTCAGTTCTTTGATCAGGCGATGGATGTCCGATCCATTGAGCACCTTGCGCTGGAATCTTTCTTGAGCCACGCGCTGGAGCGTCAGGAGCTCAGTCTGCATTATCAGCCCAAGCGCAATGTGTTCACGCAAAAGATTACGGGCGTTGAAGCGCTGTTGCGCTGGAATCATCCGACGCGGGGGCCGATCTCGCCGGCTGAATTCATTCCGCTTGCCGAAGAAACTGGCCTGATTGTTCCTATCGGCATCTGGGCGCTCCGAAAAGCATGTGCGCAGAGCATTGCGTGGCAGCGGGAAGGGCTTCCGCCAATCCCGGTGGCCGTCAATCTTTCGCCGCGTCAGTTCGCGGACGAAAACCTGCTGAAGGATATCGACGATGCGCTCGCCGACAGTGGGCTGGCCTCGGAATATCTGCAGATCGAAATCACCGAAAGTATGGTGATGCATAACGTCGTCAAAGCAAGTGCGACGCTGTCCGAGATCCGCAAGCGCGGGATCACGATTGCCATCGACGATTTCGGCACCGGCTATTCGTCGATGTCCCTGATGAAGAAGTTTCCCATCGATACACTCAAGATCGATCGTTCCTTCGTCCGCGATATCCCGCACGACGAAGAAGACAAGGCGATCACGAAGGCCATCATCGGGATGGGGAAGGCGTTGGGCCTGAAGCTCGTGGCGGAAGGAGTGGAAACTGCGGCTCAGGAGAGATTCCTGATGGCTCACGGCTGTGATGAGATCCAGGGGTATCTGCTGAGCAAGCCAGTGCCGCCGGAAGCGCTGGTGGAGCTGTTCGCCGATTGGACAGCCGATGCGCCATCGCTGGAGCCGGATCTGGAGCCTTCCAAAAAGCCGCTTTTCTTCAGGGCTTCAGCCTAGTGCGGCGGATCTGACGTTCGTAAACGAGCTAGTGTCCCGTCTCCGAATAACCGCCTCATTTGCGGCGCGCTCGCACGGTTATTCGGAGACGAGAGGACACTAGCAGAATCAAAATGCTAGTGTGGCTTTGTCTCGCAATTGCCGATGAGAAACCTGCCGCAAGAGAGATCGGCAATTGCGAGACGCCACACTAGCTGCAAACTGATACGAATGTCAGAACCGGGACACTAGTAATCGCGGAGTAGCGCGCTTGCCCATGCTCAAGCCACCTTTGATGACGCGCTGAACATGGACTCCATCTCCTTGCGAAGCTTGTAGGCATGCGTGGAGGTATCCATGGCCACATCCGACCAGCTCAGGCTTTGTCCTTTCTTCACCGGCCGTGTGACCTTTACGTCGTGAGCGAGACCGAGCGGCAAACCGCCCAGCTCGACAGATTTCGCCGCCGGCAACAGCTTGCCCCAGACAGTATAGCCACCTTCACCATCGAGAACATCGCCGGGAGCAAGGTCGCGTTTGGCTGTCGCCACGACGTCGGCGTTCCAGTGCTTCGCCACACCCGTGGCTTCGCCGCGGAGCGCAACGCTTGCCACCGACATGCCGACTTCCAGGCCGATCAGATGCCAACGCTTGTACAAGGTGAAGTAACGGCCGGATGAATCCGTGTGGGCGTTGTATTCCTCGAAGCAGTTCTTGATGTAGTCGGTCTCGGCTTCCACGGTCACCCATACGCCCATACGGATGTCGTAGGGGATCACGCGGCCATCGGCTTCAAGAGAGGAGATCACTTCCACGAGGCCCTTGCGTTCAAGCTTGCCGCCTTCGCTGATCGGGCGGGTGACGGATGGAATGTCTGCGATGCTGGCGGGCGGATACAGCAAGCCGTTCGACGGCACGCCGAGCCCAGTGGCGTTGGCGACCGCCGTGCATTCGATCGACGGCTTTGAGCCATCGAGAAAGCTGTTGAACATTTTTGGATTCAATCCGCCCCGCTGCGCCTGCTCGGGGGTGAGGCCATAGTTCTCCCAGACGGTTTCCGGAGTCGAATCGCAGAAGTGCGAGAGCCATTTGTGGCCGCGTCCGGCTGCTACAACAGGAAAGCCGCAGGTGCGTGCCCAATCGACGAGATCGCAGATCAGGGCCGGCTGGTCGCCGAATGCCTGAGAGTAGATCACGCCGGCCTCGCTGGCCTTGCGCGCAAGTAGCGGACCGCAAAACGCATCGGCTTCCACAGTCACGTTCACGACGTGTTTGCCGTTGGCAAAAGTTTTCAGGCAGTGATCGACCGCCGCAATCGGATGGCCAGTGCATTCCACGATGACATCAATGGCCGGATGCTGGACGAGGGCCTGCCAATCGTCTCCAATGTGCGTTGTGCGAGTTTTAATCGCGTCGTCGATGGAGGTTGCAGCAAATTGCGATGCCTTCCAGCCCACGCGCGTCAGGTTTGTACGAGCTCCGTCCGGTGACAGGTCCGCAATCCCCGCAAGGTGAACACCGGGCGTCCGCGGGATTTGCGCCAGATACATCGAGCCGAATTTTCCCGCACCGATGAGGCCGACAGTGATCGGCTTGCCCTGGCTCTCGCGCTCTTGGAGTTTCGCGTAAAGGCTCATCGGGCTTCCTTTCCCGTTATCTGTTCATCGGCGACTGATCTGGCAGGATAGTCTCGCAGACTGGAAAAGAAATCCCAATCATCAGATTCCGAGGTAAGCGCTCCGAACCCGATCATTGGTCTTCAGGTCCGCGCTGTCAGCACTCAGCACGACGCGCCCGGACTCAAGCACGTAGCCGCGGGTGGCGACCGAGAGGGCGAGGGCGGTGTTCTGCTCGACCAGCAGAATCGCGGTTCCGGCTTTGTTGATCGAGGCGAAGGTCTCGTGGAGTTCGTCGACGATCTTGGGCGCGAGACCATGGCTCGGCTCATCGAGTAGCAGCAATTTGGGAGACATCATCAGGGCACGCGACAGCACCAGCATTTGCTGTTCGCCGCCGGAGAGCGTTCCTGCGAGTTGCGACAGGCGCTCACGAAGCCTTGGAAACATCGCCAGCATCTGTTCGCGGCGCTGCGTCAGGTCCTGCGCGCTCCGCGTCGAAAATCCGCCAAGCATCAGGTTTTCTTCGACCGTCATGCCCGGAAACACGTGACGCCCTTCCGGCACATGGGCGATGCCGAGGCCGGGAATTTCATACGCACTCATTTGCCGCAAGTTACGGCTGTCGAAGATGATGTCGCCGCTGGAATTCGGGACAAGCCCGGAAATGGACCTGAGCAGCGTGCTCTTTCCGGCCGTGTTCGCGCCGATTACGCAGACGAATTCGCCCGGATTGACGTCGATATCGATGTCGTGAAGCACGTTGCCGGCGTCGTAGCCGGCGGAGAAGTTTTTAATCCGAAGCAGGGGTGTGGTCATGGCACCGCGCCCTCAGCGAGGGATTTTCCAAGATAAGCGGCGACCACCTCGGGGTGGCGAGCGACCTCGGCGGGAGCGCCTTCCGCGATGACCCTTCCGAAGTTGAGGACGATAATGCGATCGCACAACGACATGATGGCGCGCATATGGTGCTCGATGATAACGATCGTGAGACCCTCGCCCCGCAGGGTCCGGACGAGGTTCATGAAGTCGTCCATCTCGGCATGGTTGAGAGCCGCCATGGCTTCGTCGAGCAGCAGAATTTTCGGCTCGGTGCAGAGCGCGCGGGCGACCTCGACGCGGGCCCGCTCCGGGAAAGAGAGATCCTTAGCAATTTTATCCGCGATGGACAGCAGGCCGACCCGCTCGAGGCAGGTCTTGGCGAGGTCGCGTGCATGCGGGATGTCGTGCCGCATCAGTCCGCCGATCAGCACGTTGTCGAGCACCGTCTCTTCGAGGAACAGGGCAACGTTCTGAAACGTCTTCACCATTCCGGCGGCGGCGATGCGATGCGGCTTGAGGCCGACGATATCATTGCCATCGAAGACGATCCTGCCGGACGTTGGCTTGTGCAGCCCCACCAGATGGCTGAATAGCGTGGTCTTGCCGGCACCATTTGGGCCGATCACACCGACGATCTCCCCCTGATTGACCGAGAGAGTGACATCCGACAGCGCACGAAGACCGCCAAAGGTTTTGGTGAGGTCGTTAACCTGCAGGAGAGGGGCCGTCATGGCGCTTTCCTCCGCGACAGCTTCGTCATGACGGTCTTGCCGAGAGCGATCAGGCCGCGAGGCTCCAGCAGAATGACAGCGATGAGAAGCAGACCGTAAACGATCTGCGAAACACCGGCTGCCTTGTTGGACAACAGCGAATTGGTCAGTTCCTCAAAAGGAATGATGAAGAAGGCGCCGATGATCGGCCCCGCGACGGTGCCGACGCCGCCGATGATGGCGATCAGCGCAATGCGGACTGAGATGGATGCAAGCCCGAAGGCGGTATCCGGATCGAAGAAAAACTGGAACTGTGCGTAGAGTGTGCCGAGGCTCGCGGTGAGCGCGCCTGACACAACCGCGGCGATGATTTTGGTGCCGGCGGTGTCGATGCCGATCGTCTCGGCGGCGTCCACGTTTTCGCGAATGGCGCGAAGCCGATAGCCGATCTTGCTGGATCGGATTACCATGAAGGTCAGCGTCACCACCACCAGCGCGCCCAGCATGATCCAGAAGTACGGGCGCGGGGTCTTGAACTGGAGCATCAAGAGCGAGTCAGGCCTGAATGGCACCGACAGGCCAACAGGGCCGCCAGTAACACTGCTCCATGAATTGCCGATCACGCGCATGACTTCGGCGAAGGCGAGCGTCGCGAGTGCGAAGTAGTGTCCGCGCAGTCGCATAGTCGGCAGTGCGATCAGAAGTGCCATGATGGCTCCAATGATCGCGGCTGCGATCATCCCGAGCCACGGTGAGATGCCGAAGTTGATCAGCAGCAATGTCGATGTATAAGCGCCGGTCCCGAAAAAAGCGGCATGGCCGAGCGAGATCTGTCGTGCCAGGCCGCCGACGATGTTCCAGGCTTGCGCCAGCGCTGCAAAGAGCAACGTGATGCACAGCACTCGGATGACGTAGCCACGCGGCTCAAGGAAAAACGGCACGCAGGCCGCGGCGGCAACGATAGTCGCTCCGATGAGAAAGCGCTTCACCTCACGTCTCCCAGCAATCCCTGGGGCCGGACAACGAGCACCGCGATGAACACGACGAAAAGAACGAGGTTCTGCAGTTGGATCGGAAACGCAAGAGCAGACAATGATTGGATCACGCCAACGGCAAGTCCACCGACCACGGCACCGGCAACCGAGCCCAGCCCGCCGAGCACGACCACGGTGAACATGAGGATGACGAACTGTCCGCCAACAGTTGGCGATGCCGTGAGATAGGGCAGGATCACAGCTCCGCCGAACGCCGTCAGGCCGACGCCAAGTCCAAATGCCAGCATATGCATGCGATCGGCGTTAATCCCCATCAGTGTCGATGCCATTGGATCCTGGGCCGTCGCGCGCATCGCCCGGCCAAACCAGCTAAGCCGGAGAAACAGCCACAACGCCGTTCCGCAGACCGCCGACATCAGGAATGCGAAGAGATACGGCACGTTGATGAAAATCGGGCCAAGGCTGAGCGACGACGTCTGATACGGCGTAGTTACCGAGCGATAGTTCGATCCGAACATCCAGAGCGCCATATTCTCCAGCACGATGAGAAGCCCGACCGTGAGAAATATCTGGGAGATTTCCGGTGCTCGCAGGATACGGCGGAACAGGAGGCGCTGAAGGACGCAGCCGAGGCCAAACACAATGACGAAGGACAGTGGCGCGGCCAAGAGCGGATCAAGGCCAAGCCATGCCCACGCATAATAGGCGATGAACATCCCGAGCATCAGGAACTCTGCATGCGCAAAGTTCACGATGCCCATGATGCCGAACACGAGGGTGAGACCGATGGAGATCATGGCGTAGACGCCGCCGATCATGATCCCATCGATCAGGGCCTGAATAAAAGCCATTGCAGGGCTTACTTCTAATCAGAGCTTCCAGACGGGCTTCGACTTGGCGAACGAATCCGGCCAAACCGTCACGAGGTCCTTGCCGCGCCACTGCACCATCACCGGAACGGACAAGATGTTCAGGCCCGTCTTGTCGAATTCGACGGCGCTGCCGGTCATGGCCTTAGTCCAGCCGCCGGTGAACTTGGTGCCGTGCAGGACCTTGCGCAGGGCATCGAGATCAGTCGACTTGGTCATCTCAAGCGCCTGGGCGAGCACATCAACCGCCGCGGCGAATTCCACGGCTTCATGCACCATGAAATATCCGAAACGCTTGCGGAAGCGCTCCGTGAACTCAGGCGCAAGGTCATAGGTCGCTGGAGAAATCGACAGGACGTTTTCGGCAAACGGGCCAAGGCCCTTCTCGAAGTCTGGAATGATGTATCCCGCGGCACCGCCGATGGTCGGAATCTCGAGCTTCTGCTGGCGCATGCCGCGAACGATCTGAAGACTATCGTTCAGATATGAGACGGGGAACACCGCCTGCGCATTCGATGCACGCAGCTTGTTGATGAGCGGCGTCACGTCGGTGATGCCAAGCGGATAGCCTTCGTCCATCACGACTTGGATGCCGGCTGCCTTGGCCCCGGCGCGAAGACCGCCAGCCTGCGAGGTGCCGTAGGCTGTGTCTTCAAACATGATCGCGATGCGTTCAAGCTTTTGACCGTTTGCCTTGGCGATCTCGATACATCCATCGAGCTGTGCCTTGCCGAGCACCGAACCCTTGGCCACGATCTGGAAGATGTTCTCGAAGCCGCGGCCGGTGAGCTGATCGGAGAAGGATTGCGTGAACAGCGGAATGCCTGCGCGTTCCGTGACTTCGGATACCGCTAGCGTGAGAGCGGACGCAAAGCATCCGAAAGCGGCAACGATTTCGTTTTGCGACACAAGACGTTGGGCCACGCTGGCAGCGGTGGTCGGCGTGGACGTGGAGTCTGCAACGATCAAATTGAACTTCGCGCCGCCGAGCGCCTTGATGCCGCCGGCCGCGTTGATCTCATCCACAACAAGTTCGATGGCATTGCGCGAATTGATGCCGAACTGCGCGTTCGCTCCTGACAGCGGCAGGATGGCGCCGATATTGATGGCCTTTCCTTGCGCATGACCCACGCCGGAAAAACCTGATGCCACTGCCAGTCCTGCGGCAGACGCCAGCAGGCTGCGGCGAGTCAGAGCCGTCTCTCTGCCAAATGCAGAATGCGCGTTCTTCTTCGAACCCATTTCAATCCTCCCCTTTGATGTTCTGTTTTTTGTCACAGCTTTGACCGAACAGCTTCCGCAGTCAAGCAGATTGACAGATTGTCTGACAAAGACGAAGTTAGCGGCATGAGCGAGATGGACCTCAATGTCAGCAGGGAAGCGGTCACGCTGCGCATGCGCGTGGAAGACAAGCTTCGCAACGCCATTGCCAGTGGTATTTTCAAGCCGGGACAGCGCCTTATCGAGCGAGAACTGTGCGAGCTTACTGGTGTTGGACGCACCTCGATCCGCGAAGCAGTGCGACAACTTGAGGCAGAGGGGCTGATCACGTCGGTGCCGCACCGGGGTCCGGTGGTGGCGCGAATCTCGGTCGATGAAGCGCAGCAACTCTATGCCGTGCGCGCGCTGCTCGAAGGGGCAGCCGGCCGCGCATTCGCCGAGAGGCGCCCGGCGGACATGTTGGCGCAGATGTTTGCGGCGGTGAACGAGCTTGAAAGCGCTGCCAAGGCCGGGGACCGTGATGCGCTGATCAAGGCCAAGACGCGTTTCTACGATGCGCTGATGCGGGGCTGCGGAAACATCTACATCCAGCAGATGCTGACGAACCTGCACAACCGCGTCACCATGCTGCGCGCGACATCAATGACGCATCCCGGCCGGCTGCCGCAAAGCCTTAAGGAAATTCGCAACATCGCCGAGCTGATCCGCGCAGGAGATGCACAAGGCGCGGAGCGCGCGTGCATCGAACACATTCACGCCGCCGCGGCCATCGCGCTCGCGGTGCTGTCGGATACTGAACAAGAATCAAAAACGGAGACTGTGCATGTCCGCAAAACGACCCGCGCTCGGAA
The DNA here is from genome assembly GCA_036924835.1 of Nitrobacteraceae bacterium AZCC 1564. Taxonomy (NCBI): domain Bacteria; kingdom Pseudomonadati; phylum Pseudomonadota; class Alphaproteobacteria; order Hyphomicrobiales; family Nitrobacteraceae; species Nitrobacteraceae bacterium AZCC 1564. The sequence goes on from JBAGRR010000001.1 coordinate 4,470,092, forward strand.
AAATTTGAAAAAGGCCTGAAGACCCGCACGGCAGTGCTCGGCTCGGACTATGTCGAGAAATCGCTGGCGAGTGCTGATGACTTTAGCTGGTCGATGCAGCAGCTCAGCACGGAATATTGCTGGGACGAGATCTGGAATCGTCCGGGCCTTGATCGCCGCAGCCGCAGCATTCTCAATCTGGGAATGATTGCTGCACTCAACCGGCCGCATGAGCTGAAGCTGCATATTCGCGGCGCGATTCAGAATGGCCTTACCAAGGACGAATTGAAGGAAATCTTCCTTCAGGTCGCGTGCTACTGCGGCATCCCCGCGGGCATCGACAGTTTCCGGCTGGCGCGCGAAGCTTTCAAGGATATGGGCATTGACTAAGATCATCACTCCTCCAGATGTCGTTGTTTTCCTTGGCCTTGGCCAGATGGGCCTGCCCATGGCGAAGCGCTGCCTTGCGGCAGGTTTCGAAGTGCGCGGCGCGGACCCGTCCGCGTCGGCGCGCGAAGCTTTTGCCTCTGCGGGCGGAAAAGTTTTTGAGACAGGACGGGAGGCGGCAAAAGGCGCCTCGCTGCTGATCACCATGCTGCCTGACAGCAAGGTGGTGCGCGAAGCGGTGCTTGGTCCGCAAGGCGTCGCGGACGCCCTCGCCAAGGAGGCGCTGATCATCGATATGAGTTCGTCGGTGCCGGTGGATACCCAGTCACTGGGGAAGACATTGGCCGAGCGCGGCATTGGGTTGATCGATGCGCCAGTGTCCGGTGGCGTCCGGCGCGCCATCAATGGCACGCTGTCGATCATGGCGGGCGGTGACGCCGCGCTGGTGGAGCGCGCGCGGCCTGTGCTGCAGGCGATGGCAAAGTCCGTGTTCGCGACCGGTCCGCTCGGCTCCGGTCATGCCATGAAGGCCCTCAACAACTACGTCTCTGCAGCCGGGCTTGTCGCGGCGTGTGAGGCGCTGCTTGTGGGGCGGCGGTTCGGTCTTCAGCCGGACACGATCATTGATGTGCTCAATGCATCGACCGGCAAGAACAACTCCACCGACGTCAAGATGAAGCAGTTCGTGATTTCCGAGAGCTTCGCTTCGGGCTTCTCGCTGGCCTTGATGGCCAAGGATCTTCGTATCGCTGCTGATCTATCGAAATTCGTTGGACTGGATTCCTCGAACGCGGAGACCGTCGCCAAAATCTGGGAACAGGCGAAGGGCGAGCTGGATAAGAACGCGGATCACACCGCGATCTATCGCTACATCGCCTCAGCAGTGGAAGATTGAGGACGGCTGCGGTGGCGAGCACAGTCGAACGTCTGCGGCAGAGGTTGGCATCTGTTCTGGATGATGCGGAATATGTGCGTCTCGGCCCGAGCTTGTCGTTCAATCTCGGTCTGCGCGTGGATGACGAAGACGTCCGGCTGGTGTTCGAGAATGGGCGCTTCGGATTCGTGGATCAGATCGGTGATGCACAGATCAGCGTGAGGGCCGCGGCGGAAGGCTGGAAAAAGGTGCTTCAAAGTCCGCCGCCGCCGATATTCCACTCGTTTACTGCTCTCGATCTCGCCAATCCGGACTTTAGCATCGAGGCCGAGCCTTTGCTTCTCGCTCAGGCTCGCCCCGTGCTGGAAAGGCTTGTCGAGCGCCTCGTCGCCGTTCAGCCCGCAGTCAGTGCGTCGCCTCCGAGGCGCTTGTCGCAAATTGAAGGGCGATGGCACGAGGTCACAATTCGCGGTGTTGCGCATGAGGTCTATGCCGAGACCGCAGGCGAGGGCACGCCGATCTTGTTCCTGCACACAGCCGGAGCAGACTCCCGTCAGTTCATCGCTCAGCTGAGTGATACTGAACTGGCGCAGCGCTTTCAGATGATTGCACCGGATCTGCCGTTTCACGGGCGATCGATGCCACCACGGACGTGGAATGGCGGTGACTATAAACTCGATCTCGCCACCTATCGCGACTGGTGCGTCGCGATCCTCGAACAAATCGTTCGCAGACGCGCGATCGTGGTTGGCGGTTCGATGGGCGCCGCAATGACAATGGCGCTCGCAGCGGAGAAGCCGGACCTGTTGCTGGGCATTGTTGCCGTCGAGCCGCCGCTATTGTCGAAGGGGCGGCGCAATCCATTCCAGCATCATGTCGCGGTGCATGGCGCCTTGCACAATGCAAGCTATGTGCGGGGCTTGATGAGTCCGCTCAGTCCGGAAGCCGATCGTCGGCGCGCCGCATGGATCTACAGCCAGGGAGCTCCCGGCATCTATGGCGGTGATCTTGCGTTCTATTCCGACGAGTTTGATGGTGCTGTCGTCGCAAGCAAGATCAATGCAGAGCGCACCCCGGTCGCGCTGCTCTCCGGTGGTTACGACTATTCAGCCACCCCTAACGATGGTCGCAAGCTTGCGGACCTGATTCCCGGATCATTTTTCAGAGAGATGCCCGGTCTCGGTCATTTTCCGATGTGCGAGAATCCGGATCTCTTCAGACCCTATCTGCTTGAAGCGCTCGGTCACCTGACGTCCGCAAAGTGAGCGTCACTTCGTCAGGACAGGTTTCCCTTGATCTTCTTGCATGGCGTCGACGATGTCGATGACATCTGGATGATGCGGGACACCGTGGGCGCCGTAGCCAGATCCTTACGTGTGAGGAAGCGTAGCGTCCCAACCGGATAGGCATCGCAGAATGCGGACAGCGTCGCTGCGGTCGCAGCTATGTTGTCCTGTTTAGGAATGACTGCGATGCCGCCATCCTTCAGAATATAGGCGTCCTTGACATTCGACATCGATGTCGTCGCGAGGCACATCTTGAACAGGCTTTGATAGGCCTCCGGCGGCAACATGAGATCCCCGCCAAGACTTCCAAGCAAGTAATCGCGGCTCTTGCTGCAGCTTTCTGCATGCGCTGTCGAGGCGCCAAGCGCAACGAGGATGACTGCAGCAGCAGCCAGCGACTTCACGTCAGTGCCCCATCGGAGCAATTGGCTGTGCGGCGGTTGTGTTCAATGATTCGATCACCGCTGCTATACGGTCCTCCGGCCGTGACAGGCCGTAGGTCTCCGCAGCGCAACGCTCCCATGACAATGCGCGGGCATGTGATGACGCCCCTGCGGCAAGGATCGAACGCGTGTCGCTGTCGTCAACCATTTCGATGATCGCCTGCGCGACAGCTTCCACATCCGGTTCGACAAGCAATCCTGTCTCGTCGGCGAAGACGGCATCGGGGACTCCTCCGATCGCCGTTGCAACGCTGGGCAGGCCGCCGGCGCCGGCTTCGAGATAGACGAGGCCAAAACCTTCCACGCGGCCAGATGGGTCCGGCACTCCGGTCAGGCAGAAGAAATCGCTTGCTCCATAGATGTCCCGGATCTGCTCGTTGGTCAGCGAGCCCAGAAGGTGGATCTCGCAATCGGAATTTTCGACCATCTCGCGCACTTCGGCGACATAGTCGGATTCGCCGTTGGGGCCGATCACCAGCCACGTGATGCGTTGACGCAATTCTCGAGGCAGGCGCTCAAGCGCCGCGAGCGTCAAATGATGGCCTTTGCGGCGGGTCAAGCGGGAGACAGTGACCATGACAATCTTGTCCTGATCAATGCCAAATGCCCTCCGCACCTCTTTCCGCCTGCGGCGCGGTCCGAACCAGAACTCCGAGACGCCGAGCGGGATCGCGCTGACGCGGTCTTCATCAATGGCGAAGCGCTCGCGAAATAGCTCGCGGGTAAACCTGCTGTTGGCGGCGACTTCGGTTCTCGGGCCGAACACGCCTGTCGCGCGAATAGCGGCGCGCTTGAGCGGCGTCTGCGTCTCATTGATCTCGGTGCCGTGAACCGTCATCAGCAGACGGGCTTCCGTCCGATGCCGTGCGAGCGCGAGCGGAATAAAGAAGGGCCAATCTGCGGCATGAATAATGTCGAAGTCCTCAATCCGGACCTGGCTCTGGGCCAGCATGATTTTCGCAGGCAGGTTCCGCATCGAGTGCAGGCCGCCGCGAAAGCGGACCAGCCTGAAGGGGAGAGTCTGATCGTCTGCGGAGGAATCCTTTGCGTAGTCCGGAGCGACGACCGTTACGCGTGCACCCAGGTTCGAGGCGGCAACCGCGATTTCTCGCGCATAGGTTCCGATGCCACCAGTTGCTGGCGCGAACTCACTCGTCAACATGAGAATATTCATCGGCAGGCCTCAGTGAATGGGCGGGCTAACCATGCCGCGCATGTTCTGAATCTCCTGGTGATAACGGAAGACGCGCGCGAGCTGCGTCCCAGGTGTGAACGTCCTGATGTTGCTTGCAATGCGCGCAGGCTCCATTTCGCCGGCTGCTATGGCATTGCGCGCATCAATGAAGCGATGGGCGAGCCGCTCAACCATATCCATCCGCGAGTCACTACGCTGGACGAGAAAGCCGCTTTCGCCATCGCGAATGGCTGACTCGAGTTGCGGAAGGTGCATCGCCACCACGGGGCGTCCGACGGCGAGAGTCTCGAGGACGAACCTCGGCATGCCCTCGAATTCGGACGTGAGAATTCCTGCGTGCACAGAAGCGATTGTGGCTGCCATGCCGGCGGCGTCTTTGAACCCGTGGCGAGTGGTGATGTCTTCGATCTTTGCGAATTCCTCAAACCGGTGCGGATCGCTCGTGCCGATATAGTGAAACTCGACACCGCCCTGCATCAATTGCCTGAGACGATTGATGGTATCGAACATCAGCGGAGGATCCTTGAATTCGTCAAGACGGCCTGCGAACACAATCCGGAATGGCGCCATATCGACAGGCAGGGGCTGCGGCTTGAAGATATCCGTGTTGACCCACGTCCACAGCGTATCGATCTTTTCCTTCTGCCGTGGATAGGTCTTCTGAAGACGTTCGGTGATGAACGGATTCACGCAAAGAAATTTCGCGCTCGCAGCCACGGCGAAACGCTCGCCGGCGTTATGAACGAAGGAGTATTTGCGCAGAAGGGAATCCATCTGGAGTTTGGGTGCACCTTCGCCATGCAGCATCTGGATGAACGGCAGGCGCAGAACGACCGGCAACCAGGAAAATTCCACACGACGTAGGTCAATGGAGCATCGGCGCTCGCGGATATGCTTGGAAATGGTGCCGAAGTGCCGAAGCAGCGCCACAAAGAACTGCCCGGTGAGGGACGAGCGGATTGTACGGGCGGCTTCACGCGCCTGCTGGTCGGTGTAGTGGAGAATGGGCAGGAAATCGAAGGTGCGGCCCCTGAATGTAAGCTTGTGAATCTCGCCAAGGGCGAGATCACCCATAGAATCCACACCTATGAAGAGAAGATCCGTGTCAGTCGGATGGAATGTGATGAAATCGCGGATATACGTCTCGAGCCCTCCGACCTTCTGACCGCGGGGATCGAACGGATGGATCAGGCAGATTTGATATCTCTGCCGGGCATGCGCTGCATTTCTGGCGCGCTGCGCGAGCGTCACTGTCGAAGTCATGCCACTTTCCTCATCCGTGCACTTACGATCTGGGGGATATTGCGGAGTACCAGGCTGGGGATCACCGCCATGCATCGCGCGTAACGTGGCGCCATCCGGCGCGGATTGCTGACCATGCGCCACGCCCACTCGAGACCGACCTTCTGTGTGAAGGAAGGCGCGCGAGACTGTGTGTTCGCAATGAAATCGAGGCCCGCTCCGATGCAGAGCAGGCCGGTTCCCGATAACTCATCGAGACAGCGAGCCGAAAATATTTCCTGGCGGGGTGCTCCAAGCGCGACAAAGCAAAGTTTGGCGCCCGATGCGCGTATTTTCGCAATCGCTTCATCGGCCTCCTCCGAATGCGGATCGAAGTTGGGGCCAGGGGCATACGAACCGACAATCTGAAGGCCTTGGTATCTCTTCGACAATCGTCTCGCAGCGCGATGAAGCGAGAGATCGCTCGATCCCAGAAGAAAGACAGGAACCTTCCGTTGTCCGGCCTGCTGACAGACCGGTGCAACAAGATCAGCACCCGTTGTTCGTTTGATCCTTGTTCCGGCAAGCCGGCCAAGAATAACAATTGGAAAACCGTCGGCAGTGACAAAGCGCGCGCGACGGTAGGCCGCACGAAAATCAGGGCGACGCTGAAGCTGCACAACATGATCGAGGTTCAGTGTGCAGACGGAGAAGTTCTCGCCTCGTTCAGCGGCCGACACGATCGAAGATACAGCTTCTGGCATCGAGAAAACGTTGATGGAGATGCCATCAACGACAAGATCATCGTTTGTAGGTAGCGTGTGCGGATCCAGCACGTCCATCCCCATGGCGATTTGATCGAGGTACACCTGCACAAATTTCCATCGCGTCGACGATGGAGTCGCACCGAACAATTTCGTGTTCGATGAGAAGCGCCACGAAATCGCACTATTGCGTCGCAACGATGGCGTCGTGTTTGAAATAAGAAGCGTTGTTCACTTCTCTTGATGGAGATCTGCCATGCATGTGACGCGGACGCGACGACAGGTCATGTCGATGATTGCGGGAGCAACCATCGCAACTCAAAGCAAAATTGTTCGCGCCGCTGCAACTGAAAGTCTTGGCGCGATTGCTGCAGAAAATGGATTTGTCTTTGGAGCGGCAGCGGGTCCTGTCATCGACAAGGATCTCGCGTATCGCGAGCTCTATCAGAAACATGCACGGATCGTCACGACCGACGTCGCCATGAAAATGGGCACCATTGTGCCGCAGGATGGGCCGAAGCGTTTCGAAAGCGCGGATCGTTTGTTGCAATTTTGTGCAAGCAATAAGATCCCGATGCGTGGGCATTGCCTCATTTGGAATGAGTGGGTGCCTGCATGGATCAAGAACAAGAGCAATTCCGAACGGCAGGTCTTCTTTGACAGCTACATCGAAGATGTCGTGGGCCGTTACGTTGGAAGACTTCAGTCATGGGATGTTGTGAACGAGCCATTCTGGCCGGGACATAAGGCTCCAGGCGGCTATCGCTTGGGGCCTTGGTACGACACATTTGGAACCGACTATATCAAGCGCGCCTTTCTGCGCGCGGGTTCAGTCGACAAGAAAACAAAATTTGTTCTGAACGAAGCGCAAACGGAGCGTGATGATGACGTCGGTCGCGCCGTTCGTGACGGTCTTCTGCGCCTCGTGGATGAGTTGAAACACGCTGGCGTTCGTCTTGATGCGATAGGGCTGCAGGGACATCTGCAGCCGCGATACCCGCATGATCCTGCGCGGTTCGCCGATTTCGTTCATGCGCTCGCCGAGCGCAAAGTTGACATCTACATCACGGAATTCGATGTTCGTGACGACACCTTCCCGGATGATATCAAGACTCGCGATGCCATGATCGCGGACACGGCCGAGAAATTTCTCACCAATGTCTTGCGTATTCCCGCAGTGAAGATGGTGATCGCATGGGAGCTGTCCGACAACTATTCCTTCTATACCGACGCCGCACGGAAGAAGAATCCGCTCGCTGAGCGGCTTCCTCGGCCGCTGCCGTTCGATCAGGATATGAAACAAAAGCCGCTCTGGTTCGCCATGGCGCGCGCGTTTCAGAATGCGAGGAAGGCTTGATCTCTCGCATCCCGATTCCGAAGTTCGCACAGGCTTGCGGCCGCTCGGATGCGAACCTCGGAATCAAAGGGACACTAGGAAACCTATGATTCTAGTGTGGTTTAGGTTCAGAAGTTCGCTGGAAGAACTCGCGGGGAAAATGGAGCGAACTTCTGAACCACCACACTAGCCTGTTTGTTGCGGGCGTGCGCTAAGCAGCTTGAAGATCGACGGTGCATAAAGAACAGCCAGGACGACCATATAAACACAGGCGCCGCCTGCGATGTGGGTGGCGAGTGCGACAAAGTTCGCGGCTTCCGGCAAGGTCTGGAGCAGGCCACCCATGGCAAGCGTTGCGATGGCGATGCGGACGAGGTGAGTCAGCGGCAGCGTCAATCCAAATTTCGTGAAGCCGATTGCGAAACTTGCGATCGCAGCACAGGATGCGGCAGCAACTGTTGCAATCGCGCCCCCGACAATGCCCCAGTACCAGATGGCCGCGAAGCTCTTAGGGCAATGGTGACGGCGGCATCAATGCTCGCAACCACGATCATCAGGCGGGTGCGGCTATGGAGCAGGAAGACCTGATCGCCGAAGTGTGCCCGGAGATTGCGGATTGCGCCTGCGAGGACTGACAGCGGAAGGACGGCAAGCGTCACCTGCTGGAACGGCGCCGCGATCAGCAAGTGAACAATATCCGTGCGCAGCATGAAGATTCCAACGATGCTCGGCGCAAGAATAGCAATAAGCAGTGCACTGTTCTCCGAAAGCTGCTGCATCGCGGCTTTGCTTCCGCTTTCTTCCATCTGCTTGACGGCAATGGGAAATGCGGCGGCTGTCACCAGCATCGCGGCCACGGCTGCGGCGCGTTGGCCCAGCCCATAGCCGACCGCGAACAAGCCGGCCGCGGCCACGCCAAGCATGTCGTTGACGATGAAGCGCGACGCGTTGAGGCCAACCCAGCCCAGTGCGCCCCCGACAATGAGGGGAACGCCGTAGTGCAGGGCATGCCGAACGATCTCACGGTCGACCGGCCATAGACTGCGGCCATAGCGAATTCTCGGCAGAACGATCAGCGTCGCAATGAGTTGGGCGACAGCATAGCCAGCAAGCGGCCACTCTGGGTCCTGTCCGAGAAGTTTGATCATCAGGAGACCGATGAGGAAGCCGATGGCCGGTCCAATCACCTGCTGGATCGAATAGACGGCGATCTGCTGCTGCACGCGAGCGCGCTCGCCAATGTAGAGATTGAGCGAGCGGGTAATGACGTAGGCGACCGTGGCGACGAGCAGCCCGGTGTGGGCTTCCGGTGCAATAACGAAAAAGAGCGTTGCGATGACCGCGGCACTCTGAATCACAACGGATGTCAGCAGGATCGCATTTTCGGTCCGATAGAAGCGGTTAGCGTCCCCGCCGTTCTGGAACCGGCCAAAGAAGCGCAAGGCATATTGCGACCACCATTGAAGAAAGCCGATCTGCAGAAGCTCGTGAGTTGCCGTGACCAGCGTGATGATGCCGAGTGTGTGCTCGTTCACCACATGGGTCCACACGATCATCGCGATGAGCTGAAACAGCGGGCCTATGACCTGTGCCGGCATATAAAGAAGTGTGTGTCGCAACAGCATGGTCAGGCTCCCAACCAACGGCAAACGCGCGCGGATGCAACACGGCGAATGATCAACAAGGCGAAGATACTGATCACGGCAGTTGTGGCATAAGTGATTGCAAACTCGATGACAGCGCCGGACGCGCGCAGCGAAAAATGGTCTCTCAGGATCATGATCACGAAGATGTGCCAGAGATAGATGAAGTAACTGCCTGATCCGATCGCCGCCAGGAATTGGCTCCGCGGATGAAGACTGAGCAGCAAGATGGCGATGAGCGCGGCGTAGGCGAAGAACGCTGTTGAATCGTAGTCAGCGGCATCGCCGATTCCGGCAACCCTGACCGCTGCATAAATGATGTACGCGATCAATGCAGTCACTGTGACCAGAATTCGGCTGTCCCTCAGTGCCAATCCCGCGCTTGAGGTTCCCACGAGTGCTCCCAACGCGACGAAGGAGAACCAGAAGGGAATATCGCGAAGGCGGACTTCCTGCACGAACGACTCGGAGAATCCCCGGTGGAGGAGCAGCGGGTCGAGATAGCTACCTACGACAAGCCCGCCCAGAAGCGAGAGCGCCAGCAGAATGGCCAAGCGCTGCTGCGACTGATGAGAGCCAGCATCGGATATCCGAAAGATCAGCCAGAGGAAGACCGTGCAGCCGATGTAAACGAAGACATAATAATAGACGAACACATAGGCGAGGACGAAGCGGGCAATGGTTGTCGTGATCCGATGATCCATCGCCGGATTGTGCCAGGCCATGTAGATGTAAGCCGCAACGAATGCGATCGCGTACGGGATCAGGGCTGTCTTGACCCGTCTCCAGAGCACCACGCGCCCAGACAAGGCAGTCAGATAACCCGAGGCAAAGAGGAAGATCGGGACGCAGGGCCGCAAGGCCGCATCAACGAGCTTTCCCCAGAGTGGATCGAGCGGCTGTGGCATCGAGTGGATGCCAATCACCATGAGGATCGCAATGCCGCGCATCGTGTCGATACCCAGATCGCGGCCGACGACCCGGGTCTGCGCGTGCGAACTCTGGATCCAGTCCGCCGATATCTGAGTCTGTGTAGCTGCTGTCATCGCAATCTCTCCTGCTGGAGAGCTGCCGAAGCCGGGATGTCACGCGTAACGTTGCGGTCAAAGACGCCGTTGAGATATTTGCGGAGCGGGGTTTCAAAGAAGTGATAGGACAGCATGCTGGTAACAGCGAGCACCGACACCGCGACCGGCAGCAGCACCAGCTTTCCGCCCGGAACCGCGTGCGCATCCGCGAAGCGTGCGCCGAACGTCAGCACGATGGTCGCGATCGGGATGTGCAGCATGTAGCAGGAATAGGTGTAGGCAGCCCCGCGATCGAGGTGCAAGCGTGTGAGAAGGCTCGACCGCTGCGCGCTATCGTATTGGACCGCGAGAACGGCTATGAGATACACCGCGATCAAGCCTGCCATCTCAGGAAGCAGCCAGCCGAACAGGATGAATCCGGCCAGCGCTGCGACGAGCACACCAGACGCGGCCGGCCAGCGCGCGATCTCGTGGCGGTAGAGATAACATGCGATTCCGAGGCTAAATCCCGGCAAGGCGCGGAATACGCCGCCTTTGTTGATCCATTCCGCCCACGGTCCGGTCCCCGTAGCGTACGCGTAGATGGTGTTGGCAATCATCAAGAGAATGACAAGCGCGGCAACCATCCGCCGGCGCGGTGCGAGAAGCAGCGCAACGATTGGAAATGCCAGATAGCAGAACATTTCCGCCGACAAGGACCAACTGGGGAAATTGAACGTCAGTCGCTCTCCGTCCAGCGCATGCAGTAGCAGGAGTTGAGCCGGGATGTCATGAAGGGGATAGCGCGCAGGATTGTCGGTCTTGGCCAATCCAAGATACAGCGCGACGGCGATCACCACATAGAATGCCAGCGTGGCGAGATGTAGCGGATAGATCCGCGCCAGCCGGCGCCAAAGAAAGCGAAAAACCGCACTTGGTGTCTCGACTTTGCCGAGATATTGGCTGGCGATCACAAAGCCGGACACCACGAAGAAAAGATCAACGAACAGATTGAGATGCTGGGTGTGCGCAACCATGAAGCGGCCAGCGGCATGGTCTTTTACATAGTCTGCATAATGCAGGACGACGACGGCGCAAGCGGCAATGATCCGCAGGCTGTCAAGATTGTCCATCGTGTCCTTGTTGGTCTGCAAGAAACGTATCCTTGACTTCTGTTTCGACGAACGCGGTCAACGAGAACTGGTGGAGGAGGCGAAGGGAGGCTTCCAGAGCGATCAGGATGCGCTCCGATCACTATGGCTTGTTTGTGCAGATATCTGTGTCATCTCTGTGGGAGATCGGGACATTCGTCCAATCAGATCGATGACCGCCCTGCGATCGGACGCCGCTAGCGAGTTCCATCGCGCAAGATTTGTCTCTCCGCGCTCGATATGAGATCTACGCCAGTCGCTCTCACCGAGGGCATGGCCGATGATAGCCGCAGCGCGGGCGGGGTCAGCCGGATCAACAAAGATTCCTGACTCGCCCAACACTTCCCGGAAGACGGAGTCGTCCGGCGCGACAATCGGTAAGCCGGCATATTGGGCTTCGAGCAGCGGCAGCCCGAGACCTTCTTCATGTGACGTGCAGATGAAGACGTCTGCCTCGCGAATGATCTGGTTGACGCGCTCTGTGGATTGGTAACCGTGAAGGACGACGCCGGGGCACTGTTCGAGCACCTGCCAGTCATCTCCCCAACCGCGGCGCCCGACGATGTCGAGCGTTGCGTTGATAAAGCCCTGTTCGCGCAGGGCGGATACGATTTTCGCTGCGGCCACAAAGTTTTTGCGCGGCTCGACGGTACCCAATGTCACGAGGCGAAGCGATGAGCTTTTGGTTTTTCGTCCGGCGCGGTCACCTGGCTCCAGATTGAACACGTTTCTCACTGGAGGCCGGTATAATGTGATTTCGGCATCGGACCGGCAATATTCGAGAAGCTTCCGCTTTGTATCGGCGGAATTCACAAAGAAGCGTGGATAATTCTGCACGGCGAGCTTGAACGGTGCGGCCATGTAGAGCTTGGCGCGAACATTCAGGTCTTGTCGCCGTGAGATCAGGAAAACATCGTGGATATAAGGAAGAACGCGTGATGCGAACGGGCGCAGCAGCGGGCTTGGAGGAAAGCCAGGGCACAACAGGAGGGACGATGAGCCAGCCATCCGCCAGGGCAAGCCGAATGTCTGGGTCGCGATCATGTCGCGTGTGCCATTCGCCACCACTGGAACAACGTCGAGCGGAGCAAGTGAGGCCGGCGAAAACAGCTCGAGGGTGATGCGTTCGAGGCCGGTCACATGACGCCCCAGATGCGTATGATCAACGTAAATCGGCATGGCTTTTGGCCTCACGTCACAGGTGCAAGCTTGGGCGCGGAGCGAAGCTGCGTCGGTCTAATCGTGAATGCCTGTTCTTTCGGCAGCAGCAGCGTGATCAGAATGATGAACTGTGCGAGCTGAATGTTCTTTGACGAGAAGCTTACCGAACTTGCGGCAATCATCAGGATGAGAAGGATGATGGCCCAGATGGTGGGAACCGATCGTTTGATGATTTCGGTAAACAGGCCCATCAATCCCAGAGTCAGTACTGTCGTGTGAATGATCCCGAACTGGACGATGGACGAAATCCAGAAATTCTCGATGCCGAAATTGAGGCCAAGCTGCGACTGCAGGGCGTTCACCCGTACCGGGTTGGGTCCCAGCAGCAGCTCATGCCAGTCGAAGTGCGAGAGAAGATCGAACGTCGCGAAGCGTGCGAGCGCGCTGCCCTTGTCCGATGAAAATCGCAGCAGCATCTTGTCGAAGATACCAAGGTCGAGCGCGGCGAATACGACGGCACCAGCGGCAAACACAAGGCACATGGCACCAATCACGGCGAGAAGCGGCTCCCGGCCGCCGCGGAGCATCCGCAACAATTCCCGTGCGGCAAGCAGACCAATCACGGCCAGCACCGTCACCAGCGCAGTCCGGCCGCCAAACGCCATCAGCGATCCCAGGCAGAACCCGATGAGCGGGACGCGCACTACGAGGGGAGGGCAAAGTGAGGCTCGGAGAACGAGTGCAAGAATATAGGCGGCGATCAGGCCGGACGCGGTCAGTGGATGGCCGAGCAGGGCCGACGAACGCCACTCTCCTACGACGACAATATCGCCGAGGGTGAGGGGAATAAGCCGGTGGCCTGAAAAATACTCATAATATCCGATGACAATGTTAAGCAGGATCATCAGGTGCACGGCCCACACCAACGGCTTCTTCTGCTGCGGCGTGAGTTGCCACATCACGAGGCACAGCAGAACCGGAAGCAGGAATGTATCAATGATCACCGTGAAGGGGCGCTCTAGAACAATGACCTGAACGAAAAGGAAGGCCCAGCACAAGAGGTAGGCAATCAGGAGCTTCGATTCCGAGAACATGCGGTCGATTTCGCCAACCGGATTTCCGTTTCGGATCAACAGCAGGAGAAATGCAAGGCAGGTAAAATAGGTCGTCGGGTGCAGCTTTTCATAAAAGCCGCCGCCGTTCGTCAGATAGTGAATCTTCCAGTTGGCCAGCATGCCCGCTGAGATCGTCAACGTCGCGATGACGGCGAGCAGCATCAATCCGACGATCAGGGTGTCGATAGAGAGGCCGCTTCGCGCCGATGTCGAGTGGACTGGCGGGGACTGGCGATATGTCTTCAGCGCCGAGTATTTCACGCGCGGCGGCAACACGCGCTGATTGCCAGGGAGCACACGCGCGCGTCCCATGGCTGGGGGATAAGATCTCATTCCGCGGCCCCGGGATTCAGCGCCGCTGAGCCATAAGGTTTGAGATATGCCGAGCTGCGATAATAGTCGTAGAAACGCAGGCGATTGAGATCGACGCGGGTCAGAACCGTTCCGAGGATGCGGTCGTACACCGGTCCCAGCAGATTGATGGCGTGCGAGACGACTTCTTCGGGCGTCTGGTCCCAGGCCAGCGTAAGCACGATCCGGTCGGAAATTTCAGCGAGGGCTCGGCCATCAACCAGAGGAACCAGAGGCGGCGAGTCGATAATGATCACTTCATATCGCTGACGCAAGTGATCGAGCGTATCGACGATCTGTTCGGAGAACATCAATTCGGTAATGATGTCGACATCCTTGATGGCGGGTGATGGCAAAATCGAGAGGCCGGTGCTGCGGTCGAGCAGCAGTGCGCGTTCCACCGATACCTGTCCGGTGGCGACCTCAAATAAGCCCGCATCCGCATGCGGACACAACGCTCGGGTCAGCGCCGGGTTGCGGAGATCGCCGTCAATAAGAAGAGTCTTGATTCCGAGGGTGGAAAGCGACAACGCGAGGTTCGCAGCCAGTGTTGTCTTTCCCTCACCATCAAGAGCCGACGTCACGAGAACAACCTTGACCGGTTGGATTCTCAACGTGCGCTGCAAGGCGAGGCGGACGGAACGTATCGCCTCGGAGAAGAAGGTGCCCGGCTCTTCGAGCGCGTAGCGCATCAGGGGAGGCTGCAGCGCGGGAGGCAGCAGCCTCGCGCTGCGCGGATCGTAGTGATCAAGCTCTTTGTGCCCACGCTTGGCGCGCGCGGCGAGTTCGCGCGCTCCGATCAGTGGCACGGCTGCAAGGGCAGGCACACCGGAGATGGATTCCGCCTGCTCAAGTGTCTTGATGCGCCGATCGAGATAATCAGCGAGAAAGGCAATCACGCAGCCACCGCCGAGACCCAGCATCAGCGCGAGGCCGAGGATCAGCATGGTCTTGGGCGACGACGGACGGATTGGAACGCTGGCGCGGGTCACGACCCGCGAATCCGGCATCTCTAGGCTCTCTTGAGCCGAGGTCTCCTTGTAGCGGGCGAGGTAGGATTCATAGAGCGTCCGGTTGGCCTCGGCCTCGCGTTGCAGCTCATGCAAGCGAACCTGCGCTTGGCCGGACGTTGTCGACACGCCTTGCAGCTTGTCGAGGCTCTGCTGCAAGGAGACTTCGCGCGACTGGGCAACGTCGTATTCGTGCTGCGTGCTGTCGACGATGCGCTTGATTTCTTCATTGATCAGGCGCTGGGTATCGCGCAGTTGTGCCCGAACATTGGTCACGAGAGGATGGCGCGGGCCGTATTTGCTGGTGAGGTCAGCCTCACTCTTCGCAATGTCGGCGTACTGCGTGCGGAGCTTGGTGATGATGTCCGAAGAAATCACAGCAGAGATGCTGCCGGGATCGCCACCGGATTGGGCCAGTTGCTTGACCTGATCGTATTTGGCCTTTGCTTCCGCGGTTTGGACACGTGCGGCGATCAGCTTGTTGTTGAGATCGGTGATCTGCTGATCGTTAACCGTCACGCCCTGCGCGACCGAAAGATTGTTGTCGGCGCGGAATTTCTCCACTGCCTGTTCTGAGGCGAGGACGCGCGACTTCAGCCCTGCGATCTGGCTGTTCAGCCAGCTCGCGGCGATCTTCGTGGCGTCGTACTTGGCGCGAACCTGCTCCTCAAAATATCCATCGGCAATCGCGTTGGCGATCTTGGCCGCTTTCTGAGGTTGTTCCGAGCTGACATTGATATCGACAAGGAAGGTCGTTCCCTGCCGCGTCACCTTCATGCGCTTCTGAAGGATTTCAATAGACCTTGCCCTCGCGGCATCTTCCGGGCTCGCGCCGGATGAGGGGCCGCTGGAGGCGAACAGCAGCTTGATTGGATAGATGATCGGATCGAGCAGGCTCGGTTGTGGCGTGAATTCCGGATCCTCAGTGAGCTTCAGCTTCTCAACGACGCGCTGCAGAATGGCGACCGACTGAATGAGAAGCGTCTGGCTCTCGATGGTCGCGTCATCGGTGCCAAAGTTCGTCAACACCTGCTGAGTTGTATCAACGACATTCGCCCGGCGCGGGTCGACCAGAACCGTTGACGTCGCGGTATAGCGCGTCGTGGCGACCGTTACATAGGCCAGCGCAAGAGCAACCAGCACCGCCGGCACCGCGGCGAGAATCTTCCAGCGCCGTCGCAGGATGCGGGCAAGCTCCCGCAGGTCTACCGTGGGCTGCTGCCAGCCTCCGACGGTTGATCCAATGGGGCTATCCGGGAGCTGATGATCGTAGTCAGAACTGCGCTGTAACATTTATTCCGACCTGATGTTTGTCATAGCTGAAGGTGGGAATATTGCTGTTACGTTCTGAATATCTGTGGAAGAGCGAAATCGCTCCGTATCGATTGATAAGATACTTGATGCGCGCATCAGTCGTGGTGACCTTGTCTATGCGCGGTTGTCCAAAAAAGCGGTCGTTCTCATAACCACCTGCAAGAGTAATAATGACGTTTCGGCGAAGTTCGTAGTCGACGCCGAGTTGCAATGCGTTCGCCAGGACGCCCGTGGAGCTCGTCTCTGAGGTTTGTGTGACGAGTTGCTCAGCTTTGAAATGTACGTCGACAAGCGGCGTAGGCCGCCAGGTCAGCATCGCGCGATAGGTCGGTCCTTCGATTGTCCCGATCGTCGGATCGACAAAACGCTGATTCACATAGCCGCCGCCGAGCTCGCCGGTGATCAGATTGGTGAAGGCGATGGTGAAGCCCGAAAGCGCCCGATATCCTTGTGAATCGAGCGGCTGGCCAGGAACCCCCCGAACGTTGCGCTGATTGCCTTCGACGGCGGTAAACCAACCAAGCCTCGGCGAGAATGCATAGTCGACGCGGCCGTGGACCGCATAGATCTGGCCGTCGCGGCTGTCCTGATTGATGACAGTGCCATCCTGCGCGCGCGTGGATCCGTAGTCGTAGGCGTGGATGGTCGTGCCCAACGACGTCGTGAGACGGTTGAATTGCTTTCGTACGGTGACATCGCCCGACAGCAGATCGTAGGGGGTCGGTGCGATCGCATTCGCCGGCGAACTGACCGTTCCAACGCCTTCGTTGAGATGCGCAACCTGGAAATTGGTGAGAATGGCGAGATCATGGGCGATATCGAACCAGGAATTGCCCTTGATGCTGGCATTGGTCTGATTCAGACTTGAGTTCTCATTATATACGGTCGACTGCGCATCGAGCTTAAGATCGACGCCGTGCCGCTCCCAAAGCGTATGCGCACGCAGCGACGGTTCGAAGACCGCAGCGAAGTCTGAAACCTGGTTGGTGTTCGATGAGAAGACGTTGCTGTCGAAGAATCCGCCCGACATCAGCGACGGGTTGAACATCCAGGATCCGGCGCGGATTCCCACTGGTTCGTATCCGGGCTGCTGTCGATTTTTCACAGGCATATCCTCGGGTTGAACTTCTTCGCGTGTGGTCGGATCGGTCAGGTCTGGCATCGCGTTCGGTTCGAACACTTGTTGCGCGTTCCAGGGTGGTGCGACCCGATCAGTCGTCGACGGGATCACCTGTGCATTTGATGGTGACGCAAGGCCAAGCACCAGCGCTGTCGCCGGCCAGCTTGCGACTCTTAGTCCTCGCAGAAGTGGAGAATCCGCATCTGCTGGTGATGGTCGTTCTCGTATCAAATCCAACATCACTAACGCAGTACGCTTCATTACTCGTCCCTTGCGGGAGACACCTATGTTGGATGGAAACAGCGAACGCCTGATACCTCTCCGTTGCCCCTGAAATCATCACTCTCGCCCATAGAGTCAGCAGCGTCGGACTTTTTCTTAGTCAGTCGCTTTGCAGATCTTCATCGCGACGTGGTGTCGGATGTAGATTTGCACTTTAGAATGCGCGACGTTGCGATTTGTTTCCGCGTCGCAAAATATTACGCATCGCAAAGAGACGAGACTATGGCGGAACAGATAAGATCAGATGTCACAGCTTCAGTTGTGCGTGAGAGGCATCAGGTGCTGCACTAAAACCAGCGCTCCGGAATTCGAATGTTGTCACCCGGATAAACCAGAACTGGCGCATCAAGCGCATAGACCTCTTCAACTGTGCTTCCGGAACGGCGCACGTACACTTTGTCTTCGTTGGCGCGGTAAGTGAATCCGCCAGCGCTTGCAACGGCATCGAGCACTGTCATGCCAAGGCGATAAGGGTATTCGCCGCTCTTCCTAACCTCGCCAAGAATGTAGAAGGGGCGATAGAGCGCAACTTCAACGTTTACATGCGGTTCACGCACGATGCCTTTAGCAAGAGCACTCGTGATGGCTTGCTCCAGTTGCTTGGTCGTCAGCCCAGAGGCTTTGATACGGCCCGCAAGGGGAATTGAGACATATCCGGTGCTGTCGACATCATATTCGCCGGTCACGTCAGCTTCGCCGTACACTTTCACGCGAACTCTGTCCGTTGGGCCAAGAATATAAGTGCGTACCGCGGAACCGGATGTGTCCCTCGTTCTCGCGTTTGCGCTTATAAGTGCGGCAGAAATGCCATTGAAAGCGACGGCTGCACATACGATGAGCGCAGCAGATTTGCGATGAAGAAAGTACAACATGAGTCTCTCCCCCATGGACTGAAATGTCGCAGTGATGTCCCCAGTTTCGGGCGGGATGATAGTCGAGCAAACAAGGCAAAAGAATGTGAGGGCGAGTTCCAGTGTGTCACCACTGTCGACTTCGTGCGTCGAAAAAGTGTCAAACCGGGATCAAAGTATGACGATACGATCACCCTCGATGGCAATGCATGTCAGAACGCCGGTTCTCCATGCTCCTGTATCGATGTTGATCCTGTTTTGAAAAATTTCTGCATGGTCGACCGGAGTATGGCCATGCACGACAATCTTGCCGTGATCCAGCGTCGAGTTGAGGAATTCGTCGCGGATCCAGAATAGATCTTCTGTTTGTTGGTGTTCGATGGAAATGCCTGGCTTGATGCCGGCGTGAACGAAGAGAAAGTCACCACAGGTGAAGCTGTTGCGAAGGCAGCGGAGGAACAATTGATGCGTGCGAGGGAACGCGTGCAACAGCGACTGCTGCAAGTCATAAGGCGAAGCTTTGAACTGAGAGTAGAAGATCCCGTAGGACGCAAGGGTATGTAGCGCTCCTAATTGTATCCAGTGATCGATGACGGCGGGATCGTAGAAGAACGTTTCGAGAAATGTTTCATGGTTGCCGCGCAGACAGATGGCGTGTTGCCTCACCATGCGAACCGCAAGTTGGTCGATCACACCTTTCGAGTCGGGGCCGCGATCGATGTAATCGCCGAGATAAACTTCCTGCACATATCTGACGGGTCTGCGCCGAAGGTCGTCATCAATACGCTCGGTAATCTCGTTCAACAGGTCGGCACGACCATGGATATCTCCAACCGCGTAGATACGCGTATCCGGTGGTGTCGAAGCGGATGTAGGCTTTTGAATGAGTGTGGGGGTCGGGCGCATAGGCTCTCTAGTGTGGCGTCTCGCAATTGCCGATCACTCTTGCAGCTCGTCTCTTATCGGCAATTGCGAGACGGAAGCCACACTAGCTTTTTGATTCTGCTAGTGTCCTTTCATCTCCGAATAACCGCGCGAGCGTGCTGCAAATGGGGCGGTTATTCGGAGATGGGACACTAGGAGCTGAGGTGGGCGTACCAGACGACCCCAAGATGTCGTCGGTCAACAAACATCAAGAGCATACCTGATGATTGTGGCGGGCAAAGATGCCGCCCTCACTGAATGTCATAAAAAATCGAATGTCAGAAGAAAATCACCCGGATTGCGATGATGATGCCGATCCACGCCACCACATTCGCCAGGATGAGCCCATTTCTCAGCCGGCGATTGGAACTTTCGGCTGGCACCGATAATGGAGGGATGTTCGCGTGCTCAGCGATCATCAATGGCTCCGCCGAAGGCTGACGTGACGAATGCGAATCGTCACGCGCCGTGTTGTCGATCTTTTGCAGCCTGACAATCATCTGATGGCTCGATAAGAGCTGAAGCATTGATGCTCGGAACACGAGCCTACAAGTTATGGTTTAGCTTTTAGTGAACAACACTTCCAAAAATTTCATCGCCAACCGGCGCGTGGTTACCAACGATGCACCTCTTCGATTTGATAAGCGACTCCATTTTTCAAAGTTGTCACCGTTTGTGATTATGCATGGCAGCGTCGACAAAAGCGCAGCGCATTATTGCGGCAATCGACCTAAGCATCTTTGATCACAAAGCTATTCTGCGTCGCACAATTGTCGTGTAACTGAATCGCTATCTACATGCGCGAACTTTCCTTTTTCGCGCCTAAATTCGCACAAAACTTTAGGAAAACTTTAAGTGCGGAGTACGGATGGCGTCTTACTGGTAATTTGTCTCTCGCTGATGCGAGATAGTGAATTGCTCACGTGAATGCTGATTGCTCCGAGTGCGTTGGGTTCCATCCGGCGGAATGCCGCAATTCAGCAGAGAGCAAAAGCTATGGCTTCAGTGACAGCGCGTTTTGTTCAGGACAACAACGCAACGTTGTGGAAGGGCTCGCGGTTCATCTCCGTGCGTCCTGTTGAGAATGCGGGAAGCAGCACTGTCTACCGCAACCGTCGCGCCGTCGAGGTTCCTCATAGCGAGCCCGCTTCTTCAATCAGCAAGCGTGTATTCGACGTCCTTGCCGCAGGCAGCGCGCTCTTGTTCTTTGCTCCGCTCTTTATTGCAATTGCAGTAGCGATCAAGACAACTTCGCGCGGGCCGGTGTTCTTCCGGCAGAAGCGATACGGGTATCGCAATCGGGTCTTCACGATCTACAAGTTCCGCTCGATGTACACGTCTCTTGGCGATACCACAGGTGTGCAGCAGACGGTGAAGGGGGATGCACGCATCACACCGGTCGGCCGCATCCTTCGCAACACGAGCCTCGATGAGATCCCTCAGCTCATCAATGTCGTGAAGGGCGACATGTCCCTCGTCGGTCCGCGCCCGCATGTTCCGGGAATGCTGGCCGCCAGTATCATCTATGAGGATCTCGTACCGTACTACTTCCAGCGTCACGCGGCCCGGCCCGGCATTACCGGACTTGCGCAGGTGAGCGGTTGCCGCGGCAGCACAGCGGATGCACGTCTCGCGATTGCGAGGATCAACTACGATCTCGACTACATCGAGAAGTGGTCGCTGCGGATGGACATCTCCATCATCATGAAAACGGTACGGCGTGAATTTCTGTCCGGCAACGGGTCCTAGGCTGTCTTTTTCTTTCTGAATTTTCCTGAATTTTCGGTCGTCATCAGGGAGGACAGCCATGAATGCTGTGCGACAGGCTAAGAACATGCTCAAAGAGGCGTTTCCGTCACTCTGGCTGCAGTGGCATCTCATGCACCGGCCGAAGACGGCGGAAATCGAGTTGTCGTTCCTGCATAAGATCATTCCAAAAGATGCACTGACTGTTGATGTCGGTGCAAATTGCGGCCTTTACACCCGCGAGCTGGCGCGCCTTTCGAAGAACGTCCATGCGTTCGAGCCGTCGCGGCAGATGGCGGCTGTGCTGCGGCAGACATCGGCTGCGAATGTGGAGGTCCACGAGGTGGCTTTGTCTGATCGCGAGGGGCAGGCAGAGCTGCTCATTCCGCAAGGAGAGCAAGGAGCCGTTCACGGCCTTGCGTCGCTTGAACCGCAAGTCGTGCAGACGGCCGAGTCATGCGTCGCTCTCAATGTGCCCATGGCGCGGCTCGATGCTCTGGTTCAAGACGACGTGGCGTTTGTCAAAGTCGATGTCGAGGGGCACGAATTGAACGTACTCAACGGCGCCGTTGAATTGATCGAGCGAAGCCGTCCGATATTCCTGGTTGAAGCAGAGGACCGGCATCGAGAAGGGGCAACAGCCTCGGTTTTCGAATTTTTCGATAACCACGGTTATGATGGCTTCTTCATTGAGGACGGCGACATCATGGCTGTCGAGGAGTTCGACGCCAGAATCTTCCAGGACCCGACGTCATTGCTGCCGAATGGCGGACGCAAAGCCGGCCGCGCCTACATCAACAACTTCTTTTTCTTCCCAGCCAATATGGATGGCCTGGCGATCCTGAGCGCCTAATTCCCTTCGCTTGTCTGCCAATCGCGGACGTGCATCAAGGCGCGTCCGCGATTTCTGTATGCGAGTTAGCCGCCTGCGACTGACTTCGCGATCATGCAGTGAATGCCCTTGGAGCCATTCACCGTCTGTGTCACGCGAAGGTCGGCGGCAAGGCTGCACAAGGTATATGCATCCTCACGAGAGAGTTTGGCGGTTTCTCCCAACAGCACAATCATCTCGCGAAGCGCTCGGATCGCGCATTGATCGAGATCTGGGTCCATCGCCATCGTTATATAATGTGTCGGCGTCTCTGCCCGAGGATAGGTAAAGCGTAAATCCTTGCGCAGCCTGAATGCGAAACGACCCTGCAGTGCGGTCTCAATCGCTGTAACGCAGACTTCGCCATCGCCCTGAACCGCATGGCCGTCGCCGCAGGAGAACAGCGCGCCGGGAACGAAAACCGGAAGATAGAGCTTCGCGCCGGGCAACAGCTCCTTGTTGTCGAGATTTCCTCCCATGGCTCGCGG
The DNA here is from genome assembly GCA_036924835.1 of Nitrobacteraceae bacterium AZCC 1564. Classification (NCBI taxonomy): domain Bacteria; kingdom Pseudomonadati; phylum Pseudomonadota; class Alphaproteobacteria; order Hyphomicrobiales; family Nitrobacteraceae; species Nitrobacteraceae bacterium AZCC 1564. The sequence continues at coordinate 4,492,611 of JBAGRR010000001.1, forward strand.
AACGAGAGACGTAATCCGGCCCCACGCAGGCGGAGGCGCCACGCCCATGACTCCAAAGAACGGTGAGAGCGGCAGATCGAGGCCCCACGGCAGGCGGCCGACCATGTGTTTCTGATCAAGTGGAATGTTGAGCAGCCGCAGTTCGTGAAAATCATCAGGCAGCGTGCCGCTGAGGGGCCGGATCATATTCCACCCCCAGTCCTGTCGAAGCTTGATGTCCAAAATTTCGATCTCCAGGACATCGCCCGGCTCCGCGCCTTCCACCGCAATCGGGCCGGTCAAGATGTGCCCGGGCAACATCCGCTCGTTCTTCTCGTGGATCTCATAGATTTCCGGTGGAATGAAAAACTTATTTCTATCGGGCAGCATGTCCGGCCCGCCGCTCACCGTATCGATGGTGACTTCATCGCCGCTTGCGATGGTGAGAGCCGGCTTCAGTTTTGATTCGAAAAAGCCCCAGTGACAGTTTTCAGAGCTGGCGCGAAGATGATGATGGGCCACGATGAATTTCCGTTGGAGGGAGGGGAGGCAGGTCAAAATAGGGGTTCTGTATACGCCGGACGTCAGCCTTCTAACATCGGGATGGCGGATTCGCCGACGGACGCGAGAGGTGGACCATTATTATTCAGCCGGAGCGTCAGCGCTGGCAAGTTTGACCACGCGTGCGTCCGCATAGCTTGCCATCTCGCGCAGCCGCGGTTCGGGATGCTCTGACAGCACTTTTGCCATCTCGCGACAGAGCTCCACATGCGACTGGTCGATGGCCAAGCGAAGCCAGGGCAGGGCGTCGTCAACCATGCCCCGTTCGATGAAAACTTGAGCGTAGCTGTATTGTCCCCGGAAATCGCCCGCTTCAGCCGAGCGGCGAAACCATTGGATGGCCTCGGCCAAATCTTGCGTGCATCCCCAGCCGTTCTCGTAGCAGCGTCCGACCATGTTGAGGGATTTGACGTGCCCTTGCTCGACGGCCCTCACAAAGAGGCGAAATGCCTCATCCGCGTCCCGAGCAACGCCTTTACCTTCGAGCATGAGGCATCCGAGATTGAAGCGTGCCCAGTCAGACGACTTAGCCGCCGCCTCGCGATAGTGTTCGGCGGCTTTGCCAAAATCGACAGGCGTGCCCCAGCCTAGCTCATGGCATCGGCCCAGCAGGTTGATCGCATCGGCACGCTTGCTCAGTGCTGCGATGCCGAACCAGCGGAAGGCAGCCTCAGGATCACGGGCGGTGCCGATGCCGTCCAGCAGCATCTGCGCCCAATGAAGCTGCGCATCGATATTTCCGTAAGTCGCTGCCGCATAGATCCAGCGTGCAGCTTCAATCGGATCCTTCGAGAGAATCACGTCCCATTCTTCCTTGCTCAGGTTCTCAAGCTGGCTGAGGTAAATCGTCTCGTCAGAAATTTTTTTTGAGTGCTTTCGCTTTGCAAAAAGTTTTGAGGGCAAAGAAAGCAAGGATCGGATGGCGCGCATAAAGGTCCTTTATCTCAGCTCAGGCCAGCCACGCTGATGATGCTTTAACACATTGAGTGCGTGAGCGATTACCAAAGTCTTCGTTCGCATTCTTCAAATCAGACCACTTGGTCATTCCGATGCTTCTTACGTTGTTCGCTTCTCTCGTTGCTACTGCATTGCACGATATTTGATGCATTGCCTCTAAACTCACCGTTGGTTGCACAACCTTTCCGCGCCCAGTTAACTAGATAACTGGTAGACTAGTTATGCCGGATTTACTGGAGGGTGCTATGGCGATCTTCGGCCGACATCTGTGTCTTTTGCTGCTGTTTGTTCTGTTCAGCGTGCTGCCTGCGTCCGCGCAAACCAAGATTCGATACCTGCTGACATCACCAACGCCGAATGTCGCGGAGGCCGCGCATTCTTCCGTTCCGGACAAACTTGGCTACTGGAAAGGCGCTGGGCTCGACGTCGAGATCAAGCCATTCGCTGGTTCTACCGGCGCCACGCAGGTCGTGATCTCCGGCAGTGCCGAGTTCACCATGGCAAGTCCCGAGGCGTTGCTCGTCGGCCGTCAGGAAGGCGCTAATATCAAGGGCGTCTACAATCACACGCGTGAATCGATCTATACGATCGCTGTTCTCAAGGACAGTCCGATCAAGAAGCTCGAGGATCTCAAGGGCAAGACGATCGGTGTCGTCAGTCTCTCCAGCGGTGCGACCGCTGTTGCGAAAGCCATGCTGCGCGGTGTCGGCTTTGATCCCGAAAAGGATGTGAAGTGGCTGCCGATCGGCCTCGGTCCGCAGTCGGCCAATGCGCTCAAGTCCAATCAGGTCGATGCGATTGCAATGTGGGACTGGGCCTACGCAATCCTCGAAAACTCAGGCTTCCAGTTCAGGCAGTTTGAAACGCCGGCGACGTCGAAGCTTTTGGCCCTTATGCTGATCACCAACGGGGATTTCCTGAAAGCCAATCCCGGCGCAGACATGAAGTTCGCGCAAGGCATTGCCAAGGGCGTGCTGTTTACGCTGACCAATCCCGAAGCCGCCGTGCGTATTCACTGGGAGAAGTATCCCGCTTCCAAGCCAACGAATATTCCTGAAGCTCAGGCGTTGAAGGAGGCAGTGCACGTGCTGCAGGCACGTCTTGCGAAGTACCGGCTTGAAGGACGAGCCGATCCACGCTTTGGCGCCTTCACCCGCGATGAGTGGACGTCGACCCAGAACTTCTTCTTCGATGTCGGAGTCATCAAGAATAAGCCTGATGTCGGCGAATACTACACCAACGACCTTATCGACCAGGTGAACAATTTCGATAAGGCGGCCATCATCAAGCAGGCGGAATCCTATAAATGAGTGCATCGGTGCGCCCGCTGATTGATGTTTGTGACGTTCGAAAGCAATTCCGCTCCCGATCAGGGACGTTCCTGCAGGCGCTTTCGGACACGTCACTGGCCATTCAGCCCAAGCAGTTTGTTTGCATTGTCGGGCCGTCCGGCTGTGGCAAGAGTACGCTGTTGCGCATGATTGCCGGTCTCGAAACAGCATCGAGTGGGAAGATCCTGATCGACGGCGTTCCGGTTTTGAGCCCGCGCCGGGATATCGGGCTGGTGTTTCAGAGCCCGGTCATGCTGCCATGGCGGACCATCCTCAAGAACGTGCTGGTCCCAGCCGAGGTCATGAAAAGCGATCCGGCGGCGTCGCTGCAGCGCGCGCACGATCTGCTCAAGCTGGTCGGTCTCGAAGGATTCGGCGATCGCTATCCGGATGAGCTGTCGGGCGGTATGCGTCAGCGCGCGGCAATTGCGCGCGCTCTGATGCATGATCCTGAGATCCTGCTGATGGACGAGCCGTTCGGTGCGCTGGACGCTCTCACCCGTGAGGTCATGAATCTCGAATTGCTGCGGATCTGGCAGTCGAGCATGAAGACCGTCGTCCTCGTCACGCACTCGATCGAGGAAGCGCTGCTGCTCTCCGACAAGGTGGCGGTATTCGCGCCGCGGCCGGGATTCGTCCGCGACTTGCTCGATGTACCGATCGCGCGGCCGCGATCAGCAGCCACACGCTCCGATCCGACATTCATCAGCCTTGCTGAAAAACTACGCGGCTACTTCGAGGCAGAGACGGCACATGCAGGTTGAGAAGGACAGCGAGAAGAACGCACGGACGGCGGCGCTGTTCGCCCGGTACGCTCCGCCCGTGGTGGGTGGAATTGTTCTGCTACTAGCCTGGGAGTTCATTCCCGCATTCTTCAATGTCTCAAAGCTTTTGCTGCCTCCGCCCTCGGCCGTCGTGCGCGCGCTTTGGGTGATCTATGACCGGGGGCTTCTGGTCGATAACTTCCTGATCACGCTGGCTGAAGCCCTGCTGGGGTTTGCCATTGGATCGATCACCGCCATCTTCTTCGCGTTCATCGTGACGCGCTCTCTCATCCTTGAGCGGACATTGATGCCTTATCTTGTGGGGCTTCAGGCGCTTCCCAAAGTCGCGCTCGCGCCACTGATCGTGGTCTGGGTAGGCATCGGAATCGAATCGAAGATCCTGATCGCCGCGATCATTTCGTTCTTCCCGGTGCTCATCAATGCCATTGTCGGCTTCTCGACTGTCGAGGCTGAAAAGCTCGATCTGATGCGCTCGCTGGTTGCCTCAGGCTGGCAGAAATTCCGCATCGTGATCTTTCCGAACTCGCTTCCTTTCATCTTTGCCGGTCTGAACGTCGCGATCGTGCTCAGCATCACCGGCGCGCTGGTGGGCGAATTCATCGGCGCTGACCGTGGGCTCGGCAACCTGCTGATGCAGCTCAACTACAATATGGACATCTCGGGCATGTTTGCGGTGCTCGTCGTGCTCGCGCTGCTCGGCATCATTCTCTATGCGCTCGTACGCTTTCTCCACGTTCGTTTCGTGTTCTGGGCCAAGCCGGACAATTTACGTTCCGGCTCTAACTAACCTGTTTCCAACTGGAAGGAGTCTACCTTGTCAGAGTCTCTCGTCCGTCTTGAAAAGCGCGGTGCTATTTCCATCATCACGCTCGATAATCCGCCAGTGAATGCGGCATCAACGAAGCTGATGAACGCGCTGCATGCGCGGCTCGACGAAGTCGAGCGCGACAAGGAAGCGCGCTGCGTCATCCTCACCGGTGCGGGCGAGAAGGCATTCTGCGCTGGAGGTGACCTGCGGGAAGAAAAGGATTTCGGCAGCCCGGAAGCCTCGAAAGCGTTCCGCGCGCTGGGTCGGAAAACGCTCAATCGCCTCGAACTGTTTCCGATTCCGATCGTAGCGGCGATTCACGGCTACTGCATCGGCGGCGGTACAGCCATCGGATGGGCCTGCGATATCCGTCTTGCTGCAGACAATACGGTATTTCGCGCGGGCGATGCGTATATCGGAATGGTGCCGAGCTGGGGCATGGGCCTGACGCGCCTGCCGCGTTATGTCGGCCGTAATCGTGCCCTCGACATCCTGCTGCTGGGGCAGGATTTCGATGCCAAGACCGCCTATGACTTCGGTCTCGTGACGCGCGTGGTGAAAAAAGAAGACCTTGCGAAGGAAGCCATGAGCGTCGCCGAGCGTATTGCCACGGCATCGCCGACGGCGATCAAGGCGACGCGTGATGCCATCGCCTTCAACTCGCGAGAGACCTGGAAGGACATGGTCGATTTCGAAATCGAGATTTGCGAGAAGGTCTTTGCCCATCCCGACGCGCATGAAGGACCGAAGGCATTCTCCGAAAAGCGCAAGCCAAAGTTCGGAGCCCTTTGATGGGTGTTCAAAGCCTGCTCAGGCCAAAATCAATTGCCATTGTCGGAGCCTCGGAAAAGGTCGGCCCCGGATTCAACGCGGTCAAAGCGCTCGAATTCGTGGGCTACGAAGGAGAGGTTTATCTCGTCAACCCGCGCTCTCCCGAGCTCTTCGGTCGGCGCACCTATGCGTCGCTGGATGATATCCCGGGAAACGTTGACGCCATTTTCGTCGCGGTAGGCGCCGAGGCGGTCGTTGACGTTGCCAAGCAGGCGGTTCGCAAGGGCGCAGGCGCCATGGCGATCCTGTCGAGCGGCTTCGGCGAGACGGAGGATGGCAAGGTGGCCCAGCAGGCTTTGGTTGATATTGCGGAAGCCAACGACATCGCTGTGTGCGGGCCGAACTGCCTTGGCTTGCTGAATTTCGTCGGACGTGCTGCGTTGTTCGGCACGTCCTTGCCTGATGACGTCAAGCGCGGCGGTGTTGCGGCGATTGTTCAAAGCGGCTCCGTGGGCATCGCGTTGCTCAACTCAGCCAGAGGCGTCGGCTTCAGCTATCTCATCACCACGGGGAACGAAGCCGTCACTTCTGCGGCTGATTACATCGATGCGGTGATCGATGATCCGAACGTCACGACGATTCTGGTGTTCGCCGAGCAGATCAAGAAGCCGGCGGCATTCATGAAGGCGTTGCGGCGCGCCCGTGAGGTTGGCAAGCCCGTGATTGTTCTCAAGAGCGGCCGCTCGCAATCGGGCAAGGCGGCGGTCATGGCCCACACCGGCGCCATTGCAGGAAGCGATGAGGCTTGTGATGCGGCGCTGCTTGCGGCTGGCGCGATGCAGGTTCATTCGATCGATGAATTGATCGAGACGGCACTGCTCGCTTCGAGCATCCGTGCGCGCCCGACGGCGACCCAGATTGGCGGTCTGTCTCTCTCAGGAGGTGAGATCGCGCTAGTGCTGGACGCTGCTGAAGAACTTGGCGTGGAGTTTGCGCCGCTCGGCTCGGCGAAGCCGAAGGTGAAAGAGCTGCTTCCGCCGTTCGCACACCTGTCCAATCCGTTGGACCTGACTTGGGCCGGGCTTTACGATCCGGCCGTCGCGCGGGATTGCGCACATGCGATCGCGTCGCAGACCGATGTGGGCATGCTTGTGTTGATCCAGGACGCACCAAGCCGGCTTGGTGTCCAGCAGGCGACCCGCTATTCGAAATTGCTTGAAGCAGTTGCAAGCGGTGCCGCAGCGGCCAACACGCCGGTGGTGGCGTTGTCGAACGTATCGGACCAGCCTCATGCCGCACTTCAGGAGGTCGCGGACAAGGTCGGAATTCCCTATCTGCGCGGGACACGAGTGGGGCTCTCCGCCATCTCTCACTACTTGAGATGGTCGGCGAACTCGGTGCGTGCACCCGCCGCGGATTCAGCGAGCGCGGCGCGCCTCGCCAAATCCGGTCTTGACCTGGTGCCGTCACACCGTTTGGCGGCCGAGCATGAAGCGCGCGACGTGCTCAAGAGTTACGGTGTCGAAGGACCGCGTGAAACTTTTGCGACGTCGGTGAATGAGGCTGTCGCGGCCGCGGAAGAGATCGGTTTCCCGATTGTGCTGAAGGGGCTTGTTGAGAACATGGTTCACAAGTCCGACGCCGGGCTTGTGAAGGTCGGTCTCACTTCGGCTGAGGCCGTCCGAAGCGCGGCTGAGGCGATGCTGGTGTCCGCCGCCAAGGTGGAAGGCAAATTTCTTGGCTTCCTGGTTCAACGGAAGGTCTCTTCGCTTGGCGAAATCTTTATCGGCGCAAGAGTCGATGCCGATTTCGGTCCGTTGATCGTCGTTGGTGCAGGCGGCGTTCAAGTCGAGCTCTATAAGGATGTGGCCATCCGGCTTGCGCCGATCGATGAAGATGCGGCGAGAGAAGCCATCGCCTCGACAAAGGTTGCACAGCTTCTGGGTGGTTTTCGCGGAGCACCCGCGGGCGACATCCAGGCTGTGGCCCGGACAGTCAGTGCACTGTCGCGATTCATGGCGGACTTTTCCGATCGGATTCATGAGATCGAGATCAATCCGCTCGCTGTGCTGGAAAATGGAAAGGGTTGTGTTGCCCTGGACTGCGTGCTGATTCCGAAAGGGCACGCGCACTAGAGCAAATTCGGTTCTGATTGAATCAGAACCGAAGCTCTAGACTCTTGTTTTGACGCGTTTTCTTCACGGGAATGAGTGGAGCGGATTTGACGTTCGCACCCTGCTTACTGCGAGGTTGTAATGCGAACGTCAAATCCTAAAGCTCCACTTAAATCATAGATTTGCTAGTGGTCCTTTGATTTGAGCGTTCGCAACAATGCTTGCTGAGATGGGAGGCGAACGTTCAAATCGGACCACTAGGTAGCCACTTCGCTCGAAAACGCTCTAGACCGGACTTGAGGAATGATAGGCAGCACTTTGAACAACGATCTCGGGAGGGCAGGGCAGGCCTATCGCGAGATCAAGCGTCGCATTACGGAGCTGGTTTACAACCCGGGCGACAAGTTGTCCGAAGTCCGGATTGCCAACGAACTCGGGTTTGGCCGCTCGCCGGTGCGGACCGCATTTTCTCGGCTTCAGAGCGAAGGCTGGATCGAGATCTCGCCGCAGAGTGGCACTTTCGTCCGCGGTCTTTCGGATACCGAGATTACGGAGATTCTGGAGACACGGCTTGTTCTGGAATCCTATCTTGCCGGCCGCGCTGCCAAGAAGATTACCGATGCTGAACTGGCCAATCTTCGCGCTGCCTTTGTGGTCTTTGGTGAAAGGGTCGCCAGCGACAAGCTGGACGACTACCTCGAACTCGATCTTCAATTTCATCTCGCGATCTATAAAGCGGCCGGCAACCAGCTCATCACGGGGATCCTGACCAACCTGATCGACAAGATCTGTTGGATCAGGCGGGGCAGCGCCAATTCACCAAACCGGATTCAGGATGCATTTGGTGAAATTCTCGCGGTGCTCGAGGCGCTCGAAGCGCGTAATGAGAAAGCAGCTTCTGCTGCGATGCGAAAGCACATCCAGTCAACACTCGATTTCAGAAAACGTGGCGAAACCTCGAATGGCGAGCGTCCTTTGCACGCGCGGCAAGAGTCTCAGGCGACGCTGAAGAAGATTGCAAGGTCTCGAAAGTAAGGAGCATTATGACCACGCCTCCAAGTACTGCAGAAATCTTCCTTCGTTCGCTAGGCCGGCTCGGCGTCGAGTATATTTTTGGTAACGCTGGTACCGATGCGGCGCCAATCATTGAAGCGTATGCACGGTGTGGGATGGACGGCGGCGAGAGTTTGCCCGTTCCTGTTCTGGCAACTCACGAAAATCTAGCGCTTACGATGGCTCATGGCTACGCGATGGTATCCGGGAAGCTCCCTGCTGCCTTTGTCCATGTGAGCGTAGGTACTGCGAACGCTGTGTGCCCTATCATGAATGCAGCGCGAGAGAATGTTCCTATTCTCCTCAGCGCGGGGAGGACGCCGATATATGAGGACGATCGCGTCGGCTCGCGCGACTCTTATATCCATTGGGGGCAGGAGATGTTTGATCAGGCATCTTTGCTGCGTGAGTTCGTAAAGTGGGACTACGAACTACGTGGACCTGCCCAGGTCGAAACCGTTGTGCAGCGGGCCGTGAGTATAGCTATGTCCGAGCCGCGCGGACCGGTTTACCTTTCCTTGCCTCGTGAGGTTTTGGCAGAGCCGATGCCTGCGGGGTACGACGCTGCTAAGTCGTCCTCGCTTGCCCGAGCGCTTCCGTCACGACCATCCGCCGAAGGCATCAGAGCTGCGGCCGACATACTCTCCACTGCGCAAAAACCGTTGATCATTGCGGGGAATAGCGGCCGTGATCCAAGCGCGGTCGCTGAACTCGTTGCATTCGCGGAAGACTTTCAGATTCCTGTCGTTCAGCATCGCCCCCGCTATATGCAGTTTCCGTCGGAGCACCCATTAAATCTTGGCTACGAGCCGGCAGGCCTCGTAGAGCAAGCAGACGCAATCCTGGTGCTTGATTGCGACGTGCCATGGATTCCGAAGCTTTCACCGCTACGGCCGGATTGTCGGGTCATTCACGCGGGTCCGGATCCGCTATTTGGCGCGATCCCGATCCGTGGCTTTCAGTGCGACCTCGCACTAACGTGCAATATCGATGCGCTTCTGATCGATCTGACGTCAGAAATGGAAAGACGTACCGCCGATCTTTCGAGCCGGCGAGCGTGGTTGCAGGGAGAAAGCAAGAAACGGAAGGAAAATCGCGCGTCCAAACTTGCAAGCGCTAGCGCAATGCACCCGATACACCCCGCGTGGGTCAGCCATTGTATCGAACAGGTCAAAGGCGATGCGATCCTCGTCAACGAATATACGCTGATGCTGGATCACTGCAGTTTTAACGAGCCAGGAAGCTATTTCGGATCGAGCTCCGCTTCTGGTTTAGGCTGGGGCATGGGAGCGGCACTGGGAGCCAAGCTCGCTGAACCCGATAGCCTGGTGATCGCGACACTGGGCGATGGCGCTTATCTCTTCGCCAACCCAGTGGCTGGGCACTATGCCTCGCATCAACATAAGCTGCCGGTGCTCTTCGTCATCTTCAATAACGGTATGTGGGACGCGGTTCGCCAAGCTACGATTAAGGTCTACCCGGATGGTGGGGCATCCACAGCCAACAGGCACGTACTGACGGAGCTCGACGGCCTACCGGCATTCGAGCAGGTCTGCATCGCGGCGGGAGGATATGGTGAACGCGTCGAGAATGCTGCGGATCTACCCGCTGCGCTCGAACGGGCGCTGAATGCGGTGCGAAACGAAAAACGCCAAGCCTTGCTCAACGTCATCTGCCAACCCCGTTGAAACTGAGCATCACGATGGAAGAGAGGGATCTTAAATGAAACTGTCGCGTCGCCATTTTATTGCGTCAGGTGCAGCGTTACCCTTCGCAATCCAATCAAGATCTACGCAGGCAGCAACGACCAAGATTCGCTATCTTCTGACCTCGCCGGTGCCGGACGTGGCATCGGCAGTTCATGCATCGATTCCAAAGGCGCTGGGATACTGGAATGCGTCGGGAATCGATGTGGAGGTCGCGCCGTTCAGCGGATCGAGCGGGGCTACCCAGGTCGTGCTTTCTGGCCGCGCAGACTTTACCATGGCGAGCCCCGAGCCGCTGCTGGCCGCCAAACAAGAGGGGGCGGAGCTCCTTGCTGTCTATAACCATACGCGGGAAGCAATCTATGACATCGCCGTAGAGGAATCTTCGCCAATCCAAAAGCTGGAAGACCTTAAGGGCAAAACGATTGGTGTCACCAACCTAAGCAGCGGTGCATACCCGTTCGCGAAAGCGATGCTATCGACAGCCGGTATTGATCCCGACAAAGACGTAAAATGGTTTCCCGTCGGATTGGGGCCACAAACCGCTAATTTCTTGCAATCCAAGCAGATCGATGCGCTCGCCCTGTGGGACTATGCTTACGCCATTCTTGAAAATCTCGGATTCAAGTTTCGTCATTTTACGACACCGGAAATGTCGTCGCTCCTCTCTTTTATGTTGGTTGGTAACGAAGCTTTTGTAGCCAAGAATCCAGAAGCGACCATGAAGATGGCGCAAGGCATAGCGAAGTCCGTGATCTTCACGCGAACGAACCCGGAAGCCGCTGTACGGCTGCACTGGAAGGCATTTCCAGCAACAAAGCCGACCAACGTTCCGGAAGATGTGGCGCTAAAGCACGCTGTACATGTCTTAAATTCGCGGCTCGACAAGTATCGCATCGAAGGCCGAAAGACGCCGAAGTGGGGCTTCTTTGAAAAGGAAGATTGGGAGAATACGCAGAACTTTTATGAGAAGATCGGGTTCATCAAAAAGAAGGTCGACGTTAATCACTATTACACAAATCGCTTCGTTGAGAAGATCGCCGATTTCGATCCCAACGAAATTATTGCCAGCGCAAAATCCTTCAAGTGACTTCAAAGGTGGGCGACTGAATGCCTTGAAAGCTCGCGCAAGCCTCCTCGCCTGCTGAGTGTGTCATAACAATGATCTGCTGAATTTCAGGAACCATCCAGCGGGCGGTCCTGAATCATTGGCCTCGTTTAGAGAAGAGGGCCGACCTAAACAATGTGTTCAGGCGCCAACGCGCATTCTGACGAGGGGGCCGTTTCGACCTGAATCGTCGTGTGATGAATTCCGAAATTTTCCCGGAGCTGCTGGGAGATTTCGAAGAGGAACGCATCGCCCGGCTGGCCGCTGGGCATGACCAGATGGCACGTCAGCGCAATCTCCGTTGTGCTCATCGGCCAGATATGAAGATCGTGAACTTGAACCACGCCTGAACGCTGACCGAGATAGTTTCGCACGGCAGCGGGATCGATCGCCATGGGCACTGCGCTCAGCGACATCGCCATGCTTTCGCGCAGCAAGCTCCATGTGCCCCAAACGATGACCGCGACGATCACGAGGCTTGTCATGGGATCGAGCCAGAGCCAGCCGGTGGCCATGATTGCAAAGCCTGCAACGACAACACCGGCTGATACGGCGGCATCGGCTGCCATATGCAGATAAGCCCCGCGAATGTTGAGATCATTCTTGCGCCCGGAAGCAAACAGCCAGGCGGTAACGCCGTTGATGACGATACCAATTGCGGCGACTGCAATGACCGTGAGTTCTGCAACGGGTTGTGGATTGAAGAGGCGCAGGATCGCTTCCCAGGCGATCGCGCCGACAGCCAGCAGCAGAAAAACGGCATTGAATAATGCGGCGAGGATTGAAGAGCCGCGAAGTCCGTACGTATAGCGCGGCGAGGGAGGTCGTTTGGATAGGATCACTGCAATCCAGGCGACCACCAGTCCGAGCACATCGGACAGGTTATGGCCGGCATCGGCGATCAAGGCCATCGAGTTGCTGAGATAGCCGAAGATGGCTTCAGCTACGACGAAAGCCGTATTCAGACCTATTCCAATGGCAAAGGCTGTACCGAAATTTGCAGGGGCATGGACGTGGCCGCCTGGACCATGGTCATGGCTCGCGTGGCTGTGACCGGCGTGGTCATGCGAATGCGTCATGAGCGTCTCTTGGTCTGGCAGTCGGGTAGCGTTGTGCTGCCAGATATGTCTTGCCTGCGGAGTGAATACTATCACGCTCGTGTGGTTCAGAAGTTCGCTGGAGGGACTACGGGTTTAGTCATGAAAGAATTGCAATTTACGGGACGTTATCCATTTTCGGCTATGGAATGGCCTAAGGCCGGAGCATCCCGGTCATTTTTGTATGAGTGGTTCGTTTTGGGGGATTGCGATGGGCTGGTTGATGGGCTGGTTCAAGGGTGCTGGGGCACCGAAGCAGACAAGGGTGGGCTTGCTTTCAAACCTGAGGTTTCGAGCAAAAATCATGCTCGGCTTTGCTGTCGTGCTTGGCATTTCCGCCATCAACATGGGCGTTGCGTATTTCGGCTTTGAACGCATTTCGACCGGCGTACAATCCTACCAGGGCATCGTGGCGGAGACAGACGGCGCTCGTGATATCGACCGCGAATTGACGGCCTATCAGTTGCTTGCCCGCTACTATGCGGTCACCGGCGCAGAGGCGGATGAAAAAGCGGCTCGCGCGGCGGAAGCACAGCTTGGCAAGGCAATTGAGCGCGCAGCAAAAGTCGCGAGCGGCGAAAACCGCGAAAAGATCCAGAGGCTGTCTGAAAAGTTCAACGAGTTCGCCAAGCTGTTCGCAAACGTCGTTCAGCTCAAGAACGAGAACGCGTCCCTTGCATCGAACCAGTTGCTGCGGGTCGGAAACACCTTGCGGTACAAGTTTGATGACCTTGCAGACACCGCGGTTCTTGCCGGTCTGGATGTCCTGCAGTCAACCGTGAAAGAGCTTGCGACACAGTCGGCAGCAATTACTGCGACTGTCAGCAACTTCGTCGCCAGACCCGAGAGGGCCGTGGCAAGCAGTGCATCTGCCCGCATGCAGATGCTCAAGAACAGCATTGCGTCGGTGAATGTCGGGGATAGCAAGCTGGCTCCCAAGGTCAAGGAGATCACCGAACAGCTTAGTGCCTATCAGGCCAGTTTCGGAAAGTTCGTTGAGAATACGGCGACCGTCGATGAGCTGACGGCGAAGATGAATGATGCAGCCGCGGCAATCACCCAGGAGGCGCAGACCGTCAAGGAAGGGCTCTTTGCCCGGCAGACCAAGCTCGCAAGCGAATCCGCGTCGGCGGCGCACAACACTGGAAACTTCGTCACGTATCTCGGTCTCGGTGGTCTCGTTCTCGGAGCCATCCTCGCGATGACGCTCGGAGCCGGTATTTCGCGTCCGATGGTCGGCATGTGTGCCGCGATGCGCGAACTCGCAGGCGGAAATTTCGACGTCGTTCTGCCCGGGCTTGGCCGCAAGGATGAGATCGGCGAGATGGCCAGCGCCGTGGAAGAGTTCAAGACACGTGCAATCGAGCGGGCGGAACGCGATGCGGCGGAACGTGAGGCTCAAAACAAGGCCGCCAGCGATGTCCGAAGCGCAGAGCTTCGTCGGTTTGCGGACAATTTCGAACAGGCCGTCGGTAGCATCGTGTCGAGCGTTTCGTCATCGGCCAGCCAGCTCGAAACTTCTGCGACGACGATGACGCGAACAGTCGAAGCGGCCCAGGAACTGTCGGGCAGGGTGGCCGGCGCGTCCGAAGAGGCCTCGGCCAACGTCCAGTCGGTTGCGGCTGCAACGGAAGAGCTGTCGACGTCGGTTCATGAGATCGGACGGCAGGTCAAGGAATCCAGCCGTATTGCCGCGGAAGCAGTCGCTCAGGCTGAACAGACCGACGCGCGGATTATGAAGCTATCGCATGCAGCCCAGCAGATCGGTGAAGTGGTCAAGCTGATCACCGCCATTGCCGAGCAGACCAACCTGCTGGCGCTGAATGCAACGATCGAAGCCGCCAGAGCTGGTGAAGCCGGACGCGGGTTCGCCGTCGTGGCATCGGAAGTCAAATCGCTTGCGAGTCAGACCGCTAAAGCAACCGACGAGATCTCGTCTCATATCGCCGGGATGCAGAATGCGACCCAGGAGTCGGTTGCCGCGATCAAGGAGATCGGACAGACCATCGGTCAGATTTCGAAGATTGCTGGCAATATCGCGGCGTCCATCGAACAGCAAAGCTCGGCCACACAAGAGATCTCCAAGAACGTGCAAAGCGCGGCTGCCGGCACCCACGAGATTGCCGAAAGCATCTCGGAGGTGAACCGCGGCACGAGCGAGACCGGCATCGCCTCAGGCGAGGTGCTGAACTCGGCCCAAACGCTTGCTGTGGAAAGCACGCGGCTTCGTCAGGAGCTTGATCGCTTCATGGCGAATATCCGCGCAGCCTGACGATACCTGACGCCGGGCCTTTGATGCCCGGCGTGTCCGGCGTTCTGCCGGTGGATGCATCAAAGTAAATGTGCTTATACCTGGAACGTCGCCGGCCTGCCGGCGGCGTTTCGGGCGTTCGCGATGTGGCTTCCTGCCTCTGACTGGCGTCCTTGGTCAACAGAGCGGGGTCGCATGGATAAAGTCGTCGGTGTTGTCGGCATTGGAATTATGGGCACGGCCATGGCGCGCAATTTGCGCCAGGCGGGTTTCATGGTTGTCGGATATGACCCGGTTCCCGCCGCGTGCGCACGTTTGCAGGAGACGGGTGGCCAGGTGCTGAGCTCCCCGCGCGCGGTGGCGGAAGCAGCTCCAATTATTCTGATGTCGCTTCCGAATGCGGGGGCACTGACGGACACCATCAGTGGTGCTGACGGCATCGCCGGTGCGGCCGGGACGGGCCAGATCGTCATCGAATGTTCGACGCTGCCGATGGATATCAAGCGCGCCGCCCTCGATGCCATGGAGAAGGGCGGCAAGATCCTGCTCGATTGTCCGATCAGCGGCACGGGCGCCCAAGCCGTCAACAAGGACCTGGTCATTCTCGGCAGCGGCGACAAGGCGGCATTCGACCGCTGTGCCGATATCTTCGCCGGCATGTCGCGCGTTCAGCACTATCTCGGGCCCTTCGGCCACGGCAGCGTAATGAAGTATATCGCCAATCATCTCGTCACGATCCATAACGTGGCGGCGGCGGAAGCGATGGTGCTCGGCATGAAAGCCGGGATCGATCCGGGCGTTGTCTACAACACGCTTGCCGACAGCGCGGGAACGTCGCGCATGTTCCAGATGCGCGGGCCTTTGATGCGCGATGAAAACTACGATGTGCCGACGGCAACGATCCGGATGCAGCTCAAGGACATCTCCATCATCGACGCTTTTGCAGCCGATCTTGATTGTGCCTTGCCGGTCTATGCCGCGGCGTCCCAGATCTATCACGCCGGTGCCGCGCTCGGGCGCAGGGAGCAGGACACGGCCGCCGTCTGTGCCGTGCTCGAGACAATGCACGGATTCGACCGGAAGAAGCCTGCGTCGTAACGCGCAAGGCTTCTCAACCAATCTCATCCTGATTTTATAGCTTATGGAGACAAGCCAATATGGCTGATCTGGCAATCATGGTCGCGCCGAACGGCGCTCGTAAAGGCCATGCTGACCACCCCAATCTTCCGATCACCATCGAAGCCACGGTGAAGGATGCGCTCGAATGCCAGGCCGCTGGTGCACAAGCCATTCACCTGCATGTGCGTGACGATCAGGGCAGGCACACACTCGATGCATCGCGTTACCTCGTGGCAACGGATGCGGTGCGGAAAGCGGCGGGGCCGGACTTTCCCGTTCAAATCACCACTGAAGCCGTGGGCATGTTCAAGCCGCATGAGCAAATTGCCGTCGTCAAGGCCGTGAAGCCAGAGGCTGTCAGCATCGCGACGAAGGAGTTGATTCCGGATGCGAGTGAGGAGGCTGCGGCTGCGGAGCTCTACCGCTGGGCTTACGATAACAAGATCGCCGTGCAGCACATCGTCTACGCGGCAAAGGAGTTCGATCATCTGCTCGATCTGATGAAGCGCGGCATTGTTCCGGGAGAACGCCATTCGGTCATCTTTCCGCTCGGACGCTATGCGAGCGATCAGGAAAGTGACCCGGCGGAACTCGTGCCGTTCGTCGCCAAGGTTCAGGACAGTGGCGGCGCGGCTCGGTTCGATTGGTGGGTCTGCGCGTTCGGGGCGTCGGAAACGTCGTCGCTAGTCG
Source organism: Nitrobacteraceae bacterium AZCC 1564 (assembly GCA_036924835.1). NCBI lineage: Bacteria > Pseudomonadati > Pseudomonadota > Alphaproteobacteria > Hyphomicrobiales > Nitrobacteraceae > Nitrobacteraceae bacterium AZCC 1564. Next base: position 4,508,941 of record JBAGRR010000001.1, read on the forward strand.
CTACCGCAGCACTCGGTGGGCATTGCCGCATCGGCTTTGAGAACAGCTTCATCAATTCCGATGGCAGCCGGGCGGCAAGCAATGCGGAACGTATCAAGGACCTGTGCGCTGGGCTCCACGGCATCCGCCGGTCGCGTTCCTCGCGGGCTAATATCATGCGGGCGCTTGGCAAGCCTGACTAGTGGTTCGATTCTAACATTTGCTTCCCGTTTCCGCGGATGCCTTTGCAAATGTTAGAATCAAAGAACCACTAGCAAATATAAGCTGCTAGTGGAGCTTAGGATTTGACATTCGCCGAATGAACCCGCTGCGAGCCCGGTAGCGAATGTCAAATCCGCTCCACTAGGGTAAGGTGAATCAAGCCTTTCTGAACGTGCACAAAAATTGAGCTGATGGCCGGCAATGTGCCGCACGAAGTTTGTGCGGTGCATCGTTGGCCATTTTGCTTGCATTCCCGTCTGTATCGCATTATTTATCAGGTGATAAAATAAGCGATGTCCGCTAACGTCTGGGAGTGCAGGTATGAAAGTCCTCGGCTTTAATCATCTGTCTATTGGTGCCAAAGATCTCGAAGAGTCGTCGCGCTTTTATCAGACCGTGCTGGGCATGGAGCTCATTCCGACTTACAATTTCGGTTTCAAAACCAAATATCTTCGCTGCGGTAATTTGCAGCTTCATCTGTTTGAACTTGAAGACAGTGTTCCCGTTTATCAACATTTCGCGGTCGACGTGGACGATTTCCATGCGATTTACGAGAAGGCAAAAGCCCTCGGCGTCCTTGATTCCAAGGCGTTCCGTAATCCGGTGAATGAGTTGCCGGATGGTTGCGTGCAGATGTACCTGCGCGATCCCGCAGGCAACCTGGTCGAGATTGATTGGCCTGATGTGACGACGCTCGACCGTTCACGGATTCCGGAAATGAAGCTTTTGTCCGAGTTCGCCACGCAGGACGATGAGGGGCTGAAGGCGTCTCTTTATCTCGACCGTCCGCAGATGAAGCCGGACCTTGCGAAAAAGAACGCTGCGCGCTGAGGCTCAAGGAGAGGCTGATGTCAGGGACCATTCATAAGCTCGATCTCGATCGGCGCTCAAGCGGCCAAGACGCCGCATATGCCGAAATGCTCGAGCGCGCCCACGCCCTCGTTCCGAAGCTGCGTGAACGGGCTTCCGTCACCGAAGAGATGCGGCGGCTGCCGCCCGAGACCGAGCGCGAGCTTCACGACGCCGGGCTGTTCCGCATTCTCCAGCCCAAGCGTGTCGGCGGATCGGAATTTGATTACGTGGCACTGGTGGATTTCGCTGACGTCATTGCGTTGGCCGATGCTTCAGTTGCCTGGAACCTCGTCAATCTTGCGAGTCATCACTGGATGCTCGGCATGTTCGACAAGCGTGCGCAGGACCTGATCTGGAACGAGGACGTCAATACGCTCATCGCGTCGTCCTTCATTTTCCCGGCAGGCCGCGCCAAGAAGGTCGCAGGCGGTTACACCCTCTCGGGCCGCTGGCCGTTCTCGTCGGGCGTCAACTCCAGCACCTGGAATATGCTTGCCGGCATCGTCTCATCCGATGACGATGCGGATGGCGTCGAGTACCGCATCTTCCTCCTCAAGCAGGATGATTACAGGATCATCGACACCTGGAATTCGACGGGCCTGAGGGGCACGGGATCGAACGACGTCGAAGCCAAGGACGTGTTCGTTCCGGATCACATGACGCTGGCGGTGCGGGATGTCGCTGGCGGCCCGACGCCGGGAAGCGCCGTGAATCCCGGCGCTCTCTACGCATTGCCTGTGTTCGCACTGTTTGCCTTCGTTCTGTCAGGCGCAGGCCTTGGCAACGCCCAGGCCTGTCTCGACGATTATGTCGATATCGCGAAACATCGCGCCTCGACCTACAACCGCGCCAAGCTTGGCGATTTGCAGACGACGCAGATCAAGATCGCTGAAGCCTCGGCCAAGATCGACGCGGCGCGGATGATCATGCGCCGCACGTGTATCGATGCCATGGCGGATGCGCGGCGGGGGTACATTCCCAAGCTTCCCGAGAAAACGCGTTATCGGCGCGACGGCGCTTTCAGCGTCAATCTTTGCACCGAAGCAGTTTCGCTGCTGTTTGCGGCCAGCGGTGCGCGCGGGCTTTACACGATTGGCGCGCTCCAGCGCCAATTCCGCGATGCACATGCCATCAACGCGCACATCGCCTTCAGCTTCGATGCGGCAGGAACGAATTATGGCCGCGTGGCGCTCGATCTTCCCTCCGAAAACCTGACGTTGTGAGGGCGCAGCGGATGGCAGTAAAACCCCAACATCCGACCGAACATGGAAACGAACTGGCGAGCGATAGCTCGTCGATCGATCCGAGGGATTTCCGCAACGCGCTGGGGTCTTACGCAACAGGTGTGACCGTGATCACCGCCGCCGCGGAGGACGGCACACTGGCGGGGCTCACCTGCAATTCCTTTGCCTCGGTGTCACTCAACCCGCCGCTGGTGCTCTGGAGCCTCGTGACCTATTCGCCAAGCATGAGCGTTTTCCAGAACGCGAGCCATTTCGCGATCAATGTTCTGGGGGCGTCCCAGCAGGCGCTCGCCAGGCAGTTTGCAACCCCGTCCGACGACAAGTTCGCCGGGGTGAGCTGGCGGCCGGGTCTGGGCAATGCGCCGGTGCTGGCCAACGCGGTTGCAACATTCGAATGCCGCAACGCCGACCGTTATTACGGGGGCGACCACGTAATTTTTCTTGGTGCTGTCGAAAGCTATGCTTACAACCGTACCGAACCGCTGCTGTTCGCGCAGGGCAGGTTCGGGCACTTTCTTTCCGGGGCATAACTTCAACAGGTCTTTATGAAAAAGAAACCATCGTCGACAGTTGCGCGTGTCAAACAGAAACGACTTTCGCCGGAAGACCGGCGCCAGGAGTTCGTGCGCAAGGCGACGGAGTTCTTTTCGGAGGAGGGCTTTAACGGCGGCACCCGCGAACTGGCCCGCCGCCTTGGCGTGACCCAGCCGCTGCTCTATCGCTACTTCCCGAGCAAGGAAGAGCTAATCAAGGAGGTCTATAACAAGGTCTACCTTGAGCCGCTCGAGAACGGCTGGGAGAAACTGCTCACCGACCGGTCCCGACCGATCCGGGATCGGCTGGTACAGTTTTACGAGAACTATACCGACGTGATCTTCAGCCGGAAGTGGCTGCGGATCTATCTGTTCTCAGGTCTGAAGGGCCTGGACATCAACCGTTGGTATGTCGGCGTGGTGCGCGACAAGATCCTCACTCGCATCATCAAGGAATGCCGGCACGAAGCGGGGCTACCAGCACAGAGCAAGCCTTCGGCAGCCGAGCTGGAAATGGCGTGGGTCTTCCACGGCGGTATCTTCTATTACGGCGTGCGTCGCTTCATCTACGAGATGCCCGCGCTGCAGGACAAGCACGAGGTCATCGCCAACGCGGTCGACGGCTATCTGGCCTCGTTTCCGCGTGTAAACGAAAACGGGACCAAACGCACCGTTGCGAAATCAAATCGCCTCAATGCAGCCGCTGACCGCTGACCTCTGGATCGCCTCGAACGTCCGCACATTCGCAAGCATCTGCTCGTAAGGCACGGGATACTGTCCCTTGCCCTGTGCTGCGCGGCCAAACGCTTCCAGATTATCGCGTACAGCCGGATGAGGCTGATAGTACGCCGTCTCCGGAGCCTTATCGCGAAGAACGCGTGTCACATCCCAGCCGGTCGGATTTTCAGGATGGGTCCGGTCGCGGATTTCCATCCAGCCTTTCGAGCCCAATAGCGCCAGACGGCCCATAAACGGCGTCGCCAGCACAGCATTCAGCGTGGCCGTCGCGCCGCTCTGGAAGCCGATGGTGATTGAGAGCGTATCACCATTGGCGAAGTGACTGCCAAGCGTGGCGAGCCGCGCCCAGACATGGGTCGGCTTGCCGAGCATCGAAATCGACAGATCAACCAGGTGAATGCCGGTGGCGGACAGGGGGCCGGCCGGGTTCACTTCCTTCGACAGGCGCCAGTTATCAGCGGGCAGGTTGAGGAATTTGTCCTGGCTGAAGTTTCCTTCGAGCACGAGTGCATTGCCGAATTCACCGTCAGCGAGGCGCTTCTGCATTTCGATGACAGCCGGCTCAAAGCGGCGTTCGTGGCCGATGGCAAGCTGCACCTTCGCCTGATGGACGGCGCCGATGGCACGTTCTGCGTCGGCCGCGGTGGTGCACAGCGGTTTCTCGCAGAACACGTGCCGCCCGGCCTTCGCGGCGGCTTCGATTTGTCCGGCATGATGGTCCTGCGGCGTGCACAGGATGACAGCCTCGATGTCCTTCCGCGCCAGCGCGTCTTCAAAACGCGGTGCGGTTTCAAGGCCAAGTTCTGCGGCCTTGGCGCGCATCGGTTCGAGAGGATCAATGCCCAGCACAGGCTTGATGACGTCGCTTGAGGCGAGGCTGCGGGCAATGGTTTGTCCCCACCAACCCAGCCCGATGATAGCGGCCCGGATCATGTCTTTAATACTCCACCGGAAAATTATGCCTTGGCCATCTGGCCGCGATACCAGTCGCCGATCTCGCTCGCGGTCATCAGCGCGACGCCGTCATGACTGATGACGTAATCGAGAAGCTGTTCGAGATATTTGATCCGGTGTGGCACGCCTGTGATGTAGGGGTGGATCGAAATCGCCATGACGCGGGCGTTGTCATTGCCTTCGAGATAAAGCCGGTCGAACTGATCCATGCTCCGCCGCAGGAATTGATCCGACGGCATGTGGTGCAGGGCATGCACGACGATATCGTTGGTCTCGACGGTGTAGGGAATCGTGGTGATCGTGCCGTGCGGCGTTGCGACGTCCTGCGGCAGATCATCGATCACCCAGTCCGCGACATATTCAACGCCGTTGAGGCGAAGTAGATCGAGCGTGTCTTCCGTCTCCGTGAGGCCGGGGCTTTCCCATGACCGCACAGGCTTGCCCGCGAATTTCGCGATGGTGTCGACCGCGCGCTTGATGGCATCGCCCTGATTTTCCACCTTGTGCATGGGGCCTTGCAGGAAGCCGTGGCCCATGAACTCGAAACCCGCCTCGCGGGCGGCTGCCGCGACGCGGGGATATGAATTGCAGACGTTGCCGTTGATGGCGAGCGTGGTCGGAACATTCCTGTCGGTCAGGGCCTTCATCTGCCGCCAGAAGCCGGCGCGCATTCCGTATTCATGCCATGACCAGTTCGGCACGTCGGGCAGCAGCGGCTGCCCCATCGGTGGACTGAGCACCGTGCGTGGCATGGCGTTTTCGATCCGCCATTCCTCAACGTTGAGGATCACCCAGACGGCAAGCTTCTTGCCGCCTGGAAGAGTCAATTTGGGACGATCGATCAGGGCTTGATAGGGAATGCGATCAGAGAGGGCCAAGGGAAATTCCTGTTGTTCTTGTCATTACTCCGCGGCTTTAACCTGCTTGGGCGAACCGGCGTTGACCAGCGGCAGAACCTTTTCCGCCATCATGATCATGGATTTGCGTCCAAGATCCCGGTCTTTCCAATCCTTGCCAGCGTAAAGCAGCGTGCCAAATGTGCCGACTTCCTCCTGGAAGGCAAGTATCTGATCGGCGACGCTGTCCGGCGTTCCGTAGATGATCAGCTTTTCGCAGATCATTTCCAACGTCACTTCATCGTCAGGCTGATCGCGACGCGTCTTAAAGAGTTCGATGCGTCCGTTCTTTTTCAGTTTTGTGAACAGAGAGCGGTAGTAGTTCACATAAGGACCGTTAGGGTCCATCGCGTAGGCCTTGGCGGTCGCGGCATCGTTGGCCACGAATACGCTCTTGGCCACGCGCCAGTTGGCAGGGTCCGCAGCGCGGTTGCCGCGTTCACAGCCTTCGACATATTTCGGCCAGTGGCTCTTCACCCACGCCGGCATCAGGAAGTTCGCGGAGATTGGATCCCATCCGCGGATGGCGGCTTCAGTGACGCCCTTGGAAAAGGGCGCAACGGCGGTGACAACAATCGGAGGATGCGGGCGCTGCAATGGGCGAGGGATGTAGCCCTGACCGATCTCCGGCATCTGCGTCCGCTCGGTGGACACCGTCCAGTATTTGCCGCGCAGGTTATACGGTGGTTCGCCCGACCAGATGTTGAGCACGTGATTGATGGCTTCGACGAACATCTCGTTGCGGTTGGCATCGAGGTTGCCGAACAGTTCTGCGTCCGACAGCAATCCGCCGGGGCTGATGCCGAAGATGAAGCGGCCGTCGAGCATGTGGTCGAGCATTGCGATATTGGCAGCGATGGCAGCCGGATGTTGGTTCGGCATGTTGACCGTGCCGGTTCCAAGCTTGATCTGCTTGGTGGCCGCAGCGATCCAGGCGAGGAACGTAACGCAGGACGTGATGTTCTCGGCTTTATCCGTGACGTGTTCGCCGACATAGGCCTCAGTGAAACCCAGCTCGTCCGCCAGCATGAAGGCTTCGCGATCTTCCGCCAAGGTCTGACGCCAGTCCTTGTCGAGCGGATGGATCGGCATGGTGAAGAAGCCAAGTTTCATAGTGCATTTCCCACGTTGAGTACCTGTCAGCCCAAGAGTAGCGATTGTGAGCTATTAGAAAAATGATTATTCTTACTTGTTCGCATTATAAAAATTGATGGCAAAATATGGTCTCGCTGCGCCAGATCAACTCCTTCGTCGCCGTGTACGAGGAGGGCTCGTTCACCTTGGCAGCCGCGCGCGAGGGAGCGACGCAGTCCGGGATCTCGCAGCACATCAAGCAGCTCGAGTCCGAACTTGCGGTGATGCTGTTCGAGCGAAACGGGCGGGATGTCGAGCCGACGCTGGCGGGCAAAACCTATTACCGTGAATGCGTCGAGGTGCTGAAGAAGCTGGAAGCCGCCCAACAAAGCGTTGCCGTTAATCGGATCCACGGCGCTATCCGGGTTGGCCTGATGCCGACCTTTACCCGATCGATCCTTGCTCCGGCGCTGGACAAATTTCTTAACTCCGCGCCGGGATCGGAGATCAGCGTCACCGAGGCTTACTCCGGCGTTCTCACGGATATGATCCTGAAAGGCGACCTGGACTTTGCCGTGGTGCCGGCTTTCGAAGGCGCGGTCGGCATATCGCACCGTCTTCTCGCGCGCGATCGGGAGATGCTCGTCCGCGCCAGGAAAGGCAAGCGCAGCCGCCACGACCTAACGCCGGTGAAATTGTCGGAGGCTGGTCCGCTGAAGGTGGTGTTGCCGGGCCTCCAGAATACGCGCCGCCGCAATATCGAGACTTACTTCGCAACCAACGGCGTCACCATCGCGCAACGGCTAGAGCTCGATGCCATGATGGGTACGCTGCAATTTGTCGCAGCGAGCGACTGGGTCGCCATTCTTCCGTTCCTGATGATGGCATCGGACTTCGACAGTGGCGAGTTCGATGTCAGGCCGTTGGAAGATCCGCCTTTCTTTTCCGAGTTCGTTTTGATTGAACCCGCGCGGAAAGTGATGTCGCCGGCCGCGGCGCTCTTTGCCGACATCCTCAAAACCGAAGCTGAGCAGACACAACGGATCTTTCGCGAACGCTTCGGCGCATCAAACACTTCCCGAAAATAGCTACCCCCAAAAAAAGACCGACGGGTCTCTTTTCATGGTGCAGTGCGGCAACTTTCAAATTGGTAATTTGTCGCAGAGCATTCATGGAGATAATTTGCTTTGAATCCCTGCAAGTTGCGTCGCGCGGGCAATGCGGCAAACCGTTCGTTTGTCATTCGTGATTCATTCATCGTATCGGCGTTTGGAGCCGGATCACGAAATAATCGTTCGATAAACAAGCTTGACCTTTTGGGTCCGGCACCGTCTAATCCGCGCCGAAGCCCTGAGAGTTAATAACGAGGCGAGGGAGGCCTGCCGGAATGAAAGCTTCGGCTTTCAGCTATACGCGTGCATCGAGCGTTACCGACGCTTTGAAGCTGCTTGCACAGTATGGCGACGACGCAAAGGTTCTGTCCGGCGGGCAGAGCCTGATGCCGGCGTTGAACCTGCGGCTGTCTGCTCCTGCCTGGATTGTCGATATCGGCGCGATCCCGGAATTGCGGGGCGTCTCCGTTTCCGGCCAAATCCTGCGGATCGGCGCATTGACGCGCCACGTCGACATCCTCAAGTCGCCCGAGATCACGCAACATGCACCGCTCCTAAGTGAAGCAATGACGCATGTCGCGCACCCCGCGATCCGCAATAAAGGCACGCTGGGCGGCAACCTGGCGCATGCTGATCCTGCCTCGGAAATGCCGGCCTGCGTCATTGCGCTCGATGCGACGATCGTTGTTCAGGGACAATCCGGCGAGCGGCGCATTCCAGCAGCCGACTTTTTCACCGGGATTTACGAGACCGTACTTGCGCCGGGCGAACTGCTGGTAGCAGTCGAGATGCCGGTGAAACGGCCGCATTCCGCGCATTTCTTTCATGAATACGCCCGGCGAAAAGGCGATTACGCCATGGTTGGCCTCGGGGCGTCCGCCGTTCTTGATGGAGATATGTTTGCCGAGCTTCGCCTCGGCTTCTTTGCTGTTGGCGAGAAGCCGTTGCTGGCGACGGCCTCAAAGCATCTCATCGGCAAGCCGGTGACCGCCGCCGTGCTGGCGGAGGCGCAGGCTGCGCTTGATGACGAACTTGATCCGCAGGAGGATCAGCAGGCGACAGCCGGCATGCGCCGTTACCTTGCGCGTCAGCTGATGGCGCGATGCGTCGCGGATATGCTTGGCCGTCCGGAGCTCAACGCAGGAACGGCGGTATGACAACTCCGGTCGCGATCTCGCTCACGGTGAACGGCGAGCGCGTTGATGCGCACGTCCTCCCGCGGCTCAATCTTGCGGACTTCCTCCGCGAACAGCTCAATCTTACCGGTACGCACGTTGGTTGCGAGCATGGCGTTTGCGGTGCGTGCACCATCCGCGTCAACGGCGACATTATACGTTCCTGCCTGCTGCTGGCCGTTCAGGCGGAGAATGCCACTGTGGAGACGATCGAGGGATTGTCCGACAGCGGCGAGATTGCCGATCTTCAGGCGGCATTTCGCGAGCGCAACGCACTGCAGTGCGGCTACTGCACGCCCGGCATGTTGATGGCGGCGCAGGACATTCTGGTGCAGGATCTCGATGCGGACCGCGAACAGATTCGTGAGCATCTCTCCGGCAATTACTGCCGCTGTACCGGCTACCATGCGATCATCGACGCTGTGGAAGCGACGGCGAAGGCCAGAAAGGCGTTGCGGCGATGAGCAATTCCGATCTGCGGCCCGGCCTGTCAGTGCTGGACCGTCCGAATTCCTATATCGGCAAGACCGTTCCCAGGCCCAATCTCGAGCGGCTCACGCAGGGACGCGGTGAATACGTCAGCGACATGGCGCTGCCGCGGATGGCGCATGTCGTTTATCTGCGTTCACCTTATGCGCACGCCAAGATTCTCGGCATCGACGCCACTGAGGCGAAGAAGATGCCGGGCGTCATCGCAGTGGTGACTGGCGCGGAGCTGGCCAAGGTGATCTCGCCGTGGGTCGGCGTTCTTTCGCATCTGAAGGGACTGAAGTCAGCGCCGCAGCACGCCATCGCAGTCGATCGTGCGTGCTGGCAGGGCGAGGCGGTCGCGGCTATCGTCGCGACAAGCCGTGCCCTGGCCGAGGACGCGGCCGAGCGGGTCATCGTCGATTACGAAGAACTGGTGCCGGTCACAAACATGCGTACCGCGCTCGATCCCGAGACGCCAGTCATCCATGATGTTCTTGGCGACAATCTCGCCTTCGAGCGCAATCTTGATGCAGGCGCTGTTGATCAGGCGTTTGCGAATTCGGATGAGGTGGTCGAGGCGGAATTCGTATTCGGCCGCCATACCGGCGTGACGCTCGAGCCACGCGCCGTGCTTGCGGACTGGAATCCCGGTAACGAGCGGCTGACGATTTATCTCGGCACGCAAGCGCCGCATATGGTGCAGAACATTGCAGCCAAGCACCTGGAGCTCGACGAGGCTCAGGTTCGGGTGGTCTGCAAGGACGTCGGCGGATCTTTCGGCATCAAGGTCCATATCTACGCTGATGAGATGGCAACCTGCGCGCTGTCGAAGCTGCTGCGTCGTCCGATCAAGTTCGTTGCGGATCGCATTGAAAGCTTCAACACCGATATTCACGCGCGCGATCACGTCTGCAAGGGCCGCATTGGCGTCAGCAAGGACGGCACGATCAACGCGTTCGAGATCGATGACCTGACGGGCATCGGTCCGTATTCGATGTATCCGCGTACCAGCGCAATCGAAGCCAATCAGGTGGTCAATCTGGTGGGTGGTCCCTATACGACACCAAATTATCGCGCCCGCGCGCGTGTCGTGTTCCAGAACAAGAACGTCACCTGCCAGTACCGCGCGGTTGGCCACCCGATTGCGTGTTCGGTGACCGAAGGGCTGGTGGATCTTGCCGCGCGGCGGATCGGCATGGATCCGGTCGAAATCCGCCGCCGCAATCTGATCCGAGACGACGCTTATCCTTGCGGTTCGCCGTCGGGCTTGAGGTTCGAGGCGCTCTCGCATCACGCATCCCTCGACAAGTTGATGTCGATGATGAACTACGATGCGCTGCGAGCCGAGCAGGCGGAATTGCGCAAACGTGGCATCTATCGCGGGATCGGAATTGCCAGCTTCATCGAAGTGACCAATCCGAGCGCTGCATTCTACGGTGTCGGCGGCGCGCGGATCTCTTCTCAAGATGGCGTCGCTGTACGCCTGGACGCGACCGGTCGCGTGATTTGCCAGACCAGCCTCACCGAGCAGGGCCAAGGCTCGGAATCGCTGACGGCGCAGATCGTTGGCAGCGTGCTCGGCGTCTCGATGGAGCGCGTGCGCGTTATTCTCGGCGACACCGACAACACACCCTACGGCGGCGGCACTTGGGCCTCGCGTGGTGCAGGCATTGGTGGCGAGGCGGCGCTACAGGCGGCCAAGGTTCTGCGCAAGAACATTCTCGATGTGGCCGCTGCCATCCTGCAGTCGAAGCCGGAGGCGCTGGATATCGTCGACAACTCTGTCGTCGACGTCGAAGGCGGTCAGCAGCGCATCGAACTGAACGAACTGGCGCGGATCGTTTACTTCCGCCCCGACACGCTGCCGCCGGGTTTCCAGCCTGAACTGATGGCCACACGTCATTATGTGCCGCGTGAGTATGCATTCGCCTTCACTAACGGCGTTCAGGCCTCATGGCTCGAAGTTGATGTGCAGTCGGGCTTCGTCAAGCTGCTGAAGCATTGGGTGGTGGAGGACTGCGGCACGGTCATCAACCCGCAGCTCGTGGACGAACAGATCCGCGGCGGTGTGGTGCAGGGATTGGGGGCCGCACTATATGAACACTGCATCTATGATGAGCGCGGACAGCTGACCAACGCCAACATGGCAGATTACCTGGTGCCGATGGCGGGCGAGATGCCGGACATCGCAGTTGGCCATGTCATTTCCCCGACGCTCGAATCAGAGCTAGGTGCAAAGGGGGCCGGGGAGGCAGGGACAGCTGGCGCTGCAGCGGTGGTGACCAACGGCGTCAATGATGCGCTGTCTCCGTTCGGCGTCGAGATCACCGAAATCCCGTTGACACCACGGGTCATTTTGACTGCGCTTGGTCGCATCTAAGCGAAGTTTCATAGGACAACGAGCGATTACTTACGGAGGAAGATGTATGACGAAAAGAAACGGTTCTAAGCTTATTTCTCGCCGCCGCCTGCTGACGACCGCAAGCGCTGGTGCCGTCCTTGCGGCATCGCCGTTCCGCATCAATCTGCTTCAGGCGCAGGAAGCCACCATCAAGGTCGGTTTCCCCGTTCCGCTCACCGGCCCCTACGGCACCGAGGCGCAGGATCAGGTGCGTGCCGCGCAGGTTGCCATCGAAGAGTTCAACGAAGGCGGCGGTCTGAACGGCCGCAAGGCTGAACTGCTGGTCCGTGACGACAAGCTCAATCCAGGTGAAGCCGCCACCCGCACGCTTGAACTGATCGAAAAGGAGAAGGTCAACTTCGTCGTCGGCAGCCTCTCGGCCGCTGTGCAGCTCGCGGTGAACAACATCACCAAAGAGCGCAAGGTCATTTTCAACTCCATCAGCCAGTCCGACACCATCAACGAAGCTTCGGACTTCAGCCGTTATACCTTCCACGAAGCGCTCAACCCGCACCTCACAGCAGGCGCCGTTGGCCGTTACGCTTTCCCGAAGTTTGGCAAGAAGGTTGCGTTCCTCACCGCTGACTACGCCTACGGCCACGAAATGGTCCGCGGCTTCCAGGCGGCGGGCAAAGCCTTCGGCGTCGAAACGTTGGTCGATATTCGTCACCCGCTCGGCATGACGGACTTCTCGGCGCTGCTGCCGCGTATCCAGGCGCTCAAGCCTGACATTCTCTGCATCAGCAACTTCGGCCGCGACCAGCAGATCGCTCTGAAGCAGGCCACCGACTTCGGCATGAAGAAGTCGATGAAGATCGTTGCTCCGGTCCTGCTTTACACCGGCCGCGTCGCGGCCGGCGCGCAGGCGTTCGATGGCGTCATCGGCGGCACCTCGTATTACTGGGGCATCGAAGACAAGATCGCGTCGGCGAAGGCGTTCAACGACCGCTTCCGCAAGATGCATAGCGGCAAGGTTCCGTCGGACTATGGTGCGCTCGGTTACGGCGGCGTGCGGACGCTGCTGGAAGGCGCAAAGGCTGCCGGCAGCCTGGATCCGGACAAGGTGATCGAAGCAGTGGAGGCCCTCAAGTACGATTACTACAAGGGCCCGCAGTACTATCGCAAATGCGATCACCAGTCGGTGCAGTCGGTCCTCATCATCGAGTCGAAGGCGACCCCGCAGAAGGGCGACGCCGACGTGTTTAACGTTATCGAGACCGAAGCTCCGAACGACGCCAACCTGCGTTCGTGCGAAGCGCTGGGTCACAAAGCCTAAAGCTGAAAGGCGCGCGTCCCTCGCGGACGCGCGTCACATCTGGAGATATCTATGGCCGGCCTGAGTTTTGATCTTCTTGCGCTGCAGCTGTTCACGGGCGTGGCGCTCGGTGCGATCTACGTGCTGTTTGCGATCGGTTTGTCGCTGATCTTCGGCATGTTGACCGTGGTGAACTTCGCACACGGTGCGTTCTTTATGGTCGGAGCTTATGTCGGCCTTTTCCTTGTTTCGTTGGGAGGCAACTTCTGGCTTTGCCTGGTTGCCGTGCCGCTGATTGTCGGCACCATCGGTCTCGTGGTCGAACGTTTCCTGATCCGGCCGCTGTATGGACGCGGCATCGACTATCCATTGCTGCTGACGTTCGGCCTCAGCTACGTGATGGTGGAATTGGTCCGCATCGCATTCGGCAAGAGCGGCTATCCGTTCGACACGCCTGAACTGCTGCAGGGTGCCGTCAACATCGGCATCGGTTACTTCCCGCTCTATCGCCTGTTCATCATCGGTGTGGCGGTCGCCGTGCTGCTGGGGCTCTGGCTGTTCCTTGAGCGCACGAGCTTCGGTCTCATCATCCGCGCCGGCGCCCGCGATCCGCAGATTGTGCGCGTGCTGGGCGTCAATGTTGCGCGGGTCTGGCTGTTTGTCTTCGGGATCGGCACCGGCATCGCGGCGCTCGCCGGTCTTCTCGCGGCACCACTGCAGGGCGTCATTCCGGAAATGGGATCGACCATTCTGGCCGAAGCCTTCGTCGTCACCGTGGTCGGCGGCATGGGGTCGATCGGTGGTGCGGTTATCGCAGGTCTTCTGGTGGGCGTGGTCGTCAGCATGACGTCGCTCTTCGCCCCGGAGATGGCCAAGGTTTCAATCTTTGCCTTGATGGCAATTGTTCTCCTCATCCGTCCGCAAGGCTTCTTCGGCCGCGCCGGACTCATGAGCTGAGCCGAGTATTAGACAATGAACGAGGTTTCTCAGACTTTGACGCAGCCGGGCACCGCGCAAACCAACTGGTTCGAGTTCGCCAAGCGCCACCGCTCGCTGCTGGCCAGCATTTTCGTGCTGGTGTTTCCGCTGATCATGCCGTTCACCGCGCTGGCGGTGAACATCCTGATCTATGGTCTTTATGCACTCGGCTTCAATCTGCTGTTCGGTTATCTCGGCCTGCTGTCATTCGGACACGCAGCCCTGTTCGGAACAGGAGCCTATCTCGCCGGCATTGCGATCGTGCATTTCGCGTTGCCCTGGTACGCAGCCATTGCCATCGGCGTTCTCGGTGGTGTTGTGATGGCCGCAGCCATCGGCGGCCTGGCGATCCGCACCCGCGGCATCTACTTCGCCATGGTGACGATGGCTCTGTCGCAGTGCGTCTACTACCTGTTCTATCAGGCGGTTGACTGGACCGGCGGTGAAAACGGCTTGCGCGGCATCAACGTGCGCGACATCAACATCTTCGGCCTGAAGTTCGACTTCATCGACCCGATGACGCGTTATTATGTCGTCGCTGCATTCGTCATCCTCGCTTTCTTCGTGCTGTCGCGAATCCTGGCGTCGCCGTTCGGTGCCGTCATCGAGGCTGTGCGCGAGAATGAGGCGAGGGCGCGTGCCTCGGGCTATAACGTGATGCTGACTCGTCTTGTCACGTTCATTCTGTCAGGCGCCTTCTGCGGTCTTGCGGGTGCACTGGCGGCCTTGCATCTCTCCATCGTTCCGATCGAGATCATGCACTACGAGACCTCCGGCATGGCGGTGATGATGTCACTGTTGGGTGGCATGGGAACGTTCTTCGGCCCGTTCGTCGGCGCGGCGGTGTACCTGCTGCTGGAAAACCTGGTCTCGCTGTGGACCGTGCACTGGCAGTTGATCGTCGGCGCGATCTTCGTGATCTGCGTCCTGTTCTTCCCCGCCGGAATCTGGGGAACCATTTTGAAGCGGATGAAGCAATGACGGCCTCAGCAAATCAGTCTTCGCAGGTGATCCTGCGAACTAACGGTGTGAGCAAGTCGTTCGGCAAGTTCAAGGCCCTCACCAACATCTCCGCGGAATTCCACCGCGGAGCGATCACCTCGATCATCGGTCCGAACGGCGCTGGCAAGAGCACCTACTTCAATGTGTTGTCGGGCGCGTTCCCTCCGTCATCGGGCAAGGTCGAGTTCGAAGGGCGTGACGTGACGAACGTCCCGCAGCACAAATTTGCGCATATGGGCATCGCCAAGTCGTTCCAGATCACGAACGTCTTTCCGTTTCTGACGACGCATGAAAACGTTCGCGTTGGTCTGCAGGCGTTTGTTTCGCGTTTCGATATATGGCGTCCCCGCGCCAAGCTGCCTGGTCTGGCCGAGAAGGCGGACGAGTTGCTTGCACTCGTTGGGCTTTGGGACCGGCGCGAACGGCTCGCCAAGGAGCTGGCGCATGGCGAACAGCGCGCGCTGGAAATTGGCATGGCGCTGGCCGCCAATCCGCGGCTGCTCCTGCTCGATGAGCCGACCGCGGGCATGAGCCCTGAAGAGACGCGCGTGATGATGGATCTCATCGTCAAGCTCGCGAAGGAACGAACCGTCATTCTGGTCGAACACAAGATGAAACTGGTGATGGGAATCAGCGACCGCATTCTGGTTCTTCATCACGGGGAATTGCTTGCACAAGGCACGCCAGCCGAAGTACGTCAGAACGACCAGGTCAAGCGCGTCTATCTTGGCCAGCGGGAGCACTGAAGCAATGTTGCGCGTCGAAAATCTCAATGCCTGGTACGGTGCCAGCCATGTGCTTCAGGACATCAACTTCGAAGTCAAACAGGGCGAGATCGTCTGTCTGATCGGCCGCAATGGCGCCGGCAAGACCACGACACTGCGCTCTATCATCGGCCTGCTCGACAAGACGAGCGGGAAGGTGGAGTTCAAGGGAAAGCAGGTGCTGGGCCAGCCCGCTCACATTCGCTTCGGCCTTGGACTTGCTTACGTGCCGGAAGAGCGCCGCATCGTGCAGGGACTGACTGTGCGCGAGAACCTGCGTCTCGGTCTTGTCGCATCACCTGACAAGAAGAATGAGGCTCGGCTGATCGACGAGATCGCGGAGATCTTCCCGCGCCTGAAAGAGCGTCTCGATCAGGAAGCGGTCACAATGTCCGGCGGCGAGCAACAGATGCTTGCCATCGCGCGTGCCACGATCTCGAAGCCAAGTCTCATCATGCTCGATGAGCCGTCAGAGGGCATCATGCCGGTGCTGGTCGACGAAATGTTCGAGCTGTTCGGCAAGATGAAGTCGCAAGGCACGACCATTCTTCTGGTGGAGCAGAACGTCGAATTGGCGCTCGGCATCGCCGACCGCGCCTACGTGCTGGATCAGGGCTCTATCGTTCACCATGACACCGCAACCGCGTTGCTTGCCGACGAGGAAGTCAAGGAGCGTTACTGCTCGGTCTGAGCGAAGCCGGCGGCCAGTGTCCCGAGTCCGAAGTTCGCCTCGTGTTGTGCCAGCTTCGTTGCGAACTTCGGAATCGAAGGACACTGGCAAATTGTTGATCTAGTGTGGCTTGGGTTCAGAAGTCCGCATGCCAGACTCGCCGCACGAATGATGCGGACTTCTGAACTGCCACACTAGCGCCGCCTTGCGCCGTTTAAATTATCGTTCGATAAATAAAAGAGGATCGAAAATGAAAGTCGACAGAGCTGCAATCTATGAAGCCGCCAAGAAGCTCTCCAACTGGGGGCGCTGGGGCGCGGATGACCAGATCGGAACGCTCAACAACGTGTCGCCGGAAGACGTCATCAACGCCGGCAAGCTGATCAAGAAGGGCAAGGTGTTTGCCCTCGGCCTTGACCTCAAGCAGCCAATCCAATCCGGTCTGTTCGGGGGCCGCTGGAATCCCATCCACACCATGCTCGCGACCGGCACCGACGCCGCAGCCGGGAACCAGGACGTTCCGTCGCCGTATCTGCGCTACGCGGACGACGCGATCAACATGCCTTGCCAAGCTTCGACCCAGTGGGACGCGCTCTGCCACATCTTCCTCGACGACAAGATGTACAATGGCTACGACGCGAAGCTGGTTGATGCGCGCGGCGCGAAGAAGCTTGGCATCGAGCACGTCCGCAACAAGATGGCAGGCCGCGGCGTTCTCTTGGATATTGCACGCTTCAAGGGCGTGGAGTCGCTCGATGATGGTTACGCGATCACCAATGCCGACCTTGATGCCTGCGCCAAGCAGCAGGGCGTTGAAATCCGCAAGGGCGACTTCGTGATCGTCCGCACTGGCCATCAGGAGCGCTGCCTGAAGAAGAAGGACTGGAGCGGTTATGCCGGCGGTGACGCACCGGGCCTCGCATTCGAGACCTGCTACTGGATCCGCGAACACGACATCGCCGCGATCTGCTCCGACACTTGGGGCTGCGAAGTGCGTCCGAACGAAACCAACGAAGCCAACCAGCCCTGGCACTGGGTCGTGATCCCGGCAATCGGCATCTCGATGGGTGAAATCTTCTATGTGAAGGAGCTCGCCGAAGACTGTGCGCAGGATAAGGTCTACGAATTCTTCTTCACGGCGCCGCCGCTGCATCTGCCGGGTGCGGCTGGTTCGCCGATCAATCCTCAGGCCATCAAATAATCGCGGAGAACAACAATGGCGAAATTTCTGAAACGCGGCCGCGACGCCGCACAGCGGGCCGAGGACGACACCAAAGTCCGCAACACAGTGGAAGGCATTCTTGCCGACATCGAGAAGCGCGGCGATGCCGTGGTGCGCGAACTGTCGGTGAAGTTCGACCAGTGGGACCGCAAGGACTATCGGCTCACTGACGCCGAGATCAAGGACTGTGTGTCACAGCTCTCGCAGCGGAACATTGAGGACATCAAGTTCGCGCAGGAGCAGGTGCGCAACTTTGCGCAGCACCAGCGCGAGTCAATGAAGGACATCGAGGTTGAGACGCTGCCAGGTGTCGTGCTTGGCCACAAGAACATTCCGGTCAACTCGGTCGGCTGCTACGTGCCGGGCGGCAAGTATCCGCTGCTGGCGTCCGCGCATATGTCGGTGATCACCGCGAAGGTGGCGGGCGTTCCGCGCATCATCACCTGCGCCCCGCCGTTCCAGGGCAAGCCTGCACCGGCCATCGTTGCCGCTCAGCACCTCGCAGGTGCCGACGTGATCTACTGTCTTGGCGGCATTCAGGCGGTCGGCGCAATGGCGCTCGGCACTGAGACGATCGCACCGGTTGACATGCTCGTCGGTCCTGGCAACGCTTTCGTCGCAGAAGCCAAGCGTCAGCTTTACGGCCGCGTTGGCATCGACCTGTTCGCGGGCCCGACGGAAACGCTGGTGATCGCGGACGAGACCGTCGACGGTGAGATGTGCGCCACCGACCTGTTGGGCCAGGCTGAACACGGTCCGAATTCTCCCGCCGTGCTGCTGACCAACTCCGAGAAGCTGGCCCGTGAAACCATGGCCGAGATCGAACGCCTTCTGAAGATCTTGCCGACCGGCGCGATTGCTGCCAAGGCATGGGAGGACTACGGCGAAGTCATCGTTTGCGACTCCGAAGAGGAAATGGTGAAGGAAGCGGACCGCATTGCCTCAGAGCACGTGCAGGTCATGACCCGCGATCCGGATTACTTCCTCAAGAACATGACCAACTACGGTGCACTGTTCCTTGGACCGCGCACCAACGTCGCTTACGGCGACAAGGTCATCGGCACCAACCACACGCTGCCCACCAATAAAGCGGCGCGTTACACCGGCGGCCTGTGGGTCGGCAAGTTCCTCAAGACCGTGACCTACCAGCGTGTCTTGACCGATGAAGCATCCGCCAAGATCGGCGAGTACTGCTCGCGGCTGTGCATGCTCGAAGGTTTTGCGGGCCATGCTGAACAGGCCAATGTCCGTGTGCGCCGCTACGGTGGACGCAACGTGCCCTACGCGAGTGCCGCGGAATGAGCGTGCAGCCGCTACCGAAAACGCCGGCTTTCCGGCTCGACGGGCGGCGGGCTCTCGTCACGGGGGCGGGCCGGGGAATCGGTCTCGCCGCCGCGGCGGCGCTGGCGGAGGCGGGAGCGCATGTGACGCTCTGCGCCCGCACGGCCAGCGAAATTGAGGAGGCGTCTGCGGCATTGCGCGCCAAGGACTTGTCGTCCGACACGCTTGCCCTCGACGTCACCGACGTCGCGGCGTTCCGTGCCGCGATCGACGGGCGCGAGCCTTACGATATCTTTGTCAATAACGCCGGCACCAACAAGCCCAATCCCTTCACCGAAGTGCCGGTGGAGGATTTTGATCTGGTCATGAACCTCAACGTGCGCGCGGCTTATTTCGCGGCACAGTCGATTGCCCGGCGGATGATCGCCGCCGGAAGGCCTGGCTCGATCATCAACATGTCCTCGCAAATGGGACATGTCGGTGGCGTGAACCGCTCACTCTATTGCGCATCCAAGTGGGCGATGGAGGGATTCTCGAAGGCGATGGCGATTGACCTCGCGCCGAAAGGCATTCGCGTCAACACGCTGTGCCCCACCTTCATCGAAACGCCGATGACGAAGCCGTTCTTCGAGAATGTCGCGTTCAAGCAAAGCGTGCTGTCGAAGATCAAACTCGGACGTCTCGGCACCGTTGAGGATCTAATGGGTGCGATCGTCTTCCTCGCCAGCGATGCGTCGTCGCTGATGACGGGATCATCGCTCGTGATGGATGGCGGTTGGACCGCCGACTGACACTTCAATAACGCGCGTCACGCTTTTGCATCTGCCAAAGGCGTGCGCGTCTTTTTCAGGTTGAGCAGGTTTCCGGTCAGGATCAGCGCCGCACCTGCAATGGTGGCGAGATCGAGCCGCTCCGCATAGAGCAGCCAGCCAACCGTCGCGCTGAGCGGAACGCGCAGGAAATCCATCGGCACGACCACGGTCGCATCCGCGAAGCGCATCGCCTGCGTCATGCAATAATGCGAATAGCTTCCGAAGAATGCGATCACGAGGATCCACGGCCAAAGATGCGCCGAAGGCCAGTGCCAGACATAAAGAGCGGGCAGCAATCCGATGGCCGATTGGATGATCAACATCCAGAACGTGATCGCAACGCCGGAATCGGTTCGGGTCAATGATTTGACCATGACAACGGATGCGCCGAAGCCCATCGCCACAGCGAGCATCAGCAATTGCCCGGGACTGACCTGCGCGGCGCCGGGCTGGACGATGATCACCACGCCGACGAGCCCAAGAACGATCGCGAGAATCTTGAACGCATTCAGGCGTTCGCCGATGAAGGAGACCGCAAGCAACGCGGTCCAGATCGGCATCGTGAATTCAATGGCGACCACCTGAGCGAGCGGAATCATCGTCAGCGCCAGAAACCAGCCATACTGCGCGGCGTAGTGAACGGCGTTGCGGCCGATATGTAGGAACGGGCGCGCCGTCTTCATGCTCGCGAAACCGCCATTCCACCGGACCAGCGGGTAGAGCATCACAAGGCCGATCGTCGATCGCAGCTCCATGAGCTGGAAAACGTCGAGCTCGCGCGTGATCTCACGGCCGGCGATCATGAGACAGAGCATCGACAGGAGCCAGCCGGACATCCAGGCGGCTGCCTTCGCATTGGAAGGGGGCAGTGTCGTAATTTGGGTCAACGGCACACCTGCAATGTGATGCACCGTAAAACGGGCTGCGCGAATGGCGCGAGAACTGCTCCGTGGGAGCAAGCCAAGAGAGCCGGGTAGCGGTTCGACAAAGGCTTGAACATATCCGTCGCCGATATCAGGCCCGTCAGGGCCAATGGGGTTAACGCTCAGGCCCTCCCGAAACGGAAACAGGCCCCACATAGCTGAGGGGCCTGCTTACGAAATGTGCATGTCCTCCGCAATAAGAGGATCGTCGTATCAGCTATGGCGTTCAGTCAGCCTTGTCGATGTTCCAGAAAACTGGCGTTGCAGGACCATCCACCACGCCGGTCAGATCCTTCCGCCAGGCGGCTGGCGTAACGTACTGACCGAGGGGCAGATAGAACACCTCATCGTAGGTGTGTTTCTGGATTTCAACGGCCAGCTTCTTCTGTTCTTCGAGCGAGGTTGCGCGGGCAAATGCATCGCGTAGTTGCTCCATCTTGGCGTCTGTCGGCCATCCGAACCAGCCGCCATTCTTGCCCTTGCCGTTGAGGGTTACGTGAGCGATCGGATTCAGGATTTCAGGCCCGGCCCAGTTCGTGAAGAACATGTTCCAGCCGCCTTCCTTCGGTGGCTTCTGGCTGGCGCGGCGGGTCACGACGGTTTGCCAGTCGGTTGACTGCAGGTCGACCTTGAAGCCGGCGTCACGCAGCAACTGAGCGGCGACGACCGGTTGCGCTTTGAGGGTGACGACGTCGGTCGGTGCCATGATGACGATCGGCGTGCCATCGTAGCCGGATTCGGCCAGTAGCTTCTTGGCTTCCGCCATGCCGTTGCCCTTCACCAAGGACTCTGAACCGACATCGGTTTCGAACGGACCGCCGCAGCCGAAAATCGCGCCGCAGATCTTGTAGTACTTCGGATTGCCGACGAGCGCGTCGAGCACGTCCTTCTGACGCATTGCCAGCAGCGCAGCGCGACGCACCTTCACGTTATCGAAGGGTGGATAGAGGAAGTTCATGCGACCGAGAGTCTGGAAGCCGAGCTGGCTCAAAACCTTGATCTCGATCTCCTTGTCGTTGGCCAATATCGGGACAAGATCGAATGACGGATTCTCTATGAAGTCGATATCGCCGGACTGCAGCGCGTTCACCGCGGTCTGCGCATCGGGCATCGTCACCCACTCGACACGGTCGACTTTGACCACCTTGCCACCGGACGTCCAGTTCGGCGGCTCCTTGCGCGGGATGTAGTCCGTGTTCTTGACATAAACGGCTTTCACGCCGGGTTGGAATTCAGACTGCACGAACTTGAAAGGACCTGAGCCGATCTGCTCAGGGATTGGTGTGCCTTTCGGCGTGTCCGCAAGACGCTTCGGCATCATGAACGGAACGAGCGATGATGGCTTGCCGATCGATTCCAGAACGAGACCGTAGGGCTCCTTGAGCTTCAGCGTGATGGTCTTCGCATCGGTGGCTTCCAGGCTCGCGGTAAAGTCCATGAGCTTCTGGCCCATGCCGTCACTTGCGCCCCATCGCTTCAGCGAAGCAACGCAGTCTTCCGCCGTGACGGGCTTGCCATCATGCCATTTCAGGCCGTCGCGAAGCGTGAATGTATAAGTGAGTTTGTCGTCGGAGACTTTCCAATCCGCCATCTGCGGCCGGATCTTGAAATTCGAATCCGTGGCCAGCAGCGTGTCATAAACCATGTAGCCGTGGTCGCGCGTAATGTACGCGGTGGTGAGCAGCGGATCGATCACGCGCAGATCGGAATGCATCACAGCTGTGATCGTCTTGGTCTTTGCCAGCGCCATTGTTGGAAGTGCTGCTGCAGCCGCGAAAAGAACGCCGGGCAGAACCCGCTTGAGTAACGCCGTGGAAGCCCATCCACGCGATTTGAAAAACATCATGTCGCTCCTGACTTTAAACTGATCACCACGCGATGATTACTTGTGCACTCCGACGAATAATTAAGCGTCCTTTGACGAACTAAGCCGTTGTCAGCTTGTCGATTTTTAAGATTTGCATCAAGCGATCGAACCGTCAACGTGGTTTTCATTTTGACTCAGCGGCCGAACTTGCATCAGATGTGTTGTCCGCATGTCGTGATGCGGTGAGAACAAGAAACGCTAGTGTCCCGATTCCGAAGTTCGCATTATTTCGCTGCACTCTTCGTTTGCGAACTTCGGGATCGAAGGACACTAGCAAGTTATTAAGCTAGTGTGGCTTTGGTTCAGAAGTCCGCATTCCAGACTCGCCGCACGAATGATGCGGACTTCTGAACCGCCACACTAGAAAGGAACATCCCTTGATCAATGTAGCTTCACTCCCGTTCGACGTTGAAACGATGTTGCAGGGCCTGCGCCCATGGATCGAATGCGAAAGCCCGACATGGGATGCGGCTGCTGTGGATCGCATGCTCGCACTTGCAGCACGCGATATGGCGATCGCAGGAGCTTCGATCGAATGCATTGCGGGTCGCCAAGGCTTCGGTGGATGTGTTCGTGCGCGGTTTCCTCATCCGCGGCAGGGCGAGCCCGGTATTCTGATCGCGGGCCACATGGACACGGTGCATCCGGTCGGCACGCTGCAAAAGCTGCCGTGGCGCCGCGAAGGCAACAAATGCTACGGGCCCGGCATTCTCGATATGAAGGGCGGCAATTTCATCTCGCTCGAAGCTATCCGCCAATTGCAAAAGGCAGCGGTTGCGACGCCGTTGCCGATTACCGTCTTGTTCACGCCGGATGAAGAAGTCGGCACGCCGAGCACGCGCGACGTCATCGAAGCTGAAGCCGCGCGCAACAAATATGTCCTCGTGCCCGAACCTGCGTTCAAGAACGCTGGCGTGACGACGGGCCGTTATGCGATTGCCCGTTTCAATCTGGAAGCCGTTGGTAAGCCGAGCCACGCGGGCGCGACGCTCGCCGCGGGACGATCGGCTATTCGTGAGATGGCGAAGCAAATCCTGACCATCGATGGCATGACGAGCGAAGATTGCACCTTCAGCGTCGGCATTGTGCACGGCGGACAATGGGTGAACTGCGTGTCGTCGGTTTGCCATGGCGAGGCGCTCAGCATGGCGAAACGTCAGGAAGATCTCGATCGCGGTGTTGAACGTATGCTCGCGCTGTCCGGCACGTCCAATGACGTGACATTCACCGTGACACGCGGTGTGACGCGTCCGGTCTGGGAGCCGAGCGCCGGTACCATGGCGCTCTATGAGAAGGCGCGGGCGATTGGAAAGTCACTTGGTCTCGATTTGATCCACGGCAGCTCGGGCGGTGGTTCCGACGGCAATTTCACCGGCGCGATGGGAATTCCGACCCTCGACAGCCTGGGTGTTCGCGGAGCCGATTACCACACGCTCAACGAACACATTGAGGTCGACAGTCTTGTTGAGCGCGGCCGCCTGATGGCCGGACTTCTGGCTACGCTCGATTAAGCTGGTCGCCGGTGAGGCTGTTGTCGAAACCAGCAGACTGGCTCGCAGGCCAGTCTGTTGTGCGCTGCATGCGTGGCACCTCTGCCTTGTGCCCGTGTGGCTTGCGAAACTGGGATTGCTGGCACGGGTCTTGCTGACAATTTGTCAGAGTTCGCAAGCAAAGAGCAGGTGTTAAAGGTGAGTGTGGACGGGCAGAGTCAATTCATTGGCCTCGGCCAATAGCTTTCTTAGGGTGGGCGAATAACCGAAGAGGTCCAATGTTCGGATATCTTGTGCGCCGCATATTTGCAGCCATCCCGGTCATGGGTGTGGTTGCGGTGTTTGTGTTCCTGTTGTTGCGTCTGACACCGGGAGATCCCGCAGCCATTATCGCCGGCGACAATGCGACACCCGAACAGCTTGAGAGAATTCGCACTTCACTGGGGTTAAACGAGCCGATCTATACCCAGTTCATCACCTGGATCGGCAAGGTGCTCCACGGCGATTTCGGGACCTCGCTGATCTCCAACGTTCCGGTCATGACTATGATCGGACAGCGTATCGAACCGACGATCAGTATCGCGTTGTCCACCATCACGCTTGCGATCATCATCGCTGTGCCGCTCGGCGTCATCGCCGCGTGGAAGCATGGCACCTGGATAGATCGCTTTGTGATGGGTCTTTCGGTTCTCGGCTTTTCCGTGCCGGTGTTCGTCGTCGGGTATGTGCTCATCCAGGTTTTTGCCATCGATCTGCGGTGGGTGCCGGTGCAGGGCTTTCGCAGCATCACGCGCGGGTTTGGGCCGTTCTTCGAGCGCGCCATCCTGCCGACGCTTGCGCTGTCATTCATCTATATCGCGTTGATCGCGCGCATGACGCGGGCATCGATGCTTGATGTGCTCGGCGAAGACTATGTGCGGACCGCGCGGGCGAAGGGCATCGCGGAACGTGCCGTCCTGCTGAAGCATGCGCTGAGGAATGCCGCCGTTCCGATCATCACGGTGATCGGCACCGGCTTCGCACTTTTGATTTCCGGCGTTGTCGTGACAGAGAGCGTCTTCAATTTGCCAGGCATCGGGCGGCTGACGGTCGATGCCGTGCTGGCGCGGGACTATCCCGTCATTCAAGCCATGATTCTTTTAACGAGCGGGCTTTACGTAGCGATCAATCTCTTGATCGACGTCGCCTATACAATCCTTGACCCGAGGATCCGTTACTGATGGCGATGGAATCTCTTGAACAGTCCACGCTCGCTTTTGAAGCCCGGAAACCGGGTTCGAAGCTGAAATTTCTGACGTCGAGCCCGATCATTGCTCTTGCTGCCACATGTCTGGCGCTGGTCATTGCTGCAGCGGTTTTTGCGCCATGGCTTGCGCCTCATGATCCGCAGCAACTTGCGCCTGCGTTGCGCTTGAAGCCGCCCAGCGAGACTTTTCCGCTCGGCACGGATGCTTATGGCCGGGATTTGCTGTCCCGCGTGCTTTATGGCGGGCGGATCTCGCTGGTCATCGGTTTGGGCTCTGCCATCATCAGTATCGCCATCGGTTTGCTGATCGGGCTTGTGTCCGGCTTCTTCAAATGGGTCGACGCGATCGTCATGCGGATCATGGATGGCTTGATGGCGATCCCCAGCATCCTGCTCGCCATTGCGGTGGTGTCGCTGTCAGGCGCGAGTCTCAAGACGGTGCTGGTCGCGATCATCATTCCGGAGATTCCGCGCGTCGTCCGTCTGGTGCGTTCGGTGGTGCTCTCCGCCCGCGAGGAGCCCTATGTGGAGGCCGCCATCGCCATGGGATCGAGCCTGCCGAAAATCCTGTGGCGGCATGTGATGCCGAACACAATCGCGCCGTTGATCGTGCAGGGGACTTATATTTGTGCGTCGGCAATCTTGATCGAAGCAATCTTGTCGTTCCTGGGCGCGGGCATCAGTCCCGAGACGGCGACCTGGGGCAACATCATGGCCGAGGGCCGGGCTTACTTTCAGATCAAGCCGTCCCTGATCTTTTGGCCAGGATTGCTACTGTCGATTTCCATCCTGTCCATCAATCTTATCGGTGACGCCACGCGCGATGCGCTCGACCCGCGCATGAAACAGCGGGAGAGCGGCAAGTGAGTGACGTATCTGGTCAACGGGACGACGTCGTCCTCGATATCCGCAATCTTGTCGTCGCGCTTGGCAAGAAGCCCGGCAGCCGGCGCATTCTCGACGATATCTCGCTGCAGGTGCGTGCCGGCGAGACGGTGTGCCTGGTCGGCGAAAGCGGATCAGGCAAGTCTGTTACGTCGCTGACCACCATGGGATTGCTGCCGAAGAAAACGCTGTTTCCCGTTGGCGGCAGCATCAAGCTCGCAGGCGAGGAAATTCTAACCGCGAGTGACCGGCGTTTGCGCCAGTTGCGCGCAACCACTATGGCGATGATCTTTCAGGAGCCGATGACGGCCCTGAACCCCGTCGTGCACGTTGGCCGTCAGATCGACGAAGTGTTGCGCACGCATACTTCGTATGATGCACGTGAGAGGCGGCGCCGCATTCTAGAGATGATGGAGCAGGTGCGTTTGCCGGATGTGGAGCGCATCTTTGCGTCCTTTCCGCATCGGCTGTCCGGCGGTCAGCGCCAGCGCATTATGATCGCGATGGCGCTGATCCTCGAGCCTAAGCTGCTGATCGCGGACGAGCCTACGACAGCGCTGGACGTGACGACGCAAAAGCAGATCCTGTCGCTGATCCGCGATCTGCAGAAGGACCACGGCACGGCGGTGCTCTTCATCACCCACGATATGGGCGTCGTGGCCGAGATTGCCGATCAAGTCGCCGTCATGCGGCACGGGCACATCGTCGAGGGCGGGCCGCTCAAATCGGTTCTTGAAAAGCCAGTGCAGGATTACACGCGTAACCTGTTGTCTTCGGTGCCGAGCCTTGTCCCACGTCCACCGCGCCCTGAAGTTGACGCGCCGGTGGTGCTGGATACGACGGAGCTCGGGATGGTCTATCGCGAGAAGGCGATGTTCGGCCGTGGCCGCGAAGTGCAGGCCGCGCAGGATGTGACGCTGACGCTTCGAAAGGGGCGAACGCTCGGCATCGTCGGTGAAAGCGGCTCGGGCAAGTCGACCGTCGCGCGATGTATCGTCCGGCTGATCGATCCGACATCGGGTGCGATCCGCCTGATGGGGAATGAAATTTCCTTCCTGTCGCGTCGCCTGCTGCAGCCACATCGCAAGCGCATCCAGATGATTTTTCAGGATCCGTATCGTTCGCTCAATCCGCGTGTCACGGTCGGCGAAACCATTGCCGAAGGCCCCATCAATTTCGGAACACCGCGCAAGGATGCGCTGAAGCGCGCAGGCGAGCTGCTCGAGCTGGTCGATCTGCCGGCGGATGCCGTGTCGCGTTATCCACATCAGTTTTCCGGCGGGCAGCGGCAACGCATCGCCATTGCGCGCGCGCTGGCGATGGACCCCGACGTGCTGGTGGCTGACGAGGCAGTATCCGCACTCGACGTCTCAGTACAGGCGCAGGTGCTCGATCTGCTTGACGATGTGCAGAAACGTCTCGGCATCGCCATTCTGTTCATCACCCACGATCTTCGCGTTGCGGCGCAGATTTGCGACGACGTTATGGTGATGCAGCACGGCAAGATCGTCGAGCAGGGACCCGCAGCGGACATTCTGACCAGTCCACAACAGGCATACACGCGACAATTATTGGACGCAGCCCCGGGCAGGGACTGGGACTTTGCCAATTTTCGGCCTATTGTCGGCGTCTCGCCGCAAGGACCATCCGCTTCCGCGATGTGAATTCAGGCAAATATAAAGATGACCCGCATCGCTGTTGGTGGATTTCTCCACGAGACCAATACCTTTGCGCCGACAAAGGCCACGTACCAGGACTTCGTGAACGGCGGCGGCTGGCCCGCGATGTCCAAAGGGGCAGAGCTGCTGAAGGCCACGCACAATATCAATGTCGGCATGTCCGGCTTCGTGGCTGAGGCCGAGAAGGCGGGCTGGGAACTGGTGCCGACCGTCTGGTGCGCCGCAAGTCCTTCCGCGCATGTGCGCGAGGATGCCTATGAGTGCGTCGCCGCAATGATCGTCGACGGCATTGCCGCCGCAGGCGATCTCGACGGTGTCTATCTCGATCTGCACGGCGCGATGGTCACAGAGCATCTCGATGACGGTGAGGGTGAAATCCTGGCGCGCGTGCGCAAGGTGATTGGTATGGATCTGGCGCTGGTGGTCAGCCTCGATCTTCATGCCAACGTCACACCGGCCATGGTGGAGCATGCGGATGCGCTGATCGCATACCGCACCTATCCGCACATCGACATGGCCGACACCGGCCGCGCGGCTGCGCGGCACATGGCGTTGCTGCTGCGATCTCGTCAGCGCTTTGCGAAAGCTTTCCGGCAATTGCCCTTCCTGATGCCGATCAGCTGGCAATGCACCGACATCGAGCCATGCAAGAGCATCTACAAAAGGCTTGCAGCGCTTGAGTCCGAGAATGTCCCGACGCTCTCTTTCGCGCCGGGTTTTCCAGCGGCGGACTTCCCCGATTGTGCACCTGCCGTTTTTGCTTACGGAAAGACCCAGGCCGATGCGGATGCGGCTGCTGATACCATTGCGGCGCTCGTCGCATCTCACGAAACCGACTTCGACGGACGGATTTTCACACCGGATGAAGGCGTGCGCCACGCTATGAACGTTGCGATGCGTGCGCGTAAGCCCGTCGTCATTGCCGATACGCAGGACAATCCCGGAGCAGGCGGTGACTCAGATACCACGGGCATGCTTCGTGCGCTGCTGTCCAATGGCGCGACGAAGGCCGCCATTGGCGTGATCGTCGATCCGGAATCGGCTGATGCCGCTCACGCCGCGGGGAAGGGCAAGACCATCACACTCGCGCTGGGTGGCAAGTCCGGCATTCCAGGCGATGCGCCGTTTCAAGGCGACTTCATCGTTGAAACGCTTTCGGATGGCCGCTTCATTGCGCCGGGACCTTATTTCGGCGGCAGTCAGATGGATCTTGGTCGCTCGGCTTGCCTGCGCATTGGTGATGTTCGGATCGTCGTCGGATCGCGCAAGGCGCAGCTTGCCGATCAGGCGATGTTCCGTTTCGTCGGGATCGAGCCAACCGAGCAGTCGATCCTTGTCAACAAAAGCTCGGTGCACTTCCGTGCCGACTTCGATCCGATCGCGGAGGAGATCATCGTCTGCGCCGCGCCCGGAGCAATGCCGGCCGACACCGCGGCTTTGCCGTGGACGCGGCTGCGTCCGCACATGCGTATCAAGCCGAATGGTCCGACATTCGCTGAAATCAGTAAAACCTCAAAAACTTGCAACGACAGAACGGGATCGCCCACCCATGCCTAATATCGAATTGATCGACAGCTACGCCGACGAGCTCACCGCCATTCGCCGTGACATTCACGCGCATCCTGAGATTGGTTTCGAAGAGCATCGCACATCGGGCATCGTCGCCGAGAAGCTGCAGCAGTGGGGCATTGAAGTGCATCGCGGCCTCGGCGGCACTGGCGTTGTCGGTCTCTTGAAGGGCAAGGGTAATGGCACCAAGCGCATCGGTCTTCGCGCCGATATGGATGCGCTGCCGATGGAAGAGAAAACCAACCTGAAGTGGCGTTCGACCATTCCGAACCGTTTCCATGGCTGCGGCCATGACGGTCACACCACCATTCTGCTCGGCACAGCGCGCTATCTTGCCGAGACGCGCAACTTCGACGGCACCGTGGCTTTCATCTTCCAGCCGGCGGAGGAAGGTCTCGGCGGCGCCCGCGCCATGCTGAACGATGGTTTGTTCGACAAGTTTCCGTGCGATGAAGTCTACGGACTCCACAATGCGCCGGACCTCGATCCGCGTCAGGTCGCGATCTTCCCAGGCCCGGGCATGGCAGGCGCCGATTTCTTCGACATCACGATCACCGGCTACGGCAGCCACGGCGCGATGCCGGAGCGATCGAAGGACCCGGTGGTGATCGCCATGACGCTGGGCCAGGCGCTGCAGTCCATCGTCAGCCGCAACGTCGATCCGCTGCAGTCGGCGGTGCTGTCGATCACGCAGATCCATGCGGGCTCTGCCTACAATGTGATTCCGAACGAAGCGAAGCTTGCGGGCACCGTCCGTGCGTTCTCGGATGTTGTGCGCAATCAGATCCGCGACCGCATGCGCACGATTGCAGCAGGTATGGCGGCGGCGTTCCAGGTCGAGATCAATGTCGATATCCGCGACATCTTCTCGGTGCTGATCAATCACGAAGAGCATTCGGCAGCGGTGGCCGATGTCGCGCGCGAGATCGTTGGCAACGAGAACGTGCTGACCGCGTCACGGCCGAAGATGGGCAGCGAGGATTTCGCCGACATGCTGCTCGCGGTGCCGGGGGCGTATTTCTGGCTCGGCCACGAGGGCTCTGTCCCCGTGCATAACCCGGGCTTCGTTCTCGACGATGCCATCCTGCCGGTGGGCGCCAGCCTGTTCTCGCGGATCATCGAGACCCGCCTGCCGTTGGCTGCGGCTTAACATCTATCGACGATGTACCGGCGTTCGCGGTTAGCGGGGGCCGGTGATCCGTTCCGCGAGTTGCCGCACGAGTGTTGTCATCCGGCCTGATGGCGAACTCAACGCGTCCATGATCGTGAAGTGGTTCGCGCCTGGAATTTCCTCATAGACGACGGGCAGACCATGCCGTGCGCGATGCGCGGCAAAGTCCGCGGACTGCTTGCGCAGCAGCGGCAGTTCGCTGCTTCCAGCGATGATGGCGACAGGCTTGTCCGCGCCGCCCGGCTGTTTAATGGGCGAGTTGCGGTCGGCCATGGCTTTGTCGAGGCGAAGCTTCTCGTTGAGATACGTGTACTGGATCGGCTCCAGGTCGTAGATGCCGCTGATCAGAAGCCCCGCCTTGATCCGCGGATGCCCCAGCATCATGGACGACAGATGTCCGCCGGCTGACCAGCCCGAGACGATGATGCGGTCGGGATCGCCGCCGAGTGCAGCTAATTCGGTGGCGAGGAAATCGATGCTGGTGCGAACCTGACTGACAATCTCGTCAAGCGTCGCATCGGGCGCGAGCGTATAGCCCACGAAGGCGACGTTGATGCCGTGCGCCATCGGGCCTGCCGCGCAGAAGGTGAAGGTCTCTTTCGCACGCGCCTGCCAATAGCCGCCATGGATGAAGACCAGCGTGGGGCCTTTGACGCCCGCGTTCAGAAAGTCGATGCGATTGCGCTCGCGAGGACCGTAGCGAAGATCGAGATGCTGTGAATAGCGCGCTCGCATGTCGGCCGAGAGCCGCTCCCATCCGGAGAGAATAGCTGGCGAGTCCGCCACCGCATTGCTGTTGTTGAAACCGGCGTCGCGATCGTCCTGGGACAGGGAGCGCCAGTCCGGCGCGTCAATGGGCGCATTCATAAGATCAATCCGAGCAAGCGTGTGATGTGGTCGGATGATTGCAGTTACTGCGCGCTGCCGCAACTAGTGTCCCGATTCCGAAGTTCGCACAGGCTTGCGGCTTGCTCGGATGCGAACTTCGGAATCAAAGGGACACTAGCAAGCTTATGATTCTAGTGCCGCTTTTGGATTTGAAGTTCTTCATCGAGCTTGCGGCTTCACCCGGAAGAACTTCAAATCCGCGGCACTAGTGTGGTGGTTCAGAAGTTCGCCCGTTTTTTCCTGCGAGTCCTTCCAGCGAACTTCTGAACCACCACACTAGAACGGCACGCGCTGCCCGATGGGGCGGACTTTGGATTCGGGGACACTAGCGGGAGTAGTTACTCGCGCAGCGCAGGAATCACGAGAAACGGGATCATGCCCAGGATCACGCTGACCAACGCGAATGCCAGCAGGGCATCGTAACTGCCGGTAAAATCGTGTATCAGGCCACCACTCCATGAGCCGAGCGCCGAACCCAGCCCACTGCCGATTGAAATCGTGCCGAAAATGGTGCCGACGCGCTTGCCACGAAAGATCTTCATCGCGGTTGCGCTGATCAACGGACCGCGCGAGCCGAGCATGCTGCCGAAGCAGACGACGAAGCCTGTCAGTAGCCAGATGTTCGGATGTCGCTGCAGCAGCCAGAGCATCCCGATGCCGATGATCGATATGGCGTAGCTCAGCAACACCGAGCGTCGCCGGCCGATCACGCCGTCGAGCCAGGTGACGGAGAGCATGCCAAAAAGGAGGACAACGCCGCTGAAACCCCACGCCGTGGCCGCCTGAAGAGGTTCGAAACCGGAATCCACCAGATAGGCGACGACCTGCGCGGAAATGGCGAACATGCCAATGGCCGTAAAGAAGAAGGTCGAGAACAGCGCCCAGAAGGCATGGTGGCGCATGGCGCTGAGCAATGTCCAGCCTTCGTCGATCAGGTCTTCGGCTACGGTCTTGGCGAGGGTCGGCGATCCGGCCGAGAACAGTTTCCAGGGCAACAGCAGCAATGGCACCAGCAAGAACAATGTCGTGCCGCCGAAGACTTCATAAACTTCCCGCCAGCCCAGCTTGTCGATCAGCACTTGTGACAGCGGCAACAGGATCAGCACGCCGGCACCCATGGCTGAATAGACCACGGCCATCGCGGTGGAGAGTTTGGGGCCGAACCAGCGCCCGAGCATGATCGAATTCGGCACATTGCCCAGGCAGGCCGCGCCCAGTCCGGCACAAAGCCCGAGGCTCACCTGAAACTGCCAGAGCTTTTGCGAATAAGCCGCGGCGAGAAAAGCGCCGCCAAACAAGAAAAGACCGAGTGAATAGACCGTCCGGGGGCCTGAGTGATCGAACAGCCGGCCGACGAACGGGGCAGCAAGCCCGGTAGTCAGGGCGGCGAAAGAATAGATCGAAATAACCTGAGCGCGGTCCCAACCGAAACCCTGCGTGATCGGCAGCAGAAACACCGTGAAGGTTTCATTCAGCCCGCGCCCGAGCATCGAGAGCATGAAACAAAGGGCGAGGACGTAGAGCGCAGTGGTGGCGTGCTTTTTTGCGAAGCTCGTCGGAGAAGTCTGATCCATGGAGATCATGAACCCCAATTCCGATGCAAAGAGCAGGTGCAGTTTGCGAATGAGCCTATGCAGTCAGGTGGGGGCGTCCCTGAGGAGTTGCGCGTATCAGAGATGCTTCATGCCGAACTGCTCCAGCAGGGGCAGGAGTTCGTCGCGGGCCCGCCGCCTATGGAGCTGGGCATGGTTGCATGCCAGCGCCGCGTCGCCGCTCTTGATGGCCGCGACGATCGACTGATGTTCCTTGATGGATTTGGTCGGCTTGGCGCGCAGGCGCAGGGTCATCATGCGGGCGCGGTGCGATTGGTCCATGATGGTGTGGACGAGGCGGGCGAGGCGTGCATTGCCGCTGCGGTCAATCAGCAAGCGATGAAACCGGTCATCCGCTCGCGCCCAGACATCGAGTTCCTCACGCTGCAAGGCTGTCTTCATCTCGGCGTTGATGCCCTCGAGTTCGGCCACGATCGGACGCCGCATTTGCGTGTCCATCGAGGCGATCAGCTCGGCGGCCATTCCTTCAAGCGCGATAATGACGTCGTATACCTCGCGCATGTCGTCCGGCGACAGCGCCAGGACGACCACCCCGCGTTTGGGAAGAATGCGGACCAATCCTTCTTCCTGCAGCCGGATCAGCGCCTCATGAACCGGTGTCCGGCTCATGCCGAGCCGAAGCGCGATTTCCTGTTCTGATCCCTGATAGCCGGGGGCGAAGACATTGTCGCGAATGGCGTCCTTCATCGCCCGATAGGCATCGGAAACGAGCGAAGGAGCCTTTGGGGAGGGCGAATCCGGCGATTTCAAAAGACTCATGCCTCACTCCTACCCGAATGCCGCCAAAGCGCAAATTGCCGCGCAAGCGTTCAGATGATCTTGACATCCGTGTATGCTTCCATGGAAGATCAAATGCATCAAGCTGCTGAAGGCCGGATCGGCGCGGGCCGGTCTCGCCTCTTGCGGCGCTCCATGCTTTCGACTGATCGGACGGTTTAACGTGAAAACCTATCGAATTGCTGCCATTCCCGGAGATGGTATTGGCTCAGAAGTCATCTCCGCGGGTGTGGAAGCGCTGACCGCCTGCGCCAAGCGTGATGGCGGATTTGCCTTCACCTTCGACCATTTCGATTGGGGATCGGAACGCTACAAGAAGACCGGCGCCTTCATGCCCGAGAACGGGCGCGACTTGATCAGGAACCACGATGCGATCCTGTTTGGTTCTGCCGGTGCGCCGGATGTGCCGGATCATGTGACGCTGTGGGGATTGCGGCTCGCGATCTGCCAGCCGTTCGATCAATACGCCAATGTGCGCCCGACGCGCATCCTGCCGGGGATCACAAGCCCGCTCCGCAATGTGTCGGGTCCCGAGCTCGACTGGGTCATCGTGCGCGAAAATTCGGAAGGCGAGTATGCAGGCGTCGGCGGCCGGGTGCATCGCGGGTTGCCCGAAGAGGTCGCGACCGACGTGTCGATGTTCACGCGGGCAGGCGTTGCGCGCGTCATGCGCTTCGCGTTTGCGTTGGCGCGGTCGCGTCCGCGCAAGCTCCTGACCGTCGTCACCAAGTCCAATGCGCAGCGCCATGCCATGGTGATGTGGGACGAGATCGCGGCTGAAGTCGCGACCGAATTCCCCGACGTCACCTGGGACAAGATGCTGGTCGATGCCATGACCATGCGTATGACACTCAAGCCTGAGACGCTGGATACGATCGTCGCCACCAATCTGCACGCGGACATCCTGTCGGATCTCGCCGCCGCATTGGCGGGATCGCTCGGCATCGCGCCGACTGCCAATCTCAATCCCGAGCGCCAGTTTCCGTCGATGTTTGAACCTATTCATGGCTCGGCCTTCGATATCATCGGCAAGGGCATCGCCAATCCGATCGGCACCTTCTGGTCGAGCGTGATGATGCTGGAGCATCTCGGCGAGAAATCCGCCGCGAACCGCCTGATGCGCGCGATCGAACGCGTGACGGCGGACAAATCCCTGCACACGCCGGATCTCGGCGGCAAGGCGCGAACGGCAGACGTCACAAAGGCGGTGTGCGACGCGTTGGCTGGAGACAACCAAGAAAACTAGTTTGGAGGAGGAACGTGATGCGGAAGTTGTTTGTCGGACTCTCACTGTCTGTTGCGGCAACGTTGGTATTCGTTGCCGGTATCAAGCAAGCAACGGCGCAGGACTTTCCATCGCGTCCCATCACGTTGATTGTGCCGGCTGCTGCTGGTGGGCCGACAGACGCCGTATCTCGCCTGATCGCTGAATCGATGGGGCGGACGCTTGGTCAACAGATCGTGGTGGAAAATGTCGGCGGCGCAGGTGGCACGATCGGCATGACCCGGGTCTCAAAATTGCCCGCCGACGGCTACATGGTGACGGTCTGGCATATCGCGCAGGCGACCGCACCGTCGCTCTACGACAATCTCCGCTACAACGTGATCGATGACTTCGACTCTATCGGGCGCATCGCCGATGTGCCGATGACAGTGGTGAGTAAGGCTGGCCTTGAGGCCAAGGACGCCAAGGATCTGATCGCCTGGATCAAGCAGAAAAAGAAGGACGTGACGTATGCCCACGCCGGCATCGGTTCGGCCTCGCATCTGTGCGCACTGATGTTCATGAGCGCCATCGATACCCAGATGACCGGCTTGTCCTATCGCGGTACCGGACCAGCGATGACCGATCTGCTCGGTGGTCAATTCGATGTGATGTGTGACCAGACCACGACGACCACGTCGCAAATCAAGGAAGGCAAGATCAAGGGCTATGCGGCGACGACGAAGGAGCGGCTCAAGGTGCTCCCCAATTTGCCGACGCTCGACGAAGTCGGCCTGAAGGGCTTCGAGGTGACGGCCTGGCATGCGATGTGGGCGCCCAAAGGACTGCCGCAGGAAGTGCATAAGAAGCTGAGCAATGCTCTGCAGGCTGCGCTGAAGGATCCGAAAGTGATCGAGCGCTTGGCAGGGCTGGGCACGGAGCCAGTCAAGCCGGAGCAGGCGACGCCGGAAGCACTGTCGGCGCACCTCAAGGCCGAGGTGGCCAAGTGGGCGCCGGTGATCAAGGCGGCGGGCGTCAAGGCGAACTGAGATCGCCGCCGACAATCAATCGGTGGATCGCTCGTGGCTGTTTTGTGAATCACGCAGATGAGCTAGCCGCACCGGCAATTGTCGGATATGCGGACGGTGTTAAGGTAGCCCATCCACAGGGCTCTATGTTTGGAGAACGTCATGAGCGGCGAAAGCGAACAATTTAAAAAAGGTCTGGCTGTCCGACGGGACGTTCTGGGCGCGGAATACGTCGATGGCAGCATCGCCAAGGCCGACGATTTCATGATGGCGTTCCAGAACATCACCACGGAATGGTGCTGGGGCTACGCCTGGACGCGTCCCGGCCTCGACCGCAAGACCCGCAGCATGCTCAATCTCGCCATGCTGACGGCGCTGAGCAAGCCGGCCGAACTGCGCCTGCATGTGAAGGGCGCGCTGAAGAACGGCGTCACGGTGGAGGAGATCAAGGAAATTCTCCTGCACGCCACCGTGTACAGCGGCATTCCATCCGGCCTCGAGGCCTTCAAGGCTGCGCACGAAGTGCTGAAGGCCGAAGGTGCGCTGAAGTAAGAACGCTTTGAAAATAACTAAGGCGCGGCGGAAACGCCGCGCCTTAGTTTTTTTTGCAGTGTCGATTTACACGCCGAGATAAACTTGGCGAATGTGTTCGTCTCCGGCCAATTCGCTCGACTTTCCCTCACGGACGGTGCGGCCGTGCTCAAGCACGTAAACGCGATCCGTGATGCGCAGCGTCGAGACGGCATCCTGTTCGACAATCAGGATCGCTGTGCCGTCCTTCCTGATCTGCTGGATCGAATCGAAGATCAGTCCTTTCAGTCGTGGCGCGATGCCGACGGACGGCTCATCAAGGAGCAGCAGTTCCGGACGTCCCATCAAGGCGCGGCCGATGGCCACCATCTGTTGTTCACCGCCTGACAGCGTGCTCGACTGCTGCCATTGCCGCTCGCGAAGAACGGGAAACAGCGTGAACACATGCTCGAGGTCGGCATCGATTTCGGCGGTGTTCTTGCGCAGATAGGCTCCGAGCTGGAGATTTTTCAACACGGAGAGCTCGGAGAACAACTTGCGTCCTTCCGGACAGTGGCAGATGCCACGCGCGACGACGTCATAAGGTGCGACGCCGTCCAGCGACTGTCCCTTGAACATCAGTGTGCCCTGGGAGGGGATCGACCGCGAGATCGCCTTCAGCAGCGTGGTCTTGCCCGCGCCGTTGGGACCGAGGACGCCGATGAGCTCGCCTTTCTCGACCTTGATGGAGACGGACTCGATAGCAAGCGCTTTGCCGTAGCTGGCGCGGAGGTTGGACACCTCAAGCAGTGACATCGGTGTCCTCCGTCTTTCCGATATAGGCTTCAATGACCTTCGGATTTTTTACGACTTCTGCCGGGGGTGCGATGTCGATGACTTCGCCGAAGTTCATGGCGATCACGCGCGAGACCAACGCCATGAACTCGCGCAGTTTATGCTCGATCAAGAGGATCGTGAGGTGCTCCTCGCGATGCAGCCGCTTGATCAGTTGCGCGAGCGGTTCGATCTCGCTGCTGCCGAGGCCGGCGAACGGTTCATCCAGCAGCAACAGTTCGGGCCGTGTCGCCAGCGCGCGGGCGATCTCGAGCCGGCGGAGGTCGCCATAGGGGAGCGTCTCCACCGGCTCGCGCTCGCGGCCGCCGAGCCCAACCTGTTCGAGCAGATGTCGTGCCCTTGCTTCCTTGTCCGTGTCGTTATGGGCGCGCGGAGATAGGCACGCCACAAGGACGTTCTCGAGAAGGTTCATGCCGACGAACGGACGGGTGAGCTGAAATGTACGCGCCATGCCGCGATTGACGACCTTGTAGGGCGCGAGCCCGGCGAGCGGTTCTCCGTTGAACTGGATCGTCCCCGAGGTAGGCGGCATGAATCCGGTCAGCAGGTTGAACAGCGTGGTCTTGCCGGCGCCGTTTGGGCCGAGAATGCCGGTCAGCTCGCCTTTCTCCAGCGTGAAGGTCACGTTTTTGACAGCGGTGAGGCCGCCGAAGCGCTTGGTGACATCGTTGACTTCGAGAAGCGCTGTCATCGGAAACGCTCCGTCATGCGGCGCCAGAGCGGAGCAATCAGTCCGTTCGGCAGGAAGAACAAGATGAGGATAAGGGTCAGCGTATAGATCCACAGCCGGTATTCGCCGAACCCGCGCAACATCTCGGTCAGCAGCGTCAGCAGGATCGCTGCTATCGCCGCGCCGTAGATCGAGCCGATGCCGCCGACATAGACCATGATGATGACGGTGATCGACACGATGACGGAGAACAGCGGCGGACTGACCTGGAGCTGGTAGTGCGCGTAGAGCGCGCCGCCGAGCCCCGCGAAGGCCGCGCTGATCATCAGCGAAGCGATCTTGTAGAACGTGACGTTGATGCCCGCCGCCTGACAGGTCGCTTCATCACCGCGGATGGCGCGCAGCAGCAGGCCCCAGTGCGAGTGCGCCAGCAGCATCAGGACGATCACCGTGACCACCAGGATCGAGAGGACGAACCAGTAATAGTGCAGGGGCGAGGTCATCAGCGGATCGAGCCCGTAGAGGCCTTCCTCGCCGCCGGTGTATTCCCAGAAGATCAGGCAGAGCCGCTGCAGGATCGCCGAGGCCGACAGCATCGCCAGCGCGAAGTAAGGCCCGCGCAGGCGCAGCGTCGGGAAGCCGACGATCAGGCTGAACAGCACGGCGATAACCACTGCGAGCGGCAAGCTGTACCAGGGGTTGGCGAACCAGATAGTTGCGAGGAAGCCCGCCGTATAAGCACCCGCGCCGATGAAGAGCGAGTGCCCGAAGTTTTCGCGGCCGGTCAGGCCCGACATGAAATCCCAGCTCGAGGCCCAGATTCCATAAATGACGCAGACGGTGAGCACACCGGTGAGATAGCTGCTCGAGATGAGCACCGGGGCCAGCGCGAGGATCGCCACAACGACGACGGCACCGGCGATATCGATCATTGAAATGTTGCGCATATCAGAACGCCGCCCGCCGACCGAGAATTCCGGACGGTCTGATCATAAGAGTGATGACGACCGCGACCAGCGACACCAATTCGGTCCATGATGTGGAGACCAGATAAGCCACAATGGTCTCGGAGTAACCGAGAATGAGCGCGGCGATGATGCTGCCCGGGATCGATCCGAGGCCGCCGACAATCACGATGGCGAAGGCCTTCACCATCGGCAGCAGTCCCATGGTCGGCTGCACGGTGAGGAACGGCGACACCAGAATTCCGGCGAGCGCGGCGGTGCCGGCCGAGATCGCCATCACGATCGAGAAAATGCGGTTGGTCGGAATGCCCATGTATTGTGCCGCTTCCGGGTCTTGGGACACGGCAAGAATGGCTGCGCCAAGCCGCGTGCGCTGAATGAACAGCCAGAGGATCAGCAGCACCAGGACGCCCGCGACCAGCGCCAGCAGCCGTTGTCCGCTGATATCGACGCCGCCGATCGACAGCTTGTCCGCGACGAAGGAAGGAACGTTGCGGTATTCGGAGCCGAAGGTGATGAACAGCGCCTGTTCGACGGCGAGCGAGACCGCCAGCGTAATCATGAGAACGGCGAGCTGTGAGCTTCGCAATGGGCGCACCAGAAAGCGCTCCATCACCACACCAAACAGCGCGACCAGCAGCACCGCGATCGGTGCTGCGAGGAACAGCGGTACGTTGAGAAGGGAGGTCAGCACATAGGCTGCATACGCACCGAGCGCGTAGAAGGAGCCGTGTGCGAGATTAAGGATTCGGGCAACACCGAAGATGAGGGTGAAGCCGACTGCGAGCATCGCGTAGATTGCGCTCGAAACCGCGCCGTAAATCAGAATCTGAAGCATGTCCGCCTGCTGTACTCGCCCGGCCGGATGAATACCGGGCACCGAAGCTCAGCGGCCGGTAAGATGTTTACCGGCCGCGCATGTGCATCGCGACGATTGAGCTCAGTTGCTCATCCAGGGCGGGGGAATCATCTTCCCCGTCTCGGATTCCTTCGGCCACACGACCACGCGCTGGCCATCCTTCTGCCACTGCACGAACAGCAGATTCTGCAGGCCGGGGCCCGCCTTCACGTCGTGCATTTCGTCGAACACCATCTTGCCGGCGATGCCGGTATGATTGGTCTTCTCCAGCTCCTTGATCACGGCGTCCGGCTCGATCGAGTTCGCGCGCTTCACCGCGTCCGCATAGACGTACACCGCATCATAAGCGCCGACACCGGTGTAGACCGGAGCGGTGCCATAGCGCTTCACGAATTCATCCCAGAACGGAATCGTCTTTTCCGTGAGAGGTGCGCGGATCGCGAACAGGCCGACGGTTTCCGCGTTCGCCTTGCCGCCGACGCGGGTAAAGAAGTCAGCATCCTGGCTCTTCACGTCGATGCCGCCGATCGGAACCGGCACCTGCGCGTCATGCCACTGCTTGACGAAAATGTCCGATGAGGCGTGCGACAGAATCACGATCAGGTATTGCGCACCGCTTTCTTTCACCTTGGCGAACAGCGGCGAGAAGTCGGACGTGGAGGTGTCGAAGAACTCCGCCATGCGGACATCGGTGCCGCCTTCAGTTGCGCCCTTCTTCAGGATCGGAACGAGGTCCTGCACCCACTTCGCGTTCTCGCCGACGATGGCGATCTTTGAGAGCTTCATCTCGCCTTTCAGCTTGCCGTTGATGAAGTCGACCAGCGCGCGGGCCTGATGCGCGGCGTTAATCGGGAAGGCGCGGAAGATGTATTTGTAGTTGTTGTAGTCCGCTTTCACCTTGGCGGTGATCGCGGGCGAGGCCGCGCCGACGCCGATATAGATGGTCTTCGCCGCCGAGATGTGCGGCAGTTGGGCGAGGGTGACGCCGCTGGTGTAGCCGCCGATCAGCACGTTCACTTTGTCGTCTGCGGTCAGCTTCTTGATCGCTGCGATGCCCTGTTCCGGATTCTCGGTCTCGTCCGCGACCACCATCTCGAGCTTGCGCCCGAGCACGCCGCCCTTGTTGTTGATTTCTTCGATGGCGAGTTTGACCGCGTTCTGCGTATCGCGGCCGACCTGAAGCTGGATCGATGTTGGGACACCGATCTTGATCGGTGCTTGCTGGGCAAATGCTGGAGCGCCGGCGATGGTGCCTGCGCCTACGATACTGGCAGCCGCCAGTAACCTCAGAAATGAGTTCATGACGTTCCTCCCTGATGCATCTGGGTCATTGCCCGACGCTTTTTGTTTGTTTTGACAGACTGCCTAAGGAAACGAGAGCAAGTCAAGCAAAGATCGGATGAATGCGCCAAGGCGTCGCGCGCGCATGCACGCGTTAATTGCCTTCCAGGAACTGCTTGTCCGTCGCGCCAAATTGCTGCGTCGCCGTAATGCGGTGTTTCAAACACATCCGTTTGCGGGGAGCGGCGTGGAACGGGCGTCCGAAACCTCGCTCATTATTATTTCGCTTCCGCTGTCTCTGATGGTTGATTATTACCGGAACAGGTGGTTTGACTGCATCGAAAAGATGTGGATGCGCGGCATAGGCTTCTGATCAAGAAGCAACAAGAACAATGCCGATCAGGAGGAAGCCCTATGACGATCTCACGCAGAACTTTGCTCAAAACATCGGCAGCGGTCACCGCGATGGCAGGCGTCGGCGCGCCATTCGTGGCGCGTGCCCAGCAGGCTGAGTTCAATTACAAATTCGCCAACAACCTTCCCGATACCCACCCGATCAATGTCCGTGGCCGGGAGATGGCGGCCGCGATCAAGAAGGAAACCAATGGCCGCGTCGATGTGCAGCTCTTTCCGAGCAGCCAGCTCGGCTCCGACACTGATACGCTGAGCCAGCTCCGTTCGGGCGGCGTGGAGTTCTTCACGCTGTCCGGCCTCATTCTCGCGACGTTGGTTCCAGCGGCCTCGATCAACGGCATCGGTTTCGCGTTCCCGGATTATCCGGCGGTATGGAAGGCGATGGACGGCGACCTCGGCGCCTACATCCGCGGCCAGATCAGTAAGGCCAACCTGGTGGTGATGGAGAAGATTTGGGACAACGGCTTCCGCCAGACCACATCGTCCACCAAGCCCATCGCGACGCCGGAAGATTACAAGGGCTTCAAAATCCGCGTGCCGGTGTCACCGCTCTGGACTTCGATGTTCAAGGCTTTCGATGCATCGCCGGCCTCGATCAACTTCAATGAAGTCTATTCGGCGCTCCAGACCAAGATCGTCGAGGGCCAAGAGAACCCGCTGGCGCTGATCGCGACGGCGAAGCTCTACGAAGTGCAGAAGTACTGCTCGCTCACCAATCATATGTGGGACGGTTACTGGTTCCTCGCCAACCGCCGTGCATGGGAACGGATACCGGCGGACATTCGCCCCATCGTTGAGCGTAACATCAACGCGGCCGCCATGAAGGCGCGTGAAGATACCGAAAAGCTCAATGCCAACCTGCAGACTGAGCTGACGGCGAAAGGCTTCGTATTCAACCAGCCGGAC
This sequence comes from Nitrobacteraceae bacterium AZCC 1564, assembly GCA_036924835.1. Lineage (NCBI taxonomy): Bacteria > Pseudomonadati > Pseudomonadota > Alphaproteobacteria > Hyphomicrobiales > Nitrobacteraceae > Nitrobacteraceae bacterium AZCC 1564. The sequence continues at coordinate 4,551,376 of JBAGRR010000001.1, forward strand.
CTCAAGCCCTTCCGCGAAAAGCTGCGCCAGGCCGGCTTCTACGCCGAGTGGAAGGCGAAGTACGGCGAGAAGGCCTGGGCCATCCTCGAGAAGAACGCCGGCAAGCTGACCTAATCGCCCGTCATGAGCGAAGCCAGACTTGCGGATGACGTCGCGATGAGCGGGGACAGCGTGGCTGTTCCCCTGACGTCGCTTGGGCGGATCGAAGGCATCCTTGGCTTTCTGGTCGAAATCCCGGCGGCGCTGCTGGTGGTCGCCGAAATCGTCATCCTCTTCGCTGGCGTGGTGTCGCGTTACGTCTTTCACAGCCCGCTGATCTGGTCCGACGAACTGGCGTCGATCCTCTTCCTCTGGCTTGCGATGTTCGGCGCTGTGGTTGCGTTCCGCCGAGCCGAACACATGCGCATGACGGCGGTGGTCGCGAAGTGTTCGCCGCCGATGCGCGCGTTCCTTGATGTGGTCGCCACCTGCGCCGCGCTCGCATTTCTTTTGATGGTCGCTTTTCCTGCTTACGAATATGCGTATGAGGAAAGCTTCATCACCACGCCTGCGCTGCAGATTTCGAATTCGTGGCGCGCGTCGGCGTTGCCGATCGGCATCGGCTTCATGGTGCTGTTCGCTGCCCTGCGGCTGGTTCGGGAGGCAGACAAGAAGCGTCTGCTGCTGGCGGTGCTTTCCGTCGGCGCCATTATTGCCGCGTTCTGGTTTATGCAGCCGGTGCTGCGGCCACTCGGTAATCTCAATCTTGTCATCTTCTTTGTCGGTCTCGTCGCGCTGTGTGTCTTCGCTGGCGTGCCGATTGCCTTTGCGTTCGGTCTGTCGATCTTCAGCTATCTCGTGCTGACAACACACACGCCGCCGATGGTGCTGGTCGGACGCATGGACGAAGGCATGAGCCATCTCATTCTGCTGGCGGTGCCGCTGTTCGTTTTCCTCGGTCTGCTGATCGAGATGACAGGCATGGCGCGGGCCATGGTGGCCTTCCTCGCGAGCCTGCTCGGCCATGTGCGCGGTGGACTGCACTATGTGCTGATCGGCGCGATGTATCTTGTCTCCGGCATTTCCGGCTCCAAGGCGGCCGACATGGCGGCGGTGGCGCCGGTGCTGTTTCCTGAGATGAAAGAGCGTGGCGCGAAGCCCGGCGATCTCGTCGCGTTGCTGTCGGCCACCGGCGCACAGACTGAAACCATCCCACCGAGCCTCGTGCTCATCACCATCGGCTCAGTGACGGGCGTTTCGATCGCGGCGCTGTTCACCGGGGGCTTGCTGCCGGGTCTTGTTCTGGCGGCAACTCTCTCCGCGCTGGTGTGGTGGCGCTATCGCGGCGAAGACCTCAGCCACGTCGAACGGGCAACGCCGAAGCAGATTCTCCGCACCTTCGTCGTCGCCCTTCCGGCGCTCGCATTGCCGTTCGTGATCCGCGCCGCGGTGGTGGAAGGCATCGCGACGGCGACGGAAGTCTCGACGATTGGTATTGTCTTCGCGATCTTTGCCGGTCTGCTGATCTATCGTCAGTTCGACTGGGGCAGGCTGCTCCCGATGCTGATCGAGACCGCGTGTCTGTCGGGCGCGATCCTCTTGATCATCGGCACCGCCACCGGCATGGCGTGGGGCCTCACACAATCCGGATTTTCGCGTGCGCTGGCCACGATGATGACGGGGCTGCCGGGTGGACCAACGATGTTCATCGCGGTCTCCATCGTCGCGTTCATGATTCTCGGCAGCGTGCTCGAGGGTATTCCGGCCATCGTGCTGTTTGGCCCGCTGCTGTTTCCGATCGCGCAGGCCGTTGGCGTGCATGAAGTGCACTACGCAATGATCGTCATTCTCGCCATGGGCATCGGCCTGTTCGCGCCGCCGTTCGGCGTCGGCTACTACGCCGCGTGCGCCATCGGCCGTGTCGATCCCGCCGAAGGCATCAAGCCGATCTGGGGCTATCTGCTGGCGCTCCTGATCGGATTGATCGTCGTCGCAGCGTTCCCATGGATCTCGATCGGCTTCCTCCGATAACCGCAGCCGCGCGGCTCTCGCGTGGCTTGCGTCACCTTGCCTGCATCTGCTCGGCCATGAAAGCTTCGAAGCGCGGATCACCTACATGGGCGATGTTGACCCGCATGGCCGGTCGCGATGGTGCGCCATCCGGGCTGAACGCCGATCCCGGTGCCAGCAGGATGCTGCGCTCAGCGGCGATGCGTGAGAGCTGCTTGTCGTCGATGTGATCGGGCAATTCGCACCACATGTAAAAGCCACCGCGCGGCTGGCCAAAGACATGAAGCTTCTGCCGTGACAGGCTGTCATAGGCTTGCCGTGTTGCGGCTTCGATCCGTCCGATCAGCCGCTTGAGATGGCCGCGATAACGCCCGCTGGAAATCAGATCGTAGATGATCTGTTCGATATAACCTGAACTGTTCGCCCGCGTGATCATCTTGAGATCGGCCAGGGCGCCCACGATGTCAGCACGCGCTGCGATGTAGCCGGAACGCAGACTGGCCGACAGTGTTTTGGCGAAGGTGCCGACATAGATCACGCGGTCGAGCTGATCGAGTGCGGCGAGCCTTGGACTTGTCACCGGAAGGACATCGGCGAAGGGATCGGAATCCACGATCATCAGATTGTGCTCGGTGGCGATCCGCATGAGCCGATACGCAACCGGAAGCGTGATCGAACAGCCAGTCGGATTATGCGCGAGCGACTGCGTGAAGAAAATACGCGCACCGGTGCGGGCGGCTTGCGCTGCAAGATCGTCGAGATCAGGGCCGTCCGGCGTGCGCCGCACACCGACAAGCCGAGCCTTGGCGAGGCGCAGCTTGCCGAACAGCGGATAGTAGCCGGGATTGTCGACGAGCACCGGATCGCCGGGCTCGATGAAATAGCGCACGATCATGTCGAGCGCATCGTTGGCGCCTTGTGTGAGAAGCACCTGCTGCGGTTCGACGTTGATGGAGCGTTCCGCCAGCATCACCGCGATGCGTTCGCGCAGTGACGGAAGCCCGTAAGGACTGCCGTAGCTTTCGGGCAGGGTGCGCTTGCCTGGCCGGCTGACCGGCTTCAGATACGGGCCGACTTCGGAGCCTTCCATCCACGCTGCCGGCGGGCGACCATCGCCGACGCGCACCTCATAGCGTTTTTCCAGTTGCTCGCGCAGCAGCCAGACGCTGTCCACCGCTTCCACCTTGGTGGGCGTGGTGTCTTCCGCGCGCTTGGGCCGATGCAGCGAGACGTAGAAGCCTGAGCCCGGTCGGCTCTCGATTTGTCCCGATGCCACCAGGCGCTCATAGGCCTCGACAATGGTGTTCTTCGAAACACCGAAAAGCTGCGAGGCCGTGCGGATCGAGGCCAGCCGTTCGCCGGGACGAAGAAGCCCGCGCTCGATCCGCTCGATGATCGTTGCGACGACGGTTTCGACCCGGGAGCGAGAATGGCCGGTGTGGATCTGATGAACTGTACCCATGAGATGGATGGTACGGACCTTCCCGAAAATGTGCAAAGCGTTCCTTGTCCGTACCCGTCGCTTCATACAGTTTCGCGGCCGGACAGCCCCGCAGAGGGCTGGATTTGAAGCGCTTGATTCTGAAGAGCTTGGGTTCTGGAGACGCGTATGACTGAGCTAAGGCACGGGGCAAATCGCAGTTCGCGGATTGGTGGATTTCACAAAAAATCGCCACAGGAACGACTCGACCTCGTCGCCGCATTCGCCGGGCTCGATCAGGACACCGTCAATCACCTCGCCAATATGGGCAACCTGTCGCCGCAGCTGGCCGACAAAATGATCGAGAATGTCATCGGCACGATGAACATCCCGATCGGCATCGCCACCAACATGCGTGTGGACGGCGAAGACGTTCTTGTTCCGATGGCCACTGAGGAAAGCTCGGTGGTGGCGGCGGTCTGTAACGCCGCGCGCCAGAACTATGCCACCGGCTTCACGACCTCGGTCTCCGGCACGCTGATGATCGCGCAGGTGCAGGCGGTCAATGTCGCGGATCCGCATGCCGCGCGGCTGCGGCTGCTCGACAAGCGCGACGAGATCAAGGCGATCTGCGATGCGTGCGATCCGCTGCTGGTCAAGCTCGGTGGTGGCTTCCGCGATCTCGAAGTGCGCCTGCTCGAAACGCTCGGCGGCACCATGGTGATCACGCACTTGATCGTGGATACGCGTGACGCCATGGGCGCGAACGCTGTCAACACGATGGCCGAGAAGATCGCGCCACACATTGCAACATGGACTGGTGGGCGGGTGTTCCTGCGCATCCTCTCCAACCTCGCGGACAAGCGGGTCGCCCGCGCCCACACCGTATGGAAGCTGGAGGATATCGGCGGCGCCAGCGTGCGCGACGGCATCATCAGCGCTTATCAGTTCGCGGAAGCCGATCCCTATCGCGCGGCCACCCACAACAAGGGAATCATGAACGGCATCAGCGCCGTCATTCTCGCCACCGGCAACGATACGCGTGCAGTCGAGGCGGGTGCGCACGCTTATGCGGCGCGCAGTGGGCGCTACAGCAGCCTGACGCGTTACGAGATCAACAAGGATGGCGATCTCAGCGCGTCCATCGAGCTGCCGCTGGCCGTCGGCCTGATCGGCGGCGCGACCAAGATTCATCCCACCGCTCAGGCCTGCTTGAAGATTCTTGGCGTCACCACGGCCGAGCGGCTGGCGCGGATCATCGCGGCTGTCGGCCTTGCGCAGAACTTCTCCGCGCTCAAGGCGCTGGCAACCGTCGGCATTCAGTCCGGACACATGGCACTGCATGCCCAAAACATCGCGATCATGGCGGGCGCTGTCGGCGATGAAGTCGATGCCGTGGCGAAGGTGCTGGTGGAGCGTGGAACGGTGCGCATCGACGTGGCGCAGGAGGTTCTGGCGAAGGTGCGCGGTTGATTAAGGATTTCAGGTTTCACAAACAGAAAATCAAACGGGAGGACAACATGCTGTTCAAATCGAGAGCGCAATTGCTGGCGGGTGCTGCGGCACTGCTGTTGCTGATTAATCCTGTTCAGGCTGAAATTCCGAACAACACGATCAAGCTCGGTGTGCTGACGGATCTCAGCGGATTCGCGGCCGACTCCACCGGCCCGGGATCAGTGGTCGCAGCGAAGCTCGCCATCGAGGATTTCAAGGCCGAGAAGCCTGATCTGAAGGTTGAGCTCATTCAGGCCGACCATCAGAACAAGGCGGACATCGGCGCCTCGCTTGCACGGCGTTGGGTGGATATCGAGAAGGTCGATGCCATTCTCGACGTGCCGTTCTCCTCGGTTGCGCTCGCGGTGCAGGAAGTGGTGCGCGGAACGAAGACCGCATTCATCGCGTCCGGTCCCGGTACCTCGCTGCTCACCGGCGAGAAGTGTTCTCCGAATACCGTGCACTGGACCTACGACACTTGGGCGCTCGCGCACGGCACGGCGCTTGCTCTGCTGCGCGCCAAGAAGGACACGTGGTTCTTCCTTACGGCTGACTATGCGTTCGGCCACGCACTGGAGAAGGACGCCGCTGACGTCGTGAAGACAGAGAAGGGCAAGATCCTCGGCAGCGTGCGCCATCCGACCGGCACGTCGGACTTCTCGTCCTTCCTGCTGCAGGCGCAGTCAAGCAAGGCCAAGATCGTCGCGCTCGCCAATGCGGTTGGCGACACGGTGAATTCCGTCAAGCAGGCGTCTGAATTCGGTCTGCAGGCGGGTGGGCAGGAGCTTGCTGCGCTGCTGATGCAGGTCTCCGACGTCAATGCGATCGGACTACAGGACGCAAAGGGGCTGTATCTCACGGAAGGTTTTTACTGGGACAGCAATGACGGCACACGGAAATTTGCCGATCGCTTCGCGGCGCAGATGAAGGGCAACCGTCCGACAGCGAACCAGGCCGGAGTCTACGCAGGCGCGTTGCACTATCTGCGCGCGGCTGCCGCCGCGAATACGTCTGACGCGCAGGCTGTGGTCGCCAAGATGAAGGAGATGCCTTCAAAGGACCCGCTGTTCGGCGAGGGCATCGTGCGTCAGGACGGCCGCCACATCCACAATATGTATCTCTTCCAGGTGAAGACGCCGGCCGAGTCCAAGGGGCCGTGGGACTTCTACAAATTGGTGGAGACCATCCCGGCGAAGGAAGCCTTCCGTCCGATCGAAGAAGGCAATTGCCCCTTGGTCAAGAAATAACCGGACGCTTCGTGGCCGGCGGGGACACTTGCCGGCCGTGACGTTAACCACCGCAACGGCATTTTCTTTCTCCCGCTGCGGGACCGGCGGGAGAAAATTTCTCCTTCAGGGCTGGATTCTGGAATGCAGAGCGGTTCTAACCTGGGGGCATAACGCAGGCGCGGTATGTCATTGACCGTAAAAGAATATTCTACTATCTCAAGCCCGTCATGAACGTAGCCAACATCTGCGCCCACTAATGGGCAAATCAGAAAAAATCATTGGCTAGAGAAATTTTGCGTGAGGCATGATTGCCCGGCATCCGGTCAACCATGCTGCCGCCAATTGCGAGCATGGGACGGTAATGAGCAATTTCAATCAGGAGCGTGTGCTGAGCGTCCACCACTGGACCGATAACCTCTTCAGCTTCACCACCACACGGGATTCATCGTTCCGCTTCCGCAACGGCGAGTTCACGATGATCGGCCTCAAGGTCAACGACAAGCCGTTGCTGCGTGCTTACAGCGTTGCCAGCGCCAACTACGAAGAGAACCTGGAATTCTTCTCGATCAAGGTTCAGGACGGTCCGCTGACCTCGCGTCTCCAGCACCTCAAGGAAGGCGATGAGATCATCGTCAGCCGCAAGGCCACTGGCACGCTGGTGATCGACAACCTCACCAACGGACGTAACCTTTACCTGATCGGCACGGGCACCGGCCTTGCTCCGTTCCTCAGTGTCATCAAGGACCCGGAGACTTACGAGCGTTTCGAGAAGGTCGTTCTGCTCCATGGCTGCCGCCGTGTTGCCGAACTCGCCTACGGCGAACTGATCACCGAGAAGCTCCCACAGGATGAGATGATCGGCGAGATGGTGAGTTCGCAGCTCATCTATTATCCGACCGTGACGCGCGATCCGTTCCGCAATCGCGGCCGCATCACGGATCTGATCAATTCGGGCAAGCTGTTCGACGATATCTCGCTGCCGAGCCTCGAGGCCGACAAGGACCGTGTGATGATCTGCGGCAGCCCGGCGCTGCTTCAGGACACCAAGGACCTGCTGCTCGAGCGTGGCTTCGTTGAAGGCAACCATGGTGAGCCCGCTGACTTCGTGGTCGAGAAGGCGTTCGCCGAGCGCTGATCGCAGCATGCTTCGTCGTCGCTGACAAAAAATAACGGCTGAGAATTCTCAGCCGTTATTTTTTGTGTCGATCAGAGGGACGCGAGGCGGCGATTATTCCGCCGCTTCCGACACAGGTTCGTGCGTAATCGCCGGCGGCTCGCCGTGTGAGCCCTTGCCGCGCCCCTTGCCCGACAGGAAGTTCGACAGCTTGTCGAGATAGAGATAGACGATCGGCGTCGTGAACAGCGTCAGCGCTTGGCTGACCACGAGACCGCCGACCATCGCGTAGCCGAGCGGCTGGCGGATTTCCGAACCGGTCCCGGTGCCGAGCATCAGCGGCACGCCGCCGAGCAGGGCCGCCATCGTCGTCATCATGATGGGGCGGAAACGGATGAGGGCGGCTTTCCGGATCGCTTCCTCCGGCTCCAGACCTTCGTCGCGCTCCGCCGCGATGGCGAAGTCGACAAGCATGATGCCGTTCTTCTTCACGATACCGATCAGCAGGATGATGCCGATCAGGCCGATCAAGCTGAAATCGAATCCGAACAGCATCAGCATCGCCAGCGCGCCGACGCCTGCGGACGGCAGGGTCGAGATGATGGTGAGCGGATGGATGTAGCTCTCGTAGAGAATGCCGAGGATCAGATACACCACGATCAGCGCCGCGAGGATCAGCAGCGGCACGGTACCGAGGGACTGCTGGAAGGCCTGCGCCGTGCCCTGGAAGCTGCTGTTGACTGTCGCGGGCACGCCGAGCTCGGTCACCGCTTTCTGAATGGCATCTGTTGCCTGTCCGAGTGCAACACCTTGCGCCAGGTTGAAGCTGATCGTCGTCGCCGGGAATTGTCCCTGGTGACTGATCGACAGCGGCCGCACTGGAACAGTGGTCCACTTCACGAATGACGATAGCGGCACCTGATCGCCGGTCGTCGGCGACTTGATGTAGATCTTGTTCAGCGTGTCCACGTCGCCTTGCAGCTCGGGGAGGATTTCCAGGATCACGCGATAGCTGTTCACCTGCGTGAAGTACTGTGTGACCTGGCGCTGGCCGAAGGCATCGGCGAGCGTATCGTCGATCAGTTGCGGCTGGATGCCATAGCGCGAGGCGGTGTCGCGATCGATCGTCAGCGTCAGCGTGGTGCCCGCCGTCTGCTGGTCCGTTGCGACGTCACGCAGCTCGGGCAGCGTCTTCAGCTTTTCGAGGATCTTGGGCGCCCAGCTGTTCAACTCGTCCAGATTGGCGTCCTGCAGCGTGTATTCGAATTGCGTACGCGTCGCGCGGCCGCCGAGGCGGACGTCCTGCGCGGCCTGGAGGAAGACGCGGGCGCCGACCAGCTTATCGAACTGCGGGCGCAGCCGCGCGATGATCTGTTGCGCGGTCACGTCACGATCGTGGCGGGGCTTCAGCGTGATGTACATGCGGCCGTTGTTCAGCGCGTTGCCGCCGCCGCCGATCGCCATGGCAATGCTGGCCACCGCAGGATCTTTCTGGATAATCCCGCCGATTTCCTCCTGAAGGCGCGACATTTCCTTGAATGAAATGTCCTGTCCGCCTTCGGTGATGCCGGTGATGAGACCAACGTCCTGCTGCGGGAAGAAGCCCTTTGGTATAATCACGAACAAGTAGCAGGACAGTGCGACGGTGGCGAAGAAGGAGCACAGCGTCACGAAGCGCCAGCGAAGCACGAGGTTGAGGCCGCGCTCATAGACCGCCAGCATGGCGTCGAAAAAGCGCTCGCTCATCTGGTAGAGCTTGCCGTGTTTCACTTCGCCGGTGTGCGCCTTCAGGAACCGTGACGCCATCATTGGGGTCAGCGTTAGCGACACGACCAGCGAGACGAAGATCGTCATCGCCAGCGTAACGGCGAATTCACGGAACAAGCGGCCGATGATGCCGCCCATCAGCAGCAATGGAATGAGCACGGCCACCAGCGAGATGCTGATCGAGACGATGGTGAAACCGATTTCGCCGGCACCTCTCATCGCCGCCGCGAACGGATCCTCGCCTTCCTCGATGTAGCGGCTGATGTTTTCGAGCACGACGATGGCGTCGTCGACCACGAAGCCGACCGCGATGGTCAAGGCCATTAGCGACAGGTTGTCGAGCGTGTAGCCGAACGCCCACATCAGGGCGCATGCACCCAGCAACGCGAGCGGGACGGTGACGCTCGGAATAATCGTCGCCCAGAGGCTGCGCAGGAAGATGAAGATCACCATGACCACGAGGGCAATGGTGAGAAGCAGCGTGAACTGAACGTCTTCGACCGCCGCACGAATGGTCTGCGTACGGTCACTGATGACATTCACTTTGATCGCAGGAGGGATCCCCGCAATGAGGCGTGGCAACTGCGCCTTGATCTTGTCGACCGTGTCGATGACGTTGGCGCCGGGCTGCTTGAAAACGACGAGGAACACGCCGCGTTTGCCATTCGCCCATGCGGCCTGCTTGACGTCTTCAGGGCCGGAAACCGCCTGGCCGATATCGCGGATGCGCAGCGGACCGCCATTGCGATAGGCGATGATGACGTCGTTCCAGTCCTTGGACTTTGGCAACTGGTCGTTGGCGTAGATCGTATAGCTGCGGGTCTGGCCATCGACGTTGCCTTTTGGGCTGTCGACGGTGGTGATCGCGATCTGGGAGCGAACATCCTCAAGCGAGATGCCCTTGGCGACAAGCTTCGCCGGATCGATCTGAATGCGGATCGCAGGCTTTTGCTGGCCACCGATGGTAACCTGGGCCACGCCGGAAATCTGGCTGATCTGCTGTGCCAGTTGCGTGTCGGCGTAATCGTTCACTTCGATCAGGGGCATCGTGTCGGAAGTCACCGACATCAGCAGAATGGGCGAGTCCGCCGGGTTCACCTTGCGGTAGGTCGGCGGACTTGGCAGGTTTTTCGGAAGCTGACCGCCCGCGGCATTGATCGCGCCCAGCACGTCGTTAGCCGCGCCATCGATGTTGCGGTTGAGATCAAACTGAATGGTGACGGACGTCGTCCCCAGCGAACTGGTCGATGTCATCTGCGCCACGCCAGGGATTTGCGCGAATTGCCGTTCCAGCGGCTGTGCCACGGAGGACGCCATGGTTTCCGGGCTTGCGCCGGGAAGGCTGGCGGAGACCTGAATGGTCGGGAAGTCGACCTGCGGCAGCGGCGCCACTGGCAGCAACGGATAAGCGACAAGACCCACAAAGAGAATCCCCGCCATCAGCAGGGAGGTCGCGATGGGAAGCCGGATAAAGGGAGCTGAAATGCCGCCGTTGCTCATTTTAGTCAGCCTTCACCGGAGTCTGTGCGGAACTTGCGACAGTGGTCGTCAGCAGGGAACCCGGCTGAACACGGTACTGACCGCGGGTGATCACATGTTCGCCGAGCTTCAGTCCGCTCTCGACGAGGGTTTGGCCATCGGTGGATTGTCCAACCTTGACCTCGCGGAATTCGGCCTTGTTGCCATCTCCGACAGCGTAAACGTACAGCCCCTTCGGACTATGCTGAATGGCGTCATCCGGGATCACAACGGCATCCTTGACCGTGTTGATGAGCAGCCGTGTTGAAACTGACAGGCCCGGCCACAAGGCGTGATCCTTGTTCGCAAACTCTGCCTTGAGGCGGATTGTTCCGCTGGTGGTGTCGACCTGATTGTTGATCAGCGACAGGGTTCCCTCGGAGAGAACTTTGCGCCCGTCCGTCGACAATGCGGTGACCTTCAACGCCTGCTGGCTGAGCGCCTGCTTGATTTCCGGCAACTGTGTTTCAGGTGCGGTAAAGATCACTGAGATCGGCTCGATCTGCGCAATGGTGACGATGCCGGTCTGCGTTGCGGCATTGACAATGTTGCCGACGTCGACTTGTCGAATACCCGTCACGCCGGAGATCGGCGCCCTGATGCTCGCGTAATCGAGCTGGGTGCGTGCGTTGAAGATCGTCGCCTCGTCAGCCGCGATCTGCGCGGTGAGCTGCTGAACAGCTGACGTTTGCGTATCGACGGTCTGCTTGGTGGCGAACTCGCCGAGCTTGGTGGATCGCTGCAGATCGAGCTTCGCGTTGGCGAGGCTTGCTTCATCCTGGTTCTTTTTCGCGACGGCCTGATCCAGCACGGCCTGGAAAGGGCGGGGATCGACTTGGGCGATCAGATCGCCCTTTTTGACGAACTGACCTTCTTTGAAGTTGATCGTGTCGATTTGTCCGTCCACGCGGGTGCGCACCGTGACGGTGTTGAAGCCCTGCACGGTTCCAAGCCCGGTGAGATAAACGGGAAAGTTGGTTTTCGAAACCTGTGCCACGGTGACCGGCACGCTCTGCGCGGCGGCCTTCGGTTTGTCGTCCTTATGCTTTGGCCAGACAGCATAGCCGCCGACAGCCACAACGGCTGCCAAGCCGAAATAACCCAAAAAAGAAATGCGACCCTTTGCCATGCCCAATCCAATTGCTTTTCGGACAACCCATCCAATATGTCTTTTATAGTTGATGCGCGTGCAAATAGTATGCACGCTCACCATTAATTGTTGGAAAGGTCTCGGGACAGCCTGATCATGAGCCTGGATCTCAAGCGGCGATTTGTTGTGCAACTCATTGAAAGTTCAAGACTCTTGCGCAACTACATTGATCACCGCGCCAAAGGGCGCGGGACCACCCGTGCCCAGTGGATTGTACTCTTTCGATTGCGGCAGCAGGAGGGGTTATCCCAGGTCGATCTCGCAGATGTGCTTGAGCTTCAGCCGATTTCGCTGGTCCGGCTGCTGGACCGCCTCGTGGAATCCCAACTCCTGGAGCGCAAGCCCGATCCGAATGACCGGCGCGCCAACCGCCTGTTCCTGACCCCGAAGGGCCGCCAATTGGTCGACGATCTCGACAGCCTGCGCGACGCGATCGCCACCGACGTCCTGCGCGATGTTCCTGAAAGTGCCATTGAATCAGGGCTGGAGACGCTCGTTGCTGTTAAGGCACATGTTAAGGCAGGTACGGAACCCGCGCCTGAAGCCGAGCAATATCCCAAGGTTCGGCGCGGTCGGGCGAAGATCTAAAGATAGGCTTCCTGATAGAGACGCGCGGCCTGCACATGTCGGATCACGAGATGTTCTTGGCCAACCGCTCGTGCAGCGAACGTGTTTGTGTGATGAGACTCTCACACTTCGCTTCGGCGGCGCCATGCAACCGCAGCGATGGTGTCATTCAGCCTTCAAGGTAAACAGTCATTAAAGACGCCTCTCATTTATTAAAGGGGGCGTTAATGAGTGATATTGCGATCAATCAACCGGTAGACGGCGGAATTATTGAACCCGCCTCCAGGCCCAACCTCGATAAAGGCTTCAATCCTCTGACGATGCTGATCTTCTTCGGCATCCTCGCGGTCGGATTGCTCTTCGTCGCCTACAGCATCTACGAAGATGTTGAAGCCACCGGCGTGAAGACCACTACATTTCTTCCTTATATCCTGCTCTTCGTTGCGCTGCTGATCGCCCTCGGCTTTGAATTCGTCAACGGTTTCCACGACACCGCGAATGCCGTTGCGACGGTGATCTACACCCACTCGCTTCCGGCGGAAGTTGCCGTGATGTGGTCCGGCTTCTTCAACTTCCTCGGCGTTCTGGTTTCGACCGGCGCCGTGGCATTCGGCATCGTCTCGCTCCTGCCAGTCGAATTGATCCTGCAGGTCGGCAGCAGCGCGGGCTTTGCGATGGTATTCGCGCTGTTGATCGCGGCCATCGTTTGGAATCTCGGCACCTGGTACTTCGGCCTGCCGGCCTCCAGCTCGCACACGCTGATCGGCTCGATCATCGGCGTCGGTGTTGCCAACGCCATCATGCGCGGCCGTGACGGCACCTCCGGCGTGGACTGGAGCAAGGCCACTGAAATCGGCTACGCACTGCTGCTGTCGCCGCTGGTCGGCTTCATCTGCGCCGCTGTTCTGCTGATCGTGCTGCGGTTCGTCGTGCGCAATCCATCGCTCTATGCGGCGCCGGACGGCCACAAGGCACCTCCGCTGTGGATCCGCGGTCTGCTGATCCTGACCTGCACCGGCGTCAGCTTCGCGCATGGTTCGAACGACGGTCAGAAGGGCATGGGCCTCATCATGCTGATCCTAATCGGCACCGTGCCGACGGCCTATGCGTTGAACCGCACGCTTCCTGCTGCTCAGGTCCAGCAGTTCCAGCAGAATTCGGAAGCCGCATCGAAGGTGATTTCCGCTAAGGGGGCCGGTCACAGCATCATCGGCGATCCGCGTCCGGCCGTGACGCAGTACGTGTCTCAGCACAAGATCAGCGAGGGTACGTATCCGTCGCTCGCCGTGCTGGTGAAGGATGTTGGCGAGCAGGTGCAGAAGTACGGCTCGCTCAACAGGGTGCCTGCCGAAGCCGTCGGCAACACCCGCAACGACATGTACCTGATGTCTGAAGCGCTGCGTTTCCTCATGAAGGACAAGGAAAGCGAACTCAGCAAGGAAGAGGTCGCGACCCTGAATGCGTATAAGGGCTCGCTCGATGCCGCCACGAAGTTCATCCCGACCTGGGTGAAGATCGCGGTTGCTCTGGCGCTTGGTCTCGGCACCATGATCGGCTGGAAGCGCATTGTCGTGACGGTCGGCGAGAAGATCGGCAAGACCCATCTGACCTATGCGCAGGGAGCGTCGGCTGAACTTATTGCTGCAGCAACGATCGGTGCTGCCGACATGTTCGGTTTGCCGGTTTCCACCACGCATGTGCTATCGTCCGGCGTCGCAGGCACAATGGCTGCCAACGGCTCGGGCCTGCAGATGTCGACCATCCGTAACATGGTCATGGCCTGGGTGCTGACGCTTCCGGCGGCGATTACGCTTTCGGCGGCTCTGTACTTCCTGTTTTCGCACTTGTTCTAATCGGACAGCGGGCGCGCTCGCTGCGCTTCCTGTTGCTGTCGGTAAACCCACTGAATGCCCGCGTCAGTAGCGCGGGCATTTGCTTTGACATCGGTTGCCTCTGAACAGTCTTCGGTATGCGCGTCCGTCGTTGCCTGCGATGACGGTATCCATGACGTCGCGCAGCAACGCTCATGACATGACGCATCAGACGTCATGCGTATCGTTGGGCGAAATTTCCTGAAATCGGAAAGCCATTAGCCGCAAGCGAGGGCCTGATAACGCGCGGGTCGTTATCGCTGGGCTTGCTGGACGCGCTTCTTAGGCGTCGGCTTATGCTGCGGTGGCTGGAAGAGGTCATGCACCGTGGTGGTGAGTTTGGCCCATCCGCATGACAGGGCATCACCCTTGCACTCAGCTTCCTTGTGCTTGCGGGGAGGAGCAGCCGCAGGACGAGGTTTGGGTGTCGGCGAGACAGCGACCGACGCAACACCCTTCGGCGGCGCGAGGATTGCCCTCGGTAACTCAATCACTTCCGGCGCCCGTCGCTGTTCGCCGATCGCAGCAACGATCGCTTCCTGCCGGTGGTCTCCCAGATAGCCAAGATATTCCTGGTCCATCCTCTTCAACTCTTCCGGCGTCGGATTGGGGCCAGCGATGTCGAAGTGGCGGTTCTGCATGAAGTCGTAATACGTGTAGCCGCCTCCCGGCTTGCGACGACCGGCGAACTTGGCGTCGCACTCCGAAAGAATCTTCGCCTTGTCTTGCTTGCTGAGGCCGGGCTGCTCCGCGCTGGTGGCACAGTCCTCGTAATCCTTTGGCGCGTAAATCTTCCACCATTCAGCGCGTGATTGCGTCGAGGCGAACGCGATGCACAGGCCGAAGAGAACGGTCAGCGATGCTGTCGTACCTGGTTGAATCACTGGTGGAACCTTCATGTGACGCATCGTATTTCCGTCGCTGAGTCCCTGCAACTGCCTGATTTTTCCCTGTGGATTTCGGGACATAGGAAGGTCCGCCGTGCTGGGAACACGTTTAGGCGAACCGATTTTTGATTGTTGAGTCGTTTCGGATCCGCCGGCATGCTGACATTTTTCAGGCGAAGCAACTTCCGCGAGAACTGCGCACCGGAACCTGCAAGTGGACATTTCGCGCGAAAGCAGTCGCGGACCGTCACGCTACAGTGATTGTATGAGGCCTGAATGACCTCGGCTCAGGTTTTCCTGATTTCGTTTGCGGCAATGAGTGTTGGAATTGCGTTTCGGGAGACTGCTTCGCTTTTTTGTACCGAATGGGCAGCTCGACTCCAGAAGTCATCACGGATCATCGATACGAGTTTTGAGATCGCGCGTGTCCGGCTCGCCATCTTCACGCGTCTCGACAGTTCAATTCCCGTACCGTTCTTGTCGTCCTGATGATTGGGTGACGGTCATCTTTGCGAGCTTCAGCCTGTTCGCAGAGCATAGTACGCTTGGGTTTGGGGCGCTGCTGGTCTTCGCACTGTCAGTTTCAAGCAGCCTGTTCCTCATCATGGAATTGACGCATCCGTCTGCAGGCCTGCTGCAGATACCAAGCGAGCAGTTTAAGGATGTGCTTTCCCCGTTGAATGTCTGAGACAGTCAAGCCGTTCGGTTGAGGAGTGATCTAGTGCCGCGGATTTGAAGTTCTTCCGAGGGAGGCCGCAAGCTCGATGAAGAACTTCAAATCCAAAAGCGGCACTCAAATCATAAGCTTGCTAGTGTCCCTTTTGATTCCGAAGTTCGCATCCGAGTGAGCCGCAAGCCTGTGCGAACTTCGGAATCGGGACCCTAGTAATCCCGCTCGCGATGCACGTCGTGAACCACAATGCCCATGCCGTGTTCGGGCATCGCAAGCCAGTCGCGGCGCTTTAGCGTGCGCCGGGTATCTTCAAGGCCGCTGGCCCAGTGCTCTCGCATCGAGGTTGCGGAGAACTCATAATCCTTTGAATCGCCTTCGTAGGATTTCTGCTGATAGATCATTTGTAGGATGGTGATCTCGGGCAGATCGGCGAACTTGTCGCGCAGCATGCGCTCATGGTCCGAGAGCTCATGCTCCGGAATCTTTAGAAGCGCCTTGTAGAAGTCAGCCTTCAGGTTGTTCATGCGCCGGTAAACGTCGGTGTTGTAGCGCGTGCGCGAGGAATACATGATGTCCTTGTGCCGGGCCATCACTTCCTGGATGTCACGCGGCAGCACGCCGCGCGCATTGAACAGGTCCACCTGAAACACCAGCGAATTCATTCTGTCTTCCTGGTCAAGCAGGTGCTGCAGCGGCGTGTTGGACACGATGCCGCCATCCCAGAAATGATCGGTGCCGATCTTAACCATGGGCAGGGCGGGCGGCAGCGCGCCGCTCGCCATCACGTGTTCCGGCTCGATGATTTCTTTCTTGTTGTCGAAGTAGAGGAAGTTTCCCGTCAGCACATTCACCGCGCCAACGGCGAAGTGCATCTTACGCGAATTGATCAGGTCGAAATCGACCAGCTCGAGCAGCGTCTCGCGCAACGGCGCGGTGTCGTAATAGCTGGTCGCAGTCTTCGCGCCTGCCGGGCTGAGCCACGGGCTGACGTCGTGCGGCTTGAAGAAGCCGGGCTGGCCCAGCGTCGTGGTGAGGAACGAACTCGTGAAATTGCGCGCCTTGCGATAGACGTCTCCATCCGGCGTGTAGTGCCACACCTTGCGGCTGGTGATGCGATTCCAGAACGTACGCAGCCGTTCGAGGCGCCGCTCCGGCGGGTTGCCTGCGATGATTGCGGAATTGATCGCGCCGATCGAGACACCGCACACCCAGTCCGGCTCCATACCGTCTTCGTGCAGCGCCTGATAGACGCCGGCTTGATAGGCGCCGAGCGCACCGCCGCCCTGTAAAACAAGGGCGACGCGGTCGCAGCGGTCCGGCCGCCAGCCGCGGGTTGTGAAGGCATCGGTATCAGGCGTACGCGCGTCCATGGCTTGTGCCCCCACTGATCTTCGGTCTTCCGGTTTTCGTTGAGCGCTAGTGCCCGCTTTCCGAAGTTCGTAACACGTCGCAGCACGCGCTTTGCGAACTTCGGAAAGCAAAGGGTACTAGCAAAACTATAATTCTAGTACCGCTTTCGATTTGAAGTCCCTGTCGCGCGATTGCCGAGAGTGATGCAGGGACTTCAAATCGGCGGTACTAGATTCCAGACGGGCAATGACGCTGTCGTGACAAGCGGCCTGCACGAAGCACGCGGCGATCCATTTTTATCGCGATGAATATAGCAATGAGGGCGCCTGTCATCGGCGTGAAGGAATTATCTCACATCGCTGTCAAAGAGGCCCGCTAGCTGTCGTGCATCAAAAGTTACCGCTCCTTAACCGCGCTGCCGGTTGCGGAGACAGCTCCCGGTCTCGGCAGCCCAGAGTGGTCGATCAGCATGTTGTCCGGAAAATCCGCCATCGTTACAGGTTCAACCAGCGGCATCGGCTTTGGCATTGCGCGCGGTCTTGCCGCCAGCGGCGCCAATATCATGCTGAACGGCTTCGGTGATGCGACGGAGATCGAAGCTATCCGCGCAGACCTTGCAGGCGAGCACAGTATCAAGGTGCTCTACAGCCCGGCCGACATGACCAAGCCGCAGGACATCGCCGACATGGTCGCACAGGCGGAGAATGAATTCGGCTCCGTCGACATCATGGTCAATAACGCAGGCATTCAGTATGTCGCGCCGATCGAGGAATTCCCGATTGAGAAGTGGGATGCGATCCTCGCAATCAATCTGTCCAGCGCTTTCCACACCACACGGCTGGCGCTGCCTGCGATGAAGAAGAAGTCCTGGGGCCGCGTTGTGAATATCGCTTCGGCTCATGCGCTGGTGGCTTCCCCGTTCAAGTCCGCCTATGTCTCCGCCAAGCACGGCATCGCCGGTCTCACCAAAACCGCGGCGCTCGAAGTTGCCGAACATGGCATCACCGTCAATGCGGTGTGCCCCGGCTATGTCATGACGCCGCTGGTCGAGAAGCAAATTCCGGAGCAGGCCAAGGCACGCGGCATTACCGAGCAGCAGGTGATTTCCGATGTGCTGCTCGCAGCTCAGCCGACCAAGCGTTTCGTCACCGTGGAAGAACTGGCCGCGGTGGTGACGTTCCTCTGCACTGACAACGCGAAATCCATCACCGGCATCACGCTGCCTGTCGACGGCGGCTGGACTGCTCACTGAAAAGGAAAAGCCCGATGCGCAAGGAAGACGTTCTTAGAGTTCCCTCGATGCCGGCCGCCGGTCCCAGCTATCCCGCAGGGCCGTATCGTTTCATCGATCGCGAATTCCTGGTCATCACCTATGAGACCGATGCCGATCTCATCCGCGCCGGCTTGCCTGAGCCGCTGGAGCCGATCGATGAGCCGATCGTGCACTATGAATGGATCAAGATGCCGGATTCCTCCGGCTTCGGTTGCTACACGGAGTCGGGGCTCGTCATTCCCGCTCGTCTGCACGGGGAAGAAGTCAATTTCGTTTCGCAGATGTATCTTGATGATGATCCGCCGATTGCGGCAGGCCGTGAGATCTGGGGCTTCCCGAAGAAGTACGCCCATCCAAAACTGGATATCGTCAAGGACACGCTCACCGGCACGCTGGAATATGCCGGGCAGCGGGTGGCCGTGGGCACTATGGCTTACAAGCACGGTGCGATGGCTGGAAACGGCGAAGCCACCCTCAAGACGTTGTCGAAGACGCAGATCAATCTCAAGCTGATCCCCGGCGTCGATGGACGTGCTGAGGTTTGTCAGCTCGTTGCGATCAACCTCACGGACATCATCGTAAAGGGCTCCTGGTTCGGGCCGGGTCGTCTGCATCTGATCCCCCATGTGAACGCGCCGGTGGCCGATTTCCCAGTTCGCCGTGTGGTTGGTGCGCATCATTTCGTGGCCGACCTGACGCTGCCCTATGGCCGCGTGGTGCACGACTACAACAAGGAGGCGGCAGATCTCGCCGTAGCTGCTGAGTAACGCGGACTGACATCTGGCTGTAACAGACGTGTCGTCATATCGGCCGGTGTCCCGGTGGAGTGGCACCTAGTGTGGTGGTTCAGAAGTTCGCTCGATTTTTTCCGCGAGTCCTTCCAGCGAACTTCTGAACCTAAACCACACTAGAGTCGCAAATTTACTAGTGTCCGCTCGAATCCAAAGTTCGCTACGAAGCGCGCTGCACGGTGAGGCGAACTTTGGATTCGGGACACTAGCACCCGACGTGTCATGAGTTTGGTTTGTCTGGGGTAGGCTGTGCAAGCGGACGCATTGAGTGCATCGAACGTGCCGGCCAGGCATTCGGCTTCTTCCGCCGCCATTCCGGGTCTTGTCTGGGCATTTCGCATCCATGCCGACGGCCGCTCCGAACCGCTCGATGTGGAGCAGCCCGTCGATATTCGCGGCGATGGATTGCTGTGGCTGCATTTCAATCTGGCTGACATTCGCGCCGAACAGTGGGTTGCCGCATCGCCCCTTGATCTGCCGGGACCGGCCAAAGTCCTGTTCCTGTCGAAGGACAATTTCCAGCAGATGCACACAGCGGATGACACTGTTTATGGCGTCATCTCGGATCTCTTGCGCGCCATCGACCGCGTCACGGAAGAAACCGGCTATCTGCGCTTTGTCATGACCGAGCGGCTTTTGGTCAGCGGACGTCATCAGGCATTGTGCGCTGTCGACGCCACGCGCCGCGTGCTGGAGAGCGGACATCGCATCACAAGCGCGGCGGAGCTGTTCGAAACGATTGTCGAGTATGTCGCCGAGACCATGGAACGCGTCGCCGATCGGGTCGAGCGGGAGCTTGACAGTATCGAGGAGCGCGTACTGTCCGATGACGTCGTCGATCTGCGCAAAGATCTCGGCCGCTTGCGGCGCACCTGCGTGCGATTGCACCGGCAATTGTCCGGTTTGCGTTTCACCTTTCATCGTCTCGAACAGCAGGGCGACGACGTGCTGAAGCCGGCCCTGCGGCTGCGTGCGGGAAAGCTCGCCCAGCGGCTCGATGCGCTGGATCATGCCATTGTGGAGATGCGCGAGCGCAGCCGCCTGCTTCAGGAAGAGCTGCAGCTCAAGATCGAGGAGCAGAGCAACAAGAGCTTGCGTCTGTTATCGGTTCTGACCGCGCTGTTGCTGCCGCCGACCTTGATCACCGGCATCTTCGGCATGAACACCAAAGGCCTGCCGCTGACCGACGTGGATTCTGGATTCCTCTGGGCCGGAGTCCTGATCATCGCTTCATCCACTGCCGCCTACTACATCATGAAGCGCCTCGGGATCATGAGTTAATCCGGGGCTGTTGTGCAAAGCCGATTGCTCAAACTGCTGCGAACGGCCGCCGTCATCTTTCCCGCGCTCAGCACATCGCAACAGGGGGGATATGCCGCCGGCCTTCTGTTGACGGATGCGAATGGGAGAGCGGACGCGACAAAGACCAAGAACCCGCGTGAAATCCTGGCAGACTGGGGCATCCAGTTCAACGCAACTTATATTGCGGAAGTGTTCGGCAATCCGACGGGCGGTGTCCGCCGGGGCTCGATCTACACCGGACGCCTCGATGTCGGCATGGATGTCGATCTTGAGAAGGTTATCGGCTGGAGCGGTGCGACGTTCCACACCAACATGTACCAGATTCACGGGCAGGGGTTGTCGCGCGATTACGTCGGTAACCTGATGCTGGTCAGCGGCGTCGAGGCGCTGCCCGCAACACGTCTCTACGAATTGTGGATCGAGCAGTCGCTGTTTGACGGCAAATTGCTGGTGAAGGTTGGGCAGCAGGCGTCGGATATCGAGTTTATCGACAGCAAGTACGACGACATCTTCACCAATTCGGCGTTGGGCTGGCCAGGCATCTCCGGCATCAATCTTTTGGCTGGTGGCCCGTCGCCGCCATTGGCTGTGCCTGGCGTCCGCCTGAAGGCGCAATTGTCGGACAGCATCACAGCTTATGCTGCCATCTTCGATGGCGATGCTGCGCCGCCGGACAGTCCGCTGGACCCTCAACTCGCCAATCCGCACGGCATCCTGTTTCGCGTCAACGACCCGGCGTGGATGATCGGGCAACTCAAGTACAAGTTCGCTCTTGGTGAGAGCCAGTTGCCTGGGACGATCACGGGCGGTGCATGGAAGCATCTTGGTGAATTCAACGACATGCGATACGCCGTCGGCGGTTTTGCGCTCGCCGATCCTGCCGGTTCTGGCGAGCCGCAGAAGCTGCACGGCAACCAGGGTATCTTCGGTGTCTATGAGCAAACGTTTGCCCGAGCCGCATCCAATCCAGACAAAGGATCCGCCTTCTTCGTGCGCACGTCGGTCAGTCCCTCTGATCGCAACCTGATCAGCTTCTATCTCGATGGCGGTTTTCAGTTCACCGGCTTCAATGACTCGCGGCCCAACGACAAATTCGGTGTTGCAATGACTTACGCGAAAATTTCAGACGCGGCGCGGCAGGCCGACCGCGATACGAATATGTTCACCGGCATCGCGGGTCCAGTGCGCGATTATGAAGCGGTCTTTGAAATGACTTATGTGGCCGAGATCCAGAGCAACTGGACGGTGCAGCCGGTGTTTCAATATGTCTTTCATCCCGGCGGCGGCATCGTCGATCCTAACGATCCTACCCAGACCCATCGCATCAAGGATGCCGCAGTGTTCGGCGTGCGCTCGACGATCACCTACTGAACGATCTTCGTCTCGGATTGAAGCTCACGTTCGCGGCACGCCGGCTGTCATCAGACCATCACCCAGGCGCTCCATGAAGGCGGGCGTGAACGGCCACGCATCGCGCGCAGTCGTCACAGTGAGATTCTTCTCCTTGCGCAGAAGCTTGAGAGCGCAACGCCGCGCTTCATCTCGCGCGCCCGCATGGACGGCGGCTGCCACGAGCACGCGTTCGGCCCAGAAGGATTCCGGGCCCGCCGCCATACCATCCTGAATCCATTTGATGGCACGGTCATAGCGTCCGGCGTTGAAATGAGCGCAGCCGATGCCGATGAACACCAGGTGGCGCACCGGCTCGAATGGCATCAGGCGCAATGTGATCTGAAGCTCGCGCAGCGCGGCATTGTCATCGCCGAGATAACCTGACAACCAGCCGCGCCGCAGCCACGCCCATGGCGACCATGGCTCGAGCGCCAGCGAGCGTTCGATCAGTTGATCGGCCGCGCGAAGTTTGCGGTTGAGCGTCAGCGCGCCACTGCACAGGCTCAGCACGAGCGCATCGTGTGGGGCGAGCTGCCCTGCTTGGTCTGCGAGTTGCCGCGACTGCGCGCGATCGAATTGCGAGGTCCCGTTGAAGTTGTGCGCCGCGCGCTGGCCCCAGCACCAGGCGGCAATCGCCTTTGGCAAGGCGTAATGGGGCGCGAGCTCCT
The DNA here is from genome assembly GCA_036924835.1 of Nitrobacteraceae bacterium AZCC 1564. NCBI lineage: Bacteria > Pseudomonadati > Pseudomonadota > Alphaproteobacteria > Hyphomicrobiales > Nitrobacteraceae > Nitrobacteraceae bacterium AZCC 1564. The sequence goes on from JBAGRR010000001.1 coordinate 4,573,831, forward strand.
GTGCCCGATCGGCGTCCTCCAGCGCCGCGCTGCAGGATTGCGGCCCGACCATGAAGGCCGAGCCCAGTGCCCGCCAACTCAGCCGCATCGCTTCGTCGATACGATCATCATCGTCCGCGATCTGGCTGCGAATGGATTTGAGTGTGTCCGATGGCAATTCGCCGAACTGCTCACGGTATTGCGCGGAAAAGCGGCCGAGCTGATTGAAGCCGTTCGCTGTGGCGATGTCAGTCACGTTCGCGTCGGCATTGGCGGATAACAGTTGCTGACGCGCTCGCGCGAGCCGCATGCGCCGCACCCAACCAAACGGCGTGGTCCCAAGGTAAAGCTTGAAATGCGCTTCCAGCGTGCGTGGCCGCACACCGGCCACCGCGGCGAGTGTCTCGAGCTGGATCGGTTCGTCGAGGCGTCCGCTAAGCCAGTGCAGTGCATGCGCAACGCTCGCCGGCAACGCCTGCCTCACATGCAGCGTTGCATCATCGGGGCCGGCGAACGTGTCTGGCTTCACACTCATGGCACGCCTCCAATCCGAAATAAGGATCGGCGCAACCGGCGCTCTGGTCCGACGAAACTCTCAATAAAATTCGATGCGGATTCTGCACCATCCTGCGGAAGCTGCATAGCGGCACAAAATGCTCCGCGTCAGGGTGCCACACGCCTCGTGAGCAGGCTTTACAACTCTTAACAACTCTTAGGGAGCGAGTGCCATGACAATGACCATGACTGAAGTTCCACCCGGACCGGATCTCGCCGCTGTTAAGACGCGCCAGCATGGTGCCTGGTCGTCGGGCGATTATGCAGTGGTTGGTACAACCCTTCAGATCGTTGGCGAAGATCTGTGTGAAGCAATGGATTTGCGCGCGGGAAAGCGCGTGCTTGATGTTGCGGCCGGTAACGGAAATGTGTCGCTTGCGGCTGCGCGGCGCTGGTGCGAGGTCACGTCGACGGATTACGTGCCTGCACTGCTCGATCGCGGCAAGGCGCGTGCTTCCGCAGAGGGCTTGACCATGACGTTTCAGGAAGCAGACGCTGAAGCTCTGCCGTTCTCGGATGCAAGTTTCGATGTGGTGGTGTCTACCTTCGGCGTGATGTTCACGCCTGATCAGGACAAAGCCGCTTCAGAGATGCTGCGCGTGTGCAAACCAAAGGGCAAGATCGGGCTGGCGAATTGGACGCCACAAGGCTTCATCGGGCAGGTGTTCAAGACGCTCGGCCAATATTTGCCGCCGCCGGCGGGTGTCAAATCGCCGGCGCTGTGGGGAACGCGCGATCGGCTTGGCGAATTGTTCGGCAATGGCGCAGCCTCGATCCACGCCCAGCCGCGCCACTTTGCGTTTCGCTATTGCTCGCCCGAGCATTTCCTTGATGTGTTCAAGACCTATTACGGTCCGACCCTCAAGGCTTTTGCCGCGCTCGACGAGACCAAGCAGCGTAGTTTGAATGAGGATCTCATCGCACTGATCGGGCGTTTGAACACTGCCGACGACGGCACCATCGTGGTGCCGAGCGAGTACCTTCAGGTCATCATCGTGAAGAAGTAATCGGGATGCTATTCCGATGTGAGAAGCCCGCCGATTTCGGCGGGCTTTTCGTTAGTGATGCACAGGCTTGTGGGCAGAGACGATCAGTGCAGGCATCGGAACGGCGAAGCCGCCGTCGTGTTCAAAGCTTAAGATCATCTTGCGCAAATAGTGCTTGATGTTCTCGAGGTTCGCCGGGTTCTGCCGGTTGAGAACGGCTGCGGCGCGTACCGTGCCGGAGGAGATCGCCTCGACGAAAGCTTCGGGAGAGGGGACGCGCCAGACCAGCGGAATTTCCGTTCCGGAAATATCCTTGAACCCCGCGTGGCTCAGCATGTCCGAGGCCATCTTCAAGTCGCCATAGCTGAAGAAATTGGGCCCCGGCGGCAGCCCGACGTCGAGCGAGCCGTGTTCACGGATAGCATCGTAAACCATCGAGATACCGATGCATTTGCTCGCTTCGCACCACGAAGCATAAGCGAACCATCCATCCGGCTTGAGCACGCGGAACGACTCCGCTGCGGCTCGGTGTGGGTGAGGGACATGAGGCATGCCGAACGAATTGACGACCGCATCGAACTGCCTCTCGGCGAAGGGAAGGGCCTCGGCATCGCCTTCGATGAATCTGATGTGCGGATAGGTCTGCCTGGCCAGGCGGACCTGAGCCGCGGAGAAGTCCAGTCCGATCGCCTCGGCGCTCATTTTATGCGCGGCAGCCGCTACGTAACCTGCACCACATGCGACATCGAGAATCTTGTCGCCGGCCTTCAGCTTCACGGCTTGGAGAAGGCCAGGGATGCAGCCGGCTGTCACCTCTCCGAGATGCTGGTGATAGGAAGTGGCAAGGGCATCCCGGTTCCAGCCCGCATGTTCAAAATCCCAGAACGTATCGGATGCGATCATGGTATCAGCCCCCAATTGCGTTTCCTCAAGCGGCAAAGAGGCAGTTGCGAGATGAAGCTCTCGCGTTATGAAACATATAAGCTGTAAAGGCGCGTGCGGTAACCTGACTTATCGGATCGTGACGCTAATTTTTCTGGATACGACCGGCGGAACGAAGGGGTAGTGCTTGGCGTCGCCGAGGACCAGTTGCAGCGTGTACTTCCCGGGCGGCAGTTCGATGCGCGCCTCTGTCTGGCCGGCACCGAAATGCAGATGGGACTTGTCCTGCGGGATCGGCTCGTTCGGATTGAGCGGCTCGTTCACGTTGACCAGCAGGTGATGGTGACCGGCATTGGCAAAATTGTCGCCCGCGTGGGTAACGCCCATGTTGCGTAGGCCGAAGCGGCACCAGAATGCGCCTTTGATGACTGCACCGTCCTGCGGCCAGACGAAATAGAGATAGGCATCCTTCCCTGCCGGTGTTCCCTGTGCGTAAGCTGCGAATGTCAGCAATGTCAGCATCGTCGAGAGCATAAGGGTCCGGATGATGCCCATCGGCGTCATTTCCTTTACGGCTTGTCCTCACGAGACAGGGCGATCCGGAAGCCATGGGTCGGATAGCGCACCACGGCGTCGTAACGGTCGCGGCTTGCGGGGCGGGCTGAACTGGCGTCGTTGCGCCACGAGCCTGATCTAATCACGCGTGAGGTACAGTCGCCGTCGGAGATCCAGGCCGAACCATCAGATGGGGCGCCTTGATAGTTTTTATGCCAGCAATCCTCGACCCACTGATCGACACCGCCGCCCATGTCGTGAAGGCCAAACGGATTTGGCTTGAGACTTCCGACCTTCAAGGGTTGTTCGCCGACAGCCGTGTCCAGGCAGTTTTTGCAATTGACTATACCGTTCTGAAATTGATCCCCCCACCAGTAGGTGGTCTGCGTGCCGCCGCGCGCGGCATATTCCCATTCGGCTTCACTCGGCAGCCGGTAGGGCTTTTGCGTCTCCTGCGAGAGCCAGGAAACGAACTGCTTGGCGTCGTTCCAGCTCACATCCGTGATCGGTGCATCGTCGCGGCCTGTGGCCGTGAACGAGCATGCCTTGGCTTCGGCGCAGTTGTTCCATTCGCGGACGGTGATCGGCGTTTTGCTCATTGAAAACGGCTTCACGGACACGCGATGGATTGGGCGCTCTGACAGATCACCATTGCTGCCCATCGAGAAGCTGCCGCCTGACAGCGGCACCATGTCAGGCTCTTTTATCTTTGCGGGAGCCGGCGGTGGTGTAATCGCCGCTGGCGCAGTCGCTATCGCAGGCGGCGCTTTCGGAGCAGCTTGAGGTGGAAGTGCAGGTGCCAACGGCGGCGTGACTTTGATGGCGGGGGGCCTTGCCGTATCTGAAGGTGGCAACGCCGGAGGTGCTTTGGCTGTGTCCGCGGGAGCCGGGGGTGGCACCGGCACCGGTGCCTGAGCTGGAGCTGGCGCACGGCTTGCGATCATTTGATCGCGCGGTTTGACCACGAAATACCAGAACGCGCCGCCTGCCACGGACAGCAGTATAACCGTGGTGGCAACGAGCATTGCGACGAGCGGTCGTATCCGGCTTTCGATCAGCGCCGATGGATCGGGCAGAACACGATAGACATGCACGGGATCGGTGATGTTCTTCACCTGCTTGTCGCCGAGTGACTGATAGCCGCAGACGAGTTTGTGTTTAACCTGCTCGTAGATGCCACCGGAGATAAAGATCTGTCCGGGGTTGGCAATCCCTTCGAGGCGAGACGCGACGTTGACGCCGTCGCCATAGACGTCATCATTCTCGACGATCACGTCGCCGAGATTGACGCCGATCCGGTAGACGATCGCGCTTTCGCGCGGATGCGATGTGTTACGTCCCACCATGCTTTGCTGGATGACGATAGCGCAACGCACCGCTTCGACAGGACTGTCGAAGATCGCAATGAAACCGTCACCGGTGGTTTTCACCAATCGGCCGTGATGTTCCATGATGGTCGGCTCGATGAGATCGCGTTCGATCCGCTTGACACGGGCGTAAGTGCCATCCTCGTCGCGCTGCATGAGGCGGCTGTAGCCTACAATGTCGCCCGCGATGATCGCAGCTAGCCGCCGCGGCGACGCATCATGCGGATGCTCCCCATCATTCCCCGTTCGGAAGTGATGAACTTCGCCGCGTATCATCTCGCGCCTCACCGATCGGAACGCGCAACTTACAGGCGAGGGCCAGTTTTCTTTCCGTGCATTGTACGGCCGGCTCGCCAAAAGGCTACGCCGAACGGGCGATCCAGACAATTACCTCGTATGGTCGATAGGACAGGGACACTGTCGCGTGCGTTCAAGTGTGGAACAATCAGCGATACTTGAGCGGCCAATGCCCGATCACTGTGAACTGGGACGCGACATCGCTCTGGCGCAGCAGCGCGAGATGCTCGATCGCAATCGAGCTGAGATCAAGGCACGCAAAACGCGTCTGCAAAACGTCCAGCACACCCTCGCGCCGCTCAGCCGGCAATGATCCGGTCAACGTCATATGAAAGCGGAATTCCTCGAACACGTAAGGGTAGCCCCAGCGGTCGAGATGCGCGATCTGCTTCTCCGTCAACGCAGAAATATTGCGCCGGGCGCGATCCTCAGGTGTCAGCGGTGCGCGGAAATTATCGAACGTCGTCACGCAGTCAGCCGCGAATGCTTGCAGGTCAGATGAGAGTGCGTTCGGCACGATGGCGATGAAACTGCCGATGGCGCGAACAACCGGTGTGATCACCGGAATGGTGTGGGGCGTTTGCGCGAACGCCTCTATCGCCGAGACGAGTTCTTTCTCCGTCTTGCCGGGTGCCAGCGTGATCGGTGCCTTCAGCGTGGCATGAAAGCCGTACTTGCGCGGATCGACCGTAATCTGTTTCCAGTCATCGATCTGCGTTTCGATGGCATCAACAAAGGGCAGCGCCTTTCCGGTGAAAGCATCGTAGCCGAGCAGGCTCGCGCCGAAGCGATAAAGCACGCTGTCGGCGGAGGGGACGAAGTAGATGGCGTAACGGGGATATTGCGGCATGCGATGTCTTAACTAGCGAAGCCCTCAGGCCAGTTCAACCTTGCGTACAGCGGCAGTTGTCGTTGTTGTCATCCGCTGTGGCTCGGTGAGGTAGGCGAGGTGTCCGCCGGCAATCACCGCAACCACGCGAGGCCGCAGCGCCTCTTGCGCATCGACCAAGATAATGTCGGCCCGCTTGCCGGGGGCAATCTCACCACGATCATGCAGACCGGTGGCTGCAGCCGGCGCACCTGAGACCAATGACCAGGCTTGCGGCAAGGGCACGATCCTATCGGCGGCCAGACGGAATGCGGCGAGCAGCGGCGCCGGATAGTAGTAGTCCGAAGCGAGGATGGAGCAGAGACCCTTATTCACCATTTCGGCCGCGCTGGTCCAGCCTGTGTGGCTGCCGCCGCGCACGACGTTCGGCGCGCCGAAAACGGTGAAGTCGCCGCCATCAATTGCGGCGCGTGCGGTCTCCTCGTTGATCGGGAATTCGGCGATGTCGATGCCGAGGGAGCGGAAGTCCGCGCGCTGCTCCGGCGATGCGTCGTCGTGAGAGAGCAGCGGCACATCGTGGTCCCTGGCAATAGCGGCCAGCCGCTCGATCGATTGAGGCACGTCGTCGGCGCGCGTCATCACCCGATCAACCAGTGCATCGAATTCGCTTTCGCTGAGGCCGGAGCGCTCGACCATACGCGCGCGTTTCTTCGGATTGCTCATCGATGCCGCCGTCATATGCATGTGGTCATTGAAGGCGAGCAGGCTGACGCGCCCTGTCGTTAGCCATTCGGCGATCATCGGCTCGGCATCGAGATTGAATGTCTCCTGCCGCAGGTGGAAACGCGTATCGGCTGCGAAGCGCGGACGCAGGTCCTCGATGGCGTCGGCGAGACGATGCGCGTTCTCGGTGCCGCGCAGGCCCGGCTCCCAGGACCAGGTGGCGGCATGAAAGACGGTGGTCATGCCGTTGGCGATGGCCTGCCGGTCGCTGTCCATCAGCGCGACATCGATGGGGAAGTCGACACCGGGACGCGGCATCATCTGCCGTTCGAATGCGTCGCCATGCATGTCCACGATGCCTGGGAGCGCGATCAGACCGCGGCTGTCGATGCGGAGTGGAGCAGGTTCAGCGCGTGACGATGTTTCCGAAATGAGGCCGTCCGCTACATGGATGGTTGCATCATCCACAAACCCGTTGCCGATCAGCGTTTGTCCGCCTTCGATCAAGATATCCGTCATCTTTCTTCCGATCCCGCGTTATGCAGCCGCGTTGTTGTATTTTTCGATAAAGGCTTCCACCGGCAGCGTCCGGAAGTCCGGCAGCGCGCTGCGAAGCTGGTCATGTGTCCAGTCCCACCATGCCAGCGTGATGAGTTGTTCTTCGATCTGTTCCGAGAACCGCCGTCGAATCGGTTTGGCTGGGTTGCCGCCGACGATGGTATAGGCAGGCACATCCTTGGTGACGACCGCGCCTGCCGCGACCACCGCGCCGGTGCCGATGTTGCGGCCAGGCAGTACGATGGCGCCGTGGCCGATCCAGACGTCGTGACCAAACGTCACATGATGGCTGCGCCGCCAGTCGAAGAACTCCGCGTCATCGGTCTCGCCTGGAAAATAGGCGCTTGCGCGATAGGTGAAGTGTGCCTGCGTGGCGCGATGCATCGGATGGTTGCCGGGATTGATTCGCGTCATCGCCGCGATCGAGCAGAACTTGCCGATGGTGGCATAGGCGATCTGGCTATCGTTCACGACGTAAGAATAGTCGCCGAGAGTGACTTCAAGCAGTGTTGTTCGCGCGCCGATTTCGCAATAAGCACCCGCTTTGCTGTCGCGCAGGATCGCGGTCGGGTCGATGAAAGGTTCGACGGAAAGTTTCTTGCCGGCCATAGGGGATGCAATCTCGTAGCGAAGTTTGAGGCGGCGGGATGAGTGTGAGTGAAGTGTCTTCGGTGTGTTTCGTGACAATGTCATGAAGATTGGATGACGGCAAACCTCTTCTGCGTTGCACATAGATGTGTGTTGGAACAGTCGTCACTGTCACACAACTGTATAATACGCGCGTTAGCGGTGGGGCTCTGTTAAGGACGGAGCCGACGAATGCTTGTAGTGGACGGATTGACGTGCCGGTTTGGTACAAAGACGGCCGTTGATAATGCGTCTTTCTCGATCGAGCCTGGTCGTTTTGTGGGCGTGATCGGCCGCTCGGGGGCCGGAAAGTCCACCTTGTTGCGTATGATCAATCGCTTGGAGCAGCCGACCAGCGGACGCATCACCTTTGAAGACGTTGACGTGACCGCGCTGAAGGGCCGCGACCTTCGCCACTGGCGTGCGCGCTCGGCGATGATCTTCCAGCAGTTCAATCTGGTCGGCCGCCTTGATGTGCTGACCAACGTGTTGATGGGGCGCCTTGCAGGCGTGCCGCTATGGCGCTCGATGAGCCAGATGTGGGCGCAGGACGACAAGGCGATTGCCATTTCCGCGCTCGAACAATTCGACATGATGCCGATGGCGGCGCAGCGCGCCGACCAGCTTTCCGGTGGACAGCAGCAGCGCGTTGCAATCGCGCGCGCACTGGTTCAGCAGCCGGACATCATTCTGGCGGACGAGCCGATCGCTTCGCTCGACCCCCGCAACACCCGCATCGTGATGGACGCGTTGCTGCGTATCAACAAGCATTTCGGCATCACGGTGATGTGCAACCTGCATTCGCTTGATCTGGCGCGGACTTACTGCGACCGCCTGATCGGCATGTCTGCAGGCCGCGTTGTGTTCGACGGCGTGCCTGCGATGCTCACGGACTCGATTGCCCGCGAGCTTTACGACCTCGAGGCCGGTGAAGTGATGGACGAGACACCGGACTTCGTGCCTGGAGAATTGGCGCCCGCGCTCGGAAATGCCGCGGCTGCCTGATCTTTCTGCTGAAACTATCCGACATAACAGGGGGACTTTATGTTCAATCGTCGTACTATTCTTGCCGGCGCGGCAGCGCTTGCATTTTCCGCGACCGCAGCTTCGGCCCAGGACTGGAAAGCCAAGTATTCTGAACTCAACTTCGCCGTCGTTCCCGCCGAGAACGCCTCGGGCGTGACCGAGCGCTGGGCGCCGTTCATTGCGTACCTGAGCAAGGAGCTGGGTGTGAAGGTGAATCTGCGCATCGCTAACGACTACGCTGCGGTGATCGAAGGTCAGCGCAACGGCAACATCCACATTGCAAGCTACGGCTCGGCGTCGTTCTCGCGCGCCCGTCTTACGGGTGTGAAGACCGAAGCTTTCGCCAACGACCGCAACATCGATGGCAGCACCGGCTACTATTCGATGTTCTTCGTGCTGGCGAAGAGCCCCTACAAGAGCATTGACGATCTGAAGGGTAAGAACCTCGGCCTCGTCGACCCGAACTCGACCTCTGGCAACAACGTGCCGCGCTTCGAGCTGAACAAGATGCATATTGGCGATGCGGAATCGTATTTCAGCAAGGTGGTGTTCACCGGCAGCCACGAGAACGCGCTGCTGGCGCTTGCCCAGGGCACTGTCGACGTTGCGGCGAACCAGTGGACGAATGACAACGATTCGACGCTGCAGCAGATGCTTACCAAGGGCATGCTGAAGAACGCCGACGGCACCCCAATGAAGAAGGAAGACTTCCGCAGCATCCACAAGTCGGCTGCGATCCTGAACGGACCTTACGCCGTTCTCACCGATATGCCGGCTGATCTGAAGGCTGCGATCGAGAAGGCCTTCTTCGATGCGCCGACCAAGGACAAGGCTGCGTTCGATCGCCTGTCGGATGGCCAGAAGCAGGGCTTCGCTCAGGCCAAGACGACAGACTGGAACGACACCATCGAGCTGATCAAGTTCGTCGACAGCCTTCGCAAGAAGAAAGGCTCCTGATTGGAGCACAGAACTGGACTGTTTATACAGTCCAGTCCTTTTCTTTGCGCGCATAGAGCTATTCACCTTTGACCGTCAGTCTCACCAGCTATCCGCCCCAGCAGATCGCGGCGCTTGAAGCCGCGTATAATGCGTCGATTGCGCGCAAGCGTTTCCGCTTTCTCATCGGGCTTGTGGTTTTCGTGGCGCTTCTCATCGTCGCGGGGCTTGGCGCCGAGGTGGCGCCGGAAACGCTGGTCGAGAAGATCGGCAATTTCGTCGGCTATTTCGACCGCATCCTGCATCTCGACAGCGGCGCGCGGGTCTGGGCTGATCCAGCCGAGTGGTTCTGGGGCTGGAGGAGCTGGTTCAAACTGCTCGCGGAAACACTGCTGCTGAGTTATGTCGGCACCGTTATCGGCGCGCTCGGTGCGCTCTGTCTGAATTTCTTCGCCGCCACCAATACCTCCCCGCATCCGGTAGTGCGCTTCGTCACGCGCCGCTTTCTTGAATTCTGCCGCACCGTTCCGGGCATTGTATTCGCGCTGATCTTTGTGATCGCGTTTGGCCTTGGACCGATGGCCGGCGTGCTGGCGATTGCGATCCACTGTATCGGTGCGCTCGGCAAGCTGTACTACGAGATCGTCGAGAACATCGACATGAAGCCGCTGGAGGGCCTGCGCTCGACGGGCGCGAACTGGCTGTCGTGCATCCGTTTCGCGGTGTTGCCACAGGTGATGCCGGGTTTTGCGAGCTACACGCTTTTGCGCTTCGAGATCAATGTGCGCGAGGCCTCGATCATGGGCTTCGTCGGCGCAGGCGGTATCGGGCAGGAGCTTGTGGTCGCGGTGCGCAAGTTCTTCTATTCGGACGTCAGCGCGATCCTGGCGATGATCATCGTCACCGTGTTCATTATCGACATCCTCACCGGCTGGCTGCGCGGCCGCCTGCTCGGCACCGGAGCGCGCACATGATCGCGGCGGATCGTAGTCCAGCGGAACTGGCGGCGCAGTATCCGGATCTGTTTCACGGATCGAATTCAGGCCGCGTGAAGGCACTTGTCGTCGCGGCAGCAGCCATAGCGCTGTTTTTCTTCGGCTGCTGGTATCTTGAGATTTCGATCCACCGTTTGGTGACCGGCTTCAAGCAGCTCGGCTGGTTCGTCACGCTGATGATCCCGCCTGATCCGGGCACATCATTCCCGACTTATCTCCATGCCATGGGGGAGACGCTGTCGATTGCGTTTCTCGGTACATTGCTTGCCGCGCTGCTCGCGCTTCCCGTCAGTCTGCTGGCAGCGAAGAACATCATTCCATCCGTCTTCCTGCGTTTCCCGGTGCGGCGGTTTCTGGATTCGATCCGCGGCATCGATACGCTGATCTGGGCGCTGGTATGGATCAACGTGGTTGGGCTCGGCCCGTTCGCTGGTGTCCTGGCGATTGCGACGTCAGATTTCGGCGCGTTCGGCAAACTGTTCTCGGAGGCGATCGAAGGCGCAGACCGCAAGCAAGTCGAGGGTATCCGCGCGGCGGGCGGCAGCAAACTGCACGAGATTCGCTTCGGGCTGCTGCCGCAGGTGCTGCCGGTGCTCGCCGGCCAAGTTCTCTATTTCATCGAGTCGAACACGCGCTCCGCGACCATCATCGGCATCGTCGGCGCGGGCGGCATCGGCCTGCAGCTCGCCGAACAGATCCGCGTACTGGAATGGCAGAAGGTTTCAACGCTGATCCTGATGATTCTCGCCGCGGTCGCCGCAATCGATTTCGTCTCGAGCCGGCTGCGCCGTGCGATCATTGGCCGGGCAGGCGAAGCCCGACACTGATCACTGATTTTCAATGACGAATTGAACG